>CAWDSJ010000001.1:0-3942921 GCA_963805005.1 uncultured Alphaproteobacteria bacterium
GCCTGTGCTCCAGCATCGACCACGGCGGCTAGCGCAGCGTCGTTCAGGTCGAAAGCGTGGACTTTGGCGGCATGTTTCTTCACGACGTTGCGGCACATGGGCCCGCCCATGACGCCCAAGCCGATGAAGCCGATCGCGGGGGCTTTGTCCTCCATGGGAGCTTAGTACCTGTAATCAGAGGTGAGCGACACGGACGGTGCCTTTATTTGCGTAGTGGTCGGTGAGGGTGCGCTCAGGGTGGCGGGTCGAAGTCGATCTTTCCGCCTCCCGCAATTGCAGGGCGAACGCATATGTCCGACCTGCGCCACCAAGTATGTCACGCGGAGGTACGGAGCCGCGGAGAGATTTGTAGGCGCCTCACGATCCGAAATGTTTCCTGCGCGAAGCCCGGCGATCCCAAGACCGTTTGACCGCCAAGCCCCCGCTTTGATCGAGGGCAAGCACGCCAAGGAATTTTGGCGCCTTTGCGACTTGGCGGTTTGAACGAAGTATATTTTTCGCTGTGCGAAAAGAGAATCTTCGGCGCGTGACGCTCGCAAACATCTCCGCGGCTCCGTGCCTCCGCGTGAAACACTTTGCTGAAACCGGACAGGCATATGCGGACCTGCCCACAAGTGGCATGCGGGCTGGTGCACCATAATTCCCGTTCCACGTGATCGCATCGCGCCCTAGTCCATCAACATGCCGCCATTGACGTCGAGCGTGGTTCCGGTGATCCAGTTCGACTGTGGCGAGCACAGGAAAAGAATGGCCTGCGCGATGTCTTCGGGTTGTCCGAATTGGCCGAGCGGCACGCTGCCATGGGCCGACGGAGGCTTGCGCTGGGTAACGGATTGCCACATCGGCGTTTCCACCGGGCCGGGCGCTACGATATTGGCGAACACGCCGTGCGATGCGCCGGCTTTCGCCGTCCATTTCATCAGGCCGTGCACGGCGGATTTCGCAGCCACGTAAGCCGGACCGGAGGCCACGCCGCCGATCTTCGCCGCAATCGAGCCCAGCGCCACGATCTTGCCACCTCCGGCCTTGCACATCAGCGGGAAGATCCGGCGCACCGGGTTGACCACCCCCATCACGTTGACGCGCCAGATCGCGTTCCATTCCGCATCAGTCGATTTGGCAAGCGGCGTGTTGGCGATCGATCCGGCGCACAGTACCAGCACCTTGATGGCGCCATACGCGCGCTCGATCTTCTCGACGACTGCGTTCGTCTCGCTCGCGGACGTCACGTCATAGCGAAGGTAGAAAATGTTGTCGCGGCCTTCGAACGGATTGCCGTCGACGATATCGGTCGCGATGACGGTCGCGCCGGCTTTGGCCAGCGTGTTCGCCACTTCGCGCCCGATTCCGCCGGCCGCACCGGTCAGAAGCGCAACTTGCCCGTCGAGACACGCCGGACCGCTGATGGGAATGGTGACCATCTAATTCCTTCCTCTCTCTTTACAAACTGCACGAAGCAATAACTTGCCGAACTCCCCAAAAGGGAGGCTATCGCATGCGTGGCGGGGGGAATTAATTCTCACGCGGAGACGCGGAGACGCGGAGAGAACTTGGGAATGTGTCGAGGCTAGACGTGGCTTCTTGTCGCGCGAGCCGTAGGAAGCTCTGCCGCCCTTATCTGCGCTTCGCGCAAGGAACCATTCGGCATTTCGTAACCCCACGGAAACCTCCGCGTCTCCGCGTCTCCGCGTGAGATTTTTAGTTCCGTCACTCGACCCACATGCGATGGCCTTGCCACAAAAAGGTAGGCGGGCGCGATTAGACTGGCTCTTCCAGTGAGTCACGATGCGCTCTCGTCTGGACCGAAATGAGCGGTGGCTTGCGTCGCGAGCGCGCCGTGTTCCGTGCGCGCCCAAACCGCGAGTTCGCTCGGCTTGTCGTCGGCGCGCGCCGCTTCGATAAAGAATGGGCTGTCGGCGAACAACGGCGAAATTCCCCGGAAGTCGAAGCGCGAAAGCCGCCGCCCCGGCTGGGCACGCACCGCCAGCCCTTGCAAGAACGTCGCGATGAGCGGCCCGTGCACCACGAGACCGGGATAGCCTTCTTCGTCCGCCGCATAAGGCCGGTCGTAATGGATGCGGTGACCATTGAACGTGAGCGCGGAATAGCGGAACAGCAGCGTCGCATCCGGCACGACCTGCTCGCTCACGTCGGCGCGCTGCGGTGCCGGAGTGTTGGGCGGCGCCGCAGCACCCGGCGGCGGGGCGGGCCGGTAGACGATGTCCTGCTCTTCATCGATGCAGCACTTCCCTTCCATCGACAGCATGTGCCGCACGGTCACGAAAACCAGCGCGCCGCTCTTGCCCGTCTTGCTTTCGATCTTCAGGATCTCGCTCAGCCTTGTCGCGTCCGCGCCGACGACGAGCGGCGCGCGATAGGTTATGCGGCTGCCGGCCCACATGCGGCGGGGCAAGCTCACCGGCGGCAGAAATCCGCCGCGCTTGGGATGACCGTCATGTCCCAAATCGCGGCGCCTGGCGACGGGATTGAAAAACAGCCAATGCCAGGCGGGCGGCAGCGCATCGCCGGCATGGGGCGCGTGGTCCAAGTCGAGCGAAGCCGCCAGAGCCGCGACGCGCCAGGGACAGGTCCGTTCGGTCAGGGTTTCGGTGCGGCCGACCCATGCGGAAAAATCCTGGAGCGGGGACGTTTCGTGGTTCAATGGATCACCTCTTCGTCCTCAAGGGCTTGGCGTTGCGCCGTGCTCAGGCCAAGCAACGCGCCGAAAACGTAATCCTCATGCTCGCCCAGCTTGGGTGTGCCGGAAGCAATGCCGATATCCTCGCCCTTCGACAATCGCATCGGAACGCCGATCGCGGCGCGGGGTCGGCCGTCGGGTTCCTTGACATCGACAATCGCGCGGCGCGAGCGCAGATGCGGATCGGCAACCGCGTCGCGGGCGCTCCAGGACGCATGTGCAGGGACGCCCGCCGTCTGGAGCAATGTCGCCGTGGCATCCGCCGCGCGCGAGGCCGTCCATTGCGCGATGATTGGATCGATCTCTGTGCGATGGGCATGGCGGGCTGCGGCAGTGGCGAAGCGAACATCATGGGCAAGCTCGGGCTTGCCCATTGCGTGGGCGAGCGCGCGCCACTGCGCGTCCGTGCCGACCGCAATCGACAGCCAGCAATCCTCGCCACGCGCCGGATAGACGCCGTGCGGCGCCATGCGCGGATGATCGTTGCCCATGCGTCGGGGTTCGATGCCGGCGGCGGCGAGCAGCAGCGCCTCGCCGATCAGCGACGACGCAACCTCGCGCGCCGAAACGTCGACATGCTGTCCTTCGCCCGTGGTTCTGCGATGATGCAGCGCCGCGAGAAATGCAACCGCGGCATTGAGACCGACCGTATGGTCCATGACATGGCGGATTTCGACCGGCGGTCCGTCGGCGTAACCCGTCAGCGTGCCGAGCGCGCCCCAGGCACCGAACAGGGGCGCGTATCCCGCGAAATGCGAATCCGGTCCGCTTTGTCCCGAGGAGGACACGGACAACACGATGATGTCTTTCTTCACGGCACGCAGATCGTCATAGCCAAGCCCGAGACGGGCCAGCACTCCCGGGCGAAAGCTCTCCGCCGCCGCGTCCGAGACGGCCGCCAGGCGCTTGGCCAGCGCCACGCCTTTGGGGTGCTTGATGTTGAGCCGGACGGAAAGCTTGTTCGACGCCACCTGGTCGAAGCTTGCCGGCCCCATGCGGCCGTAAACCGGATGGGGCTTGCGGAAGATATCCGGCCTCAGCGCGGTTTCGATCTTGATGCATTCGGCGCCGAGCTGCGAGAGCATGTGCGTGCAGAACGGGCCCGCCGCATGGGCCGTGAAATCGACGATGCGCACGCCGGAAAGCGGCTTCACCATGACCCGGCTTCCGCTGTGTTGCCGCGTTGGGCAATTCGATAATCGTCAAGGCGGGGCGGGCTGCGATGGATCGCCAGCGGCTTTCCCGCGAAGTGAAAGGGCGAAACCAGCATGTCGCACGATCCCACGCCGTCGATCGCGACCGGTGCAAACAGGCCGCGCACCCGCTCATGCGCATCGGCCAACACGTCTTTCGCATCGCTGTATTTTGCGAGCGGCACGCCGAGCTTTTGTCCGCCGGCAACGATATCGCCGACACGCTGTCCCTTCGCCCAGGCTCTGATGTGTGCGTTGATGGCGCCGCCGCGGCGGCTGCGTTCCAGCGAATCTTCGAGCGCCGGATCGTGGGCCCAGGCGGGATCGCCCATCAGCGTGACGAGCGCTTTCCATTGATGCTGCTCCAAGGTGAGCAGCTCGACATAACCGTCGGCGCATTGGAGCACGCCGCCGTACCGGAACGAACGCGTCGCGCGGCTCTCCACCGCCCCGTCGCCGAAGCGCTGCACGGCAAAGGCGCTGACCGCAAGGGCTGCGTCCTGCGACGAAACATCGACGAACTGGCCGCCCACCGTGTCGCGGACCCAGAGCGCCGACAGCGCGCCGAGTGCTGCGGCAATGCCGCCCTGAAGCGATGCAAAATGACCGTAGATTTTCACCGGCGGACGGTCGGGGAAAAGCTCCTGCGACAGGCCGTTGGGCACGAGGCGGCCTTCGGTGCATGCGTGCAGAAGATTGATCTCTTCGCCCTTCCAGTGCGCCTTGGGTCCGCTGGCGCCGAACGGCAGCACGGAGACATGCACCAGCCGCGGATACCGCGCCGCGATCGCCGCTTGATCGATCTTGAGCCGCTCGCGCTCGTCGATTGGCGTATCGTCGATGAACACGTCGGCGCCGTTCAGCAGCGAAGCTGCCTCGGCTCGACCGCGCTCCGTCGCAAGGTCGGCAACGAAGCTGTGCGCTCCCGCCGCGAGATAGGCAAACAGCGCACTGACCTTGCCTTCGTCATCAAGAAACGGTGGTTCGCGGCGCAGCTGCGTACCGCCGGGCGGCTCGAGAAGGATCGTGTCGGCCCCCATCACGCGCAACAGGCGCGCCGCATAAGCCGCCGCGACTCCTGAGGCGGAAACAACCGCCTTGAAGCCCTTAAGCGGCGCGCGCGTCTGCGTCATGGGATTGGCGATCGATGTCAGCGCACCACGAGAAGCTCGAGGTCGAGCGCCGAGCCGTCGAAGAACACCGGCAGCTCGATGTTGCGCGACGGCAGGATCACCGTGGCAAGTCCCGGCGTGGTGAGCTCGCCGCGCTGGTTCTCGCCGGTGATCTCGATATCGACCAGCGCGTGTTTGTCTTTGATGTATTTGCGGCTGACGCGGCCCTTGCACCACGTGCAATCGCCCATCGTGTTGAAGCGGCGCATCTCGGTGCGCACGCGCTTGAGGAAGGCTGAGTCGCCCATCCAGTTGGTCACCAGGCTTGCCATCCAGGAGGAGCGCTGCGGGCCGTAATCGTAGGTGCCCGGCACGCCGACCTCCTTGGCGATGGACTCGCGGTGATGGCCGATCCCGGTGTATTCGATGCCGCCGCCGGCTTCCGGATTGCGGAAGAAATGGCCGGGATGCTTCATGGCCGCCTTGAACACGATGCCGTGGGTGTGGCCGCGGCCGCAGCCGACCAGAAATCCCATCGTGTCCATCAGCGACAAGGGGCCGCGCACGATCGGCGGCAGCTCGTCGCCCTCTTTCACGTCTTCCCAGTAGAGAACATCGTTGCCGCGAATGCGCTCGTCCTCGCGCATGATCGCGTCGTCGATCTTCTCGAATTCCTCGGGCGTATATTCGTAGGTCTTGATGTCTTTGTACTTGCCCGTGTCGCGCGCGGCCTTGCGCTCGTGGCGCGTGCAGGTGCCGAGCGCGCGCGCGACGATCTGGCCGTGCTGATTGGCGTAGGTCGCTTCGACGAATTGCAGCACCAGCCGGCCGGAGAATTTGCTCTGCTTGTCCTCCACGCCGACGACGCGCTCGATGGCGGTGATGCGGTCGCCGGGGCGGATGTGGCGGAACAACTCCCAGTCGTTGCCGGCGTAAAAGCCGTGCACGCCGGGCAGGCCCCAGCGCGTGCGGCCGATCCAGCCGAACGCCATCGGAAACATCGGATGGGCAACGACGCTGCCGTAGCGGCTCAAGCGTCCGTGTTCTGCGTCGCGGTAAAGCGGATTGAGGTCGCCGATGCCGTTGCAGAAGTTGCGGATGGTGTCCGGCGTCGCATCCTGCAGATACGGCCCTTCGGGGCGCAGCTGCAGGCCGATCATTTCCTTGGCGGCTGCGATCGCCTCGTCGGTGATCCGGCCCTCGGCCGGCGCCTGGCCAACATCGGTCTCGGCAGCGCTCATGTCCGCAAACTCCTTCGTGTTCCATCAGCCCCGGGGGCGGCGCCGCCGGAGGCCTGTAAGGCTGATGATGTAGAATGCATAATGCATTCTTTCGGGTCAAGGACGAGCTTCACAAGGGAGCGCGGCCGGCATGATTCACACAACTGGTTCCTCCCCCGCTTCGCTTCGCTCGCAGGGGGGGAGCTTTTCCTCGCGCTGGGACCTACTTGCCGAAATCGAACTGGCTGCTGGTGGCGATTTTGGCGAAACGGGCGACGCAGAACAGCGCGCGCTCGTGCTCTTCCACGGTCGCTCCGGCGCAGCAATCCTCGAACACGACGCATTCATAGTCGCGGTCGTGGCCTTCGCGGGCGCCGGTGTGCACCACGCCGTTGGTCGACACGCCGCAGAGAATAAGCCGCTCGATGCCTTGCGCGCGCAGGATCGGCTCGAGCGCCGTGCCGTAGAACGGGCTCACCCGGTGCTTGACGATGTCGAAGTCGCTTTCTTGCGGTTTCAGCGCCGGATGCACCGCCGTGCCCGGCGTCCCCAGCTTGAAGCGGCCGTTCTGGCGCGCCGCCGAGAAGATCGGCGACGCAGGCGGGCATTCGCGATAATCGGGCGAAAAGCCGACGCGCACATAGCCCACGAGAACGCCGGCATTGCGTGCGGCCTGGATGGCGGCACGCGTGTTCTCGATGACGTTGCGCGCGCGCATCAAGGGAACATAGGTCGCAGCGCCGGGACCGGATTCACCGACGAGGTCGTTGATCATGTCCATGACGAGCAGAATGGATTTATTCATGGCTTCAGCTCTCCGCAAATTCGGGGGATTTTTGGATGTTTGACCCGGCGGCCGGCGCTTGGCGCGGGCCCGCGGATTTCATTGCGCGGTCGAGCTCCAGCCAGCCGGTTTCGATGTGGCGCCGCGTGGCGAGCACCGCGGCGGCCACGTCGGCCGCGGCAATCGCATCGAGCAATTCCTTGTGCTCGGCCACGGCGCGCTCGACGCGGCCCTCGACCTTGTTGATGAGATCGAACGGGTAGCGCGCCCAGAGGATCTGCACGAAGTGCAGGGTGAGCGGCATATTGGGGATGGCATGCAGGCGGCGATGGAAACGGTAGTTGGCGGCGCGCGCTTCTTCGTTCTTCTTCTCGGCGACCGCCTGCTCGAAGGCTTGCGCCAGCGCGCGCAGCTCGTCGATGTCGGCGGCGGTCGCCTGCTCGACGGCACCGCGCACCAGCTGAGTCTCGAGCAGAATGCGCAGATGGAGCATCTCGTTCGAGGCGCCGATGTCGAATGGCATCACGGTCGCGCCGCGATAGGAATCGCCCATCACGTAGCCCTCGGCCGCGAGCAGTTTTAGCGCCTCGCGCACCGGCGTGATGCTGGTTTGCAGCAGGTTGGCGATCTCGACCTGCTTGAGCCGCGTTCCCCGCGGGAAGCGGCCGGCTATGATCCCCTCGCGGAGGAAGTCGGCGACCTGCTCCTCCTTGGTGCGATACTGCATCTGGGAAGGTGCTCCTGGCGAATTGTGCACGATGCATAGTACCGATGGCTTGGCCCGCGCTCAACCGGGAGAGCCCTGGTCCCGTTTTACCGGGCAATCGGGCCTCCGTTTCCACGGCCGGCTATTTCGATCCGATAGACAAGCACCACGTACTCAAGACACCCTCGGAGAATCGTTTTGAAGCGAACAAGGCGCCAGTGCCGGCCATGAAAGTGGATTGGATGCCCGTGACGCGTTTCGAGCAGAATTGCTCGATCCTGTGGTGCGAGAAGACGGCGCGGGCAGCGGCGATCGATCCCGGCGGCGACATCGACCGCGTCCTCGACTTCCTGGAATGGGAAAACCTCACGCTCGACGTCGTGCTGGTGACGCATGGCCATTTCGATCATTGCGGTGCCGCCAAGGAGCTCGCAGCCAGGGCCGGGGCGCGCATCGAGGGCCCGCATCGCAACGAGGCGCATGTTCTTGAAGGACTGGCCGAACATGGGGCACGCTATGGCGTTCGCGCCCAATCCTTCGTACCGGACCGCTGGCTCCAGGACGGAGACCGCATCGGATTCGGCGAGGTGGAGATCGCGGCGCTTCACTGCCCGGGCCATACCCGGGGACACATGGCGTATTTTCACGCGCCGACAAGAATCGCTTTTGTCGGCGATATCCTGTTCCGGGGCGCGATCGGAGCCTGGGAACATCGCGACGGCAATCTTGCCCAGCTGGTGCACTCCATTCGAGAAAAGCTGTTTCCCTTAGGCGACGATGTGCGGTTTGTGCCGGGACACGGAGAAACTTCGACGTTCGGACACGAACGGCGCGACAATCCGTTTGTCGGCGATGCGGTCATGGAGAGGGTGAAGCGCGGGCTGAAGCCGGTCGTGCGCCTGCCCGATACGCACATGTGAATGCCGGAAGCGCCGCACAACCTTCGAATACAGCCGGTGACATGGCTGCAGAACGAGAGAAGGTTGTGCGCGGAGGAATGGCGCGACAAGGATAAGTATTACCATGAACGAGGGGACAGGTTATGCGTGCGCCGCCCTGTGGCGGCGCGAGAGGGACGCAGATAACCCGTCCCTGAATTTTCGTCGTTCATCGCAGGGGATGCGCGACCTGCGCGGCATCTGAATTCGGTTTTTCGATCGCCCAAAAAGATTGCTCACGCGGAAACCGCGGAGGGAAATATCCGGCGCGTAGCGCCAATACTATTGCGCAGAGTTAAATCGCCACGACGCCAAGGTGCTCGGAACTCGAAGAGTTTTGGTGCCTTTGCGCTTTGCCGGTTAAATTCCTCACGCGTTGCGCGGGAGAAACGCCGGCGTTTTTCCTCGGCATCTCCGCGCGCTCCGCGTCTCCGGGTGCCGAATTCTTTTCACGGACAACCATGCGTTTTGCGGAAGCAATCGGCCCTCGGTTTCTACGGCCCGAGGCGACGCGTTGCGCCAACCCAACGGGAGGGGTTTCCATGCGCTACAAGCTGTTCGGCCGCTCGGGGCTGAAGGTATCCGAGCTCTGTCTCGGCGCCATGGCGAAACCGTCACGTGATTGCGGTTCCGGAACGACCGGGCCGACGGAGCGCCCGCGCATTGCATTTTTATACGTATGGGCGTATGTAAACCGCATGGGTCATATCAGCATTCGCGATCTGCAGAAGATATCCGGCGAGACGATCGGCGCGCTGCCCGGACCGACCGCCGTGAAATCCGGCGGCAAGACGGTCGGATTGCTCGTGCCGCTGAAGGCGGCAGACCCGGATCGTCTGGCCCAAGTGCTGGCGCGCGCGGAGAAGCTGGCGAAGGGAAGAAATGTTGCGGCGGATGACGCGGCTCTCGCCCGGTTTGGTGATGTCGATCCGGTGAACTGGTCGCATGCCGCGGTTCGCGCATTGACCGCGAAACGCAAGCGCAGGTGAGGAGCCCGTCTTCCGCGCTCGTAGTGGATGCCGCGATCCTCGTTGCAGCGGTGCGGGGGCGAAGCTCGGGGGCATTGCTCACGGCGATTCGCTCGGCATCTCTGGTCACCACCGATCGCGTGGTCCATGAGGCGCGGCGGCGTATCGAAGTCGGACTGAAGTTGCCCGAGCTGTTGGACATTCTTGGCGGATTGGTCGCGGAGATCACGGTTGTTCCGGCAGCCGCGTTGGCCGCCATGATTGCCGACGCCGAGACGGCGCTGCGCGAGGCTGTGCCGAGTCGCAACGGGTCGACGAAGGACGCGCACGTGCTTGCGCTGGCGCGCAGCATCGACGCCGATATTTGGACGACGGACCGCGATTTTGCCGGGACGGGCACTGCGACATGGTCCACGCCCAATCTCATGCGCGGCCCAATTCTCCTGAAAGAGCGAGGAGATGGTGGGCGAGCGATTCAGATGGGATTAAGTGAGAGAAAAATTGCACACTGACCCCAATTCTCCCAATTCATCCTCCTGTACAATCCTCGATAATTTGGATAAAATTCGCGTGGCCAACACGATTGAATCATCCAATGGTCACCCTTAGAGGGCTAAATCCGCCGCATCTCTTGTTGGCTTCCTCCAATCCGATGAAAATGATTCAGAACTTGGATCATATTTTGGAGCAACAGGAATTGGCGAAGCTCACGGCAGAGCTCAATAGAAATGTTGGGTTACTTTTCGCCCTTGGACAGACACACTTCGACTTCGCTGCGGCCATCAGCAACCAATTCTGGCGTCAGAAAATTTCTCGCCTCTATTACGCCGTGTACAATGTCCGTCGATCGGTCGCGCTGAAACACAGCGGAGCGTTCTCCACCGATAACTCCGACCATAAGAACGTCGAACAATTGCCAGACAGCTTTACAAACCGAGACTCGCACATAATCAACCTACGGAACCTTCGAGAGGATAGGAACTTGGCTGATTACAATCACTTCGCTACGGTAACAGATTTGGTCATCAGCCCCGACAATGCGCTGGCGTTTGCCACCCAATTCATCGCAGATTCCAAAACTTTCCTGGTGGCTTTAGGGGTTGAGTTATGAGCACGCCTGAATCCGATACCGGGGCCAGAGAGTCACTCGGTGAAGTGCTCGACGCATACGCCAAGCGGCTTGGGGGAACTAAACCTAGCCATTACGTCAAGGAACGCCCGGACGGTCCGTACTTGATCATCGAATTCGCAAAGCCGTCAAACCGACAATTTCGCGTGCATAATGAGATCGTTTCCAAATTGTCCGATGACAATATATTTAAAGAGCGTTCCACCGTGCAAAGAAGAAGTGCTGCTCCCAAGGAACGCCTTCGGCTCCCCGAGACGCAGCTACTGCGAAATGCGATCGCTGAGAATCTCACAATAGACCAGCACAGTTTCGAAAAAGGTTTTTTTGAACGCTACACCACTTCCGTGTCCGGATTTGAGCAGCAAATCACGGCAAATGCGAACTACGCGGTGTACGGTCGACGCGGAGCTGGAAAATCTAGTCTCCTCGCATATGCCATGCATATCTCGAAAAGAAATGGTGGCGTGCACAGTTGGGTTGCGATGCAGACTTACGCCAACCGTTCAGACGAGAGCGTTGTACCTACGGTGATATCGGCGATCCTTTATGAACTCAGCGACGCTGGCACGCAGAAATCGACCGTCGATCAATTGGCTAAAGAGCTTGATCAAATTGCAGAAATTGGCGGGAAAAACGTACTTGGCAAGTGTGACCGACTTGTACCACGTATTAGGAGAATGATTGGCGAAATCGGAACGCCAGACAACCCTTTAACAATTTTCCTCGACGACATCCATGTGGTTAGTGAGTCCCTCCAACCAGTTGTCCTTGGCTACGTATATAAGTTTACCAGAGGAAACAACGCATTTATAAAGACATCTGGAATAGGATTCCTAACAAACTTATGGGATAGCACAAAACAAACTGGCCTCCAGGCACCGCATGATGCTCAGGTATTGAATTTAGATCTCAACCTGACGATGCCAGATAAATCTAAGCAGCACATAATAAGTATTCTTAACGCTCATGCACAGTACTGTGGCTTGCCGGATATCCTTTACATTTCTGGAGACGCAGTGCTTTCGCGATTGGTTTTGGTAGCCGCCGGCGTTCCAAGAGATTCACTGAATTTGTTTTCGATCGGGATTTCGAAGGCTATTGCGAAAAGTCAGAAAGTTGTGTCAGTAACGAGTATTAATGCCGCAGCGTCGGAAATGGCCGAAGAAAAATTGAAGGATGTCGAGAAAGATAGCAGTGGTGGTCAGCAGGAGGTGCAAGATTTACTGGCGGAAGTGAAGAATTTTTGTATAACAGAAAAGCGGAAGAATGCTTTTCTGGTGGAGATTAAGAATACGAATGCGCGATATCAATTGATGCAGAAGCTTGCCGCTCTGCGGCTTGTGCACGTTTTGCATGAGGGAATTACGCCTCACAAGGCCGGAAAACGATTTATTGCGTTGATGCTTGACTACGGTTTTTACGTGGGGATTAGGGCAGCGAGAAGTGTCGACCTTATTCCTTCCGAACCGCGCGCGTTGTCCGCGAGGGAACTTCGATCATTGCCGATTTTTCCGTTAGGGAGAGGATAAACAGGGCAGGATCGGAGTCAGAGTGACAACAGATCCTGCAGTCAAACTACAATTCCGTGACGTGAACTACATTCCCTCGTGTCTTGCATTAACTGTCGTGAAATTCTCCATGTGCCAGCTGACTGCTGGTTTGCGCAAACGTAACCGCCTGGAAGTCGGCAGCCTGCTCGCGCAGCTGCTCATGGTCGGTGAGTTTCAAATGGCGATCTTGGTTTCGATCACGTCGTAGTCGGCCTGCACGCCTCCATCGGCGGTGTCGAGAAGCCCTGCGGTTGTAAGCGCCTGGACGTCTGCATGGACATTGCTGTAGTCGCGCCCCAGCGCCTTCGCCAACGCCCTCACGCTCGTCATCTTGTGCCGGCGGACGTAATGCAACAACTCCATCCGCTTTCCCGTCAGGATGCGGGCAAGAGCGTCCCAGCTCTCGAACGCCAAATGGCGCTCATGAAAGGTCTCTCCGGGCTCGGCACGGTGCCAGGCGTCGACGATCGCCGCGAAGTTTCTTCGTCCACCGCCCCACCGACCGTGATCTTCACATTGCTCATTTCTCGCCTCGCAGGGTCCGCACATCGGACCAGAAATCGGCCAACAGCCGTTCGAGGACAACCGACGCGTCACATCGTGCGGACCTTTTATAAAGACGATAACCTGTTCCTAAAGAGGAAGCCCCACAAAACAAGCCGCTTCAGGGAGAGCAGAGATGACCGAGCAAGACGTTGCGGACAAGCTCGCGATTACCGAGCAGATTTACCGCTATTGCCGCTCGGTCGACCGGCTCGACGTGGCCCTGGGCCACAGCGTCTTCCACTCGGACAGCACTGCCGATTTCAGCATCTACAAGGGCAGCGGCCGCGGCTGGATCGACTTCGTCTGCGAGGAGCACCGCAAGTTCCTGTACCATTCGCACCAGGTCGCCAACATCCTCATCGACGTCCATGGCGATCGCGCCGGCAGCGAAGCCTATGTCACGGCGACCTTGAGATCTCGCGACGGCGAGAAGATCGTGCAGCGGCAAATCTGGGCGCGCTACGTCGACGAATGGTCGCGCCGCGGCGGACATTGGGCGATCGACAAACGCGAGTGCGTCATCGACTTCGACGCGCTTTCGCAGATGACGCCGATCGGCGAGCACCAGCGAGCCGCGCGCGACCACTCCGATCCTTCCTACGCCGTCCTCAGGGAGCCGACATGAGCGAACCCGCGCCTCCTGCACGTGGTCGTCGGCTCGACGGAAACCCAGGCCATGGCGCGTCTGGGCATCGTGTACCGCAAGAACGCGGCGGACCAGCCTGACGTTGTCGCCTGGCTGGCGCTGGAAAATCTCGCCAACGGCCCGGTCGTGGTGGTGCCCAGCATGCAGGCGCGCTTCCGGGATCTCGCCACGACCGATCGTGCCAAGGCGACGGAGAGCAACGCTGCGCTGGTGATGGGCAGCACAGAAGGCACCTGGCAGAAGAAGACGTGACGCCGCCGGGCCTGGCTGTCGCATAGAGATCGAGGCTGTGTGGCCGATTTATTCTCACGCGGAGGCACGGAGGCGCGGAGAAAAGATTCACCACGAAGCACACGAAGAAAGGCACGACGCATCGCGGGCTAGCGCCGAAGGCGCATCATTTTCGTCAATCGCTTTATCGCGCTTCGCGCGAGGTCATCCCCGGCTCCCTTGGTGTTCTTCGTGTCCTTCGTGTGCTTCGTGGTAAAAAAGATCTCGACGCGCGCAAGGCGCGTGCCTCCGCGTGAGAAAATGTTGCTTATGGCCGCGAAGCCGCATGCGATAGTCTTCGGCAAACGAATTACGGGAGTTCAAAAATGCAACCGATTCCCCGCCGCAAGGTCCTGATCACCGGCGCCGCAGGCGGCATGGGTCGCGCCTGCGCCAGACTGTTCGGGACGACGTACGATCTCGTGCTGACCGACGTCGTAGCCGCGGCGCTCGAACGCTTTGCCGGGGAATTGCAAACCGACGGCTTCACCGTCCGCGCCCATGCCGGCGACATGTCGGACGAGACGCTGCTCGCAGCGTTCGCCGGCGAAGTCTCCAAGGGCCAGCCTTTCACGCTGGTCCACACCGCCGGTCTTTCGCCGTCGCAGGCCGACTGGCGGGCCATCATGCAGACCAATCTCGTCGCGACCGAGAAGCTGTTGCGGGCGGTCGAACCCGTGCTGGCGCCGGGATCGGTCGCGGTGCTGATTGCTTCGTCGGCCGGGCACATGATCCCTGCCGTGCCGGAAGTGGATGCTGTTCTTGCCGACCCGCTCAAGCCCGGATTCCTCGATATGGTCGAGGCGATCATCGGTAAAATGGGCGGCGCCTCGTCGCCGGGCGGCATCAGCTATTCACTGAGCAAGCGCGCGGTCATCGCGCTCTGCCAGCGACGCGCGATCGCATGGGGTCCGCGCGGGGCACGCATCGTCAGCCTCTCGCCGGGGATGATTTTCACGCCGATGGGGCGCTCGGAGCTGGAAAAAACTGCCGTCGCCGCCCAGCTGCTCGATGTCACCCCTGTCGGGCGGATCGGTACCGCCATGGACATTGCCCTGGCGGCCCAATTCCTCGCCAGCGACGCTGCGGGCTTCATTTCCGGTGCCGACATTCTGGTCGATGGCGGCGGCACCGCCGCGATGAAGATCGCGATGGCGACCGCGCGCAACGCCGCGACTGCTTAGAGCGGGATGAGACTAAGTATACACACTAGAGCATCGGACTTTCATGTGAAATCACAAGCTTCAACCCACCTCCCCGGAGGACTATCGCTTTTGGCAGAAGAGATGAACGCCTCCTGGGAGCGCGGACGTCCTCGTCCGCATATGATGTTAACGCATCCCAGATGTTCGCAATCATCAATGTGCCTCACCGTCAATGGCGGACGAGGACGTCCGCGCTCCCAGCAGCAATGCAAAAGCAATAGCCCTGCCGCAAGAGGGAGGCGGGTGCGATGCCTCATGCGCGATCCAATCTAATCTCATCCCGCTCTAGGGGAGGCGCGCTCGGTTGGGTTCGATTCTACCTGAATTCATCGTGGTCTAGCTCTCGCGCTTGACCGGCGCCCAGGCGAAGGCGTCGGGCCGGGCCTCGACAACCGCGCCATGCTGCAGAAGTGCCGCGCATTGCTGCGCGTCAAATCCGAGCGATCGCAGAACCTCCACCGTGTGCTCGCCCAATTGCGGCGGCGGTGAGCCCGGCTCGCATTCGCTCTGTCCGGGAAATTCCGGCAACTCGAACTGCAAGCCGCGGAAGCTGAGCGTTCGCAACTTGCCCGGCTGGCGCGCCTGCGGGGTTTCGAGCACGCGCTCGACCGGCAGTACCTCGGTGAATCCGATGCCTGCGTCGCGCAAGCGCTTGGCTGCTTCGTCATAGCTCAGCTTGCCGACGGCCGCCCGCACGGCCGCTTCGACGCGTTCGCGCTGCTTCTTGCGCTGCCTGAGCTGTGCGAGTTCGGGGTCAAGGGCTTCGGGCA
This sequence comes from uncultured Alphaproteobacteria bacterium, assembly GCA_963805005.1. Classification (GTDB taxonomy): domain Bacteria; phylum Pseudomonadota; class Alphaproteobacteria; order Micropepsales; family Micropepsaceae; genus Rhizomicrobium. The sequence continues at coordinate 15,736 of CAWDSJ010000001.1, forward strand.
TGGCGAGCGCGCGCGCAAGCTTCTGCCAGTGCGCATCCGTCAGAACGAGGAGGTAAACCCAGCGCTCGTCATTGGTCCGATAGGCGCCGTAGCCGGGCATGCTGAACTCGCCGCCGCCTTCCCGTTCGGGGCGGCCCAACAGCTGCATCTTCAGCTGCACGCCGGCAAGATCGCGGCCCGCCACATGCAGCCCGGTCTCGTAGAGGCCGATCGCGATGCGGCGATCCTCGGGCGACGGCGCGGGCTCGAGCAACGTCGCGAGAATGCGGATGACCGCATAAGCGCCGGCGAACTGGTCGTGATAGGAGGGGCCCAGCCGGCTCGGCCTGCCATCGATGCGGTGGTCGGCCATCACGCCGGTGGAGGCTTCGGCGACGGGATTGGTCGCAAGCTCCTCCTCCAAAGGTCCGGCGGCATAGCCGCGGATATGGCAGTAGACGAGCTTCGGGTTGACGGCCGCGAGATCCTCGGCCGCGACGTGCAGCTTGCGGGCGGAGCCCGGCGCCAGATTGTGAATGAGCACGTCGGCGGAAGCCACCAGCCGGTTGAACGCGTCGAGGCCCTCCGGCACGGTGAGGTCGATGGCGATGCTCTTCTTGCCGTGGTTGTAGGCGATGAAGGTGCCGCTCGGTCCGCCGCGCACCAGGGCGCGCGTGGTATCGCCTGTGGGGGGCTCGACCTTGATGATCTCCGCGCCGAGCTGCGACAGGATATGCGTCGCGAAAGGTGCTGCGACCATGGTGCCCAGCTCGATCACGCGGCGGCCGGCGAGGGGACGGATGCTCATGTCTCACACACGGGTAGGATCGCAGGGTTGTGGTATGTCAGGGCCGGCGGGATCGCAATGGCGGCACGCGCCTCCGGCAACAGGACTATCGGGAGATGGCATGGCACGCACGGTGACGATTTACGGCATCAAGAACTGCGACACGATGAAGAAGGCGCGCGCCTGGCTCGAGGCGCACAAGGTCGCGTATGCGTTCCACGATTATAAGATCGCCGGGATCGAGCGGGGCGTGCTCGAAGGCTGGGTGAGCAAGCTGGGCTGGGAGACGCTGCTCAATCGCGCCGGCACGACCTTCAAGAAGCTGCCCGAAGACAAGAAGGCCGGTCTGGACGCGCGCAAGGCGATTGCGCTGATGCTGGCGCAGCCCTCGATGATCAAGCGTCCGGTGCTCGATCTCGGTGGTGGCAAATTGCTCGTCGGGTTCCGCCCGGAGCTTTACGACGCGGCCGGTATCGCCAAGGGAGGTGGGCAGTTTGTTGTACGAAACTAAATTCATCCCGCTCTAATATCTACTGACTTGGTCTTCGCGCCGGCCGTTTTCAGCTTTTTCCGTCCAGAAGCTTTGCCACGAGGCTGCCGATCTTGCTTGCGGCACCGGCTTCATCCAGGGCATCGCGAACCAGTTTGCGCGCTCGCTGGAACTTGACCGCATCCGGTAATTCGATATCCGCGGCGACCTTCTCTGCCTCGCGCGCGGCAGCGGCAATGTCGCGATGCAACTCGTTTTTTTTCCTCGTAGCGGGGAATGGGCAGCGTGAACATCACCTTGTCGAAATCGCGCGCACCCCATTGGCCGCGCGATTGCAGGGCGGCTATGCGCGACCGAGCGGTCTCGCTATTCAGAATTGCGATCAGGTAGTACGCCTCGTCCTGGGAGCCCAATGCGCTCCAATACAATTTGTGCTCGATAACCGATGCGTCGCGGATCAAGCATGCCGCCGGAATCGATCCCGATGCAGCGTACACGACGCGCAACCTCGGCAGCGGAAATTGGCTTTGGCGCGTTTGCGCCCGAATACGACGCACGACGGCAGAGGCAACGCGCCGAGACGGGCTCGACGGTCCATGTCTCGTCCCAGGCAATTTTTACACTGGCGAAGGCGCCGGTGCGAAGCTTTTCGAATTGGCATCGAGTCAGCGCCGCCAGCTGAAGAACGAATGCGATTTTGCCGCCCGAACGAAGGTAAAGCGACGCCGCGCGAACGGTAAACAGGGCGAAGAGGTCGTTCTGCGTCGCAAATCGTCCTCCCATGTAAACCCGCTCTGCGTTTGCACGCTCGCGAAGCCGTTTTTGCAAATCGCCGTTCATATAGCGAAAGGCAAGCCAGGGCGGATTGCCGACGACAACATTGGCCCATCCGCCGCCCGCCGAGAGCGCCAGCGGACGAGACAAATTGCGAGCGACGTAGCTCCAGATCGAATTGCACTTTTCGCGCCGCAGCTCATCGTATGTTTCGTAGGCGGTGCCGAGTTCCGAGATCGCCAGTTCCTCGACGCGCCCGATTTCTTTGGCCCTTCGTAATCCCGCGATACGCACGAAATGCTCGTGCATGACCTGCTCCAGTTGCGTCTCGACCTGCTTGCGCGTCCAGCCGGCGAGGGAAGCGGCATGCAGCGCCCCGATGATGAGCTCCTGGGTATCCATCATGGGCCTGATGGAAAGCTGAAGTGCGTCGCCCAGATACACGGGAATCGCAATCGCGCCGCCCAGCCAGGCGAGAAATTCCGCGCCTTTTTCAGGGTCGAGAATTTTTTTGGCGCGCGTTATCAACGCATCGCCTTGGCGCTCGAAGACCGCCCACCTCAGTCCGTCCGAAGCGATGCCGACGAAGCGTTCGCCCGTCTCGCGCTCGCGATCGGCGATGTAGTCGGGCGACGCTCGACGTCCGCCCATTCGCGGTCGAGGTTCTGCTTGGCCTCGAAGACCGTGCGGCCGATCAATGCGTCGAGTTCGGCCGCGAACTCCTCGATCAGAAGCTGGCGAAAATCGGCCTCAACCTCATCGCGGCCCGGACGCCGGGCCAGATGATGCAGCAGGTCTTGGGTTGCTTGCTTGAGATTCAATCGCCCCTCCGCCGGGATGATAGTCCGCGAAATGCCGGTTGCGAGCGTCGGCACGTTAACAACCTGTTGCGACCCGGGCAGCGAAGTCCTCCACCGAGCCTTTTGACCACCATTCATTGAGTATGGGGCGGGCGCCGACCACTAGGTGGAGCTTGTTCGCGACTATCGCAAAAATTCCGGTCTTTCGACGATTTCCCGTTTGACAGCTATTAACCGCCCGCCTATATACCGCGCCCACGCCGCCCGCCGGGCCATCTTGCGGGCGGCGTCATGTCTCTGGTATAATGGAATTTCGTTCCGGAGACGGCTCTTTGACATTGTGATTCGAGGAAGGGGAACGTGGGCGGCGGCTCGGTCGTTTGCTCAAGGCGTAAGCCTTGGGCGCAACCAATCGAGCATTCCGAACGCTCGCGTTCTTTAGCAATAGACATGAATCGGGTCGCGCCCGGTCCCCATGGGCCGGATACGCGATCCAACTCCGTCATGTCAGTTTGCGAACAACGACGTGAGCGTTTGGTTATGGCTCAGGATCATAACTTGAGAGTTTGATCCTGGCTCAGAACGAACGCTGGCGGCAGGCTTAACACATGCAAGTCGAGCGCCCCGCAAGGGGAGCGGCGGACGGGTGAGTAACACGTGGGAACATGCCCTTCGGTACGGAACAACCCAGGGAAACTTGGGCTAATACCGTATGATCCGGCAACGGCAAAGATTTATCGCCGAGGGATTGGCCCGCGTCCGATTAGCTAGTTGGTGAGGTAACGGCCCACCAAGGCTCCGATCGGTAGCTGGTTTGAGAGAACGACCAGCCACACTGGGACTGAGACACGGCCCAGACTCCTACGGGAGGCAGCAGTGGGGAATCTTGGACAATGGGGGCAACCCTGATCCAGCCATGCCGCGTGAGTGATGAAGGCCTTCGGGTTGTAAAACTCTTTCGGCGGGGACGATAATGACGGTACCCGCAGAAGAAGCTCCGGCTAACTTCGTGCCAGCAGCCGCGGTAATACGAAGGGGGCTAGCGTTGTTCGGAATTACTGGGCGTAAAGCGCGCGCAGGCGGCTCCTCAAGTCAGGGGTGAAAGCCCAAGGCTCAACCTTGGAATTGCCTTTGAAACTGTGGAGCTTGAGTACGGTAGAGGTGAGTGGAATTCCCAGTGTAGAGGTGAAATTCGTAGATATTGGGAAGAACACCGGTGGCGAAGGCGGCTCACTGGACCGTTACTGACGCTCAGGCGCGACAGCGTGGGGATCAAACAGGATTAGATACCCTGGTAGTCCACGCCGTAAACGATGGACGCTAGCCGTTGGCAGGCTTGCCTGTCAGTGGCGCAGCTAACGCATTAAGCGTCCCGCCTGGGGAGTACGGCCGCAAGGTTGAAACTCAAAGGAATTGACGGGGGCCCGCACAAGCGGTGGAGCATGTGGTTTAATTCGACGCAACGCGCAGAACCTTACCAGGGCTTGACATCCTGTGCTCGCCGGAGAGATCCGGTTTCCCCGCAAGGGGCGCAGAGACAGGTGCTGCATGGCTGTCGTCAGCTCGTGTCGTGAGATGTTGGGTTAAGTCCCGCAACGAGCGCAACCCTCGCCTTTAGTTGCCAGCATTTAGTTGGGCACTCTAGAGGGACCGCCGGCGACAAGCCGGAGGAAGGTGGGGATGAAGTCAAGTCATCATGGCCCTTACGCCCTGGGCTACACACGTGCTACAATGGCGGTGACAGTGGGCAGCTAACTCGCGAGAGCAAGCTAATCCCAAAAAGCCGTCCCAGTTCAGATTGCACTCTGCAACTCGGGTGCATGAAGGTGGAATCGCTAGTAATCGCAGAACAGCAGGCTGCGGTGAATACGTTCCCGGGCCTTGTACACACCGCCCGTCACACCATGGGAGTTGGCATTACCCGAAGACGGTGCGCTAACCGCAAGGAGGCAGCCGGCCACGGTAGGGTCAGCGACTGGGGTGAAGTCGTAACAAGGTAGCCGTAGGGGAACCTGCGGCTGGATCACCTCCTTTCTAAGGATTCGGAAGTCAGAAGTCGGAAATCAGAAGTCAGAAATGACGGCTGAAATCGTTCTACCTCCGAGCTTAGACACATGGGACAGTATTCCCGGCCGGTGTCTCACACCGTGTCCGTGAACTGTTCCGGACCGCCGCCGCCGCCTTCGTTTCCCTTCCTTTCCGTCGATGCGCCGCGAAGCGGCGCAGAAGTCAGAAGTCAGAAGTCAGAAGCCGGAACGGCTTATGACGCGCTCTGACTTCATGTTCGACCGGCGTTCTGACTTCTGGATTCTGTTCTCTGGATTCTGCGCGCAAAGCGCGCATGGGCTCGTAGCTCAGGTGGTTAGAGCGCACGCCTGATAAGCGTGAGGTCGGACGTTCAACTCGTCCCGGGCCCACCAGCCTTCGCGCTCGATAGCCGCGTGAAGGCTGCCGTGCCGTAGCCGAAAGGCGAAGGCGGGCCGTCTGCCCGCGCGCCTTGGTTGGCAAGCCAGTTGATTTTCGAATCCGGGGCCGTAGCTCAGTTGGGAGAGCGCGAGCTTTGCAAGCTTGAGGTCGTCGGTTCGATCCCGATCGGCTCCACCAGCCCTCGCGCTTCGGCTCGGCAGGCCACTTTTCGCAGAATTCGCTGCTACCCGCGAATTAATCATCGACGGAAACACGGAATTGGATCGGCTCAGGTTTCCCTGAGCCCCGATCCCTGTTCTTTAGACATTGTGAAGGCGGGGTTAGCCGGTTTGCACAACCGGTTGATCCATAAGACACTCAATCTGATCGCATACATGCCATTTCCGGAATGTGGTCCGCGCACGGAAGCTTTTGCTTCCGCGCCTGGCTTCATTTCCGGACATGGAACGAATGCTGAGCGATCAAGCGTATAGCAAGGGCGTCTGGGGGATGCCTTGGCGCACACAGGCGATGAAGGACGTAGCACGTTGCGATAAGCCGCGAGGAGGGGCGAGCACCCTTTGATCCGCGGATTTCCGAATCGGGAAACCGAACCCGCAAGGGTTATCTTTGACTGAATCCATAGGTCAAAGAGGCAAACCCGGGGAACTGAAACATCTCAGTACCCGGAGGAAAGGACATCAACAGAGACTCCGTTAGTAGTGGCGAGCGAACGCGGATGAGGCCAGTGGTCTTCGTTTAAGAACCGAAATGCTCTGGAAAGAGCAGCCATAGCGGGTGATAGCCCCTTACGGGTAGAAAAAGCGAAGATCCTCGAGTAGGGCGGGACACGTGAAATCCTGCCTGAACATGGGGGGACCACCCTCCAAGCCTAAGTACTCGTGTGCGACCGATAGCGAACAAGTACCGTGAGGGAAAGGTGAAAAGCACCCCGACAAGGGGAGTGAAAGAGACCTGAAACCGGACGCCTACAAACAGAAGGAGCCCAGCCTCCAAATCAATCGAGATTGTGCATGTTCTACGTCTACGTTTTGAAGAGCGAAGATCACTTCTACGTCGGATATCCGTCCGATCTGAAGTTGCGCTTTACGCAACACAACGAAGGAAAGAACGCCTCGACCAAAGGCCGCGTGTAGACATTGTTCTATTACGAAGCCTATCGATCCGAAGGAGCCGCGCGAAAGCGCGAGCGCGTCTTAAAGGGTCATGGTCGCACCAAGCAGGCGCCATTGAAGCGACTGCGGGAAGTGGAGGATTGATTTGGTGGCTGGGTGACTTCGTACCTTTTGTATAATGGGTCAGCGAGTTCGTCTGTCTAGCAAGCTTAAGCCGTAAGGTGGAGGCGTAGGGAAACCGAGTCTGAATAGGGCGATTAAGTTAGACGGATGAGACCCGAAAGCAAGTGATCTAGCCATGACCAGGCTGAAGGTGCGGTAACACGCACTGGAGGGCCGAACCCACGCCTGTTGAAAAAGTCGGGGATGAGTTGTGGCTAGGGGTGAAAGGCCAATCAAACTTGCAGATAGCTGGTTCTCTGCGAAAGCTATTTAGGTAGCGCGTCATGTATCACCATCGGGGGTAGAGCACTGGATGGGCTAGGGGACTTCACCGTCTACCAAACCTAACCAAACTCCGAATACCGATGAGTGCTGAGCATGGCAGACACACGGCGGGTGCTAACGTCCGTCGTGAAGAGGGAAAAAACCCTGACCAACAGCTAAGGCCCCCAAATCGTGGCTAAGTGGGAAAGGATGTGAGGATCCCAAAACAACCAGGATGTTGGCTTAGAAGCAGCCATCATTTAAAGAAAGCGTAACAGCTCACTGGTCTAAACAAGGAACTTTGCGCCGAAAATGTAACGGGGCTCAAGCCACGTGCCGAAGCTTTGGGTTCGTCGCAAGACGAACGGTAGCAGAGCGTTGCGTATGCCTGCGAAGGGAAAGGGCGACCGATCCTGGAGGTATCGCAAGTGAGAATGCTGACATGAGTAGCGATAAAGAGGGTGAGAGACCCTCTCGCCGGAAGTCCAAGGGTTCCTGCGTCAAGTTAATCTGCGCAGGGTTAGCCGGCCCCTAAGGCAAGGCCGAAAGGCGTAGTCGATGGGAACCAGGTAAACATTCCTGGGCCTGCGGGTGGTGACGGATTCCGTAACCTGTTCGGTCTTACTGGATTGACCGGGCAGGGAAGGGGTCCCAGGAAATAGCCCCCGCGTTCAGACCGTACCCCAAACCGACACAGGTGGACTGGCAGAGTATGCTAAGGCGCTTGAGAGAACGGTGTTGAAGGAACTAGGCAAATTGCCCTCGTAACTTCGGAAGAAGAGGGCCCGGCTGTTGCGCAAGCATTGGCCGGGGGCACATAGCAGGGGGTGGCGACTGTTTACTAAAAACACAGGGCGCTGCGAAATCCAAAGATGACGTATAGCGTCTGACGCCTGCCCGGTGCCGGAAGGTTAAGAGGAGATGTGAAAGCGTCGAATCGAAGCCCCGGTAAACGGCGGCCGTAACTATAACGGTCCTAAGGTAGCGAAATTCCTTGTCGGGTAAGTTCCGACCTGCACGAAAGGCGTAACGACTTCCCCACTGTCTCCAACACCGGCTCAGCGAAATTGAATTCCCCGTGAAGATGCGGGGTTCCCGCGGTCAGACGGAAAGACCCCGTGCACCTTTACTGCAACTTTGCACTGGCATTAGGGATGTGATGTGTAGGATAGGTGGTAGGCGTTGAAGCGAGGCCGCTAGGTTTCGTGGAGCCGTCCTTGAAATACCACCCTTTGTGTTCCTGATGTCTAACTGCGGCTCGAAACAGGGCCCAAGACCATGCATGGTGGGCAGTTTGACTGGGGCGGTCGCCTCCCAAAGAGTAACGGAGGCGCGCGATGGTAGGCTCAGACCGGTCGGAAATCGGTTGTTGAGTGCAATGGCAAAAGCCTGCCTGACTGCAAGGCCGACGGGCCAAGCAGAGACGAAAGTCGGTCATAGTGATCCGGTGGTCCCTCGTGGACGGGCCATCGCTCAACGGATAAAAGGTACGCCGGGGATAACAGGCTGATCGCGCCCAAGAGTCCATATCGACGGCGCGGTTTGGCACCTCGATGTCGGCTCATCGCATCCTGGGGCTGGAGCAGGTCCCAAGGGTATGGCTGTTCGCCATTTAAAGCGGTACGTGAGCTGGGTTTAGAACGTCGTGAGACAGTTCGGTCCCTATCTGCCGTGGGTGTTCGAAACTTGAGAGGACCCGTTCCTAGTACGAGAGGACCGGAATGGACGCACCTCTGGTGGACCGGTTGTGGCGCCAGCCGCATTGCCGGGTAGCTATGTGCGGACGAGATAACCGCTGAAAGCATCTAAGCGGGAAACTCACCTCAAAACCAGGTTTCGCTTGAGAGCCGTGGAAGACTACCACGTCGATAGGCCAGGCGTGTAAGCGCAGCAATGCGTTGAGCTTACTGGTCCTAATCGCTCGATTGGCGCTTGTTCGCCAGCACCGTTCCATGTCCGGTAATGAGGCCACGCGCGTGAGCCGCGCGGCCTTGCCGGTTGCAATAGTTTGAGTGTCTTCGCGCGCGGAATACAGGGATCAGAAAGGGTTTCTGTTCCGATACCTGTACTCCGTATTCTGTCTTCTGCTTTTTGCTGACCTGGTGGTCCTAGCGGGGGAATTCCACCCGATCCCATCCCGAACTCGGCCGTTAAAGCCCCCAGCGCCTATGGTACTGCGGCTCAAGCCGCGGGAGAGTCGGTCGCTGCCAGGTCAGCAAAGGGCAGAAACAAGACACGCGCCAAACCCCGCCATCACCAACATGAGAAGCCCCGCGCCTCGCTGCGCGGGGCTTCTTTTTGTGCGCGACGGACCCGTCTATTCGGCCCTGAGCCAAGTCTCCGTACGGCCGAGCAGCGAGATGCCGAGATAGCCGCGCAGGAACAGTTTTCGTCCGTCGTCGCTCACGTGCATCTCGGCGCTGTAGACGTCGCCCGAGCGCGGATCGAGGATCGTGCCGTCGTCCCAGCTGTTGCCGTCCTTGTGGAAGCCCTTCATGATCGTGAGCCCGAGGATGGGCTTGTTTTTGTCCGGCCCGTCGCATTTGCTGCAAATGGTGTCTGGCGGATCGTCGTCGGGGTCCCGAATGGACTTCACGATCTTGCCTTCCAGCGAATCGCCGACCGCGGTAATTTCGATAATACCGGTTACGTTGCCTGTCTTGTCGCTAACGGCGCGCCAGCGGCCGACAGGTGTCATTTGGTCGGCAGCTGCATTGAGCGCAAACAAGCAAACGCCGGATAAAATTGCGCCTGCACTGAGAAGCCATCGCATTGGCCGGTTTCTCCTCATGGGTTGGCGGCGCACTATTTAGTCGGCCCTAAAAAACCGCCGTTTCAAGCTGGAAGCAACTTCGGATTCTGTATGTTCTGCCCCAAGATGCGGCTGAACAACAGATACAAAAAGATCCACCTGAGTATCTTCCTGAGGTTGAAGCCGATCGCCATGGCGAGGGCGTTGATTTGATCGCCGCGTTTGCCGTGGAGCCAGTTGCGGGGACCAACTTTACGATCGTTCTTGCAGTGGCCGATGATCGGCTCGATGGCATTGCGGCGTTTCTGGCGTTTTCTTTTGGCCGGCGTCATGCCGCGCCTCTGACGCGCGAGGATGATCTCGATGTCTTCGTCTTCGAGACCATGGCCGCGATAGCCCAGATCGACACACGCTTCTTCGGGCTTGACACCCGTCAGCCTTGCGATCTGTTCCAAAACAGTCGCCAGAGTATGTCCGTCATAAGGCCGGCCGTGATGGGCCATGGCGCCGACGATGAAGTTGCCGGCATTGGTTGAAGCGATGCTGGCCTTGCAGCCAAATTCGTACTTCTTGTGGGCTTTGCCCTTGGCGATGCATTCGACTTCCGGCGCATGCCAGGAATAGATTTTGTCCGGCGTTTTCGGATCGGCCGCTTGAGCATGGATTTTCCGCGCCTTGGCCAGATCGTCTTGGAATAAACCGCCAAGCGAGGGGACTTTGCCAATGGCGCGTTCAATGTCGCGGATCACACGGCCCAGATAATTGCGCACTTTGTTGATCTGTTTGCGGCCACGGTTCATCTGCCGGGCTGCCAGGTATTTGTTGGCCAGAAACACAGCCTGCTTGCTCTTGCGCACATAGCTTTGCCGCAGTTTAACACCGAGCTTCTTCGCCGTTTTGATCAGTTCCTCGCGCGCCTTGTGACAAAGCTGCGTGTCCGTCGGAAAGCGGATTGCCTTCTCCTGCACCGTCGTATCCACACTGACCTTTTGCAGGGCGCCCGCCGTGATCACCCCGCTCTTCAGCCCCACGCGAACCGTTTCCTGCAACAGCCGCTCCATTCCCTCCTTGCCGATCCGCTTCCTGAAAATGCTCAAAGATGGGGGTTCGACCGGCAGCCGGTGCTGAAAATATTCTTCCCCGCAAAAATATTGAAAGTATGGGTTCTCCCGCCAGACTTCGCACACTTCCTCGTCCGACAGCCCTTTCATGTCTTTCAACAACACCAGCCCGGCCATCAGCCGGATCGGTTCCCCGGGCCGGCCATTGTCGGCGCAATAGTAAGGTTTCAGATCGCCAGCCAAATCGCTCCAGCCCACCAGCCAACTCATTTTGACCAGCTCATGCGTGGGATCGATGATCGCTTCCAGCCGCGACCGGTACAGGTCCTCCTGTCGGCTACTTCGCGGATTGTCTTTCAGCACAAATTGCAACCTTTCAGGCCAGCAGCCCCGATTCGTTGCAATTTACATCGCCCATTTCTCTCAGGGAATCGTTCCCCCGTAACGCTCATCCGCGTTTTTTAGGGCCGACTAGATAGTCGGCCCTAAAAAACCGCCGTTTCAAGCTGGAAGCAACTTCGGATTCTGTATGTTCTGCCCCAAGATGCGGCTGAACAACAGATACAAAAAGATCCACCTGAGTATCTTCCTGAGGTTGAAGCCGATCGCCATGGCGAGGGCGTTGATTTGATCGCCGCGTTTGCCGTGGAGCCAGTTGCGGGGACCAACTTTACGATCGTTCTTGCAGTGGCCGATGATCGGCTCGATGGCATTGCGGCGTTTCTGGCGTTTTCTTTTGGCCGGCGTCATGCCGCGCCTCTGACGCGCGAGGATGATCTCGATGTCTTCGTCTTCGAGACCATGGCCGCGATAGCCCAGATCGACACACGCTTCTTCGGGCTTGACACCCGTCAGCCTTGCGATCTGTTCCAAAACAGTCGCCAGAGTATGTCCGTCATAAGGCCGGCCGTGATGGGCCATGGCGCCGACGATGAAGTTGCCGGCATTGGTTGAAGCGATGCTGGCCTTGCAGCCAAATTCGTACTTCTTGTGGGCTTTGCCCTTGGCGATGCATTCGACTTCCGGCGCATGCCAGGAATAGATTTTGTCCGGCGTTTTCGGATCGGCCGCTTGAGCATGGATTTTCCGCGCCTTGGCCAGATCGTCTTGGAATAAACCGCCAAGCGAGGGGACTTTGCCAATGGCGCGTTCAATGTCGCGGATCACACGGCCCAGATAATTGCGCACTTTGTTGATCTGTTTGCGGCCACGGTTCATCTGCCGGGCTGCCAGGTATTTGTTGGCCAGAAACACAGCCTGCTTGCTCTTGCGCACATAGCTTTGCCGCAGTTTAACACCGAGCTTCTTCGCCGTTTTGATCAGTTCCTCGCGCGCCTTGTGACAAAGCTGCGTGTCCGTCGGAAAGCGGATTGCCTTCTCCTGCACCGTCGTATCCACACTGACCTTTTGCAGGGCGCCCGCCGTGATCACCCCGCTCTTCAGCCCCACGCGAACCGTTTCCTGCAACAGCCGCTCCATTCCCTCCTTGCCGATCCGCTTCCTGAAAATGCTCAAAGATGGGGGTTCGACCGGCAGCCGGTGCTGAAAATATTCTTCCCCGCAAAAATATTGAAAGTATGGGTTCTCCCGCCAGACTTCGCACACTTCCTCGTCCGACAGCCCTTTCATGTCTTTCAACAACACCAGCCCGGCCATCAGCCGGATCGGTTCCCCGGGCCGGCCATTGTCGGCGCAATAGTAAGGTTTCAGATCGCCAGCCAAATCGCTCCAGCCCACCAGCCAACTCATTTTGACCAGCTCATGCGTGGGATCGATGATCGCTTCCAGCCGCGACCGGTACAGGTCCTCCTGTCGGCTACTTCGCGGATTGTCTTTCAGCACAAATTGCAACCTTTCAGGCCAGCAGCCCCAATTCGTTGCAATTTACATCGCCCATTTCTCTCAGGGAATCGTTCCCCCGTAACGCTCATCCGCGTTTTTTAGGGCCGACTATTTAATCCCAAGTCAGGCCGCCGCGGCAATCGCTTTGATTGCTGCGTTGCGCAACTTCCTTCAATTTCCGCATCGAACCGCCATATCGCGGGCCTTGACCGGGGGATTTTCCTTAGTATATTGCGCCGCTTCCGCAGACACCCGCGGATTTCATGTCTTTCGGCAATTCGAGAGTTTCCGAGGAAATCGGCTATGTTCGCGGTCATCCGCACCGGCGGAAAGCAATATACGGTCGTGCAGGACGATGTCCTGACGGTAGAGAAGCTCGCCGGCGAGGTCGGTGCCAAGCTGGTGCTCGATGAGGTGCTTCTTCTGGGCGGCGAAGCCCCGAAGTCGGGCGCCCCGTTGGTGCAGGGGGCCTTTGTCGAGGCCGAAATTCTGCAACAAGGCCGGGGCGAGAAAGTCGTCGCGTTCAAGAAAAAGCGGCGCAAGAACACCCACCGCAAGCGCGGCCACCGGCAGCCCTTTACCAAATTGAAGATCACGGCGATCGGCGCGAGCTGAAGGAGCAGGAAATGGCACACAAGAAAGCCGGCGGTTCGTCACGCAACGGACGCGACTCCGCAGGCCAGCGCTTGGGCGTCAAGAAATTCGGCGGCGAGACGATCGAGGCCGGCAACGTCATTGTGCGTCAGCGCGGCACCAAATTCTATCCCGGCCGCAATGTCGGCATGGGAAAGGACCACACGCTCTTTGCCATGCGCGACGGCAAGGTCGAATTCCACCAGGGGTTCAAGCGCCGCACCTACGTATCCGTGCTCGCGGCCAGCCCGGCGAAGGACGCAGGCTAGATCGGCGGTCGGGCATGGCCGCCACATGAGGGCGGCCCATCGCGGCGAGGGAGATGGTCCGCCATCTCCCTTTTTTGTTGCTCGCAAGAGGACGCGCCATGCCGGACTGGCGAATAGAGACGGAGAGATTGCTCCTGCGCCCTCCCGCGGAGGCGGACATATCCATGCTTCTGCCGCTCATAGGGGATTTCGAAGTCGCGCGGAATTTGTCGCGCATCCCTCACCCGTACACGCACGCGGATGCGGATGAATTCGGCTATTGGCTCGGCAAGAGCTACTGGGGAAGAGGCTATGCCACCGAGGCCGCGCGAGCATTGGTGGACTTCGCATTTGATCGGCTCGACGCCGGCCGGCTACTAACCAAGCTCGGCTGTCTGCCGTCGGGCGTCGAACTGCGCGATTGCCTGGCGCGCGGACACGCCGTTTATTGTCGCATGGGTGCGCTCGAACGAACCGATATGGCGAGAACATGAAATTCCTGGATGTCGCCAAGGTCTATATCGCGTCCGGCGCCGGCGGAAACGGCTGCGTCTCGTTTCGGCGCGAGAAGTTCATCGAATTCGGCGGACCCAATGGCGGCAATGGCGGCAGGGGCGGCGACGTATGGGCGGAAGCGGTGGAGAACCTCAACACGCTGATCGATTACCGCTACCAGCAGCACCTGCGTGCCAAGAACGGCCAGCATGGCATGGGTAAGCAAATGTCTGGGGCCAATGGCGACGACGCCGTCCTGCGCGTGCCGGTGGGAACCCAGATCTGCGAAGAGGATGGCGAGACGCTGATCTGCGATCTCGACAAACCGGGTGCCCGTATTCTGTTGCTCAAGGGCGGCAAGGGCGGTTTCGGCAACGCGCATTTCAAGACGTCGACAAACCAGGCACCGCGGCACGCCAATCCGGGCCAGTCGGGCGAGGAAAAGGCGATCATTCTCAGGCTGAAGCTGATCGCGGATGTCGGTCTTATCGGATTGCCCAATGCCGGGAAATCGACCTTTCTGGCGCGCGTGTCGCAGGCGCGGCCCAAGATCGCCGATTATCCCTTCACCACTCTGGCGCCCCAGCTGGGCGTCGTGCGTATCAATTCGACGGACTTCGTGCTTGCCGATTTGCCGGGGCTGATCGAAGGGGCGCATGAAGGCGCCGGCCTGGGCGACCGCTTTCTCGGTCACGCGGAACGTTGCGGCGTCGTGCTGCATCTCGTCGACGGCACGCAGAGCGCCGTCGTGCGCGCCTATCAGTCCATCCGCCGGGAGTTGGAAGCCTACGGACACGATCTTGCGGCCAAGCCGGAAATCGTCGCACTCAACAAGATCGACGCGATTTCCAAGGCCGCGTTGGCGCGCAAGAAAGCTGCACTCGCCAAGACCTGCGGCAAACCTGTGTTGCTTGTATCCGGTGCCACGGGACAAGGCGTCGACGCGGTATTGCGTGCGCTGGCGCGCGAGATCGAGCGGCGGCGCAGCCGCGAAAAAGAAAGCGGCGAACCGGAGCGTGCGTGGACGCCATGACGCTTTTCTCCCATTCCCGCCTCGTCGTGGTGAAGGTTGGCTCCGCTCTTCTGGTGGATGCCGAAACCGGGTCGTTGCGCCAGGCGTGGTTGAAGAGCCTGTGCGCCGATGCGGCGGCATTGAAACGGCAAGTAACGGATGTCCTGATCGTCTCGTCGGGAGCCGTGGCGCTTGGCCGGCGCGCCCTGGGGTTACGCGCCGGCGCGCTCAAGCTGGAGGAAAGCCAGGCTGCCGCGGCGGTCGGGCAAGTCAGGCTTGCGCACTGCTATTCGGAGAGCTTCGCCGAACGGTCCATTGTCGCGGCACAAGTGCTCCTCACTTTGTCCGATACCGAAGAGCGGCGACGCTATCTCAATGCGCGAGCGACGCTGAGAACCTTGCTGGCGCTTGGCGCCGTGCCGGTCATCAACGAGAACGACACCGTAGCGACGGCGGAAATCCGCTTCGGCGACAACGACCGGCTCGCCGCGCGGGTGGCCACGATGATGGAGGCGGACCGGCTGGTTCTGCTGTCCGATGTGGACGGTCTCTACACGGCGGATCCGACGCGCGATCCCGCCGCGCAGCACATCCCGGAAGTTGGGGCCGTTACCTCGGAGATCGAGTCCATGGCGTCGGATGCCTCGTCCGGCTTCGGCCGCGGCGGAATGCGCTCGAAGCTCATGGCCGCGAAGATTGCCACCACTGCGGGCTGCGATGTCGTCATCGCCAATGGCAGGGTCGATCATCCTCTGAACAGATTATCTGAAGGAGCGCGCCATACCCGCTTTTGCGCCGGCGCGTCGGTTCAGGCGGCCCGCAAACGTTGGATTGCCGGCGGACTGACGGTCAGCGGCGTGCTTGCCGTGGACGCCGGCGCGGTGCGGGCGCTTGCCGAAGGAAAGAGCCTCCTGCCTGCCGGTGTGAGGAAAGTGGAAGGAAATTTCGAGCGCGGCGACGCGGTCAGCGTGCGCGATGCGCGTGGGCGCGAAATAGCCCGCGGCCTCGTCGCCTATGGCGCGTCCGATGCTGCGCGTATTTCCGGCCGCCGCAGCACGGAGATAGAGTTCGATCCTGGGCTATCGCGGTCGCGATGAGATGATCCATCGCGACGACCTTGTGGTGATCAACGAGAACGGACGAGAGCCATGAAAATTGCCCAGCACCCCGAACCCCTCGATGTCATGTGCGAGACGATGAATGCACTGGGTGCCAATGCGCGCCACGCCGCCGCCGTGCTGCGGAACGCTTCGGCCGAGAGCAAGAACCGGGCGATCCTTGCTGCGGCGGATGCGGTGCGAAAGCGCATCGACGAAATACTTTCGGCCAGTGCTGCCGATGTGGCGGCAGCACGTGCTTCCGGCCTCAACGCTGCCTTCATCGATCGTCTCGCGCTGGATGCCAGCCGCGTC
This sequence comes from uncultured Alphaproteobacteria bacterium, assembly GCA_963805005.1. GTDB lineage: Bacteria > Pseudomonadota > Alphaproteobacteria > Micropepsales > Micropepsaceae > Rhizomicrobium. Next base: position 31,989 of record CAWDSJ010000001.1, read on the forward strand.
GAAGCCGTCGCGCGCAGTCTGCAAGATATTGCGGCGCTGCCCGATCCGGTAGGGCGCGAGCTTGCGCGCTGGAAAAGACCCAATGGTCTCGACATCGCGCGCGTCGCTACGCCCATCGGCGTCATCGGCATGATCTACGAGAGCAGACCTAATGTGACGGCGGACGCGGGCGCGCTGTGTCTCAAGTCCGGCAACGCCGTCATCTTGCGTGGCGGATCGGAATTGGTGCGCTCGTCCGCGGCCATTCATGCCGCCCTCGTCGACGGACTTGTGCATGCCGGATTGCCGGAAGCGGCGATCCAGCTGGTTGGCATTCAAGATCGCGCCGCCGTGGGCATGCTGCTCTCGGGGCTCGCCGGAACGATCGACCTGATCGTGCCGCGCGGCGGAAAAGCGCTGGTGAAACGGGTGCAGGACGAAGCGCGGGTGCCGGTGCTCGCTCACCTTGAAGGTATTTGTCACGTCTATGTGCATGAGCAGGCGGATTTGGCCATGGCCCGCGCCATCGTGCTCAATGCGAAGATGCGGCGCACCGGCATTTGCGGCGCCGCCGAGACGCTGCTGATCGATAAGACCGTTCTGATCTCGCACGGCGAGCCGATTCTGGCCGATCTCGCGCACGCCGGTTGCGAAATCCGCGGCGACGAAGCCGTTCGTGCCGTCTTTCCCGCGGCCAGGCCCGCTACCGAAGAGGACTGGCGCACCGAATATCTCGATGCCGTCATTTCCGTGCGCGCGGTGGGCGGCGTGGACGATGCGATCGCCCACATCGAGACCTATGGCTCGCATCATACCGAATCCATCGTAACGGCGGACGAAAGCGCCGCCGAGCGCTTTCTTGCTGCGCTGGATTCGGCCATCGTGATGTGGAACGCTTCGACGCAGTTTGCCGACGGCGGCGAATTCGGAATGGGAGCGGAGATCGGCATCGGTACCGGCAAGCTTCATGCGCGCGGACCGGTGGGCGTCGAGCAGCTGACGACATTCAAATATGTCGTGCGCGGAACGGGTCAGACCAGGCCGTGAGCTGGATTAAGCCGCCCGGCCCGGTCGCGCGGGGCCTGCGCATCGGTCTTCTCGGCGGCTCGTTCAATCCCGCTCATGCCGGTCACTTGCATGTGAGCGAGACGGCGCTCAAACGGGTTCATCTCGATTACGTCTGGTGGATGGTGAGCCCGCAAAATCCGCTGAAGCCGGTTCAAGGAATGGTCCGGTTCGCCGATCGCCTGGCGCAGGCACGCGCTGTTGCGAACAATCCCCGCATCCGCGTCACCGGTATCGAAGACGATTTCGGCACGCGCTACACACGCGATACGGTTAAGGCCCTGAAGAAGCGCTTTCCGGGGATTCGTTTCGTGTGGCTGATGGGCAGCGACAATCTCGAGCAGTTTGCTCGTTGGCGGGACTGGACTGCGATTGCCGCCATGCTCCCCCTGGCGGTCGTCACGCGGCCGGGCAGCGAACTGGCGCCGGGTTTCTCCAAAGCGAGCCAACGTTATGGCCGCGCCAGAGTCCCACCGGGTCCAAACTTCGCCTACGCGGCGCCGCCCGCCCTTGCCGTTATCGATGCGCCCCGCAGCAAGCTGAGCGCCACCGACATCCGGAAGGCCCATGAAGCCCTGCGATCGTCCAATCAGGGTCGAGCCTGAGACCGGCAAGCATTTCACTGTAAATATGCCGCCTCCTGTGCTAAGTTGTTCGTGCAATTTGCGGAGCGCGGCGGCCGCCTTGATCGAGGCGGGAGAAAAGGTTCGGGCTGGGCGCGTATCCGCTGCAAGCGGAGGATGATATCCTGACTCGAAAAAGCCCCGGCGCAACGAAGACACCCAAATCGTCAGCCAGCAAGTCACCGAAGGAACCCACTCTCCTTTCCCGTATCCTCAAATCCTTGGACGACGACAAGGCAGAAGAGATTGCGGTGATCGACATGAACGGCCGCTCGTCTCTGGCGGACGCCCTTGTCATTGCGAGCGGCCGATCCCAACGTCATGTGACATCGATTGCCGAACATCTCGCACGCCGGCTTAAGGAAGCCGGCTACGGGGCACGGCCCTTGGGCGGGCTGGAGGGCGGCGATTGGGTGGTGGTGGATGCCGGCGATGTGATCGTGCACATCTTCAGGCCCGAAGTACGTGCCTATTACGATCTCGAAGGCATGTGGTCCGTCGAAGAGCCCGTGCGCGCGATCGCACAACGATAACCTCGTTCGGGCACGATGCGGCTTCTCATTCTTGCTGTCGGCCAGGGACGCGGCACGGCGGAAAATACCCTAGTCGAGGATTATCTCGGCCGGGCGCGGGCCATGGGCAAGCGCCTGGGATTTGCGTCCGTTGCCATAGAAGAGGTCGCGGTCTCAAAGCTTCGCGAGACGCGCGCGCGGATCGCCGATGAAGGCGAGAGACTTGCGGGGAAAATTCCGCAAGGCGCCCATGTCGTGCTGCTGGATTCGCGCGGCAAGGGGATGACGAGCGAGTCCTTCGCGGAAATGCTGGCGGCGATGCGCGACGCAGGCGCCCGCGACATGGCGTTTGCGATCGGCGGGCCCGACGGTCTTGACATGGGTCCTGCCGTAAAGGCGGGGCGGAGCCTGGCTTTCGGCAATCAGACCTGGCCGCACATGCTCGTCCGCGCCATGCTGAGCGAGCAAATCTATCGCGCCATGGCCATTCTCGGCGGCCACCCTTATCATCGGGCATAATCGGAAGTCGGAAATCGGATGGGCTTCCCCCGGCCGGTGTCGCGTCCATTCTGACTTCTGGACGGCATTATCGGTCTCTTAACCTTAAAGCGAGAATGTTCGGCTGTTGTCATAGGACCCAGCTCATGGAGATCAAAGGTCCGGGCCGCGTCGAGCCGTCGAGCCCGCGCCGCGTCGGCAAAACCGCGAGCGGAAGCGACAGCGTGTTTCGTGCTTCCGAAGCCGGGGAACCGCCGCGCGCACAGACGGTCTCGGGTCCGGGGCCGATCGCGGCGGTCGAAACCATCCTCGTTCTTCAGGAACTCGACGATTCGACAGGCGGACGCTCCAAAGGCGTGGCCCATGGCGAACAGTTGTTGGAGATGCTCGATCAGGTGCGCGACGGACTTCTGGCGGGAGGCATTCCCCGCACGACGCTCAACCGGCTTGCCGCCGCGGTCGGACGCAGGCAGGAAAGCTTCGCCGATCCCAAGCTCCAGGGCATTCTGGACGAGATCGATCTGCGCGCCCGGGTGGAACTCGCCAAGCTCGAGCAGGCCGACGCCAGAACCTGCTAAAACCTGCTAAGATTTTGTGACAAAAGGAAATTTTGCGCTAGGTGGGAGCACGGAATCCATTTGCTCTTTCGCAAGGGCCGACTGTATAACCCCGGCCGCTTATCCTTATCAGGGGCGATTTATCGTTTAGGGAGTGCGCATGGGTACCGATCTTCCGCCCGGCTACAGGCCGTCGGAAAGCGAAGCCTTCATGAACGAGAAGCAGCGGGAGTATTTCCGCCGCAAACTCATCCGCTGGAAGGACGACATTCTTCGGGAAAGCCGCGAAACTATCCAAAACCTGCAAGCCGAGACCATCCCCAACGCCGATCTGGCCGATCGTGCCGCCACGGAAGCCGAGCGTCAGCTCGAGTTGCGCACCCGCGACCGCCAGCGCAAGCTCATCGCCAAGATCGATGCGGCTCTGCGCCGGCTGGAGGACGGCTCTTACGGCTTCTGCGAGGAGACCGGCGAGCCGATTTCGCTCAAAAGGCTCGATGCCCGGCCCATCGCAACACTCTCGATCGAGGCGCAGGAGCGCCACGAGCGCCGCGAGCGCGCATATAGAGACGATTGACCGGGGAGCGCGGGCTTCCAAGCCTGCTTGCGGCGGAGCACCCAACGGTGCGGAGCCGCAGTGATTCTCTCGCGTTCCGCGCGGATAGCGCGCTTGCAAGCGCCCGGTTCCAGTTTCAGAACGGCATCAGGATATCGAACAGCTGCTCGCCATAGCGCGGTTCTTGCTCGTTGGTGATCTGGCCCTTGCCGCCATAGGCGATGCGCGCCTCGGCGATCTGGGCCAGATTGACCGTGTTGTCGCTGGTGATGTCTTCCGTGCGCACGACGCCTGAAATGTGCAGATCGCGCAACTCGTCGTTGAGGCGAACCTGCTGGTGACCGTTGATCACCAGATTGCCGTTGGGCAGCACCTGCGTGACGAGCGCGGCAAGGGTCAGGTTGATGGCCTCCGACCGATTGACGGAACCGGAGCCTTGCTGCTGGCCGCTCGAGCCGAGATTGACCAGCTTGGACGGGTCGGAACCTTTGAGAATATTGGGGAGCTGCGATTCCAGGCCGAAGAAATTCGACATGTTGGCGCTTTCGGAATTCGTGCGCGCGGTGTTGGTGGTATTGGTGATCTGGCCGGAATCGTTGATCGTTACGTCCACGGTAATGACGTCGCCGACGTGGCTGGCGCGCGGATCGTGAAAAAAGCTGTGGGCGCCGGGCTGCCAGAGCGAATTGTTCACCTCCGCGTTACCGACCGGCACCGACGCGGTCACGGCGTTCGCCTGCGGATTGGAGATCGGCGCGAAATCCGGCGGGCCGGCACCGATGTTCTTCAGGCGATCCACCGCTGTGCAACCGCCCAAGAATCCCGCGACCACCGCAAGGCTTGCACAATGCTTCAAAGTGCCCGGCTTCATGTTCATGTTCCTCACGGAGTCTGCGATGCAGTGATGACCGTCGCAGAGTCGATTGCCTTCACCTGTCCGGCGCCGGTCACCGTCGCTGTCACCTGCCGGTAGGAGACGGGGTTGAGAACCACGACGCTTTCGCCCAGCCCTCCTTCGCCGACGGCGCGGCCCACGGCCGTGAGCGTGATGCCGGGCGCTTCGAATGTCATCGTGACCGTCGAGCCCTTCGTCACGAGAATGGGGCGGCGCACGTCGTCGTTGCGCACCGGTTCGCCGGCGCGCAACAGGCGGCGCGCCTCGCGGCCGTCGAGATCGCTCACCGATGTGGCGATGTCGCTCAACGATCGTATGGCGGGAACCGTCTGATAGGAAAGATCGGATTTGGCGATGATCTCGCCGCGGGCGATATCGTGCGCCGGCACGACGATGCGCGTCGCATCGGTTAGCGTATCGTCGGCCCAAGCGGGCGCGAGCGCGGCGGCATGTAACAAGGTTGCGGTCAGGAAGAGTTTCTTCATCATGTTATTGCGACATCCCTGAGGTTGTCTGCATCATCTGATCGGCGGCCGTCACGACCTTGGAGTTCATCTCATAGGCGCGTTGCGCGCTGATCAGCGACGTGATTTCTTCCACCGGATTGACGTTCGATGTCTCCAGATAGCCCTGCTGGATCGTGCCGTAGCCGGTCGCTCCGGGCACGCCGGCCTGCGGCGCGCCGGAAGATTGCAACTCGGTGTAGAGGTTGCCGCCCAGCGCGTTGAGCCCCGCCTGGTTGGGAAAGATGTCGAGCTCGAGTTGTCCCAGCGTTTGGGGCGCCGTCTGACCGGGCATTTGCGCCTGAATCTGGCCTTGCGCATTCACCGTCACGCTCAGTGCCGTCGTGGGAACCGTAATTCCCGGCGCCACGGCATAGCCGTCCTGCGTAACGAGTTGGCCCGAAGAAGACACGGCGAAGTTTCCCGCGCGGGTGAATGCGTTGCTGCCGTCCGGCATGGTGATACGGAAGTAGCCGGTTCCTTGAATGGCGAAGTCGTAAGAATTCGAGGTCTGCTGCAAGTCGCCCTGGCTCGGAATACGATACACGGCAGACGTGCGCACGCCCGAGCCCAGCTGAATGCCGTTGGGAATGACGGTGCCGGAATCGGAGCTTTGCGTGCCCACCTGCTGGACATTCTGGTAGAGAAGGTCCTCGAACTCGGCGCGTTGCTGCTTGAAGGCCGTCGTGTTCATATTTGCCAGGTTGTTGGCGATTACTTCGACATTGGTCTGCTGTGCCTGCATTCCCGTCGCGGCGATGCTTAAGGCTCTCATGTGCTTCTCCGTCAGCTTTGGGTACTGGCCAGTTTGTCGATGGCCGACTGTTTCAGATTCTCGTGCGACTGCATGAGGGCCGTCATGGATTGATAGGCGCGCATGACCTCGATCATTTGGGACATCTCCACCACCGGCTCGACATTCGAGCTTTCGACAGCGCCCTGCAGCACCGTTGCGGACGTTGCTGGCTGCGGCGTCTGCGTGGTCGAATAGAGATTGGCGCCCTCTTTGACGAGTTGGGTTTCGTCGGCAAACTGGACCACCTGGATTTTGCCCAGCTGTCCTTTCAGTCCCGAGACCGTTCCGTCTTTGGCGATCGTCACGTTGCCGTCTTCCGGCGCGATCGTCACGTCGCCGCCTTCGCCCTGCAGCGGGTTGCCGTCCTCCGTCACCACACGGCCCTGCACGTCGAGTGTGAAGTGGCCATCGCGCGTGTAGCGTGGGCCGTTTGCCGTCTGGACTACGAAATAGCCGCTGCCGTTGATAGCAAGATCGTAAGGCGCGTTGGTCGCTTCGATGTGGCCCGGCGCAAGATCGCGTGAAGTGCCGGCATTCCATGCCAAGGCGAGCGTGTTCGATCCCGTTTCGCCCTCGCTTTGGTTGATGGGTTCCAGATATTGCTCGAAGAGCGAGATATCGCGCTTGAAGCCCGGCGTGGACATGTTCGCCAGGTTGTTGGCGATGGTGTCCATTGACGCAGAGACTGCCAATTGCTGGCTGAGACCGACGAGTACGGTGCTGTCCATGGTCCGCGCGGATCCTTTCTGGCCCTTCGCACGCAGGCCGAGGTGCACGCAATGTGCCAGAGGCAAACCCGGAGATTTCCCGGATTTTCTCGCGGCAACGGCGACGGTGGCGGAAAATTGTGCCCGGTGAGACGTACCCGGCAGACCCATTTGAACCACTTCTTAACCACAACCGGACCATCGTCTTAACGCTTCGCAGCGAAACGGGCGGTGATGGAAGTGGCAAAGGCGGAAGCCAATACCCAGACAGAGAATGCCGATGCGGGCGAGGGCGCTGCGTCGGAGACACCCAAGAAGCGATTTGGCAAGAAATTCCTTCTGATCGCCGGCGGCGCGGCTCTGCTGCTCATGCTCGCCGTGGCCGCAGGCGTTTGGTTCTTCTTCGGCAACTCGCCGTCGAATGCTCCGGCGAATGCGGAGGCGCAAGCGATACCCCTCGTGCCGCCGCAGGTGGCCTACTACGACATGCCCGACCTTGTCGTGAACATTCAGTCGGCCGACGGTTCCCCCGCCTATCTCAAGCTTTCGGTTTCCCTCGAACTCTTGGCGGTGACGGAGAAGAGCGGCATTCAGGCGCTCATGCCCCGCATCGTCGACCAGTTTCAGGGTTACTTGCGGGAGCTGCGGGTCGACGACCTGCGCGGCTCGGCGGGCATCATGCGGCTCAAAGAAGAGCTTCTGCGGCGGATCAATGTCGCTGCCGCTCCCTATCCCGTTCGTGACGTCCTGCTCAAAGAAATGATCGTTCAATAAGGCAAGCCATGGCCGACGACTTGAACCCAGAAGAGATCGCAGCCGACATCGACGCCGCGGCGCCGGGCTCCGATCCGCTCGTTTCCACCGACACGGGCGAACGCGTTCTGAATCAGGAGGAGATCGACAGCCTTCTGGGATTCGACGTGGCGGACGACCAGCTCCAGGACAAGAGCGGAGTCCGTGCCATCATCAACTCGGCACTCGTTTCATACGAACGGCTGCCGATGCTGGAGATCGTTTTCGATCGCTTGGTGCGGCTGATGACGACGAGCCTGCGCAACTTCACGTCCGACAACGTCGAAGTCAGCCTCGATAACATCACGTCGATCCGTTTCGGCGATTACCTCAACTCCATACCACTGCCGGCTATTCTTGCCGTGTTTCACGCCGAGCAGCTCGACAATTACGGCCTTTTCACGGTCGAATTCGAACTTGATCTACTCGGTCGTGGACGTTCTGCTGGGCGGGCGGCGCGGCACCGCGGCCATGCGCATCGAGGGCAGGCCCTACACCACGATCGAGCGTACGCTTGTTCAGCGCATGACCGAGGTCATTCTCCAGGACATGTGCCAAGCCTTCGAGCCGCTTGCACCCGTCGCTTTTATGCTCGACCGGCTCGAAACCAATCCGCGCTTTGCCGCCATTGCCCGCCCTGCAAACGCAGCGATCCTCGTGAAGCTGCGCATCGACATGGAGGATCGCGGCGGCCGCATCGAGCTGCTCCTGCCTTATGCAACGCTGGAGCCGATCCGCAAGCTTCTGCTGCAGCAGTTCATGGGCGAGAAATTCGGGCGCGATTCCATCTGGGAAGGTCATCTGGCGACGGAGCTGTGGTCGACGCGCATCAGCATCGACGCCATCCTCGACGAACAGGTGATGCCGCTGAAGAAAATCATGGATTTGGAAGTCGGCCAAACGTTGATGCTGAACGCCGGCCCCAACTCGAAGGTCGAGCTGCGTTGCGGCGGTGTTCCGCTTCTCAAAGGCTGCATGGGCCGCATGGGATCCTCGGTTGCGGTGTGCGTGGACGAAGCGATCAAGCGCACCGATGCTTCGCGGGCGATATGAAGGGAGTCAACTAAGATGACGCTTTCTCTCGGTGTCGAGATCGTGATGTCCGCTCTGCTGGCGGCCACACTGGTCTATTGCGCGATTCTGGAGCGGCGGCTCGCGATGCTGCGCAACGGTCAGGACGGACTCAAGCAAACCATCGGCGAGCTCAACGGCGCGATCATATCGGCAGGGGCCTGCATGCGTGCCCTCAAGGATGCTGCCGCCAATGCGGGCGAGGCACTGGACGAGCGGCTCGGCCGCGCCCGAGGCATGGCCGACGAGCTGGCGCTGCTGGTCGCCTCGGGGGAACGCGCCGCGGCGCGCATCGAGGTCCAGACCGGAATGAAAAACGGATATGCACGGTCTACGACGCCTGCCGTTCTCGCCAATCGCCTGGACGCGCTGCGTCCCGAAGCATTGAAGAACGTGCGATGATGCTTCGCAGACTTCTCGCGCATGTCCGCCTGCTTCCCGCCATCATAGCGCTGGGGGTGGTCTTGTTCGCCGTGAAGATTGTCGGAATAGTCCATGATGCGCACGCCCAGGATTATGCGGCCGGGCCGCCGGCGGCCAAGCCGACTGCCGCAGCGGGAGCGGACGACGCGGAAACGAGCAGCGCCGAAGTGGATGTCTTGACGTCGCTGTCGAAGCGCCGCAACGAGCTCGATGCTCGCTCGCGCGATCTTCAGACCCAGCAGGAGCTGATGGCGGCCGCCGAAAAGCGCCTGGACGACAAGATTTCCAGCCTCAAGGCGCTTCAATCCCGCATTCAGGCGCTGTTGGGCGAACGCGACGCCGACGAACAGAAACAGATCGATGCGCTCGTGAAGACCTATGCATCGATGCGGCCGCGCGATGCGGCGCGCATTTTCGATCTGTTGTCCGACGACGTGCTCCTTGACGTAGCCAGCCGAATGAAACCGGACGTCCTGGCGGCCATTCTTGCCCAGATGCAGCCGGATATCGCCCAGAAGCTGACGGTGAGGCTCGCCAATCGTCTCACGCCGACCGACACGCCGTCGGCGCAGATTTCGCCGCCCGTCCCGCAAGCTGTTGCAGCCCCGCCGCCGGCCGCGAATACGCAACAGGCCGCGGCCGATACGCCGCCGGTTGCGGCGCCGCCGGCAACGCCTGCTGCTGCCGCGCCGGCCGCCACAGCGCCTGCCACAAAGCCGCAGGACGCTGCAACGTCGGGCGGAACTCTGTCCGCCGCAAAATGAGGTCTTGCGGTCCCGGGCGAACGCTGGCCGCGGCGTCGGCATTGCTTCTGTCGTGTTGCTGTGCCGCGCATGCCGACAGCGTGAAGACGATCACGGTCGACGGCTTCGGCAGGCTTTACTTCATCCTGGATCCGCCGGCGCATGCGAAGACCGACCTCGAGGGCGGCGTGCTGACGATCGCATTCGACCGCAAGGTGGACATACCCTCGCAAGCCATCGCGCAAGGGCTCGGCGCCTATGCGTCGAGCGTGCGCGAAGACCCCGACGGCCAGACAATCCGCATCGCGCTTTCTCAGCGCGTCCGCCTGCATACGAGCTCGTCCGGTACGGCGATTGCCGTGGATCTCGTGCCCGAAACTTATTCGGGTCTTCCTCCCGATCTACCGCCGCCGCCCAAGCCGGATGAGGCCGTCGACGTCGCAAAGCTGCCGGCTCTGCCGATACGCGCAGGGGCCTATTCCACGTATACGCGTCTCGTATTCGATTGGCCGCGAAACGTTCCTTACACGGTCTTTCGCGGAACCGGGCACGTCGGCTTGCGCTTCGAGGCATTGGCGCGCCCCGACTTCACGGCGTTGACCACCGTCGCGCCGCCCTGGGTGAAGGAACCGGGTTGGCGCGTCGAGGGCAAAGGCACTCTCGTCGAGCTCAAAACCGATCCTGCCTCGGGCACTCGCGATTTCCGCGACGGAACGAAAATCGTTCTCGATGTGCTGGCTCCCCGCGCCGATAGTGCTGCCGACAAAGCCGGCGAGCCCGACAAGCTTGGCCCCGAGAATGCGTCGGCGACGAATGCGGCTCAAGCCGATGCCGTGCTCAAGACGGCAGCGGCGTTGCGCGAAGAAGATATCGACAACGGCGCCACTCAAAGCAGCGCACCGCCGTCCTCGAAGCCTGTCGCGCCTGTTCCGGCCGCACCCTCCGCCAATTCAGCCGGCGCCGCGGTTGCCGCGCAATCATCCGCGCAAGCCGCGCCGGCGGATCCCGAAGAAGCAGGGTCGGTCCGGCGTACGCGCGACAGCGTTGTCCTTGATTTCCCTCAAGCTGCCAGCCTGCCGGTCGCGGCCTTCGTGCGCGGAACCACCGCCTGGATCGTGTTGGCCGGGCCGACCGGATTCGATCCAAAACATCTGGGTCCGATGCTTGGGGATTTGCCGGTCGCGGTATCGAGCGAAAACGGGACATCTGTGATGCGCGTCTCGCTGAATCGGCCCGAACAGATTGGTGTTCGCACTTTCGGATCGGATCTGAAGGTGATCCTTGCCGCTCATGTCCAACAAAGCGCGACAGCCATCGGATTCGTCCGCAGCGGAGACCCGGCGCATCAGAGGCTCGAGACGCTGCTGCCGGGGGCAAGCCGCGCGCTGAATATCGCCGACCCCGCTGCCGGCGACACACTGGTCATCGTGCCGGCATTGCTCGGCCGCGCAACGCAGGCGCTACGGTCGTACGCGGAGTTCGCGGTGCTGCCGACCGCTGCGGGCCTTGCGGTCGTTCCGTTCGCCGACGACATTTCCGTCGCGGCGCTGGAAGGACGCATCACGATCAGCCGGCCGCAAGGTCTTGCTCTCGCCGCCGCGGTGCAGGCGTCTGTCAATTCGCCGGCCGGCCTGTCGAGCCCGGACGCGAGCCCGTCATTCCTGGATTTTGTGCGCTGGAGGCGTGCAGCCGGAACCGGCTTTCTCGAGGCAGAACGCCGGCTTCGGGAGCGTGCGGCATCCGCGCGGCCGGAAGATGCAGGCCCGGCACGCTTGCAGCTCGCACAGCTCTATCTATCCAACGGCTATGCCGCCGAAGCGCTTGGCACGATCAATCTGATACAAACGGCGAATCCTGCGCTTCAGTCCGATCCGGGGATTCTCGTTATGCGTGCCGCCGCCGAATACATGCTGGGGCGGTATGCCGATGCGCGGAACGAGCTTGCGGGGAGCCGGTTCGATGGCGACAGCCACGCTGCGGTCTGGCGGGGTCTGATCGAAGCCGCCCAGTGGAACTGGGACGGTGCCCGAAAAGATTTTGCGGAGGCGGGCGGTGTTGTGAATCGCTATCCCAAGGAATGGCGGGCGCGGGTGCTGATTGCCGACGCCCGCGCAGAGCTGGCGGCATCCGCCATCGAGTTGGCGGATGCGGATCTGTCGCGTCTTCCCGCAAATCTTCCGCGAACGCTGGCGCTTGAAGCGGAGCTGGAACGCGCCGCGCTCGATGCGGCAGAGGGGCGCTATGAGCAAGCGCATCTCATGTTCAGTTCGCTCTCACAGGCCGACAACGGCGAGGTTGGAGCCGAAGCGGTTTATGCCGACGTCGACGCAGGGCTCGCCGCCGGCGCCATGACCCGCCAAACCGCTATCGACGCGTTAGAGTATCTGCGGTTTCGGTGGCGCGGAGACGTTCTGGAACTCGCGACCCTGCGCAAGCTCGGCGATCTTTATTTCGACTTGCAGCGTTGGCACGACGGATTCGCCACCTTGCGCGTCGCGGCGCGAGATTTCGGCAATGACGAACGTGCGCGTGCCGCCGAGGACGACATGCGCGCGACGTTCGAGAAGCTGTTCATCAAGGACAAGGCTGACGGGCTGCCTCCGGTTCAGGCCCTGGGGCTGTTCTACGATTTCGTCGACCTGACGCCCATCGGCCCCAATGGCGACGATATGATCCGGCACATGGCGGACCGTCTGGTCGCCGTGGATTTGCTCGATCCCGCGGCGGGGTTGCTGAAATATCAGGTCGACAAGCGCCTGGATGGTGTTGCGCGTGCCCAGGTCGCAACCCGGCTCGCCATGATCGATCTGATGAACCATAACCCGAAAGATGCCCTCGAAGCCTTGCGCTCGACCCAGGTAACCGGCCTGCCGCCCGACGACATCCATGCGCGCACGATCCTTGGCGCTCGGGCGCTTGCCGCGCTCAAGCAATGGGATCAGGCGCTCGACATGATCGCGACGGACGATGCTCCCGACAGCCGCCGGCTGCGTGCCGATATCTACTGGGAGAGCGGCAATTGGGAACTCGCCGGCCAGAAGGCGGAAGAACTTTCGGCGTCCACCGACGTGACGGCGCCGCTCTCGCGCGAGGCGCGCCAGGAGATCATGCGCGCGGCGATCGCTTACTCGCTGGCCGACGACGAAGCGGGCCTTGAAAGGTTGCGCAGCCGCTTCGCTACACGGATGAGCGCGAGCCCCGATTCCTCCGCCTTCGCCGTTGTCACCCAGGCGATCGATACGCAGGGCACGGCATTCCGCGATATGGCGGCCCAGACCGCCTCGATCGATACGCTCGAAGCCTTCATGCAGGACTTCAGAAAGCGTTACGACTCGGCCCGCATGACGAATTGAACGGCTCCGGCGGACAAGCCGCAGACCCCGTCCTGTCACCTAAGCTTCTTGACGAATATCAAAGATGGTATCATCAGCGGGAGAGATGATCGACTTCATCAAGGAGCAATTCGATGACGTTAATGCGCATCAGGCTGGAGCTAGGCCGCGTCCAGGAATTTCCCGAGGGCAGCGCTCGGCACGGTTATGAATTCGTGGCGCCGCTGACGAGGGACGGCCACATCGATGCCGACGCGTGGCGCGCTCATAAGGAGCAATGCACCGTCGTTCGGTTTTGGGCAGACGAGGCGGAAGAGCAAGGCGTGTTGCGCCATTTAGGGCATGGCTGGCGCTTCGATTATCCGGGACGACCGGCCTCCGACGAACCGTTCTTCAAGCTCGACCGGCACAGGATCGAGCCAGGCAGCTATGTTTCCGTGACCGAGCACGACGGCGTGCAGAGGCCGTTCAAGATCGTGAGCATCGTACCCGCCGCGTAGCTAGAGCGCATCTCGATCAATTGGAAGCGCGGCGCGTAACGAAAGAAAGTTCGGCACGGAGGGCACGCAGGCGAGGAGCCGCGCGAATCGCATTATTTTTCCTCAGTGTTCTCCGTGTCTCCGTGGTGAGATTTCTTTGCCTTCGCGAAACCGCCCCCATTCGATCGAGATACGCTCTAGCCCGTATTCAGCCCCACAGACTTCCCGCCACCCCGATGCTCGCCCAGATCGTGGCGGAGGTGATGGCGAGCGAAAGCGCGGCCGTTGCGAGCGAGAACGAAAGCAGGAGTCCGTCGGTTTCGAGCAAGGCGAAGGCGATGAAACCGATGGCGAGGGAGGGCGGCACGTTCGAAAGCGGCAGCGGCACCAGAAGCGTGCAGCTCAAGAGCAAGATGGCTGCCGTCGCAAACGGGCGCAGCGTTGCGGCGAGAGCGACGTCTTGGCGGCAGGCAAACTTCTCGCTCCATTTAAGAAATGGCACGGCCCGCTCGATCGCGCGAACCAGATGAGAGGAAGACAAGCCTCTTGCCGCAATGCATGCGGGCAGTTCGTGCAGGTCATACTTCAGCACCAGCATCGGCGCGAGCAGCACGAGCAGGATTCCGACCGGAGTTGCGATTCCCGGTATCACGCCGATCACGGCGAGAATGAGGATCGGTGTTTCGGGCGAGCGGATGCGCGCGTAGTCGAAGAGCCAGCCTAGGGAAACACGGGTTTCGGGAAGGTCGTATTTCAGCTGCTCGAGCAGCGTCGAGGCGCGGCAAGCATTTCGCGCGTTCGATCCGTTGTCGGCAGACACATCTGCCATGTCGACCCAACCATCTCCCACGGCTGCCTACTGATGATGGCAGCCCTGTGGAAGGCTACCTTATGCAACATCAAGGCCGGGTTAAGCGGATCGTTAAATTTGCGATGATTCCGAGCATCGGATGGCGGACCGCGCGCTGGTTATCGGCGCATGGCGCCTTTGCGGTGAACTGCGCTCAAATGCGCTTCGCACGCCAGTTAAGAGAATTACGGTTTGGTTTGTTGGCTTTGCGAAGCCTTGTGGGCGCGGACTCGTGCAAAGTGCAGCGTCGAGATCCAGCCCCAGGTGAGCGCCGCGCCCGCGGCACCCGAAGCGATTGCGATGAACAGATCGGAATCGCCGGTTACCGTGAAAATCGCGAAATAGGCCGCGAGCGCGATCAGCACGCCCACGACGTGCGGCCAAGCCCAATGGGGGCGTTTCGGTGCGGTCATAGCGGGCCTCAATGCATCATGAACACGGGCAGCTTCGGCTGGGAGACGATACGCTGCGTCGTTCCCCCGAACATCGCCTCGATCAGGCGGCTGTGCCCGTAACCGCCGATGACGATCAGGTCGCAGCCGCAATTTGCGGCTCCCGACACCAGAAGATCGCCGATCGCGCGTTGCGGCTCGGCGACTGTGTTGAGGCTGGCGTCGATCCCGTGCAGGGCAAGGTAGGTCTTTGCCGCGGCAACGTCGGCTTGGGCGCGATGGATGCGGCCGAAGGAGAAAATATGCACACTTTCTGCCCGTTTCAGATAGGGGATCGCCGCGCATAACGCGTGTGCTGCGGCCGTTCCGCCATCCCACCCCACTGCAATCTTGCGGCCCAGCGCCGCCGGTGCGGTTTCCGGCGACAGCAGGATGGGCTTTGCCGATTTGGTCAGCATGCGCACCAGCCCTTCGTGAACCTCCGGGTTGTCGCCATGGCCCACGGGAGCAAATACCACGAGGTCGGACAGCAACACGGCATCCGCCAATACGTTCGGCAAATATCCGGTCATCTCCGAATAGGATGCGGTGACTCCATCGCTCTTTTCGGGCGCAGCGATGATGCGCACCCTTGCATCTTCCGCCGCCACGGCCAGGGCGCCACGTGCCGACTTGGAAGCCGCTTTGGCGATTTCTGCCGCACCGTCGATGAGATCCTGAAGCAGCTGCGGCGACATGGGGGCGCCGAGATAGGGGATTGTATCTCGCGGATCGGCATGGACGAAAAGCACTTGCACATGGGCGTTGAACGGACGCGCTGCGGCGAAGGCCGTACGGATCGCCGTCTCATCGCGTTTGGAGCCGGTAACCGGCACCAGGAGCTTCGCAATGGACATCTTTTCCTCCATCAAGGTCGGCCGCCTCGAACCGATGCACTGTATTAGGACTGACGTCGAACGGCATTGAGGTATATCAATCCGAGGCGGCTGGGGGAACCTGCCGTCGCAGCGGCAACAATGGTTTTTTGGCGCGCAGCGTTGCACGAGTTGGTCTTGTTGGTTCGGTGTAGGCGCCTGGAACTTCTGCCCCGGTTCCGATGAGATGACGGCCGTAACCGTTCGTTGATCATTATCAGTGTGTTAACGGCGTCCGTGCCACTAAGGAATGCCGCACCAGGAGGAGCCGATGGATATGGAAAGATCGATTGCAGGCTTGGTCGAGGAGGTCCGCCGCCTGAGGGCCGAATTCTCGAGGGTCAGCGAATCGCTTGCCGGAATCGCGCGGCATCGCACCAACGAAACGGCAGCCAAGGTCCGTGGCGCAGCCGAAGACAGCTGGTCCGACGCCAGGAGCGCGGTCGAAGGCGTCTCCAAGACGCTCGAGGAGCAGCCGCTTGCCGCGGTTGCCGTGGCCTTCGCCATCGGCGCGCTTTTAGGAATGATCTTCCTGACACGCCGGCGTTAGCGGCAATGGGTAGGATTTCCGCCCGCATCGTCACTATCTTGCTGGCGCTGTTTATCGTCCTGGTCGGAGTCGCCGGGGCGTTCGCTCTTTCATGCATGGCGCTTTATGCGTTCATGGCAGACATGATGCCGCCGCCGCTCGCGGCGCTGGCCGCAAGCGCAATTGTGCTCGCGACCGCGCTTCTCCTTGCGCTGCTCGTCATGGCGATCGGGTGGGGCGGCCGCCGTCGCCGGGGCGAGGACGGTCTGTTCGCCGCGGGGCGCGCAATCGGCTCGCTTCTCGCCGACCGCGTTCAGGAATTCGCAGATGAAAATCCACGCGCTTCCCTCCTCATGTCGTTGCTCGCAGGATTTATCGCCGGCGCGCGAAAGTAGGTCGGGAACGGAACCTTTCCGGGAGCGCCGCCTGCCTGCGCGAAGCCGAAGCTTTGGCGAAGCCAGGGCATCTTGCCGGCATTGGTAGCGCCGCACCATCGCATGCCGGCTGGAGAGTCGCGCGGGGCATTTCGGCCCGCGCGCTCGCAGAACCATACGTGAGACACTCGCCTCATACGGCTCCCATCGTCCAGCCATAGACTTTCTGCAAGGAAGAGGGCCGGCTCCCGGCGGCAGCCGTCTGCCAGCCATCGCTGAGCCGTTCCGCGACACCGTTTGAAGTCATGAAGTTCCGAAAGTGGGAGGTGGGCAAGTGATTGCGTGAGGTCAAAGGTAATCGCTTCAGACGCAAAACGCGCCCGAGCGGCGAATCACATCTGCATCGTCCAGCCTTCCACGCCCATCGCCGCCTGGCGTACCGCTTCGGTGAGGGTGGGATGGGCGTGGCTGGTGCGCGCGATGTCTTCCGACGAGGCGCCGAGCTCGATGGCAACCGCCGCTTCCGCGATGAGGTTGCCGGCTTCGGCGCCCAGGATGTGGACGCCCAGAATTCTGTCGGTCTTGGCGTCGGCAAGCACCTTCACGAACCCCTCGGTGGCGGCGATCGTCTTGGCGCGGGCATTCGCCGTGAAGGGAAACTTGCCCGTCTTGTAGACGATGCCGGCGGCCTTGAGCTCCTCTTCCGTCTTGCCCACGCTGGCCACTTCCGGCGCGGTATAAACCACGGCCGGAATCGCATCGTAGTTGACGTGGCCGGCGCGGCCGGCGATGCGCTCGATGCAGGCAACCGCTTCGTCCTCGGCCTTGTGCGCCAGCATGGCACCTTCGCGGCAATCGCCGATCGCCCAGACGCCGTCGACGTTCGTGCGGTAATGCGCGTCAGTCGCAATGCGCCCGCGCACGTCGCGCTTGACGCCGATTTCGTCCAGCTCCAACCCGTCAGTATAGGGCCGCCGGCCGATGGCAATCAGCACGACGTCGGCGTCGAGCGTTTGGCTTTCGCCCTTGGCGCCCTGCACGCCGACGCGCAAGGCGTCGCCCGCCTGCTCCACGCCCGACACTTTGGTCGACAGATGAAACTTGATGCCTTGGCGCTCCAGCAAGCGCTGGAACTGCTTGGCGATCTCGAGATCGAGGCCGGGAGTGATGCGATCGAGGAATTCGACGACGGTCACGGCGCTGCCGAGCCGGCGCCACACCGAGCCGAGCTCGAGGCCGATATAGCCTGCGCCCACCACCAGCAACCGCTTGGGCACGGCCGCGAGCGACAGGGCGCCCGTCGAGCTGACGATGCGTTCCTCGTCGATGCTCACACCGGCAAGCGGCGCCACGTCGGAGCCCGTCGCGATCACGATGTGCCGCGCCTCGAGCGTGCGCAGCGTGCCGTCGGGGCATTTCACCTCCACGCGGCCGGGGGCGGCGATGCGCGCCTCGCCCACGACGGCTTCGGACTTGTTTTTCTTCAGAAGATACTCGACGCCGCGGGTGAGCTCGCCCACGACCTTCGTCTTGTGACCCATCATGCCGGCAAGATCGAGCGTCGTGCTCGTCTTGATGCCGAGCTTGCCGAACTCCTTGTTCGCCTTCTCGAACAGCTCGCTGGTGTAGAGGAGCGCCTTGGACGGAATGCAGCCGACATTGAGGCAAGTGCCGCCGAAAGTTCCGCGCCTGTCGATGCAGGCGGAGGACAGACCCAATTGGCCGGCGCGGATGGCGGCGTTGTAACCGCCGGGTCCGCCGCCAATGACGACGACATCGAATTGATCGGCCATGACTTTCCCTTGCGATTTCACCACGGAGACACGAAGGGCACTAAGTCCGGCGCGAAGCGCAACAAAGAATTGACCGGTGAGGCAATGAGACAGTGAGAGATTGATAATCTCATTGTCTCACCGTCTCACTGGTGAATCGATATTGCGCTTCGCGCACCAACGTCACCTCCGTGCCCTCCGTGTCTCCGTGGTGAAAGATTTCAGACGTCGAGAAGAAGGCGTTGCGGGTCTTCCAGAATTTCCTTCACGCGCACGAGGAACGTAACCGCTTCGCGGCCGTCGACGAGGCGATGGTCGTAGGAAAGCGCCAGATACATCATCGGCCGGATCACCACCTTGTCGTCCACCGCGACCGGACGCGGCTGGATCTTGTGCATGCCGAGAATTGCCGACTGCGGCGAATTCAGGATCGGCGTCGACATCAACGAGCCGAACACGCCGCCGTTGGAGATGGTGAAGGTGCCGCCCTGCAGTTCCTCGAGCTTGAGCTTGCCGTCGCGGGCGCGAACGCCGAAATCGGCGACGGCCGCTTCGATCTGCGGCACACTGAGTGTTTCGGCATCGCGCACCACCGGCACGATGAGCCCGCGCTCGGTGGAGACCGCCACGCCGATGTCGTAATAGTTCTTGTAGACGATGTCGTCGCCATCGATCTCGGCGTTGACGTTCGGCAGCTCCTTCAGGGCCGCGATGCATGCCTTCACAAAAAATCCCATGAAGCCCAGGCGCACATGGTGCTTCTTCTCGAAGCTGTCCTTGTACTCGCTGCGCAGCGCCATGACGCGGCTCATGTCCACTTCGTTGAAGGTGGTCAGCTGGGCGGCCGTATTCTGCGACTCCTTCAGCCTGAGCGCAATGGTGCGCCTCAACCGCGTCATCGGCACGCGCTCTTCGCGATCGGCATTGGTTCTGGGGCCGGCGTGCGGCAAGACAACCGGCTGCGCTGCACGCTCGACGGCGCGAGCCTCGAGCGTAGCCAGCATGTCGCCTTTGGTGACGCGTCCGTCCTTGCCCGTGCCCTCAACCGCTGCGGGGCTCAGCCCCGTCTCCTCCGCGATCCGCCGCACCGAGGGCGGCACGGTCTCGGTTGCTATCGGCTTCGGCTGAGCCGCTCGTGCAGCCGGCTTGGCCGCGGCCGGCTGCGCCACGGGCTTTACCGCCGCCTGCGGCTTGGGTTGAGCGGCGGCTTTGCCTTCCGCGATCGAACCGAGCACCGCACCCACTTGCACCGTGGCGCCTTTCTGCACCGCGATGGACTCGATTGCGCCATCGGCCGGTGCGGGCACTTCGACGGTCACCTTGTCGGTCTCCAGCTCCACCAGCGGTTCGTCGCGCGTGACGCTATCGCCTTCCTTCTTGAACCAGCGCGCCACGGTGGCTTCGGTCACCGATTCGCCCATTGCGGGAACTTTGATCTCGATGCTCATGCGCGTGCCTCGTGGGAGTGACAATCAGAGCGTGAGCGCTTCGTCCAGAACCGCCTTGAGTTCCTTCAAATGGCTGGTCATCAGTCCGGTGGCGGTCGCGGCGCAAGCCGGACGGCCGACATAGCGGCAGGTGCGGCTCGACCCCAAACGCTCCATGCTCGCCTGAATGCGCAACGCAACGAAGCTCCAGGCGCCCTGGTTCAAGGGTTCCTCCTGGCACCAGACAAGCTCGGCATTGGGAAAGCGCGCCAGCTCATGGGCCAAAGCCCGGTCGGGGAACGGATAGAGCTGCTCCAGGCGAATGAGCTGGATGCGGTCGGCGCCGCGTTTCTCTCGCTCTTCGAAAAGATCGTAATAGACCTTTCCGGTGCAGAGGATGACGCGCCTGATCCGATCGTCGGGCGCCAGCGCGAGCGAGCTGCCGGGATTGGATTGCGCGTCGTCCAACAACACCCGGTGGAACGACGAACCCTCGGCCATCTCGGCGAGCCGCGAAACGCAGCGCTTATGGCGCAGCAGCGATTTGGGCGTCATCAGCACCAGCGGCTTGCGGAAGGAGCGGTGCAGCTGACGGCGCAGCACGTGAAAATAATTGGCGGGGGTCGTGCAGTAGGCGACTTGGATGTTGTCCTGGGCGCAAAGCTGAAGATAGCGCTCCAGCCGCGCGGAAGAATGCTCCGGCCCCTGGCCTTCGTAACCATGCGGCAGAAGCAGCACGAGGCCCGACATGCGCAGCCATTTTCGCTCGCCCGACGCGATGAACTGATCGATGATTACCTGCGCGCCGTTGGCAAAATCGCCGAACTGCGCCTCCCACAAGACGAGCGCGCGCGGCTCGGCCAGGCTGTAGCCGTATTCGAAACCCACCACGGCCATTTCCGACAACAGGGAATCCACCACTTCGAATTCCGCCTGCCCTTCGCGGATATGATTGAGCGGCACGTAGCGGCGCTCGTCTTCCTGATCGACCAATGCGGCATGGCGCTGCGAGAAAGTTCCGCGCGAGCAATCCTGCCCCGACAGGCGCACGGCGTAGCCTTCGTCGAGCAGGGTGCCGAAGGCGAGCGCCTCGGCGGTCGCCCAATCGACGCCTTCGCCGGTTTGGATCATCTGCGCTTTGGCTTCGAGCTGCCGGGCGATCGTGCGATGCAGGTGCAAGCCGTCAGGCACACGCGCGAGCGCGCCGCCCACGAATTTGAGCTTGTCGAGCGCCACGGCGGTTTCGCCGCGACGGTCGCCTTCGGGCGCTGCGGCAAATCCGGTCCAGCGTCCGTCGAGCCAATCGGCGCGATCGGGCCGATGCGCCCTGGCAACCTCAAGTTCTTCGTCGAGGCGCGCGTTGAAGGCCGCGATCATCGCCTGAACGTCCGTCTCGGCGAGCGTGCCCTCTTCGACGAGCTTTCTGCCGTAGAGCTCCAGCGTCGTGGGATGGTCCTTGATCGCGCGGTACATGAGCGGCTGGGTAAACGCCGGCTCGTCGGTCTCGTTGTGGCCGAAGCGCCGATAGCAGAACATGTCGATGACGACGTCCTTGTGGAATTTCTGGCGGAACTCCGTCGCCACCCGCGCGCAATGCACGACGGCTTCCGGATCGTCGCCGTTCACGTGAAAAATCGGCGCCTGTACCATCAGCGCCACATCGGACGGATAGGGCGAGGAGCGCGCGTAATTCGGCGTCGTCGTGAAGCCGATCTGGTTGTTGACGATGAAGTGAATCGTGCCGCCGGTGCGGAAGCCCTTCGTGCCCGACATGGCAAAGCATTCGGCCACGACGCCCTGGCCGGCAAAGGCCGCGTCGCCGTGGATCAGGAGCGGCAGCACGCAAGTGCGATTGATCCTGTCGCCAAGCTGCTCGAACTTGGCGCGCGCCTTGCCCAGCACGACGGGGTTCACGGCTTCCAGATGCGAAGGATTGGCGGTGAGCGAAAGATGCACCTTGTTGCCGTCGAACTCGCGGTCGGCCGACGCGCCGAGGTGGTATTTCACGTCGCCGGAGCCTTCGACCTCGCTGGGATTGGCGCTGCCGCCTTGGAATTCGTGAAATATCTGCCGGTAGGGCTTCGACATCACATTGGCGAGCACGTTCAGCCGACCGCGATGCGACATGCCGAGCAATATCTCCTGCACGCCCAGCTGACCGCCGCGCTTGATGATCTGCTCGAGCGCCGGGACCATCGATTCGCCGCCGTCGAGGCCGAAGCGCTTCGTGCCGATGAACCTGAGACCGGAGAATTTCTCGAAGCCTTCGGCTTCGATCAGCTTGTTAAGGATGGCGCGCTTGCCTTCCTTCGTGAACGCGATCTCCTTGTCCGGGCCTTCGATCCGCCGCTGCAGCCAATCCTTCTGTTCGGGATCGTTGATATGCGCGAATTCATAGCCGATGCGCCCGCAATAGGTGCGCTTCAGCAGGCTCACCATCTGCCGCGGCGTGGCGCTCTCCAGGCCCATCACGCCGTCGAGAAAGATCGGCTTGTCGAGGTCAGCCTCGCCGAAGCCGTAGAAGCCCGGGTCGAGCTGCGCCAGCGGCGCCTTGCGCGAAAGCCGCAGCGGATCGAGATCGGCCGCCAGATGCCCCATCACGCGATAGGCGCGCACCAGCTGAATGGCGCGCACCGAGTTGCGGGCGGCGCTTCTGACCTCGTCCTCGCCCGCCTGCCGGGCCGCCGTGCGCGGCCACAGGCCGGTCAGCGCTCCAACGATCTCGCCGTTCTCTAGCGCGGGCCGTGTGCGGTTCCAAGTCGGACCCTGGCCAAGCTGTGAGGGCGAAAGACCCTTCTCGTTCAATTGATCGAACAGGTCGCGCCAGCTCGAATCGACGCTGGTGGGATCTCCAAGGTACCGCGCGTAAAGCTGCTCGATGAACTGGGCATTGGCGCCGAACAAAAACGAGGTCGCATCAAGCGCCGCGTTGGAGCTTCGGCCGAGCTTGTCTGAGGGAGATTCTCTGGTCATTTCAATCCGTTGTGGGGTCCTTCAGCCCCCTGGCCCCGCCGCCCGGCCATCAAAGAAGGCGACGCGTCTAACCCATCCTGCTGGCCTTTGCACGAACCGCTTCGCGAGACCAAAGCGATTCAAGCCCCGGCATGGTAAATATGGTGTTTATCGTGACAATTCCGAGGCATTTCGAGTGCCTTCGCGGTTTTACCGGGCTCGATATTGAAAAAGATTCTGCCCATTAATTGGGCGTATGATGGCGATGAGACAGACGATGATTTGCCGGCAAGCGCGTTGCCGCCTGTGCTCAGGCCAGCGATATGAAATTGTGACGCCCATAGCAGAAAACGGGCCGATGAACGCCCAGGCATTCAAATCGAAACGTATCTACTCCATCGATGTGCTGCGCGGAGTAGCGGCACTTTCCGTGGTCGTCTGGCATTGGCAACATTTCTTTGCCATCGGCGGCACGTGGATGGCGGGATGGAACAGAGCGTCGCAGCCTTTCTACCTCTATCTGAAACCGCTTTACGACGAAGGCTGGGCGGCGGTCGATCTGTTCTTCGCGGTTTCCGGATTCGTTTTCTTTTGGCTCTACCGCGAGCCGGTCGCTGCCCGAAAAATCGGCATTTCGCAATTCGCATTGCAACGATTCTCCAGGCTTTACCCGATCTATTTCGTCACGCTCGTGCTTGCTGCCGTGTTGCAGCTGCTGTTTCGCAGCGCGACCGGAACCTGGTTCATATTCGACGCCAACGACTGGCGGCATTTCATCGCCAGCATTTTTCTCGTGCAGAACTGGCTGCCGCCCGACGAATCGCAATCCTTCAACGGGCCGGCATGGGCGGTGTCGATCGAAGTGCTGCTCTACGTCGTCTTCTTTGCGCTGGTGCGGCTAGGCCTTCGCGGCCCTTGGCAGGCGCTCGCTTTGGTGGCGCTGGGTGCCCTCATCTTTCCTTACGAAGGGCAGATCGCCCGCGGCGTCATGGGCTTTTTCATGGGCGGTGCGATGTTCTACGCGACTCGTCATATCGCATCCGGGCAAAACGCGCGTTCATGGACAAGGCTGATTGCGGCGGCCGCGTGCATTGCGTGGACCGTCGCGATCGTCGAAGTCTATCTGGGCCCCATCGCATGGTTATTCCGTTCGGCGCCGGCGGCATTGTCACGCTTCCTGATCGCAAACCAGTATCAGGAGTATTTGTTCGGCTGGATCTTGGTCGTCTGCCCGCTCACCCTGGCGGCGCTCGCGTTGCACGAGGAAGTCTTCGGCGCGCAATACGCCCGGCTCTCGTATCTGGGCGATATCAGCTATTCGACCTATATGATCCACTTCCCGATGCAGCTCACCCTGGCGCTGCTGGCACTGCACTTCGGCTGGACGCCCATGGATTTCCAGACCGGACTGGCGATGATCCTGTTTTACGGCGCGATGATCGGCCTCGGCGCGCTGTCCTACACCTGTTTCGAGCGCCCCATGCAGGCACTGATCCGCGGCCGGCCGAAACGGGCCGCGTTATCGCCCGTTCAGTAGGTCGACGAGCGTGGTGCCGAGTGCGGCGGGATTGGGTGAAACCCGGATGCCGGCACGCCTCATCGCCTCGATCTTGGAATCGGCGCCGCCCTTGCCGCCGGAAATGATCGCGCCGGCATGACCCATGCGCCGGCCGGGCGGCGCGGTGACGCCGGCAATGAACCCGACCATCGGCTTCTTCGTCTTCGAATGGGCGATGAAATCGGCTGCGTCTTCTTCGGCCGAGCCGCCGATTTCGCCGATCATGATGATGGCTTCGGTTTCGGGATCGGCGAGAAACATTTCCAGCACCTCGATATGCTCGGTGCCCTTGACGGGATCGCCGCCAATGCCGACGCAGGTGGACTGGCCGAGACCGACAGCAGTGGTTTGCGCCACGGCTTCATAGGTCAAAGTGCCCGAGCGCGAAACGATGCCCACCTTGCCGCGGCGATGAATATGGCCGGGCATGATGCCGATCTTGCATTCGTCCGGCGTGATAACGCCCGGGCAATTGGGGCCGACGAGGCGCGTTTGGGAGCCCGAAAGCGCGCGCTTGACCTTCACCATGTCGAGAACCGGGATGCCCTCGGTGATGCAGACGACAAGCGGAATCTCCGCGTCGATCGCCTCCAGGATGGCGTCGGCGGCAAACGGCGGCGGAACATAGATCACGCTGGCGGTGCAGTCCGTCGCGGCCTTGGCTTGCCGCACCGTGTCGAACACCGGCAGGCCCAGATGCATCGTGCCGCCTTTGCCCGGCGAGGTGCCGCCCACCATCTTCGTGCCGTAGGCAATCGCGGTTTCGGAATGAAACGTGCCCTGGTTTCCCGTGAAGCCCTGGCAGATGACGCGCGTGTTCTTGTCGACGAGAATGGACATCGTGGTTCCGATCGGAGTTGGTGGACATTTCGGAGTCGGTGGACATTACTGCGGGTTGTGGGATGTCATCGAGAATTCATAAGAGCGCAATTCGACATCGCCGGCTCGAAGAGGGACTTCACCACGATTTTCCCCCTCCGTCTCGCTCCACATCGTGGCGCGATCCACCTCCCCCGTGCGAAGCATGGCGGAGGTGTCGAGCGAGCGCAGCGAGCGAGACGGAGGGGGCTGCACGTTGGCTGACCCACCTTGTTCGTTCTCCAACTCACTGTCTTCGCCATGGCGGCGTCCACCGATCGTGCGTCGAAGCGTCTCAACTAAGCTTCGGCTCGAGCTTCTTGCACGCCTCGATCAGGCCCTTGACGGCCTCGGCGGATTTCATCAGCTGCGCCTGTTCGTCGGGCGTGAGCTTCAGCTCGACGACCCGCTCCACCCCGCCCGCACCGATGACGACAGGC
Source organism: uncultured Alphaproteobacteria bacterium (assembly GCA_963805005.1). Lineage (GTDB taxonomy): Bacteria > Pseudomonadota > Alphaproteobacteria > Micropepsales > Micropepsaceae > Rhizomicrobium. The sequence goes on from CAWDSJ010000001.1 coordinate 57,586, forward strand.
GTGCCGACATAGAGATCCTTGATGCCGTAGGGACCGTCGAGATACGCCGCACAAGGCAGAACGCGCTTCTTGTCCTTGAGGTAGCTTTCGGCCATGGCAATGGCGGACGTGGCGGGTGCATAGAACGCCGAGCCGGTCTTGAGCAGGCCGACGATTTCGGCGCCGCCGTCGCGTGTGCGCTGCACGATTTTGTCGAGCCGCTCCTGACCGATCCAGCCCATCTTGAGGAGTTCCGGCAGCGCAATGCCGGCGACCGTCGAGAAACGCGGCATCGGCACCATCGTGTCGCCGTGGCCGCCGAGCACGAAGGCGGAGACGTCTTCCACGCTGACCTTCAGCTCTTCGGCGAGGAAGTGGCGGAAGCGTGCGCTGTCGAGCACGCCGGCCATGCCGACCACCTTCGCATGCGGCAAGCCTGAGAGCTGCCGGAGCGCCCAGACCATGGCGTCGAGCGGATTGGTAATGCAGATGACGAAGGCGTTGGGCGCGTATGCCTTGAGGCCCTCGCCCACCGCCGACATGACCTTGAGGTTGATGCCCAACAGGTCGTCGCGGCTCATGCCGGGCTTGCGCGGCACGCCGGCGGTGACGATGACCACGTCGGCGCCTTCGATGTCGGCGTAGGAATTCGTGCCCTTGAGTTGCGCATCGAACCCTTCGACGGGACCGGCCTGCGCGATGTCGAGGCATTTGCCCTGCGGCAGGCCCTCCACGATGTCAAACAGCACAATATCGCCCAGCTCTTTTAGAGCCACAAGATGGGCCAGCGTACCGCCGATCTGGCCGCCCCCGATCAGCGCGATTTTCCTGCGGGACATGTCAATTCCTTGCTTGGGTGCCCGCGAGCTACTAGCCCCTTGGACCCCTCAGAGGCAAGCAGGCATTCTGCCCACCGCGCGCTCGGAAGATTGACCATGCGCTGAAAGGCATAAGTCCGGCGGCGGGTTGCGTATCGCATTTGGCAACCCGCCGCTTCGTCGGTATTGCGCATCTTGCAATGCGAGGAGTCGTTACTCCCACCCGCCCCAACCGTGCCGGGCCAGGTTGTTGGCCGGAACGCAAGCACCGGATGCGGTGTTCCCCAACTGGCTCGTGTAAGTTGTTAGGAAATTTTGGCAAGAAGTCTGGTCTGTAAAGAGCAGGTGATTCATGCCTGCTCCTTGCATGAAGACAACCAGTACCCATATCGCGGCGTGGTGCGGCATCAAGACCTCCGTTTCGATGAAAGTCCGAGCATAGCGACAACTCGTGGACAGGGGTTGAAACCGGGCATGCGAATTTGATTCGATTGCGACTGAAATCATTTCTCGTGCGCGGCATGCCCCCAGCACTGTCCCCAGATCATAGATACCTTAATGCCTGAACTCGAAAGCGGCATCGTCGCCATTCGCGCCGCTATCCCGAACGCTGCCGCGCGGAACGAGCAGGGTCAGCGCGGCAGCGACTATCACTCCACCTCCGCTTTTGCCCTCTTGCGCAGATGGGGCAGCAGGTCCCGCTTGCGCAGCCGGATCGATTCCGGCGTCACTTCGACAAGCTCGTCGTCGCCGATATAGGCGATGGATTGCTCGAGCGTCAGCGGCGTGATCGGCGTCAGCCTGACCGCCTCGTCCTTCGAGTGGGTGCGGATATTGGTGAGCTGCTTGGCGCGCAGGGGATTGACGTCGAGGTCGTTGTCGCGCGCATTCTCGCCGATGATCATGCCCTGATAAACTTTCGTTCCGGGCACGATGAACAGCTTGCCGCGCTCTTCGAGGTACCACAGCGCATAGGCCACCGCTGTGCCTTCCGCTGTCGAGACCAGCGCGCCGTTCCGGCGGCCTTCGATCGCGCCCTTGAACGGCGCGTAGGCGTGGAACATGCGGTTGAGCACGCCGGTGCCGCGGGTGTCGGTGAGGAATTCGCCGTGGTAGCCGATGAGGCCGCGCGACGGCGCATGGAACACCAGCCGGGTTTTCCCCGCACCGGTCGGCCGCATGTCCTGCAGCTCGCCTTTGCGCTGGCTGATTTTCTCGATGACGATGCCGCTGTAAGCATCGTCCACGTCGACCGTGACTTCCTCGATCGGTTCGAGCCTGCGGCCCGTTTCCGCTTCCGTCTGGTACAACACGCGCGGCCGGCTGATGGAGAGCTCGAAACCTTCGCGGCGCATGGTCTCCAGCAGCACGCCCAACTGCAGTTCGCCGCGGCCCGCCACCTCATAGGCGGCTTCGCCCGCCTCGCGTACTTTGATGGCGACATTGCCTTCGGCTTCGCGCAGCAGTCGGTCGCGGATCACCCGGCTCTGCACCTTGTCGCCTTCGCGGCCGGCGTAGGGAGAATCGTTCACCGACACCGTGATGGCGAGCGTCGGTGGATCGATGGCGTGGGCGGCAATGGGCTCTGTCACGGAAATGTCGCAGAGCGTGTCGGCCACCGTTGCGGTCGCCAGGCCGGCAATGGCGACGAGGTCGCCGGCTTCGGCCCGCTCGATGGGCACGCGCGCCAAGCCGCGAAAGGCTAGCAGCTTGGTCGCCCGCGCCCGTTCGATCTCGGCTCCGTCGTGCGACAGGGCCTTGATCTGCCGATTGATCGTGATGGCTCCGGTTTCGATGCGGCCGGTGAGAATGCGCCCCAGATAGGGATCGGCCTCCAGCGTCGTCACCAGCATGGTGAACGGGAAGCTGTCGCCGGCTTTGGCGAGCGGCTTTGGCTTTGGCACATCGGCGACGATGCGATCGAACAGCGGCGACAGATCGGTGCGGGGCTCGGCGAGATCCGCCACCGCCCAGCCCTGCCGGCCCGAGGCGTACAGCACATGGAAATCGAGCTGGTAGTCGTTGGCTTCAAGCGCCAGAAACAGATCGAAGATGCTCTCGAGCGTCTCTTTGGGCTGGGCGTCGGAACGGTCGATCTTGTTGATGACGACAATGGGCTTCAGGCCCAGCTTCAGCGCCTTGGAGAGCACGAACTTGGTCTGCGGCATGACGGACTCCGCCGCATCCACCAGCAGCACGACCCCGTCCACCATCGACAGGATGCGTTCCACCTCGCCGCCGAAATCGGCGTGGCCGGGCGTATCCACGATATTGATGCGCGTGCCCTTCCATTCCACGCTGGTGCACTTGGCGAGAATCGTGATGCCGCGCTCGCGCTCCAGATCGTTGGAATCCATGGCCCGCTCTGCGACTTGCTGATTGTCGCGCACGGCTCCGGATTGCTTCAGCAGCTGGTCCACGAGCGTAGTCTTGCCGTGGTCGACATGGGCAATTATGGCAATATTGCGAATATCCATTTAACGATGACGCTCTCGAACGCGCGCGCTTATAGCCATGCGCTGCATCATTTCGCAACTGCGAAAGAAATATCCGTGCGCTGTGGGAACTTCTCGGCGCTTCGTATGGTTAGCCATATTTCGGCCGAGTTCGTCGGGGTTTGCGGCTCGTCGGCGCGCTAAATCGTTATAAAGTGTCGCAAAACGCCCTCTCGGAATCGAAATGAGTTAGCCGGGTGGATCGAACGCGCGAATGCCGGACGCGGCCGTGCGGCGGGTTGAAGCCCATGCGATAGAGGCACTTGGCGGCGAATGCCTTTCGGGAACGATACGTGCGTATCCTGCGTATAATGATTGGGTTGTTGGAATGAACCCCGGGCCGTGGTGAAAAGGAACGGATGAGAGACTTTCGGCCAGCCATCGTCGTCAAGTCGCCAGCCACGCTGCGAACGGACGCAACGGGCGCAAGCCTGCGCCTGGTTGCCGGCGGCGACTGGACGGTTCCGGAAGCACTACGCATGGACGCGGCGCTGCACGGCCTCGATTTCGCCGGTATTCGCGACGCCGATATAGACGCCAGCGCGGTCACGACGCTGGACAGCTCCGGCGCATGGCTGCTCGCCCGTACGGCCCACGACCTCGAAGCAGGTGGCTGCCACGTGGCGCGGTTTGTGGTTGCGGAGCGGTTTCGCTCCCTCCTCGCGGCGATTTCCAAGGTTCCAGTCGAGAGCTGCGATGCCCTGCACCCGCCGCGTCCAAGCCTCAACCAGTTTCTTGAACGAACCGGCCGCGCCACCGTCGATGCGATGAAGCAGGGTCGCGACCTCGTTGGATTCCTGGGCCGCGTCACGGTGGAGACCGGCGAAGCGATTGCCGCGCCGCGGGGCGAACTGGCCTTGGCCGCCTTTTTTCAGCAGATCGAGGAGACCGGTCTGACCGCCCTTCCGATCGTGGGCATGCTGGCGTTTCTGCTCGGCATCGTCCTCACCTATCAAGGGGCCGACCAGCTCAAGCGTTTCGGCGCCGAGCTCTATACGATCGACTTCCTGGGCATCGGCTTCATGCGCGAGCTCGGAGGGCTCGTCACCGCCATCATCGTGGCGGGCCGGTCCGGATCGGCTTTCACCGCGCAGATCGGCACCATGCGCGTCAACGAAGAAACCGATGCGATGCGCACCATCGGTCTCAACATCACCGAGATCCTCGTCGTACCGCGCGTGCTGGGGCTCATGGTCGCCTTGCCGCTGCTGACGTTCTATGCCGATATCGTGGGTATCGTCGGCGGCATGGTGATGACCTATTTCGATTTGGGCATCACGATTCCCGCATTCATGCGGGAGCTCGATAGCGCCATCACGCTGAAGACGCTGCTGGTGGGGCTTGTGAAGGCGCCGGTGTTCGCGTTCGTGATCGCACTGGTCGGCTGCTTCGAGGGCATGCGCGTGGAGCGCAATGCCGCGAGCGTCGGCCGGCTCACCACCCGCTCCGTTGTGGAATCCATCTTTCTCATCATTGCGCTCGATGCGGGATTTTCCGTGCTCTTTTCCGTTCTGGGAATCTGATGGAGAGGGACGATGCCATCGCCATCCGCATCCGGGGTCTCGTCAACGGTTTCGACGGCACGATCGTTCACGATCATATCGATCTCGACGTGAAGCGGGGCGAGGTCTTGGCTGTCGTGGGAGGGTCGGGAAGCGGCAAATCCGTCCTGCTGCGCTCCATCATAGGCCTGAACCGGCCGCTTGCCGGCAGCATCCAGGTGTTGGGACAGGAAACGGCGAATACCGACAGCGAAAGCTTGAAGGGGCTGCAACTGCGCTGGGGCGTTTTGTTTCAGGGAGGAGCTCTCTTCAGCTCCTTGACCGTGGCGCAAAATATCCAGGTGCCGATGCGCCGCTGGACCAATATAAGCCAGGAACTGATGGACGAGCTGACGGCAATGAAGCTATCGCTGGTAGGCCTCCCTGCGGACGCGGCGCGAAAATTCCCCGCCGAGCTTTCGGGCGGCATGACCAAGCGCGCCGGGCTTGCGCGCGCGCTGGCGCTCGATCCGGAGCTGCTCTTCCTCGACGAACCAACCTCGGGCCTTGATCCCATTTCGGCGGATCATTTCGATGCCCTGATCAAGCAGCTGAAAGAAAGCTTCGGTCTGACCGTCTTCATGGTGACGCACGATCTGGATTCTTTGAAGGCTACCGCCGACCGCATTTCCGTGCTGATCGGCGGCAAGATCAAGACCGGTACGATCTCCACACTCATGAACGAGCCCGATCCGTGGATTCACGAATATTTCACCGGTCCCCGAGGCCATGCGGCGTTCGGCGCATAGGGACCAGGAGGCGCGCGTATGGAAACCAAAGCCAATTATGTCATGGTCGGTGTCTTCGTCATCGTGTTCGTCATCGGCCTGGTGGGCGCCGTGCTGTGGCTGGCAGGCGCTCAGTACACAGAGGAATTCGCCTACTACAAAACCTTCTTCACCGGTCCTGTAACCGGATTGGGGACGGGGACGGCCGTACGCTACAACGGCATTGCCGTCGGCCGCATCAGCAAGCTCACCTTCGACGAGGCGGACCCTAAGCGCGTGATCGCGACCTTGCAGCTCGACCCCAGCCTGCCAATTCACGCCAACTCCGTGGCCACCATCGCCAGCCAGGGCCTGACCGGAGAAAGCTTTGTGGAGATCGATGGCGGTTCGAAAACCGCACCCATCTTGCGGCCGGTGCCGTTCGGCGAGCCGCCGACGATCCGCTCCAAACCTTCCACCCTCGAAGAGATCGAACAATCTGCTCCGGAAATCCTGGCCAAGATCAACGGCTTGGCCGACAAGTTGAATGACGTCTTCGACCGGAAAAATCGTGCGGTGTTTGCCGATACGCTAGCCAATCTTGACGCAACCACAGCCGTGCTTGCCCGGCATTCCGTGGAATTCGGCAAGACGCTGGACAACGTCGCGGCTGCTTCGCAGAACTTGAACGCGGACCTGGTGGCCATGCACGCCGTGGTGGGCCACGCCGATACGACGGTGCAAGGTCTCGATCGGCTGGAGAGCGACGCGGATTCCACCATAACCGGCGCCAGACTGGACGCGCTCGCAGGACAGACGCGGATCCTCGTCGCCAGCCTGGCGCGGCTGTCCGACGAGCTCGAGCAGGAGCCGACACGGCTCATTTATGGGGATCGTCGCAAAGGATATACGCCGCAATGAAATCTTATTGCGCTGGGGCATTTGCCTTCCTGCTGGCCCTCCTGCTAGCGGGATGCGGCAGCCTTCTCGGGCCGTCAAATCCGCCGCCGCAAATCTACGTGCTGAAGCCGCAGCTGACGGTGCTTGGCGACGCGCCGGCGGTTTCCTGGCAGCTTGCCGTCTCCCGGCCGGAGATGGCGCAGATGCTCGATACCGACCGCATCGTGCTCGTGCGCGGGGCGATCATGGACTATTACGCCGACGCGCAATGGACCGACCCGACCTCGCGTCTTCTGCAGGAGCTCTTGGTCGAGGCATTTGAAAAAAGCGGGAAGATCCTGGGTGTCGGGCGCGACACGGGCGAGGTTCGCGCCGATTATATTCTGCAGACGCAGGTGCGCGACTTCGAGGCGCAATATCAGGGCGGGAACGGCGCTCCGACAGTATCAGTCGTGATATCCGCGCAGCTGACCGCAGCCCGAACGCGCGACGTGACCGCAAGCTTCGAGGCAACAAAGAGTGTTCCGGCCGCTCAGAATACCGTGCCTGCGGTCGTTGAGGCGTTCGACGCTGCGACCTCGGCAGCATTGGAAGATATCGCGCGCTGGGCGCTGCGCACTCCATCCGCGGCCGGCTCTGCCGGAGCCCCCACCAAAAGTGGCGCATAGGGTCTGCCGGGCTCGCGGAGGTTGAGCATCCTGTAGCCGTAACTCCAAGAGGTCTTTGATCAGCTTCGTGTCACGACATTGGCTTGGCTCGCCCGGATCAGCGCCGCCATTTCATCGGCGACGCGCTGCCGCAAGGCATCGGACAATCGGCCGTAACGCCACCAAGCGCCATTTGGCTTGCGCGCCGGGCGAAGGTCATGGCCGGGCCAGAGGGTGATATTGAGTTCCGAAGTCACGATCCAGCTTTGGCGCTTGAGGCCGAATGTACCGGCGGGAAGCGGAATCTTATGATCGTGGTCGGGTTCGGTGCCGGTAATCGGCATGACGACCACGCGTCGCCCGCGCTCCAGAATTGCTACGATGACACAGCGCCAATTCTTGACGCCTTCAAGAAGACCGGCAGCGCGCGAGCGCAGCGAGACGAAGGAGTGTAGTTCAATTCTAATCGCGATGCGATCACGGTAATTCAAGCGAGTGGGGGCCGTATGCGGGAAATCCGCACGCCACGGTCTGTGGGAACCGGAGCCGGACGGCCGCCTCCGGTGACCCGGAGGGGTACGTCGCAATACGGTCCCTACCGCGATCCCGGATGAGAGCGGCCGCTCGGTCGCGGCAAGCTTCCGTTCCACGCAGTCGGGTTGGTCAAGTGGCCGATTCCAAAAGCACGCTCGATGCGCCGCTGCGGAGATCGGCAACTGCCCAGCCCAAGCGACTATGCACCGCCGTGCCCGACGGTTGGTTTTTCGCTGCCGCCAATCCGCGATAGCGCCTCAAGCCCGCTTCAGCTTTGGAATAACCTCGTTTCCGAACAACGCCCAGGCACGAGCCAAATCATCGAGGGTTGGCTGGCCGGCGAAGGCCACCAGGAAATGTCCAGCGCCGCTGCGTTTGCATTGATCGATAACCTGCTCGGCGACGTGCTTCGGCGAACCGCTGACGAACTCATCGTCGCCCAGAGTGTAGCCGTGCGTGCCCGGCTGATCGAATGCCTTGCGTCCGGGGGCTATGACACGTTTGTCAGTGGCCTCGAGCACGTTTCTGAAAAACTGCCCGTACTGGCTTGAACGCTCGCTCGAAGTAGCCTCGTCGAGATCGATGATGACCTGCCGGCGCAGGCCCAACTGCTCCGGTCCGGCAGGATTGCCCGCTTTCTGCGCTTCTTCGTTATAGGCATCGAAGATCTCCTTCGCCTTTTCGGTCGAAACGAAACCGGTCGTGATCTTCGATCCCCGGCGTGCGGCTTTCTTGGCCAATTCAAGGCTGATGACCGTCGTCCACATCGGCGGTTGCGGACGCTGAAGCGGCCGCGGAACGAGGGGAATATCCTCGAAATTCCAGAACTTGCCCTTATGGGAGAGGACGGCGTTCTTCATGCCGCCATCGATGATCTGCAACGCCTCGTCGTAGCGGGCTCGCGCTTCCTCGGTCGTCATTCCGATCCTGGCGAACTCAAATGGAATTCCCGCAGACGTGCCCACCTCCAGACGGCCGCCGGTGAGGTTGTCGAGCATGCCGATCTCTTCCACCAGCCGCCATGGATTATGGTAAGGTACCACCATGCCCATCACGCCCAGCCGCAAAGTCTTCGTGCGCTGAGCGATAACCGGCAGCAACAGATTGGGCGACGGGCTGAAGCCCATCCCGAAATGATGCTCGCTCAGGAATATCCCGTCATAGCCCAAGGCTTCCGCGCGCGCCCACAGATCCAAATAGAAGTTGAAATATTTGAAGGTTGGCGAGGACTTGGCGTTTTCTTCCGCGGATTTTTCCGGGTCGTAGTTCTGTTCCAATTCCTGGGACGCCGGAAAAAACTCAAATCCCCAAGCCTTGATCATCTATGTCCTCCTGCTGTGACGAACTGCCTCAGAAAAGCGGGCACCGCAAACGCGGCTTCAGCCCGGCGACAAAAAAACGGTCGACCTTGTTCGGTCATGGCCAAGCGGCACTGCTATGCCAGCCCTATCATGCGTTGTTCACCCGCCGCTCGTGTGGGATACGCAAGCCCGCCCCCCTGCCGCTGCGAGAATGTGACCGATCCATCAGCATGCCAGACCCTTGTCGAGCCCTATGGTCCTTCGTCACGTCACCGCTCGCGCGGCCGCACCGGATGCGCGGAGCAAGCCGCACCCATCGATTTTCTCGATATTATCGTAATTTTCAAACGATCATCTAAAATCTCGTTTGTCAAGCCGTTGCGCGCCGCTTGCGTCGGATGCGGCCGGCACAATCGTCGTGGAGCAGCAGCCGCATCCACAAGCGCGGACCATGTTAGAAATCCAAAAGTGCGAATTTGTCGTTTGGTTCACGGCCGTTCCGTACCAGATCCACACTGTTGTCTCCGACAGCGGCAGGCCGCTCCTCCGATCCGGAACGCTTTAAGGCGAAGCGGCCACGAGCGAGGAGGTGTCCGGTAGACCGTGTTGACCCAAAGACATATTCTATTGACGAATGATCGATTTTAAATCAATTTGCGCGCGCACCAATTATGCGTGCGCATTAGAGCGGGAAACCAAGGAGGACATCGTGGCGGCCGACGGCAAGTGGAATATTACAGTCAATTCGCCCATGGGGGCGCAGAAGAGCACCTTCGATCTGAAGGCTGAGGGCAACGTGCTTAGCGGGTCGGGCATCGACCCGCAGGGCAGCACGCCGATCGCCAATGGCAAGGTGGACGGAGACAGCGTTTCTTGGGATTTTTCGGTCAAAGTGCCGATGCCGATGACGCTGAGCTTTGCCGGCAAGATCGACGGCAACAAGATTAGCGGGAACGTGAAAGCGGGCGCCTTCGGGTCCTTCGCCTTTTCGGGCGAACGTGCCTAACCTGACGTTGCGAATGTCCGTCGTGTGGCGGCGGCATTCGCAATGCGCTTCAAATATGAGCGAGTGAACGCAGGCTCGCGCTGCCGGGTCTCGTCCCGGACGCCGCGTCGGGCGTGATGTAGCAGGATAAGGGCCTTGGCGAGCGGCACGCCGAGGCCCTTGCCCTGAAATTGTTGGGTGAGTGCGCGGCCGTCATAAGCAAAATAGCCGCGCACATGCGGACTGATACCCGCCGCATTCGACGTCTTCCGTTCTCATGAGCCAATTTCGTTTTTTGCAGTTATTGGCTTTCCGGGTGGATTACGACGTTGACGAAGCCGCCCGGCCGGCTTCCCGCGAGTGCGAGAGCATCATTGACTTGATCGAGGCGGAACGCGCGGGTCTCGCATGCCGAAACATCGATCGTTCCGGAGCCGATCAATTCGATGAGATCGTCAATCTCGGCACTGGTGAACCAGCCCGATCCTACGATGTGGATCGGGTAAGACAAAAAGGCAAGGTAATCCCGGCAAATTTGGCCCTCGACGCCTCCGGCCACAACAACGCAGCTTCCGTCGGGCGCAATCGCATTCAATAAGTTGCTTGTCGAGTCGGCGCTCGCGCCTGCACCAAGACAATCATACATCATGTCGACGCCGCGGCCGCCCGTGCGATCTCTCACCCATTGGATCGTGTCGGCCCGATCATAGCTCGTCACGTCGATCCGGTCGGGTGCAAGGTTCTTGATGCGGGCCATGACATCCGGCTTGCGCCCAATGCCTAAAATACGACGCGCGCCCAGGCCAAGCGCGATCTGGACTGCACCCACACCGAGGGTTCCCGTCACGCCGTTGATGAGCAGCGTTCCGCGCGGACGCAGCTTGCCTTTGAGAAGCGCCGCATAGGAAGTGCCCAGATAGCCCAAGCGGGCAGCCGTATCGAATTCGATATTGTCCGGCAGCTTGGCGACTTTGGCGGCGGGCGAGGTCAGATATTCCGCCATTCCGCCGTAGGGGTAGAGCCGCTGCAACTGATTGCCGTCAGGCCCGAAACTGAAATAACCGCGCAGCCCACAATAGCGGCAATATTGGACGCAGCCTCTTCTGCATTCCCGACACTCTCCGCAGGACAGAAACGGATCCACATAGACGCGGTCGCCCTTTGTTATAGCCAGGACGTTGCGGCCGACATCCTCGACGACACCAGCGACATCCAGACCGAAAATGGCCGGCAGGTCCGGGAGCAGGTACAAGCCCTTGCCGGCCGTGACATTCGTTACGTTGGGCACGACATTGTGCGACTTGACCTTGACCAGAACATCGTTGGTTCCCAAGCTCGGCATCGCCGCTGTGCCGACTTCGAATGGGTTTCCCGGGGCAATCAATCGAGCAACACGAATATCCTGCATCATCAGCCTCTCTGTTTAATCCGCGTGCGATGTTCTTTTGGGAGCTTGAAATTCCTAGGGCCGCGTCATCCTTGCTGCACGACGCAAAGACCGTCCAGTGCAACGAAGCGGCCGCCGGTCAGCGCCATTGGATTGATATCCAAGCTCGAGATCCAGCTTTGCCCGCCCAATGCCAACTGCCCGACGGAAACCAAAAGCGATGCCAAAATATCGCGGTTCCAGGGCGCCGCTCCGCGCAATCCGTCGAACACCCCGGTGTCGTCCAGCTGGTGCAGCACCTGGATGGCCTCGGTGCGGCCGAAAGGTGCGATCAGACCGCAAACCTTCGCAAGCATTTCAACGAAGATGCCGCCTAGTCCGCACATCACCATCGGACCGAGACCGCTATCCGCCTTTAGTCCAATAAACGCCTCGCCATCGATAGGAAGCTGCGGTTGAACCGCCACAGCCCGTGGAACATCTTTCTTGCGCGCGACATCCCGCAACTCGTTGACGGATGCCATCACGTCATTGGGGCCGACATTAAATCTTAGCGCGCCGATATCGGTTCGATGAGGGACATCTGCGAGCTTCACCACGAAGCGGTCGCCCTCGGGCAAATCGATGCCCGTTTCGCCATCCGCAACGACGCGATATGGCGCGACTGGAATTCCGGCCGAGGACAACAATTTCATCGTGGCGTCGAACCCAAGCATGGATCCGGCCGTTGATGCCCTGATGTCCTTCTCCGCCGGGCGTGGGAAAGCGCGGAACGCTTCGGTTCGCTCGCGTTTTTGAAGGAGGGCCTTGGCCCGGCCGAACTGGGTCATGGCTCGCAATGCGCGTGCTGCGGCCACCGGGCCGCGGGCAAGCACGGCGCCTCGTTCCGCAAGCGCCCGCGCCTCGGATTCAATATGTCCGTCGTCGGCCGCGCTTAACACGAAAGTCTTCTTGTGCTGCGCGCATCGCGTCATCAGTTCATCGATGAGAGGTTTGGTGAGAGCGATAAATTCATTTTGCATGTGCCACTGAAACACCAGTGTGTCTATTTCCTCCGACCCCGCATAGAGCGCCGCAATCCGCTCTCTGATATGCGGATTGAAAAAAACAAAGCCCGTGGTATCCAGAGGATTGAGAACGTCTGCGCCTGGAATGACCTCGCGCACTGCGGCTCGGATCGAATTCATCACGGGCAGGTTGACGCCGAAATCATCGAAAACATCGCTGGCTAAGCTGGCGCCGCCGCCTGTCGGCGTGATCACGGCAACGCGGTTTAGTGCCGACCATTGCGCGCTCGACGTTTGTTCGAAGCCCGCAAGCACGTCGAGGAATTCCGACAGGTCGAATGCGCAGGCGATCCCGTATTGACGGAACGCGGCTTCGTAGGCCCGGGCTTCACCCGCCAGCGACCCCGTATGCGATTTCGCCAGCGCTGCGGTGCGCGCGCTACGCCCCAATTTCAGGGCAACGATCGGTTTGCCTGCGTCCATGGCGCGTGCGGCGGCTTTGAAAAAAGCGTCCGGACGGCGGATCGATTCCACGATAAGACCGATGATACGCGTCGCGTTATCATCAATCAGGAACTCCATGCAATCGACCATGTCGACATTGACTTCATTGCCTACGGAAATTCCATAGCTGAAGCCGATATTGCGATCGCATCCTGCGATTACCGCGGCCGGGATCATGCCCCCGGTGTGGCTCACCAGGCCAATCGAACCATTCCGCTTGTTGGACGGCGCAACGCCGCCAAGCCAGAGTTCCACATCGCGAACGAAATCTACAAATCCAAAGCAATTCGGCCCCAGCACCGGCACTTCGCCGCCAGTCGCAACGAGAAGATCCTGTTCCAGCTTCTGGCCGCTCTCGCCGGTTTCCTTGAAGCCGGCGGCTATGACAACGACGCCACCTGCTTTGGCTGCGCGCGCCTGGGAAACGACGTCGATCGTGTGCGTAGCGCCGACCAAAGACAGGACCGCGTCAACGGGGTTGCCGATAGCCGGAAGGCTTGGATAGGCGGTCCTACCGAAAAGTGTTGCAGCCTTCGGATGAACAAGAAATACGTCGAGATATGGCTTGCCGAGAAGATTGGGAAGGCTGGGGATCCCCGGCGACTTGCCGGTGTCGCTTAGTCCCACGATCGCAATCGACTGCGGATGGAAAAAGCGCTGAAGATCGTAGCGAGCCACTGATCGGTTCCTTCGTTCTATCACGTGATGCGTTTCTTCCTAGAGTTGACGCCGATCTTCCAGGGCCAGCTTTGAAAGCGCGATGGTTCGTCGGCGTTTTCCAATCGGCATCCTTCGCAATTCCCTCGGCGAAGGCGCCGTCACGTGCCTGTAAATCTGGGTGTCCTGCGTTCCTTGAACGCCATTGGCCCCTCCTTGGCGTCATTGGAGCGAATTGTCGTCCGGTAATTCTCCGCTTCTATGGAATAGGCCTCCTCCAGCGCCATGCCGGATGTCCGCAATACCGTCTCCTTGATTTTGCGGAGCGCCAAGGGGCCATTGGACGCAATCCTGCGCGCCCAGGCTTCCGCGCGCGTCATGAGATCGCGTGCCGGAACAACCTCGTTCACCAGCCCGATGCGCCAGGCTTCCTGCGCAGTCATCGGGGTTCCGAGGAGCAGCAACTCCATCGCTTTACAATACGGAATTTGGCGGGGCAGGCGCACGGTCGACCCGCCGGCGGGCATAAACCCAAGCGCCGCCTCGGGCAGGGAAATCGTCGCGTGCTCGGCGGCTATCCGCAAATCCATGCCTTGAAGCATTTCCGTGGCGCCACCCATACAAGCACCGTTGATCGCGCCGATGATCGGCTTGCAGACGGAAACGCCGCGTAACATTGTTGTATCAGCCATCCGATCGGCGTCCCGGAGGAGACGACGATCCCAATCATCCTCCGGCGGCCGTGCTCCGGACAGCAATGGAATGGTGCGCAGGAGGTCAAATCCCGCTGCGAATGCCTTGTCCTGCGTGCCGGTGACAATGGCGATGCGCAGCGAATCGTCGTTTACAAAATCCTCCCACGCATCTGTCAGCCGGCATATTATTTCGGGCGTGAGTGCGTTGCGCGCTTCGGGCCGGTTGAACGTCAAATAAGCGATGCCGTCGGCTTTTTTATAAAGAAGAGGCAGGTCCGTCATGTGCGGCTCAGCCTCGAAAATAACCGGGTTTGCATCGTTCCGCTTCAAATAAACGGATCTTTCGGATCCAGGCCCAGCAGTGCCTGTCCGATGGGACGATACATCTTGGTTTGCACCACACGGTGCTGACAGACTGTTAGAATGTCCCGGAATTGCCGGTCCAAGGGATTTCCGCATTGAATCGCGCTTGTCGCCGCGGCATCGTACATTCGAGAGACGACGTCCTTGGCGGCTCTGGTCGCCTGAATCAGGGAGAGACGAAACAGGGCTCTTTCGCGCGCCGTGGGGGCGCTTCCGCGCGACAAAGTCTCCCACAGGCCGCCGACCACGGCGAAAGCATGGCTGCGCGCCGCTCCCAGCACGGCTTCGGCTTCCGCAATATTTTCCTGAAACTTGCCGTCTTCCTTCAAAGAGCGTCCGGTCGGCCAAGTGCGCTTTTGCGAGCCCAATGCCACTGCGGCGTCGATAGCCGCGCGCGCGATGCCCAGCGGCATCGGCAGGTGCGAAAACAGGAATAGCGGAGCGAAGCTAAAAAGCGGGCCCTCGAACTTCGGCGGGTCGAAAAAACTGAAAGTGTGCTCATACGGCACGAAGACATCTTTGACGGTGTAATCGTGGCTTCCCGTGCCGCGTAAACCGACGGTATCCCAAGTGTCGAGAAGAATGGTGCATTGCTCCGTCGGAAACAGGGCCATGCGCGTTTCGGGCAGGCCATTCGCGTCCAGTCGCAGCGCACCATTTTCAAAAACGATGACGCCGCCCGACATGATTTCGGCATGGCGGCACCCGCTGCCAAAGCTCCAGTGTCCAGTGACTTTGAATCCGCCTTTCGTACGTTCGGCACGGCCGATGGGGGCGTATTGTCCGGCGGACACCGTGTCCGGCGTCGGAAATAATTTTCGACATGCCGCGGGATCGAGCTTGGCAGCGGCGAAACCGTTCAAGGCGCCGAATGTCGCGATCCATCCGACAGACCCATCAAGGCGCGAGATTTCCTCGAAGATCTCGATTTGCGTCAGCGGATCCGCTTCGTACCCGCCCCAGTCGCGCGGCCAGGACATACGGAAGAGCCCCAGATCGCGCAGTTTATGGATCAACGACATTGGGACCATGCGCTCACGGTCCATCGCTTCCACTGAACAAGCAATCTCAGGTTGGAGCGCCCGAATTGCTCCGAGCAAAGTCGACTTGTCCAGCGCGAGGTTGGCGTTCACCTGCATGGAAACCTCCCTCCAGGTTTCTTGTCACGAAATGCAGTTTTTCTTCCTTGCTGCGGCACAGGTATTGATGATCGTCCCCTGGAAGAGGCGGCCCCGGCATCAACCCCGCAATCGTCCCGGCCCGCGCCAAACGGAACCGGGCAACAACTTTCGACGCAAACTCTAGTATGACCGTGCTATTGTCAATAAAATATTCGATTATCGATTTTGTGGATGGCTTTCGGCGCAGGGCCCTGCGCCTCCCACGCGCGGCACATGTGTCGTATTTATCGCGACGTGGCGTAGCAGAGTGGAAAAGAGTGGTTCGACGAAACGCAAGGAGACAGTGTGATCAAACGCAACGCGAGCTATGAATGCAGCGCACCATCGGCATCGTCGAATGCCGTTCAACGGAAGCAAAAGACGGGAACAGTCTTATGAAATCTTATGTTGTTGTTGGCGCCAGCGGTGACGTCGGCCGAGGTATTGTCGAGGTCCTGATGCGTCGAGGTCATCGGGTTGTCGCGGTCGCCCGCAGACAGGAGCGGCTCCGCGCGCTGGCCGACGATCTCGCCAAGCCGGCGACGCTGACTGTGTTGCCTGGCTCGCTCGAAAGTGAGGACACCGGCGCGCATCTGGCGGCAGCGTTACGACAGGTATCGCCTGTGCTTGACGGTGTGGTCATATCGGTGAATGCGGAACGGCGCTGGGCGCCGTTGTTATCTCAAACAGCCGACGAATTGATGGCAGTGCTGCGGACGGATTTGATGAGCCATTTCGTGGCTGCTCGTGTCCTTCTGCCGCAGTTGACCGAGGGCGGCACCTTTCTAAGTATCGGCGGCGGGTCGGCTGATTTTATTCCCGAACAGGGCATATCGGCATCGGTGGCACAGGCGGGCCTGCGCATGTTGTGTCGTGGTCTGGCGCATGAATTGTCCGGCCGTTCCGTTCGTTTGCGCGAATTGATCATTGCCTCGGTGGTCAATGGCGCAAGGACGCGACAGTTCGCCAGACGTGAGTGGGTTACCGATTTGGATATCGGCGAGCAGGTGGCTCTCATGCTGGAACAGCCTGATCGATTTCCAGATCCGATCTGGCGGATTTCACGGCGGGACGAAAGCGGACGTCCAGCGGTTTCCGCCGAACCGCCCACTCGCGTCCAAAGTATCCGGTAAGGTTTCCGTTTGGCAAAGCAAAGTGGATGGCTCGGACGTGTCGCGACTTTCGTTGCCGTTCCGCGCGTTTTTTGGCCGGCCAAGTTCGCGATGGATATCTTTTGTTTCGTCGGGTTGCGCGTATTCATCATGCAGAACGTCGGGCGTGCCGATGATGCAAAAACAATGCATGGGAGTCGTCGATATGCGAAATCTTGATCGGGTTATTCCACGATGAAGATTCTGCTCTCGGAGTCCGCGCTCGCGCGCACGCAAGATCGCCTTCGGGTTTTGGGCGTTGCCCTGGAGCCGATTGTCCTTCGTCGCGACGGAGCGATCCTGGAAAATGGCGTCGTCGTCGACGAAGCCCGCATCGCGCCTGAGGCGATGTGGATGAGCGTCGACGTGATGGCCGATAACGCGCTCGAACTGTTCTGCCGCATCGCGCTATCGAGCGCCACTTTGAAATGGTTTCAAACCTTCAGCGCGGGTCTCGATTCGCCTTTCTTTCGGCAAATCTTGGATCGCGGGGTCAGGATATCGAATGCTCACGCGCAGGCTCCCGCGATTGCGGATTACATCCTGTCCCAAGTGCTTGCAGAGTGGCACCCCATCAAAGATCAGCGTGCGGCGCAGGCCGGGCACGTCTGGACGCGGCTCACGTTCCGCGAGATTGCGGAATCCGAATGGCTGATCGTGGGCTATGGTCACATTGGGCGCGAAACCGCACGCCGCGCCAAGGCCTTCGGCGCGCGTGTCGTCGGCGTGCGCCGGACTCTCGGACCCGATCCCTATGCCGATGCGATAGCACCCTTTTCCGAACTTCCTAAGCTTCTGCCGCAGGCGGACATTGTCGTGCTCGCCGCCCCGCTTAACGGCACAACCCAGCGCATGGCCGATGCGGGCTTCTTCGCAGCAATGAAAAAAGGGGCCGTTCTGGTGAATGTCGGCCGCGGCGGCCTCGTCGCGGAACACGATCTTCTTCCCGCCCTCGACCGGGACCGTCCGGCTCTTGCCATACTCGATGTCTTCGAAGTGGAGCCGTTGCCGCAGGAAAGCCCGTTCTGGGATCATCCGAAAATCCGCGTGACAGCCCACTGCTCGGCAGCGACGGCCGCAATGCTTGACCGTGTAGACCAACTTTTTGTGGAAAATACCGCTCGCTATGTAAAAGGCGAACCGCTGCTCAACGAAGTGAATGCTTCGACTTTCGACTAGGATGCGGGAACCTCACATTGAGACGATTGAGCGTGCGTGTGGTCGAGCCGAGTCCGTGCATCAGGAAGAGCGGTGTTGCTCGGCCCAAGCGCCGGATGAAATGCCCAACGGGAGAGTGGATGTGGCGAATATCAAAGAGCTTGTGGACGTCGAGAACGGGACCCAGAGCCGGCGGATTTTTTGGGATCGGAAAATATACGAGCTGGAGCTCGAGCGGATTTTCGCGCGCTGCTGGCTCTTTCTGACGCACGAAAGCCTGATCCCAAAGGCTGGCGATTTCGTCGTGACGAAAATGGGCGAGGACGAGGTCATCGTCTGGCGGCAACGCGACGGCAGCGTCAAAGCCTTTCTCAATCAGTGCCGGCATCGCGGCATGAGACTGTGCATGGCAGAAGCAGGCAATGCGCGCGGCCTGCCATGCGGATATCACGGTTGGGCTTACGGTGTTGACGGAAAATTGGAAAGCGTTCCCGCCGAGAAGGAAGCCTACGGACCGGCGTTCGACCGGAGCCAATGGGGGCTGCGCCCGGTTGCCAAGGTGGAAAGCTACAGGGGCTTCATTTTCGGCTGTATCGACGGCGCGGCTCCAGCTCTGAAGGACTATTTGGGGGACGCCGCCTGGTACATGGATATTTGGGCCGATGTTCCTGGCGGGGTCGAGCTTCTGGGGCCGCCGAGCCGCTCGATCATCCGAGCCAACTGGAAAGTGCCGGCGGAGAATTTTGTTGGCGATCCCTACCACGTGCCCTGGACCCATGTGTCCGTTTTTCAAGCGATGATCGGATCCCCGCCTCCCAAAGAGTTTTTTGCCGGGAAAGATGCGGGCATTCAGGTCACGACCAAATATGGACATGGTTTGGGCGTGAATTTTGGTTTCGGTTCAATGTTGCTTTTGCCAACTTGCCCCGAACTGGGGGAGTGGCTACCGCGTCGCCAAGCCGAAATGGAAGCCAAGAGAGGCTCCAAGGCCGCGAAGCTCGTGACGGGGCAATGGAACGCGAGCATCTTTCCCAATTGCTCTTATTTGATCGGTACGAATGTATTCAAGGTTTGGCACCCTCTCGGCCCGGACAAGGTTGAAATCATGACGTGGGCTATCGCCGATAAAGAAATGCCCGCGGACCTAAAGCGGAGGATGAAGGCGGCGGTCCATCGTAATTTCGGCACCGCGGGCATGCTCGAGGCGGACGATATCGACAATCTTGAATATGCGAACATCCCGAACCGGGGCTATGTCACACGGCAAGGGTGGGTGAATAGCCAAATGGGGTTGGGCGAAGCACGTGAGGATCCGGATTATCCGGGCGTCGTTGGGGACTATTTGAACGAACTTGCTTACCGCAGTTACTATCGCTTCTACGCGGAGTGTTTGGCGGCGAGCAGCTGGAAAGAACTTGAGGCGAAAAGCGCGAATTGGAGGCAAGCCTTTCTCCGAAAATGAGACTCCCTCAGCAACTTGAAGGATAACGTGCTCGCAAATTGTGAATCTCCGTCGTGTTTCCATCAATTTGCATCGCGGGGTCGGCAATTCCTCTATCGGGAGGCGCCAATGCCCGACCGCGAGGTGCTGCGCGAACGGCTGAAGGGGCGTGGCCGCTGAAGTTCGCTGTTAATTGACGACGGCAGAAGACGATTTTCACAAGGATGAAAAACCGATCTCCGTTACCGCCGTTCCCACGGTTCGGTCCGACCGCACCTCATACGCGAAAGGGTTGCTCCCTTGTCGATCGGACAGCAGGCCAGCGTAATTTTATCGGCGTAGAGATTGACCGAACAGTTCGGTGACTGGGTTGTAAAGAGGGGCCAAAACTGTTAAAAATCTTAAGACATCCAAGACATGCACGGGCGTGCCCGTCGGCGAGGGTGGGCTGTGAAAGTCGGACCGGCACACCGTGTCGCTTATTCCTGCGGTACAATGGATTTGCGGCGTCTGCGCGGCGGAGTGCCGGCCATGGCGTCTCGACCAAGAAGTGTCAGAACTCGGCCATGGCCTACGGTTCGTCCTGGCCGGGCACAGACCGGGGTGTGACGAGTGCATAACATCACGCTTCCAGGATGGTTGACTGAAGCCGAGAGCCGGGCGGCGGCGCTCGAAAGGCTCGATATGGCGCGAACCGCGCTCATCGTCGTCGATATGCAAAACTTCTTCTTGGGCCCGACGGGCCTGAACATCGAGGCGGCTCGCGAGATTATCCCGGCGGTCAACGAGCTTGCGGCCGCAACGCGAGAAGCAGGGGGAACGGTTGTATTCCTGCGTCACACCTATGTCGCTTCGGGTCGAGGCGACCTGCCCGGGCGGCAGATTCCCGATGTCAACTTTCGCCAGATGTTTGCCGCTGGTCTCTCCGAAGGGACATCCGGCCATGCGCTCCATCCAGATTTGGATGTCGACAAAAATGACATCATCGTCAAGAAATACCGTCCGAGTGCATTCCTGCCGAATTCGTCCAATCTCCACGAAATCTTGAGCGAGTGCGGCATCGACACCCTCATGATCACGGGAACCGCAACGAATGTGTGTTGCGAAAGTACCGCGCGTGACGCCCAGATGATGGACTATCGCGTTTTTTTCCTCGCGGACTGTACGGCCACATCAAACGACGAGTTGCACAATGCGGCGTTATTGAACCTTCGGTTTTACTTCGCCGAAGTTGTCTCGAAGGACGATGTGCTGCGCAGGCTGGCGGTCCTTGGCAAATGTTAGTCCGGGCCTATCGTGGAACCAACGCGAAATTCACTGGCCGAGCGCGCTTCGCGCATAGCGGCATGAACTCGCAACGCGCAGCCAGCAGCGCGGCATCCGTCGAATCCGTCGAACACGTGTAAAGGGGAATGCAATGAATCGGGCAAGCATGGAAGTCAGCCTCGTCGAACGCGCCAGAGCGATGAAACCTCGGTTGAAGGAACGCGCCGCTGCAGTCGAGGAGGCGCGTGTCGTGGCCCGGGACACTATTTCGGAGTTTCGCGAAGCGGGGTTTTTCAAGATCTTTCAGCCCAAGGCCTATGGCGGGTACGAACTGCCGCCGGAAGTGTTGATAGATGTGATTTTTGAGGTCGCTTCTGCTTGCGGTTCCAGCGGCTGGACCCTCGCCGTTCTCGCATTGCACCAATGGGAAGTTCAGTCTCTTCCCGAAGATGCGATTTCCGAAATTTGGGGGCACGATCCAAACGCACTGGTGTCGTCGTCCTATGCGCCTACCGGGGAAGTGCGACCGGTCGAAGGGGGCTATTCTCTTAGCGGAAAATGGTCTTTCTCCAGCGGTTGCGATCACGCTCAGTGGGCGGTTGTCGGCGGAGTGAGGCCTCCGCGTTCGGAGGGCGACGCGCCGGTCATGTGCGGCTTTTTTGTCCCGCGGTCCGACTACGAGATCCTCGACGACTGGCAGACAATGGGACTGGCGGGCACGGGTAGTAAATCACTGATCATGAAAGACGTGTTCGTTCCGGAACGGCGTCAGCATCCGATTTTCGCTGCTGCGCTGCCCGCGTCGGACGACGCCGGCCCGATCTATAGGATTCCGCATAGCCTCGTATTCCTGGAACCTCTGGTAGCAGCCGCGCACGGCATGGCCCAGGGAATCCTCGATCTGTTCATCGAACGAAGTAAATCGCAAATCGGGGCGATGGATCGATCAAAATATTCCGAAAATCCGGATGTGCACCGTTATATTGCGGAGGCTGAATACGTGATACGATCAGCGCGGCTGCTCAGCCGCGATAATCTGCAGACCGCATTTCGTGCGGCCAGCGAAGGCCGCGAGCAGCCTACCGTCGAAAAAGCGCGTCATTTTTGGGAGGCGGCGAAGTCGGTGCATTCCTGCTCCGAAGCGGGGTTACGGCTTTATTCGATCAGTGGCGCGCACACGGTCTATAAAGGCGATCCGCTGCAACGGGCATTTCGCGACCTGCAGACCGTGATAACGCACATGGGCTTCAACTCCAATTTGTTGGGCCGCAATTACGGTGCCTTGGAAATGGGCCTTCCAAACACATTTAATCTCATATAGAGGCCGTTGCGACGGAAGTGACCGGTCTTCTGCAAAGCCCGATGTCTTGATCGCCGCTGTGGCCGCTGAAAGGAAAATGGGAGTTGCCAGTGAATTCCGAGACCAGGGTGCCCGTGTTCGTTTCGTCTCAGGCAGCCAACGCGGTTTTTGACTGGAAGCTCGCTATATCCGCATTGCAGGAGGCTTACTCGTATCCTTACGAGCCCGCCGCAACGCCGCCTCGTTCCATCGCCTCCAGCGGTAAAGCGTGGCTTCGGTCGCTGCCGGCAGTGCCGCCGCGCGCGAGATATTTTGGAGCCAAGCTCATGGGCATGGCTTCGGAGGCGCAGGACCCCGTTGTCCAATATGTGATCGTGCTGTTCGATCGCGAGACGAGCAGGATCGTGGCGTTTGTCGATGGGGAGAAGATTACCGGTTATCGCACTGCTGCTACTTCCGCGGCGGCGTTGGACAAGATGGCTTCCTTGCGTCCGGCGAGGCTCGCCGTTTTGGGAAGCGGGTTCGAAGCGGTCATGCATGTTCGCGCCTTTGCAGCCGTTCGCTCCCTGTCCGAGATTGTCATTTTCAGTCCCACCGCAGGTCGCCGCGAAGCCCTCGCGCACAACCTGAGCACGGAATTGGGCATCCGCGCTTATGCCGTGCCTGCCCCCGAGGAGGCGGTCCAAGGAGCTGACATCGTACTCGCCGCGGCGCGCTCACGCGGGGAGCGCCCCATTCTCTTTGGCGAATGGCTGAGGCCCGGAGCAATCACGGTGTCGATTGGATCCACTATTCCCCAGCAGCGTGAAATTGACGTTTCGGTGGTACGGCAAAGCGACGTGATCGTCTGCGACATGGTGCATGAGGTCATCAGTGAAACCGGTGACATGATCGCCGCCGCGCAGGCAGGAATAGACGCAAGCGGGAAGTGCTTCCCGCTGAATGCGCTGATGAGCGGCGCGCTGTCGTCGCGTTTGGCCGGCGCCCGGTTCCCGATGTTTAAGTCCGTCGGAGGCGGACTTCAGGATGTCGTAGTCGCGGGCATGGTGCTCGACCGGGCGCGCGAGGCCGGTCTTGCGACAGATTTGCCAATTTCGTTTGCCGAAAAACGCGCTTGATCGCGTCCACGAGAGGAGAGGTTCGATGGCACCCTACATGAAACGCGATGCGCGCGATTGGGCAAGGGAGAAGCTGGTTGGAGTCGCGAACGTCACTCTACCGACCATGACTTCCGATTTCAGATCGCTCAATGAAAAGGCGATCCGCCACGACGTTGACGTGGCGATCGGGCACGGTTTCGTTGGCAGCCTTGCTTGTTCCGAAGTGGCGATGTCCTTGGATGAATATGGTCGGCTCTGCAAGATCATGGTTGATCAGGCACGGGGGTGCCTGATCACGATCCATCATGCGGTGTTCAACACCCTTCAGGACAATATCGAGTCCGTGAAAGTCGCAGAGAAGGCGGGGGTGGAATTCGTTCTCCTGGGATATCCGCCGTACTTTTATCCCAATTCGCTCGAGGAAGTGTACGCCTACACGAAAGCATTCTGCGATGCGACCGAGCTCGGTGTGATGCTGTTCCCGGTTCCCTCCTGGGGTTTCTCGCGGCTGGACCCGGCCGACATGCCCGTTCAACTGATCCGCCGCCTGATTGATGACTGCCCGAACATTGCCGCGATCAAGGCCGAAGGCGGCATGCCCTACATCATGCCCGCAATCGAGATGCATCGCGCGTTCCACAAGGAAGTCGTGATCTCGTTGCCCATCGAATATGATTACGTGCCGCTGGCGCAGCTCGTTCCGGTTCCATTTTGCGGAACGAATTATTCCGCTTATTTTGGTCCCTGGGTGCCGCGCATGCATGCCTTGATACAGAAGCGGGAGTTCGAAGAGGCAACGCGGGTGTGGTACAAGCTGGACCCGGCGCGAAAAGCGATTGCGAGTGTGCCTATGACGTCCAGTGGCCTGATCAACCGAATGATGTGGAAATATCAGGGCTGGCTGCAGGGATATAATGGCGGTCCGTTGCGTCACCCGACCGCTCGCGTTTACCCCAAGGACATGGCGGCGCTTCGCCGCGGTCTGCAGCTCGCCGGTCTCGACCCCACCACGGATCCCGATGAAGCTTTTTTCATTGGCCGCAATCCAGTTTGAGATGCATCGATGGTTAACTCGTCCAATGAATCTGCTGCCGGCCTCCAACTGACCGACCCCAGCCTGTTCCGCCAAGCGATGTTGATCGGCGGGGAATGGGTTCAGGCTGACAGCGGCGCAACGCTGGAGGTTCGAAATCCTGCAACTGGCGTGCTGATCGGGCGGATACCGGACGGCGGCCAAGCTGAAACCGCACGTGCAATCGAGGCGGCGGCCAGGGCGCTCAAATCGTGGCGCGCCGCCCTTCCTAAAGAGCGCTCGGTTGTTCTGCGCAATCTATTTAACCTGATGCACCAGCATATCGACGATCTTGCGTTCATCATGACGGCCGAACAGGGCAAACCACTCGCCGAAGCGAAAGGAGAGCTCCTTTATGCGGCGGGCTTCATCGAATGGTTTGCAGAAGAGGCCAAACGAATCTACGGCGATATCATCCCGCAAAACCTGCAAGGCCGCCGAATTCTCGTGGAAAAGTCGCCCATCGGGGTCTTCGCCGCAATTACGCCATGGAACTTCCCGTCGGCGATGATTACGCGCAAGACCGGTCCAGGCTGGGCTGTCGGCTGCTCGGGCGTCATCAAGCCGGCTTCGCAGACACCGTTCTCCGCGCTGGCACTGGGCGTGCTGGCTGAGCGCGCCGGTCTTCCGAAGGGCGTTTGCAACATTGTGACGGGTTCGGCTCGGAAGATCGGCGCAGAGCTCACGCAGAATCCGATCGTCCGCAAGCTGTCGTTCACTGGTTCGACCGAAGTCGGAGCCAAGTTGCTCGAGCAATGCGCGCCCACGATTAAGAAGACGAGTATGGAACTCGGTGGCAACGCGCCCTTTATCGTATTCGATGATGCTGATATCGGCGCGGCGGTTCGTGGCGCCCTGGCGGCCAAATACCGCAACACAGGCCAGGCTTGTGTCGCAGCCAACCGGATGCTTGTCCAATCGAGCATCTACGACGGATTTGCTGCGCGTCTCGCGGAAGAAACCGCCAAGCTAAAGGTCGGCAACGGCGTTGAACCCGGAGTCGTCCAAGGGCCGCTGATCAATGAGGAAGCCGTGGCCAAGGTGGAAGAACATATCGCCGACGCTATCGCCAAAGGCGCGAAGGTCGCTGTCGGCGGCAAGCGTCATCGACTGGGAGGCAATTTTTTTGAGCCGACGGTCCTCACCCATGTCCCCAAGGAAGCGCTGATTTTCAGCGACGAAACTTTTGGACCGGTCGCGCCGCTATTCCGCTTTGAGACGGAAGAAGAGGCGATCGCGCTGGCGAACGATACTCCTTATGGTCTTGCTGCTTATTTCTATGCGCGGGATGTCGGGCGGATATTCCGGGTCATTGAGGGGCTGGAGTTCGGTATCGTCGGCGTGAACGAAGGCTTCATCTCAACCGAGGTTGCGCCATTCGGCGGCGTCAAGGCGTCAGGCCTCGGTCGCGAGGGCTCGAAATACGGCGCGGACGATTACCTGGAAATCAAGTATGTCGCGCTAGGCGGTCTCTGATAACGGAGAACGCGACAGGTACAAGCAACATTTTGGCCCTGAGTAGAGTACATGAGGCGAGAAGCTTCGTTCAGAGATTCCCGACATGCGTTGGATACCGTCAATATTGCTCCCGCGGTTCCGTTTAAGCTGAAGCCGAGCCAAGCTCATTTTTGATCGTGGTACCGACTTTGACCCAGATAGGTTACCAAATCTGTCTTCTTCGGGAGAACATTTGGCCGGTGCGCTTGCCGCGCTTCGCTTTGGACAGTAGCGTCCTGTGTGTTTGATCTGCAGTGTCCGGCTATGCCCCGCTCCAACGAATCCACGAACTGTGCCCCCTGGAACGAAGCAACTGCGCAGGCAGTCGTTTCTCGTTTTGCTGCCGTGAAAGGCGGGCTGCTCCCCGCCATGCACGCATTGCAGGAACACTTCGGCTGCGTGCCCAAGCCGGCCATTGGGCTGCTTGCCGATGTCTTCAATATCAGTCGCGCCGAAGTATACGGCATAGTAACATTTTATCATGATTTTCGCGAGGCTCCGGCTGGTCGCCATGTGCTTAAGCTCTGCCGTGCCGAGGCGTGCCAGTCAGTTGGTGCGGTGGCGTTGGCCGATGCCGCAAAAAAAGAGCTCGGCCTTGACTGGAACGAGACTTCCGCTGACGGCCGCTGGACGCTAGAGCCTGTCTTCTGCCTTGGCCTTTGCGCCTGCGGCCCCGCTGCCATGCTCGATGGCGAACTCCGCGCTCGTCTCGATGAAGCTGCATTGAAGACGCTGATCGCGAAGGCCGGTGAATAGCGATGCGTGCCCGCCTCTCGAAAGATGCCGCTTCCCTGGCGCTGGGCGCCGACTTCGTTGTCGCCGCGCTCGTCGGGGCTGCAGAGAAAAATGGGATCGCGCTTGATCTTACGCGCACAGGCACACGCGGGATGATCTGGCTTGAGCCGATGCTCGAGATCGAAACGCAGGCGGGCTGGATCGCGTATGGCCCTATGCGCGCTGCGGATGCGCCCGGTGTCTTGATGTCGGCGCGCGAGGGCAAGCCACATGGACTTGCGCTCGGCGCAGTGGAGAAAATCCCGTTCTTTAGGAAACAGACACGGCTCAGCTTCGCGCGCTGCGGCCTCATCGATCCGGACTCGCTTGACGCCTATATGGCGGCCGGCGGCCTTGCCGGTCTCAAACGCGCCATCGAGATCGGTCCTCAGGCCGTGCTTGAAATCGTCACGGAGTCGGGCCTACGCGGCCGCGGCGGCGCGGGCTTTCCCACCGGCATCAAGTGGCAGGGTGCGGCCCGGACCAATGCGGAACAAAAATATGTTGTCTGCAATGCGGACGAGGGCGATTCCGGCACCTTCGCCGACCGCATGCTGATGGAAGGCGATCCATTCCATCTCATCGAAGGTATGGTGATTGCCGGTATCGCCATTGGCTCGACCTATGGTTACATTTACATCCGCTCGGAATATCCGCATGCCATCGCGACCATGCAGCGTGCCGTCGAAACTGCGCGCGCGAGGAGGCTTTTGGGCGCGTCTGTGCTTGGCTCGAACTACGCATTCGATCTTGAGATTCGCACAGGCGCTGGCGCCTATGTCTGCGGCGAGGAAACCGCGCTGCTTGAAAGCCTCGAAGGCAAGCGCGGCCTCGTGCGGGCCAAGCCGCCGCTCCCGGTGCATAAGGGGCTGTTCGGTGCGCCGACGGTCATCAACAACGTCTTAACCCTCGCAGCGGTGCCAACGATCCTCGAAAGGGGCGCGCGGTTCTATGCCGATTTCGGCATGGGAAAATCGCGCGGCACCATGCCGATCCAGCTCGCCGGCGACATAAAATATGGCGGCCTGTATGAAACCGCATTCGGCCTCACCTTGGGTGAACTGGTGGATGACATCGGCGGCGGCACTGCAAACGGCCGCCCTGTCCGCGCGGTGCAGGTTGGCGGCCCGCTCGGTGCTTATTTCCCGCGCGAGCTGTTCGGCACGAAGTTCGATTACGAAGATTTCGCCGCCAAGGGCGGGCTGATTGGCCATGGAGGCATTGTGGTCTTTAACGACACCGTCGATATGGCAGCCCAGGCGCGCTTCGCCATGGAGTTCTGCGCCGTGGAATCCTGTGGGAAATGCACGCCGTGCCGCATCGGCTCGGTGCGCGGGCAGGAACTCGTGGACCGGATCATCGCTGCAGCGGACGGAACCGCGGACATGGCGCTTCTGCGCGATCTGTGCGATGTTATGAAGGCTGGCTCGCTTTGTGCGCTCGGCGGCTTCGTGCCATATCCGGTGTTAAGCGCGCTGGATCACTTCTCCGAGGATTTCAGCCGAAGATCATGAGGCGGCCATGACGATGATGCACTCCAACGAAGATTTGGGAACGCCAGCCTCGCCTGCTGAAAAGACAGTGGCACTTCTGATTGACGGCAAGCCTATCGAAGTGCCGGAAGGCACCTCGATCATGCGCGCGGCCGCCATTGCAGGCGTGTCGGTGCCGAAGCTCTGCGCTACAGAGATGCTCGACGCCTTCGGTTCCTGCCGCCTCTGCCTCGTTGAGATCGACGGCCGCCCTGGCACGCCCGCCTCCTGCACGACACCCGTCGCGGAAGGTATGAATGTCAGGACACAGACGGAGCAACTCAAGAAGCTGCGCCGCGGGGTGATGGAACTCTATATATCGGATCATCCGCTCGATTGCCTCACTTGTGCGGCCAACGGCGATTGCGAGCTGCAGGACATGGCGGGCGCCGTGGGACTGCGCGAAGTGCGCTACGGCTATGACGGGGCGGGGCATCTGAACGATGCGAAGGATCGTTCGAATCCCTATTTCGACTATGACCCCGCCAAATGCATCGTCTGCTATCGCTGCGTGCGTGCCTGCGCGGAAGTACAAGGGACCTTCGCGCTTACGGCCATGGCCCGCGGCTTTGACAGCCGCATTTCGGCGAGCGAGAACGAACCCTTTCTCGAGTCCGAGTGCGTATCCTGCGGCGCGTGCGTGGAGGCCTGCCCGACCGCAACGCTGATCGAGAAATCCGTGGTCGAAATCGGCCAACCGGAACATTCGATTTCGACGACATGCGCTTACTGCGGCGTCGGTTGTAGCCTCAACGTCGAGTTGCGCGGCAACGAGGTCGTTCGCGTCACGCCTAACAAGTTCGGCAAAGCCAATAGGGGCCATGCCTGCGTCAAGGGCCGCTTCGCGTGGGGATACGCCAGCCACTCCGAACGCGTCTTGAAGCCCATGATCCGAACGAGCATCACGGATCCTTGGAACGAGGTAAGCTGGGATGATGCATTCGCCTACGCGGCTTCGGAGTTCAAGAGGATCCAGGCGAAATATGGTCGCAATTCGATAGGCGGCATCACGTCCTCCCGCTGCACCAACGAGGAAACCTACCTGGTGCAAAAGCTTGTGCGTGCCGGCTTCGGCAATAACAACGTTGATACGTGCGCGCGCGTCTGCCATTCACCCACGGGCTATGGCCTCAAGACCGCATTCGGCACTTCCGCCGGCACGCAAGATTTCAATTCCGTCGCCCATGCCGATGTCGTGATGGTGATCGGTGCCAATCCGACCGATGCCCATCCTGTATTCGCCTCGCGTCTGCTCCGCCGGTTGCGTCAAGGCGCGAAGCTGATCGTAGTCGATCCTCGTCGCATCGATCTCGTCAAACATCCGCATGTCCGGGCGACTTATCATTTGCCGCTCAAGCCAGGCACAAACGTTGCCATACTGACCGCGATGGCCCATGTTATCGTCACCGAGGGTCTCGTGAAGTCTGATTACGTGGCGAGACGCTGCGATTTCGAAAGCTTCGCTGAATGGGCGGAGTTTGTATCCGATCCTGCGCGCAGCCCGGAGGCAAGCGAGCCGTTCACCGGAGTGTCCGCGCAATTGGTGCGCGAAGCCGCGCGGCTTTATGCGGCCGGACCAAACTCCGCGATCTATTACGGCCTCGGCGTCACCGAGCACAGCCAGGGCACGACCGCGGTGATCGCCATCGCCAATCTTGCCATGGCCACCGGCAATATCGGTCGCGAAGGTGTTGGTGTGAATCCGCTGCGAGGGCAGAACAATGTCCAGGGATCCTGCGACGTAGGCTCCTTCCCGCATGAGCTTCCGGGCTATCGCCACATCTCCGATGCCAACGTACGCATGCAGTTCGAGGCCGATTGGGGCGTGAAGCTCGACCCCGAGCCCGGGCTACGTATTCCGAATATGTTCGATGAGGCCATCGATGGTCGCTTCAAAGGGCTTTATGTGCAAGGGGAGGACATTCTTCAGTCCGATCCCAATACCAAGCATGTCGCAGCGGCTCTCGCCGCCATGGAGTGCGTTATCGTGCAGGATCTGTTTCTGAACGAGACCGCGAACTACGCCCACATTTTCTTTCCAGGCTCGACCTTCCTCGAGAAGGACGGCACCTTCACGAATGCCGAGCGCCGAATTCAACTGGTGCGCAAAGTGATGCCGTCGCGCTCAGGCCTTTCCGATTGGGAGATCACGCTCAAATTCGCCAACGCGCTCGGCTTCACGATGCGCTACGACCATCCCAGCGAGATCATGGCCGAGATCGCGCGTCTTACGCCGACCTTCGCGGGCGTCAGCTTCGAGAAAATCGACAGGCTGGGTTCCGTGCAATGGCCCTGCAACGATAAGGCGCCGGAAGGGACGCCCGTCATGCATGTCGACCAGTTCGTGCGCGGCAAAGGTACCTTCGTCCTTACCGAATATGTGCCGACGGACGAGAAGGTGGGCCCGCGCTTCCCGCTGCTCCTGACCACGGGCCGCATCTTGAGCCAGTACAATGTCGGCGCGCAGACGCGGCGCACGCGCAACGTCGTTTGGCACAGCGAAGACCGGCTCGAGATCCATCCGCATGACGCCGAACAGCGCGGAATCAACGATGGCGATTGGGTCAAGCTTGCGAGCCGCGCTGGCGACACGACGCTGCGCGCGCATATTACAACGCGCGTGGCGCCGGGCATCGTCTACACGACCTTCCATCACCCCAATACGCAGGCAAACGTAGTAACCACCGATTATTCGGATTGGGCGACGAATTGCCCGGAATACAAGGTGACAGCCGTGCAGATTTCACGCTCTAACGGACCTAGCGAATGGCAGGAGAGTTACGGCGACCTGACGGCGAAGACGCGCCGCCTCGCCCCTGCAGCGGAATGAACCAAGACGCGCGACCGCTCCTCCCGCCAAGCGCGGTCGCTGTGCCGCGCCGACTGGTTATGCGCGAGCGGACCGAATATGGCGCGCGAACGGTCCCTGAGGAAACTGCGATCGCCTTGACTTATGGCCGCGCGACGCATGCTGTCGTGATGGCCACGCCTGCCGATCTCGAAGATCTCGCCGTCGGTTTTTCGTTGAGTGAAGGCTTCATTGCGCGCGCGGACGAGATTGCCGAATTGGAAATCGTCCGTCAGCCGCTCGGTATCGAGGTGCGCATGGCACTTCTCGGCGATCGTGCCGATGTGCTTGAATCCCGACGCCGCAGCATGGCGGGTTTCGTCGGCTGCGGACTCTGCGGCATAGAAACTCTTTCTGCCGCCGTGCGCAGGCTGCCGCGCGTTGAGGGAGAAATCCGTGTATCCTCCTTGGTCGTCTTTGAAGCCATGGCATCGCTTCGCCTGGCGCAACCGCTCGGTGAACAAACGCGTGCTGTTCACGGCGCCGGTTTCTGGTCATTGGAAGCGAAGACCTTCATCGCCGTGCGCGAGGATGTCGGCCGCCACAACGCGCTCGACAAGCTTATCGGTTGCCTGGCACGCAATGGGACGAGCGCATCTAACGGCTTTATTGCGCTCACGAGCCGCGTCTCCATCGAATTGGTGCAGAAAGCCGCAACCGTTGGCGTACCTATGCTGGCGGCCGTCTCGGCGCCCTCGGCCCATGCACTAAGGGCCGCCGAGGAAGCAGGTTTGACGCTCGTGGCCGTCGCCCGCGACAACTCCTTTGAGATATTCACCCATGGCGAGCGGATTACCATCCCGTGATGATGACCACCGACAATAAACTGATCTATATGGCGAACCAGATCGGCGATTTCTTCGCCGCTCAAGGGGAGAAACGCGCCGTGGCGGGCATCGCAAATCATATCGATCAGTTCTGGACGCCGCAGATGCGCCGTGATCTCTTGGCACTCGTCGCCAAGGACAACTCCGGCCTCAAACCTTCAGTGAAAAAGGCTATCCCAATCATTAAGGCGATGACCGGCTCTGCTGCGTGAACCGTTTGGTCTGTGGCCTTTACCGCCATGCCAATCGTTCAATCTTCGCCACGTTGGCGCGCCGGCTCATGTCACTCGATCAGGGACGGCGCGCAAACCGGGCGGGCGGGTCCACCAGGCTCTGCCTGAACCCACATAAATCTGAGGAGCATCTTTCGGCAGCGTTGCGCCATCGTTTCCTGTACGGACCTTGACGCCAAAGAATGCGAATGATAGATGAAAATATCAACAATACCAACGAGTTTTGGAGATTCTCGGGAGGCTTCTGCATTCACAGGTTGCTTCGGCAGAATGGAGCCGACTAGGCGAAGCTTCCCGAAGAAGCTGGCCTCCGCCTTTCACAACACCTTCCGTGGACAATAAAAGAGCGAAATTTTGCAAGCCACAGGTCTGATGATTTTGGCGTGCGTCACAGGTTAAGAACAGAGAATCGGGAGAAGGTGCGTCGTGATCGAGCGTTCTTTATTTGGCGAAGAGCACAATATCTTCAGGCGTACTGTGCGGAAATTTGTCGAAAAGGAGATTGTGCCCTACCATGCACAATGGGAGCGGGATGGAATTGTTTCGCGCGAGCTGTGGTTGAAAGCCGGTGCCGAAGGTCTTCTTTGCTGTACTGTGCCGGAAGAGTACGGAGGGCTGGGGCTCGATTACCTTTTTGACGTGATCGTTTTCGAGGAAATTTGGCGCGTGGGCGCCAGCGGCCCAGGATTCCTGGTCCATACGGATCTTGTCGCGAGCTACATCCTGGCTTTTGGGACCGATCAGCAAAAGCGCTACTGGCTCCCGAAAATGGTCAAGGGGGAGGCTATCGGCGCTCTGGGGATGACCGAACCGCACGCCGGCAGCGATTTGAAGGAAATTCGCACGTCGGCTCGGCGCGACGGCGACGAATTCGTCATCAATGGCCAAAAGGTATTCATTTCCAACGGCCAGTTGTGTGACCTCGTCGTATTGGCGACGAAGACGGACAGGGATGCCGGAGCCAACGGCGTGACCTTGTTTATTGTGGAGGCGGCACGTAAGGGTTTCAGGCGCGGACGCAATCTCGACAAACTGGGCATGCATGCCCAGGACACGTCAGAACTTTTTTTCGACGATGTTCGCGTGCCCGCCACAAATCTGCTGGGACAGGAGGGCAAGGGGTTCCAGCAAATGATGACGAAACTTTGCCAGGAACGTTTGGCTCAGGCGATCCGCTCGTCAACCATCATCGAAGCCATGATCGAATGGACCGTAGATTACACCGCCGAGCGCAAGGCTTTCGGTCGGACGATTGCGGATTTTCAGAATACCCAGTTCGTCCTCGCCGACCTGAAGGCTCGCGCCACCATGGCCAGGATATTTACTGACCGCTGTATCGAAATGTTCATGCAGGGCAAGTTGGACTCTGTCGATGCCGCCATGGTCAAGCTCGTTACCTCCGAACTCCATTGCGAGACCGCGGATAAATGCCTCCAGCTCTTCGGTGGCTGGGGTTATATGTGGGAGTATCCGATCTGCCGGGCTTATGCGGACGCGCGGGTCGTGAAGATCGCTGGAGGTTCCGTAGAAATCATGAAGACGATTATTGCGCGAGAGATGTTCAAGGGGAGACGGGGGTCGGCAGGCTCATAGGAATCGCACTCGCGCCGCCGTTCGGTTCTGCGATCGCCGAATTCGACGGCCCGGAGACCCGTAATTGGTAAGAAGCTGTCGTTTTGCCCTGAAGGACATACGCTCATGTTGAGCGCAGCCGCGTAGAGGAACTGTCCATGTCATCAATCGCAGCCCAAGATAGTTCGGCTGGAGCCGGCGACGAGATTCAGCGCGATCTCGACGCCAGGCTGGCGCTCCAGCGTGCGGCAGTTGAGAAAGAGCCCTATCCGGACGTCGAGGTGCGCAAGGACCGGTTGCGGCGCGGAATCGGCGCATTGCTCAAGAATGAGAAGCGGATCGTCGAAGCCGTGCGAGAGGACTTCGGTCAGCGGCCCGAAATCGCCTGCCTGGGAGGCGACATTCTGTTCCCGGTCAGCGCATTTCGCCACGCGTTACGCCATGTTGGGCGCTGGATGCGCGTCGAGAAGCGAAAAGCGGATTTCCCGATGGGCCTGCTTGGTGCGCGGACCTATGTTTTCTATCAGCCGCTCGGGGTCGTTGGCATAATATCGCCGTGGAATTTGCCATTCGGTCTCGCCTATGCGCCGTTGGCTGGCGCGCTGGCGGCCGGGAACCGCGCAATGATCAAACCATCGGAGCTGACGCCCCATACATCCGCGGTCATGGCGGAGATCACCGTAAAGGCGTTTGCTCCTGATGAGGTAACTGTGGTGCAGGGTGGCATCGATGTTGCGAGCCGCTTTTCTGCGTTGCCGTTCGACCATCTGATCT
Source organism: uncultured Alphaproteobacteria bacterium (assembly GCA_963805005.1). Lineage (GTDB taxonomy): Bacteria > Pseudomonadota > Alphaproteobacteria > Micropepsales > Micropepsaceae > Rhizomicrobium. Next base: position 91,811 of record CAWDSJ010000001.1, read on the forward strand.
TTACCGGCGGTGCATCGATTGCGCGTTCCGTGATGCGCGCCGCGGCGGATCGTCTGACGCCGGTCACGCTTGAACTCGGCGGCAAGGCGCCGGTCATTATTGCCAAAGGCGCCGATCTTGAGGTCGCGGCAACCAAGGTCGTGACCGTGAAGTTGCAGAATGGTGGCCAGATCTGCATGGGCGTCGACCATGTTCTTGTGCACCGCAGCGATCGTGACGCCTTTATCGCGGTGCTGAAGCGCAAAGTGGCCGAATGTTTTCCCAATTATGCCAACAATCCCGATTTGTGCTACGTCTTTCTGCCCAATCAGCGGCAGCGGCTTGCAAGGTTGGTTGAAGACGCGGCGCGGCGGGGCGCGAAAATCGACATCACGGGCGCTGGCGGCATCGAGCAGCTCTCGTTGCAGCCGAACTTTCCACTTACGTTGATCATCGAGCCGCCGCCGGAGGCGGCAGTAATGCGCGAGGAGATTTTCGGTCCGGTATTGCCGATCGTCGGTTACGACACGCTGGAGGAAGCCGCACAACAGGTCCGGTCGCGGGAGAGACCGCTTGCGCTCTATTTTTTGGGAGGCAGCAAGGACCAACAGCAATACCTGCTGCGCAACACCTGGGCCGGCGGCGTGACTTTCGACGACATCATGCTCCATCCACTGATGCAGGACTTGCCTTTCGGCGGCGTCGGCGAAAGCGGCATGGGCCGTTACGGCGGGCATGACGGTTTTAAGACCTTCTCGAACGCCAAGGCGGTGGCGCATCCGCCATGGATTAATGTCATCAACCAGACGCCGCCATTCACGCCGAAAATGCTTGCGACGTTGCGTTTTGTTCTCGGAAAATCATAGGGTGCGTGCCGGCTATGGCCCTATTGTCGGCGCCATGAGGGCTGGCGTGATCCTGGCGCGACCGCGCTTTCAATTCGCGACTATGTGCCGGAAATCGATCCGTACCGGTGCGAGCGGCGAACGGCGCGAATATTCACCGCGTAACTCCAGGTCTCGCCGACTTAGCCCGGCTTATTCAGGGATAGTGAGTTGATTTGCCGCTGCACGGGAATTTTTTGGGCTCGGGCCGCGCGTATCCGTCGCGTCTATTGCACTGCGATTTGAGTTTGGATTGTTTTGGTTGAAGGTTTCGACGACGGTCTGGGTGCGGCGACGTAGCCGCGTCGGTCAGGGTCCGGCGGCGGCGAAGCGTCCGGCGAGATGGCGAAAGAGCGCGGCATCCGGACAGGCGCTGGGCAGCGAGATGCGAATGCGCGCGGCGCCTTCCACCACGCGCGCGGCGATCTTGATCAGATGCAGTCTGAGGGTTGCGAACTCGGCGCGGAACAGAGGCGAGCGCCTGGGTACGGCTTTGCGCACCGCAAGCATGAGCCAAAAGGCGGCAGTGTGCAGGATCAGGCGGAACTGGTTGGCGCGCGGATCGCGGCACGAGGTGCGATCGGAAGCGAGCTGGGCCTTGTGCAGTTTGATGAAGTTCTCCATCTCGCCGCGGGCGCAGTAGACGGTCTCGTAAAGATGCTTGCCGCCACCCTTCAGCGAGGTGACGATGAAGCGGATGTCGAGCCCCTTCCCGGTCGCCTCGATCCGGGCCACGAAACGACGCTCACACTTCCAGCTCTTGGCGCCGTAGCGAAAATTGCGGAAGCTGCGCAGCTTCTCCGCCCCGCTTGTCGCACGCGCAGCACAGAGCGCGTCGGCATCGGCGCGCATCATTGCTGCCAGCACCGCATTGGTGCGGAAGCCGAAAATGGTAATTGCTCACCCGCTACCGGCAAACAGGCGATGGAGCAACGCATTTTGGACGGTGAAAGCGGTACCTTAGGAACGAACACGAAACAGACAGCGAACAAAGCGAGCGCGCCTCGATCGTCTTGGGGGGCGTGCAGCCCAAAACGCCGGCTCCGAGCCGATTTTTCGCAGGGGGGTGAGCAATTACCGAAAATGTAGTCCACGCCGTGCTGTTTACACCATTCTATGGCCTCGTGGCGGCCATAATGGCTGTCGCCGCACACCAAAATCTGTACCTTCGGCCAATGCCCGCGGATGCGCTTGATCACGTGCTTGAGGATGGTGCGCACTTCCTTGCCGGACGGCGTCTTCCGCGCGCTTCGGACATTCATTATAATCCGCCTTAATTCAGGATCATCCGAGGCATGGCGGCCTACACCACTCGATGGGACGCGACGCGGGCGCCCCTCCGGAATTCTTCGGAAAGACAATCATGTCAGCGAACGTGAAGATCGAAAATCCCAAAGAGTCCCGCAGAGCGCGAATAACGAAACTGGAGAGTAACGCGGAGGCATTTGCGCGCGTCGATGATCGGTATCGCGAACTCGAATCCTGGGAATTGCTCATTAGAGAATTTCCCCGACATTCACGAGAGCCGCACTGGATCAACGGGCGAGCTAGGGCGCTGTCAAAATTGGGCCGTATCACGGATGCGCATAACGAATTTCTAGAGCTGACTCAGCGATTTCCGAATTACGCGAACGGACTGATTGGCCTCGCTCGCATCGCGGCTAAACAAAATAACTGGCCGCTGTGCGCGAAACTTTGGCGAGATTGCGTCGACCGCTTCCCGACAAAAGTGACGAAAAGGTGGTACCGCGAATGGGCCCGCGCGCTTCAAACTCTGGATCGGCTTGACGAAGCCGCCTCGGTGTATGCCGTCATGATCAAGCTGTGGCCGGACGATCCTTCTGGATGGTTCGGACTAGCGCACAACGCGGGTGAGCAAGGCGATTGGGCAGGTAGTGCGCGGCTTTGGCGCGACTGCTACACCCGCTTCAAGGACAAGGCCGATCCCAGATTGTGGTTTGGAAAGCTTGCGGAATCCCTGCACAGATCGGGAGACGACAAAAGCGCATTGCTGATTGCAGAGAGGTTGCGCAACGTCGATCCCACAAATTCGATTCCCTGGGTAGTCGAGGCGCGCGTCGCAGAGTCCAGGAACAATTCTCGACGGGCTGCGCGTGCCTGGACGAAGGCGGTCGATGTCGCACGCCCTAAGTTTAAAAAGAATCACTTCAAGGCGCTGATAAATTCGCTGATCAGTGCGGGCCAAAGCGCGCGCGCGGGCGAACTGCTAGTGGAATTTCGGCAGAATTGTCCGGACAAGGCTGAATGGCTTCCTCTAGAGGTCAATTGGCATCTCAGCAGGGGCGAATGGACCGAAGCCCGTCACCTGATCAAATTTCACGCACCGGGCGTGGAAGCGGCGGCTCTCTTTCCCCGGGAATTTGTGGTGCGCGTGCTGCGATCGTCGGGAGCGACAGTCAACGAAGCGTTTGCCGAAATGGATGGATGGCCAAATCCTGAGGAACTGGAAATCGAAATCCTTTCCCAGTTTGCACCCCGGAAATTCGCTAAAACACTCTGGCTGCACAGCCCGGTTTTGATTCAAGATTGGCGAACTAGTGCACGAGCGCTTCTCAGGCAATTTTTGGAACGCCGTATCTACTCAAGATACGAAATTTTCGTCACGCTTGCGATCAAATATTGCAACGAGAGACAGGGCGAGAAAATGCGCCGTGTGGCTGTACACCGGTTTCCCAATTCTGCAGTCAGAGCCAAGCTCGACCAATTCCTATCGCGTTGCTCGAATGCACCAATACCATGGCAGGAATCCGCATATCTGTGGCGGACGAAACTTCCAGTGCGCTCGCAGTCAATATCCTCATCTCTCAAGATTTTGCGCCGTCGACTGGTTGTGGCAACGGTCATCCGAGACGAAAGTGAAATACTCGGACGGTTTTTTGCACACTACGCGAAGCTCGGCGTCAACACCTTCATCGTGATCGACAATAATTCGAGCGATGCCCCGGAAAAGGTCATCGACCAATTCCCGGATTTCGAGATCCAGCTTATCTCCGCGCCTTGGTCGTTTCGGCAAAACGGCCACGGAATGAGCTGGATCAATGAGCTCCTCGAGTTGGGCATGGCCGAATGGCTGCTGTTCGCGGACGCCGACGAGCTTCTTGTCTATCCCGGTTGCGATGCGGTGCGGTTGCCCGAACTGGTGGATCATTTCGATCAGAGAGGTGAGACCGCAATGTCCGCGTTCATGCTTGACATGTTCGACGACAACTTCTTTCGCACTGGCCGCCCATCTGACGATTTTTCTTCCCACAATTTGTTCTATGCGGAACATTTCCAAATGAACTCTCTAGAGCCTCCGTTCCGCGATATCGCAGGTGGAGTTCGGATTGAAAACGCAGGCATGCTCATCAAGGTGCCGCTGGTGAAAGCGAGCGCGGGCGTACGCTACACAGACAATCACCACGTCACCCCGTGCCGCTGCGCGGTCACCAGCGGTGTGTTACGTCATTACAAAATTTATCGTGACCGCTGTTTGTTTGGACTTGATCGCACCGAAATCACCAGTTTTTCGCGCGTCTCGGATCGCGGCGGTTATTGTATCGAACGCCATGTCGCGATGACCCAAGATGTGTTCGGCGATTTGCCGATGGAGCACGAAGTTAGGCTGACCCACAACAATCTTTTAGTCACCCTCGGCTATATGAAAGCAGACGAACAGTTGCGAGACAGGTTGAAACGCGCGGTGCCCGAGGACTATGCAGAACCGGCTCATGCTGTTCTCCTGGAAACTGTCGGTAAGGACAGTGTCGGGACAGAGCAGCATTTGTGGGCTCAACCACGATTGAAGCAACTCCTCGACGTGATCGTTAAGCTTGCCGGCAATCAAGAACGCACAAAGCTACTCACCGTCTTGCGCGCGCAGCTCCCGAGATTTGGGAACTCGACCGTAAGGCGGGCAATTCTGGTCTTGGCCATTAGCGCCCTTGAACCTTCACAGAAAACTCGAACAGTTCGGCGAGCTCTCATGCGTTCTATCGAACGGATAGATTCTGCCGCAATCGATGCTAACGTCGGCGCATTGCGCGAAATACTGGAGCGGCTGGCTACGATTGACTCTACTGCAACAGACGCCATATGGGAATGTTTTGCTAAGCGGCAGGCCAAATACGAGCCGCTTCTGCCGATGCGTTGCCCTCTCGCACCTTTCTCCGGCAATTCTTCGCCGTTTGCATTGTTATCCGGTGGCGCATCACGCGGAACGAGAATGCGAGGCGACAATTATCTTATGCAGCTGGTTAGAAAGCGCGAATGGCCGAAATATTATCGGTACCTAGAGAGCATTTTTTCGGATGCAACGCTTGGCGTTAAACCGGACATTGTAAAGTATGTGAATATGTGCGCAGATCCGGCCATTGCCCGAACGTTTCTTCAGAACATCCTTACAAGACACCCCCCCGTGAACGTCAACAAGGATAGCGCGTGCGCCATTTATGCTGTGCTGAGGTCTCTCGGAAGGAATGACGACATCATCGCTGACTATGGCCGCACGCGCCATCTGTTTCCCAAACAGCACAAGATATATTTTGACCGGCTCGTGCTCCGATCCGACGAATCGAAAAAATTAAAACCGCGGATCTGGTGCTTGGGATTGTCGAGGACTGGAACGACTAGCCTCCATCATTATCTGTCGCAATCCCACTTGATGTCTGCGCACTGGGTGTCGAGCTCTTCGCAAAACCTTATCGATATTATCGACACGCAAATTTATGATGCCGTTTCCGACACGTCCGCCGTGTATCTCGCGCGTAAGTTCGGCATAGATGAAGGTTCGACCGTCATTGCCACAACGCGGAGTTTCGATTCTTGGGAGTGTTCGTTTATTCAGCATTTCAAACGGGACTTGGACACGCAAACCGCGAATTTTGAGGACATGAAGAGCATCTTTTATTCAGGAGAACAATTTAGTTACGGTGGAAGATGGTTCGACATTCACCACGAACTTTACTTCCGTTTTGCGACGCTTCGCGAGGCGTATCACGAGCATCAGGATTGGCTGAAATCGCTAGCTGAAGAGAACAGACTTCTTTTTGTGGACTTGGACGACAATGAGAAGGGTCTAAAAATGTCACGCTTTCTCGGACTAGAAGGACAAAAGGCGTTTCCAAAGCTCAACTCATCGGGCGCGACACTATAATCGATTTACACCTATAAAGGATTGCCCCTCCGTGAACTAGCGCGGCTTATTCAGGGACAGGGGGTTGATTTTCCGTTGGGCAAAAAAAATTGTCGCGCGTGGGCCGAACTGATTCGTTGCGTCTATTGCACCGCGATTTGAGTTTTGATTGTTGTGGTTGAAGGTTTCGACGAGGGTCTGGGTGGGGCGACGTGGTTGCGTAGGTCAGGGTCGGGCGGCGGCGAAGCGTCCGGCGAGGTGGCGAAAGATCGCGGCATCCGGACAGGCGCTGGGCAGCGAGACGCGAATGCGCGTGGCGCCTTCCACGACGCACGCGGCGATCTTGATCAGATGCAGACTGAGGGTTGCGAACTCGGCGCGGAACAGAGGCGAGCGCCTGGGCAGGGCTTGGCGCACCGCAAGCATGAGCCAGAAGGCGGCGGTGTGCAGGATCAGGCGGAACTGGTTGGCGCGCGGATCGCGGCACGATCGGAAGCGAGCTGGGCCTTGTGCAGCTTGATGAAGTTCTCCATCTCGCCGCGGGCGCAGTGGACGGTCTCGTAAAGATGCTTGGCGCCGGCCTTGTGGCGCTCCTCGATGGCTCGAATGAAACTGCTTCGACAACAGAATCATCCGATAAATCGCGGCTTTCCGCTACATCCGTCGCTCAAAAATCGTAATTGGCGTGAATAAGACGGGTGAGTTTGCGACGGAAAGGACCCTATTGCTTCCGCGGATCTGCGCGGCCTCGAAACTGCGACCATCATCCAATGTCAGGGGAAACTTCCTGGTGTCGTTGAGGAAACGGCAGATTGCGCATAAAAGATAATAATATCGATAAATCGCGTTGACACTCGATAAGATAAGACTTACTCGAAGAGCTGCAATTTCCTTAGCGCCACGACGGACTATATCCCCGCATGATGGCGCGTCGGGTCGGTCAGGGCGTCGGAGGACGGGTTGCCGAATTCAGCGCGTCAATTGAGCATCGGCGAGGCTTTCTGATGAAGGAAGTCGGTCTCGACGACAAGTATTTGGCACGACAGGGCCGCGTTTATTTGACTGGTCCCCAAGCGCTCGCGCGCTTGCCGATGATGCAAATTCAACGTGATCGCCTCGCCGGCCTCAACACGGCTGGATTCATATCCGGATATCGTGGCTCGCCGCTGGGTGTCTACGACATGGCGCTGTGGCAGGCCGAAAAGTTCCTCAAAGAGCACAACATCCACTTCCAGCCCGGCGTGAACGAGGATCTCGCCGCCACTGCCGTGTGGGGTAGTCAACAAGTCGAGGCGCTGGGAGAGACGGACTACGACGGCGTTATCGGTGTGTGGTACGGCAAGGGCCCAGGCGTCGATCGTTCCGGAGACGCGCTCAAGCACGGCGCAATTGCCGGTGCTTCCGCTCACGGCGGTGTCCTGGTTCTGTGCGGCGACGACTACGGTGGTCGGTCTTCGACTACGGCGCATCAAAGCGATCACGCTCTGATTCACTTCGGCATGCCGATCCTCAATCCTGCGAGCATTCAGGAGTATCTCGATCTCGGTCTCTTGGGTTTTGCCTTGTCGCGCTACAGCGGCTGCTGGATCGGATTCAAATGCGTGACGGATACGGTTGATAGCTCGGCGAGCGTCTCTGTAGATGCGGACCGGGTTTCCATCGTGCCGCCCGCCGATTATGAGTTGCCCGAGGGCGGGCTCAATTTGCGTCTTGGGTTTGCGCCATTGTTGGCGGAAGAATTGCATTTGCAACGTCTCGAGGCCGCAAAGGCATTTGCTCGCGTCAATCGGATTGACAAGACGTATTACACGGGGGGGCGCAAACGTTTTGGTGTCGTCAGTTCGGGGAAGGCCTGGCTGGATGTCATGGAGGCGCTGGTTCAGCTCGGGATCGACGAGGCTGAGGCAAAGCGGCTCGGGATCGCGGTCTACAAGGTCGGCATGGTCTGGCCGCTCGAGCCGCAGCGTATCACGGATTTCGCAAAGGATTGCGACGTCGTATTGGTCATTGAGGAAAAGCGGCCGGTCATTGAGGAACAGCTCGCAGCCATCTTGTACAACCTGCCCGCAGAAGCGCGCCCCGTCCTGATCGGCAAGCGGAACCAGGCGGGCAACAAGCTGGTTGCTTCCCACGGCGAGCTCAATCCGCTGACCGTCGGGAAGATCATTGCGGCCCAGCTGCAGGCGCAATCCCATGATCGGCAGCTTGAGTTGCGTCTGGCAAAGCTCGAACAAGCAGGGACGCAAGACCGTTCTGCACTGACGGTGCGCCGCGAGCTGGAGCGTCTACCGAGTTTTTGTGCAGGTTGCCCGCACAACACATCGACGAGGGTTCCAGAGGGCTCGATTGCCCGCGCGGGAATCGGCTGTCATGGCTTGGCGATGTACGTGCCGGGACGAAGAACGGCGATAACCCTCTCGACCCAAATGGGCGGCGAGGGAGCAACTTGGATTGGTCAGGCGCCGTTCATGAAGCGCCCGCACATCTTCCAAAATCTGGGTGACGGCACCTACTTCCACTCGGGGCTCTTGGCAATCCGGGCCAACGTGGCGGCTGGAACCAATATTACCTACAAAATCCTCGTCAACGGCGCGATCTCCATGACGGGCGGCCAGCCGATTGAAGGCGAGAGCTTCGATGGCGGGGTCACCGCCCCCCACGTCGCGCAACAGGTTTATGCCGAAGGGGTGCGGCGCATCGCGCTCGTCACAGAAGATTTGAACCGGCACGACAAGAGTCAGTATCCCGCAATTACGACTTTCCACCATCGCGACGATTTGGACGCGGTGCAGAAGGATATCCGTGAGCATTCCGGCACTTCCGTTTTGATTTATGAACAAGCATGCGCCACGGAACGAAGGCGGCTGCGTAAGCGGGGACGCTATCCGGACGTCAACAAGCGTCTGTTCATCAATGAAGACGTATGCGAGGGGTGCGGTGATTGCGGCCTGCAATCGAACTGCATCGCTTTGGAGCCCAACGAAACGAAGTTTGGCCGCAAGCGGAAAATAAACCAGTCCGTTTGCAACAAGGACTTTTCCTGCGTTAAGGGCATGTGCCCGAGTTTCGTCACGGTCTATGGTGGTGCGCTGCGCGCTGCGGACGGCAAGAATGCGGCCTTCGACGACGCGGTGTTTGCCGATCTGCCCGAGCCCGGAATTTCTGCGCCGTCGGGCGTCTACAACATTATCGTCGCAGGCATCGGGGGTGCAGGCATCATCACCATCGGCGCGCTCCTCGGCATGGCGGCTCACATCGAAGACCGCCCATGCAACGTGCTTGACTTCACCGGTGTCGCACAACGCAACGGACCTGTGACGAGCCATGTACGAATTGGCGCCTATGGCGAATTGCAGAACGCCTCGCGGATTCCGGAACGGTCCGCCGATCTGATTCTTGCCGCCGACCTGGTGGTCGCATCAGGCCGGCAAGTCCTGCCGATGATGTCATCCGATCGGACCGCTGCCATCTACAACAGCTTCGTAGCGCCGACGTCGGATTTTGCGCAAAACGCGGATATCAGCTTTTCAACCGAAGCAATGGAGAAGCAGGTCGCCGTTCGGTGTCGTGACGGCCATGCGCATGCCGTGCCCGCCACCCAGGTCGCAACACAAATTCTCGGCAACGCAATCGGAGCGAACCTCTTTTTGCTCGGGGCTGCCTGGCAGCGAGGTTCGATTCCCTTGTCGGCGAAAGCCATCGAACGGGCGATCGTGCTCAACGGCACCGAAGTGAAGATGAACATACGGGCATTCCGGCTGGGACGGCTCCATGTCGCCGATCCTAAGGCGTTGGGTGCGCTTGTAAGGGCGAAAGAGATAGAATCGGCTGCGCCAGGCATCGAAAGTCTGGAGTCCCTGGTTTCCGATCGCCGTCAGTGGTTGTCGCAATACCAGAACGAGGCCTACGCGGACAGGTACGAGGCATTGGTCCGGAGAGTTGCACAGGCCGAACGGAGGGTCGTCGGAACCGAGGGCCAGCTCGCCGAGGCTGTTGCTCGCAACTACGCCAAGCTGCTCGCGTACAAGGACGAATACGAAGTCGCGCGGCTGATGACACGCAAGGAATTTTTCGAGCAACTCGACACGACCTTTGAAGGCGACTACCGCTTGCGGTTCAACTTGGCGCCGCCGATTTTGTCGCGCCGCGATCCGGCGACCGGGCGCTACGAAAAGAAGGAGTTTGGCTCCTGGGTTCTGGCGTTATTCAAAATTCTGGCTCCACTCAAGGTTCTCCGCGGAACAGCGTTCGACATTTTCGGTTATTCGGCGCATCGGCGTTCTGAGCGTCGGTTGATTTCGGATTACGAACAAATGATCAACGATCTCCTGACCTCTCTGACCGTCGAAAATCTGTCGTCAGCGATCGAGCTGGCCAGCTTGCCGCGCGTCGTGCGCGGCTATGACGTGGTCAAAGATGCCAGCATCGAGCAGATGAAGGTTCGCCGCGAAGAGCTGCTTCGCGACATGCGGAGCAAATGTTCCGAACAGTCCGAGACGATACGTGCCGAAAAGCCTGAGCCTGCTAAGGTCTGACGCATTCCACAGTGATCGTTCGAGCGATGCCTTGCATGCTTGCAGCAAGCGCTTTGCGCCTGATGCGGTTCGGTCTGAATTCTGTATGCCGTTTGGACAATCCGGATTGCTTCGAGAGTGCGCTGGCATGTCGGCATTGACGCGCACAGGAGGCCACGGGCGCTCTCGCAACTGGAGAAACGACGGTGTGGAGATCGACGGATGATTAATACCATGCCGCCTGACTGGCATTTTTGCAAGGCGGGTTATTCATACGGCAATGCGGGGCCAATCGCTATGACAATTCCAATGTTGTTCCGGAACCATTTTCAGCTGGGCTATGCCGTCAAGAGCGTCGATGGCGCGCTTGAAAGCCTGCGCGAAAAATTCGGCGTTCGGAAATGGCAGGTCCGTCAGCTGCCGGAAGCTTCGCCGATACGCGCATTGGCTTGGGCGTATGTAAAAGATATGATGATCGAGCTGGTCGAAGTGAAACCGGGCCACTTGCCGTACTATGACGACTGGATTCCGGAATCTGTATCGGCCCTTCGATTGCATCATCTTGGCTACATGGTTGAAAACGAGGAAGAATGGCAAGCTGTCAATAAAAGGTTCGACGATCTCGGAATTCAAATGGCAATGGACTTGGAATTGGGCAACAAGCTTTTGTCCAGATATTTCGACACGGTACCGTTGCTGGGTCACTACTGCGAATTTGTTCTCCTTAAGCCCGATGGAAAAACGTTTTGGGCAGATGTTCCGCACAATTAGAGCGGTTCCCGGCGGATTTGAATCTGGGGGAATCCCAAGGTGCAAGGAAGGGCAAATTCTTGGCGGATGACTCGGCCTTTAGAGGCGCATCATGCCCAGATCGTGTTCGGTGGATTTGCGGGAACGGGTGGTTGGAGCGGTTGAAGAGGGAGCCTCGCGCCGCGAGGCGGCGGAACGTTTTGAGGTGATCGTCGCCTCGGCAGTCCGGTGGTTTCAAGCGTGGCAGAAGGAGGGGAACTGCATGCCGAAGCCGCGCGGTGGGAGCCGCTCGGTGCTGGAAGACTACGCGGCAGATATCCTCGCTCTGGTTGAGGACCATCCGGACTGGACGCTCGCCGAACTCGTCGTGGCGATGGGAAAGCGACGGATTCCCGGCAGTCGCAGCGCGCTTGGGCGGTTTTTTGAGCGCCACGCCATCAGCTTTAAAAAAAAAGCCCTGCGAGCCGCCGAGCAAAGCCGGGCGGACGTGGCCCGCGCACGGCGGCGCTGGATGCGAGAACAGGGTCTGCTTGATTCTTCCTGTCTTGACTTCATCGACGAGACGTCGGTGAACACCAACATGGCGCGTCTGTATGGTCGCTGTCCGCGTGGCAAGCGATTGGTTGGGCATGTACCGCTGGGAAGCCGGAAGACGCTGACGTTCGTGGCTGGCCTGCGCTGCGATAAAATGACGGCGCCATTGGTGATCGAAGGAGCCATGAACGGAGAAATCTTTCGGACTTATGTCGAGCAAGGTTTGGCTCCCACGCTCAAGCGCGGCGATATTGTCGTGATGGACAATCTGCAGGCCCACAAGGTCGCCGGCGTCAAAGAAGCGATCGAAGCCGCTGGCGCGCAATTGCGCTACCTGCCGCAGTACTGTGGGCGGCCGACCCCTTTGCCCGCGCGTTCGATCAAAGCGCCATCCGCACGCGTATTCAGGACATGATCCAGTGCTTTGATCGCCTGCCGCCAAACGAGCCTACCAATACAAAGGTCGTGCCTAGTGCACGGATGCATACAAAAGATTCACTGGCCCGTTAGTGGCGCACTTTGAAAAGAGGCGACATTCAGCGTGGGCGCGACGTATCTGGCTGTACCTTTTGTATGAGTCCGTGCACTAGCTTCCGACCGTAGGCTGAGCGGCCAACGGAGAAGATTTATAGCGTAACATAAAGGACGTTATGTTACGCGTCGGTTGACAATGGACTGTATTGGTTGTTAACGTATCGGTGTCGTGCCGTGTCGCCTTGACACGGCAAAATTCCCTGCAATTCCCTGAAGCAGGGAATTTTTTCGGCGTGATAAAATTCCGCAGTCGTGCACTGGGAGCGCGCGCTCCCGGCGTCATCGCCGTGCGCCGAAAATTGCGCTGCCGACACGCACATGCGTCGCGCCGAAACGGATCGCCGTCTCGAAATCCGCGCTCATGCCCATGCTGAGGAAGGGTAGCGCATGGGCGCCTGCGAGCTTGGCGAGCAGCGCAAAATGCGGTGCCGGCGCTTGGTCAACCGGCGGAATGCACATCAATCCTTTGACCGGAAGCTTGAGCTGATCGCGGCACAGCGCGATGAATTCCGCCGCCTCTTGCGGAACAACCCCTGCCTTCTGAGGCTCTTCGCCGGTGTTGACCTGAATGAACAGATCCGGGCAGCGGCCGATGCGGTCAAGCTCGGTCCGCAAGGCGTGGGCGAGCTTGGGCCGGTCCAGCGAATGGATGGCATCGAAGAGCTCGATGGCCTCGCGGGCCTTGTTGGTCTGCAAGGCGCCGATGAGATGCAGCTCGACATCGGGAAATTCCTCGCGAAATGCCGGCCATTTCCTGTCGGCCTCCTGCACGCGGCTCTCGCCGAAGCAGCGTTGGCCGGCCAGCAGCACGGGACGAATGCTGTCGGCCTCGAACGTCTTGGAGACGGCAACCAGCTTGGTGAACGGCGCCGGTTTGACAGCCGCCTTTCGTGCCGCGTCGATCCGCGCCAGAATGTCGGCGAGCGCCTGACCGGAAGCGGGCGTTTCGGCGGAAGAGGACATCGGGTGGCGAATAAGCTTGCCAGGGCAAGGCTGGCAAGAGCGGCCTTGAGCTTTCATGCTGGGATCGCGGACGTCCTCGTCCGCATCGCGAAGCGCAGGCAAGCGGCGCGCGAGAGGGAGCTCTCCAGCTTCGCGGCTTCGCCGGACGCGGGCGGGGACGCCCGCGCTCCCAGGAAGCGCTCATATGTCCGTGGCCGAAAGCGATTGTCCCGGCGGTTGCCGCCTCTTGTATTCCTCATGGACGACGAGCGCGTGCGCGAGCCGCTGGCTGCGGTTGCGGCGCTGCCGCGTGGCAGTCTGGTGATCGTTCGCTGCCGCGACGCGGCGCGCCGAAAGGCGCTGGCCGCCGCCACGGCGTCGCTGGCACGCCAAGGCGGTCTTGTGTGGATCGTTGCCGGCGATCCCGGGCTGGCGGCTCGCACCGGCGCCGACGGTGCGCATTTCCCCGAAGCCGCAATCGGCGAAGCGCTGCATTGGCGGGCGAAGCGCCCGGACTGGTTGATCACCTGCGCCGCGCATTCCTTTCGTGCCTGCGCGCGCGCCGCGCGCGCCCGCGCCGATGCCGTTCTACTCGGACCGGTTTTTGCAACCGGAAGCCATATCGGGCGCCCGTTCTTGGGGGCCATGCGCCTGCGTCTGCTGGCCCGCCAATCCGTCATTCCCCTTTATGCGCTGGGCGGGATCGACGAGAAAAGTGCCGGACGGCTCAAACGAGCGCAGCTTGCGGGATTAGCGGCCGTGGGTGCCTTGATGGTGTGAATCGTTGCCGCGGCGCCAGGAAAGTCGAAGGATGCAAATGCCGGATACACTCCGCCGGAGCACCGGGATGAAGTCGCCCGTGCCTATTTCCTTTCGCGCGACGCCAGCTCGTCGATCTGACGCCGCATGGCTTCGATTTCGCTCTTCAGTTCGTTGATCTCCTCGGAGGGTTTTGGCCGTGCCTCGGCAGCGCCATTGCCGGCGGCGCGCTGCTCGGGCTCGCTCCTGCCCGATTGCAGCCCGAAGGGCGAAAACATGCGCATGGCGCGCTCGAACATTGCCAGGTTCTGGCGCGTCATCGCTTCCAGCGCCTGACTGCCGCCGCCGAACGCCTCTGCCAGCCGATTGCGCATCGCCTCCTGGTTCTTGGTGAAGCTCTCCATGGACAGGTCGAGATAGCCCGGAACGAAAGCCTGCAGGCTGTCGCCATACATGCGGATCAGCTGGCGGAGGAAGCGGATCGGCAACAGGTTCTGCCCCTTGGCCTCCTCCTCGAAAATGATCTGCGTAAGGACCGAGCGTGTAATGTCCTCGCCGGTGCGCGCGTCGCGGACCTCGAATTCGACGCCTTCCTTCACCATCTCGCAGAGATGGTCCAACGTCACGTAACTCGACGTCTGCGTATTGTAGAGACGCCGGTTTGCATATTTCTTGATGACGACCGGACCGTCCGAGCTTTTTTCAGTCACAATGAACCAACTTCCAGGATCGCTTCCCAATACGCCATGCTACCACAACATTTCGCAATCGAAACTGTCCAGCATTTTCGATTGGTTTCAGGATAGCTGGGCTGAAACGCACTATTTGCCACAGTTTACCCGGCCGGAGGGCCACGGCATCTTGAGCGTGGTCGTCCGCAAAGCAGGAGATCCCCATGACCGAGGTCGTCATCGTTTCCGCAGTGCGCACTCCGGTGGCAAGCTTCAACGGAGCTTTTGCCACTCTGGCGGCCCATGAGCTGGGAAAGGTCGTCATCCGGGAGGCGCTCGCCCGTGCCGGCGTGGCGGCCAAGGACGTATCCGAAGTCATCATGGGGCAAATTTTGACTGCGGGTCAGGGCCAAAATCCCAGCCGGCAAGCCGCCCTCGGCGCCGGCTTGGCCGTCGAGACGCCGGCCTGGATCGTCAATCAGGTGTGCGGTTCGGGCCTGAGGGCGGCCGCGCTTGGAGCCCAGGCGATTTTGAACGGCGACTCGCAAGTGGTCGTGGCAGGCGGGCAGAGTTCATGACACAGTCCCCCCATGCGGCCTACCTGCGGGCGGGACAGAAGATGGGCGGGCTCGAATTCACCGACACCATGCTGAAGGACGGTCTCATCGATGCTTTCCACGGCTACCACATGGGGATCACCGCCGAAAACGTCGCGCGCGAATGGCAGATCACCCGCGAGGAACAGGACCGGTTTGCGGTTGCTTCGCAGAACAAGGCAGAGGCGGCGCGCAAGTCGGGCCGCTTCAAGGATGAGATCGTCCCCGTCACCGTGAAGGAGAGAAAGGGCGAGCGGGTGGTCGATACCGACGAGTACATTCGCGACGGTGTGACCTTCGAAGCGATTTCCGGGCTCAAGCCCGCCTTTCAAAAGGACGGCACGGTCACGGCGGCCAACGCCTCGGGTATCAACGACGGAGCAGCCGCGCTGGTGCTGATGAGCGGAAAGGACGCCGCAGCGCGCCGGCTGAAGCCGCTGGCGCGGATCGCTTCCTGGGCACAGGCCGGCGTCGATCCGGCGGTGATGGGCACGGGGCCCATCCCGGCATCCCATGCGGCCCTGAAGAAGGCCGGCTGGACCGCGGGAGATCTGGATCTGATCGAAGCCAATGAGGCTTTCGCGGCGCAAGCCTGCGCCGTCAACAAGGACATGGGCTGGGATACGTCGAAAGTGAACGTGAACGGCGGCGCGATCGCCATCGGCCATCCCATCGGCGCTTCGGGAGCGCGTGTGCTGGTGACGCTGTTGCACGAAATGCAGAAGCGCGACGCGAAGAAGGGTCTCGCCACGCTCTGCATCGGCGGCGGCATGGGCGTGGCAATGTGCGTGGAGCGCTGATCGTCAGTCTTGGAATTACGACCGAGCCGCAAATTGCAGCGGCTGACGCGCGTGGCGGTTTTGTTATAATATGATGCAAGTTCCCACAGGAGTTTAAAATGGCGCGGGTTGCAATCGTTACCGGCGGTACGAGAGGAATTGGCGAAGCGATTTCGATCGCCCTGCAGACTGCAGGATACAAGGTTGCTGCGAACTATTGCAGCAACGAAGAGCGCGCAAAGGCCTTCACGGCCCGAACCGGCATTGCCTCCTACAAGTGGGACGTGGCGAGCTACGAGGCCTGCGTGGAAGGCGTGGCCAAGGTGGTGGCCGAATTGGGGCCGGTCGACATCGTCGTCAATAACGCAGGGATCACGCGCGACGCCACAATGCGCAAGATGACCCGCGCCGGATGGGACGAGGTCATCGACACCAATCTCGGCGGCTGCTTCAACCTGTGCAAGGTTTGCTGGGACGGCATGCTCGATCGCGGATTCGGCCGCATCGTGAACATCGGCTCCATCAACGGGCAGGCCGGGCAATATGGCCAAGTGAATTACGCCGCCGCCAAATCGGGCATCCACGGCTTCACGAAGGCGTTGGCCCAGGAAGGCGCCGCCAAAGGCGTCACGGTCAATACCCTCGCGCCGGGCTATATGGATACCGATATGGTCGCGGCAGTCCCGGCCAATGTGCTGGAGAAAATCGTGGCCAAAATTCCCGTCGGCCGGCTCGGCAAGGCCGAGGAGATCGCGCGCGGGGTTCTGTTCCTGGTCGCCGACGATGCCGGCTTCGTCACGGGTTCGACGCTGTCCATCAACGGCGGCCAGCACATGTATTGACGCGTGCCTGAGCTCGCCGGGCTGGAGTGCCGGAACCTTACGCTCGCCCGCGGGCGGCATGTTCTTTTTCGCGACCTGACTTTCGAACTCGCTGCCGGCGAGACGCTCGCCGTCGAGGGCCCCAACGGCGCCGGCAAGACCTCGCTCCTGCGCCTGCTCGCCGGTTATCTCGAGCCGCTGGCGGGTGCGGTCCTGATGCGGATGAGCGCGGGGGAAAGGATCGCTGAGGCCGAGGAGCGCGGCCGGCTTGTGGGCTGGCTCGGTCACCAGGACGGGCTCAAGCCGCAGCTTACGCCATCCGAGAGCCTGGGATTTTTCGCGCGCTACCACAGAACGTCGCGTGACGTTGTTGCGGCGCTGGCGGAAGTCGGACTTGGCCGCGTGAGCGAACTGCCGGTCTCCTATCTGTCGGCCGGACAGAGGCGACGGCTTGCTCTGGCGCGGCTAAAACTGCTGGACAGGCCGGTGTGGCTGCTGGACGAGCCGTTGTCCGCGCTCGATGCTGCGGGCCGGCGGCTCGTGGCCGAGCTAATCAAAAACCATTGCGCGAGAGGGGGGCTAGCCATCGCCGCGACGCACGAGCCGCTCGGCTTCGACTGCCGCAGCCTCGCTCTGGGGACGTGAGTTGAGAAGCTTTCTTGCATTGATCGGCCGCGAGTTGATGCTCGCCGGGCGTGCCGGCGGCAACGCCACTCTGGCGCTGGCCTTTTTCGCCGCGACCGTGTCGCTGTTTCCGTTGGGAGTAGGGGTAAACCCGTCGTTTCTCGACCGCATCGCCGCCGGCGTGATCTGGGTGGCGGCAGTGCTGGCGTGTCTGTTGTCGCTCGACCGCGTTTTCCAGGTCGATTACGAAGACGGAAGCTTGGATCTTCTGGCGCTCGGGCCGCTGTCGCTCGAAAGCGTGGCTTTGGCAAAAATTCTGTCGCACTGGCTGGCCACGGGATTGCCGCTGACGCTTGTTTCGCCATTGCTCGCGCTGCTCTATCGGCTGCCGGCCTCGGCGGCGCTGACTCTGGTGCTGTCCCTTGCCGTGGGCACGCCCGCGGTCAGCGCCATCGGCGCGATCGGGGCGGGATTGACCGCGAGCATCCGGCGCGGCGGCCTGATCCTGCCCCTCATCGTATTGCCGCTCCTCAGCCCGGCGGTGATCTTCGGCGCCGGCGCCGTGCTTGCCGCGCTGGACCATGTTTCGAACGGGGCCTTGCCGCTGCTGGCAGCGTTCTCGCTG
Organism: uncultured Alphaproteobacteria bacterium; assembly: GCA_963805005.1. Lineage (GTDB taxonomy): Bacteria > Pseudomonadota > Alphaproteobacteria > Micropepsales > Micropepsaceae > Rhizomicrobium. The sequence goes on from CAWDSJ010000001.1 coordinate 109,957, forward strand.
GCCGCCGTGCTGCTCGCCCCCTTCGCCACGGCGGCGGCGCTCAGGCTGCACCTGGCGGCGTGAGCAGTCTTGCCGCTCGACCGGCAAAGCCTTAGAGCGATTCCAGCAACAGCGAGCACTTTTGCGGTTGGAACTGCGTCAAAACAATAGTTAGTTGACCGTTCCCGGCTCGCCGCCTTTTGCCGTGAGGGCGAGACGAACCAGTCCGGCCAGACTGCGCGCGCCGGTTTTCTCCATGACCCGGGCACGGTGGATCTCGACGGTGCGGGGGGAAATGTCGAGCTCGAACGCGACAACCTTGTTGGGCTTGCCTGCCACCAGCAGCTCGAAGACCTGTCGCTCCCGCTCCGTCAGTTGCAAGAGCAATTCCTCTGCGGCCTGGGCTGTCGCATTTCGATTGAGCGATTGGGATTGCACTTCTAGCGCACGTTCGACGCTGGCGACGAGGGCCTCCTGCTCGAACGGCTTTTCCAGAAAATCGATGGCGCCGGCGCGCATGGCTCGCACGGCGAGCGGCACGTCGCCATGCGCCGTCATGACGATCACGGGCAGGATTGCGTTGCGGCGGGCGAGTTCTTCCTGCAGGGCCAAGCCGTCCATTCCCGGCATCCGGACGTCGGTCACCACGCAGGCGCGAGGGGCATGCGGGTGCAGAAGAAAGGCGGTTGCCGAATCGAACGTTTCCACACGGAAGTCGGACGCCTCCAACAGGAGACGAAGTAAATCGCGTACGTCCGGGTCGTCGTCCACGATATAAACTGTAGGTTGTAGAACCAATTTCCTGCCAAACTCAGCGATTCGCTCGCGTATTATTTGCAAATTATCACACCCCCTTGTTCGTTGTCATCGTCGCGATGGCCACATTGCCGGTCTGCAATAGGCAGAGAGGGCGGCGCCCTGCGGAAGATTGGTCAGCATAGCGGAAACGATAGGATGTCCGACGGCCTTCAATAAGCCTGACAGAACTGATGCAGTGCATCATTGGATCAAGAATGAGCCGACCGGAATTCCCGGCCCAAGGGCCTGCGCGCTCCGCCGCTTCTTGACGCCTTACGCCCTGCGGCCAAAACTCGGATCCCCAAATACGGCCTGCCGTTCCATCCGGCTCCGCTCGCGAGGCGTTCCATGCAGAACCGCAAGCCGCTCAGCCTGCACATTCCCGAACCTGCGCACCGCCCCGGCGACAAGGCGGATTTCAGCAGCATGCGCCTGTCGGAAGCCGGCGCCGTGCGCAAACCGGACATCGCCGTCCACGCACGAGAGATCGGCGACCTTGCCTATTCGCTGATCCGCGTGCTCGACCAAGCCGGCAAGGCGGTCGGTCCCTGGAATCCGAAACTCGACGCGGAAACGCTCAAACGCGGGCTCAAGGCGATGCTCGTCACCCGTGCCTATGACGAGCGCATGTACCGCGCGCAACGCCAGGGCAAGACCTCGTTCTACGTGCGCAGCACGGGCGAGGAAGCCGTCGCCGTGGCGCAATCTTTCGCGCTCGATCGCAACGACATGTGCTTTCCCAGCTACCGCCAGCAGGGCATTCTCATCGTGCGCGGCTATCCGCTCGTCGACATGATGTGCCAAGTCTATTCGAACGCGCGCGACCCCCTCAAAGGCCGCCAGCTGCCGGTGATGTATTCGAGCCGCGCGTATGGATTCTTTTCCGTCTCCGGCAATCTCGGCACGCAGTTCAGCCAGGCGGTCGGCTGGGCGATGGCTTCGGCCTACAAGGGCGACGATCGCATCGCCGCCACCTGGATAGGAGAGGGAACGACAGCCGAAGGCGATTTCCATCACGCGCTCAATTTCGCGTCCGTCTTCCGCGCGCCTGTCGTCCTCAATGTCGTCAACAATCAATGGGCGATTTCCAGCTACTCGGGCATCGCGGGCGGCGAAGAAGCCACTTTCGCCTCGCGCGCGATCGGCTACGGGCTGCCCGGTTTGCGGGTCGACGGCAACGATTTTTTGGCCGTCTATGCCGCCACGCAATGGGCGGCCGAGCGCGCCCGCAACAATCTCGGCGCCACGCTGATCGAGCTGTACACCTATCGCGCCGAAGGTCATTCCACGAGCGACGATCCTACCCGCTACCGGCCCACCGACGAATGGAAGCAATGGCCGCTGGGCGATCCCATTGCGCGGCTCAAGACCCATCTCGTCGCGCTTGGGGCATGGAGCCAAGCCGAGCACGAAGCGGCGGAGAAGGAGGCGGTCGAGCAGGTACGCGCCGCCAACAAGGAAGCCGAAAGCTACGGCACGTTGGGTTCCGGCCAGCTGCCCTGCGCCGGCACGATGTTCGAGGACGTTTACAAGATCATGCCGTGGCACCTCGTGCGGCAGCGCCAGCAGGTGGGCGTTTGAGCATGGCGATAATGAACATGATCCAGGCGCTCAATTCTGCCATGGACACGATGCTCGCGCGCAATCCGGACGTCCTCGTCTTCGGGGAGGATGTGGGATATTTCGGCGGCGTCTTCCGCGCCACCGAGGGTCTGCAGAAGAAATACGGCGTCACGCGCTGCTTCGATACGCCCATCGGCGAAGGCGGCATCGTTGCCGTCGCCATCGGCATGGGCGCGTACGGCTTGCGTCCGGTGGTCGAGATCCAGTTCGCCGATTACATCTATCCGGCGTACGATCAACTCGTCTCCGAGGCGGCGCGATTGCGCTATCGTTCCGCCGGCGACTACTTTGCGCCGATCACGGTGCGCACGCCCTATGGCGGCGGAATTTTCGGCGGTCAGACGCACAGCCAGAGCCCCGAAGCCTTGTTCACGCATGTGGCAGGACTGAAGACGGTGATTCCGTCGTCGCCTTACGACGCGAAAGGTCTGTTGATCAGCGCCATCGAAGACGATGATCCGGTCATTTTTCTCGAGCCTAAACGCCTTTATAGCGGCCCCTTCGACGGCCATCACGACAGGCCCGTGACGGCGTGGTCGCAGCATCCGGCAAGCGACGTGCCGGATGGCTACTATACGGTGCCGCTCGGCACGGCTGCCGTCGTACGCGAAGGCAGCGACATCACCCTGCTCGCCTATGGCACGATGCTGCATGTAGCGCTTGCCGCCGCCAACGAGAGCGGTCTCAACGCCGAGGTCATCGACCTTCGCACGCTGGTTCCCCTCGATATCGAAACGATCGTGCGGTCGGTGGAGAAGACCGGCCGTTGCATCATCGTGCATGAAGCGACGCGGACCAGCGGTTACGGGGCGGAGCTTTCGGCGCTGGTGCAGGAGAATTGCTTTTATCATCTGGAAGCGCCCATCGAGCGCGTGACCGGCTGGGATACGCCTTATCCGCACGCCTTCGAATGGCAGTATTTTCCGGGACCGGCGCGGGTCATCGAAGCCATGCGCCGCACGATGGAGGCGTGACATGGGCCGTTACGTCTTCAAGCTCCCCGATGTCGGCGAAGGGACGGCGGCAGCGGAGATCGTGGCGTGGCACGTCAAGGTCGGCGATGCGATCGAAGAGGACGATCGTCTCGTCGACGTCATGACGGACAAGGCGACGGTGGAGATGACCTCGCCGGTCAAGGGCGTGGTGATGTCGCGCCACGGCGAGCCGGGCGAGATGGTCACCGTCGGCGCTCCATTGGTCGAGTTGGAAGTCGAGGGCGCCGGCAACGTGAATGGACAGGACAGGGCCGCGAAGGCTCCGTCTGCCGAGCTGGCCCCGTCGGTTTCGTTGGACCGCACGCCTCCCAGCGCGCATGCGGGCTTGGAAGCCCGCGGTCCCAGTGGCGCGCGGTCTATGAAAGGCGACAAGCCGCTTGCCTCTCCCGCCGTGCGCCGGCGCGCCGATGAGTTGGGTATCAGGCTGCAATACGTGCCCGGTACCGGCCCTGCCGGGCGCATCACGCAGGCTGACCTCGATGCCTTTGTCGGTTCGACCCAGACACCCAACGCGGGACGCTCAGCCCATGGCGTGCGCGAGGGCGTCGAAGAAATCAAGATCATCGGGTTGAGACGCAAGATCGCCGAGAAGATGCAGGAATCCAAGCGCAGGATTCCGCATTTCGCTTATGTCGAGGAAATCGACATGACGGAACTCAAGTCTCTGCGCGCGCATCTCAACGCAAACAGGCGGGCCGGTCAGCCGAAACTCACGCTGCTTCCCTTCCTGATCCGCGGTTTGGTTCGCCTGCTTCCGGGATATCCGCAGATCAACTCACGCTTCGACGACGAAGCCGGTATCGTACATCGCTACAAGGCGGTTCATATCGGGATCGCCACGCAAACCGCGAACGGGCTCATGGTGCCGGTCGTGCGCCACGCTGAGACGCTCGACATCTGGCAGGCCGCCAGCGAAGTCGCACGGCTCGCGCAAGCCGCCCGCGAGGGCAACGCCGCGCGCGACGAACTGTCCGGTTCGACCATCACCATCACCAGCCTGGGAGCGCTGGGGGGCGTCGCGACGACACCCGTCATCAATCATCCCGAAGTGGCGATCATCGGGCCCAACGCGATTCGGGAACGGCCCGTCGTGCGCGAAGGGCAGATCGTCGTGCGCAAGATGATGAATCTTTCCTCATCGTTCGACCATCGCGTCGTGGACGGTTACGATGCCGCCGAATTCATTCAGAAGTTCAAGCGGTCGCTGGAGCAACCGGCGACGTTGTTGATGGAGTAGGCAGTAGGCAATAGAGAGAACCTCACTGCCGACTGCCTATGGCCGAGAGGCACACATGACCGAGCACATCTGCGCCAAAGGCGTCATCGTCGGCCGCGCTCACGTCGCGTTTGCGATCTGCATGGCGCCGAGCCAAATCATTCTCAGCGCCACATAGACGACGATGACGAGCCCGGCGTAGCTGATCCAGCGATGGCGGTGCAGAACATTGGCGATCGCGGCTGCAGCAAATCCCATCAGGGCGACCGATAACGCAAGGCCGACGGTCAGAACCCAAACGTGGTTCATCGCTGCGCCGGCGACCGCAAGCACGTTGTCGAGCGACATGGAAAGGTCCGCAACGGCGATCCGCAGGATGGCGCGTCGCGCATGGGCACTTGCCGTGGGAAGCGCCGAGGGAACAATCTTGCCGTGCTCCCCGATCGTCTTGGTGCCGACAACATCCTCGTGCGGGTGTTTGAGATCGCGATAAAGCCGCCAGGAGACCCACAGGAGCAGGATGCCTCCCGCAAAGGTAAGGCCGATGACCGCCAGGATGGTGGCTGTCATGCTTGCCAGTGCCACTCTCAAAACGACGGCCGCCGCCAACCCCCAGAAGATGACGCGCCGGCGTTCGGGCTTGGGCACGCCGGCGGCTGCAAGCCCGATGACGACGGCATTGTCGCCTGCGAGCACGATGTCGATCAGGATGACTTGCAGGAAGGCGGCGAGGGAGGGGGAAAGAAGGTGAAAGCTCGGCAAAGCCATCTCGCTTCAAGGCCAACGCACAAGCGGCGGCATGGACATCAGGATGGCCTCGATATTGCCACCCGTCTTCAAGCCGAAATGCGTGCCGCGGTCGTACAAGAGATTGAACTCCACATATCTGCCGCGGCGGACGAGCTGGTGCTCGCGCTCGGCTTGCGTCCACGGCTCGTTCATGTGCCTTGAGACGATTTGGGGATAGATGTCGAGAAATGCGAGGCCCACCCCCCGGGTAAAGGCAAAATCGGCCTTCCAGTCCCCCGAGTTGTGGTGATCGTAGAAAATGCCTCCGGCGCCGCGCGGCTCGTTGCGGTGCGGCAAAAAGAAGTATTCGTCGCACCACTGCTTGTAGCGGGCATAGCAAGCCGGATCGTGGCGGTCGCAGGCATGGCGGAGCGCGGCATGGAAGTCCGCTGCATCGCGCTCGTTGGGAAATATCGGCGTCAAATCGGCGCCGCCGCCGAACCAGGTTTTGGTCGTCACCAGGTGACGTGTGTTCATGTGTACGGCGGGCACGTGGGGGTTCTGCATGTGCGCTACGAGCGATATTCCGCTCGCCCAGAAGCGCGGGTCGTCCGCAGCGCCCTCGACATGTTTGGCAAAGTCCGGGCTGAAGCGCCCGTAGACCGTGGACACGTTGACCCCGACTTTCTCGAACACGCGGCCATGCATGATCGACATCACGCCTCCGCCCGCGTCGCTTCCGTCCTCGCTCGGCCGCGCCCACGCCTTTCGTTCGAAACGCCCCGGCACAAGCTCGCTTAACGGTCCCTCAAGCGCGTCTTCGAGCTGTTCGAAGCGCGCGCAGATCAGATCGCGCAATTCCTCGAACCAGGCGCGCGCCCGCGCTTTGTGTTCCGCAGTAACGTCGCTCGCGGTCATTTAAGGAAATCCGTTCGTTTGCCGCAACGCTTCACCCAGGACCATGGCGCCCGCCAGCGCAACATTGAGGGAGCGCATGCCGGGCCGCAACGGAATCCGCAGTCCTGCATCGGCGGCAGCGTGGACAAATTCCGGGGCACCGGCACTCTCGCGGCCCAGAAGGATCGCATCATGGGCCTCGAAGCGGAACTCCGTATAGGGGATGGCCGCCCTGGCGCTCAAGAGAACCAGCCTGCCGCCGTGCTTTTCCCGCGCCGATAGATATCCCTCCCACAATTCGTGCCGGATAACGTTGGCCCGGTCCAAATAGTCCATTCCGGCGCGCCTCATTGCCGAATCGCTGAACAGAAACCCGCACGGCTCGATCACGTCGACGCTTATGCCGAGGCACGCGCCGAGCCGCATCAACGTGCCGGCATTCTGCGGGATGTCGGGTTCGAACAGGGCAAGGCGCATGTTGACATCCATTTAGGAATGTACTAAATAAATAGTAACTTCCTATGAAGATACTACCGTGGCAGTTTACGAGCCTCTTGGCCAACATCTGAAGAAAAATGCGGCCAGCCGAATTCCGATGACCTTCCGCGAAGTGGAACTGGTCATCGGAAGAAAATTGCCTGCGTCCGCTTATCGCCACCGGCCGTGGTGGGCGAACGAAGAGCGGGGCCACTCCCACGCCAAGGCATGGCTTGAGGCAGGCTATATGACCGAACAAGTCGATATGGCGGGCAAGAAGCTTGTATTCGCGCGCGCAAATCGCTCGCGCGGATTGGGCGAGGAGACCAATGCGTTCGTTAACACAAAATCGGAACCAACGACAGGCGCGAAGCGGACAGGCATCCATCCACTGATTGGCGCGCTTAAGGGCACCTTCACCATCGAGCCAGGCTACGATGTTACGCAGCCTGCAATGCCGGAATGGGCCGACCTGATCGACAAGAAATATGGTCCAGAGAAGCCCAAATGAGCCTACCGCTGCTGCTGGATACCTGTGCGTTGCTATTCATAGGTGACGGTAGGCTGGCGCAATCGGCGGCAGATGCGCTGAATGAGGCTTGGCGAGCAGGCATTCCCAGCCTCATCTCGCCGATCTCTGCCTGGGAAATCGGGTTGATGGCGTCGCGTGGCCGATTTAAGTCGCCCGATCCGCCGCTGCGCTGGTTTCAGCGGATGCTTACCCTTCCAAACATGCGGCTCGCCGAGCTGTCGCCCAAGGTACTCCTGGAATCTTCCATGCTTCCGGGTAAGCCGCCGCGCGATCCCGCAGACAGAATCGTCGCGGCAACGGCGCGCGAATATGGATACGTGCTCGTCACGCGCGACCGCGAGTTGATCCACTACGCAAAGGATGGGCACTTGAGCGTGATCGCCTGCTGACAGGCGCATTGCCCGGCGCCCACCCCTTTGAAATGACGCGCATTTTATGCGTCATCGTGCCGCAAGACCCTCCAGGACCTGTTCTCTATTTTACGCCGCGATTTGGAGGCGCGCCGTGGCAACCGGGGGCGGCGCGTCTTGTCCGAGCCCGCCTCCCGGGTCAATCCAGAAGGTGTCCCTGTGGCAAATGCGACGACGGCCGAACCCACGCGGCGCGACTTTCTCTACATCGCGACGGGGGCTGCAGGAGCCGTGGGCGCCGCGCTGACCGCCTGGCCGTTCATCGACCAGATGAACCCCACCAGTTCGGTGCTCGCCATGGCCTCCATCGAGATCGATCTGGCTCCGGTCGTACCGGGCCAGGAGATCACCGCTGTTTTCCGCAGCCACCCGCTGTTTGTTCGTCACAGGACGCCCAAGGAAATTGCGGAAGCGCAGTCGGTTGCGCTGTCGGATCTGCCCGATAAGCTGGCGCGTAACGAGAATTTGAGCGAGAGCGCGCCTGCGACGGATCAGAATCGGGTCGTTAAGGAGGAGTGGCTGATCACTTCCGGCGTCTGTACCCATCTGGGCTGCACGCCGACAAAATATGAAGGCGATTACGGCGGCTGGCTCTGCCATTGCCACGGCTCGCAATACGATACGGCGGGGCGTATCCGCAAAGGCCCCGCGCCGCAAAATCTGGCGATTCCCAAATACGCGTTCTTATCGCCGACGCGCGTCAAAGTCGGTTAGGAGAGCGCGATGTCCGGACACTCCACTTACGAGCCGAAGAGCAACTTCACGCGCTGGCTCGATACGCGATTGCCGATCCTGCGCTTCGTCAGCGACGCGTTCGTTTCTTTTCCGACGCCGCGGAATCTCAACTTCTGGTACACGTTCGGCGCCGTCCTCACGTTCTTTCTCGGCGTTCAGATCGTCACCGGCATCGTGCTGGCGATGCATTACGTCCCGAATGCCGACTTAGCCTTTGGCAGCGTCGAAAACATCATGCGTGAGGTCAATTACGGTTGGCTGTTGCGCTATCTGCACATGAACGGCGCTTCGATGTTCTTCATTGCCGTCTACGTGCATATTTTCCGCGCGCTCTATTACGGCTCCTACAAGGCGCCGCGCGAAGTGCTGTGGATCCTCGGCGTCATCATCTACGTGCTGATGATCATCACCGCGTTCCTCGGCTATGTTCTGCCCTGGGGCCAGATGTCCTTCTGGGGAGCTACGGTCATCACCAACTTGTTCAGCTCCTTCGACCAGATCATTCCGCACATCGGCGGCTCGCAAGGCCCCGGTTTGGGAACCATTATCACCACGTGGTTGTGGGGCGGCTTCGGCGTCAGCGACGCGACCCTCAATCGCTTTTTCAGCCTGCACTATCTGTTGCCGTTCGTGATCGCAGCCGTCGTTGGCCTGCACATCTGGGCACTGCACGTCGTCGGCAACGGCAACCCGCTGGGGATCGACGTCAAGGGGCCGCAGGACACAGTTCCCTTTACGCCCTATTACGCGGTCAAGGATTTGTTCTATCTCTCCCTGTTCGTGATCCTTTATTCGGTAATCGTCTTCTATGCGCCTGGCGTGCTGGGCAATCCGGACAATTATATCCAGGCCAACCCGGTTGTGACACCGACTGACATCGTGCCGGAATGGTATCTGCTGCCGTTCTACGCGATGCTGCGGTCGATCCCGCAGAAGCTGATCGGCGTGCTGGTGCTGTTCGGTGCGATGCTGACGCTGGTGTTCGTTCCGTGGCTCGACACTTCGAAAGTGCGCTCGGCAAGCTTCCGTCCGACCTACAAATGGCTGTTCTGGCTGCTGGTGATCGACGGAGTAGCACTTGGCTATTGCGGTTCCCAATCGGTCGATGCCAGCGCTTTCGGCATCCCGCTGGTTTGGGTCGCGCGTCTCGGAACCGCCTATTATTACGTCTTCTTCTGGATACTCATGCCGCTCGTCGGCTTGATCGAGACGCCCAAGCCCTTGCCCGACAGCATAGCCAAATCCGTGCTGGGTGCGGCCCACACGTCCCCGCAGCCGGCAGAGTGAGGAGCCTCCCTATGCGAAGCATTATCCGGCTGGGCCTTTCGCTTGCGCTGCTTGCGGGCTCCTTCTGCACTGCCGCGGCGCAATCCACCGAGGAGGCAAGACCGCCCAAGAGCACGTCATGGTCCTTCGACGGCGTGTTCGGACAGTATGACAAGGCTTCGTTGCAGCGCGGCTTCCAGGTCTACAAGGAGGTCTGCTCGGCCTGTCACAGCCTCAACCTCGTCTCGTTCCATGCGCTCGCGGAGCCCGGCGGCCCCGGCTTTACGGATGCCGAGATGAAGGCGATCGCGGCGTCCTACAAGATTCCGGCAGAACCCAACGACAAGGGCGAGCTGTTCGACGCCAACGGCAATCGCTTGACAAGGCCCGGAGCACCCGCAGATCACTTTCCGCCGCCATTCCCCAACGAGCAGGCGGCACGCACGGCCAACAACGGCGCCCTGCCGCCGGACCAGTCGGTGCTGGTGAAGGCGCGTGCGGGCGGAGCGGACTACGTCTACTCGATCTGCTCGGGCTACGGCGAGACGCCGCCTCCCGGCTTCAAGGTCCTGCCGGGCAAGTATTACAACCCGTATTTTGCGGGCTGGAACATCTCCATGCCGCCGCCGATCCAGGACAACTCGGTGACCTATTCCGACGGAACCAAGGCTACCGTCGACCAGGAATGCCACGATGTCGCGACCTTCCTGACCTGGGCCGCCGAGCCGAAGCTCGACGAGCGGCATCACCTTGGTTTCGAGGTCATTGCGTTCCTGATTCTGCTGGCGGGTCTGCTCTATCTCTCCTATCGCAAGGTCTGGCGCGACGCGCATTGATCGTCCGGCTTTGCGTGATACAACGGCGCGCTTAAGGACAAGCGCGTAATGACCAGAACTGTGCTGGCCGTCATCGGCGGCAGCGGTGTTTATGACATCGCAAACCTCGACGACGCGCGCTGGGAGCACATCCAAAGCCCGTGGGGCGAGCCGTCCGACGCAATCCTCATGGGCACTCTCGGCGGTGTCGACATGCTGTTTCTGCCGCGGCACGGCCGCGGGCATGTCCACTCGCCCACCTCCATCAATTATCGCGCCAATATCGATGCGCTGAAGCGGGCAGGCGCCACCGACATCGTCTCGGTCTCGGCCTGCGGCTCGTTTCGCGAAGGCCTGCCGCCCGGTACGTTTGTCATGGTCGACCAGTTCATCGACCGCACCCATGCGCGCGAGAAGAGCTTCTTCGGCAAAGGCTTCGTCGCACATGTCTCGCTGGCGCATCCGGTCTGCCCCAGGCTCGCCGACGCGCTCGACGAAGCCTGCGGCGAGGAAGGCATTCCGCACGCGCGCGGCGGCATCTATCTCGCCATGGAAGGCCCGCAATTCTCCACCTATGCCGAATCCCAGCTTTACCGGTCCTGGGGCTGTTCCGTCATCGGCATGACCGCCATGCCGGAGGCCAAGCTGGCCCGCGAGGCCGAACTCCCCTATGCGGTGGCGGCGATGGTCACCGATTTCGATTGCTGGCACCCCGATCACGACCACGTCACCGTCGACCAGGTCGTGGCCGTGCTGACCGGCAATGCGGAGAAGGCGCGGCGCGTGGTGGCGCGGTTGGCGGCCAAGCTGGGCCCCGAGCGCACGCCGTCGCCGCTCGGAATCGAACATGTTCTGGACACCGCCCTGATCACGGCGCCCGACAAGCGCGATCCGAAGCTTTTCGCCAAGCTCGATGCGGTGGCGGGAAGGGTATTGAAAGGAAAATAGCGAGATGGATTTTGCCTCAGTCATTCGCACGATTCCCGATTATCCCAAGAAGGGAATCATGTTCCGCGACATCACCACGCTGCTCGGCAATCCGCGCGCCTTCCGCCGCGCCGTGGACGGGCTGGTGGAGCCTTATGCCGGCGTGCGAATCGACAAAGTTGCCGGCATCGAGGCGCGCGGCTTCATCCTGGGCGGCGCAGTGGCGCATCAGCTTTCGGTCGGGTTTGTGCCCGTCCGCAAGAAGGGCAAGCTGCCCTGGCAGGTGATAGGCGAGGATTACGCGCTCGAATACGGCACCGATCGTGTCGAGATCCACACCGATGCGGTCAAGCATGGCGATCACATTATCGTGGTCGACGATCTGATCGCGACGGGCGGAACGTGTTTCGCTGCAATCAAGCTTCTCGAGCGCGCCGGCGCCAAGGTGGTGGGCTGCTGCTTCGTCATCGATCTGCCCGAGCTGGGGGGTGCCGACAAAATTCGCGCTCTCGGCAAGGAAGTGACGGCGCTGGTGTCCTTCGAAGGCCATTGAGCGTTTCAACGCGGACGACACGAATCTCACTAAAGCGTATGAGAGCTGAGCAGGGAGATTTGACCATCCGCGCGAAGCGCAAATAAATCTCACACAGAGCCACAGAGCCACAGAGTTTTGTAGCTGCGCGAAGAGCAGAAGCTTTCCTCTGTGGCTCTGTGTGAGAATTTCTTTCGTGCCCCTCGTGTGCTTTGCGTTGAATCGGGTACGTGAAACATGAAAATTGCTGGTCGCACTTACCGAACGATCTGGCCTCTTGGCACCGACGCGGTCGAGGTGATCGACCAGACCAGGCTGCCGCACGCCTTTTCGACCGCGACGCTGCGCAGCATGGAAGACGCCGCCGATGCCATCAGGCGGATGGTCGTGCGCGGCGCGCCGCTCATCGGCGCCACCGCTGCATATGGGTTGGCGCTTGCCATGCGCGTCGATGCATCGGATGCAGCGCTCGATCGCGCTTACGACCTGTTGCTTGGCACGCGGCCCACCGCCGTCAATCTGCGCTGGGCGCTGACGCGGGTGCGCGATCGCCTGCGCAACCGTCCTCGCGACGAACGCGCTGCCAGCGCCTGGACCGCGGCGGCGGCCATCTGCGACGAGGACGTGGAAAACTGCCGCAAGATCGGCCAGCACGGATTGACGTTGCTGCGCGAGGCGGCCGCAAAGAAGAGCAGCGGCCGTCTCAACGTGCTCACCCATTGCAATGCGGGCTGGCTTGCCTGCGTGGACTGGGGAACCGCGCTGGCGCCGATCTACATGGCCCACGACTGTGGATTGCCGCTCCACGTCTGGGTGGACGAGACGCGGCCGCGCAACCAGGGAGCCTCGCTGACGGCTTTCGAGCTCGGCGGCCACGGGGTGCCGCACACCATCATCGCCGACAACGCCGGCGGCCACTACATGCAGAGAGGCGAAGTGGATCTCGTCATCGTGGGGACCGATCGCGTCACCGCGAACGGCGACGTTGCCAACAAGATCGGTACCTATCTCAAGGCGCTCGCGGCACAGGACAACGGCGTGCCTTTTTACGTGGCACTGCCCTCTTCGACCATCGATTGGGCGCTGGCGTGCGGCCGCGATATTCCGATCGAGGAGCGCTCGAGCGACGAACTCTTGAAAATGACGGGCCGGCTCGCCGCGGGCGGCCTTGCAACGGTCGAGATCGCCGCGCCCGGCAGCCCGGCCGCCAATCCCGCATTCGACATCACCCCGGCCCGGCTTGTCACCGGTTTCGTCACCGAACGCGGTGCCTGCGCGGCATCGGAGCAAGGCTTGCGAAGCTTGTTTCCGGAAGAATAAGCGAGCTTGCCCCCTCCGTCTCGCCGCGCTACACGCGCGCCTCGACATCTCCCCCGCCAAAGCGGGGGAGGAAGAGTGAGGGCGACGTTTTTCCTCCCCCGCGAAGTGGGGGAGGTGTCGAACGCCGCGCAAGCGGCGTGAGACGGAGGGGGCAACCGCCGAGAACTCCGCTCTCGCCTCGAAAGGTGTCAGGAATGAAATCCCGCTGGTCCGAAAGCCAAGCACGAGAGTTCATCGACCGCTATAGGCGGGAAGGCGAAGACCTTGCCTTGCGCGTCTATACCACGCGGCTGTTGGGCAGCGATCCCAGGCTGGTTCTGCATGGCGGCGGCAACACCTCGGTCAAGACGCACGTGAAGGATCTGCTCGGCGATAACGTCGAGGCGATCTGCGTCAAGGGCTCCGGCTGGGACATGGGCAACATCGAGCCTGCCGGCCTCCCCGCCGTGCGGCTGGCTGCGTTGCGGCGCTTGAGGTCGCTCGACCGTCTCTCCGACGAAGACATGGTCGATTTCCAGCGCGTGAACCTGCTCAATTCAAGCGCCCCCAATCCGTCCGTCGAGACGCTGTTGCACGCCTTCCTGCCCCATAAATACATCGACCACACGCATTCGACGGCGGTGCTGGCGCTCACCGACCAGCCGGACGGGGAGAATATCGTCCGCGAGGTTTTCGGCGACCGCGTGGCGTATGTGCCGTACACGATCCCGGGCTTTGCCCTCGCCAAGAGCGTTGCGGATATTTTCGAGAAGAACCGCAACGTGGAAGGACTCGTGCTGCTACAACACGGCATTTTCACGATGGGCGAAAGCGCGCGCGAGGCCTATGAGCGCATGATCGGTTTCGTCACGGAGGCCGAGGAGCGATTGAATCGCGGCCGCAAGACCATTGCCGCAGCGGCCATTCCGCAGAGACTTGTGGAAACCGCGGAGATCGCGCCCATCCTGCGGGGAGCTTGCGCGATCGCGCGCGACGAAAATTCAGGCAATGCAAAGCGCCAGATTCTCTGTTTCAGAACCTCGCCTGCGATCCTCGACTATGTGAACGGCGCCGAGCTCTCGCGCTATTCGCAACAAGGCGTCGTGACGCCGGATCATACCATTCGTACCAAGAACTGGCCGCTGGTAGTTCCCGCGCCGGACGCGGGCCAACTGGCGGATTGGAGAGACACAGTCAGCCGGGCCGTCTCGCATTTCGTCGCGCATTACCGCGACTATTTCGCCCGCAACAATGCGCGCAGCGAGCCCAGGAAGACCATGCTCGATCCGTATCCGCGCGTCGTGCTGGTGCCGGGCAAAGGTCTGTTCGGACTCGGCGCCAGCGCCAAGGACGCAGCCATAGCCGCCGACATCGCCGAGAACACCATCGAAGTGATTACGGATGCCGAGGCGATCGGGCGCTACCAGCCGATCTCCGAGGCCGACATGTTCGACGTGGAATACTGGTCGCTCGAGCAGGCCAAGCTCGGCAAGGCGGCAGAGAAGCCGCTGGCGCGGCAGGTGGCGGTCGTCACCGGGGGAGGCTCCGGCATCGGCGCCGCCACGGCCCGAGCGCTGGCGCGCGCCGGCGCCGAAGTGGCGGTGCTCGATCGCGATCATGCTGCCGCCAAACAAGTGGCGGCCGGCATCGGCAAAACCGCCATTGCGGTCGGTTGCGACGTAACGGATGCGGCAAGCGTGCAGGCGGCGTTCGACGACGTGGCCAAAGCTTTTGGCGGCGTCGATATCGTCGTCTCCAATGCGGGCGCCGCCTGGCAGGGGCGGATCGGAGACGTGGACGATGCCACCTTGCGGCGATCCTTCGAGCTGAACTTCTTCGCCCACCAGGCGGTGGCGCAGAACGCCGTGCGCGTCATGAAGGCGCAAGGAACCGGCGGCTGCCTGCTCTTCAACGTCTCGAAGCAGGCAGTCAATCCGGGAAAGGATTTCGGACCTTACGGCCTGCCCAAGGCCGCGACGCTGTTCCTGATGAAGCAATATGCGCTCGATTACGGCCGCGACGGAATCCGTTCCAACGCCGTCAATGCCGACCGCATCCGCACCGGGCTTCTGACCGGCGACATGATCGCGGCGCGTTCGAAAGCGCGGGGATTGTCGGAACACGAATATATGGGCGCCAATCTGCTCGGCTGCGAGGTAACGGCCGAGGATGTGGCCGACGCGTTCGTCTATCTCGCGACCGCCGCCAAGACGACCGCGGCCACGCTCACCGTCGACGGCGGGAATATCGAGGCGAGCCTGCGGTAGAGATTTAACTCTTCCTCCCCCATTCGCTGTCGCGAACGGGAGAGGAAGAATGTCGTCGTTTATCATCTGTCCGTGATGAGTGTCGCCGCTTCCTTCGGTTTCCTGGGCACGAATGTCTTGCCGATGAAGCTGAACACCAGCGTGCCGCTTTCGTCGCGGGCTTCGTTCCGGTGCTTGATCAATCCAAAATCGCTGCGGCTTTTCAATTCAACCTTCTCGATCGCTTCGGTCGAAAAGCCGAGCGTCATGCCGGGCCGCACCGGCTTGTGCCAGCGCATGGCCTCGAAGCCCGGCGAGACAATCCCTTGGCCGGCAATCTCACCGCGGGAGGACTCGATCACGCGCTTGGTCCAGAGCGCCGCGGTGTGCCAGCCCGATGCGATGATTCCCCCGAACATCGATTTCGCGGCAGCTTCGGGATCGATGTGAAAGGGCTGCGGATCGTATTTCCTGGCGAAGGCCATGATTTCTTCCAAGGAGATCGTGTACGAGCCCAGATCCCGCTTGGCGCCGACGGCGATGTCTTCGAACCACATGGCTCAGGCCTCGCGCCGTGCCACAATGGGGGTGGTATTCAGCAGCGCCACCTGCTCGTGCCGATTGAAGACGCGGCACGACAGGCGAACGAACCCGGCATCGGGAAGGTTTCGCGACGGTCGCGTCTCGAGCACTTCCACCTCCAGGCGCAGCACGTCGCCGGGCCTGACGGGCTTGATCCAGCGGCACTCGTCTGCACCGACGCCGCCGCGGCCGGCGGTTTTCAGAAGCAGGCCGTCGCACAGCATGCGCATGGTCATCGCGCACACGTGCCATCCCGAGGCTGCAAGTCCGCCCAGAATCGAGCGGCTTCCGGCGGCCTCGTCCAGATGCTGCGGCTGCGCATCGAATTCGCCGGCGAATTCGACGATTTCCTCCCTGGTGACCTCGTATCGGCCGAACGCGAAGCTCTGGCCTTGGTGGAAGTCCTCGAAGTGCAGCAGGTTGTTCATGCTACGACGTGAAGCGAAAATGCATCACATCGCCGTCGGCCACGATGTAGTCCTTCCCTTCCAGCCTGAGCTTGCCGGCATCGCGCGCCCCGGCCTCGCCGCCCAGCGCCACGTAATCGGCGTAAGCGATAGTTTCCGCGCGGATGAAGCCTTTTTCGAAATCGGTGTGGATCGCGCCCGCGGCCTGGGGCGCGTGCGCGCCGTTGGCAACCGTCCAGGCGCGCGTTTCCTTGGGCCCCGCAGTGAAGAAGGTGATAAGGCCAAGAAGCCCATAGCCGGCGCGGATGAGACGGTTCAGGCCCGGCTCCTCGAGCCCCAGGCTTTTCAGGAACTCCTCGCGCTCGTGCGCGGCAAGCTGCGCCACTTCCTCTTCGATCCGCGCCGAGATGACGACGCATCCCGCGCCTTCGCGCCTCGCTTTTTCTTCCACCTGGCGCGAGAACGCATTGCCGGTAGCCGCAGCGGCTTCGTCGACATTGCAGACATAGAGCACGGGCTTTTGCGTCAGAAGCCCGAGCTGGCGATAGGGCTCGCGCTCCTCCGGTGTAAGCTCGGCCTGCCGCGCGGGCTTGCCGGCACGTAAGAGCGACAGCGCTTTGGACATCAGCGCGAACTGCTCTTTCGCCTCCTTCTCTCCCGATTTCGCTTTCTTCTCGACGGCTGCGGCGCGGCGTTCCAGGCTGTCGAGGTCGGCCAGCATCAGTTCGGTCTCGACGGTCTCGGCATCGCCGGCCGGGTCGATGCGGCCCTCGACATGGGTCACGTCGTCGTCCTCGAAGCAGCGCAGCACATGGGCTACGGCGTCCACCTCGCGAATATTCGCGAGGAACTGATTGCCCAGGCCTTCGCCCTTGGAGGCGCCGCGCACCAGACCCGCAATATCGACGAAGGTGATGCGGGTGGGGACGATCTCGGCGGATTTGGCGATGCCCGCCAGCTTCTCCAGACGCGCGTCGGGCACGGCAACCTCGCCGACATTCGGCTCGATGGTGCAGAAAGGATAATTCGCCGCTTGCGCCGCCGCCGTTTGCGTCAGCGCATTGAAAAGCGTCGACTTGCCGACATTCGGCAGGCCGACGATGCCGCATTTGAACCCCATCAGCTTTCCTTCTCCGGCCTGGTCCGCTTTTCCGGCGGGCGAAGCGTAACGGCAACCTTGTTCATGAAGCCCGGATCGTCGTCGCGCGCCAGCAAAGGTGCCGCTTCTGCGACAGCTGCAAGCAACGGCACCAGCCATTCCTCATCCGCCGGCGAGAAATTGCCGAGAACGTGATTGTGGACCCGTGCGCCTGTTGCTTGCGGCCGGCCAATACCGATGCGTACGCGGCGGTAGTCGGGACCGAGCACCGAGGTGATCGAGCGCAGACCGTTGTTGCCCGCGTCGGCTCCCCCCTTTTTTGCCCGCAGCTTGCCCGGCGCGAGATCGACGTCGTCGTGGATGACGATTATTGCCTCGAGCGGCAGCTTGAAGAAGCGTGCCGCCGCGCCGACCGACAGGCCGCTTTCGTTCATATAGGTCATCGGCTTGAGCAAACAGGTCTTGCGGCCGGCAATGGCGCCGTCGGCGAACGCGCCCTGGAATCGCGAGCGCCAGGCGGCAAAGCGGTACCTGTCGTGGATCACGTCGACCGCCATGAACCCGGCATTGTGGCGATTGCGCGCGTATTCGCCGCCGGGATTACCGAGCCCGGCGATGAGCAGAGCCGTCTCCGCCATGGGGTGCGCCGATCCTAAAGCGGTTCCAGCAAAAGTGTGCGCACTTTTGCGTCCGGAACCGCGTCAAAACAATAAACGGCTGCAGGATTACTTCTTCTCCGCTTTGGCAGGGGCGGCGGCCGCGCCGGCTGCCGGTGCGGCGCCCTCGCCGGGCGCTGCGGCCGGCGCTTCGGCCGCGGGTGCGCCCGCCGCCGCGGCTGCGGCGCGCTGCTCGTCGAGCACGCTGGTGGGTGCGACGATCGAGGCTATCGTGAAGTCGCGTTCGCGGACCATGGGGACCACGCCTTCCGGCAAATGGAATGCCGAGATGTGCAGGGAATCGCGAATGTCGAGGTTCGAAAGATCGCCTTCCAGAAACTCGGGGATATTGTCTGCCGGGCAGAGCAGCTCCACTTCGTGCCGCACGATGTTGAGCACGCCGCCCCGCTTCAGGCCGGGAGAAGTCTCCTGGCCTTTGAAGCGGACCGGAATGGCAAGTCTTATCTTGGCGCCTTCCGGCAGGCGCATGAAGTCGACATGCAACGGCCGGTCGCTCACCGGGTCGAGCTGCACGTCGCGCGGAATGACGCGGGTTTTCCTGCCTTCGAGGTCGAGCAGGAACAGCGTGGTGAGAAACGTGCCGCTGCCGGTGTGGCGCTCGAGCCGCTGCCGGTCGACCGCAATGGGTTCCGGCGCGCCGCCGCCGCCATAGACGATCGCAGGCACCAAGCCCTTCGTTCTGGTCCGGTAGGCATGGCCCTTGCCGGCTCCGGCGCGCGGCTCGGCGGGAAGCTCCTGCATCTCACGCATGGCATACGTCCTTGAAAATCGGCCCTGTTTTCGGCCGCCTGCGGCGCGGTTTGGCGCGGAAAGGGCAGGCTTTTAGCGGAAGGCGGGCCAAGCCGCAACCGGTCGGCCGGAAAAAGCCGTCGCGGCCCGTAAATGGCACATTCGGCCGGGCGGCGTGGAGCCGGCGCCCCCGCGCCTCTTCGCTCTGCCCCATTCGCTGTCGCGAACGGAGGAGGAAGACGCAAAGGCGCGTTCAGCGGCTGCGGCTGCCGAAGGTCTTCGGCACATTGGGCCGGCCGCTGCGGCGCATCCTGGCGCGCGCCGGACGTACCGCTGTACCGGGAGCCGCTTCGGTGGAGATCGTACGCATGGCGTCGTCGACGGCGGTATCGACGGCCGATTGCCGGGCAAAAGGATCGTCGGCAATCGCCAGCTCGGTGGCCTGCAGGCGTTTGATCTCGTCGCGCAGCCGGGCGGCTTCCTCGAATTCGAGATTGCCCGCCGCCTCGCGCATGCGCTTTTCGAGGTCCGCAATATGGGCGCGGATGTTGTGGCCGACGAATGCCGCTCCCTCCTCGGCCACGCCGACATCGACGACGACGTGGTCGCGCTCGTACATCGAACCCATGATGTCGGCGATGTTCTTCTTCACGCTTGCCGGAGTGATTCCGTTGGCCGCGTTGTACTCGCTCTGCTTTTCGCGGCGGCGCGCCGTCTCCGCCATGGCGCGTTCCATGGAGCCGGTCACCTTGTCGGCGTAGAGAATCACCTTGCCGTCCACGTTGCGCGCCGCCCGCCCGATGGTCTGGACGAGGGAGGTCTCGCTGCGCAGGAAGCCTTCCTTGTCGGCATCGAGAATCGCGACCAATGCACACTCGGGAATATCCAGACCCTCGCGCAGCAGGTTGATGCCGACCAGCACATCGAAGGCGCCCAACCGCAGATCGCGGATGATCTCGATGCGCTCGAGCGTTTCGACGTCGGAATGCATGTAGCGCACGCGGATGCCATGCTCGTGCATGTATTCCGTGAGATCTTCGGCCATCTTCTTGGTCAGCGTCGTGACGAGCGCACGGTACCCACGCTTAGCTATCTGCCGGCACTCGGCCATGAGGTCGTCAACCTGATGCTCGACGGGGCGCACTTCCACGGGAGGATCGATCAGTCCGGTCGGCCGGATCACCTGCTCGACGAATATCCCGCCGGTCCGCGCCAGCTCCCAGGGTCCCGGCGTCGCCGAAACGTAAACGGTCTGCGGCCGCATCGCATCCCACTCCTCGAATTTGAGCGGACGGTTGTCGATGCAGGAGGGAAGACGGAAGCCATATTCGGTCAAGGTCGCCTTCCGCCGGTAGTCGCCGCGGTACATGCCGCCGATCTGCGGCACCGTGACGTGGCTTTCATCGACGAAGACGAGCGCTTCGTCGGGAAGATATTCGAACAGCGTCGGCGGCGGTTCGCCGGGCTTGCGCCCCGTGAGCCAGCGCGAATAGTTCTCGATGCCGGCACACGAACCCGTGGCCTCGATCATCTCGAGATCGAACTGCGTGCGCTGCTCCAGCCGCTGCGCTTCGAGCAGCTTGCCGTTGGTCCGAAACCATTCCAGCCTTTCGCGCAGCTCCTGGAGGATGCCTTTGACGGCCTGCGCCAGCGTCGGGCGCGGCGTCACATAGTGCGAGTTGGCGTAGATCTTGATCGATTCGAGCCCGGCGCTCGTCTTGCCGGTGAGCGGATCGAACTCGACGATCGAATCCACTTCGTCGCCGAACAGCTCCACGCGCCAGGCGCGATCCTCGTAATGGGCGGGAAAAATGTCGACCGTGTCGCCGCGCACGCGGAACGAGCCGCGCACGAAATTGTCGTCGTTGCGCCGGTATTGCAGGGCGGCCAGTCCGCGCATCAGTTCGTTGCGATCGAGGGGCGCGCCGCGCTTGAGCGTGATGGCCGTTCCCGAATAGGTCTCCACCGCGCCGATGCCGTAAATGCACGACACCGAGGCGACGATGATGACGTCATCGCGCTCGAGGATGGCGCGCGTCGCCGAATGGCGCATACGGTCGATCTCCTCGTTGATCGAGGAGTCTTTTTCGATGTAGGTGTCGGTGCGGGGGATATAGGCTTCCGGCTGATAATAGTCGTAATAGGATACGAAATACTCGACCGCGTTGTCCGGAAAGAACCCCTTCATCTCCGTAAACAGCTGGGCGGCGAGCGTCTTGTTGGGCGCCAGGATTAGCGCCGGCCGTTGCAGCGACTGGATCACTTTCGCCATCGTGAAGGTCTTGCCGGAACCGGTCACGCCGAGCAGCACCAGGTCGCGCTCGCCGGAATTTGCGGCCGGACCGATGCCTTGCACCAGTTCGGCGATGGCGGCGGGCTGATCGCCTGCCGGCTCGTATTCGCTGACCAGCTTGAACCGCTTGCCGCCTTCGGATTTTTCCGGCCGCGCCGGGCGATGGGGGACGAAGGCCGTGACCTCCGCCCCGGTCATGTGCCGAAAGGCGGGCGAAGCCTCCTGAAAACTTCGAGCCATTTACTAAGTATGGTTCCTCCCCCGCAAAGCGCAAGCGGTGCTGGGGAGGAACATCATGGATACCCCGCCGTTAAAGTTTCGAATTTGTTTTGCGTCGCATTCTTACGGGATGGAAAGCCGGGCCCACTCAGAATGCGTCGCGCGGTGCAAAATGTTTGATTGGCGCCTCTTGTCCTGGTAATGGTCGGTCGTGATAACAAGAATTTTCTTCGTAGTGGTGGGTTGGCTCTGTTTCGGATCGGGTGTGTTGCTCCTCCCGATACCGCTTCCGTTGCCGTTTCCGGCCGGTCCCGTTCTCATTCTGCTCGGCTGTGCCATCCTGACGCCGCGCTCCAAGCCGTTCCGGCGCGCGGTTCAGCGCGCACGCTTGCGCTTTTCCTGGCTTTCCCACGCAATGGACAGGCTGGCGGCGCGCGCGCCCTCCAGCGTGAAGACCATGATGGCGCAAACCAGCCCGCTGCCGCTCAAGCGTCATGCCCGTCTGCGAGACTTCCCGCAGCAATATGTGATGGCGATCCCTTTCGATCGCAGCTTCGCGGCCCCTTACGGGGAGAGTGTCGCCGTCAGTCGGCGCATTCGCCGCGTGCTGGCGCCCAATCCGGGACCCTTCACCTTCACAGGCACGGGCGTCTATATCGTGGGCGGCGATGACGTTGCGGTCGTCGATCCCGGTCCCGATCTTCCCGAGCACATCGAGTCGCTCAAGCGCGCGCTGGCGGGCCGCCGGCTCACGCACATTCTGGTCACGCATACGCACAGCGATCATTCGCCGGCAGCGCAGGCACTCAAGGAGTGGAGCGGCGCCCCAACCTATGGCTATGGAACGCACGGCGCGGGCAAGGCCGAGGAAGGCATCGTCGTCGAAGAGGGCGGCGACAGGACGTTCGAGCCGGATGTGCGCGTGAAAGACGGCGATGTGGTCGCCGGCAACGGCTTCACATTCGAATGCGTGTTTACGCCCGGGCACACCTCGAACCATATGTGCTACGCGCTTGCCGAAGAGAAGGCGCTGTTCACCGGCGATCACGTCATGGGCTGGTCGACCACGGTCGTGGCGCCGCCCGACGGCGACATGCGCTCCTACATGGCGAGCCTGCGAAAGCTTCTCGCGCGCGACGATGCAACTCTATGGCCGACGCATGGCGGGCCGGTGCGCGACCCGCAGCCGTTTCTTGCCGCCTATCTCGAACATCGCCTCGAGCGCGAGTCGCAAATTCTGTCCTGCCTTCGCAGCGGCGTGGAGACCATTGCCGACATGGTCGCGCGCATCTATGCCGACGTGGATCCGCGCCTGCATCCTGCCGCCGCCCGCTCCGTGCTGGCGCATCTGATTCAGCTGTGCGAGGAAGGGCGGGTGATGTGCGTCGAAGACCGGGGCGTCCGCAATTCTCGGGACGGGCCTTCACCCCGGTATAAAATCCTTCGCTGATCGCAAGCTTACCGAACGGCCCAATTCTGTATTCTCAATCCGGGGACGTCGCGAAAATCGGCGGCATTGTTCGTGATGAGTATGGACGCGGTAGCCATAGCATGTCCGGCGATCATTCGATCGAAATCTCGACCTTTGACCCAACCGCAATGGGCAATGATTTGACCGTATGCTTCGGCCGCTGCCGCATCAAAGGGTAATACGGGTATATCCCGCAGCAGCACCGCAAGCCGGGCTTGGCGTAGGGCCGTGTATTTTTGGTCCTTGTATATGCCTCTCTGGAGTTCCGCCAGACTGAGTGCGGATAAAAGTACGGCGCCCTCGTGCCGTGCCAGATGATCGAGAACGATCTCTGTTCCATCGCGGGCATGGATGGCGATGTTCGTATCAATGAGAAACGCCACTTCTAATCCCGTCGTCGAAGGGGCACCTCAATAGGTACACGCTTCTCTGCTTTGGGTGGTTTTGGCAGGGCTCGAAGCGCAGCGACAGTCTCTTTCAGGCTTCGCCGCGCGGGAAAAATCGTGATCACCTCTCCCGCCCGCGTGACCTCAAGCTCGATATTCGGCTCGGCGTAAGCTATTTCCGCCGGCAGCCGCACGGCCTGGCTGTTTCCTGACTTAAATGCGCGGGTACGGGCCACTGGTGTATCTCGTCCAGGGAATGGAAGCGCAGATTACCTCAATCGCAAAATCGGCGTCAATCTAGGTATATACGCACAGGCTCAACGAACGTTCGTCGGGGCGTGAGCAATGACCTCTTGGAGGACCTGCACCCATTGGAGGGCAAGAGCCCGGGCCGGATCGCTTCCTTGGAAATGGGATTTTCCAAAATGCAGAAGTCTGTTTGCCTCCTCAATCTTCTCGGCCAAATTGTAGTTCCGTAAGAAAGAAAATTCACGTTTCTTTTGTGTTTCTTCGGCAAGTCGCGTGAGCTTTGTTTCGTCATCGTGATTGTAGTGGTACCGCAGAAGAATCTCGGTGCATGCCCTGCACATCGCGACTGCAGCGAGATCAGCCCCAGCTACATAGCAAATTCGTACATTGGAGAGATACGCGAACAGGCTCCGTGGATCTTCAATACCGTGCTTATTCGAGACTTGTTCTGGAACAATAAGCACAGGAGATTGCTTAAATCGCGTTTCGATTTGCTCGAAATCGAGCCCGACCGTGCCAGTGAACCATGTGAATGCACCAAATGGCGCGAGAACCACGGCTCATCCTCGATGCGCCCCTCAAGATACTCGATCACGGTTTCCACGTGGGATGCTGCAGAATGCGTATCGGGCTCGAAATCCCAATCGTCGTTGATCGAGTCAGCGCCAGTGTTGTCAGCCGGAGCGTCCGGCAATTCAGCAACTAAGCGCTCGATGATATCCGTCGGCGTTTCCCGGCCTTCCCTCTTTGCCTGCCAATCCCAGAGAGAAGTCAATGACCACGTCCACCTCGCGCGATAGTCCTTGAGCGCCTTCCAGAATTTTGGATGCGCCTGGACAATAAATCGTCGCTTTGCAACCATTCGATGGTTCTCGACCATGCGCCAGATGCGATCGAGTTCTCGAATCGAGGTCGCCAGATTGTCGTAGCGGTCCAGGGCACCACTCAAATTATGGGGCGAATTGCCAGTTTTCTCGACCAACAGCTGATAGTGCTTGACGAAATCCTCGGTAATTCTCTGCGCCATATTCACAGTCCTCACATGCTCGCGAGCTTCTTGGCGAAGGCGCGGATGTTGGCGGCGTTGCGCCCCAGGTCGTTTTCCCCGTCGCGGCTTTTCGAACGGATATCGAGACGGGCGCCCATGCCGGCCGGCTTCACGCGGATCACGATGTCGTCGACGAACCCGAACAGGAACGACCGCGACATCGCCTCGATGCGGCCGCCTTGCGCGTCGGGCACGGCGGCGACGATCTGCCAATCCATCGCCTTCGCCGCGTTGAGTGCGCGCCCATAGAGTTTTGCCGGCGGTATGAGAACGCCTATGCTGCGGATGTCGGAATAGTATTTTTTTTGCAGCGCATACGTCGTGACGAGCTTTCCGTCGTAGGTTGGGACGAGTTCGGGTCCGTCATAGCGGGGCGGATTGGCGGCGCCTTGGCGGTCGGACAACAGCGCTACGAATGCCGGCGGGTGCTCCATGTCGGTCGAGATGTCGTGGATCGGCGGAATCGCATGCACGATGTCCACCATCGCGTAGTCGTAAAGCGGCACCGCCAGAAGGCCGAGCGAGCCCGCAAGCCCGGCAACGGCGTAACCGCCCCCGCTGCCGTCATTCGTGAACAGGGCGCAAAGCGCCCATGCGAAGCCAAGCACGGCACCGGCGAGGGCGGCATAGGGGCAGAACGGAAAAATCGTGACGAGGCCCGTCGTATATCCCCAGAGGTGAAACCGGGTGCCCAGGCCGGCCACGAGGCCGACAGCCAGTGAGATCAGGAATGCCAGGAAGGCAAGCTTCGCCAGACTGCCCGTGAGGCGGTTGCGCATCGGTCCCTATTCGGCGGCGGTCGGCAGCTTGTGCCGTCCGTAAAGCTCCCGCAATGTCGTCTTTTGAATCTTGCCGGTCGCCGTATGGGGGATTTCTTTGACGAACAGCACGTCGTCGGGGAGCCACCATTTGGCCATCTTACCCGCGAGGAATTCGAAAATCTCGTCTTTCGTCGCGGCATGGCGGGGCTTGAGCACGACGATCAAAAGAGGACGCTCGTCCCATTTGGGGTGGGCCACGCCGATCACGGCCGCCTCCGCCACGGCGGGGTGGCCGACGGCGATATTCTCGATCTCGATGGAGGAAATCCACTCGCCGCCCGACTTGATGACGTCCTTGGCGCGGTCGGTGATCGTCATGTAGCCGTGCGCGTCGAGCGTTGCGACGTCTCCGGTGTCGAACCAGCCCTCGTTGTCGAATGCGCCGCTTCCTTCGTGCCTGAAATAGCTCCCGGCGACGGCCGGCCCTCTCACCTTCAGACGGCCAAAGGCCTTTCCGTCGCGCGGCAGTTCGATATTCTCCTCGTCGACAATCTTCATCTCCACGCCGAAGAGCGGACGTCCCTGCTTAAGCTTGGTGAGAACTTGCTGCTCATAGGGCAGGTCGGCGTTGCACGGGCTCATCGAGCCCACCGTGCCAACGGGACTTAATTCCGTCATCCCCCAGGCATGGGCGACTTCGACGCCGTACCGCGTCTCCAGCGTCTCCATGATGGCGCGCGGGCATGCAGAGCCGCCGGTGATGATGCGCTTCAAATATGGCAGCGTTTTTCCGGTCAATTCGAGATGCTGCAGCATGGCGAGCCAGACGGTCGGCACGCCGGCGCTCATCGTGACTTTTTCGCTCTCCATGAGCTCGCAGATCGAGTTGCCGTCGAGTTTTGCCCCCGGCAGGACGAGCTTGGCGCCCACCATGGGCGCGACAAATGCGAGCGCCCAGGCATTGGCGTGAAACATCGGCACGATGGGAAGCACGCTATCCACGTTGCGGACTCCCATGGCGTCCATCTGCCCGACCATGAGGGCATGAAGCACGTTGGAGCGGTGGCTGTAGAGGACGCCCTTGGGGTTTCCTGTCGTGCCCGACGTGTAGCAGAGGCCGCAGGCGGCATTCTCGTCGAGGTTTTTCCACGCATAGTCTTCGCCGACGGCGCCGATGAAATCCTCATAGGCGATCAATCCGGGAAGCTTCACGTGCGGAAGATGGCTGCGATCCGTCAATGCGATATAATGCTTTATGCTCTTCAGTTGGGGCGCGATCCCGGCAACCAGTTCGGCAAAGCTCGTATCGAAGAACAGAACGCGGTCTTCGGCGTGATTGGCGATGTAGACGATCTGGTCGGGGAAGAGGCGCGGATTGAGCGTGTGGTAGACGGCGCCGGTGCCGGCGATGCCGTACCAGGTCTCCAGGTGCCGCGCCGTATTCCAGGCCAGCGTGCCCACACGCTCGCCCTGCCTTATGCCGAGTTTCTCGATCGCCTTGGCGCAGCGGCGCGCGCGCAACGCGATATCGCGATAGGTCGTGCGCACGATCGGCCCTTCGACCGAGCGGGTCACGACCTCCCGATCGTGATGAAAAAGCGCCGCATGGTCGATGATCTTGTGGATCAGCAGCGGCCAGTCCTGCATCAAGCCAAGCATTGCCCGAGGTATCCCCGATACGCCTTCCGCCATCATAAGAATGCCCGCGCAGAGGGGCAACGCGGCCTGCATACACTGACCGGGCACGTTGACTCGACCTGCACGGGCCGGCGTTAATCGGCGGTCATCGCCACAGGATCGCCGCCATGCCGCTCTCCAATGCTCAAAGCCGCGACGTCTCCAGCCTTCTGCATCCTTACACCAATCCCGTGACGCTGCGCGACACGGGTCCGCTCGTGCTGGAAAGGGGACGTGGCGTGCGCGTCATCGACGAGCGCGGCAAGGATTATATCGAGGCCATGGCGGGGTTGTGGTGCACCGCACTGGGCTGGGGCGAAGAGGCCCTGATCGAGGCGGCAACCGAGCAGATGCGCAAGCTTGCTTTTGGTCATCTGTTTGCCGGCCGCAGCCACGAGCCGGCGATCGCGCTGGCGGAGAAGCTCAAGGAAATCGTGCCGTTTCGCGTCGGCAAGGTCTTTTTCGCCAATTCGGGGTCCGAAGCCAACGACACCCAGATCAAGCTGTTCTGGTACGCCAACAATGCGCGCGGCAAGCCGGCAAAGAAGAAGATCGTCAGTCGCCTGAAGTCCTATCACGGCGTGACGATTGCCAGCGCAAGCCTGACCGGCCTGCCGGCCAACCAGCAAAGCTTCGATCTGCCCCTCGATTTTGCGCGTTTTGCCGAATGTCCGCACTATTACCGCCATGCCGAGGCCGGGGAGAGCGAATTCGATTTTTCCGAACGGATGGCCAAGGGGCTCGAAGCCTTGATCGAGAAGGAAGGTCCCGAAACGATCGCCGCGATGATTTTGGAGCCGCTGCAGGGTGCCGGCGGCGTCATCCTGCCGCCGCAAGGCTATTTCGACGCGATCACGCGCGTGCTCGATCGTCACGGCATCCCGATGATCGACGATGAAG
Source organism: uncultured Alphaproteobacteria bacterium (assembly GCA_963805005.1). Lineage (GTDB taxonomy): Bacteria > Pseudomonadota > Alphaproteobacteria > Micropepsales > Micropepsaceae > Rhizomicrobium. Next base: position 137,931 of record CAWDSJ010000001.1, read on the forward strand.
TCATTACCGGTTTCGGCCGCACCGGGAACTGGTTCGGCTGCGCCACCTATGGCTTCGAGCCTCAGACCATGACGGTCGCCAAGGCGCTTTCGTCGGCCTATCTGCCGATCTCGGCGGTGCTGTTGTCGCCGGAGCTCTCGGAGACGATCGAAGCGGAGTTCTGGACGCATCGGGGTGTTCGGCCACGGCTTCACCTATTCGGGACATCCGGTTGCCGCCGCCGTCGCGCTCAAGACGATCGAGATTTTCCAGGAACGCGATATTGTCGGCCACGTGCGCCATGTCGCACCGCTTTTTCTCGAACGGCTTGGCAGACTTGCAGATCACCCGTTGGTCGGCGAAGCGCGCGGCGTCGGACTCATTGGCGGCATCGAGATTGTCGCCGACAAAAAGACGAAACGGAATTTCGAGCCGGCGAAAGCCGCTGCCGCCCGGATCGCCAAGCTGATCGAAGAGGAGGGCGTGATCTGCCGGCCGTTGTTCGGGGATCGGATTGCGCTCTGCCCGCCACTCGTCATTTCCGAGGCAGAAATCGACGAGTTGTTCGATCGTTTCGAGCGCGGACTTGCCAGAGCGCTCGACTGGGCCAAGCGCGAGGGATGGTCGGCATAAGCCAAAGGCTCATGGAGGGCCGTTTCGCCGTTTATTCCGCCGTCCGGTTCTACTGCTTCTTGGCATAAGCTGCCGACATCTCGGCAATCGCCAGAATGCGCTGCCGCCGGGCCGCCGCCGATGTGCCGGCGTAGCCAGCGTCATCGTCGGGCAGGCCCCAATTCAGCACGGGTCCATGCGGCAGACGCTCAAGTGCCTTGGCAGTCACCTCGTCCGCGCAGGCGCAGTCGTCGGGAAAGGGCATACCGAGCCGGGCCATCAGCTCGCGGTGTGCCGGCGTGTCCGTCTTACCCAAGATCAGGTTCAGCACGTCGATGCCGTTGGGGCGCAGCTCCGCCCACAATCCTTCACCGAAGACGAGGTCGAACGCCTTGGTTGCGCCGTAGACCGCTATGCCGGGAAGGCCGCCATAGCAGACGCCCGAACCGACGAGGATGATGCCGCCCCGCCTGCGTTCGCGCATCGGCCGGGCGAAATGATGGCAGGCGCGCATCACGGTCATAACATTGCGCATGGCCAGCGCGTCCCAGTTGGCGAGATCGTTGTCGAGAAACATCGATCCGTTCGGGTCGGCTCCGGCGTTGAGAATAAGGAGGCCCACGTCGCGATCGCCGGCAGCCTCCACCATGCGGCTGGCGGCATCGCCGACGCCGAGGTCAATCGTGGCGGTGACGCAACGCACGCCGTGGCGCTCGCGAATTGCCGCGGCCAGCGTATCGAGCGGTCCCTTGCGGCGCGCGATGAGGATGAGGTTGAGCCCTTTTTCCGCGAGCTGCCGGGCAAACGAAGCACCGGTTCCCTCCGATGCCCCCGCAATCAGCGCCCACGGCCCGTAACGCTCCGAGAAATCCATGCGAGATTTCCTTACCCCATTTTATTCGGCCGATGCGGCAACGAACTCGTGACGGCCGCCGAAGAAGTCGTCGGGATGGATGGCGAAGCCCGGCGAGACGCAGCCTTCTTGCGTCAGACGCAATTTGAGCTTGCCGTCGAAATGAGTCCTGGCCCGGGCTTCCTCGGCGACTTGCCAGACGAGCGCATAGATGCCCGATTGCGGCCTGGCGAGGAACGCGCCAAGCGGGCCGGAGGCTGTGTCGTCGGGCTGAATGAAGGCAATTTTGGTGTCGCCCACGCGCAGCAGCACGCGCCGGCCGGGTTGCGGCATGGCGGTGCGTTCGTCCGACAGCAGCTCGCCGTCGACCAACTCGGTGAAGAAGCGCAGCGCCTTGTCCGTCGCGGCGGTGACGCAGGCAATATGGTCGAGCCTGACGACGCCGCACGCATGACCGACGCCCGCATCCGGCCCCCAGCCCTTGCGGTCGTAAGGGTCGTTGGGCATCGGCGTCTCGCAAACTTCCAGCAGCACACCGCCGGTGGACTCGGCCTTGACGAAGAAGAAAATGCCGTAATCGCTGGCAACCGCGCAGCCGGCGTCGCGAAATGCCTGCGACGCCATTTTGCCGTTCTCCACCTTCAGCTCGAAGGAATGGAACGACGGGCCGATCTTGCTGGTGAGCCGGGCGAAAGGCTTTTCCATATTTGCCGGATCGCGCGGCGCCATCGGCTCGACCATGTGGTTGGCGACATAGAGCAGTGCTGCGTCGCGATCCTCGGCAGGAAAATAGTTTTCCGCGAACACCAGACCGCCCAGTGCATCCTGATAGAGCAGCCGGCAGCCGTAGATGTCCGTGGTCGCGTGAATCGTGTGGATGACGCGCGCAACCTTGATACGCTTATCGGTCATGGTCTGAGCTTCTCCGTTTAGCGCGGCGGACGTTCGTGCAGAATCGCAATCGTGTCATGGCCCGCGACGGCGGGCCACCCAGGTCACACTCTTCGGGCCGAGCAGAAGGAACATCGCAGCCGAATCTTCAACATTTTGCTCGTTCCAACTGGGTGGCCCGCATTCACGGGCCATGACGATGAGGGGCAACGATCTCACATCAACACACGCCGCTCTAGCCAACATTCAGGTCTTGACCCTTTTGCCGTATGTTCCCTTGTTTGCGGCATCGATGTGCAGCACGCGCTCGCGACGCGCCGCAGCCGACGCCCAGGCATAGCCGGTTTCATCGTCGGCAAGGCCCCAGTTGCAGATCGGGCCGTGGGGCAGCCGCTCGAGCGCGAGCTCGGCGATCTCGTCGGGATGAGCCAGATCGGCAGGAATTGGCATGCCGTTTTTCTCGAGCAGCTTGCGAAACATGGGCGTGTCGGTCTTGCCCAGCACCATGCTCAGCACATCGACGCCGCAGGGACGCAGTTCGGCCCAAAGCCCTTCCGCGAAATTCAGCAGAAATCCCTTGCATCCCGCATAGGTCGCAAGAATGCTCCCGCCGCCGTAGCATGCGCCCGAGTTGACCAGGATCAGCCCGCCGCGTCCGCGCGTACGCATTTGCTTGCCGAAATGATGGCACGCTTGCATGGTGGTCGTGACATTCACGCGGACAAGGTTGAGCCATCCGCCGATGTCGTGATCGAGGTAATGGGTACCGATGCGGTCCGATCCGGCGTTCGCAACATAGAGCCCGACTTCGCGCCGTCCGGTTGCCGCGACGATGCGGTCGAAGGCGTCGGGCGCGGCGAGATCGATCCTGGCCGTCTGACATTCGACGCCGTGGGCGATGCGGATCTCGTCGGCGACCTCTTCGAGGGGGCCTGCCCAGGCGATGAGAAGACAGGAAATGCCTTGTTGCGCGATCTTGTGGGTGAAGGCCCGGCCGGTTCCCTCCGAGGCGCCTGCAATGACGGCCCAAGGCCCGTACTTGTCTCGAAATACCATGACGGCGCGTTCTCTAAAGCTCAGTCCATGTCGGCAGGCGAGCGGGTTATACGCATTCGTTCACGCGAAGGGCAGTGCGCAGCTTCTTCACGAACTATTACCTCGTCTACGGCGAAGGCGACGTGGCTTAGGCTCACAAGAGCGATGGAATATCGCCGCAACCCCGCGCTCATAGCAATCGGCATTGCAATAGCGGTAAGCGGGCGGCGGCAAACGCGATGAATCCCATGACCGGGCATGCCAATTGCCTGCTGACGGTCGACGTCTGAGAGCACATTTTGTATCTCGACTAGCAGAATGCGCGCGCGAAATAGCTGGAAGCTGTCCTTGGCAAGGCCAATTGGCATTTCGCTGCCCGGAATATCGAGCGTGAGGGTCAGCCGGCCCACGCTACCACTTAAAACTTGACGTTGACGTAAACGTAATGTAGCTGTCCGACCGAAACATTCGGGCCGGGCTCCTCTTTGGTGTCCGGAACGGGCTTGAGCCGGACCTATTCCATTCGCGACCTCGCCAAGGAACTCGGGGTCACAGCTCGGACGCTCAGGCACTATGAGGCCGAAGGGCTGATTTCTCCCGAGCGCCGCGGGCAGACCCGGGTCTATACGGCGCGTGATCGCGCCCGCATCACCTTGGTGCTCCGCGGCAGGCGGGTGGGATTCTCCCTCGCCGAGATCCGGGAGATGCTCGACCTCTATGACCACGGCGACGGCGGCGGCCTGGCGCAGCTCAGCCATGCGCGGGACAAATTTGCCGAACGTGTGGCGCTGCTGGAGCGCCAGAAGGCGGACATCGAAGAGTCGCTTGCCGAGCTGAGGCTTGGCCTTACGATGATCGAAAACAAGCTGGCGGAGCGGCAGCCGCTGCGGCACCCTGACGTGCGGGTGACCGGGTACGGCGTCATTCCCGGGGAGGACTGATCAATGCTCGCCGTCGAACCGCCCGCATACATGACGGAAGATTTGCGCATCTTCGCCGACGGCGTCGCCAAATTCCTCGAGCGGGAGGTCGAACCGAATGCGGAGCGGTATATCGCGCAGCACGCCGTCGACCGCGACCTGTGGAACAAGGCCGGAGCGGCGGGACTTCTGTGCGCCTCCATGCCGGAAGACTATGGCGGGCCCGGCGGCAGCTTCGCACATGAAGCCGTCATCATCGACGCGCTTGGCCGCCGCGGCATCGACGGCTGGGGGATCGTTCTGCACAACGCCATCGTGGCGCCCTATATCCTGCATTACGGTTCGGAAGAGCAAAAGAAAACGTGGCTGCCGCGCCTGGCTTCCGGCGAGCTGGTCGGCGCCATTGCCATGACCGAGCCAGGGGCCGGTTCGGATTTGCAGAGCGTCAAGACGACGGCGCGGCGGGACGGCAACCATTATGTGATCAACGGGTCGAAGACCTTCATCACCAATGGCGGCACCGCCAATTTCATCGTCGTGGTGACCAAGACCGATCCGGGCAAGGGCGCCAAGGGCATCTCGCTGGTGTGCGTGGAAACCGATGCGGCGGACGGATTCCGCCGCGGCCGCGTGCTCGACAAGATCGGCCAGAAAGCCAACGATACCGCCGAGCTTTTCTTCGACGATGTTCGCGTGCCGACCTCCAACCTGATCGGCGCCGAAGAAGGGCTGGGCTTCGGCCAGCTCATGCAGCAGCTGCCGCAGGAACGGCTCATCATCGCGCTGCAGGCGCTTTCCGTCATGGAACGGGCGCTGGAGGTGACGACGGACTATGTCAAGCAGCGCCGTGCTTTCGGCAAGGCGGTCATCGAGTTCCAGAACACTCAGTTCAAGCTCGCCGAATGCAAGACCGAGGCAACCGTCGCCAAGGTCTTCTGCCAATATTGCGTGGAGCAACATCTGCGCGGCAAGCTCGACGCCACGCTGGCGTCGATGGCCAAGCTTTGGCTGAGCGAGATGCAGTGCAAGATCGTCGACGAGTGCCTGCAGCTGCACGGCGGCTATGGCTACATGAACGAATATCCGATTGCGCGTATGTACGCGGACAGCCGCGTGCAGCGGATCTACGGCGGCACCAACGAGATCATGAAGGTGCTGATCGCGCGCAGCCTTTGAGCATTCACCCGGCTTTGGTTATCGAAACGGAGGCGACAAACTATGACCGATTGTTTTGTCTACGACGCGGTGCGCACCCCGCGCGGCAAAGGAAAGAAGGACGGCGCCTTGCATGAAGTGACCGCGATCGAGCTGGCAACGCAGACCTTGCGCGCGCTGCGCGACCGCAACAACCTCGACACCGCGATCGTCGACGACGTCGTATTGGGTTGTGTCGATCCCGTCGGGGAGGCGGGCGCCGATATCGCCCGCCTTGCCGTCATCAACGCCGATTACGCCGAAACCGTCGCCGGCGTGCAGATCAACCGGTTTTGCGCCAGCGGCCTCGAAGCCACCAACATGGCCGCCGGCCAGATCATGGCCGGCCAATCGGAGATGACCATCGGCGGCGGCGTCGAATCCATGAGCCGCGTCGGTATGGGCACATCGGGCGGCGCCTGGTCCGTCGATCCCCAGGTCGCGTTCAAATCCTATTTCATTCCGCAGGGCATCAGCGCCGACCTCATCGCCACCCTCGATGGAGTGGGCCGCGCCGACGTGGACGCCTTCGCGGTGGAAAGTCAGCAGCGCGCCGCCCATGCCTGGGCTAACGGCTACTTCAAGCGTTCGGTGGTGCCGGTGAAGGACATCCTGGGCCAGACGCTGCTCGATCACGACGAGCACATGCGTCCCGACGCCACCATGCAATCGCTGGCTTCGCTCAAACCGTCGTTCGAACAGCTTGGCGAGGTCGCAGGATTCGATGCCGTTGCCATACAACGCTATCCGCAAGTGGAAAAGGTCAATCACGTCCACCACGCCGGCAATTCTTCGGGCATCGTCGACGGCGCCGCGGCAGTGCTGCTGGGGAACAAGGGCGCCGGTGAAGCCATGGGCCTCAAGCCGCGGGCGCGCATTCGCGCCTTTGCGTCGATCGGCTCCGAGCCGTGCATCATGCTCACCGGTCCTGCAGCCGTCGCAGAGAAGGTCCTCAAGCGCGCCGGCATGAACAAGGACGACATCGACCTCTATGAGCTCAACGAAGCCTTTGCCTCCGTCGTGCTCCGCTTCATGCAGAAGCTCGACATTCCCCACGAGAAAATGAACGTCAACGGCGGCGCCATCGCCATGGGCCACCCGCTCGGTGCAACCGGCGCCATGCTCGTGGGAACGGTCGTCGACGAGATGGAACGACGGGATGTCGAGACGGCGATGGTGCTTCTCTGTGTCGGCGCGGGAATGGGAACCGCGACCATTCTGGAACGCGTCTAAAGGGGAGATCGGCAATGCAATTCGAAAATTTCAAATGGGATCAGGACGCGGACGGCATCGTTACCCTAGCCTGGGACGTACCCGGCCGGTCCATGAACGTGCGCACCAACGCCGCCGCCGACGAGCTGATGCGGGCGGCGGAAAAGGTGGCATCCGATGCCTCGATCAAAGGCCTCGTCATCACGAGCGCAAAGCCGAACGGCTTTTGCGCCGGCGCCGCGATTGACGAGCTCGAAGCCATCGTCGGCAAGGCGTCGTCGTCGCCCCAGGACCTCATCAGCGAGGGCATGAAGAGCCTGATGGGCTTCCATCGGGCGATGCGAAAGCTCGAGACCTGCGGCAAGCCGGTGGCGGCCGCCATCAATGGCCTGGCGCTGGGCGCCGGCCTGGAGGTGGCGCTGGCCTGCCATTACCGGGTCGTGGCGGACAATCCAAAGATCGAACTCGGTCTTCCGGAGTCGAAAATCGGTCTGCTGCCCGGCGGCGGCGGAACCCAGCGCCTGCCGCGGTTGATCGGTGCCGTGCAGGCCTCGCCGCTCCTTTTGCAGGGCCAAAGTGTGGATCCCCAGCAAGCGCTGGTGCTCAAGCTTGTGCACGCCGTTGTGCCGGCCGGCGAAGTCGTGGCCGCTGCGAAGGCGTGGATCAGGGCCAAGCCGGAGCCGGTTCAGCCGTGGGACAGGAAGGATTTCAAGATACCGGGCGGCGGGCCTTATTCGCCCAACGGCAGCCAGCTCTTTGCGATGGGCAACGCCCTGCTCCGCAAGGAGACCCACGACAACTATCCCGCCCAGCGTTACATCATGTCGTGCGTCTACGAAGGCATGCTGGTGCCGATCGATGCCGGCTTGCGCATCGAGGCGCGCTATTTCGTGAAGCTCCTGTTGGACCCCACGAGCCGCAACATGATGCGCTCATTGTTCCTGTCGATGCAGGAGCTGGGCAAGGGCGCCAGGCGTCCGAAGACGGAGGCCAAAACCGATGTGCAGTCGCTCGGCATACTCGGCGCGGGCGTGATGGGTGCAGGCATTGCCTATGTTTCCGCGCTCGTCGGCATCGATGTCGTGCTGCTCGACACCACGATCGAGCGAGCCAATGCGGGGCGCGATCATGCCGCCCGGATTGTCGACCGCCAGATCGAGAAGGGCCGGTCGACACCCGAGAAGAAAGCGGAAATCTTGGGACGGATACATCCCACGGTCGATTTCGCGGCGCTCAAGGACGTCGATCTCGTTATAGAAGCCGTCTTCGAAGACCGCGCGGTGAAGGCCGACGTCACACGGAAGACCTGCGCCGTGCTGCGCAAGGGCGCGGTGTTCGGGTCGAACACGTCCGCCCTGCCGATTACCGGCTTGGCCGAAGCCAGCGACAGACCGGAGAGCTTCATCGGCATCCATTTCTTTTCGCCGGTCGAGCGCATGGCGCTGGTGGAATTGATCCGCGGCAAGCAAACGAACGATCGCTCTCTCGCCGTTGCAATGGACTATATCCAAAAGATCAGGAAGACACCCATCGTCGTCAACGACAGCCGCGGCTTCTACACGTCCCGTTGCGTCATCAAATTCCCCGATGAAGGCGTGGCGATGCTCAGCGAAGCCATTCATCCGGCGATGATCGAGAACGTCGCGCGGATGACGGGGATGCCCATGGGCCCGCTGGAGCTGATGGACTCCATCGGCTGCGATACGATCCTCAAAGCCAGGCGGCAGGCGCGCAAGGATCTCGGCATCGCCGAGGCGGACGCCCCGGAGGAGTTGCTGGCCTGGCTTGTGGAAAAGGGAAATCGCCCCGGCCGCAAGACCGGGAAGGGCTTCTATGATTACGATGCGAAAGGCAAGCGCCTGCGCCTGTGGCCGGAGCTCTTCTCCTACAAGGGCGGAGTGTGGCGAACCGACGTGTCCGTGGACGAGATGAAGGCACGCTTTCTCACGACACAGGCGCTTGAAGCGGCGCGTTGCTTCGAGGAGGGCGTCATTACCGATCCGCGCGACGCCGACATCGGCGCCATTCTCGGTTGGGGCTTTGCGCCCTTCACCGGCGGCACCGTCTCCTACATCGACACCATCGGCCTTGCGGCATTCGTCAAGCGCTGCGATGAATTTGCGAAGAAATACGGCGATCGCTTCACGCCCAACGCGCTGCTGCGCGACATGGCGGCCAAGGGCGAGACGTTCTACGCCCGCTTCGCGCCGCAAAAACTGGCGGCGACCTCTCCCCTGCAAGCGGCGGAGAGGAAGGCGAGCGGAGCCAGCCGGTAAGGGGGATGTGCATCGAACGATGGTCGTTTGATTATTTTGTAAGATAACACTTACGGTAAGTCGTCACTAACTAATAGATGTATCTACGATGATCGGATTCACGGTTCGCACCGTGGCGGGCAGCCTGTTTGCGCGCTCGGTTCTGGCGATACCGATCGAGAAGTCCGCCCCCTGGGGGCGCGTCACCTTCCTGTGACGGTCGAAGACGGACGCGCTCCCAGTTTACCGGCATTCCCAGTGGCTCACTGCCTTGTCGTCTCGTTCCGGCTCCCGATCTCGTGCACCGTGCCGCAGAATTCGCAGCGCGCGCGGATGATGCCGTCGGGATCGGCGAGGCCTTCGCGATCGGCCGGCGAATAGGATTCAAGCACCGAGGCGATGCGATCGGCGCTGCAATCGCAGCGGAAGACGATCGGCTCCGCGGAATGTACGCGCACTTCGTCGTGATGAAACAGCCGCCACAGAACCGTCTCGGCCGCAAGCGAGGTATCGACCAGCTCGATATCGGCCAGCGTGCCGATGAAGGCTGCCAGACGCTCCCAGTCGTCGGCGTCGATGTGCGCTTGCGGCATCGCCTGCAGCATCACGCCGCCGGCGCGCCAATGCGCTTGGCGCCGCCCCGGCTGATAGACCGGAGCCGCGGCGAGCCGGATCGCCGTGGGCAACTGCTCGGACTGCGCGAAATATGCCTCGGCGCAAGCAGCGATGCTGCCTGACGCGAGCTGAACGATCCCCTGGTAATTCTGCTTACCGTTTCTGGGTTCGATCGTGATGGCGACAACGCCGGAACCGGCCAACGCCGCAAATCTCGGCGCGTCGAGCAATGCAAAGCGAGCCGCATCGAGATGCGCATAGGAGCGCACGCCGGCGGGGCGGTCGGCTTCTGCGCCATAATAGTCGGCCGCAACCAGATCGAGCGGTCCGTCGCTGCGCGTCTGCACGGTCAATCGCCCGTCGAGCTTGAGGGAAGAGCCCAAGAGCGTACCGAGCACGCAGGTTTCCGCCGCCACGCGCGCGGCGGCTTCCGGCAGGGCATGTGCGCTCATCGCGCGTGCCGATACGGCGTCGAGCCGCACCAGCCGCCCCCGCAGACCCGCGTTGGGCAGATCGAACGCCAGCACGAAATCGCCCGCCGGCGCGCGGGTGTAGGTTTTGGGGGAAACCATGGACAACGCTATATGGGAATTGACCTCGCCGATGCAAACGACGAGGGCGAGAGCCAATTGGCCCGCAGGTTTTTAAGCGCGCATTACGGGGAGCGCGGCCGTCCTCGGCCGTCATGGGAAGGCGACGCGCAAGGATGCGCGCGTTCCCAGTAGGTCGGCATCAACTCAGACACCAGCTGAGAATCGCCTTCTGCGCGTGCAGGCGGTTCTCCGCTTCGTCGAACACGACCGATTGCGGGCCGTCCATGACCTCGTCGGTCACTTCCTGGCCGCGATGCGCCGGCAGGCAGTGCATGAAGATCGCGTCCTTGGCGGCGCGCGCCATCAGCGCCGCATTGACCTGATAGGCGCGCAACACATTATGCCGCAAGACCGCGTCATCGTCGCCCATCGACACCCAGGTATCGGTGACGACGCAATCCGCACCGGCGACCGCCTTGTCCGGATCGTCGCCGAATTCTACCGCCGCGGCCATCCCCATCGCCCATTCGCGCACGCCCTCGCGGGGGCTAAGCTCGCGCGGCGTGGCGATCTTGAGCTTGAAGCCAAGCCGCCCGGCGGCGTGAACCCAGGACGTGAGAACGTTGCTGGCGTCGCCGACCCAGGCCACCGTGCGGCCCTTGATCGGTCCTTTCCGCTCCTCGAACGTCATCACATCGGCGAGGACTTGGCAGGGATGGGACAGCTTGGTGAGACCGTTGATGATGGGAATGCTTGCGCTTGCCGCCAGCTCGCGCACCATCTCGTGATCGAGCAGGCGGATCATTACGGCGTCGACATAGCGCGATAGCACGCGCGCCGTGTCGCCGACCGTTTCCTCGCGCGCGAGCTGCAGCTCCTGGCCCGACAGCATGATGGTGGTGCCGCCCAGCTGCCGCATGGCGACGTCGAAGGAAATGCGCGTGCGGGTGGAATGCTTGTCGAAGATGAGCGCGAGCACGCGGCCTGCCAGCGGCGCATCGCCATCGATCATGCCGTGCGGCTTGCCGGCGCGCGCGGATTTGCGGCGGCATGCTTCCGCGAGAAGCAGATTCAACGTAGCGGTATCGAGGTCGGCAAGATCGAGGAAATGCTTCGGACCTTCGGCGGGAAGAGCACGGGCGTTCATGCGGCGTCCGACTCCGCTTTCTCGAAATCCTGCGCCGTAGCAGACAGCAGCCGCATCGCGTCCCGCACTTCTTCTTCGCCGATGATCAGGGGCGGCAGCAGGCGCACCACATTGTCGCCGGCGGCCACAGCCAACATGCCATGGCCGCGTAAATCGTCGATGAAGGCGGTATTGGGAACCTTCGTCTTAAGGCCGATCATCAGGCCTTCGCCGCGCACGTCTTCGAACACGCGCGGGTGTTCGTCGATCAGGCCCTGAAACTGCTGGCGCGCGTAATTGGCGATGTGCTGCACGCGCTCGAGAAATCCCGGTTCGAGCACGACGTCGAGCACCGCGTTGCCAACCGCCATCGCCAGCGGATTGCCGCCGAAGGTCGAGGCGTGCGAGCCGATCGTCATCCCCGATGCGGCATGCTCGGTGGCAAGACACGCGCCCATCGGAAACCCGCCGCCGATACCTTTGGCGATGGTCATGATGTCCGGCGCAACGCCGGTCCATTCATGCGCGAACAGCTTGCCGGTGCGGCCCACACCCGTCTGCACTTCGTCGAAGATCAAAAGCAGCCCGCGTTCATCGCAAATCCTCCGCAGCGCGCGCAAATATTCGGGCGTTGCGGGACGCAAGCCGCCCTCGCCCTGGATCGGCTCGATGAGCAGGGCGGCCGTAGCCGGCCCGATCATGGCCTGCAGGGCGCGGATGTCGCCGAACGGAACCTGGTCGAAGCCGTCTACCTTCGGCCCAAAACCCTCCAGGTGCTTGGCTTGCCCGCCCGCAGCGATTGCCGCCAGCGTGCGGCCGTGGAACGCCCCTTCGAACGTGACGATGCGGAAGCGTTCGGGCTCGCCCTTGGCGTAGAAGAACCGGCGCGCCATCTTGAACGCGCACTCGAGCGCCTCGACCCCCGAATTCGTGAAGAAGACCGTGTCGGCAAAGCTCGCCTCGACCAGCCGGCGCGCCAGCTTCTCCTGGCCCGGCACACGATAGAGGTTCGACGTATGCCAGAGCTTTTTGGCCTGCTCGGTCAGCGCCTCGACCAGCTTGGGGTGGGCGTGGCCCAGCGCGTTGACGGCGATGCCGCCGGCGAAATCGAGATAACGCCGGCCGTCCTCGGCGAACAGCCATGCGCCTTCGCCGCGAACGAACGCAATGTTCGCCCGGTTGTAAGTCGGCAGAATGGAGGAAACCACGGGCTCAGACTCCAAGTCTTCCGCGGCCTCTCAAGCCGGGGGGCGCTTTATCGTCTTGCCCCGCCGTTGGGTCAAGCAATAGGGCTGTTTTACAGCCCCGCCCCGCGAGCGCAGGCTTGGTCCTGCTTAAGATTTGACATTGAGAAATTACCCATTGCTTCCTGTGGACAAGATGTTGCGTTTAGCCCACAGGTCTTGTGAAGTTTTGTGACAATGCTACGATATGTTGGCGGTCTCGCAAGGAGATGGGGATGAGCTGGACGGACGAGCGCGTGGAGCAGCTGAAGTCGCTGTGGACCGAGGGGCTGTCGGCCAGCCAGATTGCCCGGGTGCTGGGCGACGTCACCCGCAACGCCGTGATCGGCAAGGTTCACCGCCTGGGGCTTGCCGGACGCGCGGCGCCCGCCCGCACCGATCGGCCGCGCCTGCCGTCGGCGCCGCGCGCGGCTGTCCGCCACGCCATGCCGCTGCCGCCGGTGGTGGTCGAGGAAGATCCGATCACGCTCGACGACGGCAGCTTCGCCACCGTGCTCACGATCAACGACCGCATGTGCCGCTGGCCGATCGGAGACCCTTCCGAAAACGAGTTTCATTTCTGCGGCCACAGCCCCAAGCCGGGATCGCCCTACTGTGAAGCCCATGCCCGCAAGGCTTATCAGCCGCAACAGCTGCAGCGGCGCGAGAAGACGCGGGTGGCGAGCTGACTCCCTGGGTGCGCGGCCGGCGTGCAAGAAGCTCTATATGACGAATTTGTCGTCAAAGGCGTAACCGGTGGAGCGCACCGTACGGATGGGACCGCGCCCCCTTCCTGTGTTGAGCGACCTGCGCAAGCGGCCGACATGCACATCTACCGTGCGTGCGTCCAAATCGGCATCCGATCCCCAGATCGCGTCGAGCAACTGTGCGCGGCTGAAAACGCGTCCGGGGTGCTGGATCAGGAGATCGAGCAGCTTGAATTCCGTGGGCCTGATATGAACGTCTTCGCCCCTCCGGCGTACCCGGTGGGCCGTGCGGTCCATCTCGATGTCGCCTAGGCGAACGATGTTTTCGGCAAGAGCGGGGCGGATGCGGCGCATGACGGCGCGCAGGCGCGCCAGCAGTTCCATCATCGCAAACGGCCGGGTGACATAATCGTCGGCGCCGGTGTCGAGCCCGCGGATGCGATCCTGCTCCTCGCAGTGCGTACTGAGCATCACGATCGGCACATTGCGCGTTTCCTGATGGCCGCCGCGCAATCTGCGGCAAACCTCAAGTCCCGAGAGCTGGGGCAACGTCCACTCGAGCAAGATGAGATCCGGCCTGCGCTCGTCGGCGACGAGAAGAGCTTCCTCGCCGTCCTGCGCTTCGAGCACGCGATAGCCCTCGCGCTCCAGATTGCGGCGGAGCAGGACAGTGAGCGCGCCGTCGCTCTCTGCTACAAGGACAGTCGGCCTGACCGTCATGCGCTCACTTCCCGGCTTGAGGCGCGCCGGGCGGCTGACCGTGGCCGGTGTTACCGGGTGGCCTGACGTGGGAAACAAATCTGCGTCACTGTAGACCATCTCCACCATCTCCTCCCTGGCTTATCTATGTAATTGATTATAAATTGAACTTTTGCCATCTCAGTTCGCATGTCAATAGCGGGGCGGGGCAAATTTGGGATTTGCGACGGCCTTTGCACGATCATGGTTAATCCCATGGTTAATTTGCGATCGGGCCGAAGCGAGGTGCCCATAATTCCAGCCTCATAGTGGGGAAAAGTGCCTTGGATCCATCATCGGCCCGGCAGGCCTTCATCACGGACGGGGCGAGCGGGATTGGTCTCGGCACCGCCCATGCCCTCGCCCGCCACAGCATCGCCGTAACCCTGGCTGATACCGACGCGCCCGCACTGGAGGCCGTGCTTGCGAACCGCGCAGAGCCAAATCGGGGGCGATATCGGGGGCAGGCGCTCGATACGCGTGACCGGCGGGTCTGGGCCACAGCAGAAGCAGCCTCCAAGGCGGCGTTCGGACCCGTCGACATTCTGGTCACCAACGCCGGCATCGCTCCCGACCCAGCAGTCCACAGCAACCCCCGCGCTTCGCTGCGCCAAGGGGCTCCGCTACGCGCGCGGGTCCCTCTGCGGACTGCCTCATGCCTCATGCCTCATCTACAGGGGGTCGTTATTGGACGCGAAACAGGGGTCGGAATTGGAAGCGATTAGACAGCCCTCGTGGGGAGGCCGAAAAATTCAAGCGCAGCGCAGAATTTTTCGGGTGGAGGAATTGTTGAACATCAGCAAGGCGAAATCGTAGTGCCCCCCACCCGATCCGTTCTCGCTTCGCTCAAACGGTTCGACCTCCACGAGGGGGAGGTGGGCAGTTTGTTGTACGAACCTAAATTCATCCCGCTTCGGATCAATCGAACAGGCTGGACACGCTTTCTTCGTTGTTGATACGGCGCATGGCCTCGCCGAGCAGCGGCGCAATGGAGATACGGCGAATGTTCGTGCATCTGCGCACCTCGTCGGTGGCTGCGATGGAATCGGTGACCACCATCGATTTCAGCTTCGAAGCCTGAATGCGCGCCACGGCTCCGCCCGTCAGCACGCCGTGGGTTGCGTAGGCATAGACGTCCTCGGCGCCTTCGCCGATCAGCGCTTCCGCCGCGTTGCAGATGGTTCCGCCGGAATCGACGATATCGTCGACCAGAAGGCACACGCGCCCGCGCACATCGCCGATGATGTTCATCACTTCCGATTCGCCGGCCCGCTCGCGCCGCTTGTCCACGATGGCAAGATCGGTGCCGAGACGCTTGGCAAGCGCGCGAGCCCGCACCACGCCGCCGACATCGGGTGAGACGACCATGAGGTGCCGCCCGCCGATATAATCCTGAATGTCCTTCACCATGACCGGCTGGGCGTAAAGATTGTCGGTGGGGATATCGAAGAAGCCCTGGATCTGACCTGCGTGCAGGTCGACGGTCAGCACGCGATGGGCGCCGGCGCCGGTGATGAGATTGGCGACGAGCTTGGCGGAGATGGGCGTGCGGGGTCCCACTTTGCGATCCTGCCGGGCATATCCGAAATAGGGAATCACCGCGGTGATGCGCCGCGCGCTGGCGCGCCGGAGCGCGTCGATGATGATCAGCAGTTCCATCAAATTGTCATTGGCGGGATAGCTCGTGGACTGGATCACGAACATGTCCTCGCCGCGCACGTTCTCCTGCACTTCCACGAACACTTCCATGTCCGCAAAACGCCGCACGACCGCCTTCGTGAAGGGAATTTTCAGGTATTGGCTGATCGCTTCGGCCAGCGGGCGATTGGAATTGCCCGCCAGAAGCTTCATGCCCCGCGTTCCGTTGGTCTCGCTCATGAACGCGCTTCGCCCCCGCCTGTGACGCTTTGATGAACGGCCCTATAGCATCGGCGCCGGCAAATCAGAAGCCGGAAATGAGCCGCTCGACCGTATCAGCGCAGCAACATGATGGCGGAAAGCTGCCGTCCATAGTCCCTCTCGCTGCGATGCGTGGCCCTGCGAAAGCTGAAGAAATCCTGTTCCAACTCATAAGTGCAATGGGGTATCGAGCGGACGCATTCAATGCCGGCGTTTCTTAGGCGCAGCTCCACATAGCCCTTCAGATCGAAATTCCAGTGGGCCGGATTAAGCCCGGCAGAAAAGAAACGCGCGGTGCTTTCGTCCGCTTCGAGAAAACCGGAGCGAAATTCTGCTCCGACTTCATAATTATCCTGGCCGATGCAGGGTCCGATGGCGGCAACGACGCGCGTGCGCCTCGCGCCCAACTGCTCCATGGCCGCAACGGCGGCGTCGATCACGCCGGAAAGCGCTCCGCGCCAGCCGGCGTGCGCCGCGCCAACGACGTGCGCGTCTGCGTCGGCCAGGAGCACCGGGGCACAATCCGCCGTGAGAATTCCCAGCGCGATTCCCGGCGTGCCCGTCGCCATGGCGTCCGCCCGCGGCGCCTCGCCGAGTTGCCAGGGCGTCTGTACGCAAACGGCTTCGGCGCTGTGGATTTGGTAGGCGGTGACCAGATCCACAGACCTGTCTTTTGCAATCGCTTGCAATGCGCGCCTGCGGTTTTCCACGACTGCTTCGCTTCTGTCGTCCGATCCCGGCCCGCAGTTGAGCGAGGCATAGAGTCCTTCGGAAACGCCGCCGCGGCGCGTGAAGAAGGCGTGGGCTACGCCGGGCACGCGGGCCAGATTGTCGGCCGTCAGCAACGCTATGCGCCTTTCGCAAATCCGGGTGGCGCAGGGGCGCCTTGCGGCAGAATCGCAATCACCTTGAAGAGACTTCCCATCTGTTCGGGATCGGTCAACCGTTGGACGGCGAGCGTCTCGGAACGGACGTCGCAGTGTGGCGAGAGCCTCGACAGGCGCGTTTCGATTCCCAGCGCCTGCAGAAATTCTCCCTGTCCAAGCGGTCCATACACCTGCGCGCCGGCGGTTTGCGCAGCGCGGGCCATGGCGCCGAAGTCGACATGGCAAGAAAGGTCGACTTCGCCCGGCGCACCGAGTATGTCCGCGAAACGATGCTTGCCGACTGCCTGAAGCGTGTCGCCAAATCCTTCTGCGGTGTAACCATAATCGATGAAAAGCGCGGCCCCGCTTGCCGATGCGATACCGCGGGCGATATCTTCCACCACTGCCGCAGCGGCCGGCGACACCTCATAGATGGCGCCGGGATTTGCCGGTCCCCTTTGCGTTGGGACTCGAAAGCTCGCCGGCACGGGAGCCCATGCAAACGACAGAGCGTCGTCGGCATCGGCCGTCACCACGCGTTCGCGCCATCCGGCGTCTGTCATCACGAACTGTTGCACGGGAAAGGCATCGAGGAACTCATTGGCGATGACGAATGAGGGCCGGTCGTGGGCGATCTGCGACATCTCGCCAACCCAACGGACCGGCACGCCGCAATCGCCAAGCCGATCGCGCTGCATGGCGGCGAGCACCGGGCTCGCCTCGATCAGCACGACTTCGACGGCGGCGAGGAAGCCAGGCACGAGGCGCGCCGCCCGCAAAGCGTCGCACACCAGCGTGCCGCGACCCGGTCCCAGCTCGACCAGGCGCGCCGGGGAAGGGCATCGCTGGTCAAGCCAAACCTGTGCACACCACAGCCCGACAAGCTCGCCGAAAATCTGCGTCATCTCCGGCGCGGTCAGAAAGTCCGTGCCGAGAGGATCGCGGGTCGCGTAATAGCCCCATTTGGTGTCGTGGAGCGCAATCGTCATGAACTGCGCCATCGACAGCGGCCCTTGGGCGTGAATGAGGCGTGCGATCCGGCGGCCGAGTTCGTTTTGCGCAGCCATGGATGGGTCCGTCTGCGAAACGCTCACCTCGCCGGAACCGGGCGCAGCGCGCGTTGGATAAACCAGGCGCCAGCGACCCACATTAGCGCCGACAATGCCTGGCCCATGCTGATCGGACCGAGAAAGGGCGCGTCGGGCTCGCGGAAAATCTCGACGAAGGCCCGAAAAATGCCGTAGCCGAGGAAAAATACCCCGGCGGTAAGCCCCGGCCGTTCGAGCCAGCGAAACCGATGAATGCCGGTTTGCAGAATCGCAAAAAGCAGCAGCCCTTCGAGTGCTGCTTCGTAGAGTTGGCTCGGATGCCTGGGGTAAGGGCCGGCCGGGCACAGACCGTGATTGGCAAGGCGGACATGGGGCGTGCAGAACACCATCGCCCACGGGACATTGGTTATTTTTCCCCATAGCTCCCCATTCACGAAATTGGCGATGCGCCCGAAGAAGAGTCCGATCGGGGCCACGCTCGCCACGATGTCTCCGAGCATCAGCGTGTTCAGCTTTCGTCGCCGGCAGAAAAGCCAGATCGCCAAGGCGGTTCCGATCATGCCGCCATGGAACGACATGCCGCCCTCCCAGGCGGACACGATCCGGATGGGGTCGGTGAGGAATCCCAGCGGCAAGGGGTCCTGGCCAAGCGGCGCCAAGCACATCGCGCCTTGCGGAGAAACGCTGCAGAGGATGATGCCATAAAAGAGCACCCAGCCCAGCCGACCGCCCAGGATCACGCCGAAGGTCGCCCACACGACCAGATCGCCGATGTCGTCGGCGGTGGCCGGCGGCTTGCCGGCGATCGGCGGATTCGTCCACAGCTTGGGGTTGCCCAGAAGCCGGGCAGCGCACCACCAGCCCAGAAGCAGCCCGGCGATGTAGGAAATCGCATACCAGCGGATGGCCAAGCTGCCCCAAATGTGCAGCAGGACGGGGTCCAGATTGGGGTAGGGCAGGGCGGCTTCAAACATGGCAGCTTCTGGACCGAATATGGACTGAATTAACCGGTTCCGCTGCTTGGCCTGTCCGGCGGCTTGTCGCAAGCCCCCGGCCGGTCATATATGGACCAATGCAGACCGATAACCCGCTATTGGACGGCTTGGCCCGCCTCTTCACGGATGCCGCAGGGGCCGCTCAGAGTGTGCGCGCCGAGCTGGATATCTTCATGCGGCAACGGCTTGAGCGGTTGGTGGCCGACATGGATTTCGTGCCGCGTGAAGAATTCGAAGCCGTTAAGGATATGGCCGCGAAAGCACGGGCGGAAAACGAAAGGCTCGCCGCCAAGCTGGATGCGCTGGAAGCTCGGCTGACAAAACCCGAGCGCCTCGAACCGCGAACGGAGAGCGCGGTTTCAAAGTTGTGAATGGCGCAGTTGCCCCAGACAGGTTGCAGTTCAAACTCTTGTCTAGCCACAAAATCTTGTGTCAGGTAGAGGCACGTGCTTCGTTTCGCCACTCTCCTGTAAGAGGAGTTCCCCCGATGACCGTCGCCCAGCTTGAAGAAGAGGTCGCCGAGTTCCACCCCCTCGATCTGTTGGAACAATCCGTCGAGGACAACGGCTGGCCGTTCGAACGCAGCGGTCGCGACGAGCTCAATCTCTCGGTCGCGGGCCGTTGGTGCGATCATCATTTCTGCTTCACGTGGCGGGACGATCTGCAGTCCCTGCACCTGTCGTCGGCGTTCGATATGCGCGTCGAGGAAGCGCGCCGCACCGAGATCGCACGGCTGCTGATGTATGCCAACTCCAAGCTCTGGATCGGCCATTTCGATCTCTTCGCCGAGGACGGAGCGCTGGTCTTCCGGCACGCCATGATCTTTCCGGAGGCCCGAGTCAGCGCGGCGCAATGCGAAGCGCTGCTCAATCTGGCGGTGGAGGCCTGCGAGCACTATTATCCCGCTTTCCAGTTCGTGCTGTGGGGTGGGAAGACTGCGGAGGAAGCGGTGGCTGCTGCCGTGCTCGAGTGTGCCGGGCAGGCGTAGGAAGAAAGCCACGCTTCTCGTCGGCGCCGGCCGCATGGGAAGCGCTCTGCTCAAAGGCTGGTTGGCAAGCGGTCTGGAACCGATCGTTGCGGTCGAGCCCGCACCGTCGGCGGAGCTGAAGAATCTCGCCCGCGCTCACGGCGTCGGCCTCGCCGGAAACATAGAATCTGCTGTCGCCGTGCCGGTTGGTGCCTGTGTGGTGGCGCTCAAACCGCAAGTGCTCAAAACCGAGGCCGTCAGACTGCGCGCGATTGCCGACCGGGGCGGGTTGATGCTGTCCATTGCAGCGGGAACCTCGCTGGCGCAGCTCAGGCAGGCGTGGGGCCGATCGGCGCAAATCGTCCGCGCCATGCCCAACACGCCGGGCGCGATTGGCCGTGGCATCACCGCACTTTACGCCCCACGCAACGTCGGCACGGCAGAAAAGAGGTTGGCCCAGAGCCTGCTCGCGGGCCTCGGCGAAATCGTCTGGGTCGGAAGCGAGGATGAGATCGATACCGTCACGGCTGTCTCGGGTTCGGGACCTGCCTATGTTTTTCTGCTTGCAGAGGCGCTGGCGGCCGCCGGCGAACGCCTGGGCCTGCCGCCGGCCATAGCGGCCAAGCTCGCCCGTGCCACCGTGGCGGGCTCCGGCGCGCTCCTGGACGCCGATGCCCGCCCTGCCGCGCAGCTGCGGCGCGATGTGACCAGCCCGGGCGGCACCACCGAGGCAGCGTTGAAGGTGCTCATGGCGCCGGACGGTCTTGAGGCTCTGCTGATACGGGCCGTGGCCGCCGCGCGAGAGCGCGCCGTCGCGTTGCGCTCGTGAGCCCAAAAACGCTCGACGTCGAAGCGCGTCTGGCCGACAGCGCTTTGCGGCTGCTGGCGCGGACGTCATGGTCGGACCTGACGCTCGCTGCCGTGGCGCGCTCGGCCAAAGTGCCGCTCGCAAGCTTGAGAGCGCACGCGCCATCGAAGCCGGCCCTGATCGGTCTGATTCTGCTGCACACGGGCGATCGGGCGGCCGTCCGCTACAAGAAGGACCGCGACGCAGCGAGCCCGCGCGACCGCATCTTCGATGTTGTCCTGACCTGGCTCGAGGTGCTGGGTTCTCGCAAGGCGGCGGTCAAATCGCTTTACGACGGTATGAAGCGCGATCCGCTTGCCTTGGTCGACGCAAGGCGCGAGCTGCTCGCGCATGCGCAATGGCTGCTGGCGCTGGCCGAGGCCGACACGGGGCGCTTGGGTCCGGTGAAGGCGGCAGCGCTCTGTGTCGTGCTGGCGCGCGCGATTTCCGTCTGGTTCGACGACGACAAGCAGCTCACCAAAACCATGGCGCGCTTGGACCAGGACCTGCGGCGCTCGCAGTGGCTGCTATGACAGCTGCGCGCCGGCGGTTGCTAAAGTGCATTACAGCTCGATCTGCCCAAGAATATCCGGGACGGTAATATCGTGATGCCGCGCAACAGCTTTAAGAATTCCCGTCAGCGTTCCGACCTTCATCGGATCATGATTTGGAATTGTGATGTGGTGTTCGCCGCCAATTTGCGTTGTGAGGCGGATGTGCGAGCCATCCTGGCGGACCTTGCATAGCCGAGTTTTCGGAGCGCATTGGCGAGCCTCGGCCCGCTAACGTCATGCGGTACCTTCACGCCGCGAGGACTTCGTCCCGCACGAAATGAAGGCGAATTATCTTTGGCCGCGGGGCCCCCGTCGCCGAAATGGCACAGCACCGCGTTGCGGACATAGGTGCGGAGTTCTTCAAGGCTGTCGGCTTCGGTAAAGATATCGTGGCCAAGCGCCTGCGCAGTGAAGCCGCCGTCTGCCTCATCTTCCTGAACTTCAAAAATGATTTCCGATGCCATTCGACAAGACTAGGTCAGGCTATCCGCCGCCGCAAGCGGCGTCGCGCCTTCCTCGCAACGCCTCATCCGGTATTTGTGCTCCCGTGACTCGCGCCGCGCCGGGTCCCTATTCTGAGAATTGCCGCAGCTCAGACGGGCAGCCGGATTGTGGCGCGCAGGCCGCCCATGGTGCTCTGGCCGAGGATGAGATCGCCGCCATGCGCCCGCGCAATATCGCGGGCGATGGCGAGGCCCAATCCGACGCCGCCGGTCTGCAGGTTGCGGCCTTCGTCGAGACGGTGGAAGGGCCGGAAGGCTTCTTCGCGACGTTCCGGCGGGATGCCCGGACCGTCGTCGTCGACGAAGATTTCCACGAAGCGTTCGCGGCGTGCCAGACCGACGCCGACATGGTTGCCGTGCTTGAGGGCATTGTCGATGATGTTGGTGGCGCAGCGTTTCAGCGCGTTGCGTTTTACCGCGAGCGTGACGCCGGCAGGCACGGCAACGCTCAGGCGGTCGGAAGCGCCCGCGCGCGCCATCGAGGCGGCCATGGCTGCCTCCTTCACGAGCTCCGAAACATCGGCCGCCTCTGCCGCCTCGCCGCCTTCGCCGCGGGCGAAATCGAGATATTCGTCGAGCATGCGCTCCATCTCGGCCACGTCTTCGTTCAGGGCCGTCACGTCAGTTCCCTCGCCCATCATGGCAAGCTGCAGCTTAAGCCGGGTCAGCGGCGTCTTGAGGTCGTGGCTGACGCCGGCCAGCATCTCGGTACGCTGTTGGAGATAGCGCTCGATGCGCTCGCGCATGGTGAGAAATGCCTGCGCGGCCATGCGGACTTCGGTCGAGCCGTACGCTTTGAAGCCGGGAACGGCCTGTCCCTTGCCGAAGGCTTCGGCGGCTTGGGCAAGACGCTCGATGGGCTTGATCTGGTTGCGCAGGAACAAAATCGCCACCGCAATCAGCACCAGCGAGGAGCCCACCATCCAGAGGACGAAGATATCGGCGTTGGATGCAATCAGCCGGTCGTTCGGGATCATCACGCGCAAAAGGCCGTCCTTGAGCTGGACTTCGAGATCGACGGACTTGCCTACGTGGTGCGAGGTGAAGGGATAGGTCTCGCCGAGATGGCTGGCGAACGCCGCGTTCATGGCATTGGTGAACACGGACGTGTAGCTATGGTAGGGGCCATGCAAACGCTGCCCGGGCGAGAAGGCGATCCGATAGCCGAGGCTGCGCGCTGCCACGTTCAGGAGCGCGTTCGGCTGCTTGCCCGCGGTCTGCGATTGCTTCAGAGCGATGAGATAACCGACATCGGCAGCGGCGCCTTCCGCCATGTGGCGGGTGACGATCGCATAGTGCCGTACGAAGAAGGCATAGGTGACGATGCCTTGCAGCATCACCATGGGCGCCACGATAATGATGAGCGAGCGGCCGAAGAGCCCGCGCGGCAGTATGCGCTTCAGCCCCCGCAGCGGGTTAACCCGCATTTCAGGTCACCCGATCGGGGATCAGCACGTAGCCAATTCCGCGCACGGTCTGAATATAGAGGGGCGATTTGGGATCGTCTTCGATCTTGCGCCGCAGCCGCGTCACCTGAACGTCGATGGAACGTTCGAGGGACACCCCGAGCCGCGCGCAGAGGTCGAGGCGGGAAAACGGCCGGCCGGCATTGGCGGTAAACAGTTTGAGAAGCGCGGACTCCGAACTTGTCAGGCGCACCGGCTTGCCCTTTCGCCGCAGCTCGCCGCGTTCGGGATCGAACACCGCCTCGCCCATCTTGACGGCCGTGTATGGCCAACGCTGCGGCGGCGCGGCGCGGCGCAGCAGCGCTCCGCAGCGCAACAGCAATTCGCGCGGTTCGAACGGCTTGGCCAGGTAATCGTCGGCGCCGTGCTCCAGTCCCGCAATGCGGTCCTGCGGCTCGCCGCGCGCCGTGAGAATGAGAACCGGCGTTTGCGATTGGGCGCGAACCGAGCGGGTGAGATCGAGGCCGGATTCTCCCGGCATCATCACGTCCACGATCAGAAGGTCGAAGGCGATGCCCTTCATCAGCGCGCGGGCTTCGTCGGCATTCGCCGCCGCACTCACCCGATACCCGTTGGAGGAAAGATATTTCTGCAGCAGCGCGCGCAGCCGATCGTCGTCGTCGACGACGAGAAGATGGCTGTCTGCCAGGCGCGGATGTGCGCTCATTGCCGCTCTCCGTCTTTCCCGGATTTTGCCTCCAGGGCGACAAGAGCATTGAGAACCCGTTGAAAGCCCAGGACTGCTTCGGGGCCGGCCTCGCGGAAGGCGCGCAGCAGCCTGGGCCGTTGGATTTCCCACAAGGCAGCTTCCAGGGCCGAACCTTTGGCGGTGGCGTGCAGTTGCCGCATGCGCTTATCTTGGGAAGCCGGCCGGCGCTCCACCAGCTCCGCTGCGAACAGATCGTTCAGGACGCGATTGGCGCTCTGCTTAGCGACCCTTAAGTGGCGCAGCAGACCCGAGATCGTGATGTTAGGGTTGCGGGCGATCACCAGCAGCGCCCGCCGGTGCGCTCGACCGAGGCCCGCGACGGCCAATGTTCGTTCCTCCCCGGCGAAGAGCTGGGAATGGGCAATGCAAAGCAGATCGGCGCCCTGCTTCAACTCCTCGTCGCGAAGATATAAGGGTGAGGCGAGAGGACGGGGCTCGGCGGCATTTACGTCAGACATGCTGTCTAATCTGTCGGGCGTTTGCGTTTATGACAAGCCCCCAGCCAGCCCGGGCCGGGGGTCATTGGAAAAGGATATCGGATGAGTGTCATTCCCTTCGACGATCGCGACGGCTTTCTTTGGTACGATGGCAAGCTGGCGCCGTGGCGCGAGGCCAAGACGCATGTACTCACCCACGGCCTGCATTATGCGTCGTGCGTCTTCGAGGGCGAGCGGCTTTATTCGGGACGCATCTACAGGCTGAAGGAGCACACCGCCCGGCTGTTCGACTCGGCCGAAATTCTCGGCATGACGATTCCGTTTTCGCAAGAAAAGATCGATGCCGCCTGCATGGAGGCCGCACGCGCCCAAGGCATCGTGGACGGCTATGTCCGCCCGGTCGTGTTCCGCGGCAGCGAGATGATGGCGGTGGCGGCGCAGAACACCAAGATTCACGTGGCGATCGCCGTCTGGCAGTGGCCGTCCTATTTCGATCCCAAGCAGAAGCTCGCGGGAATCCGTCTGGCGATCTCCGATTGGCGAAGGCCTGCGCCCGACACCGCGCCGACGAAAGCCAAGGCGGCCGGTCTTTACGAGATCGCCACGCTCTCCAAGCACGCGGCGGAGCGCGACGGCTATGCGGACTCGCTGATGTACGATTACCGCGGCTATGTCGCGGAAGCCACCGGAGCGAACATCTTCTTCGTCAGGGACGGCAAGCTGCACACGCCGATCCCGGATTGTTTCCTCGACGGCCTGACGCGGCGGTCGGTGATGGCGATGGCGCGGGCGCGGCAGATTCCGGTGATCGAGCGCCATATCGAGCCGCAGGAGATGACGGAATTTTCGGAATGCTTCCTGACCGGCACGGCGGCAGAGGTCACGCCGGTCAGCGAGATCGGTCCTTATCGTTTCACGCCCGGCAAGATCAGCGAGACCCTGATGCACGATTATGCCGACGACGTGCAGCGGCCGGTATCGGCGGTGACGATTTGAACCCATCCCACGCGTGTTATCCCCGCGAAAGCGCAGGTCCGTCCGGAGAAAGAATATGGCATGCGGAGGCCCGGAGGCGCGGAGGAACACCGCGCAAAGCGCAATTGAGTCTAACCGCCAAGGTGCAATGACGCCAAAGTTGCTCCGATGCCTTGGCGCCTTGGCGGTTCAACTCTGCACAATAGTATTGGCGCGACACGCCGGATTGTTCCCTCCGCGCGCTCCGCGCCTCCGCGTGAGAAAAATTTCCTATGGCCTCGAAGCCATATGCAATAGCCCTGCGACTTGACCGGAGGAAATCCGGGCCACCCAGTCAGCGTTGGCGCGAAGCCGCTCGGTTACCAGACGCGAGATATTCTCGTCGGCCAGAAAACGCATCATTCGGCAGCAAGTACGGTCCCATGCTGCAGATAGTCGGCCTCGAAGGCGAGAGCAGACCGCAAATCTTCTTCGTTCAGCTGAGGATATGCGTCCAGGACGTCCGCGAAGAAACGCCCGGCGCCAAGCTTGCGCAAAATCAGCTCAACGGTAATCCGCGTGCCCTTGATGCAGGGTTTTCCGATCATAATGCCAGGATCGGCTGTAATGCGCGCGTGCGGCATTTTGGCGGCTCGGTCAGTGCAATCGCAACGCGACATTACCTCAAATGGTCGCGCGCAGCAAATCCGGCACCGCAATTATCTGAATTTACGAACTCCGCCACCGCGCCGCAAATTCGTCGTCCGTTTCCTTCGCTTCCACCCATTGCGTGCCGCCGGCCCGCTCTTCTTTCTTCCACAGCGGCGCGCGGGTCTTGAGGTAGTCCATCAGGAACTCCGCCGCTGCGAAAGCGGCCTTGCGGTGAGCCGAGGTAACGCCGACGAAAACGATGCCGTCGCCGGGCAGCAGGCGGCCGACGCGATGGATGATTGTCGTTCCCAGCAGCGGCCAACGCGCGTGCGCCGCTTCCACATGGCGTGCGATCTCGCGCTCCGTCATGGCCGGATAATGTTCGAGCGTGAGCGCAATCAGCCCGTCGTCGCCGCGCACCTGGCCGCTGAACGTCACCAGCGCGCCGATGCCGGCGCTCGTCTGCGCCAGCGCCTCGCACTCGGTGCGCAGGTCGAAAGGTTCGGTCTGTATACGGATTGTCTTCATCCGCCGGTCACCGGCGGAAAGAATGCGATCTCGTCGCCGTCTTCGATGCGCGCGTCGAAGCCGACATGTTCCTGGTTGCGCGCCGCCTTAAGCCGCGCCGGCTCGGCGAACGCCTCGGCGTAGCCCGTCCCGCGCTCGCGCAAGACGGCGATGAGGTCGGATATCGCGGTGACGCCGGGAGGAAGCGGAAAGTCTTCTTCGCCGCGCCCGATCTTCTGCTTGACCCAGGCGAAATAGAGCAGTTTCACGCGCTGCCCCCGGCGGAGCTGTTCGAGGCCGATGGGCGCACATGCGCCAGGCCGGCGCGGAGATAGACGTAGCCCGTGTAGACGGTGAGCACGGCGGCGATCCACAGCAGCACGTAAGCCACCGCGAGCGCCCCCGGCACGATCCTGTCCGCTATGGGCCCGAGGATCATGGCGCCGATGGCAACCATCTGGATGGTCGTCTTCATCTTGGCGATGCGCGTGACGGGAACGCTCACATCGGCGGTGGCCAGAAATTCGCGTAAGCCCGACACGAGAATCTCGCGCGACAGAATGACGAGGGCGGGAACGAGCTTGAACCCGTCGAGCATATCGTTGGCCACCAGCATCATCAAGGCCACCGCCACCAGGATCTTGTCGGCGATGGGATCGAGCATGCGCCCGAATTCCGAGTCCGCCTTGAGCTTGCGCGCGGCAAGCCCGTCCAGTGCGTCGCTCACGCCCGCCAGGCAAAAGATCGCGAAGGCGATGAGCCGTCCGCTCTCGCCGAAGACGAACGCGATCGCGAACGCGGGCACAAGCGCGATACGCAGGATGGTGAGGATATTGGGCAGGCCGAGCATCGGAACACTCTAGCACCCACGCTCAGGGGCGCGGGTGGAAGAAATCGAAAATTTTCCGGGCGAGCGCGCCGCTGACGCCGGTCACGGATTCGAGGTCGTTGAGGCTCGCGCCGGCCACCGCGCGCGCCGATCCGAAATGCTGCAGCAGCGCCCGCTTGCGCGATGCGCCGACGCCGGCAATCTCGTCGAGCGGGTTGGCGCCGATGGCCTTGGCCCGCTTCTTACGGTGGCTGCCGATCGCGAACCGATGGGCCTCGTCGCGCAGCCTTTGAAGGTAGTAGAGCACCGGGCTCCTGACATCGAGCCTGAAGGGCTCGCGGCCTGCCATATGGAAATGCTCGCGGCCGGCATCGCGCTCCGGACCTTTGGCCACGCCCACGAGCGTCACATCGTCCACCCCCAGATCCGCCAGCACGCCCTGTGCGACCGCCAGCTGGCCCGGTCCCCCGTCGACCAGCACGAGATCGGGCCATTTCGCCTTGGCTTCGTCGGCCTCGTTCTCCTTGATCAGGCGCGAGAACCGCCGCGCGAGCACCTCGCGCATCATACCGTAATCGTCGCCGGGTGCGAGCTCCGCCGATTTAATGTTGAACTTGCGGTACGCGCCCTTCTCGAATCCGTCCGGACCGGCCACGATCATGGCGCCCACCGCATTGCTGCCCTGGATGTGCGAGTTATCGTAGACCTCGATACGGCGCGGCGGGGCATCCAGGCCGAATGTCTCTGCCACGCCTTCCAAGAGCTCGCGCTGGGCACTGTTCTCGGCCATGTGCCGGGCCAGCTGCTCGCGCGCGTTCTGCAGCGCCATGTCCATGATTTCGCGTTTCTCGCCGCGTTGCGGAACCAGGAACTCGATCCGGTGCTCGGCGCGCAGCGCCAGCGCCTCGGCCAACAGGTCTTTGCCGGGGGGCATTTCCGAGGTCATGACCAGCGCCGGTGCCGTCCGTTCGTCATAGAACTGGCCGACGAACGACTCGATCACCTCCGCCGTCGAAAGATCGGCGGTTGAACGCGGAAAATAGGGCCGGTTGCCCCAGTTCTGGCCGGCGCGGTAGAAAAACACCTGGATGCAGATCGCCCCGCCCTCGGCGGCGGCGGCGAAAACATCCGCCTCGGTGAACGTCGTCGGGTTGATGCCCTGGTGCGATTGCACATGGCTCATCGCCTTGAGCCGGTCGCGCAGCCGTGCTGCGCGTTCGAAATCGAGCGCATCCGCCGCGGCGTTCATCTCCGCGACGAGATCGGCCTGGACGGCGCGGCTCTTGCCGGCGAGAAACGCTTCGGCTTCGGCGACGAGCCTGGCATAGTTCTCTGCATCGATCCGGCCGACGCACGGGGCGCTGCAGCGCTTGATCTGATGCAGAAGGCACGGCCGCGTCCGCGAGTCGAAGACCGAATCCGAACAGGAACGTAGGAGAAAAGCCCGCTGCAGGGCATTGAGCGTGCGGTTGACGGCGCCCGCCGAGGCGAAGGGGCCGAAATAAACGCCCTTGGTGGATTTGGCGCCCCGATGCTTGAGCAGCTGGGCAAAGGGATGGTCTTCGCGTAACAGGATATTGGGGAAGGATTTGTCGTCGCGATAGGAGACGTTGTAGCGCGGCTTGAGCCGCTTGATCAGGTTGGATTCGAGAAGCAGCGCTTCGGTTTCGGACGCCGTGGTGACGAAGAGCATCTCGGCGGTGTCGGCCACCACGCGTGCAATGCGGTCGGTCAGTCCGCCGGTCTTCACATAGGACGAGACCCGCTTCCGGAGGCTCTTGGCCTTGCCGACATAGAGCACGTTGCCCTTGGCATCGAGCATCCGGTACACGCCGGGTGCGTCGGGCAGGGCTTTGACATAGGTCTGGATGCGCTCCGGGCCTGTAACTGCTGGAGATGATGGTCTATCGGCTGCTTCTGACAGTTCGGTCATGACGGATATATAACATCGCAACTGCCGGACGCTCACCCCTTCTGCCGCTGGCCGCAAGGCTGTCCGGGAAAATCGCTGGTTCATCGAAAAATACCGTTATCGAGCAGAGATGCGCGAGGGGCACGGAATCCGGTTTCAGCTGTTCGGTCGTCCGGAAAAATTGCTCACGCGGAGACGCGGAGCATAAGCGGTGCGAAGCGCAGTCAATCTCACCGCCGAGACGTCAAGTCGTCAAGAATGTCGTAGTTCCGCCTTTGCGCACCCACTTTCGCTAAAGCTTCTGCCGGCGAGAATGTTAGTCCTCCGATCCGCCTACGCCAAGGCTTCGGCGGACAAAGTGCTCCACAAGACCCGCCGTAGCTCCAGCGAAGGCGGGAGCTGAGGAGCAGCGAAGGACGATTGGCGGTAAGCCTCAATTGCGCTGCGCGCGGCCATTCTCCGCGTCCCCGCGTCTCCGCGTGCCATATTCTTTTTTTCACTGCGCCTCGTTATAGCGGGGCAGAGAAGACTTTATCGCCGCAAGCGCTCGATCTCGACGCCTGCCGATTCGGCGCCCGGAACGGCGTGAAGTTTTTCCACCCGCACCCGGACCTTGCGCACGCGCCCATCCTCGAAACACGCGGTGGCGATGCGCTCGGCCAGCGTCTCGGCCAGATTGATATGGCCGGCCGCCACGATCGCCCGAATTTTCTGTGTGATCGCTTCATAATCGACCACCGTGTGGAGCTTGTCTTCTCGTTGTGCGAGATCCTCGACCGCCAGGTCGACATTGATGCGGATCGGTTGAAGCTTGCCCTGCTCGTGGCCATGCACCCCGATGTGGCCCAGAATCTGCAAGTTTCGCACAAAGACGTGGCGAATGGCCCGCGCCGCATCGGCAAAGCTCGACCGGTCGTCTTGTGGCGGACTGGTCATCCTATTCCTGAACGCTCACATCGGCCGTTTTCCAGACGAGATGCTGGCCGCCGTCCACCGCGATCGTCTCTCCGGTAACGGCTGGCGCGCTCAATAGGTAACGAACGGCGGCACAGACGTCGGACGGCTCCGCGCCCGTGCCCAGAACCGTCGCCTCGCGCTGGCGCTGGAAATGCTCTTGGCTTTGCCGCACATTGATCATCGTCGGCCCCGGCGCCACGGCGTTGACGCGGATGCGGGGGGCGAGTGCCTGGGCGAGCGTGGTGGTGAGCCAGGTGAGCCCGGCCTTGCTCAGGCTGTAGGAGATGAATTGCGGCGTCGGTTTGAGCACCCGCTGATCGACGATGTTCACGATGGCGCCGCGGGCGTGCTCCGGCAGCTGCCGCGCAAAATGCTGTGAGAGAACGAACGGCGCGCGGAGATTGATCTCCATATGCCTGTTCCAGGACTCGCGCGAGGCGGAGGCCCAGTCGTCGTTTTCGAAGACCGACGCGTTGTTTACGAGCGCCGAGAGCGGCCCCAGCTGGGCAATGGCGCGGCCGACGAGCGCGGCCGTGTCGTTCTCGCTGGCGAGATCGGCGTCCAGCAGGCAAACGCGCCGTCCTGCTGCACGAATTGCGTCGGCGGCTTGGCCCGCTTCGACTTCGGAGGTGTTGTAGTGCATCGCTATGTCGTAACCCGCCTGCGCGAGGTCGATGGCAATGGCGCGCCCCAGCCGCTTGGCGGCGCCGGTGACGAGAACGGATTTTGCCGCGATCATAAGGTCGCCCCCCGCCGTTGCTTTATGCGAACCCGCTTCCCCACAAGAGGGAGGCGGGCATGAATTGGACGGATTCTTCGCGGCAAGTCAGTGCGTATACCCAGTGTCATCCTGCTCCAGTCTCACAACCCATGCATCACGCGGCGCGAGTTGCCGGCCATCAGATTGCGGTAACGCGCCACCGCCCACAGCGGGAAGAATTTCGGATAGCCGTGGTAGCGCAGATAGAACACGCGCGGGAAGCCGCCGCCGGTATAGTGATCTTGCGGCCAAAGCCCGTCGGGAGCTTGGGTTGCTTCCAGATGCCGGATGCCGCGCGCCACGGCGGGATGGTCTACATAGCCCGCCGCCATCAATCCCAGGAGCGCCCAGGCGGTCTGTGAGGCGGTCGACGGCGCCGGCTCGTAACCCTTGTAATCGAGACGATAGCTCTCGCAGTCCTCGCCCCAACCGCCGTCCGGGTTCTGGATCGAGATCAGCCACTCGGCCGCACGGCGTATCATCGGTGTTTTGCGGTCGAGCCCGGCGGCATTGAGGCCGGCCAGCGCCGACCATGTGCCGTAGATGTAATTTACGCCCCAGCGGCCGAACCAGCTGCCGTCCTTTTCCTGCTCGCGCTCCATGTAGGCGACGGCGGCGCGCATGCGCTCGGAGTCTTTCGTCTCGCCCAATTGCGCCAGCATGCCGATGCAGCGCGCGCTGACATCCGCGGTCGGCGGATCGAGCAGCGCGCCGTGATCGGCGAAGGGAATGTTGTTGAGATAGGTGTGCACGTTGTCGGCATCGAAGGCGCCCCAGCCGCCGTTCTTGCTTTGCAGGCCTTCCACCCATTCGCGACCGCGCGCGATCGCTTGCGCGTAATGTCCGTTCGGCGCCAGACGTCCGCGCGCCCGGTCGAGCGCCATGACGACGACGGCGGTGTCGTCGAGATCGGGATAATAGGCGTTGGCGTATTGGAAAGCCCAACCGCCGGGACGCACGTCCGGGCGCTGTTCCGCCCAATCGCCTTTCACGTCGAGAACTTGCAACGGCTTGAGCCATTCGAGCGCGCGGGCGACCGCGGCTTCGCTGTTCTCCGCTTCCATCAGCGCGTGCGCGGCAAGCGCGGTGTCCCACACCGGAGAGACGCAGGGCTGGCAATACGCCTCGTCCCCATGCACGATGAGAAGCTTGTCCACCGACTTGCGCGCAATCGCGCGGTCGGGATGCTCCGGCGGATAGCCCAGCACGTCGTACATCATCACGCCGTTGGCCATCGCGGGATAAATCGCGCCAAGGCCGTCCTCGCCGTTCAGGCGCTCGGTCACCCACACGCGGCACCTCTCGATCGCGCGCTTGCGAACGCCGCCGGGCCAAAACGGATCGAACGCCTTCAACGCCATATCGAGCCCGTGGAAGAACGCCGCCCAGAACCGGTTCTGGTGGGGCGCGCGCCAGGGCGCCGGCACATGCGCCGGATCGAACAGCTCGGCAACTCGCACGCCGCGCGGGTTGCGCGCCAGCGGCTTGAGCGCCGCCAGCACCAGCAGGGGCACGATCACCGTGCGCGCCCAATACGACATCTTCGAAAGATGAATGGGAAACCATCGCGGCGCCAGGATGAGCTCCACGGGAACCGTGGGTACGGTCTTCCACGACATCTCGCCGTAAAGGGCAAGCAGGATGCGGGTGAACACGTTCGTCCGGTCGGCGCCGCCGCGGGAAAGAACCGCCTCGCGCGCCCGCACCATATGCGGTGCATCGGGCGAGTCGCCGATCATCTTCAGTGCAAAATAGGCTTTCACCGTGGCGCTGATGTCGAAGGCGCCGCCGAAGAACAGCGGCCAGCCGCCGTGATCGGCCTGGATGCGGCGCAGATAGGCGCCGATCTTCTTCTCGAGCGCAAGATCGGGTGTTTCGCCCAGATAGTGAACGAGCAGAACGTATTCCGCCGGGATGGTCGCATCGGCTTCCAGCTCGAAGACGAAATGGCCGTCCGCGCGCTGCTCGGAAAGCAGTGCCGCGCGCGCCCGCCCGATCATATCCTCGAGCACTGCGTCCTCGACATTTACTCTTTTGTCCATCTCATTTCCCGAAACGGCAGTAGGGAATAGGCAGTAGGCAGTATTGCTGTTCGCACACGGTTCCCTACTGCCGATTGCCCACTGCCTACTGCCGTGTTCGTTGCAATGCCAGCTCGGCGGCCGCGTGTCCCGAGCGGACAGCCCCCTCGATGGTGGCGGGAAGGTGCGTATCCGTCCAGTCGCCTGCCAGCAAGAGATTGGGCCATTGCGTGCGCGCCGCAGGGCGCCTGGCCGCCTGCTGCGGGGTGGCGGCAAAGGTCGCCCGCTTCTCCTTGACGATCTGCCAGGCCGGCAGCGGCTCGGCCAGCGCCAGCGCCCTGGTCACGTCGTCCCAGATCCTCCGTGCGAGAAGCTCGCGGTCTTCGTTAACCAAAACATCGGCATTGCTGACGGTCACCGAGATGCGGTCCGCAAAGCAGAATATCCATTGCGCCGTTCCGCCCACCACGCCCAGCATGAGCGGCGCATCCTTGGGCCCCGGCCGCTTGAAATGGGCATTCACGATGGCGCGAAAATCGTCCGGCGCCTCGAGACCGGGCACAAGCTCCTGGGCAGCCCATGGCGGCACGGCCAGCACGACCGTGTCGGCGGCTGCGACGGGGATCCCGGTTTCGGCAACCGCAAGGCCGGCAACGGCGCCGTTTCTGAAATCGATTGTCCGGACACGTTGGCCCAATCGCGTGGCCGCACCGTGGGACGCCAGAAACGCCAGCGCGGGATCCACGAAGGCGGCCGCAAGCGTGGGATGCGCGATGCGGCAACGATAGGCATTTCCTCCTTTGGCGAAGGTCTCGCGCACCAGCGCCGCCGCCAGAGCCGCCGAGGCGTCAGCCGGCTCGGTGTTGAGCGCACCCACGAAGAACGGATGGAGCAGCCGTTCCCACAACACGCCCTTGCAAGCCAGCACCTCGCCGAGGGTGCGGTTTCCCTGCGGCAGCAAAAGCTTGGCGAGCTCGACGTAATCCATCGCGCTCGTGCCGGGTACGCGGCGGCGCGGCGAGAAAATCCATGACGGCAGCGGCCCATCGTTCGGCGCTATGGCCCAGCGAAAGCCGTCGCGGATGTCTACGCAGGCGATGCCGGCCGTGTCGGGGCCTTGCAGCGCTCCGCTCGCCTTGATGCGGGCGAGATAGCGCATGATGGCGCGATTGCCGGAAAGAACCAGATGATTGCCGTTGTCGATGATCTGGCCGAGCTGGGAATCGTAATAGGACCGGCAACGGCCGCCCGCCTGCGGCGCAGCCTCGATGAGCGTAACCTGCCGGCCTGCTTCCGCCAGCCGTGTTGCGGCGGCAAGCCCGGCCACGCCCGCACCGATGACATAAGCCGTAGTCATCTCTTCCGGGCGCGCGGACGTCCTCGTCCGCCCTTGATACTTCGAAAATCAATTGCGGGCGAGGACGCCCGCGCTCCCAGAAAACACATCACACAAATCCCTGCCGCAGCAGGATGAAAAGCAGCTCCGGTTTGCTTAAGCGCACGCGCGTTCGGGGCGGGCGCCAGCCTTGCGTCTCCATCTTGGCAAGGATCTGCGAATAGACCGCGCCCATCAGGCGCGGCGCGCGCAGCTGTCCCTTGGGGCGCGCGCCCAGAATGCGCATCGCTTGCGCGTAATGGGAATGGGCGCGCCCGGCCAGGCTGCGCGCGGCGACATCCACTTTGGGATCATCGAGCACGTGCAGCGGATCGCGGGTTGGAATGCCCGCCTCGTCGAGAAATTCCCGCGGCAGATAGAGCCGTCCGAGCGCGGCGTCTTCATCGAGATCGCGCAGGATGTTGGTCAGTTGCAGGGCACGCCCGAGATGATGGGCCAGTGCGTCGCCGGGCGCTTCGTCCATCCCGAACACCTTGATGGAAAGCCTGCCCACGGCGCTTGCCACCCGGTCGCAATAAAGGTCCAGCGTGGCGAGATCCGGCGCGCAGATGTCGCCGGCAACATCCATTTCCATGCCGTCGATCACGGCCAGAAAATCGTTCTTGCGCAGTCCGTAGGCCTGCACGGCATCTGCCAGAAAGCCGGCATTGCCGGCCGGCGCGTCGGCGTAGAGCGCCGCGATATCGCGGCGCCATGCATCGAGGCCGGCCGCGCGCGCCGCGCGGGGCGTGGTTGCCGCGTCGGCGATGTCGTCCACGGCGCGGCAAAAGGCATAGATGGCATACATCGCTTCGCGGTCTGCCTTGGGCATCACGCGCATGGCGGCGTAGAACGAGCTGCCGGCAGCCTTCTTCTCGACTGCCGCCATCTGTGTTTCGACGCTCACGGCCCGGTCGTTCCCTTGCGGGAATTCGCCAGCAGGCGGCGTGGCAGCGAAGGCACGAAGCGCGCGATGGAGGATGCCGCCAGTGCCAGGGTTTCGCTTCGGCGGTGGTGCACGCGTTCGGACAACGGATCGCGACGAACAAGGCGCGCGGCCAAATCCTCCGCCAGTCGCTGGATGATACTCACTTCAAGCGCAAGGCGGGTGTCGCGGATCTGCGAGGCAAAAGGCCTTGCCTGGGCGATCAATTCGGCCGTGCGCCGCGCCAGCGAGCCGATCACGTCCTTCAACGCCGGGCTGGCTTTCGCTTCTCCCAGCGCCTCGACCGTCAGTCCCGCCGCGGCAAGAAAATCCTGCGGGATATAAACGCGATCGAGCGCGCGATAGTCCTTCGCGCAATCCTGCAGATGATTGATCACCTGCAGGCCGGCGCAGAGCGCGTCGTTGGCGGGCCAGGCGGACTTGGGCTCGCCATGCACGTCGAGCACGAAGCGGCCGACTGGCATGGCGGAATACCGGCAATAGTCCATGAGTTCGCCCCAATTCGCAGTGCGCAGCTTCGTCACGTCGCGGCCGAAGGCCTCGAGCAAGTCGAGCGCATGGACGTTCGAAAGGCCGTGTGCGCGCAAGGTCTCGCGCAGCGCAAGCGCGTCCGGCGCCGCATCGCATTCGCCTTGGAGCGTCGCCCGCATCTCCTCCAGCAATTCGAGCTTGGTCGGGGCATCGGCGTGCGGATGATCGGCCACGTCATCGGCGGCGCGCGCGAAGCGGTAGAAGGCAAGGATGACGGTGCGGTGCCGCGGATGCACGAGAAACGAGGCGACGGGAAAGTTCTCGTCTTCGTGGCCCTTGTCCGAGGCGAGCTGCGCCGCCGCGATGTCGCTTTGCGTCATTGCCGTGAGCATCCGGTCACGCCATCGCTTGGGCGCGGCCTTTCCACATGCCGCCGCGGCCGCGCCAGAATTGCACGGCGGACTCGACGGTGAAAAGCGTGTAAAGCGCCGCGGTGACGGGCAGGGCAAGTCCCCAGAGCGGCGAGAGGCGGTAGAACCGCAGCATGGGCAGGTAGGCGAGCGTCATCAGCGCCCAGGCGGCCAAGCCTTCCAGGCGGGCAATGCCGGTGGCGAATACGGCAAGAAGCGGCGCCGCGGCAAAGACGAGGAGCATTCCGACGACTGTTCCCACAAGAGCGAGCGCGGAATAATCGAGCTGGGCATAGGCCGAACGCGTGATCATGTGCCGGATTTCGTTCATGCTGGCATAGGGGCGGATGCTCTTGGCGCGTTGCGTGAGACCGATCCATATCCGTCCTTTCGGCTTCAGGAGCTTTGCGAGCGCGCAATCGTCGATGATCGCACCGCGTATGGCGTCGAGACCGCCCGCCGCATCGAGCGCCGCGCGCTTCACCAGCATGCAGCCTCCGGCCGCCGCCGCGGTGGAGCGCGACGGATCGCTCGCCCAGGCAAACGGAAAAAGCATGTCGAAGAAGTAGACGAAGGCCGGAATGAGCAGTTTCTCGGCGAGGCTTTCGCACCAGAGCTTAGCCATGAGCGAAACCAGCACGCGCTGGTCTTTCTCGGCGCGCACAACGAGCCGGCGCAAATTGTCCGGGGCATGGGAAATGTCGGCATCCGTGAAGAGGATGTAGTCGGGCGCGTGCTCTGCGGATGCGCGCTCGACGCCCTGGCGCATCGCCCACAGCTTTCCCGTCCAGCCTGGCGGGCGGGCGCACCCGGCAATTACCTCGAGCCGGCCGCCGAGCGACCGCGCTTTCTCCGCCGTTGCGTCGGTGCTTTGATCGTCGACAAGAACCACGCGAAACGCGCCGGGGTAGTCCTGTTGCAGGAGGCTTGCGAGCGTCTCTTGGATCACGAACGCCTCGTCGCGCGCCGGTACGACGGCGACAACCGACGGCCATTCGGAGAGTGCGCCTTCCGGCTCGCCACGATCGTCGCGCTCGCGCAACTGCCAGAACCTGCCGTGTCCGGCAAGCATGTAGATCCAGACGATCAGAGGCAGGAGCGCGACCCAGGTCATCCGATCATGCCCGCTGCTCGAAACCAGGCAATCGCATCGGCGATCGCGTGGGGATACGGACGCGCCGCGTAACCGAGTTCCGTCCGCGCCTTTTGCGACGAAAAGAACATGTGATGCGCGCTCATCTTCAGCGCATCGATGGTGAGGAACGGCTCCTTTCCGCTCAGCCGCGCAAAGGATTCTGCGGCCCATGCGAGCGGGTACAGCGGTGCGCGCGGCAGCTCGACCCGTGGCGGTGTGCGCCCGATCGCTGCCGCTATCGCGTGCAGCATCTCCTTCAGGCTGACATTCTCGCCGCCCAGGACATAGGAGGCTCCGGTTGCGCCTTTCGCAAAGGCCAGCAGGTGGCCTTCGGCGACATCGTCCACATGCACGAGATTAAGGCCGGTATCGACGAAGGCGGGCATCCGCCCGCTTGCCGCTTCGACGATGATGCGTCCCGTGGGCGTGGGCTTGATATCGCGCGGGCCGATGGGCGTAGACGGATTGACGATCACGGCCGGCAGTTTCTCTGCCGCCACCATGTCCTCGACCAGCCGCTCGGCCAAGACCTTGCTGCGCTTGTAGGCGCCGACGGCTTGGGCGGGATCGAGCCGCTCCGTCTCGCCGGAAGGTGCGGCAAGCGTACCCGGTTTCAAGGTCGCCACGCTGCTCGTGTAGACGATGCGTTCGACTTTCGCGTCGCGCGCCGCCTGCATCACCGCGCGCGTGCCCGCCACATTGTTGCGGACGATCTCCTCGGGATCTTTGGCCCACAGGCGGTAATCGGCTGCGACATGGAAGAGGTAGCGCACGCCGTCCATGGCGGCGGCCATGTCGCGCGGCTCGCGCATGTCGCCTTCGACGACGCTGGCGTCGAGCCCCGCAAGATTGCCGCGCGGGCTTTGTTTGCGCACCGCCACGCGAACGGCAAATCCCCTGGCCGCCAGCAATCGCGCAACCGCGGAGCCGACAAAGCCCGACGCTCCGGTGACGAGAACCGTGTCAGGCATGGGATTCTTCCTCCCCCGCAAAGCGGGAGGCTATCGCTTTTTCATTGCTGGGAGCGCGGACGTCCTCGTCCGCATATGATGTTGACACATGCCGGATGTCCGCAATCATCAATGTGCTTCACCATCTATGGCGGACGAGGACGTCCGCGCTCCCAGGAAGCGTTCATCTCTTCTGCCAAAAGCGATAACCGTGCCGCTTTGCGGGGGAGGAAAGGTGTTTCCGAACTCCATCATCTCAGCTCCTGCGCCCGGCGCAGGGCATGTCCGCCTTCGGCGGCTTGCCATGCAAGCAGAATGGGGATGCCGATCGTGATGTCGCGCGCCCGCCTCAGGAGCGACAGCGCAAGCCCGGCAGATGCGGTCAGGCCGAAGAACGGCATGAGCATCGTATAGGCCGCCTCCTGAACGCCCAGGGCGTTGGGCACGATGATGGCGGCGCTGCGGATGGCGTACAGAAGGGCGTCGATCGACACGATCGAAAGAAACGCTGCATGAAAACCCATCAGACGCACGGCAACCCAGGACGCAAAGGCACTTGCGAACCATCCTGTCAAATGCCCACAGACCGACAGCAGAAGCCTCAGTGGCGCGGCGTGGATGGATTCCATCGCATCGTGCAAGGCACCCGCGTGTTCGGCGGTTTTTGGCATGCTGCGAGCAACGATGCGCTCGGCAATGGCAAAGCCGCGTTTTTGAAAGAAGAGAAATCCCACCGCGCCGATCGCGGCAAGCAGCGTCCCGATCGCTGCCGCGTCGACGAGCGATCGGCTGGAAGGCGATTTGGGCACCCGTTCGACGAGAAGGATGAGGCCGATAAGCAAATAGACGATTTGTGCCATCAACTCGGTGGTGACATCGGCAATCATCGACGCAGAGGCGAGCGAGGTGCTCACCCCGCGCAGCATGACGGCGCGCGCGCCGATGACAAATCCGCCGATCTGCGAGAACGGCAGCACTTCGGCGGCCGAGTTGCGCACAGCGCGGCCCCAGATGAACGTCGCGAGCTTGGTCCCGGCGCTGCGGGGAATGAGCACGAACCAGGCGAAGCCCAGCACGACGAACACCGGAAGGCCCAAGAAGCATAATAGCGCAAATCCGCCCCAGCCGACTTTGACCACGGCCGCCATCACGGCGCCAAGGCCGACATGCAACACGAGCCAGACGGCAACTGCCACACCGACGGCTGCCAAGGCCATGACGCCAAGCTTCGATCGCAGCGTATTCTCCGCCGGTTGGCTCATCCGAGGCCGGGATTTACGTCGTGCCCGGCAATTCAGCCGGGAATGAAACGGCGGACGAAACGCACCAGCCGCGGTATGAACTCCGGCCGCAACAGGCGGGGATCATAGGGCGACAGGCGACGGTCGTTTTCCTCCAGACAGATATCCATGAGTCCGGAGATGCTGATATCCACACCGACATCCTTGGCGCCCTTGATGGTGAAATTGCTGTCGTTGGCTGCGCCGCCCATGTCGGCCGCCATTCCTAGCCGTTCCCAGACGAGAAAGCCCCAGACACGAAGCCGCTTCAAATCGAACAACGGACGTCGCCACCAGGGCAGGTTCCGCCGGTGCCATGCGGCCCAATTCACGAAGAACAAGATGTGGCGGCCTTCCTCCGCCATCACCGTCTCGAACGTCGCAACGAGATCCGGCGGGAAGAATCCGGAACGCCTGGCCAGCTCGAACAGCCCGAAGGCGAAAAAGCTGTCGATGCATTCGCTGTAACCTGTCACCATGAAGGCCCATTCCGGGTCACGCGGCTTGGG
Organism: uncultured Alphaproteobacteria bacterium; assembly: GCA_963805005.1. Classification (GTDB taxonomy): domain Bacteria; phylum Pseudomonadota; class Alphaproteobacteria; order Micropepsales; family Micropepsaceae; genus Rhizomicrobium. The sequence continues at coordinate 177,783 of CAWDSJ010000001.1, forward strand.
ATAGACCGGCTCGAGTGCGAGCTTGATGCCATAGGCCTCGACGAGGTTGGCAAGCACGTAGCGATGCCGTTTTTCCTCGAAGGCGTTCAGATTGACCGCCTTGTTGAGCAGCGGATCCGAAACGCCTTCGGCATAGGTGCAGACGTTCACGCCGGCGCGATTTTCCGTTTGCACCGCCATGTCCCAGATGGGGAGATGCAACAGCCGGTCCTGCGCCTCCGCGTCGAGCTTGGGCCAATCGATGATCGCCGGCTTGTAGGGATTGAAGGTGTCGAGAAGCGTGCGGCAGAACAGCGTCTTATGCGCTTCGCTTCCGATGCGGATGGGATCGCCTTCGGGCACGCGCTGCGCTTGATAGCTCAAATCGGGAAATGCCAATGCCGGACTGCTCATGGTCCTGGTGCTCCTCTCTTCGCAATTATGCCGCGTCTTCGCGCATGCGCAGGAACTGGAAGAACTCCACGCCCTCGCGCAAGCGGCGCTTCATCACCTGTGGGCTGACCAGCATCTCGCCCAGGATGGACGCGATCTTCGAGGGCCGGAAATAAAACCGCTTATAGAAGTCTTCCACGGATGCGAAAATCTCCGTGTGGCTCAAATGCGGATAGTTGAGCGGTGCGATCTGGGTGCCTTCCTGGGTCAGAAGATCGATTTCTTCGTTGTAGAGCCAGCCGTTTTCCTTCGCCTGACGGTAGAGAAAGGTGCCGGGATAGGGAGCGGCGAGCGAGACCTGGATCGTGTGCGGATTGATTTCCTTGGCGAACTTCAACGTCTCTTCAATCGTCTGCTTGGTCTCGCCGGGCAATCCGAGAATGAACGTGCCGTGGATGACGATGCCCAGTTCGTGGCAATCCTTGGTAAAGCGTCGCGCCACCTCGACCAGCAGGCCCTTCTTGATGTTGTGAAGGATTTTCTGGTTGCCCAATTCGTAGCCGACGAGCAGGAGCCGCAAGCCGTTGTCCTTGAGCACCTCCAGCGTCTTGCGCGGCACGTTCGCCTTGGCGTTGCAAGACCAGGTGACGCCTAGTCGGCCGAGCCCTTTGGCGATCTCCTCGACGCGGGGAAGATTGTCGGTGAGCGTGTCGTCGTCGAAGAAGAACTCCTTGACCTGCGGCATTGCCGATTTGGCCCATTTCACCTCCTCGACGACGTCCTGCACCGAGCGCACGCGATAGCGGTGTCCGCCAACCGTTTGCGGCCACAGGCAGAACGTGCAGCGGGATTTGCAGCCGCGGCCGGTGTAGAACGAGACATAGGGGTGCTTGAGATAGCCGCCGAAATATTTCTCGATCACCAGATCGCGCTTGTAGACCGGCGTCACCCACGGCAGCGCATCCATGTTCTCGAGGACCTCGCGGTCTTCGTTGTGGACGATGACGCCTTGGGCATTGCGCCAGGACAGCCCCTTGATCTCCGACCAGGGCCGGTCTTCCGCCACGTCCTTGATCGTGAAATCGAACTCGTTGCGCGCCACGAAATCGATCGCCGGCGAGGAGATGAGACTCTTTTCCGGTTCCACGGCCACTTTGGCGCCGATGAGGCCGATTTTGAGATTGGGATTTTCTTCCTTGAGCCGTTCGGCCGTCCGCACGTCGGATTTGAAGGACGGGGTTGAGGTGTGCATCACCACGAGATCGCGCTGGCGCACCTCCGGCAGCACATCGGCAAGCTTGAGACCGTGAGGCGGCGCGTCGATCAGTTTCGAGCCTTCCACCATGGCGGCAGGCTGGGCCAGCCAGGTCGGGTACCAGAACGAGCGCACCTCGCGCTTCATCTGGTAGCGCGCACCGGCGCCGCCGTCGAAGCCGTCGAAGGACGGGGCCTGGAGAAAAAGCGTTTTGAGCATTGCCGAACCTTATCGTTGCGCCAGGAGCCCGCGAGCCTCCGTCTCATAGCGGGTTCCCCGCCAGTAAACGGAGTTTCCGAGGAAAGAGGCGAGAAAGACGATGAAAGATAGCACATCGCGGCAGGGGAGAAGCCAGAGCGGTCCCGATTGCGCCCCCAGTCGGTTGCGAATGCGCCACGCAAGCCACAGCCGCATCAGCAGAGCGGCGCAAAGGAGCGTCAGTTCTTGCAGGCCGAACCCCAACCCTGCCGACGCGAGCAGTGCGAGCGGAACGGGGTAGGTAATCAGGCTCCCCGCATGGCCGGCAGCGTTCAACAGTCGGATGGTTCTTGCCCATCTGAGCTCGTGACGGAAGAGCCCCGGAAAGCTGCGTTCGGAACAGGCGTGCCGAAGCACCAGCGCGGAGAGCCTCACCGCGTGGCCTTTGGCGCGCACTGCCCGGCCGAGCTCGTAATCGTCGGCCAGATGTTGCGACAGCGCCTCGAAGCCGCCGATCTCGGAGAGTGTGCTGCGGCGCAATCCGATCGTTGCCCCGAAGCAGGGGGTGGCGAGGCCTAGCGCCGTCCCCGCCACGGCGTTGGGAAGAAAGCCGTAGTCGATGCCCATCGCCTCCAGGCGCGCCCACCGGCCGCTCACGGCGTATCCGCGATAGAGGCAGGTAACCGCCCCGACCCCGGGAGACTGAATTTCGTTCACAAGCGTTGTTGTGTAATGCGCCGGAGCCCTGATATCGCCGTCACTGAGCAGCAAAACCTCGCCGTCGGCCTTGGGGAACATGTTGATCAGGTTGGCGATTTTCGGGTTTCGGCCGCGCGAGGTGGCGTCGACGACAATGTCCAGGCAGACGCTGGGATATTGCCGGGCCAGTTTCTCCACTACGGCCAGAGCCGGGTCCGACCGGCTTTGCACCCCGCACAGGATTTGCAGCCGGCCGCGATAGTCCTGCTCGAAGAAACTGCGCAGGTCCTCTTCCAGCCCCGGCTCGGCGCCGCACAGCGGCTTGAGCAGGGTGACGGCCGGGAGGTGCGTCGCCTGCACGGCGGCCGGAAGGCGGCGCGGCCGTATCAGTAGCGCCGTCAGCGCGGTATAGGCGATCCCTGCCGATGCCAATGCCGGCAGAAGCCAATGCGCGGCCATGCCGATGAACACGCTTCGCTTCTCCCTTGCCTACGGCCAGCGCCTGCCTGCCTACCAGATTGGCCGGTCGAGGCAAGGCTGCAAGCGGCGCTTCCCCCAACGGCCGATCCTGCCCGGATGCGGGGGACGCGTCCTTTGCCCGGCACCGTTTCCCTCTCTGCCAGGCGCCCGACACAGGAGCGGGAACATGCGCCGGCTCCTGCGAACAACTCGAGGCCGAACAGGGCAAATAACCGGGAGAAGAACTGGGGAATAAAAACGCCGTCCTGTTCGTGGACTTATGGGCGGCATCTCAAGGACTTACCGGATTGCATTTTCTCCGGAACAGGTTTTTTCACCGCGCCGGCGCAGCAGCGGCCGGACCGCAACCGGACTGTTCGCGCGCAGCAACCGCACCGCATGTCGAGCAAACGCCATTCGGCGATTCCGGAAGCGCATCGGCCTGCGCTGCGCGGAACCTTTCGAATTTGGCGAGAAAGCTCTCGTGCGTACGCTTCATCTCGCCGCACACCACGTCCATGCAATCGTGCGGCGGAACGGCCGCCGCCGCCAGTTCGAGGCGGCGCAATTCGGCAAGCAGCATTATAGTTCCCGGCGACAGGACCAATATTCACCCTTCCATTCAAAACAAGCTTTGCTGCCCCTCGGGCGGCTCGGTCAGTTTGCGGCCCGGTGCGCGCCGCGCAATGCGCCGTCCGAGAATGCGCTTCGGTCCTTCGATGAAATCGCGGCCTGCCGGTCTGCTCGGCAGTCCCGAGCGCCGCAAAGCCGGCTTCGTTTGCCCGATCGGCGATCGGTGCGGCAAAATCCTTCACGCGGCCGAGCGCCGGGGCTACGGTCGCAAGCCCTTCGTCCCTCAATTCGAGGTGGGCGCGGACGCTGGACCATTTGTAATCCTCGACGCGGGCGATACGTAGCGCACGCGCCGGACCGAGAGCCAGGTAGTGCACGGCGGAGATCGGATCGCCTTCGTCCATAGCCGCAGAAACGAATCGGCCGGCGAAGAGATGGCCGCGCGAGCCCCCGGTTAATCCGCAGGGCAATCGCTCTTGGCGCAAGAGGTGAGCGCCTCCTGCGAGCGCGGCCCCCGACTCATCGCAGAAAGTCTAAGATTAAGGGTTAATCGGGTGCTTCGTCCGCGATCGATAGTGAGACAGGTTGACCATTGCGGCTGTCTGGGATGCGTCAACATCATATGCGGACGAATACGTCCGCGCTCCCAGGACTGCCTCATCAGGGGACGGCGCGCGAGCGCAGCGAAAAGGAGGGGGCGTAGTTCGATGCGATCGGGATCTGCTTTAGTCCGTGTCGCGCGGCTCGATCAAAGGACAATCCAACGGAACGGCCTCGGCGAGCTTTTCGCTCAATTCGAGCGCCTCGTCTTCCATTCCCATCCAGCGCAGCTTCAAAATACGTCCGCGCAAATCCGTGTTCGAAGTACGCGACTGTGCGGTCGTCGCGTTTGAAAAGTGGGTAACGATTTGCATCCGTTTCCTCCGTTGCTTTTTATAAGAGATTTTAACGCGCATTCACCGATCTTCTAAGCCGATATACACGGTAAAGAAAATTGGTAAATCTTCGGTGAACGGCAGCCGCGGATCGAATGGAGCCCGTGCCGGTACGGCTCGACACGCTCGCGAATCGCTTCGCGAACCGTCCCGGCATCGCCGCATCCTTTCCTCGCCGCCGCGCGCATCCCCCGGTCTCGACGAAGGTCGGGAAAATACCGTGACAGCAGCAACGTTTCCGCAGCTCAGCCGAATTCCAAAGGGATCGTTTTTCCCGTCGCCGTAATCGTCGTCATTCGTAACGCCTAATTGCGTAATTCGGCACAAGCCCATGTGCAGTCATGCCGATTAACACGCTTCGCTTCTGCCCTGCCGCGGCCAGCGCCGATCCGACTACCAGATTGGTCCGGCGAGGCAGGGCCGCAAGCGGCCCTTCCCTCAAAGGCCGAGAAAACGCCTTGTTCCTGCCCGGATGTGGGAGGAACGTTCCTTTCAAGGCACCGTTTCCCTGTCTGCCAGGTGTCTAACAAAGGACCAGGAAGATGCGCCGAATTCTGCGAGCAAGATTATTGGCCAGCGCTTTCGCGGCTGCCGCCCTCTGGCCGCTGGCCGATCCAACTCCGGCCCATGCCCAATACGAGGATGGCGTCAGCTTCGACTATTTCTACGACGCACTGCAGCAATACGGATACTGGCTTTACAGCGACCGTTGGGGGCTCGTGTGGCAGCCGGCGGTGCCCGAGTATTTTCGTCCCTACGACACCGACGGCCGCTGGGTCTACACCGACCGGTTCGGCTGGTATTGGGCGTCGGACTATCCGTGGGGGGAGATCCCCTTTCACTATGGCCGCTGGGTGAACGATCCCGACGACGGCTGGCTGTGGATTCCCGGCTACACGTGGAGCCCGGCCTGGGTCGTCTGGCGCCGCAACGACCAGTATCTTGGCTGGATGCCGGCGCCGCCCGACGAGCGCTTCCTCAGCGGCGAAGGCGATGTCTCCTTCGGCATTTCGTTTGGCGGTGCGTCGCTCTCCTTCGGCTGGAACGGAGAGCCGGACTATGGCTACCGTACCTGGTACGGCCCCGCATTCGACGAGCAACGCTATGCCAACAACTGGGTGTTCGTCGGCATCGGCCACCTCGCCGATCCGGATTTCCACACCTACGTCGTGAGAGATCCGATCCGTGTGGTGAACATCATTCATGCCACCGCGAACGTCACGAATTACACGGTGGTAAACAATTACATAGTCAACAAGGGCATTTCCGTAAATCTCGTCGAGCGTGCCGCCGGCCACCCGGTCCGAATCGCGCCGGCGCGCACGGTGATTCGCAATCCCAGTCTTGTTCTGAGGGTGGATACGAGCCGGCAAATTCAGGTTCGCGAGCGCGTCTTGACGCCGCACGGCAACGGCCGCGCAAACAGCGCGCCGCCGCCGCCGCGGGAAGTGGTTGGCAGACTCTCCGTGAACCTTCCGGTCCATAAGGGGCCTCAGCCCACCCATCTTTTCACCCGAGCCTCCATTGCCAATCCGGAAGTCCAGACGCATTTTCGCGGGCCGCCGTCGAGCGGGACCGGTCCGGCCACCGGGACCGAAATGGTCCATCGCCCCGAACAGGGTCCTGCGGCGGGGTCTCCCCAGGGCGGGGCTCCGCCGCATCCGGAGCAAGGAGCTTCCGGCGGGATGATGGGGCCCGGCGGCACGTCCGACGGGCAGGCGACGCATCATCCCGCACAATTGGGTCCAAGCGGAGCCGGCGAGATCGGTGGTCCGACCGGCGGTCCTGGAAACGGTCCTCCGTCGCCGACCGAGACCAAACACCATCCGGAGCAGGCTCCCTCGAGCGGTGCGCCTGCCGGCATCGGTGGTCCGTTGGGCGGCCCGGGATACGGACCTCCGCCGTCAACCGAGACGAGGCACCATCCGGAGCAGGCTCCCCCGAGCGGTGCGCCTGCCGGCATGGGGGGTCCGTTGGGCGGCCCGGGATACGGACCTCCGTCGTCAACCGAGACGAGGCACCACCCGGAGCAGGGTCTTCCGAGTGGTGGCCCGCCCAGAGAGATGGGCGGACCGTCCGGCGGTCCCGGATACGGTCCTCCCCCTCCGCCGACTGAAACGAGGCACCATCCGGAGCAGGCTCCCCCGAGTGGTCCGCCTGCCGGCATGAGTGGTCCTTCCGGCTCCTCGGCGCAGCCGCCGACAGAACAGGGCAAGCCGCCGCCCAAGAGGCACAAGCAGGAGCCGCCGCCTGGGACGCCCCCGCCCCAGTAAGGTTACAGGAGCGGCAGGGGCGGACTGCGCTGCGCGGCCCGCCCAGCCGCAATCTACTCGCTGGCGACGTGACGAACGGCGGCGCGCGGGGCGCGCGCAAGCCACACCAGAACCAGCATCGCGAGCGACAGCCAGGCCGATATCCAGAAGAAGTCGATCGACGACAGGAGATAAGCCTGGCTCGCGACAAATCGCAGGAGGAGGGCGTACCCCTGCGTATCGGTCAGCCCGAGATGGTGCAATGTCGTCATGGTCTGGCGCATCGCAGGATCGAATTGGTTGGCCTTCTCGACCAGCCGGCTTTGATGCAAGGCCTCGCGGCGGTCCCAAAACGTAGTGGTGAGCGCCGCGGCGAAGCCGCCGGCCGTAATGCGTGCGAAGTTCGAGAGTCCCGACGCCGAAGGAATGCGCGCTGGCGCAACGCCGTCGAGCAGAATGCCCAACAAAGAGACGAAGAACGTCCCCATTGCCACGCCCTGAACGAGCATGGGTATGAGGAAGGCGCTAAAGCTTGCATCCTGCGTCAGCTGCGCCCGCAGGAAATAGGAGGCTGCAGACGCTATGAACGCGATGCTTGCCGGGATGCGGGCATCGAGCCGCGCCAGAAAGCCGGTCGCAAACGGGGTAACCAGCATCGCAATCAGCCCGCTTGGCGCGGAAACCAAGCCCGCCCAAGTCGCCGTGTAACCGAGCTGTGTCTGAAGCCAAAGCGGCAGCAAGAGATTATTGGCAAACAACACGGCATAGCCGAGGCACAATGCCGCCGTACCCAATGCGAAATTGCGGTTTGAGAACAGCGACAGGTCGACGATCGGCGTGTCGCAGGTCAGTTCCCAGATCACCCACGACGCAAACCCGATGGCGGCGACGATCGCCAGAGCCGTCACGGTCGCGGAATGAAACCAGTCGGCGTCGCGGCCCGTATCCAGCATGATCTGCAGCGCGCCGACCCAGATCACCAAGAGCCCGAGGCCGACCGTGTCGACCGGCAGCGCGCGGGCCGGCGTGTCCCTCGCCGCCAGGAAGCGCCAGCAAATCGACGCGCTGGCGATTCCGATCGGAATGTTGATCAGGAATATCCAGGACCAGTGCAGATTGTCGGAGATGTAGCCGCCGACGATCGGCCCGCAGATCGGGGCCACCAATGTGGTGATCGCCCAGATTCCGAGTGCCGTGCCGCGCCGCTCCGCGGGAAATATCGCGATGAGCAGCACCTGCGAGCCGGGAATCATCGGGCCCGAAGCGGCGCCTTGCAACACGCGGAAGACGACCAGCGAGCTCAAGCTCCAGGCGAGGCCGCAGAGAAACGACGCGAGGGTAAAAAGCGCCACGGACACGACGAAGGTTCTCACCATGCCGTAGCGCGCCATCAGCCATCCGGTGAGCGGCAAGACCACGCCGTTGGAGACGGCGAATGCCGTGATCACCCAGGTGCATTGATCGGAACTGACGCCCAGATCGCCGGAGATCGTGGGCAACGAGACGTTGGCGATCGTGGTATCGAGCACCTGCATGAACGTACCCAGCGCCAACGCGACGGACGTTACGGCAAGCGACGCACCGCGCAAGGGCGCAGGTTGTGCGCCTGCGTTGCTCAAGGGTCGCTCACGACGCCGCTGTTGGCGGCAATAATCCGGGCGATAAGCGCATCGGCGCGGTTCGCCGTGTCGCTGCGTTCGGGCGCCGGCTCGGTTTTGCGCACGCGGGTGGCGACCAGTCCGCCCGACTGATCGCGCACGTCCACCGTCGCTGTGACGGAAAGCCCGATACGGAGCGGGTGCGCGCGAAGTTCGCGGGGATCGAGCTCGATGCGCACCGGAACGCGCTGGACGATCTTGATCCAGTTGCCCGAGGCGTTTTGCGCCGGCAGCAACGCAAAAGCGCCGCCGCTTCCCGCTGCAAGTCCCACCACGCGCCCGTGAAAGGTCACGCCGCTGCCGTAGATGTCCGCCGAGACCTCCACGGTTTGGCCGATGCGCATGCGCGTCAGCTGCACCTCCTTGAAGTTGGCGTCGACCCAGACATCGTCGAGCGGTACGACGGCCAGGAGAGGCACCCCTGCCGCGATCTGTTCCCCCAGCTGCGCGTTGCGCTGCGCAATCTCGCCGTCGAGCGGCGCCGCGATGCGCGTATAATCGAGATTCAGGAAGGCGCTTTTCAATCGCGCCGCGGCGGCAAGCACGTCGGGATGGCTGGCAATGGCCGTGCCGTGGGTTTGCGCGAGAATCTCTTGCAGCTGGCTTTGCGCCACGTCGAGCGCGGCGTGCGCGGCGGCGACCGCGTCGTGAGCGTGCGTGAGGTCTTCCTGCGAAACGGCACCGTCTGGCGCCGCCTGCCGACGCCGCGCATAGTCGCTTTGCGCCAAGCCGAGTTGCACGCGCGCCTGAACGATTTGCGCGCGCAGCTCGTCGGCCCGGGAGTAGAGGCTGCTCACCTGCCGCACCGTGCGCGCCAAATCCGCCTCCGCCGCCTGAAGCGCGACATTGGCGTCGGCGGGATCAAGCTCGAGAAGCGGCTGACCGCGGCGCACCCATTGCGTGTTTTCGGCATGGATGGCGAGCACAGTGCCCGGAACCCGCGCCGTGACGGCGACGATGTCGCCGCTGACATAAGCGTCGTCGGTGCGCTCGAAAAAACGGGCATGGAAAAACCACCATCCGCCCCACGCAACCGCACCCAGAATCACCAGGGCGGCCAGCGCGGCAAAGGCGCGCCGGCGCATCATGCTGCGGCGCGATCGGAGTTCGGCAGCGTCGAGGGTGTCGCTCAAGGCGCTTTCTCCGCGCTGATCTTGGTTGCCGCCGCATCGAATCCGCCGCCGATCGCGAGGACGAGGTTGATGCGCTCGCCGGCGCGCGCGGCATCGATTTCGGCTTGCTGCTCGCGCGCCTGGAGCAGCAGGCCCTCGGCTTCGAAGAGCGTAATCCGATTGGCGAGCCCGATGCGGTAGCGTGTTTCCGCGAGATGGTAGCCCTCCTCCGCATCCTGGCCGAACTTGGCCTGATCGAGGGCTTGCGCGTCGAGCGAACCGATCTGCGTGAGCCGGTCGGCCGTGTCGCGCACTGCCGAAACCACGGAGGCGTTGTAGTCGGCGACGGAGGAATCGAGATCGGCTGTGGCCGCCTGGTAGTCGGCGCGCAGCTTGCCTGCATCGAAGATCGGCAGATGCACCGCCGGCCCGCCGCCAACTTGGGCAGTCTGCGAGGTGAAGATATTGCCCAAGCCCAGCGCCGCGAAGCCGGCCGTCGCAAGGAGGTTTATATCGGGATAGAAGGCGGCATGAGCTGCTTCGCGGCCTTGCATCGCCGCATCGATGCGCAGCTTGGCCGCAAGAATATCGGGCCGGCGCGCCAGAAGGTCGGCGGGAAGCGATTGCGGCAGGGCCAGGACGGGGGGCTTGTTCGGCGCCGGACGGCCGATCGCCGCATAGGCCTTGGCGCCCTGGCCTGTCAGAGCGGCCAGCGCATGAACCGCCACGTCGCACTCGCTGTGGGCGCGCTCTGCGTCCTTGCGGGCGGCATCGAGCAGGGTTTGCGCCTGGAGCAGCTCGGCGCGGCTGTCGATTCCGTCGTTCACGCGGCGGGCCGCGAGCGCGACGATATGCTCGCGCTCCGTAACGGTTTCGTCGGCGACGCCGGCAAGCGTGTAGGCTTCATCGAGCCCGATATAGGCTTTGACGAGCGCGCCCTCGACGGCCAAGCGCGCCGCCTCCTCGTCGAGCTGCGCGGCGCCGGAAAGCGCCCGTGCCCGGTTCACAAGCGCTGCTTCGCGCCCCCACAGATCGATGTCCCACGACAGATTGGCGCCGAAGGAACCGACCCACTGCCAGCTGCCGCCATAAGGCGGCGGGACGATAGAGCGTCCGCTCAGGCGCTCGCGCTCTTCCTGGGCATCGAGAGAAACCGCCGGGAATTCCTGCGAGCGTGCCGAATCGATCTCGGCTTGCGCCGCACGAAGACGCGCGCGCGCCTGATCGAGCGTGGGACTATCTGCGAGCGCCATGGCGACGAGCCGATCGAGATTGGGATCGGCAAGCGCCTTCCACCAATCGGGCGCGACGGGCGGTGCGGTCTCGCCGGAGAGCCCTGCGTCGCGATCCTCAATCGCGGTAGCCTGCGGGACGATGTCTTGCGTGCAACCTGCCAAGGCGAAGCACAAAGCGCATGCCGCGATCGGGGCGGAACTCCTCACGGCGCGGCACTCCCGTCGGCGGCGCCGTGCTGCGCGATGAGGGATTCCGCTCCTGCCATGACCTTGTGCAACAGGCGAAGGAGCGTTTCGATCTCCGGCCGGGTGAAGTCCGCAAGGACTTGATTGTAAATGTCGGCGACCGCGGGCGTCAGCGCGCGCAGCATCGCCTGTCCTTCCGGCGTGAGCACGAGCTCGTATACCCGGCGGTCGTGCGGGCAGGAACGGCGTTGCAGGAGATTTCGCCCTTCCAGTTGATCGATCAGACGAGTGAGGGAGCCGCTGTCGTGGCTCAGACAGCGGGAAATATCCGCAGCCGTGCGCGCTACGCCGTCCCGCAGACAGACAAGGGCGGCCCACTGGGAGAAATTGATCTCCTCCCGCTCGAATGCCGCTTCCAGGAGGACGCGCATAAGGCTATGGGCACGCCTCATCACGTAGCCCACGGAGTTCTGCGTGGTTAGGGTCTCCGCGCGATAAAATGCAACCATGGCCTCTTCCCTGCCATGACAATGACTGCCAAAGCAGATAGTCCAGGTCCTGACGATTGCAAGCGGTGCAGAAAGAATGGCGCATCCGCGCCTGGCGCATGGCAGCCGCCGGTCGCGACGGCGCCGCCGGGGAGGAATTCCGCAATCCCTAGTACTCGGATTCAAGGCAAGGTGACACACAAATGTTTTTTTTAACGCAGAGGCCGCCGGCGATGCGCAAGAGACGCGCAGTAAGTATTGCACTTCGCGCGCAGCGCACAATTCCCTGCGTCCGCCGCGCAACTGCGCACCCTGGGTTATAAATGCCGCCACTTTCGACAAATCGCTTTTTGAGAAAAGTGGGTGCTAAATTTCGTCCGCGATATGCCGTCGTCATGACTCGCCATTGCATCGGGATCGCGCCGGTCGTAGTCGGCGTTGCGGTGATGACGCGATGAGCGGGGATGGGCGTCTGCGCGTCGTCCTGACTCCGCCCGAGCCATGGTGGCCGCAGAGACTGCGCCATGTGCCTGGCAGCGAACCGGATCCGATGGCGATCTACCGGGCCATGGCTGCGGCCGGCGTTGACGTTGAATTGATGGATCCCAACCCCAGGCCTTGGAACCCTCTGTTCGGCCTGCATCCCGTTTATATGGGGCTCGACCCGTTGCGGGCGTTCAAGGTTCTCACTAGCCGGCGTCAGGTGGACGTGGTGGTCTCGGTGTTTGAAAGCTCGCTCGTCGTCACCTCGCTGCTGCGCCGCCCGTTCGGCTTCCGGCCGGCGGTTGCGATGTGGGACATCGCGCCCGACGAGGAATGGAAGGTTCGCCAACGCATCCAGGACATCGTCGTACCGCGGGTGGACCGCATATTCTTGCTCGGCAGCGCCCAGCGCGCCTACATCGAGCGCAAATGGGGCGCCGGCGCCAGGTGCCGGGTGGTTTGGCAGCACGTCGATGCCGAGTTCTATCGGCCACGAGCGCCAGAGCTCAGAGGACCCATTCTCGCCATCGGCGATGACCACGGCCGCGACTTCGACACGCTGATTGCCGCGGTCGCCGAGCTCGACGTCGATCTCGTGATCAAAACCCGCCGTCCGCTCGACATTCCTGCCGGATGTCGGGCCCGCATACGCCAGATCAAGGAGCGGCTGTCGTTCGAGGCGCTGCGCGATCTCTATGCTGCGGCCCGCTTCGTGGTGATTCCCCTCAAGGTCACCCTCAACGTCAGCGGGGTCGGCAGTGTGCTGGAGGCGATGGCGATGGGAAAGGCGCTGGTCGCCAGCGACAACCCGCCGCTGCGGGACTACCTGGACGACGGCCGCAATTGTCTGGTCGTGCCACCTTACGATTCTCGCCAGTTACGCCAAGCCATCGAGAAACTGCTGGCCAACTCAGATGCTGCGACCGGACTGGGCCAAGCGGGCCGGGCGAAAGTGGAGCGCCGCTTCGCCAATCCTGTGTTCGGCACGCGTCTGGCGGAAGAATTCCGTCGCGTTGCCGAGGAGAACGTCGCCGGGAAGCATTCGGCGCCGTAATTTCTCCGGGCTAGGGGATCACGGTACCGCCGCCGTAAAATTATGTCAGCGCAGACGTAGCAGTCGAGGCGATCGCGCTTCAGGAGCCTCGCCCGCGGAAGATCAAGCCGATGAGAATACCGAGGCCGAATGCCCATGCCGTCGCGGTGACGGGCTTCTCCTCGATCCGGCGTGCCAGCCCATCGGCCCGGTTCTTGACCTCGCTCCAGGCGCGCTCGCCTGCGTCCAGGGCGGCTTCCTTGGCCTCGTCGCCGGCACGGCGGGCCGCCTGCTCCAGCAACTCTGCGATTTTGGCGAACTCGGCCCGCAGCTGTTTCAGCTCGTCCGAGAGCGATTGAATATCCGGATTGGGAGTGGCTTCGGGTGTAGACATGGACCCCTCTTTCACATCATGGGTTGGCGCAATAGCAAATTAGGCCGATTTTCGATCCGTTCGATATCTTAGCCGTTCAATGCGGCAAATGATATTCCCTTGACGATCGTCGTCGAGGACAATCCCCTGCGCGTGGAAGAGTTCCTTCTATAGGCGGCCGACGGCATTGATCCCGCGCAATGCCTGATCGGGCCGTTCCTGAGGACATTGCAGAGTCTCGACGTTCAGGCTTGGAAGGGGCGGCGAAAAGGTCGCGAATGATTTAGCCCGCATTTCCTCGCTACGCAGGCCATAGGAAGTGTGAGAAATGCGGGCTTGCCCGACGGAAACGGAAATCAAGCTGCTCGTGGATCCCGCAGCGATCCCGCTGCTTGAAAAGCATCCGGCCTTCGCGCACGCGAAGCCGCGCGACCGCCACGAGCTTTCCACCTATTACGATACCGACGATCTGGCTTTGCATAAACGCGGATTCAGCCTGCGTTTAAGAAAATCCGGCAGGCAGGTGCTTCAAACGCTGAAACGGGCCGTGGCGAGCAAAGCGGTGTTCGGGCAGCGGCAGGAGTGGGAGTGGGCGCTTGCTTCCGACACGCTCGATCTCGGCCGGCTTGAGCAAGTCGCGCGCCAAACGCACGGCCTTGACGGCGAGTTCGCCCGGGCCACCCCGAAATTCGTCACCGATATTCGCCGCCGCACCTTTTGCCTCAAGCTCGAAGGGGAGACAAAGGTCGAGGCGGTCTTCGACCGTGGAATTGTTGCCGCCGACAAGAGGCGGGAGGAAATCGGCGAGCTTGAGCTTGAGGTCAAAGCGGGCCCGCCCGCGCCAGCCTATCGATTGGCGCTCGATCTTGCCCGTAAGCATGGATTGCGCATTGGCGCGGAAAGCAAGGCCGCCCGCGGCTATCGATTGCTGGCCGGCACCGCGGCGCGAGCGGAGAAATCCCAGTCGGTCGAGCTCCCCGAAATCGCCAGCCTACAGGATGCGCTCGCGCTCATGGTTGGTGCCGCGCTCGGCCAGTTCGTGGCCAACCTGCCGGCCGCACGCGCAGGGGACACCGAAGGGGTGCACCAAATGCGCGTGGCATTGCGCCGGCTTCGCACCGTTTTGGTGTTGTTCGGGCCCCATCTGGAATCCAATGCGACGGAACGGTTCAACGCCGCCATCCGGAAAATGGGCGCCACGTTGGGCGCGGCACGGGATTGGGACGTTTTCGCGTGGGAAATTCCGAAGGAGGCCGAGCGCGATGGCGTGAGCGAAGCGGTGCTTTCGGAATTGCGAGGAGCCGTCGCCGCACCCAGGCGGGCAGCTCATGTCGCGGTCGAGCGGCTCATTGACGGTGCGCGTCCGACGCGCTGGGTCCTGGGACTGGAAGCGTGGATCGCAAGTGGGGAGTGGCGCCGGAGCGAGCACAGGGACGATGACGAGGACCTGCGTGCCGTGCTGCCGGACTTGCTCGACCGCTTGCGACGGAAAGTGGGAAAGCGTGGCCGGCATCTTTGCAAGCTGTCGGCCTCGGAGCTTCATCCGTTGCGCAAGTCCCTCAAGAAGCTGCGCTACAGCGCCGAAGCCTGCGGCGCGCTCTACGACCGCAAGGATGTTCAGGCCTATGTGAAGCTCTGCAAGAAGTTGCAGACACTTCTCGGCAAGATCAATGACGCCGCGGTGTCCGCCCAGCTGATCCAGGAGATCGATCCGTCCCCGCAAGCGCTTGCCGCCATGCTCGATTGGCGGGATGCGCGATGGGCGCAGGCGCGAACCAAGCTTGGCCCGGCTTGGGACAAGTTCAGGGACTCTGCACCGTTCTGGCGGTAGCCAGGTTATTAATGTCCGCTGGTCGTCGTCGTCGTGGTGACGGAATGGCCGCTATGGTTGGTGGCAAGAACCACAACTGCCGCTATCGCCCCGGCCCCTGCCAGGCCCAATACGACCGGCGAAACAACCAGCGGCGCCTGGGCCCCAGCAGCTCCTCCCGGAGTAAGCACGCCCGTGGGTTGTTCCGGCATGGTAATCGCACCGGATGAGCCGCTACCGGTCGTTCCCGCCCCGCCGCTCTGGTCGTCCCCGTCGCTCTGGGCGAAGGAAGCCCCCACGCTGCCCAACAGCATCGTCGATGCGAGTGCCGCACTCAGCCAAGCGTTCTTCATCTGGGTTGTCCCCGCTTTCTACCAAGTCAATTTAAAAGTCTCTACTCCTCAGAAGTAAAAATCAAGCGGCCTGCTATGCGGCCACGGCCAGACGATCGGCGAATGCGCGCCGGCGCCCGCAGCTCGTATCCGCCGTTGCTCTCGGCTTGCTTTTCAGCCCCTCCCCCTACAGGCGCCAGTCGCAGTGTTTAGAACGCAGCCGGAATCGATCGTGTCGAGGGTTTTTATGAGCATATCCGGCCACTGACGCGGATCTCCCGGCCGGAATTCGACGTGGATTCGGATCAACCGCGGGTAAACGAGCCGGTTAAGCCATCCCAATTGCCAGCCGATGTCGCCCTTCGGCGAAGTGCCGAAATACGCAAGGTCCAGCGACTGGACTCCCTTCAGCAAGATCAGGTTCTCGTCCGACTTATCGAGATCGATGGCGAGGTCGCTCGCCGAGGAAAGCACGAGTTCGCCCTGCCCGTTCAACCACAGCTTGTAACGTCGCAGGCCCTGCGGACTTTGCGCCTCTCGAGGGGGTGCCAGAAAAGACAGGTTGCGGCCGTCTCCGTAGAAATCGATGTAAGGGGGGTTTTTGTTGTACTGCGTGACGGGAAAAGCCCGCTCGATGCGTTGCCTGAGCAGCATCTGCACGCCGCCGATCGACTCGGAAGCTTCCGCCATCGCATCCATGCGCTCCCAGACATGGCGGCCGGTCACCACGCCCGATATCATCAACACACTGATCATGCCCATGATGAGAAGGCTCGCCAGCATCTCGGCAATGGCATATCCGTCGGTTTTTCCGGTCATCGCCTAGAACACCAGGGTGTGCAAAAATGCCTGCGCGAGGCCCGGGTCGACACCCGCGCGGCCATCTTGTTTCTGCCCGTGTCTCCTGTTAGCCGCAAGACGCGAGAAGCGACCGCTACGGCGAGAGATCGAACTCGCCATTGTGCCGCAGATTAGTCGAAACACGCTTATGGACGCAAACGAATGCGCGCTGTTGCCAGAAATTGTCTCACGGTTCTCCTGGTGGGGGGGACGTCGATCGCGATTTCGATTCTTTACTTGGATCGGCCGCTCGCGGAATGGGCCGCTGCGCACGAACTTCACCTGCGGGGAGGGACGCTGCTTACCGGCTTGCCCGGCGCAGCGCTTCCGGCGGCGCTGGCTGTGCCTGTTATCGGTGCGCTCGCGATGTCTCGATTCCGGACGTCGCAGCTTTGGAGCCTGTCGACGCGCCTGGCCATCAGCGTGATGTGGACCGCCGCCACGATCGAGCTGATATTGAAATGGGTGTTCGGCCGTCTCCCGCCGGTTGCCTGGGTGCAGGGCCACACGTTCGGCTTTCATTGGTTCGGGGGCAACGATCCGCAGTTTCGCTCTTTTCCTTCCGGCGAGGCAGGCCTTACGATGGCCGTCATCTCCGTTCTCTGGCTCAATTATCCGCGGCTGCGGCTCTTGCTCGCGCTTGCAGCCGGTCTGGAAGCGTTTTTGCTCGTCGACTTCCACTGGCATTTTCTTGGCGACATCCTCGCAGGCGGCGTCGTCGGCACTTTCGGCGGGCTGGTTGCGCAGCATGGCGGCCTCACGACCGGAACGCGAGAGCGCCCCGCCGAAATTCCGGCAAATACCGTCAAACCCTATGCGCATTCGTAATCGTGCCGCGCGCACTTGATGCGGCGGCCGAAGCTTCGGAGCGGCCGGCCGCAGCAAGAAGCTTCAACGAAACATGCGTCAGGTCGGGCGGATTCAGCCGCACCACGCTTCTTGTAGCACGGAATTTCAACAATTCGCGAATCGCAATTGCCTGCGCTTGATCGGTTACGTCGTCGTCGCGACGTAAACTCTTGCGACGCTTACTCGATTGCCGTCGAAGAGGGCGAAAAAACCGCGACAGGAGGAACCTGCCGGCTCTCCGCGTGCAGCTCCGTCGATCGCAGCAGGGCGAAATCGTCGGCGTAATACGACGCGACGAACGCAGCGACATCTTCGTCCTGCAGCACAAGGTCGTACTGCTTGCCGGCAGGAACGATAATGCCCAGCGCGATCAGCGCGCGAACGGCGCTTTCGCTGAGGCGGTCGCTCAGCAGGGGCCGGTAGATCGGTAGCAGTGCGGCCTGCATCCGACGCAACAAGGGCGAGTTTACCACCATGCTGGCATTCTCGCGGACGGCTGCATCGACGGTGATGCCATATTGCAGGTCGAGCACCCGTGCGAATTCGGCCATGCGGTCGACCGGGAAAACATTCTCCACGATCTGCCGTCCGTCGAGGACGAGAAACCAGGATTGCGGCGCAAAATAGATGTATTCGATATCGGCAAAAGTATTTCGCTGCGAGAGCCAATCGATCGCCTCCAAGGCGTTGGAAATGATCGTTTTCGTGGTGAGATGGGAATGAGGAATATGCTTGAACGTTCGGATTCTCTGCAGGACGGCCGAGACGAACCTGACGCGGGGATCCCGCACCAGCGCGAAACTGTCGTACTGGTCGATCTTGTCGAACTCTTCGCGAAAATGTTCTCTCAAATACAAAAGCGGAATATGCGAGTAATCGATGTTCCCCAGCTGCTCGTGGAAGCCCGTCTTTATGAAAGCCCCCTTGTAGGAATCGATCGCCTTAAGCTGCGTACGAACCGACGATCCCGCGCATTTCGGAACGTGAATGAACGCAAAGCGAAGCGCATCGCTGATAATCACGGAAACGTGCTCCAAGACGGGCCGCGCACAACATATCGCGACTGTCCGATGCCCGCAATGCCGAGAACGCGCGGTGTCGGCAGCAGAGCAAATGTCCCGCTTTTGCAGCGGACGACCGGTCCGGTTCTTGGAAAGAGTCCAAGCGCCGGAGGCCGATGGTAGCGCCCGGAATCAAAGCAAAGCGACACGAACGCTTTTTCTAACGCAGGGGCCGCGGGGGATGCGCAGGGGACGTCGAGTAAGAATTGCGCTTCGCGCGCAGCGCAGAATCCCCAGCGTCCTCCGCGCAATCTTTGTGCGTACTGTGCGTTAAAAAGCGCCGGCGCACGAGTTGCGTTTCGACGAAGCCAAGCACGATGATGCAACATCCAATTCAGAAGAAGCTCGATACGACGCCGAACAGGATCCAGTATGACGCCGCGGACACGCCGAGTATGATGGTGGCGCAAGCCCAAACGGCAAGCCGCGCGTCGCGAAAATCGTCCGGTCCCGAAGATACGGTCGGCAAGGTTGCGTTTGACATGGCCCGCGCCGCTCTGCAGCAATATGCGGCAAGGTGATCGCAAATACTTGCTAACCAGTTAAGTTGCGTTCCGGCTGCGATTGGTTCGCCGGCCGAACCATGCCGGAGTCATCTTCCCCCCGTCGGCTTGGACGGGCCTTTTGAAGGGGACCGTCTCGGGCGGCGCATAGGCCGGCGGGAGCGATTGACGAGCCGCTTCCGGCACGCCCCGAAAGTAACGTTACTTCGCACTTCGCTGCCGTTCTGTGCAATATCTGTCACAATTGTACGTTAAGAGGGTGTTAGCAGAAATTAAAAAATTGCGGGAGTGGGGAGTGTATCGCATTCTGGGTCGCCACGGCGCTACGCATACATTATTGTTTGGCGTCATCGAAGCCGCATTGATCGGCAGCGTGTGCGTAACGGCGTTCGGTTATTTCTTTTTCCGTGCGGGCGTCCTCTCCTTCGACACCCTGCTTTTTACCGTTCTGCCGGGCTTCTGCGTCGTCGCACTGATGCATTCGGGAGGGCTCTACGACGACGAAGCGCTCGTAAACTTCAGACGCATGTTATGGCGCATCGGGCTGGTTGCAGTGCCCATTTTCGTCGTTGCGGTCTGGACGACGGAGGAGTTCGCAAAGCATGCGGTTGTGCGGATCCATCCATATCGGTTGAAGTGGACGCTGATTTTGACGGGTTTTTGGCTTGTCTCCGCAGTAGCCCTCCGCGCGCTGTTCAGGCAACTTAACAACAGCGGGTGGTTGACGCAACGGGTTCTGATCGTAGGCGCGGATATGCACTCGGCCGAACTAGCCGATTTGGCAGCAATTTCGAACGACCGGTTTCAGCTTGTCGAGCACATCGGCGCCGGCGACACTGAACGCACATCGCAGTTTGCAGCGGCGCTCGCCAAAGATCCCGGGATTTCCGAGGTCGTGGTGGCGGGAGACAAAGCGGCGGCCCCCTGGGCACAATTGGCCAGTTGCCGATTGTCGGGCGTTCGCGTCACGGATTACCTGGATTTCTACGAACGCGAAGCGCGCTGCATTTGCATCGATAGCCTGCGGGGGGATTGGATTGCGCTGTCGCAAGGGTTCAACATCGGCGGGCTGAGGACTTTGCTGCGGCGCGGCCAGGATATCCTATTGTCTATTATCGGCCTGGTCGCCGTGGCGCCGGTCCTGCTGATGACAGCGCTCGCAATCAAATTGGAAGACGGTGGCCCAGTCATTTATCCCCAGGAGCGAGTTGGGTTGAACGGACGCTCGTTCGTGCTTTTCAAGTTCCGCAGCATGAGGGTCGATGCGGAAAAGGACGGTGCACCCGCTTGGGCCGGGGAGCGCGATAGTCGCATTACACGCGTCGGCAGAATTATTCGCCAGGTTCGCATCGACGAGCTGCCTCAGCTTTGGAACGTGTTGCGCGGCGATATGGCCCTCGTTGGTCCCCGGCCGGAGCGTCCGTATTTCGTGCGGCAGTTCTCGGAATCGATTCCGTTCTACGACTATCGCCATAAGGTCCGGCCGGGGCTTACGGGCTGGGCGCAAGTCAGTTTTCGCTACGGCGCTTCGTTCGATGATGCCAAGCGAAAGCTTTCCTACGATCTCTATTACGTCAAGAATCAAAGCTTCTTCTTGGACGTCCTCATTCTCCTGAAGACGGTCAGGGTCGTTTTGAGCGGGCAGGGCGCGCGATAACGGCTTTGGCCGCCGGTCGGCGAGCCGCAATCGTTTAAGAAACCCGCCTTCTCGGAAGCAGGCATTCGCATAATCAGCCTTGCGCGCGGGCTTTCAGCCCGGCATCGGTAAAGCGAAAACGCCAATGCCCGCACGCCCGCGGCCAAATCCATCTGGCCGTAACCCGCGTGCGGGTGGTCGACCGCGCCTTTGGCGATCCGTGCGCCGCGACCTTCTGCGGCATTCGATCAGTTCTTTCCGCCGACGACGCCATTGACGGTGCGGCCTATGGTGAGGATGTCCGTTGCAAGATTGATCCGGCCGGGCGCTATCGCATCGAGGTGTCGGTAGACCAGCAGCCGCTTTTCCTGCGCATTGTAGTTCGCCCGGATCGGGAAGCTGCCGACAAGCTGAAAATGCCGGCTGCGACAGCCGGCGTGCGAATTCCCCCACCGAACATAGGTCCGTCCAGAAACCCGGCTGTGCCACAACATAGCGAACGGCGAGCCGATCCAGCATCTGGGCAATTTGAGCAGCAGTATAACCCTTGTCCTGCACGCCGAGCGAGCGTTTGATGGCCACGCGCAGCAGAAGCTTGTCGACGCGGATTGTGAAGAGGTCCCGCCGCTCCTCATGCGTTCGCATCGCGAAAACGAACGAACCGTCGCGATAGCCCGAAAAGGCCACATTGCTGTTCCCGGGCGCATTGCGCGCGATGAAATCCACAAGCGATCGGTAATCATGGGCATACAACTCACCGCACATGTCCCGATTGAACAATTCTTCCCGCAAGAAAGCAGGCTAGTGGCCCAGCCATAATCAAAATAATTCTATCTACTCTGTTTACCAGAGCGTATCGATCCGGAAGAATCCTCGTAACCAAAAAATTAAAATATTTTTTTCGAGCACCACTCTTAAGAAATGAATTCACGAGAACAACGTCTCGTTCGGTTAATTTACGTTCGTCGGACGTGATGTACGGTTTTGGATGGCCATAAACAAATTTCTGCATCCTTGGGTAAAGAAATTTCTTCACCATGCTACTGTGCCTAACAATATTCGTGATAGAATGCGAATATATCTCATCCATGACAAAGACCGCGCCGGGCTTTGCAACTCTTGATATCTCCTTCATTGTTGCTGGAATATCGACATGGTGAAGGATATCTCTGGCGAATACAAGATCGAATGTCTTCTCGCGGTAACTCATTTGCTCGCAAGGCATGACAGCAAATTCAACAGATAAATGAAGCTGTTCTGCCAAACGGACGCCGTGGGCCAGCATATCCGGACTGAGATCAAAGGCGAACACGGTCGCGCCCGCCTTGGCGAACCTGAGCGCATCCGCTCCCGCTCCGCAGCCAGCGACGAGAACAGTCTTTCCTTCAAGAGAGAGGCCGAGCATAGAGGTCCAGACATCCCAATAGGCGTTCCACCATCGTCGCTTCTTTGCTGTTACGACCTCGAACTCTACTGCACGGAACTTGTCGGCCGCGGTCTCGGCATGATGCTTGTGATATTCCACTTCGCGCCTTTGACGGTCGCTGAGTTCGTACACCTCGTTTCTCCATGCTTGACCCCTTTACATATATCGCACCCACTTGGCCGACAGTAAATGGGCGCGCAATTTTTCCCCACTAGAGGAGCAATGGGCGCCCAAGAGTGCCGCCTCGAAGCGAAGCGACGAAGCGGAATGCGAGCATCAAACCGAATGTGGCAGCTGTAGCGGCGATCGCGTTCGCCAGCCGCGGCCTGCTATGCAGGAGCCTGACTGATCAGCGCGGACGGTTCTTGGAAGGGCGTGTCGATTGCTCGTCTTCCGGCGCATCCTTCATGGCGAGTAGGCCGGTCGTATGCGCCCGACCGTCGTTCTGGACGTACCAAGCCACGATGATCAGCATGCCCATGATCGACAATGTCCAATAGATGCCGTTCATTCGTAGCTCCCTATTTTGGGTCGCCTAACCGGACTTTAGGTCAGCCCTTACACAAGTTCGAGTGCAGTGAATTCGACCCAACGTTTGTAATCCTCTGCCACATAGGGCTCAATGATTTTCCGCGTTTGTGCATCCAGAGTGTCGATCGGCTTCGATACCGACCGTGACAGCGCGTCATAGATGCGCCGCGGCAGCACTTTCCGCGCCGTGCCTGAGACAGCCGAAAGGGCGCGTTCCGACCCCGCTACCGTCCTGAGCAGGCGCCCAAAAGCATTGTATCGAAACCCGACGTTTCGCGCCCGCGTCTCGGTAAATTCGAATCCGTCCGACGCCACGCCGAAGAAGGCAAGGCATGTTCGCGCCACCGCTGCCGGGTTCTTCTTGAGATCCTGGAAGTTGAGCAAGAGGATCGCCTCGCGAGGAAAAATTCGAAGATAGTGCGCCAATTGCGCGTAATACAGACTGCCAAATACGTATCTCTCCGGGCTTTCGCGGAGTGCAGCCTCCAGCGGCCGGTTCTCCCATCCGAATCGTACCCGTTGCCAGTAGCTGGAGTAGATACGCTCGACGGGATCGCGCACGACGTAGACCAAACGGGCATCGGGACGGAGCGCCGCGATCCGCTCGGGCATTTTCAGGCGATCTTCGCCGACCTGATAGCCGGGCGGTTTATGCGGGCCCAATGGCGCCCCCGCATAGCTGGTCGACGCATCGAGCAAGATGCGGGCTCCGGGCTTGGGATCGAACTGGGCCCGGTACCAGTCG
The DNA here is from genome assembly GCA_963805005.1 of uncultured Alphaproteobacteria bacterium. GTDB lineage: Bacteria > Pseudomonadota > Alphaproteobacteria > Micropepsales > Micropepsaceae > Rhizomicrobium. The sequence continues at coordinate 200,827 of CAWDSJ010000001.1, forward strand.
AGTCCCTTGTCCCAGTTAGCCGAGAAGAAGTGAACTTCCTTGCCGCGGGCCATGTTGATCAGCGGGTGCTGGGCAAGCATACCCGCCAGGCTGCTTGTTCCTGCTTTATGGGCGCCGATGATGAATGCGCGGGGGGGGAACAGGCTATCCATGAGGCGCTGCGTCCAGGTTCGCGCGATGCTGCTCGCCCGTTTCACGCGGCCAAGGGACGATATCCCAGCCCGGTTCCATCGTATAGTTCGGTTTCACCGGGCGGGATTGGAACAGCTCCCATGCGTTTTTCGCGCCGTCCGCATCAGAATCGACGGCGGCGGCCAGAGCGGCCTGAAGTATGGCCGGATAGGCGTCCGTTCCGCGCGCGTTGTTGACCATTTCTCCCGGCTGTCTCAGGCCGAGTGCGGCCGCCATCTCGGGGCTTGCACAAGCGAGCTTCGAAAGGCCCGCGTCGGTTTTGTTGAGCTTGAGCGGAAGGTTTGCCCGGTAGACTTCCGCAAAGCTCGGATAAAAATCCTGTCCCGGTGCGTCCCGCACGCGCAACGCGTAGGGGGACGCCGAGAATCCAACAAAAGCCCGGCGCTATCATCCGGCCGACCGGAAACTTAGCGTTCCAGCGGAGAAGCGGGAGCACGTCGACGTCGCCCAGACTGTTCACATATCCGATGCTCCAGGTCAGAAAGTCTAGCTGCCACGGCGGTACGGAGCGGCCGCCGTCATGGAGCACCCGGTTAGGCTCAACCAGGACGCCGAGCCGATTGGCCGAAGGATTGGCGCTGAAGGTTTTCTCGTACCAGTCCACGTTGGCGCGCAGCTGCTGCCTGAAGATTTTTTTGAGGGTGTCTGCATCCGGAGCGATGTACGCGGCCTGCGCGAGAGTCCGCAACGACCAGGCTTGGCCACGAGGCTGATCCCATTTAAGCAGCCCCGCGTCAAAGCCGCGGTATTCCGGCGCGGGCTCCATCGGGTTATAGGTCGCCCAGAATTCCAACTCCTCCAAATAGAACAGGTCGCCCGTGACCAGATAGGGAATGAAATCGAGCGCCGCCTCGTGCGAGGAATCCGGGGTCGCCGGCGGGCGTTGACCGTGATTGTCCGGCCGATCGAGCTGTCCGGGCTTTCCAAGAAGATTGTCGCTGACGCTGATGCGGGGGTCGTCCTGCAATGTCGTCGGAAGACCGGTTTTCTCGTTCCTGTAGTGTACGGGAAAACTTGCGCCCAGGTCGGCGCTCACCAGCGTCATCTCATAGGCGCGCGGATCCATCGACAACAGGTACATCGCTTGCCACTGTGGCAATGGTGCGATTTCCAGCCGGCCGCCAGTAGTGCCCATATGCGCGGTGAGTAGCCCGGTGGCCATGGGGTCGCGATCGGAGCGTTCGAAGCGCGCATACATTTTCGACAGGGCAGCCTCCGAGACCTGCAAGCCGGGTTCGTAGTTTGGAACGACACGCGCCCGCTTAAGGTAATCGAGATTCTGCACTAAGTAGACCGCAGCGGGCGCGTCCCACCAGAATACCTCGCGCCAGCGCGTATGGCTCGGTTGCTCGATCGCGGTCTTTGTAAACACGGTCCGACCGTGGGCACGGATCTCGACATCGTAGAGCTCGGTCTGCGGATGCGGCACGAAGGTCCAGCTGTTCTCTACGATGACATCAAGCCTGAGCGGACGCCCCTTTCCGTAGCAGCGGATGCCAAATCGTGCACTCATGTGCGGGTCGGCGGCGCCGCGCTCGTCCCGGAACGGTCCCGAAACCCACCACTCCGTGACGAGTGGGCCCTCGAGCCATGTCCGCTTCTTGCCCTCGTCGAGCAGCGCACGCGCAGACGCCGCGAGACGATGGTCGCCCGTCTTAAGAACGACAACGGCATCGAAATCGTCGGGAAGCTCCGACAGCGAAATGGCGTGTTCGCCGCTTGACGAGGTGTTCGCGCGGCGTAGCGTAATAGCCAATTCCTTGCCTGGCGCCAGATGCGGTATGGCAACGGTGATAACCGCGTGCCGCAACGATCCGTCGGGATGAGACGCCTTACTGTCAACCTGAAGGGGCAATACGGCGCCGAGTGGGTCGACGGCTTCCAGTCCGGATCCACGTGGCAGATCGCTTCGCGCGAAAATGGAACCAAAGGTCACAACCAGGTTGTCTTGGCGGTTACCGTAATTTTTTGCGAGATAGCCGACAATTCCCGGTTCCGACGGAGTGGCGTCGATCGCGCCACCGGCCACCGGCATGATCGCGAAGAGAAACGCAAATGCAATGGAGAGGCCCCGCAAGCCTGATGCGCAGCCGGCAATTGCGGCACGGACCAAACTGCCGACACCGTGCTGCATGTCCCGCTCTTTCCGCACTGGTTAGGACTTTTTGTAGACAGCCAGAATGCAGCTTTCCGGATATTCCGCTCCGATCCCGCGGATTAGCCTCCGCAAGCTCAATTCCATGTAATTCGAGAACCTCCAGCGCTGGAAAACCCGGCAGTCGTCGACGTATCTGAAGCTGACCGGAGTGAAGCCTGCGGCGCGAAATTGACGATCCAGATCCCGGCGCGTGTTCATCCTGTATCTCACCGGAAAGGTATCGCGGTCTTCCGCCTGCCAAAGCACGGACTTGCCGATTTTGTGTACGAAGGTCGGCGTCAGACGTGCGAGCAATGACACGGGCGACCATTTGCTGACCGTGTATACGACAACCTGACCTCCGGGTGCGGCAAGCTCCGCCAGCCGGTCAACCACGGCAGGCGGATCGGCGACGTGCTCCACGACCATGCGCAACGTGATCAGGTCGAAACGGCAATCCGTCGAGTAGCCTTCGAGCGGCGTCTTTTCCTTCCGATGCACGAACTCGTTGTCGTCAATGTTGTCGTCCGGATCCACGCCGACAAGCAGTTCGCAACGGTCGGACAAAACCCGCGCCGTATGTCGGTTCGAGGGAAAAATATCGCGGCCGCAACCGACGTCGAGCCATTTGGTCTGTTCGGTGACGGTATCGTAAACGAGGGTTTCGTAGAGGTCGTCCGGTGTGACATAGTTGAACTTGGCACGGAGAGTTGGGCCCCAGCCGCGTTTGCCAGCGGGTCCATATTTCCAATCCAGGATGCGCCGGAGGCTATCCCCAGCGGGGTCCGACAGGTCGCCGACCAGGGACATCGTTTTCGCACTCACGAGTTCGACCGGGTTGCGACGATCGCAAACCGACGTGACGCCTGCCGATGCGATAGCCGGTCCATGCCCAACTTCCGCAATCAGGCGAGCGGGTAAGCGTAGTCGACGCGGGACGGCGGCTGTGCTGTCTTCGCAGCCGCGGGAACAATCGACCGGCTCTCGTCCAAGGCAACAAGAAGCCCTATGAGGATCACAAAAAGGTCATAATAAGCCATGCTCAGCGCGGCGCCTGCCACGCAGAAAACAAAAAGACTCAACTGTATCGTTTGGGCAAGCGCAACGGCCCATTCGCGCCCGGGGCGCAGGCGGTCCGCTCTTATGATGGCAGAACATTTAATGAATGCTACCGCCAGTATCAGAAGATAGAGGAACAGGCCAGGGAAGCCGTGTTCGCCGAGAACCTGAAAATAAATGCTATGAGCTGCGTGGGTGGATTTGTCGGGGAAGTAATAATTGTAGACGGCCGACAGCTGCGTGCTGTAGAAGCCGCCCCCAAATGGGAAATGGTCCCTTGCGTAGTCGTACGCAACCGTCCACGCGGTAATTCGCTCCTGCATCGACGGGACGCCGTTCTCGCCTTCAACCTTGCCGGCTGTTTCATCGGCGGTTTTAGCGTTGTTGGCTTTTTCATCGGCGGTTTGAGCCTTGGTAGGTTTTTCATCAGCGGATTCAGCGTTGTTGGCTGTTCCGATGGTGCTGGCGGCCGTAGCAATGGTACCGGCACGCTCCCAGAATTTATCCGGCATGAAATTCAGCAGCGCAATAACGGCAACCGCGGCGCCGGAAAAGTATAGAAGCTTATGCCGGCTGCGAAGGATAGCGGCGAGGGCAAGGGCCCCCAGACCGATCAGGGCGCCCCGCGAATAGCTTCCGATCACCGAAAGCACGCTCAACACCGTTCCGGCCGCAAGTCCGAAGCGCATCAGCCGGTTGACCGACTGGCGCCTCAGGTAGTCGGCCAACGGAATTGTCATCAGTAACGCGAGCGCAAGATCGTTGTTGTCGCCTATCGGGGATCTCGGCGGGCCCATGACGTGATTGCCGCCGCCTGTCACGATCGTAAACAAACCGCCTTTGACGCCGTAGTAGAAAAGCGACAGCACGCAGATCCATACCAGGGCGTAAATCCGCACCCGATTTGTCGCGAGCACCGCAACCATAAACCCGAGCGCAAAGGTTTTCCATGTGCGGTCCCAAAAGGGCCACGACCAGGCCGGATCGACGGCAAAAAACGAGTTGATGGTCATCCAGGCCAGAAAAACTGCCGATGCCCAGGCGAGGAACTGATTGGGTAGTACTTTACGCTCATTCGACATCAGCCACGCTGCGATCGTGAAGACCGCAACAATCAGATTGGACGGAATCATGCGCGCGAAGCCCCACACCTCGTCATTCGGAAACTGCAGTGCGATCCACGCCCAAGCCAGCAAGCCTGCAAACGGATTCGAAAACGCGAAGCCCAGCGCAGCCAAGATGGCTCCAATAAGAATAACGCTCCGCAGCATTCAGATACTCCCCCCTGTGCGCGCTCGGCCATCGGGGGAACGGACATCGCGCATATAGAGATTAGCCGCCAATCTTTCCTTCGCCAGTCCGCCATTCCGGTCGCACACGCCGCGCGCACTCAGCGATATTCGTCCCATCGTGTCGCTTTGCAGCCATCCGCCCGGACACGGATTCAATACCGGGTCACTGGTAAATATCACGCAAAATCCGGCTTGGCGTGCGGCCGCGATGACGTTCGCGTCATAGCTGCCGTGCGGTAAGGAAACAGCGGCGATGTCGAGGAGGTGTCCGAGCGTTTCCTTCGATCGGCGAAGGTCCCCCAAGGGATCTGCGATATGGGCCAGCGGCAGATGGGACGCTCCATGTGCCCCGAGGTTGACGCCACCTTTGACGAGAGCCGCGACGTCCACCGCGCTCAACATCTGAGGCGCTGTGTCACGAGCCTTCCATGCCCGCTCGTAAGGCTCAAGACACCCACGCCTTCGATCGGGCGGCAGCTCCCCGTAGCGCACCAGCAGGCTCGGTCGGTCTTGTTTCTGGCCGGCAGGGCAGCGACCGGCTCCAAACGATGCCGCCCTCTCCCAGAGATCGGCATAACCGCAACGGCCCGTACGCAGGGTCCAAAGCAGCACCTCCTGCCACCAGACGTCCGGTTCCTGGAGCGCGTCCGTCGCAACGAAGACGGTCCACGGAAGCCCGCGAAAGACCGGCAGCGCCCATTCGAGATTGTCACGCCAGCCATCGTCGAAGGTGATGAGCGCCGGGTAGCGGGGGAGCGGGGCTTCGCCGGCGAGCGACGCAACGACATCCGCCAGGCTCACGATCGCGTATTGCCGCTTCATGAATTCCACGATTCCGGCCAGCAATGCGGGTGTAATCGAGTATATCGCGTCCGCCTCGGTGCGTTCTCGTTCCGAGACCGGCTGGACACGGTGAAACATGAGCACCGTCAGGCAATAGGCGTTACGCGTGCGATGAAGCAGATCGAGCGCACCCGACCGGAAGGCTATTGCCTTGGCTGCAGACCGTAACGTCATGACACAGCTCTATAACCCAAGCGCCGTTTCATCCATTTTGCCGGCGGAGCCGCGGTCGCAATATGCCAGGCGTTTTCGCATGGTCGATATCCGAGGAGAATCGACCTACCGAGCAGCGACAATCCGTTAATCAGTTCGCCGCGCGCATACGCGACCCGGCCATACTGGCTCAACCGCTCCCCCCTGATCCGGCGGATGTCCTGGGGGGTGAGACGGTGGTGCGATCTTGCGATATGCCCCTCGATCATCGGCAGGGTGTAAGTCAAAAGATCATCCAAGGCCCAGCGCGAAAGGCTGTTTTCGCGCTCGTGGACACGCACGAGATGCTCGTGCACATAACCGATTGGCCCGGAAAGGGCCAATCGGATCCAGAAATCCTGATCCTCGCCGACCTTTAGCCTCTCATCGAAGCCGCCCGCACCAATCAGACGATGGCGCCAAGCCAACACCGATGGTGTGGCAATGAAGTTGCGCGCCAGCAGAGCCTTCCAGGCGTTCTCGCCCGTTGTAACCGGCTGGCCCCTGTAGAGGTCGCCCAACTCCGCGCCGGAGGGATCGACACGAGTTCGAGCCACACGCCACGAACACCAGCTGCGGGGCGGACAGGATCAAGTCCACTTGTTTCTCAAGCTTGGTCGGAAGCCATTCATCGTCGGCATCGAGAAAGGCGATCAGGTCGCAGGTAGCGGCTGCAACGCCTGCATTGCGTGCTCCGGCCGCCCCGGAACGGGACAAGGGTGCGACAAGCCTGATACCCTTCTTCACGTACGGCGCAACGATACCCTGCGTCCCATCCGCGCTGCCGTCATCGACGACGATGATCTCGCGCGCAGGTCGCGATTGATGCAATACGGAATGCAAGGCACGTGCGATCGTCGCTTCGGCATTGAAGGCCGGAATGACGACGCTCACTCCTCGTTGCTCACCCATCGGTCGCCATTATAGACAAATCGCTGTTTCAAAGCTATCGGCTTTACCCGTATTTCTGCACCGTTTGTTTGTCACAATTTTGTCTTAGCTAGGTTAACGGATTCCGGAAATGCCAATGTGATGGATAAACTAGTGTGACCAAGTCGCCTTCAAACGCGTGGAAGCGCCATGTCTAACCGCAATGCGGCGGGGGCTTCGCCCGAACGCCACATGCTCCGCGGATCGATCTGGATGATCGCTTTGCGCTGGGCGATCCGCCTCACGGGCGCCGTCAGTACGATCTTTCTCGCGCGCCTGCTCGCGCCTTCCGATTTTGGCATCGTGGCCATGGCCAGGATCTTCGTTGGATTGTTGGAAATCCTGAACCAGACGGGTCAGAAGCTCGCCATCATCCGCAATCCCGATCCGACGCGGGAAGACTATGACACAGCTTGGACTCTCTCCGTCATGGTCGGGTTGTGCATCGCGGTTGCGATCGTGGCGCTTGCTCCGCTGACCCGTCTCTACTTTGCGGACCCGCGGGTGGTGCCCGTCATGCAGTGCCTCGCATTGCGCGCGGCCATGAGCGGCTTCGAGAATATCGGCACGGTAAACTTCCGCCGCGATCTCCAGTTCGACAGGTTTTTCGTTTACAATGTGCTGCCGAAGCTCATCAACTTCGTGATCACGGTCGCCGCGGCGGTATTGCTGCGCAATTATTGGGCGCTCGTGATCGGGATGCTGTCGTATCAGGTGGTGCTGAACGTACTCAGCTATGTCATGCATCCCTACCGGCCAAGCTTTTCCCTGGCGAAGGTTGGAGAGATTTGGTCTTTTTCGTTCTGGACGCTCTTCAAAATGATCGGGAACTACTTGAATGCGCAGGTGGACGATTTCGCCGTCGGCGGCATCGCCGGAGCGGCCGGAATGGGACGCTATTCGGTTGCTTCCGATGTCGCTTCCAGTCCCTCGCAGGAACTCAACGCGCCCATGGTCGCCGTGCTGTATCCGGTCATGGCTGCCGTGCAGGGCGATCGCGAGCGCCTGCGTGCGCTCTACATTCGGACCCTCTGCTGGTCGGCGATTATCTGTGCCGCGGCGAGCGTCGGCATCGCATCCGTCGCGCACGATTTCGTGCAGGTCGTCTTGGGGCCGAAGTGGACCGACGTCGAGCCGCTGATGGGATGGCTCGCCCTGTCCGCCGGCGTGCTTGGCCTTGCGCTCTGTGCCTACACAACTTTCGACGCCATCGGCATGCCGTATCTAGGTGCGCGCATGCAATGGGTTCGCCTGCTGCTTCTTGTCGCCGCGATTGCACCTGTCGCCTATTTCACCCGCAATCCGGAGCTTATTGCGATCACACGCCTGATTGTGACCGTCGTCTTCATTCCCAACCTGTTCTTCGTCGTCGGGAGCGCCATCGGTCTCTCGCCGCTCGACTACTGGAACGGGTTATGGCGGCCGTTCGCCGCTGCTGCTCTGATGGGGGGGGTGCTCATACTCTTCAATAAGGTCCTGCCCGCCGAGGGAGCGTTGCGGCTTCTCTTGGACGTATTGTGGGGTGGAGCAGTTTATCTTGTGACCATTCTGCTTCTGTGGCGCTGGAGCGGAAAACCCGACACGCCGGAGAAGGATATCGCGACGTTTTTGCATGCACGTACGGGTGGGCGGTTAAGGCTTGCCTTCTAAGATCGGGAAGCTGTCTGCCGCCGACGGCTGGCGGCTAGCTGTCTCAGGCGCCATTTGCCGGAAAGGAATAGGCGGTACCCGGCGCTCCGAAACCCTGCTTGCTGCCAGATGCCCCGTCCGAGCGCGCGGCTGCCGTTGGCGAAATCCTGCTTGGCTTGCGACATGCCTGCCCCCCGGTCAATCAGATCAATGCCGGTCTCCCGGCTCGAATCGATGATCGCCTTCATGAGCAGGCGGCCTGGAGCAAAAGCATGCAGGTCGGGATTATAGACTGGCAGCCAATAGTGCAGGGTTCCATGGCAACGCAAGCCGAAATGCGAAGCCACCCAACACTCGCCGGCATGCAACGTCGACAGCACGGCGCAACATTCCGTTTCGCGAACTGCAGCCAAGTCCCGCAACAGCGCGGCCGCATGCGGCGAGCCGAGCGGATCGCGGGCGCCTGTTCGCGCATACTGGCCGCGCTTCATGGCCATCAAATGCGCCAGATCCCTCGCCGTGTCGGACGTTTGATATGCGAAACGCAACGGGCCATGCGCCTCGGTCAGACGCCGGCTGCGGCGGGTCGTGTCGGAAACGAATTTGGCATCGCGCGCCCGCAGCTCGGCCCAGAACGCTTCGGGGCCGTTTGCGAGTTCGATGACGAGCCCAGGCTCCTCCTCCGCCGCCCGCAGACCATGAAAGCTCTGGCTGGCGTATAGATGCGTGAAACTGACCGCCTGAAGTCCGAATAACTGCAACAATTGACCGGGCGTCAGCCGGACGCTTTGCGCAGCGACAATGCCAAAGCCGTCGCTCAGATTCCCCGCCACGCGCTCGGCCAGCCGCAAAATCCGGTGAAAGGTCGAGCGGAACTGAAACGGAAAGAATGCCACCGCCTCTCCGCCGCTCGTCAATACACCGACGCGCACATCGCGTGTGCGGCTTGCAGCGAGCGCGAAAGCAGGCGTCAAAAAGGCCGACCGCACCCCTGTCGCGGCCAGAGATCGCCATCGTTCCAGGTCCGCGCCGTTCAGCTGCGACGGCAGGTAGACCCGCCCGGTCAATTCGTTTAGCGGACGTTCCGAGGAAGAGAGCATCGCTCTTCAGAAATATATAGGTTTGGGCAGAAGATTGCGCCGCTGCAAGAAAGGGATGGCGCGATCGAGAATGGGCGACGCGCCTCGTAGCAGAGCGCCCGACGCGGCAAGCAGCGGCAGGAATGGCGGGGCGCCAAATCGCAGCGGATAGCCCAGACGTTTCAGTTCGCTGCGCAGACACAATTCCATGAAGAAACATTGCCAGGTCGATAGCCGATGCTGCCACACGCCGGCGGCGTCCTCCGAAATCGGTTTGCCAAGCTTGGTGTGGATGCGCTGACCGCGGGCGGGAACCAAATTGCGGTGCTCCCGATACTCCAGCATCTGCGGCTCGAAAGCTTCCCCCAGGAAATCGCAAATGCGACGAATGGTTGCCTCCGGGCCGCGGACGAGATCTTCATAGCGGATTTCCAGCATGCGCGTCGCCAGTCCCGAGTTGCGGTGCTCCAGTCCCTTGCGGACCGCAGCCGTCCACTCGAAGCGGGCGCCGTGATAGCATCGCCCCTTAAACCTTGCATCGATGAACGAAATAGCGACATCTCTCCCGTCGCGAATGAGGTGAATGAATTTTGCGTGCGGGTAGAGTGCGGCGAGCTCCGGAACAATGCGAATATAAGGCGGCGTCTTGTCCCCAATACGTTGCTTTCCCGTGTTCTTAAGCATTCCTGCATAGACAAGGTCGATGAGGTCGCGAAGGCGCAGTCCGACGCGCGAGAACGCGTCGCGCGCGAATTGTTCCGCGTCCAGCCCGAAATCGGGCCAGCGCGGATGCGTAACGACGAGGCGGACCGCCCTTTGGGCATCGGCCGCCGATAAGGGCTCGCGCAAGGAAAACTGCGCCGTCAGGGGCAGAATAAACCATGTCTCGGGCGGTATGGCGATACGCGAGTGCCCCGAAATGATCAGCCGCAGCAGCGTCGTGCCCGACCGGCTGGAGCCGACGATGAAAAAGGGCTCGTCGCAGGAGGCCACGGGGAGCATCAGAAATAGACCTGTCTGGCGAGAAGCTTGCGGCGCCGCAGATACCGCATCACGCGACGGAGAACGGGTGCTCCCGTCGTCAGAACGGTCTCCGTCACGGCAAGCGCCGGCTGCCACAGCGGTTGTTTGAACCGCAGCTCGTAGCCGACATCCCTAAGATAGGAACGCAGGCATGCCTCCATGCTGAAACATTCGACTGCGGAAAGCTTGTACCGCCAAACTCCAACCGAATCGGACGAAAGCGGGCGAGCGAGTTTACCATGCATAAAGCGTTCCCGCTCGGGCACCTTTTTTGTATCCGGCCTGTGCGAAAGCATGCCGGGTTCGAATGCCTCGCCAAGGAATCTGCAAATCCTGCGCAGCGTGGCCTCCGGTTCGCCGACGAGATGTTCGTACTGCACTTCGAGATACTGGGCGGCGAGCATTGAGCGGCGATACGTGCGCGCCTTTTGCATGGCGGCGATCCATTCCGATCGCCCGCGATCGTAGAAGCGCCATTTGAAATTCAGCTCGGTCTGGGAAATAGATACGTCGCGGCCGTCCCGAACAAGATGAATGAATTGCGCGCCCGGGAACAAGGCGGCCAGTTCCGGCACGATCGCGATATAGGGTGGCGTCTTGTCGCCCATGCGCATCTTGCCAGATCCGGCAAGCAGCCGGTCGTAGACGAGGCCCACAATGTCTTTCAGACGTGGCGTCGGGAGTGCCGCCGCCGCATGCCTGAACTCTCCTGCATCGATTTCCAAGTCGGGCCAGCGATAGTCGGACAGGATAATATCCACCGCTCTTCGCGACTGCGGTTCGGAAAGCGGCTCCTTGAGCGGCAGCTCGCGGACCAGCGGGAGGATAAACCAGGTCTCCGGCGGAATATGGAGCTGCGAATGACTGGACAGCATCAGACGCAGCAAGGTGGTTCCCGATCGCCCGCTTCCGACAATGAAAAATGGTGGTTTATCCGTCACGGACAGGGCCTATGGTTCGGAGGCATCGGGCGTATCGGACATGTTCACCCGTGCAGGGAAAGGTGCGCAAGTTCCGGACCGATCTTGACACTGTGCGTCCCCTCGCCGCGCATACGGCGACGGGATGTCTCCCCGTATGCCGGCGGTATCCGTCCCTATAGCGCTACATCGCGGCCAAGGCGGTGACAACGGTCTCCAGAGCGGGCCAATAAGGCGTTGCCGCCGCTCGTGGTCGGGTGGACTGGTCACTGGATGGGCTCGCCTCGGGCGCTTCCCATGTACGAATCATGCATGGCGGCGGTATCTTCGTCGTGTTCACGCGCTCGCTACCATATTCCCGAATGGCGTCGTTTTTGAAGATCGCTCGTTCCGGTCGCTTTCCTACGAGGTCCGGCGCGGCGTAATCTCCGGCGCGCCGCTCTGGAAGGTTGCGGCCGCGTTAGCAATCAATTCGAGATATTGCTATTGCCGCCCTGGGTCTTTTTGGTACAGGTTGCCTCTCCTACCGCGGAGAGCGGCCAGCCGCGATCTTGCGGCTAACGCGAAAAGCTGCGACCCTTGCCGAAGCCGCCGCTCGGCAGCGCTCTGTTGTTGCTCGCGGCCTGCAGGATGACATCGGGTCGCGGGCCTGTTCGCAAGTGTAGCAATCGTTTAACGCAATCTGACACAAAGTTGTCGAATGTCCATGCCAGTGTCCCGATTTTCGAACCGAGGGGGCCTGCAAAAGCGCGGCCGGAAGATGGGAAAACATCATCGCGGAGAGACCCCGTTATGAGCGTGCTGGTTACCGGCGGAGCGGGATATATCGGCAGCCACGCGGCGCACGCTCTGGCTGAGCGGGGCGAGGAGGTGGTTGTCCTGGACAAGCTGATCACCGGTTCCAGAGATTTCGTGCCACGCTCGGCGCAATTCGTGGTCGGCGACGTGAACGATGCCGAATTGCTGCGCAGCCTGTTTGGGCGCTACGGAATTCAAGCAGTAATGCACTTCGCTGCTTCGACGGTGGCGCCGGATTCCGTTGCGGTTCCCCTCAAGTATTATGACAACAACGTCGTTGCATCGCATACGCTGATCAACGCCTGTGTCGAGAACGGCGTGAACCTGTTCATCAATTCCTCGACGGCGGCCGTCTATGGCCAGCCCGCATCGAATCCCGTCGATGAAACGGCGCCCACCTGCCCCATCAATCCGTACGGCCGCAGCAAGCTGGTGGTCGAATTCATGCTTGAAGACGCCGCTGCCGCTCACGGGCTTCGCTACGTGATACTGCGTTATTTCAACGTCGCCGGAACCGATATGGCGGGACGTGGCGGACAGCCCGCGGGCGGCGCCGAGCATCTCATCAAGCGCGCTGCAAAGGTCGCACTCGGTCGGCGGGCCTGCCTGGAAATCTTCGGCAGCGACTACCCTACTCGGGACGGAACGGGCGTTCGCGATTATATCCATGTCGCCGACCTCGTAGACGCTCACATTCTTGCTTTGGATCATCTGCGTGGCGGCGGCCGCAGCAGGACATATAATTGCGGCTACGGCCATGGCATCAGCGTATTGGAAGTTGTCGCGGCGTTCGAGCGGGTCACGGGGGTAGCGCTGGCCGTGCGCCGCGCCCCTCGCCGGCCTGGCGATCCCGCCGAAGTGATTGCGGATTCCACGCGCCTTCGCGAAGCCCATCAATGGACGCCGCGGTTCAACTCGCTTGATCTCATCGCGCGTTCGGCCTTGGAGTGGGAGAGTCGGCAGGACGGTTGAAACCATGGAGAACTTCGAACTGCGGCGGCCTGCAGTACGGGCCCCGGGGCCACCGGTTTTGCTGCATGTTTTCCATTCGTTCGGCTGCGGCGGTGCCCAAACGCGGTTCGTGCACCTCGCCAACCATTTCCAATCTCGGCTCAGGCACATCGTCATCGCGATGAACGGCGATTATTCGAGCATGAACGCGCTCGCGCCGAATAGTTGCGTGACCCGGTTCGGCTCCGAGATTTCGAAAGGTTCGTTTGTCGGCCGGCTGCCGCAGAAGAGAGCGGCGCTTGCCGCAATCGACCCGGACATTCTCGTTACCCATAATTGGGGGACGATCGACTGGGCGCTGGCGCGGCTCGGGTATAGAGCGCGTCACATCCACATGGAGGACGGCTTCGGGCCGGACGAGACCGATACCCGAAAGCGGCGGCGAAACCTCGCACGCAGGGCACTTTTGTCTCGAAGCCGGGTTATCGTGCCGTCGACGACGTTGAAGAAGATTGCGCGAGAACGCTGGAAAATCCCTTCCGCCAACCTTCAATATATTCCCAACGGCATCGATTGCGCGCGCTTTGCGAAGCGGCGGTCCGGCTGCCAGGCCGCGCCGTGGCAGGGAGGCAGTGCGCCGGTTGTGGGGATCGTGGCGGGACTTCGCGCCGAAAAAAATCTTGCTCGGCTTATCCGCGCCACGGCGCTGCTCAGGGACAAATCGCCGATAAGGCTTGTCATTGTCGGCGACGGCACGCAGCGGACGAGCTTGCAGTCGCTTGCGGCCGACCTCGGCATCGGCGAGAACGTGACCTTTACGGGACACATTGCAGATCCGGCGCATCTCTACGGTAGTTTCGATCTCTTTGCGCTGACGTCCGACACGGAACAAATGCCTTACACTGTGCTGGAAGCCATGGCTGCCGGTCTGGTTGTCGTGGCAACGGACGTGGGCGACATCAAATCCATGGTGTCCGCCGAAAACGCCCCCCTCATCGTAGGACGCAATGACCAGGCCGTGGCAGACGCCATTCTGCGAGCCGTCAAGGAACCGGCTTTTGTCCGGCGCGTCGGCGCCGCAAATCAGGCCAGGGCTCGCCGGCATTACGATCAATCGGCGATGTTTGCGGCGTATGCAGAACTCTATGGGTTGCCTGCGGAGCGTGGCCCGAGCGAATGCGAGGCCCGCGCATGAAGATACTTTACTTGCATCGTATTCGTTCCAAGGACGGGCAGGCGGTTCATCTCGAAGAACTGATCGAGGCGCTGAAGGGCCTGGGACACGAAGTCGTCCTCGTCGGACCTGCGTCTTTCGGCCGGTCGGAGTTTGGGCACGACCCGAAACTGCTTGCCGGCATCAAGGAATGGATACCCAAGAAGGCATATGAAATCGGCGAGTGCCTTTACAATATCGTTGGGTTCTCGCGATTGCTGTCGGTCTATTCGCAATTCAATCCGGATGTCATTTACGAACGCTGCAACCTTTATTGTTTCGCCGGTGTCCTGCTGAGAAAGATCGCGCGCGCCCCCCTGATTTTGGAGGTCAATGCTCCGCTTGCGCGTGAGCGGCAAGCCTTCGGCGGTCTTGGCTTTCCCAGGCTCGCCGCGGCATTGGAGCGCTGGGTGTGGCGAAGCGCCGATCTGGTCCTGCCGGTCACCGGCGTCCTTGCCGCGGAAATCGAAAGGGGCGGGGTGCCGGCCGACCGGCTGGTGGTCACGCCAAATGCGATCGATCCCGGCAAATTCGCCGCGGCGTCGGAACGGGCGCCGGCGCGAGAGGAATTTGGGCTGTCGAACAAAATCGTGCTCGGATTCACGGGGTTTGTCAGGGATTGGCACGGACTTGATCGGGTCGTCGATGTGCTGGCGCGGCGCGATCTTCCCGAGACGATGCACCTCATGATCGTGGGCGAAGGTCCGGCGCTTTCAGACTTGAAGGCCAAGGCCAAGCAACTCGGCGTCGAAGACCGCGTGACATTCACGGGTCTGATCGGCCGCGACAGGATCGCTCGAGCCATTGCCGCATTCGACATAGCTCTGCTGCCAAAGTGCGTGGAATATTGTTCGCCTCTCAAGGTCTTCGAGTATATGGCCGCGGGCAAGGCCATTTTGGCTCCCGACCAGGAGAACATCCGCGAGATTCTCTCGTCGGGAACATCGGGCCTGCTGTTTGCGCCAAGCGTGCCCGGCGCAATGGCGGATGGGATTGCGGAGCTCGTCCGCGACCCGGCGCTGCGGGAAAAGTTGGGCCGCGGCGCCCAGGCGCTTATTGCGACGCGGGGCTACACTTGGCGCGCCAACGCCGAACGCGTCAGCGGACTGGCCGCCTCGCTCGTGCAAAGGCGAAGGAGCGCCATTCCGCAGCCCGCGCAATAAAAAGTCGCAGAGCCCGCAGAACCCGATTGTCGCAGCTCTATTGCGCCGCTCGCGCGGCCAATACGCGCTTGAACAGGCGGAATTGCCCAGCCGATGTCTCATCCCAGCTGTGGGTTTCGGCAAAGGCGCGTGTTGCCGCGCGGCAGGGAAGGTTCCGGAACAGCGCTTCGATGGCTTCGGCAGCTCCCTGCGGCGTTCGGGAACGCATGAGGAGGCCTGCATCCTCGGACGAGACCACCTCGGGATTCCCCCACGCCGCCGATGCCACAACGGGCGTTCCGCAGGCCATTGCCTCTAGCAGTACGTTCGGCCAACCCTCGCGGCTGGAAGCAAGCACAAGAGCGTCTGCGGCGACGTAGTAGTCGCGAAGCTCCCCATGGGGGACGGCGCCGAGCAATCTTACGCGGTCCTTGACGCCCAGCCGGACGGCAAGGGCATCGAGCCGCTGGCGTTCGGGCCCTTCGCCCGCGATCAGCAGTGTGTATCCCGGCAGCCGGGAGAGTGCCGCGATGGTAATTTCGTGCCCTTTGCGTTCGATCAGATGGCCTACGGAGAGCAGCGTGCGGCCGTCGAGTTGCAACTTGGCCCGCATGGCTTGGCGGTCACCCGGCCGAAAGGCCACGAGGTCCACGCCGTTGCGCAACACGGTGATCTGTTCGGAGGGGATGGCCAGCGCGGCCATTGCATCCTTCAGAGCCTGACTGACAGCGATCAGCGCCGCGGCTCGGCGCGCCGCGAAGCGAATGAGGCGGCGAGGAACGGAATATTTTGGAATAAGGTTAACGTCGGTGCCTCTCGCCGTGATCACGACCGGTCTGTTCAGGGCCTGGCCAAGCAGGACCGCGGCGACCCCGTCCGGATAGAAATAGTGCGCATCGATCAAATCGAACTCGATCCGATGGCGACGCAAATGCGCCAGACTGGCCAGGAAAAGCGTGGCCGGCGCGAGAGACATCCCGACTTTTGGAAGGTTGAGGTAGCGCGGATGGGCGATTTCCAGGCCATTTCGGCTTTCCCTGGCGGGAATGCGCGCCCAATCCGCATAGCGCCCGAACAGCGCCGCCGTTGACGGAAACCACGGAACCGGCGCCACGACATCGGCGCGGATGGGATGCGCGGCGCACAGATGACGGAGCCGATTTTCCACGAAGACTCCATGGTTCGGCTGTATCGCGCTGGGATAAAGCGTGGTGAAGGTTAATATACGTATCGGACCTTCTGCAGGCGCCTCGCTGCCCGAAGAACTTGAGAGCATGTCATAATTTCTTCTTGAAGTGGGTGTAAGGAGTGCACATGATAATCGACAAATGTGGGGTCGCAGGGAGATGGGTTTGACGGGTCCGGTTGGCAAGCGCTGATCGTCCGAGACCGCAAAATCTCCCGATCATATAGGCGGTAAGAGCGCAATGAAACCGGGCGTTGGATGACGCCGTTTTCGGTATCGGATCAGGTGGTTCATTACAGGGAAATAGCTCAAAGGGGGCTAATTTGGTAAACTTTTATGCGCGGGCTCTGGCAATTCTTGCGGCAGTGGCGGTGCTTTCCGGCTGCGCTGAAGGTCCTACCCTTCCTCCCGTCGGCGTCGGTCTGACGACTGCTTCATACGAAAATGCCGCCGATTATCGCATCGGTCCGGGAGACTCGCTGGAAGTTACGGTGTGGCACGAAAAGGATCTCAGCGGGCGCGTGCCGGTGCGGCCGGATGGGCGCATTTCCATGCCGATCGTCGGAGACGTCGTAGCTGCCGGCAAGACGCCGACCGAGTTGGCCAAGGAGCTGCAGTACAAGCTCAAGCCATACGTGCAGGATCCGCTGGTGACGGTTGCGCCGACCGAGTTCGTGGGACCGGCCGCAAGACAGGTTCGCGTGATTGGAGCAGCCGTGCTGCCGCGCGCAGTTCCATACAAATCGAACATGTCGCTGCTCGATGTGATGATCGATGTGGGCGGCCTGTCGCGCTATGCGGACGGCGATCGCGCGGTCATCGTTCGGGTCGAAAACGGGACACAAAAATCGTACCACGTTTATCTGGACAGTCTAATCCGGGACGGCGACATCAATCAGAATGTCGCGATGCAGCCAGGCGACGTCTTGATCATCCCTCAGCGGTTCTTTTAAGCGGGAGGTAACGGGTATGGCTGCAAAGTCGATCGTTCTTCGGCACAGGGTAGTGAACTATGCCTAACGAAATTTCGCTCGCCGGGAGTCTCAGATCGCGGCTGCTTGAGCAGGCCGTCCAGATTTGGCGGCGCAAGGGGCTGGTCCTGGCGGTGGCCTGGACCGTGTGCGTGGTCGGTTGGGCCGTCGCGATGGTGATGCCGCAACGCTACGAATCCGACGCCCGGGCATACGTGGACCTCAATGGCATTCTGGCGCCGGTTTTGAAGGGGCTTCTCATCGACACGAACGGGCAGCCGAGCGCATCCCTGGAAAAGGCGATGCTCAACCGCCCCAATCTGTACGCGGCGGCTTTGCGCGCTCATTTGATATCGCCGACGGCGGGCAGTACGGCGCGGCAAGAACTTTTGACAAATCTTCAGAGCGCTATAAAGCTCACCCCGCAAGGCAAGAGTATATTCAGTCTCTCCTATACTGCCTCGGATCCCGTCGCCGCCAGGGACTTTCTGAACGCGCTGCTGAACGTCTTCGCCGAGAGAGAGATCAAGAGCGCCAACGGCGCATTGGGGAAGGCGCAATCGTTCCTGGCCCGGCAAATCGCGACCTACGAGATCGAACTCCGGGCTGCCGAACAGCGTCGAGCCGACTTCAAACAAAAATACGCGGTGTATTTCGACGATGAAGGGGTGAAGAAGCCGGATGCGATGCGCACTGCAGCCGCCCGGGCCCAGCAGGATTACGAAGAAGCGGTGGCGCGCACCAAGGCACTCGCCGGCCAGCTTTCGAAGACGAGCTTCGGCTTGGCAGGCAGAATAGGAGCAAACGGCGCGGTCATTTCCACTTCGCCCGAAGCCGGTCTCGCGGCGGCGCAACGTCGTCTTGCCGAACTGAAGCTCCGTTATACCGACAAGCATCCCGACGTGCTTCTTGCAGAGCAGACGGTTTCGGAACTGGAAGCGGAGATCGCGTCCAACGGGAAGGCCAGCACCGAAGGCGATCTGTCGCAAGCAACCAACCCCGTATACCAGCAATTGCGGCTGAAACTGGCGGATGAGCAGGCTCAGCTTCCCGTACTCAAGGCCCGCTGGGATAAGGCCCTGAGCGGCTACAACAGCTTAGTTGCGCTGGGTGCAACCCTGCCGGTTGTGGCGGCAAAATCGCAGGATTTGGACCGCGACTACGAAATCATCAAGAAAAACTACGACGAGCTTGCGCAGCGACGGGAAGCGGCCAATCTCTCCGAAGCGGCTAGCGCAGGTACCACCGGTTCGCAGTTTCGGGTGCTCGATCCGCCGCAGATACCGGTCTATCCGGAATTCCCGGACCGGCTGGTGTTGTTCTCGTTCGTTCTTGTCCTAGGGGTCGTTGCCGGTGCCATGGCCTCGATTTTCTGGGGGCAGTTCAGGTCGACTTTTGCATCGCCGGCGCAGTTGCGCGGCCTTGGTTTCCCGGTTATCGGCACGATTACCAATGTAGGTAGCGTTCAAGCTCCTCCCATTTTGGGTTACGATTCCCGCCGGTTCTATGCTGCGGCGATCGCCGGGCTGCTACTGCTCTACGGTGGCTTGATCGTGTCCGTGACGGGCCTGACGAGGGGAGTGTTATGAGTAATATGGGCGAGCACATGCCAAACGTTGTGGAGCGTGCCGCGGCGCTGCTCGAGAGGTCGCCCGGCGCTCCTAACGGCGAAGACCGCAACAACGGCGCATTGCCGGCCGGTGCTGCGCCGGGCGCTGGGGATACGACTTCGCCGGGTCCGCGGCCGGTGACGATAAACCAGACCAAGCTTGCGGCGCGCGGCATTTCTCTTCCAGGCACGGTAAATTCCCGAACGGTCGACGAATTCCGGGCCGTCAAGATGAATGTGTTGGCGGCGACCGCGCGCGCACGACGGGCCGGCTCCGGCGACGAAAGCCGGATAATCCTCGTCACCAGCTCCAAGGCCGGTGAGGGCAAGACCTTTACGGCGATCAATCTTGCGCTTGGGCTCGCTTATGAAAAAGACACGAGTGCTCTGTTGATCGATGCCGACCCCTACACCCGATCGGCCATTAGATATCTCGGAGTGCCGTCGGATCAAGGTTGGGTCGATAGTGTTGCCGGAGACGGGCCGCCGGCGAGCGACCTTGTCCTGCGAACCGATTTTCCCGGTCTGGAAATCTTGCCATCCGGCAAGGAGCGGCCTGAAATTCCGGAGCTTATCTCAAGCCGAGGCATGAAGCAGCTTCTCGACGAACTGGTGTATCAGAATCCAAGGCGATACATCATCATCGATTCGCTTCCGTGCCTGACAAGCACGGAACCGGTAATGCTTGCCGGGTTGGCGGGGCAGACGCTGATGGTTGTCGGCGCGCTCCGGACGAGCCGGGAGGATGTCGATTCATCGCTTCGCGCGCTCAATATGAGCTCGAGCATCAGTCTGGTCCTCAACAAGGTGGAACCGGTTCTAACCGAACGGGGATATAGCTATTACTCATACGCAGGATACCCACGTCAGGGTCGCTGAGTAACTTTTCCATTTATTGCGATTCGCACCTGAGGGGACAAACTGTTGCGAGCACGTTGGCGACAGTATGGTGTTGCGGCCGCATTTGCCGCCTTGACGTTTGCGCCCGGCTGCGAGAGCGCCGCAACGGCACAGACGTTGGAGTATTTTTCCGCACCGCTCGCTCGGCAACCGGCGTCGCCAAACGAGACCGACGAGGGGCGGCAAAACGGGACCGAGCGCGCCGGCGATGCCTATTACGGTCGCAGACTGTCAAACCTGTACGAGCAAGCACTGGCACAATCGCGTACGACCGCTCCGCCTTGGTTGCTGACGGAGCATGTCGGCGTCGACGAAGTCTTCACCGACAATGTCGAAGGCGCGACCAGCCACGAGCGGTCCGATCTGGGGTCCCTGTTTTCCGCCGGAGGCACGCTCACCGGCGATACTCCGTACCTTAGGGGAATTGTCGCTGCGACGGGTACTTACAGACGGTATATCAACGATACCGGACTCGATAGGGTATCGGGCTACGGATTTACGAATGCGGTAGGGACCGTGGCTCCCGGCTCGCTTTATTTTCGCCTGAACGGGCTGATGGACGAGGTGTCGCGAGAAGGCCTGGGCCTGCAAAATCCATTGGTGCAGGTTTCTCCTGTCACGCAGATCTTCGAGATCAGCGGAACTCCCTTATTTTACGACTATGTCGACCATGTCGGCATGAATCTTCTGCGCTACGAAATTGGGCAGGTTTGGTTTGTCCGAAACACGCGCCCAATCCAGGAACAGGGGTTGAACCTCGGAGCTCTGAGCGACACGACCGGTCAGACCGCCCGTGACGATTTCATGATGGCCGGTACCATCGTTCCGCGACTGCTGAGCGATATTTCGCTCAGTGGATCTTCCTCCAATAGCACGTCAGGGGGAGCCGGCAACTTCGTCCGCGAGCGAGGACAGATCATCAACGAATATGCTTTGACGCGCCGGCTTTTCGCGGTCGGGGCGGCAGGCTACGAACGTCTGCACGACGGCAGGTTTCCGAATGTCGATGGAGAAGGACCGACCTGGAGCGCAGGTGCCCGGTATGTGCCGAATGCCAACTCCTACGCGCTGTTGACCTATGGCCGTCACGATCTGAAATCGGATTTCGCCGGCGAAGTCGCGTGGTCCGTCACGCCGTTGACCCATTTCTATGCCGACTACACCGATTCCATCCTCACGGCTCAGCAATTCCTGCTTGGGCACAACGACGAATCCGAAGTCGGGCCCGAGGGCATCCTGAGCCGGGTCAGTTTTAACGAAAGCCCGGTTGTAAGCACGCTCGATGACCAGCTTCTCACCCAGGTGCCGGGTCCCATGGAGCCGGCGCCCGTGCATGGCGTTCCGCTGTCGGAGATCAACAACGCGCTGAGCTTGGAAAACGCGCTGTTCCGGACGAAGGCGCTGTTTGGGACAGTGGTATCGGTTCTTGACGACACTCCGATTCAATTGACGGTGAAAGATTTGAATCGGATACAGCTGACCGAGTTGGGCTCAATCACCGGCTTGATCGGACGAAAGGAGCATTCGCACGGCGTTACCCTTTCATGGACGCGGCCTTTGATGCGGCAGTTTTACGCGACCCTTACGGCGCGGTACGACCATTTAGACGTGGACCAAATTCAATCCGCTACGACCGGCGGCATCAACGGCGATCAATCGGCCCATTTCAATCAATATGGCGCAAGCTTGGACCTGCGATGGAAGATGACCGATACGCTCACGGGTTTCGTCCGATACGATTACCTTCATCATGACGGCCATGTCGGTTTGGCGAATTATCCCTCGGATCAAAACGCGCTCACGATCGGATTGCGCAAGGCGTTCTACTGAGCATGTTCGAGAGCTTCTACTCTCTTAGCGCCCCGCCATTCCAGCTAACGCCCGATTGCCGCTTCTTTTTCGGCAGCCAGGAACACAAGAAGGCCATGGCTTTCCTGCAATACGGGATAGCCCAGCGCGAAGGCTTCGTCGTGATCACGGGCGATGTCGGCGCCGGCAAGACGACGTTGATGGAACTTCTGCTTGCAAACCTCAGTCCCGGAAAATATGTGGCCGGCCGCGTCGCCTCGGCCCAACTCGACGGCTACGAAATCGTCTGCGCGATTGCCGAAGCCTTCCGCGTAACGGCGGACAATGCGGCAAAAGGGGCGTTGCTCGGCCGTATCAGGGAGCGCTTCGATATGCTTCACGAGCAAGGCAAACGCCCGCTCGTCATCATAGACGAAGCCCAAGGTCTCCATGCGGAAGCCTTCGAGGAGCTCCGTATGCTTTCCAACATGACGTTGGACGCGAGCGCGCCGTTCCAGTGCATTCTGCTGGGCCAGCCGGAATTGAGGGCGACGCTTTCCGACCCGCAGTCGGAACAGTTCCGGCAGCGCGTCGTCGCGTCGTGTCATTTGGGCGCCCTGGCGATGGAGGATACCCGCAAGTACATCGAGCATCGTCTGGCGCTTGTCGGGTGGAAGGACGACCCGCATTTTTTCGCCGACACGTTCGAAGAAATCCACCGCCGTACCGGCGGTCTGCCACGGCGCATCAATATGCTCTGCGCCCGCCTGTTGTTGCTGGGCTTCCTGGAAGAGAAACACGCCATTGAAGCAAGCGATGCGACCAAGGTCGCGGAGGAACTGGCACTCGAACTCGGGCCTTTGAGCGCGCCCGTCGAAGCCGTGCATGCCAATGGGGTCTCCTTGGCCGCCGCGGTCGGCCGCGCGTATGACGATCTTCAATCGCGTTTGCGGCATGTCGAGCGGGCGAACGAGCGGCATCAAAGAGCGTTCAAGCGCGTTCTCGACCTGGCTCGGAGATACGTCCAGTCGCAGGACCCCAAATGAACGTTGCGGTTTCGACGGCGGGGCTTGGTTCAACGGGTGGCGGCCGGATCGTCAACGCCTTTTCCATCGACGTGGAAGATTACTTTCAGGTGGAGGCGTTCAAGTCGGTCGTCCCCCGTGCGGACTGGGACAATCGCCCTTCGCGCGTGACGGCCAATACCGACCGCCTGCTGGAATTGCTCGACAGCGCCGACACGCGGGTGACCTTTTTCATCCTTGGCTGGGTGGCCGAGCGGTTCCCCGGCCTCGTGCGCCGCATCGCGGCGGGCGGGCATGAAATCGCCAGCCACGGCTATGCGCACGAACGCGTTCACGAGCAGACGCCCGGTGAGTTTCGAGCGGATATACGCCGCGCCAAGATGCTGCTCGAAGATATCGGCGGTTGCCGGGTACGCGGCTTTCGTGCGCCGACATTTTCCATCGGACGTTCCAATTGGTGGGCATACCCTGTGCTGGCGGAAGAGGGCTACGCCTATAGTTCCAGCATCTATCCGATTTCCCACGATCTCTATGGGTTAGCGGACGCGCCCAGGGGTCCGTTCCGGCCGATGTCCGACCATTCCTTTCTGGAGATCCCGATAGCTACGGTGCGGCTGTTGAACAAGAATCGCCCATGCGGCGGCGGCGGCTATTTTCGGCTGTTGCCATATGGGATGTCGCGCTGGTGCATAAAACGCGTCAACGAAGTCGATCGGATGTCCTGCGTCTTCTATTGCCATCCCTGGGAGATCGATGTCGGTCAGCCTCGCATCGCTGATGCGCCCGTGAAATCGCGGTTCCGGCACTACCTGAACATCGGCGTGATGGCTCCGCGTATCGCCCGGCTGTTGCAGGATTTTGCCTGGAGCAGAATCGACGCGGTCTATCTCCAACCGGAGTTGGCTTGCGCCGAAATCGGTAGTTCCTGAATGGCGTCCATCAGCCTCGATTTGCTCGAAGAGCGAGACGAGCCTGCCTGGGACGCGTTCGTGCGGCAGGCGCCGGCGGCGACATTTTTTCATCTCTCCGGCTGGAAGAGGGTAATCGAAAGGGCATTCGGGCATCGGACCTTCTACCTTCTTGCGCGCCGGGGGGGAGAAGTTTGCGGCGTGCTGCCACTGACGCAGGTCAAGAGCGTCCTTTTTGGGAATTCCTTGATTTCCAACGCGTTTTGCGTCGAAGGGGGTATCGTGGCCGCCGAAACCGAGGCTGCCGAGCACTTGAGAACGCAGGCTTTGCGAATTGCGCGGGAGCTGAAGGTTGGCTGCGTCGAGTTCCGCTCCGACAGCGCCGCACCGCCGCCTTGGCAAGTCAGAAGCGGATTATATGCGGCGTTCCGTCGAGAAATCGGACCCGATCCGGAACGTCTCTTGAAGGCCATCCCGCGCAAGCAGCGGGCGGTCGTGCGCAAGGGAATCGCCAATGGGCTCAGGGCTGAGATCGACCAAGGCGCGGAAAGGCTTCACGGCATCTATGCCAGCAGCGTGCACAACCTCGGAACCCCGGTATTTTCTCGACGCTATTTTCGGCTTCTCAAGGAGGTTTTCGCGGATAGCTGCGATATCCTGACGGTGCTCAGCGAAGACAAGCCCATTGCCTCGGTCATGAATTTCTACTTCAGGGATCTGGTTCTGCCCTATTACGGCGGGGGCTTGAAGGAGGCGCGCACATTGGCCGGCAACGACTTCATGTATTGGGAAGTCATGCGGCGGGCCGGCGAACGGGGCTATCGCCAGTTCGATTTCGGGCGGAGCAAGGTGGGAACGGGCTCCTATGACTTCAAGCGCAACTGGGGTTTCGAGCCCATTCCGCTCAGCTATGAGTTCTTTCCTATCGGCTCCGGCAAACTTCCCGACCTCAATCCTCTCAATCCGAAATTCAGCCTGGCGATCAGGCTCTGGCGCGCACTTCCTCTTTCCGTGACGAAGCTGATCGGCCCGGCCATCGTGCGCTCCATCGGATGACGCACGTGAACAATCTGCTCTTTCTCTCGCACCGTATTCCGTTTCCGCCCGACAAGGGCGACAAGATCCGCTCGTATCATATACTGCGCCATCTCGCCTCGCGCTTCAAAATCCATCTCGGCTGCTTTTTCAACTCGCCGGACGACGCTCGGCATGCCGAACAGCTTCGCGGCCTATGCGCTGACGTCTATTGCTTGCCACTGCGGCGGTCGCAGAAGGCGTTGCGTGCCGCGCGGGGCCTTTGCCAAGGCCTATCGATATCGGAAGCTTGCTACCGGGACGCGCGCATGCGGGCCTGGGCGGCGCAAGCGGTCCATCGCCACGACATCGACGACATCTTCGTATTTTGCTCGGCGATGTTCCCCTATGTGCGGGAATGGGTCGCCGGCAAGCGGATTGTCGTGGACTTGGTCGACGTGGATTCGGAAAAATGGCGTGCCTATGCGCGCTCTGCGATATGGCCGCTTGGTTGGATCTACCGCTACGAACAACATAAGCTCCTGTCGCTCGAGGAAGAGGCCGCCAGTCGCTCCGAGAATGCGCTGCTCGTATCGCAGGCCGAGAAGGAGACGTTCGCAGCTCTCGCGCCGCAATGCGCCAGCCGGGTGACGGTTGTGGAAAACGGGGTCGATCTCGACCATTTCGATCCCGGCCTGGCATTTCCCAATCCGTATCCGGTCGGCATCTCGCCGATCGCGTTTACGGGCGCGATGAACTATCGGCCCAACGCCGACGCGGTCACATGGTTCGCGCGCGACGTTTTGCCCGCAATCCGTGCGGTTCATGCGGGAGCGGAATTCTGGATCGTGGGCGCAAATCCGACGGCGTCCGTCCGGCGCCTGGCATCGTCGCCGGGCGTTCGGGTTACCGGTGCGGTGAGCGACACCAGGCCCTACTTGGCCCATGCCGCTTGTGCCGTGGCGCCTTTGCGCATCGCGCGCGGAGTCCAGAACAAGGTGCTCGAGGCCATGGCAATGGCGCGGCCTGCCGTCGTCACCACTTCGGCGCTGGAGGGCTTGCGGGCGGTGTCCGGACAAGAGCTCCTGGTTGCAGAACTCCGCCGGCGAATTTGCCGGTGCGGTATCCGGCGTCCTTGATGGCACTTGGTCGTCTCTGGGCCGCAACGCCCGCCGCCGCATAGAGCTGGACTACCGCTGGGAAGATAAATTGCAGCCGCTCAAGCTTCTTTTTGCCGGAAGCCGCCGCTCCCGGTAAAGCCATCACTTCCAACGGGTCGTAATCTCTGTGCAGAGGTACTAGAGCAGCGTAACCGTACGCCGAGGGCCGCGGATCGGATTGGGCGTTTGTGCTTGACAGTTGGTTTTGGTGCGCGGCTTGCCGTCGTTGAGGGTGATTTTGAGGGGCGACGGCGGTCATGCCGCCAGTTTACGCAAGCCTTTGTCTTTCGCCCAGTTCCAGGGAAGCAGCTCCGCAAGCTTGTTCACAGGATGATCGGCGATGCGGGCCAGCACGTCGGCAAGCCAGGCTTGCGGATCGATATCGTTGAGCTTGGCTGTTTGAATGAGCGTGTACATCATGGCTGCTCTTTCCCCGCCGCGCTGGGAGCCGACGAAGAGCCACGCCTTCCTGCCCAGTGCCGCGCCTCTCAGCACGCGCTCGGCCGCATTGTTGGATAGGCAGATGCGTCCGTCGGAAAGAAAGCGCGTGAAGGCGTCCCATCGCTTGAGCATGTAGTCCATGGCTTTGGCGGGATCGGCATGGCGGGAGAGCTTGGCGCGCTCGGTTTGCATCCACGCATGAAGCTCTTCCACCAGCGGCGCCATGTGCTCGCGTCGATAGGCAAGCCGTGCAGCGGCGGACTGCCCGTTGATGACGCGCTCGTGGGCGAAGATGGCGTCGAACTTCTGCACCGCTTCGAACGCGAGCGGCGAGATCAGGACCGCCTTTTGGCTGCGGGCCTGCGAGGCGATGTCGGCAAGCACGAAGAACTTGCGCCTGGCGTGCGCCCAGCACGCGGCCTCCGTGATGGGCGCCGGCTTGCGGCCCTGCTCGTAGAGCCCGCCGAATCCGGCATAGGCGTCGGCCTGCAGGATGCCGCCGTAATGGCAAAGGTGCTGCTCGGGATGGATGCCGGCACGATCGCGCGAGAAGAAGAACACTGCGGCCGGCGGCTCGGTGCCGCCGAAGGGTGCATCGTCGCGCACATAGGTCCATAGCCGGGCCTTGATCGTCTTGGTTTTGGCGAACAACGGGATCGGCGTGTCGTCGCCGTGAAGGCGCTCGCCGGCAAACACATGGGCGCCGATCAAATCGGCGAGCGGCGCAAGCAACGTCGTGCAACTGCCCACATGATCGGCCAGCGTCGAGAGTGAAAGATCGATCCCTTCGCGCGCGAAGCGCTCGCTCTGCCGGTTCAAGGGCTGATGCAGCGCGAACTTGTCGTGCAGGATCATGGCCAGCACGTTGGGTCCCACATGGCCGCGCAAGAGCGTGTGAAAGGGCGCCGGGCTTTGCGCGATCTTCTCGCACGCCCGGCAGCTGAACTTCTCGCGCACGGTCTGGATCACCTTCCAGGACCTGGGGATCACCTCCAGCGTCTCGGTGATATCCTCGCCGAGCTTGTGCAAGTTCGTTCCGCCGCAGCAGGGGCACGCGGCCGGTCCCGGTATAACGACCCGTTCGCGTGGCAGATGCGCAGGAAACGGCTTCTTGACCGGCTTCTTGCGCGTGTGCGCAGGCACGAAGCTTTCGCCTGCCGATCTTGCCGCTTTCAGCGCGGCAAGCTCATCTTCGGCTGCCGAGGCCTCAAGCTCCTCCAGCTGAAGCTCCAGCTGGTCGATGAGCTTCTTCGTGCGCTCGGATCTGGCGCCGTAAAGCTCGCGCTTGAGCTTCTCGATGGTCAGCTTCAATTGTGCAATCAGCGCCTCGGTGCTCGAAACGCTCGCTTTGGCACGTGCCGCTTCGGCCTTGGCTCGGGCCGCTTCCTCGCAAACGCGAACAACTTCGCCTTGCGCCGTCTGAGCATCGATCCGCGCCGCAATCACCAGCGCTTTCAGCGCTTCAATATCGTTGGGAAGCGAATCAATTGCACCCGCCATAAGGCGATGGAATCACAACGAGCGCGCAAACGCGATTGCTTTTGGCCCGCACGGGAAAGACAAATCGACAGACAGCTGTGGATGGATGGCGTTGGAGATCAACCTGCCGCTTGCGGCTGGAATGTGCGAAGCGGATGTCTCCAGTCGATCCCCTCGAGCATGTAGCCCATCTGCGCTGGCGTGATCGCAACAGTGCCTTCGCTCGCCGACGGCCAGACGAATCGCCCCCGCTCCAGGCGCTTGGCGTAGAGCGACATGCCCAGCCCGTCATGCCAAAGAACCTTCAAAAGGTCGCCTCTGCGCCCGCGGAAAACAAAAAGATCGCCACCATGAGGATTGCGCTTCAGCACCTGCTGCACCTGAAGCGCCAGGCTGTTCATGCCACGGCGCATGTCGGTGTGGCCCACAGCAATCCACACCCGCACGCCGGACGGAACCGGAATCATCCGGTGCGCCGGTCGAGCACGGCAATCACGCGCACAATGGCGGCCGGATCGATATCGCCGTCCACAATCATCCGGCGCGGCTCCGACAATACAATCTCGATGCGTCCGCAACGCGCCGTATCTCCCGCCGAAATTGCCGCAACGCCTGGCGACGGCGCGACAATCGCAGGAACAAAACCCGGTTCGTTCGGAACCAATTTGCCGTCGCGCGCCAGCCGCAGCCACGTGAACAGCTGGCCGTTCGACAATCCATGCCGCCGCGCCGTCGCCGATACGTTCCGCGGTATCGAAAGGCTCTCCGCGACAATCCGCAGCTTCTCTTCCGGCGTCCAGCGCCGGCGTGCCCCCGTCTCGATGACTTCAAGACGCGAGGTCGTGGGTATAGTCGTATGGTTAGTCATACGACTATACCGCCATGTCCCTTCACCGACAGCAAGACGGCCATCGGCGTAGGGTTACAGAGCAGCGTGCTTTTATGTGGAAGCACGAGCTTCAGCCCACTTCCCCTCCGCGGAGGTGGGTGATCTTGATTGACCGTCCGCCGCTCTAGAACAAAATGACTTTTCTTCGAAACGTCATTTCGCTCCAAGTTATTGTTCTGACGCGCTTCCCGACGCAAAAGTGCGCACACTTTTGCCGGAACCGCTCTAGCCGATCGGGCCGTCAGCCTGTAGCGAGCCGGCGGGAGAAACCTCGCCTGGCGGCGCTTTGGAAAAAACTGTACGTCATTGCCCATTTCGGATCGGAAACGAAGCTGGTGCCGGCGAGTTGATTGCGATAAGCGAGATCTTCGACTGTCGCGGGCGATACGCTGGCACCGACGGCAAGCGCATATTGCAGCATCCCGAGAATTTCGGAATTGTAGCTGTCGGGCGCGCCGAGTTCGGACATGCTTCCGGTCGTCGGAGGGTTTGACGACACGATAAAGAACTGGGCTTGGCCGCCGTAGGAATCCCTCAAGTTTAGAGCCTGACCGCCGGGTGCGGCAGACAAGTCGAACGTGTTGCCGTCGAGATTGACCATGTAATACGGCGTGAATTGGGAGAATCCTTCCGGTGTCTGGGAACCGCTCGAAGATGTAAACATCACGACATCGCCGTTGGCAGGCGTATAGTTGCGAAACGGCGTCATGACGAACGATCCGCCGGCCGTCCATCTGAAATTCGGACCGATGAAGGCTATGTTGCCGAATTCGGTTACAAGCGGCGCGCCGAACTGTTTGCCCATCCTTGCGATAGCCTGGTAGGAGGCGACGTGCCAACCTCCGAACTGCGCTTGCACCTGATCGAAATATTTGACGTGGAACGAGAGAACATTCGCCGCGCCGGCATTTTCGGTCGCGCTGGCGGCCAGCGCCACCGCGGCGCCGAGATAAGCGAGCTGCCAGGAATCGATGGCAAAATGGCCCGTGCCTTGGGGCATGACCCATAGCCCGTACTGCGCCGCAAAAGGCGGCAGCGCGGCCAAGATGTCGTTGGCCGCAGCCCAAGTGGCGGTGTTCATATCGTTGAAGTATTGCTTGTAGGAGGGGCAGTCCGGATTTTTGTCCGGACAGATCGCGGCAGCGGCGGCAACGAGCGCGCAGGCCCACGCGTCTATCCGGGTTTCGCTGCTGCCGATGGTGATGCCGTACCGGGTTGGATTGGAGCCGACCTGCAGGATCCTGTCGCCGCCGCCGTTCCCGCTGCCGAGCGAATAGTGACTCGCGCTGATATTGGCGACGCCTAGAGAAGCGTTGCGTTGGAAAACCGCGTTGTTGGCATGTTCCAGCAGCATGTCGAGATGCCATGGTTCTCCCGTGAACAAATACGGGTAGTAGTTGAACTGAGGCATGTGCGATGAATCCTGCTGGGAAAATCCGGCAAGCAGAACCATCCGATCGGTCGTGTCCGTGAATCCGTGCGACGGATTTCCATCCGCCATGAAGCGGAATTGTGGATTGGGAGCAGGCATTCCCGGGTAAGCGGCGCCGCTGCTGCCGTTGTTGACGCAGGGGTGGGTGCGCATGGCGGAGCTCTCGAGCCCGACGGAAAAACCGTGGCCGCCCACGAGGCTGACGACACGTACGACCGTCTCGTCGACGTCGGCCTGGGTCAGAAAATGCCGCGCGTACCATGTCGGCATGATGCCGAGATCGTTGCGTTCGCCGGTTTCCTCCAAATAGCGCGTGACGGGCTCGGAGCAGTTCGGCCAATAGCCGGTCGGGGCGTTGCTTGCCGGTGCCACCGTGAGATCGTAGGGCGGAATGAGACCGGTCGACACCCAATAGGATTTGTCGACCTGGCAGCGCAAGGTGGTGTCGCTGCCGTCCGTGCCGTCTGCCTGGACGTAGTCCCACATGCCGCTCGGTCCTGCCGTAAACAACGCGCCGAAATAGGCGAGATACGGGTATGGCGTCGCCTTGTGCGTTCCGCTGCCTGCGGTCGTCGCGGAAACCAGATGCCGGTTTGGCGCCTGCGCACAAGTCGCAAAGCCGATCGTCGTGGCGGCCGGCGCGCCCGTGAAGTAGCTCGTCGTGCTCGAAAGACCGCCCGGCAGCGAGCCCGTCGACGACAGACGCGTGCAATAGCCATAGTCGCCGCCAGTGTAGCCGGAATCGGCGAGAAACTTTGTGCCGGATTCCCAGGCGAAGGTATAGGCGCGGGCCGGACCGAAATTGTTGCCGAAGCAATCGCGGATCAGCGTGCCCCCGCCTGTGTAGAGCTGGAAGCGCGAGAACGACATCCAGTTCATCGGCGCGGTCGTGTCGTAATAGGGCAGCTTGACCTTGCCGAGAACGCGGAAGCCCTTGAGCGAGCCGTCGGGGTTGGCCAAGGACGCAACATAGAAATCGCAGACCAGCTGGCCGTGATCGACGCCGTTCTGCTGCGCATTCGCCCGCACTTTCCAGACGCCGCCGGCCGCTCCGTTGCCGTAGTGGGTGACCTTGGTCTTGGCCACGATGCCCTGGGCCAGATCCATCACCCAGGTGCCGTTCAGGTTGTCGAGCCCGTCCACCTGGACCTGCGGCCTTGGTCCTTCCAGGAAATCAGTCAATCGCCGCGCAGATCTTACCGGCAGCGAGCCGCCGGAACGAACGCTGACGGTCACCGCGCCGTTGCCGGGAACCGACACCGGAATGCTCAGCATGACGGGCACAAATTTCAGCGAGCCGTCGGACCATCGGGTGGCAAGACGGTCCAGGATCGTGCACGCAACCGCCATGCTGCCGATCGAGAAATGCGGCCAGGAACCGGGCGCGATGTCGCCCTTCTTGAACGGCAGCCCGATGAGCTGGGTGACCGTTCCGGGGCTGGCCGCCGTGCCGCTCGCATTGACGAGCGTCAGGCTGGTGATCGTGGAAGACGATCCGCGGCCGAAAGCGGCTGCTTTCGGCGAAGAACCCGCGACCGTCGCGAGGACGGCCGAGCTTGCCAGCAAAGTGCGGCGGTCGATTTGCGGCATGGTCTCGCCCCGGTGTTTCGAGGCGATGATCCATGAAAGCGATGGAAGTCGGGTTTTGCCGGCCGCCAGACTTTGAAGCGAATTCGACGCAAATTGTCGGCATCGGAGCGAGGCGCGATTAACCGACTCGCGCTCGCTAGGGCGGCGGACCATCAATCGAGATCGACCGTCCGATGCTCTAGCCCGCAGCGGGCGAGCGGCATCCGCTCCGGCTCGCAAGAAAAAAAGCGGCCCTGCCGGAGGCAGAGCCGCTCAAGACTAGGCTGCTAAGACGGTATGGTATTACCCGCCGGTGAGGCCTGCGGCATTGCAAGCGGTTGCATCGGTGCCGCCGGACCCGACGGTCGCGATCTGCAGGCCCTCAGCATCGGTGCCGGCCAGGAACGCCTGGCTAATGGCCGACCGCCACGCTTTCGGCATCGGCGCAAGACCGGCCACTGCGAGAATATTCTTCCCGGACCAATTGATCTTAGCCGAGTCGATGTAGTTCAGCTCGCCCACCAAATTGGCTGTTTGCGTGGCGTCGGCATAGCACTGATAGGTAATGACCTGCGTCGTGCCGACCAAGGGATAGGCCCCGGCCGCAGTCGGTTCGGCCAGCGGCTGAGTATAGCTGGGGCTCTCTGCCCACTGGCCTACATCGGTGCGGTCGCCGCCGGAGCACGTGGAAGAGGCAACGGAGCCGCAGAATTTGCCGGCACTGGTGGTCTCCGGCGGGTTGATCCCGGTGAACGCCACCAGTGCGGCGCCGGGGCTCACTTTAACCCAAGTGCCCGCCTTGTTCTGAAGCTCGGCGGATTCGAGGTTGTAGGAGTTGGTCTGGCTGCCCGACACATACGGAGCCACGTAGTCGGCACCGAGATAGCCGACGCGCGCCTGCTGAATGCAATCGCTGTAGCCGGCCGGGAGTGAGGCGCCGGGGCACTGATTGCCTTTGCCGTTCGGCAACGTGGTGACCGCAACGTATTGGGCAACGCCGGCGTTGCCCGGCGCGAGCGTGATCTTGTTGGACTGGTCGATGCCGGGGTAGTTCGGCGACGTCACGCTGTAAGTGTTGCCTTGCAGAGCCGACGGCAGAGTGGTGGCACCGTCCGTGAACTGGTTGCCAGGGAAGGAGCGGCAGATGTTCGCAATATGGCGGGTGAAGATCGAGGTCGTGCCCGAACTGTCGGAACGGCCGACGGCGTTGATCGGAACGCTCCAGGAGCCAGACGGCGTCGGGTCTCCCTTGCCTTCGAGCAGCGTGCCGCCGTTATCGGCGGTGATGTGCGTGTCGTTCCAGTTGGTGATCGTGCGATTGAAGATTCCGCACAGCGTGTTTTCGCTGAGGCGCAAGACGTGGAAGGGGAGAGTGAAACTATAGGACTTGTTGGGCTTGCCGGCGCCGGAAATTTGCTCGTAGACGGCCTTGGAGGGAAGGGCGATGGCAACCGGGTCGACCGAAATCGGGTATTGGATGACCGGGCCAAAGCACGAAGCCGGGATCGCGTAGGTGCCCGTGCTGCCGCAAGGCGTAGCTGTTGTGCCGATAACCGCTTTGCCCTGCTCGGTGCAGCTGCCGTTGTTGTAGCAAGCGACGTCGGTCGAGTTGGCAAGACCGGCATCCGACATGGCATACATGATGTTGCCGAGGGTCTGGGGGCCGTTGGTGTTGAGCACGCCTGTCCATTTGCCCGTGCTGTCGTGGGCATAGAGGGTCGCGATGCCGCCGCCCGAGCCGCTGCTGATGTACCAAGCCGTCATAGCGGTGTTGGTATGCGACGTGGCGCAGTTCTGTGCCGGCGCTGTGGTGTAGTTGAACAGCTGCTCGTCGACATAGGTCGGCGTGCCGGTGGCGGTCGTCGTCTGGACGAGGTCGGCCGGCTCGCCGTAGCAGTCGCTCATCTGCCGCCAATAGGGCGCAATGAGCGTCGAGCCGGCGCCATAGATGTCGGCACTGCCGAACGTATAGCTGCCGCTGCCGGGGCCGGCGGAGCCGAAGCAGTTGGTCGAGCCGTTGCACGTTGTAGCGTCGGACTGCTGCACGCCCGCAAAGCCCACGAGGGCCAACGAAGCAGACGCCAGCAAGTGGTGGTGAAGTTTTAGCATCTCAGTTCATCTCCTTTGGTTGATGCCGGAACGAAAAGTTCGAATGTCGGAAAAACGCAGCGCGGGATATTGCAGATCGTCATCCCACGAGAAGACCTTCTCTGAGCGATCGTTTGCCGACGCCGGGCCGAACACTTGGCTTCGTCATTGGCAGACAATCTTGTTCCCGGTTCGAGAAAGATGATCTGTCCCGCACTGAACGCCGCGCACTATATTCAAATCTTAACGCACCGCAATAGGGCCGGCACAATGTCAACAAAAATTCACAACGATGGATCAATGCCAAGACAATACTTGGATTGTTCAAAACGAATACAGCGGCCTTTATGATCTATCCGATCATGGCCGCTTGATGACTATACGATTTCGATTTCGCCGCGCGTGCTATACCGAACGCTGTCGCGGCGCGACCTTGGCTTCCCTTTTTCGGCTTCCCCACTCGTGCTTGCGAGTCGTCCTTACCGGCGCTGCGTTTAGCTCCGCCATGCGCAGGTCCTGTGAAGGTCGTATGAATTTTTTAAGACGGCCGGCCGGAACGGCATCTGCCGGGGTATACACGCCGGATTGGCCGGCCGTCGTAGAACCTCTATCTAGATAAGATATGTCTTATTTGTAGTATTTACGTTGTTGAATAGATGCGGGCTCTCGGCTAGGGGTACGCGTCATCGCTCGGGAATATCGGCTCGCGTGAAGCTGGAGGCGTTTGCTTGTTGGGGAAAGTGCTGCCTTTGCCGGCTTGCGTCGGAGACGCGGCGTGCGCGCTCGGCGTTTGGGCTGCCGCAGCGATGTTTGCTGCGCAGCTAAACGGCGCGTCGG
Source organism: uncultured Alphaproteobacteria bacterium (assembly GCA_963805005.1). GTDB lineage: Bacteria > Pseudomonadota > Alphaproteobacteria > Micropepsales > Micropepsaceae > Rhizomicrobium. Next base: position 235,523 of record CAWDSJ010000001.1, read on the forward strand.
CGCAGGAAGCGCCGGTCGCGCCATCACCCGCCGCGCCATCGCCCGCCGCGCCGGCCGCGCCGCAAGACAAGCGCGCGGCGCAAGCTTCCGAACGGCGCGTCGATATCGACGCCTACGACGTCGACGGCAACACCAAGCTCGACGAGGATACCGTTGCCGCCGCGGTCTACCCCTTTCTGGGGCCGCAGCGCACGCGCCAGGATGTCGAGCGCGCGCGCACGGCGCTCGAGCGGGCGTATCAGGAGCACGGATACCAGTCGGTCGTCGTCGAGATTCCGCCGCAAACCGTGACCGAGGGCATCGTCAAGCTGCATGTGGCGGAAGCTCCCATCGGCCGGCTGCGGGTGGTGGGCTCGCGTTATGTGCTTCCCAGCTTCGTCAAGAGCGCCGTTCCCTCGCTGGCCGAAGGCCAGGTGCCCAATTTCACCGCGGCGCAACGCGAGCTGACGGCGCTCAATCGCCTGCCGGACCGGACGATCACGCCGGTCATCAAGGCGGGGCAGCAGAGCGGGACGGTCGATGTGGATTTGCGCGTGAAGGACACGTTGCCGTTGCATGCCAGCGTGGAGATCGACAACGATCACAGCGCCAATACGCCGGCTCTGCGCCTGCTTGCCAGCGCGCGTTACGACAATCTCTGGCAGCTCGGCAATACGCTGTCGTTCACCTATCTCACGGCGCCGCAGGACGTGAGCAAGACCGAGGTGTTCGCGGGTTCCTATTTCGCGCCGATCTACGGGACGCCGTGGTCGCTGTTCTTTTCCGGCTACCAATCGAACAGTCTCGTGAACACGTTGGGCGGAACCGGCGTTTTGGGCGACGGCTATTCCATCAGCGCCCGCGGGATGCTGACCCTGCCTTCGATCGGCGACTTCACCGACAACCTCAGCCTCGGCGCGACCTTCAACCACTTCCTGCAGAACGTCTCGATCACCAGCCCCACGGTCTGCACGCAGGAGAGCGCCGTGCTTTCCTCCTGCGTCACGGATCAATATGTACCGATCTCGGTTTCCTACTCGGTCTCGCGCACCGCGCCCGACTGGAACATGGACGCAACGATCTCCGCCACCTTCGGCACCCGCGGGCTAGGCTCGACGCCGCGCGAGTTCGAGCTTGCCCGCTTCGACGCAACCGGCAATTTCGTGCACCTCAATCTCGATTACAGCGTGATGCAGTCGTTCTGGCACGACATCCAGGCGGCGATGCATTTCTCCGGACAATTGGCCGATCAGCCGCTGGTGCCCACCGAACAGTTCGCGGCGGGCGGACTGACTTCGGTGCGCGGCTATCTGCAATCGGAGGCCATCGGCGACGACGGCCTCGACTACTCGCTGGAGATTCGCAGCCCTTCGGCGGCCCCCTATGTACCCTATATCGGCTCGTTCGTCGACGATTGGCGGCTGTTCGGCTTCAGCGATATCGCCGAGGTTTGGGTGCTCGATCCTCTTGCGAGCCAGCAAAAATTCTTCCGGCTTGCCAGCACGGGGGTGGGCTCCAGGCTGGCGGCGCTGGGCCATTTCTCCGGATCGGTGGACATGGCCTGGCCGTTGATCGCCGGTCCCGACACCAAGGCCTTCGAGCCGGTGACGAGCTTTACCTTCAAAGCGGAGTTCTGACGTGAGCGCAACGATAAGATTGGCGCAAGGCTTGAGAGCGAATTCCGCTCGACATGAACCGCGCTTCCCCCCTCCGTTTGTGGGCTACGATGTGCACGCATCGCATTGGCCTTCCACGCACCGTAAAGCGAACCCGCCTCCCCCTCGCGGGGAGGCCGAAAAATCCGGAGCGAAGCGCAGGATTTTTCGGGTGGGGGGAGCGATGGCGCGCATCATCGAAACCCTCTGTCCAACCTCCACCCCCCATCCGGCTCGCCAGATGAACAACTCGTCGACAGACACGCAGGCTCGTCAGCCTCCCCAAGCGGAGGCGGGTAAAGCATTCGTGGCTCGGGGTCTCAAGCAGTTCGGTTGGCAATGGACGTGGTTTCTGCTCGCCGCGCTGCTGCTGCCGCAGCCCGCCGCCGCCTGGTGGCAGACCGACTGGTCCTTCCGCAAGCAGATCACGATCGACACCACGCCCAAGGGCGCCAACATTGCCGATTCGATCGGCCGCGTTCCGGTTCTCGTCCGGCTGCACAGCGGCAATTTTTCCTTCGGCGATGCGATGGACAACGGAACCGATCTGCGCTTCGTCGCCGCCGACGACAAGACGCCGCTCGCCTTTCACATCGAGCAGTTCGATCCGCTGTTGGGCGTGGCGGCGGCGTGGGTGGACATCCCCGATTTCCCCGCCGGCACGACGAAGCAGATCTGGCTCTATTACGGCAACAAGAAAGCCACGCCGGCGGCCGATGCCGCCGGCACGTTCGATGCCGATTATGCGCTGGTCTATCACTTCGACGATGCGGCGGGCACGCCGCCGAAGGATGCGACGGCTTACGGCAACAACGCGCAGAATGCGCCCGCCGGGATCGACGAAGGCGCCATCGTCGGCAAGGGCGCGCGGTTTTCCGGCACCGGAGCGATCACCGTTCCGGCCAGCCCGTCGCTGGCCGTCGCCGCCGGCGGCAGCTTCACGTTCGGCGCCTGGGTGAAACCCGGTGCGCCGCAATCCCGCGCCGGACTTTACGTGCGCCGCGACGGCGGTTCGTCGCTCGTCGTGGGGCTGGACCGGAATGTCCCGTTCGTCGAGGCGAGCGGACTTGGCACCCTGCGCGCGACGCAAGCCATCGCATCGGGTTCATGGTCTCACGTCGCCGCAACCGCCGACGGCAAGACGATCGCGCTCTATGTCAACGGCAAGAGCGTGGCGAGCGAGCCGGGCGCATTGCCGGCGCTCAATTCCGCTACCGGCATCGGCGGCGAGCCGGCCAACGCGACCGGCGGCACCACCGCGTCCTTCGCGGGCGAAATGGACGAGGTGAGGATTTCCAAGGTCGCGCGGCCCGCCGGCGCGCTGCTCGCCGAAGTGTTCGGCGAAGGGCCCAATGCCCGCCTTGTCGCCTACGGGGTCGACGAGAAGCAATCGGGCATGGGCTTCGGACTCTTCGGAGTGATCGTCGCCCACGTCACCCCCGATGCCTGGATCGTCATCGGCATATTGGGCGCGATGGCCGTCATGTCCTGGTTCGTGATGTGGACCAAAGGCAGCTATGTCGGCACCGTCGACACGGCCAACGACCGGTTCCTCGCCGTGTATCGGAAGTTTGGCGGCGATCCCTTCGTCATCGAGAAGGAGGTTGTGAACCCCGCCGAGAAGCGCCGGTTCGCGCGCTCGTCGATCTGGCGTATCTATCATGTGGCGCAACAGGAAATGGAACGCCGCGTCGGCCAGGGCGGCAGGCTGGCGCTCGATGCCGAGGCCATCGAAGTCTTGCGCGCGCTGATGGATGCCGCGCTCATTCGCGAGAACCAGCGTCTGGCGAGCAACATGGTTTTTCTCACCATCTCGATTTCCGGCGGACCGTTCCTCGGTCTTCTGGGAACCGTGGTCGGCGTGATGATCACCTTCGCCGCCATTGCGCAGGCCGGCGACGTCAACATCAATGCGATCGCGCCGGGCATTTCGGCGGCGCTTCTGGCAACGGTTGCCGGCCTTGCCGTCGCCATTCCGGCGCTGTTCGGCTACAATTATCTGATCATCCGCAACAAGAACGTCACGGCGAACATGCATGTGTTCACCGACGAGTTCGTCACGCGCGTGGCAGAACTGTTCAAGCCGCAGCAATTCGCGCGGGCGGCCGAATAAGAGGAGCGATGCAAATGCAGTTGGCACGCGAACGGCGCTACGAAGATATGTCCTGTCCGTCTCCCCTTGTCCTCCGCAAAGCGGCGAAACTTTTCAAATCCCTTTCACCACAAAGAACACTAAGGACACGAAGTTTAAAAGGGGGGCGGCGTCAGTTGTGGCTCCGGCGCGAAGCGCAGACAGTGTCACGAAATTCCTGCGCCTTCGGCTTGATTGCCGCGATGCCTTCGTTGGCTTCGTGCTTCTTCGTGTCCTTAGTGTCCTTTGTGGTGAAGGCAATAGAAAGGCATCCCATCTCGGCGCGAGTGGGCGAAGAAAGGTGAGCCATGCAAGTCCAGGACGACGACAAGCCCTATGACGACATCAACATCACCCCGATGCTCGATCTCGCCTATGTGCTGCTTGTCATCTTCATCATCATGACCACCGCGTCGGTGCAGGGCATCAAGGTCGACCTGCCCAAGGCGAGTTCCTCGGTCAGCCTCGCCAAGCCGCAGACCAAGGCGATCACGATCAACAACAGCGGCCAGATTTTCCTCGACGCCTATCCGGTGACATTGCCCGAGCTCGAAAGCCGCCTGCGGACGCAAAAAGCGCTGACGCCGGACTTTCCCGTCATCGTCAAGGGCGATTCGAACGTCCCCTACCAGAAGGTGATGGATGTGCTGGATCTGCTGCGGCGCATTGATCTTCCTCATGTCGGCCTGGTGACCGGCAAAAAACAGGGCTGACGGCGATGTCGGACACTTACGAAGAATTCGAAGAACGCGGCTGGTTGTCGCGCTTGCGCGCCGTTTCGGTGCCGGGCGCGCTCGTGCTCGCCGTCGCAGGTGCCATCCTCTATTTTCTGCACGATACGAGCGGCGTGAAACGCGAAGCGCCGCCCCTTCCCACCCTGGTCGCGACACTGCCGCCGCCGCCCCCTCCGCCGCCGCCGCAAAAGCAGCCGGAAGTGGAAAAGAAGGTCGAGGAAGAGCAGAAGCCGACGGAGCAACCCAAACAGGTGGAAGCGCCGCGGCCGATCACGATCAACGGTCCGGCGCAGGCGGGAACCGATGCCTTCGGTGTCGGCGCCGGCAGCGGCGGCGGCGAAGTCGGCTCCGGCGGCGGTTTCGGCGACGCCACCTACAGCCGCTACATGGGATCGGCTTTGCAGCAGGCGATTCAGAACGACGAGCGCGTCAACCGGCTGGTATTCAGCGCCGATGTGGCGATCTGGGTGAATGAGAGCGGCCGCATCACGCGCGCCGAGATTTTGCAATCGAGCGGCGATGCCAAGGTCGACCAGGATTTGGTGGCGACGCTCGAAGCGATGCCGGCGCTCGACGAGCCGCCGCCGTCGACACTCGAGTTCCCGCAACGCATCACCGTGCGCGGACGGCGGGCGGCCGGGTAAGTAGTCAAGAGTATTTAAAAATCGTAGGGGCGAGCGATGAGGGTGTTTACGCGGGCGAGCGAGCAAAACAAAAAATCAGAGGGAGGCAGCGAGACAGTGAGGTATCCGTGGCTTCTCACCGCCTCACTGCCTCCCTGTAAAGATCCTTTGTTGCGCTACGCGCGTCAACGTCGCGCGCGTGGTCTGCGCGTCGCCGCGTCTGCGCGTGCAATCGCTCTTGCGGCTGCGGCGTGTCTGATGCTTGCAGCGGCGCCGGCATATGCGCAAAGCGCCGACCAGCCGTCGCAGAGCGTGACGGTCAATCTCATTCGCCTGCTGGTGAAGCAGGGCGTCATCACCCAGAAGGCCGGCGAGGCGCTGCTCAAGCAGGCCGAAGCGGAGGCCGAGCAGGCGCGCGCCAAGACCGCCTCCGTTGCGCAAGCCGTTCCGGTGCCGGCGCCGCCGCCGCCCGGAACCATTCGCGTGCCTTACGTGCCGGAAATCGTGAAGAAGCAGATTCGCGACGAGGTGAAAGACGAAGTGCTCGCCGAGGCGAAAGCGGAAAACTGGGCCAAGCCGGAAATCGTGCCCTCATGGACCAAGCGCATTCGCATATTCGGCGATTTCAACATCCGCGACCAGTCCAATTTCTACGGCGCCAACAATATCGGCAGCGACGGCCTCGATGGCTTCGTCAACTTCGCAGCGTTCAATTCCACAGGTCCGATTCAGGTGAATCCCAATGTCACCTCTTTCAATCCGCCGATTCTCGATACAACGCAGGATCGCGTCAACCAGCTCATCCTGCGCGCGCGCTTCGGGCTATTTGCGCAGATTGCCGACGACGTCGGCCTGACGCTGCGGCTCGACACGGGCCAGGACAACGGACCGCTCTCGACGACGCAATTGTTCGGCGGCGGATTCGCGAAAAAGGATATCTGGCTCGGTCTGGGCTACATCGATCTCAAGCCGTTTCCGGAGGCATCGATCGATCTCGGCCGCATGCCGGATCCCTTCATGGCGACCGATCTCGTCTTCTACGACCGGCTCAGCTTCGACGGCGTAGCCTGGCAGGCGCGGACCAAGCCGCGCTCCGATTTAGGCTGGGGCGTTTTCGAAACGCTCGGTGCCTTCCCGATCGGCTATATCGATGCGAATTTCCCGACCAACAGTGTGGCGAAATCTCCGGATCGCACGGAATGGCTGTTGGGCGGCCAATTGGGCGGCGAATGGACCACCCCCGACTTCAACTGGGATACAGCCGTCGCGATCTATTACTACGTCGATGCCCAGGGCGAGCTGTCGGCGCCGTGCGCCATCTATCTGGGCGCCCAGCAATGCAGCAGCGACGACACGCGGCCGCCCTTCATGCAAAAGGGCAACACGCTGTTTCTGATCCGCAACGTCGTTCCCGATCCGAACAATCCGACGACCTATTCGCAGCCGCAGTTTGCCGGGCTGTCGTACAATTATCACGAGCTCGATGCGACGACCTCGTTCGACCTCAAGACGGGCTTCTCCGGATATCATCTCATCCTGGATGCCGACTACGTCCGCAACCTCGCCTACGACCCCGGCGTCGCATTCCGCAATTGCCAGGTCTATGGCGTGACGCCGATCACCAACTTCAATGCGCCGCCGCCGACCACCAGCTGCGCCGCTGCGGAATCCTACTATTACAAGAGCGGCCCCAACGCCTTCATGGGCCGCGTCACGTTCGGCGATCCCGTCATCAAATCGCGGTGGGATTGGAAAGTCGCTGTCGGCTACAAATATCTGCAGCCCGATGCCGTGCTCGATGCCTTCACCGATTCCGATTTCCATCTCGGCGGCACCAACGCCAAGGGATATTTCCTGAAGGCGTCCCTGGGTGTTTTCGACAACACGTGGTTGAGCGCCCAATGGTACAGCGCCGATCAGGTATACGGGGCGCCGCTTGCCATCGACGTGCTCCAATTCGACCTCAACACGAGTTTCTGAGATGGGAAAGCTGCGCGCATCGTCCCTCAAACTTAAATTGTCATGGCCCGCGAAGGCGGGCCACCCAGGTGGATCATCTCCGACGCTAACTGGGTGGCCCGGATTTCGCTCCGCGAAACCGGGCCATGACAATTTGAGCGTGAAAGGGGCGGGATGCGCTTCGCTGGCAATTTCCCTGGTGGCGTTGCTCCCCCTTTCCGCCGCGCATGCGCAATCGATCGAAGACCGCTTACGCGATCAGCTGCGCGCAACCGTCAACCAGTTGCACCAGCTGCAGGACGACGAGGCCGCGCTGCAGGCGCAGAAGGCGCAGGCCGAGCAGGAGCGCGATCGGCTGAAGACCGAGCTGGCGGCCGCGACGGCGGAAGCCGCGCGCAGCCGTTCGAACGGCGAGCAGACACGCGAAACGCAAGGCGAGGTGTCCAAGTACAAGGACGCCGTCACGCAGGCGACGACCACGGCACAGAAGGCGCAGTCCGATCAAACCAAGCTGCAAACCGACTTGGCCAATGCGCAGGCCATGGCCGACGCTTGCGAAGCGAAGAACACCGCGCTTTTGAAAACCGGCAACGAAATTCTCGACGCCTACGAAAATTTCGACATCGGCGATGCGTTGGGCGCCAACGAGACCTTCATCCGGATCAAGCGCGTCGAGTTCGAGAACGCCGCGCAGGATTACGATGATAAGCTCAGAAGCGGTAAGTTCGATCCCGGCAAGGTCAAGCCGCCGACGCAGGCCCAGAAATCCAACTGACTTGCTGAAAGCGCCGCCGCAGCCTTGGAACCATATGCGATAGTCCTGCCCTCAAGTGAAGAGTGGAGGGAATTCGTGTGTTGGGACTTTGCTCTTAGCGACTTTTCGGCCTTACCGCATGGTCGCCGCCTCTCTTAGCAGAAATTGTGCGCAAATCGCCGCCGCAGGCGCAAGATAAGACGAAACACGCAAGCTTCAACAAACCGTCATAAAAATGCAATGAAAGCCGAACAGTGTTCGGCCTGCAAAGAAATCAGCCGGATGCTCGATTTTTCGCCGATATCGACTGCCGGCTCGGTGTCGTCGGCGGTGTGAAAGCTCTCCGAGAAAGCGGCCGCGGACGAGGCCTGGAGCATTTCCGGGGTCATGGCGACCGCCTCGGAGGCAACGGGGCTCAGTATGATCGTCGTGAAAGTACGGGCGGCGGTGCTGAGTATCAATTGAGCCAATCAGGCCATCTTTCGCGCAACGGTGGGGGCAATGACAAGCGGCACTATCTGGACAGCAAGAAAAGCGGGGCTGCGGGGCAGATTGCTCCGCGGTGCAAGCCTGGCGGCGCTGATCGCGGCGGGGGCGACCTCGGCCGCGCAGGCGCAAAGCCTATCGGCGCTACGCGCCGCGGTGGGTGCGTCGAACGTGCAAATCGCGGCGATGATGAAAGCGCAGGGTCCCAACCAGGGCGTCAACACGGCGGGCATGAGTGCGGCCGCCGCCCGTGCGCTGCAATACCAGAACCAGGTCGCCCAAGCCGTCAGCCTGGCGCAACAGGCGCAGGCTGCCGCACGCCAAGCGGTCTTGGGAAGCCAGAACAGCAGCGTGCCCGACGGGCTTGTGATCGGCGGCTTGCAACCCGTACCCAATCCACTGCCTGCGGTCCAGGATTCAACCGGACTGAGTACCTGGCAGGGTGCCGACCAGCCAACGCAGACCACCTCGGGCGGCAAGGTCAACGTGACGGTCGCGCAGACGCAGCCGCGCGCCGTCCTGTCCTGGGAAACGTTCAATGTCGGCCAGAACACGACACTCAATTTCGATCAATCGCTGAACGGCACCAGCCAGCCGTCATGGATCGCGCTCAACCGCGTGGTGGGAACCTCCACGTCGCCGGCGCAAATTCTGGGCACGATCAAGGCTCCGGGCACCGTCCTGATCATAGATCAGAACGGAATCCTGTTCGGCGGCGCCTCGCAGGTCAACGTCAACGGTCTGATTGCGACCAGCCTCGATGTGGGCGACGCGATCGACCAGAGCACGGAAACCCCGTACAGCGCCGCCTACCGCAACGCCAACTTCCTCCAATACGGTCTGCTAGGTCTCGCGGATCAGGCGATTCCGGGAACGCCCCAGTACACGCTTTCGGAGACCGCCACCTGCGTCGCCGGCAGCTGCACTCTCAATGCGAGCAGCCCGGTCCAGATCGCGGCGGGCGCGAACATTGCGACCAATGCGAACGGTTTCCTTCTCTTTGCTGCGCCGCAGGTAATCAACCAGGGCGCGCTCACTTCGCCGGAAGGTCAGGTCAGCCTGGAGGCAAGTACATTCGTTACTGCCCAGCGCTCCAGCGGCGCTACGGGATCCGCGACGCCCAACATCCGCGGATTTTCGCTCTCGGGCGACAGTTATGTTCCCGGCGAATATGTGGAGAACGCGCCGGGCGGCATCATATCGGCGCCGCAGGGTTACGTGTCGCTGCAGACAAACAATTTGGGCGGCGTGATTAATGACGGCGTGCTCGAGGCGACGACCAGCACTTCGCGCAACGGCTACATTCAGCTTTCCGCCGAAAACATCCAGCTTGGGACAGGCAGCACCATCGCCATCGGTCCAGATCCGAGCGCTCAGACGATTCCGCAGGATCCCGTCTCGTTCGCCGATTTCAAGCCGTCGCAGATCGACATCGGGGGCGATCAATCTCTTGTGGAAATTCAGCAGAACGCGATGATCTACGCGCCCGGCGGCAACGTGAACGTCGGCGTACCGTCCGGTGCGGGCACGGTGGTGGATCAATCCTCTAGCGTCGGCCTGTCTCGCGTCTTCATCGATACGGGGGCGGTGATCGATGTTGCAGGCATTCCCAATGTGATGGTTCCCGCTTCGTTCAACTCCATTGCGATCAAGCCGGTCACCGAGAACGATCTGCAGAACGATTCGAGCATTTACAAAAACGGTTTCCTGAACGGCGCGACCGTCTATGTCGATCCCAGAATCTCGGGCGTGAGTTCGGACGGCGTCGCCTGGGTCGGCTCGCCGCTGGTTCCCGCGGAAGCCTACTACCGGCAGGTCGGCGTCACGGTCGAACAGCTCATGACCAAGGGCGGCAACGTCACTCTCGGCGCCGCCAGCTACAATCCCACCCTTTCCGGCGAGAGCGTCGATCTGGCCGGCGATGTCACCGTCAAGTCCGGCGCGGCGATCGATCTCGACGGCGGCTGGGTCACCTATCAGGCCGGCTGGGTGCAGACCACGAACCTGATCGATGCGGCGGGCAATGTCGTCAACATCGCCGAGGCCAATCCCAACGACACATTTGTGGGAATTTACAACGGCTTCGTCGCCGCGCAGCCCCGCTGGGGCATGATGCAGAGCTTCGCCGATCCGGTGCTCGACGGCCGGCACTACGAGGGTCAATATTCCGAAGGGCGCGACGCCGGCTCGCTCACGCTCAAAGGCTCGACGATCGTACTCGACGGCACGGTCTACGCGAATGCCTTTCCCGGCCCCGTGCAGCTTGCCGACGCACAAGCGCCCACGGCGGCGTCGACGGTCTATGGCGATTCGCGCAACCTGCAGGCAGCACCCTCGCAGCTTCCCTCCGGCGGCTTTCTGTTCGTGCAGGGGCTGGCCAACAATTCGAGTGGCGGATTGAGCTTTGCGGGGGCGGGCGACATCGACATCGTGAGTCAGTCCGATTATCAGCCATTACCCTCGAGTCTCGCCTACGGCCAATCGATCTCGATCGACAGCAGCGGCAATCTGATCGTTCCCACGCGCGATCCCGCCTCCTATCTGCCGCTCGATCGCGTCGACACGATATCGCTATCGGCGGACGCGCTGTCGTCCATGGGCCTGAGCGATCTTTCGCTGGCGACCAGCGGACAGATTACGGTCGAGCCGGGCGCCAATCTCTCGCTCGCTCCCGGCGGCCGCTTCGACGCCGAAGCCGGCCGTACGATCACCGTCGACGGCAACGTCTCCGTCCCCTCCGGAACGATCAACCTGCAGACCGTCTTCGTCGATCCCAATTACGGTTCGGTGTTCGTGCCGGAGCCGGAGCAGCTCGGGTCGTTCGACGTCGTCGTCAACGGCACGCTCTCGACGCGCGGGCTTTGGACCAACGATTACCATGCGGCAGCCGGCGAGCTGCAGGGCAGCAGTTATATCAATGGGGGCACAATCGACATCAACGCCGCGCCGGGCGTGCTCGAGTACGCAAGCAGCACGACGCTGGCCGACGCGGAAACCTGCAGCACGTCGACAGCGACGCCATGCGTCAACGTGGATCTCAGCGGCAGCATCCTCATCAATTCCGGTGCGCTGCTGGATGTGTCGAGCGGCGGTTACGTCTCGACAACCGGTCAGCTGAATATGTCCGCAAAGGGCGGCAATGTCAGTCTTATCGAGGATACGGCTTATTTTCAGCTGGCCATTAATGGCACGGCCGAAGGTGCAATTCCGGGTTTCCGCGTTACGACCGACTACAACGGACTAGACTACATCGTTCCGATCAACCCCAGCACGATCAACGCCCGTGTTGCCATCGCACCGGGAACGATCCGGGCGGCAGGATTTGCGGGCGGCGGCACCTTCACGCTCGTTACGCCCGCCATCAGTTTCGGCGACGGCATCGCTTCCACCGGTACCGAGCTGCCGTTTGACTTCTTCTCGCAATCGGGATTCGCGAATTATAACATTACGTCCTACAAGACGGACCTCATTCCCAATACGTTCGACAACGGCCTCGGCGGCTACAACGCGATCCTTGCCACGCAGGTTCTCACCGTCGGTGCGGGACAGACGCTCGATCTCTCGCAGTCCTATTTCGCGCTCGCGCTGGGCAATCCGGCTTTGGAAGCCGCGCAGATGGTAGCGCTAAGGCGGCTGGCGAGCGGCGGCGATATCTATTCGGTTTTGCAACCGTCCATTCCCACGGACGCTTGGGATCGCAAAGCCGTCAATCTCACGCTGGGCGGCTTGATCGAGCTTCAGGTGGCGCAAGGCGGTAGCTTGATCGACGACGCCGGCGGCGTGCTTACGGTGTCTCAGCTCGATAACGAAGGCACCATCCGCATTCCCGGCGGAACGATCGATCAGGTCGAAACGTTGCCGGGAATATTCGTCCAACCGCTGAATTTCGATACGTCGGGGGGCATCAATCCTACCCCATACTCCCCTTGGGGCATCGGCGTGCAGAGTCTTTCCGAGGTGTTCTCGATCAATCCCGACGGCAGCATCGACGAGTCCGCAACGACGTCCCTTGTCGATCCCAGCACCGGCAATCCATGGTACACCGGTTCGTGTGCGATGGCCACCGGCTGCACGAATGCCGAGATGGCAACATATTACGACATTTATCTTCTTGGAACGCTGCCGCTCGGCGAGGGTGTTCATCTCGGCGCCGGCAGCGTTACGGATCTCTCGGGCGCGAGCATTCGCAATCCTTACGCCGCCGCTCCCAACCAGACCGATTTTATAACCGGCAAGCTCTTCGCAGGCGGGACGCTCGAGGAGCCGGCGCAACAGCAAACCACGACGGCGCTGTTTCAGCAGACGTTGTACGGCATTTATGCGGCGACCGATCCCCAGGGCTACCGGCTGCCGGAACAGCTGACTGCCGATCCAGGATCGACGCTCAACCTCTCCGGCGCATCGGACGTCTACGACGTACCCGGCGCCGGCGGCCTGTACACGCCGACGCCGGAATGGAGCAATGGCGGCACCCTCGATCTCGAGAACGGCGGTTCGATTGGCGGCGCCACGATTCTGGCGCAAGGCGGTGCGTCATCCGCGCTCGGCGGCACGCTCGTCGCGCTCAATCCGGTCTTTTATCACGACACTCCGCCACCGCCTCCGCAGTTCGGCACACTCGTCACCCCGATTTCGCAGGCCGACATTTCCGCGGCCGGTTTTGCTACGTTGGTCGCCCGGGGAAGCATCACGTCCTCCGGCGACGCAACGATCTCGCTGCCGCGCGGTTTCTTCCTGACGTCTCTGCCCTATGACGGGATGCACTCGCCGGATCAAAACAACGATTACTACGTGCCGGTCGTCGCCTCCGGCGGCGCGCTGACGATCGATGCGCCCTACATCGGTCTCGAAAGCATCGCTCAGATGGTCGAGAACCCGAACGTCGGCACGGCCGCCGACAATAGCGTCACGTTTGCCGGTAGCAATATCGACGTCTTCGGCGCCGTCCTGTTCGACAATTCGGTGGCGAATGCGACGCTGGAGGCCGGCGGGGATGTGCGGCTGATCGGTGTGCAGCTGCCCGATCTCGCGCTTGGCCTTGCTCCGCCAACTACCGCCAATACTCAGACACTGCAAGGCCAGCTCACCGTCAACGACAATCTCACCATCGATGCGGCGCAAGTCTATCCGGCGACAGGCTCGACCTTTTACGTCACCTCCACGGGTGCAGATTACCCCGCATACACAGGTCTCGACGGCACGATCACCTTCGGCCGTACCACGTCGACGACGCCGAGCGCGCCCTATACCGCCGGTGCCGATTTGATCATTCAGGCGGCGAACATCGTCCAAGGCGGCGTCATCCGCGTTCCGCTCGGCAGCCTCACCATCGGCTCCGGCACACAGCTTACGTTACCGGGCGGCACCGCGGTTTACGCGCCGGCGACCGTGTCGGTTAAGGCGACGAGCGGCAGTATCACGTCGGTCTCGGCCAATGGCCTTAGCATTCCTTATGGAACCACCACCGACCAGACCGAATGGTATTTCGCGCCGACAAATTCCTCTCAGTTAACCGCTCAGAACCCGCCTCCTTCCGGCATCCTGCAATTCGGCGGCAGCTCGGTTGCCATCGATTCGGGCGCAACCATCGATCTGACCGGCGGCGGCGACATCACGGCGTACGAGTTCATCCCCGGCATCGGCGGTTCGCGCGACGTGCTGAACCGCTATAATTCGGATGAATTCAGCGCCGACGGCGGCTATCAATATCCGGGCGGAACGCAAGTTTACGCGATCGTTCCCGGGCTGTCGTCGAACGCGGTTGCGCCATACGATCCGATCTATTCGGCGAACTACAGCGATCTTTATTCGTCCGCCAACGCCGGGGAGAGCGTCTATCTGACCGGCGCGTCGGGGATTGCGGCCGGCTGGTACACGCTTTTGCCTGCGCAATACGCCATGCTGCCCGGCGGCATGCGCATCGTGCAAGACCTGTGTTACAGTAGCGGTTGCACGATCGGCACCAACGCTCCGCCAGGTCTGTCGCTGCGCCTGAGCGACGGCACGCAGATCGTGTCGGGGTATTTCGGCGTGGCGGGAACCGATACCCGCAGCTCGTCCGTCAGCGCGTTCGAAGTACAGTCGCAGAAGGTATTCGAGCAGTATTCCCAGATTGCGATTACCTCGGGCGACAGCTATTTCCCCGCGCTCGCCGCCCACGCCGATGAGACAAGCCCGCGCCTGCCGATCGACGCCGGCCGCCTGATTCTCGCGCCCACCCAGGCGCTGTCGATCGGCGGCGATTTCCTCACCGCGCCTGCCAGCGGCGGCCGCGGCTCGGAAGTGGATATCACCGGTGCCGCTTTCGACATCGTCTCGACCGACACGGGACAGTCCGGCAACGGCGCCATCGTGCTGACGGCCGGAGGTCTCACCGATCTGAACGCAGCGAGCCTGCTCATCGGCGGCGTGCGCACCGACAATGCCGACGGCACCACGTCGCTCGACATCACCTCGACATCCATCACCGTCGAGAACGATTCCGCGCATCCGTTGAGCGCGCCCGAGGTGCTTCTCGCGGTGGATGACGGTTCCAGTGGGGCAAGTGGGAGCATCACGCTCGCCGACGGCGCGACGATCACGGCCACCGGGCAGGTGTCGGGGAGCCTCACCGGTAACTACGTCATCGACGGATCGACCCCGGGTATGACAGGGCAGGGTGCATTCCTGCGCGTCGCCAACGCCCCGCAACGGTTCGTCACGCGGGAGAATGTCAACACTTCCGCGCCGGGTGGAATCCTGACGGCCGGCGCCGTCGATCTGAGCGCCAGCACGGACGCCTCGAACTCTGGCTCCATCTATGTCGACTCGAGCGCCGATATGAGCGTCGCCGCCAACGCCACGTTTTCGGCCGGCGATCTGGCTTTCGGCGCCAGCCAGGTGACGTTTACATCGAACGGCCAGGGGCTTTCGGGCCTCGTCGTCACGCCGCAGCTGCAGGCTTTGTTGTCGCAGGCGAGCGAGCTGACGATCATCACGCCGGAGACGGGAACCGTCGCTTTCTCTTCCGGCGCGTACGATTTCGCCAACGTGACATTCGACACTCCAAGCATTTCGCTGCTCGACGGCAGCGCCGTCGCGCTGAATGCTCAAACGCTCGCTTTCGCCGATACCAGCAGCGTGATCGATTCCAGCTTTGTGCCGGAAACTTGCGGACAGTTGGGCACGTGCGGAACCGGCACGCTCGACGTCAACGCTCAGGAAATCGATTTCAATCCCGGCACGACGGATCTTTACGGTTTCGGCGGCGCGGTCACGCTTGCCGCTTCGAACGGCATGTTCGTCCAGGGCAACGTCCTGCTCGGCGCGGGCGCCAGCGCAATGGATTTCGGCACCGCCGCGCTCAACATGGAAACACCGTTCATCGGCGATCGTGCCGTGACGCTCAAGCCCGACCAGAACGCGCCATTGCCCAGCCTGTCGCTGACGACCACGGGCGCCGTCACGATCTCCAATCCCACCGGCGCGACAGCGCCCGATCCCGCCGGCACGCCCGGCTCGTCATTGTCGATCGCCGGAGACTCGGTCTCGATCACCGATACGGTGCTCAGGGCTACCGCGGGCACGCTCACAGTAAATTCGTCGACGGGAATCGATCTTTCCGGCAGCGCCACGCTCGAAACGCCCAGTTATGCCAAGACCTTCGGCAACTCCGCCGATCCCCAGTCCGTCTCGGCGCCGGGCGGCACGCTGAAGCTGATCGCACAGGGTGGCGACATCGATACCGCGTCGGGCACAACGCTCTCGATCGGGGGCACATCGGGCACGGCCGGCACGCTGGCGCTCGCCGCGCCGAATGGGAATGTCAATCTTTCCGGCACAATCGATGCAAGCGCGCCTTCGGGCGGAGGTTCGGTGTCGATTGATACCGGCGCCGCCTTCGATCTCTCCGCTTTCGCCAGTAGCTGGCCGAAGGACTTCACGGGCAGCATCGCCGTCCATTCCGGAACGGGCGATCTGATGCTCGCGACGGGCGATACGCTCCAGGCGCAGGATGTTTCGCTGACAGCGGATGGCGGACTTGTCGACATTGCCGGCACCATCAATGTATCCGGCACCAACGGCGGCGAAGTCGATCTTTACGGTATCGACGGCGTCACGCTGGAGAGCACGGCGCTGATCGATGCACACGCCAACGGCTATGGCCGCCTGGATCCGCGCCAGGCGACGGGCGGCACAGTCAATATCGGGACGGACCAAAACGGCGCGATCGCTGTCGACAGCGGCGCGGTGATCGATGTCGCCGCCACGCAAACCATGGCGCGGCTGGTGCCGATGGTGATGAACGGCACCACCTATTACACCTATGTGCCCGGCGACACCGGCGGCACCGTCAATTTCCGCCTGCCTGTGCAGATTCAGGGCGACACCGAAACCGTCAACATGACCTATGCCGGCAACATCGAAGGCGCCAGCGCGATCAATCTGGAAGGTTTTCAGAGGTGGAACCTGGCAGACATCGCGGCAAACACGAATTACGTCGGAGTCACGATCAACGCGCAGGGCCAGGCTGTGCTCGACCTAACGGCGCAGCCCGGAGCAGGACAAGTCAATTTCCTGTCTTGCACGGCCAGCGCGACCTCGTGTACCGCGCCGGCCGGCACGCCCGTCAACTTCATTCAGACCTTCGACATCTCCGCCGATTACGCCAAGCTCGGCAATCTTACCTCCTTGCCCGGCTTCCAAGCGCGCCCCGGCGTGGAGCTCGATTATTCCGGCGACATCGTGCTCGCCTCGAACTGGAATCTCGGCGCCGGTGTCGTCGACATTCCCGCCGCGGTCGCCGCCGGGCTCATGATGCCGGTCGTTCCCGGCTGCACGTCCGGTTGCCAGTATTATGTCGTGCCCGGCGCCGAAGGAGAGATCTTCGCGAACTACACCTGGCTCGACTATCGCGTCGGAGCGTCGGTTCTGGGCGCGGCTCCCGTTCTCACCATCCGCGCCGGCGGCAATCTGGACATCAATGGCAGCATCACCGACGGCTTCTTCCAGCTCGGCGATCAGAATGACCCGAACTACCTCAACGTCGCGTTGGGCGGCGGAAACCGATATTACATGCCTTACTTGGCGGCGGTTTGCTCTCAGGGAAACTGCAGCGGCCTGACGAACTGGCAACCGGGCTCGCTGCCAGACAACTATATCGATCTTTCGCTCGGCAGCGCGCTTTCGAATTTTCTCTACAACCCGCTACCCTACAGCGATGCGGCGAATTCTCCGGCAGCGTTGGGCACGAGTGCGGGCGACGCGCTGTCGAGCATGCAGGTCTTCCCGCTTGTCGCTACTGCAAGCGGTATGGTGGCTGCGGCTTCTACCTCCTATCAACTGGTCGCCGGCGCCGATCTCAGCGCGGCGAGCGGCGCGCCAAGCGTCAATCCCTTAGCCACCGTGCTGGGGCAAAGCGGCAGCGTTGTCGTTCAGGGAAGAAGCACCTACACATTTTCGGCCACTCCTGGAACGTCTCAATTCGCCGACCAGCTCGATTTCCAGGTGGGAGACCAATATCTGACTGCGGGCTCCTGGTACTTGGCATTTCTGTCGGCGAACCCTCAGGCGGACGCGAATTCCTTCACGTTCATCGATTTATCCCAGGCCAAGCCGTCTGTGCAGAATCTCATCGCGCAAGACGCCCAAAGCTTTCTCGCGGAGTATGCCGGCCAGTACACGCCCGTCTACAACGGCACAACTCTTACCGGCATCGAAACGAGTCTGGATATCGCGAACCTCTTCATGCTCGACGTAATGGAAGCGAATATCGGCCAGATCGTCGCCAAATACACCCCCCCTCCGCCGAGCAAGTATCAGCTTACGACGCCGCCAACGACATACACAACGCTCGTGCGCTCCGGGACCGGGTCGATCGACATGGCGGCGGCGCAAGACATCAACCTCCAGAACACCGCGACTTCGGTAGGGCTGGACGGGTCGTCATCGTGTCCCTGCTATCAGCTCGGCGGTTCGCCGGTTTATACCGCCGGACATCTCGTCGATTTTGCGATGCAGAACGTGGTCGACGAGTTGACCGGCCAATCGTTCACGATCGACCCGTCGCAGTACCTGGAAGCCGAGGACAACCTCAATTCTTACGATTTGCCGGCCTACACCTATGGTGCGGTCCTCTTTACCAAATCCCTCGAACAATTCGGCGACGGCTACGCGGGAATCGAAATCGCCAATCCGGTTTATCTAACGGGTGGCGGCAGTATTTCGCTTACTGCGGGCCACGACGTGCTCTCCCGTCGTGACGGCTGGACGGCGGCGCAACTCACCACCGGTTACGGCGGCGGATATTTTGGCGTGGCTGGATTTTTTCCCTGGATCGGTAGTCCCGATCAGGCGTGGCGCGTCGGTTCCGTCGGCGATGTCACCAACATTCTGATTAACCCGCAGCTGTTTACCGAAGGCGTCGGCGCGCTGGGCGGCGGCAATATCGCTATAAGCGCCGGCAACGATATTGTAGACCTGACCGTGGCGAGCGATACGTCGGTGACGACCGCCAATGTGACAAGCCCTTCCTTGCTTCTTCCAACGCTTGGCCTCATGCAGTTCGGCGGGGGGAATGTCGCGATCAGCGCCGGAAGCGATATCCTGGGCGGCCGGTTCGATATCGCCGAAGGCAGTGCCGCGATTTCGGCCGGCGGCGATATCGAAAGCTACGGCACATTCGAAGTGCCGTCCGGCTTTAGCGACGCAGCCATAGCGGACACGCCCCGCCTGCGCCTGAGCGATGCTACGGTCTCTATCGTCGCGGACGGGACAGTCGAGCTCCAAGGTATTTCAGCCTTGGGTGTATACATTCAGGCATCCGACACCTCGAAGGGCGTTGCGCCGGAGCAGAACAACCTCGATGCACACGGCTTCTACTCTGCAACTGCAGGACTCTCGATCCTGTCGGACGGAAGCGTCACGGTGGACAATCAGGCTCCGCAGGGTTTCGATCTCAGCATCGTTACGCCGGCCGACGAGGCGACGAACGGAGTTTCTTCCGAGGTTTATCCGGGCTCGCTGACGGCCGTATCGCTTACCGGCACTCTGGATTTGGCGGCGTCGTACACGAATGTTACGAACCAAGCCTATCAAATCGTGCTTTTTCCGAGTTCCACCGGGCAGATCGGTCTCTTCGCGGGCGCCGACATCATGCCGGTGACGATCGATATGGAGGACGGAGATCCGGGCCTGCTGCCAGGAGTTTTCTCGATTTTCTCTCCCGCCAGCGTCGGCTTCGCCGGCACAGGCCGCCCGTTCGGCTTTCCTGCGGTGTTCCCCAACACGTTGCAGTCCGTGCTCCAGACCTATCACGACAGCACGCCGACGCATCTGAACGATCCCTATCCCGTGCGCATCGATGCGGGAGGCGACATTCTCGACATGATCGTGGCCCTTCCCAAGCAAGCACGCATCTGGGCGGGCCAAGACATCGTCAACATGATGTTCTTCGGGCAGAATCTCTCGCCCAGCGACATCACGCGCATCGTCGCCGGACGCGATATCGTTGGCACTACGATTGTTGCGCAGCCGTACGCCTACGTGAATGGCCAGGTTCAGGCCGGAGTTCCCGAACCGGCGCTTCAGGGCAACAGCTTCGTGATCGGCGGTCCGGGATATTTCTTCCTCGAAGCCGGCCGCGATGCGGGGCCCTTCCTCAATTCCGCCGATACGAACGGGCTGCTCGGAGACTATGCCCCTTCGGGCCCGCTTTCTTGGGGCGGCGGTATCCTGTCAGTCGGCAACGACTGGAATCCGTATCTTCCGGCAACCGGCGCCGATGTTTATGTCGAGTTCGGTGTTGGTCCCGGCGCCAATTATGACGGCTTCCGCGACTATTATCTCGACCCGGCGAACGTCGCCAAACTGCCCGATTATCTTTTCGAGCAGACGAACCAGGTGGCGGACCGTTCGCACCCGATCTATGAGCCCATTCTCATTCAATGGATGCAGGCGAACGCGGCGTCGGCGCTCGAAACCGCCTACGGCACGACGAATGTCACGTATCAGCAAGCCTACGACATTTTCGTCACGCTGCCCGAGTTGCAGCAGCAGATTTTTCTGCTCGACGATGTCTACTTCAACGAGCTGACGCAGACCTCGATTCCCGCGTCGGCCTCCTACAAGGTCTATAGCCGCGGCTATACCGCCGTAAACCTGCTGTTCCCCGCGTCGCTGGGCTACACGAAGAACAATCTCGGCGGCGGCGGCAACGGCGCCAACCAACTCGTCCAGACCGGCAATCTCGACTTGCGTCTGTCCACCATAGAGACCACGCGCGGCGGCAACATCTATATCCTGGGACCGGGCGGGCGGGTCCTCGGGGGCTCGACGGTGGCGACCGCGGATCAGGCGGCGCGGCATTCCTACATTGGGGGCCAGCTGTATGCCGGCCTGAGTATTGCAAACAAAATATTCGGATGTATTGGAAACCAGCCTATGGTTCCATGTGCTTCGAGCATTACCGCCATCCCTGCCGGCTACGAAGGCATTCTCACTTTGCGCGACGGCTCGATCGATACCTTCACAGACACGGATTTCCTGCTCAATCAGAGCCGTTTGTTCACGGAAGCCGGCGGCAACATCGCCATGTGGTCGTCGAACGGCAATCTCAATGCCGGCCAGGGTCCCAAAACGTCGTCGAACTTCCCACCCGTCGTATTCGAGACCGACCCGGACCTTTATTCTCAGGTCAATTCCGTGGGCGGGGTCACCGGCGCGGGCATTGCCGCGCTCGAGCCGGCGCCGGGCGTTCCGGCACCCGACGTGTTCCTTATCGCCCCGCGCGGCACGGTGGACGCGGGCGCGGCCGGCGTGCGCGTGGCCGGCAACCTCTTCGTTGCGGCGCTCACCGTCGCCAACGCCAATAACTTCAGCGTCAGCGGCACGGCGGTCGGCATTCCCGGCACCGCGCAGGTGAACGTGGCGGCACAGACGAGCGCAAGTTCCTCCGCGGCGGCTTCTGCCCAGGCCGCGCAGGCCGCCCAGACTGCTTCCGGCGGCACCAACGAGCAGGAGTCGATCATCACCGTGGACGTGCTCGGCTACGCCGGCGGCGGCGGCGAAGAAGAAGAAAAGCGCAAACGCAAGAAGTAACTGGCAGCGCGGGCGTCCTCCCGGCACGCGATCTTGCAGCTCAAGGACGCCGACACGTTCCTCGGCGATTTCGAATTCGGCACGCCGTCCTGATCCGGCTCGTTCACGGCGCGAGGCCCGTTGGCGCGTTACCGCGCCCTTGACCCTTCACCCGGTCCATCCGGCCGCTTGCGCGCGGATCGCGGCAAAGACGCCCGTCCAATCCTCCGGCTGTGGCTGGCGGAACAATCGCAGCGTGGGATACCAGGGATTGTCGGGGCGATCCAAAAGCCAGCGCCAATCGGGCACGTGTTTGAGCGCCACCCAGGTCGGGCGCGCGAGCGCTCCTGCAAGATGCGCAATTGCCGTGTCCGAGGTGATGACAAGGTCGAGACACTCCATCACCGCAGCCGTATCGATGAAGGCGTCGGGGCCGGCATCGAAATCGTTCCCCAAAGTTTCAATCTTCATGCCGGCAGGTGGGTCCAGCAGCTGCTATACGCCGTCGCCCTTTTGCAAGCTGATCAAGCGAACATTGGGCAATCTCGCCAGAGCCTCGAAATGGCGAACCGAAAACGAGCGGCCGATATCGGTTCCCACCTGCTTGTTGCTTTGCCAGCAAATGCCGATTTTAAATCCATCCTGGCCAAGCCGTGTTTTCCATTTCGCCACAAGGCCGGGCTCGGCACTTAGATAGGGCACCTTGGCCGGACAGGTACTCAGGGTAGTTTGAAACGCCAGAGGCATGCTCAAAAGCGCGATGTGATAGTCGAACGCGGCAGGCGCCATCTCGAATCCCTCGATTTCGATCGCAGGACCGAGGCTCTTCATGAGGCGCATCAGTGGATCCTGAACGCCGAGGATCACCTTTGCGCCCCTCTCTTGGGCAAGCAGTGCATAGCGGCAGAACTGGATCGTATCGCCGAACCCTTGCTCGGCATGGACGAACAGGATTTTGCCGTCCAATCTCTCTTTGCCCGACCACTCCGGCTGCGGGCAATTCAGCAAGCCGGTGGGGTTTGCTCTCTTCTTTCGCCACTCGTAAAGGCGCCAGCCCTCTTCCATCCGTCCCGCCAGCAACGTGCAGGTGCTTTTATTGAAATACGCTCCGGCGAAATCCGGTCTCAGCGCGATTGCCCGGTCATAGCTCTGAAGGGCTTCATCGAGGCGCTTAAGCGCTTCGAGGACATTGCCCTTATTCGCGTGCGCCTCCGCGAAGTCGGGCTGCAGCTCCAAGGCTTGAGAAAAACTTTCGAAGGCCTCGTCCAAGCGACCGAGATCTTGGAGCGCGCTGCCTCTGTTGTTGTAAGCCGCCGCATAGTCGGGTTTGAATTTTATCGCGGCGTCGAAACTCCGAAGAGCTTCTTCAAAACGCCTAAGATCGTTCAAGACGTTGCCTCGGTTGTAATGCGCTTGTGCAAAATCCGGCTTGTGCCGGATCGCGCAATCGAAGCTCCGAAGTGCCTCCTGCGGGCGATTGAGCTCGCCCAGCGCAATTCCCCGATTGTTATGGGCCGCCACGTGATGGGACTGATGTTTTATCGCCTCGTCATAGCTTCGAACGGCTTCCTCCGGGCGACGGAGTTCTTTCAGGGCGACGGCCTTGTTGTAGTGCGCATCGGCATAAGCGGGCTTAAGCGCTATTGCGCGATCATAGCTTTGGAGCGCCTCGTCGAATCTGTTCAGCAACTGTAGAACGATGCCGCGATTGCAATATGCAGACGCTGCACCAGGGTTCGACCGAATGATCGTCTCGTATAATGCCAGGGCCTCGGCGAGTCGGCCGGCAAGAAGGTGTTCTACCGCCTGCCCGAAGAGCGCGTCGGCATTCTGTTCGTTCATCGCAATGCTCGCCTGTGGGGCAGTCGATCGCACCAATTGGGCTGCGAAAACGCTAACCGCCGGGCCTTGGTTGTCGAAATAGCCTCATCGTCGCCTGTCCGGGGGTATGTCGCCTATGGCGCAAAGCCTGTCAGCGCCTCGCCGCTGTCGAAGTCGACGGGAATGAAAACACGGTCGTGGACCGCGTATTGTCTGTCCGCGATAAGCGATTGCTGCGACTTTCACGGTGGTATTGCCCCCGCCTTGGGCCCTGGGAACCATAGGGGAGTTTTCGGTCGGTCGCGAATCTCTCGTGTTTCCGGCAGTCATTGCCGGGGTGCCGCTCGGCTCCTATGATGGGCACAACGCAAGGGGTTTGGGGCCACGGTTTTGGGGAGAGGCGCATCCATGTCGCATCCTGTTGTTCGTGCGGCCGCCCGTATCGGCGCGGTCTTCATGCTGGCGTTCGGTCTTGCTTCGTGCGGCATCAACGATGTGCCGCGGCAGGACGAGCAGGTGAAGGCAGCCTGGAGCGAGGTGCTCAATCAATATCAGCGCCGCGCCGATCTCATCCCCAATCTCGTGGCGACCGTGAAGGGCTACGCCCATCAGGAACAGACCGTGCTGACGGCCGTCACCGAAGCGCGGGCGCACGCCACGCAGACGCAGATGAATTTGCCGCCGGACGTCCTCAACAATCCGCAAGCCTTTCATCAATACGAGCAGGCGCAGTCCCAGCTCGGCAACGCGCTCGGGCGGCTGCTTGTCGTGAGCGAGCGGTATCCCGATCTGAAATCGAACGAGAACTTCCTGGCGCTGCAGGCGCAGCTCGAAGGCACGGAAAACCGCATCGCCGTCGCGCGTCGGGATTACATCGAGGCGGTCCAAACCTACAATACGACCTTGCGCACGATTCCGGGTCGCTGGATTGCGGCGGCGCTTTATCCCGACGCCAAAGTGAAAGAGACCTTCACTATCAGCCAGCAGGCGCAGGAAGCCCCTAAGGTGCAATTCTGAGAACGATCGAACTCGGCGCGCACGCTCCGACATTCTTTCGATGGACCGGTCTGATCGCGCTGTGTGCGGTCGCGTTCCTGCTGTCGCCGGCGCGCGCCGCCTTAAGCTTTCCTCCGCTTGCCGGACGCGTGGTCGACGATGCCGGCATCCTGTCGCCCGACACGCGCGCTAGGCTCGACCGGATGCTCGATGCCGAGGAAAGGCAGACGACGAACCAGATCGTCGTCGTCACGCTCAAATCGCTGGGCGGCATCCCGATCGAACAATATGGCTATCAGCTCGGGCGGCACTGGGGCATCGGGCAAAAGGGAAAGGACAACGGCGCGCTCGTCATCGTCGTTCCCAGTTCGCACGACGTGCGCATCGAGGTCGGCTACGGTCTCGAAGGCCAGCTGACCGACGCGCAGACCAAGATCGTCATCGAACGTTACATGGTACCGGCCTTCAAGCGGGGCGATTACGACGGCGGCGTGCTGGCGGGAACGCAGGCGGTTTTGCAGCTCCTGGGCGGCGTTGCGCTTTCGCCGCCGCAATATCCCGCTTCGGATCAGGGCCAGGACGACGGCGGCGGCATTCCCTGGGGCATCGTCGTTCTGGTTCTGGTGTGGCTGGTGTTCGGCCGCTTTTTCTGGCCGCTCTTTTTCCTTGGGGGGCTCGGTGGATTCGGCGGCCGCGGCGGAGGCTATGGCGGAGGCTTCGGCGGCGAAAGCTTTGGCGGCGGCGGATTCTCGGGCGGCGGCGGGTCGTTCGGCGGCGGAGGCGCTTCGGGGCATTGGTGACACGATTAAACGCGAGCGACAGGCAGCGTATCCGGGCTGCGGCCGGGGCGGCCGAGGCGCGCTGCCCGGTCCACATCGGCGTCGCGATCGTGAATGCGAGTGATCGCTACGCCCTTTATCCGCTCGTCTGGGGCGCGCTCGCCGCGTTGATGGCGGGCGGAATCGTGGTGCTGCTATTGCCGCATATGGGCGGACGCGAAGTCTTCGCGATCCAGGCCGCGGTGTTCGTCGTCTCGAGCCTCGCTTTGGATTGGTGGCCGTTGCGTGTGCGGCTGGTTCCGGCCCGCATCCGCCATTCCCGCGCCTCTCAGCTCGCCCATCGCGAATTCGCCGCGCGCATTCTTGCGAACCG
The DNA here is from genome assembly GCA_963805005.1 of uncultured Alphaproteobacteria bacterium. Taxonomy (GTDB): domain Bacteria; phylum Pseudomonadota; class Alphaproteobacteria; order Micropepsales; family Micropepsaceae; genus Rhizomicrobium. The sequence goes on from CAWDSJ010000001.1 coordinate 260,869, forward strand.
GCACGAGCACGGCGGCGTCCTTGTCTTCCTGTCGCTGGGCGAGCGCTATGCCGAGGTCCTGGCGGACCGCCAAGCTCATGCCGGCGCGGGCGATGCGGTGTGGGCGCGGACGGTCGCTGCCCTTGTCGCCGCCGCCCGGTCGGGGCGCGTGGCGGACGGGGTCGTCTCGGCGATCGAGGATATGAGCTCGACTTTGGCCGGAAATCGTTAACCCTCTGGCCCGGCCTTGTTAAGGGCGGCGATAAGTTCCGCCTCGCCGACGGGCTTGGAAAGCACCGCCGCAATGCCGGCGCGCTCCATTCTCGCCGCGAGAACGGGATCGCCACGCCCGGTGACGATGACGATCGGTGTGAAGATGCTGCGGGCGCGCAAGGTCTCGGCAAGCTCGAGCCCGGTCATTTCGGGCATGTGCAGGTCGAATATCAGGCAATCGGCGTGGCTTCCGGCCTCGTCGAGGAAATGACCCGGCGAGCCATAGGAACGCGTGGTCATGCCGTACAACTCGAGCAGAAGGCACAGCGAGTCCCGCACCGCGTCGTCGTCGTCGACAATGCAAACGGTGAATTGGGGGCAGTCCAAATGGGCCTCGACAGCGCAATATTGCAAGCGGCGAGGCTACCGGCGACCGCAGCCATGCGACATACGCAATTCTGCCTATGGACCGCCGCCGGCCCTGACAATGTTTAATGGTCGGCTCCAGCCGGGTATAACGCGGCGACTGCGCGTCACGGCAATTGCCCCAGCCGCCGATACGACAGCGCCTCGGCGAGGTGGATGCGGGCGACGGTTTCGGCGCCTGAGAGATCCGCGATGGTGCGCGCCACGCGCAGCACGCGATGGTAGCCGCGCGCAGTCAGACGCATCGCCTCCGCAGCATCGGCGAGCAGCCGCGCGCCGGCCGGCTCGGGTGTCGCGATACGGTCCAACAGTTCGCCTTCGGCTTGCGCGTTGGCGCGCAGGCCCAGGCCTTCGTAGCGCCGGCGCTGGGTGTCGCGTGCCGCGGCCACGCGGGCGGCCACCGCTTCGGTGCCTTCTGCAGGCGGCGGCAGCGCCAGATCCTGCGCCGAGACGCCGGCGACTTCGATCTGGATGTCGAACCGGTCCAACAACGGACCGGAAATGCGCGCCTGATAGTCAGCCGCGCATTTGGGCGCCCGGCCGCAGGCGCGGCCCGGCTCGCTGGCATAGCCGCAGCGGCACGGATTCATCGCCGCCACCAGCTGGAAACGGGCGGGATAGCGCACATGGGCATTGGCGCGCGCCACCACCGCTTCGCCGGATTCGATCGGCTGCCGCAGCGAATCCAAAACCTGCCGTTGGAACTCCGGCAGTTCGTCGAGGAACAGCACGCCCAGATGCGCCAGCGACACTTCCCCCGGCTTTACGCGCAAGCCGCCGCCCACCAGCGCCGCCATCGAGGCGGAATGATGCGGCGCGCGGAACGGCCGTCGCCGCGAAATCGCCCCGTCGCGCAATTCGCCGGCGAGCGATTGGACCATCGAAATCTCTAGCGCCTCGCGCGCATCGAGCGGCGGCAGCAGGCCGGGAAGCCGCGCCGCCAGCATCGATTTGCCGGCGCCGGGAGGCCCCATCATCAGCATGTTGTGGCCGCCGGCGGCGGCGATCTCGAGCGCCCGCTTGGCGGATTCCTGCCCCTTCACGTCCTTGAGATCGGGTACGGCCATCGCCTCCTCGGCGAGGCGGGCCTTTGGCGGGCTCAACACCTGCACGCCCTTCATGTGGTTGACGAGGCCGATGAGCGAGGGCGCCGCTACGATCTCGATCCGCCCGGCCCAGGCGGCCTCCGCACCGCTCGCCGCCGGACAGATCAGGCCGCGCTGCGCTTCGGAAGCCGCCAGCGCCGCCGGCAACACGCCGGCTACGGCTGCGATCTGCGCATCGAGGGACAACTCGCCCAACGCCGTGTAGCGCGCAACCTCCACCGCCGGGAGCACGCCCATCGCCGCCAGCAGGCCGAGCGCAATCGGCAGATCGTAATGGCTTCCCTCCTTCGGCAGATCGGCCGGCGCGAGATTGACGGTGAGCCGCTGGTAGGGAAGCGCAAGCCCGATGGCGGACAGAGCAGCCCGCACGCGCTCGCGGCTCTCGGCGACAGCCTTGTCGCCCAAGCCTACGACATTGAAGATGCTTTGCGTGCCGCCGCCGATGTGAACCTGAACATCGACCTCGCGCGCCTCGATCCCCTGGAACGCCACCGTATAAACATGCGCAATCGTCATGACGCTTCCCCGCAAAAAAGAAGATCATGGCAAGCGCTTGTCGCGCGATGATCGCGGAAATGTCCGATCTTGTCGCAAGCCGGCGCGCCCGCACGCGAACCGGACAGCCACGTATTCCGGCCACGAATCCTTGGCGTCCTGCGGCAGCCAAAATGTCGCCCGGCCAGCGCAAAGCATTGACAGGAAATGTTAAATCGTTTATGCAGCTGTTAATAAATCATTAACCAATATGAATTTCGCGATCAGACGAATCGTAGGCTGACGACGAAAATTCAACTATGGGTTGCGAGGCTAAGGCCTCGATGGGGTGATCTGCAAGGTCTGTGTGCGAAGCCTGTGCGGAGTTGGGGCAATGCTTGCGTATGACGAGTTGAAGGGTGCCAGCGGCCGAAAAATGTCTTACCGGCCGGTGCGGTATGACGCGCGGCGGCTGTTTCCATCGCTGCCTCCGCGCGTGAAAGTTCGCTCCCACGCCTACCAGCTGCACAATATCAGTCTCGGCGGGCTGGCAGCGAGCGCCAGGCATGGGAACAACGAGCCGCTGGAGGTCGGAGAGATCGTCCCGCTCAGCATCCAACAATCCGGGCAGGACATTTTCGAGAGCAACGCCAAGGTCTGCCGGACCGAGACTACGGTTTTTGGCTCGACAGCGGCCTTTAACTTCATCGACCGGTACATCGAGTTCGACAAGCTCATTACGCAAAACGCGCAGGCGCAGATCGCTGCGCTTTCCGCGCTACAAAATCCGGCGCAGCTCGTCCCTCAAGAATACCGCGCCTTTTGCAGCGATGTCTTGCGAGGAATTCGGGGATATCGCGCTATCCTTGAAGCCAATTCCACAATTGCCAGCGCAATCGGCACGAGACTTGATCACGAAGCCGCCTTCGATGCGTGCGAAGAGCGATTCGTACAGATGTGGCGGGCATTTTGGCGCGCCGGCAACGATTTCGCGCGTACCTTCATGAAGGATCGCGAGCTTGAGGCGGTTTCCAAGCAATACACCGAGCTCGTGCTGACCCCGGAGGTTTGCCTCGGAGCCATTGGGAATCGAAGCTATGTCAAGCCCATGGGGTATCCCGGCGATTTCTTGATCATGAATTAAGTCTACGATTGGCAACGGGTGGGAAACACCGCCTATGAGATGCTGATCCATCGCGCAGGACTTGAAACGGCAGAGTGCATCAAGACCCGCATGGAAGCGGTCTGCTGCCACATCAGCCAGATCGTGCATTCGTCCGGCGTCGAACGAAGCGCACGAATTCTCAGCCTTGGATGCGGCTCCGCCCGCGAGGTCCAGACTTTTCTCGAGGCGAGTCGCACCCCCTATCCGCTGGCCGAATTCACGCTTGTTGATCAAGAAGAAGCGGCCCTGCGTTACGCGCACGAGCACCTATACCCTCACGTGCTCGCCTCGGCAGGCAGAGTGCTCGTGCAAGGATTGAATTTGTCATTCACCGATATATTGAGAGAAGGCGGAAGCCTCGATGCAGTTCCGCCGCAAAATCTGATCTATTCCCTCGGACTGTTCGATTATCTAACCGACAAGCGTGCCACGGGGCTTATCCGCCGTCTCTATGACAAGCTGGTGCCCGGTGGGCTTCTGATTATCGGCAATATGAACGAGACCGCCTTCAGCACGCTTTGGCCAATGGAGTACACCCTGGACTGGACGCTGGCCTACCGCAACGAGCCACAGATGCTGGCTTGGGCCCAAGGCTTGCCGGCAGTACGGGCCTGGACGGATACGGAGCAGACCGGCCGGGTTCGGCTCTTATTCGTACGCAAGGAGGCGGGTTAGCCCGGCTCTCCGAGATAGCCTAGCCGGTAGTGTCAATTAAAGTGAATGGATTGGTGACCGAACTGGTCTGCTTGCGCTCAGGCGCTTTTTTCGCTGTCGTAACCGAACGTGAAAGGATGTGTGCGCACGCTAGCCCAGATAGCAAAGACCGAAGGTGACGATCCATGCCGATTTGGATCGGCAAGACGGAAGCAGTTAGGGCGGCTTGTATGAGCGATGCGGCAGGCGAAACAGAATCCGGCAATCTGCGTCGATTCCCAAACCGGACGAAATGCGCCACCATACTGGTAAACGGCAGTCGAGAGGCAGTTCATCCGGGGGAATCCCGGGCCCTCAGTCCGCAGAGATCGACGATGCCCGCCCGGGCCGGGTCAGGGAATTCGGGCGTCGGCCTATCCGATTTCGATGCGCGTGATGCCGGGATCGTTGTGGACCCGCAGCGAGTGTTCGCCAACCGGCTCCTAAATCTTATCTCGATTTTTGTTCCGCTGATCGGGACTGTCTTTGCGATCATCGTAGGCATCAGGAGCGGTTTTTCGCCGTTGGCGTGGGCTCTGTTCGCAATCCTCTTTGTCGCGACCGTATTGGGTGGGGCGATCGGGCTTCACCGTTATTTTTGTCACCGCAGCTTCAAGGCGCAGCGCTGGCTGGAAATCGCATTGGCGATCCTGGGGACTGCCGCCCTGCAGGGGCCCATCGACCGTTGGGTCGCTGACCACAGACGGCACCATCGATTCACCGATCAACCGCTCGATCCGCATTCGCCGCATTACAACCTTTCGGGTAAACTCCCCATGCTCCGCGGCCTTGCACATGCGCATTTCTCCTGGATGCTGACGGGGTTTGTGTCCGACGAGGATCGTTACGCAGCGGACATTCGGGCGGACGCCGCGTCAGGTTGGGCATCGAGACACTACTGGTTGATAGCGGCCGGCGTGGCCCTGCTGCCAGGCGTCATCGGGGGCCTCGCCGGCGGCGTGTCCGAGGCCCTGGCGTGTTTCCTGCTTGCCGGATGCGCCCGCGTCAGCCTGCTGCATCAACTCACTTGGGCGGTGAACTCCATCGGCCATGTGTTCGGCGGCAAGCAACAAGGCGCTCACGACGAAAGCCGCGACAATATGGTCCTCGCGTTTTTGCTCGTCGGCGAGGGACTGCACAGCTACCACCACAAGAATCCCACCATGGCTGTCCTCGCGCCGACGTGGATGGATGCCAGCGGCGCGCTGCTTCGACTTATGGAGCGCGCGGGCTGGGTTTGGGATATGCGGGGCGGGCCAAGTGCTGTATCGCGCGGATCGAGTGTGGGGTGCCGCCCCGAATAATTTTAAGGCCACGCAACCGGCTTCTGCTCCCTTCGGGTCATGCCCCTTCGACGGGGGCGCGCGCGGCGCTTACGGTCGCAAGGTTGTAGCCGCCTCTGTGCGGATCAAACCCCATTCTTCGGCCGAACCCAACCGGGCTCAAATCGCGCGGAGTTACGCGAGCTTAATGCGTCTAGGAAGCCTGGGAGAAGGCGATCGGTTCGGACCGGCTCAACAGGCGCGAGGCAGGGAGGTGAACTCGCGCGATGGTTCCCTGACCGAGTTCGCTTTCGAGCGTCAGCAGCCCGCCATGAAGCTGGGTCAGCTTCTGGGAGAGGGGAAGCCCGAGGCCCGTTCCGTCATGCACCCGCGCGAAGGAAGATTCCACCTGCTCGAACGGGCGCATCACGCGGTCGATGTTTTCCGCGGAAATGCCGATTCCCGTATCGCTCACCTCGATCAGGATTCCGTCGCGTGAATCGGCCCGCAGGCTCACGCCGACGCGCCCTCCCTCGGGCGTGAACTTGATCGCGTTGGACAGCAGATTGATGACAACCTGCGAAATCAGCCGCTCGTCGACGATCGCCATGACGGGCTCCTCCGGGCATTGCGGCACGACATCGACTCCCCGCGTCTCGGCGCGCACGCGGCACATCCTGACGCAGTCGTAAAGACAGGAGCCGAGATCCACGTCGCGATCCTCCAGCGACAGCTTGCCCGATTCCGCCTTGGCCAAATCGAGAATGTCGTTGATGACGGCGAGGAGATGTCTGCCGCTCTTGTGGATGTCGCCGACGTAGTCCGTGTAGCGGGTGTCGCCGAGAGGACCGAACAGCTCTTTGCCGAGGATATCGGAGAAGCCGATGATCGCATTCAGCGGCGTGCGCAGCTCATGGCTCATATTGGCAAGGAATTCGCTCTTGGACCGATTGGCCTTCTCCGCCTCCATCAGCAGCATGTTCGCGGTTTCGTTCTTCGCCTCGATAATCTTCTGGCCGACATAGGTTCGCCGGATATGTAATTCTTGAAAATAACTCGACAACATGCCCACGACCGTCGACGAGAGCAGGAAAAAATCATTACTGAAGAGGATAGTCGAGGGAATGGGATTGATGATGGCTGCGGCCAACTGATAGGCGGCAAAAATCATAAGACTGATCACGATGCAATAAGAAAATCTTAGCACAAGTGTCCAACACCAGGTGACGACCAGGATCAAACCCGCATAGTAAATAGCATTGTAAGGCGGATTCATGATTGCAGTCATGCACACCACACCAACCCCAGCGCAGAGCATCGCGACCGCAATCGCGGATTGAGCGAACTTCCAGAAAGTCGGTGAATAGGTGACGGCCCAAAGAGCAAGCAAGTAGGGACAGACCATGGCATAGCGGATGAACCACAATCGCTCTATTTGCGATCCGCCGACGATCCAATCCAGAACGCCGAAACTGACGTAGAGCATTGTTCCCGAGATCACGTAGAAGCGGATCGTCGGCAACGCATCGATCAGATATTCTCGCGCGAACGATTGTTCAACCTCTGGATCGATGAACGAAAGGCGCAGTTTGTCGAGCCGATACCGCTGCTCGAGAGGTGTCTGCAGATTTTTCGAGCCCAATGCCATTTGCGGATCGTTTGGAGACGCACCGTTCCTCGGCTACAATGCAGGCGCCACGTAAAGAATTGCATAAGCTTTTCTGAATACGCGTTTCCGGCGATTTACCGATCGTTAACGACGATCTGGTTATTGATCGAGGAGCAATCCCGCCGCCGGGCGCCGTTCGCAAACGGCGACGCAATGCCGGCGGCTTCCGGGGGGAAATCGATGCGCGCGGTTCGTCTTGCCGCCATCTTGGTCATCGCCGGCGCCGCATCGGCGCACGCTGCCGGCTATGCCCTCAAGGAGGAGAGCGCCGACGCGATGGGCGCCGCGTATGCCGGCTCTGCCGCGACGGAGAAGGACGCGAGCTATCTCATCTATAATCCGGCCTCGTTGGACGGGGTGGAGGATTGGGACGTCTCGGTCAGCGGCGTCGGTATCCTGATCAATACGAGCGCCCATTATGCGGTCGCCACGACGAGCCTCGGCACTCCGACCGGCGGCACGCAGAATCCGAGCTCCTATGCCAATAACGCGCTCATTCCGGAGCTGGGCCTGCGGAAGCGATTATCGCCGCGTTGGGCGGTGGGTCTGGTGGTTTCCTCGCCCTGGGGGCTCATCACCAGCTATCCGTCGGACTGGGCAGGACGCTATTACGCGGAATACACCAAGCTGATGACGATCAACGCGACGCCGGCCGTGTCGTTCGAGGTGACGCCGCAGCTTTCGCTCGGAGCCGGCCTGCAGATCGAATACGCCAAGGCGAAGCTTGGCACCGCGATCGACATCGGCACACTGAGCGGCGTGGCACCCGGCCGCGACGACGGCTTCGCCCATCTCGCCGGCGACGGATGGGCCTATGGATTCAGCCTCGGCGTCATCGGTAAACCCACACCGGACCTGACATTGGGATTGTCCTATCGGTCCAAGATCGATCACAGCCTCGACGGCAGCTTGGACTTCAGTCTTGACAGTGCGGGGATCGGCGCTGCCATCCGCCAAGCGACCGGTCTCTTCCGCGACACGCAAGCCAAAGCGGATGTGCCGATGCCCGACGTGGTGTCGTTCGGCGGCCGCGAGACATTCTCCGAGCACTGGGCCGGGCTGTTCGAGGTCGACTGGACCAATTGGAGCCTGCTGCATCAGCTGCGCATCGTGGCGGCAAACCCTGCGCAGCCGCCCGATATCACGCAGTTCAATTGGCACAATGCCTGGTTCGGATCGCTGGGATGGGAGTACCGTCACGACGACCGATGGACGTTCCGGTTCGGCACCGCCTACGATCAATCCCCCACAACCGACGCGACGCGCGAGCCGCGCCTGCCGGACGCCGACCGCATCTGGCTCGCCGCCGGCGCAAGCTATCGCTGGAACGACGCCACCGAAATCGAGCTGTCGGCGGGGCACCTGTTCGACGTTTCCGGCGACGTTGCCCTCAGTCCGTCTCAACCGGGCAACCAGTATCGCGGCGCGCTGATCGGCACCACGAATTCCGATGTGAATGTCGTGGGGCTTCAACTCGACTATCGCGACTGAAAGGTTACCGGGCGCGCCGGCTCGGATATCCTGTGCGCGGCGTCCTTGCCGCCGAAACCACGCCACACCGTCCTCGTGTTTCGGCGAGAGCCGGCCCGTGTCATAGACGCCGGCATCGAGATTGCGCAAAATAGCGTCTGCGCAGCGGCGGCGGTCATGGCGAATTCATATCCGTTTCCGCGCCTCTTGCGAAGCGCAGTCCTGCCCCCTACCGTGGTCCGAATGCCATTGCGTTACGAGGAGTCCATGATCGCCAAGCGTTTCGAAGGAACCGACCGATACGTCGCCACGGACGATTTGAGAATTGCCGTCAATGCTTCGGTGACGCTGGAGCGGCCACTGCTGATCAAGGGCGAGCCCGGAACCGGCAAGACGCAGCTGGCTTACGAGGTGGCAGAAGCGTTTTCCGCCCCGCTCATCACCTGGCATGTCAAATCCACCACCAAGGCGCAGCAAGGACTTTACGAGTACGACGCCGTCACCCGGCTGCGGGATTCCCAGCTTGGCGAGCCGCGGGTGAAGGACGTGAAGAACTACATCAAGAAGGGCAAGCTGTGGGAATCCTTCGAGATGGATGAGCGGCCGGTGCTGCTCATCGACGAGATCGACAAGGCGGATATCGAGTTTCCCAACGACCTTCTGCTCGAGCTCGACCGCATGGAGTTCTTCGTTTACGAGACCGGTGAAACGATCAAGGCGCGGCGGCGGCCGATCGTGATGATCACCTCCAACAACGAAAAGGAACTGCCCGACGCGTTCCTTCGCCGCTGCTTCTTCCACTACATCAAATTCCCCGACCGCGAGACGATGCAGAAGATCGTCGACGTGCACTTTCCCAACATCAAGCAAAGGCTGGTGTCGGAAGCGCTCACCACATTCTATCAGATGCGCGACGTTCCCGGTCTGAAGAAGAAGCCGTCCACGTCGGAGCTGCTGGACTGGCTCAAGCTGTTGCTGAACGAGGACCTCCCCGCCGAAGCGCTCAAGGAGCGCGACACCACCAAGCTGATCCCGCCGCTGCACGGCGCGCTGCTCAAGAACGAGCAGGACGTTCACCTCTTCGAGCGCCTGGCATTCCTGGCGCGTCGCGAAAGCCGGGGCTGAAATTGCTCCACAAAGACACGAAGCTCACAAAGACGATCGTAGGCGCGCTGATCGCTTGGTGTGCTTTGTGTCTTTGTGGTGAAAGTGCGGGGCGGGCGCAGGTCGTCGCCGGCGACACGTTTGCCGACGGCAAGGACGGCGCAAAAGTGCATACCGCGTCCGGCCTGGTTTGTCCGGCCAAGATCGGGCTCTTCGAGCGCGACGCCGTGGGCGAGTTCGACCCGCAGTCTCACGCCGATTTCTGCGCCTATTCGGCGCTCGACGGCGTCTATGGAACGATCCGGATCGCGCCCGCGTCCGCCGGCTACGATCCCAAGGTCTCGCTGGCGCGCGACTTTACCGAGCAGGAGGCCACCGGCGGCAGGAAGATCGCGGAAGCGACGATCGATATCGCCCCGCATGGCGTACAACCATTTCCGGTTTACACCCGCAGCTACGAGACGGCCGAGCTGGAGGAGCTGCACTATCTCGTCTTGCTGACCGGCGCGGACGTGAAGACATGGGCGGTCGAAACCACGATCGAATATGCCGCGCCCCGCGACGCAGGCGTGGAAAACGACTTCCTTCACACCGTCTACGAGGCAGTCCCCGGCGAGATTGCCGCGCATTGACGGTTTCATCGCAATCGAGTGACGATCGATGTTCTTCCAATTCTTCGACGAGCTTCGCAGCGCGCGCGTCCCGGTGACGCTCAAGGAATATCTGGCGCTCATGGACGCGCTCGATCGCGACATCATCGAGATGAAGATCGACGCCTTCTATTATCTGTCGCGCGCCGCCCTGGTGAAGGACGAACGCAACCTCGACAAGTTCGACCGCGTCTTTGCCCATGTGTTCAAGGGCATCGAGACGCTGGAAGGAATGGGGATCGCGCAGCTTCCCGAGGACTGGCTCAAGGCGCTCACGGAAAAGTTCCTCACCGAAGAGGAAAAGAAGCTCATCGAATTGCTGGGCGGCTTCGAACAGCTCATGGAGACGCTCAAAAAACGGCTCGAAGAGCAGAAGAAGCGGCACCAAGGCGGCAGCAAGATGATCGGCACGGCCGGTACCTCGCCCTTCGGGGCCATGGGCTACAATCCGGAAGGTGTGCGCATCGGCCAGGAAAAGAGCCGCCACGGCCGGGCCGTGAAAGTGTGGGACAAGCGCGAATACAGGAACCTCGACGACTCCGTCGAACTGGGCACGCGCAACATCAAGGTGGCGCTCAGGCGCCTGCGCCGATGGGCGCGGGCTGGCGCGGAGGTCGAGTTGGACCTGCCCGGCACCATCGAGCAGACCGCAAGCAAGGGTTATCTCGACCTCAAGCTTGTTCCCGAGCGGCACAATACGGTGAAGGTGCTGCTGTTCCTCGATATCGGCGGCTCGATGGATGCCCATATCAAGCTGTGCGAAGAGCTGTTCAGCGCCGCGCGCACCGAATTCAAGCACATGGAGTTCTTCTATTTCCACAACTGCCTCTACGAAGCGGTGTGGAAAGACAACCGCCGGCGCCACGGCGAAAAGACCCCGACCTGGGAGGTGCTGCACCGTTTCCCCCACGACTACAAAGTGATCTTCGTGGGCGACGCAACCATGAGCCCGTACGAAATCCGCCAGCCGGGCGGCTCGGTGGAACATTGGAACGAGGAAGCCGGTGCGGTTTGGCTGGACCGGGTCACGCAAATCTACGCGCACACGGTTTGGCTGAACCCGGTGGCCGAAAAACATTGGGATTATACGCCCTCCGTCGACCTCATTCGGCAGATCATGGCCGACCGCATGTATCCGCTCACGCTGGCCGGGCTCGATTCGGCGATGCGTGAATTGAGCCGGTAAAGTAGGCAATGGGCAGTAGGCAATAGGCAATAGGCAGTGGGGAAATAGCGCTACTGCCTACTGCCCGTTTCCACCCATCCGCAAAACTGCGCACACTTTGCCGGAACAACTCCAAGATAGGCGATGTTCGTGCCCGATCCGTCAAACGCGTGGCGGCATCGGCGGGCGGGCCAGGTCGCCGCCGCCGTTCATGCCTATCTTGCCGATCGCGGACGGCCGGGAGAAGATGCATTGCCGCAAGAAAGGTCTGCACATGTCCGACGGCTGCACGCATATGGCAATGATCCGCGCCGAGCGCGCCGGGTTGCGAGGAACGCTTGACGATGGGTTCGCCATGGTTGCACTTGCGGCGTTTGGCAAACCTGCGGCCATGTCGGCTGCTGCGATTCCTCGCCCAACAAGCACGCTGCCGAAGACCCGCGAATTCGACCCTGCTAAGGAGGCAGAACCATGAGCACCAAAGACGCCAAGTCACGCCGCACCGCCGCACTCGCCACGCCTTCGGGCCTCGGGTCCAATGCCGTGAAGGATATTCCGCCGGCGCTCGCGGCGCTGTTGGCGGATACGTTCGCGCTCTATGTCAAGACGAAGAATTTTCATTGGCACGTGTCGGGGCCGCATTTCCGCGACTATCATCTGCTGCTCGACGAGCACGCCACCCAGATCTTCAACATGACCGATGCGATCGCGGAGCGCGGCCGCAAGATCGGCGGCAGCACGATCCGCTCGGTCGGCCATATCGCAAGGCTTAAGCGCCTGGCGGACAACGACGCGGACTACGTGACGCCGCAGGATATGCTTGCCGAACTCAGAGAGGACAACATGCAGCTCGCCGCCGAGATGCGCGAATTGCACGGCCTTTGCGACGAACACGGCGACGTGGCGACCGCAAGCCTGCTTGAAGTCTGGATCGACGAGACCGAGAGGCGCACCTGGTTCCTGTTCGAGACGTCGCGCCGCGGCGAATAGGCGGCGAAGGGCTGCGCTTCGGCGCGGCCTGCCTCATCGTAAAGCGATTCCTCACGCGTCGATCCCTAACACGCCATGCTCAAAGTTCGCGTCATTCCCTGCCTGGACGTCAAGGACGGCCGTGTCGTCAAGGGCATCAATTTCGTTTCCCTGCGCGACGCCGGCGATCCGGTCGAGCAGGCGATGATCTACGATGCCGCCGGCGCCGACGAGCTGTGCTTCCTCGACATCACGGCCAGCCACGAGAACCGCTCCATCTTCCTCGATGTGGTGCGGCAGACGGCCGAAAAATGCTTCATGCCTTTGACGGTGGGAGGCGGTATCCGCACGCTGGAGGACATTCGGGCGCTGCTCTTGGCCGGCGCCGACAAGGTCTCGATCAACACCGAAGCGGTGCGTCGGCCGGAATTCGTGCGCGAGGCGGCGCGCAAGTTCGGCAGCCAGTGCATCGTCGCCGCCATCGATGCAAAACAGACCGCGCCGGGCCGGTTCGAGGTTTTCACCCATGGCGGACGCAATCCCACCGGCATCGATGCGCTGGCGCATGCGGTCAAGCTCGTGGGCTACGGTGCGGGCGAAATCCTGCTCACCTCCATGGACCGCGACGGGACCAGGAAGGGCTACGACCTGGAGCTGACGCGGACGATTGCCGATGCGGTGAGCGTGCCGGTCGTGGCGAGCGGAGGGGTGGGAAGCCTTGACGATCTTGTCGCAGGGGTCAGGCAAGGGCACGCCAGCGCCGTCCTCGCCGCCTCGATCTTCCATTTTGCCGAGACAACTATCGGAAAAGCCAAGGAAAAACTGAAAAGCGCCGGCATCCTTGTGCGCGGTGCCTAAGCAGAGATTGATGACAGTTCGGATTCGTGGATGATACGGAGCTGGGGATAAGCAAGGGATAGGCGCGCGGCCCGCCGGCCGCGACTTGCATGAGCCAGCAATACGAGCTCAATCTCGTCGACGACGCCGAGATTTTGACGGCCCGCCAGGTTCCGCCTTGGGAAGCCAGGGCGGGGCGGCTCGCGGTCATCGATCTCGTTCCTGCCGAGGAACATCTGCGGGCGCGGGCGCTCAAGGCGCAGCCGTCGTTCCTGCCGGAGAATTCGCTGGCCGCCGACGCATTCCGCCTCACGCTGTTGCAATGCAAATGGCACATCACGGGCAATATGCGGGCGGTGGTGGAAGAACGCGACGTCGAGGGCATGCATCAGCTGCGTGTCGCGCTCAGGCGTCTGCGGGTTGCGTTGTCGTCCTTCGGCGGAGATTTCCGCAGTCCCCAGCTCGAAGCCATCCGCCTGCGCGCCAAGACGCTTGCCAACCGGCTCGGCTCTGCCCGCGATCTCGACGTCTTCGCCGAAGAGCTGTTCGAGCCTGCGGCGAATGCCAACGGCGCTCTTGACGCCTTCGAGGTCTTGCGCAATCGCGCCCAGCGCGCCAGGCGCACCGCCTGGAATGATGCCGTTCTGCTGGTTACGGGGCCCGGATTTCGCGTGTTTCTATCCGATCTCGACGAGGCCATCGATCGCAGGCTATGGAGCGACGTGGTTCCCGGCCATGGCCACGCCACGAAAGGCATGCTGGCGTTCGAGACACCGGGCGTGAAGCTGGCCGATCGCGTGCTGGCGCACCGTTTCAGAGGCGCACGCAGACAGGCACGCCGCCTGAAGGCTCTTACCGACGCCGAGCGCCACAACCTGCGGATCATGCTCAAGAAGCTGCGCTATACGGCCGAATTCTTCGCACCCTATTACGAGAAGCAAAAGGTGGCGAAATTTCTCGGCCTCCTGACGAAAGTGCAGGACGCGCTCGGCGCGCTAAACGACGTTGCCGTGGCGCGAAAGACTCTCGATCTGCTGATCTCGGACGACGAGTTGCCGGTCGCCGTGCCGCGCGCCGAAATTTCGTTTGCGGCGGGTCTGGTGTATGGCTGGCATCTGCAGCGCGCCATCCATATGCGCGACGATGCGTATGTGCGCTGGAAGAAGTTCGCGCGCATCGAGCCGTTCTGGAACGGCCGACACTGAACACTCGCTTCACCCCGGCTATGTCAGAAGAACCGAATAGACCTGACGAGAAGTGAACCGCCCTGCGGCTAGGCCGAATTCGGCAGGGTCACAACAGAAAGCCGAAGTTTCGAGTTAGCAAGGCACACTGGTTGACAGCTTTATGTCGCTTTGGTGGAATAAGCACCACGTTCCGCATCGGTGTCGCGGCGCGCGCGTGGTGGTTGAATTCCTGTGTTGAGCCGAGCGGGCGGCGCAAGGTCGAGCGGGGTAGGGAATATGAACGTTCCAATCGGGGGCGGCGGTCATGTAGTTTCCGATTCTGGAATCGCGCGGCAGCAAACCGGAAGCGGCGATATCGGCAAGCGCGCCTTGGATCTGGCGTTCTGCGTGCTGGCCTCGCCGGTTGCCCTGCTTATCGGCATCCCGATTGCCGTCATATTGAAGATCGGCGGGGGACCGGTTGTCTACGCACAGCCGCGCATAGGACGGCATGGCAAACGCTTTCCCTGTCTCAAGTTCCGCTCCATGGTCCGCAATGCCGATGCCCGGTTGCAACAGGTTCTGGACGGCAGTGCCGAAGCGCGCGCCGAATGGGCACAATTCCAAAAGCTTACCAATGATCCGCGCATTACCTGGTTCGGCAAAATGCTGCGGGCATTCAGCCTGGATGAGCTGCCCCAACTCGTCAACGTGTGGCGGGGAGAGATGAGCATCGTCGGGCCGCGGCCGATCATGCCGGACCAAATCGAGCTCTACGGCGAATATTTTCCCGCGTATTGCGCTGTGAAGCCCGGCATCACCGGGCTTTGGCAGGTCAGCGGGCGAAACAACCGCACCTTCGAAGAGCGGGTGAAACTCGACACGCGCTATGCCAAAACGTATTCGCTGCTGGGCGATCTCGCGATCATCTTGCGGACGCTGCCCGTCATCCTGTCGGGGAGCGCCAAATAGCACGGCCCGTCCCGAAGCCGCATCGGGATCGATCGGAATGGAGATGAATTCGTTCGTCGCGGCGGCGAGACATGCCTCGTGGAGCTCGCGTTATCGCGACGATAGGCGTGTTCGCGGCCGGTTCGGGGAGCGCCCGGACGAGGCGAGCAAGACGAGAAGGCTTTCCCTGTCCGGATTCGATGCCCAGCGAATGCTCCGAAAAGGTAGGGCTTTAAGCGGTTCGGCGGCGGCTGCGCTGATGGCGCAGGCAGCGATCTTGCGGCAGGCCGGCACGAGCCCCTCGTCCTTCAGGCGATCCGCCAAAATCCGTGCCGACCGCGGCGAGAAAATCAGCACGGCATCGAGCGAACTTTCCTGAAAAGCGCCGCGCACGGCAGGCGGCAGCGTCCCGGCTTCGATCGCATCGTAAAGTGTGACCGTGCGAACGCGGTAGCCCTGCGCGCCGAGCTTGGCTGCAAGATCGCCCGATCGCTCGGCGCCAGCGGCATGGAGAAGCACGCCTGCGTCCGGCTTCGCCCAATCCAGGACCGCACCGGCAAGCGCGGCGGCATCTCCGCCCGCATCCCTCACGTTCGGAAAACCCAATGCCCGCGCTTGCGCCGCCGTTTGCGGCCCCACGGCCAGGATCGGCACGTCGCGCCGCGCCGTCCTCAGCGAAAATGCCCGCACGCCGTTTCGGCTCGTCGCCAGCACGGCCTGGACATCGTCGCAATCGAGCGGCGGCCCTTTGCGGAAACGGATCTCGAGGAGCGGCGCGAGCAGCGGCTCGTGACCGAGCGCCGCGAGCTCGGCGGCAATTTCTTTCGCATCCTCGGCGGGGCGGGTTACAAGGACCCGCATATCAATCGACCAGCCATGCGACGGCGCGCGGACGTAAGTGCACTCCGGCAGCGTGCCCCGCAGCGGCAGCGTCCTCGACCGGATTTTGTCCCAGCTCGCACGCCAAGTCCGTGCCGACCCAATCGCTGCCGTCCGGCGCCAGCACTTCGCCGCGGAACTTGAGGCGGCCGCCGGCCGCCGTCGCCAGCCCCGCAATCGGTGTGCGGCAGGAGCCGTCCAGCGCATATTGAAACGCGCGTTCGCAGGCAAGCGCGGTGGCCGTTGCGGAATCGTCCAGGACCGCAACCGCGCGCCTGCCGGCTTCGTCGCCGAGACGGATCTCGATGCCTACGGCGCCCTGGCCGAGCGCCGGAAGCCATGCGTCCAGCGGCATGAGCGAGGTGCTGCGGTGCGCAAGCCCCAAGCGATTGAGGCCGGCCTGCGCCAGAAGGATCGCGTCGCATTCGCCGGTCTCGAGCTTGGCCAGGCGGGTGTCGACATTTCCCCGCAAGGGTACGACCTTAAGATCCGGGCGGACGCGGGCAATTTGCGCCATGCGGCGAACCGAACTGGTGCCGATGCGCGCGCCTTGCGCAAGGCCGTCGAGCGAGGCCGCCTTGGGCGAGACGAAAGCGTCGCGCACGTCCTGGCGCGGCAGCACGGCGCCGATCGCCAGCCCCGCCGGAAGCACGGCGGGAACGTCCTTCATCGAATGAACGGCCAGGTCGATCTCGCCGGCCAGCAGAGCCTCTTCCAGCTCCTTGGTGAAAAGCCCCTTGCCGCCGGCCTGATGCAGCGGGCGATCCTGGATGCGGTCGCCCGACGTTTTCACCAAGACGAGCTCGTGTGCGCAGCCGGTCTGCTGTTCGAGACCGGCGCGCACCATCTCGGCTTGTGCACGTGCGAGCTTCGACGCACGGGTTCCTATGCGGAGGCTCTTGATCGGAGGACTTTGCGCCATCTTCGGATTCGCATTAAAGCCTGATGCTAGCATGGTGGAAGACAAGCGCCCATTCACGGTCCTCGGCATTGAAACAAGTTGCGACGAGACCGCCGCGGCCGTCGTACGCGGCCGCCCGCCGGGACCGGGAACGATTCTGTCCAATATCGTCTGGAGCCAGCTCGCGGACCATCGGCCGTATGGCGGCGTGGTGCCGGAAATTGCCGCACGTGCCCATGTGGAGACGCTCGATGGCGTTATCGAGACGGCGCTCGCCACCGCCGCCGTTTCGCTGGAGGATGTCGATGCCATAGCGGCGACGGCCGGGCCGGGCTTGATCGGCGGCGTCATGGTCGGGCTTACGACCGCCAAGGCGCTTGCCTTGGCCGCAGACAAGCCGCTCGTCGCCGTCAATCACCTCGAGGCGCACGCTCTCACCGCCCGCCTGGTCGAGGCCGTGGAATTCCCCTTCCTTCTGCTGTTGATTTCGGGCGGTCATTGCCAGTTGCTGGCGGTCGACGGTGTGGCGTGCTTCCGCCTTTACGGCACGACCGTCGACGATGCGGTCGGCGAAGCCTTCGACAAGGCGGCAAAGCTGCTGGGGCTTTCTTATCCCGGCGGTCCCGCCATAGAGGCTCTGGCGCGGCAAGGCTGCGGGCGGCGCTTTAGCCTGCCGCGGCCCATGCTCGGACGCGGGGGCGCCGACTTTTCGTTCTCCGGATTGAAAACCGCGGTACGCCAGATCGTTCGCACGACCCATCTCGACGAGCAAGCCAGGGCCGACCTTGCGGCGAGCTTCCAATCGGCAGTTGTCGATGTTCTCGTCGATCGTACCGGCTCGGCGATGCGCCGCTACCGGAAGGAATTTGCGGGCGGAGCCAGTCTCGTGGTCGCCGGCGGCGTTGCCGCCAACCGGAGCATTCGGCAGGCGCTTGTGGCGCTGTGCCGCGAGGAAGGTTTCGACCCTAAGATCGCCCCGCCATACCTGTGCACCGACAACGCCGCCATGGTCGCCTGGGCGGGGGTGGAACGATTGGAGCTTGGCCGTCTCGACGAACTGAGTGTGGGCCCGCGAGCCCGATGGCCGCTTCAGGAGGCGCCCTCCGCAGGAGTTTGAACGGGCGCGCCTCCCGAGTGTGGCCGGGCTAAGCCGCGAACTGGGCGAACAGCAGGACGGCGGAAAGCAAGAGAACCGCCGACATCAGAACCCCGGCAACGTAATCGTTGAACCGCGGGCCCTGCTCTGCCGTCTCTAGGTATACCTGTGCCATGATGACCTCTCGTTTTGGTTCCTGGCCTCAACCGAGCATTGCCTGCCAAAATCCGCGCCGGCCGAACCGGTCGCTTATGAAAAGGATGTAAGCACGTCCGATGAAAAATCAGTAAATGAAATTTATTGTATTTATCATTTATAAAGCCGTATATTAACTATGTAAGTATATGAATTATAAGGATAAAACCGTTTATGTTGCGTCGCAATGCAAAAATCGCATGGATGGAATGCCGATGAAGCTGGCCACCTGGAACATCAATTCGGTGCGGCTGCGGCTGCCCCAGCTCGCCCATTTTCTCAGGCGCGAGGCGCCGGATGTGGTCTGCTTGCAGGAAACCAAGGTCGCGAACGACCTGTTCCCCGCCGAGCCCCTCCGCCGGCTGGGCTATGTGCACCAGGCCGTCAACGGCCAGAAAGGCTATCACGGCGTGGCCATCCTCTCCCGGCTGCCCTTTGCGCGGCAGCGCGCCAAGAGCTTTTGCGGCAAGGAGGATTCGCGCCACATCTCGGTCGTGCTTCACAGCGGGATCGAACTGCACAATTTCTATGTCCCCGCTGGCGGCGATATCCCCGATCCCGCTCTCAACCCGAAATTCGCCCACAAGCTCGACTTCCTGCGCGAGATGACGCGGGAATTCGAGACGCGGCAGGATCGATCGAGCCCGGTCGTTCTGGTGGGCGATCTGAATGTGGCGCCGCTCGAAAACGATGTCTGGAGCCACAAGCAGCTTCTCGACGTGGTCAGCCACACGCCTGTGGAGACCGGTCTGTTGGGCGAGGCAAAGGCCGCATTCGATTGGACCGATGTCACCCGCAGCTTCGTGCCGGAGAGCGAAAAAATCTACTCGTGGTGGAGCTATCGCGCGTTCGATTGGGAAGCGGCGGATCGCGGACGCCGGCTGGACCACATCTGGCTGAGCCCGGCGCTGAAAGGCGCGGCAACCTCGCACGCAATCTTCAAGGCGATGCGCGGCTGGACGCAAGCTTCCGATCACGTGCCGGTCGCTGCGACTTTCGACGTTTAGCGAGCGGCTCCAGCAAAAATATGCGTACTTTTGCGTCGCGCGAAAACCCCCAAACGAATATCCATCCGACAGCCGCCGCCGGCCCACCCTCGATTCGCCCATGACATGAATATGGGATGCAAGTGTCAGATAGACCGCACGCGTGTGATCCGTAATCTGGGCCTTCGCGGTGCAGTTTTCCTGCTGGCGCTGGGATGCATCGCCGGGCTTTGGCGCGCGGCAGCAGTGCTGTGTCTAAGGGTGCCGCTCGACCCGAACGAGGGATGGAACGCCTATCATGCGGCTGCCGCCATGGCCGGGCACGGGCTTTATCCGGAGCCTGCGAGCTTCATGACCGACAACTATCCGCCGCTGTCGTTCTATGCGGTGGGTGTTCTGGGACGAGCGGTCGGCGACAACATCGTCGCCGGACGCATCCTGTCGCTGGCATCGTTTCTTTTCGTTTCGTGCGGCGTCGCGGTGCTTGCCCGAAACTGGAATTGCGGCCGCGGCGAAGCGTTGTTCGCCGCGCTCCTCTTGGCTGCGTCTGTCCTGTTGTTTTCGGATTATGTGGGAATGGACGACCCGCAGTTCTTCGGACACGCGCTGCAAATATCCGGCCTGCTGCTGCTCGTCTTCGCCCGCCGCAGGCTGTTTCTGATCGACGTTCTTGCTGCAGCGCTTTTCGTGGCCGGCGGGTTCGTCAAGCACAATCTCGCCGCGCTCCCGCTCGCGACTATCGTCTGGTTCGCGACACGCGATGGCAGGCGTGCCGCCAGCCTGGGCGCAACGACGTTCGCGATGGCGATTGGCGGTTTGGCGGCATTTCGTTTGAGTTTCGGCTTCGACCTCCTCTCGCGCCTCGCTTCTCCGCGCACCTATTCTCTTTCCGACCTGGTTCAGAATTTCGATCAATGGATCGTCTGGGCGGGTCTGCCGCTGGCGGCAACGCTCGTCCTGGGACTCCGGTCCCCGCGCGACGGCGGCGCGGCCTTCGCCGCGATCTACGCCGTTGCCGGTGCGATGCTCGGGCTGGCATTTTCTGGCGGCGCCGGCGTCGATGCGAATGCGATGTTCGACGCCGACATCGCCATCGCGCTCGGCGCCGGTCTCGCCATTTCGCGATTGCGTTCGATACCGGGGCATGGGCGAATCGCATCGCCTGTGCTGGCGGCGGCTTTGACCGTCCCGTTCGCGGCAGGTCTTGCGATAAACTACGATCCGGACTGGCTTGACGCCGGCTTCTGGCTCCATCCCATGCAGGACGAGGCAAGTCTCGCGCAAGCCGACATCGCCTGGCTGAAGTTTCAGCCCGAACCTGTCCTGTGCCAGACGCTCGCGCTCTGCTATTGGGCCGGAAAGCCCGCCGCGGTCGACGTGTTCAATCTCGATCAGCAGTTTGAAACCGGCGCGCGCGACGAAAAACCGTTTATTGTGCGGCTGTCGGCACATTCCTTCGCCGCCATCCAGCTCGATGCAATGTCGCCGTTTCCGTTTCCGGCCGAGGTGCGCCGCGTACTGCTGGAGAATTACCGGGTCGCCCGTTCCAATGACGACGGGGTATTCCTCGTTCCAAGATCGTAGCGCGGCCACCGGCGAGTCGATGCTTTTGGCTTACGCGAACATCCGCGGCTTAGCTCACCGCAAAAGCTGCCGTGAGGACATTCCGAGGACTTCAATCGCAGTATCCCTTGATCGCCGGCCCGTCAAATCTTCTCGCCTTCCACATCGCGGGCCAGCTGCTGCACTTCGCGGTCGATGCCGCCCAAATGGGGATCGAGCGCGAGCGCCTTGCGCAACGTGGCGAGCGCATCTTTCTTGTCGCCGTCCGATAGAAGAACGCTGCCCAGCTCGGCATAGGCCTCGAACTGGCGCGGATTGAGCGTGACGGTCTTGTCGAGGCTGACGATGGCGCCGACATCGTCGCCGTCGGCGGCTTGCATCTTAGCTTTCTGGTGCCATCCCTCGGCATAGTCCGGGGCGACGATCGTGACGGCATTGACGATCCGGCGCGCGTCCTTTTTGTCGCCGCCGGCAATGGCCGCGGCGGCGCGCGTCATCAAGAGATCGACGCTCGGGCTGCCGGAAGCCAGGAACTTCGCAACGATCTGGTCCTCGATAGGCTTGGCGTCCTCGACCGAACGCGTATGAGCCAGCGCTGCGAACAACGTGTCGAGTTCGCGATCGGGTGGTTGTGGCTTCGCAGCCTGAGCAGGAGAGGCCGATGCGGCGCCGCAAAGGAGCAGCGCAGCCGCGAGCGCGAGGACTTTACGCATGGCAGGATCTTAATCGGGGCGAATGCGATCGCCAAGCCGTCCACCTGCGTCCCGATTGCGTTTCAACACGAAGAACATACTGGGAGCGCGCGCGTCCTTGCGCGTCAATTTCTCTTGACGGACGAGGACGTCCGCGCTCCCAGTTAACCCTGGCGGGCCTTGAAGCGCGGGTTCTTCTTGTTGATGACGTAGGTGCGGCCGCGGCGGCGGATGACGCGACAGTCCTTGTCACGCTTCTTGAGAGAGCGCAGGGAGTTGCGAATCTTCATGGCAGGTCTGCAATAAGGTTCAAGGGCCGCAAAAAAGAGCGCGGAACCTAGTGGCAGCCCTTATGCCTGTCAACCACATGGTCTGTTATAAGGCGAATCGTCTTGCGGAGTGCCGCCATGCGCCTGATTCTGACGGTATGTCTTGGGCTTGCGGGCCTGTTGGCGGGGTGGTCCGAACCGGCAACGGCCGATCCCCTGCCGGACGACTCCCAGGAAGCCGCCAAATTCGTGGCCTTCGTACAGGATTTCCGCGCTATCGCGCTCAAGGACGGCGTTGCGCCCGCGATCTACGACCAGTCCATGTCGGGGATTTCCCTTAACCCGAGGGTCGAGCAGCTCGATCTTCAACAACCCGAGTTCGTCCGTCCGATCTGGGAATATCTCGATGGTGCGGTGTCGCCGGGCCGGGTGGCCAAGGGCCAAGCCATGCTCGACGCCTATGGCAGCGTGCTCGCCGACATCGAGCAACGGTTCGGCGTGGCCAAAGAGATTCTGGCGGCCATCTGGGGCATCGAAAGCGATTACGGCGTCTCCATGGGCGGCTTCAACATGTTCGCAGCGCTCGCGACGCTTGCTTATGACGGTCCGCGCGCCGATTTCGGCCGCCGCGAGCTGATCGCCGCTCTCAAGATGGAGCAGCAGGAAAGCTACCGTCCGGCGGACATGACCTCGTCATGGGCCGGCGCCTTCGGACAGACCCAGTTCATGCCGTCGGAATTCCTGCAATATGCAGTCGACGAAGCCGGCGACGGCAAGCCCGATCTTTGGCGCTCGGCAGCCGATGCGCTTGCCTCCAGCGCGAACCTGCTGGCGGCCGCCGGGTGGCGGAGACAGGCACCCTGGGGCTACGAGGTTTCGCTCCCGCAAGGCTTTGCCTACGAGGAAGCCGACCTCGACAAGACCAAATCGCTCTCCGACTGGGCGATGCTCGGCGTGACGGCCGCCAACGGCGCGGCCCTGCCGCGGAGCGCAGCGCAAGCCTCGATCATCGTGCCGGCGGGCGTGCGCGGACCGGCTTTCATCGTGTTCGACAATTTCCGCATCACGCTCAAATACAACAACGCCGTGTCCTACGCGCTTGCCGTGTGCCTTCTGGCCGATCGCCTGAAGGGCGAGCCTCCCGTCGTTCACGGCTGGCCGCGCGACGAGACGGTGCTCAATCACAACGAGATCGTCGCATTCCAGAGCGATCTCAAAAGGCTTGGCTACGATCCCGGCGATGCCGACGGCATATTGGGCCGCAAAGCACGCGCCGCCCTGCGCGCGTGGCAGAAAGCCAACGGACTCGTCCCGGACGGATTTGCCACCGAACGGATTTTGATGCGGATCGAACAGTCCCTTGCCGCCCCGGGCGGTTGATTATACTGGAAGCGCGGCCCCCGACGTGATCGGGGGCCCTCGGCCGTCACGCGCAGATGACGCGCAAGCCCCGATCAGCCCTTGATCCTAAAATCTATAGGATGAAGTCGGGGCGCGCGCTGCCAGCGACTGCGCGAACTCAGTGGCCGACGTCGTTCTGATTTTCGTCAGTTTCGGGGGATTGGCTGGCGTCTCCGCTCGGATTTTCGCCGGTGTCGGTGGATTGGCGATCATCCGGCGTTTCGTCCTGGTCGACGTTAAAACCCGGGCCCTTGTCGTAGTTGCCGGTATAGCCGTGCCCGTTGTCGCCCTGCCATTCGTAACCTTGGCTGCGATAATACTCGTGATAGTCCCAGGGGCCGGAAGTCGGGTAACAGTGGCTGCCATTGGGGTCGCACGTGCTATGGGCCGTTTCGCCCGATCCCTGATCCCCGCCGGAGACGGGGCTGCCCTCGTCGCCGCCATTCTGGTCGTCCAGGTGCGAACAGACGTCGCCGGTGTCGTTGCAGAGAAGATAGGAACAGCCGAACGGCCCGCATCGTCTGGCGACATCGGCCTTTGCAGGCGCCGTGCCGGCTGCAAGAAACAGGCAAAAGCAAAGCGAAACCAGCAGAAACCCAGACCGCATGATAAACTCCCGTGCGCCAGAGCGGTTCCAGCAAAAGTGCGAGCTTTTTTGCGTCCGGAACCGCGACAACACAATAATCCAGAGCGGTTTCAGCAAAAGTGCGAGCATTTTTGAGTCCGGAACCGCGACAACACAATAACCCAGAGCGGTTCCAGCAAAAGTGCGAGCATTTTTGCGTCCGGAACGGCGACAACACAACAACAATCGTCCTGCTCCGGCACTTTTCAAATGGACGAAATCACCGCATCCGCTTGAAGCGGATTTTCGAGGTGTCGCTGCGGCCTTGCGCGTCTACCACGGTGACGCGCGCCACGCCCTCGCCTTGCGGCTTGTACACGACGGAATCGAAGCGGCCGTAGCTTCCCAAAAGCGTGCCGTTGACCAGCCAGGCGAGCGGTTCGCGCCCGCCTTCGGCCTTGAAGACAACCGTTCCCGCATTGGACGCGGGAAACGGCACCACCGCCCCATTGGGCGGAAACGCAATGGACGGCGGGGGAATATTGGCCGTCTGGAGCCGCTGCGCAGGTTCGCTGTCGCGGGCGAAGACCCGCAAGCCCTCGGGAAGATGATCGGTTGAGGAAACCATCAAAGCGCCGGCCGGGGGCGCCGGTTCGGGGCGCCGGTCCGCAGGCAGAAGCTCGAAAGTTTGCAGCAGGATGGGAGCGGCCGCCTCGCGGCCGATACGCCCGGCGCTGGGGGCTCCGTCGGCGCGACCCACCCACACGCCGACCGTGTAGTCGTTGGAAAATCCGACGCTCCAGGCGTCACGAAAGCCGTACGACGTGCCCGTCTTGAAGGCGATGGTGCGCGAGCGCGCCAGCCCTTGCCCCATCGCCCAGCCGTCCGGCAGCGCGACGCCGGTCAGGATCTGGCGCAAATAATAGGCGGCGACAGGTCCGAAAAGCCGATGGCTCTGCCCGGCCGGCGCTGCCGCCAGGAACCGCAGGGGCTTCGCCGTTCCGCCTTCCGCAATGCCGGCGTAGAGCATCGTCATGTCGGCGAGGCTTATACCCAGGCCGCCCAGCGCGATCGGCAGGCTGGGCGCCGTGTCGCGGCCGGGATAGGCAAGGCGCGCACCGGCATTGCCGAGCGCCAGCGAAAACCGCAAGGGACCGATTCGGTCCAGCACCATGACGGCGGGCACATTGAGCGACATGCGCAACGCGTCCGACGCCGTCACCGAGCCCTGGAACACGCCTTCGAAATCGTGCGGCGCGTAATCGCCGAACGTCATCGGTGCATCCTGCATCATTGTTGCCGGGTGCAGGATGAGATCGTCGAACGCGAGCCCATAGATGAACGGCTTGAGCGCCGAGCCGGGCGAGCGCACCCGCTGTGCAAGATCGATCTGGCCGGAGCGGCCCCAATAGCCGGTCCCGCCGACATAGGCGAGCACGTTGCGGGTGGCATTCTCGACCACGACGATGGCGAGGCTGCCGCCATCCTCGAGATACGTCTTCTCCCGCAGCACCATGCGCTCCACTGCGGATTGCAGCGGATCGTCGATGGTGGTGACGATCCGGCCGGGGGCAGGGTCGCGGCGCACAACTTCCTGCGCCAGATGCGGTGCGGTGAGCGGCATGGCGAGCCTGAGCGACGCGATGCCTTCGCGTTGGGCCAAGCGGGCATCGCTTACGCTGACTGCGCCTTCCGCGATCATGCGCGCCAAAACCTTGTCGCGCCCGGCCTTGGCTGCAAGCGGGTGCCGATCCGGACGCTTTCTGGCCGGCGATTGCGGCAGCGCCACCAGCAGCGCGGCCTGCGAAAGATCGAGCGCGCGCGGTTCTTTGCCGAAATAAGCCAGCGAGGCGGCGCGCACGCCTTCGAGATTTCCGCCGAACGGCGCCAGCGTGAGGTAGATGGAAAGGATACGATCCTTCGAATAGCGCTCTTCGAGCTGGAGCGCGCGCAGCATCTGAAAAATCTTGGAGACGACCCCGCGCGGATGCGGCTCCAGCAGGCGGGCGGCCTGCATGGTGAGCGTCGAGCCGCCGGAAACGACATGGCCTGCCCGCACGAGCTGAACTGCGGCGCGAGCCATGGCCAACGGATCGACGCCGAAATGGCTGTCGAAGCGGCGGTCCTCATAGGCCTTCAGAAGCGCGAGATAACGCGGATCGACGTCGCGCGGCGTGGTCTTGAGCCGCCAGGTACCGTCCTTGGACAGGAAGGGCCGCAGCAGCTTGCCGTCGCGCGCCACCACTTCCGGCGATGCGTTTTCATAGCGCGACAGATCGGGCGGATTGGCACGATCCGCGAGCGCCAGCGCGGCGCCCGCAGCCGCGAACGCCACGATGCCCAGTAGCTGCCAGCTTCGTTTCATTCCGCCGTAGATCATTCTCGTGCAATCGCTGGCACTGTCTCAGTTTGAAATTTCCTCGCCATTCGCCGCCTTGCGATAGGTAGCGGGGCGCTTCGGAGCTTCGGCCCGCGCATCGATCAGCGCCACGATATCCGACATATCCCATAGCCGTGTCTCGATACCAGCGGCCATCGCGGGCGACATGCGAATAGTCGAATGCACCTTCACGAAGTTGTAATAAGCGAAGTAGAGCGCCAGCGCGTGGCAATGGTTGGCGAATTTCTTGGAGTGGCCAGCTGTCAGCCGCGTGAACCGTCGCATATGGGCGCGCATCTTCTGGTTATGGCTTTCGACGTAGGACGTGCTCACATGGCGCGCATCCGGCCTGCCAGTGATCTTGCGGCCATATGTGCCGGTGCAAATTCCAGGGCTGTATTTGCGCTCCGTGCTGCCCGTATCGGGCGTTTCGCTGTAAGTCTTGATTAGCTGCGCGAAATCCACGTCCAAGCCGAAAATCTCGTCTATGGCCGTCACGTAGGACGCCAGACCATCGGTCGTAATTTGGGGGCGATCCGTGATCCGTTCGGCCATATCCTGAATAAACGCCAGCGCGTGCTCTCCGTCACGGTCGCCCACGAGGTAGGAGATAATCAGCTTCGATTGGCTTTCTATTGCCGTCCACGTCCACACGTCCCCAGCCTTATCGGATGGATTTTTCGCGAGCGGGACCTTGGCTTGCTTGCAGTAGTTGAACGACCAGATTTCGTCGCACTGGATGCGGCGCGCCTTCACGCCTCGAACCCGCTCATCGTGCATGGCGATGCAGGCTTCCCCTGCATCCTCCAAGAGCTTCGTGACCGTGTTGATGCTTACGCCCGTAATCCGGGAGATCGCCCGCATGGACGACCCCTCAACCAGCATGGAGAGAATTTGGACGCGCTTTTCGAGGGGCAGCTTGTTCATGAACTGAACTATATGCTTACTATTAGCTATTAGCAAGCAAAAAATTCAGTTACATGTTCTTCATTCGCTCGTACAGGGGTTCCCATCGGTCAGACATAACAATACGGGCGTACATTTCAGGCATGACCGCTAGGCGCGCTATGTCCGCATCACTCAGAATGCCGTTTTTGTAAGGCTCCATAAGAATATGTCTACACGCAATAGGTAGAAGTATTGCAGCTCCGAATGCATCCCCGAATTTGTCGAATGCAGCGTATTCTGGGTCTTCCATCAATACTTTTATATCACTCGGAAGTGATAGCCTAGATAGTAGATTTTCTAATTCTTCTTTTCTTCTAACTGGCGCAGACCCATCAGCCAAGTGTGTTAATTCCTTGGCGCAAACCATATTGATCCATTCATGCCCCTGATTTTTAGCATAATATATATGTGCCACATTTACATGGTCGCCATATACTAGCTTATTATAGCGAAAACGATGCAAAAAGCCGCGAATGGCTCCAGTATCAAGCTCGACGCCTATAAATTCGATTTCGTCTTGGAGACCCTTATCACGCGCCCACTTTGCGATCTGTGAAAGATCAACCGGGAGGGCGTCTACGTTCTCGAAGGCGTTCAAAAGATCGCGGATGGCCATAGATGATACCAAAGGCTGGCAGGTAACAAAAAGGCCCAGGTACTTTACCTGGGCCTTCCGTGAGTTGGACTGTCTATCAGATCAGCAGGATTTTGCCAAATCAGCCACGAACGCCTGAACGCTCTGAGGCTCTGCCGCTGGTGCCTTGGGAGGCTCGGCGGAGATAACGGCGCGCTTCATTTTCCTCTGCATAAACGCAGAGTGAACCTGCTTTTTTATTTCTTCCGGGGACACATCCGCACGATCCCCACGGAAACACCTGAAATCCATGAGTTCGTGATCGCCCCCAAAAAGAAAGGAGTCAACGCCATCAATTTCTTTCGCAACCATGTTACCTCCTTTCAACCCCACCGTGCCGAAGCAGCCTTCTTGGCGATTGCTGATCTTCGAGAGGGGGTTAGATTTTCATTCCGCTTTTTGGCTCCGCTGATCCCGCTCGCCTTTCGACCAGGCACCGCATAGCCATCGTCCTCGATTTCTCCCGTCGCAATTTTGGCCACGCGAATGGCCGCCGCCACCGTATCGGCGGGACGCGTTTCGCCGCGTGGACCCTTTGGCATTCGTTCTTGCTCCGTTTCCCTGTCCGTCTACGGACGATTTGCGAATAACACAACCATTTCAATGGGTTAGGTTTTTCGCTAGGCGAAGAATACAGATTCGCAGCAAAACAAGCAACAATTCCGATTCTTTTTCCGCTGCGCAGATTTTGACCACCGAGTCAATACCAGAGTGTTAACGCTCGCAACAAATCGTTCCGATGGAACGATATTTCAAGCGTCTAACCGATTCTTTCGCGGCAATTCAACTGCGCGAATTACGTATGTACGCTCGGCAGGACCGCGCTCGCCATTGGGTCCTTTAGGCATATTCGCTGAACTCTCGGATCGTATTTTCGAGGCTGGCGATCTCGCGCTCAATCTGAGCTATATGGCTATTGGTTATATCAACCCAGTCGCCCTGATATCTACGGCCTACATGGGCCGTGCCGTTCTTGTAAGGCGAAAGTTCTTCGTTCCGCTGGGCTATTTCCTTGCGGCACCAATCGAAGAACGCCTGCCACATCTCAGGCGGCGCTGCCATGCGATGCCTCCATGCTTGCCCCTAAGCATGGGGCCTGCCAGACTATCCGTCAAATTTCAAACTGAGACAGTGCCCAATCGCTGGTGCGAAACCATCCCTTTTACCACGAAGGACACGAAGAGCACGAAGTAACACGAAGATATGCCAGACTACGGCGCGAAGCGCGGATGATTTTTATATCGCATTTTGGCACACGGAGACACGGAGCGGCGGAGCGGAATCGTTACTCTCTCTGTGCCTCCGTGCAGTGCCTCCGTGTGAGAAATTTTGCGCTTCGCGCGGGAGCCGCGCTGTCGAAGTTTTTCCTTCGCGTCCTTCGTGTCCTTCGTGGTGAACAGGATTGCCAAGAGAGACTCAGGCGGTCGAGGTTGGACGAAACCAGTCGAGCATTTGCCGGAGCCGCACGTTTTCGCCGATCACCACGACCGCGGGCGCGGCGCAGTTCGTCGCAAGTGCGCCGAGTTCGGACAGGGTCGCGATGACGACGCTTTGGTCGGGCAGCGTCGCATCGCTGACGATGGCGACAGGATCGTCGGGGCGGCGCCCTCCGGCCATGAGGGCTCGGGCGATTTCTTCGGCGTGAGCGAGCGCCATGTAGATCACGATGGTGGGCGAGCCTCTGGCGATCGCCTGCCAGTCGAAAGCCGGCAGCCTGCCGTCGGTGCCGTGACCCGTCACGAACGTGACGGCATGATTGGTGTCGCGATGGGTGACGGGAATTCCGGCATAGGCGAGGCCGCCGATACCGGCCGTCACGCCGGGAACGATGCGAAAAGCAACGCCCGCCCGCGCCAGCGCCAAGGCCTCTTCGCCGCCGCGTCCGAAGACGAAAGGATCGCCGCCCTTCAACCGCAGCACGCGCCGGCCCTGGCGGGCCAATGTGATCAGTTCGTGCGATATCTCGTTCTGGCCGACCGAGGTTTCCCCCCGCCGCTTGCCGGCATAAATGAGCTCCGTGCCGGGCCGGGCGAGCTTGAGCAGCGCCACATTCACAAGGGCATCGTAAAGAATGACGTCGGCGTGGGCGATGGCGTGGGCGCCAAGCAGCGTGAGCAGCCCCGGATCGCCCGGTCCTGCCCCGGCAAGCCACACCCATCCGGGCTCGAATGCCGGCAGATCGAGCAAGTCTTCAACTCCCGTAATCCCCGCCATGGAACACCTGCGGATCGACGAAGGTAATTTAGCACAGGATGGCGACGGACGGGTTCCTGCCGGCTTGTCGAATGCGTCGCGTTGCCCCACGAGCGAATTGGACGACGGGTAGCTTGCCTGCGCCGCGTATGACAATCTGCCGTGCAGACACCAAGCGGATTGAACATGCTCCCACGCTCCGATCTGACGCCCAACACCTATGAATACGAAACCGAGGCTCTGATCACGCCCAACGGGTTTCGCGAATACGATGCGCGCTGGCTGTTCGGCAAGGAGATCAACCTTCTCGGCGTCCAGCTCCTGGGCCTGGGTCTCGGCACCTATTTCCACGCGCGCGGAATCGATCCCAAGGTCGCCGTGGGCCACGATTTCCGCTCCTATTCGCTTTCCATCAAACAGGCGCTGATGATCGGGCTAATGCGCGCCGGCTGCCGGGTGGTCGACATCGGTATGGTGACCACGCCCGTCGCCTATTTCGCCCAATTTGCCCTCGACGCGCCGGCCGTGGCCATGGTGACCGCGAGCCACAACGAGAACGGCTGGACCGGCGTGAAGATGGGCGCCCAGCGACCGCTGACATTCGGCCCCGACGAGATGCTGGAGTTGAAAGAGATCGTGCTCGGCGGCAAGGGCGCGCCGCGCGCCGGCGGCAGCATCGAATGCGTGTCCGGCATCCGCGAACGCTACCTGCAGGCGATCACGAAAGATCATAGGCTGTCGCGCCCCATCAAGGTGGCGGTCGCCTGCGGCAACGGCACGGCCGGCGTCTTCGGACCGGAGGCGCTGCGCCGCATCGGCGCCGAGGTGATCGAAGTGGATTGCAATCTCGACTACACGTTCCCGCACTACAATCCCAACACCGAAGACATGCAGATGCTGCATGCGATGGCAGATGCGGTGCGCAAATACGATGCGGAACTCTCGATCGGCTTCGACGGCGACGGCGACCGTTGCGGTGTGGTGGACGACAGGGGCGAGGAAATTTTCGCCGACAAGGTGGGCGTGTTGCTGGCACGCGATCTTTCCGAGCGTTTCCCGCGCGCGAAATTCGTGGTCGACGTGAAATCGACGGGGCTGTTCGAGACCGACCCGGTGCTGAAATCGCGCGGCGTGGTGACGGACTACTGGAAGACGGGACATTCCTACATCAAGCGTCGTACCGCCGAGCTCGGCGCGCTCGCGGGGTTCGAGAAGAGCGGCCATTACTTCTTCAATTCGCCGATCGGCCGCGGCTATGACGACGGCATCGTCGCCGCCATCGCCGTGCTGGAAATGCTCGACCGTGCCGGAAACAAGAAAATGTCGGCGCTGGTGGAAAGCCTGCCCAAAACCTGGGGCACGCCCACCATGGCGCCTTACTGTCCCGACGACAAGAAATACGCCGTGGTCGATGCGTTGACCAAGGACTACGAAACCTTGAAGGCGCGCGGCGGCACGATTGTCGGCCAGAAGATTGCGCGCATCGTTACCGTCAACGGCGTACGCGTGGGGCTCGATGATGGCACCTGGGGGCTGGTGCGCGCGTCGTCCAACAAGCCTTCGTTAGTGGTGGTCGCCGAAAGCCCCGTCTCCGAAGCCAATATGCGCGCCATGTTCCGCGATATCGACACGCGGCTTGCCGCCCATCCCGAAGTCGGCGAATACGACCAGAAGATTTGACGACGGGAAGCGCGCGCCCCGACTTCATCGTATAGGTTTTGGGATCAAGGATAGATCGGGGGCTTGCGCGCTACCTTCCCATGACGGCCCGGGCTATCGCATATAGACCGAGGCTGCGTGGGCGAATAATTCTCACACGGAGACACGGAGATGCCGAGGAAAACCGTCGGCGACTTTCCCGCGCGAAGCGCGAGGAATCTAACCGCCAGGGCGCAAAGGCGCCAAGGACCTTCGAGCCGGGAGCACCTTGGCGACTTGGTGGTTCAACTCTGCGTAATAGTGTTGGCGCTGCGCGCCGGAACTTTCCCTCCGCGACTCCGCGTAAGAAAAATTTCTTATGCCTCGAAGCGATATGCGATAGCCCTTCCATGACGGCCGGGTACCTTACGCTGCGGCGCGGGCGGGCTCGCGCGAAAGATATTCAAGCGCCTCCCGCAGCACCTGCACGCTTGCGCCGGGCCGGGTTGCGTTTTCGCTCAGATGGCGGCGGAAAGCCCGCGCGCCGGGCCGGCCGTTGAACAACCCCAGCATGGGTCTGGTCATGGCGTTGAGCGGTACGCCGCAGCCAAGCATATGCTCCACATACGCGAGATAAGGCTCGACGGCATCCTCCACCGTGCGCATTCGCGCGTCGAAGAACCGCGCATCGACATCCGCCAGCAGTGCCGGATTTTGATAAGCCGCGCGGCCCAGCATGACGCCGTCGACATGGCCAAGATGACGCTCCGCTTCGTCGAGGCTCGCGATGCCGCCGTTGACGACAATGGCGAGCGAGGGATTTTCGCGCTTCACGCGATAGACGAGCGCGTAGTCGAGCGGCGGCACGTCGCGGTTTTCCTTGGGCGACAAACCTTCGAGCCATGCCTTGCGCGCATGGACGATGAAGGTGGTGACGCCGGCGCCGGCGCACGCCGTAATCATCGCGCGGAGGCTTTCTTCGGGGTCCTGATCGTCTACGCCCAAACGGCATTTCACGGTGACGGGAATGTTCGCGCGCGATCGCATCGCCGCGGCGCACTCGCCGACCAGATCCGGCTCGCGCATCAGGCAGGCGCCGAACCGGCCGGACTGCACGCGGTCGGAAGGGCAGCCGACATTCAAATTGATCTCGTCGTAGCCGAATTCGGCTGCGATTGCGGCCGCCTCGCCGAGCCGCGCCGGCTCGCTGCCGCCCAGTTGCAGCGCCACCGGATGCTCGAACGAATCGAACCCGATCAGCCGCTCGCGTTCGCCGCGGATCACGGCCTGGGCCGTCACCATCTCGGTGTAAAGCCGGGCGCGGGCCGACAGCAGACGGTGCAGATACCGGCAATGCCGGTCCGTCCACTCCATCATCGGCGCAACGCAGAATTTGTGAGCTAAGCTATTCACTTTCTTCAATAAATCCCG
The DNA here is from genome assembly GCA_963805005.1 of uncultured Alphaproteobacteria bacterium. GTDB lineage: Bacteria > Pseudomonadota > Alphaproteobacteria > Micropepsales > Micropepsaceae > Rhizomicrobium. The sequence continues at coordinate 293,939 of CAWDSJ010000001.1, forward strand.
TGCCGTCGCCTTCCCGGCGAATATCTGCGCCACACGCGGCTGTTCCGGCTGTCCGATTATTCCTTGCCCATGCCTGAGGTGCCATGGACCACCCATTTTCCCTGATGTTTGCCTGAGCGCGCGACCGGTATCTTCATAAACCATTGATTTAACGTGGACTTTTTCTGATTCACGGTTATATTTTTTATTTTCCCTCACTAAGGAAAGAGTTCACGCTTTGGCTCCCTTTCACTTTGCGTCGTTCGACAATTTCCTTGCTTGAGGGAACAAGAGGGAATTTCTGCAGAATAATCGGAGCCCCAAGCAGAAGGAATTCAGTCACGGTTTCATAAAAAGCCTCGCTTGAATGCAGCATATACCGAATTGGTATTAAAGGCAAGCTGGTCGGCTTTCCGGTAGTGGTACAGTTTGACGGTCAGAGCAATTTTTCCTGCTTGCCGCGCTCCTGCGTGGCCTTCCTAAACACGGTCGGATCGATCCATGGCATGTCCGGCCGCTGGCCCACAAAAAGCTGCTCCACGGTCAAAATCTGAAGCTTGGGGTATTCCCCATATTCCGTCTTGTAGAAGCCCTCGCCAATAGCTTCCCGTTTCATGGGGCCGGTCGGCTCGGCAAGCGTGATGAGAACGCCCAGCTTGGCCTTTTCCCGGTTTACGACCTGGATCAGCTCGCGGACCATCGGGACGCCCACGTTCTCCCCGCCCTTGACGGATACGATGGCCTTCTCAGTCGTCTTGCCGTCCGGCTTGAAGTAGATGAAGCCATCAATCCCGGAATCCGCGCCCTTCTTCTTGCCACCGTATGGGACCGCATCCACAAGTGACACCGCCCACCACTGGAATTGATACTTGTCCTGCGCCGCCAGGGCGCGGGCGCCGTCGAGATCGCGCGGCACTCCATGAATGTCGATTGGGATCGGTCCGAACGCATCGCGCAACCGCTTCTGAATGAGCGAGATGGCAAGGTGCGTTATGTCAATTCCTATCCACTGCCGATGAAGCTTCTGTGCTGCGTGGACAGTCGTTCCACAGCCACAAAAGGGATCAAGTATCACGTCTCCTTCATTCGAAGATGCGGATATAATTCGCTCCAACAGTGCGAGGGGCTTTTGTGTAGGGTAGCCAAGCGATTCATTGCCAGCCGCTTGAGGTATGTCAGTCCAGCAATTGGTGACGGTTCGACCTTTCGAATCTGCCAGATATTTCTTATATTGCGGCACTGCGCCGGGCTTAAGCTGCACGACAAGCCCGTCTTCATAGGCTTTCTGCATTCTCTCGCGCGTCCATCGCCAGACGCGGGTTACGCCCAAAAATTCGTAGGTGAGATTTGGCCGATTATCATTCGGGTTTAGAAGCGGCAATAACCGATAAGCGCCGTGTTCATCAGAATATCTGTAGGCACTTTCAACGTAATCTGGGTCATGTTCCTCATATGGCTGATGAAACGTAGCCTTAACGCCCTTCGCGTACCTCAGGATCGTATCCGTGCATGTCGGAAAATTGATTGACCCTAGACTTTTTGGGTTTGATCGTTTCCAGATAATTTCGTTTCGATATTGAACCGGCCCAAATATGGCATCGAGCAAGAGCTTTAAGTAATGGCTCGCGGTAGGGTCGCAATGCAGGTAGAGCGATCCGCTCGACTTCAGCACGCGATGTAATTCGATCAACCGCACGGCCATCATAGCAAGATATGCCATCATGTCGTTATCATGCAAAAACGAACGCATCGCCCGCAGCATTTCGGCTGCATCGGTATTGCCCGACTGCATCACGCCATCAAAAGCCCGCTCGGCTGACTCGTTCCAATGCCACGTATCCTCAAATGCTTCCATTTGCGCGTGGCTCTGATGGCCATCCGGTGCCTTGAAAAGCACATTGTATGAAGCATTCGAATTGAACGGCGGGTCAAGGTAGATCAGATCAACCAATTCATCCGCAATGTGCTGGCGCAAAATGTCGAGATTGTCGCCGTAATAGAGGCTATTCATTCCCCCGCCTGTGCCGCTTCCCACGCTTCCAGAATCGCGACCATATCAGACATTTCCCAAAGCTTGGAGGTGACGCCAGCGGCCATGGCCGGGGTGATTTTCAGGGTCTGATGGATACGCACGAAATTGTAGTGCATGAAATAGATCGCCATCATGTGAGCGTGGTTTTCGGCCTTCTTCGAAAAGGCATTCGTGAGCCGCGTCATGCGGCGATTGCCCATGCGGATCGAAAGGTTGCTACGCTCGACGTAGGACGTGCTGACATGCTTTGGATCGGGGTTGCCTTCCACCTTGTGCTTGATCGCGCCCGTGCATACGGCCGGGCTGTAGCGGCGCTGGCCTTCTGGAGCTTCGCCGTAGATTTTCACAAGCTGGGCATAATCGACATCGGCGCCGAAGCTTTCTTCAACGGCTTCCACATATGCCTTAAGGCCGTCAGTCGTGATCTGGACGCGGCTTGCGAGACGCGGGGCAAGATCGCTGACGAAGTCCAGGGCCGCCGCGCCGTCGCGCGCGCCCACATAGAACGATGCTGCAAGCTTCGTGTCGGCGTCGAGTGCAACCCACGTCCAAATGTCGCCAGCGCCCTTCGGCGCGGCCTTGGCCATCGCTACGTTCTTCTGCTTCGCATAGCAAAACGCCCATACCTCATCGAGCTGCAAGCGGCGGCAAGGAAGGTTCACAAGCGTCCGGTCCATGTACTCGGAAAACGCCTGCCCAGCATCCTCTAGGAGCTTAATCAGCGTCGTGCGGCTGATCCCGGTTAGGCGTGTCATGGCGCGGAGCGAGATACCTTCCGCCATCATCTGAAGGGCTTGCGCGCGTTTTTCGGTGGGCAGCTTGTTCATGCCATTAAAATGGCATTTCGATGCTTGAGTGTCAAGCATAATAATAACAGTTTCCCAATTTTTCGACGAAAAGGGAGAGAGGCGGGAACCCTCTCTCCCTTTGCTTGCTTGGATCAGCGTTACATGGCTATACGCCAACCGGCATCAGTATCCTTGAAAACTTGTTTTTCATGGAGGGGAGCGTCAAGTTCGTCTAACTCCCTAAGCAGTGCTTCAACGTCAATTTTGTCGTCCGCCTTTGCTAAATAGATAACTCGGAGCAGCAGCTCTGCCGGCCGCTTTTTCGCACACACTTGCTCCTTCTCCCATCTGGCAACAGATTGGGCATCAAGCCCAACCAAGCGGCCAAGTTCGGATTGCGTTAGGTCCATTTCTTTCCGCAAAAATCGCACTTCCTTTCCAGAAAGTATTTTTTTACGGGTTGCCAAACTACGCGCAATTGCTGCGCGTAACCCGTCAGTGTCATTCACGGCAAGACCAGTGCCGTGAGAAGTTTTCGTAACCTCATACCCATTTAGCAGGTACACGTCGTCCAGCCCGCAATCTGGATAAAGAAGAGGTTCTTTTAAGACCTCGCCTTTGCGGTGCCATCCGTTCAAAGTCACCGCATGTCCTCCCATTCCACAGTTTTTATAAATAGGCTTCCGCTTCGCAGGATGATTGCCACTACGCCTACGTCTCTTGTTCCTTTCATTTGCCTCACGATTTTGCATTTCCATTCACCCGCTTCCGCAGGAGCCGGATTCTCGATTACATGCCCACTTCGCAGGATGCGAAGCACGTCAATGTCATCGATCTCCCTTTCCCGCATTCGCTCTCGCGCGTGATTACCGAAAATCACGCGGCTAGAGGTGGCGGCAACTTCCCGAATCCGCTTCTCTGCCAAAGCGACCGTAAGCCGGAAGGCAGTTACTTTGCGCGGAGACGGGTCGTCACTCACGCCACCTATCATAATGATAGGAGTATGAGCCTGTCAAGTTGATAGTTGCTTAACGGCCCCGCGACTTTTTGGTTCCCGCCCACCGCTTGTTGGCGGCGGCCTTGGCGATTTCTTTTCGCCGTTTAGGGGAAAGAGCCTCCGCGCGAGCCGTGCCGCCTTTCAGGCCACCTCTTCTGGCAAACTCAAGTGCTGGGTCGATGGCCTTCGATTCAGGGGCTGGCGGCGCGTCCGTGACCTGCCCGGTCAAGATATCGCCGATCAATTTTCCGAGCACAACCGGATCGCGGGGGCGTTTGAGGCGCTTGTCTGTCATGCTCGCAATATGCCACGGGGGGCGGCAGGATGCGAGGGGCGACTAGCAGCCCGGATTTTCAAACTGTACCACTACCGGCTTTCCACGTGCGGCCTTTATCCAGCCCTCGCCGGCCAGCGTTGCAGCGTTGCGATGGCTCGCTTGCGTCGCCGCGATGTGGTCGCCAAGTGTCCGCGCCAAATCGCTGCCCCCGATCGGCCGGGCGTGCGCGATCTTCTCAAGTGCGGCGGGAATCCGCGAACCGCTTTGACTGAATTTGACAGGCACGGTTACTCTGCTCATATTTATCGCACAAGGAACAAAATTATCGCTTGGTGATTGGTATGGTTCTTCGCAACCAGGTGATAGTCGTGCCGGCCCGGGAAGGCTCTCTCTCGGCCGGCCCCGCGGCTTGAACCACCATGGACTTGGGACTGGACGGGGCGGCGGTCTGCGTTAGCGGCGGGACAAAGGGACTGGGCTGTGCAGCGGCGCTCGCCTTCGCCCGAGAGGGCGCGCGTGTTGTAGTCAGCGGTCGGGGAGCGGAGGCGCTGGAATTTACCGTGACGGCCCTGCGCGAAGCGGGCGCGCGCGACGCCTTCGGAGTGCAAACCGACGTCGCGCGCCTCGACAGCATCGAGGCATTGTTCAGCCAAATCGAATCGCGCTGGGGGGAGCTCAACACCCTGATCAACATGGTGGGGCCGACGGAACCCAGCGCGGGCCGCAACTTTCTCGAAGTCCCGGACGAACAGTGGCGCTACTACTTCGACATCGGGATCATGAGTGTGGTGCGCTGCACGCGCGCCGCAGTGCCGCTGATGCGCAGAGCGGGCTGGGGACGGGTGATCAACATCTCGTCGGTTTCGTCGCGGGTCGGCCTGCCGATGGAGGCTCCCTACATGACCGCCAAGGCCGGGCTGAACGGGCTGTCCAAGAACATGGCTTGGGCTCTTGCCAACGAAGGCATCCTCGTCAATACGGTGACCCCCGGCGTCTTCAGCACCGAAGGAGCCCGGTATTACATGGAGGCCACCGGCGCGACAGATCGCTACGACCCTGATAACCTCGCCGATATTTGGACGTGGATGCGCGAAGCAAATGGTGGCCGACACGGCGGGGTCATTGGCCGGGTCGCGCACGCGAGCGAGATCGGATCGCTCTTGTTGTTCGTGGGTTCCAAGGCCAACACCTATTTGGTTGGCGCAAATATCCCGATCGACGGCGGGACGGACTTTTCGACGGGTTAGAGCATCGGACGGTCAACCAAGATCACCCGCCTCCCCTTGCGGCAGGGCTATTGCTTTTGCATTTCTGCTGGGAGCGCGGACATCTCTTCTGCCAAAAGCGATAGTTCTCCCCTCCGGGGAGGCGGGTCGAAGCTTGTGATTCCACATAAACGCATGCCGCTCTTATGGCGGCAACACGTGCTCGGCCGACGTGCGAAGGCTCGGAAATATCTGCACCGCGACTGAGGCCCCGCACAGTATTGCAGGCACATCCCCGCATAAAACTCGCCCCCGCACGCGAATGCGTGCAGGGGCGAAAGGCAACGATTCCGATGCTAGTCGGACGGGCTAGAAGTTGACGTCGAATTCGGCGCCGACAATGCGCGGATTGCCCAGCGAGAACAGATCGCCCAATTCGGCACTGACGCTGCCGAAGGTGTAATACTGCTGATCGAAGAGGTTGTTGGCGAACACCGACAGCTCGTAGGCATCGTCGTTGGTCTTCACGCCAAGCTTCAGGTTGGTAAGCCAATATCCCGGAACGATAGCGGGAGGAATCGGAAAACCGTAAGGGGCGCCGACAGATTGGTCGCCGAGCTGGCTGCTCAAATGCGATTCCACGATATGGCCGACAAGATTGAACCTGTCGTCCAGCGGTTGATCGAGATCGGCGGTCATCGAAAGCTGCCATTTCGGCGCGTTCGGCATCTCCGAATGGTTCAAGTTGGTCGGAACCAGGAACGGCCCATTGTAGCCGTAGCTGAAATTCGAGAACGCGGCATCGAGGTAGCCGACATTGAGACCGAGCGTAAGCGGATCGATGACCTGCCAACTCGCGCTTCCCTCGGCGCCGTAACTCCGCGCCGAGCCCGCGTTGACGAATGCCAGGATGAGCGCTTGTTGATACGCAGGTGCCGCATGCGCCGATTCCTGCAAACCGTTAAACTTGTTGTAGAAGATGTCGCCGGTGAGTTGCAGCCGGTGATCCAGCAAGGACTGCTTGTAGCCGGCTTCGTAGGTGTCGACCTTTTCGGGACCGAATACGCTGCCGTCGCTGAGCGGAGCGTGCACCGCATCAAAGATGCCTACCGAAGCCACCGGGTTGACGCCGCCGGTATTGACGCCATGGGCCCAGCGCACATAGGCCGTGCCGTCGCCCAGCGCGTAGCTCAACGTCGCTGACGGAATCAGCTTGTCCAGCTGCTCCTGGCCGGCACCTGGCTGCTGGGTGCAATTGCCTGTAGGTGGGAGCCCGGGCGTACAGCCGTCGGGAATGGATGGGAAGCGAGTATGGTTCGTCTCGTGTTCCCAGCGGAGAGAAGCTGTGAAGTTCAGATCGGACGTGATGTCGTAGCCCGCTTGTCCGTAAACCGTCCAGTTCTGCACGAGCTGATAGGCATGGGCAGTGTGCACATCGATGATGGGCGAAACAACGAACTGGGTATCGAATGTTTGCTTGTTGTCGAGAAACGTGAAGCCGCCGAGCCAGTGTATCGGTCCGTCAGTCGTCGAAACGGCGCGAACTTCCTGATAATAGAATTGCCGCTTGATCTTCACGACGGCGGTACCTGCGGGGACGCTGCACGCGCAAAGATCGGCGTCCAAAATACTGTGGTTGCCGCGATAGGCGGTGATGGACGTGATATCGGCGATCGGCGAATTCCATACCGCCGTCGCCGAAGTGCCCCAATCGTGCAGCTCTTGAGTAAGGTTGTCGCCGGTTGCCGTCTCGAACTTGCGGGACACTGTCTGTTGGGTCGGTAAGTGAGCCAAGTCCGCTGCGGGTATTATTGAAGCCCCCGCGATCGGACCTGCCGCTGCAGGCAGCGGTGCCGCAAGGGCCGAAAACCCAAACGGCAGATAAGCTTGCGGCACAGCAGGCGTGGCCGAGTAATTCTGGTTCCCGCCGCTATCATCCTTGAAAAAATAGTCTCCGGCCCATGTGACCTTGAAATCGCTGAGCGGCTGCCACAGGACCTTGCTGTCCAGGCCGTAGGTGTTCTGGGTGTCCAGGCTGTGCGGATTGACGCCGGAATTCATGATGGCTGCGGATTGGGCCGGGGTGCAATAGACCCCTTGCCCCCCGGGGCAGGAAGCAGCCAAGGCCGGGGCGGCGAGGGGCAAAAGAGTGCCCGGAACGCCGTTGAAAGGATTGCCCGGAGTCGTGGAGATAGGGGCGCTGAAATTAGCGGCGCTATAGGGGTTCTTGATCGCGATGTTCTTGATGTAGGCGCTGTGTGAATCGTGCTCGGCGGCAAGGCTGACGGCGAGCGTGTCGGTGACGGGCATATTGACAAATGCCCCGGCGTCGATCGTATCGAACTCGCCGTAGGAGACGCGGCCATGTCCGTAGAATGCGTCCGTGGACGGCTGCTCGGTGATGACATTGACCACGCCGCCGGTGGCGTTGCGGCCGTAGAGGCCGCCCTGGGCCCCCTTCAGCACCTCGACGCGGCTCACGTCGACGAATTGATTCATGAACTGGCTCGATGGGCGCGGCACGTCGTCGACATAGGTCGCCACGCTGTTGTCGGGGCCGACAAAGTTGTTGTTGCCGATGCCGCGGATGAAGATCTGCGTGTAGCCCGAGCTGTCCACGACGGAATAGCCCGGCGTGACGAGTTCGATATCGGTCAGGTTGTGGATGCCCTGGTTGTTCAACTGCTGGATCGTGGTCGCCTGGATCGCTGCCGGCACCGTCATGATGCTTTGCGCATGCCGCAACGCGGTGACGGTGATTTCCTCGATGCCGCCGCCGGCGGGCTGACCCCCAGTCTGCTGGGCAAATGCGGACGACGCCAGAAGCGGCAGCACGACTGTGCAGCCAGCGAGCAAGCTCGATTTCAATTTCATGGTTTCCCCCGTCGGGTTTCTGCGCCTTCGCGCCCAATATGACGATCAGCCGTAACGCCAAATCTTTAACGAGCTATTAACGTTACCACGTATCGACACTATTGTCACCGGCCGGCGGCATTGCCCTGGCATTGCCCCCCGCAAGACGCAACTGAGCGAGTCTCGTTTTCGCAAGCCGGACGGTTGGCAGACCTGTCCCGCGCCCGACACGACGCTCAGCGCAGGCCGGCTGGAAGCCAGCGCTCCCAGTTACACAAACATAATCCCGTCGCGCGCTACCGCTGGCTTTCGGGCATGCGCACGACGAGCCCGTCAAGATCGTCCGTGACCTTGATCTGACACGACAGCCTGCTGTTCGCCAAAACGTTGCTGGAGAATTCGATCGTCGCGTCCTCGAGCGGATTTCTGCCGCCCACCCGCGCCTGCCAGGCGGGGTCGACATAGACATGGCAGGTGCCGCACGAGCACCCGCCGCCGCAGTCCGCGTCGATGCCGGGAATACGGTTCTTCCGGGCGCCCTCCATCACGGAGATGCCGGGCGGAACGTCCACGACATGCGCCTGGCCGGTGAACTCGATATAGGTGATCTTCGCCATGGGAGTCGGCATTCCGGCCGGTTCAAACGCGCTGTCCGCTCACGTCCGCCGTGCCGAACGCGCCCAGTTTGGCGTGGCCCGTCATCGTGTCGCCCGCAACCTTCACCTCGAAGGACAGCTTGATCGGCATGGGCTTCGTGACGTTCATGGTCCAGCTCAGCGCATCGCCGGCCGCCTTGCCGTCGTTGATCGGCTCCGAGCCCATCGGACTGTCGACCCTGCCGGTGCAGGCGTCGCCCTTGCGGACCAAAAGCAGCGTCATCTCCTGCGGTCCCATCGGCGTCTTGAGGATCATCTTCCAGCTTTCGGCACCTTCGGGCACGGGAGCTGGTGCCGGCGCAGCTACGGGCGCGGGCTTGCGCCGCGTCTTGCCGCGCATTTTGGGTGTGTAGGCCGGCAACGTCTCCCAGCCGCGCACCGTCGACGTGGACGAAAGATGACCGTTCTCTAAATCGACATCCCATTCGGGAAAGCGGTTCAACAATTCGTCCAGCGCAATGCGGCCTTCGACGCGGGCCAGCGCGTTACCGATGCAGTTGTGATAGCCGTAACCGAAAGTCAGGTGCGGCAGGCGCTCGCGGTTGATGTCGAACCGCTCGGCGTCGGGGAATTTGCGGTCGTCGCGGTTTGCGGCGGCAACCAGGCCAAGCAGCACGCTGCCCTTCGGGACCTTTACGCCGTCGAATTCGCTGTCGCGCGCAACGTAGCGGGCGATGGACGGACCGGGTGGTTCGTAGCGGAGAATCTCTTCGATCGCCTGCGGAATGAGCGCCCGGTTTTCATGGATTTGCCGGCGCTGATCAGGATGCTCGGCCAACAGCTTGCCGGTCCAGCCGATCAGGCGGTTGGTCGTCTCGTTGCCGGCGCCGGCAAGGATATTGACGATGACGAGAACCTCGTCGCGCGTTAGTTTTCGTGTCGCGCCGGTTTCGTCATCGATCTCGAGGCTCATGAACTCCGTCATCAGATCGTCGGAGGGATTATTCTTGCGCCAGTCGTAGTAGCCCTCGAAGCCTTCGCCAATCCTTGTCGTGAACGTGTAGTCCATCGGCTTGCCCGGCTCAGTGCGAAGATTAGCATCGACCCGCTCGCGGACCGCGACCTGGTCCTCCTCGGGAATCCCGAGCAGCATGCTGATCACCCGCATCGGCATTTCCGCGCCGAGATTGGCGATGAAATCGAATTCGCCCTCTTCCACCAGCGGGTCGAGCGAACGCGCACAGAAGGCGCGGATCTGCGGTTCCAGCGCCGTCATTCTTCTCGGCGTGAAGACGCGCGTGAGCGCCTTGCGGTACATGGTATGAAGCGGCGGATCTTCATGAATGAACTGGCCGCGCGGAACGGTGAGATTCGCCTTGATCATCTCCAGGATGTCGCCGCGCGCCGAACTGAAGTTTTCCCAATCGCCCAGGCAGCGCTCCACATCGGCGTAGCGGCTCACGGCGTAGAAGTCGTATTCCTTGTTGTAGTAGACCGGTGCCTCTTCACGCAGCCGGCGGAACACGGGATGCGGGTTGGCGAAATACTGGGGATTATAGGGGTCCCAATGCACCGGCGCTTCGGTCATAGCGTTTCTCTCCATCGCGGCTTAAAGCGAGCATCTACGGCGAGATGTGATACACTGTGGATCATTAATCCACCGGGGATCGAAGTCAAGCGCTCAGTCAAAGCGTCGGCTCCCACCCCAAGATTGTCACAGACATCGCTATTTTGCGTGTTCCGCCCGAAGCTCCGGGCAGATCGGAAGGCGGCGGATGATTTGGGGTGTATCGCGGGGCCGGCTCGGAAGCCGTTTCGGCTGGGGAGTCTCGCTCGACACGCTCGCGACCGTCGCTCTGCGCCGCCTTGCTTTACCTCTGTGCGTAGATACTACAATTCGCAACGCAGTAAAGCCATGAGCTCGACGACCGGCGTATCCTCAAAGGCGAGCACGGCATCGCGGATTCGCTCGGTTTGTGCGGCAGGCACCGCCAGCGATGCAGACGCCAGGAACTTCTCCACGACGGCTTCAGTGCTCATCGCGCGATCGCCGGCGCCACTGTTGATTTTGACGTGACGCTTGAGCGTGGCGCCGTTGCGCAACGTCACCTCGACGCCGCCCGAAAAATAGTTGGGAAACGCCGTATTGGGGTCTGCGTCGCACTTCACTTTCAGGGCAAGCGCCCGCACGCTGGCGTCGGCCAGCGCCTCGGGCTGCAGATCCGGCAGGCCGAAACGGCCCTTGACGAGACAGGCGGCTACGACGAACTGCGCGCTGAATTTGGCTTCGTAGTCGGTGGTGGGGCGCTCCTTCGCTTCGGCCGGCTCGGCGATGATGTGCAGCGTCGGCTGCGGCAGGAATGCCGTCACGCTCACGATCTCCTCGGGCGAGAACTGGCCGTGCAATGCGATGGCCGCATCGGCGCAGCCGTGGATGAAATGGCAGACGGGATAGGGCTTAAGCGCAGTGTCCCCGAATCTCCACACCTCGCCCAGCTCCGCCGTGAGCTCACTTAGATCGACACGCGCCGCCTCGCCATGGAGATGCGTTTCGAACAAGCCGAACTTGCCTTCGTAGGGCCGCGACGGCGCCTTGAAGCCGTACTGTGCGAGACGCGCAGCCGTTATCCCCGCGACTGCGCCCCAGCCGGGGTGGAAGCGCTTGGTCCATGCACCCTCCTCCAGGAAGACTTGAATGCCCGACGCCGTGCTGCCGGCAATGCCTTGCGCCGCGGTGATCTGGTCTTCGTTAAGCCCGAGCAGCGAGCCGGCGGTGATCGCAGAGGCAAAGTGCGAGACGACGCCGGTCGCATGATAGCCCACGTGATGGAATCCACCCTTGACGGCACCGCCGATGCGGATCGCTGCCTCGGCACCGGCAAGGAAACCCGTCAGCACATCCTCGCCGCTCGCACTCAGCAGTTCGCCGAGCGCCAGAGCGCATGGCAATGCCGTGCAAGTCGGATGCACGATGCTTGCGAGATGCGTGTCGTCGAAATCGAGTCCGTGAATAAGAATGGCATTGGCCAGCGCCGCATCGCGCGCCTCAAGCCGCTTCGGCCGCCCAAGAACGGTACAGGGGCCGCCGGCACTCAATGCCGCGACCCCGGCTATCGCGCTTTGTGCGTAGGGATAAGCATGGGACGCAAGACCGAGACCGAGTGCGTCGAGAATATGCAGCTTGGCTCGCCGGATGACGGGCGCCGGCACATCGGCGAGGCGAAGCGTGGTCGCAAATTTCGCCAGCCTGCAACTCGGCGGTTCGGGTTGTGCAGTCGTGGTCACGCCTCCTCCTTCCGATGCGAGCGTAGCATCGCGCGGGGCATGGTCAACTGTTGACAGTTTGTCCGGGGTGGCGAAGATGCGCCCCTCGGAAGGCTCGTCCCGGCCTTCAAAGGAGCGCACATGGCCGAGACCTACCGGCTCTTCATCGACGGTCAGTGGCGCACCGGCTCGCGCGGCGACACGCTGCCGGCGATCAACCCGTTCAATCAGGAGGTCTGGGCTACCATCCCCGTGGCAACGGCCGCGGACGTCGAGGCTGCCGTCGCCGCCGCGCGCAAGGCCTACGAGACAGTCTGGCGGCACACCACCGGACTCGAGCGGGCAAAGCTGATCAACCGGCTGGCCGATCTGCTCGACGAGAACGCCGACCGGATGGCGCTGATCGAGACGACCGACAACGGCAAGGTGATCCGCGAGACGCGCTCGCAGATGAGCTACGGCGCGCGCGTGTATCGGTTCTTCGCCGGTTATGCCGACAAAATTTGGGGTAGCGTCATCCCGCTGGACCAGCGCGGCGTGATGGATATGGCCTTACGCGAACCTTACGGCGTGGTGGCGGCAATCACCGCCTGGAACTCGCCGATCACGCTTCTCGCCAACAAGCTTTCGGCGGCGCTGGCGGCCGGCAATTGCGTGGTCGTTAAACCGTCCGAACATGCGTCCGCCTCGACGCTCGAGTTCTGCAAACTGATCGAGAAGGCAGGCTTTCCGCCCGGCGTGGTCAATGTCGTGACCGGCGAAGCGGACGTGGGCAGGGCGCTTGTCGGCTCGCCGGGCATCGACAAGGTGAGCTTCACCGGCAGCGCCGCGGTCGGTCGCGAGATCGCCGCCATGGCGGGCCGCAATCTGCGCCCGGTGACGCTCGAATTGGGCGGCAAGTCGCCGAACATCATCTTTGCCGATGCCGATCTCGGTCGAGCCATCGTCGGCGCGCTCGCCGGCATTTTCGGCGCCACAGGCCAGACCTGCATCGCCGGGTCGCGCCTGCTCGTCCAGACTCCGATCTACGGCGAAGTGGTCGAACGGCTCGCCGAGAGGGCGAAGAAGATCGTCATGGGAGACCCGCGAAAGCCTGAGACCGAGATGGGATCGGCCGCCAACGAGCCGCAGTTTCGGCGCATCCTCGACCATATCGCACGCGCGAAAGCGGAAGGCGCACGCCTCGTCACCGGCGGCGCGCCGGCACGCGACGGCGAACTCGCCAGCGGCTTCTTCATCGAGCCTACCATCTTCGCCGATGTGAAGAACGACATGCGTCTCGCCCAGGAAGAGATCTTCGGTCCAGTGCTCGCGATCATTCCGTTCGACACCGAGGAGGAAGCGGTCGAGATCGGCAACGCGACGCCTTACGGCTTGGCGAGCGGTGTGTGGACGCAAGACATCTCGCGCGCCTTGCGCATGATTCACGCTCTGCGCACCGGCGTGGTGTGGGTGAACACCTATCGGGCGCTGGCCGCGCAAGGGCCGTTCGGCGGGATGAAGGATTCCGGTTTCGGCCGCGAGCGCGGCGAACAGGGCCTGCTCGAGTTCACCACCACCAAGAACGTCATGATCGATTTTTCGAACGACATACGCGACCCGTTCGCGATGCGCACGTGAGCGGCGTTCGGGAGGCCTCATGACCTATCTCGTTGCCGACACCCTGCCCGCCGAGCCCGCCGGTGCGCGTTTCCGCAAGCTCCTCGCGCAACCAGGAATCCTGCAGATGCCGGGCGCCTACAACGGGCTTTCCGCCCTGCAGGCCAAAGCTGCGGGCTTTCGGGCGCTGTATCTGTCGGGCGCCGCGATGTCGGCCTCGATGGGACTGCCGGATCTCGGCATCATCACCGTCGACGAGGTGTGCTTCTTCGTGCGCCAGATCGCGCGCGCCGCGCAGCTGCCGATCCTGGTCGACGCCGACACCGGCTTCGGCGAGGCGCTGAACGTGATGCACACCGTGCGTGCTTTCGAAGAGGCCGGCGCCGGTGCGGTGCAGATCGAAGACCAGCTCTTGCCCAAGAAATGCGGCCATCTGAACGACAAGAAACTCGCCGCACCTACGGACATGGCCGCCAAGATCGCCGCCGCCGCCAAGGCGCGGCGCGACCTCGTCATTGTGGCCCGTACCGATGCCGTCGAGCGGGAAGGTCTCGAGGGCGCCATCGCCCGCGCCAGGCTTTATGTCGAGGCCGGCGCCGACGCCATTTTCCCCGAGGCACTGACCGACCGCGAGGCTTTCGCGACGTTCCGCGCCGCGGTGAAGGTGCCGCTGCTCGCCAACATGACGGAATTCGGGCGCACGCCATTCATGACCGCGCAGGAATTCGAGGCGCTCGGCTACAAGATGGTGATCTGGCCGGTCAGCGCCCTGCGCATCGCGGCCAAGGCGCACGATACGCTCTATGCCGCCCTGCGCGACGACGGCGGCGCCCACGCTCTGGTCGACCGGATGCAGACGCGTGCCGAGCTCTACACAACGATCGGCTATCACGATTACGAGGCGCTCAATTCTTCGATCGTTCAATCCGTGGTGCCGGACGGATACAAAGACTGAGGTACCGGGAACGCCGGCGCCCGGCCGGAACGCTGGTGGCGCGGAACGATCGTGCCGGTAAGACGCCGGCACTCCCACCTACCGTCGCCGCGCGGGCGATGCGCGTTCGAGCGAGCCCACGCGGCCGCCTTTGCGCGCGGCTGCGGCGGGTTTGGGCTCTTCCTGGGCCGCCAGCTGTTCTTCCACAAATTGGCGGGCGTTGCGCAAGTGCTCGCGCATCTTCTGCTCGGCGAGCTCCGGATCGCGGCGCGCCAGGGCATCGACGATGGCCTTGTGTTCCGCCAGCGCCTTCGTCGCGCGGCCGGGCTTGGTGCTCGATTTATAACGATAGACGCGCAGCAGATAGTAGAGGTCGCCCAAGAGCATCTGAGCCAGGCGCTCGTTGCGGCTGGCAGTGACGATACGGAAATGGAAGTCGAAATCCTTCGAACTCCTGATAGTAGCCCTTGCCATCGCGCACGCTCTTCTGCTGCTCGTGCTGGTTCAGCAAAGCTTTAAGCGTAGCGATCTCGCCGTCGCTCATGTTGCGGGCGGCGAGCGCGCACGCCAAGCCTTCCAGCGCCTCGCGGATCTGCAGGATCTCGTTCAAGTCCTTCAAGGAAAGCGAGGCGACGCGCACCCCGATATTGGGCGTGCGCTCCAGGAGCTTGCGGCCTTCGAGGCGGCGGATGGCTTCGCGCAAGGGGCCGCGGCTGAGACCCAGCGACGCCGCCAAGCCCTGTTCGCTGAGGCGGCTGCCCGGTTCGAGCGCGCCGCTGATGATCGCCGCTTCGATGCGTTCGACGACCAGGTCGACAAGGGATTTCGCCTGCACCTTCTGATCAAGCAGATCGCTCATCGAAACTGTGTCCCCACATCTCTGGCGCACCGCAATATCAAGCGATTGCGTATTGCCCCGCACTCCTGCCGGAAAGCCGGCCGAACACCGCACCGTTCATCAATCCCGTGCCACCCGGATAGTTCTGGTAGAACAGGCCGCCTACCAGTTCGCCGGCCGCGAAGAGACCGGGAATCGGCTTGTCGACGAGGTCGAGAACATTGCCCTGCGCGTTGATCCGCAAGCCCCCGAAGGTGAATGTGATCCCGCAGGTGACGACGAAGCCGGAATAGGGAGGCGTATCGATCGGCAGCGCCCAGTTGGACTTGGGCGGGGTAATGCCCTTGGTCGAGACGCCGTCGAGAATGGACGGGTTGTAGTTGCCCGGTTGGCAGGCGGCATTGAACTCCGAGAGTGTCTTCTTGAGGCCTTCGACGTCGATGTCGAGCTTCTCGGCCAGTTCCTCGATGGTGTTCGCTTCGGCCTTGGTGACTTGGCGGATGCGATATTCGTCGCGCACATTGCCGATCGTCTTGGCGTCGAAAATCTGTACGGCGGCGCGCATCGGCTGCTTCATCACCTCGCGCCCGTATTTGGCGTAGGTGTAATTGCGCATGTCGGCGCCCTCATCGATGAAGCGCTCCCCCTTCATGTTGACGACGATACCGATCGGGTAGCTGTGCTTCTGATAATTGTCGAGGACGACGCGATCGCCGAAGGGCGGCGCGCTGATGTCCCATTGCACCGCATGGCAGGTCGACCAGCCGCCGAAGGGCTGGGCGCCGATGCGCAGCGCCGCATTGATCCCGTCACCGGTATTGTAGCGGGTGCCGCGCACCTTGCAGAGCTCCCAGCCGGGGCCGAGATAGCGCACACGCATTTCCGGGTTGGCCTGGAAGCCGCCGCACGCCAGCACGACGGCCTTGCCAGCGATGTCCTCGTAGCCGTCCGGTCCCTTGGCGCGGACGCCTGCAACATGGCCCTTCCGGCTCTCAATCAAATCGAAAAGAGCGGTCTCGTAGCGGATATCGATCTGCTCGCGCTCGGCCGCCTGCATCAGCTGATCGACCAGCCCCCAACCGCCGCCGACCGCCTCGATATTCACCCCGCCGTAGAAGTGGTGCTTGCCGTCGATCTTGAACGACTGGCGGCCGAACATCGGAATGAACCGTATCTTGTGCCTGCGCAGCCAGCGCATCGTGTCGCGCGATTGGCCAGCGAGGATATCGGCGAGCTCTTCGTCCGCGTTGTTCTCCGTCACGCGCATGATGTCGTCGATGTATTTCTGCTTGGAGTGCGGCGGCAGGTTGCCGATCTGTGCGGCCTCGCCCTCGCTCAGATCGTCGAGGATGTCGCGGCGCAGATCGTCAAGGCCATCATGGACGAAGCGGAAGCCGCCGGCAGTGAAGAGCGAATTGCCGCCGCGCTCTTCGAACGGCGCCTTTTCCAGCATGAGCACTTTGGCGCCCTGCTCCTTGGCCGACAGCGCCGCACAGGTCGCAGCATTGCCCGCGCCCACCACGATCACGTCCCAGGATCCGCTACCGGCCATCACAACTCTCCCTATTGCTCGCGCGCGGCGCCACGGCTATCGGTGGAACCGCGAACTGTCAACAGTTGACTATTCACGGTAGAGCACGGCGCCTTCGAACAGCCGCCGCGCCGTGCGGTAGACCGCGCCGTAATCCGCCGTGACATTCCCGCCTGGACCTTCCGTAACCGACGCATCGACCAGGATGGTACCGGACGGGTGGCTGATGCGGATGGAGCCCGGGGTGGTGCGACAGAGAGCATGCGGGATGGTTCCTGGAACGCGTCCCGCCACGGCCAGGCAGACGGCGCCGGTAATCGGAACCGCCCGGTGCGGCTGGCCGATCGAGATCATCCGGACGACGATGTCCATTTCCGCCGGGTCGAGGACGCGTCCGTCAAGGGTCGAAGCCGTGTGCGGCGGTGCCACCATCGCGACCTTGGGAACGCTCGGAGTGCGCCTTGCCGCGGCAATGTCAGGCGCCAGCCCCATGCGGACAGCAGCGGCCAGCCGGATCTGCTCCATTACCGCCAGAAATGCCGCGTCCCGTTCCAGCGCGTCGGGAAGCTCGACACCGGTCTTGCCGACGTCTTTCGCGGCGACAAACGCGCAAGGGTTGGCAGCATCCACACAGGAGACGGCAATCGCTCCAGCCCCCGGAACTTCGAGAATGTCCCTGGCCGTGCCGGTGGGCAGAAGCTTTCCTGTCTTGGCGCCGCCGGGCTCGACGAACTCGAGCCTTATGGGTGCGCCAGTCCCTGCTACGCCGTCCAGTGCAAGGTCGCCGTCGGCCGCAAGCGCGCCGCCCTCCACGGGGAAACGCGCCACGACAATCTTGGACGTGTTGGTGTTGTGGATGCGCACGACTGCTTCGCCGTGCTGAGGCGCCGTCGCGAGCCCTTCCTCGATGGCGAAAGGACCGATGGCTGCCGACATGTTCCCGCAATTGCCGCTGAAATCGACGACGGCCTTGTCCACCGCGACTTGCGCGAAGGTGAAGTCCACGTCGGCGTCGGGACGCGTCGGCGCGCCCACCACGCAGACCTTCGAAAGCGAGGAGATGCCGCCGCCCATGCCGTCTAACTGGCGGCCGTTGAGATCGGGCGAGCCCATCACGGCCAGGAAGATGGCCTGCCACGCGGCGGGATCTTCCGGCAGATCCTGCTTGCGAAACATCACCGCCTTGGAGGTGCCGCCCCGCATGAAAACCGCCTTCAGGCGCCTTATCCGCATCGCGAACCGCTTCCGCCCCGCATCTAGTACCCGCTTTTCATGGAAGGTGAGCCGTGATCGAGATCGGGACAATCCCCCAAGCAAGCGGTACGTATTTCACTGCTCATCAAGATGCTCACGGCGGAGATGGGGAGGCGCGGAGCGAGATTTGCGCGAGCCGAACGCCACCGGTTGGTTCTCCGCCGGATCGTGGAAGTTATCATGTGCGCGAACGCGCGCCGGCAAATCGCGCGTCTTCGTCATTGCCAAATGCTGATGGCGACGCATCCACAGCATGGCTCCGCGGCTCGTCATCTCCGCGTGAATGATTTGTAGAGGATCGAAAATTCAAGCCCTGTGCCCTACGCTCGCGCATCATTTAGCAGTGATTCCGGGTACTAGCTCTGGGTCCTGCGCCACGCGATGAGGCGGCGCAAACCTTCTTCGATGTCGATGTGCGGACGCCATCCCAGCATCCGACCGATCTTCTCGATGCCAAGATCGAGCTGCGCTCCGCTCGTGGACTTCACGCCGCCGGCGCGTGTGTATTCGGGCTCAAGCATGCTCCCGGTGATCGCGAGCAGCAATTCGACCAGCCGCTTGACCGTAGTGGCCCTGCCGCTTGCGACATTGAAGACCTCGCCCGAGACATCCGACGCCATCGCCATCACATTGGCGCGGGCCACATCGGCGACATGCACGTAATCGTGTACCTCGCTGCCGTCGCCCGGGACGGTCGGCCGCTCGCCGCGCATGATCCGGTCGTAATTCTCGACGATATAGAGCGCGTTGACGCCGCGATAGTGCTGGCGTTCGCCGTAGACGGTCGAATAGCGCAGCGCGATCGCCTTAACGCCATGCTTGGCATCGTAGAGCTTGCACAGCGCCTCGCCGATCAGCTTGGTGCAGGAATAGAGCGCTGCTCCCGGCTGGAACGGCGCAAGATTGGCGGGCGCCGTTTCGTCGATCAGGCCTGAGCCCGGCTCGCCATAAACCGCGATTGAAGAGGAGAACACCACTTTCTTGACGCCGCGATAGCGGCAAGCCTCGAACACGTTGACCTGACCGTCCACGTTCACCGCCAGACCAAGCGGCGGATTCTGGGTGAGCGGCAAAGTGAGAAAGCCGGCAATGGCGAACACGCCGTCGGCGCCCGCCAAGGCATCATAGAGCTCGCCGACGCGCAGAATATCGCCGCGGACGAGCTTGACCCGCGCATCGTCCTTAAGGTGCGCCACCGCCTCGGGCGTGCCGAGCGCGAAATTGTCGAGCAGCACCACCTCGCGCGCATCCTGCGCGAGCAGCGCATCGGCGACGTGCGAACCGATGAGGCTCGCGCCGCCGGTGATGACGAAGCGTCTGCCAGCGATCTGCATCGGGCGACCGTAGTCATTGCCCCGACAAACTGTCAACAGTTGACTGGCGGCGTGGCTGCTTACGATCTCTCCACGTAGAGACGCGTCAGGCGCGTCGACTTGATGCGCCAGCCGCCCGCACCGCGAACATAGGTTTCGTGGTAGTGGCCGAAACCGTGCAAATAGGTGAAGCCGTGCGGGGAAGGCCGGTCTTTCGGATGACGCAGGATGTCCTCCATCGCCCATAATCCTTTGGCTGTGTCGTCCGACAGGATATCGATGATCGGCATATGGCCGTGATGCGTGGAGATTTGGTTTCCCGCGGCCTCGGCGCACCATTCGACGATGGTGTCGACGCCGCTCAAATCCATCGATGCTTCCGGCACTTCCAGGCGCGCGTCCGGCGCCCATACCTCGGACTTCCACCGTTCCCAGTCCTTGGCGTCGAAGTAATAGAAATACTTCGCCTTCAGGCGCTTGATCTCTTCGATCGCCAATAGCTTCTCGACGTCGGTCATCTCGCTTCTCCTCCCGGTCTGTCGTTTTTCCAAGGCCCGTGCGGCCGGCTTCCGGCGCCGTCCCGTGCGGACAGCGCGTTACGGCCGATCCTCGCCGGCCCTGACGATTTTCCCGCTGTTGGCCACCGGGATGCTCTGGCGAGGAGTGCGGAATTTAAAATCTCTTGTCCAGTAAGAAACGGCGCGACATGATTTGTTGCCGAAGGTTCGAAGTCCATCCGCAACCGCTAGAGATCCGCAAGACCGAAGACTGTGCCTCAACCAGAGCCACGATGAAGGAGAACGTTTATGGGCAAATATGTGATGGTGGTCCAATCTCAGGCCAAGGACGGCCGCGACGACGAATACAACGATTGGTACGGGACGGTACACATCAAGGACATCTGCGCCGTTCCCGGCGTCAAATCGGGGCGCCGGTTCGAAATCGACGCCGGTCGCCATGGGCGCACCGGGCCTAAAGTATCTGGCCATATACGAAATCGAAGCCGACGACCCGATGGCCGTCATGGCCGAGATGGGCAAGCGTGCATCGGAAGGGAAAATGCAGACCTCCGACGCGCTCGACGCCCCGGCTTCGGTCCTCTGGTTCTATAAGGCGATGTGAGCGACGGGCGCACTTGGTCGGTCCGCGCGGCTCGATAGAAACGAGGAGCGCAAACACTGGGAGCGCGGCCCCCGACTTGATCGGGGGCCCTCGTCGGTCAATGGAAGGTGATGCGCAAGAATGCGCGCGCTCCCAATGAAAATCCGCACCTCGGGCGGCGGTCGGCCGGGCCGTGACGGCAAGAGAAGAGCGGTATTTTCCTTTACTTCTGTGCGGCACCCATCATGGCGCTGAGATCGACCTGCCCGGTCGCCAGCCCACCCATGAAGCCGCCGTCGACCGGGAACACGACGCCGTTGACGTAGCTCGCCCACTCGCTGTTGAGGAAGACCAGCGGTCCGGCCTGTTCCTCCGGTGTCGAACGGCGGTTGATCGGCTGCATCGCCGCGTCCAGAACCGTTTTGGGCGTGGCCAACTCGAATGCGTCCATCATCGGCGTCTGCGTCGGTCCGGGTATGATGCAATTGATGCGGATGCCGCGTTTTATCAGATGGAACGACGACATCATCGTCCAAATATTGATGGCTTCCTTTGAAAACGAATAGCCTTCGCGCACCGTCTCCAAATTGTCTTCGCACCACTTGACGGCGCCTTCGTAAAACTCCTGCTTGAGCAGGGCCAATGTCTGCTGCATGCGCATCTGCCAGCCCAACCCGGCGGTAGAGGATATGCTGGCAATGGCGCCGCCCTTGGACATGCGCGGCAGCACCTGGTTGGTCAAATGCCGGGTGCCGATGATATTTACCTTCATCACGTCGAGCGGCGGAAACGTCTGCGGCAGGCCGGCGCAGTTGAACAGCGCATGCACCTTGCCGCCGATCTTCTCGACGGCCGCCTCGATGGACGCGGGATCGCGCAAATCCAGTTTTGTGAACGAGGCCAAGGCAAGCTTGCAATCTTTATAGTCCAATCCGTGGACCTCGGCGCCCAATTCCAGCAACAGGCGCGCAGTGGCTTCGCCCATTCCGGAAAAGCAGCCGCTGACAATCACGCGTTTGTTCTCGTAGCCCAGTGATGCGGTCATGATATTCCTCAATCGTTTCGGGTGGGCGGTGGCAGACTATTCTTCGATGGTGATGATGCGCTCCGGGCAGGCGCGCGCGCCGCGCCGCGCCTGGTCTTCCATTCCCGGCGGCACCTCGATTTCATCATGCGCAATGTATCCGCCATCGTCGAGCTCGAACAACGCAGGGGCTATGGCCGCGCAGCGCGCATGGCCCGCACAGTCCGATTTCTTGACATGGAGCTTCACGTTCTGTCCTCGCAATGGGCCAAGGGCGCAGCTGCACATCGCCACGGCAGAGGGGAGGCCGTCTCAGTCAATCGAGCATCCCTCAAATCGCCCCGGCGTTATTGACCCCATTTCCAACAGGTTTATGCTCGAAAAAGTAGGCGATGAGACTTAATTGCACGGTTGCCCGCTGCGATAGCCGGCTGGCCGGCAGAATTTGAGCACAGGCCCGGCCAGCCCCGCAAGCCGGGGATTAAATCAATCAGGCGGTTACCCCAAGTAGCGGAGTCGCGATGTCCGGAGTTGCAAGCCTCAGTCCGGTCGCCCCCAAGCCGGCGCATATGCCGGTCGCGCCGGTTTACGATATCGATTCCCTTCGCCTTCACTGGGACGCTTGAACACCCATGCCGCGCCCGATGCCGAAACTGGATAGCGTGAACCGTCCCTTCTGGACCGGGGGTGCGGAAGGCAAGCTGATGATTGCGCGCTGTCAGGATTGCGGCACTTTTGTGCATCCGCCGCAGCCGGTCTGCCGCCATTGCCTGTCGGACAAGGTGATGGCCGAAGCCGTGGCCGGCACGGGCGCGGTGGAGACCTTCACCGTCAATTACCAGCCTTGGTATCCGGGCCTCGAAGTTCCCTACGTCATTGCCCGGGTGTCGCTGGATGGCGCCCCCGGCGTGATCCTGACGACCAACATCGTGGGCTGCGCGCCTGAGTCCGTCAATTGCGGCGACCGCGTGCGGGTCACGTTCGAGCAGCAGGGCGAGGTCTATTTGCCCTTATTCGAAAAGATCGGCTGAGATGGTTGCACGCGAAGCCTACATCACCGGAGTTGGCCAATCCGAGGTCGGCCAAAAGCTGACGCGTCATCCGTTGCTGCTGACGGTCGACGCGGTGAAGGAGGCCCTCGCTGAGGCGGGTCTGACGATCGCACAGATCGATGGCGTTTCGACCTATCCGGGCAAGGCGCACACTTATCTCGGGTTTTCGCCGGTCGGCGCCGACGAGTTGATCGATGCGCTCGGCATCCGTGCCAGATGGTATTGCGGCGGCGGCGAAATCAGCTCGCAGCTCGGCGCAGTGGTCGAGGCGGCCATGGCCGTGCGCCTGGGGTTGGCGCGGCACGTCGTCTGTTTCCGCACGGTCTACGAGGCGGCGGCACTGGCGCGGCCCGAGGAATATCCGCCCCTGCGGCGCCAGCAGGTCGAAGGCCAGTCGCAGTGGTTTGCGCCGTTCAATGCGATTTCGGCGGCGAACTGGGTGGCGCAATACGCCATGCGGCATGTCAAGCGTTACGGCATGACCCGCGAGCAGCTGGCCCAGATATCACTCACCGATCGCGCCAATGCGATGCTCAATCCGCGCGCCCTGGTGCGCGAGCCGTTGACGCTCGACCAGTACATGTCGTCGCGGATGATTACCTCGCCGCTCTGCCTTTACGACTGCGACCGCTACACGGACGCGTCCACGGTGGTGATCGTGTCGGCCGGCGACGCGCTCGACGAAGTGGCCTGCACGCCCATCCGCATCGCCGGCATGGCGGGCAGCGTCGAGCGGCTGAGCTGGGACCAGGCGGATTGGATGGCGAGCTATCCGACCGGCGCCGATCTGTGGAAGACCACCGATTACAAGCCCAAGGACGTCGATACCGTCCAACTCTACGACGGGTTCGCCTTTCTCACCATCACCTGGCTTGAGGCACTCGGCTTCTGCGAGGTTGGCGAAGGCGGCAAATTCATCGAGGGCGGCAAGCGCATCGCGCGCGACGGCGAACTGCCGCTCAATACCGGCGGCGGACAGATCGGCGCCGGCCGCCTGCACGGGTTCGGCTTTGCCCACGAGGCGGTGGTCCAACTCAGGGGAAAGGGCGGCGCCCGACAGATTCCGGGCGAGCCGCGCATCGCGGTCAGCGCATCGGGCGGCGGACCGCTTGCGACCGCTCTACTGCTGGCGAGAGACTGACGAAATGGCTTCGCCTTTGCTCGACGATCTCCCCGGCTTTCGCAGGCGTCTGGCGGTTACGCCGGGCCTGGATTGGGTTCGCAGCCGGCTCGAAGACGACTACCATTGTATGCAGGTCACGATCCGCCACGCCGGCGGGATTGCGACCGCAATCGAGGCCGCGCTGCCGCGGGCTCCCTGGACAACCTGCCCGGACGCTGCCGCGCAGCTTGAACGCACCTTTACCGATGTGGCGCTTGCCGACTTTGCTTCGCGCGGCGAAAAGAAGTCCAATTGCACACATCTTCACGATCTGGCGGTGCTCGCCGCTGCACATGCGTGCGACGATCAACCGGTCGGCTACGACATCCTCGTATCCGACCCCGTTGGCGGCCGCCGCGAATCCGAGTTGCGGCGCAACGGCAATTCCGTCATGCACTGGACGCTCGAAGATGGTAGAATTCTCGAACCTGCAGAAATCGCTGGACTCGATCTTTTCAACATGAACCCCTGGATCGGCACGCTCGACAGCGATCGCAAAGAGGCCGCCCGGCTGCTGCGTTGGGGGACCATGATGGCGCACGGGCGGATGATATCGCCCGAGTCCCTGTCCGATCCGAACGGCAGGCCGCTGGGGCGATGTTACACGTACCAGCCGGATGTCGTGGTGAATGCGCGGCGCCTCGGTGAAATCAAGGATTTCAGCAAAGGCACTGCGCGACCGCTCGATAATCCCGCAGTCTTCGAATCGTCGCACAACCAGGACGCTGCCTAGAGCATCGGTCGGCGTTTTAAAGGAGGATGTCATGAAAATGAACGACATGGTGATCATCAGCGTCGATGATCACATCAGCGAGCCGCCGGGCATGTTCGACAAGCATTTGTCGGGCGAGGCTTTGGCCACGGCGCCAAAGCTGATCACGACGGAGAAGGGCACGAATTATTGGGAATATCAGGGCAACCAGATTCCCAATACCGGTCTGAACGCCGTCGTCGGACGGGTGCCGGAGGAATACGGCATGGAACCCACGGCGTTTTCGCAAATGCGCAAGGGCGTCTACGATGTCCACGCACGCATCGGCGACATGAACGTCAACGGCATGGCCGCGTCGCTGAATTTCGCCAGCTTTGTCGGCTTCGAGGGCGGCCTGTTTCACAGAGTGCCCGACAAGAAGCAGGCGCTTACACATTTGCGCGCTTACAACGATTGGCACATCGACGAATGGTGCGGCGCCTATCCGGGCCGTTTCATTCCCTGCGCGCTGTTGCCGACGTGGGACATGGACGCGACCGTGGCGGAGATCAAGCGCATCGCCGCCAAGGGCTGCACCGCCGTGTCGCTCAACGAAAACCCGACCAAGCAGGGTCTGCCGAGCGTTCACAACGCGTATTGGGAGCCGCTCTGGAAAGCGATCACCGACCATGACATGGTGATGTGTCTTCATATCGGCGGCGGAAATCCGGCGCCCATTGCTTCGATGGAAACTCCTATCGAGGCGTGGATCACCACCATGCCGATGTCGGTCGCCGTCGGCGCGGCGGACTGGCTGCATCTGCAAGCATTGCAGCGTTATCCCACGATGAAGATCGCGCTGTCGGAAGGCAGCATCGGCTGGGTTCCCTATTTCATGGAACGGTCGGACTTCAGCCATGAACGCCACAAGGCGTGGACGCACTCGCTCTTCAAAGACACCAAGCCCAGCGAAGTCTTCAAAAAGCACTTCATGAACTGCTTCATCGACGACGCCTTCGGCCTCAAGAGCCTCGCGGACATCGGCGAGGACATGGTCTGCTACGAGTGCGATTATCCGCATTCGGATTCCTTGTGGCCCCGCGCGCCGGAACGGCTTTGGGAATGCGTCCGGGGCTTGACGGAAGAGCAGATCGAAAAGGTCACGCACAAGAATGCGATGC
The DNA here is from genome assembly GCA_963805005.1 of uncultured Alphaproteobacteria bacterium. Lineage (GTDB taxonomy): Bacteria > Pseudomonadota > Alphaproteobacteria > Micropepsales > Micropepsaceae > Rhizomicrobium. The sequence goes on from CAWDSJ010000001.1 coordinate 319,610, forward strand.
GCTTTTTCCGGTTCGATCCGTTCAAACATCACGCCCGCGAAAAGCTCACCGTGGGCGCCCTGCGCGCTCAAGCGGCGGCGGACAAGGTGGATATCACGCCGCATTCCTGCGGCGGCGCCACGCCGCTTGCGCCGGGCGAGCAGCCGCGCGTCGTCACCTCCGGCGATATAGCCAAGATGATGGGAAGGCAGTCGCAAGAGGCGCAGGCGGCTTGATTGAACTGGGAGCGCGGTCGTCCTCGTCCGTCAACGGAAGGTGACGCGCAAGGATACGCCCGCTCCCAGGTGGCTAAAGACACCGTTCCTGGACATTCCCTCTCGGCTAGGGCGAAATGAGGCCTGCAATCGAGACGGTGTTTTTCAACATGGACGATTCTTCAGGCCTGCTGTTCGAAGTCGAAGCCGGTATCGCCGTGCTGACCCTGAACCGGCCGGAGCAGGGTAATTCGCTGACCCCCGAAATGCTGGCCGCGCTCGAAGCGGCCTGGGAGCGGATCGAGCAGGACTTGTCCATACGCGTGGCCATCCTCACCGGGGCCGGGGAGCGGCATTTCTGTACCGGCGCCGCGGTAGCGAATCTCAAGGTGGGCCAAGGCACGCTGCAATACAAACCCAATGCGGCCGTCAATCGCTTCACGTCGCGCATGTGCCGTGTCAGCAAGCCGGTGATCTGCGCCGTCAACGGACTGGTGAACGGCGGCGGGCTGCATTTCGTGGCCGACAGCGACATCGTGATTGCCTGTACCCAGGCTGCGTTCATGGATACGCATGTCAGCGTCGGACAGGTCTCCGCTCTCGAGTCGGTGGGAATCGCACGCCGCGCCGGCGTCGGCGCCGCGCTCCTGATGGGCCTTGCCGGCCGCTCTTACCGGATGCCGGCCGAGCGAGCGTACCAACTCGGCATGATCGATCTTCTGGAGCCCAGCGCGGCCGACGCGATGAGCCGTGCGCGCGAGCTGGCCAAAGGAATTTGCGCGAACTCGCTGCAAGCGGTCGCACTGACGAAGCGGGCGATCTGGGGCTCGACCGAGATGCCCGACCCGGTCGCCGGCGACGTGGGCTGGGAGCTGCTCAAGACCCATTGGTCGCATCCCGATTTCGAGGAAGGCCCCAAGGCTTTCGCCGAAAAGCGGGCGCCGAACTGGAATCCGGATCCCAACGCGCGGCGGTGACGCGTCTGCAGCAACGCTGCGATTGTCTGCACTGAAACACGATTCTCGCAAATTCGCGTATAATGCGCGAATTTGCAAAAATGCTGCCTCGTATTTGCCAATCCACCGTTCGCGAGATCGATCTCGTTGTGGAGCGCTTGAAATACTGAAATACCGGGACAGTTACTACGTTTCTGGTGTCGCTGCGGATCGCAAGCGGTCGAGCACCGTGACAGGAAATAAATTCACCCCTAAGCCAAGGCGATCACGCCGCCAGTACGCCGACTGCCTGCGCTGTGCCGCTGCGACGAGATCGCCGTCGCACGCGGCGAGGGTGTTATCCGCGGCGGCCTTCCTCCAGCAATTCCCGGATCGAGATGCCGTCGAGGCTGTGCCGCGCACTGTCGGCTATAATCTCGCGGGCGGCCTCGTGGGCTTGGGAGCGCGCGCGACCGCGCAATGGGCGGCGCTGCTGTTCTGTCGGCAATACGGTTGGCGCTACAACCTTATTGGTTTAGGTTGCCCGCTGAATAGCTCGACGGTTGATCGTGTCGCCCAGCAAAATTCCCTGCAATTCCCTGAAGCAGGGAATCTTTTTCAACCAGCACCTACGATCACGATGACGGAGCGTCACTGTTTTCCCTGCACCAGGGAAAATCCCAGGGAAAAATCCGAAGGGCGCCGCTGCATAGGAAAATCGTGAGGGATTTCAGGGTCTTGCGGGATTCGTAGTGGTTGGCTCAGGGAAAGGCAGGGAAAGCGCCTACCATATCCAGTACTTTTGCATAGAAGATTTGATGGGTTGAACTTTCGTACAGCGAAGGCTCGACCTTATGGAATTTGTCGCATTCTGTCTCGGGCCGCTGTTGCGCGACGAAACCGGCAAGCATCGTGCGTGCTGCCCGATAAGATTGGCTCGCGGAGACGCGGGGGACGCGGAGAATGCCTGGATCGGAAAGACCGCTGGACGAAGTAACCAGCGAGATCATCGATGCGGCCATCCAGCTGCACAGGGCTCTCGGACCAGGCTTGTTGGAATCGGTTTACGAAGTCGTGCTCGCACGGGACCTTGAGCGGCGCGGCCTGCGTGCCGCTCGCCAGCAGCCCGTCTCATTCGAATATGACGGGCTCGAATTCCGCGATTGTCTGCGCGTCGATCTGCTTGTCGAAGCTCGGGTCGTGGTGGAAATCAAGTCGGTCGAGCGGCCGCTTCCGGTCCACAGCGTCCAGTTGCTCACCTATTTGCGGCTGATGAATTTGCCCCTTGGCCTCCTGATCAACTTCGGCGCGCCGACCTTGAAGCAGGGGCTTAAGCGCATCGTCAACCAGCTACACCCCTCCGCGTCCCCGCGTCGCGATACGCTGTCGCTAGCGACCCGCGTGAATCAATTGCCCGGATAATCGAAAGTCCGAGTCCAGTCAGCACGACCGCCAAGTTGCTCCTGAACCCGATCTGCAGGTCTGGGTGATACCTTCAGATTCACTGTGCAGAGGTACTAGCCCTTCGCGGCCTCCGGCAAAGCCTCTTCCCCAAAGAGCCGGCGTACCTCGCGCCGCAGGAGCTTGCCCATTTCGTTATAGGGGAGAGCCTCAAGCACTAATATCCGCTCGGGTACCCGGGAGGACCGCAGCCGTTCCTTGACGAGGTTCCGCAACGTCTCGTCGTTTGGCAATGCGTGCCCCGGTTTGGCAACCACGGCCACGCCGACCGCTTCGCCCCATTCCACCGAGGGAATACCGACGGCGGCGACATCGGCGATCGCCGGGTGCGCCCGCAGCACATCCTCGATCTCGCCAGGGGAAATGTTCTCGCCGCCACGCACGATCACGTCGTCGGTCCGCCCACCAAGATAGAGATAGCCCTCTTCATCGAGCCAGCCGGCGTCCCGCGTCGGAAACCAGCCTTCATGGTCCAGCGCGCGCCGTTCGCGGTACTCGCCGGACACCTGCTCGCCGCGCACGTGGATTTCGCCCGGCGTGCCGGGCGGCAGCGGCCGGCCCTGCTCGTCGCGAATCTGGATTTCCACCGTCGGCAGCGGCTTGCCGACGGAACCGAGCCGTGCCCTTACGGTGGGCTCGCTGGCGCGATGGGCCTCGCGATGCTCTTCGGGGCCGAGCAGCGCGATGGTCGAGCTTGTCTCCGTCAGGCCGTAGGCGTTGGTGAACCCGGTTTCCGGAAAGAGGTCGAGCGCGCGCAAAATGAGCTCCGTCGGCATGCGCCCGCCGCCATAGGCGATCGATTTCAGGCACGACAGATCGGGCGCATCGTCATTTTCCATGCGCGCGATGATGCGCGCCAGCATGGTCGGCACCACAAAGGCGCTGGTCGCCTTCTCCGAAGCCGCCAGCGACAGCCAAGCATCGGGATCGAACGCCGGCAGCAGCAGGATGCGGCGCATCGCATAGATCGAGCTCAAGAGCGCCGCGATTCCGGCAATGTGATAGGGCGGCACACTGACCAGCGCGGCCTCGTCGGGCGACGCCGACGCGAACTCCACCGTCCCTAGAATGTACGAAAGAAGATTGGCATGCCGTAATAGCGCGGCCTTGGGCGCGGCAGTGGTGCCGCTGGTGAACAGCTGCACGGCAATGCTCTCGCCCGGTTCGCTCTCGTCGGCCGGCATGGACGCGAGCTCTTCGGCCTTCGCAACGAAATCGCGCCGCGCGAAGGCAACGTGGCGGCCCGGGCTCAGCCGGTTGACGCGGTCGGCGTCGCCCACCACGAACGCCGGTGCGATGCGGTCGAGCAATGCGGCCAGGTCGGCATCGGCCAGCCGGTAGTTGAGCGGCACATAGGGGATGCCCGCCATCGCCGCCGCGAACAGCGCGATGGCGGCGGCCTCGCTGCTCTCGTCCAACAGTGCGATGTGCGTGCAGGCGCTCTCGGCCATGGCTCCGGACGCGCCGTGCGCGGCGCGAAACAGCCCGCCATAGCTCCAGCGGCGCCCGTCGCAGACCAGCCCGATCCGGTCGGGCTCGGCTTCGACGGCCATGCGCAGAACGAGCGAGATGTTCACGGGCCGCGCCTCAGTCCGAGGACGGCAGGGGCTTGGCTTCCTTGATCAGCAACGCCACGCCGCCGACCGACAGCGAGCCCTTGCCCGGCTTCACGCAGAGCAGTTCGAGCGTGCCGGCCGCATCGACATAACGCTTGCCCATTTGCGTGCCGCCGGCAAAATTCGCATCGATCGCGCCGCGCTCGGCCGCACGCTCCTGCGTCATCGGAGCGCCGCCGCATTCCACCACCATATTGCTGCCACGGACCACCATGACTTCCGTGTCGCACACCGAGCTCTTGAGACGAGTTCCTGGTTTCATCGGTCCTTCATCACCTGTGTTACAAACGCGACTGCAAAACAGTCCTAATTCTTATCTGCGAGGCGCACCTGCCTTGGCCGGCACGCGGCGCCGCACGCGACGGCTCGGCGCCCTGACTACAGCAGGGCCGCGAAGAAAGCATCCATACAGCTTGCGGGATGCGCGGAAAAGGGCGGAAAATTGCTGCGTCGACGTGCTGATTGGCGGTTCTTGCCATCGCAGGCGCGATATTGGATATAGGGGTCCATCGAGGCTTCTCCTTCCGAGCAGTCCTTGGCAATAAGGCTTGCAGCAGCTCGCGCGCCGGTCGGCCGTGTGGCGGCGCCGTTCACGCCGGTGCCGTTCGCCAAAGCGCTGGAGACCGAATTCGTGCCGAGCCCGCAAAAGATAGCCGCCGCGGCGGTAGACCTCGTCAAAACCAAGAGTTGACCCATGGCAAGGGAAATACTTGTTCCCAAGCTCGGATTCGCCATGAACGAAGGCGAGCTCAAGGAGTGGTTCGCCGAGGATGGGCAATCGGTAACCGCCGGTCAGCCGCTCGTTCTTCTCGAGGCGGAGAAATCCGCCAACGAGGTGGAGGCGCCGGCATCCGGCAAGCTGCGCATCCTGAAATCGGCGGGCGAAACCTATGAAGTCTGAACGGTCCTCGGCGTCATCGAGTGACCCCGCCCGAGACCGCCGGGCGCGCCGCGGCGACATTGCCTGAAACGCCGCTCTGCGCCGTGTCTTTGCCGGCGGTAGCGGCGTGCTTTGCGGCGACATACCCCCAGGTGAAAGCGGGCCCGATGCTGGCACCCGCCCCCGGGTAGCTGCGCCCCATCACCGACGCCGTCGATACGCCGGTGGCGTAAAGGCCGGCAATCGCCGAGCCGTCTTGCCGCAACACGCGCGCATGCTCGTCGGTGACGACGCCGCCATACGTGCCCACGTCGCCCGGAAGGACCGGCACGGCATAGAACGGCGGCTTGTCGATGGTGCCGAGCGTCGCGGAGGGCTTGTTGAAGGGATCGCCCAGCCAGCGGTCATAGGCGCGGTCGCCGCGATGGAAGTCCTCGTCGCGGTTGCGTGCGACGAAACCATTGAACCGCTCGACCGTGGCGCGCAGCGTGGCGGGATCGATGTTGAGCGCGCGCGCGAGACCTTCGACGGTATCGGCCTGCTTGAGATAGCCCGAGTCGTACCAGCGCTGCGGCTTCTTCGTCCCCGGCATCGTGCCGGCCAGCATGTAGTTTTTCATGTACTGGCTGTCGAAGATCGCCCAGCTGGGCAACGCTGGCACCGTCTTGTTGCGCTCCAGCATTTTCTGGCAGTAGAGCATATAAGAGCCGCCCTCGTTCATGTAGCGCACGCCGCTCTGATCGACGAGGATGGCGTGCGGCGACGCCGTCATGCCTTGAACCCCCGGCTTCACGTCGTCGTTCTCGGTGCCGGGCGCCAGCGTCGTCTGGAAGCCCACCATCTCTTCCATTTGCGCGATGGCGGCACCATGGCGCATCATCTCTTCGATCATCTCGCCGGTGTCGCCGGGCGCGGCATTGCTCCACTTCGACGACGTGCCGGGCTGATACTGGTCGCGCATGCGCTGGTTGTGCGCAAAGCCGCCGGCATTGACGAGCACGCCCAGGCGCGCGCCGACCCGCCAGGGCCGGCCGTCCTTCACGGTCACGACACCGGTGACCGCGCCGTTCTCCTCGATGAGTTCGCGCACCGGCGAGTCGGTACGGATGTCGACGCCCGCCTTCAACGCCGCCTGGAGCATCCGCCCCTGCAACGCCTGGCCGGCCGAAGTCCAATGCTTGCCGGTGAGCCTGGCGATGATGACTCGCAGCCCGATCTGCACCATCAGGAATTTTGCACGCCAGGACCGCTTGAAATGCGGCAGCTGCATCGTGTCCTCGAGCGACGCCGGAATTTTTTCGAGGAAGCCCGGCCGCAGTTTCGCTTTCCAGGGTCCCAGCTCGCTGGCATCGAATATTTCGGCGACCACCGTGCGGCCCTGCTCGCAGCCGCCGGGACGCTCGTCGTAATAGTCGGGCCAGTATTTGGCGCGCGTGAGCTTGATGCCCTGACTGACAAGGAATTCGACCATGCGCGGCGCTTCCGTCAGATAGGTGCGGCGGCGCACGCGCGTTGCGCCCGGCGTGTCGTTGCGATCGCCCACGACGCTGTCGAGATAGGTTTCCGCCTTCTCGAAGCTGTCGTCGACGCCGTCGCGCCTCATGAACGGATTGTTGGGTATCCACATCACGCCGCCGGAGCGTGCCGTCGAACCGCCGACGAGGGGCGTTTTCTCGAGGATGAGCACACTCTTGCCATGGCTGCGCATGACCAGGCCGGCGCACATGGAGCCGCCGCCGGCACCCGCCACGACAAAGTCGAATACCTCGTCGAAATTGCTCATCGTTTCTTCCCTTACGATTCTTTGGCCTTGGCGGGCATCGTCCCGGAATCGGCGCGCGCGCGCAAGCCGTTCCCCGTGAGGACATGCCTGACGCTTGGATGCCTAAGGCCGGTGATGTCCATCCGCGTCCGGACGCGGCGCGAACCCATGGGCGAGCATATCGACCATCTGCTGCGCCAAATCCTCCGCGCTCAGCTCGCCGTCGGCATCGTACCACCGCGCCGGCCAATTGAGCGCTCCGGCCAGCGTGAAGGCGAGTATCTTCGGATTGACGGGGGCGATCGAGCCGTCGGCGATGCCTTCCTCGATCAGCGTGCGCATGGCGAGGTCGATCTGCTTTTTGAGGGCGCGGAAACGCTGCCGGCTTTCCGGCGACAGCGCCTCTTCGCCGGTTCGGATGACGCAGCGGCCGAAATCGCCCATGTTGATTTCGGCATAGCGGTGCAAGAAGCTGCGCAGCCGCTCGATGCCGGTGCCCGGTTGCCGGCGCGCGGTTTCGGCCGCCCGAAGCAGCTGATCGAGCCCGAACGACACGCATTCGAGCAACACCTGATCCTTGTTGCCCAGGTAATGATAGATCGTCGGCTTGGAAATCCCCAGGCTCGCCGCCACGGCCTCGAGCGAGGTCGCGTGGAATCCGTGTTCGTTGAACATGCGAACGGCGGCGCGCAGCACCGCCTGACGCTTGGTTTCGCGCTCCGCGAGCTTTTGCAGCGGGCTGCGAAAAGGGGTGTCCGGCACGATGCCGATCATTCTTTTGAACTGTCCAGGACAATCTGGCTGTTGACTCCCACTACTCTAGCCCGCAAGTTACCGGCAAGTACAATTTAATCTTTTCGGTTTCCTCGATGCGGCGGGCCAGCCCGTTGGCGCTTTTATTTATGGTCGTGAGGGCGGCGTTGGCATCTGCTAAGCATAGAGCCCTGTCTTACAGGTCCAGGAGGACAACGCATGCGTGATCCAGTCGTCGTAGCCGGCTATGCGCGTACGCCTATCGGAGGCTTCCAGGGCGTGCTGTCCGGACTGAAATCCACCGAGCTTGGCGCCGAGGCGGTAAAGGCCGCCGTGAGCCGCGCTGGCGTGGCCGCAGACAAGATCGACCGGGTCTATATGGGCTGCGTGCTGCCGGCCGGCCTGGGCCAGGCGCCGGCGCGCCAGGCGGCGCTGGGGGCAGGTCTGCCGATCTCGGCCGAAGCCACGACCATCAACAAAATGTGCGGCTCGGGCATGCAGGCGGCGATCATGGCGCACGAAGCCCTGCTTGCCGGCAGTGCCGACGTGGTTGTGGCCGGCGGCATGGAGAGCATGACCAACGCGCCTTACGCGCTGGCCAAGCATCGCTCGGGCGCCCGCATTGGCCACGACCGGGTCATCGACACGATGATGATGGACGGGCTCGAGGATGCCTATACTCCCGGCAAGGCCATGGGCGTCTTCGCCGAAGACGCGGTGCGCGACTATCAGTTCACCCGCGCCGAGCAGGACGCTTACGCGCTGCGCTCGCTGGAGCGGGCGAATGCGGCGATTGCCAGCGGCGGCTTCAAGAAGGAGATCGTTGCGCTCACGCTGTCGGGACGCGGCGGCAAGACGGTGGTCGACACCGATGAGCAGCCCGGCAAGGCCAGGCCCGAGAAGATTCCCGACCTGAAGCCCGCGTTCGTTCCCGACGGCACCATCACCGCCGCCAATGCGTCGTCGATCTCAGATGGCGCGGCGGCGCTCGTGCTGACGCGGCGCTCGATTGCCGAAAAGCTGGGCTTGCCGGTCGTGGCAACCGTGATCGCGCAAGCCGCCCACGCGCAACAACCGGCACTCTTTACCACCGCACCGGTGCCGGCGATCAAAAAGCTGCTCGCCAAGGCCGGCTGGAAAATCGACGAGGTCGATCTGTTCGAGATCAACGAGGCGTTCGCCGTGGTCGCCATGATCGCCGCCAAGGACCTCGACATCCCGATCGAGAAGCTGAATGTGAACGGCGGTGCAACCGCGCTCGGTCATCCCATCGGCGCCAGCGGCGCGCGCATCATCGCGACATTGCTGGGCGCGCTCGAGAACCGCGGCCTCAAGCGCGGCGTCGCAAGCCTTTGCATCGGCGGCGGCGAAGCGACGGCCATGGCGTTCGAGCTCAACTGACAAGGTTTCCGAAAGGCAATTCCATGGATATCAAAGGAGCCGCTGCCGTCGTCACCGGCGGAGCGTCGGGACTTGGCGGCGCCACCGCCGAGCGCTTGGCCAAGGCCGGAGCGAAGGTCACAATCTTCGATCTGAATGCAGAGCTGGGCATCTCTCATGCGAAAGCGATCGGCGCGCGCTTCGCTGCGGTGGATGTGACGGACGAGGCCGCGGTGGATGCGGCGCTCGCCGCTGCCGAAGCCATCAACGGCAAGGCGCGCATCCTTGTGAACTGCGCCGGCATCGGCCCGCCCACCAAATTGATCGCCCGCGACGGTACGCCGTTGCCGCTCAAGGATTTCGCGAAAATCGTCACGATCAATCTGATCGGCACCTTCAACGTGTTGTCGAAATTCGCCGCGCGTCTGCACCAGGCCGAGCCGTTGGGAGAAGAGCGCGGGGTGATCGTCAACACGGCAAGCATTGCGGCTTATGAGGGCCAGATTGGACAGATTGCCTATTCGGCTTCCAAGGGCGGCGTGGTCGGGATGACGCTTCCTGCGGCGCGCGAATTGGCGCGCTACGGCATCCGCGTGGTGACGATCGCTCCGGGCCTTTTCTTGACGCCGCTGCTCGAGTCGCTGCCGACCGATGTGCAGGAATCGCTTGGGCGGCAGGTTCCCTTCCCAAGCCGGCTGGGACAGCCGGCCGAATACGCGCTGATGGTGGAGAGCATCATCGTCAATCCGATGCTGAACGGCGAGGTCGTCAGGCTCGACGGCGCACTGCGGATGACGCCAAAATGACGTTCAAGACGCGATTGACCGAACTCGTCGGAATCGAGCATCCCATCGTGCAAGGCGGCATGATGTGGGTCGGCCGCGCCGAGCTTGCCAGTGCGGTTTCCAACGCCGGCGGGCTGGGCATCCTGACGGCACTGACGCAACCGACGCCGGACGCGCTTCGCCACGAGATAGACCGCTGCCGGTCGATGACCAACAAGCCGTTCGGCGTCAATCTCACCATTCTTCCCTCGGTCAGTCCGCCGCCTTACGCCGAATACCGCAAGGCCATCATCGAAAGCGGCGTGAAGATCGTCGAGACGGCGGGCAACAAGCCGCAGGAGCACGTCGACGAGTTCAAGGCGCACGGCATCGTCGTGCTGCACAAATGCACGTCGGTCCGTCATGCATTGTCGGCGGAGAGAATGGGCGTCGATGCGATTTCCATCGACGGCTTCGAATGCGCCGGCCACCCCGGAGAGGACGACGTTCCGGGATTGATCCTCATTCCTGCCGCCGCCGACAAAGTGAAAATTCCGATGATCGCCAGCGGCGGATTTGGCGACGGCCGCGGGCTTGTCGCAGCACTTGCGTTGGGTGCCGACGGCATCAATATGGGAACGCGCTTCTGCGCCACGGTCGAAGCGCCGATCCACGACAATGTGAAGCAGTTCATCGCCGCCAACGACGAGCGTGCCACCAGGCTGATCTTCCGCAGCCTGAAAAACACCGGGCGTGTCGCCGCCAACAGCGTTTCGAACAAGGTCGTCGAAATCCTGTCGAAGCCGGGCGCGGTATTCGAAGATGTCCATCCGCTGGTTTCGGGAGCCAAGGGCCGCGAAGCATTGGAGACCGGCAATCTCGATGCCGGACTCATCTGGGCCGGACAGGTTCAGGGCCTGATCCACGACGTGCCCACCTGCCGCGACCTGATCGCCCGCATCGTGCGCGACGCGGAGGCCATCATCCGCGGCCGGCTTACATCGTTCATTCAATCTTGAACTCAATGTCACCGCCCGACGGGGGTTCTTCCTCCCCTGTGCGTAGCATGGGGGAGGTGTCGACCCCGGCCTTGCGCCGGGGGCGACGGAGGGGGCAAGCCCGTGACCTTCCGATGTGATTTCGGCAAACGTACCTGATGCTATATTGTTGGGGCCAATCTGCGTACGCCGGAAGCCCCCTCCGTCTCACAACGCGTGCCGCGTTGCTCGCCACCTCCCCCATTCGCTGTCGCGAACGGGAGAGGAAGACGCGCTTCCAGTACCGGCGTTCCCAGTGTCGATAATCGCACGCCGCCGGAACATTGCGTTCCACGCGCCGCATTTGTAACGTTTTCGCGCGAGCCCGCCAAACGCTGCTCGGCAACGGACCGGTTTTATCGAATGGCGGACTCCACCACAGACGCGCGAGGGATGTCACTCGCCGCGCGAACCAGGATCGAATCGCATGACGCGGAATGTCTCTGAGAAGCCGGTTGTATTGATCACCGGAGCGAGCGCCGGTATCGGCGACGCCATGGCGCGCCGGTTCGCCGCGGGCGGTTATCGCATTGTCGCCGTGGCCAGGCGCAAGGACCGGCTCGACGCGCTTGCGCGCGAGCTGTCGGCGGTAACCGAGGTGGAAACAGTCGGCATCGACGTGACTCTCAAGGATGCGGCCCAGACCAGCATCGGCGCCGCCATGAAGCGGTTCGGGCGCCTCGACTGTCTGGTCAACAATGCCGCTTCCTTCAAATTTGCGCCGGTCCATCAGACCGACAATTCCATGCTCGACGAGGTCGTCGAGATCAGCGTCAAGGCGCCGTTTCGCTTTTGCCGTGCGGCCATCGAGGTGATGAAGCCGGGCTCCTCCATCGTCAATATCGGGTCGGTTTGGGGAATTCTCGCCGGCATGGGCGGGGCGGGCTATTGCACCGTAAAGGCCGCTCTCATCGGCCTGACGCAATCGATCGCGATCGATTACGGCCGGAAGGGCATCCGCGCGAACCTCGTGGCACCCGGTGTCGTCAAGACGGACATGACGAAGGATTTCTGGGATGCAGCCTTCTTCCAGCGTACCAATCAGGAGATGACGCCGCTCGATCGCGATTGCACGTCGGGCGATGTGGCCAACATGGTCTATTTCCTTGCCTCCGAAGAGGCCGGCGTGATCAACGGCCAGACCATCGCCTTGGACGGCGGTTGGTCCACGACCAAGTTCCTCAGTCCGGAGGCCGTTCTTGCGGAACGGGTGGCGTGAGCCTCCCGGGAGCGCGGACGTCCTCGTCCGCGGGCGATATTGCTACACCTTGATTTTTGCAGTCATCTGGTCTGTGTCACGATCAGGCGCGGACGGGGACGTCCGCGGTCCCAGCAGTTATCTCATGTACGCTTCGCATATCGGATTCGGGTCGCACTGATGGACTTCGATTGGGACGACGAACAGCGGGCCTTCCGCGCGACGGTGCGCGACTTCCTCGCGGCAAACTTGCCGCCCGATTGGGAGAGCATGGCGCACGGCCCGGGGTCGAAAGAGCAGAGCGCGTTCTCGAAGAAATTTTGTGCGGCGCTCGCCAAGGAAGGCTTGCTCGTGCCGCATTGGCCGCGACGCTGGGGCGGCCGCGAGGCCGATCCCTGGACATCCTTCATCCTGGCGGAGGAGATGTGGGCGGCCGGCGAGCCGCGCGGTGGCCAGTACATGAACGTAAACTGGATCGGGCCGACATTGATGCGCTTCGGAACCCAGGCGCAGCAGGACCGCTACATCCCGCCGATGGGGCGCGGCGAAACCATCTGGTGCCAGGGCTTTTCCGAACCGGAAGCAGGCTCCGACTTGGCCTCCTTGCGCACCCGCGCCGAGAAGACCGGCGAGCATTATCGCGTCAACGGCCAGAAGATATGGACCTCCTATGCGGGCGACGCCGACACCTGCTTTCTGCTCGCCAGGACCGGCGCCGGCAAAGACGGCATCTCGATCTTCCTTGTGCCCATGGATACGCCGGGCATCGTCGTGCGCCAGATTCCCAGCATCATCGGCGAAGGCGACATCCACGAGGTGTTCTTCGACGATGTCGAAGTGCCCGAGAGCGCGCGGCTGGGTGCCGAAAGCCAGGGCTGGGAAATCGTGCGCGGCGCGCTTTCGCTGGAGCGCGTCGGCATTCCGCGGTTCGCCTTTGCGTCGCGGGCGCTTGCGCGTGCCGTCGATGCGCTGAAGCGCGCCGGGCGCCTGGACGCGGGTGCAAGCGGCCATGCGGCGCGGGCGCTTGCGGCTTGCGAAGCCGCGCGTCTCTACAGCTACGAGATCGTGGACAAGCGGCGGCACGGCACGCCCATCGGCGCGGAAGCCAGCGCGGCGCGCTTCGCCACCGTCATGGCCGAACGTCAGGTGGCGGAGTTCGTGATCGAGCATTGTCCCGACGCATTGGCCGGCGGCGATCCGGTGCTTCTGGCCCATCACCAACGCGCCATTGTGGCAGGCATCGCCTCGGGCGCGGCGGAGATTCAGCTCAATTTGATCGCCACCGAATTCCTCAAGCTTCCGCGGGAGCCGCGCTGATGGATTTCAGGCTTTCCTCCGATCAGCTGACCTTGGCCACGGAAATCGACAAGCTCGCGGCGCAGTTCGCGACCAAGCCCACCGAATTTCACGGATTTGTGCTTGCGAGTCCCGAGCTTGCAAGCGAGCTCGAGGCGGCGGAGTTTTTCGACATTGCACGGATTCCCGAGCTTGGCCCGGTTTCGGCTGCGCTCGCGGTGGAACGTCTGGCGCGCCTTCCCTACACGGCCGAAATTGCCCTTTCGATGCTGGTTAGGCCGCAGCTGAGCGGCGATTTGCCTCGGCCATTTGCCATCGTGGAAAACGGGCAGCCCGGCCGCTTTGTGGCCGGGGCGAAAACCCTTCTAGTGGTCGAGGGGGACGCCATTGGCATTGCCCATCCGACGGGCGAAATGCTCGAGCCTGTCGAATCGCTTTTTGCCTATCCGATGGGCAGGTTCAAAGGCGGCGTATCGGTCGCAGCGCTCTCATCGGAGGTTGCGTCGAATGTTCGTAAATGGATTCGCATCGCTGTGGCGGCGGAGATCTCGGGGCTGCTCCACGCAGCGATCGGAGCCACTGTCGAGCACCTCGGCGTTCGCAAGCAGTTCGGCCGGCCGCTTGGCACCTTCCAGGCGCTGCGGCATCGTCTGGCGGAATGCGCCGTGCTGGCAGGCGGCGTCAGGCTGCTTGCCCTGAAGGCAGCAGCGACGGCGGCCGATGGCGATGCGGCGTTGGCGGCCTTGCAGGCGCAGGAAGCCGCAACGCGGGTCGTCTATGAAGTTCACCAGATGCTCGGCGCCATGGGCATGACGCTGGAACATCCGCTGCATCTGTGGACATATCGGTTGAAGGCGCTATTGTCCGCGCTCGGCGGGCGCGCGGGGCAAGCGAACGCCGTTACCGAACACCATTTCAGCGCCGCAGCGCCGTAAATCGCATCAACAACAATTGGAGAATCCCCGTGTCAGACATCGATCTTGTCGATTTAGGCCAGCGCCCGCCCCTCGGGGTCGTGCCGAAGAGAATGCATGCCTTTGCGGTTCGTCAGAGCCGGTTCGGCCAGCCGCGCGATGCGTGGCAGCGCGAGGTGTTGCCGACGCCGCCGATCAAAGACGACGAAGTCCTGATCTACGTGATGGCCACGGGCATCAATTTCAACAATGTCTGGGCTGCCCTGGGCACGCCGGTCGACGTCATCGCCGAACGGCAAAAAGCCCTCGGCGAGAAAGAGGATTTCCATGCCGGCGGCAGCGATTGCTCCGGCATCGTCTGGGCAACCGGCAAGAACGTCAACAACGTCAAGGTCGGCGACGCGGTCGTTGTCCACAGCGGCTGGTGGGCGCCGGACGATCCGTGGGTTCTGTCCGGCAAGGACCCGATGCTGGCCGAGAGCACCCGCATCTGGGGCTATCAGACCAATTACGGCAGCTATTGCCAGTTCGCGCGCGCCCAGGGACACCAGTGCATCCCGAAGCCCAAGAACCTGACGTGGGAGGCGGCAGGCTGCTATCTGCTTTGCGCCTCGACCGCCTACCGCATGCTGATGGGCTGGTCGCCGAACGTCGTGGAAAAGGGCGATGTCGTCCTGGTCTGGGGCGCCCACGGCGGCCTCGGCAGCATGGCGCTGCAGATCACGCGCGAGATGGGCGGCAAACCGATCGCAGTAGTCTCCGACGACAGCCGCAAGCAGTTCTGCCTCGACCACGGCGCCATCGGCGTCATCAACCGCAAGACTTTCACCCACTGGGGCGCGATGCCCAACACTTCGAGTCCGGAATACAACGATTGGCTCAAGGGCGCCCGCGCCTTCGGCAAGGCGATCTGGGACGTCGCGGGCAAGGGCGTCAGCCCGCGCATCGTGTTCGAGCATCCCGGCGAGGCGACGCTGCCGACGTCGCTGTTCGTTGCCTCGACCGGCGGCATGGTGGTGATTTGCGCCGGCACCAGCGGCTACACGATTACCGGCGACCTGCGGTATCATTGGATGCGCCAGAAGCGTCTGCAGGGCAGCCACCTGTCAAACGACGAGCAGGCTGCGGCGGTCACCAAGCTTGTGGCCGCGGGCAAGATCGACCCCTGCCTGTCGTCGCGCCTCTTCCGGTTCGACGAGCTCGCGGAAGCGCACCAGCTCATGCACGAGAACAAGGCACCCTCCGGAAACATGGGCGTTCTGGTGAATGCGACCAAGGCCGGCGAGGGCGTCGGGATCTGAGAGCCTCTCTCGAAGCCGAAGGCTGGAACATTCTCGACGTCGGCGGCTTTACGGGTCTTGTGGGCCCGTATTGGTGGCGCGGTACGGGTAGCGAGGCAGCAATCGGCTTCGTCGCCGATGAACGCCATGCCAATCATATCGGCACGGTTCACGGCGGCATGCTGATGACCTTCGCCGATATCGCTCTGGGCTTTGGCGTCGTACAGGCTCTGGGAACGCCGCATTGCGCGACGGCACAATTGGCGCTCCAGTTCGTCGCCACGGCAAAGTTCGGCGAGTTCGTTACCTGCCGGCCCGAAGTGATCCGGCGCACGGAACAGCTGGTGTTCGTGCGCGGCCTCATTTGCGTGGGCGATAAGGTCGTCGCGAGCGCCGACGGAATCTGGAAAGTGCTGCGGACGGTCGCAGGCTGACAGGCGGCGGGAGCTCCGCAGCGCCGACAGCCGGCAGGATTGCAGCCTTGTTCCGGGGTGCCAGAGCAATCGCATGTGGGGTTCGTTTGCGTCACATTTTTCAACGCGGAGTGTGGAGATGCGCCGGAGGGATGGAGCTGCGCGAGAGCGCCCGACATTCTTCCTCCCCCGTTTGCGCAGCGAATAGCCCGCCTTTCCCCGGGCTGCGATCCGGGGGGCGGCGGGTTAATTCGAAAGTCCTCCGAAGCTGCGGAGCAGCGAGGGAGGAGGGAGGTGTCGAGCAGTGCGAAGCACTGCGAGACGGAGGGGGCATAGTTCGGTGCGATCGGAATCTGGTTTGCTTCTTCCCCCATTCGCTCTTGCGAACGGGGGAGGAAGAATTTGGCGCATGACCGGGACGGCAGAGGCATGCAATCTCAACGCGCGGTCGAGCCGTGCGCCCATATGCGATTGCCTTGTCCCGGGGTGCACGTTGCGCTCGACGTAGAGCTGCGCGCTGCGTATCTGTTAGCTGAAATTCGCGAGCAACGAAGACGCCAACGCTTTCCGCCGATCCCATTTTCGTCCCCGGCAGCGGCCTCGAAGCCGATTACGCGGCCCATCTGCTTGGCACGCTGGGGCACGGCACCGTCCAGGCCGAAGGTCTTGCGTCCGCCCATCCGGCCGAAGCGTGGGCGGCAAGCGGCGCCATGGCGCTGACGGGATTTGCCGATGGCCCGCCACTGATGTGTCCCGCCCCGCTGGCGAGTTGCGCCGCCGGCGTCGCGCGGGCGCTGGAGGCGCTGGCGCCGGGAGCCTTTGCCATCGATGCAGCCGCGCTGCTTGGCGAGCGTGCCGCTCTGGCCGGGCTCGGCCGCAACGGCGCGATCTCGCCGGGAGGCGCCTGCCGCTTGCTCCACGCCACGAACGGGATGCTGGCCGTGAATCTCCCGCGCCAGACCGATTGGGAGCTGCTCCCGGCCTGGCTGGAAGAAGACTGCCCGGCGGACTGGGACGCTGTGGCCGAGCGGGTGGCGCTCAAATCCCGTGACGATCTCGTCGCGCGGGGCAGGGTCCTGGGGCTGGCGGTTGCGCCGGAAGTTCCGCCGGTTCTGCGGCCATGGTATCGTCTTCATACGGATGGTGTGCGGCGGCCACCTTGCAGCCGCGCGCCGCTGGCGATCGATCTTTCGGCGCTATGGGCCGGTCCGCTCGCGACGCATCTGTTGCTGCGCGCCGGCGCCCGCGTCGTCAAAGTCGAAAGCCGAAGCCGCCCCGATGGCGCACGCAAGGGTCCTGCCGCCTTCTTCAACCTTCTTAATGCCGGAAAGCAGGAGTGCGTCCTCGACTTCGATACCGAACGCGAAAAACTCCTCGCGCTCGTCGGACAGGCCGACATCGTTGTCGAGGCGTCGCGGCCGCGCGCGCTGAAGCAGCTCGGCATCGATCCCGAGGCGCTCGTGAGAAGCCGGCCGGGGCTCGTTTGGGTGAGCATCACCGGTTATGGAAGAGCCGAGCCCGAAGCGGACTGGATCGGGTTTGGCGACGACGCGGGCGTAGCCGCTGGCCTCGGCCACATCATGCGGCAAGCGCATGGAACCAGCCTTTTTTGTGCAGATGCCGCAGCCGATCCGCTCACCGGGTTGCACGCAGCCCTTGCCGCGCTGTCGTATTTTCGCCAGGGCCGCGGCGGGCTCGTCGCCCTGGCATTGCGGGACGTGATGGCACACTGCGCCCTATTCGATGCGCCCGCCGAAGGCTGGCACATGCGCACGCAAGCCTGGACGGCGCATCTGGAGCAGCGCGGTCAGCCGGCGCCCCCAGTAACGTGTTGATCTGCAATGCCGAGCTGGACGGCGAACGCCGCGCCGATGTGCGCATCGAGGGCGATCGCATTGTGCGCATCGCGGCCAAGCTCGTTGCTCTTCCGGGGGAGCAGGCGATCGATGCCGCCGGCGGCGCAGTACTCTCGGGGCTGCACGATCACCACATCCATCTGGCGGCCTATGCTGCCGCGCTGGACTCGACGATCTGCGGCCCGCCGGCGATAGAGAATGCGGCAGCGTTCGCCAGCCTGCTTGCGGGATTGAATCAGGAGACGCCGGCCTGGCTGCGGGGCGTGGGCTATCACGAAAGCGTTGCCGGCCCGATCGATCGCGAATTTCTCGACCGGATTATTCCCGCACGGCCGGTCCGCATTCAGCACCGCAGCGGCAGGCTGTGGATTTTTAATTCCGCTGCCATCGATGCGCTGCATCCGGATGTCGATGATCCGCTCGAGCGCGAAGCCGGCCAACTCACGGGCCGGCTCTATGATGGGGACGGCTGGCTGCGCGAAAAGCTCGGCAGCCGCTTCCCCGATCTGGCGCACGCCAGCCGGGCGCTCGCAAAATGGGGCGTGACCGGCATCACCGACGCCACCGCATCAAATAATTCGGAGACGCTCGCGCAGTTCGAAGCGGCGCAGCGGAGCGGCAAGCTTCTGCAATCCGCACTGGTCATGGGCGATGACAGCCTCAATGGCATTGCCAATGCCGGCCCGAGAAAGTTTCATCTGCACGACGCGGCGCTGCCGGATTTCGATGCGACCGTGGCGGCGATCGCGCGCGCCCACGCGGCCGGGCGTGCGACCGCATTTCACTGTGTGACGCGTACGGACCTGGCGTTTGCGCTGGCTGCACTCGATGCCGCTGGCGCGTGCCCCGGCGACCGCATCGAGCATGCGTCCATTGCACCGCCCGAGCTCGCGGCGCTCATGCGCCGGCTCGGCGTCAGTGTCGTCACCCAGCCCAACTTCATTTTCGAGCGCGGCGACCGCTATCTGGCGGAAGTCGAGGCCGAAGATCGGCCTTGGCTTTATCGCGTGGCGGGCCTCGCCGGCATCGCGGTTGCGGGCGGGACCGATGCGCCCTTCGGCACCGCCAATCCCTGGCTGCTCATGGACGCCGCCGTTCGCCGCCGAACGCGAGACGGCCGCGTCATCGGACCCGACGAGCGGATTTCACCGGAGGCGGCGCTCGGGCTTTTTCTTGGCACACCCGGCGACCTCGCGGGACCGAAACGCCGCGTGGCGGAAGGTGCCACGGCGGATATCGTGGTGCTCGATCGGCCGTGGCGGCAAGCACGAGGGGATTTGGCGGGCGTTGGAGTAAGAGCGACCGTGAAGGCCGGGCGCCCTATTTTCACTGCGTGATCTCCTCGATCAGTCCCCAGTCCAGCGCCGTGCGGGCGGAAATTCGCCGAGCGGACAGCGCAAGATAAGCCGTGCGCTGCCGCCCGATCCGGCGCGGTATCGACACGCAGCCTCCCGCACCGGGAATGAGTCCGAAACGGATCTCGGGAAGCTGAAAGAACGTGTCCGGCCGCGCCGTGACGCGCCCGCCGAATGCCGGCAATTCCACGCCGGCGCCGATGCAGGCGCCGTGCAGATGAAAAACGGCGCGCTTTGCAACCGGCAGAAGCGCGCGCGCAGGAAGCCTCTGCATCCGGATCAGATGACCGTGCGGCGGGCTCGGTGCCAAGCCAAACTCCGCAAGATCGCCGCCGACGCTGAAACAGCCCCCGTTGCCGCGAACATCGAGCCCGGCAATCGATGTATCCATGGCGGCGAGCGAAAACGCCTCGGCGAGCCCGTCACGCATGTCGATCGAAACGGCATTGCGGTTGCCCGGACGGTTGAGCGTGATCGTCAGCCGGTCGCCGTCGCGCGAGACAAGAACTGCGGGCTCGTTGGCGGCCGGCGGCCGCTGATGTGTTTTGCGCTCGGCTTTCCAGCGCGCGAATTCCGGACCTGCCTGCAGTGTGGCGTAGGCGAGCAATTCCACGACAAGGGCGTCGAGCGCCGGCATGTTTTCCGTCACCCGCAAGGTCTCGACGAGAATGGCGGCGGCAAGCGGCGCATGCGCGATATTGGCGATGGTCGAGGCGAGCGCATCGACGGACGGCGCAATGGCATCGCAGGCGTCGGCAAGGGGATTGCGTTCGTTCGGGCGCACCAGACCGAGCACCGGAAAAGGCTGTGTGCGCAGCCAGGCGGCATGGCGCGGATCGCCGGGATCGTCGCGAAAGTCGAACAGCAAATAAGGCCCCGGCGTTGCGTCTTCGAGCGCGAGGGAATCCAGAGCCGAGGGAGGCATGATATTCGGCGACGAGGATTGGGCGGATGTGAATTCAGTCATCCGGCGAGCTTATCGCACTTGGCTCGCGGGCGCCTCCCCGGAACCGCAGGCTATCGCTTTTAGGTATACAAAGCGCGTGCGTCCCAAAATCGTGGACATCTTCTGTCCCGATGATTTGCCGAACTTCTTCCTCCCCCGTTCGCGTAGCGAATGGGGGAGGTGGCGAACAGCGCGGCAGCGCTGCGAGACGGAGGGGGCGTTCCGATGATGTCATGTCGATGATTTGCGACCTTGCCGAGTTGCGCCAAACGCGCAAAGCCGCGAGACGGGACTTGATGCCCCCTCCGTCTCCCCCGGCCCAAGGCCGGGGGAGACACCTCCCGCATGCTTTGCACGGGGGAGGAAGAATGTTACGCGCTCTCGCACAGCCCGATCTCTCTCGACGCCTTACAACCTGATCGGCGGCCGCGGTCCCCAAGAAGCGATATACCTACGAACACGCGGCCACGGGCTCCGTGGTCTCCCATGCGCGATCGGAACGGAAGCGGCGCGGGGTTGCGCCCGTCCATCTCTTGAACGCCCGGCCGAAGCTCGATTGCTCCGAATAGCCGAGAAGAACGGCAATCTCGTCGAGCGATAATTGTTCCTGCTCGAGATAGATCCGGGCAAGCTCGACGCGCTGTCGTTCGAGGATATCGGAAAACCGCACGCCGCATTCTCCGAGATGGGCTTGCAGGGCGCGCACGGAGGTTCCGAGTTTCTTTGCGCAACGTTCGATGGAGCAATTGCCCGACGGCAGCGCGCCGCGCACATAATCTTCCACGCGCTCGACGATGGATTTTCGCGACGTCGCCTTGACGCGGTCCAGATAGCCGCCCAGGAGGCGATACAGCAACCTGTTCGAACCGGGAACCGTTCGGTCGAGAACCGCGGATGGGAACGCAATCGCGTTGGCCGCGGCCTTGCTGCGAAGCGGACAACCCAATATGTGTTCGATGGCGGCCAATTCTTTCGGATGCACTTCGAACCCGAAACTGACGTAGCTCGGGCGAAAATTGCGGCCGGCGATCTGCTTCAGCAGCTTCACGTTCAGCAACGCTGCCTGGTAATGCGCCTGGACATTCAATCCCAGATCCGTGCGCACCGCCCATTTGATCTCCGCCGCTTCCTTGCCTTCCACCAGTTCGATCATGCACGGCGGCGAATGAGCCACCGGAAGATACTCGACAAAGGATTGCAGAGCCTCGCGCACGCACGGCGCCGCCCGGCACAGGGCAGTCACGCAGCCGTACACCTCGGCCTCCTGTTGTTGGGCCAACCTCAAACCGAACAGCGGATCTTTGAAGAAGGTGCTGGAATATTCGAAAACGTCCACAAGGTTCTTGCAGTCGATGTAGTAGTCGGGATCGGCGATCGTTCGCGGCTCCATCCCATAGCGCTCGAGAATGCGCCGCGGATCGCCGCCGAGATTGCGAACGAGATCGGAAAACCCTTCGAAATTTGCCGCGCGCATCTGTCGTTCGGCGGGGACTGCATCGAGCGGCCCCTCCAAGCTGAAGAACTGTGTTGCCGCCATGAATTTCGCTCCCGAAGGATTTTTTTTACGCCCGTCCTCGCATCGGCACGCAGCTTCCACGCAAGCGGCGAACGGGGTTTGCTCTGCGTCTATTGCAGATAAAAAGTCGTGAACTGTCAAGACATTATCGGTTGCGGCGTGTCCCTTAGTAGATTGGATTATTAGGTAGGAAACGGCCATGAAAGATTACAAAGAGCTCAAGGAAGAGGCAAAAAAGTATATCCGCTACGAGAAGGACAAGAAGAACAAGATCGCCTACCTCACCTTCGATCGTCCCGAGAGCCTCAATGCCACGACGATGGGCATGCGCCAGAACTACGCCGACCTGGTGTTCAAGGCCAATATCGACGACGACGTGAAAGTGCTTGTGATCCGCGGTGCCGGGCCAAATTTCGGCTCGGGCGGCGATCTGCCCGAGCAGTCGGAGATGCTCTCGGAGAGCAGCGGGGACGTTTCGCTATTGCCTGAATTCGGAATCGACGATCCGGACGTGAAATATCCGCCCAAGGACAGCTACCGCTTCCTGCATGGTCTCACCGACCACTACGCCAAGGCGCGGGCCGGCAACCGGCCGCTCCAGGAATTCAAGAAGATCAGCATTATCGAAGCAAAAGGTTATTGCTACGGCTGGCATTTCTATCAGGCCGCGGACGCCGACCTCGTCGTGTCTTCCGACGAATGTCTGTTCGGGCATCCGGCATTCCGCTACGCCGGTTGGGGCCCGCGGCTGTGGAGCTGGGTCGAGATGATGGGCCTGCGCAAATTTCAGGAGATGCTGTTCACCGGGCGGCCGTTTACCGCGAAGGAAATGTACGATTGCGGTTTCGTCAACAGCGTCGTGCCGTTCGACAAGCTGGAGGCGGAGACGGAGAAATACGCGCTGGCCTGTTCGCGCACGCGGCCGACCGACGTCGTCCAGGTGCAGAAGACCTTCCTCGAACTCTACAAGCAATATCGCGGCGAATATTTCGGCAGCGTGCTCACCGGCTTTGTCGAAGGCATGTTGCCGATGATGAAGAACGACAGCGCGCAGGACGTGCAGCTCGGCGACGATGTTTGGGAAAAGGGCCTCAACAATGTCGTCAAGGATTTCGACATGATGTACCCGCCCGAATGGCGCGTCGGGCGCTCCAACCGGCGCAAGCCTTAGTAAAGCGAGTTTAGGAACACGTCCTGGGAGCGCGGCCATCCTGGCCGCCTGCTCGTACCTCACCACCAGTGCGGGCTGGCCCACCTTCGTCTAGGCTTCGGTGGGTTAGCGGGTTAGTCCTCCGAAGCTGCGTCGCGGCGTAGGAGGAAAGCCCCGCGGTCCCGGGGCGGGAGCCGTTGTCATGGAATATCGCATTCTCGGCCGCTCTGGTCTGAGAGTTCCTGTTCTAGGGCTCGGAACCGCGACCTTTGGCGGACGAGGGCCGCTGTTCGGCAATATGGGCACGACTTCGGCCGAAGAGGCGCGCCGGCTGGTCGACATGTGCCTCGATGCGGGCGTGAACCTGTTCGACAGCGCCGATATCTATTCCAACGGCGCGGCGGAAGAGGTGCTGGGCGCGGCGATCAAAGGTCGCCGCGACAAGGTTCTCGTCTCCACCAAGATGACGCTTCCCGTCGGCCGCGGTCCCAACGATGCGGGTTCGGGACGCCATCGCCTCATAAGGGCAATCGACAAGGCTCTCGATCGGCTCGGCACCGATTATCTGGACCTTCTCTACCTGCACTGTTTCGACTCCTTCACGCCGATCGAGGAAGTGCTGTCGACGTTCGATGCGCTGGTTCGTGCCGGAAAGCTGCGTTACGTCGGCGTGTCGAATTTCTCCGGTTGGCAGCTGATGAAATCGCTTGCCGTTGCCGATCGCTACGGCTGGCCGCGTTACGTGGCGCACCAAGTTTACTATTCCCTGCTGGGACGCGACTACGAATGGGAATTGATGCCGCTGGGGCTCGATCAACAGGTCGGCGCGGTGGCCTGGAGCCCGCTCGGCTGGGGGCGGCTGACCGGCAAGCTCAGGCGCGGCCAGCCGCCTCCGCCAGTGAGCCGGCTCCACGTCACGGCCCAATGGGGTCCGCCGGTCGACGACGCGCTCTTATACCGGGTGGTAGAGGCGCTGGATGGCGTCGCCGCGGAAACCGGCAAGACGGTTCCGCAAATCGCCATTGCCTGGGTGCTGTCGCGTCCGACGGTCTGTGCGGTGATGATCGGCGCGCGCGACGAGACCCAGCTCCGCGACAATCTTGACGCGGTGGGGTGGAAACTCACGGCCGAGCAGATCCGCCGGCTGGACGCAGCGAGCGCCCGCACGCCACCCTATCCTTACGGCGCCTATTACAGCGAACCGAGCTATGCGGCTCTGAACCCGCCTCCGGTATAGCCCTACGATATGCACACATGGCCGGCTGCGGCGAAGAGGGTCCCGGATCGTCGAGGTCTCGCATGCGCCAAACATGGGCACGCCTCCCCACAGAGGGGCAGAGGGCTATCGCATATAAATTTGGCACGCGGAGACGCGGAGCCGCGGAGGGAATTATCCGGCGCGTAGTGCCAATACTTTTACGCAGAGTTGAACCGCAAAGTCCCCGATCAAGTTGGGGCCAAGACGCCATGGGGCTCGGAGCTCGAGGGTCCTTGGCGCCTTGGCGGTTAGATTCCTCACGCTTCGCGCGGGAAACTTGCCGGCGTTTTTACCTCGGTATCTCCGCGTCTCCGCGCGAAAATAGCTTTCTTCGCAGTCCACAGTCATATGCGATTGCCCTGCCCTCTGTGGGCAGGCGGGCCTGTTTTACTACGCGTCGAAGGCCAACGAGATGTGTGCATATCGTAGGGTATAGCCTTGCGTATAGCCGATGGTTCGCGGGCGCCGGCTTCGTTTGCGCCGGCTACCCTGTCAACCTGCGTGCAGATTCTGTCGAGACTTGCACCCTCCGCCCGGAAAGACTGCAACATGGCCGGGAGCGGCAATTGACGCGTTCCGCGAACGCTTTAGACAGTCCCGGCCAACGAGTTGCCTTCATTGCGGGAAGGTCTGCGAGGAGCTGAAGATGACGTTCGAGCTGAACCGAAAACTTGCCGCCAAACGTCCTGCGCTGCGGACATCCGCAAACGTGGATCCGGTTACGGCCAACATCATTCGCGGCGCTCTGGAGACGGTGTGCTTCGAGGCGGCGACCCATCTGGGGCGTGCCGCGTCGTCGGCCATCATCAATCAGTCCAACGAACGTAACGGCAGCATCGTCGACGCCCACGGACGCCTCGCCGTCGGGTCGATCGGCACGCCTCACTTGACGTTCGTGTCGCAGCTCACGGTGCGCTACGGATTGGAATGCCTCGAGGAATTCGATTGGGGTCCCGGCGACGTGTTTCTGGGAAACGACCCGGATTACGGCGGCGGCCATTTGCCCGATTACAACGTCTATGCGCCGGTGTACGACGACAAGGGCGAGCTCGTCCTCATCCAGGCATTGCAGGCACACCAGGGGGACACTGGCGGCAAGGACCCCGGCGGCTTCACGCTCGAAGCAACCGACATCTATACCGAAGGATTGGCGATACCGTGCCTGAAGCTGATCCATCGCGGCGAAAAGCGCCGCGATGTCATCAAGCTCGTAGAGCGCAACAACCGTTTCCCCTCGTTCCACGGCGATCTGGCAGCCATGATCGGCGGCGTTCAAATGGCGGTGATACGCCTGCAGGATGTGTTGAGGAAATGGGGTACGGATGTCGTCAAGGCTGCCATAAACTACAATATCGATCACACCGAAAAACGCTTTCGCGAGGAAGTCGCCAGATGGCGGGACGGCGTATATGAGGCGGACGTCTTCATCGATCACGACACGCAAGGAACGAAGGACGTAAGGGTTCACGCCACCTGCAGGATCAAAGGCGATCAGCTGACGGTCGACCTCACAGGCACGGACGATCGTCCGGAGCTGGTGGGCGTCTGGAATACGTTCGGCAACAGCCGCAGCTACATCATGTCGCAATTGGCGGCGGCGGTCGATCCCACGATCGTGAAGAACGAGGGCCTGTTCCACGCCGTGGAGCTCATCATTCCCGAGAACACGATCGCGCAGCCGCCTCCCAACAAGCCGGCGGCGCTGGGCTCGTTCCACCCGGCGTGCGAGATCACCGAGGCGGTTTGCGTTGCGCTTTCCAATGTCGTGCCGGAGCGCTCGGCGCCGCAGGTCTATAAGATCGGCATGCCGAATGCGGTGATCGGCATCGACAAGAACGGCCAGATGTGGCTCGACCAGGGCGTCGACGCCCGCTCGATGGATGCCTCGGCGGTTCAGGGAATCGACGGCTGGGGATCGTGTCCCAACGCGCTGGGAAATCTGCTCCTGTCCGAGGTTGAGGATGCGGAAAGCCGTTTCCCGGTGATCAACATCAGCCGCGAAATGACGATCGACGGCGGCGGCGCGGGGCAATGGCGCGGCCAGCCCGGCAGTCTCAACGTGAAGAAGGTTCTCGAGCCCACCACCGCAATGGCGTGGATGGTTTCCGCCACCCATCCCATTCGCGGCATGTGCGGCGGGGAGGACGGAAGCCCCTATTCGAACCGTTTCGAAGTGGGAACGCCCAACGAGTACACGATCGCCCTTTCCGCGCATGCCCGGTTGCCGGCCGGTGCGGTCATCGCCTATCAGCATGGCGGAGGCGCGGGCTTCGGGCCGGCCATCCTGCGCGATCCCGAAGCCGTCAAGGAAGACGTTCTGGATGAAAAGGTCAGCATTGCGGCAGCGAGAGAGAAATACGGCGTCGTTCTGACCGGAACCGTCGAGGAGTACGACGTCGAGATCGACGTTGCGGCCACGGAAGCCTTGAGGAATCGCATGAGAGCCGCGAAGGTCGGGCCGGGAGTGCATTCGTGAATTATCGCATCGGGATCGATATCGGAGGGACGTTTACCGATTTTGCGCTTCTGAAGGGCACGCAAGTCGTGCTCCACAAGAATCTCAGCACGCCGGAAGACCGTTCCATCGGTGTCATGCACGGGCTGGCAAAGCTGGCTGAGATGGAAGGCCTGCACATCGCCGACTTGCTGGGCAAGTGCGACGCGATCGTGCACGGCACGACGATCGCCGACAATACCTTGATCGAAATGAACGGCGCACTCACGGGGCTGATCACCACCGAGGGGTTTCGCGACGAGATCGAGTATCGGCGGGGATTCAAGGAAGATATCTGGGATCTTCGATTGGCTCCCCCGCAGCAGATCACGCCAAGACGCCGGCGGCTGACCGTCCCCGAGCGGATTCTGTTCGACGGCTCCGTCTACAAGGAACTCGACGAAGAAGCCGTGCGCGCCTGCTGCCGGCGACTGAAGAAGCAGAACGTCGAATCCGTTGCGATCTCGTTCCTCTTCTCCTTCGTGAATCCGAAGCACGAAAAACGTGCGGCCGAGATCGTCGCCGAGGAAATGCCCGACGTCGACGTCTCCTGTTCGCACGAAGTGCTGCCGCGGTCGCCGGAATACGACCGCACCAGCACGACGGTGGTGAACGCCTTTATTGCGCCGAGGGTTACGTCTTATCTCGAAAGCCTGGTCGATCGCCTGAAGAATGCCGGATACCGCAAGCAGCTCATGGTCATGCAGGCGAGCGGCGGCGTCATGACCAAGGAGTACATCGCCGGATCGCCGGTGAGGCTGCTGGCGTCGGGGCCGGCGGGCGGCGTTGTCGGATCGGCCCATTTCGGCGTCATGAAGGGCTATTCCAATCTTCTGTGCGTCGACATGGGCGGAACGTCCTACGACGTTTCCCTGGTGCTGAACGGCGAGGCGCCCGCGGAAGCCAGCTGGAACATGCATCACCGCTATCAGGTGGGCATTCCTATGGTGAAAGTGGAGACATTGGGCGCCGGGGGCGGTTCCATCTGCCATGTCAACAACGGCATGCTCGAAGTGGGCCCCCAATCGGCAGGCGCCGAACCGGGTCCCATCTGCTACGGCCGCGGCGGAAAACTTCCGACGGTGACCGACGCGCTGCTGAAGCTCGGCATCCTGTCGGCGGATTCGGAATTTGCCGGCGGCAGCTTCTGCCTGCGTACGGACGGCGTCGAAGAGGCGTTTCAGGAACTCGCCTATCGGATGGGGTACACCGCGGAAGAGGCCGCGTTCGATTGCTGGCGCGTCGTCAATGCGAATATGAGCCAGGCGGTAAGAAGAACGACTGCGGGCAAGGGCGTCGATCCCAAGGAACTCGTCATGCTTGCCTATGGCGGCAACGGGCCGGCGTTTGCCGCCGTTCAGGCGGAGGATTTGGGCATCGCGAAGGTTCTCGTGCCGAAAGCTTCCCCCACCTTCTCGGCTTTGGGCACGTTGGTTGCCAACCCCAGCATCGACGAGGAGCGCTCGTATATTTCCCCTGCCGACAGCCCCAACCTCGACCGGCTCAGGGCGTTGTGGGGCGAATTGGACGACCGCGCCGGGAAGTTTTTCGCCGACGCCGATTTTCCGCGGGACAAGATCGTCGCCAAGTACCAGATGAACATGCGGTACCGGGGGCAGAATTGGGCGCTGACGTTCGACATGCACACCAGCAAAGGACGCCGGGATTTGTCCTTCGTCGACGGCTCTTTCGGGCGCAGGGCGATCGCGCTGTTCGACAAGCGGCACATGGAGGAATACGGCCATGTCCGCGAAGGCGAGACGCCCGAAATCATCGGCGTACGCCTGGCCACCACGGTCGAGACGCCTTCGCCCGCGGTCGCCAAGGGGTTCGGCGCGCCGGCCGTTGCCGCCAAAGCCGCCAGGACGCGCTTGGCGAACCTCGGGCGCGGCTACAAGGAGACGGCCGTTTTTCGCGGCGCCGATCTCAAGCCGGGACATGAAGTCGTGGGGCCGGCCATCATCGAGGAGACGTTCACCACGGTTGTGGTATACCCCGATTGGAAAGCCCGGGTCGACGATGCGGGCGACTACGAGCTGACGAGGGTCGTTTTAGGGAAGACATCATGATCAAGGTGACCTTCGTTCAACCCGATGGAACGGTGCGCACGATCGAGGGCGCAACCCCGGGAAAGTCCCTGATGGAAGTGGCCAAGACCAACGGCATCGAGGGCATCTATGCCGATTGCGGCGGCGGATGCGCCTGCGCCACCTGCCATGTCTACGTCGATCCGGAATGGATGGGCGCCGTAGGCCAGCCCGACGATATCGAGAGCGCGACGCTCGATTTGGCTGCGGACGTGCTCAAGCCCAACAGCCGGCTGTCCTGCCAGATCGTGGTGCGCGACGAACTGGATGGATTGAAGGTCACCGTAGCGCCCTCGTCGTTCTGACGGGACGATTGGAATTACCGCCGCACCTATGCGCTTTGGTCGGTGATCGACCTTTTTGAAGGCCGGCGTGCCCCCTCCGTCTCGCGCACCGCATTGCGGTTCGCGATCCACCTCCCCCATTCGCTTTGGCGAACGGGGGAGGAAGATTGCGCGTGGTAAACTCCAAGGAGCCTGAAGCGATCGTGCCGGGTCGCGGCCTGACTCAGGCGGTTGACAAACTGGTCGATGATCTCAGGCTCGACCCGGCTTCTTCCTCCCCTGTGCGCAGCATGGGGGAGGTGTCTCGCAGTGCGAAGCGCTGCGAGACGGAGGGGGCGTCAAGTCCCGCTTCAGCCATCACCCTGCGTGTGCGCCACAACACTTCCGCTGCGAGCGGGTTTCAGACGCCAATCGGAAGATTACGGGACAAGATTACGGCGACAAGATGCTCACCCCCCGGGAAATACCGGGACGCATACTGCATTTACCAACCATCGGCGGAAATGCGCCGGCAGAGCCGCCACGCTGCAATTTTCGCCCGGGGTTGCAAGCGGATCACGCACGCATTGCGGCAAGCAGGGAAAAATTCGCTGCTCTGCGAAGACGGAACGATCAAGGGCGTCGCGGCGCGATTTCGCATGCGCATGCGCGGCGGTTAGAATGCGCCATTGCGCCAAAGCGCCATCGCGCCTGCGTCTTGCGGCGCGCTCTTTGACATTGTAAATCCATACCGCATCCGCAGCACAGGGGCGGCCACGCCTGCCGGTGGACGGTTGGCGTCCGGAATGTGCGCTTCCGGGAGCCTTTCCGAGAGCGTAACGGGTGCGCTCCCAGTACATTGAGCACAAATTCGCTGCAGATTTCCCTGCCGGCAGCGAATTCGGCGACGCGACTTTGGCGACAGATTATGTGTCCGCCGGCCTCAATGCACGCCCGGTTTTGAGCCGTAGGGGTTGGCCACGAAAGGAAGCCGGTCGACCCGGCCTGCGGCGGGGGCCGAACAAAGGGCCGGCAAATTTGGCGCCAAGCGGCGCCAGGATCACAGAATCGCTTGGAGAATCTGGTTCATGTTCCGGAAATTCGGGTATTAGGGGTGCCATTGGGGGGGGTGAGACTATATAGTTCGTACCGTCACCACGAAGCTTGAGTCTGTCACTTGGAGAAACCATCGTTACAGCCCGACTTGCTTGCCCCCTGCGGGCGCTCGTTCAGAACTTCATGGCCGCACGAGACGTTAGAACGGGTTGGGAACGCTTCTTTTTTCACTTTCTATCGTGACATACACATATATAAGAACGCACTGGACTTGATGCTCTACATGCAATTGTTTGAGCGCCTCAAGCCCAACACGATCATCGAGATTGGTTCCAAAAGCGGCGGCAGTGCGCTCTGGTTCGCGGATATGATCAGCGCGGCCGGCCGCAAGCCACGCATTGTCTCGGTCGATTTGGAGCCCCCCTCCCTCGTCGACGACCGCATCGATTTCTTGCGAGGCGACGCTCTCAACCTCGGCGCATCGTTGACCGACGACCGGCTCGCAGAACTTCCACGCCCTTGGGTGGTTACCGAAGATTCCGCACATGTCTATGAGACTACTCGCGCGGTGCTCGACTTTTTCGACTGCCGGCTGGTGCCTGGTGAGTTTATTGTGATCGAAGACGGCTACAACCGAGAATTATGCTACACGAGCGGACCGAACCTTGCGGTGTCGGAATTTCTGAAGGCATCGGGGACGCGCTACCAAATCGACGACAATCTTTGCGATCGCTTTGGCTATAACGGCACATTGAATCCCAACGGCTGGCTGAGGCGCATTTAATAGGCCATGAAGATGGCCGGCAAATCGCAATCGCGCCTGCGTCTTGCGGCGCGCTCTTTGGCATTGCGAATCCATACCGCGTCCGCTGCACAGGGGCGGCCACGGCTGCCGGCGCGGACGATTGGTGTCGGGAATGTGCGCTTCCGGAAGCCTTTCCGAGAACGCACCGGGAGCGCGCCCCGTACATTGAGCGCAAATTCGCTGCTCTTTCGCTGCTCATTCGCTGCTCCGTGGCGCGCAAATCGGCAAACGTGCGATGGAATGCGGGTTTTCCCGCAGCCTTGTGCCGAAATTCGCTGCAGATTTCCCT
This sequence comes from uncultured Alphaproteobacteria bacterium, assembly GCA_963805005.1. Taxonomy (GTDB): domain Bacteria; phylum Pseudomonadota; class Alphaproteobacteria; order Micropepsales; family Micropepsaceae; genus Rhizomicrobium. Next base: position 350,568 of record CAWDSJ010000001.1, read on the forward strand.
GCTAGCAGCGAATATGGCGACGCGACTTTGGCGACGGATTAGGCGACGGATTAAGCGTCCGCCCGCCGGCAGTCAGCCCGCGCAATCGGCATTTCGAGAATTTGCCGGTCCAGAGTCGGGAGCCCGCTATCTCATTGCAGGGTTTTTTGTTCGGTCGAAACCGGTTGCGAAACCGCCACGACCTCGAAGGCGAAGCGGCCGATCAGACGGCCGTCCTCGGTGTCGATATCCACCTGCCAACTGCCCGGTTTGGGCCTCGATTTGATCGTATAGCCGCGGTAGCCGCCGGCGCGGCCGCCGGAGATCGGAAAGGACACGGCGGATTGCAACGTCCAGCGTTTGTGCTTGGGATCGTACCAGCGCCAGCGATGGGCGATTCTCGCCGTGAGGTTTATCGGTGCGAAGACGGCACTGTAGAGCGAGAGAGACTGGCCGGGTGCCACGTGCAGGATGGGACGGGAAAGATTGAGTGCCACGGTCAGCGGTTGCGGTTCCGCCATGACCGAATAGGCGGCTCCCTGTCGCTTCACGCTGTGGAAAACGCCGGCGTTGGCGAGCGCGAGAGGGAGAGGCGGCAGGATATCGGCGAAGTAGAAAAAATTCATCAGTACTAGGATCGCTGCCGCGCCGGCATAAAGCAAAGGCCGCGATTGCACGAAGCGCCTGCGTCCCAGAAGGTTCAGCAGCTGCAAAAAGAACAGGAAAACGATGGCGGCGATGGCGCCGCTCGCCAGAAATATCGGGCTCCCGATTCGGCCGGCGAGAACCGGCAGCACGAAGATTGCGTAGGAGTAGAGCGCGAAAAACAGCAGCAGCCCGGAAAATACGAGCCGCGTGCGGTAGCCGCGAAATACCTCGTTGCCGATGAAGACCGCCGCGAGCACGAGGAGAAAGGGCCATGAAGCCGAAAATACCGCGCTCCGCGAGTAGAAAACCAGAAAGCCGCTCCACAGGCCGCCCAGCGCAAACTGGCTGGCGGCGGGAAGTATCGTGTGGAGGCGGCTCCTCTTCGGCAGGCTTGGGACCGCTTCCGTTCCGCCGGCGCAGGATTGACCCAGGGCGTCCTGCAATTTGCCATCCATGCGGGACTGAAGGGCATGCAGAAGCGCGATGCTGGCTGCCGCGAGCAGAAGATACGCACAAAAGACGATGTTGGCCGCCGGACGGTCGATCCGTCCGAACGTGAAATTGTCCACTGCAAATCCGCCCAGCATGGCGGCTGCCGAGATGTGCCGTTCGTAACGGGTGAAGCCGCCGCGCCACGCATCGACGAACTGCCTGGGCTGGGGCGGTCTCCGGTTTGGCGACTCTATTTGCGACATTTGAGCCTATCATGGCGGACGAAGACCTGAAAAAATATCTATTTCAGGCTGCCACGCTCCACGCATAATAGGAAATATCAGGCAGAGAGGAATCGGGCCGATGGTCGCTTGCAGATTTCCAATCGTCGCGTTTGCCGTTGTGCTCAGCGCATGCGCGGCCTCTCCCGACGGTTTCGAGGGCGCCTACGACTCGCATTCGGGTCGTTATGGCGAGGCGATGAAGGCGGCCGTCCATGCTTACGAGCAAGGCCAGATAACTCAGGCCGAGATGCAAGAGAGGCTGAGCGCGGCGGCCAAGGAGCTGGCTCTGTCCGACGCTGCGACGGCACAGTCGGAACAGCGAGAACTGTCCAGCTATTCGTCCCCGCCTCCACCGCCGGCTCAGACCGTGAAATCCGAAGCGACGCCGTCTTCGCCGGCTCCTGCCGCGGGCGATACCGGCAACGACTGCCTGCTCATCCCGTGTCCGGAATCACCGCCGCCGGCCGCAAACCCCGATCCGTGAAGGCGCGGGCGTGGAGTCTCCGGCGATTGTCGTTCCGCTGCGTTCCTTCCGTTCGTTGCCGTTGCGCAAACCGACGAAATGGCTAGGCACGCTCTTCCTCAAGAACCGCTTCGCTTTGCGCCGAATACGGATTTGCTCATCTCCGCGATCATCGTGACGCGCAAGGTCGATCGCGGCTGCGATGCATTCGACACCCTTCTCGCTGCGAATCTGCCGGGCGAGTTCGTCGAGCGGGCCTTCGCGGCGCGCGATCAGGATGCAGTTGATGCCTTCCGCGGCCACCCGGCGCGCGAATGCGCGTCCGGTGCCTTCCGACGTCCCCGCGATGACCGCCCACGGGCCGTAGCGATCTTTGAAACTCATTTCATCCTCCAATGTCATATCCGCCAAGCCGGTCATAACCCGGATGCGGCGTCGGTGACGTTGCCCTTGCATCGGCGTCGGGATCGATTTCATGCTGAAGCCAAGGAGCAGGCTCGATGAAAGCAGCCTATCTCGAACGCGACGCAATTCGCGTCGGCGATGTGCCAGATCCCGTACCTGCAAAGGGGCAGGTGCTTGTGCGCACGCACCGCTGCGGGCTCTGCGCATCGGACGCGCATTTCCTGTGCTCCGGGCACACAATCGTCGAACGGTCGAAGCAATTCGGCGGCCCCTACGCCGCTGTCGACCTCGGCAGGCGTATCGTCATGGGCCATGAATATGTCGGCGAGATCGTCGATTACGGTCCTGACAGCCGCCGGCCGTTGAAGGCAGGCACCAGGGTGACGTCGGCGCCGGTCATGCGGCAGGGTGGGCGTCCCGGCGTCATCGGCTACACGAACGAGCTTCCCGGCGGCTTCGGCGAATTCATGCTGCTCGACGAGGACTTTCTCCTCGCGGTTCCGTCCGATCTGGACGACGATCTCGCAGCCCTGGTCGAACCGCTTGCCGTTGGGCTCGAACATGCCCGCGCGGGCGAGCCGGTTCCCGGTGAAGTGCCGCTGGTCCTTGGCTGCGGCGCGATCGGTCTTGGCGTGATTGCAGGATTGAAATTGAAGGGCATCGCTCCCATCGTCGCCGCAGACCTCGACGCCAAACGGCGCGACATCGCCATCCGCATGGGCGCGGATGTCGCGATCGATCCCCGCGAACTGTCGCCTTACGAACCAATTTTTTCGCTTGGCGGACGCCGGCCCAATCTCGTCTACGAATGCGTCGGAAAGCCCGGCCTGCTCGACGCGATCATTCGCGGAGTCGGTTTTGGCGCGCGCATCGTCATGGGCGGCTTCTGTCTTGATCCGGAAACGCTCTATGTCCCCAGTGCACAGATGAAGCGCCTCAAGATCAACTTCGCCTGCGGCGAGGAACAGCAGGATATGGAACTGGCGCTGCGATCGATTGCCGAGGGGACCATCGACATGCGGCCGTGGCTTGGCGCCCGCATCGGTCTTCATGCTGTGGCGGATGCGCTCGCGAAGATGTCTGACCCTGCTTCCCCCGTGCGCACCGTCGTCGATCCGCGGATTGTGTGAGCCGGATCGGGTGGCAAGTTATTGAACGCTCCCTGGGACCGCGGGCTTCCAGCCCGCATCGGCGTTGCGGCGGCATCGTGCGGCCAAGATGGCCGCGGTCCCGGGGAGAGCGTTCACCACGCAGTTGATTTACGCCAACGGCACGGGACCGAGCTGCGGCTCTGCCGCGGGAGAAGCGCTGCGCTGCCGCAACAACGTCGCAACTCCGGCGCCAAAAAGCGCAAAAAGGGTCAGGGCCAGCAGGCCGGTGCTGTAGCTGCCGGATTGTTCCTTCAGCTTGGCGATCACTGGGACCGTCAGCATCGCGAACGGAGCGCAGGCGGTGACCAGTCCGAAAGCGCGGCCGAAGCTTGCCGTGCCGAATTCGGCGGCGACGCTCGATGGCAGAACCGTCCAAATACCGCCGGACAGGCCGATCGGAATGATCGCAAGAAAAAGCATTGCGGGGGAATGCGCCGCAACCAGCAGAAAGGCGCCGATGGCGGCGAGGAGCGCGACCAGGGCGAGAGGAATGCGATTGCCGAATTTATCGGCCATCACGCCGAATGCCAGCTTGCCGACGAGATCGGATGCGCCCAACAAGGACAGCAGAAGGCTCGCAGTACGCAGGTCGAGCCCGCGGCTTTGCGCAATCGGCGCGATGTTGGTCGACGCGACGAAATAGGGGCAGAGCGCGGCAATGCAGACGAACACCGTGATCCAGAAATTCCGGCGCGTCAGGATCGTCTTGAAGGATACCGCTTGGCCTGCGGATTCGCTGTGCCGCGAATCCACGTGGCTCAAGGGATCGTCGGCCGCCGGACGGTCATAAAGGATCAACATCGCCAAAGGTGCAACGACCAGGCCGTTGATCGCCGCGAATACCAGCCATAGTCCGCGCCAGCCGAGCAGCGGCAGCAGCATGACGACGAGCGGCGGAAAGACGACGCCGGCGAGAATGATCCCGAAGGCATTGAGTCCCATGGCAAGGCCGCGCTTGCGTTCGAACCAGCGGCAGACGACCGACTGTGCCGGGATGGTGGTGGCAAGGCCGATGCCGGGCGCCGCCAGCAGAGCGTAGAGCGCGACGAGTGCAAGCGGCGATCTGACGAAAGCGCCCGCCAGATAGGCCAATGCGCAGACGATAAGTCCTGCGCCGATCATGACATGCGAGGAAACATGGTCCGATGCCCAGCCGACGAATGGGCCGAGCCCTGGTCCTAAGAACGTGAAAATCAACACCGCGAGCAGGATCTCGCTGACCGGTGCGCCCATCTCCTTCGACCAGATCGGCACGAACAAGGAGAAGCAGTTCAGCGCGATCCCGAGCGTGACGAGTTGGACCAGCACGCAGATGGCGACGATGTTCCAGCCGTAATAGTAGCGGCGCGTCCGAGCCGGCAGTGTTCGCATCGCTTTCCTCCCCGGCGCGAAGCTTCCGCGTGCTTCGTCCGGCCGCATTATGTTGGCGAAGCTTAGAGCGGTTCCAGCAAAAGTGTGCGCAGTTTTGCTGGAACCGCTACAAAACAATAAATTAGAACGAAATGCCGATTCGAAGAAAAGTCATTTTGCTCTAAGGCCGGGACGACGTGCCAGCAACTGCGAGTCGGTTGCGACCGCCGACGGTCCTTGAAAACCGGTATTCGCCATGCATGATGCCGGCCGCGTTCAGAAACCTACAGCATGAGATTTCCATGAAGATCAATTCCTCGCTTGCGGCAGTCGTCACCGGCGGCGCTTCGGGATTGGGTTTGGCGACGGTCAAGGCGCTGCGCGAGGCAGGAGCTCACGTCGCGATATTCGATGTGAACCCGGAAACCGGCGAGCACGCTGCGGCGGAAACGGGGGCCATGTTCTGCCAGTGCGACGTGCTTTCGGACGAAAGCGTCGATGCGGCCTTCGCCAAGGCGCGCGCCGCGCAGGGTCAGGAACGGGCGCTGGTGTGTTGCGCCGGCGGCGGCAACGCGATCCCCACCGCCAGGCGCGACAAGGCCACCGGCGCCATCAGCATTTTCCCCTCCGACAAATTCGAATGGGTTTTGCGCCTCAACACGGTCGGCACGTTCCGCTGCTTCACGCGCTCGGCCGCCGGCATGATGACGCTCGATCCGATCGACGGCGAGCGCGGCGCGATGGTCGCCACCGCTTCGGCTGCGGCCACGGAAGGGCAGATCGGCCAAGCGGCCTATTCGGCAGCCAAGGCCGGCATCGTCGGAATGACCTTGACGGTTGCGCGCGACCTTGCGCGCGAGGGCATCCGCGTCAACACGATCCAGCCGGGCATCTTCAACACGCCGGCCATGAACCGCGCCACGCCGGAAATGCTCAAGGCGCTGGGCGCCATGGTGCCGTTCCCGCCGCGGCTCGGCGATCCGGAAGAATATGCGAGCCTGGCGCTGGAAATGATCCGCAACGGCTATTTCAACGGCACGGTCGTGCGTCTGGACGGCGCCATCCGCATGCAGCCGCGGTAATTATTCCTCCCCCGCGCAGGGCAATCGCTTTTGGCAGAAGAGATGAACGCCTCCCAGCAATGCGAAAGCGATAGCCCTGCCGCGTAGCGGGGTAGGAATCGAAGCTACTTACACCCGCTCGATGATGATCGCCGGCGCCATGCCGCCCGCGGCGCACATCGTCACCAGGCCGCGCTTGAGATCGCGCCGCTCCAGCTCGTCGAGTACCGTGCCGATGAGCACCGCTCCCGTCGCGCCGATGGGATGACCGAGCGCGATGGCGCCGCCATTGACGTTGATCTTCTCGCGGTCGATGCCGAGATCGCGGACATACTTTTCGATCACGACGGCGAAAGCCTCATTGACCTCGAACAGGTCGATGTCCTTCACCGATAGTCCGGCCCTTTTGAGAACCTTTTTGGTCGCCGGCACCGGACCGTTGAGCATCAGCGTCGGATCGTCGCCCATGTTCGCCGTCGCCACCACGCGCGCGCGGGGTTTCAGGCCATGCGCTTGGGCATACTCGGGCGACGCCAGCAGCAGCGCCGCTGCGCCGTCCACCACGCCGGAGGAATTGCCAGCGTGATGGAAGTGTTCGATCTTGAGGTCGGGATAACGCTGGTTGATCAGCTGGCGGAAGGTCACGCCGTCCGGGCCGGCGGGAAAGTCCGCGATCTGGGCGAAGCTCGGCTTCAAGGCCGCAAGGTCCGCCATGGTGGTGCCGGGACGCGGATACTCCTCGTGATCGAGGATGACCTTGCCGTCGTCGTCCACCACGGTGATGGTCGAACGCTTGAAGTATCCTTCCTTGAGGGCGCGGGCGGCGCGATCCTGGCTCAGGACGCCGATCGCGTCCACGTCGCTGCGGCCGATGCCCTCCATCGAGGCGATGGCGTCGGCGCATACGCCCTGGTTGGATTGCGGATGTTTCTTCTGGAGCCGGGAATTGCCGGTTCCCAGCCCGCCGGGCGATTTCACCCCCGCTTCGCGCAACGCCTGTCCATAGGCGTTGACGTAGGACATCATTTCCGTGCCGCCGGCGATGACGAGATCCTCGGCGCCGGACTTGATTTCCGCGGCTGCAAAATTCACCGCGGTAAGCCCGCTGCCGCAAAACCGGTCGAGCGTGACCCCGCTGACGCAGATGTCGAAGCCGGCATCGAGTGCGGCCATGCGGCCCATGTCGCCGCCCTGCAGCCCCATCTGCGCGCTGGTGCCCCAGATGACGTCGTCGATCTCGGCGCTGTTGATGTGGTTGCGTTCCGCCAGGGCTTTCATGACCGACACGGCCAGATGCTGCGGGTGCATGGCGGCAAACGCGCCCTTGCCGACCTTACCGATGGCTCTGGGCGTGCGAACGGCGTCGATGATATAGGCTTCGGACATTCAGCTCTCCTGTGTGGCGGACGGCAATCAAGTCTCTTTGGCACGCCCTCTCGCCCAAGAAAAGACGCTGCCGATCGCGCGGGTGGTTTCGGCCGGCGCTGCCGGTTCAGCCGATCCTGCCGATCATCCGGGCCGCTTCCTCGAAATTCCGCTTTACAGTGCGCGAGAAAAACTCGCCCGTCTCGGCGCCGAGTATGCCCGCCGCGGCCTGGGCCACCTTGTATTCGAGGATGCAGCCCACCTTGAACCTCGCCAGAAGCAGGTAATAGTCGAAATTTGAGACATCGCGTCCGGTGCCGGCGGCATAGTAGCGCGCGAGCTCCTGGCGTGTCGGCGCATGGGCGGGATTGGCCAGCGGGTCTTCGAAGACCTGATCGGGCCAGCGTTCGTCGCGCAGAGAATTGCAGAGCCAGGCCAGGTCGATCAGCGGGTCGCCGATGGTCGAAAGCTCCCAGTCGATCAGCGCCAGCGCGCGGGCCGGCGGATCGGGCGCGAACAGCGTGTTGGTCGCCGCGACGTCGCCGTGAAGGATGCCGGCCTTGAAGTCCTTCGGCGTGTTGGCGCGCAGCCATTGTTCGGTGATGTCGTAACCGGGAAGTTCGCGGCCGGGATAGTTGTAGAGCGTCTTGTAGGATTTCAGCTGCTTGGCCCAGCGGTCGACTTGGCGCTCGAGAAAATTCTCCGGCTTGCCGAAACCTTCCAGACCCACGGCCTCGTAGTCGACATTGCCCAGCGCCACGAGCGCATCCACGATGGCATAGGGAATGCCGTATTCGTAAGGCATTCTGTCGAACGGGGGCTTGTAGTAGATTTTTCCGTCGCGGAATTCTCCCGCCCATCCCGCGACCCGTTCCATCACATAGAAGGGCGCGCCGATCACGCAAGCGTCGTCGCAGCTTCCGTAGCATTCCGGGTGGGGAACCGGTGTTCCGTTCAGCGCGGCGAGAACCTTGGCTTCGCGCAGTACGGTCTTCTCGCTTCCGGGCGGCGGCACGGCAGGCGGTCGGCGCAACACCATCGGCTTGCCGCCGCGGTCGAGGCTCAGCACGACGTTCGACGTACCGCCATGGATAACCTTGACGTCCAAGGGCCCATGGCCGAGCGCGGCAACATTGTCGTCGAGCCAAGCGGTCAGCCGCGGAACATCGACCAGTTCCTCCAGCGCGGGCGCCGTCACGTCTTCTTTCCCGCCTTGGCTTTGCGCGCCGGCGTCTTCTTCGTGCGCAGAACGTCTTCTATTTCTTCCCGGAAATCGCGCAATTGGCCGGCCATGCGCCGGCACGTCGCCGCATCGATACGGCGCAGCAATGCGGATGTCGCGTCCTCCGCGCGCGCATCGGATTGACGTTTCAGGTTCCGTCCCTGCTGGGTGGGCAGCAGCAGCGGCGCGCGCTTATGCGAGGGGTTGGGGCGCGTCTCGATCAGTCCTGCCTCGATCAAGGCATTGGCCGCGCGCTGGATAACCTGGCGCGCATGACCCAGGTTGCGGCCGATCTGCGGTACGGTCGGAGGCATGCTCAATTCGATGACGGCGGTCAGCACCGTCGTTTCCATCGCCGAGAGACCGGCGGCGGCGTTGACGTTTGCGAAAATGCTTTTCAGCCGGCCATGCGTGCGGACGAGTTCGTCGATCAGCGCCACCATGGAATTGCGCGGACGAGGCCTGGTGAGCATGGAACTTGAGTGTCATAATAGAATGGATATGTCAATATACGGGCCAAGTTTGACATCGCAGCTTGGCGGGTTTCAGATTGGGTAACGTCTCGATCGCGGGCTGGGATAGTCTCTGCACACATCGCCAATTTGGCGAAAGGATTGCGATGAGGCTGAAGTTCGGCGCGTTCGCGGCCCAGGGCCCGCATCCCGCACCGAGCAAACAGGAGGACGCCGGTGAGCCATCAGTACTGCAAGGTCGAGATCAAGGATCACGTCATGGTCGTGACCGTCAACCGGCCGGAGCAAAGAAATGCGCTCAATCCGCCCGCCAACCACGAGCTGGGCGCGGTTTTCGACGCGTTCGAAAACGACAGCGACGTCTGGGTCGGCATTTTGACCGGCGAAGGCGACAAGGCTTTTTGTGCCGGCGCCGATCTCAAGCATGCGAACAGCGAAGGGCTGCGGAGCTTCGTGCCGGCGTCGGGCTTTGGCGGTCTCACTTCGCGGTTTGCGCGCAAGAAGCCGGTGATTGCAGCGGTGAACGGTTTTGCCGCCGGCGGCGGCTTCGAGCTGGCGCTGGCCTGCGACCTGATCGTCGCTTCCGATACGGCGAAGTTCGGATTGACCGAACCGAGGGTCGGCCTGGCTGCGCTGGGCGGCGGCATTCAACGCCTGATCCGGGAGATCGGATTGAAACGGGCGCACGCAATTCTGCTCACCGGCCGTATGGTTTCCGCCGAGGAGGGCTTGCGTCTGGGTTTCGTCAACGAGTTCGTACCGCCGGGCGATCTCATGGCGGCGGCAATGCGCTGGGCCGACGAGATCCTGAAATGCTCGCCCGCCTCGATCCGCGCGACCAAGGCGGTCGCCGATGCGCTCGACGGACAGACCGTGCAGGCGTCCATGGAGAGCATGCTCGCCCTGCCGGAGGTGCGCGGACTGTTCGCATCGCCGGATGCGAAGGAAGGGCCGCGCGCGTTCGCCGAGCGCCGCCCGCCGCGCTGGAGCAATCCTGCGTGATTCGCTTCTCACACAGAGACACGGAATATGGCGCTTCCCGCCCAACGATGTCTCGGTGTCTCTGTGCCTCTGTGTGAAATTCTTTTCAATTTCTGAGCAGAGTTTTTAGCTGAGGTGGCCGTGTCGCAATCAGAAGCTCCGGTCCTGATTGAACGCCGCGGTGCGATCGCTATCGTGACGCTCAACCGGCCGGCACGCCGCAACGGCGTGACAGTCGCAATGTGCGAACAGCTTTTCCGGGAACTGCGCGCGCTCGCCGCCGAAGATGCCAGCGTGCTCGTGCTTCGCGGTGCAGGCAGCGATTTTTCCGTGGGCGCGGATCTCGACGGGTCTCGCGAGGTGCAGGACTTTCCGACGCTGGCGCAGCTCGGCCCCGTTTATCATGCGGCGACGCTGCTGCACACGATGCCCCAGGTCACGATTGCCGCAATCGACGGCGGCTGCGCCGGCGCCGCGCTGGGCTGGGCGTGCGCGTGCGATTTTCGTTTCGCCTCGGATCGCGCGCGGTTCTCGACGGCGTTTCTCAAGCTCGGCATCTCCGGCGACATGGGCCTCGCCTGGTCGCTCTGCCGCATCGTGGGCGGGGCGCGGGCGCGCGAGCTACTTTTCTATCCCGACAAGATCACGGCGCAAAAGTCGCTCGAATTCGGTCTCGTCACCCGGCTTTTCGGCGCCGACGCCCTGCACGACGCGACGATGGCGCTTGCCGAAGAGCTGGCGGCGCGCAATCCTTTCGCGCTGCGCATGATGAAGGCCAATCTCGTTTCGGCGGAGACGCTGAACATCCCGGAGTTCATCGAGATCGAGGCCGCCCGCCATCTCCACACGATGACGAGTTCGGTATTCGGCGGTGGTCGCGCCGCGGATGCGAGCAGTCCTGAAAAGCGCGAAGAGACGTGACGCAATTCCGTCAAGGGAGGCTGTGCATGACGATCGCCGAAACGCCCGCGCGCCCGATGGGCATGGGCTATGCCTTGAGCTGGCAAGCCGCGCGCAATCCGGACAGGCCGGCATTGACAATGGGCGAGAAGACCTACTCGCGCCTGGCGCTGGATCGCGCCGCCAACCGTCTGGCGCGCGCCTTGGCGCAGTTGGGCGTGGGTAAGGACGATCGCGCCGCCGTCGTCCTGCCGACAGGACCGCGTCATCAGATCGCGAGTTTCGCGCTGTGGAAGCTCGGTGCGACCGTCATTCCCATGCCGCCGAAACTGGCCGATCTGGAGTTGCAGCAGATCGCCGAGAAAGGCGATCCCAAAATCGTGATCGGGGTCGATCCCGCGCGGCTTCCCGGACGCGCCGCGGTGCCGGCAGACTTCGAGCCTGATCCGGCACTGTCGGACGAACCGATGCCGGAGGTTGTCTCTACGATCTGGAAAGCCGCCACCAGCGGCGGCAGCACCGGCGTTCCCAAGCTGATCTACGAAAGAAGAAGCTCGCTCGTCCATCCGCTGGAGCCGAACCCGATGCTGCGCATGCGCGCCGAGGACGTGATCCTTCATCCTGCGGGCGCCTATCACAATGCGAGCTTTTCGCAGACGAATTGGGCGCTGTGCTGGGGCAGCCACGTCGTTCTCATGCAGCGCTTCGATCCCTTGGAATGGCTAAAGATCGTGCAGCATTACGGCGTGCGCTGGGCCTATCTGGTGCCGACCATGATGAGCCGAATCCTCGCGCTGCCGGAGGAGGTGCGCAAAAGCTTTGACGTTTCCTCGATCGACATTGCGATCCACATGGCTGCGCCCTGTCCGTCATGGGTGAAGGAAGCCTGGATCGAGTGGATCGGTCCCGAAAAGATCTGGGAGGTTTACGCGGGTACGGAAGGATACGGCGCCACCATGATCGGCGGCGTGGAGTGGCTCGCCCATCGCGGCTCGGTCGGCAAAGCCCCGCCGGGAACGGAGATCCGCGGCGAAGACGGCGCCATCCTTCCTGCCGGCGAGATCGGAGCGGTTCATTTCCGGCCCGGCGCCAATAACCTGTTCGGCCATCCCGACGTGCCGCTGAGTTACGGCGACATGGGCTGGCTCGATACCGATGGGTATCTTTATCTCGCCGACCGGCGCACCGACATGATCCTGACGGGCGGCGTCAATCTCTATCCCGCCGAGATCGAAGCGGCAATCGAGCAATTCCCAGGCGTCGTTTCGGCCGCGGTCATCGGCTTGCCAGATTCCGATCTGGGCGCAAAAGCGCATGCTCTCATCGAGCTGGCGCCGGGTCGGAAATCTCCCGCACCTGTCGACTTGGGTGCGTTCCTCGCCACGCGGCTCTCACGGCACAAAATTCCGTACACGTGCGAGTTCGTGACCGACTCCCTGCGCGACGAAGCCGGTAAAATTCGGCGCCAGCGCCTGCGCGAGGAACGACAGGTTGGCTCCCGTCTGCCGCTGCGCGCGGCATTCGGAAGAGACTAAAACCCGAGAGCGACACATTTGCACTGCTGGGAGCGCCCCCCGACTTCATCCTGTAGGCTTTGGAATCAAGGGTTGATCGGGGGCACTGCTCCCGGTGACGCCGGCGCTCCCAGTGGCGGGGCCGCCTCCCCGCGTTTTGCTTGCACGCCTGCTTCTTCTCTCGCCATAATGCCGCGAGAAGCAAGACTTGGGAGGAAACGCATGAGCACACCGGCGCAGAAGCTGCGCGCTCTGCTGAACAGCGGCGAGCATTTCATTGCGGCGGAAGCCTACAGCGCGCTCACCGGGCGCATCGTCGAGCACGTCGGCTTCAAGGCGGCCTATCTGGGCGGTCATGCCTGCAGCGCGTTCCATTATGCGATGCCGGACATCGGCATTTTCTCGCAAGTCGAGCAGATCGAGCAGGCGGAGCGGATTGCGGCGGCGATCGATATCCCGCTGATCGTCGACGCCGACACGCTGGGCGAAACGGTGGCGGACGCTTTCCATTTCACGCGCCGCCACGTGCGGGCGGGAATCGCCGGTTATCACGTGGAGGACGAGGTTAATCCCAAGCACTCGAGCTACGTCAACGGACTTTTGCCGATCGCCGACATGCAGGCGAAGCTCGAAGCATGCGTAAAGGCACGAGGCGACTCGGGCTTTGTCATCATTGCGCGCTGCGACGAGCTCTATCCCATCGCGCGCGGCGGCGGCGGTAGCGGTTCGGTAGAGGAAGCGATCAAGCGCGGCCAAGCCTATGTCGAAGCCGGCGCCGATGCGCTCGTGTTTCCTTTGGCGAGTCCCGAAGCCACCGCCCAGCTTCAGAAGGCGATCGATATTCCGTTCTGTATCCTTGGCTACACCATTCCCGGGACGGCTTGCACGCTCAACACGGGCTGGGGATGGATGGGCGCGGCGCAGCTGCATTTGAAGGGCGCGCGCGAGCTGTTCGAGACCGGCACGCTCGCCATCAACACAACGATTGAAGGCAAGGATGCTCTCATCGAGCAGGATTTCTACGCCGAGTTGATTGCGGATTGGGCGAAGAAGACCGGTCGGCAAACGCGCTGAACGATGCAGGCCGGAAGTTCGCCGTCCAAGGTCGGGGCTATCGCGTATCGATTGGTGGTGCACAGGCGATTTTTATCGCGCGGAGGCGCGCAGCGGCGTCCGTTGCTTAGGCGGCTCCGCCAAGACACCAAATTGCCAAGAACTCGTAGTTCCTCGGTGCTTTGCGGTTTGACTCGATTGCGCTTCGCGCAAAAAATCGGCGCGACTCCGCGTGAGAAAATTGGCGGTATCGCCTCGATGCCCTATGCGATGCCCCCCACGCTCACACTAGGCCGTCTACACATATCGAGTCGAGAAAACAATTCAATTTCAAAAGGTTGCAAAACAGCGGCGTAAGCGGGGCAAAAGTCCGGACAGACTGTCCAAATTCAGCCGTCGTAGCGTTCCCGATGCCGAGGAAAACGGTAGATTTCCGCCATTTCCAAACGTGGTTCTCGATCATGCTGCACCTGCGTGCCAGGACTTTTGCCCCTCTTACAAACGTCGTGGTTGCAGCCGGGAATGCTCAAGGAAGAGCACACAAGATACAGGCATCCTCACCAGGCACGATTTTGCTGGTCGGGCGGCCTCACGACCTCGGCGTGCCCGGCTCCCGGCCGATGCTGATATAGGTGAAACCGGCGTCCGCCATCTGCTTGGGACGGTAGATGTTCCGCAAATCCACCATGAGCGGCTGCGACAGCAGGCTTTTCACCCGGGCAAGATCGAGCGCGCGGAATTCGTTCCATTCGGTCAGGATGACGATGCCGTCGGCGCCTTCCAGCGCCTGATAGGTGTCGGTGCAGAGTTCTACATCCAGCAGTTTTTTTGCTTCGCGGCCGCCTTCCGGATCGTACGCCCTGATGCGCGCGCCCTCGGCTTGCAGGAGCGGCAGGATGACGAGACTCGGCGCCTCGCGCATGTCGTCGGTGTTGGGTTTGAAGGTAAGACCGAGCACCGCAATCGTTTTGCCTCTTACCCCACCGAATGCATCGATGATCTTCCGGGCCATGCGCGCCTTGCGCGCTTCGTTGACGGAGACCACGGTTTCCACGATCCGGGTCGGCGCACCGGTGAACTCGGAGGTCTTCAGGAGCGCAAGCGTGTCCTTGGGGAAACACGACCCGCCGAAGCCCGGCCCCGCATGGAGGAATTTCGCCCCGATCCTCCCGTCGAGACCGACCCCGCGGGCTACGTCCTGAACGTCCGCGCCGACCTTTTCGCAAAGATCGGCCATCTCGTTGATGAACGTGATCTTCGTCGCGAGAAAGGCGTTGGCGGCGTATTTGATGAGCTCGGCGCTTTCGCGCGAGGTGAAGAGGATCGGCGTTTCGTTGAGGTAGAGCGGTCGATAGACTTCTTTCATGACGTTGCGGGCGCGTTCGGTGTCGCAGCCCACGACGACGCGGTCGGGCCGGCGGAAATCCTCGATGGCAGAGCCTTCGCGCAGGAATTCCGGATTCGAGGCGACGTCGAACTCGATGTCGTTGCGCACTTTGCCGATGATGTTTTCCACTTTCCGGCTGGTGCCGACCGGGACCGTGGATTTCGTCACCACCACGGCATAGCCGTGCAGCGCGCCGGCGATTGCTTCGGCGGCGGCAAAGACGAAACTCAAGTCGGCATGTCCGTCGCCGCGCCGGCTGGGCGTTCCCACCGCAATGAACACCGCGTCGGCGCCGGGGACCGCCTCCGACAGATCCTGGGTGAACGCAAGCCTGCCGGCCTTGACGTTCGCCGCCACGATCTCGTCGAGACCCGGCTCGAAGATGGGAATTTTACCGGCCTTCAGATCCGCCACTTTGGCCGCGTCCTTGTCGACGCAGACGACCTCGTGGCCGAACTCCGAAAAACAGGCTGCCGAGACCAGGCCGACATATCCCGTGCCGATCATGGCAATGCGCATGGTTCGTTTTCCTTATGGACCGCAATAAGGCAAATTGTCCCTCATTACTCGAGCCCGACCGACGCGAGCCGGCTATTCGCCGCCTTGGGACTGCGGCCTGCGAATCTTGAAGCTTTCCAGAATCCGATTGAGCGCGGGCGCGATGTCCGGCCGCTCGAGACCGACTGCGATATTGGCATGAAGAAAACCTACTTTGTCGCCACAGTCATAGCGGGCGCAGCCGGTGAGCACGGCATGGAACGGGACACGCCCGATCAAGCGTTGCATGGAGTCGGTCAATTGAATTTCGTCTCCTGCGCCGCGCTCCTGCCGGTCGAGTTCGGTGAAGATTTCCGGGGGAAGAATATAGCGGCCGATGACGCACAGCCGGGACGGCGCCTCGGCCGGTATGGGCTTTTCCACCACCGCCTTGACCTCGACGATATCGCCGTTGATTACGCCGGGCGCGATGACACCGTAACGCTTCGTCTCTTCGAGGGGTTTTTCTTCCGCGGCCACGATCATACCGCCGCCGACGGTCCGATACGCATCGATCATCCGCGCCATTCCGCCCGGTTTGCCGACCAGGAGGTCGTCGGGCAACAGCACCGCAAAGGGTTCGTTTCCCACGAAATGTCTCGCCGACCACACGGCGTGACCAAGTCCGAGCGGGCGCTGCTGCCGGGTAAAGCTTACCGATCCCGTCGGCGGCAGACTCTCGATGAGACTGTTCAGCTCGATCGTTTTTTCCCGGGCGGAAAGAAGCGATTCCAGCTCGTAGGCATGGTCGAAATGATCTTCGATGATGTATTTGCCCCGGCCCGTCACGAAAATGAATTGTTCGATGCCGGCTTCCTTGGCTTCTTCGACGGCGTATTGGACGACGGGCTTGTCCACGACCGGCAGCATTTCCTTGGGAACGGCCTTCGTCGCCGGCAGGAAACGCGTGCCCATGCCGGCAACGGGAAGGACGGCCTTACGAACGGGAGGTGGCTGGGGCATAGTCTCTCGCGGTATCTGAACGAGCCTTCATGGCACAGAGGCGCGGCAATCGTCCACCCGCACGTCGCAACCGCGACAAAAGCCGCAGATACAATCGCGGTTGGTGTTCCGGGCCAACGGCGCTCGCCACGCAAAATCTGGACTGACGGCCCGGCGACCCCGGCGACGGGCCTTCACCGGGCGGGGGGCGGCGGTGGCCCATTCATGGGAGCGCCGGTATCTTGCCGGCACCAGCGGGCGGAAGCATTCAGGCCGGCCGGAAGCGCTCTAATACACGACTACGCTGCGAATGCTCTTGCCCGCGTGCATCAGGTCGAATGCGTCATTGATGCGTTCGAGCGGCAGCGTGTGGGTGATGAGGTCGTCGATGTCGATTTTCTTGTCCATGTACCAGTCGACAATCCGCGGCACGTCGGTGCGCCCTCTGGCGCCGCCGAACGCCGTGCCGCGCCAAACCCGTCCGGTGACGAGCTGAAAGGGGCGGGTGGAGATTTCCTGACCCGCACCGGCCACGCCGACGATGACGCTCTCGCCCCAGCCCTTGTGGCAGCACTCCAGCGCCTGGCGCATCGTTTTCACGTTGCCGATACATTCGAAGCTGTAGTCGGCGCCGCCCTTGGTCAAATCCACGAGATGACCGACGAGATCGCCCTTGATCTGCGAGGGATCGACGAAATGCGTCATCCCGAACTTGCGCGCCAGCGTTTCGCGCGCGGGATTGATGTCGATGCCGACGATCATGTTCGCGCCGGCAAGCTTGGCTCCCTGCACGACATTGAGTCCGATGCCGCCGAGACCGAATACGATTACGTTGGCGCCCGGCTCGACCTTCGCCGTGAAAATGACCGCACCTAGTCCCGTCGTGACGCCGCAGCCGATATAGCAAATCTTGTCGAACGGCGCATCTTTGCGAACTTTCGCCACCGCGATCTCCGGCAGGACCGTGTGGTTGGAAAACGTAGAACATCCCATGTAATGCAGCACAGGCTCGCCCTTGAGCGAGAAACGGCTGGTGCCGTCCGGCATCACGCCCTTGCCTTGCGTTGTGCGAATGGCCTGACACAGATTCGTCTTGTGACTCGTGCAATAGTCGCATTCCCGGCATTCCGGCGTGTAAAGCGGAATCACATGGTCGCCGGGCAACACCGATGTCACGCCCGGGCCGACCTCCACGACGATGCCGGCGCCCTCGTGGCCGAGAATGGCGGGGAAAAGCCCTTCGGGATCGTCGCCCGAGAGCGTGAAGGCATCGGTATGGCAGATGCCCGTGGCTTTGATTTCCACCAGCACTTCCCCGGCCTTCGGTCCCGCCAAATCGACGGTTTCGATTTCGAGGGGCCGGCCGGCGGCGAAGGCCACGGCCGCGCGAGTCTTCATGCGTCTACTCCGGTATTGAGGCGGGTTGCACCTGCATTCTGCGTCGAGACCGGCGAAAGGCATAGCCTCATTTCATGCGTTCACAGGCGAAGCGCAGTCTATCTCACCGCCAAGACGCCAAGGCGCTGCGCGCATGACACTGGGAGCGCCGGCTTCCAGCCGGCATGCGATGGTGCGTCACGACTAATGCCGGCAAGATGCCGGCGCTCCCAGTGCGACGAAAGTCCTTGGCGCCTTGGCGTCTTGGCGGTTCTTTTCCGACAAAATGAGTTTGCGTTGCGCGCGGCTGCAACGGCACTCGTCAGCCCGTCCGCAGATACCGCACGGCTTCGTCGCGCTCGAACAGATAAAGCAGAATGCGCAACGCTTCGCCGCGCGGAGATTTCAGGAGCGGGTCGCGCTCGACGATCATGCGGGCGTCGTCTTGCGCGGCGGCAAGCAGCTCGCCATGCACGGCGAGGTTCGCGATGCGGAAGGCCGGCATGCCGCTCTGCCGGGTGCCGAGGAATTCGCCCGGACCGCGCAGGCGCAAATCCGCCTCCGCGATCTCGAATCCGTCGTCGGTCTCGCGCAAGGTCTTGAGCCTTTCCTTGGCGGTTTCGCCCAGCGGCGCCTGATAGACCAGCAGGCAGGTCGATGGAGCGTCGCCGCGGCCGACGCGACCGCGCAGCTGATGCAATTGAGCAAGGCCGAAGCGTTCGGCTTGCTCCACCACCATGATGGTGGCTTCCGGAACGTCGATTCCCACCTCGATGACGGTGGTCGCAACCAGCACCTTGGTTTCGCCCGCCTTGAAGCGGGCCATCGCCAAATCGCGCTCGGCCGGTTTCATGCGTCCATGCACCAGACCCACGCTGTCGCCGAGTGCCTCGGCGAGCGTTTTGGCGCGCTCCGCCGCGGCGGCGAGATCGATTTTTTCGGACTCTTCCACGAGCGGGCACACCCAGTAGGCGCGCGCGCCTGAGCCGATAGCCCGCCGCAGGTGTTCGACGACCTCTTCCAGGCGTTCGACCGGCAACACCCGGGTTTGCACGGGCTTGCGCCCCGGCGGGCGTCCTTCGAGCCGCGAGACATCCATCTCGCCATAGGCGGTGAGCGCCAGCGTGCGCGGAATAGGGGTGGCCGTCATCACCAGTACGTCCACCGGTTTTGCGCCCTTGCCCTGCAATTGCATGCGGTGATGCACGCCGAAGCGGTGCTGCTCGTCGACGACGGCTATTGCCAGATCGCGAAACGCAACGTCTTCCGAAAACAGCGCATGCGTGCCGATGAGAATGTCGATTTCGCCTGTCGCAAGCCGCGTCAATATCTCGTCCCGCGCGGCACCGCGTTCGCGTCCGGTCAACAGCGCCAGGCGAATGCCTGCAGCCTCGGCTATGCCGCCAAGCGCGGCGCCGTGCTGACGGGCGAGTATTTCCGTGGGCGCCATCAGCGCGGCCTGGCAGCCCGCCTCGACGGCATTGAGCATGGCCAGCATCGCCACCACCGTCTTTCCCGCGCCGACATCGCCCTGAAGCAGTCGAAGCATGCGCGCCGGGGAGGCCATGTCGGCTTCGATCTCGGCAAGACAGCGCATCTGCGCCGGCGTCAGCTGGAAGGGCAGCGCCGCAAGTGCTGCCTGTTTCAGATGTCCGTCGCCCACGATCGGGCGTCCTTTCGGTCCCTTCATCCGGGCGCGGATGAGCGCCAGAGCGAGCTGATTGGCGAGCAGCTCGTCGAAGGCAAGGCGCATCCGGGCAGGCGCAGAAGCATCGAGTTCGGCTTCGGTCTTGGGCGCATGGGCGGCGAGCAGCGCCGCGTTGAATCTATCCCAGCCACGGGCCTTGCGAAATGCCGGCTCCTGCCATTCGGGCATGGCCGGCACGCGCGACAGCGCCGCGGCGACGGCCTTGACGAGCGACTTCGCGGGCAAGCCTTCGGTGAGCCGGTAGACCGGCTCGTGCAAGGGGAAGGTTTCTGCGGCGTCGGGCGCGGCAATGTGATCGGGATGGACCATCTGCAGCCTGCCGCCATATCGCTCGACGCGGCCGCTGACGATGCGCTGCGAGCCGATCGGCAGCGCGCGCGCGAGGTAATCGATTTTGGCATGGAAGAACACCAGCTCGATGACCGCGGTGTCATCGGAGCAGCGCACCCGGTAGGGTTGGCGTGCGTCCCGCCGCGGCTGATGATCGAGAACGTTCAGTGTGAGAGTAGCGATGCGGCCGGTCTCGGCTTCGATCAGGCGAGGCCGATAGCTGCGGTCGATCATGCCGGCCGGCAGATCGAACACGAGATCGACAAGCCGCGTGCCCGCCGCCCGCGCAATGAGCTTTTCGAGCCTGGGGCCGATGCCGGGAAGCGTGCGCGTCTCGGCAAACAGTGGAAAAAGAATCGCGGGCCGCATGACCCGCCAAGGTTAGCGGAGCCCGTTCCAAAAGCTCAATGGATCGGCGGCCTCACCGCAGAATACGGGGCGCGCGAGAAATTGGGCTGCGCGAGAACGCGAAACATTCTTCCTCCCCCGTGCGAAGCATGGGGGAGGTGTCTCCCGCGGCGTTAAGCCGGGGGAGAGGGGGGCATCGATTCCCGTTTCGCGCCATTGCGCGGCTGCGCATATCGGCAAGGTCGCAAATCATTGGGATGGCATCGTCGTAGCGCCCCCCTCCTCCTTCGCTGCTCTGCAGCTTCGGAGGACTTTCGAACAAACCCGCCGAAGCTCGCGGAGCGAAGGCGGGCCCTTCGCTGCGCGAACGGGGAAGGAAGAATATTGGCCAATCATGTGTGCAACCTGATCGGGGCAGCGCTCCCAGTGGCGTCCAACGCAGTATGTCTTCTGCGCCGCTCTGGCACTCGCGCCCGGCACTCGCTATATCGGCCCCATGATCGACGACCGGAGCGAAAAAATCGCCGTCCGGCGAAAGCGTTTGCGCTTTCGCTGCCATCGGCGCGGCTTCAAGGAGGTGGATTTGATCTTTGCCACCTTCGCCGAGGCCAGCCTGGCCGAGCTGGACGAACCCGGCCTCGACCAGCTCGAAATGCTGCTGGAGGCGCCGGACCACGACGTCTTCGCCTGGTTGCAGGGCGAGGCGCCGGTGCCGGCGCCATTCGATAACGCCGTATTTGCGCAGATGAGATCGCTCTGCCAGCGTAAGAGTCCGACGTGGAACGTCTAAGCTATATCGCCCGTACCGAAGGCCATCTGACGGTCACCGGCGCGCCGGACGGCTTCGATGCCTATCTCGCCGCCGAGGCGGCCAGACGGCGGGCCGGGCTGGTGCTGTTTGTCGCCAGCGACGATCTGCGCGCGCAATCGGCACTGGACGCCGTCCGCTTCTTTGCGCCGGACATTCCGATGCTCTTTTTCCCGGCCTGGGATTGTCTTCCTTACGACCGCGTTTCGCCCAAGCCGGACATCGAGAGCCGCCGTTCGGCTACATTGTCCGCGCTTGCAAGGCGCACGAAAAAGTCCGGGCCGGCCGTCGTCGTGACGACCGTTAATGCCCTTGTCCAAAGGGTGCCGCCGCGTTCGGTGATTGCCGAATCGAGCTTCTATGCCCGCGTGGGCGGCACAGTGGAGCATGATCGTCTCGTCGACTATCTCGTCAAGAACGGCTATGCGCGGGCCGGCACGGTGCGCGAGCCGGGCGATTTCGCGCTGCGCGGCGGCATCATCGACCTCTGGCCGCCCGGTACGGAGGAGCCGCTGCGCCTCGATTTCTTCGGCGCGACGCTCGACGCCATCCGGCGTTTCGATGCCGATACGCAGCTGTCCTCGGAGCAGATTGCCGAGATCGAATTGCTGGCGGCGAGCGAAGTGCAGCTCGACCAGGATTCGATCAGCCGTTTTCGCGCCGGTTATGTGGCGACGTTCGGCCCGGCCGGCGACGATCCGCTTTACGAAGCGGTGAGCGCCGGCCGCAAGCACCCCGGCATGGAGCATTGGCTGCCGCTTTTCTATCCGCAGCTCGACACGCTTTTCGATTACCTGCACCACCCCTTGATATTCTTCTCGCACCAGGCCGAGGAAGCCAAGCAGGCGCGGTTCGAGCTCATCTCCGACTATTACAGCACGCGGCGGCAGTTCTTGCAGGCCGGCCGCGACGGCGCCGAGACGGTTGGAGCAGCGCCCTACAAGCCGCTGCCGCCCGAACGTCTCTACATCACCGACGGGGAATGGAAGGCGGCTATGTCCCATCGCGCCGTCCGCGAGCTTTCGCCGTTTCAGGCGCCGGAATCGAAGCATTCCGTCGATGCAGGCGGCAGGCAGGGCCGCGATTTTGCGCCCGAGCGGACACAAGGCCGCGTCAACGTTTTCGAAGCGGCCGCCGAGCACATCAAATCCCTGCAGCAGGCAAAAAAGCGGGTGCTGGTGGCGGCGTGGAGCGAGGGCTCGGCCGAGCGTCTCGGCGGCGTGCTGTCCGATCACGGACTTGCCGCGATGCGCCATGTCGAAGGCTGGCAGGATGCGGCTGCGCTGCATGGCGCCGCAATCGGCGTGGGGGTCCTGGGTCTCGAGCACGGTTTCGAGGCGGACGCTTTTGCAATCGTCTCCGAGCAGGACATCCTGGGCGACCGCATGGCGCGTCCGCGGGCGCGCTCCAAGCGGGCGCAAAATTTTCTGGCCGAGGCTTCCAGTCTCGTCCCCGGCGATCTGGTCACCCATATCGAGCACGGCATCGGCCGCTACACCGGCCTTCGCACCATCGACGTGGCCGGCGCTCCGCACGATTGCCTCGAGCTGCATTATGACGGCGGCAAGCTCTTTCTGCCGGTCGAAAACATCGAGCTCTTGACGCGCTACGGCTCGGACGAGGGAACCGCACAGCTCGACCGGCTGGGCGGTAGCGGATGGCAGCAGCGCAAGGCCCGCATGAAGGCGCGCGTGCGCGAGATTGCCGCCGAGCTGATTCGGATTGCCGCCGCGCGCCAGCTCAAATCCCTGCCCGCCGTGGAGGCGCCGCAGGGTCTCTACGACGAATTCTGCGCCCGCTTCCCGTGGGCCGAGACGGAGGATCAGGACCGCGCCATCGCCGAGACGGTGGAAGATCTGGCGAACGGCCGGCCGATGGACCGTCTGGTCTGCGGCGATGTGGGTTTCGGAAAGACCGAAGTCGCGTTGCGTGCGGCCTTTGTCGAGGCGATGTCGGGCATGCAAGTTGCCGTGGTGGTGCCGACGACCCTGCTGGCGCGTCAGCATTTCCGGACCTTTGCCGAGCGCTTTCGCGGCTTTCCGATAAAAGTGCGGCAGCTGTCGCGCTTCGTCGATGCCAAGGAGGCGCGCGAAACCAAAGCGGGCCTTGCGTCCGGCGACATCGATATCGTTGTGGGCACGCATGCGCTGCTTTCGAAGACCGTGAACTTCAAGCAGCTCGGCCTCGTCATCGTCGATGAAGAGCAGCATTTCGGCGTCGCCCACAAGGAGCGGCTGAAATCGCTCAAGGCGGATGTGCATGTGCTCACGCTGACGGCCACTCCCATTCCGCGGACGCTGCAATTGGCGCTTTCGGGTGTGCGCGACCTCTCGTTGATCACCACGCCGCCGATCGATCGCCTGGCGGTGCGCACCTTCGTCACGCCGTTCGATCCGCTCGTCGTGCGGGAAGCCTTGTTGCGCGAGCATTATCGCGGCGGACAGAGCTTCTATGTCTGCCCGCGCATTGCCGACCTGCATGAGGCCGAAGAATTCCTCAAGCAGACCGTCCCTGAAGTGAAGGTGGCGGTGGGTCACGGCCAGATGGCCGCAAGCCAGCTCGAAGACATCATGACGGCATTCTACGACGGCCGGGTGGACGTGCTGATCTCCACCAACATCGTGGAAAGCGGCCTCGATATCCCGAGCGCCAACACGCTGATCGTCCACCGTGCCGACATGTTCGGTCTGGCGCAGCTCTATCAGCTGCGCGGTCGCATCGGCCGTTCCAAGCAGCGCGCCTACGCCTATCTCACGACGCCGGCAGACCGGAAACTCACCGAGACGGCCGAACGGCGGCTGCAGGTTCTGCAGTCGCTGGATCAGCTGGGCGCGGGGTTCTCGATTGCAAGCCACGATCTGGACATCCGCGGCGCCGGCAATCTTCTCGGAGAGGAGCAGTCCGGCCATGTGCGCGAAGTGGGCATCGAGCTTTATCAGGACATGCTCGAAGAAGCCGTTGCGCAGCTGCGTCAGGGCACGGCCGCGGAGGAGATCGGCGAGCAGTGGTCGCCGCAGATCAATATCGGCACGGCCGTGCTCATCCCGGAGGATTACGTCGGCGATCTCAATGTGCGCATGGCGCTCTACCGGCGGCTGGCCGGGCTGCAGGACCGCGCCGAGATCGACCGCTTCGCAGCCGAGCTGATCGATCGCTTCGGGCGGTTGCCCGAAGAGGTCAAGCACCTGCTCGACATCGTGGCGATCAAGACGCTGTGCCGGGCGGCGTCGGTCGAGAAAATCGATGCCGGGCCCAAGGGCGCCACGCTCAGCTTTCGCAACAATGCGTTTCCCAATCCCGCAGGCCTGGTGCGTCTCATTGCCGAGCACCAGTCCACCATGAGGGTGCGGCCGGATCGGAAAGTCGTCATCGCGCGCGATTGGCCCTCGCCGGAAGAACGGCTGAAGGGCACGCATGTGTTCTTGGGCCAGCTCGCCAAGCTGGCCAAAGCGGCTTAGGCGTAAGCGCACGACATTCTTCCTCCCCCATGCTGCGCACGGGGGAGGAAGAAGCCGGGCGGCGCGTCGAGCCGGCGATCGTCAATCTGTTCGTAGGTCGCCTGGGCCGGGCCGTGACCCGGCGCGACAGCTTCAGGCTGTTCGGGCTTTAGCGCGATACCCACACTCTTCCTCCCCCGTGCGCAGCATGGGGGAGGTGGCGAGCTCCCCCGGCTTAAAGCCGGGGGAGCGAGACGGAGGGGGCACGACCGACAGGCATCGATACAGTTTCGGCAATCTCCGACGACGTCTTGCTCGCACGCTATCTTGCCCTTCGCTCAGGCAATCGCCATGGCATACGTCGTACCGAAAACGCTCGCTCGCGCACGCGAACTCCGGAAAAGGCTTACCGATGCCGAAACCATCCTATGGTTCCGTCTGCGAGGCCTTCAAGGCATTCGATTCCGGAGGCAGCATCCTGTCGGACCGTTCATCGCCGATTTTGCCTGCACGCGCGCCCGTCTGATCGTGGAAATTGACGGCGCCACCCACGGAACCGAAGCCGAGCGGAGCTATGACGCACGCCGGGACTTGTTTCTCGGAAGCCGCGGCTGGCGGGTTGTACGAATTCCGAATGTGGACATCTATGAACGCTCCGACGACGTCGTCTCAATGATTTGCGACCTTGCCGATATGCGCATTCGCGCAAAGGTACGAGGCGGGATTTGATGCCCCCTCCGTCTCACTCCCCCGGCTTTAAGCCGGGGTCGCTCGACACCTCCCCCATTCGCTCTTGCGAACGGGGGAGGAAGAATGTCGTGCGCTCTCGCGCGGCTCCATCCCTCCGGCGTCTCTCCGCACTCCGCATTGAGAAACGTGACACAAACGAACCCTAAAATGCGATTGCCCTGCTGTCTCGGGCTTATCGGATTGCACGCATGACTTCCAATGTGTATTCTTGCGCCATGAAAGATCAGATCATCACTCGCGATCCGGACGTCATGGGTGGAACCGCCGTGTTCCGCGGCACGCGCGTCCCTGTGCAGACGCTTCTCGACTATCTGGAGGCAGGCGACTCGATCGACGAGTTCCTTGCGGGCTTTCCCAACGTCACCCGCGCACAGGTGGTCGCCTTCCTGGAAAGCGCAACCGACCGGTTGGTCGAATCGGTTTCGTGAGGGTTTTTCTCGACGAATGCGTTGATTGGCGTTTGTCGCGCGCGATTTCCGGACATGACGTCCGAACTGCCCGCCAAATGGGTTGGACGGCGATCAAGAACGGAGAATTGCTGAGGCTTGCTTCCGAACTGTTCGAGGTCTTTGTGACCGTGGATCGAAACCTTGCGTTTCAGCAGCCGATGGACTCGCTACGGATTTCGGTCATTGTGCTCCGTGCCAACTCAAACCGGCTCGCCGATTTGATGCCGCTTGTGCCGGCGCTTCACGCCGCCGTCGCAGCCACAACGGGTGGCACCGTAAGCGTGATTGGCAATTAAGCGCCGACAGTCGACACGCGTGTCGATCTCTGTATGGAAACATTACGTAATTCACGTCGACAACGAAGATGACCCGGCCTCCTTGGGACCGCGGGCTTCCAGCCCGCAATTAATCGTGCCACCCCATCACCGTATTCTGCTACAATGTAAATGATAGTACGATTTCGAGGCTCCCGGCATGAAAGTCTTTTGGTCGTGGCAGTCCGATACACCAGGAAAGATCGGACGCCATTTTGTCCGCGACGCCTTGCAGGCGGCGATCGAGCAGCTGAAGGAAGCGCCCGAGGTCGAGGAGCCGACAGAGCGCGAAACGCGATCGGCAGTGCATCTCGATCAAGACCGCAAAGGGATTTCGGGTAGCCCTGATTTGGCCCGAGTGATCCTCGAGAAAATCGAAGCTGCCGCGGTCTTCGTCGCGGATGTGACGGCCGTGGGCTTTGTTTCAAACGAGAAGCAAGGGCCGGCGAAGAAGCTCATCAATCCCAATGTCGCAATAGAGCTTGGGTACGCTCTTCATGCCCTCACCGACCGCGCGCTTCTCATGGTGATGAACGAACACTACGGCAGCCGCGCTGACCTTCCTTTCGACCTGCAATCTAAAGCAGGCCCGCTTATGTATTCCTTGGCTCCTGACGCCGACAGACAGACAGTCGCAGCAGCATCCCGGACACTCGCCGCGCGCCTCAAGGAGGCTCTAGAGCCGTTCATTGTGCAAAGAGTTGAGCAAATCCGCCAAGAACATCCGTTTCCCGAGGCACCGGCCAAAGACGGGCCAGCGAGATTTCGCGGCCCAGGAGAACCAATAGGCACATTGAAAGACTTGCTGCCGTTCGGCCCCAATGCCGGGAAGAGCATCACGCTTCGTCCTGGCCCGGCGACATGGCTTCGTCTGATGCCCACCTTCGATCGCGGTCAGACCTGGACGGCCGAGGAATTACAGGAGGTATCCCGCAGAGGAAATCTCCCCTTGCAGCCGTTCGTGTGGAACACTTTCCGCACCGTGCGCGGCGCGGACGGCATCGGCTGTTGCGATCTTCCCGGCGATGCACAGGAAACGAACTCTTTAGCCTTTGCGTTCGAAACGGGTGAAGTATGGGCGATCGATACCTGGGTATTGGGCTCGCATCCGGCCGAAATTTTTGTCGGCGAAATCGAGCGAGGGTGGCTCGATCGATTCGGGGGCTATGCGGCGTTCCTCCGCGGCCTCAAGATAGAACCTCCTTATCGTTGGATCGCTGGTATGGCAGGCGTGAACCACTGGCGCCTGCGATACCCTCTCGCGCGAGGTCAGATGCAACTTGCCGAATGGTCAGGCCCGGAATGCCTAGCCGAGCAAATTGTGGTCGACGGCACCTTCGCCGGCAAAGAGACGCCGCTTGCCGCGCTGCTGCCGTTTTTCGAGGCGATCTATAAGAGATGCGGCATGCGCCGCCCCGACTACTTGCCGCGAGAATGACTGAAGCCAGCGTGGTCATTTGGCGCGCCGCCGACGGCAATCGACCGGATGCTGGTGTCGGTGCACCAGGCGGCGACGCTGGAATGCCGGGACATGAAATGCATTTTCCCAACGGCCTTGAGTTTCGGCGCGGACGACGAATGTCAACCAACCAGTGGATCAAACGCCATCACGGTGTCGGCGCCGGCCTGGATGCGTTCCAGCAGCATGGGGCATTCGGGAATCATGCGCTCCATCCAATATCGCGCCGAGACCAGCTTGGATTCGTAAAACGCCTTGTTCGCCGGAGCCGCCGCCAGCTTGGAGAATGACAGCTTGGCCATCCGCGCCCACATCCAGCCGACAGTGACGATGCCCATGAGGCGCAGGTAATCGACGGCGCCGGCGCCGGCATTGTTCGGGTTGGCGACTCCGTTCTGCGCCAGCCACATCGTCGCCTGCTGCAAATTATCGAGACCGCGTTTCACCGGCTTCACGAACGGCGCGAGCTTCTCGTCGGCATCGTTTTCGCCGAGCCAGCCAGACACGAGCGAGAAGTATGCCAAGGGTGCTGCGCCGCCTTTCCGGCCAAGCTTGCGGCCCACGAGGTCCATCGCCTGCACGCCGTTGGCGCCTTCGTAGGTTTGGCTGATGCGCGCATCGCGCACGAATTGCTCCATGCCGTTGTCGCGGATGTAGCCATGGCCGCCCCAGCACTGCATGGCCATGTTGGCGGCTTCGAATCCCATATCGGTGAAGAAGGCCTTGATGACGGGAGTCATCAGGTCGGAAAGCTGACCCGCCGTCTCGCGCTCGGGACGGTTAGATTCGGCGATCGACATGTTGAGCGTGGTCCACAGCACCACGGCGCGCGCGCCTTCAATGAAGGACCGGCAATGCAGCAGCATCCGTCTGATGTCGGGATGCACGATGAGAAGATCAGCCGGCTTGTCGGGCTCCTTGGGGCCGGTCAGCGCATGACCGACACGGCGTTCGAGCGAGTAGGCGAGAGCGTTTTGATAGGCTACCTCCGCAAGGCTGATGCCCTGCACGCCGACGCCCAGCCGCGCCGCGTTCATCATGCCGAACATGCCGCGCATGCCGGCCGAAGCCGAGCGGGGCTCGCCCGGCTTGGGCGCTTCCGGCTTGGGGCCGAGCCGCCAGGCGATCGCATCGTCGAAATTGAGCACGGCGGTTGCGTTGGCCTTGATGCCCATTTTCTTTTCGATGCCGCCGCAGGAGACGCCGTTGCGCGGTCCCGGCGTGCCGTCGTCTTTCACGATGTATTTGGGCACCATGAAGAAGTTCACGGTGGACAGATCGTCATAGATGTGCCCGTGCTCGTCGGGGATCTTGGCGATGACCATGTGGATGATGTTGTCGGCCAGATCGTGCTCGCCGCCGGAGATGAAGATCTTGGTGCCGTTCATGCGATAGGTGCCGTCGGCCTGTTCGACGGCGCGGGTCTTCATCAGGCGCAAATCCGTGCCGCAATGCGGCTCGGTCAGGCACATCGTGCCGGTCCATTCCCCCGTCACCATCTTGGGAACGACGTGCTCCTTCATCCAGGCCGCGCCGGTTTCCATAAGCGCCCTGTACGCGGCCACGGTAAGCCCCGGATACATCGAGAAGGCCTGATTGGCCGATTGCGCCATCTCGCCCACGATCACCGTGGCGAATTGGGGCAGATCGGCGCCGCCGAATTTTGCGGGCGCACCGAGCCCGGCCCAGCCGCCCTCGACATAGGCGTCATAAGCCTCCTTGAATCCCTTGGGCGTGCGCACGACGCCATTCTCGAAGTGGCATCCTTCCTCGTCGCCGGACTGGTTGAGTGGCTGCAGCACTTCCTCGCAGAGCTTCGCCGCACTTGCCAGCACGTCGTCCATCAGCTCGGCGGATACGTCGGCGAATTGCGGCAGGTCGTTCTGCTTGTCGAGCTCGAACAGTTCCCGGATCAGGAATTTGTATTCGTCGAGCGGCGCACGATAGGCGGGCATGGCGGGCCTTCCTCGCTGAACGCGAGCGATTCTATAGGCACAAAGCCCTTACCGTGTCGATAACCGGCGGATATGCGGTCTAGAGCCGCGGATATTCAGATAGAATCACAATCGTGTCATGGCCCGCAAAGGCGGGCCACCCAGTTGGAACGAGCAAAAATGTGGAAGATTCGGCTGCGATGTTCCTTCTGCTCGGCCTGAAGAGTGTGACCTGGGTGGCCCGCCTTTGCGGGCCATGACAATGAGGGGGTGAACGATTTCACATGAACGACCTCCGCGCTAATAGACACCCGGAATGAGCCGCGACGTTCGCGCCGCATAATCCGAGTACTCCGGGAATGTGCGCGTCAGCACGCGTTCTTCGAAGGAGATTCGCCACAGCTGCAGGGCGATGCTGACGGCTTCGATCAAAAGCGACCACGGCTGAACGTATTGCACCGCCACGCCGATGTTGCCGATCTCCTCCGCCACATAAAGAGGATGACGCACGATGCGGTACGGCCCGTCCGTCACGAGCTTGCGCGCTTCGGGAAGAATGCTGAAGGCGCGTCCCAGCCGGACGAGCACGACGAGCGAAAGCACGGTTCCGATGACAGTCAGCGCCGCCGCCAGAGCGTCGACCGCCGCGGGCAATTTCGCCAACGGCAGAAGCCCGCGCCCGATGGTCATATAGGCGCCGGCAAGCGCGACCGCACGCGGCAGAATCCCTTGCGACTTCGCCACCGGCATGCAGCGGACAAACACCAGCAGGACGATCAGCGAAAAATACAGGATGTTGGCTGCGCCGCGTGCCACGTGCACACAGGCAATGGGCGAGGGCAGGCGCCGGAAATCCGCCGCCATGTCGGGAACGAGACGGACGAGAATTCCCGTTGCGTAAAGACCGATCAGCGGCGCGGCGGCCATGACGTCGTAGAGCTTCGTGGCCGGGAAGGGCGGCTTGCGGGTCATCGCCGCGAGCTTGACAATTTACCGCAAGGCGTCAAGCGTTGCCCCATCCGAAAGCCTCATCCGCTGGATTGACGGAGGAACGCAGAATCCTTCGCAGGAAGTTTTCGGAAGGGCCAGACCTCGCGCTCCGACCTTTCACGCCTCCCAGTTCAGCCATGTGCGGGCGGTCTTGCCCATCACCCACTCGCGTTCGCCGGCACTGACTTGGGGATTTTCACGGATGGCGAAGATCAGCTCCGCCCAGCTTTCGCCGGTCTGGTTGGCGGAGATATCGCTGGCCCACATGACCCGCTCGGCGCCGAAGGCATCCAGCGCCTTGCGCAGGAACGGCCGTGCAGCGAGGTTCGGATAGCCTGCCGCATCGAACATCACCGGCGCATGCGCCCATTTCAGAGCGACCTGCGGCCATTTCGCGGCCTGCAGCACTTTGTCGAACACCCGATCCAGAGGCTCTTCGCCCACCTTGCGCCAATAGTCCATGCTGTCGGGCAGGCCCTCCATCTTCGCGAAGATCGGCCAGAGCTTGGCGCCGGGCGGCATGCCGCAATGGCATATGACGATGCGGCTGTCGGGGTACTTCTTGACGATGCGTTCGAGCAGGTGCGTATGGCCAGAAATCTGCACGAAGATCGGCAGGCCGTACTCCGACGCCAGCGCAAAGACGTCATCGTAAACGCCCTTTGCGAAATCGGCGACTTCCGCACGCGACATGCCCGGCAAAATCCGCAGCGCGCGAGCATAGGCGGCATCCCGGACGAACCGGATGACACTCTTCAGGTCCGGATCGCGCGGATCGACGCGCACCAGATAAGAGAAGCGTCCCGGGAAGGTCCAGGCAGCGAGCTCGGCCGTCGGCGAAGTCGGTCGGAAAGCCTTGTCGCCTACCCGGTAGCCCGGATCGCCGGGCGTTCCCATCCACCATTCGTCGTTCAGGACGGACTTGATTCCGAGCGCGTCCATCGCGGCGACCATTTCCGCCGCCCCGCCGGGACCGATGTGCACCTGGCTGTCTACGATGTCCATTCGTTCCTCTCCTGTCTTGTTTTATTGCGGTCGGTTTAGCGGGCGGCCAGTCCGGGATTGCCCGGTATCGGGCGAATTCGCATCGCGTTGTAGAGGTACGCCACCTCGTGATAGGCGCCGATAATCGTCAGGATCTCGATGATCTGCTTGTCGGTAAAGTTGGCTGCAATCGCCGCCCAGGTGTCGTCGCCGACGAACGAGGTGTCGTGCAGTTCCTCGCAAATCCGGTTCAGCGCACGGTCGCGCGCGTTCCAGCCCGGCGCCGAAGACCCTTGCACGATCCATTCGATTTCCTGTGCGGTCAGTCCCGCCTTCTTGCCGAATTTGACGTGCTCGCCCCAGCTATAGCCGGACTTGCACAACCAAGCCGTGCGCAGGATGACGATCTCCAGGTCGCGCGGAGCGAGCACCAGCGCCTTGGTGCGGGCAACGACGTATTCGACCTGGGCTCTGTACAGGTCGGGGTGGCGGAGCATCGTCGCGATGGCGTCCGGCATCGCTTCGCCGAGACCGAAATTGGCCCGCAGCTTTGCCGCCAGCGCACGCCCCTCCTCGCTAAGTTCCTCCGGCGCCAGCGGAAGGATGCGAGGCTCGGAAGCCGCTGCGGCGATGTCATCGGCCATGTTCGATCTCCATTGAATTGCCGTCCGTCGTTTGGCTCGCCGAAGCTTCAGCGAAGGCGGGCTGCAAATCCTCTGCGACCGCCGCGCTAAATCTTTTCACGTGTCTCCAACCCGTGATTCCCGGTACTACGGCAATCACCATGCAAAACGCCTTTGCGAAATCGTTTCACGATCTCGCATCGCCCTCGAGCCAGCGGTCCAGCACGGTATGAAAGTGGGCGACGCGGGGCTCCTGTTTGGTCAGGACCATATATTTCAGCGTGCTGTTTCGCAGGCCGAGCTACTGGCGCTCCATTTGATCGTAATCCGGCTCGCGAGCCAGGAAGTACGGGAAATGGTCGCCCTCCGCGATCTCGGCGAGTTCGGTGCGCCGCTCCGCCCGCTGGGCGGCAGCCCCCTGATCTTTTCGACATCGTGCACCGGAGTGGAACCGGTCTTGCCCGGCTCTCCGAAGGGGACAGTGCATGCAGCGTGATAGCCGACATTGCTGAAGCGTTCCTTGGTCATGTCCACGAAGGAGACAAGCTCGGGATGGACGCTGTGAAGATGATAGCATTCCTGGAAGGCGTCCATGACGACCTTCCAGTTGCAGTCGATCGACTCCCGGACATTCAGGCCCACGGGAACCATTTCCTCGATGTGGTAAGCCGCCAGAAGATCGGCCGCCTCTCCCAGGAAATCGGCAAGCGGCGCCGCTTTCGGATCCGGATTGAGGAAGATGAAACGGGCGAATAGCGCTCGGTGGGGATCCGCATCCGGTATCGACTGAAGTCGATTTCCGGAATCAGCGGGCCCTTGTCGACAAGCTCGCCGGGTCTCGCCATCGGATCAATCCTCCTCCAAAGGTGCCAAGCCCGAATGGTGGCAGGTCGGCAGCGATCGGAGCCGGCATATCGGCCACCCATCGCCGTGGCACCCTATAGGATGACGAATAAACTCTCAATAATAAAACGTACGTTACAAGAAGTCGCGCCGTACCATAAAACATATGTTTTAGTTCACAGATTAGCGAGAACGGATTGATTTGAAATCCGGCGAATTATAGGAATTTATTACAAAGCTTCATAATTAGAATGCTTCGGCAATTCACGCACGCTATGCGAGGCGACTGGCGAGCCCCTCCTTCCGTCAACCTGACGCTCAGAACGGGGCGCCACGGTCCGGCGCGCAGTCAATCCGCAATTGCGATGTCTGGCGCCGCGTGCGCGCCGGATCGCGCGTCGTTGCCTTGGCCGCTCGCCGCCGTCGTTGAGGAACGCACCGATAAATCGGCCGAGGATGAATTGGCCGAGAATGTCGGATAAGACAAGTCGGCAGGAACGTGCCTCGAGCTATTCCAGGAGAGGGAGTGCGGTATGATTCGGAATCTTCCGGGGAAATGGGATATTGAGGCCGACGTCGTCGCGATCGGCTCCGGTATCGGCGGCTTATCGGCAGCGATCGCCGCCCATGATCACGGGGCAAGCACGCTCGTATTGGAGCGCACCGATCAGGTCGGCGGCGTCACCGCCCTGTCGCTGGGTGAGATTTGGATTGCAGGCAATCATCTCGCCGCTGCTTTGGGGATAGAGGATTCGCCCGAGAGCGGCTATCGCTACCTCAAGCGTCTCTCCATGGATTACGGGGAGGACGTCGCCATCCTCAATACGGTGGTCCACGCGCCGCTTGCTCTTCGGTACTTCGAGGAGAAAATCGGGCTGAAGATGCGCGTCATCCGCAACTGCCCCGATTATTATTACGGGTTCACCAACGACAGCATGGCGGAAGGCCGGTTGCTCGAGGTTCTGCCGTTTCCGGCAGCCTCGCTGGGCGCGTGGCAATCCAAGACGCGGGTCTCGCCACAAGTGCCCTATGGCATGACGCACGAGGATATGTTCGGCAACGGCGGCGCGGCGAACATGGCCAACTGGGACTATGGGCTCATGGCCGAGCGCCTGACCAAGGACGAGCGCTGTCTTGGCGCCGGTCTAGCGGGCTATTTCGTCAAGGGCGCGCTCGATCGCGGCATTCCCATGCATACCGGCGCCAATGTCGAAGAACTGATCGGCGACGGCGAACGCATTGTCGGCGTGCGCGCGACGAGGGACGGCAAGGATTTCTTCGTGAAAGCCGGTCGCGGCGTCGTCATCGCGGTCAGCAGTTACGAGCGGAATGACAATTACAACAAGACTGTCGGTCAACAGCTCGTGCAAGGATCGATGGTGTTCTCCTCGATAGACGGCGCCAATTTCCGGTTGGCCGGCCCGGTTGGCGCGCGCATCGCGCGGGTGCCCGATATTACCTCGCTGGGCTATCAAATTCCGGGCGAGGAAACGCAAACGGGCGAGCCGTTGTGGCGCAGCGCGATGCAGCCCATCGGCTTTCCCCACACGATCGTCGTCAATCGCATGGGCAAGCGCTTTGGCAACGAGGCCTTCTACCGCTCGATCCTTTACGCAGTGGACATCATCGACGGCGGAACCCAGACGCACCCGAATTTTCCCTGCTGGGCGATCTTCGACAGCCAGGCGCGGGAGAAATATCCGTTTGGCTCGGTCATGCCGGGGCAGGATTTGCCCGAAGGCCTTGGCGTGAAAGCCGGCTCTGTCGCGGATCTCGCAACCAAAATCGGTGTGGATGCGCAACGCCTCGCGGCCGCCATCGCTGCTTTCAACGTGCATTCCGAGAACGGCGAGGATCCCGAATTTCATCGGGGTGCGCATCCCTGGAGCGTTTGGATGTGCGGCGATCCGTTCCACAAACCGCATCCCAATCTCGGTCCATTGACGAAGGCGCCATTCTATGCGGTCGAATTGCGCCGGATTGGCGGCAGCGCCATCCCGTCCGCGGGGTTGCTTGCCGATCCTCATTGCCGAGCGATCGGCTGGAACGACAAGCCGATCGAGGGTCTTTACGTCGCAGGGAACTCCATGGCTCGAATGGAGACCGGGGCGACCATGCAGAGTGGTGTTTCGAATGCGCGCGGCATGACCCACGGCTATTTGGCCGGCCGTCACGCCGCGGGCAAACCCAGCGGTCTGTTGCAAGCCGAAATCGAACGCTTGGGTTTGTAAGGCTATCGCGTGCTCGAAACAGAACAAACGATTTCGATCGATGCCGCCATCGGCTGCGTCTGGGATTATGTCAGCGATATCCGAAAATTGGCCAACCTCATGCCCGGGTTGCGCGAATGCACGGTCGTCGATGCCGATGATTCCCGCTGGACGCTCAAGGTCGGTGTCGGCGGCCTCGTACGCACGGTCAACGTCCTGGTGCATGTCGATCGGTGGAATGGGCCGGAGCGGGTGAATTTTTCCTACGCATTGCAAGGCGACCCTGTCACGGGCGGCGGTTCCTATACCGCCTCGCGGAAATCGGCCCATGAAACCGAAGTCACCTTGCACGTGCGCGTAGAAGGCGGCGGACCCATGGCCCCAATGTGGGAAGGCATGGGCAAGCCGCTCATGCCGCAATTCGTGAAGTCCTTTGCCGGGCAACTCAAGGCCGAGATCGAAAAGGCCGTTGGTGCGCCCCCATCGACAGACGGAGCACCGCCGGTCGCGGCCGTAACCGATGTGCCTTCATTGTTTGCGGCCATCGGCAAAAGGCTGCGGAGTTTCTGGCGGGCGATCCTCGGACGAAGGCGTTAGCTATCCGGGGGAGCGTGCGATCGCGTTTCTATAGTCGATCAGTTCCTGCAGCCTGGAGAACATGCGGCGCACTGCTTCGGAATTGCGGCGTCCTATATGAGCTACCCGAAACCGCGATCCCAGGTCGGCCGGCAAGGCCAATCCATCTTCCTGTTCGCCGACCAGGCCCAGCGCAATCAAACGGGCGATCCGCCGGCGCGCCGTTTCGGCGGGCATGCGCAGCGACCCTACGATTTCCTTGCGCGATACGCCCCGGCCCAATCGGTTGGGCACGCCATGCAATTCCGATACGCATTGCCCCGAACCCCGCGGCCGACCCGCGTTGTGGTGAGCAATAAAGAGAAATATCAGGCGATCTACTATATCGAGTTCCACAGTTTCGTCGGCATTGAACAGAGCGCTCAAAAAGAGAGCGATGGGATTGTTGGACAGGACGGCCAAGGCGACTAGCCACTCGTCGCGCGCCCTGTCCAACCTCACTCCGTCCGAAGTCGCTATAAAGCCGGCCCCAGGTAATTCGATTTTCTCTGCGGCAAGCCGATTATGCAGGCGGGCGAGCAGATCGCCATTAAGCCTCCGCATTTTTTCAAAGTTGCCGCCAAGCGCGAGTTCAACGTCCCCCATGACCACCCCTGACGGACGCTCCCCAAAAATATTCCGCTCCACCAGCATTTCGACGCGTCGGCGTGTGGTTTCCAACGGCAGGTTTAGAAAACGCGAAATCGTGCTCCGGCTGACCGGCTGCTGTTCCGCGGCGTATCCGGCGGGGCTCTCGAAAGCCACGCGGTACAGCAACGCCATATCCGAACTCAGGCGACGGCGGCCCGCGCTCGATACCGCGAGAACGATAAAAAAGTCGAGCAAATCAATGTCAGGGAATATTTCGGTTGCCGCGGATATGAAATCCAGCACGAGCGTCGCGAAGTGGTGCCGGATTAACAGGTCTTCGTTCGGATATTCTGGAAATGCCCCGTCTTCTATCTGCCTTGCACGCATGGTTGCCGATCAACTCAAACGCGTTACGCTTTCCGTGAACACAGCCCATCGAACCGTATCGAAATCTTCTAACAAAACACCGCAAGCATAGTCACTAGGATGATACCCTCCCGCCCCAAAATGGGTAACAAGAAGAGCTGTCCGTGACGAAACACGGCTCCGGGAAGTCCCGCGATTAATCTTGGGTTCGCAAGTTGCAATCTAGACTGATCGCCTGGACGCAGTAAAGCACCAACCCGGTGGCATATGTCGCAAGATTTGCGCGCAATTCGCAAACTCACTCACAGCGAAGACTGCGCGCAGCAGGTTGGGCGGTCCGTGGTTCCGGGCGCGTCGGCGCTCTCGGTCCTGAATCACGAAGTGCGAACGCCTCTCAATGCCATCCTTGGATTTTCCGAGATCATGGCCCGCGAGCTTCTTGGCCCGCACACCCGGGCGGATTATCGCCAATATGCAAGACACATCAACGAAAGCGGGCGGCGTCTGCTTGAAATTACCGACGCGCTTTTCGCGCTGGCCAGCATCGAAACGGGTTTGCATAAGCTGACATGCGGGGCTGTCGATCTCGCCGGCGTTGTCGACGAGGCATGCCAAAGCTTGCAGGACGACGCATCGCGGGCCGGAGTCGGCCTCCAATGGCCGGCGGCGGCGCCGCAAGTCCTTGCCGCGGCGGATCGCGACGCGGCCAAGGAAGTCCTGACGCATGTGATCGGCAACGCCATCAAGTTTTCGCGCGCCAAGGGTTCGGTCACGGTTCAAACGAACCGGCAGGACGGGATGGCGCTGGTCGAAGTGATCGACGACGGCATCGGAATGACAGCCGACTTCGTCGAAAAAGCAACCCAGCCCTTCGCGCAGGAAGCGCCGCATATGATACGGGACAATGGCGGTGTCGGATTGGGGCTGACAATCGCCAAGTCTTTGATCGAGCGTATGAACGGTTCGCTTTCGATATTTTCGCGAAGCGGCGCCGGCACGCGTGTGACTTTGACCTTCAAGGCAGATGGCTGCCCCCAAATCGGCTGTACCTAGGCACCGCGGAAAACCGCAGATCGGAGCAAGCCCGATAAATCCGGATACGGCGAAGCTTTCGGGACAGAACGTTCCCCATCGCACCGAACACATGCTCGGTTTGGTGGAAGAACGCGCGCAGGCCGGTCGCGCGGCGCTCGCCGGGCAGCCGAACGCCAATCAGAATGTTCTGGATTTTCTGGCGCGATGGGGCGCCACGGCCACGCGCAGCGCGGTGGCCGCAAACGCCGATGCGAGCCTGCGGACAAACCAGTTTCTTGCCAACGACAGCGATAACCGCGTCCGCGCCGAGCTGGCCGCCAAGCTCGGCCGTATTCTTCCCTGCCAGCTTAAGGCAGAGGAAGCCCATGTGCGGGACGCGTTTATAACAATGCTGGAACAAATCGCTTCCGATCGGGAAGCAAGCGTCCGCGCCGCGCTCGCCGAGGAGATCAAGCTGCTCGATTGCGCGCCGAAGGCCGTCATCGACGCCCTGGCGCGGGACGCCCAGTCGATCGTGGCGGTTCCGATCCTGCAATTTTCGCCGCTGCTGACCGACGAAGATTTGCTCGAGATCGTGGCGGCGGCCGAAGCCAGCGATGTTCTTGCCGCGATCACACGCCGGAAGGCTGTCTCGGGCGTAGTATCGGCCGCGATTGTCGAGACCCTGGACACCGGCGCCATCGCCGCCCTGCTCGCCAATCGGCAGGCCCATATCCGCAAGAAGACGCTCGACAGGATCGTCGCGCAGGCTGCCTCTTCGTGCGAACTGCATGCGCCACTGACGCTGCGCCCCGAATTGTCGCGGCGAATGATTTGGCGGATTTCGCAATTCGTCGGCGCTGCGCTGCTGGACTCTCTCGCGCAACGCCACGGGCTCGACCCCGTGACGCGCCATGTGCTGCGGGCCCGCCTGCGGCGCCGTCTGAAATGCGAAGCCGCAGGTCTGACGCCGCATGCCCCTGCCGCCAACGCGAATGGCGACGGCGAACTTGTCCGCGACGGCGATGGTCTGGAGCAGGCGATCGGCGCCGGCCGGCGCGAAACGGTCGAGTGTGCGCTGGCGCGGCGCGCCCATATCGACCTCGATGTCGTCCGCAAGATTTTTGCGGCGCGCGCGGCGAAACCGCTGACCGCGCTGGTCTGGCAAGCCGGATTGAGTATGCGGTTCTCGTTCAAAATCCAGACAGAATTGCTGCGCCTGAAAGGTCCGGAGCTTCTGCCGGCACGCAACGGCGAGGGTTTTCCGCTCGACAAATCCGAGATGCGCTGGCAGCTGGACTTCTTTCGCTCCCAGCCGCGTTAGGGTCTGTAGACATTCACGTGATGGCCCGCAAGGCGCCGGAGAGATAGACGAAGCCGGCGAAGCTGGTGTCGGTTTTGTCGTAGCGCGTTGCGATGCGACGCCAGTCCTTCAGTCGCTGGATGCAGTTCTCAACCAAATGGCGCCATTTGTAGATCTCGGCATCATGGGGAATGCAGATTTTGCGATCTTGCTTCGAAGGAATAACGGCCAGAGCACGACGGGCGTTCAATTCGCTGCGGAGGGCATTGTTGTCGAAAGCTTTGTCGGCAATGAGAGCTTCAAAATCGACGTTCTCAATCAATGGCTCGACGCCAACGCTGTCGTGCCGCTGACCGGGCAGCAGCACGAACTTCGCCAGATAGCCCAAAGCATCGACCAAAAGGACGATTTTCGTCGTCAACCCGCCGCGAGACTTGCCTATGGCTTGCCCTTGGGTCCCCCTTTTGCGTCGGTACCGTGCCGGTGCACTTTTATGATTGTGCCGTCGATCATGGCGTACTCGAAGTCAGGGTCACCGGAGAGCGACTTGAATATCTTCTTGAAGACGCCTTTGAGCGCCCAACGGCGAAATCGTTTCCAAACTGAAAACCAATTGCCGAAATCATCCGGCAGGTCACGCCAAGGCGATCCGGTGCGGGCAATCCAAAGAACACCTTCCAGAAAACGCCGATTGTCGTTGCCTGAGCGACCAGGATCCCCCACTTTACCGGGAAGAATGGGCGCGATCCGCTTCCACTGCTCGTCGTTAAGAATTCTCCAAATCAAGGCCGCCCCTCCAATTTTCAGCCTTGAATCAAAATTTCAGCCGTTCGGGAATCCCCTGGTGCTATGAATGTCTACAGACCCTAGTGCCTCTGACAAGAATATTTCCTCCCTGAGAGCGCGGCCATCTTGGCCGCATCACGGTGCAGTAACATCAGGTGCGGGCTGGAAGCCCGCGCTCCCAGGTAGAAACTGTTTTCATTGCACGGCGGGTCCGCACCGCCGATGACCAACTTTGTGGTGAAAGCGATCCGGAGGAGCGCCGGGACCACGCGTCTCCGCGAGCCAATCTTATCGGGCGGCAGGCACGATGCTTGCCGGTTTCGTCGTCCACAAATCAATCACGCGGAGATGGGAAGGTGCGGAGCAATGCTGCGAATGCGTCGCGATCAGCATGCGGCAATGGCAAGGCTGCGCGATTTGATAGCGCGCGTTCGCGCAGATGACCACTTCAACGATCCAGCGGAGAACCAGCCGCTGATGCTCGGCGAGTGCAATCTCGCTCCGCGTCTCCCCATCGCCGCGGCACCCTATATAGGGATGAATAGAACCTCAATAATAAAACACGCGTTACATAAAAATACGATCTTATCATAAGACAGATGTCGCACTGGCCTGGTTCGTAATTTCGGATTGATTTATAATTCGGCGAGTTCTAGGATTCATTACAAAACTTTGCAGCGAGAATGCTTCGACATTTTACGCGCGCGATGCGAGGCGGCCGGCGGCGTGACCTACACGTTCGGCGTGCTTTTCGGCACCTGCAAGGCCGCCGTCGACCGGATGGCGCGCGACATGGCGATCGGCTGAAGCCCCACAATGTCGCTTCGATGTCGCTTTGGCAGGGCCTTACCTTCACCGAGCGGGCGCAGGAGAACTTGAAGAACGTGCCCGGCATGGCCATGCAACTCGTCAGCACTGCCGGTTCATCGGTCGAATTTCCCGGCCGGGTCATCGCCGCGCTTGCCAAGGATCCGGACGTCATGAAGCGTACGGGCGGCACGCACATCAACGCCGAACTCGCACAGGACTACCGCGTCACCGACATCGATGGCAGGGTCGTTCCGTCGCTGCGAGCGGAGCGCGGCTCGCCGATCTGGAAGCCCGTTTAGCGGTCGGAAAAAAAACGAGCTTGGCTGAAACGAGGAGGTATGGACATGAAGGCCGTAGCCGATCTTGACTTGGCCTACCTGCCGATGGAGCAGACAAACTTCGCCGAGAACCCGTTCCCGTACCTGGCCGCGGCGCGACAACATCATCCGTGGCTCGCGCAATGTTCGTTCGGATATGTGGTGAACGAGTACGCGGCGATGAGAGAACTCATGGCCCAGGAAGACAAGATGCGCATGTCGCATCCCGGCGTGGTCGAGCTCATGGGGGCGAAGGGCACGCCATGGGGCCGTTTTATCGAGGAATCGATCCAGGCCCAGTCGGGGGCCAACCACAAGCGGCTGCGGGACATCCTGGCGCCCGCCTTTACGCCCCGCCAAGCGAACCTGCATCGTCCGCTGATGCGCGAGGTGATCTCTCGGCTGCTCGACGAGTGGGTACCCAAGGGTGCCTTCGATTTCGAAGAGTTTGCGTCCCATTTTCCGATCACAGTGGCATGCAGAATGATCGGATCGTCTCCGGACGCCATTCCCGGCCTGCGCGCATCGCTCGAGACGATGGGCCTCGGGTTCAGCATGGATCGTAAATATCTGCCGGCTTTGCAGCAGAGCGTCCTCGTGCTGGACGAATTCGTTCGGCACCTTTTGGCCGACCGACGCGCGGAGCGGCACCCGCACGAAGTCCCCGATCTGCTCGACCTTTTTCTACGGGCGGCCGACGCGGGCCAAATGACGGATGACGAACTCGCCAATCTCCTGATCTTCTTGTTCGTGGCCGGCTACGACACCTCCAAGAACGTTCTCACGATGATCATGCACATGCTGCTGGACCGGCCGGACGACTATGCGCGCTGCGCGCAGGATCCGGACTTCTGCCGTAAGATCGTCGACGAGACGCTGCGCTACCACGGCCCGGCCTCCTCGCCGCGCATTCTGACCGAGGACATTGTCTATCGCAACGTGCGGCTGCCGAAGGACGCCATGCTTTTTTTCCCCTGGAGCGTGTCCGGTCGCGATCCGACCGCCGTCGACAATCCCGACGTGTTCCAGCCCGAGCGTGCCGAGGGCAACCGCCACTTGGCGTTTGGACTTGGCCCCCATATTTGCCTCGGCCAATTCATCGCGCGCGCGCAGATCGAGGAAGGCCTTCATCTGATCTCGCAGCGCATCAAGAAACCGAAACGAGCAGGCACGAGCGCCTGGCGGCCGTTTCCCGGCGTATGGGGCATCCGCGGTCTGCCGATCGAATTCTAACCCGCCGCCGCGTCCGGATATGCGGGCGCCGCCTGAGCATATTCGAACCCGTATTCTCCAGATGACATTGTAGCTGCAAGGGCGCGAGCCGATTCAGACACAGATATCAGAGGCCCATGTCATCGGATCGAGGATGATCGTGGCGTACCCGACGACCTCGCCGGCCGATTGCGCAGCTTGACCTCGGACAAAGGATCAATCACTTTACATTGCAAAGTAAGCTGGCGTCGGACGCCTGAGCGGGTTCGCTCGGCTTAGGGAGTCGATCCTATGGCAACTCAAGCAATGCCTTCCTTTGTTCCCGATCATGTACCGCCCGAACTGGTCTGGGACCATTCGCTGGCCGAATTCAATTCCGAGCTTGACGATCCGTTCCTGGCAGCCAGCCGGTTGCTCGATGGACCGGAAGTCTTCTGGGCTCGCGACGGGGCCCAGGGCCGGCCAGGCTGGGTCATTGCCCGCCGCGCTCTGCTTCAGGAGGCCTTCGTCGACTGGGGGCATTTCAGCAGCGAAGGCGGCATGGATTTGACGCAGGCACTGGGCGTCAACTGGAACCTCAACCCCGTCAACATCGATCCGCCCAGGCACACGACCTATCGCACGATCCTCACCCCTTTCTTCACGCCCAAGGCCGTCAGCCACATGGAAGGGGCGGTCCGCGAGACCTGCGACCGGCTGATCGCCAAATTCGAAGAGCGCGGTTCCTGCGAGTTCGTTAGCGAGTTCGCTATCCCCTTCCCGAGCTATATCTTCCTGGCCCTGATGGGCATGCCGATCGAAATGGTTTCGCAGTTTTTCGCCTGGGAGCAGAACCTGCTGCGCGGCTCCACGATGCAGGAACGGCTGACCGCCGGACGGGAAATCCTCGCCTATCTCGAAAGCCACCTCGAGAAGCAGCGGGCGAAGCCCGCAACGCCGTTGATGGAAGGCATCATGGGGGCGCGGATCGATGGCCGCCCGCTCAATGACGGCGAAGTGCTCGGCATGTTCTACACATTCTATGTAGGCGGGCTGGACACGGTGTATGCTACGATCAGCTGGTCGATGCGCTATATTGCGACCCGTCCCGACTTCCAGCGGTACCTACGAGGAAACCTCGACCAGCTTTCGCGCGCGGTGGACGAGCTCCTGCGGCTGTTCAGCGTCGTTTCGACACAACGCCGAGTGGCCAAGGATTTCAACTTCCACGGCGTCGACATGCGCAAGGACGATCTCGTCATCATGCCGATCTTCGTCGCTTGCCGGGATCCGCAGGCTTATCCCAATCCGCATGAAGCGGATCTCCAGCGGAAAACCCCCATGCTTGCCTTCGCCAGCGGACCGCATTTCTGCCTCGGCCGGCATCTGGCGCACCGGGAGATCAGGATTGCGATCGAAACTTTCCTGAAGCGCTTCGACGATATCCGCATTCCGGAAGGCGAAACCTATGCCTATCACGCCGGTCCGACCTTGAACGTGGACCGCCTTCCGCTCGCCTGGAGGCGAGTTGGCTAATCGTTTGAGCCGGCGGACAATCGGCGGCTCTCCGCAGGATGTCCTAGCCCGCTTTCCCTAAATGAGATTGGAGTTGCAAGGGCATGCGAACCAATTCGCACATAGGTGTCGGAGGCTTATGTCGTGCCGCCGCGTGATTGCAGCGGCTTGCCGGGAAGACGTATAGATCGGCGAAGCGGCAGCGGGCTCTGCTT
The DNA here is from genome assembly GCA_963805005.1 of uncultured Alphaproteobacteria bacterium. Classification (GTDB taxonomy): domain Bacteria; phylum Pseudomonadota; class Alphaproteobacteria; order Micropepsales; family Micropepsaceae; genus Rhizomicrobium. Next base: position 394,002 of record CAWDSJ010000001.1, read on the forward strand.
GGATCGGGCGCACGAACTTCGCACGGAGACGAAACAATGGCCGACACCGCCGCTCGTTCCAGGCCGGAGCACGTGCCTCAATCGCTGGTTTACGACTTCGATCTCCACCACGACCCGGCTCTGATCGCCGATCCGCACGCCCGCATTCTCGATCTTGTCGAGAACGCGCCGCCGATTTTTTGGACGCCGGCCCATGGCGGCCAGTGGGTGGTGACCAGCTATGACGCTATTTTCGAAGCGTCCCGCGACTGGGGCGCTTTCAGCAGCGAATTCGTCTCGCGCGAGCGCATGCAAGCCTTGATGGCGGCGCGTCCGCCGGGCGTGCCGCATATCCCGGTTGCGGTCCCGATCAATCTCGATCCGCCCGAACACGGCAAGTACCGACTGCCATTGAACCAGGTCTTCTCGCCCAAAGCCATGAACATGATGCAGGACGACATCCGGGCGCTCGCAAGGCGGCTGGTTTCCCGTGTCGCAAGCAAGGGCCGCTGCGAGTTCATGAGCGAAATCGCCGAACCCATGCCCGTTCAGATCTTTCTGAAGCTCATGGGACTGCCTCTGGAACGGCAATCGGAATACCGCGCCCTGGTGCGCGAACATCTGTCGCAAGGAATAAAATCCATCGAAGAAAGTCTGCGCAAGCTGCAAAAGATCGCGGCCGCCATGCGCGACACCTTTATCGAGCGCCGCGATCGTCCCCGCGACGACCTGATCAGCCGGCTCTGGCAGACGCAAATCGACGGCAGGCCCACCACGCTCGACGACCTTGAGAACTACGGTGTTCTGCTCTTCATTGCCGGACTGGACACCGTCATGAACAGCATGGGCTTCGGCGTGCGCCATCTGGCGCTGGACCATTCGCTTCAGGACCGTCTGCGCCGGGACAAGAGCCTGATATCGGATGCAGTCGAGGAGCTGCTGCGGCGTTACAGCATCGTTGCGGTTATTCGCAGGGTCGGCAAGGACCAGATCTTCCACAACATAGAGATGAAAAAAGACGATCGCGTGCTTCTGATGCTGCCCTGCGCCAACCTGGATCCGGGACATTTCGAAGAGCCGGCGCGGTGCGACGTGGATCGCGAGGACAAAGTCCACATCGCATTCAATGCCGGCCCGCATCGCTGCCTGGGGTCGCACCTGGCACGGATCGAGCTGCAGATTTTGTTTGAAGAGCTGTTGCAATGCCTGCCGCAGTTCCGTTTGGATTCGGCAAGGCCGGCAGTCTTCCACGGCGGCAACGTGATCGGCGTCGACGAACTGCATCTCGTCTGGAATTAGCCCGCATTTCTCATACTCCCTGCGGCTCGGGTTCACGAGCAGCATGGCCGTCGTGCTGGCTGGCCCCAGACTTTCGATTATCTCTGTGATTGATTCGCGCAGAGACGCGGGGACGCGGAGGAAACCGTCGGCGAATTACCTGCGCGAAGCGTGAGGAATCTGACCGCCAAGCGCAAGGCGCCAAGGACCTTCGAACTCCGAGCACTTTGGCGTCTTGTCGGTTCAACTTTGCGTAATAGTATTGGCGCTACGCGCCGGATACTTCCCTCCGCGTTCCCCGCGCCTCCGCGAGCCAAGCTTAGGGGGCGGCAGGCACGATGCTTGCCGATTCAGTCCTGCCGACACGAACTGACGTAGAAATCCCATCGCTTTACGAAGAGTTCGAACCGTCAAATCCGCTGTGCAGAGGTACTGGCGGTTTTTGAACCGCCTGCTACGCTGCCGCGGACTCGTTGGGGGACTGATCATGCGCGTCTTCGGATTGCTCTACGGCGTCATCGCCTATTTCATCTTTTTCGGCGCGTTCGTGTACGCGGTCGGTTTCGTCGGAAACTTCGCTGTGCCGCGCAGCATCGACACGGGCGTGAGCGGTTCCGGCGCGATCGCGTGGATCGTCGACGCGGCGCTGCTCTCAGTCTTCGCCGTGCAACACAGCCTGATGGCGCGTCCGTTCTTCAAGCGGTGGTGGACACGCATCGTGCCGCATGCGCTCGAGCGTTCGACCTACGTCATCTTTGCGAGCCTGGCGCTCTTCCTCATCTACTGGCAGTGGATCGCGCTTCCGCAGGCGGTCTGGCTCGTCGCCGCGCCGGTCGGCAGCATGATCCTGCGGGCGCTGTTCTGGGCGGGCTGGGCAATCGTGTTCATCAGCACCTTCCTCATCAATCATTTCGATCTCTTCGGCCTGCAGCAGGTCTGGGACAATTTCCGCGGACGGCCGGATTGGGTGGCGCAATTCCGCACGCCACTCTTTTACCGCGTCGTACGACACCCGATTTATCTCGGCTTCACGCTCGCGTTTTGGGCGACGCCGTCGATGAGCGTGGGCCATCTGCTGTTTGCTATGGCGACGACCGGCTACATGCTGATCGCCATCCAGTTCGAAGAGCACGATCTGATCGGCGCGTTCGGCGCGACCTATGTCGAGTACAAGCGGCGCGTCTCGATGATCGTCCCGCTGCCGCCGCGACGGAAGTAGCCGCCGCGCAGGAGGACGCCCATGGCCGACCCGGAGCAGTTCAACGCCGATCAACGGGCCTTTTGGGACGGGGCTGGCGGCCGCACCTGGGTAGCGCGGCAGGAACACACCGACATCACACTGGCGCCGGTGTCGAAGGCATTGCTCGCCCTCGCCGCGCCGCGCTCCGGCGAGCGGGTGCTGGACGTCGGCTGCGGCTGCGGCGCGTTCACGCTGGAGCTTGCGCGCGCCGTCGGCCCGCCCGGCCGCGTGGCCGCATTGGATATTTCCGGGCCGATGCTGGCTGAGGCCCGGGCACGCGCGGAGGCCGCCGGCATCGCCAATATCGATTGGCGGCAGGCCGATCCCGCCACGGCGGCGTTGGGGAAATACGATTTGCTCGTGTCGAACTTCGGCGTGATGTTCTTTGGCGATCCGGTGGCGGCCTTCGCCAATATGCGCCGCGCCGCAAACCCTGGCGCGCGAATGGCGTTCGTGTGCTGGCGGTCGCTCGCCGAAAACCCTTGGATGAGGGTGCCGATCCAGGCAGTGCTTCCCCATGTGCCCCCGCGGCCGAAGGCAGACCCGAACGCCCCAGGAATGTTCGCCTTCGCCGATCCGCAGCGCGTCACGCAGGTGCTCACCGCAGACGGCTGGGCGCCGCCGCGGTTCGACAAACTCGACCTCGATCTGGACATTGCCGCCGGCCGCGGGCTGGACGAGGCCGTGGTTCAGGTGACCCAGATCGGCGCCATCAACAGCTGGCTGCGGGACCAGCCGGCGGACGTCGTTACAGCCGCGAAGGCGTCCATCCGCGAGGCGCTGGCGCCGCATGTGGACGGCTGCTGCGTGCGCTTACCCGGAGCGATGTGGCTGGTTAGCAGCAAACCCGCCTGAGCCCGCGCTGGCAGCCACTTTTCTCAAAAAGTGATTCGTCGAAAATGGCGGCATTTTTAGCGCAGGGTTCGCAGTGGATTCGCGGGCGACGTCGTGGTTTTCTTGCGCCCTGCGCGCGCCATTTCTCTCCCGCGGACTCTGCGAATCCACTGCGACCACCGCGCTGAACCTTTTCACGCGTCACCAACCTGTGATTTCCGGCGTGGCAACATGCAACGCCCCTGTGACAGGTTCGAGTGTTCGGCCAATCCGTTCAGCGGCTTGTAAAGGCGCCATCGACCGCGATCGCCTGGCCGTGCACGAAACTGGCGGCGTCGTCGCACAGCCACAAAACGGCCGCGGCGATTTCTTCCGGTTGTCCCATCCTGCCCAACGGACTATCTGCGGCCAGCGCGGAGACAAGCTCCTTGATCTGCTCTTTCTGCGTCATGGGCGTAACGATCATGCCCGGGCAGACGGCATTGATGCGAACGCCCTGTTTGCCATATTCGAGCGCGGCCGCTTTGGTGAGACCGACGACGCCGTGTTTCGCAGCGGTATAGGCGCCGCAATAGGCGGCGCCGGCGATGCCGGCGATCGATGCGCAATTGACGATGGCGCCGCCGCCATGGGCGAGCATGGCCGGGATCTGATGGCGCATGCAGTGCCACACGCCGGTAAGGTCGATGGCGATGATCCGGTGCCAGTTTTCAATCGTGCAATCTGCGGTCATTCGGCCGACCTCGCCATCGATGCCGGCGGCGTTGAACGCCGCGTCGAGCCGGCCGTAACGCGCCACAGCCAGATCGACCGCCTGTTTCACCGACGCATCGTCGGTGACATCGCAGCCGACGAACTGGCACTCGCCGTTCGCGGCGCGTATCTGCGCCTCGGTCTCACGCCCGCCCGCTTCGTCACGGTCGACGATCGCCACGGCATAGCCCCTTGCGGCAAATGCCGCCGCCGTGGCCCGCCCGATCCCCGAACTCGCGCCGGTAACGAATGCCACCTTGCTGGCCATATGCTTGCTCTCCTCAAAAACATGAAATGCGCGAACCGGCAGGCGGTGCGCAACAGCGCGACAACCGCCAGCATGAATGGAGACATCCGTCAGTCAAGCCCGAACGCCGAGCGGAGCTCATGCGCCGATCGGCAGGCCTTCATGGTATCCGGCGCGCAAAGGTAAGCGGCAGGCTCTGGATCGCATGGCTCGCGATGTCGAGCCGGTAGGGGATATCCTCAAGCGGGACGGCCAAGCGGATAACCTTGAGCCGCCGCACGACCTCCCGCGTGACGACCTTTGCCTCCATGCGCGCCAAGGCCATGCCGACGCAGCGATGGATGCCGGCGCCGTAAGCCAGGTGCCGGCCCAGAGCTGAGGCACTTGATTCCCGCTCCTTCCCGGCAAAGAGTGTGGCGACATGGGCAAGAAACGACACACGCACGGCAAGCACGAGGCCGGCGACGCCGCACACTATTCCGAGACGCTGCGCCAGTTGCAGATCGAACTCGTGAAGCTGCAACGTCAGCTGATCAAGGACGGCGCGCGCGTGCTGGTGATCGTCGAGGGGCGGGATGCCGCCGGCAAGGACGGCGCCATCAAGCGGTTGACCGAGCATATGAGCCCGCGGGAGACCCGGATTCACGCGCCGGGCAAACCCTCGAACCGCGAAGAGACGGAGTGGTATTTCCAGCGCTTCGTGCCGTATCTGCCGGCAGCGGAGGAATTCGTCGTCTTCAACCGTTCCTGGTACAACCGTTCCGGCGTCGAGCGCGTGATGGGCTTCTCCACCGAACGCCAAGTGGAGGAATTTTACGTTTCCGTCGTTCCCTTCGAGGAAATGCTGGTGCGCGACGGCATCGCGATCCGCAAATTCTATCTCGACATCTCCAGGCGCGAGCAGGAAAGGCGTCTCAAAGCCCGCGAGAGCGATCCGCTGACGCAGTGGAAGGTGTCCGAGGTGGACGAGGCGGCGATCAAGAATTGGAAAGCCTACAGCAAGGCGCGCGACGAGATGTTTGCCCGCACCAGCCATCCGCCGGTCCCGTGGTGTGTCTTGCGTGCCGACGACAAGAAGATCGCCCGGATCGAGCTGATCCGGGCCCTGCTGGCAGGCTTTGCCTACAAGGGAAAAGACGACGATCTCGCGACGCCGGATGCTTCGATCGTCTTTCCGTGGTCGCAGGACGCGAAGGACAAGATCTGCGCGTAGCCCGGTTCTCCTTTGCGGATAAGAGCGATGCCCGCCTCCCTTTGGGGAGGCGGGCGAGCCTGCGTAGCGTCGGCTGCCGATTACAGCCCGCGAGCCGGGTGGGGGCGGAAAAACATTGCGAGCATCTGTCGATGCGTCGCGATTCTCCCCACCCGAAAAATCCCGCTACGCTTCGCTCCGCCGGGGATTTTTCGGCCTCCCCGCTGGGAAGGCGGGTTGGCATTCGAGGTGCCATCGACAGCGTGGATCTTGCGAAGAACTATTGCGGCGAAACCGGTCCCGCCTTGATATCGGGGTCGCTCAAGTGCGCCGCCTTCCAGCGCATGGCGGTAAAGATGCGGGTACGGCCCGATGGGTGGTCGTAGAACAGGAATTCCTCGAGCGGCGAAGGATCGAGCTTGCGGTATTCGGCAAGCTTGAGCGTCACGGTGGCGAACCCGTCAGGCTGGCGGGCGGCATTGAGGCCGAAAATATCGGCCTGCAACTCCACCGTCCGCGTGATCGTGTTGGTGACCGGCGTTGCCAGCAGCAGGAAGGCGCTGAGCAGCGCATAAAGCACGGGCAGACCCGCCGGATCGTCGATCGACCGCACGTTCCAGTTGGCGTCGAACATGCCGGCGAGAACCTTGAATCCCCGATCCAGGAACAGGAACGCGACGAGGAAGATGAGCCCGTACCAGGTGATCAGCAAGGCGACATGGTCGAGGACGTAATGCCCCATCTCGTGACCGAGCACGGCCTCGATCTCCGCCGGGCCGCAGCGGTTGAGCAGATTGTCGCTGAGTGAAATTCGCGTGGTGCCGAGAAATCCCGAAACATTGGCCGAGATGCGCGTGGTCTGCCGCGAGGCGTCAAACTCGGTGACGTTGTCCGTCGGGATGCCGTTGGCATGGGCCAGCGCAAGGATTTCGGTTTTCACCGGGCTCTCGCGCAATGGGCTGTAGTGGTTGAACAGCGGGTTGACGAACACGGGTGTGATGACGAGAAGCACGGCAAACAGTAGAACGGTAACCAGGGTCCCCCAGGCCCACCAAACTCGCGGCGCCGCACGAATGATGGCGTAGATCGGCGTCAGCGTTATGACGGCCCCGGCGAGGGCGAGCAAAAAGCCGATCGCGAAATCGCCGAACCACTGCGGAAAAGTCTGGTTCGACAGACCGTAGGCGTGTTCGCGGACGAATTGCTCGTAAAGGATGAGCGGGAAGGTCAGCGCTGTGACCAGCGGCACGAACATCGCCACATAGATCGCCGCCTGTAGGAAGCGCGAGCGGCTGACACCCTGTGCGATGTTGCGCATGCCGGCCGAAATTCCGAGCCACAGCAGCAGCGCCGAAACGGCTATGGCATAAAGGGCATCGACGAGAAGAAGGACATAGCCGCCTTCGAAATAGGCATCGGAGCGGGCGCGGGCGCCGCCGCCGACCCGCGCCAGATAGGCGTTGGTCGCCTTCTCGGGGTCGAACGGCTTGGCGGCGGGTTGCGGTGCGGGCGCCAGCGGCTGGACCATCACATGGGTCACGGGTGCGGCGCGCGGCACGGCTTGCGCGTAAGATCCGGTGGCCGGCACGCACGCAAGCGCAACCAGAACCAGGAAGACCCAAAGCCTGAGCGCCATCCACCTCTCCGATTCGAACCTGGCAAAGGACGCTATCAGACGCGCGCGGGCCGCGGCAGCGGCCGGGACAGCAGTTCCCGGTAGAGCGCGATCGTCGCCGCACACATGCGCTCGACGGTGAAATTCTGTGCGACGACATCGCGGCCTTTGGCGCCCATCGCAGCGCGCCCGGCTGCGCCCGCATCGATCAGTCGGCGCAAAGCCGCTGCAAGCGCTTGAGCGTCGCCCGGCGGCACCAGCAGACCGGTCTCGCCGCGAACCACGGTTTCGCGCGAACCGCCATGATCGGTGGCGATGACCGCGCGTCCCATCGCGGCGGCTTCGGCGGCAACGCGGCCGAAAGCCTCCTCCTGGGTGGAGGCGGACACGACGATGTCGGCGGCGAGATAGGCGGCCGGCATGTCGGCGACATGGCCGGCGATCGTCACCCGATCATTGAGGCCGCGCGCGGCGATGGCATGGCGCAATTCGCGTTCGTAGCCGGTGCGGCCTTGCGCATCGCCTGCGAACACCGCACGGATTCGTTGTTCTCTAAGCAGTGCAAGGGCTTCGATCAGCACTTCCTGGCCTTTCCAGCGCGTCAGGCGCCCAGGCAAGAGAACCAGGATCGTTGCCGGGTCCGCCCCCCACAGCCGCCGCAGCCCTTCGGCCCGGTCCGGCGCGACGCTTGCGGGATCGAAGTACTTGAGATCGACGCCGCGAGGTATGGTGACGATGCGCCTGGCGGGGAATTGCGAGGCGATATGCGCGGCTGTCCAGGCCGAATTGGCGATCACCGCGTCGCCGCGCGCCATGACCGAGTTGTAGAAGCGCTTCAAGGCTGTACGCGCGGAATAGGAGCCGTGCCAGGTGGTCACGAAGGCAATGCGGGTCAGCCGTGCCGCCCATAGCGCGCTCCAGGCCGGTGCGCGCGAACGGGCATGGATGATCCCGACGTTGCGCGCGCGGATGAGATTTGCCAGCTTGAGCGCGTTGGCAGCAAGCGCGAAGGGCGACTTGGCGTCCAGAGGCAGGAACACCCACTCGCCGCCGGCCTGCTCCAGCTCGGCCACCATGCGCCCGCCCTGCGAGGCGACGAGCGGGCGAAACCCTTCCCGGGCCAAGGCCGCTGCGATCTCGATGGTCGAGCGTTCCGCGCCGCCGGTGTCCAGTTTCGGAATGACCTGGAGGACGGCGGTTGGCGCTGCCATAAGAGTAAGAGACGAACTAATGTTACGGTTAGGCATCTGCCTATCAATTCCCCCCGAGGGGGAGGCGGGTTGGACAATTCTGAATCGACCAATGTGCAGGTCTCGCGGCCTCGAGGGAAGGGCGGGGCTCACTGTTGCATGGCTGCTCTTGGCGCTCTTGGCGGCAACGGGTCCGGCCGGCGCCGCCAATCTCGCGGTTCTCGACGATCCGTCGCTGGGCGGCAAGGACCGCTATGGACGTTGCATGGAGCTCGCCAAACGCAACCCGCACGCGGCCGTTGAGCAGGCCGGCCGCTGGTACAAGGACGGCGGCGGCGGCGCGGCGCTGCATTGCGCGGCGCTCGCGCTGGCGGACCTCAAGCGCTACGGCGATGCCGCCCTCAAGCTGGAGGCCGCGGCGCACGAGCAGGGCCTGGCAGCCGCCATGCGCGGCGAGCTGTTGGACCAGGCCGGAAACGCCTGGCTGCTGGCGGAACGCCCCGACAAGGCCGATGCGGCGCTCTCCGCGGCGCTCTCCTTCACGCCGCAGGACGAAGACGTGCTGGCCGACCGCGCGCGGGCGCGCGGGATTGAGAAAGATTGGTCCGGCGCCGAGGCCGATTTGTCGGCGGTGCTGTCGCTCGATCCCAACCGGGCGGACGCCCTGGTTCTGCGGGCGAGCGCTCGGCACGCCCAAGGCCGCCTGATCGATGCCCGCGCCGATATCGACCGCGCCCTCGCCATCGATCCCGGCTATCCCGAGGCGCTGGTGGAGCGCGGTACAATGAAGTTCGAGGCCGACGACGCGGCGGGTGCACGCGCCGACTGGCTTGAAGTCATGCGCGAGGCACCCGGCACCGCCGCGTCGGCCGAAGCCGCCGCGCGGCTCAAGCTGCTTGCGACCTCGAAGCATTAGGCCTGGTTCCCCATTCCCGTTGCACGTCCGCATCCTGTTCGGCGGCGACGTGGGCGGTCCGCAATCGGGCGAAGGCCTGCGGCTCGAGCAGCCGCTTGAGCGCCCAGACCGCCATGGCGCGGACCAGCGGCGAGGGATCGCCGAGCAGGCGCTCGGCCTCGTCTGCGAGGCGCGCATCGCCGGAATTGCCGATGGCGATCAGCACGTTGCGCACGAAGCGGTCGCGGCCCGTCCGCTTAATGGGGGAGCCGCGGAACAGCGCGCGGAACGCCGCGTCGTCGAGGCGGGCGAGATCGGACAGTGCTGGCTCCTTGAGGGCGGCGCGGGCGTGAAACCGGACTTCGCGGGCTTGGCTCGCGAACTTGTTCCACGGGCAGACGGCTAGGCAGTCGTCGCAGCCATAGATGCGGTTGCCCATGGGGCCGCGCAGTTCCTCGGCGATGTGGCTCTTGTGCTCGATGGTGAGGTAGGAGATGCAGCGCCGGGCATCGATGCGGTATGGCGCGGTGAAAGCTTGCGTCGGACAGGCGTCCAGGCAGCGCCGGCATCCCCCGCAATGGTCGCTCTCGGGAGCATCGGCCGATAGATCGAGGGTGGTGAAGACGGCGCCGAGGAACAGCCACGAGCCGAAATCCCGCGACACGAGATTGGTGTGCTTGCCTTGCCAGCCGAGGCCGGCGTCTTGCGCCAGCGGCTTTTCCATGACCGCAGCCGTATCGACGAAAACCTTCACGTCGGCTGCGTAACGGGCGGTCATGAAGCCGGCCAGCATCTTCAGCTTGCCCTTGATCACGTCATGATAGTCGTCGCCCTGGGCATAGACGGAGATGGCGCCGTGGCGCGGATCCGAGGCAATCGTGCCGGAAGGGCCGTAATTGGCGCCGAGCATGACGACGGTGCGCGCCGCGGGCCACAGCGCCTCGGGGCTTGCCCGCCGTTCGGCATTGCGGGCGAGCCAATCCATGTCGCCGTGGCGGCCTTCCGCCAGAAACCCGCGCAAATGCTCCCCGGCAGCCTGCGGCAGCGTCGCGCGGACGAAGCGCACGGCATCGAAGCCCAGCTCGCACGCCTCGGCGCGGATCCCCTCTTTGATGCGGTCAGGCGTCGATGTCGGCATAATGGGAAACCGGCGGCTGTCCGGGTACCCGGTCCGAAAGCAGGGTGCGAAAGGCGGGCCGCGATTTCATCCGCATGTACCACTCCGCCATCGCGGGGAACTCGGCCCAGGGAACTTCGCCGAAATAGTCGAGTGCGGAGAGGTGGGCGGCGATGGCAAGGTCGCCCAGCGAGCATTCGCGGCCGGCGAGATAGCCGTTCTTCTCGGCCTGGTCGCCCAGGACGGCGAGAGCGGCGCGCAGCGCGTCGCGGCCGGCGCGGATTACCTCCATGTCCGGGGCACGGCGCTGGGGGGCGCCGGTGAAGCGCTGCGAGGCTTTTTCGTAGACGATCCGGCGGGTGACGGAGTTCGAGAAAAGGGCCCATGGCCCAGTCGAGAATCCGCAAGGATTCCGCCCGCTGGGCGGGGTCTTCCGGCGCCATGGGGTGGTCGGGATAAGCGCCTTCCAGATGATCCACAATCGCCCACAGCCCTTGGGCGCGGTTGCCGTCCAGATCGATGAAGACGGGCAGGTGATCGAGCAAGTCCTCCGGGGTGACGGGGTCGCAGGTCAGCCGCTTCTCGGCGATGAGCAGCCGGGCGAAGCGGGAGGGGGGCGAAAGGAGGAGGTGGACGAGCCGACGCATGACCGGACTGTAGGGGAATCCGGGCACCTTCTACCAGTACGCAAGTTCGATGCAGGGACGACGCAAGGCGGTTGCATGGATTCGGCGGCCTTTCGACGCGCAGTTTGCAGCTTGCCGGTCGGTCTTTTCGTCGAACTGCACGTAAAGGTTGTGATGCTGGCCGCGCCGGTCATGGCCCCGGGGCGCCCGCCTCGCCACGCCTAATTATGGGGACGGTATGAGCGCGGCCCGGCCGCCACCTGTGCGCCGCGGCGGAATCGGTCTATGACAACTACGAACGGGGAGGACATGCCATGACAGATCGATTCGTCGAAACATCCAATCAGGGATTCTTTTCCCGCCTCGGCGGCGCGTTCGTCGGGCTGCTGTTCGGGCCGCTGTTCGTAATCGGCGCCATCGTGCTTTTGTCCTGGAACGAAGGCCGCGCGGTGGAAGCCGCAACCGGGCTGACCCAAGCCGCCGGATCGGTCGTCGAGGCGGCGGCCAATTCCGTTTTGCCCGCCAACGAAGGCAGGCTCGTGCATGTCATCGGCACGGCCGGCGCGCAATCGCCCATCCGGGACGGCGACCTCAATCTCGATTTCGGGGGACAGCTTGCGGTCAAGCGCACGGTCGAGATGTATCAATGGCGCGAGAAAAAGGAATCATCGTCGCAGAACAATCTCGGCGGCGGCCAGACCACGACGACGACCACCACCTACGAAAAGGCATGGTCGGATGTGGCGATCGATTCCTCGACGTTTGCGCATGCCCAAGGCCACACCAATCCGCCGATGCCGCTTGGGTCGCGCAGCTTCGCGGCGAGCGATGCCAGGCTCGGCGGTTTCGTGCTCGATGCCGATACGCTCGGCTTGATCGATCCGGGCGCCCCGCTCGACCCGCAAGCGCCGGGCGGCTGGAAGAACGACACCGGCGGTCTTTACAAAGGCGACAACCCCGCCCAACCCGCGATCGGCGATGTGCGCGTGCATTACGCGGGCCTTGCGTCCGGCTCGACGCTGTCGGTGCTGGCGCAGCAAAGCCACGGCGGGTTCGCCGCCTTTACCGCGCCCAACGGCTACCAGATCCGCTTGGCGGCGGCAGGCAATGTTCCGGCGGCGCAGATGATCGCGCAAGCCCGCAAAGCGGCCGCGATGTGGACGTGGATTCTGCGAGGGGTTGGCGCGCTCGTCATGTTCATCGGCTTCATGCTGTTCTTCGGACCGCTGGCGATTCTCGCCTCCATCCTGCCGTTTCTGGGTGCGCTCGTGCGCGGCGCCAGCGCCGCTTTCGCCTTCGTGCTGACGCTGCCGATCACGTTGGTGACGATCGCGGTGGCGTGGATCGCCTTTAGGCCGCTCATCGGCGGCGGGCTGATCGTCGTCGCGCTCGGCGTGTTCTATGCGCTGTGGCGCTGGCATCACGCGCGCACGCCAATGGCCGGTGCTGCAAAGCCCGCCTGACGGATGCTGAGCTTCATCGATTTATTTCACCACGAAGGACACAAAGAACACGAAGGCGCATGAAGAGGCGAGTCAGGATCGTGCGGCTCTCGCGCGAAGCGCAGATGAAATCGGAAGCGCTTTTTAGCACGCGGAGGCGCGGAGCCCGCGGAGATGTGGTGCACCTTTTCCCTCCGCGCCTCGGTGTCTCCGCGTGAGATAATTACTGAAAGTTCTATGCCTTCGGCGGGATGCCACGGCGGTTTCATCGCCTTCGTGTTCTTTGTGTTCTTTGTGTACTTGGTGGCGAATGAGATCTCAGGCCCGCGCTGATATTGTGGAATACCCCCTGGGATGCTCCACCCTTTACCTCTTGCCGGCTCTTGGATCGATGTGTATGATCACGGTGACGAATACACATTGGCGAGCCCGTGCGGACCAATATTGAAATCGACGACAAGCTTCTCTCCAGCGCCATGTCTGCGACGGGACTGCCGACGAAGAAGGCGACGGTGGCGGAGGGCTTGCGCGTTCTCGTTCGCCTGCACGAACAGGTGGAAGCGCTGGACGACATGAAGGGACTGGGCTGGGAGGGAAGCCTCTCGCAGTTGCGCCTTGGCCGAAGCTCCCGCCGCCGGCGCCGATGATCCTGGTCGACAGTTCCGTCTGGATCGAGCATTTGCGCGGACGCACCACGCGCGCGACGGTGAAGTTGCGCGCCGCAGCCGCCCGCGAGCCGTTGCTGGTTGGCGACCTCATTCTCCTGGAAGTCTTGCAGGGCGCCCGCGACGAGCCTCAGGCTGCCCGGATCGAGCGCGATTTGCGGCGCTATCAGATCGTCTCGCTTCTGGATCCGGATCTGGCGGCGCTCGGCGCTCGGAACTATCGCTTCCTGCGCGGCATGGGCCTGACAATTCGCAAGGCGGCGGATGTTATCATCGGGACCTTCTGCATCGAACGCGGTCATTCGCTGCTGCACGACGATCGGGATTTCGCGCCGATGGAGAAATATTTGGGCCTGAAGGCCGCATAGGCCGACACACGCTGCGCAGCTTCATCCGTGCATTTCACCACAAAGTTTACACCGATTGGGTATGGGCCCCGGAGGATGAAACGGGGAGATTTGCGGGCGCGGAACGGCGTCTGCGGGATTCCTACTTCTGGCCCCAGACGATCTGCGCCTGCGTCTTGCCGTTTTGAGTGGACGCCATCACCTGAAGCGATTTCTTCTCCGAATTCGATGTAGCGGTGAACATGAGCATGCCGTTCATGTTCATGTTGGCCGTCTGGGTGAAGCCGGACGCGGCGGATTTCTGCTTGTAGAACGCGATGACGGCGTCCGGAGAATCCGATGTCTCGACGACGATCGTGCCGCCGTTCGAGGTGCCGGTGCCCACCACGCTCGTCGTCACCTTGCCGCCGGGATAGACCGGCACGAAAGCGGGCAAGCTGGCGCCGTTCAACCCATTGCTGCTGAAATTGACGGTTTCCTTACTCTTGGCGTCGGTGACGGTGATGTGCTGGCCGTTGCCGGAGACGCTCGCCGTGGTGCCGTTCTGCGAGACGACCACGTTCTGCTGCTTGTTCTGGTCGCAGCCGGCGAGGACGCCGGCGATGGCGAGAGCGAGAATGACTACGCGCATGTTCCCCCCATTTATGTGTCGCTCCATTTCTGTCGCGAATTCGTGGCGAGTGCAAGACCATAGTCCCGGACCGATAACTGTCCTGTTCGTGGGCCGGGGCAACGGTGCGTTTCAACACGAAAGCACGAAGGACACGAACCCGGCGGCAAAACCGGAAGTCCGGGTACAGGGCAGGCATCGCGAAACGGTCCTGAAATAAGGCAATGGGCAGTAGGCGTTGGGCAATAGCGGGTGAAATAGCCACCTGTCGCCACTACTGCTTAATCCTTACCGCCTTCTTCCCGTGCGTCCGTGGCGAGATGTGCTATTCGAGAAGCACGTCGCGAATCCGGGCCAGGCCGCTCGTGTCGAGGGTGAGCGCTTCGGCGAGATAGCCTCCGATGGAGCCGTGCTTTTTCTCCACGCTGTCGAACGCGGCCGCGATATAGCTCGGATGCGCCTCCAGCGCCGCGGCGGTCACCTCCGGTGAAATCCGTGGCCGGTCGGCAGATCCGGCCGCGGTGAAACGGTTGCGATCGAGCACGCGGTTGGTCAGCGCGTAATCCTCGACGACGGTGTCGCGCGGCACGCCCAGCGCGCACAGCACCAGCGCCGCAAGCGTGCCGGTGCGGTCTTTGCCGACCGTGCAATTGAACACCAGCGGAACGTCGCCGCTGCCGAGCCGCTCAAAGACTTCGCGGTAGGCGGGCGCCTGCTCGTAGGGCAGCCGGCGATAGGTTGCGATCATGGCGGCGCGCGCATCGTCGGGCGTTGCAAGCTCCGATGTCAGGGCGCGATGAAGCTCGCCCAGACTGTGCGCATAGTCGCGGCACCAATATGTCACGCCGGCAACGTCGGCCCACGCATTCGGCTCGTTCTGCCGCTCCTCGCTGGTTCTGAGATCGCACACGCTTTTGATGTTCAGCGCGGCCAGTGTGCCGTAGTCGGTCTGCGTCAGCCGGCCCATGCTGCCGGAGCGATAGAGCTTGCCCCAGCGCACGGTGCGGCCGTCCTGGGTCCTATATCCTCCCATGTCGCGGAAATTCAGGCCGCCTTCGAGCGGCGGCACGCGGCGGGCAACGTCTTCGGTCCGATCGTTCTGCGCCATGGCCTGTCCTCACTTCCCATCGCACGAGGTTTCGCCCGCCCGCACTGCAAAGTCCAGCCGGGCGACTGGCGGGGCGAGATGCTCGATCGGCTGCGTCGCCTGGTCAAGCAAGGGCACTCAGCGCAGCAGCACGAGCTTGAAGACGGGATAGCGCGGCGCCGCGCGCAGGTTCTTGACCCAACTCGATTCGCCGCGCGGACACGCGAGATAGCGTTGGCCATCGAGATCGAGCGGATCGAATCGCATTTTTTCACACGGAGGCACAAAGACACAGAGAGTGTAACGATGCCGCTGCGCGGCTGCGTGTCTCTACGTGAAAAATCGTTTTTGCAGCCTTGGAACCATATGCGATTGCCCTGCGTGCAAGGCGAAGGGTAGAGGTTGCCACAGCGTGTGCAGGCGAATGCGGGCCGCGCCGCCTAGCTCCACGCCGGGGAGCCGCGGTAAAAGTTCCTGCCGGAAGATGCGCATGTCCATGCGCGCCGGATGCCGGCCGATGCACCGATGCGCGCACGAGCCGAAGGCGCGGCGGTCGGATCCGCTCTCATCCGCGTACGGAGCAAAGCGCTTGACATTAAGAAGTTTTTGTTGCATTAATACTTTATTAACCAAAAGTGCCGGGCAAATCATTGGCGTAAGCCGGTGTTTAAGTCCCTCACGCGGGTCGAGCGGGGTGCCTATCCGGGAAGCAAAGAAACATTCGAAAGGGTGGAGCTATGCATTCTGGGGCACAAACGACTATCGAGCACATTGCAGCCGGCGCGAGAGCGCCGAGATTGTCCGGCGGCTGGGAGCGTTTTGCGAGCGAGGCCCGGCGCTTCATGTCGGGCGAGGGAGCGATTCGCGCGCGAAAGGCGCGTCTCGTCGAAGAACATCGCGACCTCGACGACCTGATCGCCGTGCTGGCGCACGCGCCGGCCGGCGACGACGCGCTGGTCTCGCGCCTGAAAAAGCGCAAGCTGAGCCTTCGCGACGAGATCGCGCGCGCCGACGCGCAACTCTTCGCGCATCTGGAGCGGGCCCCGCCGTGAGGCGGGGCCGATCGCATCCGGTATGGGGCGATACGGAGCAAAGTTTGCCGCCTCTCCAGATATCTTTCACCACAAAGTTGTTCATCGGCGGTGCGGACCCGCCGTACGCCGTACAATGAAAACACTTTCTCCCTGGGAGCGCGGGCTTTCCTCCTACGATGCTACGCAGCTTCGGAGGACTGACCCGCTAACCCACCGAAGCCTCGGCGAAGGTGGGCCAGCCCGCACCTGATGTTACCGCACCGTGATGCGGCCAAGATGGCCGCGGTCCCAGGGAGGGGATTTTCTTGTCAGGACACGAAGGCGCACGAAGTGCCGATCCACGATCATGCCGCTCCTGCGGGAAGCGCGGAATTTTGCTGACGATTGTTCACGCGGAGAGTCCACTGTCTCTCCGTGCCTCCATGTGAAAAAAAAGCGATCTCGCTTTCATCTGCGCTTCGCGCGGAAGCCGCGCCGGCCCTTATTTTCGTGCGCCTTCGTGTCCTCGTGGTGAACTCGTCCTCCGCGTCCCCGCGTGCGAAAATGTCTATGCGAGTGCCCTGCGCCGTGAGGCGGGGTCAATCGCATCTGGCATGTGGTGATAGGGAGACGAATTTGCCGAGCAAGAACACCGGCAAGGCCGGGATGAATGCCGGCGGCGTCGTGACCGTGACAACCGTGACGATCCTTGACGGGCCACTACTTATGATCCATTGTGGATCATAACTTACCGGCAGGTCGGCCCGTTTCTACAAGACGGTGTACAATTTGGGTGAGCCGGCCCCCGAGAATGCCGCAGGATCGGTGACGAGGAGAACGAGATGAACGCTGTCAGTGAAGGCTCGGTGCACTGGGATCCTTACGATCCCAAGTATTTCGCCAATCCGTACCCGACCTTCCGGCGCCTGCGCGAGGAAGCGCCCCTCTATTACAACGAGCAGTACGATTTTTACGCAGTGAGCCGCTACGAGGACGTCGAGCGGGGGCTGACCGACCGGAACACCTTCATCTCGGGCCGCGGGGCCGTTCTCGAGTTCATCAAGTCGGACACTCCGATCCCGAAGGGTATTTTCATCTTCGAGGATCCCCCCTCCACACCATCCATCGCGGCCTGCTCACGCGGGTCTTCACGCCGAAAAAGATGGCGGCGCTCGAGCCCCGGATTCGCACGTTCTGCGCCGAGGCGCTCGATCCGTTGGTGGGAGGCGGCGCATTCAATTTCATCGACGATCTCGGTGGCAAGATGCCCATGCGGGTCATCGGCATGCTGCTGGGCATTCCGGAGCAGGACCAGCAGGCGGTCCGCGCCCGCGCCGACGCTGCTCTGGCGACCGAAGCCGGCAAGCCGATGGACGTGGCGAGCTTCCCTTTCGTCGCCGAAGGTTTTGACGAGTATATCGAGTGGCGGGCCAAGCACCCGTCCGACGATCTGATGACCGAGCTCTTGAATGCGGAATTCGTCGACGAGACGGGCGAGACTCGACGGCTGAGCCGCGACGAGGTGCTGATGTTCGTCAACATCCTCGCCAGCGCCGGCAACGAGACCACCAATCGCCTGGTCGGCTGGACCGGCAAGGTGCTCGCCGAACACCCCGATCAGCGGCGCCAGATCTACGAGAATCGAGCCCTCATCCCGCAGGCCATCGAGGAGATTCTCAGATACGAGCCGCCGGGACCTTCCATCGGCCGCTATGTGGCGCGAGACGCCGAATTCCATGGGACGAAGGTGCCGGAAGGCAGCGCCATTCTCTTCCTGGCGGCGGCCGCGAACCGCGACGAGCGCAAGTTCGTCAACGGCGAGCGTTTCGACATTCACCGGGAGCGCGTGCCGCACTTTACCTTTGGTTTTGGGTTCCATGCCTGTCTCGGCAATGCGCTGGCGCGTGTCGAAGGCCGGATTGCGCTGGACGAGTTGCTGAACCGCTTCCCCGAATGGGATGTCGATCTCGAGAATGCTCGCCTCTCCTCCACCTCGACCGTGCGCGGCTGGGAGACGCTGCCGGCGTTCACCCCGAAGGCCAAGCGGAGCGCGCAGCCCAAGCCCGCCGCCGAGGCTCCGCCCGCGGCGGCCCCTGCGCTCGCCGGCGCGGAGAGCTGGAAAATGACCCTCAAGACGCCGATGGGTCCTCAAGATATGACGATGCAAATCGTCCGCCAGGGCGATGCCTTCACCGGCCGGATCGACAGCCCAATGGGCTCGGAGACCATCAACAACGGCAAAATCGCCGGGGACACGCTCAGCTGGACCATGGACGTGAAGAAGCCCACGGCCATCAAGCTGAGCTTCGAGGTGAAGGCGACAGGCGAGACCATGAGCGGCCACGCCAAGCTGGGCATGTTCGGCAAGGCGGAACTGAGCGGCCAGCGCATCCCGTCGTAGCCGGCGCAAAACTGCGCGCACGTTTGCGGGAACCGCTCTAGAAATCGTAAGCGACCTGCAGCTTGTAAAGCGTGCTCGCGGTGAGCTGTCCCGAAGTGCCTTCGATCGCCACGCTCGATGCCGCGTTGGTGTACTGATAGATCGGCTTCTCGATATCGCCGAAGACGCGGAATTGGTTGATCTGCAGCGTGAAGCCGGGTGCGATCATCACGCGCTCGTAGCCCGAGTTCAACGAATTGGCATTGAAGCCCGTGTCGTGCTCGCGCCAGCTGTTGATGAATTGCAGAACGATGCCGAGATCGTCGAGCGGTCCTGCCTGTCCGAGATCGTACCTAAGCCCGGCGGCGGTATCGAACTCGTTGCCGGGCCGGTAGCTGTCGCGCGTCATGACGGCGAACTGATACTTGCCGTTCACGAAATAGGACAGGGCATCGATCATGCCGAAATCGCCGGTGTGGTAACCGCCGATCATCAGGTCGGTACTTCCGGTGCCGGGCAGGCTGTCGCGATCGAATTCCGCGCCGCCCAGCGGACCGTTGGGTCCGGTGTAGTTGCCGGTGGGCAGTTTCGTGCCGAACATCAGGCCGGTGGATTGATCCGGCGACAGTCCCGTGTAGGTCGCCGCGATCTGCATGTCTCCCAGATCGGTGAGGCGGCCGGTATAGACGGTGCCCGCCGGGCCGAAGACGGTTCCATCGTCCGTCGTTGTCAGGCGGCGGGCAAAGGTCGGCAGTTCGGCCGTGACGAGCCAGTCCGAGTTGATCTGATACTCCGCTCCCACCGTGTAGAAGCTGGTGTTGATCATCTTGTCGCCGTTGTCGGCGCCGGGTGCGCTGGAGCCGTGTTCCCAGTTCTGGTTCTGGTTCATGTAGTCATAGCGAAACCAGACCGACACGCCGGCCATGCCGGCCATACCGTTCATCGAATTGGGCATCGATGTCAGCATGCCAAACCCGACATCGAAAACGCCGCAGCCGCAGGCGCAGGCGTCGGCTGTAGTGGGATGGAGGGCTGCGGCCAGCAGGAGCGGCGCGGCGGCGATACGCGATGCAATAAGTCCGGCAGACAGGCAACGGGAAGAAAGGCGCGACAGCGCGCGCTGAGAGCGGTTCGACATAGTATCCTCGTTCGATTTGAAGCCGTGCCGACTTCACGTAATGCGAAGCCGGCTGATGCAGGGTTCGGCGTTCAAACGAACGGCGGTGGAGCCCGGGGTGATTGCAGCGCGTAGCGCGACGCGGTCTCGACCGCTGCCGCGTACCGCGGCCGGGCGCTAGTTTCGGTAAGCCGATGGGCCGGCACGAATCCGGCCGGCCCCAGCAAGGTCGCAAAATGCGGCGCCGCCCCGAACGGACACAGACCCTTATGCTGATTGTCGCGCGACGGGATGGTCTTGCCGGGCAAGCCCGTGACATGGCCGGGCAGCGAGACGGCGCCGTACACCGTGCAGATGGTGAAAGGCGAGCCGGCCGACGCATTCGGCATCCAGCCAAGCGGCATCAACGCTTGCAGCATCACCGCCGCAAGCGCAAGCTGGATCGCGAATTGGCGCAAGCGCATGGTTTTCCCTTGCGGGTGACTATTGCCTCCTGGTCGACTGGCGGTCAAATGCTCAAATGCCACATTGCTCGCGGCAGTTCCGCCGGACGATACGCGCTCAACGGCCGCCCATGACTTCGACGGGCTAGGACGATGCGCTTTTCCCTGATCCTCGCCTTTCTCGCGCTGGCCGCCGCCGACACGCCATCGTTCGCGGCCGCGCCGCCGCCGGTCAGCATTCGGAGCCTGTCGGATCTGACCGTCCCCGACACTCCGTTCAGCGAATCTGCCGACGCAGACGCCGATGTGGCGCGCGCCTTTGCCCAGGCACGCGCGCAGAACAAGCGCGTGCTGATCGATCTGGGCGCCAATTGGTGCGCCGACTGCCGCATCCTTTCGGGCATCATGGAGCTTCCGGAGGTCCACCGCTTTCTCGATGCCCATTACGCGATCGCAATCGTCGATGTCGGCCGCTTCAATCGCAATCTGCAAATCCCGGCGCGCTTCGGAATCACCGGGCGGTTGCAAGGCGTACCCAGCATCCTGATCGCCAGCCCCGACGGCCAGCTTCTCAACGCCGGCCACATCTCAGCGCTGGACGACGCCCGCAGCATGACGCCGCAAGCCATCGTCGACTGGCTGGCGCAGTGGACGCAGTAGGCCTCCGCCGGGGCTAGCTTCGGCGGGCAAGGCTATCGTTTTTGGCGCGCAGCAGAGTAAAGCACGACGCTCCTTCCGATCGCTTTCACCACAAAGGACGCGAAGAACACGAAGATATGCCGGACACCTGCGCGAAGCGCCGATGAATTCGATATCGTATTTTGGCACACGGAGACATGGAGCCGCGGAGTGGCACCGATACTCTCTCTGTGCCTCTGTGTGAGAAATTTTGCGCTTTGCGCCGCAAACCTGGATCGAGCGCAAGGAATCGTTCGTGGCTTATGCTTTAGAGTCTCCCCGACCTTGAAGGCCGGCGCCGATTCGTCATGAAGCTGCCGAGATTTCGCAGACCCGTTCGCGCTTCGCATGAAGCCGGGCCCGCGCATGGCAGCTCGGCGCTGCTGGCGGTGGGCGCGCTCGGCGTCGTCTATGGCGACATCGGCACTTCGCCGCTCTATGCGGTGAATTTCCTGTTCTTCGGCCAGACGCACATTGCGCGCAGCCCCGAGAATATCTGCGGCGGCATATCGCTCGTCGTCTGGGCCTTGACGCTCGTCATCGCCGCCAAATACGCCACCTTCGTGCTGCGCGCCGACAATGACGGCGAGGGCGGGGTGTTCGCGCTCTACGGGCTGCTCGATAAATTCACGCGGCGCGGCATGCCGGCCCTGTTGTGGGTTCTGCTGCTGGGCGCCGGCCTTCTGCTCGGCGACGGCATGATTACGCCGGCGATCAGCGTGTTGTCGGCGGCGGAGGGAGTACGGGTCGCGACGCCGATGTTCGGCAATGCGGTCGTCCCGATCACGCTCGTCATCCTGACGGCGCTGTTCGCGATGCAGTTCAAGGGCACGGGCGGGGTCGGGCGGATCTTCGGCCCGGTGATGATCGTCTGGTTTTTCGTCATTGCCGGCCTTGGCCTCGTCCAGATCGTGCGACAGCCCGAAATCCTCAAGGCGTTCGATCCGTTGCTGGGACTGGCGTTTCTGGCGCATTGCGGCTGGCGCACGGGGCTAATGGTGCTGGGCGCCATCGTGCTCGTTTTGACCGGCGGCGAGGCGATGTATGCCGATTTGGGCCATTTCGGCGCCCGGCCGATCCGGCTGAGCTGGTTCGGCCTCGCATTTCCCTGTCTGCTCCTTAACTATCTGGGGCAGGGCGCATTCCTGCTCGGCGGCACAGCGCTCGCCGGCCACAATCTGTTCTACAGCATGGTTCCTGCGGGCTTCATCTTTCCGATGGTGGGGCTGGCGACCGCGGCCACCATCATCGCCTCGCAGGCGCTGATCTCGGGCGCATTCTCGCTGATCGCCCAAGCCATCGCGCTCGGCCTTTTTCCGCGGCTCACGATCAAGCACACCCATCATGCGCAGGCCGGCGAAGTCTATGTCCCCTTCGTCAACCGCGTCCTCTACGTCGGCTGCGTGGCTCTCGTCCTGGGCTTCCGCTCCAGCGCAGCGCTTGGCGCCGCTTACGGCCTCGCCGAATCCGGCGTGATGATCATTACGTCGACGGCGATGTTCTCGATCGCGCGGCGCTACTGGAATTGGAGCCTGGCGCAAAGCGGCGGGCTGTTCGGCGCGGCAGCACTGGTCGACGGCGCCTTTCTCGTCGCCAATTCGCTGAAGGTTCTGGAAGGCGGCTGGGTGCCGTTATCGATCGGTCTGCTCGTCTTCTTCGTCATGGCGACCTGGCGCTGGGGACGCAAGATCACCTATGCCGGCTATTCCGCCAAGCACACCATGTCGATGAAGGAGCTTGTCGCACTGCACCGGAACGCCGCCAGCTATATCGAGCGGACGGCGATCCTGATGGTGCCGGCGCCGGTTCATGCCGGGAGCGAACGCGCGCCGGCCCTGATGCAGCTTCTGTGGGACCGTCTGGGCGTTTTGCCGCGCAATCTGATCTTCGTGCAGGTGGTCCATCCGAAGGTCCCCTATATCCACGACAGCCGCTATGCCGTGACTGTGTTCGAGCGCAACGCCAAAGGCAGCATCGTCCGCGTCGAACTCAAATTCGGCTTCATGGAGGAGCCCAATGTCGAAGCGGTGCTCGAAGACATGATCTCGCACAAGCAGATCGATCTTAGCGCCGACGAACGCAACTGGATCGTGCATGTCAGCCACGAAAACCTCGTGCCGGAGAAAGTCATGCGGCCCGTGCGGCGGGTTCGGCTCAGAGTCTTCAACCTGCTGCGCTTCGTCTCTCGCCCCGCCTATTACCATTACGGCCTCGGCGACGAGGTGCAGCTTTCGGCGGAAATCCTGCCGGTGCATGTGCGATGAGCGTGTCGCGCGATATGATTGGCACGCGGAGACCCGGCGCTCCTCCAGATCGCTTTCATCACAAAGGCCACGAAGAACACGAAGATATGCCGGACACCTGCGCGAAGCGCAGATGAATTCGATATCGCATTTCGGCACACGGAGACACGGAGACACGGAGGCACAGAGAGTGTGACGATGCGGCTCCGTGTGAGAACTTTTGCGCGCGATCGTTCAATGCGGCGGGACGCCGGACATCGTGCCGTCCAGCACGTTCAGCTTCATGCCGTTGGCCATGATGACGTCGCCGCCCCTCATGCCGGGCTTGCACGGACCTATCCACGTCATTGTCATCGTCGTTTCGGGCCTGTTGCTGCCGTCGGCGAACAACACCATCGTATATTTGGCGTTGAAATCGCCTGTTATATGCGCATGCGTCGTGCGCGCCGCGCCCGACCCGAATTTGCAGGTCGACGTGCTGGACCACGATCCGTCCATATTGTGCGTGATTGTGCTCGACGAGCAATTCTTTCGACGCACCTGCGAACTGAACACCGACATTTTTGCCTGCGATTCCTCGCTGACGCAGGACAGTGACGTATAAGGGCGCCCCATCATCGTCATGGAACTCTCCCACAGGCCGTCCTTCTGGTGCGGTGCGAGCGTCTCGGCGGCGGCAATTCCGGCAATGACCGTAGCGACGCCGGCCAGCGCGCCAAATGGTGTGAGTTTCATGCGATCGAATAACTCCTGGTTGGTTGAACCGACATTGCCCGGACGAACCCGGGCTGGAGCGCACGGTAGCGTTTTTCCCAAGCCCGCAACAGCACCGGGCGCCGTGTACCCGGCTGCGGGCGGATACTTCCGGCCTGGAGCGTGCCGATCGCGATTCGGACGGCGCTCGGGCATTGCCAATTCGCTGCTAGCAGGGAGATCTGCAGCGAATTTTCGCCTGCGCGTCGCGGCAAAGCCAATAATACCGCGGCTTTTTGGCCGCCGCCGCGCGCCGAGCAGCGAATTGAGCAGCGAATGAGCAGCGAATTTGGCGCGGTTCCGGCCCGTCGGCATGCGCCGATGCGGTACTAGTACCCATTTTTCTTAAAAGGTGATTCGTCGAAAGTGGCGGCATTTTTAGCGCAGAGTACACAAAGGCTGCGCGGAGGACGCAGGGGATTCTGCGCTGCGCGCCAAGCGCAATTCTTACTGCGCGTCCCCTGCAAATCCCCAGCGGCCTCTGCGTTAAAAAAAAGCATTTGTGCGTCACTTTGCTTTGACTCCGGGTACTAGGTTTACGGGGGAGGTGCTGAGCCGGCTTTGACCGGCGAAGAAGGGGAAAATGCGGTTCGATTTCAACGGACTTTGCTGTAGTAAAGCCATCGCCCGCGGCAGCGTCGGCGATCTGCTTCGCGGCCGCCTGAAACTCGGTCGTCAAGCGCGGTCATCGCTTCGCCGTCCGGCGCGATGCGCGTCGAGGATGCGGACGAGCGAGGATGCGGCAGCAACAAAAAAACCGGCCCCTCGATCGGTGCCGGGCGCGCTACCCCATGACGGAGATTTTCATACACATTTTGATCAAACCGGGCAAGCGGGCGTCCCGGGATTGTCGATAGCACACGATTTGTCCGGGTTACGTAGCACACGAGTTGTCCGTTTTTGGAGCCGTTCTAAAGGGATGGCGCGGAGTAACGGGACATGAAATCCATTTCCGTTGTGCGCACGAAGAGCCGGGGGCGATTTGAGCGTTTTACGTATGGCGTCCCGGTATTCATTAAAAGGCGCCGGTACGCGGGTCGGGTTTCAACGAAGCCGGGTACTATGGCGCTCTCGCTCCCAGTGTGCCCAATGGCTTTGCGCCAGCGAAAGCGCCGGCCCGGCCCAGCGGCCGAGATTTCAGCCTCTGCGCTTAAACCTTCGTCTTCCCTGCTTGAAGGGGATCGTGTCCTGGCGCAAAGTCGCTCGCGACATCTTTTGAAGGGAACCCCCATGGCAATCTCATTCTACGACGCAAGCGTTGCGAACTACATCCAGATCGTCGGCGCGATGACCGGCGTGCTCGACAAAGGGCTCAAGCACTGCCGCGAGGCCGGGATCGATCCCGAGACGATGGTGGCGGCGCGGCTGGCGCCCGACATGTGGCCGTTCGGTTTTCAGATCCATTCGATCGCCCATCATTCGCTGGGCGCCATCAAGGGCATCAAGGCCGGCGTGTTTCACCCGCCCGCCGAGATGCCGGCGTATACCTATGCCCAGCTGCAAGGCGCGATCGCCGACACGCTGTCGTCGCTGCAGAAGCTGACGCCGGCGGAGGTGAACGCACTGGAAGGCAACGATGTCATGTTCGAGGTGGTTAGCATGAACATGAAAATGCCGTTCACGGCGACGGGTTTTCTGATGTCGTTCTCGCTGCCGAATTTCTTCTTCCATGCCACGACGGCCTACGACATCCTGCGTTCCAAAGGCGTGCCGCTGGGAAAGCTCGATTTCATGGGCATGCCGCGCATGAAGCCGATGTAGAGGCTGCGGGAATCACTCAATCGGTTCGTCCCGTGCAGCCAGGGCTGTCGCATATGGCTTGGACGCCGTAAGAAATTTTTCTCACGTGGAGACAGCGAGGCGCGGAGAATAAGTGGCGCGAAGCGCAATCAATCTTACCGCCAAGGCGCCAAGGACGCCAAGGATCGGGGACGGTCCACAAGCTCTTGGCGCCTTTGCGTCTTGGCGGTTCAACTTTGCGTAATGGTATTGGCGCTACGCGCCGGATTGTTCCCTTCGCGTCTCCCTGTCTCCGCGTGAGAATAATTCGCCCACGCAGCCTCGGTCTGTATGCGATAGCCTTGCCTGCGCAGCGGGGAGGGGACCGAGAATGCAGGCGCTCGACCGGCCCGTTTAGGCGAGCCTCGCCATGCCCCATGCACGCCGGCTTATCGGCCCATGGCATTGCGCAGGAGCGCGCCGAAGACGTTGCTGTAATCGTCGGTCCACGGCCGGGCGCCGTCGTCGCGGGCCGGACGCCAGCGCTTGTCGCCGATGAAGCCGGACGCCGCTTCGGGCGATTTTGCGATCAGCATGGCCTGGGTCGGGGTGACGCCGAACACCGTCGCGCCTTTCGGAGGCGCAAAGTCCTGCATCAGTGCAACCGCGCCGATCTGCCTGGCGGTTGCCGCCACCGGCGCTTCCAGCGCCAGATTGCGGTTGGACAGATGCAAGACCAGAATTCCATGAGGTTTCAAAAGGCCCAGATAAAGCCGAAGCGCCTCGACGGTGAGCAGGTGCGTCGGCACGGTGTCGGCCGAGAACGCATCGAGCATCAGCAGATCGTAGTCGGCGCGTCTCTCGCGCGCCAAGGTCAGACGGGCGTCGCCGAGCACGACCTCGATGTGTCCTTTGGCGCAATCGCAGAGGTAGGTGAAATATCGCTTGTCCTGCGCAATCGTCCGGACCTCCGGATCGATTTCGAAGAAGCGCATGCGATCGCCGGGCCTTGTATATGTTGCAAGCGTCCCCACACCGAGGCCGACAACGCCGACATGGGCGCGCGGATGACGCGACAGGACATTGGCCAGCGCCTGGCCCAATGGCGTTGACGCCGCATAATAGGTTGTCGCGCGACACCGCTCGGCCGGCGCGAGCGCCTGGGCGCCGTGAATGGTCGTGCCGTGGAACATCAAATGCAGGCGGCCCAGGGCGGGATCGAGAGCGCTGGCGACGCGATAGACGCCGAAAAAGCTCCGCGCCGCCAACAGGTTCGTTTCGCGATCGGGCGGGACGAGCGCGGCCTCGAGGCAAAACGCTGCGATGGTCATCGCGAACAGCGCGGTTCTGTTGCTCACGGATGCGGCGGCAGCGGCGCCGGCGACGGCGAGTGCGACGGGCACGTAGAGCGTCTGTCCGGTATCGGGCACCAGCGCGATCGCGGCGATTGCTGCAATGCCGATGACGGTGCAGGCGATGTTCGTCCGCGAGGCAGGCGCGCCGTCCCATGGGCGGGCAAGCACGGCGGCGGCCAGCACGAGGGGAAATTCGGCGACGCTCGAGAAAATCTGCGGTGCGAGAAACGCATTGAACATGCCGCCCAGCACGCCGCCGGCCGACAGGCACAGGTAGAATTCGGTCAGATGCCTGGCGTCGGGCCGCGAATCGGCGAGGCGGCGGTGGCAGACGAGGGCGCTGAAAAAGAACGCGCCGGTATAGACGAAGAGATGGGCGGCAAGACTGCTCGAATTGATGCAGAGAAGTGCGGCAGCCATCGTCACGAAAACGACCTGCCACAACAGCGCGCGTTGGTTCGAGATGGCGGGTTCGGCCTGAAAGCTGACGATGAAGGTCAACAGATAGAGAGCAAGCGGGATCACCCAGAGGAAGGGAACCGAGGCGACATCGTCGGAGATATAGGTCGTGGCGCCCAGCATCAGGCTGGAGGGCACTGCGGCCAGCGCCAGCCATTGCAGGCGCGCGCGCCAGGATGGCGAGGCGGGCGCCGCAACGGTCGATTGCGTTGCCCCGACGGGTGCCGGCAGGGTTTTGCGCCAGACCACCATGCCGATCGTCGCCATGAGGATGCAGAAGCCGAAATATCCGAGCGACCAGCCGGTGGACTGGCTGTGAACCGAAAGCGAGGGTTCGACGATCGTCGGATAGCAGAGCAGGGCGAGCATGCTGCCCAGATTGCTCGCGCTATAGAGGATGTACGGATTGCCTGCCTCGGATACTTGAGCGGCGGAGCGCACGTACCAGGCCTGGAGCAGCGGTGCGCTTGCCGACAGGATGGCGAACGGGGCGCCGATGGACAGCGTGAGAACTTCGAGCAGCCACAAGACCGGCGCGCCGACGCCGGGTGCGCCGAACGCACTGTCGATACCGAGCGGCAGCACCAATGCCGCCGCCGCCAGCAAGGCAAGATGCGTTACGATCTGGCTCGATATTCTGGGCAGCCGCTGAAGGAGATGGGCGTAAAGATATCCCGCCAACAGCGCCGCCTGGAAGAAGGCCATGCACGCATTCCAGACGGCAGGCGAACCTCCCAATTGCGGCAGGACCATCTTGGCGATCATGGGTTCGACCATGAACACCAGTGCAGCACTTGTGAGCGCTGTCGCGGCAAAGAGCGTGACGACGAAGTTGCCCTGCCGGGCAACGGGAACACTCGCGACGGTCATCTGGGCGCCCTTGAGAGAGCGAAAGTATGCCGCCGCGGCGTTTCCAGCCTGTTAATGCTTTGGTCGTCGCGCCCAGCCCGCGGGCGAAGGCGCGGGAATTCTGCGCCGTGACCTGAGGCGCTTGGCATGCGGGGACAAACCGTGCGACATCGTCGGCCAGCCAATTGACCGCAGTCAACGACGCTGCCGGCGCAGGCTGCGATGATGCTATCGTTATCGGTGGGCCGGCGGCGAAGAGATCGACACGAGGAAGAACGACATGGAACTGGGCATCAATCCCGACAAGGTTCGTCAGATCATCTCCGAAGCGCGCGTGTTCGACGCAAAGGAGGGGGTCAGCGATCCGGACTCCGGCTCCAATCCGAGCGACGATATGGGGGCCGATATATTGGAGGATCTCCCCGACGACGCGACGTACGCCGAGCTCACGGAATTCATCCGCAGCCTGGACGAGGAAGAGCAGATCAACCTCGTGGCTCTCGCCTGGCTCGGCCGGGGAACCTATTCGCTGAGCGAATGGGACGATGCCATTGCACAAGCCAGACTGGCGCATAACCCGCGCACTGCCGAATACCTCACCACTCTGCCGAAGCTCGGCGACTATCTCGAAGAGGGGCTCGCCGCCGTCGAGGAACAACAAGCCGAAGAATCGGAATAGAGGTCGTTCGCCCGCCGCGACGGGTTTTCGCTCGGGAACCAGACCTAGTGCACCGACTCGTACAAAACGGACCGTCGTATGATGGACCGCGGGCTTCCAAGCCCGCATGCGCGCTCGGAGGCGCGCGGTCCAGGCAGCGAATCTTTTGTATGTATCCGTGCAATAGCTTCAGAATCCCTTGCTTCGCTCCGTGACGTGATGTCGACCGTCCGGTTGTTCCTCTGCGGCGACGTGATGCTGGGCCGGGGCATCGATTGCATCATGCCGCACCCCGGCAATCCGACACTGCACGAAGAGTATATGAAGTCGGCGGCCGACTATGTTTCGCTCGCGGAACGGAAGAACGGGTCCATCGCCAAACCGGTCGGCTACGAATACGTCTGGGGCGACGCCCTGGCCGATTTGGCGCGCGAGAATCCCGCGGCGCGGATCGTCAATCTCGAAACCAGCGTCACGGTCAGCAACGATTTCCTGCCCAAGGGGATCAACTACCGCATGCACCCGGCCAACATCGAGGCCCTCACCGTCGCGCGAATCGACTGTTGCGTGCTCGCGAACAACCATGTGCTCGATTGGGGAAGCGCCGGTCTCGAGGAAACGCTGCGCACGTTGAAGAACGCCGGCCTTCGCACTGCAGGCGCGGGAGCAACGGCGCGCGAAGCATGCGCCCCCGCCGTCATCCCTCTTGGCGACAGACGGCGACTGCTCGTATTCGCCTTCGCGCTTGCGTCGAGCGGCGTGCCGTCGTCCTGGGCCGCGGGCAAGCAGCGGCAGGGGGTCAATCTGCTGAGCGATGTTTCCGAAGCGGCCGTCGAGACCATCGCGGGGCAGGTGCGCGCGATGCGTGACGCAGGCGATCTGCTCGTCGCTTCGGTTCACTGGGGCGGCAATTGGGGCTACGCGATTGCGTCCGATCAGCGCGCGCTGGCGCACCGGCTGATCGACGTGGCCGGCTTCCACCTCGTGCACGGACATTCCTCGCATCATGCCAAGGCCATGGAGATCCATCATGGCCGCCTGATCCTTTACGGCTGCGGCGACCTCATCACGGATTACGAAGGCATTCCCGGTTACGAGGAATATCGCAACGATCTCTCGCTCGCCTATTTCCCGGAGCTTTCTTCTTCCGGAAACCTGACCGCTCTCAAGATGCGGGCCTATGCGCTCAAGAAGCTTCGTCTCAACCGCGCCTCGTCGCAGGACATGCGCTGGCTCGCGCGCCGTCTGGACCGCGAAAGTTCCCGTTTCGGCGTGCGCGTGACGGCGTCAAGCGAGAATATTCTTGCCGCTTGTTCTTCCCCCGCTCGGCTATCGACATGAGCCAGCCGCAAGCGCAACCTTGCCCAAAATCAATGACGGCGACGGCACATGCGCAAGAGTGTTGCGGTCGTCATTCCAGCGAGGCGCCATGGACTGGCCCATCATTCACAAGCAGCCGATGGCGGGCGCAACCAACCTCAAGGATTATCGCCGGACCTGCCGGGAATTCTCGTGGGACCGGGCGCGCGCGCAGCTGGACGGCCTGCCGGACGGCGGCCTGAACATCGCCTATGAGGCGGTCGATCGTCATGTCGCCCATGGCATGGGCGCCAAGCTCGCGCTGCGCTGGCTGGCCAAGGACGGTGCGGTCAAGGATTTCAGCTATGCCGAGCTTGCCGCTGCCAGCAACCGGCTCGCCAATGTCCTCAAGGACGCAGGGCTCGGCAAAGGCGATGTCGTCTTTTCCCTCGCCGGGCGCGTTCCCGCGCTTTACATCGCCGCCCTCGGCGCGCTCAAGAACGGCAATGTGTTCTCGCCCCTGTTTTCGGTGTTCGGTCCGGAGCCCATCCGCACCAGGATCGAACGCGGCGACGGGCGCGCGCTGGTCACGACGCGGCAGCTCTACGAGAAGAAAGTCGCGCCCTGGCGGGACCAGGTGCCGGGGTTGAAGCACGTGTTTGTCATCGATGCCGACGATGAAACTCAGCCTGTGGGCACCATCGGTCTGGGCGCCGCCATGAAGGCCGCATCGGATCGCTTCGCTATCGTTCGCACCCAACCGGACGACGTTGCGCTGCTGCACTTCACCAGCGGAACGACCGGCAGACCCAAAGGCGCCATCCATGTCCATGAGGCGGTGGTCGCACACCATGTGACCGGGCAATACGCGCTCGACTTTCATCCCGAAGATGTCTTCTGGTGCACGGCAGATCCCGGATGGGTCACCGGCACCTCGTACGGAATCATCTCGCCGCTTACCAACGGCATCACGCTGCTCGTCGACGAGGGCGAATTCGACGCCGAGCGCTGGTACCGGACCTTGCGCGAGCAACGGGTGAGCGTGTGGTACACGGCTCCCACTGCCATACGCATGCTGATGCGGGCAGGCCGGGAGATCATTCCCAAGGGCACGTTCGATGGCGTTCGCTTCCTGGCGAGCGTGGGCGAGCCGCTCAATCCCGAAGCGGTCGTCTGGAGCCAGGAGAACTACGGCAAGCCGTTTCACGACAATTGGTGGCAGACCGAGACCGGCGGCATCATGATCGCAAATTTTGCCGCCGAGGACATCAAGCCCGGTTCGATGGGGCGGCCGTTGCCCGGCGTCGAGGCGGCGATCGTCGAGCGCACCCAGGACGGCGTGGAAGTCGTCACCTCCCCCATGCGCAGCGGTCAGTTGGCGCTGCGGCGGGGCTGGCCGTCCATGTTCCGCGGCTACCTGCATGACGAGGAGCGTTACCGGAAGAACTTTGCCGGCGACTGGTACCTGACAGGCGACCTCGCTATGCGCGACGACGACGGATATTTCTGGTTCGTCGGACGCGGCGACGACGTCATCAAATCCGCCGGACACCTGGTCGGTCCCTTCGAGGTCGAGAGCGCGCTGCTCGAACACCCGGCGGTCGCGGAGGCCGCCGTCATCGGGATTCCCGATCCGGTTGCCGGCGAATCCATCAAGGCCTTTGTGGCACTCAATCCCGGCTTTGAGCCGAGCGATGATTTGCGCAAGCAGATCCATGCCCATGCGCGCAAACGGCTGGGGCCCGCCATCGCGCCCAAGGAGATCGTATTCCGCGCCAACCTTCCCAAGACGCGCAGCGGAAAGATCATGCGCAGGCTGCTCAAGGCGCGCGAGCTCGGCCTGCCCGAGGGGGACATTTCAACGCTCGAAAGCGACGAGAAATGAACGAGCCCAAGATTCATCTCACGCGCGAGACATTGCTGGGTCTGCTCCATCAGATGCTGCGCGTGCGGCGGTTCGAAGAGAAATGCGACGAGCTCTACCAGAGCGAAAAAATCCGCGGCTTCCTGCATCTGGCCATCGGCGAGGAAGCGGTTTGCACCGGCGTGACGCAGGCGCTGCGTCCCGAAGATGCGGTGGTTGCGACCTATCGCGAGCACGGTCACGCGCTGGTGCGCGGCGTTCCGGCCAACGCCGTCATGGCCGAGATGTACGGCAAGGCGACCGGATGTTCGCGCGGCAGAGGCGGCTCGATGCATCTGTTCAGCGCGCCCCACCGCTTCTACGGCGGCTACGCCATCGTGGGCGGCGGCTTGCCGCTCGCCAACGGCATTGCGCTGGCCGACAAGATGCGGAGCGAACGTCGCGTGACATGCTGCTTTTTCGGCGAAGGCGCCGCGGCGGAAGGCGAATTCCACGAGACCATGAACCTCGCGGTGCTGTGGAAGCTGCCGGTGCTTTTCGTCTGCGAAAACAATCTCTACGCCATGGGAACGCGGCTCGATCTGTCGGAGTCCGAGCCCGACATCCATGCCAAGGCCCTGGCCTACAAGATGGACTCCGAGATTGTCGACGGCATGGATGTGGCAGCGGTTTTTGTCGCTGCCTCGCGTGCCGCCGCGAAAGTACGCGAAGGCAAGGGGCCATGCTTCCTGGAATGTCGGACCTACCGCTTTCGCGCCCATTCCATGTTCGATCCGCAGCTTTATCGGGGAAAAGACGAGGTGGAGACCTGGAAGAAACGCGATCCGATCGCCCATTTGACGCAATGGATGCAGGATACGGGCATGCTGCACGCAGATGACTTGGCCGCCATCGACCGGCAGGTCGCCGACGAAATCGCGGTTGCCGTGGCGTTCGCCGAGGCGAGCGACTGGGAACCTGTCGAGCAGCTGACGAGCGATGTCTACGCGCAGGCGACGCCATGAGCGGTGTGGCGGTTGAGACGACCTATCGCGATGCCTGCAAGGCGGGCATTCGCGACGCGCTGATACGCGATCCGCGCGTCTTCCTGATGGGCGAAGACGTCGGCCGCTATGGCGGTTGCTATGCGGTCACGAAAGGCTTGCTGGAAGAATTCGGGCCCGAGCGCATCCGCGATACGCCGCTGTCGGAATCGGGCTTCACCGGCGTAGGCATCGGCGCCGCCATGAACGGCATGAGGCCCATCGTCGAGATCATGACCGTGAATTTCTCGATGCTCGCACTGGACCAGATCGTGAATAATGCCGCCACGATCCGGCATATGTCGGGCGGACAATTCGGCGTGCCGCTGGTGATCCGCATGGCGACGGGAGCGGGACGCCAGCTGGCGGCGCAGCATTCGCACAGCCTTGAAAACCTCTATGCCCATGTTCCCGGCCTCAAGGTGTTGACGCCGGCGACGCTCGAGGATGCGCGAGGCATGCTGTGGACCGCGCTCGAGGATCCCGATCCCGTGATCGTCTTCGAGCACGTCATGCTCTACAACATGACCGGGACGCTTCAGCCGGATGCGGGGCCCGTGCCGATCGACAAGGCGGCTGTCCGCCGCGAGGGAAAAGACGTGAGCCTGATCACCTATGGTGGTTCGCTGCCCAAGGTGATCGAAGCGGCGCGGCAGCTCGCCGAGCAGAAGGTCGATTGCGATGTGATCGACCTGCGCACGTTGCGGCCGCTCGACGACGACACGATTCTGGCTTCCGTGCGGAAAACCCGGCGAGCGGTGATCGTCGACGAGGGCTGGCGCTCGGGCAGCATTGCAGCCGAGATCAGCGCCCGCATCATGGAGAATGCATTGTGGAGCCTGGATGCGCCCGTCGGGCGCGTCTGCTCGGTAGAGGTCCCCATTCCCTATCCCCGCCATCTCGAGGAGGCTGCGCTGCCTCAAGTTCCCGGAATCGTCGCAGCGGTTCGGCACACTCTGGGCTAGCGCATGTACGAATTTCGCATGCCGTCTCTGGGCGCCGACATGGAGGCGGGCACACTCGTCGAGTGGCTGAAGCATCCCGGCGATGCCGTGCAGCGCGGCGACATCGTCGCCGTCGTCGAAACCAACAAGGGCGCCATCGAAGTCGAGATCTTCGTCAATGGCACGATGGGAAAACAGCTCTTGCCGCTCGGCACGAAAGTTCCGGTGGGCACGGCTCTGGCAATCATCGAGGGGGTTGCGGACGAAGCCTTAAAGCCGCGCCCTGCCGCTGCGCCCGTGGCGGTTGCGGCTCCGATGGCTCAAGTGCCGGCCGCCCAGCCGTCGGCGGAAGCCGGCGTTCGCGCATCTCCCGCAGCGCGAAAGCTCGCGGCCGAACGCGGCATTTCGCTTGCCGCGCTCAAAGCAAGCGGGCCCGACGGAACCATCGTGCTGCGCGACGTCGAGCACGCGGCAGCAGCGCCGCCGCGCCGCGGCGGCCTCGACCTCGACAAGATGCGCCAGGCCATCGCGACGGCGATGGCGCGCTCCAAGCGCGAAATTCCCCATTATTATCTTGCCACCGATATCGATCTGTCTTCAGCCTTGAAATGGCTCGAGCAGCACAACGCCGACCGGACGCCGGAACAACGCGTGCTTATCGCCGCGCTCACGCTCAAGGCCGTCGCTCTCGCCTGCAAGAAATACCCGGCATTCAACGGAACCTTCGACCCTGCTGCCGGGTTCGTGCCGAGTACCGCCATCCATATCGGAACGGCGATCGCCATTCGGGGCGCCGGCCTGGTGTCGCCCGCCATCCACGATTGCGACCGGCTCACGCTCGATGAGATGATGAGCAAACTGCGCGATCTTGCCGCCAGGGCACGCGACGGCCGCCTGCGCAGCTCCGAGATGTCCGATGCAACGATTACGGTCTCGAGCCTGGGCGAGCGTGGCGTCGAAACCCTTTATGGCATCATCTATCCGCCGCAGGTCGCCATCGTCGGATTCGGCCGCATCCACAGAAAGCCGGTGGCCATCGACGATCGCATCGAATTGCGTGATGTCGTCGTTGCCACGCTCGCCGCCGATCATCGGGTCAGCGACGGGCATCTGGGCGGCCGATTTCTCCGCGAGATCGGTTCCTTGCTGCAGGAGGCTTCGCAATTATGACGGAAGACGAAATCCGCGCATTGGTCGTTTCGGAGCTCAATACCATCGCGCCGGAAAGCGACGCCGCGGGCATCGACCCCGATGCCGACCTGCGCGAGGCGCTCGATATCGACTCCCTCGATTTTCTCAACTTCCTGACCGCCTTGCACAAAAAGACCGGCGTGAATGTCCCGGAAGCCGATTACGCGAAGCTCATCACCCTCAACCGCGCCGTCGCTTACATGGCCGACAAATTGAAGGGGTAGCTTTTCGGCTGGGCTGTGCGCCTGCGTGGGTCAAATTGGGTGGCGGGAAATTTGCGGTGTCATGGCGCAAGCGCCACCCTTCCGCTCTAGGCGCTGCCGACTTTATCGCAGGTCACAACGGCGTTGCGCAGCTCGTAGGTCAAGAGGGATTGATTCCAGATGATGTCCGGAACGCGCGACAGGCATATGCCCGGAACGCGAAAGAGACGATCGAGGAAAACGCGCGCTTCATGCATCGCGACCTGGGCCCCGGGACAACGGTGCGGTCCGTCGCCGAAACTCAAGCCGGACCCGCTTCCCTTTGCATGGCGTGCGCGATCCGCGTCCAGGGCGCATGGACGCGATCCGATCATGGCTTCGTCCGTGTTGACCGCGCGGATGTCGATGGCGAAGTGAGAGCCGGTCGCGACCGCGCCTCGGGACGTTTGCGCAACATCTTCTGCGGCGCGGCGGTAGACCCGGCCCACCACCGGCTCCAGGCGCAAAATCTCGTCGAGAATGGCGAACTGCTCGTCTTCGCCGCCTTCGACGAATCGCTTGCGTAGATCCTCGCGCTCAAAGAGATGCCAGGCAGCCATGACGATGAATTCGCGCGTCGTGACCATTCCGGCTGAGGCATAGACCATACACTCGATCAGGACTGCCTTGTCGGAAGCGCCCTGGTCCAGAAGCTGGGAAATCACATCTTCGCGCCGCGCTTTGCGGCGCGCCTTTATCGCAGGGCGGACGTCCCGGTAGAAGAAATTCAGGGTTTTGAGGGTAAAGAGAGCTCCGACGATCGCTTTTTCCAATCGGCCTTGCCGGCGCGTCGTGCCGGTCGCAAACGAGCTGGCAATTCGCCGCGACATGGCCGGCAGGTTGCTATTGGTCAGGCCGACGATCTCGGATGCGACGCTCACCGCCAGTTCCAAGCTGATTACGTCAAGCTTTGCGCGGCCGCTGGCCAGCAACGACCGTATCAACAGGTCCGTGGCACTTTCCATCACGGCCCGGTACTTGGTGTTCATGGCCATCGGCGTGAAAAACTTCGCGATCGCCGATCGCTTGCGCCGGTGCGCATCGCCGTCGAGGAATATGACGGGTGTTGCCGCAGGGTCGGACTTGTCGAAGCTGTCGGCACCAATGTCGATTGCCTGCCGCATGGCGGGGCTGCGCAGGAGATCGCGGCCGAAGGCAAAGCTATGCACCACCTCGGCACCGGAACGATCGTCCATCAGCTGCGCGGCGAGCAGCGCGGATTTTCGGTCATCGCGGCTTGCCGCGCGCGGACATACGGACGACGCCGAAGAGGTGTCAGACATCGAAACGGGCCTTTATGATATTTAGTGTATCATAAGTCCTGGCCCGGCGACTCGTCAACGAAGCTGCGGCCGAGATCAACGCGCTCGAGTGCCGAATCAGCACAAAGCGGTCGAGTACCCACTTTTCTCAAAAGGTGATTCGTCGCAAGTGGCGGCATTTTCAGCGCGGGGTACGCAGAGGTTTCGCGGCGGACGCGTGGTTTTCTTGCGCGCCGCACGCGCCATTTTTCTCCTGCGGCCTCTGCGAATCCTCTGCGACCACCGCGCTAAATCTTTTCACGCGTCACCAACCTGTGATTTCCGGTCCTGGGCGGTTGAATGCGTAGCGCAAGTCGACATGCCGCCACATGCCGGGCCATCGTGGCCGCGGTGCGGGATATCAATATGCCCCACGCGCGCATCGAAAATCTGGCGCGCGTGCGGGCGGTTGTGGTTTAGGACTCATTGCGCGCTGCAACGCGGCGGGAATCGTCGCCGAGCAGGGTAGGGGAGTCGTCGGAACATGGCAGGCGGGATCGTCAAATCCGGTATCTTCGGGGCCTTGTTTGTGTGGGCCGGTCTGTCCCAGGCAGCCGCCGGGCCTTCGCAGCCGTGGACGAATCAAAGCCTCACGCCCGATACGCGCGCGGGCCTTGTCGTGCAGGAGATGACCGAGGCCGAGAAACTGGCACTCGTCCGCGGCTGGTTGGGTCTTCCCTATCGGCCGGGCTTGCCAGCGCCTATGGGCGGCAATCCGAAATTCCACGACGTCGTCGGCTCGAGCGGTTATGTGCCCGGCAACGCACAACTCGGCATTCCGGCCCTGCAGGAGACGGATGCGAGCGTCGGCGTCGCAAATTTGATGGGCATGATGCGGCCGGGCGATGTGGCGACGGCACTGCCGTCGAGCCTGTCGCTGGGGGCGAGTTTCGATCCGCAGATGGCATATGCGGGCGGCGCGACGATCGCGGCGGAGGCCTGGCGCAAGGGGTTCAACGTGCTCTTGGGCCCGGGCATGAATCTCGTGCGCGATCCGCGCGCCGGACGGAATTTCGAGTATCTGGGCGAAGATCCTTTGCTTACCGGCACCCTGGCCGGACAATTCATTCGCGGCATTCAGGACCAGCATGTCGTCGCCGTCCCCAAGCATTTCGTGCTGAACGATCAGGAGACAAATCGCAGCTGGGCCAATGCGGTCATCGACAAGTCTGCGATGCGGGAATCCGATTTGCTGGCATTCGAGCTGGCGATCGAGAGCGGCAATCCCGGCGCGGTGATGTGTTCCTACAATCTCGTCAACGGCATTCATTCCTGCGACAACGATCATCTGCTCAATCGGATCGTAAAGGGCGATTGGCATTATCCGGGTTGGGTGATGTCCGATTGGGGCGCGGTTCACGGCGTCGATGCGGCACCGAACGGACTGGATCAGGAATCGGCCGCCGACGTCGACGAACAGGCGTATTTCGCGGCGCCTCTCAAGCAGGCGTTGCAGGCCGGCACGATCTCGCAAACGCGCTTGAGCGACATGACGCGGCGGATACTGCGTTCCATGTTTGCCGAAGGTCTCATCGATCATCCGCCGGTGAAATCGGCGATCGACTACAAGGCCGATGGCGACGTGGCGCTACGCGAGGCGCAAGAGGGTATCGTGCTGCTCAAGAATGACGGCCGGCTGCTGCCGCTGAGCCGAAGGGCGTTGCGCATCGCGGTGATCGGCGGCCATGCCGATGGCGGCGTGTTGTCGGGCGGGGGCTCGTCGCAAGTCATGCCCGTCGGTCAGCCGGGCGTCATCGTGCCCCTCGAAACCGGCGACAATCCGATGATGGCCGGATTGATCTCCATGATCTTCGATCCGTCCTCGCCGCTTGCGGCCTTGCGCGCGAAGGCGCCGCAGGCGGAAATCCGTTTCGATCCCGGCAACTATCCCGCAGCTGCGGCCGGGCTCGCGAAATGGGCCGATGTGGTCGTCGTCTTCGCAATACAATGGGAAAGCGAAGGCCGCGACCTGCCCAGCTTTTCTTTGCCCGATGGTCAGAACGAGCTGATCAGCGCCGTTGCCGCGGCCAACTCTAAGACCGTTGTCGTGCTCGAAACGGGCACCGCGGTCGAGATGCCCTGGCTAGGCCAGGTTGGCGCGGTGGTGGAAGCCTGGTATCCGGGACAACGCGGCGGCGAGGCGATCGCCGATGTCCTGACCGGCGCAGTCAATCCGTCCGGTCATTTGCCGATTTCCTTTCCCAAGGCGATCGGCCAATACCCGCGGCCGGCGATTCCGGGCAGCGATATTGTCGAACCGGCTGCCACGATAGGACCGGCATCACCGGGCGGTGCGGTTTTCGATGTGGACTATTCCGAAGGCGCATTCGTCGGCTATCGCTGGTTCGCCAAAGAGGGTCTGACAGCGATGTTCCCATTCGGTTACGGGCTGTCCTACACCGAATTTACCTATTCCAATCTGCAAGTAGAGGGCGGCCAGACTCTGCGCGTCAGCTTCGATGTGACCGACAGCGGGAGTGTCTCCGGCGATGCCGTCCCGCAGATATATCTGACGTCGCGTGCGGACGAATCCCTCGAGCGGTTGATCGGGTTTTCGAGAACGGTCCTCAAGCCGGGAGAGACTCAACATGTATCGCTAAACGTCGATCCCCGGTTATTGGCCGATTTCGATGCGGCTGCGGATGACTGGAACGTGCCGGCAGGTATCTACACCGTCATGGTGGCGCGCTCCGCGGACAACTCTGTGCTGACGGGTTCGGCCGATGTCCAAGGCACAGTGTTGAAGCCGTGATCGCGACTGTCCGCAGACGCGCGAGCACGATATCCGTGCAAGGCAATCGATTTCAGAAATAGAAACCGGTGGGCTGCAGACCGAGCAGGCCCCGTCCGTGCTGCTCGGCGATATTCTCGAAATCCTGCACGAGATGCGAGCAGACCACAGTCACATCGCGCAGAATCCGCTGCAGCGGATCCGACAGCAGGTGAACCGACGAGCCGGAGTTGTCGACGATGAGGCGGACGGCTTCGCGCGCGAGCTGCGCGCCGTAGACGTTGTGGGTGACAATGGCTCTGCGGGCCTCCATGTCGTCGGACTGCCCGTGCTTGGCCATTTCGTGAACCTGGCGCGCCAGCGTTTGCAGGATCATCTCCGAGGTCCGCACGATCACGTCGGCGCGGGCCAGCATCACCTGGCGGTTCACCTTCTCGCAGAGGACCGTGTCGGTTCCGGTCACCTTGCGGGTCTTCAGCCGCTCCCGGAAGATATTCACCGCGCCGCGCGCCGCACCCACCGCGGGCGCGGTCGTCACCAGGGCGAGGAACCCAAGCGACGGCAGGCGATAGATCGGGTTGTCGTGTATCTTCGAACCCGGAGAGGTGCCGCTTTGAAGCTCGAGAAAGTTGACGGCCATATGCTCCGGAATGAAGACATCGTCCACGACGATGTCGTTGCTACCGGTTGCCAGCAGACCATCCACCTTCCAGGTATCGAGGACTTGAACATCCGAAGTGCGCAGCGCGAACCAGTAGGGGACGGGAAGCATTTCGCCTTCGATCAGCGCCATGCCGATGCACCAGTTGGAGTTCATCACGCCGCTGCCGAAGCGCCAGCGCGCGGTCAGCCTGAAGCCGCCCGGAACGCGGACGGCTTTGCCGGGAGGCGTGGAAACCGCGGGTGCGATCATATAGCGGCGGTGGGCGAAGAACTCCTCTTGCGCTTTTTCGGGAAACAGGGCGGCGATCCAATTGTGCTCCACCGTGAAGCAGGTCGCCCAGGCCGTCGAGGCGCAAGCCTCGGCGATCACGCAGGTGGTGAGGAAGAAATCCTCCGGCCCGAACTCGCAGCCGCCGTAGCGCTTGGGCACGAAATGGTAGAAAAAGCCGGTCGCCCTCAGCGCCTCCCATACGGCAGGGTGGGGCCGGCGCAGACGTTCCGCTTCCTCCGCATGCTCGGCGATCATCGGCTTGAGTGCTGCGACCCGCTCGCGAACGATCTCCGGCGTCAGCGCCGCCACCTCCGAAGGCGTCAGCCAGCCGGTTTCGCCCGGCCCATGGACCTCGAGCACCTTGGGCTTTGCGGGCTCGAATTTCACGACATTGGACGTATCGGACATCAAATTTCTCGCGTTATTGCAGGGTGTTCCCGCGGGAGCCGCAGAGACCTAGATCGAAGGGATTGTTTCGTACAGGGGAGCGCTCGATAACACGGCCAATTTATAGTTGGAATGCAAAAGACGAGTGGAAAAGCTAATATGGGAATGAATATGCAGAACTTCGGATTTCCTGCGAAATTTCGTTTTCCCGCCGCAAACGCCTGTGCTCGCCGGAGATCGGCTTTACGCAAAACCGCCTTCAAACTAAGCATCCGATTCCCCAGCCAGCGGTGAACCCATGCTCAGAAGCCCAAGCGACAGCGCTGTTTCGCCCGAGCCCAAGGTCCGACGCGATTTCATCCCGCCCGGCGACTACTCGCCCGAGTTCCACCGGCTCGAGATGGAGCGCCTGTGGCCGCGTGTGTGGCAGCCGGCCTGCCGCGAGGAGGAGATCCCGAATGTCGGCGACTATGTGAACTACGAGATCGGCAACGAGTCGATCCTCGTCGTGCGCAGCGCACCCGGCAAGATCAAAGCCTTCTACAACGTATGCCCGCATCGCGGCCGCCGCTTGCGCGACGATGCGCGCGGCAATCTCAGCATGATCTTCTGCGGCTACCACGCCTGGACCTTCGACCTCGACGGCAAGCCTGCAACCATTCCCAGCCGC
The DNA here is from genome assembly GCA_963805005.1 of uncultured Alphaproteobacteria bacterium. GTDB lineage: Bacteria > Pseudomonadota > Alphaproteobacteria > Micropepsales > Micropepsaceae > Rhizomicrobium. The sequence continues at coordinate 435,371 of CAWDSJ010000001.1, forward strand.
GACGACTGGAAAGGCTGTCCCATGTCCAGCGACGAGGATTTCTCGCTGACATCGGTGAAGTCCGATACCTGGGCGGGATGGGTGTGGATCAACATGGATCCGAACTGCGAGCCGCTGCGGGATTTCCTGCAGTACATCCCGGAAAAGCTCGATGCCTTCGAATGGGACAAATGCCGCATCCGGTCCTACACCACGATCATTTTTCCGTGTAACTGGAAAGTGGTTCTCGAGGCATTCGTCGAAGGCTACCATACCGTGGGCACGCATCCGCAGCTGCTGCGCTTCGGCAGCATGACCGTGCCGGGCTTCGAGGAGGACCTGAAAGGCGAGGGACGCCGCCATGGCTCGCACACCGGCGGCTACCATTTCGACAAAATGGAATTCGGCGAGAAATCGCTGTTCCGCAGTCCGCGCGATTATGCGGCAGAGCAGCTCCTCGAAATCCACGACACGCTGCATGGCATCATCCACGACGAAGGAGCGCGGGCGGCGCGGCGCCTAAAGCAGGAAGTGAGCGAAGATGTGAGCGTCATGGAAGCCTACGGGAAGTATGGCGAGATCCTGCGCGAGGAAATGGCCAAGTCCGGCGCCCCGTTCCCCGAAAAGCTCACCACCGAGCATTTGTTGAGCGTCGAGTGGGAGATATTCCCCAACACCAGCATCCTTCCCTCGGCGGAGGGGGCATTCTGGTATCGGATGCGCCCCAATGGAGACAATCCCAACTCGACGATCTTCGACGTCCTGAGCCTGGGCCGCTTCGCTCCCGGCAAGGAGCCGAAGTGGACGTACGACTTTTACGCCCACCCCAAGGACTTCAAGGACAAGAACCCGATTCTCGAACAGGACTTCTCCAACATGATCGCCGTGCACAAGGGCATGCGCTCGCGCGGCTGGAAAGGTGCAAGACCAAGCCCGATCCAGGAGAACAACGTCTACAACATCCATCGCGTGCTGCACGCCTTCATGTTCGGCGGCAAATACTGAACTTAACCGGAAGTTTGCGGCCGAATTTCCGCGAAAAGCGAATCGGTTGAATTACTTGGCCCAAAAAGGCTATTGCGGCTTGGCGGCGGAATCGGGGCGCGCCGCCTGCGCCTCGTCGGCCGGGGCGCCTTTCGAAGCTTGGGGCGCCTCGGCGCTGGCCCGCCGGCGCGCCTTGCGGCGCCTCAGGTTTTCCTTGAGCGCCTGGGCCAGGCGCTCGCCGCGGTTCTCGGAGCGGGCCTTTGCCACTCTTTCCCTCTTCCTCAAGCTTCGCTATAGCACCGGCGCGTCCGCCTGGTGCGCCGGAGTAGCGTAGTGGTAGCGCAACCCCTTGGTAAGGGGTAGGTCGTGAGTTCGATTCTCACCTCCGGCACCAGTTTTTCTCCCGCAAAAGAGCCCATTTACGGCGGCATAAATCGCCATCGCCGGCCGCGCGCGGCCCTCGCAGCAACGAACGGGAGAGGACCGGGGAACGCTCAGCCCGTCAGCTGCTTTTCCGTTTTCCGTCCATGTTGGCGCCAAAGGTTAGGGCGACAGGATGAACAATCACCGATCCGTTGCGGTTGCGTCAATCCGGGGGTTGAGCATCCTTTCGCCGTAACCTAACGCCGGAATGGAGAACCAAGCCGTGCATTTGGGCAAGTGTGCGTTGGCATGAGCGGCATCCGACAATCGGACCGGCACAAGCGTTGCCAAGCTTGGGGTCGCGCATTCGATTTACGTCGCCCGCTCCAAAATAAATGGATGCTCGAACCGCATAGAGCGGCGGACATTCGTGTGAGATCATTCGCTCCCTCATTGTCATCCCCGCGAACGCGGGGACCCAGCGCGGCCGCGTCCGCGGCTGAATAAAGAGGATCGAGAAACGTCAATAGTGACAATGATCTGTTCGGTTTGCAGCGCCTGTCATTGGCGCGCGGACGCGCGCCTACTGGGTTCCCGCTGGAGTTTACGCTCCGGCCGCGCTATGCGCGGACCGGTGGCGCGGGAATGACACGCTGTGATTCTGATTAAATACCCACCGCTTAGATAGTCGGCCCCAAAAAACGCGGATGAGCGTTACGGGGGAACGATTCCCTGAGAGAAATGGGCGATGTAAATTGCAACGAATCGGGGCTGCTGGCCTGAAAGGTTGCAATTTGTGCTGAAAGACAATCCGCGAAGTAGCCGACAGGAGGACCTGTACCGGTCGCGGCTGGAAGCGATCATCGATCCCACGCATGAGCTGGTCAAAATGAGTCGGCTGGTGGGCTGGAGCGATTTGGCTGGCGATCTGAAACCTTACTATTGCGCCGACAATGGCCGGCCCGGGGAAGCGATCCGGCTGATGGCCGGGCTGGTGTTGTTGAAAGACATGAAAGGGCTGTCGGACGAGGAAGTGTGCGAAGTCTGGCGGGAGAACCCGTACTTTCAATATTTTTGCGGGGAAGAATATTTTCAGCACCGGCTGCCGGTCGAACCCCCATCTTTGAGCATTTTCAGGAAGCGGATCGGCAAGGAGGGAATGGAGCGGCTGTTGCAGGAAACGGTTCGCGTGGGGCTGAAGAGCGGGGTGATCACGGCGGGCGCCCTGCAAAAGGTCAGTGTGGATACGACGGTGCAGGAGAAGGCAATCCGCTTTCCGACGGACACGCAGCTTTGTCACAAGGCGCGCGAGGAACTGATCAAAACGGCGAAGAAGCTCGGTGTTAAACTGCGGCAAAGCTATATGCGCAAGAGCAAGCAGGCTGTGTTTCTGGCCAACAAATACCTGGCAGCCCGGCAGATGAACCGTGGCCGCAAACAGATCAACAAAGTGCGCAATTATCTGGGCCGTGTGATCCGCGACATTGAACGCGCCATTGGCAAAGTCCCCTCGCTTGGCGGTTTATTCCAAGACGATCTGGCCAAGGCGCGGAAAATCCATGCTCAAGCGGCCGATCCGAAAACGCCGGACAAAATCTATTCCTGGCATGCGCCGGAAGTCGAATGCATCGCCAAGGGCAAAGCCCACAAGAAGTACGAATTTGGCTGCAAGGCCAGCATCGCTTCAACCAATGCCGGCAACTTCATCGTCGGCGCCATGGCCCATCACGGCCGGCCTTATGACGGACATACTCTGGCGACTGTTTTGGAACAGATCGCAAGGCTGACGGGTGTCAAGCCCGAAGAAGCGTGTGTCGATCTGGGCTATCGCGGCCATGGTCTCGAAGACGAAGACATCGAGATCATCCTCGCGCGTCAGAGGCGCGGCATGACGCCGGCCAAAAGAAAACGCCAGAAACGCCGCAATGCCATCGAGCCGATCATCGGCCACTGCAAGAACGATCGTAAAGTTGGTCCCCGCAACTGGCTCCACGGCAAACGCGGCGATCAAATCAACGCCCTCGCCATGGCGATCGGCTTCAACCTCAGGAAGATACTCAGGTGGATCTTTTTGTATCTGTTGTTCAGCCGCATCTTGGGGCAGAACATACAGAATCCGAAGTTGCTTCCAGCTTGAAACGGCGGTTTTTTAGGGCCGACTAGATACCAGCGATCAACCGGCGGCGGGCGGGCGCCACGCTGCACCGGCGATGGTGTGGATGCCGCCGTCGACCGGCAGCACCGCGCCGGTAATGAAATTCCCTTCCTCTGAAGCGAGGAATACGGTGGCATGGGCGACATCCCAGCCGGTGCCGACCCGCCCGAGCGGTACGTTTTTCGCCCGCTGGCGGCGATAGTCCTCGGGGGCCATGCCGGCCGGCATCGGCATATAGAAAATCGGCGTCTCCACGGAGCCGGGCATGATCGCATTTACCCGCACGTTATACGGCGCATTCTCGAGCGCCAGGCGGCGGGTGAGCGCATTCACGCCGCTCTTGGAGAGGCCGTAGGCCAGATTGGGACCCATGTTGAGCGCGGCAACGGAGGAGATGTTGACGATCGCGCCGCCGCCGGCGCGGCGCATCATCGGGATGCACGCGCGCGACGTGAGCCACATGCTCTTGAGATTGATCGTCATGATCTCGTCGTACACCTCCTCGGGGAGGCTCAGCCCGTCGCGATCTCCTTCGACAACGCCGACATTGTTGACGAGCACATCGATCCCGCCAAGCACCTCGGCGCCGTGCTCGACGATGCGTTCGCAGTCGGCCGATTTGCCCACGTCCGCCGCAAAAGCATGCCCGTGCCCACCCTCCTGTTCGATCTGCGCCGCCGTCGCCGCAGCCCGCTCCAAGTCGCGATCGACGACGAACACCTTGGCGCCATGTCGCGCAAAAAGCACCGCGATCGCTCGGCCGTTGCCGATGGTGGCGCCGTCCCGTTGCCCGCCGCCGACCACGACAACTCGCTTGTCCTTTGCCCGACCCGTCATTCCGCCGCCTCTCCAACGCTCAACCGCCGGCCGCACCCGTGCGCGCCATCAGCGCCAGGTCGCGTTGCGTCCCGGCGGCGAACCACTCGATCACGCCGTCGCCGGTGTTCCACCCGTCGAGGGACAGGCGGCGCAAATGCCGCGGTGCCGAGCCCATATCCCTGGGGCGGCAATGCTGCAGGGCGATGTTGTCCCAGATCAGCACGTCGCCGATCTGCCAGGTGTGCGTGTAGACGTTGTCGTCCGCATAGATATAGCCGAACAGCTCCTCGAGCAGGGCATCGCTGTCCTCGCGCGCGAGGCCGACAATATGGCTCGTCATCAATTCGTTGACGTAGAGGACCTGTTTGTCCATGTGCGGCCCTCGATAAACAACCGGATGCTCATACGACCGGATCCGCCCAGGTGCTGCGTCCTTGGGCATGAGCGTGTCGCGGAACGGCTGCGACGTCCGCGTCGTGCCGGTGTCGCGCATGTGCACCGCGCGCAAGGGTGCGATGCGGGCGCGAAGATCGGGCGGCAATTTCTCGAGCGCGCGCACGGCGTTGGCGAACAGCGTCGGCGTCAATTCCGGCGACACCTCCTTTGCCAACAGACACGTTGCTATTCCCGGATGGGGGCCATAGGTGCCGTCGGCGTGCCATAAGAGCTTCTCGGTGCCGCTCACGGTCATCGGCCCTTGCTTGCTGCCCGCGTCGAGCTTGTTGCTGACGTAACCGGCATCGCCGTCGCGCAGCATGGCGGACAGCGGGCCGAAATATCCGGTGAACCGGTTTTGGTCCTCATTGCCGGGATTTTGGCCGCGCACCAACAGCAGATGATGCTGCTTGAACAGCCGGCGCAGTTCCGCCTGCTCCTGGGGATTGCAGGGCCGCGCGATGTCGAAATCGAGCAGCTCGATTCCCAGCACGTCGGACACAGGCTTTGCGCGCATGGTACCTCCCTGTTTCGTCCGCACGCCGTGCGGCAGCTCGCGATGCAAGCAGACGTAAGGCTGCGTGGGTGCGCGCGCCCCGCGCCCACATCGCGTCCGGACAGGAATGCCTAATTTTACCCCCGGTGCAACTGCTTTCGAGACAGCCGGCCATGCCCCAAGGCAGTCGCATAGGCCTGTGGGCTATGAGGAAGGCTATTTTCACGCGGAGCGCGCGGAGATGGGTAGACAAAACGCCGGCGCGTTTCCCGCGCCAAGCGCAAAAAAATTAACCGCAAAGTCGCAAAGGCGCCAAGGTGCTCAGAGCTCGAAGGTCCTTGGCGTCTTTGCGCCTTGGCGGTTCAACTCTGCGTAATAGTATAGGCGCACTGCGCCGGATGTTTCCCTCCGCGTGCCAAATTTAGTTGCGATAGCCCTGCACCGTACCCGCACGAGGCTTGACCGTCACGCGATCATCTGGGCAAGACGGCAGTACTCGACAGAATAAGCAATCAGCGGGAACGAAAGACACCATGGGCGCACCGCAGACCGGCAGCATTTCCGTCGACATCGAAGCCCGCCAGGACCATGTGGTGGGCCGGGCCCCGCGCATCCTGCCGCTGCGCACCGAAGACGTGGACGACAAATCGCGACAGATCGTGGCGCGTATTCGCGCCTCGGCCGGGGCCGGCAAATCCGACGAACTGCCCGAGTACATGCGCACGGTGCTGAAGCATCGGGCGATTTTCCGCTGCCAGATGGAAATGGGGACCGCCATCTTTCGCGGCCAGATCCCGCCGCGCGAGCGCGAGCTCGCCGTCCTGCGGATCGGCTGGCTCTGCCGCGCGCCATACGAGTGGGGCGAGCATGTCGACATCGGCAAGCGCCATGGCCTGGGCGCAGCGGAGATCGAGCGGGTGACCGCAGGATCGTCGGCGGCAGGCTGGAGCGAGCACGAGCGCGCCATTCTGCGCGGCGTCGAGGAGCTGCTCGCCGATCAGGCCCTTTCGGACGCCACTTGGGATACGCTGGCGAAAACCTGGAGCGAAGCGCAGATGATCGAATTCGCGATGATGGTCGGCCAATACGTGGCAACCGCGTTCGTTCAGAATTCGCTGCGCATTCGACTGGCGCCGGACAATCCCGGATTGAGCCACCGGTAGGAGGATTCGGCACCAAGCCCATCGTGCCTAATACCCACTTTTCTCAAAAGGTGTTTTGTCGAAAGTGGCGGCATTTTTAGCGCAGGGAACGCCGTGGTTTTCTGGTGCGCTGCGCGCGCCATTTTTCTCCTGCGGCCGCTGCAAATCCTCTGCGACCACCGCGCTGAATCTTCTCACGCGTCACCAACCTGGGATTCCCGGAAGTAGGAACACGTTGCCCTGGCTCGCCGCTCGCGTAATCTGCCGGTGCCGGCGCAAAGAGCCGGCCACGCACGCATCGATGAGGCAGCATGGAATCCATTCGCTTCGGTTTCGTCACCAGCGCCGCCCGAGAGGAAGTGGAAGCACTGGAGGCTCTGCCGATCGCATCGCTGTGGGTCGGCGGCCATGTCGCCTCGCCGCAAGGCGCGCCGGAAGTCATGGTCAAGCTCGCACAGCTGGCTGCGCTCTCGCACCGTGTGCGGATCGGAACCTCGATCCTGCTCTTGCCGCTCTATCCGCCCGCACTCCTCGCCAAGCAAGTCGCCGACTTGGACCATCTGTGCGGCGGACGCATCAGCTTAGGCGTCGGCGTGGGCGGCGAGTACGAGCAAGAGTTCCGCGCATGCGGCGTGCCGGTCAACGAGCGCGGCGGACGCACCGACGAGGCGATCGCGCTGCTTCGGCGTCTGTGGACGGCGGAAGAGATTTCGCATCCCGGGCCTCATTATCCCATGGCGCGCGTGCGCATTCAGCCGGCGCCGATCCAGGCCGGCGGCCCGCCCATCATCGTGGGCGGACGAAAAGAACCGGCCATGGCGCGCGCGGCGCGGCTGGGAGACGGCTGGATGCCCTATCTCTACTCGCCTCGCGCCTATGCAAGTTCGGTCAAGCGAATCCGGGAGATCGCCGCGGCGGCGGGGCGCGATCTTGCGGATTTCGAATGGACGGTTTTTCTCTTCACCACCGTGCGCGACGATGCGGAAAAAGCGCGCGCCGAAGCCGCGAGCGTTCTGGGCGGTCTCTACCGGCAGGATTTTCGTGAGTTTGCCGATCGCGTGACCGCCGCCGGCACCGCCGAACAGGTCGCCGCACGCGTGCAGGAATTTGTCGACGCGGGCGCGCGGCACATCATTTTTGCCGCTGCCGCCCACGAGGATCGCTTCGCCGTCATGCGCCGCATCGCGACGGAAGTCGTTCCAAGAGTTGACGACCCGGCCCCCTGAACGAAACGACAGCTCATTGTGGCTGGCTAGAGCGGCGTGCCTTCATGCAGATTCACGAGGTTCAACGTGCCTCCCCTTGGGGAGGCAGGCGAGCCTGCGGTGCGTCGGCTGCGGATTACAGCCCGCGAGCCGGGTGGGGAGAACAGGGAAACATTGCGAGCATTTATCGAGCGTCGCGATTCCCCCCACTCGAAAAATCCGCGCTACGCTTGAATTTTTCGACCTTCCCTTCGGGGGGTGACCTTAATTGAAGGTTCGATGTTCTAAACCGGCGACCAGATCGGCGAGCCGCGCTGGGCGCGCAAGGACGGAACGATCTTCCCGTCGATGTCGGCGACGCCATACTCCTGCGCCAACTCGGCGGTGATGAACGTGCCGCCGGAGCGCTTCATGACGTCGGGGTCCATGGCAAGCGCCGCGATCACCCGTCCGGGATGCTCGGGCGAGCAGCCGATCGCGGGATTGGTGACGATCTGCGATTTCATGTCCGGACTGCGTGCGAGGTTGCGTTCGGCCCGTTCGGTGAACGTGAGACCCTGCCACAGCGAAATCGACGCCACGTGGTGCGGCTTCAGCTCGATGGCCATGTCGCGCGCCATGCGATCGACAGCGGATTTACACGTGCCAAAAATGACGCCGTAAGTATACGTCACCCCTACATAGCCGGAGATCGCAACGATCAGGCCTGATTGCTGCGGGACCATGATATGCGCCGCATGCCATGCCGCAACGAAGTTCGAGCGCAGGCCGACCTCGAACATCTCCAGATTGGAGAGCGGCTTCTCCCAGAACGGCTTCGGCTCCGTCAGGTCTTCCGGCAGCGCGAAGGCATTGTTCACCAGGATGTCGAGGCGGCCCTGCTCTTTCTCGACCTGCTGGAAAAGCGCGGCGACCCGATCGTCGTTCGCATGGTCGACCTGGACGGCAATGCCCGTGCCGCCGCCGCGGCCGACTTCCGCGGCCGTTTCGCCCACCGTTCCGGGAAGCGGGTGCGAGCCGGGCGTCACCGTTCGTCCGGTGACATAGACGGTCGCGCCTTCTTTCCCGAGGGCAATGGCGATGCCCTTGCCGATGCCGCGGCTGGCGCCGGTTACGACGGCGACCTTGCCCGATAGTGCACCCACGCCAACCTCCTCGTTACAACCTGCGCCCGCGAACCCGGCAATCGGCGATGCGGCAAAGTAGCGAGTTTCCTCGGCGGCGGGAAGCGGGTTTGGACGATCGGCAAAAGACGTTTCGCAGCGCCGGCAGGCCGATCCCGGATGGGAATTCCGTATACGGATCGATTTCGCCGCCGCATCCGCTGCTTGCCGTTCTGCATCGCAAGACTTGCGTCGCGCGCTTGCGCGGGGGTTGAAGCGCTGGGCAAGACATTCCATGATGACCGCACGCCAAGGACGCCGCACATGGCCGATCGAATCGAAAACCTGAAAACCGCGGACGGAACGATGGAGGTGTTCGTCGCCCATCCCGACGGACCGGGCGCTTTTCCCGTCGTCCTCCAGATCATGGACGCGCTGGGCATGCGCGAAGAGCTACGCAATCATGCGCGCCGCACGGCGTCCTGGGGTTACTATGTCCTTTCTCCGGACGTTTTCTATCGCGTCGGTCTCAAGGGTCCGATCGATCCTGCCCGTCCCGAGGGGATGCAATCGATCGTGGCGGCAATGAAGGATCTCACGGACGCACGCGCGACGCGCGACATCCGCGATACGCTCAAACTGGCCGATGCCGACAAGGCCGCGGCCAAGGGCAGGATCGGTCTCTACGGCTTCTGCATGGGCGGACGTCTGACGCTGGTATTGTCCCAGGCGCTGGGCGAGCGCGTCGCGGCGGCTGCCTCGATCCATCCCGGCGGCCTGGTGACGGATCAGCCGAATTCGCCCCATCGCCACCTCGACCACGTGAAAGCGGAACTCTATTTCGGTATTGCCGACAAGGATCAGACGGCAACCCCGGAGCAGATGGCGAAGCTGGAGAAGGCGCTGAAGGCGCACAACGTCGCCTATCGGCTGGAGTGGCATCCCGGCGCGTTGCACGGCTACATGATGCCGAGCCGCGCCGACCTCTATAACGAAAAGGCGGCCGAGAAGGTGTGGGGCCGGATGGAGGCGCTGTTCGCGCGCGCCTTGAAATAGCCCCTGAAGGATCAAGCTTGTGACGAATACTCTTGCGGCGCCGCCGCGATGCTCCGCGGGCTACGCACCTTTGCGGCGGCCCGGATCGGTGCGGCGCACCTCGAGCATCGATGTGTGTTGGCCGGACGGGCAGACAGGCAACAGACGCCTTGTCGGGCGGGCGCGGGACATCGTGACGCCGCGATCCGGCGGCGCACCGATCGTCCGTGCGGAGGACGGTTTCGAAGCCGTCATGAAGCCGGACCGCACGATTGTCGCAATCGAAGCCGAGCCGGCGCGCTCTGCCCTGTCGCGTCTCGTCGGCGAGCGCGGCGGAGGCGGCTTGCGCAAGGTCCTCGACAATATCGTGCCGGAGGAGCGGCGCAACGCAACCCCCTTGTACCTCATCCTGGACGACGTTTCCGGCGTCAGTCTGGTCTCGAGCTGGGCATGGTCGCAATGGGACCCGGATTGGCTCACCGCGGCACGCGCCGCCATGCAGGGTATGGACCTGGCGGAATATTTCCGCACCCGAGTGGGTATTTGTACCGGATTTGCGCCCGGTTCGAGCGCCTTCGATTTGCAGGCGGACCGGTCCGGCACGCCGGCACCCGATCTGCGCAATCCGAACGATCCCGAAGGCTGGCACAGGTTCACCCGTCAGGAGGACGGCCCCGGCATGCGGCGCGCGCGGCGGATCGACGTGTGGGTCGACGATGTCATCGTCGTCGATTCCGCGTTTCAGGACAGCGCCTCGACGCCCAGAGGCGGACGCGCGGTGGTACACGAGTATCGTCTGACGGCCACCGCCGATCCCGAGACTTTTCGCCTGCTGTCGGTCGAAGCGGAGCCGCGCGTGCTGCCCTTCGCCGAATGTCCGGGCGCGGCGCCGAACGTCTCTCGGCTGGTCGGTTCGGAGATGGCGGGCTTGCGCGAAACCGTGCTTGCGGAACTCAAGGGGACGGCAGGCTGCACCCATCTGAATGACGCGCTGCGGGCGTTGGCCGAGGTGCCTGCACTCGTGGCGTACTTGTAGTACCAAGCGAATGCTAAGAATAGGTATCGAGGGTGGAGGAGTACGGGATGACAAAGCGATTGAATGCGGACGAACTGATCGCGGAAGCACAGCGAACAACAGGCCTTCAGCGCTTCGACAGCGACAGCTTTCGCGAAGGTCTCCATATTCTCGTCGAAGATCTGAACCGCGAGGCGCCCGCCGAGCATTTCGTCGAGCGCAACCGCAAGGACATCGTCGCCGCACTTGCGACCCGGTTGAAAGCGACAGCCTATCTCGACGCGCACCCCGAGCTGCTGCGGCGTCCGATAGAAAAGCCGGTCTTCGTGTTCGGGATGCCGCGGACCGGGACGACATTGCTCAGCAATTTGCTGTCTGCGGATCCCGCGCGCCGCTCCCCGCTGACCTGGGAGATCGACGATCCCGTGCCGCCGCCGACCACCGAAACACTCTACACCGATCCTCGTGCGCTTGCGCGTCTGGAAGCCGAACGTCAGATGCTCGCGGCGCATCCGGAAATGGGCAAATATTATCGCGGCTCGGCCATCTACCCCAATGAATGCATGTTCTTCATGATCCATGACTTCAAGGGGCTGCTGTGGGAAGGCCGCGGCAAGCTGCCGAATTATCGCGACTGGCTTTTCGCCACCGACATGACGTCGGCATATATCTATCACAAGCGCTTCTTGCAGCTGTTGCAGGCCAACGCGCCCGGCGTCTGGAACCTCAAGATGCCTTCGCATGGGCTGTGGCTTCCGACCTTGCTCAAGATTTATCCGGACGCGCGGCTGATTTGGACCCATCGCGATCCGCTGACGGTGGTTGGCTCGTTTTGCAGCCTCATGACGCTGTCGAACATGGGCTCCACGGACAAAAACCACGCGGAGTGGATCTCGGAGAATTACTTCTGGCAGGCCGTCGAACACGCCAACCGGATCATGGACACGCGCGAAAGACTCGGCCACGAGCGCATCATCGACGTGCATTATGCGGACTTGATCCGCAACCCCATCCCCACCATGCGCCTGCTCTACAAGGCCCTGGGTGATGAACTCACTCCCGAGGCGGACGCCCGGATGAAAGCCTGGCTGGACGACAATCCGCAGGACAAATTCGGCAAGCACGAATACAAGCTCAAGCAATACGGCCTGACCGAAGACGAAGTCCTAAAGCGTTTCCAGCGATACCTTTCCCAGTATGACGTCGAACCCGAGGGGCCGCTGCGGGATTGACGCTCGCACCGCAACCGGATCAATCTGTCCAACCCGAAAATCGAGAGATTTATAATATGACGAATGAAGCCTTGGACTGTTCGGATATCGACCGTTATCTCGGCAAGCCCATCCAGCCCGCGCGCCTGAAGGACCGGTTGGCAAACAACGACATACGCCGTTGGGCGCAAGCCATGCACTATCCGAACCGCTTGCACTACGACGACGAATTCGCCGCCGAGAGCCGCTTTTCCCGCATTGTCGCCCCGCAATCCTTCGCCGTCGCCACCGACGACGGACACGGCTCCGCGCCCTCCTGCGTCGGTCACATTCCCCAATCGCATCTGGTCTTCGGCGGCGACGAATGGTGGTTCTACGGACCGCGCATTTTCCCCGGCGACCTCATCCACAACGAACGCATCCCGTTCGATTACGTGGTCAAGGAAACGAAGTTTGCCGGTCCAACGTGTTTTCAGCGCGGCGACAACCACTATTACAACGACCGCGGCGACAGGATCGCCACGCAGCGCTCGACCAGCATTCGCTATCGTGCCGATCTCGCGCGCCAGATGAGTTCGATGACGGCCACCGAAGACCCCGAGTGGACCGACGAGCAGCTTGCCAAGCTGGAGGAGCAGAAGTTCGAATACATCAAGGCGATGCACGAGCTGGGGCATGGCAAGCGTTACTGGGACGACATCAAGGTGGGCGACAAGCTGCCGGTTCGCATCTTCGGCCCGCACAGCATCGCGAGTCTCACTACCGAATGGCGGGCCTACATTTTCACCATCTGGGGCGGCATGCACCGCCGCACCGACCTCGACCTGGCCGCGCTCGGATTCACCGAGGACATGGCGGGTAAGGAACAGGACCCGGAAATGGAAAAGGAAAATCCCGAGCTGACCGACGGCGCCTATATCGGGCCCTCGCGCGGCCACCTGTTCCCGCGCTGGGCACGCTACATCGGCATGCCGCGCGCCTATGGCTACGGCGCTTCGATGGGGGCATGGATTCTCGACTACCTTGCCGGCTGGGCCGGCGAGTGGGGTCTGGTGATCCACTCCAACTGCAATTATCGCGGGCCGGCTCACACCGGCGACATCACGATCTTCAACGCCACCGTGATCGACAAGCGGATCGACGACGAAAAGCGCCCGATCGTGCAGGTCGACTTCAAGATGACCAATCAACTCGGCACCACGATGTCCACCGCGAAAGCGGAAATCGAGCTGCCGAAAAAATAAGGCCGGCCGAATCCCGGTATTCGCGCCGCAGTCCCTCGAATGGAGCAAGCGGGGAGTATCTTCTTCGCTTACCTCCGCCACCATCATCCCAAGTCCGCAAAAGGAGCCTGAAATGACGATCAAAACCCAGGATGTTCGCTATGCCGACGGCGCTTTGTCGTGCCACGGTTTTTTGGCTTACGACGACAAACAGACCGGCAAGCGCCCCGGTGTCCTCGTGGTGCATGAAGCTTTCGGCCTCGGCCAGCACGCCATGGATCGTGCCCGCATGATCGCGGAGCTCGGTTATGTCGGCTTCGCCGCCGATATGTTCGGCGACCGGCGCCAAGTCGGTCCGGCAGAGCTCATGGCCGTAATCGGAAGCCTGGCCGGCGATCCCCCGACGTTGCGCAAGCGGGCGAAGGCAGCGCTGTCGACGCTGGCCGCGCAGCCGCAGGTCGACGCCTCGAAGCTGTTCGGCATCGGTTTCTGTTTCGGCGGCACGACGGTATTCGAGCTGGCGCGCGACGGCTGCGATCTTCTCGGTGTCGTCGGATTTCACTCGGGACTGGAGACGAAGGCGCCGGCGCAGCCGGGCGGCGTGAAAGCCAGCGTGCTGGCGCTGATCGGCGCCGACGATCCCCTCGTGCCCCCGCCGCAGCGTGCCGCGTTCGAAGAGGAGATGCGCAAGGCGGGCGCCGACTGGCAGCTGGTGGTCTACGGCAACACGCTGCACAGCTTCACCAACCCGGCGGCCGACGGCTCGGTGATGCCGGCCGTCATCTACGACGCAAAGGCCGACAAAAGATCGTGGCGCATGATGACGGATTTCCTTGCAGAGCGCCTGAAAGCCTAGGCTGCCGGACCGCGCGCCAGCCCTCGCGAAAGCGGGGGGCGCGCTGCTCGACTGTGCGGGCTTGGAAGCCGGTGGTCCAGATGCACGGGAGGACTAGGAATGAGCGTGGAAGAGCGGCTTGACGCGCTGGAAAGGCGGCTGCGCGCGGCCGAGGACCAGCTGGAGATCATCCGTCTTCTCAACAGCTATGGCCCGTTGGTGGACAGCGGCGAAAGCCAACCGGCGGCGCATCTCTGGGTCGAGGGCGGCGTCTACGACATGGGCGGCATCCGCCGCGCCAAAGCCTATGACGACATCGCTTCGGTCTACGACAGCCAGGGCCACCGGGACCTGATCGACACCGGCGTGTCGCATCTGACGGCGACGCCGCGCATCACGCTGCACGGAGACGCGGCCGAAGCAGTGGCCTATTCCTTCGTCGTGCTGCGGGAGGGCGAGCGCTGGTTCGTCTGGCGCGCCTCGGCCAACCATTGGACGCTTACCCGCACGCCGCAAGGCTGGCGCATCGCAGAGCGTTACAACCGCGTGCTGGACGGCTCGAAAGAGTTGCACGAGACGCTGCGCCGGGCGATGCGCCCATGACGCTGGACGAGCTGCTGGACCGCGAGGCCATTCGCCGGACCATGGCGGATTACACCATGGCCGGCGACCGCCTGAGGGTGGACGAGTTCGTCGCGGTGTTCACCGACGATGCGATCCTGGAGACGGACGGTGTACCCGAACAGGATGCGTTCCGGTATGTGGGCCGCGAGCAGATTCGCGGCTGGTTCACGCGCTGGCGCAAGCCCTCGGGCGAAGCGCCCGTGCACCAGGCGACCTTCATCCGCCACCACCTCTCCACCTGCCATATCGAGTTCACGGCTGCCGGAACGGCGAAAACGCGCACCTATTGGGTCGCCTACACCGATATCGGCCCCGATCACGGCGGCTATTATCTGGATACGTTCTGCAAGGAACAGGACCGCTGGATGATCTCGCACCGCCGCATCCGTCTCGACTGGCGGTCCGAGAAAAGTCTCTACATGACGGCAGTTACGCGCACGCGGCAGACAAGCGGATGACGCGGTTCGACGGCAAAGTGGCCATCGTTACCGGTGCGAGCACCGGACTGGGGCCGGTGATGGCGAAGATGTTGGCTGCCGAAGGCGCCAAAGTCGTGTTGGCAGCCAGGCGACACGCGCTGGTCGAGCGAGCCGCGGCCGAGATCGGCGAAGCGGCTGTGGCGGTGCGGGCCGATGTGACGCGCGAGGCCGATGTCGTGGCAATGGTCGAGGCGGCGATGAGCCGCTGGGGCCAGGTCGACATCATGATGAACAACGCCGCAGCGCCGGGAACGGACAAATACATCTGGGAACAGACGCTCGAGAACTGGAACGCGACGATTGCAATCGACGTGACGGCCGCCATGCTGTGCAGCCGCGAAGTCCTGCGCCGTTCGATGATCGAGCGCAGGACGGGCGTCATCCTCAACTTCTCGTCGGGCGCCGGCTGGAACGGGGTGCCGCGCAAGAGCCATTATTCGGTCGCCAAGGCGGGCTTGCGGGTTCTCACCAAGGTGATCGCGATGGAGGCGGGACAGTACGGCGTGCGCTGCAATTGCGTGGTGCCCGGCGTCATCGACACCGAACTCTACCGCAACTGGGTGAAACGCGTGGCAGGAGAACAAGGGATAGGCACCGAGGAGATGCACGCCAAGAACCTGGCGCATCTGCCGCTCAAGACCGCCAGCACGCCGGAGGACGTCGCCAAGTTCGCGTTGTTCCTCGCCTCCGACGATGCCCGCACGATTACCGGACAATCGATGAACGTCGATGCCGGCCACGTGATGGTGGGGTAAAAGGAATCTTCCGCGCGTTCGAACCATTGTGGCCTGAAAAGCCGACGCCCGGGCCGCCGTCGGCCGGACGCGATCCCGACATTTTGCGCCGGAATGCGAACAGCTTGCGCGGGCCCCGCTGGCAGGCGCCGATGGCGCTTTCGCACGTCCCGGCAATGGGGTTTAAAGGTCGGGTGCGGAACAAAAGCGGCAAGGAGATCCGGTGACACAGGAACTGGCTGGCAAGGTTGCCATCGTGACGGGCGGCGCCAACGGCATCGGCAGCAGTACCGTCGAACTGTTCGTGCAGGAAGGTGCAAAGGTCGTCGTTGCCGACGTCGACGTGGCGCGGGGCGAGCAGCTGGCCGCAAGCCTTGGATGCGCCGCGCGATTTAAGCATGCGGATGTGGCAAAGCGCGACGACGTCCAGGCGCTTGTCGATTTCGTCATCGCCGAATTCGGCGGATTGCACATCATGTTCAACAATGCCGGCGTGACCGACAATATCTTCGCCCGCCTTGTGGACGCGGATTTTTCGGCGTTCGAGCGCGTGATGGCTATCGACGTTCTTGGCGTCATGCTGGGAACGCAGATTGCCGCGCGCCATATGGCAAAATCGGGCGGCGGATCGATCATCAACACGGCCTCGATCGCCGGCACACGGCCCGGTTTCGGCTTTCCGATTTATCGTGCCGCAAAAGCCGGGGTTATAAACTTCACCAAATCCGCCGCGATCGAGTTGGGCGAACATCTCATCCGGGTCAACTGCATCTGCCCGGGCAACATCCCGACGGACATGGGCACCTACGCCACGCCTGCGGCCGGCATGACCCAGGCCGACGCCGATCGCGTGCAGAAGGCGATCCGCGACGTTCGCATGGGCTGGCAG
Source organism: uncultured Alphaproteobacteria bacterium (assembly GCA_963805005.1). Classification (GTDB taxonomy): domain Bacteria; phylum Pseudomonadota; class Alphaproteobacteria; order Micropepsales; family Micropepsaceae; genus Rhizomicrobium. The sequence continues at coordinate 452,097 of CAWDSJ010000001.1, forward strand.
CCGCTGAAGCGGCAAGGCAGCCCGATCGACATCGCCCAAACCGCGCTCTTCCTGGGAAGCGATCGTTCGCAACAGATGACGGGGCAAATCTTGTCGGTGGACGGCGGCGCCACGGCCGGCGATGCCCGCAGTCAGATCCAGGAAATTCTTCAGGCCCGCGCCAACGCGATGAAGGCTTCGAGCTCCAACCCTGCGTAGCAGTGGTATTGCAGATAAACTTTGCACGCGGAAACTCGGTGGCGGTTCGTCCTCGGCATCTCCGCGCGCAGCGCGTCGCGATACGCTGCCGCTGGCGAGCCGCGTGAGAATAATTCGGCCGCTCAGCCTCGATCTATATGCGATAGCCCTGGCTTGGAGAGGTGGTTAGGCGTTAGTCCAACTTGCGCAGAATTGGGGGGTCGCATTATGTAAATCAATGGCTTAACGGAAAAGTCGGTAAGAGGGGCCAAACTGCGCAAGTTGGGCTAGGAACGGCTTGCCGGAATCCGGACGAGATTACCGCTCAGCCGATCCTAGCTTGGAACAAAGCGATATGCCGAAGTCAAAGACCAGAACGCGGCGGCCGCGCGACCCGGAAGGCACGCGAGAGGCGATTCTGGAAGCGGCGGGCGTGCAATTGGCGAAGAACGGCCCGGAGGGGCTTAGCGTTTCGGAAGTGGCGCATCAGGCCGGCGTCAATCGCGGCACCGCTTATCAGCATTTCGAATCGCGCGACAAGCTGATGAAGGCGACTGTCCAGTGGATTTCCGAAAAGCTCTATTATCACGCGTTCGGCGCGGCCCCGGGCAAGGAAGAGCGTGCGGTCGAGGACGTCGATGTGGCGGGCCTGACGGACCGGCTTGCCGATTTCGCGATGGACAACTCCGCCCTGTGCCAGGGCTGGCTGTTGCACGTTCTGGCATCGTCGGATTCGTCGGCCGACGTGTTCTGGCGGGAATACGAGGGTTCGCTGCGGCGGTTCGCGGCCACCAAGCTGGCGCGCGCCAATATCGATACCGAAGTGTTGTCGGTCGTTATGCTTGCGGGCACGTTTCTGTGGCCGGTGTGGGCGCGCGCGCATGCCAAGAGTGCCAAGGAGCGCCGCAAGCTGTCGCGCCGCTTGGCGCAGGAATGTCTGAGATTGTCCATGTATGGCAGCATGCAGCCGGAGTTCTATCCGGAAATCGCCGGCCGCCTGGCCGCCGCGTTCAAGGCTGCGAAGCCGAAAGCTCACCGCAAATAATATCAACGCTCGGATGCATGGACTCTGCGCCGTTCGAGAACCCGAGCGAGCGCGGCGCCGAAATCCTGGGTCTGCCATTGATTGAGGAACATGGTCAGCATGTGAAGCTGTACGCGGGCCGTCTCGTCGTTCCTGAATTGCGCATCGAAGCGGCTCGTTGTCCGGGCGAGGTCGGGCAGCTGCATCCTGATGATCGGCGGCGCATCCATGATGTATGCAAGGCCCATCAGGGCCGTGAACAGTTGGACGTGCAGCTTCAGCTCGGGGATGTCGAGGCACGGTCCGCCGCTGTCGCGATACTCCGTCGCAAACAGCGCCAACAATGCGTCGAGATGGTCGTCCCAAAGCTCCGCCTCCGCCCCGCTCAGTGCGCCGTAGAGCGCCGCCGCGACGTTCATCTGGCCGGCGCGGGCCCAATCCAGCAGGCCGCATGCCAGCTCGCCCTGTTCGTTGCGCCAGAACCAGGCGTTGTCGATATTGGCGTTCCAATGGCACAGTGCGATGAAATCCGGCTTACTGTGCAGATAGTCCCTGATTGCCACTTCGTGTTCGGAGAAGCGCGCCGTCTCGTCCATAAGCTTGGCGATGAAATCCGCCGACGCGATGTTTGCCGGCAAAAGATGCGCAAATGCGGCGGCAAACTCGGCGTATCGGGAGACCCTGTTCTGCAGCCGCGCGGCAGAATAGGGAAAGCGGTCCATGGCGATGAGCCGGTCTTTGTCGAAGGGGAAGAGTTGGCCCGCGACATCGGGAAGCCGGCCGGCTTTGTGTGCGCCGGCAAGTCTGGCGATGGCTTTCAGGATGGCCCGGTAATGCGCCGCCGGTTCCGGCATCTCGTAATCGAGACACTTTGGATAATGCGGTTCGATGCACCCCGTTCCGAACGCTACGCGCTCGGTGATCAATATGCCGCTGCCGGACGCCGCATGGTAATCCGCGAACAGGCATTGGGGTACTGCAATCGGAAACCCGGGAGCGCGCGACAGTCTGGCAAGCCGGATTTCCGTTTCCATCATGTGCCGCGCACGGTCGCGGATTTCGTCGTCGAAGTCGCGCGAAAATTTGACGAAGAGCTCGGCGGGCAGGCCGGGCTGCTGTTTTTCGTATGCGACCGACAACAGGAGCTTGCGCCCGGTCCCGCCGGCAAACAGCTCCTCGAAGCGCGTGATGGCGCTCACACGATTGTCGGGCGCAAGCGCACCGGCCGCATGGAACGCCGCAGTGAGGAACCGCACGCCGCCCTCCCGCAAAGCCGCGGCATGCGCAGGAATGGCGAGGCCGGAAGCATCGCCCTGTACCCAATCGAGAATGGCCGGTTGCGCGATTGCGATGCGGTCACTCATAACGAGTAGCGACCGAGTTTAGAAGGCAGCCGGCCGAAATCCCGGGTCTGCCAGAGATTGAGAAACACGGTCATCATGTTCAGCTGCGCGCGCGCCAGCTCGCTCGCCTTGAATTGCGGATCGCAGTGATCGGTGGCAAGCGCAAGATCGGGAATCTCGCTCAGGATGAGCGCGGGCGCATCCATCAGCCAGGCCACTCCCATCATCGCGATGTAGAGCTCCAGGTGGAGCTTCAATTCGTGCACGTCGAGGGCCGGTCCGCCGCAGCCGTGGAATTCCGCCGCGAAGAGCGCCAGCAGCTCGTCGAGATGATTGTCCCAAATCCCCACATCGGCGCCGCTCAAGGACCCCCAGAGCGCCATCGCCACGTTCATCTGGCTGACATGGCCCCAGTCCATCAATCCGCATTCCAGCTCGCCTTGGCGGTTACGCCAGAACCACGCGTTATCGACATTGGCATTCCAGTGACACAATGCAATGAGCTCTGGCCGCGCGCCGAGCAGCGTTCGTGCTGCGGGCTCGAATTCCGGGAAGTTGGGGATCTCCCGGGCAATCTTCGCGAGGAAGTCGGCCGCCCGGATGTTTTCCGGAATTAGCTGCGGATACTTTGCCGCGAAGCCGGAATATCTCTCCACGCGCTTGTGCAGCTGTTCCGCCGTGTAGGGCTTGCGCGCGCTGACGGATAATTTGCCCGGATCGAACGGGAACTGGCTGGCGACGCTGTCCGGCAGCAGGCCTGCCTTATGCGTTCCGGCAAGCCTGGCGAGGGCTTTGACCAGCGCCCGGTAGTGCTCGAGCGGCGCCGGCATTTCATAGTCCATGCATTTTACGTAATGCGGTTCGATGCCGTTGCGGCCGAACGCAATGCGCTGGGTAATCAGAATTCCCGTGCCCGATTCGCGATGGAAATCGGCGAAGTAGCAGCGCGGCACGGCGATGGGGAAGTTCGGAATGCGCGACAGCGCCGCGAACTTGACTTCCAGTTCCATCTGGATTTTGGCGCGATCGCGAACCTCGTCGTCGAAATCGCGCGAGAATTTGACGAAAAGATCGCTATGCAAATCGGGGTGCGGCTTTTCGTATTCCACGGAGAGGATCAGCTTGCGCCCGGTGCTGCCGCCCGAGAATTCCTCGCAGCGGGTGATCCGCACCACCCGATTGTCGGCGCCGATCGCGCCGCTCCGGCGGAAAGCCTCCGTCAGAAATTCCGCTCCGCCGGCCCGCAGGGCTTGGGCGTGGGCGGGAATGCCGAGGCCCATCATGTCGCCCGGCACCCAGTCGACTTGGGTCATATCTTCCCGCATCAGCGAATTTTCCATTGCATCCCTTAACTCTCATTTGTCATGGCCCGCGACGGCGGGCCACCCAGGTGGTTCATCGCCAACGCTAACTGGGTAGCCCGGATTTCGCTTCGCGAAACCGGGCCATGACAGCAAGAGAGACATTCATCGAAATCGCACTATCTGGCGACGGATACCATAGGCCGCTGCTCAAGCTGCACCCATTGTCGAGCCCGATACATGGATGATCAAGACGGAAGGGCCGCGCTCACCCTATCGTCGGGCCGCGCGATGGGCATCAACGCAGTATCGCCTCGTCTCGTTGCCCGGCTCGACTCGGAGAACGATATGACTGCACTGAAGGGCTTCCGGATCGTCGAGCTGGCCGAAAGGCCGGCCGGCGAATATTGCGGCAAGCTGCTTTCCGACTTCGGCGCCGAGCTCGTCAAGGTGGAGCGTCCCGGCTGCGGCAGCCCGACGCGCGCGATGGCGCCCCGCGTCCGCAGCGATACCGGCGTGGAGAGCAGCGGGCTGTTCGCCTGGCTTAACACCAACAAGAAATCCGTCGCGCTCGATCTGCGGTCCGCCGCCGATGTCGACACGCTGCACGAACTGATAGCGACGGCGGATGCCGTCATCGACGATCACGACGAGGACTGGCTCAGAAGCGTGAGGTTGACGCCGGAAGAGGTTGCCCGTGCGCACCCCGCCGTCGTGCTTTGCTCGATCACCCCTTACGGCCACGGCGCACCGCGCAGCTGGTGGAATGCAAAGACCCTGAATGTCTTTCACCGAAGCGGCTGGGGATTCCATACCGCTTCGCTCGATCTCGGCCGGCCGCCATTGAAGGGCCCCGGACGCTTCCTGGTCGATTACGAGGCGGCGCTCGATGCGGCGCTTTGCATCGCCGCATCCTTGTATTGGCGCGGGCAATCCGGCAGCGGCCAGTTCGTGGATGTCGCCGAGCTGGAAGTGATGGTGTCGCGCGCCGATATCGTCGCCGGACGCATGATCACCGGCGAGGACGAAGCCAACAACAAACGCACCGCTTTCAGCCAGGGCGGACCCCACGCGTATTTCGCCTGCAAGGACGGCACGGTCTATCTGTACATGACCAGCCGGAAACATTGGGCGGGATTGCGCGCGCTGATGGGGGATCCGGATTGGGCGCGCCAGTTCGACGACGACTGGCTGGAGTTCAAGGCGACGCCGGATGCCGTCGCCGAATGCCGCGCCCGGTTTGCCGAATGGGTGCGCCCGATGAACAAGGACGATGTCTCCGCAAGGGCGCAACAGCTTGGCGTGCCGCTTGTTCCCGTCAACGATGCGGGCGATTTGCAACGTTCGCCGCAGTTCGAATTCCGCAAATTCTTCCAGCGCCTGGAGCATCCCGTGCTGGGCGAGGCGCTTTATCCCACCGTGCCTTACAAGCTGAGCGCGTCGCCGGCGGAGCTGGTGACGCCGGCGCCCGCCTTGGGCCAACACGGTGTTAAGGCGCTTGGCGGGAGGCCATCGCAGCCGCCTAGAAAGGCCGCGGAGAAGAAACCCGCAAATGCGTCGCGCGGCGGACCGCTTGCCGGCGTCCGGGTTCTTGAGATCACCAAGGTCTGGGCCGGGCCTTATGCCGGCAAGCTTCTGGCATTCCTGGGTGCGGAGGTCATCAAGGTCGAAAGCAACAGCAATCCCGATGAAATGCGGGTTTATGGCGGCGTCGACCCGAACCACGCGCCTTACTTCCTGAGCCTCAATCCCGAAGTCTTGAGCGTGCAGATCAATCTGAAATCCGAAGCGGGACTGGAGCAGCTTCGCCGCCTGGTGGCGCAGAGCGACATCGTCCTCAACAATCTTCGTCCCGGCGCGATGGAGCGGATGGGGCTGGGTTACGAGGGCATGCGTGCCATCAAGAACGACATCGTCTCCGTGTCGATGAAGATGTGGGGCAATGATGGTCCCTTGGGTTATCAGACCGGCTACGCGCCGTGTTTCGCGGCGCTGGGCGGACTCAACTATCTCGTGGGTTATGAGGGCGAGCGGCCGATCGGCATCAATATGCGTTACGGCGATTCCACCGTCGGCGCCAACGCGGCATTCGCCGCCATTGTCGCGCTCCTGCATCGGGAACGCACGGGCGAGGGGCAATTCGTCGATGTCTCCGCCGTCGAATGCATGTCGAGCATGGTGGCAGACAGCCTGTTCGAGTTCAGCCTGACGGGCAGGGTGCCGGGACCGGACGGCAATATCCACGCCGACATGGCGCCGCATGGTTGCTATCCCTGTCAGGGCGAGGAATGGGTCAGCATCGCGATTGCGAGCGACGAGGAATGGAGGAAGCTCTGCGCGGCGTTCGCGAGGCCACAGCTTGCGACCGATCCGCTCTACACGACGCTTGCGCAGCGGCAAACCCATCGCCGGCAACTCGATGAGGTCGTCTCCGCGCTGACAAGGACGCTGGACGCCAAGACGATCGCGGCGCGGCTGCGCGATGCCGGAGTCTCGGCTTGCAAGAGCCAAAGCTCGCAGGACCTCATCAACGACGAATTCCTCTGGGGCCGGGATTTCTTCCGCTTCGTCTCCGATCGCAAGGAGGGCTCCCGCCCCATCGTCGCGGTACCCTGGCGCATGTCCAAGGCCATGGCGTCCATTTCGCGCGGGGCGCCCGACCTCGGCGAGCACAACGATTATGTTTATTGCGAGATTCTCGGCGTTTCGGCCGAAAAGCTGGCGCAGATGATCAAGGATAAAATTGTGGATTAAGGAGCGCCGACACTGGGAGCGCGGCCGTCCTCGGCCGTCAAGAAACAATGACGTGCAAGGACGCGCGCGCTCCCAGTGACACCTACGCCACCTGCCGCTCGCGCTGCAGCGCCGTTTCGCCCTTGGGCAGATTGCCGATGCGCGCCGCGATGTCGTTGGCGGCAACGAAGCCGAACGTCATCGCCGGACCGATGGTGGCGCCAGCACCGGGATAACAATTGCCGAACGGGGTTCCGCTCGCATTTCCGGCGGCGTAGAGACCCGGGATCGGCTGGTCGTTGCCGTCGAGCACGCGGGCGCGCGCATCGCATTTGAGCCCGCCCTTGGTACCCAGATCGCCCAGATTGATCGGCACGGCATAGAACGGCGGGGTTGCGATCGGGCCAAGACAGGGATTGGGCGTGAGGCTGGGATCGCCGAACATCCGGTCGTAATCGTTGCCGCCGCGGCCGAACTCCGGATCGGCGCCGTCCTTCGCGTACTGGTTCATGTTCGCAACCGTCTTTTTCAACGTATCGACCGGCACTTTGATCTTCGCCGCCAGTTCATCGACCGTGTTGGCCCTGAAAATATAATGGTCCCAGCAATCGGGCTGGATGCTGCTGTCCGGCATGATCGCGGCCGGCATGAAGCCGCCGGCGGTGAACTTGGCGCGGAAATTGGCGTCGAACACCAGCCAGCACGGGCAATTGCTGCCGGTCTTCTGATGATCCGCAGCCATCGCCTTGCCGAAATCGTCGTAGCCGCAGGCCTCGTCGACAAAGCGCACGCCGTTGCGGTTGACGCACACGCTGTGCGGCCGGCCGACGTCGAAGGCCGCCTGATGAATTTCCTCGAAGTTGGAAACCCTGGGCATTGGCATGTGCATGGTGGGAATCCACCATCCGGCTTCGGTGTGCTCGGTGGCGGCGCCGATGCGCATGCCGGCCATCAAAGCCTCGCCGCGATTGGCGTCTTCCGGCGAACTCGAGTGCCGGGTGAGTCCGGGAACGCTATAAAAGCGATCGCGCAATTCCTGGTTCCACTCGAACCCGCCGGCACAGATGATGACGCCGTGGCGTGCACCGATTTCGTAGCGCCGGCCGTAGTAGCTGACGCCGACGGCGGAGACTTTTCCATCCGCGACGACGAGATCCTCCAGCTTCGTTTCGAGCCGGACTTCGATCTTGCGGTCGAAAATCCGCTTGTAGATTGCACCCATCAGCGCGCCGCCGTTGGTGAACCTCCGGTCGCGCCTGGAGATTTGCCGCGTTCCGAGATCGGACCAGTAGCGCCAGAGAATTTTGAGGAAGGCGAGCTGCCAGCCTTTGCCCCGCGTCGAGATCGAGAAGAATTCGGGAAGGTCCATCGCGTAACGGTTGAGCAGCTTGAATCGCGTGTATTGCTCGCGCAACAACGTGAATTTGTCGCCCAGCTCGCGGCCGTCGAAGGTCGGGCACACAAGCGAGCGGTCGGAGCGGGCGCCCGGCATGGTGGGGAAGTAATCCGGCCACACCGACGGCGTCACGTCGATGCCCAGATCCTTCATGAACTTCACCATTTGCGGGCCGCTGTCGACAAAGGCCTCGAGCCGGTCGCGCTGGATCGGCCCGTCGATGATGCTGTCGAGATACTGCAACGCCTTGTCGCGGCTGTCGTCGCTGGGCACAAGCTTATGGTTGGGAATCCACAGCACGCCGCCCGAGGTCGCCGACGTGCCGCCGTATTTGTGGGTCTTTTCGAGGATGATGACCGACAGCCCGAGCTCGCGCGATCTGAGCGCCGCCATGGCTCCCGCCGATCCTGAGCCGACGACAATCACGTCGTATGTTTCGGTTGCGCTCACGTTTCTCCTCCGATTTTGGGTTCGCCCGGCTTTGTGCGTCCGCCCCGGAGGGCGGGACGATGGCTTTAGAATCATGCACTTGAGCGAATGCGCCGCGCGATTGCAATGGAGCGCGCGCCCAAGGTGGCGGCTGACCAAGTTTCTGCGCCGAATGCGCACTGAAGTTGCGCAGACCAGTTTCGGATGTTGATCGCAGACCAATTCGGTATTAAAGTGCAAGCCCCTGTGAGTGGACTTCGCCGCGATCCGCTTTCGCGCGAAGCGGTCGGCGTCCGGGATGACAACCGAGTACCAGGTATCACAACTGGGCGATATGCGACGCGCGCGGTTGAAACGGGACGGCATTAGGACTTAATGCTTCTGCTGCTTCTGCTTGCTTTCGAATGAGCCTCGTCAAGCCGCCCCAACTTGGGACACCTCGCCTTTCCGCGGTCGTAAAATACTGATCGCCGTCAATGAACGGCGTGCGGTTTGTCACTAAGTAAGTTCGCCAAGGGCGAGGCGACGTGTTTGATGGGAAGGTCGACAAACGCCAGGCCAGCGTTCGAGCTGCCTGTGATTTTCGGGTCCCTTTCGGGGAATGTCCGCGCGCGGGTTCTCAAAAATGCAGTTCTAAAGACCCTGGAAGCCGGCGAACTCCTGTTCGAGCAAGGCGACCTGCCGAGCTGTCAATATGTATTGGCGGCCGGCTCCGTCCAGTTGTCGGGCTGCTCGACGGCAGGCCGGGAAGTGCTGATCGAGACGCTTGTCCCCCCAGAGCTGGTCTCGCCGGCAACTGTCCTGACGTCTTCTCGCTATTTGGTCCGAGCCCGCGCATCCGAACCGTCGCGGGTGCTTGCGATCGAGACCGAGCTCTTCCGTGTTGCGGCCATACGCGAACCAAGCCTGGCTCGGGAAATTCAGATCGGTCTGTCGTGCCAGTTCCGGCGCATGTTGCGTCAAGTCAAAAATCTCAAGCTCAGAGACACCAAAGAGCGGGTGGGCTGCTATCTTCTGTCGCTTGCGGTCCAACAAGGCACCCCCGGCCTGGCGGTTCTGCCCTATGAGAAAAGCCTGATTGCCACCGAACTCGGCATGACGCGCGAAAGCTTTTCGCGCGCCCTTTCCGCTCTCAAGGCACATGGCATATCGGTAAGGGGCGACAGGATCGCCATCGAGGACGAGCATCGGCTTGCCCGGGCGTGCCGGCCCGACCCGCTGATCGATGAGCCCGAGCAGATATCGGGGCCGGGCGTGGCGCCGCGGGCGCCGCAGCGCATCGACTCGCCCGTCGAGGCCTAACCAGATTTGGCAATTGTCGGGCGCCGGTCCAAGCCGGGCGCCAAGCTGTGGCATTCACCATTGTCGGCTGCCGCGGGGCAACCTAATGTGCCATGAGCCTCTGGCCGACTTGATATTTGCCGATGGTCAGAACTGGAACAGTCAGGCTGGCGCGGCGTCACTTCTCTGGCCCGGTCTGGGGGAACGAGGCCGCATCTGCGGGGTTGGCTCGGTTTCCCGTTGCATTGGCGGAAAGGAGATGAGCATGAGAGTGTCTATCGGCATACTTCTAGGCGCGCTACTGATCTGCAGCGGTGCGCTTGCGCAAAACAATCAGAGGTGGGGGTCGCCGCCGGGGCCAAGCCGTACGGCCGTAGCGTTCATGCAGGCTTGCGGGAGCGATGCTCAGAGCCTTTGCCCTATGGCACAGACACGAGAGGACGTGCATATATGCATTTTACGTAACCGACATAGAATATCTCCTGCGTGCAGCGCATTTGAGTTGGAGCGAGGCGCCGAGAAATGGCAGATGATGCAAAGCCAACCCGACCAGGAGCCGCCCGGATACCCGGCAATGTCGCCGAATCAGCATGCGCCCGCGCAAACCACAGGCGGGGCGACGCCTCCTCCCGGCTAAGCCGCAGCGCCGCACCGGGTATAGAACCAGCTGCCGCAACGGCCGGCTCCGGCAGAATGCCCGCGCTTGACTCGCCCGGGCGCGCTTGGTTTGTCTGCGCACCGATTTTTGGCCCGATTTTTGGAATGTCGCATGCGTTTTGCCTTCATATTCCCGGGCCAGGGTAGCCAAGCCGTCGGCATGGGCCGTGTGATCGCCCAGGCTTTCTCTGCCGCCCGCGAGGTCTTTGAAGAAGTTGACGAGGCCTTGCGCCAGAACCTTTCCAAGCTGATCTGGGAGGGTCCGGAAAGCGATCTGACTCTGACGGAGAATGCCCAACCGGCGATCATGGCGGTGAGCCTCGCTGTCATTCGGGTGCTTGAGCAGGATGCCGGTTTGGATATCGCCCGACACGCGCGCCTGCTCGCCGGCCACTCGCTCGGGGAATACTCGGCGCTTGCCGCCGCGGGCGGCTTGCGCCTCGGCGACGCGGCACGGCTTCTGAAATTGCGAGGACGCGCCATGCAGGAGGCGGTGCCTGCGGGCGAGGGCGCCATGAGCGCGCTGATCGGCATTGAGGTGGCAGACGCCGAGGCGGCAGCCGCCGAGGCGGCCGCCCAGGGGGGTGTTTGTGTCGTGGCCAACGACAATGCGCCCGGGCAGGTCGTGATCTCCGGCACCAAGGAAACCGTCGAGCGGGCGGGCGGCTTTGCCAAAGAGAAAGGCGCCAGACGAGTTTTGAGTTTGGCCGTCAGCGCTCCGTTTCACTGCCCGCTCATGACGCCGGCGGCAGAAAAAATGCGCGAGGCTCTGGCGCAAGTTACGCTGCGGCCGCCAGCGGCACCCATCGTAGCCAATGTCACCGCGGCGGAGGTTGCCGAGCCTGAGACGATTCGCAACCTGCTGGTCGAGCAAATGACTGGCCGGGTGCGCTGGCGCGAGAGCGTGCTCTCGTTCCGGAGCCTGGGCGCCGACGCCACCGTCGAATGCGGCGGCGAAAAAGTGCTTACCGGCATGGTGAAGCGCATCGATCGCGATTTGCAGACCAACTCGATCGATACCCCCGTCGATATCGAATCATTTGCCAAGAAGCTCTGAGAGATGTTCGACCTGACGGGAAAGGCGGCCCTGATCACCGGTGCGAGCGGCGGCATCGGTGCGGCGATCGCGCGTGCGCTGCACGCACGCGGTACCACCATTGTTATTTCCGGCACGCGCCGGGAGCCGCTTGAGGCGCTGAGCGCCGATCTCGGAACTCGAGCCCACGTATTGCCGTGCGACCTGGCGGACACAGCGGCCGTGGAAGCGTTGCCGAAAGCCGCCGAGGCAACCGCCGGCCCAATCGATATTCTGGTCAACAACGCCGGAATTACCCGCGACAATCTTTTTCTCAGAATGAAAGACGAGGAATGGGACGCCGTCATCGCGGTGGATTTGACCGCGGCATTCAGGCTTAGTCGCGCGGTTTTGCGCGGCATGATGAAACGGCGCTGGGGCCGGATCATATCCGTGACATCGGTCGTCGGCACGACGGGTAACCCCGGCCAAGGCAATTATGCGGCGGCCAAAGCCGGGCTGACCGGCATGACCAAGGCCCTGGCGGCCGAGATCGCAAGCCGCAATATAACCGCCAACTGCGTGGCGCCGGGCTTTATTGCGACGGCCATGACGGCTATCCTGAGCGATGCGCAAAAGTCCTCGCTAACGGAGCGCATTCCGGCCGGCCGCATGGGCGTGCCCGAGGACGTTGCGGCCGCAGTTGTTTATCTGGCGAGCGAGGAGGCAGCCTACGTGACCGGCCAGACCCTGCACGTCAATGGTGGGATGGCCATGATTTGACTTCGGAATCAATGACTTGATCCGCTTGTAGCAGGACCGGAGGCTTTGTGTTACGAAGCAGAATCCTCCGGCGATCCGCGCGATGGGGCGGGGGCCGGGGGCTGCGGACGGCTGGATCTAGACTGCGGCGGAACGAACGAGAGGTTTTGAATTATCATGAGCGATACTGCGGAACGCGTGAAGAAGATCGTGGTCGAGCACCTCAATGTGGATGCCGACAAGGTCACGGAAAGCGCGTCCTTCATCGAAGATCTTGGGGCGGACAGCCTCGACACCGTCGAGCTCGTCATGGCCTTCGAGGAGGAATTCGGTATCGAGATTCCCGACGACGCGGCCGAATCGATTGTTACCGTTGGCGACGCGGTCAAATATATCGAGAAATCTCAAGGTTGAGCGTTCGAGGCCAGAGCCTCGGGTCCATGCGCAGAGTTGTCGTCACCGGCCTGGGTCTTGTCACGCCGCTGGCCTGCGGGGTCGAAGAGACGTGGTCTCGCCTCCTCGCAGGACAGTCCGGGGCGCGGTCGATCACCAAGTTCAAGGTTGACGATCTGCCGGCGCGGATCGCTTGCGATGTGCCGCGCGGCGACGGCAGCAGCGGCACGTTCAATGCCGATCAATGGGTCGATCCCAAAGAGCAGCGGCGAATCGACGATTTCATCGTCTTCGGGCTCGCGGCAGCCCAGCAGGCGGTTACCGATTCCGGCTACGCGCCGGAAGACGAAGAGGCGCGCTGCCGCGCCGGCGTGCTTATCGGTTCGGGAATCGGCGGGCTGCCTGGGATTGAGGAAGCTTCGATTCTCGTGCATGAGAAAGGACCGCGAAAACTCAGCCCCTTCTTCATCCCCGGGCGCCTGATCAATCTCATCTCGGGCTACGCCTCAATTCGCTTCGGTTACAAGGGGCCGAATCATGCGGTCGTGACCGCCTGCGCAACCGGGGCGCATGCCATCGGCGATGCGGCGCGACTGATCGCGCTCGACGATGCCGACGTGATGCTGGCGGGGGGCGCGGAAGCGGCCATTTCGCGTCTGGGCTTGGCCGGCTTTGCCGCCTGCCGGGCGCTATCGACGCGTTTCAACGACACGCCCGAGAAAGCCTCGCGTCCTTACGATAAGGATCGCGACGGTTTCGTCATGGGCGAGGGCGCCGGCGTCGTGATGCTCGAAGAATACGAGCACGCCAAGGCCCGCGGCGCCAAAATCTACGGTGAAGTGAAGGGCTACGGGCTGTCCGGCGACGCCTATCACATCACCGCACCATCGGAAGATGGCGACGGCGGATTTCGCGCCATGAAGATGGCAATGGCCCGATCCGGCCTCGATACGTCCGACATCGATTACGTCAATGCCCACGGGACGTCGACCATGGCCGATGGCATCGAGCTTGGCGCCGTCGAGCGGCTGCTCGGCAATGCGGCCGCCAAGGCTTCGATGTCCTCGACGAAGTCGGCGATCGGTCATCTTTTGGGCGCCGCCGGCGCGGTGGAGGCGATCTTCTGTCTCTTGGCTATGCGTGATCGGATCGTGCCGCCCACCCTCAATCTCGACAATCCCGACGTCGATGCGCGCATCGATCTTGTGCCGCACCACGCCAAGAAGCGCGAAGTCCGCGCGGTCATGTCCAATTCGTTCGGCTTCGGCGGAACGAACGCGTGTCTCGTCTTTACGGAGGCGCATTGACTGCATCGGCGGACAAGGAAGGCGTGCAATGGCACGCCTATGTAGCAACCGTTCTCGTTGCCGCTTTGCTCCTGGGCGGCGCCTTTGTCTTCGAGCGCATGAATTTCACGGCCGCAGGCCCGCCCGCACCGCACGGCGGCGGTCAGACCGTGGTGCTGATTGCGCCCCGTGAGCATCTGCTGGCGATCGCAAAGCAGCTTCAGGCCGACGGCGTTATCCGCAACGGCCTTCTCTTTGCGCTGGGCGTAAGATTGCGCGGCGAGAGCGGCAAGCTGAAGGCGGGAGAATACGCCATTCCCTCGCGGGCAAGCATGACCGACGTTGCCGCAATCCTGATTGCTGGACAGTCCATAGAGCACAAGCTGACCGCGGCGGAGGGTCTCACCAGCCAAATGATTTACCAGATCGTCCGAAACGATCCCGATCTTCTTGGCGATCCGGGAAACGTACCGCTCGAAGGTTCGCTGCTGCCCGAGACCTACCTTTACACGCGCGGAATGACGCGGACCGAAATCGTCGCGCGCATGCGGGATGCCCAGAAGAAATTCCTCGATCGGGCTTGGCAGACGCGCGCGCCGAACCTTCCGTTTCGCAATCCGAAGGATGCCGTGATTCTCGCGTCCATTGTGGAGAAGGAAACGGCAATTCCGGAAGAGCGCCGGCACATCGCGGCGGTGTTCATCAACCGTCTGCGGTTGGGCATGAAGCTCGAATCCGATCCCACGATCATCTACGGCATCACGCGAGGCTATCCGCTGGGGCGCCGGATTCGTGAACGCGAAATCACGGCGGCGACGCCATACAACACTTATGTGATAAGCGGGCTCCCGCCGACGCCGATTTGCAATCCCGGAAAGGATTCGATTGCGGCCGTGCTCGAGCCGGAGCAATCGAAGGACCTCTACTTTGTTGCCGACGGTACCGGCGGCCACGCGTTCACCGCGAGCATCGCCGAGCATGAGAAGAACGTGGCGCGCTGGCGACAAATCGAGAGCGCGGTTGCCGCCCGCCGTCCTTGAGCCTTCGGCTTTGCGCGTGGTATCGGCGCGGATTATGTTTCGCAATTTGAGCACCGGAGCTGACGGATGCCCCTTGTAAGCATGACCGGGTTTGCCGATTCCCAGGGCGCGCTCGACAACGCGCGCTGGCGCTGGGAAGCGAAGAGCGTCAACGGTCGCGGCCTCGACGTGCGGCTGCGGCTTCCGATGGGCCTGGATGGCATCGAGCAGCCCGCACGCGTGCTTGCGGGGGAGCGATTCCATCGCGGCAATATCCAGGCGACGCTCACCTTCGAGCCGCAGGATGGCGCCCGCGCGCTCAAAGTCGATCCGGCGGCTCTCGCCGCAGCCGTCAGGATCGCACAGGAGGTTGCCTCCGAAACGGGACTTGCACCCGCACGGATAGATGGGCTGCTGGCGCTCAAGGGCGTCCTTGTGCAGGATGAGGCGCTGGCCATCGAGACGCCCGCACGCGCGGTGCGCGACGCGGCATTACTCGAAAGTCTTGCACTCGCCTTCGATGCGCTGGCGCGGGCGCGGGCCGGCGAAGGCGCCAAGCTGGAAGCAGCACTTTCCGGCCTGCTCGACACGATCGAGCAGCTGACACGCGAC
Organism: uncultured Alphaproteobacteria bacterium; assembly: GCA_963805005.1. Lineage (GTDB taxonomy): Bacteria > Pseudomonadota > Alphaproteobacteria > Micropepsales > Micropepsaceae > Rhizomicrobium. Next base: position 467,525 of record CAWDSJ010000001.1, read on the forward strand.
GCTGCCGGCGTGGCGGCGGCGATCCCTGCGTTGCTTCGCGACAAGCTGCTCGGCCAAGTGAACGATTTGATTGCATCGAAAGATATCCCTCACGAGCGCATCGTGCAGGAGGTGGCGTTGCTCGCCGCCAAGGCCGACGTGCGCGAAGAACTCGACCGGCTGGCGGCGCATGCGCAGGAGGCGCGCGTTCTGATCGCGTCCCGCGAGCCCGTCGGCCGCAAGCTCGATTTTCTCGCCCAGGAGTTCAATCGCGAGGCCAATACGCTCTGCTCGAAATCCGCCGACATCCAGCTCACCCGCCTCGGCCTCTCTCTCAAAGCGGCCATCGATCAGTTTCGCGAGCAGGCGCAGAACGTGGAATGACCGCAACCGTCGCGCGCCGCGGATTGATGCTCGTGCTCTCCTCGCCGTCGGGCGCCGGAAAGACGACGTTGTCCCGCCGTCTTTTGGCGAGCCAGGCCGACTTGGTTCTGTCGGTATCGGCCACGACGCGGCCGAAACGGCCCAATGAGGTGGAAGGCCAGGATTATCTCTTCGTGACCGCCGATCAATTCGCGGCATGGGTCGAGGCGGGAGAATTTCTCGAACACGCCACGGTGTTCGGCCACCGCTACGGAACGCCAAGGGATCCCGTGATGCAGGCGCTGGCGCGAGGATGCGACGTGCTGTTCGACATCGATTGGCAAGGCACGCAGCAGCTGAAGGAAAGGGCGCGCGAGGATCTGGTGAGCATATTCCTGCTTCCGCCGAGCCACGCCGAGCTCGAGCGGCGCCTGAGGTCCCGGGCTCAGGACGCCGAGGAGGTCGTGGCGGCGCGCATGGCCAAGGCCGCCGACGAGATCAGCCACTGGGCCGAATACGACTATGTCATCGTCAACGACGAAGTCGCGGTTGCGGAAGCGAAAATCACGGCAATTCTTACCGCGGAACGGCTCAGACGCAGCCGGCAGACCGGGCTGTCCGATTTTGTGCGGGGTCTGACATAGGGCGGTTCCAGCAAAAGTGTGTAGCACTTTTGCGCCCGGAACCGCGACAAAACAATAACTTAGGGTTACGGTGACACCCATTAGCGGCCCCCGTGTCAAGAGATAAAGCAACTTCATTGGCGGCTTCGGCCGCCATTTCATGAACTTTGTTGACCTGCAGCGATGATACGATCGCGTCCGTTTCTTCGAATGATGGCTGCGATCGAATCGCGCCAGACACCCATCGAGATCAAGCGACTGCGGCCTTGCGGCCTGTCGCCCTGGCGGCGTTGCCGCCCCAGAAGAACGTTGGTTCCGCGCGCGTGTCCAAGGGTTGATGCGCAGATCCCTGGCTGCCGATTGCTCGGCGCCAATCCCCGGCTGGCTCACGTCGCAGGCGATTTTCTCCTCGCTGTCTTGGCGACGGCGATCCGGCAGCCAATTCAGGTTAATCGGCTGAGACTCCAGTCGCCGTACCTGGCTTGCCGGTCGCCGTCATAAGTCATGCGAAGCAGCGCGCCACATCGAACGGCTTCTGCTCCTTCAGCATGTGGTAGCACGCTCGCGCCAACTTGTGCGCGAGCGCCTTGGTGGCGACTATTCCGTTGGTGCGAGCTTTCTTGCGATCATAGAACCTCTTCGCTTCCGGGCAGAAGCGCACGGCGAAATTGGCCGCCTCGACAAAAGCCCAAGCCAGGTATTTGTTGCCATTCTTGCGATTGCCTTCGCCCTTCTTCCTGTTGTTGCTGCGGTGCTCGCTGCCGACACACCGGGCATAGGACGCGAAGTTTCCCACAGCGGCGAACCGCTCAATCGGCCCCGTCTCGAGGACAATGGTGGTGGCCAAGGCCTGACCGATCCCAGGCACGCTGGTCAGCAATCGGTACTCTCCTCGCGATTGCACCTGGTCGTGCAAGCATTTCTCCAGCTCCTTGATCTGCGCGCTCAGCGTCGCGATGACTGCAACATTGGCCTTGATCGCCAACCTTACCTCCGGCAGCAGCGCCATCTGATCGACTGCCTCAGCGCTGAGCTGCTTGACCCGATTGCTCGATAGTTTGCTGCCGTATTCGCGAGCCGTGAGGTTCTCTACCGCCAAAATATGCGTCGTGCGGCTGCGCACCAATTGCAACCGCTTGCGGGCAAGGTCGCGGACCGCCCGGTGCTCCTTCGCCAGGATGGTTCCAGTCGGCAGAATGCCCAGCCGCAACAGATGGGCGAGGTGCCGGGCGTCCGTCTCATCGTCACTATGCTTGAGACCGTCGTATTTCTTGATCGCCGTCGTGTTCGCCAGATGGACGACGAACCCTGCTTCCCGCAGCCCGTCCACCAACCAGTACCAGTTGTAGGTCGACTCGACGACCACTCCCGCCAGCTCTTCTCGCCATGGCAACAAAAATGCCACGATCTTTGCCAAATCATTCGGCAGACGCTTCTCGGCGACAATCCGATCTTCATCGTCCGTCACCGAAACAACGCTGTTGTTGGAATGAAGGTCAATCCCGCTATACTTCATCAAGGCCCCCTCACGGTTGCAGTTTCGTTTGCACAACCTCACTCTAACCGAACCGCTTTCGCGGTGAGGGGGCCGGCTAGATGATCTTCAGGATGAACAAATCACCGATTTGTCGCGGTTACGCCAATAGAATTGAGGGTGCGGGGGTTGAGAATCCTGTCGCCGTAACTTTTGCGGCCTCCCAATCCTGAAGCCACATTTCGCCCAACGCGGCGCTTGCACGGAGCTGTGAGGTGACGGCCATTACGATCACGTCGGGCTTGGCGGCGTTGTAGGCGCGGGTCGAGACGACGACGGCTGGGCGCAGGCGGCCTGGCTGATGAACGGAAACGGCACCAGCACGATATCACCGAACTCAAAGCGCATCGTAGGCGTCGTCGTCGGGATCGTTCCAGATTTTGGCGAAAGCCCGCTCGCTTGCTTGCGCGGCGGCGCGCATAAGTGCACGGGCTTGCGCGCGCGTTGCGATGAAATTCACGAAGTCCTCGACTTCATCGAGCGGTCGGCCGGCAGGGCTTTGATCTTCTCGATCAGCGATTGCGGGTTGGACATAGGATGCTCCTTCGGGCCACTTTAAAATGGCGGGACGGCACCAACAATCCCCAACCGTCAGGTTATAACGGCCGTGTCGCTGCGTAAGCGCGGGCGAGGCTGGCAAACTCCATCACGGAAAGCCGCTCGGCGCGCGCCTGCGGATCGATGCCGGCGGCGGAGAGGAGCCGGTCCGTATCCTTGCCCAGCGTTCTAAGGCTCTGCCGCAGCATCTTGCGCCGCTGGCCGAATGCCGCCTTCGTTACCGCTTCGAGATCGGACAGCTGTGCGGGCGAAACCGGCTCGGGCAATGGCTCAAGGCGCACCACGGCCGAAGTCACCTTCGGCGGCGGCGTGAAGGCACGTGGACTGACATCGAACAGAATGCGCGCCTGTGTCCGCCATTGCGCCAGCACGGAGAGCCGGCCGTAATCCTTGGTATCGGGCCTGGCGACGATCCGCTCCGCCACTTCGCGCTGAAACATCAAGGTCAAGCTCGACCAGAATGGCGGCCAGGCGCTTGCGGTAAGCCACTTCACGAGCAGAGCGGTGCCGACGTTGTAGGGAAGATTGGCGGCCACGCGAACGGGCTCGCTCACGTTCAGGGTAAGGAACAATTCGCGCTCGTCCACGTCCAATGCATCGGCGGGAACGATTTCGACACGGCCGGGATAGGCGGCAGCGAGCTCGATCAGTGCGGCCAGGCAGCGCTCGTCGCGCTCCACGGCGACGACCCGCTCGGCTCCTTCGGCCAAAAGTGCCCGCGTCAGGCCGCCGGGGCCGGGTCCTACCTCGTAGACGGTCGCGGATTCGAGCGGACCGGCGGCGCGGGCAATGCGGCGCGTGAGATTGAGATCGAAGAGAAAATTCTGTCCGAGCGATTTCCTGGCGACGATGCCGTGCGCCGCAATGACGTCGCGCAACGGCGGCAACGGATTATCGGTTGCGGGCATCGGCGATTGCCGCAGCGAGTTCGATGGCGGCGATCATGCTGCGCGGATCGGCAAGGCCGCGTCCGGCGATGTCGAGTGCGGTGCCGTGGTCGGGCGACGTGCGCACGATCGGCAGGCCAAGCGTCACGTTGACGCCCTCCCAGAACGCAATGGCCTTGAGCGGAATCAGCGCCTGGTCGTGATACATGCACAGCGCCGCGTCGTAGTGGGCGCGCGCCTCGGCGTGGAACATGGTATCGGCGGAAAGCGGTCCGGCGACGTGAAAGCCCCGGCCGCGCAACACATCGCATGCCGGGCCGATCGATTCGATTTCGGCGGTGCCGAGTTGGCCCTCCTCTCCCGCATGCGGATTGAGGCCGGCTACGGCGAGCCGCGGACGGCCGATCCCAAAATCGTCGGTAAGCGCCTTCAGAACGATCTCCGCGGTTTCGATGACAAGATGCGATGTGATGCGCGCGGGGACGTCGGCAAGCGGGATGTGGATTGTCAGCGGCACGACGCGCAAGTCGCGGCCGACCAGCATCATCACCGCTCGCGGAGCCTGCGTGAGGTGCTCGAGATATTCGGTGTGTCCGGCGAAGCGAAACCCTGCCTGCATCAGCGATGATTTATGAATGGGGGCGGTTACGATCGCGGCGGCTTGCCCGTCGAGCGCCCGAGCGACGGCTTCGTCGATCGCTGCAAGAACGGCAGGAGCATTGGAAGGATCGGCAATTCCCGCCCGGGGGCGAACCGGGATGGCAACCGGAACGATCGCGGAGTCGTCAACCGGCCCAAAGGTCCTGAAAACGCTCGCATCGCCGACCAGCCGCAACGGGTGGCCGCCCACAGATCCGCCAAGGGATCGATAGGCAGCCGCTGCCACTTCCGGACCGATGCCGCCAGGCTCTCCCATTGTCACGAGAATGGGCGCAGCAGCGGATTCAGCGCGTCTCGACGTCGGCGTCACGCCGCAAATCCCGAAGATATCTTCGCGCGATGACCGACATTTGGTCCTCGTAGAGCTCCTGCTCGACCTCATCGCGAGTGGGAATTACGGCCACGGAGGCTTTCGGAACCGGCTTGTCGCAACGCACGATGATTTCGATGCCTGCGGCGGATTCGAACGGCTCGGTGCTGTCGCCAGGGTCGGTCTTGCCCAACGCATTTTGAATTTCGGCGCTCAGCTCGGTCAGCCGCATCGTGCCGAGGCTCATATAGACCGCACCCGGCATCTTGCCGACTATATCCTTCAGCCGCTCGCAGCCGGCGATATGCGAGCGCAGAACGTCGGCCGCTTGCATGGCGCGGTCGGCCAGTTCCTTGGAAGGCTTGGACCCGATGGGAAGCAGCACGCGCGCCAGCGGCAAACTGCCTGCCGCCGGTTGGCTCTGGGCAGTCGCCGGCAGTTTCGTACCCACCGGCTCCTGCCGCTCGCGATATTGCAGAATGTAATAGCCGCCCGTCGAACGTATCGGTTGGCTGACGTCGCCCGAGTGCATGGATTTGATCGCCGCATCGAGCTCCGCCGGCAGTTGGCCCTCTTGAACCCAGCCCAGGTCGCCGCCTTGCGCCGCAGTCGGGTTCTGGCTGAACTGCCGCGCCACCGCAGAGAACGGCGCACCCGATTGAATCTGAGTGTAGAGATCGGTCATGTCTTTCAGGATCTTGGCGTCCTGTTCCGGCGTGTCGACAGCCTCGAAGATCTCGAATACGTGAATGCGCGGCTTGTTGGCGCCGTTCTTGATGCGTGCGAGTTCTGCGTCGACTTCTTCCGGCGTGACGTGAATGCGATCGCCATACTGGTCCGCTACAAGCTTGGACCAGGCGATCTGCGTGGCAATCTGCGAACGCAGAGTCGCTATCGCAACCCCCGATTGCGACAGCAGGTTCTTGAGCTGGTCCATCGTCAGGCGATTGTCGCTCACGATATTGTTGATCGCCTTATCGACGTCGGCGGGAGCGACCGTGATGTTGTTCTTCTGCGCTTCCAGCAGTTGGAGCCTCTCGGTTTCGAGCTGCCTGAGCACCTGCTCCCGTATGGATTTCAGGGCCTCGGGGTTGGGCCGGACACCGGACGTGGCGAGAAAAAGCGCCATACGCTGCTGCAAATCGTAATTGGAGATCGGCGTGTCGTTGACGATTGCCGCAATCCCGTCGCCGTTGTTGGCGACCGTTCCGGCCAGATCGGAGGCCGAGGGCTGCGCTGCGGGGGAATTGGTCGCGAGCCGCGCAGATTGCGGGTCGCTGGGGGCGGCAAGCGCGCGTGCGCCGCCGGCGCCGGCAAGCGCAATTGCCGCGGCGGCGAGTAGGCCGATCATCCGATGGCGGTTTCGCAAGGGACTGGTCTTCGATATCTCGTTTGGTTGGGGCACAGTCCGCAACCCGTCCACCGCGGCTGCCGCCTGTCTTCAGAATAAGCAATTTTTGCGTCAGGTCAAAGCGCTCCGCCGGAGTAAAGATGCTGGGGGAAAATACTCGTGTCGGCCGCGGGTTCGGCGCTCGTGTTCAACGACCAACGCAGCATCACAGCGGTGGACGGCGGTACGTCGCGAAACTGCGTGAATTGGCGCAGATACGAAAGAGAAATGCCGAAGCACTCGTCCTGGTAGCCGGCGCCGAATTCGTCCTGGATCATGTCGCCGGTGGCGAGATCGCGCTGACCCAAAGCATAGACTAGCCAATTGCGCCAGACATTGACAAGCGCCTGCCCCTTGACTTCCTCGCGGGTGCCCAGGCCAAGCAGTTCTTCTGCCGGAGGAACCCGCAAATAGGCAATCTGCAATGACGAGCGGCCATATTGCGCATTAACATACACCTCATTGCGGTCGAGCGCGCCAGTATGCGGATCAACGTCTATGCGATCGCTGATGTTGAAATGGGGCAGGAAACTGACGGTCAGGCGGCTGACGATGTCGGACGATCTTTGTGCGAAGCCCGCGCCGGCCAGGGACGAGACATCCGCCAATAACAAATCGGGCTTCAACCGGTAGGATTGTCCGACGAGGAGTTCGATCGAGCCCGCAGGATAAAGCGCTTCCAGTTCGCCTCCTATGGTTGCCCGCGGCCCGCTTTCGACAAGATCGTAGCCGGGCAGCCGGTTGAAATCGAAGACGTTGGTATCGTCGAGTTCGAAGGAGGCGCTGTCTCCGTTCAGTACGTTGGCGGCGGCATCGTTCAGATGCAGAAGCTGGGCAGGGTTGTCGCCGTAAGGGGCCCAGACGGCCTGTGCGATGGGTTCCGCGATGAAGGCGTTCATGCCCCACGTGCCGGGCGAAACGAAAGGCCACCGCCAGTCAAGCCCGAGATAGGGGGCGCCACGGGTAAGATATTGATCGTTGGGGAAGTCCGTCGGACCGAAGACATTGACATTGCCGAAGTGGTAGCCATCCTCGCGCGCGTCGAGCTGTATCGTAAGAAGCTGGCCGTTTGCGAACACGAACGGCCAGCGCCAGCGTAATTCGGCGCTTGCCCGTTGATCGTTCTCGCCGATGCGGGTTGAGGCGGCAGTCGTGTCGACACCGAATTGGAACTGGCCGCCCAGCAGCGGCGCTTGCGGCACATAGGAATATTCGACAAGCGGCAGAACGACAGGGAAGAGGCTGTTGTTGTCCTCGGCGCGCAAGCCTTGGAAGAAATAGCCGGTGACGGCAAACCTGCTTCGATCGTCGATCGCTTCGAAGTAGAGGTCATTGGTCAGCCGGTCCGTTCCGCTGATCTCGTAACGCGCAAGATAGCTTGCGTAGGAAGTCAGCTGCGCGTCAAAGCCGACATGCCACACGTCGGAGAGCGGGATGAGGCCTGAACCGAATAGCGAACTGTAAGTCTCGTCGATGTTTCCGGAGGTCCCGCCATGCGGATCATTGGCCACGCTTGCCTGGAACCATAATCCGCCCACGTCCCAGCGTTGCCGGTACTCGGTTTCCAGCTGCTCGCCGCTGCGCGTGGAAACCATGGGCGCAACGGTCATGTCCTGGGAATCGCTGAATGCGATGTAGACAGGCACACGAGCGAAATATCCCAGTGTGCTGTGCGAGGCGATCTCGGGCATCAGGATTCCGCTGGAATGCCGCACCGTGGGATCGGGGTGGGTGAAGATTGGCGTGTAAAACACCGGGACACCGAAGAATTCCACGACTGCGTCTCGGTAATAGACACGATGGGCAATCTTATCATAGAGCACGTGCGCTGCACGCACCGACCATAAAGGCGTGCGCTGTCCGGGTTTGTTGCAGACCTTGCACGGGGTAAAGATGCCGCGCTTGGCCGATATGCGCGTGCCGGCGTTGGTTTGCGCGGCAGAGGGAGCCGCGAGTCGGCTGTTTGGGCCAATGAGAGCGGAGAAGCTCTTGATCGCTCCATCGCGCATTTGATCGGTGAGCACCGCTTGCGTTGCGAATGCGACATCGCCGTTCGGCGCCATCATCACGACGTTCCCGGCGGCGGACACGGTGTCGTTGTTCCGATCGTAGGTGACGCGGTCGGCTTGGAGGATACGGCCGTTGTAATCGATTTCGACATGGCCGTGCGCGACCGCCGCCGACGTGTTCAGATCGTAATCGACCTGGTCGGCGCGCAGAAGCATTTCGCCGCCCGGAGCGCCGAGCAGGGTGCCTTCATCGTAACCTTTCATGCTCTCCTGGCCGAGGCTTGGTCGCAAGGCAAGACCCAGCGCGCCCACCAAACATATGGCCGAAATCGTCAGGAACCCCCTCGATGCCATTCTCAGCCGTCCTCGTGATGGAAGACGAGCGTAAGACCGATCAAAATGGCGGCCGTCGCCGGTGCTGCCGCAGCAAGGGGTATGGGCAGGATGCCGGTCTCCCCAAGCGCCGTGGCGACATTGCTGAAGAAGTAGACGCCGAAACCCGAGAGCGCCCCCCAAAGCGCGACCCGCCCCAGCCCGCCCAGCCGGGCCAGGCGCAGCGAGAAGCTCGCTGCCATGAGAACCATGGCAGCGAACATGGCCGGAAGCATGAGCAGCGAATCGAAATAAAGCAGGTAGCGTGTGGCGGAAAATCCGGCTCGCTGGGCTGCCACGATGAAGCCCGGCAACGTCCAGAACGAGAGCGTATCGGGCGGGGCGAAGCTTTCCTGTATGCGCGAAGGCGTGAGCGTCGTCGGCAGAACGTAGCGTGCGTGACGCTGGGGCCGGCCGTCCACTCCGCTGACCCAGGCATTGCGAAGCGTCCACACGCCGTCGCCGAGCGCCGCAGCGCTTGCATCGATGCGCCCGAGAAACTTATCCCGACCGCCGTAAAGAAAAACGGTTATGTCCTCCAGCTGAACACCCTGCTTTGCGACGTGAAGTGCGTGAATGACCGACTGAGTTTCGGCGCTTCCCTGTCGCAGCCACAGCCCGTTGCCCGAAACGGCGAGTTGGGAAGGCTGGCCATGAATGTATTTGGCCTCGAGCGCGGTGAATCCCACCAGCATGCGCGCGGAGATCGGCGTGATCAGAAGCGCCACAATGACGCCGAGCGTGGCCGAAACGCTCAATGGAGCTGCGAGCAGATTCCAGGCGGAAACCCCCGCGGCGCGGATTGCCAAGAGCTCGTGATTGCGAGACAGGCGGACGAAAGCAAGCACGCCGCCGAGCAGCACCGCAAACGGCAACAGCTTCAGTCCCAGATCCGGCAACTGGAAGGCGCACATGGTCAGGATCGTGCCGGTAGGCACGTGTTTCTCCGCGGTACGATCAAGCAGGTCGACGAAATCGATCGAAAACGTCAGGAACACAAACAGAACGAAGACGAGACCGACGCCGGAGAGAAACTGCCGCGCAAGATATTTATGGAGCGTCCACGACCAGATCATGCCGTCGGCTCCAGGGCGCCGGGCCGGAACCGCCCAAAAAGCCGGGGCGGATAGAGGCCCATGATGTCTGCAAGCGCAGCAAGGCCGCCACCAAGCGGAATTATGTAGAAGAGTGCGCACAGAAGCGGCTGGCGCCCGGCCATGCCCTGCACGCTGTAGCCGATGATGCGTAGTGCCGCGGCGGCGAAGGATGCCAGAGTGAGGCGCAACGCATATGCGCCGCGGCCCTTGCGCGATTTTGAGATGGCGGCAAAGGCGATGAAGGCAAATGCAAGACAGTAAAGCGGTGCCGAAAGGCGGTTGTTGGCTTCGGCGATAAAAAGGTCGTGCATTCGGCGGTTCAGGGCATCGCCCAGCTTCGGCCACAGCAGTTGGGAAAGGTAACGCTCGCTCGTTCGCAAGTCGGTATCGCGCTGCTGATTGCCGAACTGGTCCAAGTCGAACACGTAATTCTGAAATTTGAGAACCGAGAGCTGGCTGCCGGCGCCGCGGCTCTGCTCGATGATGCCGTCGATCATGATCAGGCGCGTGCCTAGCGGAGTCTGGGCCAGCATTCCGCTTTCGGCCAGATAGGTGGTGGGAAGGCTCCTGTCGCGTTCGTCATGCACGAGAATGCCGTGCATGCGGCCGTCGGCAGACAGTTCCCTTACGAAAACGGTCAGGCCGCTTGTGGGAGTATTGAATTGGCCTTCGTTGAGAATTGCCGCCCCGATGTCGGCGCGGATGTCGAATACCTTGTCGTTCATGAGCCGTTGTCCCAGCGGCATGAGATAGAGGCTGCACGCATAGGTTGCGAGCATCACGGCACCCGCCGCCAGCAGGATCGGTACCAGCAGTTGTCCGCGGCTCATGCCGGCAGCGGACATCGCGACCAGCTCGCTGTCGGCATTGAGCTTGTGCAGGCCATAGAGAATGCCTGCGAAGAAGGCCACCGGCAGAATGATGACCAGCAGGCCGGGGAGCATGAGGATGGTCAGATAGACGAAGGTTGGCGCCGATTGGCCGCGGTTGATGACCAGATCGAGCAGCCGCAGCGATTGGGATAGCCAGATCACGGTTGTCAGGAGAAAGGTGAACAGGGCGATCGGGCCGGCGAGCTGACGCAGGACATAGGTCGACAGACGCGGCATATCGGATCCGTGGGCCAGGCGGCACTACCGCCTCAATCAGGTTTCGAACTAAGCTAACATTCCCGCGCCGTCGTCCGGCAATGCGAAATTAGACCATCGGCGCACGCCGTGCGAACAGTATTCCAGGTCGATCGAAAAGGCAGAAATCCTCATGGAAATATCGTTTGTTCCCGCATCATCCGAAAGCGCCGGCGTGCTGATTCTTGGCAGCGCAGAGGGCGGCGGGCTCACCGGGCGTGCCGCAGCCGTGAACATGGCGATGGGGGGGGCGCTCAAACGGGCTGCCGAGGCAAGCCGGTTCACGGGGAAAAGCGGTCAGGTTCTGGAGATATTGGCGCCGGCAGGTGTGAAGGCGTCGCGGGTGGTTCTTGCAGGCCTCGGCAAACCGCCCAAATTCAATTCGATAGCGGCCGAAAAGCTTGCCGCCGAGGTGTTGGGCAAGCTGCTCAAGAGCGGGGAAAAGGAAGTCTTGTTCGCCCTCGAGATTCCCAAGGGGGCCAAGCTCGAACCCGCGGCGCTCGCAGCGCACCTCGGAATGGGTGCGCGGCTGCGCAGTTACGCCTTCAACCAGTACCGAACCAAGAATCTGGACGAGCATCAGCCGACCGTCTCCGCCATCGCAATTGCTGCCGAGGATGTCGCGGGCGCCAAACGGGCGGCGGCGCAGCTCGAGCCGGTAGCCCAGGGCATTTTCCTGGCGCGCGATCTCGTCAACGAGCCGCCGAACGTGCTTTCGCCGGCTGAATTTGCGCGCCGCGCCAAGGCACTCTCCGAGACGGGGCTCAAGGTGGAGGTGCTGGACGAATCGGCAATGCGTAAGCTCGGAATGGGCGCGCTTTTGGGGGTCGGGCAGGGCAGCGACCGCGAGAGTCAGCTCGTGGTCCTGCAGTGGAGCGGCGCGAGGGGCAAGAAAGACGCGCCGCTCGCATTCGTCGGCAAGGGCGTCTGTTTCGATTCGGGCGGCCTGTCGCTCAAGACCGGCCAGGGCATGATGGGCATGAAGGGCGATATGGGAGGCGCCGCCGCCGTCCTGGGTACGTTGATGGCGCTTGCCCGGCGCAAAGCCCGCGTCAATGCCGTGGGCATTGTCGGGCTCGTCGAGAACATGCCCTCGGGCAAGGCACAGCGCCCCGACGATGTCGTGAAGTCGATGTCGGGGCAGACGATCGAAGTGCTGAATACCGATGCCGAAGGCAGGCTCGTTCTGGCCGATGCGCTTTGGTATGCGCAGACGCGCTTCAAGCCGAAGCTGGTTATCGACCTCGCCACGCTGACCGGCGCCATCCTGGTTGCCTTGGGCCACGAGCACGCGGGCCTGTTCGCGAACGACGAGCGTCTTGCGGAACGCATTCTTGCGGCAGGCCGTGCCGAAGGCGAACCGGTTTGGCGTCTGCCGTTGGGCGACGCCTATGATAAGGCGCTGAAATCCAAGATTGCCGATATGAAGAACGTCGGCGGGCCGCAGGCGGGCTCGATTACCGCCGCGCAATTCCTGCAGCGCTTCGTCGACAAGACGCCGTGGGCGCATCTCGATATCGCCGGCGTTGCCTGGCAGGATGGGGACTACAAGGCCCTGGCGCCGAGCTGGGGAACCGGATGGGGCGTGCGGGTGCTGAACCGTCTCGTCAAGGATTACTACGAGCATTGAGCGAAGCGCTTTTCTATCACCTGGAGCGGCGAAGGCTCGAAGACGTGCTTCCCGGCCTGATCGAAAGAACGCTGGAGCGCGGCTGGCGCGCGCTCATCCGCGCCGAATCCGCCGAGCGCGCGGCCGCCGTCGATGCGCTGCTGTGGACATACAACGACGCGAGCTTCCTGCCCCACGCTATTGCCGGCGAGGGCGATCCGGCCTTGCAACCGGTTCTGATTACGGTGGAGGAAAACAATATCAACGGCGCCAATGTGCTTTTCCTGGTCGGCGGCGCCAGTGCTCCGGCGTGGGGCGAAGCCGGTCGTACCTATGCCCGCGTCGTGATTCTGTTCGACGGCCGAGATCCCCAATCGCTGGACGTGGCGCGGAAAGATTGGAGGGACGCCAAGACTGCCGGATTGGACGTCACCTACTGGAAGGAAAGCGCATCCGGCAGATGGGAAAAACAGGGGTGACCATCACCATGGCACTTCGTGGGACAGCCGGCGCTTCAGCATGGGAAATTTGCGCGCCAGCCGCCGCAAGTCTTCTCCCGGAACCAGGACCAAACGCATCTCGGTGCGCGCCGTTACCGTGCGTTCGTAATTGGCCCGCACCTGCAGCGCCTCTTCACCGAACACGTCGCCGGGCCCCAGATCGTATTCTCCGCCATCGTGCTCGAGCCGCGCCTGCCCGGTGGCAATCAGATAGAGCGTGTGCGCGCTCTGACCCGCCAAAATGATCTGCGTATGCTCGCGCACGAGCTTCGAGCTCATCGTATCGAGAATCTCGCTGACGGAGTTCACGTCGAAGTCGGCGAACAGCGGCTGGCGCTTCAGCATGCTCCACGTGATGGCAAATTGGCGCCGATGCAAGTCGGTCACGAAACCGTTGGAAATGATGCCGATCGGCAAAGCGAAGAGCAGCAGGCCCGTCACCATGGTTGCGCCGGCGATCAGCCTGCCGAGCGGCGTTATGGGCGTGATGTCGCCATAGCCCACCGTGGTGAGCGTCGTGATCGCCCAATACATCGCGGCAGGAAGCGAACCCAGCGTTTTGGGCTGCACCGAGCCCTCGACGAGATACATCAATTCGGCGCTCACGCACATGACGCTCAAGGTGAGGATCATGGAGGCAAAGAGCGCCGAACGCTCGGCGTAAAGCACGCCGAGCAGAGCCGGCAGCGCCGGCGAATAGCGCGCCAGCTTGACGAGGCGGAACAGCCTGAAGATGCGCAGAACGCGCGTGTCGATCGGGACGATGAGCGTAAAATAGGCGGGCAGGAAGGCCATCAGATCGATGAGCATCATCGGCCGCAAGGCGAACGCGATCCGGCCCCGGATGGGGCCGCGTGCGGCGATCCGCGGATCCTCGACGGAAGACCATATCCGTACGGTGTACTCGACCGTGTAGGCTGCGATGGATACGTGCTCGAAACCCGACAGGATTGCGTGGAAGCGCGCATAGATCTCGGGGACGGTTTCCAGACCGACGGCGGCCACGTTCGCAACGATCAGCGCAATCAGCAGCGCGTCGATGATGCGGCTGAGTGTGCCCTCGAGCTGCCCTTCCTCGAGAAGCGTATACGCCCACTGCCGCAAGGTGACCGGCGCGTCGCTCGCATCCGAGTGCTTAGGCTGCGCGGGTGGCCCTGCCTCACGGTGCATGGTTGCAAACCTTAACTGCGGTCAGATGCGCCAAGCAATTCGCCAGCTCCGGGGGCGTGATGCGACGGGCGCGGTTGCTCGCCCTCGCCGAATTCCCGCTCGAGAGACGGGTTTAATCAGGCAGGGCCGGTCCGGGCAAGAAAAAACCCATAAAGAAAAGGGGTTCTACGGCAATATTTTTCAGGCAACGAGGTGGGAATGCGGTCGCAACTTGTCGCGCAGGGTGGCGCTTGGTAATGACGCCATGCGCTAAGGAGGGCGCACGTCTTGGGTTATGTGATGTTCGGCCTGCCCTTGCTGCTCGAGATCGCATGCATCGTGCACGCGGTGCGCAACGGCCGGGTCTTTCCGTGGGTGTACGTCATCATATTTTTACCGCTCGTGGGCTGCATCGCCTATTTCGCCGTCGAGATCGTGCCCGAGTTGCTGGGCAGCCGCGCGGCGCGTTCGCTGAAGTCCAATGTGCGGCAGATGGCCGATCCCGATCGCAGCCTGAGAGAGAAGCTCAGGGACGTCGAGGTCGTGGGCTCGGTCGACGCAAAGCGCGCATTGGCGGAAGAATATATCCGGCGCGGCGCCTATACGGACGCGGCGGCACTCTACCGCGCCGCGCTGACGGGGCAGTTTCGCGACGACCCGGCGCTTCTTTTCGGGCTCGCTCGCGCCCAATTTCTGTCGGGTGACGAAGCCGCCGCGCAAACGAGCCTCGATGCGCTCAAGGCGGCCGATCCTAACGCGTTTTCGGCGGATGCGCGTCTGCTCTACGCGCGCGCCCTGGAAGCGCAGGGCAAGACGGACGACGCCCTGAGCGAGTACGAAAAGCTCGTGCGTTATTTTCCCGGCGAGGAAGCGCGCTGCCGCTACGCCATGCTGCTCGACAGGGCGGGCGAGCACGAACAGGCGCGACAGCTCTTTGCGGACGTGGTGAAATCGCTGGATGGTGCTCCCCGCCATTACCGCAACGCACAGAAACCATGGCTCGACATCGCCCGCGCCGCCGCGAAGTGAGGGACGAGCGTTGCTTCCGTGCGTGGAAGTATGAGATGAGTGGTCCAAGGCTCCGTAGCTCAGCTGGATAGAGCACCTGCCTTCGAAGCAGGGAGTTGGGGGTTCGAATCCCTCCGGGGCCGCCAGCCTGCGCCTTGCCTGGTCCGGAGACATAAATAACGGATTGTTCTGACGGCGTGGGCGACAACTCGGGCCGAGCAGGTTGTCGAGGACTGCAATATCTTTTGCCTCGGTTCGATACGCCGCGATCCTGCTTTCAAGCCTGGCGCCGCGAAACACGATCGCCGCGGATGCGCGTGGACTGTCTTTCGGAGGCGACCTAGTATCCGATGGAAGTCAACCCCGGAGCAGAGGCCGTCATGACTCGCATCGTATCGCTCCCCGTGGAGCAATGGGACAAGGAACTGCGCGCGCTCGCACAGGCGGATGCGCTGCCTAAGATTCAGCAGACGATGCTCGGCGTCTATGCTAATGCGCCCGAGCTGGCGAAGGCGTTCCTCGTCTTTACGGGAGCCATGTCGCAAGGTTTTACGTTGCGCCGCCGGCTGCTGGAACTGGTCAGGCTGCGCATTGCCTTTCACAATCAGTGCCGAAGTTGCATGGCGGTTCGTTACGAGTCGGCGCTGGACGACGGATTGACAGAGGGCCTGGTCTGCTCGCTTGAAAAGCCCATGCAGGCGTCTGATCTGTCGGATGCGGAAAAGGCGGCCATCCATTACGCCGATCTCGCCGCGAGCAATCATTTTGCAATCAGCGACGAGACATTTGCGAACCTTCGGAAGTACTATTCCGAGAAGGAAATCGTCGAGCTGTGCATATATGTGGCCTATTGCGTCGGCTTCGGCCGGATGGCCGCAGCCTACCGAATTATCGAGGAGCTGCCGGAGAGCTTCCAGGATACAACCGCGAAAATGGCGCCGTGGGGGGATGGTCACGCGGACAGAATGGTCATTCACGCCTGAGCGGCGAACGGCCGGCCATCGGGCGTCACAGGCATGTCGTCCGAAACGGCGAATCGAAGAATGGTCCTTTTGCGTTGCGATCGGCGGGGCGTGGAACCCGACGCGGGGGATAATCGATCACTGCTCAAGTTAGGATTGCCCCTAAGATTGCGGCTTAGGGCGCTGAATACGGCGGCGCGACGCGACAATTCGTTCAGCGTTCATCCCCGGTTCATGTTCACATTTCCATTCTCGCTTTGCCCCAACGCACTACATATCCTGACGGTCTCTTCGTCGGGGGCCGCTCGGGGCGATCGAACCCGCCGTCGGTACCCGCCGTTTCAGGGATAGGCAAGAAGCGCCAAATGCGTCGTATGCAGTCAGGCATTTCTTGGTTCTCGGCGCGTGATCGTCAGGTTCGCCGGTGGCGGCTGCTCGCGCATGGGCCACCTGGCCCGCATCGTTTTTTGGGGATATGACATTTTCTGCTGTGCGCAAAGCAGCGAGGAAATTGACCCCGTGTCGTGCAACGTCTCGCAAATCATCCATGACCATGCCGTTGCGGCCAACGGCTTCTAGCCAAACAGACGGTACTCGGGGGGGCGGTTCATGACGACTTGGTATAGCCGTGTGGGCGATGGCCTGCGCTGGATCTATGATCGACGCATCGACGCGCCGTCCATTCTCAATGCCGAAATCGATTTTCCAGCCAGTGCCGCGTTTGTATCCCGCTGGCAGGACCTTCGCGACGAAGCCCTGAAGGCGGCAAGGATGACGGATTGTATTCCGCGTTTTCACGAGATCATGCGCCAACAGACGGAAATCTCCGCCAATGACGGCCGCGACTGGCGCCTGTATGTGATGAAAGCCTACGGTGCCGAAGTAAAGCCGAATCTGGAGCGTTGCCCGGTGATGGCGGCGTTGCTGAACGATCATCCGGAAGTGGTCTCAGCGACGTATTCGTTTCTGGCTCCGGGCAAACATATTCCCCTCCATCGCGGTCCTTTTCGCGGCGTACTGCGCTTTCACCTCGGGCTTTCCATGCCGCGCGACGAGAAAGGCGAGCTGGGCGCCACGTTGTGGATTAATGGCGAGCCGCGTCGGCTGGCCGACGGCGAACCGCTGCTGTGGGACGATACGTACCCGCATGAAGTGCTCAATGCGACGAACTCTGTGCGGATCGCATTACTGCTCGACGTGTGGCGGCCGGGCATGCCGGCGGATTTGGCGGCGCTGTCGTCGCTGCTCGTCGGAGCGGTTGGCATGATTGCGCGGCTGAGGCCGAACGCGTTCGCAGGATAAATACGCCAAGTCCCAATTCAGCCCGATTGACCACGGCTTACCCTGTCGTTCAGCTTCCCCCAGGAGGCCCTTGCAGCGAATCCCACCCCGACGATGAACACGATTGCGATCGGCCATTCCCATAAGCCGAATAGATTTGCGGCATATTCGCCGTAGAAGTAGGAGCAGAAAAACACAAGCAAAGTCCACACTGCGACGGCTGGAACGATGCCGACGGCGAAGCGGCGGAAAGATAGCGAGAAAAAGCCGCAAGCGATGTAGATGGGCAGTCGCAGCCCGGGCATGAACTGTACGGCTGCCACCGTTGGAATGAGCGACGTGTTCAGCCTGGAACGCAATGGCAAGCGTTTTTCATGCTCGACCCAGCGGCGGAGTCCGGGGTGGGTGATGGCTAGGCGCCCGATGCCATAAAGTCCGAAATCATTTACCAATTCACCGACGATGAGCGAGATTACGGCGACGGGAGGCGGCACGAGCCGGTCCGCCGCCATCATGCCCACAATAACTGCTGTCACGTCTTCCTGGAAAAGCACGGCGATCGCGATCGCCAGCGCTTCCGCTGCCGGAGAGGACAGCGACGCCTGTAGAAACGCAACCAATCCGGCATAGGCGTGCATTCGACGAATTTTACTCGACAGCGGCGAGCAAGCTGACCGGGGACTGATAAGCTGGCCACCATGCTTGAGCGGTCCGTAGCGTAGCGTCAAGGCCGCGGGTGTGCTCAGGCCTTTCGGGGCAAGTCGCGGCGGGCGGCAAATCCGGCTATAGTGTCATTCTGCCTGCTTCGTGTTTGCATGCATAAAGCAACGCCGGGGGGACGTTTCGCATGTCGAAAACCAATTATCCGCTCGTGACCGCACTGAGCTTGTGCGCCGCCATCGGCGGCCTGCTGTTCGGCTACGACACGGCGGTCATTTCCGGCGTCGTGGACGCCATCAACGCGAATTTCATCGACCCGCGTCATCTGGCGGAGGCGGCGCGCAACTCGCTGTCGGGATTCGTGATCGCTTGCGCGCTGCTTGGCTGCGTGATCGGTGCCGCCGTCGCCGGCCCCGTGTCCACGACCATCGGCCGCCGCGGCGGGCTTTTCATTGCCGGCCTGCTTTTTTTCATTTCTTCGCTGGGCTCGGCGTTCCCGGAATTCGGCTGGGCGGCGCTCGGCGCCACGGGCGCCAATGCGCTGCCGGCTTTCATGGCATACCGGGTGCTCGGCGGCACTGCCATCGGCATGGCATCGATGCTTGCGCCGATGTATATCGCCGAAATCTCCCCCGCCGCCGCACGCGGCCTGTTCGTGACCTTGCAGCAGATTGCCATCGTGACCGGAATCAATCTCGTTTATTTCGTCAATGCGGTGATCGAGGGGCATGGCAGTCGTGCATGGCTGTTGTCCACCGCGTGGCGCTATATGCTGGCGTCGGCGTCGCTGCCGGCCCTCCTGCTCATGCTTTCGATGCTGTTTGTTCCGGAAACGCCGCGCTTTCTGGTGCTGAAAGATCGCAGAGAGAACGCACTGCAGGTCCTGAAGCGGCTGGTCGGCGAGAATGCCGCCGCGGCAACGCTCAAGGAGATCGAGGCCACGCTTGTCGAGCACACAAGGCCGCTGTTGAGCTACGGTGCGCTGGTGCTCGTCGTCGGCATCATGATGTCGGTGTTTCAGCAGGCCGTGGGCATCAACGCCGTGCTCTATTACGCCCCTACCATGTTCGAGAATATGGGGGCTTCCACCCACGCCGCATTCTGGCAGGCCTTCGTGGTAGGCGTCACCAACTCGCTGGCCACGCTCATTGCGCTCGTCACCGTCGACCGGCTCGGCCGCAAGCCGCTGCTGATCATCGGAGCGCTCGTCATGGCCGCCGCCATGTTGACGCTGGGCAGCCTGTTCGATGCCCATCTCGTCAGCGTGACCGTCGAGAAGGGCAGTGCAGTGTCGAGAAATGCCTCTCTCGCGGCCATCGTCGCGGTAGTGATTTACATCGGCGGATTTGCCATGTCCTGGGGACCGGTGACCTGGGTGCTGCTGTCGGAAATCTTTCCCAACTCCATCAAGGGCAAGGCGATGTCCATCGCCGTAGCTGCCCAGTGGATTGCCAATTTTATCGTATCCTCTACGTTTCCGGCGATGGATCGCAGCTCGGTTCTGAATGCCGCGTTCAATCATGGCTTCGCCTATTGGATCTACGGCTTGATGAGCGTTCTGGCGGGACTTTTCGTGATGCGTTTCGTGCCGGAAACCAAGGGCCGCAGCCTCGAGGCGATCGAAGGATTCTGGATCAAGCCGAAGGCATCCGCGTGATCGGCGATTTTTTCTTTCGCGCTTCGGCCGCGAGTTTCCTATTCCTGACGTCATGTGCGGCACTCTGCCCACCCGCCAAGGTAACGCCGACCCCCACGCCTGCGCCCATGAACGCGATCGATCCCCAGAACTGGCCAAAGCTTGCAAGCGGCGTCGAGCCCGACGCCGCGCTGGACGCCAGAGCGGACGATCTTCTCTCCCGGATGACGGTTGAAGAGAAAGTCGGCCAAATCATCCAGGCCGATATCGCGTCGGTTTCGCCAGCCGATGTGCGTCAATATCACCTGGGTTCGATTCTCAACGGCGGCGATTCCGGGCCTTACCGCAACGACCGGGCATTGCCGCCGGCATGGCTGAAAGCGGCAGACGAATTCTACGCCGCGTCGATGGACGTCCCGTCCGGGCATGTTGCGATACCGGTGATCTGGGGCTCTGATTGCGTTCACGGCAATTCCAACATCGTCGGCGCCACCATCTTTCCCCACAATATCGGGCTCGGCGCCGCCAGGGACCCGGAACTGATCCGGCAGATCGGCGAAATCACCGCCATCGAAACGCGCGTGGTCGGCCAGGATTGGACGTTCTCGCCCACGCTCGCGGTGGCGCGCGACGCGCGCTGGGGCCGCTCCTATGAAAGCTATGCCGAAGATCCCGCCATCGTGCGCGCCTACGCGTACGAGATGATCAGGGGGATGCAAGGCGATCCTGTCGCGCCGGATTTCCTGCGCGGCGGGCATATCCTGGCGACCGCCAAGCATTATCTCGGCGACGGCGGCACGGATCAGGGCCGCGATCAGGGCGACACGCTTGCGAGCGAGCAGGAGCTGCGCGACATCCACTCCGCCGGTTACCAGTCGGCGATCCAGGCGGGCGTGCAGACAGTGATGGTATCGTTCTCGAGCTGGCACGGCCAGAAAATGTCCGCCAACCGCGCTCTTCTCAACGATGTGCTTATCGATCGTTTGGGCTTCAACGGCTTCGTAGTCAGCGATTGGAATGCGCACGGCCAGCTTCCCGGCTGCACGAACACCGATTGTCCGGCTGCGCTGCTGGCCGGCATCGATATGTATATGGCGCCCGACAGCTGGCGGCGGCTCTATGGGAACACGCTCGCGGAGGTGCGCTCCGGGCAGATTCCCATGGCGCGCTTGAATGAAGCCGTCGGGCGCATTCTGCGCGTCAAGCTGCGCGCCGGCATCTTCGTATCGGGCAAACCGTCCTCGCGCGCCTATGCCGGAAAATGGGACGAGCTGGGTTCGCCGGCGCATCGCGCGGTTGCCCGACAGGCGGTGCGCGAATTGCTCGTTCTTCTGAAAAACGAGCATGGCATTCTGCCGCTACGGCCGCAGCTGCACGTGCTTGTCGCGGGCGACGGCGCCGACAATATGAGCAAGCAGGCAGGCGGCTGGACGATCTCCTGGCAGGGCGACGGCAACGCGCGCGCCGATTTTCCCAATGCGCAGACCATCTACGAAGGCATCGCCGAGCAGGTGAACGCGGCCGGCGGCACTGCAACCCTGAGCGTCGACGGCAGCTTCGCGCAGAAACCCGACGTGGCCATCGTTGTCTTCGGCGAAGACCCGTACGCGGAATCGGCCGGCGACCGGCCAAACCTCGCCTTCGAGCCGGGCAATGCGCGCGCTCTGCAACTGATACGGCGGCTCAAGGATGCCGGCATTCCCGTCGTCAGCGTGTTCCTCTCGGGGCGGCCGCTTTACGTCACGCGCGAAATCAACGCTTCGGATGCGTTCGTCGCGGCGTGGCTGCCGGGCTCTGAAGGCGGCGGCGTGGCGGATGTTCTCTTTCGCAAAGCCGACGGCATGCCCCGCTATGATTTTCGCGGCAGGCTCTCGTTTTCCTGGCCGCGTGCCCCGGATCAGGCGCCGCTGCACGTGCCGCGCCCCGACGCCTCGCTTGCCGAACGCCAAGCCTATAACCCGCTCTTTCCTTACGGCTACGGCCTCGATTACGCCTATCCGCGCGACTTGGGCACGCTTCCCGAAGCGCCGGTGGCGGTCTCCGAGCGGCAAAAGCTTGGCCGGAAGATACTGTGAAGAGCGCGAACGAGCGTCTGCTTATGATGCGAAGCGGACGCTTGCGTCTGTTCGGTATAGGCGGCAAAATTATCTTAATGTTCTTACAGGGGTGCTGATTTGATTCTGATCCAGAGCACGGTATCTTGTTCGCGCATCATTTACGTAACGCGGCGTTGAGTCCTGCCAACGGGCCCAACCTATATTTTTCCTTCTGCCGCAGGCGGCTTATTGGTTTTCCCGGCTGCCCGCCTGCTTGAACAAATACCGATCAGTTGAACGGCATGGCGAATAAATGCTCCTGGCAAGCTTGGCTCTGGCAAAATCTGCGCGCCGCGGCCAGTACTGCATTGCACTGGATATATCTTGCCGTCCATTGGAAATTCAGCCTCCCCATCGCCGTAATTTTGGCAGTGATAGCGGCAAGTGTCGCCTATGTTGCTGCCTATCGCAAATGGCGGTCCGGCTGGCTGTCCCACCAGATCGACATCGCCTTGCGGAACGTGCGGAAGCAGAAGTCCCGCAGTTGGAGGGTGTTGCTTCCTGCTGCCCTCAATATTCGCCATGTCGTCTGGGCGCTGATCCATTATTGCTTTGTCGGAACTCGCGCAGCATTGCGGTATTTTGTCACCGATTATCGTCGCATCCTGCATCGCCTCTATCTCCCCACCTTTATGTCGTGCCTTTTGCTCGCGGGACTGGTAGCAGTTGTTCTACTTTGGTCGCACTGGCCGCAACACCTAAATCTACTCTGGCATCCGCTCCAATGGCCCAGCGCGATCGTCACGGCCATCACAGATAAGGATGAGGCGGAAGGCGTTTCGCACGTCTTTGAAAGCCTTGTCGTTCTCGTTATCGCGCTCATCGTGTTTGTGGCCGAGTCTATCCGCAGCAGTCATTCCGCAGACGAAAAGCGCGTCTTGCTCAAGATTTCCAAGCTGTGGATTCTTGTTGTTCTTATCAGCTTCGCGCCGTTGGCGTTCATCTACCTGCCGCTGACCGAACTCTCCATCGTCCTGGCGATCGCCATAACGCTCCTGACGTTATGGGGCTTTGCCCAGGCTTTGCTCAATCTGCTTGATCCAGATAGAAGCGTCAAAGAGCAGCGGGCGTTTCTCAAAGAGCGTGTGCACGACATTGTACTTCAATCGGCACGGCAACGGGTCGGCAACCGGATTCTGTTTGATAGATTCAAGCGGGATGGCGCAAACGGCATGGAAGTGGCATTTTCGCGATCTTTCCTGCCTGGCAAGAAGAAGAACTATGTCTTCGTCAGGGCGCCGCAAGCCGGCATTATCGACGACATAAATGTCGCGGGACTTGAGCGCCTTGGCCGCTTCCTTAGCGGTCAGGAAGAGCAATCAAGAGATGTGGCGGCCGCGTCGATGGCGACCGATATAACCAGCGGTCCCTCCACGACCGCACCTCAGGCGGCCGCAAAGAAGGCCGCGCCCCGATCGTTCCTGCTGCGACGCTTTCGGGAGGCGATTTCGGTTGACCCGACATTTTCCAGCGACGCAGATATCTTGGCCATCCCGAAGGCGGTTGCCGAGCGCAAGGGCGTCATGGATGAAGTGAATGGTGTGGTCGGCACAATGTTCCGATTCACCAAAAGCGAGCCGCCGTCATCCGCCTTTCGCCGCGAAATGCGATCCACCAAGGACCGCCTGTTGCATTTTATCCAAGCGGGGGCGCTTGGAGAGGTCGAGGAACTGCGCGACTCCTATCGGCTGGTAGCTGACGAGTTTCTGACCACGCTAAACGAATTGGGAGGCGGTTACTCCGCCGAACAGGCCCGGAAGGAACGCAACGACTGGTTTGGCAGTTGGGATGAAGTCCGTTGGTTGGTGAGTGACGTCCGCGACATCCTGAAAGCAGCGGCCGATACCAAGAATGCCGACGTGGTGCAGCTCATTCTCATACTGCCCTATTCCATCGCAATACGCGCGTTTCAGGCGGGCGACAATCTGCTTTTTCAGGAGTTCCTGAGCTTTGCCAGCTACATCTACGTCCTTGGCTTCGGGCAGGACGCCTCTTCCGAGACGCGTTCGCTCCTGATTGATCGTTCCCACAAATATCTTCACGACCTTCTCGCCTACTTCATCGAGCCCGCAATGACCGAGGATGGCGATGATGGCGACTAAAAACCTGGAGGAGCTTCGTGACTTTGTTCGATTCACGTTCAAGACCTACCAGGATGTGATGCATATCGCCTTATCAAAGGGCGATATTGAAACCGTGAAGACGGTGCTTGAAGAATTCCTAAAATCGCTGCCGCGCTTCTTCGGGCAACAGCCGATGCTCAAGGTCCGATCGCAAGGCTACCAGTTAGATTTTGAGCACGCACGGGACGCAGTCGAGCGAGCCGAGGCCGAAAACGGCCGTAGCCAAGTCGAGCAACGGTTGGAGATCGGGCAAAATCTGGAATTGGCGAAATCGCAGATCATTTTCGGGCTGGCCGCGCGAAGTGTCGACTTATTCCTCACCGCCAAAGAGGACAAGGCGCAAAAGCTGGACGCCGCCAAACTGTTCCTGAGCCGCCTGCCAGGAAATATACAGGAGCTAGTCACTCTGTTTGCCAGCATCAGCGAGGAGCGCGCCTCTGATGCCTGGGGCTGGCACTGGTGGGACTTCAATCCGGATGGGGAGGCCCATTTTGTGGATACCTTCACCCGCCCCAACCGCATATTCATCATACAAGCGCTCAAGATCCTTGCCGGCCAGGGTGAGGTACCTGTGCCTGTCCCCTCCGAGGATAGCCTTTTCACTTATGAGGCTTCCAACCAGCAGGGCGTCGGCGCGACCCTTACGCAGATGGAAGCCGATTGGGGCGCCTTCGATGGACTTGTTGGTGGTGCAGAGCGCCAGCAGTCCGAACGCCTACGCGTCATGTTCGAAAGTATGAAGCAGACGGCAGAAGCCGCAAGAGAACAAAGGCTAATAGCGACACCGCTCGATCCGTCAAAGGTGCAGGATTTCCGCGAAAATGTGGCGGCTGCATTCGAGCGATTTTCCCGAATACGGATCCTAATGGAGAAGCTGTCGAGGGTAAACGACAAGTCGCAGGAACCGGCGCCGCCAGGGTTGCATTCCTGGGGCTACAATCAATTAGATGACAAGGGCGCCTTCATTGCCAAATGGTATGTCAGTTACGGCGCATGGGGCGATGCTTATGGCCAGGGTTTGGCCCAGGCCGAAGACAATCGGGCTTTGGAGATTCTGCTGAAGAGCGCAAAAATTTCGCTGGTGGTCAGGGAAAGCGACATCATTCCGGAGATCACGAAGCAATTCGAAGCCAGGACATGGCAAAATCCTGTCATCTTGCAAACACTTCAGACCACGCTTGAGTATGCGCAGTTCCGGAACAATGAACATTTCGTTCCCAGGTAGGGGCGCGATCTTCCATCTATTCCCGAAAGCGACATCGCCGGCTTCATGGGCGTGCTGAAGGTGGCCGGTGAAGCTGTCCCCGTATTCGATATTTTTGTCCAGAAAGACGAACTGAGGGATAAGGTCTTGATCGCGGAACTGTCAAAATATGCGGAATGGGATCGGTACTCGCCGCTG
This sequence comes from uncultured Alphaproteobacteria bacterium, assembly GCA_963805005.1. GTDB lineage: Bacteria > Pseudomonadota > Alphaproteobacteria > Micropepsales > Micropepsaceae > Rhizomicrobium. Next base: position 492,860 of record CAWDSJ010000001.1, read on the forward strand.
GACGAGGGCGGATCGAGCGGCGATGTTTACAAGCTGCTGCAAATCAAGGTGTTCGACCTTAACCAGGACGATGATCGTCGCAACAGAATCCTACAGGACGCTCCAGATTGGTTGACGAACAAGGGCAATGCAACCCAGCAGGAAGTATACCTGCGTTCCAGGGTTGTCGTGAACGTTTATGACAAGTTCGATTTGAGGATTTTGAATCCAGCAGCCGCAGTAAGTCTGGCTGTGACAAATGGGGCGAAGGCCGCGGAAGGGTGAACAGTAACCACTTGGGCCGAAGCCCGCTATGGTGCTTGATGAAAATGATACTTTTCCTAGCTGGCCGCCAGCGAAGCACCAACCCTACGCTTCACTCCCGCTCAGTGCCGCGTCGCAATGTCCGCTCATGGCGCAAAGCGGTTCTTCCGGCTCGGTCTCCTGAGGAGCAACAATCCGGCGCCGCCATCAGCGGGCCCGTTCTACGACGGCGTGCGGACCACTTCGAACAAGATGCCATCGCGGGTTACGCGCGGCCGGTAATAGGCGCCGCCGCGCGTGTAATAGGAAACACCGTTCACATATTCGTAGGCCGCGCCGTCCGGCAGGATTGGCGTCACTGCGCCAATCGGCGGACGAACCGGCCAGAATTCCGGTGCATCGTAGGGGCCGCCGCAGTTCAGAAACATAGCTGCGGGGGCAAAGGGGTTTGGGCAGGGAGGCGGTCCGGGCGGCATGCCATAGCCGCCGCCATCAGCTTCGACGTATGGGCCCTCATCCGGGTAATAATACGCGTCGTAATCCCCGCGGGGGCGATAACCCCAAGCGCGGCGGCCCACGCCGAAATTCGGGTGACGCGCGACGCTCCCGCCCGACGCAGTTCCGCCGGTATGGGCAGAGGCGCCGAAGCCTTGGCCGGCGCCCCCGGCCGCGTGGCCGCTGCCCCCGTGGAACGTGCCAGGGCTCATCGCCATTGCCGGCGAAGACGATGCCGCGTCCGTCATGCCCGATAGTGCCGTGAGGATAACGGCCGATGCGAAGGCTGCGATGATTTGATTTCTACTGGCGCTGTACGTGCGCATTTCTCACCCCCCAACGGCTGTTCGGCCTGCTGCCGGCGCGCCTGTGTCCGAATCGACTGCACCGATCTTCGAGCGCAACGAATGAGGCATCGCATGGTTGCACCTGCCATTGGGCTTTGGCAATTGGATTTCGGCAATTGGTTTGGGGATTTTGGTGACTTGAGCACGTGTCCGGATCAATCGCGACCCGCAGTATCCTTGTCCTGTCACCACGCTCCTGGCGCGCGATGCTAGAGCGTGATGAGATCAAGTTCGCATATCTCACCTACCCGCCTCCCCCTGGTGGGGGCCGGTAGCGACAGCGTTCCGGCGGCGAGCCTGCGAGTTTGTCGGCGCGTTGAACGTCACGCGAGCCGGGTGGCGGGCGGAAATACATCGCAAGCTTTTGTGGAGCGTCGAAATTACCCCCACCCGAAAAATCCCGCTACGCTTCGCTTCGACTGGGATTTTTCGCTCGTACGCTGTCGCTACTCGCCCCCACAAGGGCAGGGCTATCGCTTTTGGTAGGAGAAATAAACGCCTCCTGGGAGCGCGGACGTCCTCGTCCGCCATTGATGGTGAGGCACATTGATGATTGCGACCATCTGGGATGTGTCAACATCATACGCGGACGAGGACGTCCGCGCTCCCAGCAATGCAAAAGCGATAGCCCTGCCCACAAGGGGGAGGCGGGCATGATAACTCATGTACAATTCGATCTGATCACATCGTGCTCTCATTGCGTAGGAGTTATTTCGGCTTCGATCGCTTGATAGCGCTTCTCAGTATGTCTTCCATTTCGAGGACGAGCCGTCGACCCGCTTTGGTATCGCCGGTCTTGTCGTCAGGATCGGCTTCGAACAGCGTGCGCATTCTATCGGACAAAGCCTTAAGCGTTGCGTATCGCTCCTCGCCGAGCTTTTTTCGGACGACGAGCATGCCCTCATTCAACGAAAAGAAGGCTGTGTCGATATTGCGTTGAGGGAAATAGCCTGTCCTGTCTTTGAACGTCGGTGAAGCAAGCATCATGTAGGCCAGTTCGTCCAAAAGCTCGCCTGCGTCCTGAGGGATATAGGGTTTGTACTGCATGATCAGTCTCCATACGAGCGCCAGATGACATAGGAACTGTTGTTGCCCAATTGGTTCGGCCGGACAATCACCACGCCGATCGGCCTGAAATCGGCGCTGAAGAAATCGCGGATTTGGTCTTTCGAAGGCTTTTTAGCTTCCAACGAAACGTCGAACGCGAGATTGCCGACGCGTGCGTCGGGGACTCGGTAGGATGCGGGCGAATTGGAAGTATCGTATGCTCTGTTGTTGACGCGTATGATTGACTCTGAGTCTATCGATATCTCGAGGCTATGGTAGAATTCGCGAAGGTTCTTACGAACCTCGCCGTCTACGTACCTGCCGATGGCCAACTGCCGCGGCAACCGTTCGTCCAGAAATCCCGCGTCATATTGTTTTGCCCCCTCGTCATACGCCGTGTTAGTGGCCCGCTGCATGAATTCCAGGGTCACCTCCTGAAGCGGCCGGATATCTCCGTGACCCTGTAGATCGCTGCAGCCAAATCTGCCTGCAAGCCGCTTATGACATTCGCCCGTTCTTGCCACGACATCCCTGCAAGACCGCCCGGCGGCGCGATGCTTTCGTAAACGTAGTTCGGATCGATCTCGTGGATTCTTTGCAGGAGAGCCCGTTGTTGAAGTTCGGTCACCTCGAGATTTGTCGCTTCTCCCGGCGCGGTGATTCCCAGCAAGTTGTCCAAGAATTGCACAGGTGGGCCGGCGGGAGATCGTTGCAGCCGCTGCGGAATGAGTTCTTCCGGCGGATAGTTGCCGCCGATGCCAAAGCGCGGATCTTCTTCATCCTCGCCATCCGCGGCTACGAGAACTGTATTGGCGTTACGATCTCGGCGAGTTGCATCGGCTGCACGTGCCGCCGCTTCCGCCACAGGATCGCCCTCGGCATCGCTCATGCCGGCGTCGGCGAGTTGGATGCGTGCTTTTGCGTCGGATTGCGATGTGAGCGAAGCGGCGGTTTCACCGCCTTTGCCTTTCGGCGCGAACTCTCCGCCCTTGCTGTCGGCACTGCCCGCCGGCCAGCGCGGATGCTTGTCAGGGTCCCATTTGAGCATTCCACTCCAATGCAGATCGCGGATGAGCGTGATCATCCGATCGCGCCAACGAGCGACTTTGAAGAGCTGTGGAGGATCGGGGATACCGAGAAGCACGGTGGCGATTTGAGCGCGGGCCACGTCGCCTTCGTTGAGCGCGTTGGCGACCGACTTCAGTCCACCTGTCTTCGACGACATGTCGACCGGCAGGCCGTAAACCGCACTCATCTGTTTGGAGAGCCGCTCGCTGTCGCGCAGGTGCCACTCGTCTTTGCCGTTCAGGTGCAATCGAGTGAGAATCGGAATAGTGCCAATGAATGCACCATCTGCATCGCATGAGACGCCGCCTTTTCCTGGCGGCGAGAGGTGAAATTCGCGGATCAATTTCATTTGTTCCTTCAGCCCACAGGTCTCGAACATATCAGGAACAAATTGTTATGTCTATAATGGTTTTCGAGAAACTGAATCAGTTTATATATGACCGCTCTGCGCGCTGAACGCGGCGCTAACTCATTGAACTACCGGCAAAATAGTAGGAGTTTTCCCGCTCGCACCCTCCCGGCGGCTTTCCCGGGTCACCCGCCCCCAGTGCCGCCTCGTAACCATCCTGCGCGTCCAGCCATTCGTCTTCGGCCGCAGTCAGATTTATGGTTCGATAAGGAAACGGTGACGCCTACTGCATTTCCAAAATTACTGCCTGCGCAGCGGGGGTAATGCGGTAAGCGTCACCGTATCCAAGTGCGCGGGGAACGGGCAAGACTTAGCGGACCGCGGGGCTTCAGCCCCGCATGCGCGCCTGAAGGCGCGCGGTCCGAGCGCGGTCCATCAGCTCCCTGCGCACACGGTCTCGTAAGCATCCTGCGCGTCCAGCCACTCGTTTTCGGCCGCCGCGAGTCTCTGCGCGAGCTGCGCACGTTCCTTCAATATCCGCGCGGTACCTTCGGCATCCCTGGAAAAAAATTCCGGCGCGGCGACAAGGGCATCGATCCTGGCAATTTCGGCCTGAAGCCTAGCCACGTCCTGCTCGGCTTTTTCGGCCCTGTCCTTGAGCGGCTTGGCCTGGCGTCTGCGGTCGGCCGCCTCGCGGCGGGTGCCGGATTTGACGGATTTTTCCGGACGCGGCGCTTCGGAGCGACCGCCGCCCAAAAGCCAGGCACGATAATCGTCGAGATCGCCGTCGAACGGCCTGATGGTGCCGTCGGCCACCAGCAGAAGACGGTCGATGGTGGCCTCAAGCAGCCTTCTGTCATGGCTGATCAGCACGACCGCGCCTGCGAAGTCGTTGAGCGCTGCAAGCAATTGTTCGCGTGCGTCGACGTCGAGATGGTTGGTCGGCTCGTCGAGAATCAAGAGATTGGGATTGTCGAGCGCAGCCAAAGCGAGCATCAGGCGGGCGCGCTCACCGCCGGACAACAGCCGGATTTGCGTGACGGCCTTTTCGGCGGATAGGCCGAAGCTGCCCAATTTCGTGCGCACTACCTGCGGCGTAAGAAGCGGACGCAATCGCCCGAGCACCTCGGCAGGGGTGAGATCGCCGTTCAGCTCCTCGAGCTGGTGCTGCGCGAAATAACCGGTGACGAGCTTCTTCGCACGCGTCATCTCCCCGCCGGCGGCATCGAGCTTGCCGGCCAACAGTTTGGCGAATGTCGACTTGCCATTACCGTTCTTGCCGAGGAGGGCGATGCGATCGTCTGGATCGATACGCAAGGAAAGGTTCTCCAGGACGGGCGTACCCGGGACGTAGCCGACGGAGACATTTTCCAGCGTGAGAAGCGGCGGGCTGGCGGGCGTCGGCGCTGGAAGGGTGATCGGAGCGATCTGCTCGTCGATGATGGCCTCCGGCGGCTTCAGCCGGGCCAGCATCTTGAGCCGGCTCTGTGCCTGGCGGGCCTTGCTGGCCGTGTAGCGAAAACGATCGACGAATGCTTGCATGTGCTTGCGCGCGGCGTCCTGTTTTTTTGCCGTCGCCGCATCAAGGGCCCGGCGCGCCTCGCGAGCCTCAACGAAGGCTTCGTAATTTCCCGAATAGAGCGTGAGCTTGCCACCTTCCAGATGCAGGATGAATTCGGCGACAGTGTCGAGGAGATCGCGGTCGTGGCTGACGATGACGACGCTGCCGCGGTAGCGCCGCAAATAGTCTTCGAGCCAAATCACGCCTTCGAGGTCGAGATAGTTTGTCGGCTCGTCCAGCAGCAGCAAGTCCGGCGCGGCGAAAAGAATGCTTGCCAGCGCTACGCGCATGCGCCAGCCGCCGGAGAATTCGCGGCACGGCCGTTCCTGCTCGCTGGCCGAAAAGCCGAGTCCGGCAAGGATCGCCGCCGCACGGGCTGGGGCGGAGTAGGCGTCGATTTCGTCCAGTCTTGCGTGAAGTTCGCCGAGCTTATGCGGGTCGACCTCCTCGTCTGCAGCCTTCAACAGTTGCGCGCGTTCGGTGTCGGCGGAGAGCACGGTCTCCACGAGGCTCAGCGCACCCGACGGAGCTTCTTGCGCAACCGAACCGACACGCCAGCGCGCCGGTCGGGTAATTTCGCCCAGATCGGGGCCAATGTCGCCCATGATCAATCGCAGCAGCGTCGTCTTGCCCGTCCCGTTGCGGCCGACAAGTCCGATGCGGCGGCCGGCGGGAAGCCGTGCGCTTGCGCCCGCGAGAATTTCGCGGGGGCCGATACGGTAGGTGACATTATCGATCGACAGCACGGGAAGAAAAATTCAGGGTTTCGCGGCGCCTTCTATCATATCTTGCAGGGGTGCCATCCCGCCTCTATAAGGCGCCCGCTTCTTCGAGGACGGGTATTCCCATGGCAGTCGAGCAGACCCTTTCCATCATCAAGCCGGACGCCACCCGGCGCAACCTCACGGGGCAGGTCATCGCGCGGCTCGAGCAGGCGGGTTTGCGCATCGTGGCGCAGAAACGGCTCAGGCTCTCGGTTGCGCAAGCGGAGGCTTTCTACAACGTGCACAAGGCACGGCCGTTTTTCAAAAGTCTGGTCGAGTTCATGACGTCCGGTCCGGTCGTGGTCCAGGTTCTGGAAGGCGACAATGCCGTGGCGCGCTATCGGGAAGTGATGGGCGCCACGGACCCTGCGAAGGCCGCGGCCGGCACGATCAGGAAGGATTTTGCCGAGTCCATCGAGGCCAATTCCGTTCACGGCTCGGATTCGGCGGAGAACGCGGCAGCGGAGATCAAGTTCTTCTTCAGCGATCTCGAAATCGTCGGGTAGGCCCTTCAGGAGCACGCGAGCGGCGGGCTGAAAAGCTCTCCGCCGTCCCCGGGTTCGAAATCGAACGTCGCCGCGTTTTGCGACATGCGCACCTTGTTTGCGGCGAGCAGCTTCAGCGCGTGCGGATAAAGTCGATGCTCGGCTGCAAGAATCCGCTTCGACAAAGTCTCCTCCGTGTCATCTGCAAGGACAGGAACCGCTGCTTGCGCGATGATGGGACCAGAATCGAGTTCCGGCACGACGAAATGCACCGTGCAGCCGGAAATTCGCACGCCGGCTTCCAGCACGCGCTTGTGAACATCGATACCCTTGAATGCCGGAAGCAGGGATGGGTGAATGTTGATGAGGCGTCCCTGCCAGGCGCGCGCAAAGAAGTCGGAAAGAATTCTCATGAATCCCGCGAGGCAGACGAGTTCGATCGCGTTTTGCCGCAAAGTCTCATCCAATGCCGCGTCGAACTCTTCGCGCGACGTGAAGGAGCGATGGGGGATAGTTCGGGACGGAATGCCTGCCTTAGCCGCCCGTTCGATCCCCGGGGCGCCGGCCACATTCGACAGCACCAGGGCAATCTCTGCAGGGTAATCGGGATGGGCGGCGGCCTCGATCAGAGCCCGGAGATTGCTTCCGCGGCCGGAAATCAGAACTGCCACACGTTTGCGCTTGGTCATTCAACCGGGCTCCGGTGTCATAATCGGCAGATAGCAGACGGCCGATGGCGCGGGCCACCGAATTCCGTCGGTTCGCCGCCCCAAAAGGACGCAATCTGCTGCAATATCCACCGACTTTCCGGCGCGCGACGCGCCCATTATAGTCCGCCCCGTCGAAAGGCTCCCCATGCAACGGCTCGTCTTTATCGTCCTGCTTATCCTAGGCTTTCAAGCCGCGCACGCGGAGCGGGCGCCACAGGATCCCTTTACGGTCGGCGGAATACAGGTCGATGCTACGGCCGCCTCGGCAACGGAAGCCGCGACGATCGCCATCAATGCCGGCCGTGCCCGCGCCTGGACGACGCTCTACCGCCATCTCACCAAACAGCAGGACTGGCTCCGGCAACCGCAATTGGACGACCTGACCTTGCAGCGCATTGTTCGCAATTACATTCCCGGCAACGAACGGCGCTCGACCACACGCTATGTCGCCAGCATGACCTATGTCTTCAATGCCGAAGCCGTTCGCCGCATTTTGCAGCGAAACGACATCGCCTATACCGATGCACAGGCGCGGCCGATTCTCGTTATCCCCATGGCGCCGGAGTTTCAGCCGAGCGGCGCCTGGACCGCGGCATGGGCAGATCCGCATCTGTCGGCCGGATCGGTCCCGCTGGTTATGCCGCAGGGGGACGTGTCTGCGCTTGGGTCGCTCGATCTCGCCACGTCGGTGTGGCAAGATGTGCAGCCTGCCGCAGCTCGGGCGCATGCACAGGATGTCTATCTTGCGCAACTGCAGGCCGGTAACGGCCAGCTCACGGTGAAATTGAAGCGACTCGGTCCTGGGCCCTCCCCGGCCATTCCGGATGTGGTTGTTCCGGTTCCGCCGCGCACGCCAACCGCCAAAGCCTATGTAAGTGCCGCAGACGCTGCGGCCGGTGCCATCGTCGATGCCTGGAAGGCACGCTCGGCGATCGATTTCGGAAGGCGCTCGAAGCTTGTTGCGGACGTCCGGATCGATTCGCTTTCGGCATGGAGCGCGCTGCAGCAGAAGCTCGCCGCCATCCCCTCGGTCACTGAAGTCTTCGTGATGGCCATGAACATCGGCGAAGCGCGGATCGCTATCAGTTATGTGGGAACGCAAGACCAGTTTTCCGATCAGCTGTCCCAGGCCGGGCTTGCGCTTTCAAGCCAGGATGGGACGTGGATGCTCTCCACGCAGACGGCGAGTTCCGACGCGGACGACCAGTGAGCGGTCTGTTCAAGCATTTGCCAAATCTGCTGACAGCGCTCAGGCTCGTCTGCGCGCCCGCATTCGCATTTCTCCTGATGAGCGGCGCGGATCGCGCGGCATTGGGCGTCTTCGTCTTTGCTGGGCTCAGCGATGCGGCCGATGGATTTCTGGCCAAGCGCTTCGGCCTTGCCACGCCGTTTGGCCGCTATCTCGATCCGGTCGCCGACAAGCTATTGATGCTTGCGGCTTTCTTGGCCTTGACCATTTTGGGTTATTCGCCGCCTTGGCTGGCAGCGCTGGTCATCGCACGCGACGTGACCATTATCGCGGCTATCGCACTTGCGCATATCCTAACCTTTCCACTGCGAATCGCCCCGCTTGCGATCGGCAAGCTCAGCACCGCCGCACAAATCGCCTATGTGGGACTTTCGCTTTTCCTGCTGGCTTTCGACCTCCATTGGCAGGAGCTTGCAGGAATTGCCGCGATGGTGACTGCGGCGGTCACGGCGGCATCGTGGTTCGCCTATGCGGCCGTGTGGATCAGGGCCTTCGCCCTACGCCAGCGGCACGCCGCCTGAGATGTCCCGATGGCCGCGCAGCTTGCCCTTCCTTTGCAATCCGCCGGCGCAACCGGGCGCAAAGATTTCATCGTTGCGGCAACGAATTCCCAGGTAATCGCCTTCATCGATTCCTGGCCCGATTGGGCGGTCCCGGTAGTGGCAATTTACGGTCCCAGCGGTTCGGGCAAATCCCACATTGCTTCCATTTGGAGACACCTCTCCGGGGCCCCCATTGTTGAAGCCTCCCGTCTCGCCGATTCGATAGCAGGGCTGGGCGCTTTGGCACCACTGATCGTGGAGGACGTCGATCGTGCCTCCCATGAGGAATTGTGCGCGCGGGCGTTGTTTCGGGTTTTGGAGGCCGCGTCGCCGAGAGCGCCTGTGCTGCTCACCGGCCGGCAGCCGCCTGGCGAATGGCCGTCTGCGCTGCCGGATCTTCGTTCACGCTTCGCAGCCGCAGCGAGCTTTCCGATCTGGGCTCCCGACGATGCGTTGCTCGCCACAATCGCCCACAAGTTGTTCGCGGATTGCCAGTTGACAGTTCCAGATGCCGTCGTCGAATGCATGCTGCGCTCGCTCGAACGATCGCCAGCCGCGATCAGGGATTTCGTGATGTTGCTGGACCGCAGCGCTCTTGCCAAATCGAAGCCGGTGACGCTCGCCCTGGTCCGCGAGCTTCTGGCGACGATAAAAAGCGGCGCAGTGACAGGGTGACTAAATTCATTTAGCTTGATGGTCGTGCAAATCGGCGATTCAGAAATGGCCACCCTACGGGCGAAGACCGAGCAGCCGGCAGTTTCCGGGGACGAACATGCGCATGGGGAGCCTGCGCATTTGAGTCCCGAATCGCTTTTGCTTAGTGCTGCTATCGATCCGCGCTCGCCCGAGCGCTTCATAAACCGCGAGCTTTCGTGGCTTTCCTTCAACCGGCGCGTGCTGGACGAATCGCAGAACCACCGTCATCCGCTTCTGGAAAGGCTGCGCTTTCTGTCGATCTCGGCATCAAATCTCGACGAATTCTACATGGTCCGGGTTGCTGGACTGAAAGGAATGGTTGCAGCCGGCGTCACGGAACCAAGCGACGATGGGCTGACACCGGCCCAGCAGATCGCCCGTGTCGACCAGGCGGCCACCGAGTTGATTTTTGATCAGCAGCGCATATGGGCCTCGCTGCAGCAGGAATTGCGCGATGCGGGCATCGCCGTTGTGGGACCGACAGAGCTCTCGGACGTCGACCGCGTCTGGCTGGACAGCGAGCTGTTCGAGCAGGTTTTCCCTGTCCTGACGCCATTGGCTCTCGATCCCGGGCATCCGTTCCCGTTCATTCCCAACCTGGGTTTCTGCCTGGCGCTGAAGCTCACGCGAAAACGCGACGGCAAGGGAATGGACGCGCTGCTTCCTATTCCGTCCCAGCTGCAACGCTTTGTCCGGCTTCCCGAGGACGGTGGAGCGGCACGGTTCATTTCGCTCGAGAACGTGCTGGGTCTTTATCTGGATCGCCTCTTCCCAGGCTATGCGGTCGTGGGATCGGGGCTGTTTCGCATCGTGCGCGACAGCGATGTGGAGATCGAGGAGGAAGCGGAGGACCTGGTCCGGCAATTCGAGAGCCTGTTGAAGCGGCGGCGACGCGGCTCGGTCATTCATCTGGTCTGCAGCGTGTCCATGCCCGCCGACTTGCGGCGCTACATTGCCCATAATCTCGCGCTTAAGAGCTCGGAGATAGTCATTGTCGATCATTTGATCGGTCTCTCCGATACCAGAAGCCTCATTCTCGACGAACGGCCCGATCTGAAATTTCAGCCTTTCATAGCCCGGTTCCCGGAGCGCATTCGCGACCACGGCGGAGACTGTTATGCCGCAATCCGCGCCAAGGACATCATCGTTCATCATCCCTTCGAAAGCTTCGACGTCGTCGTGCAGTTCCTGCGCCAGGCAGCTGCCGATCCCGACGTTGTCGCCATCAAGCAGACGCTCTATCGCACGTCGGAGGATTCCCCCATCGTCAAGGCGCTGATCGAAGCGGCCGAGGCGGGCAAATCGGTCACGGCCATTGTCGAGCTCAAGGCGCGCTTCGACGAGGCTGCCAACATCAAATGGGCCCGCGATCTGGAGCGTGCCGGCGCCCATGTCGTCTATGGCTTCATCGAGTTCAAGACGCACGCCAAGGTGAGTCTGATCGTGCGTCGTGAGGGAGAGCACCTGCGGACCTACGTGCATTTCGGTACCGGCAACTACCACCCGGTGACGGCCAAAGTTTATACCGATCTCTCCTTGTTCTCCGCCGATCCTGCGCTGGGTCGCGACGCAGCCCAGATCTTCAACTACGTGACCGGCTATGCCGAGCCGGTGGCGCTGGAAAAGATTTCGATTTCTCCGATCATGCTGCGGGGAACGCTCGTCGATGCCATCCAGCAGGAAATCGTGCACGCCCAGGCCGGCCGTCCGGCGGCGATCTGGGCCAAACTCAATTCCCTGGTGGATGCGGCCATCATCGATAAACTCTACAGTGCGAGCCAGGCCGGGGTGCGGGTCGAGCTTGTCATCAGGGGCATTTGCTGCCTGCGGCCCGGTGTTCCGGGCCTGTCGGAAAACATCCGTGTAAAGAGCATTGTGGGGCGCTTCCTGGAGCACGGGCGCGTCGTCTGTTTCGGGGCGGGCCATGGACTGCCGTCCGCCAAAGCCAAAGTGTTCATTTCTTCCGCCGATTGGATGCCGCGCAACCTGGATCGCCGGGTCGAAGCCCTGGTCCCGATTGAAAATGCCACGGTCCATGAACAGGTTCTTGGCCAGATCATGGTTGCGCTGCTCAAGGACCAGGCTCAAAGCTGGTACATGCTGCCGGATGGAACCTACGTTCGCGATCCAGATGCGGAAGAGGACGATGCGTTCTCGGCGCATACCTATTTCATGACCAATCCTTCGCTCTCCGGTCGCGGTCGTGCGCTCAAGATCGACCAGCCGCTGCCGGTAGCCATAGCTGCGCGACCGGATTGACCGCCGTGAGCACGATTTCCGAAGCCCATGTCACCGAGGCGCGGGGCGCATTGCCCGCGCGGAGGAGCCGAACCCGCGGCGGCCCGATGGCTGTGGTGGACATCGGCTCCAACTCGGTCCGGCTTGTCATCTACGAGTCGCTGTCGCGAATCCCGGCCGTCGTGCACAACGAAAAAGCCATTTGCGCGATCGGGCGCGACATGGTGAGCACCGGACAGCTGCACCGGGAAGGCATGCGGCTTGCGCTGGAATCCTTGGGCAGATTTCGCATGCTGGCGGATGCCCATCGCGTGGCCACCCGCGAGGCGGTTGCCACGGCCGCCGCGCGGGACGCCGCCAATGGACAGGAATTCATCCGGCAGGCTGAGGTTGCCTGGGGCGGAGCCATACGGATACTTTCGGGCGAAGAGGAGGCCGGGCTGGCGGCCGAGGGGGTGCTGGCCGGGATTCCGCCGGCGGACGGTCTGGTGGCCGATCTGGGCGGCGGAAGCCTCGACATGGTGACCGTGAAGGGCGGCCGCAAGGGAGCCGCCTTGACGCTTCCCATTGGTCCATTACGGCTGATGGATGTGGCCCACGGCGATACCGACAGGGCGCGGGACATCGTGGACGACGGGCTGGAGCAGCTCGGAAAGCTGGGTTCGCTGAAGGGCCGCTCCCTTTTTGCCGTAGGCGGGGTGTGGCGAAGCTTCGCCCGCCTGGATATGGACAAAGAGGAATACCCGCTTCATGTCCTTCACAATTACCGGTTTCCGGCGTCGCGCGCCCTGAAGCTCTGCAAGGTCCTGGCGCAACAGTCGCGCAGATCATTGTCCCAGATGCGCAGTGTCCCCCGCCGGCGCGCCGAGGCGCTCCCCTTCGGAGCCGTCGTGCTCGAACGCTTGTTGCTGGCCGGCGAGCTCAAGGACGTGGTTGTCTCGGCCTATGGACTGCGCGAAGGCCTGCTGTTCGCCCATCTCACACCCGAAGAGCGTGCCAAGGATCCGTTGATCGCCTTTGCCGCCGCCATGAACGAGCGAATCAGCAGGGTTCCGTCCCATGCCGAGGAGCTGTTTAGCTGGAGCAGCCCGCTCTTTGCCGACGAAGCGGCAGAAATGCGCCGCATCCGCCAGGCGATCTGTCTGTTTTCCGACGTCGGGTGGCGCCGGCATCCCGACGAGCGGGCGCAGGGGGCATTCAATCAGGTTCTGACGGCGCCCCTTGCCGGTGCCGGACATCGCGCGCGCGCCATTATCGCAACCGCCGTCTTTCATCGCTACTCCGGCGACGAGGAACAGCCCCGAGAAATGGATATCAGGGGCCTGCTCAGCGAGGACGACGCAAGCACCGCGCTGCGCATCGGGCTGGCAGCCAGGCTCGGTTTCGCGCTCTCGGCTTCCGCGGTGGGCGAACTCCCCCATTACCGCTTGCGGATGACGCCAACGCGCGTGCTGCTCGAAATCTCCCGCAGGCGCGAAATGATTGCCGGCGAGCCCGTTCAGAAAAGATTAGGCGAAGTTGCGGCAGCATTCGGCCGAAAGGGCGAGATCCACATCGCCTGAGCTTGCATGCCGAGGGGCGGCGGGGGTTTAAGGGGGCGCCAGGACCTTGGTGTGGCCCGCGCCCCGCCAAGATAGAGGCCGAAGGAGAGTTGTCCATGGGTACGCTGAGCATTTGGCACATCCTTATACTAGCCATTGTTGCGGTGCTGCTGTTCGGCGGTCGCGGCAAAATTTCCGACCTGATGGGGGATGTGGCAAAAGGCATCCGCAGCTTTAAGAAAGGCTTGAGCGAGCCGGATGACGAGCACGCCATTCCGGACCGACGAGAAGAGGCGGCGAAGAAGGATCAGACCGCAGGCCACTAGGCGGCTGCCGAACCCATGTTCGATCTCAGTTGGAGCCATATTCTTCTTGTTCTGATCGTGGCGCTTATCGTCGTGGGCCCCAAGGATCTGCCCAAGATCATGCGTACGGCGGGGCGCTGGGTCGGCAAGGCGCGCTCCATGGCCGACCAATTCCGCAAGAGTTTCGATGAGATGGCCAGGCAGTCGGAACTCGACGAACTGCGCGCGGAAATCGAGGCACTCCGTGCCAAGCGCCCGCTGGCGGAAATCGACAGCGCAACAGCCCAGCCGGCATTTCCGCCGGACCTGCCTGCACCCTCGCCCGATATACCTGGACAGCATAACAAGGAGCCCATGCAGGATGTGGCAGATCCCGGCGCGCCGGCTCTTATGCAAGACGCCCCACGGCTGTGATTGCCCCCACTCCCGACGATGAGGCCGCCATCGACGCCACGAAGGCGCCGTTGCTCGATCATCTCGTGGAGCTCAGAAAGCGGCTGATTTATTCGGTCCTGGCACTTGTTGCGAGCTTTTTCATCTGCTTTGCGTTCGCCCGGCCGATCTACGCCTTCCTGAAGGCTCCGCTCGACCAGGCGCTGGCAGGGCATCCGAACCACCACCTGATCTACACGCAGCTCTACGAAATCTTTTTTACTTACGTGCGGGTCGGATTCTTCGGCGGGCTTTGTTTGTCTTTCCCGATCATCGCCGCGCAGGCGTGGATGTTCATCGCACCCGGACTTTATACGCACGAACGTCGGGCGTTTCTGCCGTTTCTGGTGGCTACGCCGGTGCTTTTCGTGACGGGTGCAGCCTTTGTCTATTACATCATGCTGCCGCTCGCGATCCGCTTCTTCACCAGCTACGAGACCGCGGGCGGCAATGGGAGCCTGGGGATAGAGCTTCTCCCCAGGGCCAGCGAATATCTCGATTTCGTAATGACGTTGATATTCGCGTTTGGGCTTTGCTTTCAGCTGCCGGTGCTGCTCACGTTGTTGGGACGCGTGGGAATCGTTTCGAGCGCGCAGCTGCGAGCCGCGCGCCGCTTTGCCGTTCTCGGCATCGTCGCCGTTGCGGCGGTCGTGACGCCGCCCGACGTTTTCAGCATGCTCAGTCTCGTTGTTCCGCTCGTCTTCCTCTACGAAGTCTCGATCTGGCTCGTATATTTCTTCGAGCGCCAGCGTGCCCAAGACGATGCGGCGCGCGCCGCAACGTGACCGACGCCACTTTACGCCACGAATCGGCCATGCCATTACGGGCCGCCGATTCGCGAAGCCGTCGCCGGAGGCGTTGTGCACGATATTCGCTCCGTTAGAGAAGACAAGGCTGCCTTCGTTGCGGGCCTGAAGCGGCGCGGCATCCAAACCGCGCAGGCCGCGGGCGATGAGATCGAGGCGAAAGACAAGGAGTTGCGCGCGCTTCTGACGCGACTTCAGGAAGCGCAGGCGCGTCGCAACGAAGCGTCGCGGCAGATCGGTCAGGCCAAAGCGCAGAAGGACGAAGCGCGTGCCCAGGCGCTGATGGCGGAAGTGGCGAGCCTCAAAGAGGAGATTCAGCAAGGCGAAGAGCGTGAGCGGCGCCTCAAAGCTTCGCTTGACGACATAGTTGCATCGATCCCCAACATTCCGGCATCCGATGTTCCGGACGGCAAGGACGAATCGGAAAACGTCGAACTTCTTTCGCGCCGCTGGGGCACGCCGCCGAATCTGGAATCACCGCACGAGCATTGCGAGCTTGGCGAACGGCTGGGCATGATGGATTTCGAAGGCGCTGCAAAGGTTTCAGGTGCGCGGTTTGTCTTCCTGAAAGGGGCGCTTGCCCGGCTCGAGCGCGCGCTCGGCAATTTCATGCTCGATCTGCATACGCAGGAATTCGGCTATACCGAAGTCTCGCCGCCGTTGCTGGTGCGGGATCGGGCGGCTTTCGGGACCGGCCAGCTGCCGAAATTCAAAGATGATCTATTTGCGACTACGACCTTTGAATCCATCAGGGAAGCTTTCAGCCAAGCCCGGGACGAATTTGATAGAGGTGAGCTTCCGACTGAATTTCCCCTGGATGTTCGCGCCGGTGAATTACTTGATCGCTTCTGGCTTATTCCCACCGCCGAAGTGCCCCTTACAAATTACGTTCGCGAGAGAATTTTGGACGAGGAAACATTGCCGTTACGGTTCACGGCCTGGACGCCCTGCTTCCGCGCCGAAGCCGGTGCGGCCGGCAAGGACACCCGCGGCATGATCCGCATGCATCAGTTCTCCAAGGTCGAACTCGTCTCGATCGCGACGCCCGAATCGTCGGAAACCGAACACGAACGCATGACGGATTGCGCCCAGGGGGTTCTCAAGCGGCTGGGATTGCATCACCGCGTCATGACGCTTTGTGCCGGCGACATGGGGTTTGCGGCGCGAAAGACTTACGACATCGAGGTTTGGCTGCCGGGTCAGAACCGGTTTCGCGAAATCTCGTCGTGCTCCAACTGCGGCGATTTTCAGGCCCGCCGCATGGATGCGCGCTATCGTCCCAATGGCGAAAAATCGACGCGGTTCGTCCACACGCTCAACGGCTCGGGCCTCGCGGCCGGCCGCACGCTGGTGGCCGTGCTCGAAAATTACCAACAGCCGGATGGATCGATCGCCGTTCCGGAAGCGTTGCAGCCCTATATGGGCGGGCTCAAACGTATTGGCGTTCCGGCCTGATGAGCGACAAGTCTGCGCCCCTGCAAATCCTCGTGACCAACGACGATGGAATTCACGCGCCGGGACTCGCCGTCGCCGAACGGATCGCGCGCGCGCTCAGCGACGATGTGTGGGTTGTAGCGCCCGAGACGGAGCAGTCGGGGGCATCGCATTCCCTCACTCTGAGCCTGCCGCTGCGCCTGCGGCAGATCGATGAGCGGCACTTTGCGGTCTCGGGCACGCCGACGGATTGCGTGATGATGGCCGTGGCCAGCCTCATGGGCGATGCGCCGCCATCGCTTGTGCTTTCGGGCGTCAATCGCGGTTCCAACATCGCCGACGACATCACCTATTCGGGGACCGTCGCAGGTGCCATGGAGGGAACCGCGCTCGGCTTTCGCTCGATTGCGCTTTCCCAGGCCTATGGCTTCGGTGAGGATCGCGAGGTCCATTGGGCTTGTGCCGAGAAACTTGGGCCGGGTGTGGTCCGCAAGCTGGTCGAGGTGACTTGGCCCAGCGACGTGCTGATCAACGTCAACTTTCCCGATTGTCCGCCCGATCGGGTCGAGGCGGTGGAGGTGACGGAGCAAGGCAAGCGGGATCTGCAGACGGCGACGCTTGACAAGCGCGTCGATGCCCGCGGCAATCCTTATTACTGGATCGGCTTCAAGCGGGTTCGCAGCCGGCCTCCCGAGGGTACGGACCTCTGTGCCGTCGCCAAGAAGCGCATATCGATCACGCCCCTGCATCTCAACCTGACCGAATACCGCGTGCGCGATCTTCTGAAATCGCAAATCAACGGTCCGCCGCAGAAGGTATGAGCGACCATCGCCCCATTGCGCTGGTTATGGCACTGCGCGGGCAGGGCATCACCGACAATTCCGTTCTGGCCGCCATCGAGAGAACGCCGCGCGACGTGTTCGTGGAGGAGGCGTTCCAGTCTTCGGCTTACGAGAATAACGCCCTGCCTATCGCCTGCGGCCAGACAATCAGTCAGCCCTATGTGGTCGCGTACATGACACAGGCACTTGAACTCGATATCAAGCACCGCGTGCTCGAGATCGGCACCGGATCGGGGTACCAGGCGGCAGTCCTGTCCCTGCTTTGCCGGATGGTTTACACCGTAGAGCGGCACAGACCGCTGCTGAACCTCGCTCAGGCGCGGTTCAAGGCGCTGAAACTTCACAATATCGTTACGCGTTGCGCCGATGGGCTTCTGGGCTGGCCCGAGCAGGCGCCATTCGATCGCATTCTTCTTACGGCGGCTGTGGCCGAGGTGCCACAGACCCTGATCGACCAGCTGAAGCCGGGCGGCATTTTAGTAGCCCCGGAGGGCGCGCCGGCGTCGGCAGAAAGCATTTCGCAACACTTGGTGAAGATTATACGAATGAACGGCACCACGATACGCGAAGTGCTGATCCCCGTTGCGTTCGTTCCGATGGTGCCGAGCCTGCCACAGGAAAGACCCCATGACGCACAGGCGAAGAGCTGATTGGCAACACCGTACGGCCCTTTTCTTAGCCGCGGTCTCGCTCGTGTTGGCGGATGCCGACAGCGCTGCCCATGCCGCCGAGCGCCCCCAGCCAACCTATTTCACCGTTATCGTGCGTCCGCGCGATACCGTATCGACCATTGCAACGCGATACGATTCTTCCGTGGCGGCGGTTATCCGGCTCAACAGGCTGAGAGAGGACATCCGTCTTTATCCTGGCGAGGTTCTCCGCGTCCCGGCTATGTCAGGAGAAACCCGTGAGGCAGTGCTCGACGAAGCCGCAAACGCGTTAATACGCCGTTACGCTGCGCCGCCGAAGCCGATCCATGCATGGAAACTCGAGTCAGCGCATGTCTGGGTTCGTCGCCTTCCGCCGCTGCTGCGTGTCGGGGCCAAGGTTGGCCGCCACGGGAACGGGTTGCACTATGCCTCGCGGGAACGGATGGTTGCGGCCGATAGCCGCGAGCAATTCGTCTGGCCGGTCGAGGGCAGGATAATTTTACCCTTCGGTGACTCGGGCAATGGCGAAAGGAATGACGGCATCAACATCGCGGCGCGAGCCGGAACGCCGATCCGTGCCGCGGCAGCTGGTACCGTACGCTATGCCGGCAACGAACTCAAAGGCTACGGCAATCTCGTTCTTATCCAGCACGACGACGGTTACGTGACCGCATACGCCCACGCGGAAAGCCTGACGGTTGCCCGCGGCGACCATGTCGGCAAAGGGCAGGTCATCGGCCTTGCCGGCGCCACCGGCGACGTCGATCGCCCGCAGCTGCACTTTGAGATTCGCAGAGGCGCAAGGCCCGTCAACCCGAAGCTCTTGCTGGCGTCGAACGATTAGCGCGATGTGATCAAGGTGCACTGGGAGCGCGGCGTCTTCGGCCGTCGTGACGCGCAAGGATGCGCGCGCTCGCGGTAACCGCGTGCGATCCCAATCCGATCCGGTTTCATCGCACATTAGCCCAGACGCTGGCCCAGTTCGCCTGCAAGGTCCTGCACGAACTGCCACGCCACGCGCCCGGATCGCGCGCCGCGCCCGCTCGCCCAGGCGAACGCGCGTGTCCTCAATTCCGCCGTATCCATGGCGATGCCGTAATGGGCAAGATAACCGTCGATCATGGCGAGGTATTCATCCTGGCTACAGTTGTGAAAACCCAGCCAGAGACCGAACCGGTCTGAGAGGGAGACCTTCTCCTCCACGGCTTCCGACGGATTGATGGCCGTGGAGCGCTCGTTTTCCATCATGTCGCGCGGCATGAGATGGCGGCGGTTCGAGGTGGCATAGAAGAGCACATTTTCGGGTCTGCCCTCGATGCCGCCTTCCAGCGCCGCCTTCAGCGACTTGTAGCTCGTATCGTCCTTGTCGAAGGAAAGATCGTCGCAATAAAGAAGAAAGCGCCTGCCGCTCTTGCGCAACAGCCTCAGCAGAACGGGCAGGGTTGCAATGTCTTCGCGATGCACTTCCACCAGGGCGAGCCGCGATCCGGGAGCGCGGCCTCGGTTCACCTGGGCGTGCACGGCCTTGACGAGCGAACTCTTGCCCATGCCGCGGGCGCCCCAAAGCAGAGCATTGTTGGCGGGCAGCCCATCGGCAAATCGACGCGTGTTCTCGAACAGCGTGTCGCGAGCATGGTCGATGCCCCTCAGCAGGGCAAGAGGCAGGCTTGCCACGTCAGGGACCGCCAGCAGCCCGCCCTGCGCCGGCTCCCAAGTAAATGCCTGGCCGTCCATCGGAGCCTCGGCTGGCAGGGCCGCAGGCGCCAAGCGCTCCAGGGCGGTAGCAAGCCGCTCCAGAGCATCCTCGTTTTTGCCGTTCATGGCCGTTCCCCCCGGTGGTTGCAATGACAAGGTCCGCAGCTATAGTCCGCCGCCTGATATGTACCCCGCCGGAACTGTTTGAGCGCGCCTCGAGATGACACTACAGCAGATCATTGCTTCCCCCATTACGCTGATGGTCGCCCTGTTTGCGATCTTTTATTTTCTTACGATCCGGCCGCAACAGCAACGCGCCAAACAGCACAAGGAAATGCTTAATAACCTGCGTCGCGGCGACACGGTCGTGACCGCCGGCGGAATTGTCGGGCGGGTGGCGAAGGTAAAGGACGATGCGGAAGTCATGGTCGAGGTCGCCGACAACGTTCAGGTTCGCGTGCTCAAAAACACGCTGACTGAAGTGCGCGCCAAAGCGCAGTCCACCGAAACAAACGCCGACAAGGGTTAGCATCGAAGCGTCATGCTGCAGTTTCCCAATTGGTATAAAATTCTCACCGGCTTCATTCTGGCCGCGGGGATACTGTTCGCATTGCCCAACGCCCTGCCGGCCTGGGTTGTCTCCCGGATGCCCTCCTGGCTGCCCTCCAATTCGCTGACGCTCGGTCTCGATCTGCAGGGCGGTTCCTATGTGCTGCTCGAGGTGGGTATCGATCAGGTTTACAAGGACAAGCTCGAATCCCTGACGGCAGATGTCCGCGTGCGTCTGCGCAAGGCGCATATCGGTTATACGGATCTGAAGACCAACGCCAACTCCGTTTCGCTGCGCGTGCTCGATCCCGCCCGCTACGATGAAGCCAAGTCGATACTTGACGATCTCAACCCCGCGGTCGGCGGCTCGCTTCTGTCCGTCGGGCAGCGCTCCTACGACCAACTCGAGCCGGGCAATCAGACGCTCGTCATGAAGATGACGGACGGCTTCAGGACGTACACGCAGGAAGCCACAATGGCGGAATCGCTGGAGGTCGTCCGCCGCCGCATCGACAAGCTCGGAACGCGCGAGCCCACCATCACCCGCGAAGGCGACAACCGAATTGTCTTGCAGGTGCCCGGACTGTCGGATCCGTCCCGCCTTATCCGCGACCTCGGCCAGACCGGCAAGATGACCTTCCAGCTTGTCGACGACAACGGCGACATCGAGCAGGCGGAGAAGGGAATTATCCCGATCGGCGATGAACTCATTTCTCAGCAGGCGGAAAAGAACGGGATGAAGCTGCCGCCCCTCCTGGTGGAGCGCCGAATCCTCGTCAATGGCGATCGGCTGAAATCCGCCCGGCAGGATTTCGATCAGCAGACGGGCCAGCCGGACATCGATTTCAGTTTCGACACGGTCGGAGCGCGCGAATTCGGCGAAGCCACCAGGCTGAATGTCGGCCGGCGTTTTGCCATCGTCCTCGACAGGGAGATCATCACCGCACCCGTCATCCAGGGCCCGATTTTGGCAGGCAGCGGTGTGATCACGGGCAATTTCACCGTGGAAGGCGCCACCGAACTTGCCGGCATCATCGAGGCCGGTGCGCTTCCCGCACCGCTTCATGCCATAGAGCAACGCACGGTGGGGGCGGAACTCGGCGCCGATCAGGTCAAGGCCGGCAAATTTTCCGCACTTGGCGGATTGGTCCTCGTCTGTGTCTTCATGGTGCTGCGCTACGGTCTGTTCGGGCTCTTTGCCGATGCGGCCTTGATGCTGAACATGATGTTCCTGATCGCGATCCTGACCATGTTCGGGGCGACGCTCACGCTGCCGGGCATAGCCGGCATCGTCTTGACCATGGGCATGGCGGTGGACGCCAACGTGCTGATCTATGAGCGCATTCGTGAAGAGCAACGCAACGGACGCACCATCATTGCCTCTATCGATCAGGGCTTTCAGCGCGCCTTCACGACCATTATCGACGCCAACGCCACCCACCTGATCGCTTCGTTGATCCTGTTTCAGCTCGGCTCAGGCCCGGTGAGGGGATTTGCCGTCGCTCTCGGGGTTGGCATCGTGACCTCCTTCTATACCTCCTTCAACGTGACCCGCCTCATCGTCGTCAGCTGGCTTCGCTCGTTCCGGCCCAAGCGGCTGGCGCTCTAGCATGGGGAGGGGCCAGGCTGGATTCGGTGGAATTTGTGGTAAATTCGCGTTAACAAACTCAATCGACCATTAGGGGAGGTCCATCGATATGGCTGCATTTCTGTCCGATCTTCGCAATGCGGTGATCACCGGCGTGATATTGGCGCTCGCCGTTTTCTTCATATTTTTCCGGGTGAACCACGGGAATGTCGACTTCTGGCCTTTCATCTTGCGCTGGTTGCACGTCATTTCCGGTGTGATGTGGATCGGTTTGCTGTGGTATTTCAATTTCGTTTCCACGCCCACCACGCCAAAGATCCCGGAAGAGCTTCGTCCGGCGCTCGGAAAATATATCACGCCCGCGGCGCTGTTCTGGTTCCGCTGGGCCGCCATGGGCACGATCATCTTTGGAATTCTTCTGGCGTGGTCGAAGGATGGATGGGCGGGGCACTATCTGGCTCACGCCTATACGCTCGACATCATCGACTCCAATGGCGCATTCAGCGATCAGCAAAGCCTGATGATCGGCGTTGGCATGTGGCTCGGCACCATCATGTGGTTCAACGTCTGGTTCGTGATCTGGCCAAATCAGCAACGGGCGCTGAATATCGCCAACAAATATCCCGATCTTTCGAAGGAGGCCAAGGCGGCTGCCGCAAAGACGGCCGGCATGTTTTCGCGCATCAACACGGTGCTTTCCATACCGATGCTCGTTGGCATGATTGCGGCATCGCACTTCGTCTAATTTTCCGCACGCTTCGGTTCGAGCCGCTCGGGGCGCCGGGCGGCTCTTTATTTTGGGTTGGCGGGATGCGGCTTGAAGACGCGCTGACGAGCTGTGCCGAGACGGTCAGACGACACGACCCGGATCGCTATCTGGCCAGCCTGTTTGCCCCGGCTCAAGCCAGACCGGTGTTTCTTGCGCTTTACGCGTTCAATTACGAGATCGCGAGGCTGGCCGAGCGCGGCCGCGAGCCGATGCTCGCGGCGGTGCGCCTGCAATGGTGGCGCGAGACGGTCGAGGAGGCGGCCCTAGGCCGGCCGCGGGCGCATCCCGTTGCAGAGGCACTCGCCGAACTGTTCGCCAGCTCGTCCGTTCCTCTGCCGCTGTTTTCCGCCATGCTCGACGCGCGGGAGTTCGATTTTGGACCGGAGACGTTCGCCGATCTCGCCGCGCTCGAGGCCTATTGCGAAGCAACTTCGTCTGCCGTGATGAAGATCGCGGCGCATGTTCTTGGCGCGGACGCCGACGATTACCTGCGCCACGCCGGCATAGCCTATGCGCTGGCTGGTCTGTTGCGGTCGGTTCCATTTCACGCCGCCTGTCGGAAGCTCTACATGCCGCTCGACATGCTTGCCGCCGCGGGCATTGACCGGGAAGCCGTCTTTTCCGGCTCCAACAGTGGCGTGCTTGGACCGGTCCTGCGCCGGCTCGGCGTGCGGGCAAAGGAGCACCTGGCGCGAGCCAACGCCCGTCCAGCGCCACGCGAGGCGCTCGTTGCCGCGTTGCCCGCAGCGCTGGTCCGCACGCATTTGAAACCTATGATGCGCGCAGGCTTCGATCCGTTCCGCCGCCGGGAGGCGCCGCCGGTTTATCGGCGGCAACTTTCATTGCTGCGGGCGGCGCTT
The DNA here is from genome assembly GCA_963805005.1 of uncultured Alphaproteobacteria bacterium. Classification (GTDB taxonomy): domain Bacteria; phylum Pseudomonadota; class Alphaproteobacteria; order Micropepsales; family Micropepsaceae; genus Rhizomicrobium. The sequence continues at coordinate 516,125 of CAWDSJ010000001.1, forward strand.
TCGGGCCGGCTCTGACTCACGCTGAAGCGTGATGATCGATCCCCAGCCATCGGTCAAGATCGGCGAGGGCACGCTCCGAGAGCGCCTGCTTGCGTTCGCGTCCGCGCCGGCGTTCCTGCGGCTCGACATCGGGGAAGAGCCCGAAATTGATATTCATGGGTTGAAATGTCTTTGTGTCGGCGCCGGCAATAATGTGGTTGAGCAGGGCGCCAAGCGCTGTGGTTGGCGGCGGAGACACAACGGGACGGTCGATGATGTCGGCGGCGGCAAAACGGCCGGCTAAAAGACCGATGGCGGCGCTCTCGATATAGCCCTCCACGCCCGTGATCTGGCCGGCAAATCGCAGTCTCGGGTTGGATTTGAGCCGGAGTTTCTCGTCGAGAAGTCGCGGCGAATTGATGAACGTGTTGCGGTGAAGCCCGCCCAGCCGCGCGAATTGCGCGTTTTCGAGTCCCGGGATCGTGCGGAATATCCGCGTCTGTTCGCCATGCTTCAGCTTGGTCTGAAAGCCCACTATGTTCCAAAGTGTGGCCAAAGCATTGTCCTGCCGCAGCTGCACTACGGCATGAGGGCGGCGCCCGGTGCGCGGATCGCTCAAGCCCACGGGTTTCATGGGGCCGAACCGCAAGGTATCGGGACCGCGGGCGGCCATCACTTCGATCGGCAGGCAGCCTTCGAAATAGGGGGTGGAAGCTTCCCACTCCTTGAACGATATCTTTTCGCCGGAGATCAGCGCGGCGACGAAATCGCGGTATCGAATCTCGTCGAGCGGACAGTTGATGTAATCGGCGCCGTCGCCCCCCGGACCTTTCTTGTCGTAGCGCGACTGAAACCAGGCTACGGAAAAATCGATCGAATCGCGATGCACGACGGGCGCGATGGCATCGAAGAATGCGAGCGCGTCGTGACCCGTCGCCGCTGCAATAGTTTTTGCTAAGGGTGCCGATGTGAGCGGTCCCGTGGCGACGATCGTCGAGCCCCACGCCTCTCGAGGCAGCTCGCGGATCTCCTCGCGACGAATTTCGACATTTGCGAGCTGCTCGATGGCTGCGGTGACCCGCCGCGAGAATCCGTCACGGTCGACGGCTAGCGCACCTCCGGCCGGCAGTCTGTTTTCGTCCGCCGCCTGCATGATCAGGGAGCCGGCGCGGCGCATCTCTTCGTGCAACAGCCCGACCGCGTTGTTCTGCCAATCATCCGAGCGGAAGGAATTGGAACAAACCAGTTCGGCGAAACCGTCGGTGCGGTGCGCTTCGGTCATGCTCAACGGCCGCATCTCATGCAGAACAACTCTCGCGCCCATGCGCGCAGCCTGCCAGGCCGCTTCGCTGCCTGCGAGGCCGCCGCCAATGATGTGTATCGGCTCGTTCATACCCGTCAGGCTAGAGCATTCGCTTTCGCATTTCGAGGCCAATCGCTTGACATCAAAGCATCAATCATGTGATGTCTTGATGCATGAGGACAACGCTCACCTTGGACAAAGACAACGTAGTCCGCCTGGAGCGGCTGCGAAAAAAGCGAAACATGCGTTTGAAGGAGATCGTCAACGAGGCGATCCGCAGCGGTCTCGACCGGCTTGAAGAGCCCGCGCGGAAGAGACGAAGACACTCGCCTACCAACGTCGTGGATCTTGGTCCACCGCTCTTCACAGATCTCAAAGATCTTATCGCGGAGCTTGATGATGAATACGACCGGAAGAAGCTCGGAAGAGAATGATCCTTGTGGATACGAATCTGCTTGTTTATGCGCATGTGGGCAATGTCGCCCAGCACGAGAGGGCCAAGCAATGGCTGGACGAGACGCTACTGAGCGGTATTCGGGTCGGTCTGCCGTGGCATAGTTTGCTTGGGTTCGTCCGGACTGTGTCCAATCCAAGAGGCTTTTCCCGGCCGGAGTCCGTCGGTGACGCCTGGCAGCAGGTGCAGCGTTGGCTCGAGGAAGAGAATACGTGGATTCCGCTGCCAACCGAACGGCATGGCGATATTCTCGACAGCATGTTCTCGGTAGTGAGGGTGACTTCTCGCTTTGTCATGGACGCTCATCTGGCGGCATTGGCGATAGAGCACGGCCTGACGCTCTGCTCCAACGACCGAGATTTCGCACGCGTTCCGCAGCTGCGCTGGATCAATCCGTTGGAAGCCTGATCATTAAAGCGCTTGCGTGACAGCTGAAAGCCAGGCGTTCGTCTCCGCATCGAGGAACGGCGCCAGCGTATCCCGCACGCGGGCGTGATAGGCGTTGAGCCAGCCAAGTTCCTCGGCTGTGAGCAGCGAGACATTCACCAGCGAGCGGTCGATCGGCGCCAGCGTAATGGTCTCGAAGCGCATCGTTTTTCGGTCGCAGCCCGGAAGTTCCTCGGGTTCCGTCACCACGATCAGGTTCTCGATGCGGATGCCGTATTCGCCGGCCTTGTAATAGCCGGGTTCGTTGGAGCAGACCATTCCGGGCTTCAGGCCCTGGGCGACCGGCCGCTTGGAAATGTTTTGCGGCCCCTCATGCACCGAGAGATAGCTTCCCACGCCATGGCCGGTGCCATGATCGTAGTCGAGGCCGACCTCCCATAGTGCCCTGCGTGCGAAGGCATCGAGAGCGGCGCCGGTCGTGCCCTGGGGAAAGCGCACGGTTGCCAGCGCGATGTGCCCCTTGAGCACGCGCGTGAATCGATCGCGCATCTCCGGGCTCGGCTCGCCTATGATCAAGGTCCGCGTGATGTCGGTGGTGCCGTCCGGATATTGCGCGCCGGAATCGATGAGAAATATTTCGTTCTGGGCGATCCTGCGATTGCTCGATCGCGTGACGCGATAGTGCGGGATGGCGGCGTGCGGCCCGGCTGCGGATATCGAATCGAAGCTCAAGTCGGACAGCGCGCCGGTGGCCACGCGAAACCCTTCGAGCGCTTCTGCCGCATCGATTTCGGTCAGATAGCCGCCAGGCGCCTCGCGCGAGAGCCATGCCAGGAATCGGCAAACCGCGGCGCCGTCGCGGATATGCGCCTTGCGCATTCCTTCGATTTCGACGGGATTCTTGCATGCCTTGGGCAACTGGCACGGATCGGCAGCGCGCTTGATCTTGGCGTCCGCGGCGTTCAGACGGTCGAAAATCGCCGATGCTCCCATCGCCGGATCGACGATGACGCATTTGCCCTTCAGTCCGTCGAGCGCGGGGGCGAATTCGTCCGGCGCGTGCAGCCGGACGGAATGTCCCAGGTGCCGCGCAAGCTCCGGCGAGCTTTTGCGTTGATCCATGAAGAGATCGGTCGAACCGTCGGCATTGTGAATCGCGAATGCCAACGCAAACGGCGTGTGCGGAACGTCGCCGCCACGCATGTTGAGCAGCCAGCAGATCGAGTCGGGCAGTGTCAGAACGCAGGCATCCGCACCCTGCTTTTTGATCTCCTCGGCAATGCGGGTACGCTTGGACTCGGCAGCTTCGCCGGCAAGCGCAAGCCGGTGCGGAATGGCAGGCGCCAGCGGGGTAGGCGGCTGATCCTGCCAAATGGCGTCAATCGGATTCGTCTTGCAGGGAACAAGTTCGGCGCCGGCTTTTTCGGCGGAGGTCCGCAATGTTTCGATCTGACCCATGGGATGAAGCCATGGGTCGTAGCCGATCTTTGCGCCGCTTGGGCAGTGATTCTCGATCCATGTGCCTAAGCCTTCCGAGACCAGATCGCGCGGTTCGAAGAGCTTCGTGTCGGTTTGTTGGGAGACTTGCAGCGTGTAGCGGCCATCGACGAAAACCGCGGCCTTGTCGCACAATACGATGGCGGCGCCGGCCGATCCGGTAAACGCTGTGAGCCACGCTAGGCGTTCGGCGCGCTGGGGCACGTATTCGCCCTGGTGCTCGTCGGCCCGCGGCACGATGAAGGCGTCGAGGCTCCGTTTTTCCAGCTCTGCGCGAAGGGCGGCCAGCCGCGGCGCACAGGTGGCGGCGTCGGATTGGTCGTCGAACGTCTGATAGGGCTTATCCATGTCGGGAATTTAGAATGCCTGCCCGCCGAAATCCACTTTCCCCCCGCGGAGCGGCAAAGGGGGGCGCCGCAGGCAAACGGATCGGCTATTGCGGTTCGTGCAAAGGCTGGACCGCCCGCAGCGCTAACTGGGTGGCTCGGCCCTCGCTCCGCTCGGCTGGACCATGACAGTCAAGCGGGAAAACCTCAGCTTTGATTGTGAAGCGCCGCACGCGCGCGCGCGCGGATATAGGCGTAAATCTCCTGCTCCTCCTTGCGGCTCAAGGTTTCGAACCGGGGCATCCCGGACTGAAGCAGTATGCCGTCGTGCAGGACCTTCCACAGGCTCTGCGGATCGAGCGCAATGTGTGATTCACGCAAGTCCGGCGCCGGGGCGCCGGCGGAAACGGCGTCGCGGCCGTGGCACAGCGCGCACTGCATAAAGAGCATGTGGCCCGCCGCCACGTCCGCCGGGTTCAACGCGAGCTTGGGATCGTCGAGGGCATGAACGGACATGTCGCGCAGCGGCGAGGCCGGCAAGACCGCCTTGCCGTCGAGCGCGAATGTCAAGAGGCGGCGCGGCTGCGCGCCCCATTTCCATCCCACATTCAACACATCGCTGCCGATCGAGGCCGCACCGCCAAATCCGACCAGAACCGAAACATATTGCTTTCCACCCGTCGAGAAACTCATCGGGGCGCCGATGATTCCCAGACCGGCATTGAATTTCCACAGCTCCCTGCCGCTGCGCGCGTCATAGGCCGAAAAATAGCCGTCGGCGGTGCCTTGAAAGACCAGATCGCCGGCGGTGGCGAGCGTGCCGCCGTTCCACATCGCATCGTGCTGCACGCGCCAGGCGATTCTGTTCCGCATCGGATCGAAGGCGACAAGCGCGCCCTTCCCGTCGTCCGGATCGGCCTTGACGGAGCCCATGCTCAATCCGCCGCCGGCGATCTCGCCTGCCTGCGGTGCGCGTTTCGAGAACCGGCCGCCGATCTGCATGGCGGGAATGTAAACAAGCCCGGTACGCGGACTGAACGACATCGATTGCCAGCTATGCGCGCCCGAGGCGCTCGGCCACTGGACGATCGAACTCGAATTCTCGAACCTTATGCCGGGGTTCTCGACAGGGCGGCCGGTGGCGACATCGACGCGCTCGGCCCAGGTGACTTTGCCGATCTTGCCGGCGGAAATCAGCTTTCCCGTATTGCGATCGAGCACGTAGAAAAAGCCGTTTTTCGGCGCCTGCATCAGCACTTTGCGGTGGACGCCGCCGATCACCAGATCGGCCAGCGTCATCTGCTGGGTGGAATCGTAATCCCAGGAGTCGCGCGGCGTAGTCTGGTAATGCCAGATGTATTTGCCCGTGTCGGCATCGAGCGCGACGATGCAGGCGGTGTAGAGGTTGTCGCCGCCGCCGGGGCTGCGCGCCTGCGAGTCGTAAGGATCGGCGTTCGCGGTGCCGATATAAAACCGTTTCAGCTCGGGATCGTAGGTGATGCTGTCCCAGACGCCGCCGCCCGAGCCGTTCTTCCAGAATTCGCCGCGCCATGTGGCGGCGGCGCGCTCCATGGCAGGATCGCCGCGGTTCTGCTCCGGCGTGCCCGGGATGGTGTAGAAGCGCCAGAGCTGCCGGCCGGTCGCCGCATCGTAGGCGGCAACCGAACCGCGGACGCCCATATCGGCTCCCGTGGCCCCGATGAGCACCTTGCCATCGAAGGCGCGCGGTGCGCCGGTGATGTCCTCGACGGAATCGCGCGGCGTGGTTTCCACGCTCCAGATCGGCCTGCCGGTGTTGGCGTCGAGCGCGAACAGCCGCCCGTCCAGCGCCGCGGAAAAAATCCGTCCGTCTTCGTACGCTACGCCGCGATTGACGGCGAAGAAATAGTGCATCTTGGCGGGATTGTGCTTCCAGGTTTGCGGATCGTATTTCCAGAGAAGCTTCCCGCTCCTCGCATCGACGGCATAGACCGCGCCATAGCTGCCGGTGAAATAAAGGATTCCATTCACCGCCAGCGGCGTGCCTTCAAGCGATGCTTCGCCAGGGAGATTGAGATACCACGCCAGGCCCAGGCGGTTCACCGTTGCGGTGTTGATGGCATCAAGCCGGCTATAGTCGCTCTCATCGGCGGCGGCGCCATGGCTTGCCCAGTTTTCCGCCGCGCCGACATCGCTCGCTGCGGCGCGCCCGGCCGGCGACCCTGTCGCCGCCAGCAAGACAACGAGGAGCGCGTAAATCCCGCGCGGGATTGGATGTGTGAGCATGAATTGATACCCCTTCCGTCTTGCTGCGCCGCTCACGGCCTTTGCCGCAGCGGCCGCCCGAGAAGATCGAGAAGCGCGCGATTGAACGCGCCGGCCTGCTCGTACATCGCCCAATGCCCTGCGTCGGCAATCACCCGGAAATCTACGTTGGGGTCGAAGCGGCGCAGCGCTGCTTCCTGATCGGCCGGCGGATGGGGCCGATCGTGCTCGCCCCAAATGCCATCCACTTGCACCGTGAGCCGGGGCAGGGCCTCCAGCAGCTTGTCCGGCAGGACGAAAGGCACCGGATTGAACCGGCCGCGCGGTCCGTTGATCGCCTGAAGATGCACCGCGAGATCGTCCGCGCTCGCAGGATTATGAAGCATGAGAGCTAGCAACAGCGCCCGCTGCGCAGCGCGGCGTTCTTCTCCCTCGAGACCGCGCAATCGCACCAGCGCGACATTTCCGACGGGCGTATTCAGGCCGCCGGTGCCCACGACAACGACACGCCGCACGAGATCGGGATGGAATACGGCAAGGTATGCGCCGGCGGCGCCGCCAAAGGAGAACCCGACAACGTCAAGGGGAATGTCCGGCGCGATCAGCTGGCGCACGCCGGCAGCAAGGACATGAGAATATGTCTCGTGGTCCTCGCGCGGCGGCGTGGCCGATTCGCCATAGCCGGGAAGATCCGGCGCCCAAACCGTACGATTCGCCGCCAAGGCATCGATGTTGCGGATCCAGTGCGACCACGCCCCATGCGAACCGTGGGCGAGAAGAACGGGCGGGCCGCTTCCCCAGGAACGCCAGACGAGCCAGCCGTCGCCGCACGGCGTTTCGAACCGCCGCGCCCGACGTTCGAAATCGGCCACGATCGCAGCCGGATCCGCATCGGTCGGGGAGGAGGACAGGCCCATATCGGCAGCGGTCCGCGACAGTGTCTGGAAATGCCTACCCGGCTCACAACCGCTTGTCCATGCGCCGGGCGGACTATGCAGAAAAAGGGACGCAGGCTGTCGAACGCTCAAGATATTCCACTGATAGGGCGACATGTGCCATGCTTGGGCGGTCTCGGCCGGGACGGCAAACAACAGATCGGAAATATGACTCAGCTTATGCCAAATCGTGTCGATCCGATGGATCGTCCGTGCCGGCCGGTAACGGCCGAAGAATTCGCGCATTTGAAGGAATACGGATGGGTGAAGCTTGCGGGCTTTGCCCATCCGGAAGTGGTGCGCGCTCTGCTCCAAATCGCGCGCGAACGCATGGGCGACGATGGCGACAGCAACCCGCCTTATGGCATCGATCAGCCGTACTTCAATGCGCAGTATGGCGGCGGACTGCAGGTACCGCTGATCCGCTCCTATATCGAACATGTCGGCAGGAACGCGAAGGTGCTGATGGACCGGCGTTCCGACGTGGGCGTCCGCTACTTTACCGACTTCTTTGCGCCGAAACTGCCGGCCGCGAAGAAAACCAGGAATGCGGGGAACGGCCCCACGAGCTTTCATCAGGATTTCATCACCTTCGCGGTCGATCGTTCCGGCGGGATGACGTTCTGGCTCGCGCTCGAGGATTACGGACCGGAATCGGGCACCATGGCTTTCGTGAACGGCTCGCACCGGCTGGGCGTGTTGGGCCACTACACGAACTATGACGGCCGCGACATCAGGGATGTCTATCCGGAGCTTCGCGAACTCGAAATGTCGGAGCCGGTGACCTATGCCGCCGGCGACGTGACGGTGCACACCCATCTCACGGTCCACGGTGCCAGTGCCAACTTAACCGACAGGCCGCGTTGGGCCTATCTTGTCCTGCCGCAGCCGGCCGATATTCATTGGACCGGCGCCCAGCCCGAGGCGTTCGACACCACGGGCATGAAACAACATCAGGCGTTCGACGACGAACGCTTTCCCATCCTGGCATAGGCGACACCATGCACGCTCTGCCCTTCCCCGAGACGGGGTTCATGCAATTCGCCTGGGTAGTCCCGGACGTGCGCGCCGCAGCCGCCGAATGGACGCGCTCCGCCGGTGTCGGACCCTTTTTCCTGTTCGAGCACGTCAGCTGGGATAACCCCGTCTACCGCGGCAAGCCGTGGGAGAAACTCGACATCACGGCAGCCATTGCCCAGGCGGGCAACGTGCAGATCGAGCTGATCAGCCAGAACGAGGAGCGGCCGTCGATGTTCCGCGACATCGTTCCGGCCGGCCGGTCGGGCCTGCATCACGTGGCCCTCTATTGCAGCGACTACGACGCAACGCTGAGTGCCTACAAACAGGCGGGCGCCGATGTGGCGTTCAGCGGATTGATGATGGGCTTTCCGGTCTGCTGGGTGGACCCGAAGCCGTCGCTGGGCTTCATGGTCGAGCTGATCACGGCCAACCCGGTTGCCGATGCGGTGTTCGGCCAGTTTCGCGCGGCGGCCGAGAATTGGGACGGAAAGGATCCACTCCGCACATTGGGATAGGGGATATCGCAATGGCCTCGCCGCGCATCCCGCCGCTTTCGCCGGACGACTTCACCGACCAGCAGAAGGCGCTTGTCGGGGATTGGGGCGCGCTCAATTTCTCCCGGGTGCTCGTGCAGCATCCGGATCTGTACAAGGTCTTCATTCCCTTCCTCGACAAATTGATCCGCGGCTCGAATTTGCCGCCGCGGGACAGGGAGATTCTGATCATCCGGTGCCTGGCGCTTTGCGATGAGACCTACGAAGCGCAGCATCATGACTTGATCGCGCGCAATGCCGGCATGACGGATGCCGAGATCGAGGCAGCCAGGAGCGGTGGCACATGTCTTTCTTCGTGGGATAGAACGCTTGTAAGCGCGGCAGAGGAATTGGTGCGCGACCGATGCGTCAGCGACGATACCTGGCAGGCTCTCGCGCAGCATTACGCGCCCGCGCAGTTGATGGAAGCCGTTTTCCTGGTCGGCGTCTACACGTTGATGGCCATGGTCACGAAGAGCTTCGGCATTGCCGTCGAAGACGGCGCAGAGACCTTCAACCGCCTTGCGCAGCTGCGCCAATATACGTGAGCGGACAATAATTAATCAGAGAAATAATTGCAGACGCCTCGGGACAGGGCATAATCTTGCGCATTGGGGCGAAACTAGGGAGAATTGCGAAGCCGTGCAGGCGAAGGATCGTAAGAAGTGAACTCTAAGTTTCGAGAAGCCGTAGATTCTCTGCATCCCACCTTTGAAAAATTGGTAGCGGCCACCCCGCACGTGAAGGGTGCAAAGCTTCCAAAGCAGGGCGTCTATCTGTTCTTTGAAAATGGAAAGGCCATTTACGCAGGTAGATCGAATACGATTCCCCAGCGCTTCGGACAACACACGCGTCCTGGATCACAGACCAATCAAGCGGCACTGGCGACACTTATCGCCCGCAAAGAGCTCGGTTTACCCGTCGATTACCGCAAGGGGGCTCGCGCTAGGCTGCTCGCAAATCGCGATTTTATGGCCGCGTTTGGAAGGGCTAAGGAACGTGTCAGGGCAATGGAGTTTCGTGCGGTCGAAGAACCAGATCAGAATCGCCAAGCGCTACTGGAGATTTATTGCGCAATCACGCTTGAGACGCCCTTCAATGATTTTGGGACCCACTAGCTACAGCACTGGGTTTGCCATGTATAACATTCCCCTCGCGACGAGGCGGGAACGGATGATCATGTCCTCCCGGGCAAGAAATGTGAACGCTGCAGCGACGAAGAAGTGATCTTGCACGCGCCGATTAGTTTGCCTTGAGCAACGCTGGGCCGGACGCGCTGCTGCGGCCCTCCGATTGCCGGAAAGCCTGCGGCGTCGCCCCGGTGGAGCGCTTGAAAGCCCGGCCGAAACTCGTCTGTTCGGAATATCCCAACTGGAATGCGATTTCGTCGAGCGTATGGTCGCTCCACAGCAGGGCACGTTTGGCAAGCGTGACGCGTTCCTTCTGCACGACGTCGGAGAACGTCGCGTCCATGCGCATCAGGCGCTTCTGCAGCGTGCGTGCCGAGGTCCCCAGCCTCTCGGCGCAACCGTCAACCGAGCATTGCCCGGTAGCGAGTGCGCTGCGCACATAGGATTCGACCTGCTCGACGAAACCGGATCTCGACACGGCGCGCAGCTGCGCCAAATAGCTGCCCAGCACGTTGAACAGGATTTTGTTCGACGTGGCGATCGGACGATCGAGAATGTCGGCCGGAAACGCAATCGCATGCGATTGCGAATTCCCGCTGATCCTGCAACCGGCCCGGTCCTGGAGCGGTTCCATGTCGGCGCGCGGAATTCTGAAGGTCAGCGTGGCATAGCATGGGCTGAACGACGGGCCTGCAAGCATATGCAGGGTCTTCATGATCAGGAGAAGGCCCTGATAGTTGGGCTGCTCGCACTCGCCGAGCCCGGTATGCGTGCGCCATCTCAGCTCGGCTGTGCCTCTGGCCGTCACCATCTCCATTTCGCACTCCGGCGATGCCGTCACCGGCACATAATCGATCAGGCTTTGCAACCCCTGCCGCAATGTGGGTGCGGCCCGCGCCAGAGTCATCGCGCAGCCGAACACGTCCGGGTCCTGCTGTTCCGCCAGCCGCAGTCCGAACAGAGGCTCGCCCAAGCGGCGGCTGCAATATTCGAGCAGGTTTACCGCTACGGCGCAGTCGATGTTGGTATCCGGGTTGTCGAACGCGAGCGGATCGATCGCGTGAAGTTCCAGGAATCTGCGCGGGTTTGCGCCGCGGCTCTCGATGAGACCGGGGAGCCCCTTCAGATATCCCGCCTGGATGGTGCCTCGCACGGGGAACATTTCGGGGGAACAGTCGACAGTGAGGACGAAACTTTGCGCGGCCTGCACGGTCTCTCCTCTCTTGCCGGAGAATGGCTCTGTTCTCCGTCGGCATGGCATCAACGGTTGCGGCCGAAAATGCAGCTCTTTCGGACCCTAACATATCGCCGATGCGCCGCAAGGCAGGGTGTATCGGGAGGCAATAGGCAGCCGGCAGTAGGCAGTGGGTAGTCAGCGGCGGCGTTTCGCCGGTGCGGATTATTACTGCCCACTGCCTAAGGCCTCCGCGTCGATCGGGATGCCGAAACTATTGGTAGCCATCGACGACATTGTGTAGGCGCCGACCAGGAATACGACCTCCATCAGCTGCGCTTGCGAGTAGCGCTGTGCCAGCATCCGCCATGTCGTGTCGCTGACGCATCGGTCGAGAACCAGCTCCTCTGCGGCGCGCAGGAGCGCCCGATCGAAAGCCGGGAGGTCTCCGCCGCCCGCCCTGGCCGCCGCGATCTCGAGATCGGTCATTCCCACCTGGCGCGCAATAAGCACATGGTGCGGCGCCTCATAGGCCTCGTGGCAAAGCGCCAAAGTCCGCAGCAGCAGGATCTCCCGGTCTCGGGGCGGCAGTCCGGAACGGCGCATCAGTTGCTCGGCAAAAGGGATGAAGGACTTGTACAGCTGCGGATGCTGCACCATGACCCGGGCGAAATTGAACTTTGCGTGATCTCCGGCAATCGCCGCCTGCTCGTCCGTGAATGCGTCGGGTGAGAGAGGCGGAATTCGCGGTTTGCTCGGGCGCATGGTGTATCCTTCCGGCAATTCCGAATGCAGGATATATCCTGACGAATTCCGCTAAAATGAAAAACCACTGGGAGCGCGCCTCTCCTTGCGCGTCACATGTCCCGTGACGGCCGAGGCCCCCGATCAAACCTTGATCTTAGAGCCCATGCGATGAGTCGGGGGCCGCGCTCCCAGTAACTAGGCGGCAGAGGATTGCAGCGGCGCCGGCGCGGGCTCGAAGGCGATCGGCAGGCCCTTGATTCCCCATACGCCCGGAAACGGCCGCCAGCCCGGCTTGCCCGCCGGTTCCGGCCGCTTCATGCGCTGGGCGATATGATGGATGCCCTCCTGCAATTGCACGCGGGCAATGTGCTGGCCCAGGCACATGTGAATGCCGAGGCCGAAGGCGACATGCCTCCGGCCGGGTTCCACCTCGCGCTCCGGATCGAACGTGTCGGGATTGTCGAACGCCGTCGGATCGCGCCCCGCAACGTTGAGCGTGAAGAACAGCATCGTCCCTTTGGGAATCAGGACGCCGCGATAAGCGATGTCGTCGGTCGAGATGCGGAACGTCGTGCTGGGATTGAATATCCGCAGCGTCTCTTCCACCGCCTTGCGGCAATAGTCGAGGTCGCGCGCACAGCGCTCATAGATTTCCTGATGCAGCATCAAGAGATGCATCATGTAGGTCAGCACGTTCTTCGACGTGTCGTAGCCGGCGACGAACAGAAAGATCAGCAGGTCCGCCAGATGCCTGTCGGAGATTCCGCCGTCGTCGGCGGCCTCGATCAGCATGTCCAAGAGGTCGGGATCGTCGCTCTGGCGCGGATTGGCTCGCCGTTCCCGCGTCAGTTCCCGCACGAAGCCGTCGAGATGGGTGAAGGCGGCGTTGAGCGCCGGCAGGCGCTTCTTGTCCATGCTGAACGCAAGCCCCATGGTTTCCATCGAGGAGCGCAATTGCGGAATCGCCGCGAGCGGCGCGCCGATCATCCGGGTCATCACCGAGACAGGATAGTAGGAGGCGAATTCCTCGAAATCGATCCGGCGCTTCGGCGCCCAGTCGTCGAGCAACTGCGTGACGATCTCGCGCATGATCGGACGCAGCTGGCTGGCATAGCGCGGCGTGAACTTGGCGGCGAAGGTCTCGCGCAGGAGCTTGTGCTCCTTGTCGGGCAGCGCGATCATCTGCTCCTCGGCGAAGCGGCCCCACGGCGTTCCTCTGGCGTCCATGATATCGACGATGCCGTCGAAGGACGGCCGCAAATTTGCGTCGTTGCCCAGCAAATCGCGGATCGCCTGCAGTTCGAAGACGACGGTGCCGGCATCGCATCGGGCGAGCCAGGGATGTTTCCTGCGGGCGGCCTCGAAATACGGATAGGGATCGGCGGCAAAAGCCGGATCGTCCCAGGACAGATGAACCAGATCGAGGTCGCTCAACGCTTGCATCGTCGAAATCCTCCCGGCACGCTGCCTCCGATCTTGCGACGCGCGTCAAGCCACCACAACAGGCCTTGTACAATGCCGGCGCCACTGCCTTGACGCAAGATTTCGTTGGGGGAGCATCTCGGAAGCGCGCATAGGCGTTCAGACGTCCGATTTGTCATCCCCTCGCAACGCTGCCGGGTTGCTCCGCCAGGCATGACAATGGGAGGAGCGCAAATGCCGTGGGCCCGGTCCGAGAGGCATTCTTGAGTTGGAGACCAACTCATGCCTCAATCACGTGGTGAGCACGGCCCCGAAAGCGTCTGTGCATTGAGCGAGAAGCGGCTGGCCGAAGGCGCCGGGACGGCGTTTGCGACGCTCCGCGCCCGCCAGCCTCGACCTCAATAATATTTGGGAGGAAAATCGTATGGACAGGCTCGAAGGGCGGACCGCGTTTGTCACCGGAGCGGCAAGCGGCATCGGTTTGGCCGTCGCGTCCGCACTGATCGGGGCAGGAGCCCGCGTGGTGCTGGCGGACGTCAACCGGGACTCGCTGGCCCGCGTCGTGCCGCCGCTTGGGTCCCATGCCGCTGCCTTTGCGCTCGACGTCACCGACCGGCCGCAATGGACGGAAGCCAAGAGCTTTACCGAAAACCGCTTCGGCCCGGTCGATATCCTCATGTGCAATGCCGGCATTGGCCCGAGCGGCGACGAGCTTGCGGAGATGGACTGGACTGTCTTCGACCGGATCGTCGCCATCAACCTGATGGGCGTCTTCAACGGTGTGGCGAGCTTCGCCGCCGGCATGCGCGAACGCCGGCAGGGGCATATCGTTGCCACCGCCTCCAGCGCCGGTCTGCTGCCGCTGCCTCGCTTCGGCGGCTATGTCGCGACCAAGTTCGCAGTCGTGGGCCTTTGCGAATCGCTGCGTATGGAAATGGTACCGCACAATGTCGGCGTCTCGGTGCTCTGCCCGGGTCTGGTGCGGACACCCATGATGGAAGCGGGCATGAAATCCCCGCCCGACGAGTCCGGCTGGCCGACGCAGGCCGAAATCAACGTGATCGAACCGGCGGAGGTTGCCGCGCTGGTGCTCGACGGCATCCGCAGAAATCGGGCGCATATTCTCACCCATGGCGAATTCCGCGAGCAGGTCGAGGCGCGCAATGTGGCGCTGCTTGCCGATTTCGACGGCGTGCCCGATCGCCGATCCCGACCGTCGCGCTGAAAGGACAATACCGTGGCATTCGAGGGACCTTTTGAGGACCGCCTGCTGATCCGCGAACGGATGGGTGCTTACAGCGATGCCGTCTTCCAGCGCGACAAGGAGCTTTGGCTCGCCAACTGGATCGAGGACTGCGTCTGGCTCACGCTCGGTCAGGAGTTCCGCGGCAAACCGCAGCTGCGCGCCCAGTGGACGAAAATCTGGGAATCGATGGAAAAGATGGCCTTCTTCACGGAGATAGGCGCGATCGAGGTTCGCGGCGAAACCGCGAACGCACGCTGCTATTGCCGCGAGATCCTGTTTCTCAAGGACGGCCGCGTGCGCAAGGTCGTCGGCCAATACGACGACGCGATGATCCGCGACAACGGCGTGTGGCTGTTCGCCAGGCGCAGCTACAAACTTCTCATGGCGGAAGCCAACCCGGCGATCTGAAGCGGCAAAGCGGAGACGGCGCGTTGTTCAACGCGATTGCCTTCCCGATCCGCATCAGCGGATCACGACCGGATAATGGACATGCGGCGCGACTTTGTGCGTGTCGCGATAGGAGGGCGGCTGGCGTCCGCCTTCGTCCGCGATGCCGTATTTCAGCGCCATCTCGGCGCCGATCACCGTCCGGCCGCTCAGCTCCATCAGCTTGGGATCGTTGTAGAGCGCCCAGACGATGTGGCCGGTAAATTCCGGCGTTTCGATCTGGTTCTGGAGATGGCCGAACTTTTCCGGATCCGCCGCCATGATCATTTTGAGACGGTCGGTCAGAAGCGCGCCCATCCAGATGGAGAGCGCGGCGACTGGCACGCCGGCGTGCTTGAAATCCACCGCCATGTCGAAGGCGAGCTTGTCCATCCCGGCCTTGTGCGCACCGTAGGCCGGGCCCAGCGAATAATGCGCCGCACCCGATGCGGAGGTGAAAACGATCAGCCCATGGTTCTGCTTCACCATCATCGGTGCCGCATACCAGCTCGCGACATAGGAGCTGCGCACGCCGACGTCGATCATGTCGGCGAGTTTCAAGGGCTTCTCCCAGAAATTGCCCGGCGTGGTGAGCTCGTCATAAACCGCGGCGGCATTGTTGACGAGGATGTCGAGGCGGCCCTGTTCGGCTTGCACGCGTTCGAACAACGCCTTGACCTGCGCATCGTCGGCGTGGTCGCAGCGCACGGCGATGCCCTTGCCGCCTGCGGCGGTCACGGCTGCCGCTGTCTCGTAGATCGTGCCGGGCAGCGGATGATCGCCGGCCTTCTCCGACCGCCCGGTGACGTAAACCGTGCAGCCATGGCTGCCGAGTGCGATGGCGATGCCGCGGCCGGCGCCGCGACTGGCTCCGGTAACGATGGCGATTGTGTCGGACATTTGCAGTTCACTCCTCGCTCGACTTGTGCGTCCTCACCATCGCTCGCCCGACGGGCTTACCTCGATCGGACGCCGATAGGACGAGTCGTCCTTGGAGCGCAGCCCTTTCAGGAATCCGGAAACCGCCGCCGACTTGAGCCATGATGCATCGCCCTCGGCGACCATGTCGATCACGCTGCGCCGCAATTTGATCCGCCACTCGCCGTTGCGGCGCTCCAGCCGGTCGACATAGCGGCCGAGCGCGATCTTGCAGGTCTTCTCGTCGAGCGAGAGCAACCCACCCATCACATAGGTCTCGCAATTGGCGACGTCGCCGTCGATCTCGCAGGAGTGATTGGTCAGATTGTGGCTGTTGGCGGCGAAGGCGGCGCGATGACCGGCATTTGCCTTCTCGCCGTATTGCGGACCGGGCGTCACCACCGCACCGTGCTCGTCGGCGCCATCGTCCCAGTAGCAGCTCCTCGTCAGTTCGGCGTCGTGGCGGTCGCGGCCGCGCGCCTCCCTGATCAGACAATCCAGGATCTCCTGTCGGTCCCTCAGGTACTGAACGGTCTTGCGGATGTGCGCTATCTCAGCGTCGAGATTCATTTTGGCGTCTCCTCTCCGACCAAGTTCGAACAGTGTCTTCAAGATGTGTCATGGCCCGCGCACCACCCAGGCGATCATCCGCGCTGCAAACCGGGTGGCCCGGATCGCGAGCAGCTGTGCAGGTCAGCCTCCCGAGATTTGCTCGTCAGATTGTTAGCAAACCGGGGATCACCGGGTCAATCTCGTGTGTCCGTTGTGTGCAGGCCGAGCAGGTACATCGGCAGGATCGGGGGGCAGGCAGCCCTTTTGTTGACCGCGAAACTTGCATCCGCTAACAATGTGACGAACAAAATCAGAGCCTAGAAATGCGAACGCATCGCGTTCCACAAGGCCACGACCTGCCGCGCAGGAAGCAAAGGGAGAGGAGCCGGCCATGACCGCGGCAAGACCGGGCGAATGCGTGGATAGAGCGCCATATCTTTCGGAAATGGACTTCGGTCCGTTCCGGATGCGCGTCTCGACGGAACGCTATTATTCGCGCGAATTTCAGGCGCGAGAGCGCGAGCGGCTGTGGATGCGCGTATGGCAGATTGCCGGTCGCGCGGACGAGCTGCCCGAAGCCGGCGACTGGAAGGTCCACACGATCTTCGACCAATCCTACGTGCTCGTTCGCGGCAAGGACGAGGTGATCCGGGGCTTCGTCAATGCCTGCCGTCATCGCGGAAACCGGATCTGCAGCGGCCAAGGCCACTCGGCCGGATTGCGCTGCATCTACCATAACTGGTTGTACGGGCTCGACGGGCAGTTGCTGGCGGTAGCCCACCCGGATTTCGACAGCACGATCGAGGAATTCGTCGGGCCGAAGGAGGATCTCGGGCTAATGCGAGTGCCGGTCGAGTGTTTCGCCGGCTTCATCTTCCTCAACCCGGACAGGAACGCGGCGCCGCTTGCCGCGTTTCTCGGCGAGGCCGCCGATGTCCTCGCATCCTACCACCTTGAGAAGTTGGTTCCTGTCGGCATCAATGTCCGCGAGAGGCTGGACTGCAATTGGAAGGTGGTGATAGACGCCTTTGGGGAAGGCTATCACACTCAGGGCGTCCACCCCGAGTTGATCGGTGTCGTGGACCTGACCAAAGAACGCTTCCACGCCCTTGGCTATCACTGCCTCGCCACAACCCCCTTTGGCGCGCCGGATCTTGCGAAACGCCCTGCCGATCAGCAGGTCGAAGCGTTCATGAGTTTGCCGACCTCACACTTCCCTGGACTTACCGACGCATTGAAGCGGTTCGCAGTGCTGGTCGCCGGTTATCGCGGCAGGGATGAGATGCTGACACTACCTCACGGCGTCACGGCCCGGTCCCTGCTGCAACAGGCGGTGCGCGACACGTTCACGGCCAAGGGGCTAGATGTCGGAGGGCTGACCGACAACCAGATGATCGATTACCACTTCTGGCTGTTCTTCCCGAATGTCTTCCTGCAGATCTGCGCGGGAGAGTGCACGACCATCATCGTGGAGCCGGATCCGGACGGCGACCCCAACCGCTGCTTCTGGCGCGTGATGACCCTTCAATGGTTGCCGCCGGATCAGCGCGCAGCCAAGTACACGGGGCTAACGGAGATTTCCGAAGGGGACCATTTCCCATACTTCCTTGCCCTCGAACAGGATTACCGGCAGATGCCGATCCAGCAGGAGGGTCTGCGTAACAGAGCGCTTGAATACATGGTGCTGACCAAACAGGAACCCCGTATCGCGCATTTCCATGCAACGCTCGATGGCTGGCTCGAATGAGCGAGCGTGTGAGACCGTTACACGTTCAACGCGTTTGTTTGTGGATCTGAGCCCCAACATTCTTGCTCCAATCCACACAAGTTCCCGAGGAGACGAGCGACCATGGCATTCACCGGCCCCAGCGAAGACCGGCTCGCAATACGCGACCTTTATGGCCGTTACGGCGATGCCAGCACGCGCGGCGACGTTGAGGATTGGCTCGCGTGCTGGACGGAGGATGGCCAGTGGAACAGTCATATCTTCAGACGGTCCGGCAAGGCCGATTTGCGCGAGCAGTGGGACGTGCTCTGGGCCAATTTCGCCAAGGTCGGCTTCCTCAGCGATGTCGGCGCGATCGAAGTCGATGGCGACAGGGCGACCTGCCGTTCCGTTGCCCGCGAGATTATTCGGCTGAAGAACGGCGGCCTCTTCAAGCTCATCGGCCGTTATGACGACTATCTCGTCCGCAAGAACGGCGAGTGGCTGTTTGCCCAGCGCGACTACCAGCCGCTCGTCGAGGAACTGCCCGAATAGAACGCTGATTGACCCACCGAAGAACGTCCTGCTAACATAGTGACGAACACGCCACCGTTGAAGGCTTCGGCAGGCGCGCAGGCCGCTGCTGCGAGAGTTGGCGAGGGATCATGACGGACACGCTACCGGACTTCTACAGCGATCCAGCGGTCATTGCCGAGCCTAAGCGCTACTTCGACCGCATGCGCTCGAAATGTCCGGTGGCGAAAGAGCCGTATCACAAGACATTGATGGTGACGGGATACGACGCAGTCGCCGACATCCTTCTTCGCAGAGACGATACCCTTTCTTCTGCGGTTTCCGTCATCGGGCCCATTCCGCCTCTCCCGTTCGAACCGCAAGGCGACGACATCGGCGACCAGATCGAGGCGCACCGCGATGCGCTGCCGTGGTCGGCGCATCTTACCACCTTCGACGGCACGAAACATGCCCAGTACCGGGCGCTTGCGCTCGGACTGCTGAACTACAAGCGGGTGAGGCAGAACGAGGACTATCTCTACGGCCTGGTCGACCGGCTGATCGATCGCTTCATCGGCAGAGGAGCCTGCAATGTCGTTGCGGAGTTTGCGCATGCAACGACGACCTACGCGATCTCGGATCTGTTGGGCATTCCCGAAGCGGACCGAGCCGAGCTGCTGGAGCTTATCGGCGCGCCGCCCAGCCAGGTGGCCGGCGACGCCCCGCACAAGGTCGGGGCGGACCCGCTGATCTTTCTCAAGCCGCGCTTCGATCGATATCTCCGCGAGCGCCGGGCAAATCCTACGTCGGACTGGATGTCGGAGCTCGCCAATGCGCGCGACAAGGACGGTTCGCTTCTCGACTTCGATGCGATGTCCTGCCTTGCCCGCTTCGTGTTCGGCGCCGGACAGGACACGACATCCCGTCTGATTGCCATGGGCATCAAGGTATTGGGAGAAAAGCCGGAACTGCAGCAACGCCTGCGGCAGGCGCCGGAACGGATTGGCGATTTTATCGAAGAGGTGCTGCGATACGATCCACCCGTCAAAGTCGCCTACCGGCTTGCGCGAAAGAAAACGACTGTCGGCGGCGTCGAAGTTCCGGCCGGCACGATTCTCACGGTCTGCCTGACGGCGGCGAACAACGATCCCGCACATTTCGAAAAGCCGGGCGAGTTCGACATCGACCGGCCCCGGCTGCAGGATCACATGGCGTTCGGCCGGGGCATCCATGCCTGTCTCGGCGCTCCTCTCGGCCGGCTGGAATCCAGAGTGGCGATCGAGCGCCTGCTGGCGCGAACGGCGGAGATCCGCATCTCGGAAGAGCGTCACGGGCCGGCGGCAGCGCGCGTGTATCGCTACGAGCCGACCTACAGCTTCCGCAGCCTGTCCGACCTGTTTATCGAATTCACGCAGGCTTAGAACCCATCCGGAAAGAAATGAATCAGTTTGGGGTCTTGGGGCAAGTCGCTTGAGCATGATGGCGATCATGGCGAGGCGGATGAACGCTGCGGCGGTGCGAGCATACGAGGCTCTGTACGCCCGCGGCATGCTGCTGAAGGCGGCGGATCAGGATCATTCACCAAGCCGGCAGCAGCCCACCAGCAAGAAAAACACGGTGACATCATAACCGAGCGATGCTTGGCTCTTGATTGACGGGCAAGGAGCTTTAGCTTAGGCACGAGGAATGGACGGAGGATGATATGCCACTCAAAGTGATCGGCGCAGGCTTTCCCCGCACGGGCACTATGTCGCTGAAGCTTGCGCTTGAGCAGCTTGGGTTCGGGCCGTGCCACCACATGATCGAAATCATTCAGCATCCCGAGCAGGCGACGCTCTGGGCGCGCAAGCTCACGGGCGAGCCTCTTGATTGGGACGATGTGCTCAAGGGCTACAACTCGGTGACCGACGGGCCTTCCTGCTTCGTCTATAAGGACCTGATGGCACGCTATCCCGACGCCAAAGTGATCTTGAGCAGCCGCTCGGCGGAGAGCTGGTGGGCGTCCGCGAAGGCAACCGTCATGTCACCCAATTCCCCCGCTAACCGGCCGGTGAGCTTGCCCGGTGCCGAGGACTTCATGCAAAAGCTTCAGGTCATTACTAAGGCGGCCGGAGGCGGGATCAATTGGGACGGGTCAGACCGCGCGGGCGCGATTGCGGCTTTTGAGCGCCACTATGAGGAGGTCAAGCGCATCGTGCCAAAGGAGCGGTTGCTCGTGTTCGAATCTCGGCAGGGCTGGGAACCGTTGTGCAGGTTCCTCGGCGTGCCGGAGCCGGAGACGCCCTTTCCGCAAACAAATTCGACGATCGAGTTCCAACAGCATTTGGCGCAGATGGTTGGACCACAGTGATACAGCTGTCCGTCCCGAGAACCATATCCGGCAATACCGATTGCGCATTCCGTCCAAGACGGTCTTATTGTTTTGACGCAGTTCCGGACGCAAAAGTGCGCACACTTTTGCTCGAACCGCTCTAGAGCTTGATCTTATTGAATTATGATTCGCGATCTTGTTCGAGAGGCAATCGCCATAAATTGGGCGCGCTTACGTCCTGAAATGCGGCATCACTTCCTTCGCGAAGAGTCGCAATTCCGCGATCTGCTGCTCGGGATCCGGCACGCCGGTCGGCGTCATCAACAGATAATCAGGATTGGCGAGGTCCCTGATGCGCTGCATTTCACGCGCACAATCCTGCGGATCGCCGACGATGGCACGGTTCGGCGCGAATTCGTCGAGGGTGACTGCTCGGCCGCCGAACATCACCTGCCGTGACAGCTCGTCCCGGTCGGCTTTCGATCCCAAATCGTCATAGGCCTGCCAGACCTTGACGACATTGGGCAGCCAGTTCGGATCGATGGCGCGCTTGGTGGGTGCAATATGCAGGTCGCGCATAAGACACACCGTAGAGGGCCGGCCGTGCTCGGTGGCAATGGCCTTGTAGCGGCCGATCTTTTGCTGCAGCTCGACGAGATGCTCGGCGAAGCTGATCAGCCAGCCATCGCCGAGCCTGCCGGCGCGCTGCATCGCCGGTTCGCTGACCGCGCCAACCCATAGTGGAGGAACGAAGCTTCGCAGCGGCGGCGGCACGACCCGGCAAGGCGGAATCCGGAAGTGATTGCCGCTATAGGAGAATTCCTCGCCCGTCAGCGCCAGACGGAGAATTTCGAGGCATTCCTCGAAACGCTTGGCGCGCGTTTTGAAGTTCCATCCGGTGTTTTCGAATTCGTCGGGCTTGTAACCGATGCCCGCACCCAGGATGAACCGGTTGTCGGACAACTCGTTGAGCGTGTTGATCTGCTCGGCGATATCGAGCGGGTGATGCGCCGGCAGCAGCATGATGTTGGTGCACATGGTGATGCTGCGGGATCGCGCCAGCATGGCCGACAGCATGGTGAGCGGCGCCGACGGTTCCGAAGCCACATCTCCGCCAAAGGCGGTTGTTGAAGAGAAGCGGTGATGGCCGACATAGAGGATGTCGTAACCCAAATCCTCCATCTCTCTGACCAGTTCGAATATCTTCCGGTAGGGATCCGTAGAGCTGCGGTCGATGAACTTGCGATTCACCAGGAAGCCGAATTTCATGTGCGAATCCTCCCCGACTGCGATCGTCGGTATCCCATGCTAGTACTTGGCTTTTTTGAAACGTGGCTCGTGTATCGGCGTTTTCTTTTTTAACGCAGAGTACCCAATGGTTGCGCGGAGGACGCAGGGAATTCTGCGCTGCGCGCGAAGCGCAATTTTCACTCCGCGCTCCCTGCGCATTCCCGGCGGCCTCTGTGCTAAAAAAATCGCTTGTGCGTCACTTTGCTTTGATTCCAGATACTACGCGTCGCCGAACGGAATCATGCCGTCGGAATAGTCGATGTCCCCAAGGATGAAACAGCTGTTCATGACCATGCCTCCCACCCGTTCCCACAGGACGATCCTGTCATGCCAGGGCGAGTCCGGGTGGTCGTCCATCAGCGGTCCGACCTCGAAGCCCTGCGCTTCCAGACGGGCCTTGTGCCTGTCGAGATCCTTTACGCCAAAGACAACGGACATGACGCCTTCGCCTCGCGTTTCCAGCCAATCGCGAAGCATCCGGTTGAATTCGGTCGGCGTCTCGAGCGGCGCCACCACTTCAAGACCAGCCTCCCAGTTGATGTACATGACGAAGCCCATGTCCTTGCGCTCGAAGCGGGTCAGCTTTGCGTCCGCGAGCTTTTCCAGCTGAGCTACGTTGGACTCGATGTTCTCCAGTCGCGATATCCAGGCGACGTGATCGATGTGGTTTCTGAACTTCTTCATCTTGCTCTCCTCTCCCGGTCGTCGACGCGTCCGGCGCGATTGCGTTCTTCGCTTCGAGCGCGGCCGGACCGCTCAGAACATCGTGCTGCCGCCGTCGGCGCCGATCGTCTGGCCGGTGATGTAGTTGGATTCGTCGCTGGCAAGGAACAGTGCGAGCGGCGCAATGTCGTCCGGCGTGCCGAAATAGCCGAGTGCCACCTTGGCGAGCTCGATGTCGTAGGTTTTGCTTTCCTCGAGATACCGCAGCGCCTTGGGCGACATCGCCGACGGCAGGATGGTATTGACCCGGATCTTGTGCCTGCCCCATTCCTTGGCCGCGGTTTTGGTCAGTGTGCGGATGGACTCCTTGGCGGCGGCATAGGCAAGAAACCCAGGCTCGCAGCGGATGCCGTAGCTCGAGCCCATGTTGATGATCGAGCCGCCGCCGGAATCGCGCATGTGCGGGAAGGCAAGCTGCATCAGTTGCAAGGAGCCGATGAAAGCCGATTCCATATCGATGCGGATATTATCTTCGAGCTTGGGATTGTCGATTGCCATGTAGTCGGTGAAGGTGTGGGCGTTGTTGACCAGCACGTCGATGCGCCCCCAGGCGGAAATCGCTTCCCCGACCGTCTTCTCCGCATGCGCGCGATTGCCGGCGTGCGCATCGAGGAGGCGCACTTCGCCGGCTTCGGCCTTGATCTTGCCGGCAACGTCTTCGAGCTTGCTCAAGGTGCGGCCCGTGATGACGACCTTCGCGCCCGCGCGCGCATAGGCCCTGGCAATCGCTTCGCCGATCCCCTGCCCCGCGCCGGTGACGATCGCGACACGGCCCTCCAGTCTCTTGCCGGATGCGCTCATCAGCCCTCCCATCACTACGTTCTTGTGTTCGTCACTTTGTTAGCAAAACGGCGCCATCCGGTCAACATGGGACAGATCGGGATGGACATTGGGAGCCCCGGTCGTCCCACAATGACCCGACTGGAACGCGACGTGCGGGAAACCACCCTAGCGCCGCTACGGCTTGGCCGGATTGAGGCCACGCAGGTGTGCAACTTTCGCAGCCCCGGCAACGACGGGCGCGGTTCCCATGCTGCGCTCTAGCCGCAGATAAGAGAGCTTCATCGTCTTGATGCGCCAGCGGCCGTTCGCCTTCTCGTAAGTCTCGAGGTAGTGTCCGTAACCGTGGTTCTGGCTGCCGTCCTCCCAAAGATTAAAGTCTTCGAAAGACCAGACGCCTGCTGCCGTCGTTTCGGAGGTCAGGTCGATTTCCGGCATGTGGCCTTGATGGACGCTCTGCACGAGCTTCAGACCGCGAGCGTAAGCCACGAACGAATCCCGCCCGCGGAACACCTCACCCCCGGCCGTCGACAGGTCGACCACGACATCGTCGGCGAACACGTCTGCGTAGAGGTCCCAGTCCTTGGAATCGAGACCGCGGAAGTACCGGGCCTTGAGCTTCTTGATCTCCTCGATGTCGTCCATGCTCGCCGCCTCCGTCCGTGCTGCGCGGCTCACGCAGGCAGTTCGATTTCCGCCTTGGCCGTGGCCATCGTGGTTCCGTTCTGGTTGGCCATCTTCGAGCTCACCTGCACGATGTTGCGGCCTTCGGCATCGGTGGTTTTGTCGAGGACTTCGCCCGTCATGATGGTGATGTCGCCGGTGAAGGCGGGCCCGCGATACTGCGCGTTGCAATGTACGACCTGGCCCCATTCGCCCGCCCATCCGGCGAGGTAGTCGAGCATCCACGCTCCCATCGAAGCGCCGTAACCGTAGGTGCGGGGCATGCCGATGAAGCGCGCCCAGCGCGTGAACAAATGTCCGCGCGACGGGCCGACATAGGCGCCGTCGGTGATCTCGGGGTTGACCTTCTCCATCACCGGATCCATTTCCCGGCCGATCATTCCGCCCACGAAGCCGAGCTTCTCGGAATCGCAATCGTTATTGCGATGGGCGCTGCCCCACAGATTCATCAGATAGGCGCGCCATTCGGTGGCGAAACTGGCCACGCTATGCGGACCGAAAACGCGGGTGGCCAGCTTGTCGCCGGCCTTGACATCCTTCCAATGCCGCCGGCCGTGCCCAAGCGCGTGCATCATGTCGATGTATTCGAGCTTGCGCTCCTCGATTTCGGCCAGTTCCTTGTCGGTCCAATTGGGATCTTCGGTTTCCGTCATCGCGGCCATTTCCACCGCCAGGTCTCGGCGGTAGCGGATGGACGTGGAACGCTGCTTGGCGAACAGCTGGCCGTCCTGGGTGTAATAGTTGTTGTCGCCGCGCTGGAAACACGTGGGCCCGGCAAACTTGGTTTCCTTCACCACGTAGTCGAAGGGAATCTTTTCGTGGATCACGCGGTCGCCGGCGAACAGGCGCGGGCCGTAGAACCACCATTCGTCGCCGCCGAAGATCAGGTGCGAGCCCGGAATGAGGCCGATGCCGGCCGGGCAGGCGCCATGGCCTTCCGCGGCGGCGATGGTGAAGGATTGCGGCGCCACCAGACGGCCGAAGCGGCCGACGGCCGCGTAATCGGCATCGTAATGCAGGAGATTGGGATAATGCATCGCCTGTGCCCAGCGGCGGAAATCGTTGTTGTGCAGGGTCTCCTTCAACGTCCACGGCGTCATCGGCTTGCCGATGTAGTTGTCGAGATCGGAGCAATCGAGCGTCTTGTCGGTCATGTTGTGTTTCCTTTCCTGGTGCCAAATCCCATCATGTCGATATGCGGCACGGATAAGCAAGGCGCCGCGTCCCGTGCGAGTTCAGCCGAGCGTAAAGCGCGCCGGCGCGATCGGCATGCCCGGAACCTCGGACCGGCCGCGATAGAGGATCGATTTCTTCTCGGTCGGAAGCACGCCCACCTTAAGACTGTCGCCGCCCTCCACCGGAACGGTGGTGATGTAATAGTCCCGCATGTCGGCGCCACCGA
Source organism: uncultured Alphaproteobacteria bacterium (assembly GCA_963805005.1). Lineage (GTDB taxonomy): Bacteria > Pseudomonadota > Alphaproteobacteria > Micropepsales > Micropepsaceae > Rhizomicrobium. The sequence goes on from CAWDSJ010000001.1 coordinate 541,826, forward strand.
AGCGGATTTGCGTGATCGCGCCGGCGGGCGTAGCAATTGGCGGAAGCTCCGTGCCGTCGGGCCTCACGCGTGCGATGGTGCTGGAGCGGAAGCCGGTGATCCACAGATTGCCTTGCGCATCGAGCGCCATGCCGTCGCAGTCCTCCTTCTTCATCATGCGCCGGCGATTGGCGAGCGACATATCGGGCAATACATCGAACGCATAGGTCGCATCGAAGGTGTCGTTGTAATAGAGGTGCCTGCGGTCGGCGGAAAGCATGATACCGTTGACGAAACCGAGGCCCTGCGCCACTGCGATGACCTTTCGATCGACGGTGAGCCGGTAAAGCGTGGCGGGCCGTGTCGGCTCTCCCTTGGCGATCTGTTCGATGTCGACGCTGCCCATATAGATGCCGCCGCTGCCGTCGGGCATCATTTCGTTGATGCCGTTGATCGGCTTGCCGTCGATCTCGCCGATCAGCCAGCCGGATTTTCCCGTCTCCGGATGGTTCCACATGATGCCGCCGGCGCCGGAGGAGAGCACCGCGCCGTCGGCGTTGAGCATGATGCCGCCCGTCCACATCCGCTCCTTGTTGAGCGTAACCGTGCTGCCGTCGGGCATCAGGCCGTGCACGCCGCCCGCGATGACGTCGCTGTACCAGACGATGTTGCGCCTGGTATCGACGGCGAGGCCTTCGAGATAAAGACCGGCCGCGACCGGCTCGAAACTTCCCACTGCACCCATGCATTTCCCCAGGCTATGTTCGTCAGCCTGTTAGCGACGGACCGCGATGTCAAGCCGGCCCCGGACTTTACGGGTGCATGTTCCGGGCGATAGGCAGGCAGGCGAGGGGATTCGAATCGGATGAAGCAGGCGAGCAAGACTGCAACCCGGCGCATGGGGCCGGCCGGCTCGGTCAATTGGCATGCCATGCTCGACGGCGCGGAAGACATCCTGCGCGAGGAAGGCTACGCCGCGCTCACCTCGCGCCGCATTGCCGAACGCATCGGCGTCAAGCAGCGGCTCGTCTATTATTACTTCCAGACGATGGACGATCTCATCGTCGAAACCTTCCGCCGCCTCTGCGTGCGCGAGCTCGAAAGGCTGCGCCTCGCGCTTTCGTCGGCGCATCCGCTGCGGGAGATCTGGGACGTCTGCATCCACACCAGCGATGCGCGGCTGATCGCCGAATTCATGGCGCTTGCCAACCGCATCGACGGGTTGCGTGCGGAGGTCATCCACTACATCGAGGAATCGCGCGCCATCCAGGTGAAAGCGCTCACTGCGGCGCTCAAACGCAAATCCGCCGGCCTCATTCCGCCCGCCGGCCTTGCCATGCTTGCCACGAGCCTTGCGCTGTCGCTCAACCGCGAGGCGCAGCTCGGCGTGCGCGCCGGTCACCGCGAGATCATGGCCGCAATCGGCGCGTTCCTCGAAAAGGCCGAACCGGAGTGAAGCGAACATCCGGCTCGCGGAGCCGTAAGTGGCGCCAAGCGCAATAAGAGTTCGCCAATGAGACAGCGAGGAATTGAGAGTACCTGCCTCTCACTGGGAGCGCGGCCATCTTGGCCGCATCATAGCGCTGCAACATCAGATGCGGCCTGGCCCCCGATCAACCCTTTATCTTTTGGCGCATACGATAAGTCGGGGGCCGCGCTCCCAGGGAGGGTATCGCTCTTTTCATTCACGGCGGGTCGGCAGAGCCGGTGGCGAACTCACTGTTAAATCGATGTGTTGCGCGCACAGCTGCGCCACCTCCGTGGCCGCCGAGCCGCGACATCGACCGGCCGGACCGCGACCGTCTTACGCAACGGTTCGAGCCGTTCGGAGCCGAGAGGTTAAATTCCGGCTGGGGATTGGATAACCCGTCCGGTAAATTCCGCACGCAGCGTGGTATAAGCCTGGGGTCTTGAGGAAACGCCGATGGCCATCAGGCTCAAAGTGAACGGGATGGTGCACGATCTCGACGTCGAACCGGACGCACCGCTTCTGTGGGTGATCCGCGACGAAATCGGCTTGACGGGTACGAAGTTCGGTTGCGGCATCGCCCAGTGCGGTGCCTGCACCGTGCATATCGACGGCGAGGCTCGCAGAAGCTGTACGATCCCGGCGGGCTCGGTCGGCGATGCCGAAATCACGACGATCGAAGGATTGGGTGCCCGTGGTCTCAATCCCGTTCAGCAAGCCTGGATCGCGCATCAGGTGCCGCAATGCGGCTATTGCCAGTCGGGCATGATCATGGCCGTGAGCGCGCTGCTTGCGAAAAATCCTGCACCCAGCGAGACGGAGCTGGGCGAGGCCATTACCAATATCTGCCGGTGCGGTACCTATCCGCGCATCCGCGCCGCCGTGCGGGCGCTTGCCGCGACGAGCGAGTAAAGATCATGCCGTCACGCAGGATGGTCATTCTTGGCGGCCTTGGCGCCGCCGGTGCACTGGTCGTCGGCTACGCGCTGTGGCCGAGCACGCGGCTCCAGCGGGCCGATGCGATGGCGGCGGGCCCGGGGGAGCGTTTTGTCTGCAACTGGATCAAGATCGCCGACGACGACACGATTACGGTGATCGTTCCGCATTGCGACATGGGAACCGGCATCTTCACGGCGCTGCCGCAGATGGCCGCCGAAGAGCTCGATGCGGACTGGAGCAAAGTCCGCTCCGAAGCAACTCCGGCCGATCCTCTCTTCGCCAATGGCGCCTTCGCCGAAGGCTTCGTCTTTGGCATGGGGCAAATGACCCAGGAAAGCATCCCCGCCTTCCTGCGCGGCACCGTGGCCAATACGTTCCGCACGCTCGCCGAGTTCGTGAACATACAGGTGACAGGCGGGTCTGCGGCGATCAGGGCCACCGGCGTATTCGGTATCCGCATTGCCGCTGCGGCGGCGCGCGAGATGCTCATCAAGGCCGCGGCGGCGCGCTGGAATACGTCGCCCGAGGCATGCAGCACCAAAGCCAGCCGCGTGCTGCATGCCGCGAGTGGGCGCAGCTTCGGGTATGGCGCGCTTGCCGGCGACGCTGCGAACTACGATCCGTCGTCTCATCCGCGGCTCAAGCCGAGAGACCGATACACCATCGTTGGCCGGCCGATCCCGCGCTTCGACATTCCGCACAAGGTCGACGGCACCACGGTCTATGGCCTGGACGTGCGCGCGCCCGGCATGCTCTACGCCGCGATCGGGATATCGCCGGTGTTCGGCGGCAAACTTGTGTCGGTCGACACAGCACCCATCGCCGGCCGCCGCGGCATCGAGAAGCTCGTCAAGCTCGACGATGCCATTGTCGTCGTCGCGGACCGCTATTGGCGCGCGCGCGATGCCGTCGCCCGCCTCCATCCCGTGTTCGACGGCGGCGGCAACGAGACGGTCACCTCTGCGCAGATCGCCGCGCGCCGCGCCGCCGCTCTGAACGGCGCGCTAAGTTCCGATCTGAAATTGGGCGCCGGCGCCGATGCGCTATCCGGCGGCAGGATCGTCGAAGCGACGTACGAGGTACCCTACCTTGCCCACGCGCCGATGGAGCCGATGAACGCCACGGCGCTCTTCAAAGAGGGCACGTTGGAGGTCTGGTCGGGCACGCAGGACGGTCTGGGCTCCCGCGCGCAATGCGCCAAGACTGCGGGACTTGCGATGGACAAGGTCGCGTTTCATCTGTTGCCGATGGGCGGCGGATTCGGGCGGCGGCTGCCGGGCTATTTCAATTTCCTCGATTATGCCGTGCGCACCGCCATGCAGGTGCCCGGCAGACCGGTGAAGCTTGTCTTCTCGCGCGAGCAGGATATGCAGCACGATTTCTACCGGCCCAATGTGACGAGCCGGTTCAAGGCCGTGCTGGGCGCCGACCGCATGCCGAGCGCCTGGGTCAACGATTACACGACCGACGACCGCGCCAGCAGCCAGGCGCACATTCCCTATGCAATTCCCAATCAGGCGATCGGCTACGCCAATGTGGCTACCCATGTGCCGACGGGTCCGTGGCGCAGCGTCGAAGCGTCGTGGCACGGCTTCTTCATCGAGTCGTTCGTCGACGAGCTTGCCCATCGTGCGGGGATGGATCCCTTGACGTATCGGCTGAAGCTTCTCGCGGACAAGCCGCGCCACGCCGCGGTACTTTCGCTGGCGGCCGAGAAGGCCGGCTGGGGAATTGCGCTGGGCCCCCGGCGCGGCCGCGGGATTGCGATCGTCGAATGCTTCGGGACCATCGTTGCCCACGTCGCCGAGGTCGAGGTGGGACGCGACGGCAGCGTGAAGGTCGATCGAGTCGTCTCTGCGGCGGATGCCGGCTTGGCGGTCAATCCCGACGGCTTTGCGGCGCAGATCGAAGGCGCCGTCGTCTTCGGCTTGAGCGCGGCGCTTTACGGCGAGATCACGATCGAAAAGGGCGCGGTGGTGCAGGCGAATTTTCCCGATTATCCCGTGCTGCGCCTTGCCGAAACGCCGCAAATCGAAGTCCATCTGATCGAAAGCGGTGCGCCCCTGGGCGGCGCAGGCGAACCCGGCGTGCCGCCGGTTGCGCCGGCGCTCACCAACGCGATCTTCGCTGCGACAGGCGTGCGGCTTCGCGCACTGCCGGTGGCAGGGCGGCTGGCTTAAGCGTAAGCGGATCGACGCGCTGGGCGCGCGAGCATCCCGATCGCTCATCGCCGCCAGAGAGGCGGTTGAGCTGGCGCGATCTTTCGCAGTGGTCGGCGGGCGTGGCGCAACCGTGTTGTCGCCGCGCCGCGACATCGACCGGCAGGGCCGCGACCGTCCCGCGCCGCCGATTGACTTGTTCAGGGCCGCAGGGTGAAATTCCGGCTGGGGGATGGATAACCTGTCCCGTAATTTACGAAGCCGGCAAGCTCAGCCGCGACGCGCCGGCGCGCGAAGCGCAAGAACCGTTTTTCACAATGAGACAGTGAGGCGGTGAGAGGCCAAGGATACCTCACTGCCTCCCTGTAATTTTCTTTGGCGCTTCGCGCCCATCGCTGCGGCTCCATGACGCCGCGTGAACAAACCCACCGAACGACAAGGCTTTATGCAATGGACCACCCCAAAGTTTTTCGGGCAGAGGGGCGTGTTTGTCTTCCCCGGAAAACATGGGAAGCTTGGGCTGGCCAAAGAGGTAACCGATGACGGTGCACACCAAAGAGCGCGGACGCCCGATACCGTGGAGGGTCCGCGCGCATTTCGGGAGAAACGCGCGCCGCAATGGTCCGGCGTTGCCGGAAAGGTGCGAACGATGAAACTCAACGCCATTGCCATGGGCGCGCCCACCCGCGATCTCGCGGAGCTGGCCGCAAAGCTGGAGCACGCAGGCTGCCACGGCCTGCATTTCGCGGAAATCGGCCACGATCCGTTTCTTTGCGTCGCCGCCGCGGCGGCGGGCGGCAAGCGGCTCGCGTTCGGCACGTCGATCGCGCTCGCCTTCACGCGCTCGCCCACCACGCTCGCCTATACCGCGCACGATCTCAACACGGCGACGGGCGGGAAATTCGTGCTGGGGCTTGGGCCGCAGGTGAAGCCGCATATCGAGCGCCGCTTCGGCTTGGTATGGAGCGAGCCGGTGCAGCGCATGCGCGAAGTGGTGCTCGCCATGCGCGCGGTGTGGGCCTGCTGGCAGAGCGGTGGCCCGCTCAAGTTCGACGGCGAGATTTTCAAACTGTCGCTGATGCCGCCCGCCTTCCGCCCGGAAGCAACGCCCTATGCGTCGCCGCCGGTCTATCTCGCCGCGGTGGGACCCAAGATGGCGGAAGTGGCGGGCGAAGTGGCCGACGGGCTGTTCGTGCATGCCTTCACGACCGAGCCCTATGTGCGCGAGGTGCTGATGCCGGCGGTCGAAGAGGGCTTGAAGCGCTCGGGGCGCAGCGCCAAGGATTTCCAGGTCTGTTATGCCGCCTTCATCGCCGACACCACGGCGGCGGAGAGCGTGGCCGCGGCGCGCGCCCAGGCGCGCCAGGCGGTGGCCTTCTATGCCTCGACGCCCAATTACCGCGGCGTGCTCGACCGGCATGGCATCGGCGATTTGCAGCCCAAGCTGCAGCAGATGACGCGCCAGGGCGACTGGGCGCAAATGGCGGACGCGATCGGCGACGAGGTGCTCGATCTCTTCTGCATCACCGGCGCGCCGACGGAACTCGCCCACGGCTTGCAGAAACGCTGGGGCGGCCTTGTCGATCAAATCTCGCTGCCGGCGGATTACTGGACGCGCCACTTGGGCGATCCCGAATGGCAACGCGCCTCGGCGGCGCTGACCGGTTGAACCAACCGGTGGTTTGACATTCAATTTAGCGCCGGCAATTTCGCGCAGTGGAGGAAAAACAGCCATGCTCAAACAGATCGTGTTCCTGAAGAAACGTCCCGACATGACGATGGAACAGTTCATGGACTATTACGAGAACCAGCATACGCAGCTCTCCAAGCGCATCGGCAAGCCGGCGATCCCTAATGCGCTGCGTTACGTGCGCCGCTACATCAAACTGGAGAAGAATCCCGTCACCGGCGAGGTGCTGCATCCCGGCTATGACTGCATTATGGAAATCTGGTGGAAGAACCGCGACGACTTCGAAGCCTCGCAGCGGCTGATCAGCGATCCCGAACGTCTGCCGCACACGATCGAAGACGAAAAGAAGCTGTTCGTCACGCACAGCAATCCCGTCTGCACCGTCGAGGAGTTCGATTCGCCCGTGGCGCCGGGCAATGTGGTCTATCGCTGGGTGCGCACGCCCGACGAATAACAGCGCGCCGTTACGCTTAAGAAGGAAGGAAAGCACCGATGAGCGGTCTGAAAAGCCTGCCCGAGCACATCTTCAGGTTCATCGAGTCCGGCGTGGTGGCGGAATTCGCCACCGTCAGTGCGGCCGGCGTGCCGATCGATACGCCGACCTATTATTTCCCCAGCGACGACATGGCCACCATCGATCTCGCCACAGGGCTGCCCAACCCCGCCAAGGCGGAGCGGGCGCGGCACAATCCGAAGGTCGGTCTGTTGATCGAGGGCCGGCCGGAAGAACCGCTGGTCGTCATCCGTGCGCGTGCCGCCGTGCGCGATTCCGATCTGCAGGCCAACTGCGTTCGGTACATCGCCGAAACCGGTTTCAAGGGCATCAGCCACGGCGTCGGCTGGGACAAGGCGCGCGAGGCGGTGACCTATTGGTCGCGCATCATCATCGAGAACACGCCCGAACGGCTCTATTGGTGGGACAATCAGGCGGCGATGGATGGACCGCCCATGGTCTGGTCGGCGCCGGCCGGCACGAACTATCCCGCCTCGGACCCGGCGCCCAAGGACAAGATGAAGCCCTCCGCCTGGGAGACGCGGCCCTGGCCGGTGGTCGCCGCCGACGCCGTGAAGAGCGGCGCGGCGGCACACCTCACGGTGCTCGACGACGACGGCTATCCGCTGCCGATGCGGGCGCGCTCGTTCGAGGTGACGGACGAGGGCTTCCGGCTAATCATGCCGCGCGGCGTACCCTGGCGCTTCGCCGGCAAGGCAAGCCTCACCTTCGCAGGATTTCAGACCTTCGTCGGAACCGCGTCGGACGAAAATGGAGTGACCGTGTTGAAGGTCGAGCGGTCGCTGCCGCAACATCCCTCGACCGTCGACACCAAGCAGGTGCTGCAGCCGAGCGAAGATACCAAGCGCAAGGCGTGGGCGCGGCTCGAATACGAGGCCCAGCGGCGCGGCCAGCCGATCCCCACGCCGCCTCCGGAGGCGCCCGCACCCACCCGGCTCGCCAAGCTCAGGCAGGCGCGGCTGGCCAGCGATGCGCCGATCACCGGCCTGACGGTCGAACACGGCAACCGGACGACCTAGTACCTCTGCACAGAGGATATGACGGATTGGATGACACTGGGAGCGCTGGCATCTTGCCGGCATGGGTGGTACCGCATCATCGAATGCCGGCTGGAAGCCAGCGCTCCCAGTAAGGCCATGACCATCCAACGTGCCATAATCCCTGCGCAGAGGTACTAGCGCGTGAGCCCGCAGACGACGGACTTGATCCTGTCCCACACCTGCCTTGCCGCGCCGCCGGCCGAGCGGTTCGAGGCGGCCGCGCGCGCGGGTTTTGCGGGCATCGCATTGAACTGGGACGAGCTGCAGGTCGTACGCGCGGCCGAAGGCAGCCTCTCGGGCATGAAGAGGCATCTCGCCGATGCCGGCCTTGTCGCACCACAACTCGAATACCTGAGCTTGCCTGCAGCCGGCGGCGAAGAAGCCTTCCGCGTCACGGCGCGCGAAGCGGCGGAGACCGCGGCCGAATTCGGCTGCGAGACGATCCTGGTCCTGGCGCTCGATATCGGGGCTTCGTTCGAACGGTTGGCCGACAGCTTCGGTCTGCTGGCCGACTTCTGTGGCAGAGCCGGCGTGAAATGCGCGATCGAATTCGTGCCGGCCGTCACGGCCGTTCCCGATCTCGCGACCGCACGGCGGCTGGTGCACTCCGTCGGGTCGCCGGCGGCGGGCCTGCTTGTCGACAGTTTGCACTTCTATCGCAGCGGCGCACCGTGGGAGGAACTCGATGCGCTGTCGCCGGCCGAAGTGCTGGCGATCCAGGTGAATGACGGAAATCTCGGGCCGGCCGGCGCCGATTTCGCGCAAGAGGCACTGGGCGGGCGGCTGCTGCCGGGCGACGGCGAGTTCGATCTGGCGCGCTTCGTCAATCGGCTGGCCGCCGCGGCGCCGGAAATTCCGCTGACCGCCGAAGTGATCAACCGCGAGCTGCAACAAAGCCATTCCGCGGCAGAACTCGCACAGCTCATCGCCGCGCGAACCCGGACGCTGCTCGCGTATCGCTGAGAGACACGCAAATGCGAGCCCCATACGGCGTTGTTGCCGGCGAGGCCTTGGCGTCATAGGCCGCCGGACTTACATTTGAAACCGATCGGGTAACGCGCGTTTCGTGGAGGCTATCATGGGTACACTCGATGTCAGGCCCTTGCAGGACGGACTGGGATTCGGCGTGCGCGTTCGCGGCGTCACGCGCGCAAACGTCGTCGACCCGGACGTGCGAAAGCAGATCAACGCGCTGTTCGAGAAGGAAGGTCTGATCGTCTTCGAGGACATGGAGCCGTCGGGCGAAATGCACGTGGCGCTCAGCAATGTGTTCGGGCCCCTCAAGGACCATCCGAGCCCCGCCGTCCCGCGCGTCGATCAAAACAAGATGCCGGGCGTGATCGACATGACCTGCAAGCCGAACGACGAAGGGCGCATCCGTTTAGGCGCCAAGGAACTGACGAGCTGGCTGCCGTGGCATTTCGACCACTGCTACAACAACGAGCTCAACCGCGCCGGCGTGTTGCGCGCGCTCGATATTCCACCCGAAGGCGGCCTCACCGGCTTCGTCGACGGCATAGCGCTCTATAACGCCCTTTCGCCCGAGCTGCGCGCGAAGATCGAAGGCAAGAACATCCTCTACCGCATGAACGTGATCATGGAGAATCTGCGCTTCGGCCGGCCCACGGATTATGTGGTGCTGTCCGAAAAACCGGTTGCGCACAGCGTGATGGACGCGGCGGCGAATGTGCCGCGCTCCATCCACCCCGCCGTCTGGACGCGCAAGAGCGGCGAAAAGGTGCTGCATATCTCGCCCTGGATGGCCGAAGGCATCGAAGGCGAAGAAGATGCGCAGGGCAATGCGCTGCTCGACGCCGTCTGCCGGGAGATATTCGAGAAAGCCGAGGCGCTCGCCTACTTCCACAAATGGCAGCCGACGGACATGCTGATCTGGGACAACTGGCGGATGCTGCATTGTGTCAGCGGCCACGACGCGCGCTACGGCCGGCGCATGCAGCGCACGACGATCAAGGGCGATTACGGCCTCGGCCGCTTCGAAGGCGGTCGCGCCGGCAGCGAGATTCTGGAAACGACATACTGAGCCGCGTGCCGGCCAGCGCACCAAAGTAAAAGGGAGGGAATTTTCGTATGGGATCAGCGAGCTGGGACGCGCAGAGGATCCCCGACCAGTCCGGAAAGACGGCGGTCGTCACCGGCGCCAGCAGCGGCATCGGCGAAGAGACGGCGCGCGTGCTGGCCGGTAAGAACGCGCATGTCGTTCTCGCGGTGAGAAACATGGAGAAAGGCGAACGCATTGCCGCCGACATCCGCCGCGCCACCGGCAACCAGAACGTGGCCGTGCAGCGGCTCGATCTTGCCAGTCTCGGTTCGATCAAAGCGTTTGCGGAGAGTTTCGCGGGCACGCAGAGCCGGCTGGATCTCCTGATCGCCAATGCCGGCGTGATGTTCCCGCCCTATGGCAAGACGGCAGACGGATTCGAGCTGCAATTCGGCACGAACCACTTGGGCCATTTCGCGCTTGTAGGACGTCTGGCGAGCCTGCTTCACGCGACGCAAGACGCTCGCCTCGTCGTCGTCGCGAGCCTCGCGCAGAAAGCCGGCAAGCTCGACTTTGCGGATCTCAACTGGGAATCGCGCAAATACAATACGCAACGGGCCTATTGCGACAGCAAGCTCGCCAATCTTCTCTTCGCCTACGAATACGCACGACGATTGAACGACCAGGGCAAGACGCTGTGCGTGACGGCAGCGCATCCCGGCGTGACGAGCACCGAGTTGATGCGGCACGTTCCCGTCTTCCGCCGGCTCAGCCCGTTCTTGTCGCAAAGCGCGAAAGTGGGCGCGCTGCCCACCTTGCGCGCCGCGTGCGATCCCGCAGCGCAAACGGGAGATTATTTCGGACCTGCAGGACTGTTCGAGTTGGGCGGTTCGCCGGTCAAAGTGCGCTCCAACGCCGCTTCGCACGATCAGGAAGCCGCGCGCAGGCTATGGACCGTGTCCGAGAAGCTGACGGGGGTGGCCTACTGAGATCACGGAACTTCCCGTCGAGTCACTAGGCGCTGATCTCCTTCGACATGATGGCGTATTTGAACGTGTCGGCGTCGAGGCAGTCTCGCGCCTCGCCGCCTGTTTGGGCCTGCGGGTACATCAGGAAGGCGACCGGCTGTTCGCTCGAACCCGGCAGCGCGATATCGTGTCCCCAATTATAGGCGATCCAGTTCGTCTCCCACCCGCCGAAAAGCGTTCGGCGCGCCGCTGCGACCTTCGGATCGCCAAGCGTCAAGTTGCCGGGCGGTTCCTCGAGCGCGACCTTGCGCACATCTGCCGGATCGACCGGGACCCAGCCCCATTCCGCAAGCCAGACTTCCGCGCGGCAATGTTGCGATCTGGTGACGACGGAAGAATTGGCGCCCAGGCTTTTGTATCCGAACCGCGAAGGCGCAACGCGAATGCCGTAAAGGTCGCGGGCCGGGATGCCCGAAGCACGGGCAAGCCCCACGAAGAGCGCGTTCAGATCGGCACACTTGCCGCCCAGATTGCCGCTCTTCAGCATGTGGGCGATATCGCCCTGGCCGCAGCCGCGCGTGTTCGGGTCGCGAAACGTGTTGACGACGACCCAGTCGTAAATACGCCGCGCCCTTTCCAATTCGCTGCTGGCGCCAGTTACGATCTTGTCGGCGGTCTCCTTGACGATGCCGTCCGTCGGGATAAAGGTGGTCGGGCTCAGGAACAATTCCCGCTCGTCGTCACCCAACGGCACGGGCGAGAGAGGTTTCGTCAGATCGACGGCATGATCGCGTGTGGCGACGCGGCTCGTGACCACGGCAACGGGTTGCGCATCGTTGCTGTCCCAGGTCACGTGAAGGAGCTTCACGCCGTAGCGGCCGACCTCTTGCGCCGACGCGGCCCCGGTGGAGACATGCCATTCATCCGTAATTGGACGAATCCAGTCATGCACCGCGACCGACGGCAGAGGTATCCACGCTTCGCTCCGACCCGAGAGCGCGGAAAGCTCGATGCGCGTCGTGATCTCGAAGATGCGCCAGGCACCCGGTTCGGGGGCGAAGACGTATCCTGCGTCCGTCGCCTGCGCAAGACATGGCGGCATGACTGCCACACCCGACAATGCGAGGCCGCATCGCAGGATATCCCTTCGATCAAGCACCATGACATTCACCCGACATGTTTCGCTGATTCGCGGTACTATTGCCGGATTCCTGATCGGACGGGAAGATGGAACCCACCAGGCGCCCCCACCGTGTCAATCCTTGATATGCACCGAGTACAGCATCTTCACCCGCCGGTGGGCGATGCGCCAGCCGAGGGACGTCTTCACATAGCGGTCGATATAGGTGCCTTCCTGAAGGATGGTGCCGCGCCGGCTGACGAAGAAATAGATCCAACCTTGCGCATGGGCCGCATCGAGTATCTCGATGCGCGTCGTGGTCAGCTGGTGCCGCGAGCCGGACAGGTCGACATCTCTGCGCGTCCCGCTGGCAATGCTGGATAGCTCCTTGTGGATTGCCGCGCGGCCTTCCAGCTTCTGATGCGTAATCTCGAGCACGCCGTCGGGCGCGAAGACTTCGACGAATTCGTCGATACGGCCGCGGTCGGCGCAATTATTGTAGATGGCGACCAGATTGCGGATCTGATCGCGGGCGATCGCCACCTCCAGTTCGGTCATGCTCGTTTTCCCGTCCTGCCTGCGGCCTCGAACCCGAAATCCGTCCGGAACCTCTGCCACCCCTTGACTTTCAGACGACCGTATAACACTGGTCAAGGCGTCGGGCCGGCGGGAAGGGCTGAACGTCGGCGTAGAAGACATGAAAGCGCAGGCGTCCGCATGGCGAATACGCGACGGAGAGGGACCGAACATTCGGCGACGCGCGCCGTTCTCATCGAGGCGGCCGAGCAGCTCATGCGCGAGGAGGGCTACGCCGCGGTCACCGCGCGGCGGCTTGCCAGCAAGGCAGGACTGAAATCCCAGCTCCTGCATTACTATTTCAAAACGATGGACGATCTCTTCGTCGCCGTCATCCGGCGGCGCGGCGAGAAGAATCTCGAACGGCTGGTAAAGCTGGCGGGTACCGAAAAGCCACTGCAGGCCATCTGGGAGGCAAGCCAGGAAGGCGACACGGCAAACATCTGGATCGAATTTCTGGCGCTGGCGAACCACCGCAAGGCGGTGCGGGAGGAAGTCAGACGCTATGCCGAGCAGCTCCGCATCGTTCAGACCGCGGCACTGATCCGACATTTCGAACTTCACGGCGTCACGTCCCGCATGCCCGCGATCGTGTCGACCATCTTCATCACCGGCGTTTCGTCGCTGCTGGTCCTGGAGTCGAGATTAGGCGTGTCGATCGGGCATCAGGAGGCCAAGGCGTTCGTCGACGAGTGCCTGAGGAGCCTGGGAGAATGCAAGGTGCCGACGGTCTTGTCCCGCACGTTCGAGGGGAAAGGCGATCCCCTGCCGGCCGCGCGCCGGCCGGCCGCACGGAACCGGAGGCGTGTGCCGGAGGAGAAAAGAGCTGCGCCTTGAGGGGCGCATTGCGCGGCTCCCCAATTCTCAGACGCTTCTATAAGCTCTTTCCGGCGAGAATGGACAAGGAGGATCAGCGATGCACAACATGGGCAAACCGGGCGAGGCGTGCCCCTTCGAATTCAATTTCGATCCGGCGACGTTCAAGGTGGGCGATATCGTCAGCTATCGTGTGCCTGAGGCTTTCGGCGAAATGCCGTTCGTCGGAGAGATTCTGGAAGTCCAGGAGGATTACGTCGTCATTTCTCCCAACGATCCCGGCGATCCCGACCGCCGGATGAAAGGAACGCGCGAAAGCCGCCCGGTCGTCAGCAAGGCGCAAGCGCTCGATTGAGGCGTCACTGAGGAGCAAGGCCGTCCTCGGCCGACAATGGAAAGGCGACGCGCAAGGACGCGCGCACTCCCGGAGCGTGGCGCTGCATAAGTTCATGAATACCCGAAAAGGAAATCATCATGACAAAAACGGCATTGGTAACCGGCGCGGCCGCCGGCATCGGCAGGGCCTGCGCCAAGCGGCTGGCGCGCGAGGGACTTGCGGTCGGCGTGCTCGATATCAACCTCGAAGGCTGTCAACGGGTCGTCGAAGAGATCGCCGCGGCCGGCGGTAAAGCCATCGCGCTTGAAGCCAGCATCGCCGATCGCCGTCAGGTCATGGCGGCGGTCGCCAAGCTGCGTGAGGCCTTCGGCCCGGTGACCGTGCTCGTGAACAATGCAGGCATTTCCGGCAGGGTGCCGTTCAAGGAGCTCACGGACGAGCAGTGGGACCGGATGATGGAAATCAACCTGAAGGGGACCTTCATCGTCACCCAGGTCGCGCTGCCGGACATGGAGAAGGCGAAATGGGGCCGCATCGTCAACATCTCCTCCTCCAGCGCCCAGACCGGCGCCATCGGCATGGCGCATTATTCGGCGTCGAAGGGCGCCATGATCGCGTTGACGCGCACCCTGGCGCAGGAGCTCGGCCCGCTCGGCATCACCGTCAACAATATTCCGCCCGGCTCGATCATGAACACGGTCATGGCCGAGGCCAACCGGGCAAAGTTTCCGGACGCCGTGGAGGCCTTGATCAAGGCCCTGCCGGTGCGCCGGGGCGGAGAACCCGAGGACATCGCCAATGCCTGCTCCTGGCTCGTCTCCGAGGAGACCGGCTACGTCACCGGACAAACCATCGGCGTCAATGGCGGCCGCGTCGTTTCGTAAGGAGCAGCAGATGGTGCGGACCGGCCGTCAACTGGTTGAGGATTTCTTTGCCGCCGTGACCGCGGGCGAATTGCCCAACTCGCTGCTTGCGCCCGGCATGACGGCGTGGATGACGACGCAAGGGAGCATGGACAAAGCGGCGTATCAGGACGCCATCAGGCTGCTCGCCAAAATGTCCGCTCGCCCGCTCGCGTTCACCATCAATTCCATCACCGCGGAAGAGGACCGGGTTGTCGCCGAAGCGCGTTCGGAGGGGACGCTCATTAACGGCGAAGATTACAAGAACACCTACGTCTTCGTATTCCGCATCCGCGACGGCCGGATTGCTTCGGTTGCCGAGCACTTCAATGCGCTGATCGTGCAGGAAAAGATGATGCCGCTGGTGCGGATGCTCGTGGGAGATTCCGAAAGCGGGACCAAATAGGGGACATCCGGAACATGAAAGCGATGCGCATCCGCCATCCGGCCTGCCTCGAAAATATCCAACTCTCCACCGCCGACGCTGTCGCGCCGAAACGTGGCGAAATCAGAGTGCGGATCCGTGCGGCGTCGCTCAATTTCCGCGACATGCTGGTGGCCACTGGCTTCTTTCCGTCGGCCGACGGCCTCATCCCGCTCTCGGACGGCGCCGGCGAAATCGTCGAGGTTGGCGAAGGTGTCACCGAATTCAAACCTGGCGACCCCGTCGTCAGCACGTTTCATCCTGCGTGGGTCGACGGCCACATGGAGCGGGCGCAGCTGACGGGCAGTCCCGGGAGCCCGGCAGACGGCTTCGCCTGCGAGTTCGCGACGCGCCCTGCCATGCATTTCACCCATGCTCCGAAAGGTCTGAGCCATACCGAAAGCGCGACGCTGACCTGCGCCGGCGTTACGGCCTGGCGCGCGCTGGTCACCGACGGCGGCGTGAAGCCCGGCGACCGCGTGCTCGTTCAGGGCACCGGCGGCGTCTCGCTGTTTGCCCTGCAATTCGCCAAGGCTGCCGGCGCCACCGTCATTGCGACATCGTCGAGCGCCGAGAAACTCGATCGGCTCAAGCAGCTGGGCGCCGATCACGTCGTCGATTATCGCCAAGAGGAAAAATGGGGCGAGGCGGTGCTCGCGCTCACGGGCGGCCTTGGCGTCGAGCATGTGATCGAGGTGGGCGGCCCGAACACGCTGCCGCAGTCGTTGATCGCTGCACGCACGGCCGCCCATGTCGCCATCGTCGGCGCGGTCGGCGGGTTCAAGATCGACACGATTCCTTTCGCCATCGTCCAGGCGAAGCGCCTTCGCCTCCAGGGCGTGACGGTTGGCAGTCGCCGCGACCAGATCGACATGGTGCGCGCGATCGAGGCCAACGCCATCAAGCCGGCGATCGATAGGACATTCCCGCTCGAGCGGCTCGCCGACGCCTTTCGTCATCTCCAGTCGGGGCGGCATTTCGGCAAGGTGTGCATCGATGTGTGATTGTCATTGAAGAATTTCATCACGGAGGCCTCGCCGCGCTTCGTGCGCGCCGTCCGTCTCGCACGGGCTTACGTCCGTGCGATCCACCTCTCCCGCTTCGCGGGGGACGAAAGGAGCAGTGCCGACCACGGGCCGTCGCGGCGACGTTCGCGCAGGATGAGCCCATGCGGGCGATAGAGGCCGAGTACGAGATTTTCCTGCCATGCCAGCAGGCCGGAGAGGATGATCATGCCGCCGGGAGCAATCGCCGCCGCGATCTGCGGCGCCAGTCTTGTCAGCGGTCCCGCCAGGATATTGGCGATGACAAGATCGTAGGGTTTGCCAGCGGCGAGTTTCGGGTTCGCAAGACCGTCCGCCACAACCGGGCGGATCTGCGGCCCAACCGCGTTGAGGACGGCGTTTTCGCGTGCCACGGCGACGGCGACGGGATCGATATCGGACGCAAGAACCGTCCTTCTCCAGAGCTTTGCCGCAGCGATGGCGAGCAGCCCGGTACCCGTGCCCAGATCGAGCACGCGGACAAATCCGCGCTTCTTGGCAAGATCGCTGAGGAGCGATAGACACAGCTCGGTTGTTTCATGATGGCCGGTGCCGAAGGCCATGCCGGCCTCGATGCGGATAGAGATCGCTGCGGGCGGTACCCGGCCAGCATCGTGCGCCCCATAAACAAAGAAACGGCCGGCGCGCACGGGCGGCAAACCTTCCTGGCTGAGCTTGATCCAGTCCGTATCCGGCAGCTGCGCGACATGGACTTCATGCCCGGTCAGCCTGGAGAGCAGATCGCCATCCGGCATGTGCGCGTAGAGCGCTTCGACGGTTGCGTGTTTGCCGAACGGCTCCTCGTCCACCAGCACGGCCTGCAGCCCCGGAGGCGTAAGTTCCAGTATCGCCGCAACGTCAGCAGCATCAGCCTTCGCGAGCGTGATGGACACTTTCCAGAGGGGAGGGGAGAGCATGGTCTCTCTTATTCCCGCAACTCTAAATTGTCATGGCCCGCGACGGCGGGCCACCCAGGTTGTTCACCATGTTCACGCCCGCGTCACGAACTGGTCGATGACGCGCTTCGAGCCCGCCTTGTCGAAATCGACGGTGAGCTTGTTGCCCTCGACGGAGGCGACACGCCCATAGCCGAATTTCTGATGGAACACGCGGTCGCCACGCACAAAAGCTGCGCTGGAAGGATCGCTCGTCTGCACGACATGGGCTTGCGCTTCGATGAGCGGCGGGCGGGTGCGGTGCGTGTTGGCGGCGCGATTGGCCTGGGCGCGGCGCCAACCGGGACTTTCGTAGGCGCTTGAAAAGCCTCCGCCGCCGGCATTGTCGCGGAAGCCGGTGTAGCCGCCGTAAAACCCTTCGTCGACCACGGCGTCGACGTGCTCTTCCGGAAGCTCGCTAATGAAGCGGGACGGCAGCGCGCTCTGCCAGCTGCCATGCACGCGGCGGTTGGCGGCAAAGCTGATGCGGGCGCGCAGCCTGGCGCGCGTAAGCCCGACATAGGCAAGCCGGCGTTCTTCTTCGAGGCCGGCGAGACCTTTCTCGTCCATGGTGCGCTGGGACGGGAACAATCCTTCTTCCCAGCCGGGGAGAAAAACCGTGTCGAACTCGAGGCCCTTGGCGGCGTGCAAGGTCATCAACGAGATGCGGTCTTCGGTGTCGTTCTGCTCGAGCTCCATGACGAGCGAGACGTGTTCGAGGAAAGCCGCAAGAGAATCGAACTGCTCCATGGAGCGCACGAGTTCTTTCAAGTTCTCGAGCCGGCCTGGCGCTTCGGCGGACTTGTCGTTCTTGAGCATTTCCGTATAGCCGGATTCGTCGAGCACGATCTCGGCCAGCTCGGTGTGCGGCAGATGCCGCGCAGTGTCGCTCCAGCGCCCGATCATGGCCGCCAGATCGCCCAAGGCTTTGCGCGCCTTGGGCGGCACCTCGTCGGTTTCCGCAATCTCGCGCGCGGCGCCAAGCAGCGGGATGGCGCGCACGCGCGCGAATTTATGGAGCGCCTGTACGCTGGCGTCGCCAATGCCGCGCTTGGGACGATTGACGATCCGCTCGAAGGCGAGGTCGTCGTCGCCCTGTGCGATCAGGCGGAAATAGGCCATGGCGTCGCGAATCTCCGCCCGCTCGTAAAACCGCGGCCCCCCGACGACGCGATAGGCGATGCCGAGCGAGAGAAAGCGATCTTCGAATTCCCGCATCTGGAAGCTGGCGCGCACGAGCACCGCCATCTGCGAATAGGCGTGGCCCTCGCGGTGCAGCGATTCCGCGTCAGTCGCGACTGCGCGCGCTTCCTCTTCGGCGTCCCAGACGCCTTGAACGCGAATCTTGTCGCCGGTCTCGCCTTCGGTCCATAGCGTCTTGCCGAGACGGCCCTTATTGGTGGCGATGAGGCCGGAAGCCGCGCCCAGAATGGCGGGGGTGGAGCGATAATTGCGTTCCAGGCGAATGACTTTGGCGCCGGGGAAGTCCCGCTCGAAGCGCAGGATGTTTTCGATTTCGGCACCGCGCCAGCCATAGATGGATTGATCGTCGTCGCCGACCACGCAGATGTTGCCGCCGCTCCCGGCGAGCAGCTTCAGCCATAAATACTGGACGACGTTGGTATCCTGATACTCGTCCACCAGCATGTAGCGGAACCGCTCGCGATATTCGGCCAGAATGTCGGGCTTGGTGCGCAGAACGGTCAGTGTGTCGAGGAGCAGATCGCCGAAGTCGGCGGCATTGAGCTCTTTCAACCGCTGCTGATATTGGGCGTAGAGAGATCGGCCTTTGCCGAATGCAAACGCCTGCGCCTCGCCTTCGGGAATGTCGGCAGGTGCAAGCCCGCGGTTTTTCCAGCCGTCGATGAAGGCGGCCAGCGTGCGCGCCGGCCAACGTTTCTCGTCGATATTGGCCGTGTCGACGACCTGCTTGATCAGGCGGAGCTGGTCGTCGGCATCCAGGATCGTGAAGTTCGATTTCAGCCCCGCGAGCTCGGCGTACCGGCGCAGCATGCGCGCGCCGATCGAATGGAAGGTGCCGAGCCATTGCATCCCTTCGACCACACCGCCGATCAGCGCGCCGATGCGTTCCTTCATCTCGCGCGCCGCCTTGTTGGTGAAGGTGACGGCGAGAACCTGTCCGGGCCAGGCCTTTCGTGTGGCCAGGATATGAGCGAGGCGGGTGGTCAGCACGCGAGTCTTGCCGGTGCCGGCTCCGGCCAGCACGAGAACGGGGCCGTCGATGGTCAAAACGGCTTCCCGCTGTTCCTTGTTCAGCCCTTCGAGATAGGGCGGTTGGTGCGAGACAATGCGCGCCTGCGCCTCCTCGCCGAATGCGGCGTCGAGCGGGTCAGACCAGGATGATGGAAGTGTAGCCATGATTCCGCGCGGACTTTATCAGCCAAACCTCGTCCGAGTCGCGTCTTGTTTGTCGGTGTCGGCCATAACAAACGAAGGATTTTGCTGCGATCCAGGTTGGGGGTGGCGGAACCGTATCGAGTGCGGGCACGTCAATCGCGCCGTGTTCGACGTGATCGCGTCAGCTCTTGTCCTTTTCTTCGAGCCTGTGGCCCTCGACCTCGCGGGCGGCTTTGTCGCGCTCCGAGCGGGCACGATCGCGCCGCTCCTTCGCTGTGCCGAAGTGTAGCCGGTTGGCCGCCGCCACTTTTTCGTCCTCGCGGCGGAGCTTCGCCTTTCGGGTACGGCGCAAATTGACGATCTCAGCCATTGTCTTTGTCCGAAGCGCGATTCCCGCCGGGTCTCATACCATCGTTTCTCATTCTCTCTCCCCAGCCGCGGCCAACGCATGAACACGCAGCGCGCTGGCAAGGGGATGCGAGCCGCGCTTGTCGTCGATCGCCGCGACCAGCGCCGCCAGGCTTTGCTTCGTCCTGGCCGCTTCGGCCTCTAGCACGGCCCAGAATTCGGGTTCCAGCGCCACGCTCGTGCGGTGACCTGCGATCGAGAAGGAGCGTTTCCTTAGCAAAGCTATTTCGGGTGCACCATGTCTTCCGGGCGCACGAGACGGTCGAAATCGGCTTCCGTAACCAACCCCGACTTCAGCGCCTCCTCGCGCAAGGTGGTGCCGTTCTTGTGGGCGGTCTTGGCAATTTTCGCTGCGTTGTCATAGCCGATCTCCGGCGCCAGCGCCGTAACCAGCATCAGCGAACGTTCCACCCCGGCCCGAATGTTGTCCAGCCGCGGCTCGATGCCCACCACGCAGTTATCGGCGAACGATACGGCCGCATCGGCAAGCAGCCGCACGCTCTGCAAGAAGCTGTAGGCCATGACGGGGTTGTAGACGTTCAATTCGAACTGCCCGTGCGCACCCGCGAAAGTGATCGTCGCCTGGTTTCCGAACACGCGCGTGCAGACTTGCGTCAGCGCCTCGCATTGGGTCGGATTGACCTTGCCCGGCATGATCGACGAACCGGGTTCGTTTTCCGGCAGCGACAGCTCGCCCAGGCCCGCGCGCGGGCCCGAGCCCAGATAGCGTATGTCGTTGGCGATCTTGAACAGCGATGCCGCCACAGTGTTGATCGCGCCGTGGGCGAAGACCATGGCGTCGTGCGCGGCCAGAGCTTCGAACTTGTTCGGTGCGGTCTCGAACGGTAGATCGGCGATCGACGCGATGCGTTCGGCGATCATCCGGTCGAAGCCTTTGGGGGCGTTCAATCCGGTTCCGACGGCCGTTCCTCCTTGCGCCAATTCCATCAGTTTCGGCAGCGATTGCTCGATCCGCTCGATGCCGTTCTTTACCTGCCGGGCGTAGCCGGAGAATTCCTGGCCGAGCGTCAAAGGGGTCGCATCCTGGGTGTGGGTGCGACCAATCTTGACGATATCCTTCCAAGCCTCCGCCTTGTCCGTCAGAGCCTTTTCCAGAGAGCGCAGCGCCGGCAGAAGCCGGTGGACGATTTCCTCGGCGCACGCAATGTGCATGGCCGTGGGATAGGTGTCGTTCGAGGATTGGCCGCGATTGACGTGATCGTTGGGGTGCACCGGTCTCTTCGAGCCCAGCTCGCCGCCGAGCATTTCGATGGCCCGGTTCGCGATCACCTCGTTCGCGTTCATATTCGACTGGGTGCCGGAGCCGGTTTGCCACACCACCAGCGGGAACTGGACGTCCAGCTTGCCGTCGATCACTTCCTGTGCCGCTGCGGCAATGGCATTGCCGATCTTGGGGTCGAGCTCGCCAAGATCCATGTTGACGAGCGCGGCGGCCCGTTTGACGATCCCGAGCGCGCGGACGATGGGCTGGGGCATGCGTTCCCAGCCGATCCGGAAGTTCTGCAGCGATCTTTGGGTTTGGGCGCCCCAGTAACAGTCGGCAGGCACCTCGATGGGGCCGAAAGTATCGGTCTCGATCCGTGTCTTGCTCATGGTGTGTCTTCACGCGCTATTTTTTGCGAAAGGAATCCAAACTCACGACTTCGCCCGGCGTGGCCGCCTTGTCTGCCGGCTTTTCTTCCTCGCCGTGCTGGGCCTTGTCGGATACCGGAAGAGCGGTCGGAGAAAGCGGCGCTGCGGAGCCCTTGCCGGCTTCCGGCAATTCCGGCTGGAACTGTAAACCGAATTGTACGCCGGGGTCGGCGAATGCCGTCAATGCACCAAAGGGAATGGCGAGCGTGGCAGGCAGCTTCTTGAAGGTGAGCGCGACCTCGAAATGGTTCTCCTTCACCTTCAATCCCCAGAACTGATGCTGCAGGATAATCGTCATCTCGTCGGGATACTGGTCGAGAAGGAAGTCCGGGATTTCCACGCCGGGAAAATGCGTCTTGAAGGTGAGCCGGAAATGGTGCGCACCGATCAGCCCTTGCTTTTCCACGCGCTTGAGCGCCTCCCTGACGACGCCGCGTAATGCCGCGTCGGTGAGCGCTCGATAGCCGATATAATCTTTCGTCATGACGATCCGGTCGGTATGGCTTGAGACTAAGCGTAGCGGCCCGCGTGTCAATCCGCCCGACGCGGCTTGCCGGGCGAGCCGGCCGTGCTTCGAGACGAAATAAGATTTCTTGCGCAGCCGTCAATTTGGGAATGCGAAATGGGCGGATTGCGTGTTAGTGACATTTTTACGGCCAGATGACCACAGATTCGGAAACTTCATCCAGCTCCGCGGCGCCCTCGGCGCTTGCGCTGTTCAGGGTGCTTCGTCACCGCAATTATCGCCTTTTTTTTGCCGGCCAGCTCGTCTCCCTCATGGGCACCTGGATGCAGTCCGTGGCACAGGGCTGGCTTGTCTACACAATGACGCATTCGCCGCTTCTTCTAGGGCTTACGTCGTTCTGCTCGCAGGTGCCGGTGTTTTTCGTGTCGCCGTTCGGCGGCACGATCTCCGACCGTCTGGACCGGCGGAGGCTCTTGATCGTTACACAGGGACTGGCGATGGTGCAGGCTACGGTTCTCGCCTGTCTTACGCTGGCGCACGCCGTCACGGTTTGGGAGATCGTCGGCTTGGCGCTGACCCTTGGACTGATCAATTCCTTCGATGTGCCCACCAGACAAGCATTCACGATCGAGATGGTGGGACGCGAGGATCTCCGCTACGCTATATCGCTCAATTCCGTCATGTTCAACCTGGCGCGCATCGTCGGGCCAAGTGCTGCGGGCTTGCTGGTTGCGGTCGCCGGCGAGGGAGTTTGCTTCTCGCTGAATGCCTTTTCCTACGGGGCCGTGCTCATCGGTCTTGCCATGATGAAAACCGCTCCACGCCGCAGCAGCCCGGTGCGCGAGCATCCCTTGCGCGCGCTGTGGGAGGCGATTGCCTATATCCGGGCGACGAAGCCGATCCGCACATCGCTCCTGCTTATCGCGGTTTCCTCCTGTTTCGGAGCGTCTTATCTCGCGCTCATGCCCGCCTTCGCGCGCGATGTGTTGCACCAAGGTTCGGAAGGGCTGGGTTTTCTCATGGCGGCGGTCGGCGCGGGAGCATTGTGCGGCGCCTATGCGCTTTCGCGCATTCACGATCGCCATCTCATGACGACGCCGGTCGTTGCCGCGGCGATATTCGGGGCATCGCTTATCCTCTTCTCGCAATCGCACTGGCTGCCGCTCTCGATGGCCTTGCTCTTGCCCACCGCATTCGGATTGATGCTCCTCGGCGGCTCTTGCAACTCGATTATACAGACTCTGGTCGACGACCGGATGCGGGGACGCGTCGTGGCCTTCTATTCGATGGCCTTTATGGGAATGATGCCGTGGGGCTCGCTTCTGCTGGGTTGGCTGGCGGCACAGATCGGCGTGACCTGGACGGTGACGTTGGGAGGTACCGTCGTTATCGGTGCAGCCGCGGCCGCCTATATCGAGAGGCGCGGAAGCACCGCAGCTTGTTGATAAGGCCAGCCGGGGGGCTGTTGCGCGGCGCCCCTAAATATTTTCCTTGGGGAGCGCCTTCTTGAAAGCGAAGGAAAGTGGGGGGCTTCTGTTGCCCGGCGCCCCCCTGAGCCGCGCTTGCCTAATTAGGCAGCGAGGGCCATTTCGTTATCGTTGGCACCTGTACGATCGGCCCGATCACGGCGGATACCATACCGAGCAAAAGGTCAGCCTTTACACGTCTGTCGATCCTGTTTCGCCCCCGCCGGAGTACAGAGTACGGAATACAGGGATCGGAACTGCCTTCTGATGCCTGTATTCCGGCTTCTGTATTCTGGTGGAGGCGCCGGGTACCGCCCCCGGGTCCAGCCCGCTTATTACGCAGCCGTTTATCGCCATAGTCCGGGCAAGCCCGAACAGGGCTAATATAGGGGCCAAGGGTTGCGAATTAAAGTACTTCTTCCGAGCCAAGCCTGGGGTAGGGAACCCGGAGAAATTGCCCTGCACCGGAAATGGTCGCACATTGCGCCGGCAACTCGGGAGCCAGCGATACCGGTGCGGCAATACCTCGACCTCCTGCAGACGGTCCTCGATCGAGGCGTGGAGAAGCGCGACCGCACGGGCACCGGCACGCTGTCGATTTTCGGACATCAGATGCGCTTCGATCTCGCGCAGGGGTTTCCGCTCGTCACCACAAAAAGGCTGCACGTCAAGTCGATCGTGTACGAGCTGCTGTGGTTCCTGCGCGGCGAGACGAATGTGCGCTGGCTGCAGCAGCACGGGGTTACGATCTGGGACGAGTGGGCGGACGCGGAAGGCGAACTCGGGCCCGTTTACGGGCGCCAGTGGCGCTCATGGCCGGCGTGCGATGGCCGGACGATCGACCAGATCGACTGGGTGGTAAAAGAGATCCGGCGCAATCCGGACTCCCGGCGCCTCATCGTCACGGCGTGGAACCCGGCCGACGTCGAGAAGATGGCATTGCCGCCGTGCCACTGTCTGTTCCAGTTCTATGTGGCGAACGGTCGGCTTTCCTGTCAGCTCTACCAGCGCTCGGCCGATATTTTTCTGGGCGTGCCTTTCAATATCGCCTCCTATGCACTGCTGACAGCGATGGTTGCGCAGGTGACGGCGCTTGAGCCCGGAGAATTCGTGCATACGCTCGGCGACGCGCATCTCTATCTCAATCACGTCAACCAGGCGCGCGAACAGCTCAAACGGGCGCCGCTTTCGCAGCCGCACATCCTCCTCAATCCGGACGTGAAGAGTATCTTCGATTTTCGCTACGAAGATTTCACGTTTGAGAACTACAGCGCCCATCCGCACATCAAGGCCGAGGTTGCCGTATGACCGGCTTCTCCATTCGAAGCGCGGCCCAGGGCGATGAAAACGCGATCGTTGCGCTGCTGAGGGAGTTTGCCGAATACGAGAAAATTTCCGACAGATTTAAGCTGACGCAGGCGGCGGTCGAGCGCGACATGCTGGGGCCGCAAGCGTGTTGCAACTGTGAGATCGCCTGGTTTGGGAAAGAGCCCGTCGGCGTGATGACGTGGTACGGGATTTATTCCAGCTTCGCGTCGGCCCGCGGACTGTTTCTTGAAGACCTTTATCTGCGCCCCGGCCATCGCGGCCGCGGCTTCGGCAAAGCGATGCTCACCCATCTTGCCCGGCGCGCGGCTTCCGAGGGCGCGCGTTACATCGACTGGTTCGTTCTGGATTGGAATAGGGGATCGATCGCGTTCTACGAGAGCGCCGGCGCCGAGCCCGTACAAGGTTGGCTGAGTTATCGTCTGAGCGGCGAGGCGCTGAGCAGGCTCGCCGGTCCATGACCATCGTGGCATTGGTTGCGGCAAGATCCGACAACGGCGTGATCGGGGATCGGGGGCGGATACCCTGGCGTCTACCCGAGGACTTGCGCCATTTCCGGCAACTCACTTGGGGCAAGCCCTGCATCATGGGCCGCAAGACGTGGGCGAGCCTCCCGGTCAAACCGCTGCCGGGGCGCATCAACATCGTCGTTACCCGCGACCGGGCGTTTTCGGCGGACGGTGCGGCCGTCGCCTTTGCGATGGAGGACGCGCTTCGGCTGGCGCACAGCGCCGTGCCGCCCGAAATCATGATCATAGGAGGAACCGAGATTTACCGGGAAGCCGTCCCCTATGCCGAGCGCGTCTATTTGACGGAAATCCATGGCGACTTTTGCGGCGACGCGCGCCTTGAGCCTTTTTCGGGCGATCTGTGGCAAGAAGAAGAGCGGCAGGACTTCCCCGGCTCAGGCGAGCTTTCCTACAGCTTCGTGCGCTTGACGCGGCGGAACCGTCCGCGAAGCTTCACCGCCGGCTGATCTGCGGGGACGCCCGGGGCGGCCGCCGGTCATTCCATGACGATATTGGGGGCGGCGCGCGCCGGCGCCTTTATTGCTTCTGCAACTGCCGCGGCGAGCGCAAGAAATGCCTGCGCCTCCGGGCTTGCCGGCGACTTCGCGACAATCGGGGTTCCGGCATCGGATGTTTCCCGTATCGAGGGAACGAGAGGGATTTCGCCGAGGAACGGCACGCCAAGCGCTTGCGCGGTTTGCCGTGCGCCACCATGACCGAAAATGTGGCTCGTCGCGCCACAATGCGGGCAGACGAACATGCTCATGTTTTCCACAAGGCCAAGGATCGGCACCTTGGTTTTTTGAAACATGGCAAGGCCTTTGCGCGCGTCGATCAGTGCCAGGTCTTGAGGCGTCGAAACGATGATCGCACCGCGCAATGCAACGCGTTGGGCGATCGTGATCTGGGCGTCGCCGGTGCCCGGCGGCATGTCGACGACGAGCACGTCTAGCGGCGCCCATGCAACGTCGCCCAGCATTTGGGACAGCGCGCTCATCACCATTGGCCCGCGCCAGATCATCGGCTCGTCTTCCTTGACGAGAAAGCCCATCGACATCGTCTTCAGACCGAGCTTCACGATAGGCTCGAGTATCTTGCCGTCGCGCGATCTCGGTTTTTCCGCAATGGCAAGAAGCCGCGGAAGAGATGGGCCATAGATGTCGGCGTCGAGAAGGCCGGTTTTCAAGCCGAGCTTGGCAAGCCCCAGGGCAAGATTGACGGCGACGGTGGATTTGCCGACGCCGCCTTTGCCGCTGGCAACTGCTATCACCGCTTCGACGCCCGCGAGGCCCTGAGGCGCCGGCCTGTTCGCTGTCGCATTTGGCGCGCCGGCGGTACGATGCGCCGTCAGTACTGCCGAAACGGAAATGACACCGGGAAGGGCCATAACCGCCGCTTCGGCGGCCCTGCGCAACGGCTCGGCGTCGCGTCCGCGATTGGGCGATACCTCCAGAACGAAGCTGACATGCCCATCGCGCATCGCAAGGCCCTGCACGCAGCCCGATTCCACGATGTTGTGACCGCTTGCCGGATCGATAACCTGGGCAAGTGCGGTCTGCACATTTTCCTGCGTCGCGGCCGGCATGCGATGGAAGGTCTTCTGCTCGTATCGTTGCCCCGAATCCGAAACCGCCCGCACGATGGGCATGTTCACCTGCGTTGCAGACGGGGGACGATCGACATATAACCGCCCCTGCCTGGAAAACCAAGTAAACTCGATAATCGTTCGGTCCTGCCGGGCGCAGTAGCACGCAAAGGTGTCGAATCACAAAAATGCCCTGGAGCAACCAAGCGCCCGGAGGAAACGGGCAAAGTTCGCGCGGGCCATGGGGCCGCGGTCCGTCCGGCGGCGGGTCCGGCGGGCCGCCCGATCTGGAATGGCTGATCAAGCGTGGGCGGGACCGGCTGAAGCGCATGATGCCGGGCGGCAATCCGACCGTCGGCGGACTGGCGATCGCGGCGTTGGCAGTGCTCGTCGTCTGGCTGCTCAGCGGCATATACATCGTCTCGCCGCAGGAGCAGGGCGTCGTTCTGAGATTCGGAAAATACGTGGCGCGCACGGACTCCGGCATTCACTATCATCTGCCATGGCCGATAGAGACGGTCGAGACGCCCGAAGTCACAACGGTCAACCTGATCACGATCGGATACGGACAGGACAACGAAGCCAACGACGAATTGGACGACGGTCAGGACGAAAGCCTGATGCTGACGGGAGACGAAAACATCGTCGACGTCAACTTCACGGTCGGCTGGGTAATCAAGGATGCGGCCGATTATCTTTTCAACGTCGAAAACCCCAATGCGACCATCAAAGCCGTCGCCGAGAGCGCAATGCGCGAAGTCGTGGCCCAGACGCAGATAGAGCCGATCCTCACGCAAGATCGCGCACCGGTCGAAAATCAGGTCCGCGATCTCATGCAGCAGACCCTCGACATCTATCGCGCCGGCGTAACCATAACGCAGGTCAAAATGCAGAAGGCCGACATTCCGCCCGAAGTCATCGACGCCTATCGCGACGTCCAGGCCGCGCGCGCCGACCAGGAGCGCTCGCGCAACGAGGCGGAAGCCTACGCCAACAAGATCATTCCCGAGGCGCGCGGCAAGGCTGCGAAGATCATCCAGGACGCCGAAGCCTACCGCCAGCAGGTGATGGCCGAAGCGCAAGGCGAAGCCAAACGCTTTCTGTCGGTCTACGAGGAATACAAGAAAGCCCCCGAAGTGACGCGGCGCCGCATGTATCTCGAAACCATGTCGCAGATATTCGATAACACCAACAAGGTCATCGTCGACGATAACATCGGCAAGGGCGTAGTTCCCTATCTGCCTCTGCCGGGCCTGCCGCGGCAACGCTCGCCTTCGGTGACGGTAACCGAGCAGTCCGCGCCCGGAGCCACGTCTATGTCGGCTGCTCCGTCCTTCGCCGGCGGGCCGCAACAATGAACCGCTCTGTCCTTGCCGCGGTTGCCTTGGGGGCGGTTCTCGTCGTCCTGTTAACCTGGGCGGGCTTCTATACCGTCAATCCCATGGAACAGGTGCTGGTGGTCCAATTCGGAGCGCCCCAGCAGGTCGTCACGGAACCGGGCCTGCATGTGAAGCTGCCGTGGATCCAGACCACGGAGTATATCGACAAGCGATTGCTCAAGGTGGAGGCTCCTGCAGAGGAGGTCATAACCCTCGATAAGAAAAGAATTGTCGTAGATGCCTTTGCCCGTTGGCGCATCGTCGACACTCTGCGTTTCTACGAGACATTGATCGACCAGAACGGCGCCCAGAGCCGATTGACCCCCACTCTCAGTTCCGACCTTCGGCGCGTTCTCGGCTCGCAGACCTTCGCCACCATGCTTTCCAGCGCCCGCGCCGATCTCATGCACGACATTCGCGACGACATGAATCAGGAAGCCGGCCGTTTTGGAATCGATGTCGTCGACGTGCGCATCCGGCATGCCGATTTGCCGCAGCAAAACAGCGAAGCGATCTATAGGCGCATGCAACAGGAGCGCAAACGCGAAGCCAACGAATTTCGTGCCGAGGGCGAGGAGATCTCGCAGCGGGTCAAATCGCGCGCCGACCGCGAGGTTACCGTACTTCTCGCCGAGGCCGGGCGCGAGTTGCAGATCCTTCGCGGTGAAGGCGAGGCGGAGAAGACACGGATTCTTGCCGAAGCCTATGGACAGGATTCCGATTTTTTTGCCTTTTATCGTTCGATGCAGGCCTATCAGGATGCCCTGACGGGCGACAACACGACCTTTGTGCTCTCTCCCGGCAGCGATTTTTTTCGCTACTTCGGGCAGGCGGGGCCCGGACTGTCGAGCGATACGCATACGTCGCAGAAGAAGCGTTGACGTCCGCCGTGTGTGTTCCCGATGCCGAGCTTTTGCTCCGCGATTGCAGAGTCCGTTCACCAGCGCAGCAGCCATCTGCCTGAAACGCCGCCCAGCGCGCCAACAGATGTGATGCCGATTGTGTACCAGATGGCCACGAACGGCGTGGCGCTTTCGACGCAGTGAAAGGCGTAGATCCAAGCAGCGGCCGCGCCGGACAGCAGGCCGGCTGCCATTCCCGCCAGCATCAGCCTCGTCGGAGCGAGCCGTCTCAGAGCAAGATCGACCGATACGAATATCGGCAGCGACAGCGCCGCAATTCGCCACGGACAGACAGTGGCGGACGATCCCATCATGAGGTGATGGCGCTGGAAAGCCGGCGCCGCTTCGAGCTGGACGGCGGCAGCCGCTGCGACGAGCAGGATCGTCGCGGCGACAAGACGGGAAGCCAGCAGCATGGGAGCCCCGGGGCGGCCAAGCCTCTCGGTCAGCCACAGAGCCGCGGCCGAAAACAGAAGCGCATAGCCGAATTTGATCCAATACGCCGTGGTCCAAACCGCGAATGCCAGATCGGGGCGGATGCCGAGCCAGGCCCACATGACGACAAACGAAACGCTCATGCCCGCGGCCAGCGCCATCGACAATCTTTGTAGTGGCGCGCGCGGCTGCAAGGGTTTGGCTTCCGCCGCAAGACGCGTGATCAACTCAGAGGTCTGCATCGCGCGGCCTTTCACGCAAGCTGGCGCCCAGCAATTTTAAGGCCCGATGCAGCCCCACCCGGACGGCGATTTCCGATTTCCCGGATGCCGCAGCGATTTCCTGAGTCGAATATCCGTCGAGCTTCGCTTTTCTGATGATGTCCTGGGAACTTTGGGGAAGTGCGGCGAGCAGCCGCTCGAGATCGTGGCGCGCGCCTGTCGCCTCACTGTCGTCGAATGCGAGGATTTCGGCCGCATCTTCCAGCGGAACCGTGGCGCGCATTGGGCTATGACGAAAGTGGTCGAGCAGCTTGTAGCGCGCGATGGCATAGACCCAGGGCGTGAACGGAAGGCGGGTATCGTAGGTGTCGCGCTTGGAATGGACAGCGATGAGCGTCTCCTGGACCAAGTCTTCCACATGCGCATCGGCAGCCGGAAGCCTGTGGCGAAAATAGCGCCGCAACAGCCGGCCGAGTGCTTCGAGCAGGCCGCGATAGGCCGCCTTGTCGCCCGAAAGCGCGGCCAACATCAACGCCTTCAATTGGGCTTCGACGGCGAACAAGGGGTCTCCCTGACGAAATTCGTGCGCCGGCCCGCTAAGGTTACGGCGCAAACGCTGCGGCGCGAGAGTGTAACGGATTTCGCGCCGGGCAGAACAATTCCATGGCGACCGACGCCGCACTGAGACTTTCTCTTTGGCGCGCGGAGACGAGAAATTCGCGCCGAAGGATGAGTGAATTTCACCGCCAAGCCGACATGGGGCTTGGCGGTTCGATTCTCCCGGCCTTCGTGATGGCGCTCGAAGACCGGCGCCGCTTGCTCTCAGCCCAAGCTGCGGCCGATCCATATCACGCGGCCGACGATGGCGACGTCGTCCGGCTTGATGCCGTCGAAGGTCGGATAGGCCGGGTTGTCGGATTTGATCGTTAGCAGCTTTTTCACCGGGTGCATCGAAATCCGTTTGACCTGCAGCATGTCGTCCAACCGGATCACGTAAAGCCCCTCGCGGCGCGGATTGGCCTGTTGGGGATCGACGAGCGCGTGGTCGCCGTCGTGCAAGGTTTCCCACATGGAATCGCCCGAAATCTCGATCACGAAGAGCCGGCGTATGTCGGTCGCCATGCGCCGCAGCCACGGCTCGCGAAACATGAGATGGTCGGCCGGCTCGCTCTCTTGCGCCAGTGCGCCGGCGCCGGCCGCCGCACGAAGGTCGTAAACGGGCACCGGATAATGGTCCGGGTTGATGCGGGGCTCGCCCCCGATCTCGCCGATCGTGACATCGAAAATCTTCGCCAGGCGGCGCAGGAGCGGCAGGTCCAAGCGCTGGTCCTGACGCTCGTAGCGTCCCACCGAAACGGCCGTCGTATTCAGCAGGTCGGCCACGTCCTGCTGGGACCATCCGCGGGCTTGGCGGAGCTTTGCCAGGTTGTTGCTCATACCGGATTGGACCGTATTGGTTTGTATCGAACTACAACTATTTTGGTTGACAACGATCTTTTTTGGTTTATCTTGATCAGAAGAAACCGGGAAATTAGTCTCATGAGACGCCGTCGAATTGGTCTTACGCCCCGCCAGGCGACCTGCCTTCAAGCCATCAACCAGCATCACGCGAAAACGGGTGCGATGCCCAGCCTGTCGGAGCTGCAAGCCGCGCTCGGCATGGCTTCCAGAGGCGCCGTGCACCGGCTGCTGCTGGAGCTTGAGGAACGCGGCGCGATTACGCGACTGAGCCGCAGGCCTCGCGCCATTCGCGTCGCCGAACGGCATTGCCCGCATTGCGGGGGAGCCGTGGCATGACGCTCCACACCGCCACCCTGCGATATGTGTGTCGCGCCTATCGGGAAGCCGCGACGGCTTATGACCGGGCCTTCGCACGCGGAGACGTCGGCGCCATCGAAGACGCGTTCAGCCGGATGCAGGAGATCGCACGCGCCTTCGAACAGGGCGCCGACTGGGCCCGGCGGCAATCCGGAAACCGCGTCCGCGAGGTGACGCGATGAGCAGAAAGTCCCGGCCGCGCAAGAATTGCACGAAAAGCGCCAATGCGCCCGGCATCTTCCGGCCCAAGGCGGGTCCCGGCGATGTTTATGTGGAGGAACTCGTGTCGGCCAAGACCGGCCGCGAGTTGCGACTGCGTAATATCGGCGAGCACCCGCTCACCTTGGCACACGCGCGCGGGCGCATCTCCGACGAGCAGTTTGCCGCCGGCGAAGAGCTTCGCGCCCTGTACGAGCTGCGCGCATGCAGCGGCGTCGACAGCACGTGCATGGCGCCGGGTAAGGGCGGCGGCCGCGCCGATATCTGCTTCGCGCAATCGCAAGTCGACGCCATGCGCCGGCTGGCCCAGCTGCGCGACCGCCTCAAGCGGCGAGACTGGCTCATTCTGGAGAAATTCTGCGGCGAGGGATGGCCGATGGCCGAAGCCGTGCGGGCGGCCACCGTCTGCCATAGAAGCGGCGTTCTGCAGCGCGTCCACGAAGCTCTCGACGAACTGGTCGAGGCGCGCGCGGCAAGGCCCGAGCGGCGGTGCGCGTGAGAGCACCTGACGGTCTTGCCGAGCGGGGCTTTCGGAACGCCGCCGCAAGCTTCCGCGCGGCGCGCAACAAAAACACCAGTGAGTTCGCCACCGGCGCTGCCGACCCGCCATGAATGAAAACAGTTTCTCCCAGGGAGGGTATTTTCTTGTTAGGCAGTGAGACAATGAGGCACAACTCTCACGGCCTCACTGTCTCTGTGGTGAATTGTCTTTGCGCACCGCGCCCGACGCGGGCTCCGCGTCTGCGCGAGCCGACTATTCGGAAAAACAACCGAGATGTTTGCCAATTCCGTCGTGCAGTCTCTGCCTGACACGGAATGAGCATATTCGGCCGCGAATTGTATCGAATTGTCGCAAGACGCCTTTGCGACACACCGAATTGCACCGCCTGAACGCTTTCTGAACCGCCGCTTCAAAACCGGTTCAATGCCGCGCCGCCATGATCGCGTGCATGAGGCGGGTGACGATCACCGGCCGGAAGCGAAAAAGGAGAATGTCATGCAAATCAAACGACTCGCGCTTGCCGCGGTTCTCGGCCTTTCGGCCGCGACAGCCGTCACGGCAAGCGCTTCGGCCGATACCGCTGGGCAGTATCGCCATCCGTCACGCGAAATGGTCGATGCGCGACTTGCCGATCTTGATCGCCGCATTCGCGACGAGCGGCGCGCGGGCGAGATCGGCGGCCGCGATGCCCGCCATCTTCATCGTGAGGTTCGCTCCATTCGTGCGCAGGAGCGTGCCGACCTGAGATTCGACCGCGGGCACCTGACGTCCGGCGAATACCGCAAGTTCATCCGGGAAGAAAACGGCTTGAGCCATAAGATCGGCCGCTGAACCGACCCGTCGTTGCGCAAAGCGCGACAAAAAGGAGACATGACATGAAAACGATCGCAAAACTGGCGCTTGGCGGCTTGATGCTGGCGGGCGCCGCGGCAGCCACAACCGCTCCGGCTAGCGCCGGCGTGAGCGTAGGCGTGAACATCGGCGTGCCCGGCGTCGCTGTCGGCTATGGTTACGGCAATGCCTGCCACTGGCCTTATCGGGTTCGCCCGGCATGGTGCGGCGGCTACCCGGTCTACGGCGCACCGCTTTATGTCGATGGCGGCAGGTACGGAGGGCCCGCGTATTACCGCTACGAGGGCGGCGCGCGGTACTTCTGGATCCATGACCGCTGGATCGCAGACCGCGGCGACTTCCATCGCCCCTACGACGGCTGGTATCGCGGCCGGGACTGGGACCACGATCGCTGGCAGGACAATCACGGCGGCTGGCATGACCAGCACAACGGCGGTCAGGAGGTCCACGACGGCTGGCACAGGTAGATGAATTTGCCGGGACCGCGGCACTCGCCGAGCCGCGGTCTCCGGCAGCCGCGTCCAACTCAGGGAGCGAATACCCGCAGAACGGACCGGCTATGATGCGGCAAATCCCGGCGAATTACCCGACCATTTGATCGGCCTTTTCCGCCGCATCGCCGCATTTCTCGATCCCGGCGATGATGTAAAGTGGCCGGCCCTTGGCTTCGATGTAAAGCCGTCCGAGATATTCGCCGATGAAGCCAAGGCTGATGAGCTGCACGCCGCCCAGGAACATCATCACCACCATGATGGAAGCATAGCCCGGCACATCGACGCCGCCTAAGAGCGTGCGCAGCGTCAGATAGGCGGCATAGGCGAAGCCGATGACGGAGATAATGATTCCCGCGAAGCTCGCCATCCTCAGCGGAGCGATCGAGAAGCTGGTGAGCCCGTCGATGGCGAAATTCATCAGCCGCGGATAGCTGAAGCTTGTGCGGCCGGCAACGCGCGACTCGCGGGCATATTCCACTCCCGTCTGCTTGAAGCCGACCCAGGAAAACAGCCCCTTCATAAATCGGTTGCGCTCGGGCAATGCGAGGAGCGCCTGCACGACGCGGCGGTCCATCAGGCGGAAATCGCCTGCCCCCAGCGGAATTTTCGTGTTCGCCACGCGGTTGAACACGCTGTAGAACATTACCGCGGTGACGCGCTTCAGCACCGTGTCGGTTTCGCGCGAAGCCCTCACGCCATAAATCACATCGTAACCTTCGCGCCATTTGGCGACGAAACGCGGGATCAGCGAGGGCGGATCCTGAAGGTCCGCATCGATGATGAGAATCGCATCGCCTTTGGCTTTCGCAAGACCGGCGGTCATGGCGGCTTCCTTGCCGAAATTGCGCGCGAGATCGAGGATCGTCATCGCGTGTGCGCCGGTCATGTGCGTGCGCAGGGCCTGCAGCGTTTGGTCGGTGCTGCCGTCGTTGACGCATACATATTCGACGCGGCAATCCAGTGCGGCCACGGATTGGTTCAGCGCGCGAAACAGCGCATCGATCGCGTTCTCTTCGTTGTGAAGCGCGATGACGATGGAAAGCAGCGCAGTGCGCCCCGGCTTGTTGCCGGAATGCGCCGCAGCAATTTCGCCGCCGGGAATGAAGGTCATGACGGGTCTCGCGTACCTGGAGGAACGATGCCCCAGCCGATCTTGAGCGGCGGCAGTTTCGGCTCGTCGGGCCAGGCGAAAGTCTGTGTCCCGATAACCTTAAGGTTCGGTAACTTGTGCAAGCCCGCCGGCATGGGTCTGTCCGCCTGCCAGACAACGAGCGCGCCTTCGCGCTCGAGCCGCTCGGGTGTGATCCATGGAGCTTCGGACATGCTGCCGTCGGTGAACACGGACGGGCGGGCGGGATCACGCATGGCAATCAATCCCGCAAGCCATCCGTCGCCCGCCACAATGCGTAGCGGCCGGCCGGTTCGACTGCGAAACGCTTTGGCGAACGCCGAAGCCAGCGCGCGGTCCGGCCATTGAACACGCGACGGTTTGCCCAAAAAGGCCGGACCGATGGCGTTTGCCAGGACATAGCAGCACGGAAGCACCGCGAATGCTGCGGCCACGCAAATCGCCACGGCGCGCAGGCGCACATGCGGCCAGCGCGGCCGCGCCGCGTAAACGATCAAGAGCCCGGTGAGGTTCCACATGGGCGCCCCCCACATGTCGCGCAATCCCATACCGGTCAGCAGGGAGACCAAGGCTGCGATCAGCGCCGGGCCGATGCCGAGCGCCACGAGAAAGCCCAGCGTCTTGTCTTGAGGCAAGTCCGCCGGCCGCGGCCGGCCGAGCAATCCCGCGATCGCCGCTACCAGGATTGCGGGAGAAATATCCAGGAGCTGCGAGACGAGGAAGCGTAAAGGCGCAATCAGACGAACGACTAGGCTTGGCGCGCGTCCGGCGCGGTGTGCTGCATAAGCGAGCGTGGGGAAGCGATTCTCGACGAGCCAGAAAAGGTGCGGTGCCGACACCGCGCCGCACAGGGCCACTGCAAGGTAAGGCCCGGGCGAGGCCAGCGCGGCGCGACGTGCGGAAGACGACAGAAAATGCAGCCATATCGCGGCAAGCAGTACGCCCGAAGCATATTTCGTGAGCAGGGCAATTCCGCTCAGTGCGCCGAATAGAATCCACCAGATGCTGCGCCGAGTATCGACCGATTTATAGTATGCAAGGCACGCGGCCGTCCATATCGGCATCTGCGCGACATTGTGATTGAACTCGGGTGTCGGCAGGGAGAAGAAATACACCCACGCGGTCAGAGCGGTGCCCGCAGCCGCCAGACGGGCCGGCATCAGCTCGCGCCCCAGCAGAAAAACGAAGAGGTATGTCAACCCCACCGAGATTTGGCTGAGGAAATAAGGCCCGATATCCCCCAGCGCATCGAAGAATGCTTCGACTTCCCAGGAGGGAAGCGGCGGGTGCTTGTAATAGCCCCACTGCCATTCGTGGCCCCAGGCCAGGCCGTCGCTGACGACGTCGAGCGGCAGACTGCGTCCGGACAAATAAGGCACCAGCGTCCACACGACGATTTGGGCGAAGATAAGCAGTCCCACCCATGCGGCGGGACTACGTTCGAATGTCCGTGCCGGTTCCGGCCGCGGTACCGGGAAGGTTCCGGCCTCAGCCATGGAGCCCGAGCCGTTTACTGGCCGTTGCGAACATGAATTGCCGATATGCCATAGTGATCGTGGATTCGAGGATTGCGGCGGAACGCCTGCTTCTATACCGCCGGGAGCGGAGAGGCGATGGTTAGAGGAGGAACGATCCTGGTGGTCCTGGCGGGGCTGCTCCTGGCGGGCTGCGTGGCGTCTACGCCCGAGGCGGCTTCGGCGAACGATCCGCTCGAACCGTTCAATAGGCAGGTTTTTCTGATCAACGAGAAATTCGACAAATACGTCGTGCTGCCTGTGGCGGACGTCTACCTTTATTACTTACCCGCGCCGGCGCGCGACGGCCTGCATAACTTCGTTTCCAATCTCGATCTGCCGGTTACCTTCATCAACGATGCCCTGCAAGCCGAATTCCGCCGGTCGGCCGCCATGCTGGGTCGGCTGGCGATGAACACGACACTGGGCCTGGGCGGGTGGTTCGACATAGCGACCCGCGCCGGCATGCCGGCACATACATCGGATTTCGGGCAGACGCTGGCGTTATGGGGAGTGGGCGAGGGGCCGTTTCTCGTGTTGCCGATCCTGGGTCCGGAACCGCCGCGCGATCTGGTGGGCGACGCCGTCGATGTCGCCATGGATCCGCTCGCCTGGGAGCCGCAAGCTCTTTCGTTCGGCGACCGGATCGGGCTGGTCATTGGACTGCACGTCGCCAACCCGTTCGAGACGCATGCGCGCAATATCTATTTGCGCCAGGAATTCGAGAAGGACTCGCTCGATCCTTACGTCACCATGCGCAGCGCCTGGCGGCAAGCGCGCACACGGGAGATCATGGGCGCGCCCGGCAGCAGCGACAAATCGCTGGCGCAGTGAGCGGGCAGTTGCGGCGGCGAGATACGGAATGCGCATCGTGGGTTGAGGCCCTTTGGCCGATTGCCGGCCAAAATTGCAGGTGTGCGATGCCGGGCCATCACGATTTTGGCGCCGGAGTTGCGGGCGCGGTTTCCCGTTTGCTGCTGATTTTTTGGTAGGCGCTCCAGGCCACGCCGCCCAGGAAGCAGAGGCTGCCGATGAAGCCGTTCAGGTCGCTGCACGTACCGGCGGCAGCCGTCGCGGCGGTGCAATTGAGGATGTGTTGGGCCACGAGCCAGCCGCCGGCGGCGGTGGCGACATGGCGGACCGCGCCGAGCGCGATATCCTTGATGAGGGAAGAGAACATGGATGTGCCCTGCTTGTTTTCACCACGAAGAACACAAAGCACACGAAGAAAGGTACGAAGTGAGATGAAGGCGCTGAATTCCTTCGTGCTCTTCGTGTTCTTCGTGGTGAAAGGGATGTTGATTAGGCTGCGGTTTTCGACGCCAGCAGATTTGCGATCGCGGCCTGTGCGGCGGTGAGGATCGTGCTTTCGGCGATCGCCAGGCCATTGGCCTCGACCTTCTGCCAGAGCGCTGCCACGACGGTGTTGAAGATCAAGCGCGTCAAGCGGGGTTTTCGCGATTGTCATCCGTAGACGGAACATATCGGAGTCGGACGCGTGGAATATTTGGTTCCGTCAACGACTTGCGGCGCTCGAAGAATTTTCGCCACGAAGCACACAAAGGCCACGAACGCGGATATCGCGCCACGACTTGTTTGCGATTTTTGCGTTCTTCGTGGTGAAGGGATGCCCGAGACCAGCTCGTCGCGGATGACCGGCCACAGGCTGATCCAGCCGGAGATTTGACCCGGATCAAAGAACGTGAACGGAAGCCGGCCTATCTACTGCCCATGTGCGAAACCGAGGAATTGCGGAAATTGGCCAGCCAGTATCGGTTGCTGGCATCGGAGGCCGAGGAAACCGCCCGCGAGATGGTGCCGTCGAAATGGCAATCGGCCTGTCGCAAGGTGGCGCGCCATTTGAGCGAACTCGCCGACGAGATCGACACCGTGCTTTATGCGCCGGACGACCGGGCGATGCTGCACTGACAATCAGGTACTTCGAAAATAGCCGCGGCCCGTGCCCCAGCGCAGGAACAAGTCCGGCCAGGCGGAAACCTCGCTTGTTTTGACGCCGATGCCGAAGCCGTGGCCGCCGGTCTCGAAGAGATGCATCTCCGCCGGCACGTGCGCGGTTTGCAGTGCCGCGAAAAGCGCCAGCGTGTTGTCGGGTGCCACGTACGGATCGTCGAGTGCCGCGGCCAGAAAGCAGGGCGGGACGGCCGGCGTGACAAGCCGCTCGCAGGAATAGGCTGCACGCAACGCCTGCGACGGGTTCGCACCCAAGAGCATTTCGCGCGAGCCCTCGTGCGCGTAAGGGGCGAGCATCGAAATCACCGGATAGAGCATCGCGGCGAAATTGGGCTTCGCGCTCAAGCGGTCGGCCTCGTCCTGGCCGTCATAGACCTGCGCATCGGCCCGCGCAGCCAGCATCGCGGCGACATGTCCGCCGGCGGAGAACCCGAGCACGCCGGCGCGGGTGGGGTCGATGCCGTAGCGCGCCGCGTTGGCGCGGATAAGCCGCATGGCGCGCTGTGCATCTTCCATTGGCACGTCGGGCGCGCCGCGCCAGCCTTCGCCGGGCAGCCGGTAAAGCAGGACGAAAACCGTTATCCCTGCCTGGCCCAGGCGGGCCGCCACGTCGAAGCCCTCATTGTCGATCCAGATTTCCCGATAGCCGCCGCCCGGCACCACGAGCAGCGCCGAGCCGTCGGGATTGGCCGGCCGCGCCACGAACATGGCAGGCTGGGCGATGCCGGTTGCCACGCGATCGTGATAAGTGCCGGGATCGCTGCTTTTTTCCAGGACGACCAAGACCGGCAGCTTGGCGGGCGTGCCCGGCGGCTGTGCGGGCCAAAGCGGAATGGTTTCGAACGGCGCAAAGAGGGCGGGCGCGTTCTGCGCGCGCGTCGCGGCGGGCACTGCCAACGCCACGGTCGCGAGATTGCCGAGAAAAGTGCGCCGATTCATTCGCCTCTCGATGTGGATTCTGGGCCGAGAAAACTCATAAGACGCCCGAATATCCGCGCGAAAGGCTTGCGATCATGAGCGCGATTGCGCGATGCGATGCTAGGCAAACGGACCGAGACTGACCGTGTGGCGTTCCTGGGCGATGCGCCGCCACGTGGAAAGCGCCGTCCTGCCGGGCTCGATGCCGAGCGTTGTCTATGGTCCGGCCTCGGGAAGGAATTCCGTCTGCTGCTATGGCCGAGTGCCGGCGGCTTTTCAAGGACGGAAGCCCCGCCGCGCGCCGCTTGCTTTTGGGTATTCCCGCCCCTAAATTTCCCGGCCCCGCGACGCGCAGTTGTAGCTCAGCTGGTTAGAGCGCCGGATTGTGGATCCGGAGGTCGGTGGTTCGATCCCACCCAACTGTACCACTGCATATTCCCGAGTTCATAAACCTGCACGCGTTACGCCAACTTGCGCGTAATGCCGCGCATTTGCGCGCGTTCGGCTGTCTCCGTTCCCGTGACGAGTCGGCGCCAACAGATGGTGTAACGGGCCGAACCGAGCGGTAGCCGGCAACGGCGGTCGTCCCTCAGAATGATGGTGTCATCAACCGCGGAGTCCGGCGTTGACCGGCTCCAAGCATCGCGCCTAAAAATCGTCCCGACCCAGCAGTCCACAGCAACCCCCGCGCGCTTCGCTGCACTACGCCAAGGGGCTCCGCTACGCGCGGGTCCCTCTGTGGACTGCCTCGTGCCTCATCATCTACAGGGGGTCGTTATTGGATGCGAAAAGGGGTCGGAATTGGAAGCGATTTGACAAGCGTGCGATGCGTCATCGTGTCGTCGGTCATCATCGAATCCGGCTCTGACGTACCGTATAACGGTCCTGCAATGACGGCGTGCGGACTGGCACATTCGTGTCAGTGGTCCTGCGCGTGGTTCATTGGATCACGAGCACCAGGTCGCTTGACAAACCCATTGCGGGCGAGGACCAACTCAATAGGGGTCAATAATCGTGAATGATTGGGCTGATCTCATTGTTCGTACGTCCGATCGATGAGATCACCCCGGAATTTCGTCGGGTTCTGCCGGCGACATGTTTGAAAACCGGTCCTGATTGCGTTTCGTCGCAGGCGAGACAGGAATTCAAGCTGCCATCAGGCCGGTTTGAAGGTTCGCCGTTTACCCACGAAAGAATGCATGTGAGCCAGCACATCTTGGCGGTATGCTTGACATTGTAGTACCAGGTTTCCGCGCACGCATCAGTGAAGCCGATGCGTTTGAGACACTGCATCGCCCAGGGTTGCACCGCGCTGATCATGCCGCAGAGGCGCACCGGCGTTGTCAGATCGCGCTCGCGCAAATACACGGCGAGATCCTGTAACGTCGAACACGTGCCGCAACGTCCGGTATGGGTAACATGGGCGCCGTCGATCTTCGCTTCGACAACCGACGTGTATTCAAGAATACGATATTTCGACTTCGCGGCGTCAATGTATTTGATTGCGCACACGGTGCCGACCGGCGCTGGCGAGAGCGCGCCGGCCTTATCCGCAAAGTATTCATAGGGGTCGCCGTGAAAGCGGATTGGATTCGAGGCTACTGCAGCTTCGAGGCGCCGAAGGTAGCTCTCAGTATAGATATTGCCGGGGGCGCGAAGCACAGCGAGCGCCGCTTTGGGCAGTGCTGCTGACTCAAGGCCCGCGATGAGGAGGCTTGCCGAGATGATCGCGCCGACGATAATAAGCCCGACAGCGCTGCCGCGCATATGGCGCCCCGAATTGATTTGCAAGCCCCAAAATATAGGGGATCATTTAAGTGTTCCATCTCGTTGTCAACGCATTTGGCCCATGACAAATTCGTGCGGCTGCACAAGAGCTTTCGGGTCACCCCTGCCATGGCGGACGGATTCTCTCATAGGTTCCGGACGCTTGAGGAATTGGTGGAGCAGACCTCACGGAGACAAAACGCGCAAGGTTCATCACTGGCATAGCAAAGGTGGCCGTGAGCGCCGCGCTCTCGTTTCCTCCGCGCTCGTCGTCGTGGTCCCAATCATCGCCCATGTTTTTCCACGGTTACCGTTCACTCACTGTAGATACCGGCGCGTTTCGAAAGCGCGCAATTATCGCTGCGCTGGGCGGCGGTCTTGGCGGGGGAAGCTGGTTGGCAGGAAGTGATCGAAGTCAAATTACCACCCTGCCAACCGTCGGTATTCGTAGAGAATCTTCCCTAAATGAACGAAATATTGTAGACTTTTCGCCAATAATCTCCTACATGCGTAGCGTTTGCCACGCTGTGGGCATCGAGGAACTTCAAGGACATAAAGCATGGTTGCGATATCGGATACCGGCAAAAGCTCGAGCGAAATTCCTCGAGCTTGGCGGCTGCCGGTCGTCGGCAACACGCTCGACATGGCGCGGGATCCGGCGCGATTTTTTCTGGACTGTTATCGGAAATACGGCCCGGTTTATCGCGTGAATGTTCTCGGCAGGACCCAGACCGTGATCGCGGGCGCCGAGGCCGCCATCTTCATGGGCACGCGCGAGGGCAGGGATAGTCTGAGATCCAAGGAGTTCTGGGAGGGACTGGTACAGGAATATGGAGCGACGCGCACGCTCACCGGGGAAGACGGCGAAATACACGCCCGCATGCGGGCCGTCGTGAAGCAGGGGTATTCGCGCGAGTCCATCAAGGGACGTTATCAAGAGCTGGTCGGGATCACGGACGCCTCCATCGAACGCGATTGGAAACCCGGGACGCTCGTCCCCGTCGTTCAGGCCATGCAATACATGGTGACGCACCAGCTGGGTCAGATTCTCACCGGCGCGGCTCCGCTCGAATACGTGAGCGATATTCGCACGACCATTCTCCATATCTTGAACGTGCTCGTAACGCGGCAGCGGCCGAAATTCCTGCTTCGCAATCCAAAGTACAAAAAATCCAAGGCGCGCGTATTCGAGTTGGGTCGGAAGATGATCGCGGACTATTACGCTAAAAAGCGGGGGGCTGCGATCGCGTCGCGAAATTTAATTGACGACATCATGGAGACCCACGAGCGCGAGCCGGATCTCATACCGGTCAGCGACCTTGTGCTCTCATTGACCGGACCTTACGTGGCAGGTCTCGACACGGTGGCGAATAGCACGGCTGCTTGTGTCTATGCCGTGTTGAAGCATCCGGAGGCGTTGCAGCGCATTTATCGGGAGGTGGACGCGTTCTTCGCGGATTTGCCCATCGACGAGGATCAAGTGTTCCGGAAGTTGCCGGTGATGAACGGGGCGATCATGGAATCTCTTCGACTCTATCCGATCGCAGTAGCGCAAATGCGCACCGCCACCCGCGACTTCGTATTCTGCGGACACCAGATACACAAGGACGAGCTGCTTTTCGTCGGCACGAGCGTTCCCCACTTCATGGAGGAGAATTTTCCCGAGCCTATGAAATTCGATGTCGACCGCTATGACCGACCGCGCTCGGAGCATCTGAAATCCGGCGTCTATTCCCCCTATGGCCGCGGTCCGCACACCTGTCTGGGGAAAAGCTTGGCGGAGGTCCAGATGCTCCTGACCATGGCGCGGATTTTCTACAAACTCGATCTCGCCCTCGAACGTCCGGATTATGTACTGAAGACCAAGACTGCGCCAACGCCCGGCCCGTCAATGAGCTTCAAAGTCCGGGTCAACGGATTCCGGCATTAGGTAGAGATTGCGCGCCTTATCCACGATTAGAGGGCATGCCTACCTTGGACTTGGCTGCCCCC
Organism: uncultured Alphaproteobacteria bacterium; assembly: GCA_963805005.1. Taxonomy (GTDB): domain Bacteria; phylum Pseudomonadota; class Alphaproteobacteria; order Micropepsales; family Micropepsaceae; genus Rhizomicrobium. The sequence continues at coordinate 584,619 of CAWDSJ010000001.1, forward strand.
GCGGTACCTGCACGGTGTTTTCCTCCGTCGCGGCACTCGACATCGCGGGGACCTGAGCGGCGCGATCGCCACCACGGGGAGGCCGAGCCGATTACTGCGTCTCGGCGATGATCTCGTCGCCAAAGCGGCGGATGACATCGAGCTTCTGTTGCAGAGTCATCGTCGGTTCGACATATGGCGTACCGTAGTGATCCGTGGCGCCGATATCCTCGAGCCGCCTGTAGTCGTCGGCCGTGCGCGCGTTCTGGTCGCAGACATGATATTCGAACGGCTTGTGGCGCGTGCCGTATTCTTCGCGCAGGCGCTTGATCTCGACGATCATCTGTTTGAGCGCAGCAAAATTGCTGTTCGCGGAAAGCCAGGCGTCGCCGATCCGCGCGGCACGGCGCATAGCCGGCTTGGATTCGCCGCCGATCATGATCGGCACGGGCTTGGTCGGCACCGGATTCAGCTTGATCGGGCTGATATCGTAATTCTCGCTGTGGTATTCGTAAAATTCGCCGGTCATGAGCCCGGTGATGATCTCGAGAGATTCATCGAGCAGCTTGCCACGCTTGGCCCAACTCACACCGGTGTTCTTGAAATCCTCCTCCCACACGCCAATGCCGGCGCCCAGCATGAAGCGGTTGTCGGAGATGACGGCGAGCGAGCTTACGAGCTTGGCCAGGACGACGGGGGGGCGAATTGGAACCTTGATCACGTTCGGATAGAGCCGTATCTTCTTGGTGTATGCCGCGATCCAGGTGAGCCCGACCATCGGCTCGATGAACGGCGTCGCCTCGATGTACTCCCGGATCGTCGCGGTGTCGTTGTAGGGGTAGGTCGACGTCGTGGAGAGATGAAAGCTGGTGCTGTCAGGCAGTGCGAAGGACGCGAATCCGGCTGCCTCGCAAGCACGCGCCATCTCCGCCCAGTCCCGCCAGTCGCCGATCGCCGTCTCGAACGTGTACCGCATCGTCTCCTCCTGCGCATCGGATTGCGGCCATGCCGGCCGCTCCGATCGTTGTTAGGGGCAGCCCAGGGCCGCGCTCCGGAATCGCGCGAAAAGCATCTAAACCGGCATTCCCCGGATGCCTCCGGATCGGAGCAGAAAATAGCTTCTTTTTTCGTGGTTTCCGGAGGACCGGGCGGCTGTATTCGTCGCGGCCAGCGTAGGTGTTCGGGCAAGACCGAGCCAAGCAACGTCCGAATCCGATTCCCCCGCTAGGTGCGCCATGATTGTCCTCGATCCAACAACATCAGGTTCTGATACCTACGTCCGAATCGACGCGCGCGCCCTTGCAACTCCAATGTCATCTGGCGAATGCGGGTTAAGATGTACTCTGTCTCCGCCCCTTAAAGGCAAGCCGAAGTTTCAACGCCGTTTCGATGCCGGCCATGATGGGGCCAGGGACGATCGTGCTGCGACCAAGCAGCCCGGCCATCATTTTTTCATGCTTCCGATCGTAGGGCGGATACGACATCAGGGGGTCGCCGGCATCGGGATGTTCTTCGATCACCGAGCGGGCATTGGAAAATTCGAGAAATCCGGCATGTCCGCCCAGGCGTCCCATGCCGCTGTGGTTGGCGCCGCCGAAGGGCAGATTTGGATTGGTGCCGGACTGAATCATGTTGTGATTGAAAACGGTGCTGCCTGACGATGTATGACGCAACACGTAATCGCGCATCGCGGAATCGCGCGAATAGACGTAAAGCGCGAGCGGCTTCGGGCGTCGCCGGATGATCGCGATCGCGTCCTCCTTTGCCTTGTAAGTCGTCACCGGCAGGATGGGGCCGAAGATTTCGCTCTTCATAACCTCCATGTCTTCGGTGACATCGATGAGCACGGTGGGCGCGATGAAACGCCTGGCCACATCCGACTGTCCGCCAAAGGCTATAGTCGCGCCCTTGGCGACGGCATCGTCGATCAATCCGCTGATCCTTGCAAAATGGGCCTGGTTGATAATACGGGGATATTCCTTCGAATTCCCGAATCCACCATGCGCGCCGAACATCGCCGTCGCCGCGCGGGCATACTCGGCGACGAATTTGTCTCGGACGGAGGCATGCACGACGGCGTAGTCGGGGGCGACGCAAACTTGGCCCGCGTTGCTCAACCGACCCCAGGCGATTTTCTTGGCTGCATCCTCGATGTTCGCCGTCGCGTCCACCACGACGGGACTCTTGCCACCCATTTCTAGGGTGACAGTCGCGAAATTGTCTGCCGCGGCCTTCATCACGATGCGACCGACATTCTGTCCGCCAACATAACAGATGTGGTCGAAGGGCTGGCGCAGAAGCTCTTGCGCAACTTCCGCGCCGCCCTGCATGACGGCAAATTCGTCCGCCGGCATGGCCGACCGGACGATTTTTTCCACGACGGCGGCCGAACGCGGTGCGAGTTCCGATGGCTTGAGCAACACCGCATTTCCCGCGGCGATCATTCCGATTGGAGGCATAAGGCCGATCGCTATGGGCGCATTCCAGGTCGCCAGGTGCAAAATCACTCCCTTGGGCTCATAATGCACATAGCATGCCTTGCCCATCGTCATCATGGCATTCTTCACGTGCTTGGGCGTCATCCAGCTGGACAGGTTGCGAATCACGGATTCGCCTTCCACCTTCACGATCATGAACTGGCCGATGACGTCGGTTTCGCAGAGTCCCAGTTCCTCATGGGCCGCAGCAAAAATCTCCTCGCGCGCGGCGAGCGTCGCATCGATCAGACGCTGAATCTTGGTTGCGCGCTCCTTTGCGGTTGTCAATGCCAGCTGCGGGGCCTTGTTCTTCAGTCCCTGAAAGATGGTTGCCGCGTCAGTCATTTTGTCAGCCTTTGTAAGAAGGAAGTTGATAGGTGGAGCGCATCATCGCGTCGAACCATCTCTCCGGCAGCAATTTGTGCATCGGCCCAAGCAGCGCCGCGTCGTTGCCCACGGTGTAAAACGACTTCCAGCGCTTGGTCTCCAAGATTTTCAGGAGGTCGGCGGTGACCTGTTCCGCGGTGCTGCCGCGTTTCTCGAGCATGTCCGGCAAAACCTTTGTCGTAGGCTCGTATAGCGATGGCTCGTAGACGGCCCGCACGTCCGGCGGCGTCTTGTCCCACATGTCTTTGGTCGTCTGATGGGAGTTCGCAGTCATCCCGGTCTTGACGCCACCCGGCATGATTGTCGTGACCTGAATGCCAAAAGCGGCAAGTTCGTTTCGCAGCGTGAGCGTCATTCCGTGTACCGCATGTTTGCTCATATTGTAGCCGCCGGCTGCCGGCGGGTTGACCAGCACCGCACCCGACGCATAATTCACAATCCGTCCCGGCGGCGAAGCCTTGCGCAGGAGCGGCAGAAAGGCCTGAATGACGCGCAGTTGTCCGAAAGTGTTTACATCGAATAGGCGTTTCATGTCGTCGATATTGGCCCCCTCGAGCACGCCGACACCGATATTGGCAACGCCGGCCACATTGAGGACCAGATCCAGCCCGCCGCCGCCGAGCGCGGCTTTCACGATCTCGGCGCTGCGCCTCACGGACGCCGTGTCGGTGACGTCCTGATCGATCGACGTTACATTTGGGGCATCGGCAAAGCCTGCGGTCCTGGCACCTGGATAGACGCCCGCGAACACCTTCCAGCCTTTTTGAGCCAGTGTTTTCGCGAGCAGATGCCCCTGCCCCTCGGCGGCGCCCGTAACGAAAGCTATTGTCATGGTTTCTCCGTGGTGTTTCCCCGCCAATTCCTTGTCATTGAACGCAGTGCGCCGCGTTTCAACACGATTGCCCTCAATCGCGCAGCAATTCTCCGGCGATGATGAGCTTGCGAATCTCACTCGTGCCTGCACCGATTTCCAGCAATTTGGATGCACGATAGAGTCGGTTGATCTCGGTTTCGCGCATGTAGCCTGCGCCGCCGAAAATCTGCACGGCATCGCCAATCACGCGCGTGCAGGTCTCCGCCGCATGAAGGATGCAAGCAGCGGTCAGCTTGTGGATTTCACCACGACCGCCCTCGTTCGTCTCGAGTGCGTTGCACGCCGCGAGTGTGCGGTAGCAGAAGCAGCGGATCGTCTCGATAGCCGTCCACATTTCTGCAAGTTTGCCTTGAACAAGTTGGAATTCGCAGATTTTTTTGCCGAATTGCTCGCGGGTTTTCGCGTACTCCAGCGCGAGATCGAAGGCGCGTTCGGCCATACCCAAATTGAGCATCGCGACGATTGCGCGCTCCAGATCCAGCCCACTCATCACAACAGCTACGCCGCCATCCTCCTCGCCTAGAAGGTTTTCAGCGGGCACTACGCAGTCGTCAAACAGAAGCTCTGCCGTCGTGGAACCGCGGAAGCCCATTTTGTCGAGTTTCTGTGCAACCTTGAATCCGGCGAAGCCCTTCTCGACAATGAATGCGGAAATGCCCTTAGAGCCTTTCGATTTGTCGGTCTTTGCGTAGATGAGGAGAATGTCGGCGATGGGTCCGTTTGTGATGTAAAGCTTGCGGCCGTTGAGGACATATTCATCGCCCTGCCGCCGGGCAGTCGTGGCCATGGAACCAAGCGCATCCGAGCCGGCGCCAGGCTCGGTCAATCCGAGCGCCCCGATTGCGCTGCCGTCGCACAGACCGGGAAGATAGCGTCTCTGAATATCCTCGCGGCCATTGCGGGCGATATTGTTCAGGCACAAATTTTCATGGGCGACGTAGCTCAGCGCAATCGCGTGATTCCACCGTGCCAGCGCTTGGGCAATAAGCCCCGACGTGAAGAAGTCGCTGCCTGCCCCGCCAAACTCGACGCGGGCGGTGACTCCGAGAAATCCCATCTTTGCCAATGCCGTCATCGCCTGCGGCGGCCACCATTCCTCGTCATCCATTCGTTGCTGAAGCGGCAGCAGTTCGTTTCTACCAAAGCGGTCGGCTTGATCGAGAATTTCCTGATGTTCGGGCGTGAGTTGGAAGCCGCTCAAGCCAAGGCGGCTCTTTCGCAGGTCCGGATTGTCGAGCACCAGCCGATACTCCGTGTCGCTTGGGTCCGTTGACACCCTGTCGAATGACCCTCACTATTACGCAAAGCATGATCACTATCTACAAATCCTTCGCATATTGACAGAAAAAATGCTAGGCATCGGCGCAAAGCGCATGTTGGAGCTGCCGGTGGCTATTCCGATGGCCGCTGGAGAACTCTTCGCCGTACCTGGACGTGCCGCGCCTTCCGTCGGCGACCCAGCCGTGGACACCGCAGCGCTTCCGCAAGGCGTGATAGCGATCGATTCGGACTACGGGAGATGAGCGGTCCGCTTCGCTTCGCGTCCGTGCTGGTTGCCAATCGGGGCGAGATCGCGACGCGCATACTACGGACTTTGCGCGCGTGTGCGATGAGGGGGATCGTCGTCTATCATGAGTCGGACGCCGACACGCCTGCCGTGCATCTGGCCGACCACGCAATCGAGATTCGCGGCGCGACGCCCATAGCCGCCTATCTCGACAGTGAGCAAATTTTGCGGGTTGCCCAGCAGTCGGGGGCCCAAGCGATCCATCCTGGCTACGGATTTCTCTCCGAAAACGCCGAATTTGCACGGCTCGTGGAAGCAAAGGGCCTCACCTTTGTCGGGCCCAGCGCAGCGGCGATCGAATTGATGGGCGACAAGGTGCGTGCTCGCAGATTTGTCGCCGAGCGCGGCTTCCCCGTTCCGCCGGCGGCAATCGAGGATGACGATCCGGCGACCTTTTTGGAACGCTCACGGCGGGTGGGCCCACCCCTTTTGATCAAGCCCGCCGCCGGCGGCGGCGGCAAGGGCATGCGCATCGTGCGCGACCTTGACCATCTCGACGGCGAGATCGAGCGGGCACGTAGCGAGAGCCGCCGGTATTTCGGTGACAGCCGGCTCTATGTCGAGCGCTACTTGGAGAACCCGCGCCACATCGAAGTGCAAATTTTGGGCGATAAGCATGGCGAGATCGTGCATCTCTTCGAGCGCGAATGCTCGCTGCAGCGCCGGTTCCAAAAAGTGGTCGAAGAAGCGCCGTCGCCGGCGCTGACCCCGGAAACGCGTACACGCATCTGCGCGACCGCTGTGGGAATTGCAAAAGCGGCCGGTTATACGAATGCCGGAACCGTTGAATTCATCTACAGCAACGGCGAATTCTTTTTTCTCGAAATGAACACGCGCCTGCAGGTCGAACATCCCGTCACGGAATCGATCACCGGGCTTGACCTGGTCGGCGAGCAGCTGCGCGTGGCAGCGGGTTACGCCCTCGACTACAGCCAGTTCGATCTTCTCGCAAAGGGTCATGCCATCGAAGTTCGACTCTGTGCGGAAGATGCGTCGCGCGATTTCGCCCCGGTCACAGGCAAGGTTCTCGCCTATGGTGAACCGAAGGGCGAGGGGATCCGCGTCGATTCCGGAGTGGCGAAGGGACAAATCATCGGCGCCTCTTTTGATCCCATGCTCGCCAAGCTGATCGTCCACGCGCCCGATCGACCGGCGGCACTAGCCAAAGCCGACGCAGCGCTGGCGGATTTCGTGCTTCTCGGCCTCAAGACGAACATCGGCTTCCTGCGACGACTGCTTGCCGATGCGGATGTGCAGGCTGGCGACATGCACACCGGACTCATCGGCGAAAAGCCGGGACTCCTCCCGGAACCGGAGCCGGATACGCAAACGCTTCGGAACGTGCTGGCTGCCGCTGCTTTGTCCCTTCGCGGCGTGTGCAAATCGGCGGATCAGGTGCCGGCTTTGCACGCGGATATGGGCGATTGGCGAAACTGACATGAAGCACGTCGTCGCCTTGGAGGGTCGCGAATACGAGATCTGGCTTTCCCGCACGGCAGGGGGTTATGTGTTGGATGCTGGCAGCGTTCATCTGCCGGTGGCGTTGGAGGGCATTGGACAAGACCGCTATCGCGTCGTGGTTTCGGGAAGGGTGGCGGAGGCCACCATCGCCACGCACGGCGATCGCGTTTTCGTTCATTTGGATGGCGTCGCGCGAGAACTTTTGCTGCGCGATTCGGTAGACAGATACGCAGACGAAACAAAAGACGTCAGTGCCCGCGCCGCAATCGCGCCCATGCCCGGCACGGTGATCGCGACACCTGTCGGCGCGGGCGATCGCGCCTCCGTCGGCGATGTGCTCGTGGTCATTGAGAGCATGAAGCTCGAGACTGCAATCAAAGCGACACACCAGGGCATCGTCGAAGCCGTCCATGTGCGCGTCGGCCAATCATTCGAACGCGGCGCCCTGCTCGTATCGTTTGCGCCCGCGGACCGGGGCTGAGCCATGCGTCGTATCGAAACTCGCATCAGCGTCGGATCCGCGGAATTTATCGCGAATCGCGATCACAATCGCCAACTCGCCGCCGAACTGCGGGCCCGCCAGCATGCCACGCGCCGCGAACGGCCTGAGCGCGATCTCGAGCGGCTTCGGCGCCAGAATAAGATGTTTGTCCACGATCGCATCGGGCAGTTGCTGGACCCTGGAACGCCATTTCTCGAGCTTTCGACGCTCGCGGCGAATATGGAGTACAAGGGCGAAGTGCCCGGTGCAGCGCAAGTGTCCGGCATCGGCATCGTGTCGGGTCGGGAGGTCGTCATTCATGCCGACGATGCGAGCGTAAAGGGCGGCGCGTGGTATCCGCTATCGGTCAAGAAGATTGTGCGCACGCTCGACATCGCGATCGAGAATAGGCTGCCCGTCGTACACCTGTGCGACAGCGCCGGCGGATTCCTGCCGTTGCAGGCCGAACTGTTCGCGGACCGCTACTATGCCGGCCGCATTTTCCGTAATCAGTCGGTTCTTTCGAAAATGGGGGTGCAGCAAGTTGCCGTTGTGCTTGGCCATTGCACCGCCGGTGGCGCTTACATTCCTGGTCTTTCGGACTACAGCGTCATCACGCGCGGCACGGGTGCGATTTTTTTAGGCGGCCCACCACTCGTGAAGGCGGCAACCGGCGAAGACGTGACGATCGAAGAGCTGGGCGGCGCAGACATGCACACCTCAGTTTCCGGTACAGCCGACTATCCTGCGGACAACGAACTTCATGCCATAGCGATTGCGCGCGAAATCGTTGCTCGGTTCCGCTTGCCGACGAAGGCGTCCGTAGCGCAGGCAGACCCGGAACCTCCGTATTACGATCCAGAAGAGCTTTATGGCGTGATACCCAGGGACAATCGCGTTCAATTCGACATCCGCGAGGTGATCGCGCGCATCGCCGATGGCAGCCGCTTTCACGAATATCAGCCAAACTACGGGCAGACACTCATATGCGGCTTCGCGAAAATCTGGGGCTACGAGATCGGCATACTGGGAAACAACGGCGTTCTGTTCAATGACAGCGCGCTCAAAGGCACCCACTTCATCGAGCTGTGCAATCAGAACCGCACACCGCTTCTGTTCCTTCAAAACATCACCGGCTTCATGGTCGGGAGGGAATATGAGCGACGCGGTATCACGAAGGATGGCGCGAAAATGATCATGGCCGTCTCCAACTCGGCGGTCCCGAAGTTCACGGTCATCTGCAACGGTTCTTTCGGCGCAGGTACGTATGGCATGGCCGGACGCGCCTTCGATTCCCGGTTTTTGTTCAGTTGGCCGAACAGTCAAGTCGGGGTCATGGGCGCCGAACAGGCCGCGGGGGTCTTGGCGGACATCAAAATTCGGCAATTGGCCCAGCAGGGACGAACGCTGACCGAGCCGGAGATTGCGGCGATTCGGGAGCCTATTCTTGCGGATTATCGACGCCAATCGAGCGCCTATTACGCGACGTCGCAATTGTGGGACGACGGCTTGCTCGATCCGGTCGATACGCGCAATGCGCTGGGCATTGCCATTAGCGCAGCCCTTAACGCGCCCATTGGCGAGCCGGGTTACGGGGTATTCCGGATGTAAAAGCGACAAGGGACGGTCTGCGTCAACCAAGCGAGAATTGCTGGCGGATCGGCCCCACGTTTCGACGCCAGGTCGCCGGCTTGGCCCTGCTATTGCCTCTCACGGTTTCCGCATTGTGGCATTCAGGTGACATGCCGGGACGCGAAGCGTCGAACTATTGGCGGCTGGATGCCAATTTGCGTCGCGCTAATTGCGTCAAAGAACGCATTTTGTTATTTTTGCGCCATAAGTGCAGGAATAAGCACAGCTGCGCAAGCGGGCTCGACCCGGCACAGAGGGGAAACAACTATGCGCCTTCCGTTCCGGGCATTTTCGATTGCGGCAGCAAGTTCGGTAGCGCTCGCCATCGGATCGGCAAGCTTTGCTCAGAGTTCGACCACGGCTACTTCGAACCCAAGCGGAAATGGCGAGACACGCGTTGCGGACACCGCGAACGTCAACGAGATAGAAACAATCACGGTTACTGCACGGCGACGAGCAGAAAATCAGCAGAACGTGCCAATTGCAATCACCGCGTTTAGCGGCGCCGATCTTGCCGCTCGCGAGGCGCAACGACCTCAGGACCTTATCAACGCCGTCCCATCGTTGAACGTGTTCGGACAAAATCGCGACGACGCCGAAATCACGCTGCGCGGCCAGGGACCGGGGACAATCAACCCCGGCCAGCGTCCGGTGGCCGGCGCCCAGGCTTATTTTGCCGAAGTGCCCACGCTGACGACCGGCCCGGGCATCTTCTACGACTTGCAGTCGGTTCAGGTGCTTAAGGGTCCCCAGGGAACATTGTTCGGCCGCAACACGACCGGTGGCGCAGTTCTCTACGAGCCCGCAGCTCCGGTGGATAATTTCGAGGCGAGCGCAAAAATTTCCGCCGGCGATTACGGCATGCAGGAATATGAAGGCATGGTAAATGTGCCCGTCGTAGACGATCAACTGCTATTGAGAGTCGCGGGCGACGTGGCGCGACGCGACGGCTTCACACAAAGCGTGGTCACGGGCCAGCACCAGGACGGCGTCGATTACAACGCGTACAGAGTTTCTTTGTTGTGGAGCCCTATCGAAAATTTCACCAACACATTGATTTACGACGGACGCGACACAGGCAACAGCGGCACGTCGGAAATTCTTCGCCAAGTGAACCCGGGTGCGGTCGTCGCCGCAGTACCGATCGGATCCCCGCCCCTTCCCCTTTACATAGGCGGCTCGCGACCCGGTCTAACCTGCCTGGAGGCCCTTTTGTCGCCGACGTTGTCGCCGCCACCCGCCTGCCTGGCCGCCTATGGGCCGCTGTCGAGTTACATTGGAAATTTAATTGGCGCAGGGCAAAAGGCGCATGGATTTAGCGCGTTCCCCGACCCCGCGCTTCAGAACGCTTTGGCCGCACAGCAGGCCCTTGGCATTCGCAAGGACATGATACCGTTCCAGACGGGCTACAAGGAACTGGCGGAAGGTCTGACCAACACGACGGTTTGGAATGTGACCGACGATCTTCTCGTCAAGAACATCTTCGGATATCGCCTGGTCAAATCCGATCAATCGACCGATTTCGCCGGTACGAGCTTGTCTATTGTGAACATCGTAGGCGGGTTGGGTAGTCAGGAGCAACTGACAGAAGAAATGCAGATCCAGGACTCGTTCGATTCGACCTTCAAATGGATCGCGGGCGCCTATTACGAAGAGGCGACCCCAAGCCGTCAGCAAATAATTCCGAACATCGCCTTCGGAGAGACGGCAACCGAATTTCCGAGTTACCGCGACGACAGTATCGCCGGGTTCCTTCATGTCGAAAAAGACCTCTCGTCGTGGTTCGACGGTTTGAAGGTCTCAGGCGGCATTCGTTATACGAGTGACAGCCGGAAGCTCAGCGAGTCCACCACGGGGGCGAATGCGTCGCCGCTTGCGATCGAGACCGGGCAATTTGGCGCTCTGACATGGGATGCGACGGTCGAGTACCATCCAGACGACAATATCATGACCTATATTACCGCGCGTCGCGGTTACAAAACCGGCGGCTTCAATCTGCCGGCTCCCACGCCGGCGCTGCAGACATTCGGGCCGGAGCACCTTTACGACATCGAAGCCGGTCTCAAGGGCGATTGGAACCTCGGCGGCGTCCCATTGCGGACCAATGCCGACGCATTCCAGGATTGGTACGATAATATTCAGTTGGAGACTCCGGCAGTCACCAACGGCACTCTCGAAACCGTGACGCAAAACGTCGGCAGAGCGACGATTTCGGGACTAGAATTCGAGAGCACGATCGTGCCTGTCACGGATGTCCAATTGACCGCCTCCGGGTCTATCGACGATACCCGATACAGTACTGGAAGCTGCAACAAATATGCGGTATGCGGCGAGTTCCCCTGGGTTCCAGAGTACAAATTCGGCGGCACCGCCGCGTGGCAATTGCCTTTGCCGCCCGACATCGGTGCGGTGAAGCTAGCCGCCGATTACAGCTGGATTGACAAGGCGTGGACTTCGGACAGGGTCGCTCCGCTGCACAAATACCCGTCCTACGGATTGCTCAATCTCCGCGTAGATTGGCAAATGTTCGATTGGGGCGTGACAGCTTCGGCATTCGTCACGAACGCCACGGACAAGACCTACATCCTAGGCGGATACCCGCTCTACTCCCTCGTCGGGTTCGAGTCCGTGATCTACGGTGCGCCGCGAATGTACGGCTTCTCGCTTGCATACAAGTTCGGCGGATAGTGGAAAGTGCCGCTATAAGGCGCTGCGGGCCGACAGCCCTTTTGCCCGGTTCAACTTTTGAAGTAATTGGGTCTCGGAATCGTCCACTGATCGCCCCAAATCTGGTTGCCTCCGTCTACGGTCAGCACTTCCCCAGTGATGAAAGAACCCGATGGCCCCGCCAGATAACAGATAGCGTTCGCCACGTCTTCCACCTGTCCGAAACGGTGCATGAGATTCGTCTTGGGCATGTCGTCGCGTGCATCCTGAGGATAGACTTTCATGCCTTCCGTCGAAATGATCCCTGGCGCGACGCAATTGACGCGAATATTCAGCGGCGCCCATTCGATGGCGAGCGTCTTCGACAGATAGATGACGCCGGCGCGCGCCGCACAGGTATGCGCAACGCCCGGCATTCCGCGCCATATCACGGCGACGACGTTGACAATGGCGCCGCCCTTTCCCGCATCTCTCCAGCGGCGGGCGGCCGTCTGCATCATGTACCATGGCCCGTTCAAATTGGTATCGATTACGGCGTTCCAGCCGTTGACGGAAAAATCGATGGCCGCTTGCGGAAATTGACCGCCGGCATTGTTGACGAGAACATCTAACGTCCCAAAATGCTCCCATACCGCTCGAAGCAGATCCTCTACCTCCGCCGGCTGCCGGATCGACGCCAGGTGCACAAATACGTCCGCGCCAAGCTTGCGCAATCCTTCCGCGGTCCGCTCGAGCGGCTCAGCCTTGCGGCCGCTGATGGCAACCTTCGCTCCAAGGCGCGCGAACCAATAAGCCGTCGCTTTGCCGATTCCCGAACCCGCGCCTGTGATCAGGACGACCCGCCGGGAAAACATGCCGGAGGCAAGCGCAATGGGCAGGGTCGCGAGTTCATCATCGGCCCGACCGAACGTTTCATTCATCGCAGAAACCTCGTTTCCGAACCTTGGGCCATCCTACGCATCTAACCATGCAATACTGCACCGAATCACGAAATACGCTGAAAATGCGGCTTTTTTGTTGATTTTGGAATAGGCCTTTGCGATTGTCCGATTTGGCATCGGGCCGTACCTCGACGTTTATCGAGGCCAATGTCGGCAGCGTGACGTTGTGCACGGCGAAGGAGATTGTCGCGACGACCCATCGGCTAGGCGGAGTTGGGGAAGTAAGCCAAGCGGACGATGCCGCCGGCCGGCCGTGCTTTGACAAGGCGAGCGTTCCTAACGGCCATCCTTTCGCTGTCGGCTGCGGCGTTGCGGCAAGATAACCATGGGGAGGAAATGATGGGTCGGCTTTCGGAAAAGGTCGCGATTGTCACAGGCGGGGCGCGTGGAATGGGAGGGACCACCTGCGAACTTTTCGCTTCGGAAGGCGCGCGCGTCGTTGTAGCCGACATACAGGCGGAGCAAGGCGAGAAGCTGGCCGGCAAAATCGGCAGCCAGGCCGTGTTTGCAAAACTCGACGTATCCGATGAAGCCAATTGGCGCGCGGTCGTCCGCGATACAGTTGCTCGGTGGGGCACGATCGACGTGCTCGTCAACAATGCGGGAATGATTGCGGTGTCCACACTGGTGGACATGCCGCTTGCCGATTTCGAACGGGTGCTGCGGGTCAATCTGATTGGCACGTTCCTCGGCATCAAGACCGTGGCGCCGCACATGATCGCGCAGCAGCGCGGCTCGATTATCAATGTCTCCTCAGTGGATGGTCTGCGCGGCGTGAACGGGCTTTGCGCCTATTCGTCGAGCAAGTGGGGTTTGCGCGGCCTTACCCGCAATGCAGCGCTGGAGCTCGGCCCGTCAGGCATACGGGTCAATTCGATCCATCCCGGCGGCGTCAATACAATGATGGGAAACCCGCGCAACCTGCCGCCGGCGGAGATGAACCTTGCCTATACGCGCGTGCCGCTGCAGCGCGTGGGCGAACCGGAAGAGGTCGCAAGGGCAAGTTTGTTCCTCGCCAGTGACGAAGCGTCCTATGTGTGCGGCGCGGAGCTCTCGGTCGACGGTGGCTGGTCGGCCGGCTTCTATCACGAGAGCCTGCCCGGCAAGCCGAATTCATGATTTGACGCCGGTCTTCCCTGTGCCATTCGCCGACGGGGCGGGTGCGTCTTTCAGGATCCGGAAAGTTTCAGTATGCGGCAGTGCGGCTTAGGGTGAAGTTGGGCGCCGACCCAGCGCAACAGGGCCGTGCCGCTCCGATGCCCATCCGTCTCGATCCAGTTGCCGAAGCCCGGATCACGCGCGGCAACCACGATAGTCACCGTGCCGTCGCGATTAAGTCGTGCTGTGTGCTTGTTCACGCTAATGCGGTGATAGCGGTAATCAAGGGACTCCATCCACCAATTGTTGAGCTGAAAGTTCCAGTATTCGCATTCCGGAATATCCAAATCAATCACCCACGCCTCATCGTCGGCGATCGCAAAATAGCCGTGGTAGTAGAATATGTTGGGATCGCCGCCCAATTCTTGAAACATCTCCTGCCCGAAATCGACGAGTTCGTTGGGCCGCGTCATGAACAGTTTCGTCCATTCGGAAAACGTGCGCGCCGTGCCGTTGACGAATTCCGCCGCGTGCCGCAGCGCCGCTTCGAAGCGTGCGGAATCGAGCGGTGCGGGGGCAGGCGGGCCGCCGATCCGTTCGATACGGTAGCTGCCCGGCCGTTCCATCTTGCGATCAAGATAGGATTGCCGAATGATGATCATGCTGGTGTCGGATGCCATCGGCAGCCAATTGCCGGGCTTTGCCGATGCGCTCGCGATGATCTCGATGTTACCGTCTGCGTCCATTGCCAGGCGTCGGCCGTCAAGTTCCCCGGTCGAGGCCATCGTGCCGTCAATGTGGTAGCGGTTCGCTTTCGTGCCTATGCTCAGATACGCTATTGTTCCGCGTGTGCCGGTGATCCGGTAGTCGCGATCACCCGAGACCGTCGCGTTCAGATAGACGTTATCCGGATTGTCCGCGCCAATTTTCGCCGTCTCATGCGAAGCGCGATAAAAGACCGGGAAATCCGGATCCGCGCATTCGACGAACATTTCCAGCGCGATGCGAAAAAGGCGCGTCAGATAGCGCTGTCCTTCGGCGCGATCGAGCGGCGTCGCGGGCGCACTCTGCTGGAAAACGATGTCCTCCGCCTGCGCCAGTCGGGCGCAAACCTGCCGCCACACTTCGCCCGTCTGCGCTGCATGCGTACCGTCTGTCACGTTCAATACAGCTTCTTCCCGTGTTCGCCGAGATAGTGCGCCGTGAGTTTCAGTTCGGGCTCAATGGGACCGACGCGTTCGAACAAGCGCGTGTAAATCGCCTTCCTGATCAACCAGCGTCCGTTGTGCTTGACGTATTTGTCAATATAAAAGGACGAACCGGCCGTCTGAACGTTTCGGTTCAATTCCAAGGAGAGATCGACGAGCGTCCAATGACCGTCGGCCGTATCGTCGTCATGTACGTCGATGATGGGGTGATGCACGGTGTGCGTCGAAACAAATTTATTGTGAAACGCAAATTCGAGCGCTTCGAGGACCTGCTCGCGCCCGGCCGCCTGAAAGCGGTAGGTGCCGCCTTGGTAATCGACCTCGATATCATCGGTGAGCAGGCTGCGAAGCAGCGGTATATCGGCCGTATCGATCCCGCGACAATACATATACTTTGTGCGCTTGATCAGCTCGATTTCTTCCAGTCGCAGGGCCATGTCGCACTCCCCTATGCCGGCATGTATTCGCCGCCGTTGACGTCCACCATCGCGCCGGTCATTTCGCTCGCATAGTCGGACAATAGCATCAGGACGACTTTGGCGCAGTCTGCGTCGTTCGGAATCCGACCGAGCGGAATACGCGACACTACCTCCTTCACAAACGCGTCCACCGGCTGCCCGCTTGCCTGCGACGCACGTTCGAAATAGCTGCGCAGAGGTTCGCCCATCATCCAGCCCATCAGCGCCTGATTGACACGGATGTTGTATCGGCCAAGCTCGGTAGCCATGTGGCGCGTGACCTGCGAAAGAGCCGACTTCGCTATGGCATACCCCGCTTCGCCCGGCATCGGCTTTCTGGTGGTCAACGTTCCGACATTCACAATCGCTCCGCCGCCTTGCGCCTTCATCGCCGGCAGGACCGCACGTATCATGCGCAGTGCTCCAAAACAGGCGACGTCCATGGCTTTCTTCCAATCTTCCAGGTCGGCTTCCAGCAGCGTCTGAAACATCGGATGGTGGTAGGCGGAATTGACGAGACCGTCGATGCGGCCGAATTTGCTCAGGGCTCGTTCTGTTATCCGAGTGCAATCCGCATCGCGTGTGACATCGCTTGGAACGCCGAGCGCTTCGCCGCCATCGTCGCTGATCTCGCTCGCAACGCGGTCGACGAATGCCGCGGTGCGTGACGCCACGACGACCTTCGCCCCGTCCCGGGCCGCGCCGAGGCAAAGTTGCCTTCCCATTCCGGAGCCCACTCCGGTAACTATGACGACCTTATCCCGCAAAATCATTGGCTATCTCGATCCATTGGAAAAGCGTCGGTATAAAAGGCAAAGCGCGCATGGATAGCGCTCCGGGTCAAACCGAAATCGGTCCCGGCGTATTTGTGGGGCGGTCGATTGTCCCGGCCGTTCGCTTCGAGCCAGGCAGACATGGCGCTGGAATCTTTCTTGGCCGCTTGCAGCCCCAGCGCTCGCACAACCCGCATCGCAGACCCCACCGGATCATGCAGGAGTTCGGTATAACCGACGTCAATGAATTGTCGATCAGGACGGGAGCTTCGCTGTTCCATGAGTTCACGGAGCCCGTTCTCGAACCGGCGCGTCCAGTACTCGCCGAGAAAAGTCGGGCTGAAATCTCTCGTGTGGCCGACCGTGAGCGACGCGCACATGCTGCAATAGGATGGCAGGCTCTCTTCGATCGCGCGATGCGTCATGATTACTGCACATTCGGGAAATACCTCCAGCAGACCGCGCAAACCGCCAAGCAGATGATGCGGCGATTTCAGGATCCACTGCTGCCTACCGCGTCCGAGACATTGCCATTGCAATATCTGCAGCCACTCCCTGAGTTCTTCGTAGGATTTTCGTTTGTCCGCTTCAGCCATCGAAAAGCCGTAGGACGGGATGGTCATGATGGAATCGTATGTCGAACTGAGAAAGGTCTTATCGAGCAAGAGGACGTCTTCATCGTGGGCAAGAGCATCCATCGGATGAATGGAGCGAAAGTCCGGCCAAGCGGTGTAGAAGTCTTCGACCGCCGCTTTGGCGGCTTCTTTGCGCGGAGTGGGATCGCCGAATATTTCGTCCGGAAACGGAAGCGGCATTGCGGCTTCCCACCAATAGGTCGCCGTCAGCTGTTGTGAAGACCCGAGCAGTCGATGAAGCATCGTGCTGCCAGTACGGGGCAATCCCAATATCGCCCCGGCCACACGGACAGTCTCGTCCCGGATCTCCGGATGTGCGTCCAATAATTGCTCTTTGAGGAGCCTATCGCGCAGACTTTGCACGATTCTCTGGATGGGCGGAGCATCCGGCGACACCAGGTTCGCTTCCCGATTGATGGCCGCGACAAGCATTTCAAGCGGCTCCAGAAACCAGCGGTCGCCGAACTCCGACAATCCCGTTGCCGTGCGGGCTTGCCGAAGCAAGTCGGGGACTGTGATGGCGCTTGTCATTTCTGTCGAGCGATGTAGCGCTCCGCGGCGGCGAGCATGGCGCGTGCCTGGTTCAAATGGGGCAGGTCCAGCATGCGTCCATCCAACCCGATGGTGCCCGCGCCGGGACTGCTCTCGAACGCGGCCACGATGCGATTGGCCGCCTCTATTTCCTTTTCGGTCGGCGTGAAGGCCTTATTGATGACGGCGACCTGGTCGGGATGTATGGCGATTTTGCCGGCAAAGCCTTCCCTGCGGGCGGCGATTGCCTCGTGCTCGAGACCCTCAAGGTCGCGAAAATTTGTCCACAATGTATCGATCGCAGCGACGCCTGCCGCCTTAGCTCCTGCGAGACAGAGTGAACGCGCCAGCCGATAGGTGAAAGCGAGCGAGTCATTGGCGTCCCGATTGGTGGACGCACCAAGCCCCGCCGAAAGGTCTTCCGCGCCCCATGTCATCGCCGCCAATCGTGGCGAGACCCCGCCATAGGTCCCAAGCCCAAAGAGCGCCATTGGGGTCTCGGTGACGACCGCGAATATCCGTACCGCGCCGACGACCAGTCCGGCAGCGGCTTCCAGCGCCGATACATAGTGATCGAGCCTGACGACGTCGGCGCCGGAGACCGCCTTGGGCAACACAATTCCATCAGGCTTTGCACAAATGATCGCCGCCAGATCGTTCAAAGCGAATTCGGTCGACAGCGGATTGATCCGCACCCACAATTCGGGCGTGTTCGCTGCCTGGCGTTGCGTCATCAGTATCGTACGCACCAAATCGCGCGCGGTCGCTTTGCGTTCGGTTGCGACCGAGTCTTCAAGATCGAAAATGATGGCGTCGGTCCCCGAGGCAGCCGCCTTTTGCATCTTCCGCTCGCTGTCGCCGGGCGCGAAAAGGTACGACCGCGCGGTCATGCCGGCCGTTTCTGAATGAGCGCGAAGCGCAAGCATTGCGCGACAAGTTCATCGCGCTGGTTAAAGCATCGATGTTCGAACGTCACGATACCGGCGTTGGGGCGCGACTTGCTTTCCCTCTTCTCAACCACGCGCGTATCGCTGCGCAGCGTATCGCCGATGTGCACGGGTTTTGGAAAGGTGAGCTTCTCAAATCCGAGATTGGCCACGAGTGTTCCCAGAGTTGTGTCCGCGACCGATACGCCAAGCATGAGTCCAAAAGTGAAAATGCTGTTGACGAGAATCTTGCCGAATTCAGTGTCCCTGGCGGCCTCGGCGTCCAAATGAAGCGGCTGCGTGTTGTGCGTCAACGCCGTGAAAAAAGTTGTCCATCTCGGTGACAGTGCGCCGCACGTCGTGAACCGTGCACTGACCGATCTCGAACTCGTCGTAATATTTGCCTGGCATGCTTATTTCCGGCCGTCGTTATGGAAATGCGAGGAACTCGGTCCGTAAGCTATCAGGTGGACCCGCCGGTCATTTCAACATCGTCTGGCGCCCAATAGGCTTTCATGTTCGTGAATTCCCCGTGCTCATTGAACGTCATGACGTCGATAACGCGGATGGTCATTGCGCCTCCGCCAGCTGCCACGTCGAAAGCCATCGCGGCCGAATTGCCGTGGGAGCCGCGGACCGGTGCAGCGAGCTTGAGTGTGGCGCCTGCCTGCAAGACCTGCCGGTAGAATTCGGCGATCTGTTCGCGCCCATGCTTCACGTCCGATCCTACTGGATCTTCAAGGGTTGCGTCCGCGGCATAGAGGCGGGCGATGACGTCCGCCTGGCGCGTGTTGAATGCGTCAATATAGGCGAGCATTTTTGCTTTCATGGTCTGGGAGTCAGGCATGTGGTGGTCCATGGCGCGGGTCGGAAAGGCGACAGCGGCAAAAATACGGACGCCGCCCCCAAACCAGGGAGGCGCAAGTCGCCTCCGCATGGGAATCCCATAAGACGTCATTCGGCTGCAGCTCGAGCACCCGCTTTATCCCGTGGCTGGTAGAACTGGCTGTACCAAATCCGTGCGCGAATGATGGGGCCGTCGCCGTCGCATAGCATCGGGACCGGAGCCGGGTCCTTGTTCTCCCAGATGCTGACATCCTGCAGGAGCGCATCAATGCCAGCCTGTTCGTAGGCATCCGCGTGGGACTGAAACTCGGCGTCAGAAAGACCTGCGGTGTTCTTCACCATAAGTCCCGACCACAAGCGCAAGCTGTTCTTGTCGATCGGCGTGTGCGCCACCAGCATCCACGCGTCATACCATCCGGACATGCGTGTCAGCAGATAGCCGGGACCGTGATAGGCGGCTTCAGTATGCAGCTTTGTGTCCGATGTCGCCAGGGACTTGTGGCCGCCGCCTTGAATTTGCGTGGCCTTATAGCCCTCGAATTTGTTTTCCCAATATTCCACGGTTTGGCCGTGAACCGGACCGAAATGCCCCTTGTCGGCAATGTTGTCGATGACTTCGCGCGGATGCGTGGCGATGAATTTGTCGACCGGTTTCCAACGCGACCAGGTGTTGTCGTTCCACTCCGGCAGGTCGGGAAGTTCGTAGTCGGGTTCGCGCTCCTCGGGGTCGTGCCAGATGTAGACAAGGCCGTTGATATCCCTCGCGGGAAAGCAACGCACTTTGGCTTTCGGAGGGATCAGCTTGGCATAGGGAATGTGGTTGCAAGTCCCGTCCGCGCCGAAACGCCATTCATGGAACGGGCAGCGCAGCCCGTCCGCGTCGATCCGGCCACCCTTGGCTAAATTCGCCCCCATGTGCGGACAAACGGCGTCCATGATTGCGGGCGAGCCGTCCGACTTTCGATAGGCCGCGAGCTTGCGCCCCAGGTAGCGAAGCTCGACGGGGCGGTCCGCAGAAATCTCGCTGGTCCGAGCGACGGCAAACCATCCTCGTGGGTAGTCGAAAATGTCCTCCGGCACCTGCGGATTGAGAACGGTCACTGCACGGTTCTTTCACCCTGTGTCGCCCGGGAGCCGCTTGTATTTTTGGCGCTCTCAGATGCGTGCGATCCTAGTCGATATTTTCTACCCTGCCAACAAACTCGCCGAAAATTTCCGCCAATGCGTATCGCCCCCCCCCGCGTGCAGCGCATTTCGGTAGGAGAAGCCAGCCGATGTCAACCCGGGACGGCTAGATGGTTTGCCCGGTGAGGTCTCGAGCGGCGATGTAGCCGAAGGTCATCGCCGGACCAAGCGTCGCCCCGGCGCCGGGATAGCTGCGGCCCATAACGGAGGCGGTGGTGTTTCCGAGGGCATAGAGCCCGGGGATCGGCCGGTCGTCGCAATCCAAAACGCGTGCGCGCAAATCCGTCACCAATCCGCCGTTCGTGCCCAAATCGCAAGGATAGATCGGAATTGCATAGAACGGGGGTGCGTTCAGCGGAGCAAGAGTTGGATTAGGAGACACGGACTGATCGCCATAGTGCCGGTCATATGAGGATTTCCCACGGTCGAATTCATCGTCGATGCCAGACGCGGCAGCGGCATTGAAGCGTCCAACGGTCGCCGCAAACGAATCGCGATCGACGCCGATTTGATCGGCAAGTCCCTCGATGGTGTCCGCGCGCTTCAGGATCGCCCGCATGGACGCTGGAATTTTGTCGTCCTTTTCGGGTGAAGCAGGCGCCATAAGTCCCAGCATATATTTTCCGCGGTATCGCGCATCAAACACGAACCATGATGGAACAGTCGGCGCGTCGGGCGTGTTTTTCGCGTGCATCAAGCCGCCGGCCACGTGGTAAGAGGCCGCCTCATTCATGTATCGCCTGCCAGCCTGATTGACGATTATGCTGCCGGGAAGGGCGCGTTCCACGAACAGCGGTCTGGATCGGTCCTCGTCGGCAAGTTTGAATCCAGGCGACCACCAGGCAGAATCCAGGAGCGCGGTTTTGGCGCCGAGTTTCACCCCCGCATGGAGTGCATCACCCGTGTTGGACGGACTGCCGCTCGCCCATGCCACGCTGCTTGGCTGGCGACTGTATTTTGCACGCAGTTCCGGATTGTGGTCGAAGCCGCCCGCGGCAAGAATGACGCCCCTTGACGCGCGAACGCCCACGACTTTTCCGTCCCGCACGACGTTCGCTCCGACAACGCGGCCGTTCTCCATCAACAATTCCGACATTGGCGCATTCAACCACAGTGGGACTTGAAGTCTGTCAATCGCGATTTTGAGTGCCGCTAGGAGCGCATTTCCTCCGGTCAAACGACGCGACCGGGCGGACTTGAAGCGCCACGGTATGTCCAGCGCATAGGACAGCATCAGCTTGAAAAGCATACGCTTTGCGCCCGGGCTGCTGGTCATCAGGACCTGCGCTTCCTCCATGGTCCATGTGAAGCGACCATATGTCAGTGTCAGGGGATGCGGCGGCCGCAGGCGCTTAAAATCGTCTCCGAGACGGTCCGCATATACAGGGACGGGGTCGTGCGTGCGCCCGGCTTCCTTGGCACCCGCCACATCCATATGGTAGTCGGCGTACTCGGCCGACACGAAACGGACTTCGGATTTGTCTTCCAGAAAATCCAGCATCCGATGCGCGTTGTCGATATAAGCACGGACTTTGTCGTCGCTTGCGTCATCCCCGATCAGCGTCTTCATATAGGTATAGGCAGCCTCCGGTGAGTCGTCGAAACCGGCCCGCTTCGCCAACGAGCTGCATGGGATCCAAATGCCGCCGCCGGATGTCGCGGATGTACCACCGAAATAATCCGTCTTCTCTACGACGAGCGCTCGCGCGCCGCCTTCTGCGGCGACGAACGCCGCGGTCAATCCGCCGGCGCCCGAGCCGACGATCAGGACGTCCGTGCCAAAAGTGCTGTCGGGGATGGTCATGAACTCTCACGGGGGGCGGAAGAGGGCGCCGCCAAGGAATTGAAGACGCCCGAGGGAATTTATTGTCGCTTTCCGTTGCATGATAAAGTAATTTTTACGCAAACTGCAAATGTTTGGGGCGGCGATTTAGGGCTTCGGTCGTCGGAGCGAATGGTTTGCGCGCGCCGGAAATCTGTTATCTCAATAATAGTTTGCTTAGGAAACGTTCAATTTCTGCGATGTGCCGACGATGAAACAATCGGACAAACCAGTATCCCGCCGAAGAAGGGCCTGGCGGAAGGCGGCTGCGATCGACGAATTGGGCAAGCCCCCCGCCGTCAAGCTCGACGAACTGGACGAGCGGATCATCGCCGAAATGCGCAAAGACGGGCGCATTTCCAATCGTGAGTTGGCCGGCGCCCTGGGCGTGAATGAGGCGACGGTTCGCACCCGGTTACGCCGGCTCGAGGAAACCAATACCATTCGCGTCGTTGCGATCCGGGATCTGGCCGCAATGGGGCATGAATACGTTGCCGCTGTCGGCGTACAGATCAAGGGGCGATCCGTCACGGACGTTGCGGCGGATCTGGCAACGATCGACAAGGTCTTCACGGTCAATGTGACGATTGGGGCCCACGATTTGGAGATTCAGGTTGTCGCCTCGAACATAGAGGAAATGGGCCATTTGCTCACTCACATTTTGGCAAACGTGAAGGGCGTCGCGCGGCTGTCCCCAAGCTTGGCCTTACGCGTTTTGAAATACGAAACGCAGTGGGCACCCTTGTCATGAAACGCGTGGAATTAGACGATTTGGACCGCCGGATCATCGAGCGGCTCGGCGCGGATGCTCGCGTCAGCAACCGCGAGATCGGCCGCGAGTTCGGCCTCACCGAGGGAACGATCCGAACGCGTCTCAAGCATCTGATCGAAAGCAAGACGATTCGTGTGGCCGCCGTCACGAACATCGAGCGGCTTCGAAATCCGATTCTCGCCTACTTGTTCGTGGATGCGGACGCGGCATCGCATGTCGACGCGGTTGCGAATGCGCTGGCGCGCGTGCCGGAGATCAACTTTGTGGCGACATTGCTCGGGCGCTGCGACGTTTTGGCTATGACGTTGGTCGAAAATGGCGAACAATTGACGCGGCTTCTTCATCAGACGATTGATCAAATTCCCGGAGTGCAACGCGTTCAGTACAGCCTGGGTCAACAATTTGTGAAGCACGATTTCCGCTGGTGCGTGCTCCAAGATTAACGGCTTTCGGTTTATTGTTTTTCGCCGCCGCCGCGCGCTTCTCGCGGCAGGTCGAGCCCGCGTTCCGCGATGATGTTGCGCTGAATCTCGTTTGTTCCCCCATAGATCGTATCGGCGCGCGATCTCAGGAACATGCTGGGCAAACGTGGAAATGTATAGGCGGGGCCGCTCGTCACTTCGCCGGACTGACCAAGCACGTCCATCGCCAATTCGCCGAGCATGCGGTGCCAGGACGCCCAGTAGAGCTTGTAGGTGAGTGCTTCGACGGTGAGTGTTCCGTTGCTGTTGCTGCACAGCATGCGCAGCGCATTGTAGCGCATGATTTTGAGGCCGATGCAGGATTGTGCGATGCGTTGGCGGATGAGTTGATCGCGCGCCTTGCCATTGCGCTTGGCAGCTTCGACGATCGCGTCCAGTTCATTGCGAAAGGTCATCTGTTGGCCGAGCGTTGAGATGCCGCGCTCGAAGCCAAGCGTGGCCATGGCGACCTTCCAGCCCTCGCCTGGTGCACCCAGAATGTTGTCGGCAGCCAATTCGGCACTGTCGAAGAATACCTCATTGAATTCCGACTCTCCCGTCATCTGCCGGATTGGCCGAGCCGTGATGCCCGCCTGGTGCATCGGGACGAGGAGGTAGGAGAGCCCCTTCGATCCGCGGCTTCCCGGCTCGGTGCGGCAAAGAACGAAGCACCAATCCGCAAAATGAGCCATCGAAGTCCAAACCTTCTGTCCTTCGATCTTCCAGATCACTCCATCGAATTTGGCGCGTGTGCGGATATTGGCCAGATCGGAACCGGCATCGGGTTCGGAATAGCCCTGGCACCAGATATCGCGTCCGGCCGCGATCCGAGGCAAGAATTTGCGCTTCTGTGACTCGCTGCCGAACGCCAGGATAGTTGGCCCGGCAAGTTCTACGCCAATGTGCCCAAGCCGCGCGGGCCCCTCGGCGCGCGCATATTCTTCGGCGAATATCACTTGTTCGGCCAGCGTCGCGTTTCTGCCCCCATATTCCTCAGGCCAGCCGATGCAACTCCAGTGCGCTTCGCCGAGCGCCTCCTCCCATTCTCTGCGTTCTTTGACAGCGTCGGTGTGGTTGGTGATCCCGCGCAGACGGGAGAAAGGACCGTCAAGCTGCCGCGCCAGCCAGTGAGCGGCTTCGGCGCGAAACATCTCTTCCTCCGGCGTGAAGCCAAGACGCATCGAATTGATCTCCCTATCCAGGCCGGCCCCCGAACACGGCCAAATCGCCGAACGTCTGCTTGCAAATTGCGTATAATAATAGTCATAATCTTACGCAAATAGCTAATGGAGGAGCCATGCGGGAGCCACAATGCGCTTGACCGATTTTCTCGACCGTGCGGCCGAGCTCTGGCCCGACCGCGTCGCCCTTGTCGACGACGCTTCTCGACCGACCTATCGTGAAGTGCGTGCGTCGACCGAGCGGATCGCCTCCGGGCTTGTGAACTTGGGGCTGTTGCCAGGCGATCGGTTCGCGATCCTCAGCGAAAACGACGCGCGCGCCTTCATTCTCATGCTGGCGGCGCAGCGTGCCGGCGGCATCTACGTTCCGCTAAATGCACGCAATACGGAGGCGGCGAACGCCGACCTGTTGAACGCAACCGGCGCCAAGTTCCTCGCGCTTCATGAGTTGTTCGCTGCCAGCGGCGAAGAGTTGCGCCGCCAATCGCCGAGCGTGCAGTTCATCATCGGCTTTGCGCGGCAGACCGGCGACTGCGACTACCCGACGCTTGCGGCGAGCGACGGACCTGTGCCCGATCTTCCCGACGATCCGCATCGTGTGATGACCATTCTGCCGACCGGCGGCACCACTGGCCGGTCGAAAGGCGCAATGTGGAGCAACCGCACGTGGGAGACGCTGATTGCAACATTTTGGGCGCATGTGCCCTGCGCCATCCCGCCGGTGCATCTCTGTGCGGCACCCATGACGCACGCTGCAGGCGTGCTTGCCACCATGCTTCTGCCGCAGGCAGCCAAAAACGTCATCCTCCGTAAGCCCAATCCCGCATGTATTCTGGAGGCGATCGCACGCGAAAGAGTGACTCATGTCTATCTTCCGCCGACCATGCTCTACGCGCTTCTCGCCCACCCCGATTTGCGCAATTACGACGTATCGTCGTTGCGCTGCTTTTTGATTGCGGCGGCGCCCGTCGCGCCGGAGAAGTTGCGCGAAGCAGTCAACGTCTTCGGCCCGGTTGTTTGCCAAGCCTATGGCCAGGCGGAAGCGCCGTTTTTTCTGACATTCTTTGCGCCGCAGGAGATTGCATTGGCGCAGCCCGAGAGACTCGCCAGTTGCGGCCGGCCGACCATGTTCAGCCGGGTGGAGATCATGGACGACGCGGGTAACCTGCTGCCCCCGCGCGCGACGGGAGAAATCGTCAACCGCGGCGATCTGCGCATGGAGGAATATTTC
This sequence comes from uncultured Alphaproteobacteria bacterium, assembly GCA_963805005.1. Classification (GTDB taxonomy): domain Bacteria; phylum Pseudomonadota; class Alphaproteobacteria; order Micropepsales; family Micropepsaceae; genus Rhizomicrobium. The sequence continues at coordinate 610,212 of CAWDSJ010000001.1, forward strand.
GACAATCCCGCCGCCACGGCCGAGGTCTCGCGCTTCGGCTGGCACCATACCGGGGACATCGGCTTCAAGGACGAAGAAGGCTTCGTCTATATCGTCGACCGCAAGAAGGAGATGATCATCACCGGCGGTTTTAACGTCTTCTCGGCCGAGGTCGAGAGAATTCTACTTTCGCATCCCGCAATCCAGGATTGTGCCGTGATCGGCGTACCGGACGAGAAATGGGGCGAGGCGATCAAGGCGATTGTCGAAGTGAAACTCGATCACGAGCTTACGCCGGAACAATTGATCGCGTTTGCGCGGCCGCTTTTGGGCGGTGTTCGCACGCCCAAGACCGTCGAAATATGGCCGAATTTGCCGCGCAGCCCGGTCGGTAAAATCCTGAAGAGAGATATCCGCGATCGCTACTGGGTGGGGCGTTCGCGGGCAATTTAGATCATTCGCCGTTTTTTGGATTGCGGTTGCGTGTTCGACGGAGTGCCATGGAAGCGAATATGCCAGTATCACATGTTAGCGGGCCATCGGCCTTCAGCCCGATCGTCATCGGGCCGCTCACACTGCGCAACCGCTTCATTAAATCCGCAACCAACGAAGGCATGGCCCCCAGCGGCATGCCGACCAAGGCACTCGTCCGGCATCATGAATCGATGGCCGCGGGCGGCGCGGCGATGACGACCGTCGCCTATTGTGCCGTAAGCTCCGACGGCCGCACCTTCGTCGACCAGATATCGCTAAGGCCGGACGTTCTGCCGGGCCTTCGTGCGTTGACGCAAGCCGTCCATCGACATGGCGCAGCGGCCTGCGCCCAGCTCACTCATGGCGGATGTTTCACATTTCTGCCCTTGCTCACTACTGGGTCGCCGCTTAGCGCGTCAGGCGGTCTCAACAAGGTCGGCGTCATGAGCGGGCGCTGGTTCAAGCGCGCCATGACCGAATCCGAGATGGAAGAGCGGATCGGTCAATTCGTGCGCGGGGCGCGGCTCGCGCGGGATGCCGGGTTCGACGCAGTCGAGATCCATATGGGTCATGGTTATCTTCTGAGCCAATTCATCTCTCCGGCGTACAACAAGCGGCGCGATGCATATGGTGGTTCGACGGAAAATCGCGCGCGATTTCCCGCTCTGGTGCTCCGCAGGGTTCTCGATGCGGTAGGCGCAGAGTTGGCCGTCACATGCAAAATTGGCGTTACCGAAGGGTTCAAAGGCGGCGGCACCGCCGAAGATGCCGCGACCGTCGCGCGTATTCTCGAGAATGAGGGTGCGCATATGCTTGTTCTGAGCGGCGGCATGAACGTCGAATCGGTTGGGAAGCTGTTCGGAAGTCCCGTTCCCATGGAGGCGAGGGCGAGCGCCGCAAAGGGGATGATCCGTCTCGCAATTATGCTGCTGGCAGTTCAGGATCCGAAACGCGAATTCCGCGAGATGTATTTTTTGGAGCATTCGCGAAAAGTCCGGGCCGCGGTAAAAATGCCCCTTGGGTTCCTCGGCGGCGTCAAATCGATGCAGAGCGTGCGGCGCGCGCTCGACGAAAAATTCGACTGCATCGTGATGGGGCGCGCCCTCATCCACGATCCGGATCTCGTCAACAAATTCCGCGACGGGCGGTCAGAAAAATCCGGCTGCACGTCCTGCAATCGTTGCGTTACGACGATGTACTCTGCTGCCGGAACGCATTGCACCGAGACGCCATCGCCCGATACGACCTTAAACCGCACCGCCGCCGTTTGATCGGGACAACGCCCGGTCACAGCAGGGGGCCAATTTCGACCGCGAGACCTGAAAGTTCGTCTTTCAATTCGATCTGACAGGCGAGACGCGAGTGGCGTCGTACTTCGGCCACGTCGCCGATCGCTGCGAGCATATCGGCTTCCTCCACCCCCTGCGGCGGAAGGCGCGCGGCCCATGCCGCGTCGACGTAAACATGGCAGGTGCCACAGGCACAGATGCCGCCGCAGGTGCCTTCAACGCCGACATTTGCATCGCGCAGCGCTTCCATCAGGCTCGCGCCTAGCCTGGCGAATACCGTTCGTTGGCGGCCGTCTCGCCCGGTGACGAGTAAAGCAATCATGGTTCGGCATTTTCGGGAAAGTAACGGCTGATCGTATCCACGATGCAAGCCGGCTTGTCGATCCCTTCAATTTCGATCGTGACGCGGACCGTCGATTGAACGGCGTCTCTGATTTTTTCCGCCGCGAGTATCTCTCCGTGACCACGAATGCGGGAACCGACCTTCACCGGTGTAAGAAAGCGCAGCCGCTCGGCGCCGACATTGACGCCCATGGAAATGCCGCGGACCTCAAAAATCTGCGGCAGGAAGCGATTGACGAGAGAGAGCGTGAGATAGCCGTGGGCGATGGTGGCGCCGAAGGGACCGTCTTTTGCGCGGACCGGATCGACGTGGATCCACTGTCTGTCCTCCGTCACGTCGGCAAAACCATCGATGCGCCGCTGGTCGATGACAAGCCAATCGCTCGTGCCCAGTTGCATGCCTTCCTTGCCCAGTAGGTCGTAAGGGCCGTTGAAGACAATAGCCATGTTCAGGCCCTTTGGCTCGAAACGGCCACGACTTCGCCCGTCATGTAAGAGGACAGATCGCTCGCCAGAAAAATCATGACGTTGGCCACTTCCCACACCTCCGCGGCCCGGCCGAAGGCCTCGCGTGCGATTAATCCATCGAGCGTATCCTGCGTCGTGACTTTAGCGAGAAAAGGATGCATGGCCAGCGACGGCGCGACGGCGTTGATGCGCACATTGTACGCGGCGGCTTCGACGGCCACGCAACGCGTGAACGCCATCACACCCGCTTTAGCGGCGGCGTAATGAGCCTGGCCTTTTTGCGCCCGCCAGCCGAGCACAGAGGCGTTGTTGACAACAACGCCCGATTTGCGCGCATACATCCCGGGCAGGAATGCGCGGCTCATGCGGAAGACGCTTGTGAGCGTCACGTCCAACACGCGCGACCATTGTTCATCGCTCATATCGACCACCTGGGCCTCGCCGCCCAGGCCGGCATTGTTGATCAACACGTCCACGACGCCAAGCTCCTGCTCTGCGGCCGCTCGCAGCGCTTGCACTTGGTCTTCTTGCGTGACGTCGCAAAGCTGAGTTGCAGGCCGCCTGCCTGTCGCTTGTGCAATCTGTTCTGCCGCTTCCCCGAGGCGGCGTTCGTGAATATCGCTGATCAGCAAGGCTGCGCCTTCTTCGGCCGCACGCTTTGCCACGGCGAACCCGATACCGGTGCCCGCAGCGGCCGAGACGAGTACGGTCTTGTCCTTGAGCAGATCGCGGGCGGGAGGATACGGAGGTGGGTTTTTCGTCATGGCGAGATTAGCCGCTTTCTGCGCCGTCCAGACCCATCATGCGCGCGACCACTTCGCGATGATGGGTCGGATCGCCGAGAAGGGTGGAAGAAGCGCGTGCGCGTTTGAAGTAGAGATGGGCCGGATGATCCCAGGTGAAGCCGATGCCGCCATGAAGTTGGATCGCGTCGCCCGCGCAACGAATATAGGCGTCCGAGCAATAGGCGCGCGCAGCCGATGCGGCCTCGTAGAGTTCGAGGCCGTCTTCAACGATCGCCGCGGCGGCATAGTAGGCTGCGGACTTGGACGTTTCCACAAGCAACATCATGTCCGCGAGCGCGTGCTTTACGGCTTGGAACGAGCCGATTGCGCGGCCGAACTGCACGCGTTGCTTGGAATATGCGACCGTGGAGTCGAGGCAGAATTGTGCGCCTCCGGCCTGCTCGGCCGCCAACAGACCCGATGCGATCGCGATCGTCCGTAGCAGCGCCGGGCCTGCCTCTTCCGGGGCACCCAGAATGAACTCTTCACTCACGGCGACGGATTCAAAGTGCAATCGCGCATAGGGCCGCGTCAGATCGAGGCTCGTCACCCGCTCGACGGAAATTCCGGGACGGAATGTGGGAAGCGCCACCAAGCTGATCCCGTTGGCGCCTTCGCTTGCCTTGGCGCGGGTGGCGACTATGAGAAGATCGGCCGCATGGGCGAAGGGCACATAGTGGACTTCGCCAGATAGGCAAAAGCCATCCGGCTTTTTTTCCAACAGTGCCGCGATGCCGTCAGGGGCCGGTTTTCCGTCGGCCCCCGCAAAGGCAAGGGTTGCGCGCGCCTGTCCTTTGGCGATCGGAGAAAGCAGCGCCGCCTGCTGCTCTTTTGTCCCAGCCGCTTTAATTGCCTCTGTCGCGAGCACAGCCGTTTCAAAAAAGGGAGCTGCGAGCAGCACGCGCCCGGTTTCTTCGAGGAGGATTGCAAGTTCGACGGCTCCAAGGCCGATACCACCGAATTCTTCAGGTACGGACATGCCTGTCCAGCCAAGTTCGCCGCTGATGGCACGCCAGACCGGTTCGTCCCACCCGGACGCAGAACCGAGCGCCGCACGCAAATGGCGCTGATCGCCGCGTTTTTCGAGAAACGTGCGCGCGGCTTCACGTATGGCTCGCTGATCGTCGGTAAAGGAAAAATCCACGACGTCGGTTCCTCAGCGCGCCGCGCCATACACTGGCTTCGGCCGCGACATCGATTTCACCAGATCGGCAACTGCGGGGCCGATCTCGCTGGCGGCCCAGCGTGCCCCCTTGTCGACCGACGGCCCATCTCGCCATCCTTCCGCGAGCGAAAGCTTGCCGCCGAGAATCTCGAACACCTGACCGCTCACGCCTCGCGATTGCGGGCTGCAAAGCCATGCAATCAGCGGCGCCGTGTTCCCGGGATCGTACGCGTCGAACGCATTTTCTTTCGGCTTCATAATCTCGGCAAATGCGGTCTCGGTCATGCGGGTGCGCGCGTTCGGGGCGAGCGCGTTTACTGTAATGCCGTAGCGCCCGAGTTCCGCCGCCTGAACGAGCGTCAGGGCTGCGATGCCGGCCTTTGCTGCCGAATACGCGCTCTGTCCGACGCTGCCCTGCAGGCCCGCGCCCGAGCTCGTGTTGATAATGCGCGCATCGACTGGCTTTCCCTGTTTTTGCAGGGTGCGCCAGTGTTGGCAGGCCCAGTGGGAAGTGCAGAAATGGCCACGCAGATGAACGCGTATCACTGCGTCCCATTCCTCCGGCGCGCAGGAGACGAACATGCGGTCGCGCACGAAACCGGCATTGTTCACGACGGCGTGCAAATCGCCAAATGCGGCGACGGCTTTGTCGACCATGGCCTTGCAGGCATCGTAATCGGCAACATCGGCGGTATCGGCGATGGCTTCGCCTCCGCCGGCCCGAATTTCGTCGACGACGCGTTCGGCGGCGCCCCTGGTTCCATCCTCCTCGCCATGCGTGCCGACACCCAGATCGTTGACCACGACTTTGGCGCCTTCCGCAGCGAGCCCAAGCGCATACGCGTGCCCGAGACCGTTGCCTGCGCCCGTTACGATAACGATCCGTCCTTCGCAAATGCCCGTCATGGTCGCAGCCTACAGCCTCTCGATGATGGTGACATTGGCTTGGCCGCCGCCCTCGCACATCGTCTGAAGGCCGTAGCGCTTGCTGCGGCGTTCAAGCTCGTAGAGCAGAGTGGTCATCAGCCGCGCGCCGGTCGCGCCGAGCGGATGGCCCAGCGCGATCGCTCCGCCGTTGACGTTGACCCGCAGGGGATCGATGCCAAGTTCCTTCATCCACGCCATGGGGATGCTGGCAAATGCTTCATTGCATTCGAACAGATCGACGTCGAAGACCTTCATTCCCGCCTTGTCGAGCGCATGGCGTGTCGCCGGAATTGGTCCGGTCAGCATCCATATCGGGTCGTCGCCGCGCACGGATAGATGATGGATTCGCGCACGTGGCTTGAGGCCGTGCGTCTTCACCGCGCGTTCCGAGGCGACGAGCATTGCGGCTGACCCGTCGGCGTTCTGGCTCGATATGCCGGCATGGATGCGGCCGCCTTCGCGCAGCGGCTTGAGTGTTGCCATCCTTTCAAGCGAGGTGTCGCGGCGCGGCGTTTCGTCGTGCGAAAGCCCTGCGAGCGGCACAATCTGCGAGGCGAAGTATCCGCCATCGATAGCGGCGATCGCTTTGCGGTGGCTGTCGAACGCGAACTGCTCCATCTCGTCGCGCTCGATCTGCCATTTCTCGGCGATCATGTCGGCCGAGCGATATTGGCTGACTTCTTGAGCGCCATAGCGCGCGCGCCAGCCCGGCGAGGTGAGAAATGGATCGTCAAAGCCGAACTGTTTCCCCGCCATCATGCCGGCCATGATCGGGATCATGTTCATGTTCTGCACGCCGCCGGCGATCACAAGATCTTGCGTACCGCTCATAACGCCCTGCGCCGCGAAATGAATGGCTTGCTGCGCGGAACCGCATTGGCGGTCGATCGTTACGCCCGGAACGTGCTCGGGCAAGCCGGCCGCAAGCCAACAGGTGCGCGCAATATCACCTCCATTCGGCCCGATGGCTTCCAGGCCCCCGAAGACCACGTCGTCGATCGCGCCCGGGTCTATGGGGACACGCGCTAGCAGCGATTTGATGGAATGTCCGCCCAAATCGGCGGGATGAATGTCCGCGAGCGAACCCTTTTTTCGTCCCACGGGCGTCCTTACCGCATCAATGATATAAGCTTCAGCCACGCACATTCTCCTTTGCGAATGTTTGGTCGGCACCGAGCGCTACCCTAAAAACGCGGTCTTGCACGCGGGCGCGATGGAATTGCGGTGTTCCCCAGGCAAAGTTGAGCGCAAGGGCGCGCTTAAGAAAGAAATGCAGGTCTACGTCCCACGAATACCCCATGGCGCCATGCATCTGAATTGCGGCACGGCTCGCCAGATCGGCAGCCTCGCTTGCAGCCAATTTTGCATGCGAAATTCGCGCACGCGCGTAGGGGTCACAATTCGCGACCTGACCGGCTGCGGCATGAACGACGGGACGCGCGAATTCGATTTTGACCTGGACATTGGCCGCAAGATGCTTGACGGCCTGGTAGGAACCGATCGGTTTGCCGAACTGCGTGCGCTCTCGGGTGTATGCCACCGCGATATCGTTGCAGCGTTGAGCGATGCCCAGGCATTGCGCGGCAGCGAATAGAGCGCCGCGATCGAATGCACAGGCGAGCGCGGTCCGCACGGTCTCCCCCGCCGCCAACCGCGTGGCCGCGCTAGGCGTCCAACCCACATGGAAGAGGCGTCGGAATGGATCGATGCTCGGCTCGCGCGTCAACTGCACATCCTCGGGCGCAACAAGATGCAGTTGGTCGACGTGAACGAGAAGAAGCATGTCGGCTATGTCGCCATCCGCAATAAAGAGGTTTGTGGGATGTGCGAACGCAACGACCGCTTCGCCCGCGGCCGCGCGCTGCAGCCAAACGGACGCAGCCGGCGATCCGGGCGCAAGCGCCGCGAGCAGCGGCACCACGACTCCGGCCTGTTCCACCAATGGGTCCGGCAGGCAGGCGTAGCCGCATTCCTCTGCGATCAGCACAAAATCCTGTTCGGCGAGCCCCAGCCCGCCGCTTGCGGCGGGCGCCAGAACGCTGGTCAATCCCATCTCGCGCAATTTCGCCCAGCGGGGTTCATCTCGCGCGACATCCGCCGCGAGCTGCCGGCGCAACTGCGCAACCGTGCATTCGGCTTCCAGCAGGTCGCGCACGACGCCTGCCATCATTTTTTGCTCGTCGGTGAACGTGAAATCCATCGTCAGGCCTTCGGCATGCCGAGGACGCGTTCGGCGATAATGTTGCGTTGAATCTCATTCGTGCCGGCGTAAATCGGGCCGGCCAAAGAAAAAATATAGTCGTCGAGCCAATCGTCGACGTCGCCCGCATGCGGTGCAGTCGGCAGCAGTTCCGCGCGCGCGCCGAGAATGGAAAGCGCGCTGTGATGGAGCGCGATGTCAAGCTCCGACCAGAAAACCTTGTTGACGCTCGCTTCAGGTCCGATCGTGCCGCCGCTGACAAGACGGCTGGCCATGGCATAAATCGACAACGCATACGCCTCTGCGTTCATCCAGGCCTGAACGATTTGGCTCTCCGCGTCCGGCCCTGCGCCGCTCCTGTGTCGGCAATAGAGCTCGACGAGTTTTTTTGCCTTCACTTGGTAGCGTGCCGGGCTGCGCAGCATCAGCCCGCGCTCGAAGCCGGCAGTTGCCATGCAGATATGCCAGCCCTGACCTTCGTCGCCCACCCGATTGGCCGCTGGCGCGTGTGCGCCGTCGAGAATGATTTCGGCAAAGGCCGGCTTGCCGTCGATGCGCCGGATGGGTCGTACGTGCACGCCTTCGGCATTCAGCGAAAACAGGATCAACGACAGACCTTTATGGCGTTCCGATCCGCTTTCGGTACGGAAAAGGCCAAATGCCCAATCGGCGAAAGCGGCACGCGACGACCAAATCTTGTGACCCCGTAGCACATAATCGTTTCCGTCGCGGGTAGCGCTCGCCCGCACGGCTGCGAGATCGCTGCCGGCCTGCGGCTCGGTCCAAGCCTGCGCCCAGATTTCGTCGCCAGACGCCATGGCGGGCAAAAAGCGCGCCTTTTGTTCGGCGGTACCGAATTCCATCAGCGTCGGTCCGAGCAGAAAGATTCCGTTCTGGTTGACGCGGCCGGGCGCGCCCGCCCGGTAATATTCCTCCTCGAAGATCAACCACTGAATGAGGTCCAGGCCGCGCCCGCCATATTCCTTGGGCCAGGTAACCATGCCGAAACCGCCTTCGTTTAGCGTGCGTTCCCATTGGCGATGCGCCTCGAACCCTTCGCGCGACGCATCAAAATGCGGAAGCGGGCGCTCCGGCACATGCGCGTGCATCCAGGCTCGGACGTCGGCGCGAAAGCTCTCCTGCTCGGGCGTGTATTCCAACCTCACGTCGGGTCCCTTAAAACTTCGCCGACGATTTGCTGTCGACGAACGCGTCGCGCGCCTTTTGCGAGTCGTCATGCATGTACATTTCGAGCGTAAATCCTTGCTCGAAACGATACCCGTGATCGACGTCGCGAGCCTCGATCCCGTTGAGCGCCTGCTTGGCGAGCACAAGTGCAGCGCGGCTCTTGGAGGCGATTATGCCTGCGAATGCGCGCGCCTCGCCGAGAAGCTGCTCGCCCGGGACGACCTTCTCGATGCCTCCCAACCGCCATATTTCGTCCGCTGTGATCCTGCCGCCGGTAAAAAACGCTGCGCGCACCTTGTGAAGCGGCAGCATGCGCGAAAGATGGGAAGCACCGCCCATTGCGCCGCGGTCGATTTCCGGAAGCGAAAAGAAACAATCGGCGGAGGCGATAATCGTGTCCGCCGCTCCGCACACGCCAATGCCGCCGCCGATGACGAAACCATGAGCGGCGACGACGACCGGCACGGGACATTCGCGAATCGCTTTGAACGTCAGGTAATTGCCGCGATTGAGCGCAACGATCCGCTCCGGATGGGCTTGCATCTCTTTGATGTTGGCGCCGCCGCAAAACCCTTTGCCGTCGGCGCGGATGAGCACGCAGCGCGCGGCCTCGTCCGCGCCTGCTCTTGTCACGATCGCGGGCAACTCGTTCCACAGGGCACTGTCGAAGGCATTCACCGGCGGGTGATTGAAAACGATCTCGGCGACGCGGTCACAGATTTCTAGGGCGATTGGCATGGCAAACCTCGTACGAGATTAGGCGGCGGCGTCGGCGATGGTCTTGACGCCGCTCATCACTGCGATGCGTTCACGCGCTTCCGCGACAATGCGCGAAACCAGAGCCGAACAGGTCGGCAAGTCCTCAATGCGCCCGCCGACCACACCGGTCGCCATCAAACCTTCTTCGGGTCTTCCTTCGACGACGGCCCTTTGAATCAGGACGGGCGCGCTGGCCGCCATTATCGCCTGCCGGAAGGTCAGGCCGCCGTCGCCCGTCATGCCGCGTGCGGACCGTAAAAGCTCTATCCACGATGCGCCGGTCTGTCGTTGCAACACGCGCGCACACTCCAAGGCGCGCAACCACATGCCGAACCGGCCCGATTTTTCGATGCGGTCGACGAGCCGAGAGCGTATCATTCGTTGAGGCAAACCATCGACCTTGGCAGTAACCAGCATGTCATCCGTCGTGGCGGTGAGATAGCGCAGCTTGGTCGCCTCCGGCACGGGGCTCTCGCGCGTCATCAGAAACCGTGTGCCCATCGCAATGCCGGCCGCCCCATAGGCGAGTGCCGCCGCAAGTCCGCGCCCGTCGGCAAATCCTCCGGCGGCGATCACCGGAATGTCAACTGCGTCGAGAACTTGCGGAAGCAGGACCGTGGTCGCCACAGACCCCGTATGGCCGCCGCCTTCTCCTCCCTGAACGGTCACCATGTCGACGCCAAGTGCCACCATTTTCTTGGCGTGCTTTACTGCGCCGATGGTCGGAATGCAGCAAATGCCGGCGTCTTTGAATCGCGCGATCATCTTCTTGTCGGGGCCGCGCCCGAAGCTCACGGCACGCACCCGGTCACGAGCCGCAATGAGTATCTCGACGATTTCGGCCGCGCCCGGCTGAAACATATGAAAATTTACGCCGAAAGGCCTGTGAGTAGCGCGCGTTACGGTCTCGATCGCTTCACGCAGTTCCGCTGGCGACATCACGGCGGCTCCGAGGAACGCGAAGGCGCCGGCTTCGGACGACGCAACAACCAGTTTCGGCGTCGCCACCCAGCCCATTGCCGTCTGAATGACGGGATAGCGGCTGCCGAGCCGCTCGGTCAGAGCGGTCCTGAGCGGATCGAACGTCGCCGCACTCATTGTCGCTCTGCGTCTTTTTTGTTCGCCGCCGCCATCGATCTGCCGTCGAGCCCGCCCAGACTGCTGCCCGAAACCAGCTCATTATGCGCGTGCGCGAAGTGGTGCATGTGGAACACGGCGTCCATCGCCGTGCGCTTGCCGCGCAAATCTTCGACGTGGTTGATCGCCTGCTTGGTGAGCCAAAGGCCGAGTCGCGGCTGCGCCGCGAGTTTGACGGCCATCGCACGCGTTTCCTCTTCCAACCTGTCGCACGGCACGAGCTTGTTGACCATCCCGAAGGAATAGGCGCGCGGCGCAGGCATGCGCTCGCCGAGCAGCAAGAACTCCTTGGCTACGCGCGGCGGCAATTCGAAGGCGTGCGCGAAATATTCTACCCCTGGAATGCCCATGCGACCGACCGGATCCTGGAAGTACGCATCCTCCGAGGCAATGATCAAATCGCAGACCCAGGCGAGCATCAGGGCACCCGCGACGCAGGCACCATGGATCATTGCGATCGTGGGCTTGGGGATATCGCGCCAGCGCCGACACATGCCGATATAGACTTCCTGCTCGCGCGTGTAGAGCATCTCGGCGCCCGGCTTGTTGCCGTGATCGTACAAGAGGTGCTGGCGATCCCACGATTTGTATAGGTCGCGCCCCGGCGTGCCGATGTCGTGTCCAGCCGAGAAATGCTTGCCGTTGCCCTTGAGGACGATGGCCCTGATCGCATCGTCGTCGACCGCGCGCCTGAACGCGGCGTCGATCGCATAAGTCATCTGCGAGTTTTGGGCATTGTTGAATTGAGGCCGGTTCAGCGCGATCCAAGCGACCGATCCATCCGTGGCATAAAGTACGGGCTCGTCGGTTTCGTAGATGATGTCGACGTTTGGCGGGGTAACGAGGTCGTCCATGACATAGCCCTCAATTGCCACGGCGGCCGGAAGGATCGCCGCTCAGGACCGTTCTGCGCAGGCCCTGAGGATCGAGTATCTCACGGATCAGGCGCAGTTGCTCGGTTGTCGGTGGAGGCGTCACGTCGAGAACGGGAGAACGGGCGAGGGGAAAGCCGGTATTGTCCTGCACCTCGTCGAAGCTCACTCCCGGATGCAGCGAAACGACGCGAATGGCATGGTTCTTCCCATTGAAATCGAGAACCGCAAGATTGCTCACGATTAGCCGCAAATCGAGCCATTGTGGCTTGACGCCGCCTAACCAGCGCGCTTCGTTGTAGCCGACGCTGCAAACAAAATCGACTTCGCCGGAAACGAAGGCGCGCTTGGTGTGAGCAGCGAAGAAGTAGCTGTTGGGATGGTGAATTGTGTTGCCGGGATAGCCGCGCGCGCCCAGCCATGCGACCTTGGGCTTTGCGTGATCGCCTAAGACGCTGATGTTGGTTTGTCCGTAACGATCTATCATTGTCGGCGCGACCATTGCGTGACGTTTGCCGCCCCACAAATTGGAGAACGTACGGTCGTAAGGCGCCCAACCTTCAACCTTCGGTTCGTAACCCTTGCGGCCTCCGAGGGGAACCGGCGTGGAGACGAATTGCGCTTCGCCATCCGTGAGCATCAGCGCCGGATTGAAGGTAAGCTTGGCCAGACCGGCCGCCAGGCGGGGAATTGGCGTGATGCCCGAGGCGATGACCTCGCCATCGTTGCGCCATGCCTGCGCGCACGCGACGATTAGAAGTTCGGCGAGCGAATAATCTTCCATCTTGCTTGTGCCGCTAATAGACCGGGGCCGGCAAGGCGCGCAGCCGCGCCGAGCCGCCAATTGCATTGAGATATTCGTCCGCGCCAATATCGACGAATTTTGCGCGATAATCGTTCCACGCCTGTTGCGAAGCGGCGCTCTCCGCATAGGTCTTCAGGTGTTCCAGATCGAGGTGATAGTCGGGCGCTGCGCTTGTCGGATGTGCGCCGAAGGCCGCTTCGACAACACCCGTCACGACAGAACGTTCGAACAGGGTGAAGCGGTTGTGGGCCGGCAGGTTCAATTCTTCGGTGGATACCACCGCCTCGGTCGTGACGAACACGCTGTCCGCGGCACGGCCCATCAACTCATCGAAAAATGGGTCCGGACTCAGCGTCAATACATTGCCGATCCGATCTGCGCGATGGACATGCAGTAATGCCGCATCCAGCTTCAATGCCGGCATGGCGAGGAATTCCTCGCCGTCCGCGTAAGGACTTTTTACGGTTTTGAACGCTGGATGCTTGATGATGTCCGTGCCGATTCCAACGCGCGTCGGCAGGAACGGCAGCCGCATGGCGGCAGCGCGCAGGCCCCAATGCAGCATGCCTTCGTCGAGTTCCCACACGTCGAGGCCGGCTTGGCGCGCCGCCTTGAAATGCGGCTCGATCGGTATGTGATCCAAGGAGACGAAAGCGAATATCAGTTTGCGCAGCTTGCCACTCGCTGCCAACAGACCTACGTCAGGACCGCCGTAGGACACGACCGTCAAATTCTTGAGGGGGGAGCGCGCGATGGCCCGCACGAGCGCCATCGGTTTGCGCCGCGTCGCCCAGCCGCCAACTCCTATCGTCATTCCATCTGACAATCGGGCGACGGCGGCATCGATCGCCATGCGTTTATCGATCACATGCGGGTTCAACTCTGCGGTTCCGGTTGCCGCCATTTGTGTCCCCACAGGCTGTCGGTTAAGCTTACGGTCGGTGTGAAGTTCGACCAGTCGGGTTGAAGGCCGTCACAACCGAATTCGATGTCGAAGCCCACGGGCGATCTCATATAGAAGGAGATCATTCTGTCATTCGTGTGCCGACCGAGGGTCGAGGAAATGTGAACCCCGTGAGCTTCGGCGCGCTCCAATGCTCTTCCGACATCGTCAATGTTGCGTGCTTCCACCATCAGATGGATCAGTCCCGTTGGCGCAGGGAATTCTCCGATTGCCAGGCTGTGGTGTCGCCGATTGTCACAATGCAGGAAGTGAAAGCCAACGCCCGGATCGTTGGGATCCGGGGAGAAGTAGAACCGAGCGGAGTCGCTGACACCGAAACCCAGATGCTCCACGTAAAATTCGCGCGTGTCGGCAAGCTTCGATGCCGGAAGCACGACATGGCCGAGCCCCATGTCGCCGGTTACGAATCCGCTCACGGGAACCGACGGCAGGTAGGGGGCGTAGTCGCAAAAACGTCCGTGAGAAAGTTCGAGCAGATTGCCGGAAGGGTCGGCGCAACGCGCCATCTCGAACACGTGCCGCGATTTGGCTTCCGCTATGCTCGCCGCTTCGACCGTGACGTCGGCGGCTTTCAAACTGTCGAGCGCATGCTGATATGCCTCGTGCGAGGCGAACTCCCATCCCGACGCAACAAAACGGTCGATTGCGCCCTTGCGGACCAGGAATCGGAATGGCCGGTCGTCCATTCGGAACAGCGCGGTGGCTGGGTCGGGCGAGAACGCCTGCGTGAGCCCCACCACGTCCGTCGCAAAACTGGACCATACCTCCAGATCGCGCGTTTCGATCGCGACATAGGCAAGCGATTTGACAACCATTGGCGGAAGCCCTTCCCAGTCGCCTTCGTCGAAGCGAAGAGGCAGGTTTTTATTACGCGGCTGCGGCCAAATCAAGCAATACTCGTTGTGAAAACCGGGATTGTGGTACGCAAATCGACAATTATAGCGGGTAAGGCCTTGCGAACGCGCAGCGGAGGCGCAAAACTGCCATGGTAGGAGGACGGCAAAAGCCGCCCGACAACCGACAGGGAGTAGTAGACTTTGGAAGCGGGAGCGAAGGAGCAACTCATTTCGGCTGATTCCCACGTGCACTTTACCGATGCGTGGGTAAAGGCCCGTCTTCCCGGGCGTTTGCAGGCTCGCTGGGACGAAGCGGTGGCCAAGAATGCGGACTTCGAATTGAAGGTCCTTCGCCAGGGCCAGCCGCCTTTAAGCGTGGAAGACTTTGTCGACCTCGAAGCGTCCAAGGATCCCGGTCATTTTGAACCTCATGCCAAATTGGCGGCCATGGATCGTGATGGCGTCGAATTTGAAGTGATTTTTCCGGAAGTCGGCGGCGCGAAGCTCTGCACGCCGTCTTTTCTGGGTGATGATTGGAAGCCGGTCCTGAGCGGCTACAATGACGCAATGGCAGATTTCGCTTCCATCGACACCAAGCGCTTGCTGACCGCCTACCAAATCCCACTCTACGATATTCCGTTCGCGGTCGAGGAAGTCGAACGGCTCGTGCAACGCGGCGCGCGCTGCGTTCAGCTGCCCGTTTATCCATACGACCACGGCCTGCCTGATGTCTACGATACGCGTTACGAGCCGCTTTGGAACATCCTGAGCGAAACCGGCATCACGGTTCTCAATCACCTCGAAGTCAACCAGCAGCTATGGGGCGTATTTCGTCGCGACCCGACACCGCAAAAGGGCATCTTTACCTCGCTGCCGGCGCATGCGGTCGCCGAAGCGATGGCGTTCTGGATTCTGACCGGCACGCTGGAGCGATTTCCGCGACTGAAAGTGATATTCGTCGAGCCCGCGCTAGGCTGGCTTCCCTGGTACGTCGAGCTTCTCGATTCGCGAATGCATCAGCATTACGAGTTTCCCGGAGTTGAAAAACTGCCGAGCGAATATTTCAAGACCCAGATGGGCGCGACTTTCATGTATGAACCGACGGGATTGGCCCTCTGCTACAAGGCCTTCGGTCCTGATTGTCTTTATTGGTCGACCGACTTTCCCCATCCCGCGACCTGCTGGCCGAATTCACAGGCCCAAGTAGCGAAGCAGTTTCGCGAAGCTGGAATTCCGGAAATCGACAAGCGCAAGATCGTCTACGAGAACGCGGCGCAAACCTTTGGATTGCAGGGCTGAGGAGCAGACCATGCCAGGAGTACTGGACGGCTTGCGCGTACTCGATTTGTCATGGGGCATTGCCGGGCCCATGACGACTATGCTGCTCGCCGATCACGGCGCCGACGTGACGAAGATCGAACCGCCGGGCGGCGATCCGTTCCGCAACCAGCTGGGCTACAAGGTTTGGCAGCGCGGCAAGAAAAGCGCCGTGCTCGACCTGAAAACGAAAGCCGATCGTGTCGCGTTTTTCGCGTTGGCGGACCATGCCGATTTTCTGGTCGAAAGCTTCTCCCCCGGCGTGACGAAGGAACTCGGCATTGATTATGACACATTGTCGAAGCGAAATCCGCGCCTCATCTACGTGTCGATCACGGCCTATGGCCGCGACACCAAGCACTCAAGCAGACCCGGGTTCGACGCGCTCGTTGCGGCGCGATCGGGATTGCAATGGGAGCAACGTGGCTGGCCGGAAGGCGCGATCAATCACATGCTAGGGCGACCCGATCCCTACGCGGATGTCGACATTCCGGCCGACTGGGTGCAGGGCGCATCGCGTCCTGGACCGCTCTTCTCTGCGTCGCGCTGGCCTAGCCTGGGCGCCTTCTTCGCGGCATCCACCGGATTGAACGCAGCGTTGCGCGCGCGCGGCATCACCGGCAAAGGACAGTGGGTTGAGACGTCCTTGCTACAGGGCGCCTTCGCCGCCGCAAGCGGCGTATGGCAGAGGGCTGAAAACGCCGATGCGGACGGCTTCGATACGTGGATTCTCGGCAGCAAGTCTCCGAAGGGCCACTTCCAGTGCAAGGACGGGCGTTGGGTCCACAATTGGGTCCCCAATCCGCGTTTTATCATCACCGCCTCGCAGGGTGATACGCTGCAGGCTACTCCCGATTTGACGGTTCAAAGGGATCCGGATCGCTTCGGCATCGGTCCGGAAGAGCTGCTTGTGATGGCCCACTACCAGCCCATCCTCGCTGAATGCGTGAAGAAATTTCCATGCACGGAATGGGTGAAAGCAGCGGCAATCGCCGAAATGACGATGCAGGAAACCCGTTCGGTCGAAGAATCGCTCAGCGATCCGCTAATGCTTGCCGATGGTTGCGTCGCGAAGGTGGAAGACCCCGAGCTGGGACCCATTCTCCAGGTGGGAATCGTCTACAAGCTGGACACCAGCCCCGGCGCAATTTGCGGTCCTGCGCCGGTACTGGGCGAGCATACCGACGCGGTGAAAGTCGAAGCAGCGAAACTTGCGGTAACTCCGCGTCCGTCTGCTCCGCCGGGACGTCCGCTCAAGGCTCCGCTCGAAGGCATTCGCGTTCTCGATCTCGGTCTCGCTATCGCAGGGCCATATGGAACGCAAATTCTGTCCGACCTCGGCGCCGAAGTGATTAAGGTCAACGCGCTTTGGGATATGTATTGGCACCGGACGCACATCGCTTACATGGCCAATCGCGGCAAGCGCAGCATTGCACTTAATCTTAAAGATCCGCGCGCGATGAAAATTCTGCTCGACTTGGTGAAAACGGCGGACGTCGTTCAGCACAACATGCGCTACGATGCGGCCGAGCGGCTCGGCATCGACTACAACAGCCTTAAGACGCTTCATCCGAAACTCATCTACTGCCATACGCGGGGTCACGAACACGGCCCGCGGGAATCATTGCCCGGCAACGATCAGACGGGAGCATGCCTGACGGGTGTTCAGCACGAGGACGGCGGGATGGCACGCGGCGGCAAACCCCTGTGGAGCCTCACCTCATTTGGCGATACCGGAAACGGTTTTCTTTCGGCGATTGGAATTCTCCAGGCGCTCTATCATCGCGATCGCACGGGCGAGGGTCAGTTCGTAGACACTGCGATCGTCAATGCCTGTTTTCTCAATACGTCCTACGCAATCGCGCGCCCGAATGGCGAAGGTTTCGAACGCCCGCGTCTCGACGCAGCACAAACCGGTTTTTCGGCGGGATGCCGGCTCTACGCAACCGCCGACGGCTGGTTGTGCATCGTGCTTGCCAATCAAGCCCACTGGGACGCACTGTTTGCTGCTCTGGATCTGGAACGCGCAATGACCGAGTCGCGGTTTGCGGACGACCAGACGCGCCATGCCAACGACGCCGCGCTTTGTGCGCTCCTCGAGACCCAGTTCGCCAAGCGTGGCGCGAGCGAATGGCATAAATTGCTCGATCGCGCAGGCGTGCCCTGCGAGGTGTCGTCGCCGGATTTTTCGCGACAGCTGTTCGACGATGACGAATTCCGCGCGCGCGGCTGGACCGTTTCCTTCAAGCACCCGCTCGTGGGCCGTTTCGAGCAGATCGGCTTGGCGTATAATCTCTCCGACACTCCCCCGCGGGTGCAGGGCCCGCCGCTGGTAGTGGGAGACCAGACGGAAGTCATCCTGCGCGAACTCGGTTATTCGCCGGCCCAGATCGATGAGCTTTCCAACCAACGGGTTATTCTGGCTTGGCCGCCGCGTGAAGGCCATGCCGAGGCCAAAAGTCCCTGGCTAGCGCAGAGCGAAAAGAGAGGCTGAGCGGCTTCGCCGCAGGTATTGTAATTATGGCTGATGCAAAGACTAATGTCCCGGGCCAGGAAGCGTCGTCGCGCCCGGATCCCATCGCGACAGTCGATAGCGCGTTTTTCTGGGATGGCGCCGCGCGTGGCGAACTGCTGATCCAGCAATGCTGCGGATGCGACACGCTGTGGCATCCGCCGCGTCCGATGTGTCCCAAATGCTATTGCGTCGAAAAACGCTATACGAAGATGAGCGGCCACGGCACGGTGTACAGCTGGTCGATGCCGATCCATCCCCCAGCCTACGGGTTTGAAACGCCGCCCATCGTTGCGTTGATCGATCTCGAAGAAGGTGTGCGCATCGTCTCGAATGTAATCGGCGTCGATGCGCGTGAAATGAAAAGCGGCATCGCGGTCGAAGTCGCTTTTGCACCCACTCGGGGCGGAAAAGCGGTGCCGGTTTTCCATCCCGCGAAGGAACGGGGCTGACGATGGCCGATCTCTCCAGGCAAGCCGCGATTGTAGGAGTCGGTCAGACGGAGATTTCCAAGAATTCCGGGCGCAGCGAACTTCAGCTTGCGGCCGAGGCCGTCAAGAAAGCGCTGGACGACGCCGGTCTGTCGCCGGCAGACGTCGACGGCATGATCACTTTCACGCTCGATTCCTCGGACGAAGTCGGTGTTGGACGCTGTCTCGGCGTAACGGACCTCAAATATACCAGCCGCCTCCCTCAAGGCGGTGCGGCTTCCGCGACCACGCTCTATCACGCCATGGTTGCCGTGACCTCCGGCGTCTGCGACGTGGTGGTGATCTGGCGCGCGATGAATGAGCGCTCGCAATATCGCTTTGGTCAGCCGCAATTGGGCAGCCTGCCGATTGGCGGCGGCACCACCTTCATGGAATGGTGCATGCCGTTCGGCGCGCAGAGTCCGGCGTGTTGGGAATCCCTCATTGCGCAGCGCTACATGGAGCAATACGGCGTCACGAGCGAAGATTTAGGACGTGTTGCCGTCGTTCTGCGCAAACATGCGGCGACAAACCCCGCAGCCTGGTTCTACCGAAAACCGATCACGCTCGAAGACCACCAGAATTCGCGCTGGATCGTGGCACCTACGTTTCGTCTGTTCGATTGCTGCCAGGAAAGCGACGGCGGCGTCGCGCTCGTCGTGACGCGCATGGACCGCGCGCGCGACCTTAGGCAATTGCCAATCCGCATCTATGGGTCCGTCTACTCGCTGCTCTTCAACCACGAAATCATTTCGGACTACTATCACAGTCGCGATCTTACGCGCCTCCCACTCGCCGAGAACGTTTGCAAGCGATTAATCAAAGTCTGCGGTATTGCGCCAAAAGACACCCAGGTCGCAATGATCTATGACAATTTCACATCGCAAATCCTCGAACAACTCGAGGGATATGGCTTCTGCGAACGCGGAGAAGCAAAGGATTATGTAAAGGATGGCAATCTCGAATTGACCGGCAGAAGCCCCCTGAGTCCCAATGGAGGACATATTGGCGAGGGATATATTCACGGTATGAATCTGATCACCGAAGGCGTTCGCCAAGCTCGCGGCACTGCCGTCAATCAGGTGCGCAACGTCGAGCGCGTTTTTTTGGGTTCGGGCGTTTCAGGCGCCGTTATCGGAAAATGCTGACCAGATTTGAAGCGGACGGCAATCCGCTCATCGTGAAGCGCAGACTTGAAATCGGAATGCCGCTCGATAGCGACGAACCGCTTGCGATCGCCGCCGAGGTGCATATTCCCGTGGGGACCGGATCGGCGTTACCGCCCGTGGTTCTGTTCTGCCTGCCGGGAGGAGGCATGAACAAACGATATTTCGATCTCGCTGGCGGCGCTTCGGATCACGTCTACAGTTTCGCTCGCGAAATGGCGTCGCGGGGATACTTTGTCGCAGTGTTCGACCCCATCGGCGTCGGAGAAAGCAGCCGCCCCAAGGACGGATTTGCGCTCACGACCGAAGCGGTCGTGCGCTGCCAGGCGTCCGCGGCGCAGCATCTGGCTGAAGAATTGCGCGGCGGGACACTCACCGAGGTTCTTCCACCGCTCCCGGAATTGATGTGCATCGGCGTGGGCCATTCGATGGGAGCGATGTTGACGGTTGTTCAACAAGCGTCGTGCCGCGATTACACCGCGCTCGTCCTTTTATGCTTTGGTACCATGGGCCTGCCGTCACAGCTCACAGACCTGGAGCGGGATGCGCTCGCAAAATACGATGGCGGTCGCGGAGATCTCGTGGAGCTGGCCAGACGCCAATTCGGCGAAAATCCCTATCCCAAGGTTCGATATCGTGAACAGACCGGCTCCCCTGCCGCACGCGCCTTAGGCGCGGCGCAAGACGCTATTCTCACAATACCCGCGATGCAGTCGATGATGCCGGGCAGTGTAGGGCCTGAAGCCGCCACAATCGATGTGCCCGTGTTTCTGGCAGTTTGCGAGAAGGATATGACGGGCCCCCCACATATCCTTCCTGCGGAGTATCCGGCGTGTACCGACCTGACGTTGTTTGTCCTGAAGGTTGCAGGTCACCACCCATTCGTTGCCGCTCGGGGGGAGGCGCTCTTCGACCGGCTGGCCACTTGGCTTGACGCACTCGTTTGCCTTCAAGTTCGGAAGTGACAGAGTCGAGACTTTGTCGCGAACCTGTGCAAGGCAGGAATGCGCTTACAGTTCCAATCTGGCGGAGCCAGGAAACGACTTTATCGCGTCAACCGAAGCGTGCCTGCCCGCCGTCGACTGGGATTGTGGCGCCGCTAACATAGGCCGCTTCGCGCGAGCAGAGGAACACGGCAACTCGTCCGATATCCTCTTCGCAATCGCCGATGCGCCGGAGCGGCACGGTCCGAAAGAACGCTTCGGCTTCTTGCGGTCGCGCTTTGGCCCAACCTGCGAGCGCGGGGGAATTCGCGAGCGGACAGATCGTGTTGACACGGATGTGTTCAGGCCCCCACTCTGCCGCAGCTGCGCGCGTGAGAACGCGGATTGCCTCCTTCGCTGCGCCATAGGCTCCGTAATTCGCCATGTCCCAGCGCACCGCCGCGGATGTCGCGAGGTTGATGATCGAACCCTCACCCGCCGCCTTGAAATGCGGATAGCAGGCCTTCATGAATCGGAATGTTGCGAACGGGCCCGCGACAAAACCTTTCTCGAAATCCGCGTCGTCCATAGTCGCTAAAGGTCCAAGGACTCCATCATAGGCGTTGTTTACGAGAATATGCAGGGCTCCGAACGTGCGGCTTGCCTCCTCGACCGTCGCGGTGATGTCGTCCGCCCTCGTCACGTCGCAAACGATGGGTTTTGCCTTGCCGCCGAGCGCGCCGATCTCCTCGGCAACTGCTGTCAACTTTGCGCGCGTGCGTCCTGCCAACGCGACGGGAGCACCCGCTTTTGCCAGAGCGAGTGCGATCCCCCGGCCGACGCCCTGGCCTGCGCCCGTCACGATCGCAACCTTGCCGTCAAGAATGCCCATCGCTCTGCCCCTTTTTTCTGTCCGAATTCTAGCGATTATCGGTTAGAGTTCCACGTATATCGTGGTTTTTCGGTCGCGTATCGATCAATTGGGCTTGCAACGCGCGCTGAGCGCGATGTGATCTGAGGAGACATCACGCACTATGGGAGAACGGGAACCAATCATTGCCGTCGTGACCGGGGCAAGTCGCGGCGCTGGCGCCGGCATCGCAAGGGCACTGGGAGCGCATGGCGCAACGGTCTATGTCACGGGGCGGACGGAAATTCCCGGTTCGGCTTTGCCCGGCACGATCCACGAAACGGCGCGAGCCGTGACGGCGGCAGGCGGCCATGGAATTGCGATGCGTGTCGATCATGCGAATGACGAAGATATTGCGCGGTTATTCGGGCGCGTGCACGACGAGCAGCAACGTGTCGACATTCTGGTGAACAACGCGGCGGCATTGCACGACGATCTCATCCGGCCAGGCGGATTTTGGGAGAAATCACTCGGCCTGGCGGACATTCTCGATACCGGGTTGCGCTGTCACTACGTAGCAAGCTGGTATGCGGCGAAGATGATGACGCGGGCGCGAAACGGTCTGATTGTCTTCACGTCGTCTTTTGGTTCGGTGTGCTACATGCATGGACCGGCCTACGGCGCCCAGAAGGCAGGCGTGGACAAATTTGCCGCCGATATGGCCGTTGACCTCAAGGACTACGGCGTGGCCGCTGTCTCGATTTGGATGGGCCCGCTGATTACGGAACGCACGCTGCGATCGCTTGGTGAGCGGCCCGACCAGTACAGCGATTTCATGGCCCAGGCCGAAACGCCCGAATTCACCGGGCACCTGATCGCGGCTCTCTACCAAGACTCGCAGCGCCAATCCCTCTCGGGCCAGACGCTGATTGGCGCCGAAGTTGCAGAACGTTACGGAATCAAGGACGCCGGCGGAAAGACGCCCCCGTCCTATCGCGCCATGCTGGGCGATCCGCGCATTCCGCATCCCGCAATCGTGCGTTGACTGCGCGCCTGGCAACGTCGTCCACGCACGAATGGCACAATCAGTCATTTTTCCGCGCCGCATGGCGCTCGACGATCTCTAGGAACGGCGGTCGCTCGCCGCCCCCATCCACGCCGATTTGCGCGCCTGTGATGTATGCGGCGAGCGGCGACGCGAGAAAGAGGACGGCATTGGCGACATCGTCACCGCGACCCATTCGCTTGAGGGGAATCGATTGTGCGATTTCCGCTTGGGCCTGCGGCGAGCCATAGGTCGTTTCGGCAGTTTCCGTGGTCATCAAGCCCGCTACGATGGCGTTCACGCGTACCTTTGGGCCCCATTCCTGCGCAAGGCTGCGGGTAAGGTGGAGCAAGCCTGCCTTTGCGGCGCCGTAGGCTGCGGTGCCTGGAGACGGGCGAACCCCGGAAATACTGGCGATGTTGACAATGGCGCCGCCGTTCTCCTGCTTGCGCATCCACAGGTTTGCTGCCTGCGCGACATGCAAAGGTCCGAGAAGGTTGAGGGCGATGATGGCTTCCGAGAAACGCGGCGACGCCGCAGCGGCATCGGCGTGCGGCGAACCTCCCGCGTTGTTCACGACGATGTCGAGGTGCCCATGACGGCCGGCAACCGCATCAACGAGAGCCCGCGCCTGATCGGCCTGACGAACGTCACAGGTGTGGAACTCGGCGCCGAATTCTTCCGGCGGAGGCTTGCGGCCGCAAATGGCGACACGACATCCCGCCTCGAGCAGAGTGCGCGCGATCGCGCGCCCGATGCCGCGGCTACCCCCGGTGACGATGGCAACCTTTCCTTCCAGTCCGAGTGCAAGATTATGATTCAACAGGTCGCCAGAGTTGACAGATTGCGGAGATGGTGAGCGATATTTTGCCTTGAACACACAGTTTGCGCAACTGGAAGCCTTGTTCTTTGCGATATTCGGAAGCTACGTCCATCCCGGCGGTCGTTGCAGAGGCTGCGGAGCGCTTCGGCAACGCCCCGGCGATCGTCGATCGGAACCGTGTGCTGTCTTTCAGGCAACTTCACGATCAGTCCCTCACGGCTGCGGGTGCCTTTTTGGCCTTCGGCATTGAAAAAGGCGATCGTGTTGCGATCTGGGCGCCGAACAGCGCTGAGTGGATCGTCGCCTGCATCGGCGCCCAGAACGCGGGAGCCGTAGTCGTCCCTCTCAACACGCGGCTAAAGGGCAAAGAGGCGCAGCATATTCTGAACAAGAGCCGGGCGCGCGTCTTGCTGACGCCCGAGAGCTTTCTTGGACAATCCTATCCGGCGCTGCTCGAAGGCCTGGATTTGCCGCATCTGGAAAAGACCGTCACGTTCGGCCCGGGGTGGGATGCGTTTCTGAAAACTTCAAACACTCACTATCGTGAAAAGGCGCTAGCGTCGGCGCAATCGCTGACCGGCACCGACGTCTCGGACATCCTGTTCACGTCCGGCACGACGGGCGAACCGAAGGGCGTGGTGAGCGGCCACGGCCAGACGGTACGCGTGTTTCGCGTGTGGGCCGAACGGGTCGGTTTGCGCCAAAGCGATCGCTACCTCATTGTCAATCCGTTTTTTCACACTTTCGGTTACAAAGCCGGATGGCTGGTCTGCCTGCTCGTCGGCGCCACCGCCTATCCCATGAAAATATTCGAAATCGCGGAGCTTGTGAAACTTGTCGCGGCCGCAAAAATCACCGTTCTTCCCGGGCCACCGGCGATATTTCAATCGGTCCTTGCTTCCGATATCGATCGATCGAAACTGTCGTCGTTGCGGCTTGCTGTGACCGGCGCTGCAACGATTGCACCTTCGCTGATTGAGCGGATGCGATCGGAGCTGGGAATCGAAACTGTGCTCGCCGGCTACGGCCTGACAGAGTCGACGGGCGTAGTAACCCTCAGCGACGCGAAAGACCCGCCGGAAATCGTTGCCACGCGTTGCGGCAAACCGATTCCTGGCATTGAGGTGCGATGCGCAGACGCGCAGGGCCGAACGGTGCCTGCGGGTGTCAAGGGGGAGATTCTCGTTCGCGGTTTCAATGTCATGGCAGGCTATTACGAGGATCGTGAGGCAACGGCGCAAGCCATCGATGCCGACGGTTGGTTACACAGTGGCGATGTAGGCTATTTCGACGAACACGGTTATCTGTGCATCACCGATCGGCTCAAAAATCTGTACATCTGCGGCGGCTTCAACTGCTATCCGGCGGAGATAGAACGGATTATCGAGCGCCATCCCCTTGTGGCGCAGGCGGCCGTCATCGGCGTACCGGATGAACGGCTCGGGGAAGTGGGGAAAGCCTTTATCGTCCCCCGGCCCGGCGCAGCGATCGCGGTCGACGAATTGGTCGCCTGGTGCCGGCGGGAGATGGCCAACTACAAAGTTCCACGCAGCGTGACGATCGTCGATGCGTTGCCGGTCAACGCCGCCGGCAAAGTGCAAAAGTTCGCTCTCGAACCTTCAAACACCGCTACGGACCTCATTCAATGACAATTTGCGTATCGCGAGGCTGCTTTCTCTACGATAATTGTAGAATTTATTGCGATCAACAGCTACATTCCGTAACGGAGAACCAGAACAGGGTGCAGGGATTTTGAGAATGTCCGTGACCGCGCGAGCACCGTTGAAACCCGTCTCTGTCCCGAAGCCCTCGGAATTGGTGGAACGCGCGCGCGCGATGATACCAATGCTGAAGGCGCGTGCAGAGCAGACGGACAAAGACCGCAATATTCCTGCAGAAACGATCAAGGAGCTCCGCGAGGCAGGCTTTTTCCGCGTTCTCCAGCCCCGCAGATGGGGCGGTTACGAGATGAATCCGGAGGTTCTCTACGATATCCAGATTGCGCTCGCCGAAGGCTGCGTATCGACCGGTTGGACCTATGGCGTGCTCGCCGGGCATGCATACGAACTTGCGCTTTTTTCGGACGAGGCGCAGCGCGAAATGTGGAGCACCGACGATACGGTCCTTGCGTCGTCTTCCTATCAGCCGGTGGGAAATGTCGAGCGTGTGGATGGCGGATTCCGTTTAAGCGGTCATTGGAAATTTTCGAGCGGCTGCCGCCATTGCAGCTGGGTATTGCTTGGTGCCGTGGTTCCGCCAGCGAACGATGGCGATCCGCCGGACATGCGAACATTTCTTCTTCCGCGTCAGGACTACGAGATCGTGGATGCTTGGTATGTGTTTGGGCTGAAAGGCTCGGGCAGCGAAGACATTGTGGTGGATAACGCATACGTTCCGGAATATCGCACGCATAAGTCCATCGATGGCTTCCTGTGCCGCAATCCGGGGCAGGTCGAGAATGACTCACCGCTCTATAAGTTGCCATGGGCGCAAGTGTTCCTGCGGCTGGTATCGACCGCCGCAATCGGCGGCGCACGCGGCGCCATCAAGGAAGCGATAGAGACGACGCGCACGCGGGTATCCACCAATACGGGGAAGGCCGCCAAATCCGATCCGATCATGTTGAACGCCATCGCCCGCGCCTGGTCCCAGGTCGACGAGATGGAGGCTGTACTGCATCGGAATCTTGCGGTGATGATGGAGCACGCCAGGTCCGGTCGGCCGATTTCGATGGAGCGTCGCAACACGTTCCGCGTGCAGTCCGCATCGGTTGCGAGACGCTGCGCGGCTCTGGTGGACGAGTTGCTGGCGCTGCTTGGAGGCCGCGCGATTTATCTGGACGTTCCGTTGGTCCGGTACTGGCTCGATCTCAATGCGATGCGCGCGCATGTCGCCAACGATCCGAACAATTGGGGCCCGGATTTGAGCGGCTGCCTCCTCGGGCAAGAACCATCGATACCGTTTCTGTAAGCTGGGCGCGAAAATCTGCGGTTCAGGAGGAATTCGTGGCGGAACAAAAGGGTCGCGCAATGCAGACCGAGACGAAAAAAATTTTAGTGTCGGGCGGTTACGAGATCAACCTGATCGAAGCCGGCGCCGGTTTGCCTGTCGTATTTATTCATGGCAGCGGACCGGGTGCGAGCGCGATGGCGAATTTTCGCGGCAACTGGCCGGCGTTCGTAGACGCCGGCTTCAGGGCGGTCCTGCCCGATCTGATCGGCTACGGCGCCTCGTCGAAGCCAAAGGACAAACCTTACACGCTGGATTTCTTTGTCGACACGCTCATGGAGGCGCTCGAGAAGGCCGACGTCCGGCGCTGTGTGCTGGTGGGAAATTCTCTGGGCGGCGCGATTGCGATCAAGATCGCGCTCGACCGGCCGAGTTTCGTGGACAGGCTCGTATTGATGTCGCCGGGAGGGATCGAAAGCCGCGAAGTGTATTTCGCCATGCCCGGCATCGCCAAAATGGTCGGAGACTTCACAAGTCCCGATTTCACGCCGGCGGACCAGAAGAGGCTTCTGACAAGCCTCGTCTACGATCCGTGCCACATCACCGATGAGCTTGTTGCGGAACGATTTGCGGTCTCGCGCACCCAGCCGAAGGAAGTGCTTTCCACGATGAGCGTTCCCGATCTTTCCCCGCGGCTTGGCGAACTCAAGATGCCCATACTGGGTTTCTGGGGGACAGAGGACCTGTTCTTGCCTGTCAGCGGCGCGGAAAAATTCCTGCGCGCCAGCGCCAATGTCCGCTTCATCACCTTCAACCGAGTTGGCCACTGGGTCATGGTCGAGAAGGCGGAAGAGTTCAATCGCTATGCCGTCAACTTTCTCAAGCTCTGAAAGAGGCAAGGAACTCTACGACGCGCAGCGCGGCCGCTATACGGTTGAGCCGCTGAACTCGCGCTTTCCGTCTCTGACGATCGACGATGCCTATGCGATATCGCTGAATTTCCTTGCGCGCCGCAGAGCCGACGGCGAACGTGTAATAGGAAAAAAGATCGACGTTACCTCGAAGCCCGTGCAAGACATGCTGGGGGTGCACCAACCGGATTTCGGCTTTCTGACCGACGCCATGCCGGGAGACGACGGAGAGACGGTCGATATTGTCGAACGCAGACTGATTCAGCCGCGGGCGGAAGCGGAAATCGCCTTCATCCTTGGGCGCGATCTCGACGGTCCCGGCGTGACCGCAGAACAGGTGCTCGATGCAACGCAAGCCATCGCGCCTTGTTTAGAGATCGTGGATTCGCGCATCAGAGACTGGAAAATCGGTATCGTCGATACGGTGGCGGACAATGCTTCGTGCGGGATTTTCGTTTTGGGCGCGGCGAGGGCCGATCCGCGCAATCTGGATTTGCCGAATTTGAAGGTGCGTGTGCGCAAGAATGGGGTGGCTCTCAGCGAAGGTCTCGGCTCCGCCGTTCAAGGCTCGCCTCTGGCGGCAGTAGCTTGGCTCGCCAACACGCTTGGAAAATATGGCGTATCTTTGTCGTCCGGAGACGTCATTCTTTCGGGGTCGCTCGTACCGTTGGAGCCGGCGCGGCCGGGAGATTATTTCGAGATGCAGCTGGAAGACATAGGCCGCGCGAGTATCCGTTTCGCATAACGAGGACATCATCAGGCATGGCAAAGGTCAAGGCAGCGATCATAGGTTCGGGCAATATCGGCACCGACCTGACGATCAAGGTGATGGGCCGCTCGAAGTATCTGGAATTGGTCGCAATGGTCGGCATCGACCCGGGGTCTGACGGGCTGGAGCGGGCGAAGCGGCTCGACATCGCGACGACGGCAGAGGGCATCGAAGGCTTCAGGAAGATGCCTGTTTACCCCGGCGTGAAGATCGTCTTCGATGCGACCTCGGCCCACGCGCACAAAAATCACGACCGAATCGTGCAAGGCGACGGCGAACGCGTGATCGACCTGATGCCGGCGGCAATCGGTCCGTTCACGGTGCCGTCCGTCAACATGGGCGAGCAACTGGCTGCCGGAAACGTCAACCTCGTCACCTGCGGCGGGCAGGCGACTATTGCGATTGTCGCCGCAATCTGGCGCGTGGCGAGAGTGCACTATGCGGAAATTGTCGCTTCCGTCGCGTCGCGCTCGGCCGGGCCAGGCACGCGCCAATATCGACGAATATACGCGCACCACGGTACGCGGAGTGGAAGTGGTCGGCGGCGCAGCGCGCGGCAAAGCGATTATCATCCCCAATCCGGCCGAGCCTCCGATGATCATGCGCGATACGATCCTTGCATTGAGCGACAGGAATGACGGGGCCTCCGTCCGCCGGTTCGTCGAAGACATGGTCGGCCGCAGGCAAGGCCTGGCGACATGGCTGCGATCTCCATAAGTTGATGGTTGCCGCCGAGGAAATCGTGCATCCGCTGCAGGACCGGCCGGTGCGGGTCGACCGTGAAACATTGTCGCTCGGATATGCCGGGGTCTATTCGAGCTTCCTGCGGCATGCCGAAGCCGCGTCGGAACTCTACGGTGTCGATACGCGAATTATCCTGGAGGAACTGGGCCGCCGGCGCATGGTAGGCGGGCAGGAAGACATGATCGTCGACGTGGCGCTCGACCTCGCCAAGCGGGACAAGGCCTGACGCGAGAAGCGAAATTCTGAGGGGATGCGCATTGGCGGAACGGGAAATGCCGGGAAGTCCGACATGGTTTTCACCCGTTGAAAATCCACGGATCGTCGACGACCCTTGCGAAATCGAATGGGACGACGAGGCCGATTTCGTCATCGTCGGCTATGGCGGCGCCGGCGTGGCGGCGGCTGTGGAAGCGGCGGCGCGTGGGCTGTCCGTTATCGCGATCGACCGCTACCAGGGCGGCGGCGCCACCGCGATGAACGGCGGCGTCGTCTATCTTGGCGGCGGCACCAAAACGCAGATCGAAGCGGGTGTCGACGACAGTCCCGAAGAGATGTTCAAGTATCTCCGGCTCGAAACGCTAGGCGTGGTCTCCGATCGTACCCTGCGCAAATTCTGCGAGGAAAGCCCCGCGATGCATGATTGGCTCGCCGAGCACGGCGTCCAATTCAACAGTACGCTCTATAGGAAAAAAACTTCCTATCCCCAATCGACGTACTACTTGTACCATTCCGACAGCTCGCTCGCGGCCGAATATGTGGCCGTGGCCAAGCCTGCGGCGCGCGGTCATCGCGTCTACCTGCCAGCCCAAAACACGGCAGTGGGCTATGGCGTGGGTCTTTATGCGCCGCTCAAGCAATCGGCGCAAAACCTTGGCGTGCGGTTCATGGCGAAATCCGATGCGCGCAAACTGGTTGTCGACCGCCATGGCCGCGTGCTTGGGGTCATGGTCTTGCAGATTCCGCCCGGCACGCCCGAGGCGGCCGAACACGAGCGGCTGGAACGTGTCGGCACCCGATATCTTCTGATGTTTCCGCCGGCCTTTCCCGGCGCGGGAATTGCGAACCGGCTTGCACAACGGTCTCTGTCGAAGGCGCGCGCCATCGAGCAGAAACATCGCGTCGCCCGATTCGTGCGGGCACGGCGCGGACTGTGCCTGAGCTCGGGCGGCTTCATATTCAATCGCCAGATGGTCGAGCATCACGCCCCCAAATACGGCAATGGCATGCCGCTGGGCTCGCCGGGCGACGACGGTAGTGGCATCCGGCTGGGCCAAACCGCAGGCGGAGCAGTCGAGCGCCTGCATCACGTGAGCGCGTGGCGCTTCATCAATCCGCCGCTGGCATGGTCTCAGGGCATTATCGTGAACGCCAAAGGCGCGCGTTACGTGAACGAGACGCTTTATGGCGCGGCAATCGGCCTCAAGATGTGCGAGGAGAACGACGGCAGGGCTTATCTGATTATCGATCAGGCGCTTTATCGCGAAGCGTGGAACCAGATCCGCGACAAGGAAATTCTGTCCTTTCAGAAATATCCCGCAATATTGGCCATGTGGTTCGGCCGCCGCAGGGCGAGAACCTTGCCGGCTCTGGCACGAAAATGCGGTTTCGACTCCGAAACGCTGTGTCAGGCCGTCGCTGCTTACAACCGCGTGGCTGCCGGCCTTGAATCCGATATTTTCGGCAAGGCGAGGGACGATGCGCGGCCGATCGCGACAGCTCCATACTACGCCATCGACATGTCGATCGACGCAAGGCTGTCGCCGCTTCCAACGCTCACGCTTGGCGGCTTGAAAGTCGACGAAGAGACAGGCCTAGTCATCCACGACGACGGATCGCCGATAGAAGGCCTGTATGCGGCAGGTCGCACGGCGATCGGAATCTGTTCGAACATCTATGTGAGCGGCCTCTCCGCGTCGGATTGCATATTCTCGGGCCGCCGCGCCGCGCTCCACGTAGCATCGCCCGATAGCGCATAGGGGCCATCCACATCATACCGTCCGGAACCAGGCCGGCAGTTCAGATGTCCAGATCGTTGGCGCCCGCGTAGAATTGCTTGAACCAAGCGCGATATTGCAGAATCGGGCCGTCGCCGTCGCAGAGCACCGGCCGCGCGCGGTATTTCTTGTTATTCCAGATGATCATGTCCACGGATTCGAACCCCGCCGATTGCTCGCCCTCGGCGGCGCCGATCATGTGCTTTACGAGCTTGTCGGCCACGGCCGCTTCTTGAGAGCCTTCCGGATATTTCTTGTGCGTGAAGCTCATCCGCATCATGGATTTTTCGCGCGTGATGGGCTGGGTGTAACTCACCATCGTCGACGAGATGCCTTGTTGCGTAAATCGGAAGATGGCCAAGCCGGGCCCGCATTGATGGCCGACATTGTAGCCGTTCATCATGTTCACGCGGTAGTTCGGTCCGTCGAAGCTGTATTCCGCGGTCGGAATGTCCGGATTACCGTGCAGAAATTTCAGGTGCGGAAAATCCACGCCGTTTTCCGCGAGTTCCTGAATGGCCGTGTTGACCGGCCAAGCGCCTCGATGCGGTTTTACATAGTCCGGGCTTTCCATCTCGGGGATTTCGGGAAGCTCCCAGGCGGGCGGATCGCTATTGGGATGGTGCCAGACCCAGATGAGTCCGTATCGCTCTTGAGCGGGTAGTGTGCGCAGGATGGGTTGTCGTTCCGTGATGGGCGGTTTTACACGCGCGTAGGGAATGTTCGTGCACCAGCCACCGGCGTCAAATTGCCAATGATGGAACGGACACCTCAAACTGTCGCCCACGACTTTCCCGCCGTGACCCAGATGCGCCCCGAGATGCGGGCAGTAGGGATCGGTAACGCCGACTTTGCCGCTCTCGCCCCGAAACACCACCCACTCCTGGTCGAGCAACTCGATAAGCTTGAATTCGCCCGGCTTCAGCGCATCGGAATATTCGATGAAGAACCAGCCGATCGGAATCGGAAACGGGCACCGTTCCAAATCCTTCGAGCCGACAAGCACCGTACGATCGAGTGCGTTCATGGTTCGTATCCCTCGTCGTTACGACCCGCCCCTTTGGGGGATGACCAAACTCAATTTAGTGTATGCTCCGAAAAGAGGAGCGGCAAGATCGAAAAGCGACAGATCTTACACGTAATTCTCCATATTCGCGGTGTTCAACATGGTCAATCGTTACGCAAATCGTGGACTGACTCCGGCAAGTGGAAAACTTCCGCCAAGGGGGCGCCCGCAGCGGGAATTCCGGTTGCAACGACCGGGAGCGACATCGTGCTGAGCATCCAGCAAATTTCCGACCGTCTCGAAATCCAGCAGCTGATGGTCGATTACGCCAACGCGATCGACCGCAGGGACTTCGATGCGCTCGATAGCGTGTTCACGGCTGACGCCTACATCGATTATCGGGCGATGGGCGGGATCGATGGACGCTATCCTGAAATCAAGGAATGGCTTGCGAAGGCGTTGGCGAACTTTCCCCATTTCCAGCACCTGGTCGGAAATATGGATATTCGGGTCGATGGAGATGCGGCAGTTTCCCGGACAGCCTGTTTCAATCCCATGGTGGTCGCAATGCCCGGGGGCGAGAGCCAGGTGATGTTCCTCGGTCTATGGTATCGGGACCGGTTTGTACGTACGCCGTCCGGCTGGCGCATGTGCGAGCGCGTGGAAGAAAGCTGCTATGCCCACAATGTGCCCGGCTCGGTGGAGGTCGGCCACCGCCAAAATGACTGCCGACCGGGGATGTCGACATCGCCGCCATGACGATCGGGAAAGGAATGGTCGCGGGAGTCCGCTTCGAACTTAGCGGCTGCCACTTGGGCAAAAGGTTGATCGAGTTTTTCACCACCTGATGGGTTGCCGACCCGATCAATGCTGCCTGGAAGTTGCGCGATGTAGACAGCTGGAGAGTTGTGGTCGAGGGTAACGCCCCGCCCGATATCAGCGTGCGCTTTGGCTCCTACGATGAAGTTGGCAATTCGTCAGGCTACGATCCGCATAACTGCATGAACGCCGTGCCGACTTACTGCGAGGCGAAGCCCGGAATCCTGACCGCCAACGCAATTCCCCCAATCGTGGCGCAGGTTGCCCGAGACTCTGATGCTCGGACGCCAGGAATCTGCTCCGATCGAGGCTCATCATGGAGCGCGCAGTTGGTATC
Organism: uncultured Alphaproteobacteria bacterium; assembly: GCA_963805005.1. GTDB lineage: Bacteria > Pseudomonadota > Alphaproteobacteria > Micropepsales > Micropepsaceae > Rhizomicrobium. Next base: position 643,037 of record CAWDSJ010000001.1, read on the forward strand.
AGTTCGGCCATTCTACCACTCCATATTCCCGATTTCATAAATCTACACGCGTTACGCCAACTTGTGAGCAATGCCGCGCATTTGCGCGCCCTTGGAGCCCGTTTTTTGGCCCTCTTTCCCGAAAGTCCCGGGCCCGCGGAGCCTCAGTCGTGTGGCGTGGTTCAACGTTGCCGCCAGCCATCTCATCTCGACCTCTTGCGCGCTCCAGGAGAGTGGCAGGTCGGCATTCAGAACATGGAAAGGTGAAGCCCCGTGGGCTGCTTGTCCTGGACGATCGCGCGGGCGATTGCGGGACTCAAATTAGCAAGCTTGAGCGTGAGCCCGACATGGCCGCGGTCCTGTCCGAGACGCAATGCGACTTCTCCGCTCAAGAACATGCGCCGCCAACGCTGCGCACGCGCGGTCGCCTTGACGAAGTTCATGTCGATTGACAGTTCGGCAGCTAGGCTTCCGGAGGGATAGATGATTGCTGTGCGCCCACCGTGGAATCGCGCGCGAACGGGGAGCGTAAGAACGAGATCCCCGCCATCGTCGCGGAATATCTCGCCAGCCGCGAGCATGGCGCGTTGACGAGCGACGCGCTCGGCATTCGACGCACGTGGATTGACTGCCATTGTCGAATGGCTTCGGGCCGGTGAATAAGAACGACGAGGGCGTTGGCCTGAACCTCGATGCGCTGGACGAGAACGCGATGCGGATCGTTTGCGCCGAACTGATCGAGTCCGAACCGGGAGAACACTCCGGCCATAAAGGTCTCGAGGGGCGGAGCAGGGGTGCGCGAGATGCCGGTATCGTCAAAGAGGAGTGTGGCAAAGGGCGCGTCGTTGGTCTGACGGGGGGCGAGGTGCGCGCTTCGGTAAGCCTGGCTTGTATGGCTTCGAACAGTGCCTTGGGAACAATGGCCTCGTGCTCGCTTTTATGGGCATGACCTTTGTGCACGGTCTCGCCCAGATAGACGCGATTGTTGAGGAGACCCTAGGAGCCTGTCCAAGTAATTGCTGGTCAGGCGGTTGCAAGTCTGATTCTTTGTGTGGTTATGAGCAAGGATTTTCGCGCCTGGAAGATCGATGAGGTACAGCTTCTGCCGCCGAGCGTGCAGGATTACGTACCGAAGGACACCTGTCTCGGTTGATTGTTTCGCTGGTGAGGGCTGAACTGGACCTCTCGGCGATCATCGGCAGCTACCGAAGCGCGCTGGGTCAGCCGCCGTTTGATCCGCGGTTAATGACGGCGCTGCTGCTGCATGGATATGCCAGCGGCATCTACTCGTCGCGGCGGATCGCCAGGGCGGCGGTGGAACGGGCCGACTTCATGATGATCGCGGCGGGCGATCCGCCGGACTTCCGCACGATCTCGCTATTCCGCCAACGTCATTTGCAGGCGTTGGGAGACTTGTTCGTTCAGGTATTGAAGCTTGCCGAGAAGGCGGGCCTTGTGAAGCTTGGTCACGTGGCGTTGGACGGCACGAAGATCAAGGCCAACGCCTCGAAACACAAGGCCATGAGCTATGAGCGCATGAAGAAGCGGGAATCGGAGCTCAAGGCCGAGGTCGATCGTTGGCTGAAGGCGGCCGAAGCCGCCGACGCTGAAGAGGACAAGCTCTTTGGTGACAGGCGCGGCGATGAGATGCCCGAGTGGGTGTCTGACAAAGAGAGGCGACTTGAGAAAATCCGCGCCGCCAAAGCCGAGTTGGAGGCCGAAGCCAGAGCCGCTGCCGAGGAGGAGAAACGCCGTCAAGCTGCGGCGCAAGCGAAACGCCAGGCCGAAGGCCGCAAGAAGGCGGGGCGTGCGCCCAAGCCGCCGAAAGCGGAGCCGGATGGCAAGGCGCAACGCAACTTCACCGATCCCGACAGCCGCATCCTGAAAACCAAGGACGGCTACATCCAGGGCTACAATGCCCAGGCTGCCGTCGATACAACCACGCAAATCATCGTGGCGCATGGCCTGACGCAAAGCACGAGCGATCAGGATCAACTGGTGCCGCTGCTCAACGCGATCAGGAGCAATCTCGGAAAAAATCCCGAAGAAGTCTCCGCCGACGCAGGCTATTGCTCCCAAGCCAATATCCGCACGCTCATTCGAAGGCGCATCGAAGGCTACATCGCCACCGGGCGGCAGAAACACGGCACCAACGCCGCCGTCGCCAAACGAAAAAGCCGCAGCAAACTTGTCCTGCGCATGAGCACAAAGCTCAAGCGGGCGGGATGGCGAAGCCGGTATCGGCTACGAAAACAGACCGTTGAGCCGGTGTTCGGTCAGATCAAAGAGCCAAGAGGGTTCAGACAGTTCCTGCTACGCGGAATTGAGAAAGTGAAAGCCGAATGGGCGCTCATCTGCACCGCCCATAACCTCACCAAGCTCGCAACGGCCGCCTGAACGGCTTATCTTTCGCCGAAAAAGGCGCTACTTGGACAGGCTCCTAGAGGCTGCCGCGGCCGATAGGCTTGCCGCCGCGTTTGGCGCCGGACGCAAATACGCGCCACTTCGAGACGATGCTATCCTTTGCGAGGTCGGATGCTCTAGCGACAATTCCCGATCTTTCGAAGGATCTAAATTCAAATTAGACTGAGATTGCTCGAAGCCATCAGTCTTCTTCGCTCAAGCCGAGCGCTTTTTCGTAATTCCGGTGGAAATTCCGGATGACCAATTCCTGGTAGCCCGAATACCAGATGTAGTCCGGCTGCTTGGTCTTCAGGCCCAGCTGAACGCTCGGGATATTGCCGCAATCCTGATCGAAGATCTTCCCGAGAGACCCCAGCTCTGGCGCATGGGTCCAGGATTCGTCCGGTCCAAGAACGCGAAGCTTTGCCGGGGGCGGCTTCGGTTTGCCTTCAGGCCAAGGGCCCAGCAGCATAACCTCCATCAGAGCCTCGTCCGGATTGTCGCCGTTCGGCCGGAAGCGATAGACGATGCGCGCCCAGCCGCTCCAGGGGCTGAAATTGGGAAACAGATTGCTGAACGTCCCGTCGTTGAGCTCGGCGTCCGAGTACTGCTCGACCTCCTTGCCGATCAGGCTACGCAGATATTCGCGCATGAAATCGGCAGTGCCCTGATAGGCGTCGAGGGCCAGCTCCTTGGAGACGATGATCCCGCGCTGCGGGCTGGAGGCGGAAACGCTCGCATGCCCCAGGCGCCCCCAGTTCCCGAAGACGTCGCAGCGCATATCGTCGTAGTCGCCGCCGGCCAGGAGCAGTTGCGGATGGGTGGCGATGACGTGGTAGGCCTCGAGGAAGCCTTCCATGACCACCTTCCAGTTCGCGCGAACCACGCGCAAGACGTGGGCGTGCTTGTAGCGGTTTTGGAGCTTCGCCTTACGGTAATGCTCGATCATCTCCGGCCCCATGAACTCCTCGAGCGAGCCTGCGTTGGGATCCGGGTTGATGAAGACGAAGCCACCCCAAGTCGCGACCTTGGCGCCGGGCAACTGCGCGACGTCCTTGCGCACGCCGGGGAAATCCCACTCGGCGGTGAGCTCCTTGAGCGAACCGTCGATCTTCCAACTCCAGCCATGGTAGGGGCACCGGAATTCGGTGGCCTTCTTGCCGTCGCATTCGCGCAGCAGTCGTCCCCGATGGAGGCAGGCGTTGACGTGGGCCTTGAACTCGCTCTCGCCGGTGCGGACGATCAGATAGGACAGGTTGGCGATATTATAGACGTAATAGTCGCCGACGTTCGGAATATCGTCCTCGCGGCAGGCCATCTGCCACGTCTTCTTCCAGAGGCGCTCGACCTCGAGGTCGTGATATTCCTTCTTGTAATATCGGGCGGTCTTCACTTTCCGCGGCCCGCCAGGCATCGGCGAGCTGCGCCGAAAAACCTCGGGGATTAGGTCCGGCCGACGGTCGTTCTCGAGGAAGAACTCCAGCGGGATGTAAGCTGCTGAACGCATCCCTTGGGGCGTCTCCACACCGGGATCGTTCGTATAAGGCGCGATCACGCGTGGCCTTTGCGCCATGGCCGCAGCGACCTGCAAGGCGGCCTCAGCGCTTGCATCTTCGCCCGGCGGCATCAGCATCCAGTTGACGTCTTTGTCCGGCGGCAGATCGGGGCCGCCGACATAGTTCAGCAAGTGCGGATCGGCGTGGGTCAGATCGCCCTCGAGCCAGGTCCCATCGAACTTGAAAAGCCCGGATTTCCCTCTCGCCCGATCTTCCACTCGGACGACGCCTTCACCCACTTCCTCGTAAACGGCGCCGCTGATGGGATGGGGCTCGCGTCTCATGCTGCGTTCTCCTCTACGTTCGCAAACGCTAGGCAGCTGGGCCGACAATCGCTGTCGGGTCGGGCTTGTGTATTTTTTAGTTTTTTAGAATATTGCAAAGCATGTCAAGTTCCCGACTCTCGCCGGACCAGCGTCGCTTCGTCGACGAGTGGGCGGCCCTGCTGGCGCCCATGACGGTGCCGCTACCCGCCGGTCGTCTTTTCGGTTACCTGCTGCTGCGTCCCGCCCCCGCCAGCCTGGACGATATCGTCGCCGACTTGGAACTGAGCAAAGGCAGCGCCAGCGTGACCGCTCGGCTGCTGGAGAAGCACGGGCTCGCCATCCGCCACAGCGTACCCGGCAGCAAGAGGGCGCTTTACAGTGCACCAAGCAACCATGCAGGGCTGATCCTGGAACATGCAAAATTGCTGGGAGACATGGGGCGGCTTTTGAACAAAGTCGCGCCGGTCATCGGCTCAGGTGCCATCGCGGAACGGCTATCTGGAATCGCCGAGTTCTATCTGGCGATGCGGGACACATTCGAAGAGGCGGTCCGCAGCTTTGAAGCGTTGCAGCGGAAGCTTTGCATGGACGCCGCCGAATGAAGCCTGTTCCCTGACGCGCTTTTGCATTTCAAATCGAACGCATAGGAGGATGCATGTCCGCTTCGATCGTAGCTCCAGACACGGTGATCCCCGGATGGGCCGAGTTCGCCGAAAGCGTGCGCGCCTTGCCGGCGCGCCTGCTCGCCAAGCTGCCCGACAGCCTGCAGAACGATCCCCAGGTGCGGCAGGAGGTCGCCAGGCTCGCTCTGGAGGGGGTGGCGTCCTGCGCGCTCGCCACTCTGTCCGCCGATCCGGATCATCCTGTCTTCGTAGCTGCGATCGGCCAAATACTGAACGTCGGACAGCCTAACTGCGACACCGTCTATCGCTCCGCCGACATCTCGCCTGACGGGGTCTACCGTCTGCGCGGCGCGCGCGGGACATTGCGTATGTTCAACGTCGCGCAGTCACCGCCGAGCCCCGGAGAGCCCGGCTTCAAGCCTGAGCCCGCGCCGCGCCCGGCGCATGATTTCAACGAGCTGAAGGTGGACGACAAGGGCCGCTTCGACGTGGTCATCAGCCGCGAACGGCCGGTCGGTTACACGGGCGACTGGTGGAAGCTGGAGCCCACGACCACCAAGCTTCTCCTGCGGATGGTGAGTTCCGATTGGCCGCGGGAGCAGAATCCGACGATCTCCATCGAGCGCCTCGACATCCCGGCGCCGCGCCCGCGCGTCCCCGCCGCCAAGCTCGAGGCGGCGCTGCGTGTGCTGCCGGCCCAGCTCAACTTCCTTACGGCGCTCCTGGTCGACCACGTCGCGCAGCTCAAGCGCGAAGGTTACGTCAACAAGCTCAAGGTGTTCGAGGTGCATTCGATCGGCGGGCTGATCGGGCAGTTTTACTACGAGGGCCCCTACGAACTGACCGACGACGAGGCGCTGATCGTCGAGGCAACGGTGCCCAAGCAGTGCCGCTACCGCTCGCTGATCCTGACCAACAGCATCTACGAGACCATCGACTGGACCAACAATCACTCCAGTCTGAACGACGCGCAAGCTCCGGTGGACGCCGACGGCGTGCTGCGCATCGTCGTCTCGGCGAAGGATCCGGGCGTGCCGAACTGGCTCGATACGGCAGGCCACTCCCAGGGTCTTATCCAGGGCCGCTGGTTCGGGTGCGATAGCACGCCGATCCCCTCCGTCCGGAAGGTGGCGATTGCCGATGTCCGGAAGTTCCTGCCGCCCGAGACGCCGAAAATTTCGTCCGAGGAACGCGAGCGGGTCATCCGCGAGCGGCGCATGGCGTTCCAAGAACGGCCGCTCTGGTAGCGGCGTGGTGAGGGCGACACGTGGTCTTGTGCACTCCGGTTTCGGCGAGGGTGACGGCGTGTCGGATGGCAGGGTCGGATCGACGTGCGCTCGCCCGTAAATCGCCACGTCTCACAAGGTTGGATTAGCTGTTTAGTGGGTCGTGTTGTTCGCAATCCTTGGGGCGATGCTGGCGATCAATGGCGTATACGCCCCCTTCGCCGCTCATCGCCTGAAATCGTCAGTCTTCATGGTCGACCCGCGAACATGATACCGGGCGCGATCATGTTCGCGCGAAAACGCCAGCAGTCCGATCAGGCTTCGCCCACATCCGCGACGATCTGCGGAAGGTCGACTGTCGAGACCATCCCGGGCGGCGCTGCACAGACTGCGCGGATGGCGTTGATCGGGCGGTGGGCGGTGTAACCGCAAAGCATATCGAGCATCTTTTCCTTGGGAATCGGGAAACGGATTTCGACGTCCAGAGGCGCATCGCCCGCCACCTGGACCCGCCAGCCGACATCGCGCAGCGGCCAGTCCGCGTCTATGTCCATGCTGCAGTACCAGTTCGCACGGAAAGTGACGAACGGCTTGCCCTTGTGCATGGCGGAGAGGGTTACCCGTTCGCCCGCCAGCGTTCCGGGCCGGATGACGCCCCCCCAGGACCAGGCACTTCGATCGGATTGCGCGCCGCCGCCACCTCGGCCGTGGATTCGATGCTGTCGATGGGTTTGCCAAGCGTATCGCCCAGCAGTTTGAGCGACTGGCTGAAGCCTGCCTTGACCATACCGAGACGCCGCTCGTCGAACGACGACAGCGGTTTGCCGTAGCCTAACGTCTCAAAAAGCATGAAGGGCGAGCAGCCATCGACCATGTTGGCGAACTCGTCGATGAGGATGGAATCGACGCGCTGTTGGATGGACGTCAGAACGATCGGCAGGGCTTCGGTGATGAAGCCGGGGCTTGAGCCCGTGCTGTGGATCGAGGAATTGCCGCGCCGGCAGGCGGCTTCAATCCGGGCCCGGATCTCCGGATCCAGCTTGGCGCCGTAGTGGAATTCGGCTCGTGTCGAGACGATGTTGGCACCGGATTCGAGGATCCGGCAGACATCGTCGTAGTTGACGCCTTCTTGCATGTAGAGGACGCAGTCGGGCTTCAGCGCCAGGACCTCATCGATGCTGCGTGTCGCCTTCACGCCGGTCGGCGGCAGGCCGCACAGCTCACCCGCGTCCTTGCCCTCCTTGCTTCCTGAAAAGACATAGACGCCGGCAAGTTCGAGGTTCGGGTGTTGAATGATCTTCCTGAGCGCGTGCGTTCCCACATAACCCGTCGCCCACTGGACAACCCTGAACCGCCGGCCCGATCCCGTATCTGCATCGTTCACGTCGCGCATCCTCCTCAGGTCGAGCGTTCTTTTTTTCTGCCGTTCCCCACACCGCCAGACCCGGCGTCACTCCTTGGGCCGTATCAGGAAGGGGAAGGCGTCGAAGTAGAAGTCGAAGCGTTTGCGAAGCGTCGCGGGGGAAATGCCGAAGTCGCGCTCCAGATTGTAGACAACCTGCCCATACTTGCCGCGCGGGTGGTTGGCGATGAAGTCGCGCATCTCGCGCTTGGCCGTTTCGCTTTCGGGCAGCCCGGCTTTCGCGTGGATCTCGCGCACGACGGCCATGTCGTCCGCCATGAAGGTCTCGAACGGAACGTCGACGCTCTGCGCTTCAGGCCAGACATGCCGGTCGCGCACGCTGGCGCGCAAAAGCCGCTCCACACGGTCCGTCCAGTATTCGAGGAGGCCCCCCGTGTCGATGTCCGTGTAGCGCATGCGCTCGCCATAAGCGAGCATGGTGATCGCCGACTGGATCACTTCCACCGGATCGCGATAGGTGATCGCGATCGTGGCGTCGGGGTAGACTTTGCGCAGCACCGGCAGCTGTTCCAGATGCTGCGGGCATTTCGTGACCCAGCGTCTGCGTTTGCCGTCGCGCCATTGCAGGATTTTCTGAACGGTCTTCATGTACTCATAGTGCGGCGTCTGGTCGGTCGACAGACAGTAGTCGCGCCACTTGGGTGAGCGCGCGAGCCATTCGAAATTGTAGGAGGCGAAATCCGCAGACATCAGCTCGAGATCTTCATGGAGATGATCGGGCTCCATAGGATGCATGGCTGCGGCAAGCGGAGCTTGGGACTGCATCATTTCCCACTGTGCCGCGCAGCGGGCGTATCTCGGATCGACGCCGCCCGGCGCCATCGGTTCGCCGGGGAGCGGCAGCGGCTCGTAGGTTTCCCAGAGCGGCGTGGAGCGCAAGCGAGAGTCCGCCCCCAGCAGGTTCAGCAGATGCGTCGTTCCCGATCGCGGCAGCCCGACCACGATGATTGGACGATCGATGGGTTCGTCGTGAATCTCGGGATGCTTCTTGAGCATATCCTGGATCAGCAGGCGGTTCTTCGCATAGCGCAGGAGATAGCCGAAAAGGATCATGCGGCAGATCGCGAGCATCCGCGTATCCGCATTCCATTCGTCGATCAGGCGTCGCAGCCTCTCATGGAAATCGTCGGGGCCGAAATCGGACAGGCCAGTCGCGTGCATCGCCGCGCCGAGCACCGCCTCTTCGGTCAGCGGGACCGGATTGGCCTGCGCGGCCGCGATTGCCTGGCGTTGCGCTTCGGTGAGCTGCGGCGAACGCAGGTCGGTAATCTCGATCGTCGTAGCCTTCATCGCTCGTCTCTGATTGGCGTTGATTTAAGTCGCAGGCCGCCCAAACCGGTCGATCGGGGATACGCCGCAACGTCGTGTTTCATCCAGGCCGTCTGTTGAAATGCTTGTTGGGGTCGTCGGTCGGCATCGGTTCGGAAAGACAACGAGGCGACCCGCCGGATAGTCCCGAGATTGGTCGTCAAAAGGACGTCGTTCCCGCCTGTCATTCGCCTGCCTTGAGGCCGAGGCGCTGTTCATAGTTGCGATGGAAGGCGCGGATGATCGATTCCTGATAGGCGGACATCCACACGCAAGGCGGCTTCTTGGTCTTCAGTCCTCTGTGAACATACGGAATGTTGCCGCAGTCCTGGTCGAATATCTTGGTCAACGATCCAAGTTCCGGTGCCTGCGTCCAATAATCGTCGGGGCCGAGAAAGCGCTGAGCCCGCGGCGGCGGCTTGGGCTTGCCTTCCGGCCAGGGCGCCAGCAGCATCACGCGCATCAGGGTTTCCTCGTGATTGTCGCCATTGGGCCGGAAGTTGTAGACGATACGTCCCCAGCCGCCCCAAGGACTGAAATTGGGGAACAGGTTGTTGAAGCCCTGATCGTTGAGCTCGGCATCCGAATATTGCTCGACCTCGTCGCCGATCAGCCCGCGCAGATATTCGCGCATAAAGTCGGCCGTCTGCCGATACATGTCCAGAACCTGTTCCTTGGATAGCGCCATGCCGCGATGCGGACTCGATCCGAGGACGCCGCAATGGCCGAGCCGGCTCCAGTTTCCGAAGGCGTCGTAACGCAGATCGGCGGTTTCGGTACCCATCAGCATCAGCTGCGGATGCGTCGCCAGCGTGTGGAAACCTTCGAGGAAGGCTTCCTGCACCACTTTCCAGTTGGCGCGGATGACTTTCGTCACATCGGCCTGCTTGTAGCGGTTCTGGAACTTGAACTTGCGGTAATGCTCAAACATCTCCGGCCCGGCATAGTCCGCGAAGGACATTGCGCCCGGATCCGGGTTGATGAAGACAAAGCCGCCCCAGGTGGCGACCTTCGCCCCAGGCAGCTGCGTCACATGCTCACGCACGCCGGGGAAGTCCCACTCGGCGGTGAGCAGCCTCAGCGAACCATCGATATTCCACTGCCAGCCGTGATAGGGGCAGCGGAATTCGGTTGCCTTTTTTCCGTGGCAATCGCGCAGCTGCCGGCCGCGATGGAGGCAGGCGTTGACATGCGCCTTGATCTCGTTCGGTCCAGTGCGCACGACGAGATACTGCAGGTCGGCAATGTGGTACAGGACGTAATCGCCCACTTCGGGGATATCGTCTTCGCGGCAGGCCATCTGCCAAACCTTCTTCCAAATGTGCTCGACTTCGAGATCGTGATATTTCCGCTCGAAATAGCGGGCGACCGGAATCCTTGCCGGGCCGCCCGGCACGGGAGATTTTTTGTGGTAGACGGCGGGCACGAGATCAGGCCTGCGGTCGTTTCCGAGCAGATATTCCTGCTGAATATGCCCGGCCGAACGCATGCCCTCGGGCGTCTTCATGCCGGGATCGCCAATGTACTTGCCGATCATCTTGGGCTGCTGCGGGCTATTGCCCGCGTTCTCGGCCATCTTGGCCAGGAAGGCGGGTATATCTTCTTCTAGTGGCGGCAGAAGGGACCAGAGGACATCGCGGCCTGCGGGCAGGTCGGGACCACCGATATAGATGAGCAAATGCGGATCGGCATAGGTCAGGTTGCCTTCGATCCAGGTGCCGTCATAGCGGAACACGCCGGACTTGCCTTTTTGCTTGTCGGTCACACGGACCAGGCCGCCGCCGATCGCCTGATACACGGCGCCGCTGATTGGGTGAGGCTCACACCGCAGGGGAACAGTCATGTCATTCATCTGTGTCCTCCATCAATCGTCGAAGCCGGGGCAGCTCCGTTCGGCCTTGCGGAGCATGGCGGGCCAGAAGCAGCTCAGCGAAAAGCGCTGGGGACTGGACCAATCCATGAGGTGGCCCGTTGCGTCGATTACGTCTTGCGGGGGACATTGCAATTCGCAGCCCCCTGCCATTGCGCGCACTTGCGTCGTGCAGCACCATTCGAGCGTATAGATGCGGTAGAAGGCGTCAGCCACCGTTGGGCCCACCGCCAGAGTGCCGTGGTTGCGCAGAATCATCAGATTTTTCGTGCCGATGTCCCTTTGCAGTCCGTCGCGCTCGTCCTGCCCGGCAACCACGCCTTCGAAATCATGATAGGCGATGTCGTGGTAGATGAAGAGCGCGATCTGGCTGAGCGGCAGCAAGCCATGCTTCATCGCCGAGACGGCAATGCCGTCATGGGTATGAAGGTGGATGGCACAATTCACATCGGAGCGCCCGCCGAGCACCGCGCAATGGACGTTATAAGCCGCGATATTGAGCGATCCGCCTTCGGGCGCGACGACATGGCCATCCATATCGACGCGCATCAGGTTGGATGCGGTGATCTCGTCGAACATCAGGCCGAAGGGATTGAGCAGGAACGTGCCGTCCGGCAGCCGGGCCGACAGATGTGTCGCGACATGGTCGTCCCAGCCGAACAGCGCGATCAGGCGATAGGCGGCGGCTAATTCGCGTCGGAGCTCGCGTTCGGACGGCGCGGACATAATGGGTCGTCCTCCAAAGGCGTCGTCAGCGGGCGGCCAACGAAGCCAGATTGTCCTTGATTTTCGCTCCGCCCAGAAGGATCGCCAAAAGCCTGGAGCGATCCTGCAAGATCGTGATGTCGGCGATGGGATCGCCGTCCACCACCAAGAGGTCGGCCAGCTTGCCGCGTTCGACTGTGCCGACCTGATCGCCCAGCCCCATTGCTTCGGCACCATGCTTGGTCGCCCAGCGAATTACGTCGAGCGGGGGAATGCCGATCTCATTGACGTAGAGCGCCAGCTCCTCGGCATAGGTGCCGTGCTGCACGCCTGCCGCGCCGAAGTCATCGCCGGTCAATAGCTTGACGCCGGCCGCGTTGACCTTGGGCAGGATGGCCGCCATCGCATCGAATTCGGGCTTCATGGCGTCGGTGTAGGGGATCCCCGGGGCAATCTGCATCAACCGCTTGGGGAAGAACAGGCTGGGCGTCAGATAGGCGCCCCTCTCCAGGATCCGGTCAATGCACTTCTCGTCGAAACCGTCGCCATGGTCGATGATATGGACGCCTTCCTTCAAGCAGAGCAGCACAGCATCTCGGTTGGCGACATGGGCGCGGGTCTTGATGCCGCGTTCGGTGGCGGTGCGCACTGCCATGGCCAGCTCCTCGGGTGCCATGTCCCAATCATGGCCCGTGCCGCCGGTGCCATGGCCGCGGGTAACGAAGAGCTTGATGATCTCGGCTCCTTCCTTGGCTTCCTCGCGGATCGCGCGGCGGACGGCATCGAGGCCATCTGCGGTATGGACGCCACCCCTGGCACCGACCTGCATCCACCATGGATAGGACAGGTCCCCGCTGTGTCCGGTCGAGCTGATATCGCGGCTGCCCGCCATGATGCGTGGACCGACAAGACAGCCTTCCGCGATCGCGGCTTTGAGCGCGGGGTCGATGGCGTGCGGAGAACCTGCGCCGATCACGCCTGTATAGCCGCAATCGAGCGCGGTCCTGAGATTCGCGGCGGCACGCAGCGTGGCCTGCGCGGGCGGCACCTCGAGCCCGAGCGGCCTGTCGGTACCCATGGTGTTCCAATAGGCCGCGTGGAAATGGGCCTGGACCATGCCGGGCATGACCGTGCGCCCGGCCAGCGCAACCACGCGATCGCCCGGGCGCGTTTCTACCGGTCCATCGCTAACGGCTTCGATACGCTCACCGGCAATGACGATGTTCGCTTTGCGGGCCGGCTTGTCGCCGTCGAGCAGATTGCCGTCCTGGAGGATCAAGCGGCTCATAGCGGTCATCCTTGCAACATCTGGGGCATTGTCGGGTTGCCGTTCATGGCTTTCGACCACCAGAGATATTCGGTGTGGTGTCCAAGCGTGCGGCGATTGTCGACATAGGCGAAACAGGCCGCCGGCTCCTCGCCCGGCGGAGGCTCGCAGAGCTGGACGATTTCGTCCCCATCTTCCCGCAGCTTGGCAAGAGTCTCCTGCCATGTGGAGTAGGGGCCTATCACCGCCACGCCGACATGGTGGAAGGTCAGGATCTGCCGGTCCAGATCGATGCCATCAGTATAGATCCAGGTGGGGCCGGACACCGGTTCGATGATCTCGAACTGATGCGTTCCGGTGTTCGCCACGGCAACCCGAAGGCTGAAGTCCTGTACGGTGCCGCGCGTCAAGGTCGGATACCGCGCGTCGAACAGCGTGAAATTGTCGATTCCGAGCTTGGCAGCGGCGAAATCCACCGCACGATCACGATCTTTCGCGACATAGCTGAGCTGGAACAGGTCGCCGAAACGGGAAATCAGCTTCACGAAACGCTCTCCCTTCCCTCGTCCGCCAAGCCCTCTGTCCGACCGCGGAAACTGCTTGCAACCTCGGCAGGGTTGTTCCATATATGGACCAATGAGGTTGAATGCTGGAACTATCCGCCCGAGGAGGGATCTTGTCAATGCCTCTAGGGGCGACGACGGGACCGCAGACCGTGTGCCCGGTCATTCCAATCCGAACCGCCGGCCCATTAATGTCGTCACCTTCCTGGCTACGCATCCGACGGAGGCATTCACGCTGGCGGAAATCGCCAGATCCCTGGGGCTCAGCAAGGGATCGGCGCACCGCGTCATGATGGCCCTGACGGAGACGGGCTTCGTCTCCCGGCATCCCCGGCACAGGACGTATTCGCTGGGGATGGCCCTGGTCGCGATCGGGCAAGCCGCCCTCGAACGATATCCCGGCATCGAGTACGCCCGTCGGGAACTGTCCCGATTGGTGGCGGAGCTGAATGTCAGCTGCGGCGCATCCGCGATCGTGAACAACGAATATCTGCTGCTCGCCAGGGAAGGCGTTCCGCAAACCTATCATGGCCTGACCCTGGTGGGTGAACGGCGGTTTGTCGTGCCGACAATTGGGATCGGCCAGATGGCGTGGCGAACCCAGCGCGAGATCGAAGCCTATCTGGCCACAGGGTCCGCCTATATGACCGATGCCGTCAGGGAACATCTGCTGGCAGCGTTCCCCGAGATCCGTCGCCGTGGCTACTCGATGGCTGCGAATGGCATGGGCATGCGCAGGCTTATGCAAGCAACGGTCGTGCCCATAGGGCATGGACCTGGTGAAGCTGCTGCCTTATCTACGCTGGAGGGGAGTGCCGATATTCCGCTCGAAGAGTTCCAGATGCTGGGCCTTGCCGATGCTCGCGGCAAAGGCGTGAACTATATCGCGGCGCCCGTGTTTTCTTCCGACGGGGACGTCTGTCTTGAAATCTTGATGAGCGGATTTCCGGTCGATCTGAAAGTCGAGGATATCGAACGCTATGCCGCGCGGCTGACATTGGCGGCGGAGACCGTCACGAAAGAGATCCGGGGGCGCAAGCCGACTGCGTGGTGATAGGCCCTCGCGAGAATGAACGGGGACAGCAATGACAAAATATCTGCACACGATGATCCGGGTGACCGACCTTGAGAAAACGATCCGTTTTTTTGCGCTGCTCGGCCTCAAGGAGTTGAAGCGCTACGAAAATGAGCAAGGGCGTTTCACCCTGAGTTTCCTGGCGGTGCCGGGTAATGAGGATGCCCAGGTCGAGCTGACCTATAACTGGGATGCGCAGAAATATCCGGGCGGCCGCAATTTCGGCCATATCGCCTACCTCGTCGACAATATCTACGAAAGCTGCCAGCGCCTGATGGACGGCGGCGTCACGATCAACCGTCCGCCGCGCGACGGTGCTATGGCATTCGTGCGTACGCCGGACGGCATTTCGATTGAGCTCATCCAGAACGGTAGGCTGGAATCCGCCGAGCCTTGGATTTCGATGCCGAATATCGGCGAGTGGTAGGATGTTTCGCGCTGCGGGACAGGGTCATCCAGCGGCATCGTACAAGATAAGGACTATGTCGGCAGGATTGCCGGTAGTGCCCCAGAGTTCAATAATCGCCTGGATGCATTCCTCCGTGATGGCGCCGCGCTGGTGGAAATCGATGCTGAGCGCGTCGAACTCCCCGTTGAGCCAGTCAACCGTGAAGGTGACCGTGACGCGCCCGCTCGATGGCCAATCCATAGTCGAAAGCTGCACGGCAGTGGTGATCGGGTGCTGCAGCGGCAAGATGGCTATACAGCTGTTGACCCGGATCTTCTCGGTCGCACCTGCGTAATAGGCCATGGTCGTACAGGCATTGAGATGGTGCAGGCTTGAGAGTTCGAGATGAGCGCGCGGCATGATGTGGTGCTCCGGCACCGCGATCATCGCATAGCCGAGCTTCTCCGCTCATTTGGCGAAGCGGGTCTGATCCGCACCGGTAACCTGCGCTTCCCACTGCATTGTCATGGCCTTGAGCCGCAGCATATGCGGCATCAAAAATATCAGTTCCATTCTGTCCCCGTAGGTTTCTTTAACGCACGCCGAGGGCGTGAATGTTTTCGCCATTGCCTTGACTTTCGATGGCGAGCGTAACGCGAACGAGGCTGAGCACCATGTTCATCAAGGCAAAACATCTAGTGCTCAAGTTGGCTTGTCGTCCCATGCCCGGTAGACGCGCGTTTTTGCGTTCCAAGTGCATCCCGCGCGCCCGCTCGAACGTAGGCGTAGAGCTGCATGACCTGTTCGCGCGTGAACATGTCAAAGCGCGGCATTCCGCTCCGGATCAGCGCGCCGTCGTGCACCACGCGCCAGAAAGTTTCCGGGTTTAGCGCGATCTGGGACTCGCGAAGATCCGGCCCGGGCGCGCCGTCCCCCACCAGGTCGCGGCCATGACACACCACACAGGCCACGTAGAACGCGTGGCCGGCAGCGATGTCGGCCGGCTTGATCTGGATCCTGGGATCATCAAGTGCCTTGACGGTCATGTCCCGCGGCGGCGCCAGCGGCAGCGTGGTTTTGCCATCAAGCGCGAAGGTGAGAAGGCGCCGCGGTTGGGCTCCCCATCTCCAGCCTACTTTCATCAGTTCGCCATTCCCGCCGTAGCCTACCAGGACGGAAACATATTGTTTGCCGCGCGACGACCAGCTGATCGGTGCAGCGATGATTCCGAGTTCGGCGTCGTACCGCCAGAGCTGGCGCCCGCTCGCGGCGTCGTAAGCGGTGAGATAGCCGAGGGCATCACCCTGAAAGACCAGATTCCCGGCGGTGGAGAGAGTGCCGCCATTCCAGATCGCATCGTGCGCGACGGTCCACACCGGTTTTTGACGCATCGGATCCCAAGCGACCAGGCTGCTTTTTCCATCCATCGGATCGGACTTGACCATGCCCAGCGACATGCCGCCAAGCACGATATCGCCCTTTTGAGGCGCGCCCTTCGAGAACCGTACGCCGATCTGCATGATGGGCACGTAGACCAGACCGGTCTTTGGGCTGAACGACATCGATTGCCAGCTGTGCGCGCCAAGCGGGCTCGGCCAGATGACCGAAGGGCCGTTCTCATAGCGAATGTTCCTGGCCTCGACCGGCCGGCCGGTCGCAACATCGATGCCGTATGCCCAGGTCACTTTGCCAATCTTCCCGGCCGAGATCAGCTTTCCGGTTGTGCGATCGAGCACGTAGAAGAACCCGTTCTTCGGCGCCTGCATCAACACTTTGCGATGTTTTCCGTCGATAACGAGGTCGGCCAGGGTCATCTGCTGGGTGGAGTCGAAATCCCAGGAATCCCGTGGATTGATCTGGTAGTGCCAGACGTATTTTCCCGTATCCGCGTCCAGCGCGACGATCGAGGCGGTGTAGAGGTTGTCGCCGCCGCCCGGGCTGCGCAGCTGGGGGTCGTAAGGCGCCGCATTTCCGGTGCCGACGTAGATGCGATTGAACTCGGGATCGAAGGTGATGCTGTCCCAAGGGCCGCCTCCCGTGCCGGTTTTCCAGTATTCGCCTGTCCAGGTTGCGGCCGCCCGCTCCATGGCCGGGTCACCCTTGTTTTCCTCAGGCGATCCGGGCGCTACATAGAAGCGCCAAACTTGCTTGCCGGTCGCCTGGTCGTAGGCGGTGACATAGCCGCGCGAGCCTATGTCGGCACCACCGTTGCCTATGATCACCTTGCCGTCGAAGACGCGCGGCGCGCCGGTGACGTACTGCATCAACTGCGGCGAGACGGTCTCCACGCTCCAGAGCGGCCGACCGGTCTTGGCATCGAGCGCAAACAGCCGGCCGTCCAGCGCGGCGGCGAAGATGCGTCCGCCCGCATAGGCTACGCCGCGGTTGACCGCGAAATTGAGACGCATCTTGGCGGGATTGTGTTTCCAAGTCTCCGGGTCGTACTTCCAGACCAGTTTTCCGGTTGCGCCATCGATGGCGTAGACGGCCGCGTAGCTGCCGGTGAAATAGAGCACTCCGCCGACTGCCAGCGGCGTCGCCTCCAGCGCCGCTTCGCCGGGAAGGTCCAGGTACCAAGCCAGGCCCAATCGACTTATGTTCGAGGCGTTGATCGCGTCGAGCCGGCTGAAATTGCTCTCGTCCGCGCCGCCTCCATGGTTAGCCCAGTTCTCTCCCGCGCCGCCGCGCGCCGTTGGCGCGTCAGGCACGACGTGCCACGCGGTCAAGCCCAGCAACCCGACGAGCAATAGCGGTGCAACCAGCTTCAACACGTTACCCCTCCGCCTATGATATCGAAGCTGAGGGCTGAGGCGCTCCGCGGACACTCGAGAGGAATGTCCGCCTGGGAATCGTCCCCCCTTTCATTGTGATGGCGACATCGCCGCCATAGACGTCCGCAGCAGCACGAATCACCTGGGGAAGGGTATTTACCGACCGAGAATCATCTAAAACGTCATCGTGCACGCTCACCGAACAATGCCTCCTTTGCAAAACACTTTGTACTGTCAGCATTAATCACCACAGTCTGCAATCGGCATGGCCGCTTCCGGGAACCGGAACATGGCGATTCGAACCCGAGCTGTTCAGTCCAGGCGATGACATCGAGGATATCCGCGGAGAGCTCCTGCCAAGGACTGCGCCAATGCGGTGCGGAAATCGTACAGGTAGGCGAATGTCAGTTTGTTGGACACGAGGTTCTCCGGGTCGGTTTCGCCGCTGTCCGCTTGCGTCCATGCGATTCCGTCAGAACCAGAAAGCGCTGAATAACGTCCTTCATCTCCCGGTGTCCCCTGGTAAATCCGATCGCAGCTTCCCGCTCAAGGATCAACGCCACGCCTATCGCAATGACGGCCAGGGCGGACACCGGTATGTCGAGCTTGGGAGATTTCCAGTTCTTGAGCGCCTTCTTCAGCGCGGCAATCTGGATGGCCCGCGATGCAGCGACAAAATTGAAAACGGCTTGGCGGGCGGCGTCACTGCGGCTTGACAATGCGATGACTTCGGCAATGAGCGTTGCGTCGACCGTAAATAAGCCCGCGTCCCAGGTTTCCCGCAGAGGCTTGTCGGAAGCGAGCGCCGATTCCAGGCGATCGAGCACGCGCTTGGCGCTGCGGTTAATAAATTCGACCAACAGATGATCGTTATCGCGGAAATAATAGTAGACGAGCTGGCGCTTGATCCCGACACGATCGGCAATGCGTCGCGCGTTCAGTGCCGCATAGCCTTCTTCGCGCAAGATCGCTTCGGCACCGTCCAGGATTGTATGCCATGTCGGCGTGTCGGGCGGTCCCATACGCCGCGCAGTCAGCCTCTTCGGGCTCTCATTCGGGTGTTTGTTTAGACCGCTCACTACCGGCAACCTGACGTCGTGGCTGTGTATCGCGGATGGGAATGCGCACCCCTGCGACGCCCGATCGCGGTCTCGTTGTGACGGTCGGATCGCAGCGAATGCGTCGCCGCAACCGGCCTATCGCCCGGTATCCGTAATGCGCAAGCCTCAGGCTCGCCGCGACTGAGCTTGAGCATTCCTAGACCTCGACAGATTGAAAGCAGGTGGGGCATGCGCCGGAGTTTCCGCTCCTGTTGAAAATACCCTAATAATGCTGCTCGGCTGGCAGGCGCACGACTAGACCATCGAGTGCCTCGGTCACCTTGATCTGGCAGGACAGGCGCACATTCGGCTCCGTGTCGCCGGAATACTCTACCATGTCCCGCTCGCTATCGCTGGCCTGACCAAGCTTGGCTGCCCAGGACGGGTCGACATAGATACGGCAGGTCGCACAAGCGCAGTTTCCGCCGCAATCGGCGGCAATCCCCCGTACCCCGTTCTTGGCGGCCCCTTCCATGACCGACTGACCGGGCGGAACGTCGATCACGCGCGTTTCGCCATCTGCCTCGATATAGGTAATCTTCACCATCGCGTCGCCCTAGCCTTGCCCCGCTTTGCTGTTAGTGCGCAGGCGTGATCTTAACGTGGAGCTCCTTCAAACCGCGGAACATGTAGGTCGGCTCGTACTCGAAACGGCGCGCTTCCTTGGGCCCGTGGAATGCTTCGTCGATCTGTATGTCGGACGTGCGGTCGAACAGGCGTTCGAGCGTGACCTTCGTTTCGGCGCGTGCCAGCGGCGCGCCCGCACAGGCATGAATGCCGCGGCTTAACGACAAGTGATCGCGCGCGTTCTTGCGATCGAGGTGAAACTCGTAAGGCCGTTCGAAACGCCTCGGATCGCGATTGGCTGCGGCGAGCATCAGCATGACCGTTGTGCCCGGCGCAAGGTCCATATCGCCGACTTTCACCGGCCTCTTGGTAAGCCGGAACATCGCCTTGACGGTGCCTTCCAGCCGCAGCGTCTCTTCGATGAAGTCCGGGATGCGGTTGCGTTCCTTGCGCAGGGTAAGCTGCAATTCGGGACTTTCGGCGAGGAACCGAAGTGACGCCGTCATCAAGCGAACCGTCGTGTCCTGACCGGCCCCGAACAGGAACGCCGCGATGCCGATGACATCGACGAGGTCGGGCATGCTGCCGTCAGGGTATTTCGCTAGGGCGAGCGCCGTCAGAACATCGTCGCGCGGCGCGGCCCTCCGGTCGGAGAGGTACTGGAAGAATTGCATCGCGATTTTTTCAAGGGGATTGAAACCGGCGTCCGCATTGCCGCCCAGCCGTCCGGGTACCTGACTCAAGCCGCTCAGGATGTCCCCGAAGACCTTGTGGTCTTCTTCCGGTACGCCGAGCAGGTCGGCGATGACAAGCGTGGCAAAGGGCACGCCATATTCCTTCGAGACCTCGAAGGAGCCGCGGTCGACGATCCGATCGATCTGGCGGTTGGCAAGCCGCGCCATGAATTCCTCGTTGTCCTTGAGGCGTCTGGGCGTAATCATGCCGTTCAGCAGTGCGCGCGTCCTGCCATGCACCGGCAAGTCCTGGGTTGCGATGATCCCGCCGAATGTCATCTCGTGTCGGTGCTGCTCGATCTGAGCCGTGATGTCGTCGCCTTCCGGCTTGAACGGCAGACCCGGAAAGGGCCCGGAGACCGAATTGACCGCAGAGAAATGATCCTCGTCGCGCAAGACTGCCAGCACCTCGTCATAGCCGACCACCGCTACGACTCCGTGATAGGGCATGCCGACGACGGGGCCCCGGCTGCGCAGATACTCGAAATAGGGATGGGGATCGTTGACGAGAGAGGCGTCGTTGAAAAGATCAACCGATTCGAATTTGCCCATGGCACTTCACCCTCGTCGTTGGATTTGCTTCAAAGCCGGACAGACGATCTCAAGATTTGTCTGCCCGCGGAGGAACGCCTGTGCTTTCGTCAGGCTCGAACAGGTGGCCCCCCGCATTCATGGACGCGCGGTCAGACGTATTCCGGGTCGCTTCCAGTCGGGTCGACAATTCCACTTGCCTCATATGACCAAGTCACTCCACTCGACCTTGCGTGACAGACGCCAAGCAAGCGTGAAGCCGAACGCACGTTCCAGTCGCGCTGACTCCGCGCGGGATGTTTGCACCCCTGCTAGCAGCAGGGCTCTCTTCTGTCAATCGGTGCTCTGCCTCGTTCACCTTCGAAGCGGAAAGAAGGGCAGTATCCTCTTTGAGTCTTCGTACGGGCCATGAAATTTCGCTAGCAAATCGTCGCCAAGAATGTTGTCCACGTTTGGCGCCGCAACCGCTTTCATGCCGCCGAAGAGCCGAATGCTTGACTGCGGGCGACGGTTCTTGCTAGCAAGGGTGCAAACAGAGCGGATGGAGCCGACATTCAAATTGGGGTCCGCGGCATCTTGGGTAACGCTTGCGGTAACCCAGGAGGCAACAGGAGAAGCTGATGAGCGCGCAGCCTGCAAAGTACCACCTGCCATCGAATGAGGATGTGGCAGGGCTGGGGACCGACCCGATTCCGGCTGGGCCCTATTACCGCCCCGAATATTTCGAGCTTGAGCGGGAAGCGATCTTCAAACGCACCTGGCTCCAGATCGGCCATATTTTGGAATTGCCCGAACCGGGCAGCTTCATCGTTCGGCCGCTCGAATTCGCCAATGCTTCCATCCTTATTACACGCGGCAAGGACGGCAAGATCCGCGCCTTCCACAATGTTTGCACCCATCGCGGAACGCAGCTCGTCGAAGACTTATGTGGCGTGCGATCCGCGTTCACCTGCCGTTACCACGCCTGGACCTTCGACACCGAAGGAAACCTGCGGGGTGCCCCGGATTTCGAGCGATTTTATGTCGAACAGGCGCAATGCAACCTTCGTCCTGTCGCCGTCGATGTCTGCGCGGGGCTGATTTTCGTCAATCTCGACAAGTCGCCTGCTCAAAGCCTTCGCGACTATCTTGGTCCCCTGGCCGAACGGCTCGAGACCCTGGCCATCGCCCGGGCCACGACCATGTCTGAATATGTCTATGAGATCGACGCCAACTGGAAGCTGACCTACGACAATTTCCAGGAAAACTATCATTTGCGCTTCATCCATCCGAGGACGATCGGCACTACCCTCGCTGATCAGAATGCCTTCGGCTACCCGACGAAATTCGAATATCACGGGCCTCACCGCACGCAGTCGATCTGGTTCAATCAAGATTTCGTACCCCCGCCGGTGCAGGGTTTGGCGTTCGCCAACTTGGCGGGATGGGCCGCTGCGGACGGGACGCTCATGGGCCCCTACGCCAGCGACTATTTCGCGCTATTTCCCAATTTCTTCTTGCTCGGCAATCCGATGCAACACTTCTCGCACGTCGTGATGCCCATCTCTGCCAATCGGTCGCGCGGCGTCATCCGCCTATATTGGATCGGCTTGGATGATAGCGCCACCAAACGGTTTGCACGGGAACTTGCGATGGCGCTGGCGCGGGACATCCATGCGGAAGACCGGGCGATCATCGAAGCCGGGCAACGAGGATTGAGCAGCGGCGCGCTGGAACACATCCATTTCCAGTCGCAGGAAGCGCTGTGCCGCCATTTCATCCTGTCCGTCGACGGCGCTGTAAAGGCCTTCAAGGCCGGGCGCGAAACACTGAGGAGCGTAGCATGAGCGTCGCGAGCTCTCTTCTTCCGCCCGGTTTCGAGGTGTTGGAACCGTTTGCCGGCACATGGGCCGTGGCCGGCTCCAACAATCGTGCGCAACGCCGGCAGGAGAGCACCGAGGCGGAGCGGGCCGCGTTCTACAATGTGGCGAAAGATAAGCTCGCCGACGCTTTGGCCTATCTCGATAAGAAGCCACTTGATCGGTTCGACGAAAAAGAGCAGCGGCTGATGAATTTAATTCTCTGCCTTGCTCACGTTGCGATGGCGACCGAGGTGCAGCGTGACCATGAATCCAGCCACGCGCGAGTCCGTCGTTATTTGGCCATCACGAAATCGCCGGCCGACGGTCCTTCGGCAAACGCGTGATCGAAACCGTATTAGGTATCATCGCCGCCGCAGCCTTGGGAGGAGCAAAGCATGTCACTTGTTGCCAAAAACGGCGCCGACGCGGTTCCCTTTCAGGTCACGAACCCAGAACGCATCCCGTCGCGCCGCTATTACGACGAGGAATTCTACAGGCTGGAGTGCGAGCGGTTTTGGCCGCATGTGTGGCAGATGGCCTGCCGGCTGGAGGAAATCCCGCAGGTCGGCGACTGGGTCGAATACAAGAACCTGGAAAAGTCGGTCATCGTCGTGAGGACCACAGAAGGCGTGAAGGCCTTTCACAACGCCTGTCGGCACCGCGGCGTGAAGCTGGTCGGCGGCCATGGCAATTGCCAAGTCTCCGGGTTCAATTGCCCCTTCCATGGCTGGCGCTGGAACATGGATGGGGAGAACACCTTCGTCTATGAGCGGACGATATTCAGCGAGGAGAATCTGCAAAAGGCGGATATCGCCCTGGTGCCCTGCCGCATCGAGCTGTGGGGCGGTTGCGCCTTCATCAATCTGGACGACACCGCGCCGACGCTGCGCGAATGTCTGGGGCCTCTGGCCGATCATTTCGATGCGCACAACGTCGACAAGCTGAAAGTGGAGTGGTGGCACTCGGCGGTACTGCCGGTCAATTGGAAGCTCGCGATGGAAGCGTTCATGGAGAGCTACCACGTGATGCGCACCCACCCGCAGCTTCACGTTCTTATGCCTCCAGGGATGATCACCTATGGCTCGGGAGGAGTGACCGACGAGTCGCCCCCACGGGCTGTATCGTCGAAGCAATTCGTCGATCTTTCGGTTCGCTACCTCGTCAAGCTGCGCGAGGGAATGGCGGGAATGGTCGATGCACACGAGGTGGCCATTGCCGAGAGCCTTAGAGACATGGAGCTTCCCGACGACCTGGGCGGCGCAGTGCAAGCCTTCTTTGGCCGGCTGAATGCGGAGATCACGGCGCAGGGGCGGGCGCGTGGCGCTCCGGTGCCGGACCTCAATCAGGTCAACGTGACCCATCCAATCTCGCCGGTCAGTTTTATCTTTCCGCACTATTTTCTGTTGCCCATGCTCAGCGCCATGTCGTCCTATCGTATCCGGCCGCTCGGTCCCGAAAGCTGCCTTTTCGAGATATGGTCGCTGGCGCTGATGCCGGAGGGCGAGCAGCGCGAGCGCCCTGTTGCGCCGGTTCCGAAATCTTACGATGACCAAAGCTTCCCCGAGATCGCGCGGCAGGATTATTCGAACCTGCCGCTCCAGCAGCTCGGTCTGCACGCCAAGGGGTTCGACTATATGCGTCTCTCCAAGGACATAGAGGGGACGATCAGCAACTTTCAACGGTTGGTCGATGGCTATCTCAAGGGGATCGAGCCGAGCAAGCTCGCCAAGGCAATCCAGGTCGTGTCCGGCGGTTTGGACTCGCCGATCCGCGACATCGGCTTCTGACGGTGCTGTAAGTTCAACGCTCGATCGAGAGGCTCAGGATGGTTCTTCAACCAATCTCGGGTTTCCGCGGCCCGTCGCTCGCCGACCGCGTCTGGTCGGGCCGGCGCGCTGCCGAGACGCTCAGGGGCGGCGGCCAGGGCAGGCTAGAGCGAAACGACTTTTCTTCGAATCGCCATTTCGCTCTAAGCTATTGTTTTGACGCGGATCCGGACGCAAAAGTGCGCACACTTTTGTTGGAACCGCTCTAAGAAATTGAACACACCTCAAACGCAAGCGAGGCCATGATGAAGTACAACAGCCCTGACGGCGCTACACAGCTGGAAATATTCCGCGGCATGGCGGTGCTGAAGACGGCGGGCGCGGAGAGCAGGCCACTTCATGCAATGCAATTTTCCAGTCACGCATGGGGACAGGCATGCTAATCGATGAAAAGGCGCTTCGGCAACTGATCGACAAGGACGCAATTCGCGAACTTGTGCTGTGCTACTCGCGCGCTATTGACCGCAAGGACATAGAACTGCTGCGCGACCTTTATACAGGAGACGCCACGGACACCCACGGCACCACCTTCGACGGTCCGGCCGACGCCTATTGCGACTTCATCGCCGGAGTGCTGCCCTACATGCAATACAGTGGCCATCACGTCTGCAACCATATGATCAGCGTGGAAGGGGACGAGGGCAACGGCGAGGTCTACGCACTTGCCTATCACTACGTCCCGGACAGCGAACATCCTGGCAAGTGGGTCGAGGACTTCATGGCCGTTCGCTACATCGACAATTATCGCCGCTGCGCGGACGGCAAATGGCGCTTTTCCAAGCGCGTGGTCACTTACGACCTGCATACGGTCCGCCCTTTCGAGGGCGACGGCCTACTGGGCGCGAGCCCGGTCGATCCAAGCTACGAGGTTTGCAAGCAGCGCTTCTTCCAGCGCGGCCCCAGGGCCTGACCAGTACGGCGAGATCACAGCTACTCGGATACGGATCGCGACCTGGTCGAGAATTGGTGCTTCGCCAAGGCCCTGCTCGAACGCCAAAGACATAGGAGACTGAAACGTGGCACGCGGACTTTTCGATCTGACCGGCAAGGTGGTATTGGCCTCGGGCTCCAACAGCGGCATCGGGCTGGGTTTCCTGCAAGGATGCGCCAAGCAGGGCGCGGATGTCGTGGTATGGGGAAGGCGCGCCGACAAAAATGCCCATGCCGTTGGCAAGCTGAAGCAGATGGGTGCCGGGCGGGCTCATTCGGAAGAAGTCGACGTGTCGGACACGAAAGCAGTTGCGACCGCATTCGCCGCGTCGGTGAAGGCTATGGGGCGGATCGACTGCGTCTTCGCCAATGCCGGGTTCATGAGCCGCGCTCCGTCCATCATGGAACTCAGCGACGACATGTATCACGAGTTGATCAACGTCAATCAGCACGGGGCATTCTACCTTCTGCGCGAGGCGGCGCGTCACATGAAGGCGCGCGCCGATGCGGGGGACCCGGGCGGCTCGATCGTCGCCTGCGGCAGTCTGTCGATATTCCAGGGTCTGCAGGGCATGGAGCACTACGCCGCTGCCAAGGGTGCCGTCGCCGCGATCATCAAGAGTATCGCGGCCGAGATGGGCCAATACCGCGTGCGGGCGAACATGATTGCGCCTGGCTTTATCGTTACCGGGTTTATGGAGGACAGCCCCGAGACCGCGGCGGTAGTGAAACACTTCGCCTCCGTCACCACGCTCGGCCGTGTGGGCGACATCGAGGATATCGAAGGGCCCGCAGCCTATCTTGCATCCGACGCCTCGCGGTATCACACCGGCGATATTCTCGTAGTCGACGGTGGCTGGATGGTGAAATCGCCATAGTGTGGCAATCGCACAGCAACTATAGGACCAGATCGATTTCCACCCGCACCGAGGCGATGAGCCAGCGTCCGCGCTCCTTGCGGTAGGTGTCGAACACGGTTGCATAGGCAATACCGGTGCCGGGGATATCCGGGCGGGTTTCTTTGATGAAGGTCTCCTGCCGCCAGACGCCGGTGGCGTGTTCGCCGTCCTGAAACGCGATCTCCGGACTCGTGATGACGTGCAGCAGTTTCTGGAGCGAGGCGAAGACCTTTTCCATCATCCCGATGATGTTGTTGCGGCCGTGTATGGGCTCGACCCTTGCGCCCAGCACCTTTCCCGTCGGTGACATGTCGAGCAAGGCATCCTCGGTCAACACTTCGGCGAGGCGGGCGAACTGGTGGCTGTCGATGAAGCGGCAGTATTGTGCGCGCAGCAAGCGGATATCTTCGAGTGCGAGCAGGCGTTCGACTCCCTCGGGAGCGGGGCCGGACATCGCTTCAACCTCCCAGTTTCATCCCTTGCGCCATTGCCTTCAGCGCGTCGCGGCGCGGCATCGAGAGCAACTGGTCGAAAGTGGCCTTGTAGTACTCGCTCGAAAAATAGGTCGGCCCGTTGGCGATATTGTCGAGCGTGAGCCGAGCGACTTCCCGCCCTGTCAGAACGTGCTGTAATTTCGAGAGGTCGATTCCGTGCTTGGCCGCCGCCTCAGACTCGGTCGCCCCCGGACAAAGCGTCAGCACGTCGATACCGGTATCGGCAAGCTCACCCCACAATGCTTCGCCGAAAGCGACGACCAGCGCCTTGGAAGCGGAATAGGCGGCAGAAAATGGGCAACCCAGCAGCGCTTCGACCGAGCTTGTGAAAACGATCCCGCCTTTTCCACGCTTTTTCAGTCGAGGGATGAACCCATGCGCGAGCAGCATTGGCGCGTTGCAGTTGACCATCAGCATGTCGGTTATTTCGGCGGTGTCGGTCGCCTCGTGCGGGCCTTTCATGCCGAAGCCGGCGTTGCTGACGACGAGGCCGACATCGAGACCGGATGTGAATTCCAGCAGTTTCGAGGGAGCAGAGGGCGACGCAAGGTCCGCTTTGCAAATCCTCGCACTGACGCCGTACCGCGCGTTCAGTCGGCTTGCGAGGGCTTCAAGCCGGTCGACCCGGCGCGCCGTCAAAACAAGGTCGAACCCCCGCTCTGCCAGTTCCTCGGCGAAACCCCAGCCGATACCGGAGGATGCGCCCGTGACCAGTGCAACGGGGCCGTAACGATCCCTGAACACGTTCATCATCATCTCCCGTGACTCTAAAGGTGCTGGCCGAAGGCCTACGCATTGACGGCTTCAGCAGGGGTTTGCTCGACAGGCTTAGCCCTCTGGCTCGACGTCGTAGCTGGCGAGGTATCGCTCGAACATTGGCCGAATCTGTTCAGGAGTAAGGCCCCATTCGGAGAGCTTGTACTCGTGGCGGCCGAACTTGCCTTGGGGGTTGTCGTCGAGCCAAGCCTGCATGCTGGCTTGCGCCTCCGGCGTAAATTCGTTGCCGAGGGCCGCGTAGAGTTTACGCATGGTTCCGATCGGCTGGCGCATCAGGTCGGCGTAATGCACATCGACGATGCGATCGTGCCCGAGTTTCTCGCGGCTATCCATGATGCGATTGGCGTGCTGAGCTGTCTGCCAGGGATAGTTTTCAGCAATCCATTGCTTGTCGACATAGCCGAGCGAGCCCATCTGGCTGAGGCTCATCAAGCTGCAGTATGATCCGGCGGCAGTCAGAGGATCGCGGTGTGTCCATACCAGCCGCGCGTCCGGATAGACCTTCAGCAGGGTCTCCAGCCATAACCCGTGGGAGGGCAGCTTGAGATTCCAGCTGCCTGGTGCATCGGCCTGACGCATCTGCAGGAAGCGCTTGTGGTATTCGTAGGTCGAGGTCATGTCGATCTCGTTCGAATACAGCCAATCGCGATAGTTCGGCAGCTTGCCACGGCCTTCCCAGAGCAACGCCTTGAAGTCGTGGATCATAAAGAACACGCACTCGTTCGGATAGATCGCCGAGAAGCGGTAGTATTTGCCTATGTCCGGATTGGCCGCGAGCATCTGCCGTTCCTGCTCCAGGCGCGCGAGCGCGCGCGGATCGGTCTTGAGCGTGGCGGTAGTAGGTGGCGGCACCGGATCGTCGATCTCCCAAGTCAGCGGGGAGCGGCGGTTGGGATCGGCGGCGAGCAGGTTGCTGAGCAGGGTCGTGCCGGTTCGCGGCACCCCGAACACAACCACCGGCCGCTTGACGGGGCGTTCGAGCAGTTCAGGGCGTTGCCTGAGATAGTCGGCGATCTTGAGCCTGTCGGCGAGCGACTTGATCACGAGATCGGCGTTGCGTTGGTTCGCTTCGTCGGAGCGTTCGTTTCTGTTGAGGTCGGCAAGATAAATCGCGAGTCCTTCACGAAAGGATTCGCTGTCGAACCGGTCCAGACCTGTCTGACGCTGCGCCTGTTCGATCAGCTCGTCGGCCACGTAGTCTTTCGGCATGTTTCCTTTCTCCCGAAGGCAGGTTACCCACGCTTGATACGATTTAAGTTTCCGGTTTAGGCCGGGGTCGTTTCGGTCAACCTCAGCTTGGAAAGTCTTTCAGCCGCAATCTTCAGACTCGGGTCAGTGAGACGTAGGCCGTCTTCCACATCCGTTATTGTGCGATATCGCAGCCATAATATCCGAAGTAAGGCAATTCATTATCGTTGCCGTCTCAGACAAGCGCTGCCGCACCGCCATTGCCCTTGAGCGTCTCCGCAGCACGAAATCCGGACCAGACGCAATCTCCCAAAGCGATGCCACTGACATAGTAATGCGAGCAGATGCCGACGGCCGTCCGGCCGGCGGCGTAAAGGCCTTTGACTTTGCCGCCGCTGTTCGACAGGACCTCGCCCGTGTCTTCGTCGACCACCAGCCCACCCATGGTCAGCGCTGGTATCGGCGAGAGCTTGAGTGCGCCGCCTATGTCTGTGGCATAGAATGGACCGGCCTCGATCTTACGCCGATACTTTTCCGACTTTCCGAGCGGGTCCGGTTCGCCGCGTTCGATGTAGCCGTTATACGTATGGATCGTGTTGATCATGCGATCGGCCGGCACGCCGATCCTGAACGCAAGTTCCTCGAGAGTCGGAGCGCTGACGGTGTATTGCTTTTGAATCGCGCGGAATTGGACTTTCTGAAAGAGCATCTTTTTCATGGTGCGGATTTCCTCGCGCACCATTGCCTGCAGTGGCTCGTCCGTTATCAGCCATCCCTTGCCACCGGCGCGGCTGAACAGCGCCTCTCCCGTGCGCGCGCCGTAGTATTCCTCGCCGACAAGCCGCTCGCCATCGGGTCCGATCGAGCAGCTCTTCACCCAGTTTGCCGGCTCGTACAGGAAGCGCCAGGCAGAGATGCGATCGAGCAGATCGGTCTTCCCGCCGACTGTCATGCCGAGCTTGATGCCCGATCCGTCGTCGGCGATCGTGCCGAGCGGATGCGTTGCGAGGTAGTCCGGCGCGGTTCTTGTCATCATCGCGCGGTTGTAGGTGAAGCCGCCCGCCGACAGGAGTACGCCTTTGCGCACGCGGATGCGCATGGGCCTCGCGTTTTGGCTCTCAATTCGCGCAATCCGCCTCTGGAGCGTGCCGCCAAGCCCGAGCGCAGCGGCAACAATGTTATTGCACAACGCCATGTACCTGGAATGCCGCCACGCCGCGAAGCCCGGAGGAATGCGCGAGACTTCTACCCCGATGACGGCGCCATCCTTGTCGACGATCATCCGTGTCGCCCGGGTTTGCCGGAAGAATCGGACATTGGGCTGCCGTTCCATCGATGCGATCAGCGGCGGCAGCAGGTACTGGCCGGAAAGGTCGGTCGGTTCGCCGCCCTTCGGCGGTTTGGCGCGGTGTCCGCGCTGCACCGGTTTCGCCCGCTCTCGTGCCGGAACCGTCAACTCGTTGCCTGAAAAATAGAGCGATGCCGTGTCGGGATAGGAGGTCTTGTCGGTTGTCGCCGGGCCGCCGAAACGGGCGCCGTGCAATTCGAGCCAATCCTGGAAATGGACGCTCGCTCTGGCGAAACGCTGCACCGTGTCGAAGCGAACGATGTTTCCGGTTTCGTAAGCGAGATAGTCCGCCATGTTTTCCGGCGTGTCGTCCACTCCCGCTTCGATCTGCGCCCTGGTGCCCCCGCCCATGTAGACGACTCCGCCCGAAAGCTTTGAGGCGCCACCGCCTTCTCCGCGGTCGATCGCAATGACATCGAGGTTCTTGTCCTCGGCCGTCCGCAGTGCCGCGCAGACGCCAGCCAACCCGACGCCGACGACGAGCACGTCGCACGTCGTAGCCCAGCTCGCGGCATCGGGATCGTCCAACACCAGTGCGGGCTCGACCCGCGTCGATGTCTCGGTCAGGTCATCGAGAAAGCGATGATCCGGTTGCATTGCCTTCACCTTGTTTCAATGCCGGAAGCTTCTCGTACTTGTCATGGAAAGCCCCGATGAGTGAAAGACGGTTGGGCTGGACCAGTCGATGGATCTGGCGTCAGGCCCCAACTGGCGGTCCTCCGCACGTATAGGGGCGGTCAGACGCGTTTCGGGTCGATCCCAATCGTGCCGACAATTCCACTTGCGTCAAACCGGACCAAGTCGCTTTGAAGGATGCCGGGCAATCGGGAATCCAGGCGCACACGTTCCAGTCTCCCTGATACCGCGCGAATTGTTTGCTCCGCTGCTAGCAGCAGGGGTCTCTTCTGTCAATCAGTGTCCTGCCTCGGTAGTGGCTCACTTTGAGCTTTTGCGGCGATCGGCCCAGTGGGTTACCCAAAGAGACGCCTTTGCAATGCAGGCGTAATGGGTCGTTTCCGGAGGAGATTGACTAGGTTGCGTGGGAATTGGGCAGACCTCATACGAGCCATAAATCTCCGCTAGCAAGGCGAAGCCATTCCGCCCCCGCCCCAAACACAGCCTCAAGCTCATGGACCGTTGCGCGGCATCGGCCAGCCGTGTCGCAGCGAGCTTGCGGACGCTACCAAATATTCGAGATCACGAATCTCCGGAATGAACTAAGTCCATACCCCGTTACACGGCGGCGGTCTCGTCCCGGCTCTGGTTGAACGAATAGAATGTCAACGGTGCACGTGCCTCGTCGTCGGTAACCACATCGAGCACCGCAGGCCGATCATCCCTCATCGCGCGATCGAGAGCTGGCGCAAATGCTTCGGATGAGGCAACGCGCTCACCAAAACAATCGCAGGCGCGCGCGATTGCCGCATGGTCGACGGGACCCAGATCCGCCGCAGCAGAATGGTGCCCAAAGAGCCATTCCTCACCGTGCCGCTGATAACCCAAGATTTGATTGTTCAGAACGATCGTGACCACCTTGATATTGAGCCGTCTGGCTGCTTCGAGTTCGGACCAGCAATGGGCGAAGCCGCCATCCCCGACCAACGCGAACACATTGGCTTCGGGTCTTGCGAGCTTGGCGCCCATGGCGAGCGGCAGCCCCCATCCCAGCCCGGCAAGCCCGCGCGGCACAAGGAAACGGGCTCCATGGGTCTTGCCGCTCAGGAAGGTTGAAACCCAGTTGGTGGAATAGCTGGCATCGGCGGCGACAATGTCCTGCGGGCGGATCACGCTATCCAGGACACGCATGAGGTGCTCCGGCCGAACGGCGCCTTGGCGGCCAGGCCCGATCTCCTCCAGGATTGCCTTGCTCTTGGCCAAAGCCTCGGCCGTGGACTTCGATATGCGCTCGAGATTGGCGGCACGATTGGGAAAGTCTTTCTCCGTCAGCTCATCGAGGAGTGCCGCCAAGGTCGCCTTGGCATCACCCACAAGCCTCATCGCCTCGTAATTTCGGCCAACCTCGAAGCTGTCGATGTCGATATGGATGAAGCGCGTCTGCGAGGAGAAAAGCGTCCAATTGTCCGTACCGTTAGAGTTGGTGCGAGTCCCTATGAGAACCACCAGATCGGCATCCGTCGCATAGGAACGCAGATGCTGGGCTCGGGCGCCATGACCCATGCAATTGCCGAACACCCCCAGAGAAAGCACGGAGCGCTCGTCAATCGTGCCTTTGCCCATGTTGGTGGTGGCAACCGGGATCGCACCCAGCTCGGCGAGCTTGACTACTTCGGCAGAGGCGTCGGAAGCGTGCACGCCGCCTCCGGCAATGACGAGCGGACGCTGGGCGGACGCCAGGGCCTTCGCGGCCTCCCGGATCCGGTCGCGTGGCGGCAAGACACGGTCGAGCGGATAGTCGCCCAGTTTCATGGTGCGCGTCTTCGACGGCACCGCCGGCTCATTCATAAAATCCGCCGGCAGGATCAACACCACAGGCCCCGGCCGTCCGCTCGTGGCCCGTACGATCGCCATATCGAGATAATCATCAAGCCGGTCCGCACGGTCGACGCGGCGGGTCCACTTCGAGCAGCTCGAAAACAGCGCAAAGTGATCGAATTCCTGAAAGGCATTCCGGTCCGCTTGCGCATGGGCAAATTCCTCGATCAGCGCCAGGATCGGGATCGAAGCCTTGAAGGCCTCCGCCAGGGGCGGAACCAAAAGGGTCGCCGCCGGACCGCTTTGCGCCGCCACCACCGAAATCCGCCGAGACACGCGTGCGTAGCCGTCTGCCATGGCGCCGCCGGCGTTCTCCGTGCGAAATCCGATTTGCCGGATTCCATATTTCGGTGCCACATGCTGCGTGCGCACGGGAAAGCACTGACTAAAAATAACTTTCACGCCATGGCGGGAAAGCCCTGCGGCTAATGCTTCTGAAGTGATCATTGATCTTCCTAAGCGTTGGTTGGCTGAACCAAGTCCCATGACGTCAGCGCAGACAGCAGCGATATAGCATTTCGCTCGCAGGCGTTGACCGATGATTCCGCCAGCACGGCAATTCTGATCGACCATATTTCTTTCAAATATGTCACATCAGCCGCCACCCTCGGATCGCTTTTGTCGTTCATGCGAAGGAAACCCAAGCTCCCCGCCGTCAAGCGTTGTAATAGCGGTCCGCGCCGATCTTCATCGCTCTGCGCAGGTCACCGAGGTTCGCCGGAGAGATACTCGTGCAAAACGCGGTGGAAGTTATAGACGTTGAACTCTGTATGGGACTCGGCCTTGCCCCCTTCCAACCGCGCGAGCGCATACCTTTCTGCACTGCGATCATGTTGGAGAAATCCTGCTCGAGAATCGGGTTGCGACCCTTAAACAATTCGGGGTTTGGGAAGAGCTCCTGCGTCACATTGGGTTCTTTCCCCGGCGCGAAACGACCGAGGCTCCACACGTCGAGCACCGCGGAATCAGGATCGTCGCCGTTGGGACGCATCCGGTACCAGAAGGCTCCCTCCGCGGCCGGAAGAACGCTTGAATTCGGGAATATCTGCCATTCGAAAATCTCGAAATCAGCGGACGTCAGCTCTTCCGGCCATTCGGCCCCGGATTTTTGCACCTCCTCACGTACAAACTCGAAGAACCGCGCGTAGACCTCCTGCAATGTTACGTTTTCCGGGAGTTCCGTCAGCACACGGCGTGCCGCCTTGACGGATTCGTCATGGAACAGCCCGTGCAGGGTATCGTGGATATCTGTAATATGTGCAGAGACATACTTGCGCGGATCGGAGAACTCCGGGTCACCATAGGGTGGCTCGTAATACCCACCGTGCGACCCATGGCGCGGTCCGGGGTCTGCCAGAACCTCTTTCGATCCAGGCACGTACATTTTGCCGAACTTCAGCAACTGCGGATGCGTGCCGTTGGTGTGGTAGCCTTCGATAAATGCCTCGAGAACAACCTTCCAATTCACGGGAAATATGATGGTCTGATACGACCGCAGTCGGCAGTTTTCCCATTGGAAGACCGCAAGCTTGTCGGGCAGCGGCGCCAGGAATTCCGCAAGCGGCTCGCAAGACGGATCCATGTTGATCCACACGAAGCCTGCCCAAGTGTCGACTTTAACTGGGGACATGGAAATGTCGGCCTCACTGAAATGAGGGCAACCCTTCCAATCATCTTTGCTTGGGATAGAGACAGGCTTGCCGGTCAAATCAAAAGTCCAGCCATGATAGCCGCAGAATATTTTTGACAGATTTCCGCGGGCATTGTCGCGCAGACGGCGGCCACGGTGCGGGCAGACATTGTAAAACGCCTTGATGCTGCCGGGCGCATTGCGCACGACCAATATCAACTCATGGCCGATCTCATAGTTGACGTAGTCGCCGACTTTGGGGATTTCTTCTTCGCGGCAGGCGATCTGCCAAATCCGCGGCCACAGGCGCTCCATTTCCAGCCGGTGGGTCGCCGCCGAGTAGTCCGCAGCTGGAATGAAATCGCGCCGGATTTTCTGTTCGAACAGTACGTTTGCCTTTTGCTTCAGAGCCATGCGGATTTCCAAACATTTTGGCGTAGCGAATGCCTAGGTCTCATGCGCTTATGTGTAAAGCTGACCGGCTTGCGCAGCGGGATTTTTTGGCACGAAAACGAAGTTCTCCATGAAACCTAAGGGACTGTCCGAAAATACCCAGGAACTCCACGCCTGCTTGCCGGAACCGGCTCCAAATTCCCGGTGAAGCAGATAGAAGAACGGAATGACGCCCGCGGTTCCGCTTACTTAGCTTTTCTGCGCGTCATTCGTATTCCTGCTATAAATCGAAATAGAGAAACTCAAGCCTCTATACGACGGAGCAGCCCCGATCTAGCTATGGACGCAATGACCGGGAGCTCCCTGCAACTGTGCTCTGCACGCGAAGCGGCGCCATGCTTTGCGGGGGCTGGACACCATAAGATTGCTTTCCTTCCGGCCAGCTACTGAGGAGCAGCATGCTTATGAACATTGCGGCGCAGGATGGCATCCCCGCCACGGAGATCGAGGATCAGAACCTCATCGCCTGGATCGAGAAGGCTCTTGAGGGAACGGTCGAGCGCTGCGAGCGTCAAGCCCGTTGGCGCGGCGGCTGGTGGGTGGATATTCGTCGCGACGGCAAGTTGCTCAAGCTCTATGTCCGAGGCGAGCGTAAAGAAGAATATCCGCCGTGGCCACTCGAGCACGAGGCCGGCGTCATGCAGGTGCTCGAGAAACACGGTATCCCGGTGCCGCACATCTACGGCATTTGCGATGCCCCGCATGCCATCGTGATGGAGTTCTTGCCGGGACACACCAATCTCGGCACGGCAAAGAACGATGCGGAGCGTTTGTCCGTTCTCGATCATTATGCCGAAATCATGGCGAAGATGCATGCGATCGATCCGGCCGAGCTGGTGAAGATCGGCGTGAAGATGCCAAGGAGCGATGAAGAGATTTCACTTGCTTGCTTTGGCGTCTGCGAGGCGATGTACCTGCGAAGCAAGAAGCGGCCCGATCCGCGGATCGAATTCTTCAGACGCTGGATCCGCAACAACGTTCCGAAGAACCGGAAGAAAGTGAGCATCATCGCCGTTGATTCCGGACAGTTTCTGTTTGAAAACGGAAAAGTCACGGGCCTGTTCGATTTCGAATATGGATGCCTGGGCGATCCCATGATCGACGTAGCGATGATTCCGCTTCGCGCGGGCTTTGAGGCTATGGGCGATATCAGGCCGTTCTTCAAACGTTACGCGGAACTCACGGGCGATAAATTCGAGCACGACGTCCTCGTCTATCATGTTGTATGGTGGATGATGTCGAACCCTCTGATCGTCGCGGCTGACCTCGCTGCTCCGCCTTCCTACGCGGCCTATTGCGACTACGCCGGTTGGTACACCAGTACGCTGCTAATGGCGCTCGAGGTGCTCGCTGATCTGAAGGGCATAAAGATTGATCGGTACCCGGACAAAGCGGAGCGGCCTTCGCGCTGGGCTCCGCTGTTCGATGTGATGGCGGCGCGGCTTTCGCAGCCGGCAGCAGGCGCCTCTTATGAGCTGCACCAGCAACAGACCTTCGTGGAGTTCGCCAGGAGAGTGGATGCCCATCGGGACATCGAAGACGAATACCTAAAGGATGCCGAACGACTTCTGGGTCACCCGGTCCATGACTGGACGCAAGCAGATCGAGGGCTGGAACAGTTCGTCCTGAGCGCCGGCCCCGAGCATGATGAAGCTCTCATCCGGATGTTCTACCGGTGGGCGCAAGCACAGGTAAACATATTGATGAAGGGGCTGATTGGATACACTCCCGAGGGGCAAACCCATATTCAACCGTTCTCCGAGATCGTCGCCTCGATGGCAGACTGATCTTTGGGTGGCATGTATGCGCTCAAAGCGCGCGAACCGAGCCAGATAGCGAGACATTGTTATGGTCGAGACTGCAACTGTTTATAGGAAACCATTCGCAGAGCCCAAGGTGCTCAAGGTTTATGGTCCGGGCGAAACGGGTTGGCTCACCTCCTCAGAGGTTGCTGCGCTGACGCCGGAGACCGTCCGCGAGCGGGTCGCGGCGCTCAGGCCCTTGATCGCGGAGCATGCGGCAGAAGCGGAACAGCTGCGCCGGCCCCACCCCGCAGTTTGGGACGCTCTGAGAGCCACCGGTTTCCTTTACCACTTTGTGCCGAAGCGCTATGGCGGCTGCGAATTCAGCGCCGAGGACTTCCTCCTCACCAGTGCCGTGATTGCCGAGTCTTGCCCATCGACGGCCTGGGCCACCGCGTTCTCGGTGGAGCACAATTGGATTGCCGCCCTGTTTCCCGAGAAGGCGCAAGATGAATTCTTCGCCAAGGGCCGCTACATCGTTGCGCCGGCCGTGGGCACCCCGCCTTTCGGCAAAGCCATCCGTGTCCCGGGCGGCTTCAAGCTGACCGCTCGGTGGCGCTTTGCCAGCGGAGTTATGAACTCCAACTGGACCATGGGCTGTGCGCTGATCGAAGACGATCCGTTCCCGATCCCTCACTGGCTCGCCCTCCGCACATCGGCCGCTCAAGTCCTCGATACCTGGCAGGTCGATGGGTTGGCGGCGACAGGCAGCAACGACGTCGTCGTAAACGATCTCTTCGTTCCCGAGCATATGGCTGTCAGCTTTCTTGATTTGACGAATGGCGTGGGCCCCGGTTCGAAGATCCACGACACCCCCCTCTATCGCATGCCATCGTCAGCATTCCTCGCATTGGTGTTGGCTCCTCCCATCGTCGGCGGGGCGCGCGGTGCCGTCAGCATCTTCCAGGAGCGGCTCAAGACCCGCAAAGTGACCGGAACGCAGACGATCACCGGCGAGAAAGCGAATTTCCAGATCGTGCTGGCCCGTGCCGATCTCATGACGCGAACGGCGGAGCTTCTCATGCGAACGCTAGGCCGAGAAGTCCTCGATCTCGCCAGACGCGGGCAATGCGGCGATCTCGGCGCCCGAAAGGCAATTGTCGCGCAGAATGTTTTCGGCTGCCGCCTCGCGCGTGACGCCGTCCGCCTCATTGTCGACAATTCCGGCTCGTCAGTCCACTTCCTGACAGACCCCCTGCAACGCATCTTGCGCGATGTGAACATAGCCTCCTCACACATCATTCAAGATTTTGATCTTTTGGCCGAGCAGCACGGACGAGAAATGCTTGGTCTTGAGTGTGCGACGATGATGTTCTGAAGGGCGATCCTTGCGAGGCAAGCGTGCCCTTTACGAAGGCAATGAGGTCTCGATCCTCTGTTTGAGGTACTGTCATGCGCTCGGTCTCTAAAAAAAGCCCTCGCCGCAAAAGGTCGCTGCGTTCCGACCTCGTCCCGGCGAGCGATTATACGTCGGAGAAGTTCCTGAGGCTCGAAATTGACCGGATGTGGCCGCGTGTCTGGCTCATGGCAAGCCGCGAGGAGGAACTGACTCAATCCGGCTCATATGTCGTCTTCGACATCCTTCGTGAGTCTATCCTTCTCGTTCGCCAGCCATCTGGTCAAATCAAGGCGTTTTACAATGTTTGCCAGCACCGTGGACGCCGCCTGAAAGAAGGATGCGGGAATATCGGCAAGTCGATTTTTTGCCGCTTTCACGGCTGGAGCTGGAACATCGACGGTGCCCTGCAGAGGGTCGTCAATCGGGAAGATTGGGGGGTGGACCCCGATTTTTGCGATGAGGACTTGCGCCTTCCAGAGCTGCGGGTCGATAGCTGGGGCGGGTGGATTTGGGTCACGATGGACCCTCGGGCGCCTTCTCTAAAAGAATATCTCGGGGACGTGCCTGACTATCTTACCTGTTACGCTCTAGAGAATACCCGGCTCATCTGGAGCGTAACCGTCACAACGCCAGCCAATTGGAAACTGACGCTCAATTCCTTCAATGAAGGCTATCACGTCGAGGCTACCCACTCTCAAAGTCTGAAATACAGCTCGAGCCGGCTTCCCAGCGAAGCCCACGGCCTGCACGCGATGTTTGGCCCGGTCATGTTTGATGAAAAAGAATTACCCAACCGGCCCACCGTAATGGCGGCGTTGAGCCGAGATCCCCGGGACCTTATGTATGAGTTCTGGGAGGAGGCTTACCGCACACTTAAGGCGATGTACCTGGAGCCGGGTCTCGTCGCCGCCAAGCGTGTGCTGGAGGAAGTTCCGGCCGGCACGGATCCTTTCACCATCTCTGCCAAGCAGTTTGAGTTTCACAAGCAGGAGCTTGAAGCTCGCGGCGTAAAATTGCCGGCAAAGCTGACGCAGGAAGCGATGACGAAGGCGGGGTTCGGCTGGCACATTTTTCCCAATTTCATCATTCTTCCGTGTGTTGACGGTTCGCTTTGCTATCGCGCGCGTCCCCACCCGAAGGATCCTGACAGCAGCCTCTTTGACATCTATGCATTCGGCCGCTTCGCGCCCGGAGCCGAGCCGAAGCCTCAGCATTCCGTGATCACCAAGTACGAGGACTTCTTTGGCGTCAACCCGTTCCTCAACGACGATCTATTGAACATGCCGGAGGTTCAGCGCGGCATGTACTCGCGCGGCTTTCGCGGTCTGCGCACCAACCCCGCGCAAGAAGTGACCGTCTCGAATTTCCACAAAGTTTTGCACGAATTCATTGATGGGGCACGCTAGAGCACAGCGGCGGCGATCGGGGGACCACCGTCCCAAGCGGCACGGCGCAGCTCCGTGATGATAAGGGTGAAGAGCCATGGGCAAATTCGAAACGGCTGATATTTTCAACGACGCGTCTCTCGTCAACGATCCCCATCCTTATTTCGAGTATCTGCGCAGCCAGGGCCCCGTCGTCCGCTTGCCCTATCACGGAGTCGTGGCGGTGGTCGGCTATGACGAGGCGCTGGCGGTCTTCCGCGACGATGATCATTTTTCTGCGGTCAATGCGGTCTCTGGGCCCTTTCCGGGCCTGCCGTTCAAGCCGGAAGGCGACGACATCACCGCTCAGATCGAGCAGCACCGGGGCGAGATCACCTTCGCCGGGCTGATCGCAACCCAGGACTTGCCGGCGCATGGCAAGACGCGCGCTCTGCTGAACGGCATGATCACACCCAGACGCCTCAAGGACAACGAGGCGTTCATGATGCGGCTTGCCGACCGCCAGATCGACCAGATCGTCAACCGCAGCTCCTTCGAGGTCTCGAAGGAATATGGCATGCCCTTTGCCACGCTCGTCATCGCCGACCTGCTCGGCGTGCCGGAACAAGACCACAAGACGTTCAAGGAACTGCTGAGCGCCCCGGTTGGGACGGCTGGGCTAGTGGGCGGCGACGCCATGGCCACGCATAACCCCCTTGAAGCGATCGGCATGCAATTCTTCCAATATCTCTCCGACCGGAGGGCCGCGCCGCGCGATGATGTGCTGACGCAGCTCGCCCTGGCGAAATGCGCTGACGGCAGCACGCCAGACCTCATCGACGTCGTCGGTATCGCGACGTTCCTGTTCGCGGCCGGTCAGGACACGACGGTTAGCCTGATGACGGCGTCGCTTCGCTTCCTCGCCGAAAACCCCGAATTGCAGCGCACCTTGCGCAAGGAACGCAACCGCATTCCGGACTTCCTGGAAGAGACGCTACGGCTGGAAGGCACCGTCAAGGCGATATTCCGGCTTGCCAAAAGGCCGGTGAAAGTCGGCGATCTGGACCTGGCGCCAGGCACGACGGTCATGCTGATCATCGCGGCTGCGAATCGTGACCCGAGACGGTTCGAGCGGCCTTGCGAGTTCCTCGTTGATCGCAAGAACGCTCGCGATCACCTGTCGTTCGGCCGCGGCATTCATGCCTGCGCGGGCGCGCCGCTGGCGCGCGCCGAAACGAAAGTCACGCTCGAACGCCTGTTCGACCGCACGTCCGACATACAAATCGACGAAGCACTCCACGGGCCCAACGACGCGCGCCGTTTCGAGTATGCGCCAAGCTACATATTCCGCAGCCTCAAGCAGCTCCGCGTCAAGGCCACGCCGGCCGGCTAGCGGCAAAGCCAGGCAAGGTAAGGCGACACGACGGTAACGATCACCCATATCGAGGCAGATGGCGAAACGCGCGTGATCGATGTGCCGCCCTGCCAGTCGGCCATGGAAAGGGTAGTTAAGAACACCGTACGGTTTCCGAGATCACCAACTGCCCGAAAGGCGAAGTGAGATACAAGATGTCGGTGGAAGCGTCGATCGCGCCGCTTCTTGAACCCTT
Organism: uncultured Alphaproteobacteria bacterium; assembly: GCA_963805005.1. Lineage (GTDB taxonomy): Bacteria > Pseudomonadota > Alphaproteobacteria > Micropepsales > Micropepsaceae > Rhizomicrobium. Next base: position 683,386 of record CAWDSJ010000001.1, read on the forward strand.
CCAGATTCGCAGCACGAAATTGCCCAACCGGATCATCATGTCGCCGGCGATGAATATCGAGTGAAGCCAGGCGTCAGGCCATGGGACGGACCGTCATCCTGACCGGGAAGTGCTTGTAGCCGCCTGTGGCGCAAGTATAAACTCTTTCCGGATCACCAGCGACCTCGATCCTTTCCACGCGCCGCAGGAAATGCTCGAACATAACCTTAAGCTCGAGGCGCGCTATATGCATGCCAAGGCATTGGTGAGGGCCGGTGCCAAAGGCCAGATGCCGATTGGGGAATCGCTCGATATCCAATCGATTCGGGTTCTCGAAGGCCTCGGCATCGCGGTTGGCCGAGGGATAAAACATCACCAAATGCTCGCCCGCCCGGATTTTCTTGCCGTGGATTTCGACATCGCGATCGGGATTCCGGATAAAGTGGATCGCAGGCGAAAGGTACCGCAGCAATTCGTCGATCGCGCGCGGGAGCAGTTGCGGATTGCTCTTCAGCTTTGCCAGCTGCTCAGGGTTTTGCAGGAGGGCATGAACGCCAAGGCCGAACGTGCTCTGTGTCGTCTCGTGTCCCGCGGTCGTCAAGATGATCGCCCATGAATAGAGCTCAAGCTCCGTCATGGGCTTGCCGTTGATCTGCGTGCTGATCAAAGCCGTCATCAAGTCGTCGCGTGGATTTATTCGTCGATCCTCGAAAATTTTGGCATAGACCTGACACATTTCGCCTATGGCTTTCACGACCAGCGCAAACGCGTCTTGATTCTTGGCAATTCTAGGGTCGTTCACGTTGATCGTCTCGTTGGTCCACGCGATGATTTGAGACCGCATTTCGCGCGGCACGCCGAGAAAAGCGGAAACGATGGCTGTCGGCACCAGATTTGCGAAATCGTCCTGGAGATCGACGATTTCATCGGTCCGTTCCATGATTTTGTCGAGGGCTTCGGTGACGAGATCCTCGGCGTATCGCCTGACCCATTCGATGCTTCGGGGCGTGAAAAACGGATTGGCAAGATTGCGGTGCGCAGTATGCTCGGGCGGGTTCATGTTCACGATCATGTGCAGCGTTTCCTGGCCAAACGCGTCCATGGTCAGCCGCGGCCCGTTCTTGAAGACTTCCGTATTGGCTTCGATGTCGACAATGTCGCGATAGCGCGTGACCGCCCAGAAGGAGTTGTCCTTCTCCCGCTCGACGTAATGGATCGGATCATCCCGGCGCAGCTTCTCCCAAATCTGCCAGGGATAGCCGTGCGAGTGGTAGCTGCCTGGATCCATCAGCGCGAGCTCTTCTTGCCGAGTAATCGTCATGCCAGGCTGCGCCTCCCCCGCCACGAATCAGTAGCCCACAGTGAAGCGACGACGATGGTGAGCAGGCCGCTCGATCTCGTCGACAAGTGCGATCGCATAATCGGCGAACGTGATTGAGCTTGAGCCATCCGGTTGCACGAGGAGCTCGTCCAGCCCGAGACGAAACTTTCCCGTCCGAGGGCCCTCAATGAACATCATCGAGGGGGAGATAAAGGTCCAGTCCAGCTCCATTTCGGCCTTTAGTCTGTCCAAGAACGCCGCCCCGCCGCGGACTTCCGGTAGCCATTCCTCGGGCAGCTGTCCGCCATCGACGATGCGGGCAGTCGTACCCGGAAGACAGAGACTCCCCGCCCCTCCGACGACGATATAGCGCGCTGGCTTTGCTGACTTCACCGTCGCGATCAGTCGGGGCACGTCCGTTGTCGAAAACGGCACGGAGCTCACGACGACATCGTGACCTGCGAGGGCCTCGGCGAGTACGGCTGTGTCAGCGATATCGACCGACATGGCTGTCAGGTTCGCCACGGAGGACAGGCCTGAGACGTTGCGGGCGATCCCGGTGACGTGATGGCCTCGATCAAGGAGTTCGCGTACGATCCAGGATCCCGCGCGGCCAGTTGCACCGATAACTGCTATCCTCATCCCCCATATCCTCCGTCAACGCTGCCTGAGCGGCTTCGCAAATCAGGATAGCGACAAGCATTTCATCGAATGAGCTTTGCGCCAGGCCGGTATGTCCGATCAAGAACTCAGGACTTCACTTTTGAGCCTGATATTCACATTCACGCCAAAAAGTCCGAGATAGAGTTCTTTTCCAACCGCCACTCGACCTTGGTCACGAGGCTGCCTGGGCGGCATTGACAAATTTGATTTGGTATCCGCTGGTGGCGATGCTGAGCATGCCAAGGGATTTTTCCGGCGAACTGATCGTATCGCGTGGCAATGGCTCGATTGATCTTGAGGTGGCCGAGACTGCCGAAATCTTCTTATCCACCGCATAACAATATCCGAAATGACCGATGCCATCGGCAACTCCCCGACCTATCCGGGGAATCCAAGTATATGGTGCACTGCGAAAGCGGCGGAGTTACAGGGGCGCAGCTCACTTTCTCCATCCGGTTGCTCCCTGGCTCAACTAGCTGATAACGTTTTAAAAAAACTGCCAGCCGGTTGGAAGGATAGCAATTCAAGATCAAGGTCCATGGAACAGTTCATCGAACAAGAAGTCGCTTTATCTAATATGTCGGTCCAGATTGGCGGTAGCCAATGGCGGCAGGTCGAGGAGTTCAACGCTCCGGCGACCGGATACTGCATTGCCCAAAGGCTATCGGGTGATCATTCGGCTTTGAGAATCGGCAATTTCTCTACCGGCGAGGCATTGCCTCGCGTGCGCTCGGTTGGTCTCCTGCCGCCGGGCTGTTCTATTCGACTGTACCCGATGGAAAGGCCTTTTCGTGCACTGAACTGCATTTTCGAGAAGAATTTTTTCGAATGCACGACGGAGATCCTGTCGGAAGAATGGATTGAACATGCCGATGCGCTGGTGTCGATCAACAACAGGCGCCTCGAAGTGACGATGCAGGAGATATATGCCGAATTGGTTCAGCCGGGATTTGCGCACGACCTTCTGATCGAAGCGGCAAGCACGATGGTTCTGGTAGAGATTGCACGCCACGGACAACGCCTCAGAAAGACAACGCCGAAGAATGGCCGCACCCAAGGCCTTACCTCTTGGCAAATGCGTCGGATTCACGAACGCATCCAGGCATCGTTGGAATTGGGCTATCCCAGCTTGACCGAATTGTCCCGCCTTTGCCGTATCAGCCAGAGTCACCTGATGCGCAACTTCAAGGCGTCGACAGGCTGGCAGCTCCACAAATACATCGCCGAGGAGCGGCTGAGGGCGGCCAAGCGGATGCTTTCCGAAAATCTGCTTAGCTCCAAGGAGATTTCGGTGCGTTTGGGGTTCCGCAGTCCAGAGTATTTTGCGACGGCCTTTCGCCGAATGACGGGAATGACGCCGATGGATTTCCGAAGACGCGCGCGCACGTCGGACGTCGGCAGTGCCTAGCGTCGCTTTTGCCGATTGTCTGAGCCGTGCTGGCTATCAAATCGCAGCCAAGGATGTTGTCCACGTTTGGCGGCATATACCGTTCGCTCTCAGGAGGCGCTCCATTGACGAGTCGCTTTCTGCGGCCTAGAGCGGTTCCAGCAAAAGTGTGAGCACTTTTGTGTCCGGAACCGCGTCTAAACAATACGTTAGAGCGAAATGACGGTTCGAAAAAAATCATTTTGCTCTAAGAACCGAATGCTTGACTGCGCGCGACGGCGCTTGCTAGCAAAGGTGCAAACAAATCGGATGGAGCGGAGCCGGGGCGCTCGCGAGCCGCCCGAAGATTTCCTACTTTATATTTTCAAACCGCGGCGCTGCTGGAGGCGTCCGTCAAGAAGCTCTATGCTGGGGAAGGGGCAATTGGAGAGAACAGGCGTGCAGATGTGGCTATGCGCCTCCGGGCCATTGGAGCTGAAATGAAGGCTGGATGCAGATGAGTTCCCTCCAGGACATGAGCGCGCAGGCCTTGGCCCGCGGACCCGCCTATCCCGCCCTCGAGTGGGAGGGGCGCTGGATCGACTGGAGCGAGATGCGGCAGGTCGCCGAGCGTGTGCGTCTCCTTTTGGAGGCTAGCGGCGCCGGTCCCGGCGCGCGCGTCGCCTTGCTGCCACGCAACCGGCCCGCCGCCGTCGCGGCCTTGCTTGGGCTGATCGCCGCTGGCCGCAATATCTGCATGGTCCATGTCTACCAGTCGCCGAGCGGGATCGCCCGCGATATTGTCCGGCTGAAGCCGGCCGTCGTCCTGGGCACGCCTGAGGATCTCTCCGACGAGGTGATCGCAGTCCTGCGGCAACACGGTATCGTTGCAATCGCGCTCTCCGGGATGGATGCCGCCGCGATCCCGGGGCGCGAGCGATCCACAGTCCAGTGCGACGCGCCGCCCACCACGTTGCAGATCGAGCTTTTGACGAGCGGTACCACGGGTCCGCCGAAGCAGTTCGCGCTCAGCTACGAGATGATCGAGAAGCACATCGTCGGCGTGAACGTATTGAATACCGCGGACGCGATCGATCCTGCCGGCCTGCCGCCGATCTATATGTACATCTCGTTCAACACGATCACGGGCCTTTACCTGGTCCTTCCCGCGATGCTGCATGGCATCCGCGGCGTGCTGGTCGATCGCTTCACGGTCTCGTCATGGCACGATTTCGTGCTGCGCCACCGGCCCAAGTCGGTTCCGCTGCCGCCTCCAGCGGTGCAGATGATCCTGGAGTCCGACATCCCTCGGACTGATCTGTCCTCGCTGGCATTCATTACGGTCGGAGCGGCCCCGCTCGATCCCGGCGTGCAGCGCGCATTCGAGGAGCGCTTTGGAGTGCCGCTTCTGCTTCTGTATGGCGCCACCGAGTTCGGGGGGCCGGTCACCTTCATGACGCAGGAGCTTTACGAGACATGGGGCAAGAAGAAGTTGGGAAGCGTTGGACGCGCTTATGCCGGCGCAAAATTGCACGCTGTCGACCCGGAGAGCGGCGCCGTTTTGCCGCCGGGGCAGGCCGGCGTCTTGGAGGTTATGACACCTCGCATGGGGCTCGAGTGGATTCGAACCTCCGATATCGGTGTCATAGACGAGGACGGCTTTGTGTTCATCCATGGCCGCGCCGATGGTGCGATCATTCGCGGCGGGTTCAAGCTGCTCCCCGATGCGATCGAACGCGCCCTGAAGCTTCACGATTCAATCTCGGCGGTCGGGGTAACCGGCATGTCGGACAAGCGGCTGGGCCAGGTGCCTGCTGCTGCGATCCAGCTCAAGCCTGGCGCGGCCAAGCCTACGATCGCCGAGCTCGAGGCGCATCTGCGCGAGCATGTGCCCGCGACCCACATTCCGGTGACTTGGCGTTTCGTGGAAATATTGCCGTACACACCCATGCTGAAGGTCGACCGGGTCGCTCTGCACCAGATGTTCGAACCGGGCTAATGCGCAGTTGCGTTCTGCAAGGTTGTCGTCCAATGAGTACCCACAGTCCCAGCCCTTCAGTATCTGCCGATGGCCAGCAGTATGGCGCGACCGTGGGCCTGCGGTCTGCGCGCGGCTCAAGTGGGGCGCGCTCGGCGAACGTCGGGTGAGGGGGAGGATCGATGGCGGACGAATTGAAGGTCGACCTGCATGGTCGAGTGACCGTGCTCACTCTGAACCGGCCGGAGCGACGCAACGCCCTGAATGCTCCGCTCGTCTCGGCGTTGGAGGAGGCCGTGGCCGATTTCAGCCGGGATAACGGCCAGCGCGTGATGATCATCACTGGCGCGGGCGACAAGGCCTTCTGCTCCGGCGTCGACCTGATCGAGATGCAAGGCTTGGCCGACGAGGGCTTGAAGCTGCCTATGGCCACCGAGCAGGACATCCTCCGTGTTGCCAAGTGCGAGAAACCGGTTATCGCAGCCATCAATGGCTTGGCGGTGGGCGCCGGGCTCGAACTCTCGCTCTGCTGCGACTTCCGGCTGGCGGCGGAGGGCGCGTGGTTCGGTCTGCCGGAGGTGGAGCGCGGCTTCATCGCGGGCATCGCCGCGGTCACACTGCCCCGGCTGATGCCGCTCGGGGCGGTCATGGAGCTCATGTTGGTGGGCGACCGCTTGAGCGCGCAGGACGCATTCCGGCTGGGACTCGTCCAGCGGGTGCTGACCGCTTCGGACTTGATGGCGGCGGCGATGCAGCGTGCCGAGCGGATGAGCCGGCTCTCCCAGGCCGCGCTCTGGGGTACCAAACAGGTGATCCGCTACTGGCGGGACCGGGCGCTGGAAGAGCATCACCGGTACTATGAGCACGTCGTCCACCGGGTATTCGCATCGGGCGACGTCGCCGAGGGGCTCAGGGCATTCGCCGAAAAACGACCGGCTGAATACTCCATGGACTGGCCGCCGAATCCCGCGCTGGACGTCAAGGGCCGGACTGGGAGCTGAGCCCCGGCGTCGCGGCGCGCTCACGCAAGCCTGGTGCCTTAGAGATAAACCTTACGGAGATTGTCTTGGTCACAACCATCCGGCCGCTTACCGCCAACCACATGAACGTCGTGCTCGAGGACTTCAATGCGAGCATCCGCCACTTGCAGGGCGTATACGGCGCCACATTTGTCATCGATATCCCGAAGCCCGAAATGCACGCCGGCCTCTTCGAGATCGGGCGCGTACTCTTCGAAATGTTCGTGCCGAGTGTATACCTGCTCAATTCGCGATACGGGCCGCACTATGTCGGAATCGAATACCAGGCGGACATGGATGTCGTCCGGGAGGCGATCGCCGAGCGAGGCATTCGAGTGGTGAGGGAAACCAAGGACGGAGCTTTGCACACACACCCTGCCGACGGCTTTGGCGCTTCATTCGAATTTTATCACGATTACTTCCACAACTGGGAGTGGGAGCTCAAGGACGGTGGCGCCGGGCCGGGCACTTCACTCAGGTCGGCCGAATATTGGCTCTCCCACCCGCTCGGCCTCACAGACCAGAAGGGCTACACCCACGCCGTCAACGACATCGAGTCGGCGAGCGCGTTTCTACAGAGCTTCCTCGGCGGCGAGCCCATCTACGAAGCCGTGCGGCCAACGATTGCCGCCCGGGCTGTCGGATTACAGATCGCTGACATTGTCGTCGAGCTCCTCTCGCCAACCGGCGACGGCGAACTGGCCCGCCACCTGTATCGCTACGGGGACGGCATCCGTTCCACGGTGTTCGGCGTCTGCAACATCGATCGGGCGAAGCGCTACTTCGCAGAGCGCGATCTGCAAACCGTTCCCGGCGGCGCACCGGGCGCGATCGCCGTGCCGGCGGCGGCGAATCTCGGAGTGATATTCGAATTCGTGGAGTGACGCGGACATGGTCGCCTGCTGGACAGTGCTTTAGGGCAACGTATCGAGCTCGAGGCCGAGCGTCGCCCCCGGCGGAACCGGGCAGCATAAGGAAAACCAAATGCAGTATCGCGAGTCGACCGAAGATCGTCTGTTCCGCGAGGAAGTCCGCGAATGGCTGCACGCCAACAAGCCCACAGAGCGGCGCCCGGATACGATCCTGGAGCAGATGGCCTACGACCGCGCCTGGCAACGGGCTCAGTTCGACGGCGGTTGGGCGGGCATCGCCTGGCCGAAGCAATATGGCGGTCGCGGCCTGTCGCCGTCGCAGCAGCTCATCTGGTGCGAAGAGTATGCCGCCGCGCGCTGCCCGATCGTGATGGATAGTTGCTGGCTTGGCCTGAATCACGCCGGGCCGACCTTGATCGCGCGCGGCTCCGAGGCGCAGAAGGCCTTTCATCTGCCACGCATTCTGAACGGCGAGGCGACTTGGTGTCAGGGCTTCTCGGAGCCCAACGCCGGATCGGATCTCGCGAGCCTGCGAACGCGCGGAGTGGTGGATGGAGACCATCTCGTCGTGAACGGCCAGAAGATCTGGACCACCTTCGCGCATCTGAGCGACTATCAGGAACTGCTTGTCCGAACAGGGGCGCCGGAAGGCCGGCACCGCGGCCTGACCTGGGTGATATGCGACATGCATCTGCCCGGCGTCGACATCCGGCCGATCACTGCGCTCGACGGCCATTACCACAACTGCGAGGTCTTCTACGACAACGTTCACATTCCACTGTCCAATATCGTCGGGGAGGTCAACGACGGCTGGTCGGTGGCGATGACGACATTCGGATTCGAGCGTGGGCCGGCGGCCTTCGGCGGGTTCTGTGAGCTTGAGGTCGCGTTCGAGGAGCTCATTGCGTACGCGCGCTCGCATACCGGGCCGCGCGGCGACGAACCCGCGATCAAGGACCAAGCTATCGCCGAGCGCCTCGGGATACTGCGCGCCCAGCTGCAATCGCTCCGCTCCCTCATGCTGATGATGGTCGCGGCGGCCGAACGCGGGATGGAACTCGGCGCCGAAGGCTCGATCATGCACATGCCGTATGCCGAGCTGGAACAGGCTATCCGACGTTCTGCGCTCGATATCCTTGGCGCGCAGAGCCTCAGCCGGACGGATTCGGAATCCTGGGTCTACGGCTACTTCAGAGCATTCGCCGCGACAATTGCGGGGGGCACGTCGGAGATCCACCGCAACATCATCGGCGAGCGCTTGCTCGGCCTACCTCGTTGAGGCCGCACGGGAGAGCGTTCGATGTGGGATTTGTTGCCGAACGAAGACGAGACGATGATCGCCAACTCGGTACGCGATTATCTCGCGCGCGAGCTGCCGATCGAACGGCTACGGCCCAAGGCGGCGCCCGTTGATCTCGATGCGGTACGGGCGGGAATGGCCGAACTCGGATGGATCGGCGTCGGCCTGCCGGAGCAGATCGGCGGCGCCGGTCTCGGCCTGGTCGAGGAGATGCTGGTGCAGCGCGAGTGCGGGCGCTATCTCGTCAGCCCCTCGGCGTTTGCGACGGTGCTCGGGGCGCATGTCGCCTTTCAGGCCGGCGATACAGTTTTGGCGGGCGATTTGGTGGCTGGAAAGACCTCGGCCGCGCTCGCGATCATTGCCGCGCCAAAGGCTACCGACCCTATTCCCGCTTTTGTTTTCGACTGGAACGAGGGAGTCCCATTGCTCGTTTGGAGCGACGAGGGGATGGGCCTGTTCGACTCTGCGGCGTTCACCGAGCATCGGCCCGATCAGTGCCTGGACGAGTCGGTGACGATGCATGCCGGCGGGCTGGCAATGCGCCGGCCGAAACACTGGATCAGCGCCGGGCAGGCGCCGCTCGCCTTGCGAGCGCAGGTGTTGCTGGCGGCGGCCTTGACCGGACTCGCCGAGCACGCCTGCCACCTGACGGTCGAATATGCGAAGGTGCGCGAGCAGTTCGGCAAGCCCATCGGCGTCTTTCAGGCGGTCAAGCATCGTTGTGCAGACATGGGGGTTCGCGCGCGGCTGAGCTGGTATCAGACAAACCTCGCGTCCTTGAAGGTCCTGGCCGGCGCGGGCGACGCCGTTCTACAAGCCGCAGCCGCGAAGCTCGTCGCCGCACAGGCCGCCCACGAGAACGGCCGGGCCGCGATCCAGCTGCACGGCGGCATCGGCTTCCAGTCGGAGTGCGACGCGCACTGGTTTATGAAGCGGGCACACGTCTACGACCGAGCGGGCGGCTCGATGCAAGACTTGGCCCGCCGGGTCGTCGGAGAGCCTCCGCCCCTCCGGTAAGCGGCACCATGTCGGCTTGCCCTTTTACATTCTAACATATTAGACGCCGCCTCTCGGCCAACGCCGTAAGGCTAGAGCGCGGCGGAGCGTGCAGCATGGACGATCCAATGGCCCATGAAGGCCTGCCAAGCGTGCAAGCAAAGAGAAGCGCGCAATGAGCGCCGAGCACGGATGCGAGCGCATTGTTGTTCTGACGGGTGCCCGCCGTGGCGCGGGTAAGGGCATCGCGCTTGCCTTGGGTGAGACGGGCGCCACGGTCTACGCGACCGGACGGGCCGATCGTCAAATATAATTTCACGGGAGCACGCAATGTCTAAAGTTACCGAGCTTGGATATGTCGGTTTGTCGATTTCAGATCTTGATCGTTGGAGGGCTTACGCCTGCGAAATTGCCGGCATGGAATTCCTAGACGAGGGCGAAGGCGACAGGGCTTATCTCCGGATTGATGAGTGGCACCACCGCATCGTCTTGCATTTGGACGGCTGCGACGATGTTGCGTATCTGGGGTTTCGTGTTCCCGGCCCGATCGAGTTTGCGGCCATTCTATGAGATTTTGGGATTTGTCGGCGCCGTCGGATACCACATTCGTCTTCCCAATGGCGCGATTGCGCAGCCCGTGTTCATGCATATAAACAGCCGGCAGCATACTTTGGCGTTCGCGCCGGCGCTCGAAGGCAAGCGGGTTCATCATATGATGTTCGAATACACGAACCTCAAGGATATCGGCATCGCCCACGATCTGGTCCGGGCAAGAAATATCCCTGTCGCAATGCAGCTTGGCATGCATTCCAACGACGAGCAGCTCAGTTTCTACAGCGGCAATCCGTCGGGATGGACGTGGGAGCTCGGGTGGGGCGGCCGGCCGGCGCAATCCCAGCTTGAACTCCACACGCGCGATGTGTTCGGTCATGCGCCCGACGCGAAGGGCTTCGCCCTCGATCTGGCCATGAATGGCTGATCGGCGTCGATGTGCTATGGACAATGAGGGGCTGCGATACTAGCATTCCAACGTTCGAAAAAAGATGCAGATAGCGGCTCCGGGATCGCCATGCCCATCAAAATCCTCGAAATTCACCATCATGCAGTCCGGATCGATGCTGGCGCGCAGTCGTTGGATGCTGTTCGTGATTTTTATGTCAATGTTTTGGGGTTGAGCTACGACGGAAATCGGCCAAACTTTCCCGGCGTTCCCGGCTGGTGGATGAATGTCGGCGATGGCGGTCAGATACATTTGATTGGGGGCGATTTGCCGTCCCCGTTCGCCAAGGGACCGGGGCAGGATCCGACAGCAGCCCACGTCGCGCTGGCGGTCGAAAACATCATCGAGGCAAAAGCAGAGCTTGTCCGCTCAGGTGTGCCCCATTGGTCGCTCGTGGGTGTCACGGGGCCGGAATCCGAGCAGATCTTCGTGAATGACCCTTGCGGTAACATGATTGAACTCCACCAGTTCGACAAGTGCAGGTGCTCGTCCGCCAACCGAAATGCCTCGGGTCGATAGTTCAGCTTTGGGAGCTATGCAGAGAGTTGCGACTCAAATCGCCGAGATGTTCGGCGGCGAGCAACCAGCATGTACGGATCAAACTGGGGGCGACTTAGGAAATGATGAGCTTAACATCAAGGATGCTATGAGTAGAAACTTCGGGGATGGCGCCGATATCGCATTCGGGGGTGTCGAATGAAAGCGCCTTCGTTCTCCGGTGTCTCCCACGCCGAGGCAGTCAGGCGTGCGCGTGAGCTTGTGCCGGCGCTGCGCGACCGCGTCGCGCGTAGCGAGGAGGCCCGCAAGTTGCTGCCCGAGACGGTTTTCGATCTGCACCGCACGGGTGTCCTTCGTGTGTCGCAGCCTAAGCGATGGGGGGGCATGGAACTCGACTTCGTCGCCTGCTTCGACATCGCTTATGAGCTTGGTCGCGGTTGCGCCTCCACATCCTGGACCGGGATCAACCTGATCAATCATCACTGGGTGTTGGCGCTTTACGAGGACAAGGCGCAGGCGGAAGTCTGGGGAGCCAATCCGGAAGCATTCATCGCCTCGGGTGTGGCCGTTGCACAGGGACAGGGCCGTCCTGTCGACGGCGGGTATGTCATCAGCGGTCGCTGGAATTTTTCCAGCGGCGTCACCGTGTCCGACTGGGATATGCTCGCGGTTACCGTGCGCGATGAAGACAAAGTCGTCGACTATCGACTGTGCCTGCTGCACAAGTCCGAATATGAGATCGTGGATGACTGGCAGGTGCTCGGCATGCGCTCTACCGGCAGCATGACCGTCGTGGCGAAAGATGTATTCGTGCCCACGCACCGCACCCTCAGCATGTACCACATGCGCGGTGGCGATGATTTCCCTGGAGCCAGCAGCAACCCGGGCCCTTTGTATCGCGTGGCGCTCTCAATGATCTCCGGTCACGTCATCGCTTCTCCGCTGGTTGGAAATGCACAGGCCGCGCTCGAACTCACCATCGAGTTACTCAAGAAGCGCAGCGCCGGCTACACCGACACCATGCAGATGCGGGTCGGTGCTGCAGGTGCGAGGATCGAAGCGGCGCGGCAGCTGATCCGCTCCGACCTTCTGGCAGCGCAGGAATTTGCCAACCGTCATGAGATTCCCGACCAGGAGACGAAGCTTCGCGCCAAGCGAAACGTCTCATATGGAACTGCGCTATGCACCGAGGCGGTCGACATCTTGTATGCGCTGGCGGGCGCGCACGGTCTTTATGACGGTTACCCCATACAACGCATATTCCGCGACGCACATGCAGGCGCCAGCCACGTTCTGCTTCGCGAAGATCTGAATTTTTCCACTTGGGGCCTGATCGCTCTGGGTGGCGAGGTTGCCAATAACCTGCTTTGACAAATCCAAAGGGGCACCAGAGTGAGCCGCCCTTCAACGACGACGGCACGCATGCTGATCTCCCGTCCCCTCGAGTTCTTCGGCGCTCGATTGAATGAAACGCTGCACCGCGAACCGGCGCCCGAGCTCCCAAGGACGAAACGAACAGGAAGGTAAACCAGCAATGCAAGTTTCAGCCATACCGGCCTATGAGATGCTTGCCGCGGACATCAAAGCCCTCGGCGTCGAATGCGTATTCGGGCTGATGAGCGACGACACCGCCCAGCTGGTTACCATGATCAATTCCGCAGGCGTGAGGTTCTATGGCGCTCGCCACGAAAACAACGCCGTGACAATGGCCGAAGGCTATGCTGCTGCAACAGGGCGTTTGGGCATCGTTATCCTTGGCCGGGGCCCAGCCACCGCCAACGGCCTGCATGGCGCTGTTTATGCGCAACGCACCGGCTCGCCGGTCTTGATCATTCTGGGCGATGCACCAAACGCGGCGGCTGCGCCAAACGGCGTGGGCCCCGACCGCAAGGCGTGGGGCTTCAATGCGTTGGCGGTGCTGCAAAGCGCCGGCATCAAGGCTTTCGTCGCATACGATGCTGCCACGGCGCGCCGAACGCTTGCGCAGGCTGCCGCAGCCACGCAACACGGCGCCGTTGCGTTGCTGCTCCCGTCCAATGTCCAGCAGGGCAAGATTGATCCGGTCGCAACGGCACCCGGACGCGTAGAGCCGGCCAAGGCCGTTCCCCGGCCGGCTCGCGCCGGCGCCATTCAAGCAGCGGCTTCCTTGCTCGAGAAGAGCCGCAAGCCGCTGTTCATCGTCGGCTGGGGCGCCCATTGCGCAGGCGCGCGCGAGGCGATCGTCCGCTTGGCTGACCATGTGGGCGCGGCGCTCGTGACGACGATGAAAGCAAAGGACATGTTCCGCGGCCATCCTTTCGACTGCGGTGTGCTGGGGTCGTTTTCTCACGCCGGCGGGCGGCGTTTGATCGAGCAGGCCGACAGCATTGTTGCCATCGGCGCCGGTCTGAACCAGCAGACGACCAGTTACGGATTGTCGATCCCGGCCGACCTGCCTTTGGTCCAGATCGACAACATGCGAAGCAACATCGGCCGCTGGTTCCATGCCGACATTGCCGTTGTCGGCGACGCGAAACTTGCCGTCGAACAGTTGCTTGCCGCGACTGCCCCCCGCCAGCAATCGGAAATGCCGATGCGTAGCGAAAAGAACGCTCGCTGGCTCGCTGAGTTCGATCTTGCGGACGATTTTCAGCCGATGAATACGCCGCGAACGGTGGACCCCAGGTCTCTTGCCCTGGAATTGGACCGTCTGCTGCCCGCCAATCGAAACCTGGTCTATGACGCGGGCAACTTCCTGGTGATGGCTCCCTATATCTCCGTTCCCGGCCCTGCTTATTTCAAGCAGTCGAGTGATTTCGCGTCGATCGGCATGGGCTTTGGAACCGCCATGGGCTTTGCGGTCGGAACGCCCCAGCGCACGACGGTGCTCTTGCTCGGGGATGGCAGCTTTCTGATGACCATGAGCGAGCTGGAGACTGTGGCTCGCGAAAATATCCCCCTTGTCATCGTCTTGATGAACGATTGCGCGTACGGCGCCGAGCTGCATTTTCTCAAGGAGCGCAGCATGGCCGTCGAACTCTCGCAATTCCCGGATATCGACTTTGCGCCGGTGGCAGAGGCTTTCGGCTTCCAGGCGGCTACCGTGCGCACGCTCGACGAACTGCGCGCACTCGCACCCATGCTGGCCAGTCCGGATGGCCCCATCCTGCTCGACTGCAAGATCAATTCCTCCGTCGTTGCCCCCTTCTTGCTGGAGACCGCGGCGCTTGCACAAAACAAGGGGTGATCGGAATTCAACCGAGTGGACAGGCCTCGTTTGGACTGGTCGCCGCCAAGAGGGAAAGGCATTGCCGATGGGTTCCGAGAGCCGGTCGCCCGCGCTCATATCGTTGGAAGTAGCCAACGCGGTTTTTGATTGGAAACCGGCCATCGCTGCAATGCAAAGTGCCTATTCGCCGCCCGCTGAGCCCAGCGCAATGCTGCCTCGTACCATAGCCTCCAGTGACAAAGCCTGGATTCGAGCCTTACCCGCCGTACCGCAGGGCGGGAGATATTTCGGCGGCGAAGCAGAGCGATAATATCGTCTGCGACAGCGTGCCTTCATCAACGGCGCTACCCGCCGGCTACAGGTTACTGATTCGAGCGCCGTCGGGCCGCGTGCTCGGCCGCGAGATAGGCGAAGGTCATTGCCGGACCGAGCGTAACGCCGGGGCCAGGATAGGACTTGCCCATGACCGGGGCCGACACATTCCCCGACGCGTAAAGCGCTTCTATGGGCTTGCCTTCGCGGTTCAGCACCCGCGCGTTGGCGTCGGTAACATATCCGCCTTTCGTGCCGAGATCCCCGCACGAATTCGTGTCGCCAGGAAAGGTGCGCGCTCAATCGGCCCGAGATTCGGGTTAGGCTTCTGGTTTGAATCGCCCCAAAACCGATCGTATTTGGATTCGCCGCGATGGAAATCTTCGTCGACCCCGGATCTCGCAAAGCCGTTGAAACGATCCACCGTGGCTTTGAGACCGGCTTCGTCGATGCCGCACTTCTGCGCCAGCTCCGAAAGACTATTGGCGGCGATGAAAAAGCCGGCGTCGATCAGGGCCTTGGGCGTGTGGCCCGGGGGATTCCCTAGAAATGCGTAACGCTGGCGGTGGCGGGCGTCGATGATGTGCCACACTGGCTCATTCACGCCTCGCCGGACTATGGCGCGTCCAAATGAATAGTAGTCTTCTGACTCGTTCATGAAGCGCTTGCCATCCAAGCCCACGCAGATACTGAACGGCAGCGAGCGCTCAAGATGGGACAGGGCCGGCGTTCCGTCCGGCATAACGAAAGAGCTGGCCCACCACGCATCGTCAGACATCTCCGTCATGGCGCCTATTCCGTCCGCCATCTTGATGACGTCGCCGGTGTCGTCGGGGCTGGCACCCGACAAAGACCCGGTTACGTTATGCATGCGTCGGCGAAGGCCTTCATCATGGGCGAAGCCGCCCGAACACAGGAGGATTCCGGCGTAAGCGGCTACGCGGCGCAAGCGTCCTGGCGAGCGGACAATGACACCCACCGCTCGCCCGCCGTCGAAGACGATTTCCTCGAGGCGCGTTTCGAGCCAGACAGGAACCTGATGTTGCTGGAGAACGGCCATCAATTGGGCGACCAGGCTCCCGCCGGCGCCGAGCGGCTCCTGGCCGAGCATCTTGAGAAAGTAATATCGCAGAAAGACATAGGCCATCCTGCCCCTGTCGCCTCTTCCCATAACCGGCAGGTCCGCCAACCCGACCGCGAACGGCAACGTGCTGCGCCGCATCGTCTTCAGCCAGGGACCGAGCTTTTTTCCGTCGAAAATTTTCGTGTCCACGCACCGTCCGACGTTGGCGTGAGGCTCTTCGGAGAGGTAATCGGGGTGATCGATGTCCGCCCTCAATTGCATACCGGCATCGATCAACTCATCCAGCATCCGCGTCGCGTTGTCGACAAACGCGATTTGTCGATCTGAAGCGGTTGCAGGGCCGTCGACGGGAACAACCCTGTTCAGAAACTTGATTCCTTCTTCTTTGGAATCCTTGCGGCCGGCCTTTGTCATCAGTTGATTGCCCGGCACCCACATGCCGCCCATGGACAAGGCCGAGGTACCTCCCCACACGGCCGCTTTTTCGATGACGAGCGGCTTGAGGCCCCGACGTGCCGCGATAATGCCCGCGGTCAGCCCGGCGGCGCCGCTTCCCACGATGACCATGTCATAGGCTTCATCCCAGCCATTCGATTGCAAAGCAGGTCGATCGCTCATTTTCACCCCGGAAAAAGGTTAGTATGTCACAGCTGAGTTGGCGGTCAATGACGCCAGAGACGAGCCGCAGATGGCGATCGAGCTTGCCGCAGCGATCAAGAAAAATACAGCCACCCCGCGCAATTTTCCGCTGCTGCTCGCGGCACAACGGCTCGCCCGCTTGTCCCGAGTCTGCGGCGCTTTGCCCCTCAAGCGCGTTTGTTCCGAGGGCTTCACAAACATACTAAAATGTTGCACGGTGCCTACCGGCATTCTGGCCGCAGCCTGCGCCGGCTCTCGCGGAGGCAAGACACCGCGACGCAATTGCGCGCTCGCTCAACGCGCTAGCTGGAGAAATCTCATGGTGAATATTCGGGAACTCGTGGATGTCGAGAATGCGACCCAAAGCAGGCGTATTTTCTGGGAACGGGAAATCTACGAACTGGAGCTCGAGCGGATTTTCGCGCGGTGCTGGCTGTTTCTGACGCATGAGAGCCTGATATCCGATGTTGGCGACTTTTGCGTGACGAAAATGGGCGAAGACGAGGTCATCGTCTTGCGGCAGCGCGATGGGTCCATCAAAGCGTTCCTCAATCAGTGCAGGCATCGCGGGATGAAATTGTGCATGGCGGAAGCCGGCAACACGCGCGGGCTTTCCTGCAATTATCATGGTTGGGCGTATGGCATCGACGGCGAGCTGAAAGCGGTGCCGGCCGAAGAGGAAGCCTACGGCAAGGGATTTGACCGAAGCCGTTGGGGGTTGCGCCCCGTTCCGAAGGTGGAGAGCTTCAGGGGCTTCATCTTCGGATGCATGGATCCCCAGGCGCCGACCCTGGCCGATTATCTGGGTGAGATCGGCCCGCTCATCGATAACTGGGCCAATCTGCCCGGCGGCGTCGAGTTGCTTGGTCCGCCAAGCCGGTCGATCATCCGCGGCAACTGGAAGGTGCCCACCGAGAACTTCATCGGCGACGCCTATCATGTCCCCTGGACCCACGCGCCCATCAATTCGGTCTTGTTGCCGAACCCGCTGGACGTGAAATACATCGCCGGACCAGATGTCGGATTCCAGGTCACGTCGAGGAATGGGCACGGATTGGGGGTTCTCTACGGGGCCGGGACGATCACGGTGGGTGAGATGTTCCCGGAAATTCGGGAATGGTATACCCGCCGGGAGGCTGAGCTGGCGGAGAAATTCGGCGCGAGGCGAGCCCAGCTCTATAGCGGCCATTGGGACGGAGCCATATTTCCCAATTGCGCTTATCTGTTCGGCACCAACGCGTTCAAGGTCTGGAATCCCATCGGCCCCAACCAGATCGAAATCATGACGTGGTCCATTGTCGAGAAGGATATGCCCGAAGACCATAAGCAGAAGGTCAAAGCGGCCAACAATTTTACATTCGGCAGTGCTGGCACGCTCGAGTCGGATGACATCGACAATTTCGAATACTGCAATCAGCCCAACCAGGGGTATGTCACGCGACAAGGGCTCGTGACGTGTCAAATGGGGCAGGGCAATGAGCGCGAGGATCCGGAGTTTCCCGGATTGGTTGTCGGCGATTTCATTAGCGAGCTCGCCTACAGAGGGTTCTATCGTTTTTACGCGGATTGTATGGCGGCCAAGGACTGGAAAGAGCTCGAAGCGAACACCGCGAATTGGAAACGAAGCCTGCTTCGCAAATAGAACCTCGCGGGAAGCCGCAAATAAGGTGCCGGAACATGTCAAATCGCCGCCCTGTATCAGTCGAATTGCATCACGAGATCGAGCAGTTTCTCTATAGAGAGGCGCGGATGCTCGATAGCGAGCGGTTGCGCGACTGGCTGGAGACCGTGGTGGATCCCCAGATCCGCTATCAAATGGTGATCCGCGAGGAGCGTTTCCGCAAGGATAAGAGCACGGCGGCCGCGAAAGAAGTCATGCCCTATGACGATGATCGCAAGGCCCTCGATCTGAGGGTCCGTCAGTTCGAGACGGGATTGCAAACGATGCTCGATCCCGCTCAAAGGATGCGCCGCGTCGTGACCAACGTCGAAGCCTATCACCATGACAAGGACGGGGAGTACCTTGTCCTGTCCTATGGGATTGCCTCGCGCTTCCGCCGTCTCTACGAGCATGAGCAAACCATATATGGACGCGAGGATATCTTGAAAAAGGGGAACGACGGGTTCCGTCTTCTCTCGCGGCGCATCGACTTGGATGAACGCGTTGTACGAAACAAGAATCTCTTGTTTTTCCTATAGCATTCTTCTCCGGCGTTGGGCCGTGGCGCTTGACATCGCCAGGCGACCAACGGCGTACGTTCAAAGGCGATGCGCAAGACCAATCGAATTCGGTGAAGGGGGCGCGGCTCGTGGACAGCTTTGACTATATCATCGTCGGCGCCGGGGCAGCGGGGTGCGTTCTCGCAAACCGGCTGTCCGAAAACAGGCGGGCGCGCGTTCTGCTGATCGAGGCGGGCGGGCCGGACCGATCTTTCCTGATCTCCATGCCCAAGGGCTTCGGTAAGCTTGTCGACGACAAGACCTTTGTTCGAAAATTTACCACCGAGCCGGAGGAGGGTAATGCGTTCATCGCGGAGGCGTGGCCGCGAGGGGTGACGCTCGGAGGGTCAAGCTCTATCAATGGAATGCATTACGTCCGCGGACAGCCCCAGGATTTCGATCATTGGGTTACTCTCGGCGCCCAGGGGTGGGGATGGAAGGATATGGCCGAGTGCTTCCGGAAGATGGAAGATCATGCGTTGGGAGCGGATGGGGTGCGCGGCGCGGGCGGACCGTTGCATGTCTCGCGCCATCCCGATCGTCATCCGCTCAGCGAGGCAGTTATCAGAGCGGGCGTATCGCTGGGGTTGCAACGAAAGGACGATATCAACAGTCTCGATCAGGAAGGCATCGGTTATGCGATGCGGACGATCAAGAACGGCGTGCGGGTGAGCGCTGCAAGTGCATTCTTGCATCCCATCGAGCATCGCAAGAATTTGAAGATTTGCACCCGCACATTCGTCGAAAGAATTATTTTCGAGGGAGCGCGCGCGCTCGGGGTGTCCTGCGTCGAAAATGGCAATCGTTGCGAATATAGGGCCGGCAACGAAATCATTCTTGCGGCCGGATCAATTCAATCTCCGCAGCTTTTGCAGCTTTCGGGAATCGGACCGGCAGAGCATCTTCGCGGCCTTGGAATTGGCGTCGTCCACGACAGCCCGGGCGTGGGGGAGAATCTGCGCGAGCATTGGATGGGGTTCGTCCAGCACAGGCTTAAACGGCCGATAAGCTATAACGGCGAATTTGCCGGTATTCGGCCTATCGTAAGCACGTTGCAGTATCTGCTCTTCAAACGCGGGTTGATGGCGACGAGCTCCCATGAAGTGTGGGCGTCCGTCAGGACTCAGCCGGGCCTTGAGCGGCCGGATGCCCAGATTGCTGCGGCGCCGTTCTCGCTCGATCGCACCAAAGGGAGAGACATGATCTTCGAGCCAGGCCACGGAATGCAATTTCTTGGTTATCAGCTGCGACCGGAAAGCCAAGGCTCGGTCAGAATTCGGTCGGCCGACCCGGTCGTTGAACCGACCATCAGGCCGAACTATTTGTCTGCAGACCAGGATCGGCGCACCGCCGTCGCAATCGTGCGCTATTTGCGTCGGCTTTACAGCCAGCCGGCGTTGCAGGAATACGTTGCGGAAGAGTCGTTTCCCGGTTCTGGCGTTACCGCCGATGACGAGATCCTGGACGTGGTTCGGCGGACGGGAAACGCCATGTTTCATGCGGCAGGGACATGCAAAATGGGGCAAGATCGCCTCGCCGTCGTGGATAGTGCGTTGCGTGTTCGCGGCGTTGCGGGCCTGCGTGTTGCTGATGCCTCAGTCATGCCGACTCTGGTCTCCGGTCCCTCCAATGCCGCCGTCATGGCCATGGCTTGGCGGGCGTCCGATCTGATTCTGAATGAAGAGTGACTTGTTACGGCACCAACAGCCGCAGCGTCACGGGCGAACAGACGCGGCGCCGCACAGCGGTTTGCCGTGTCTCGCTGCTGTCGGCCTTTTACCCCTGCGCGGCAGCAGCAAAGCCGGCGGTGTCGAAATAGTCGCGCCAAGCAGTGATCTTGCCGTCTTTCACTTCGAAGGCACCCATCAGCGGAATGGACAGCATGGGCTTTCCATCCGGCCCCATGATATGGTCGATCCGCTCGGTCAGAACCCTGTCGCCCGTCGCGGCGATGGCGAGCACATCGACCCGAATTGGCGGGCCGCCATCACCGAAGCCGGGAAAGGCCATCAGGGCTTCCTCCGGACCGGTAGTCTTCGTCATGCCGACATTTTCCCAAATCGTCGCCGGCGTGAAATAGGCTTGCACCGCCTCGCCGAAGCCGCGGGGTTTTTTCCACATGGCGAGGAAGGCGGTGACGGTTTCGGTCGGGGTGGTCATGACGATGTCTCCTGCTGCTGGTGGCCGTACTATGGCATACGGGTGCCATTGCCGGGAACGCCATCGCGCCCCTGGAGCGCGGCAAGCAGTTTCCGGCGGGGTCCCGCCTTGCTTTGGGCGATGAGCGAATCGCTCTGCGTCTTCGCCCCACGCCAAAGTATGAGAAGGATCGGATGATCATGGAAATTAAGCACAGTGCAAGTCGCGTGATTGCAGAAAATAAGGCTTTGTCTGGAAAGACCGCCGCAATCTGCGACGAGATTGAAACGCGATTGTTGCGAGGTCAATATCGTTTTGGTCAGGAGATACTGGTCAACGATCTGGTGAAAGAATTTGGTGCGAGCAGGGCGCCGGTTATGGCGGCATTGAATCATTTGCGTGCTGAGGGGTACCTGGTAATTACGCCACAAGTCGGCTGCAAGGTAATATCGCCCACCCTATCCGAGATTGAAGACTTTGTTTTCGTCTTCAGCAGAGTGGAAGGGGCCATCGCATCGATGGCTGCCAAACGACATTATGCCAATGAGATAGCACATTTGGATGCGACGCAGCAAAAAATCAAACGAATCGCGCCGAAAAAAGGGCAACAAATAACGGAGCCCTATGTGGACCTCATAGCGGAATTTCATCGCCGAATTCACGATATGTGCCACTCCCAATTCGCCGGGGATCGCGCCACCAGAAATTGGCGAATGCTGGATTTCTTCCTCTTCAATGGCAGCTTTGGGAACATTCAAGGCGGCGTATCGCTGGCGCTTGCAGACCGGCAAAGAGCCGAGATTGTCGAGGCCATCTCCAAACGCGACTCGGTGGTGGCCGGCCGGCTCATGGAGAAGCACATGCGCGACAAAGTGAAGTGGTTCCCGGTGGCCTCGAAGCCGCCGGCAACGGGTTTGCCGGACGACGAGGCCGCTGCCCCTGTTAAGTTGCCCTCGGCGACGGTGTTGACGACTGTGGGCCGCCGACGGCACTGAGGCAATCCGTCGGGATGCGTTGCATGGCCTGCTCGGGAACGGTTCGAGACCGGCAGTCATGGGTGAGTATTTCCGTTTTCCCCTTATGCAACGGGGCAAGGCATCGTTGACGACCGCGTTCCTAACACACTAGCCTTTTTGACCTGCGCAAAAATGCGTCCATGCAAACGCGCCGTGCGGGAGGGGCCGGGAGAATGGCGGTGATCGTGCGCTTCGATGGCAAAGTCGTACTGGTTTCGGGAGCGGCCAGCGGGATCGGGCTCGTTACGGCCAGAGCCTTCGCGCGCGAAGGTGCCAAAGTCGTCGTAGCCGATCTGAATGCCGATGGGGCGGCGGAGACGGCGGCCGAAATCGAGAGGAGCGGCGGCACAGCCACCAGCATCGGGGCGGACGTGACAGACTATGCGGCTTGTATCGCCATGGTCGATCACGCCACGAAACGCTATGGCGCGCTTCACGTCGCCGTGAACAATGCGGGTGTGAACAACCCTCCCTACGCGGAATTCGAGGACATCCGCGTCGAGGACTGGGATCGTGTAATCGCCACCAATGTCAGCGCCGTGTTTCGTGCGATGAAGGCCGAGGTGCCGGCATTGAAAAAATCGGGTGGGACGGCGATCGTGAACACGGCGTCCGCCATCGGTCTGGCCGGAGTACCGAACAAGGCGTCCTATGTCGCCAGCAAACACGGCGTCGCCGGATTGACCCGGGCTGCTGCGCTCGACTTGATCCGACATGGTATTCGGGTCAACGCCGTCTGTCCTGGTATGACAGAGACTCCGATGGTGGCGGCAGGAACCGGAAATCCCGAGTTGCGGGCGGCACTCCAGGCGAAGATTCCGATCCGCAGGATGGCGGGGCCGGAGGAGGTGGCTGCGGCCATTCTCTTCCTGGCTTCCGACGAGGCGAGTTATGTCGTTGGATCTCTGATGGTCGTCGATGGTGGTCTTACCGTCCCCTGAGCGACGGACTAACTCTTCAGAAGCGGCCTGTGCCGGATCGGCAAAGTGCCCATTAACGGCACCAATGTTACATGCTAGTGCACGGATGCATACAAAAGATTCATTGGCCCGTTAACGGCAACCTTTGAGAAGAGGCGACATTCAGCGTGGGCGCTATGTATCTGGCTGTACCTTTTGTATGAGTCAGTGCACTAGCATCTTGACGGCGGTTCTGCAATCAAGGCTAGAATAAGGTAAGAAGTGCGTGCGGCAACCGGCGCGGGTCTGTCGTCCGAAACACGACAAATAATTCCGGTTGAGCGGGCAGCGAGCTTACATGGGAGGGGCCCCAAATGCGAAACAAGGAACGATCGGGCATCTTTGCCCCAAGCCATGACTTGCGCGCGGACGTTTCGGTGCGCCATGGCCGAGGGCCAGCTGCATATCCGGGAAGCGATGACGCATGGCATTGTTTTGCTGTGCCGGAAGCAAAGGGGCGACGGGCACGTTCGCATCACGTTTGCACACATGGAAACGCGGTAGCAGTCAGTTCTTGAGCCGAGCGAAGGCTCCAACCAAAGCAGTGAGGGGAAACCATGAGCAAGTTTCAAAAGTCGGTGTTTCTTGTCACCACCGCGCTGAATTTGAGTTTGATGGCCCCAGCCGCCGTGCGAGCCGCCGATACGGTGGTCGCGGCCAGCGCAAACGAAATCGAGCAGGTTGTGGTCACGGCGCGCCGCAAAGAGGAACGACTGCAGGACGTTCCGATCTCGATCACGGTGTTCAACCAGCAGCAGCTGCAGAACCATAACGTCGTCAACGCGGATGATCTCGCGAAATACACGCCGTCCCTGCAGGCGAACACGGAATTCGGTAGCCAGAATTCGAGCTTCGCCATCCGCGGCTTCACGCAGGACATCGGCACGGCGCCGTCGGTGGGCGTATTCTTCGACGACGTCGTGTCGCCGCGCGGCCTTACGCAAGGCACCCAGGGCGGCGACGGCGCGGGGCCGGGCGACTTCTTCGACTTGCAAAATGTCCAGGTACTGAAGGGCCCGCAAGGCACGCTGTTTGGCCGCAATACCACGGGCGGCGACATCCTTCTCGTGCCTCAGAAACCGACGGACGAATTCGGCGGCTATGTCCAGGGTTCATTCGGAAACTACAACATGAGAGGCGGGCAGGGCGTCATCAACATACCGGTCAACGACCAGATACGCCTGCGCTTCGGCATCGACCATCAAAGCCGCGACGGCTATCTGAACAACACCAGCGGCATCGGTCCCAAGGATTTCGACGACGTCAATTACACCGCGCTGCGCGCCAGCTTGGATATCGATCTCACGCCCGATCTGGAGGATTACATCGTCGCCAGCTACAGCAATTCCGACACGAACGGCGACTTCCAGAAGCTGGTTGCATGTAACCCTAACAAAAACAATGCACCTTCGTTGTCCAATCCTCCTTCACCGTTCATCCCCGGCGGCTGCCAGCAGCTCGGTAATTTCACATTCCATGGCTTGATCGGGTTATCTACCGGAACCCCGCAGGGAAGCGGTTTTTATGATGCGGCGCAAATCCTTCCCAACACCTATTCCAAGCTGGAGAGCTGGCGCATCATCAACACCACGACTTGGCACGCCAGCGACAATCTGGCGGTCAAGAACATCGCCAGCTACGCGCAGCTGGACGACAAGATCCTCGCCCCTCTCTTTGGGACGAATTTGAAGGCGTTCACCTCTTTCTTGCCGTCCATTCCTCCATCTCCGTTCCAGTTTGCGGAGCTGGCGGACATTCCCGGCCGTTCGTTTGCGGACCAGGCGACCTACACCGAAGAGCTTCAGCTGCAGGGGAACAGCTTCGACAATCGGCTGTCCTGGCAGGCGGGCGGTTATATGGAGGGCAGCGTGCCTGTCGCCCCCGTTGGGGCGCAGACGGGGGTCGTCGGGGGTTGCCCAAACGTAGCCGCGTTCCAATGTTATGATCCTCTGGGGCTCATTTTTACCGAACTACAAGGAAAGCCATTTCACGTCGCCGACATCAACTATTCGCTCGGCACAACCAATACCAACGACTACGCGCTTTACAGCCAGGCGACGTACAAGCTGACCGACGAGTTCAAGCTGACCGGCGGGTTCCGCTACAGCTGGGATCGTGAATCCAATACGACCCGCGCGATTAGTTACATCCCCGGCTACCCGCTGGATCCACACACCCTGCAGCCACTGCCACCCATGGTCGTCAACGCGAATTGCACGAACCCTTACGCTCCCGGGATTGTTACAACGCCTGGAGGAGGTTTTGGACCGAATCCGGTGGTGCCGGCCGGTGACTGCATTGTTTCGACCAAGGCAAGCTCCAATGCCCCGACGTGGCTGCTCGATCTGGATTATACCCCGACCGACAACATCCTGGTCTACGCCAAATGGGCGCGCGGCTATCGCCAGGGTGCCATTTTCCCTCTCGTCCCGGCGCCGTATAGCGTTGCCGGACCGGAGAAAGTGGACGATTACGAGCTCGGCATCAAGACGAGCTTCGACTACGACGGTATAAGCGGAACCTTCGATGTCGACGGCTTCTACAACGACTTCCGCAATCAGCAAGTGCTGCTCGGCATGAATCAGAGCCAGCAGTGCCAGGAGGGCCTTGTCCTATGCGTCACGCCAGGCTCCGCATCGCTCAACGCCGGCAAGTCGCGCATCGACGGTGTGGAACTGGATACGACCGTCATTCCTTATGAAGGCGTAACGCTCCAGCTCGGCTACACCTATTTGGACACCGACATTCTCTCGGCCCGCGCGCCTACTGCGGAACCCGAGATCGCCGGAGAGCCCTTATACCTCATAATACCCGTGGTGCGGAAAGGTGATGAACTTGAATTGTCGCCGAGGAACAAAGCCACGATGACGGCCTCCTATACGCTGCCGCTGGACGAGAGCGTCGGAAAGATCACGCTGAGCACGACCTTCACGCACACCGATAGCATGCTCGCGAATTATCTCGACCAGTACACGGGCCCGAATTTTTCGTATTCGTCGAATTTTGCGTATCTGGACAGGATTAAAGCCACGGACCTCCTCGACCTCAACCTGAATTGGCAACAGGTCATGGGCAAGCCGCTGGATCTCTCTGTCTTTGCCACGAACGTCACGGGCTACCATTACTACACATATACTACCGGACTTATGCCGAGCACGGGCGTAGAGACTGCTTCGGTCGGTGAGCCGACCTTCTACGGCGTCCGAGTCACAATTCATTTCGGCGAGGATTGAAGTTCGAACCGTATCGGACCGGCCTGGATGCGACATGGGCATTCAGGCCGGCGGCAGCGGCGCATGGGACGCAGACGGAGGAGTTGAGGATTCCGTCGGCGCGTTTCAATCGGCGCCGAACCGGGACCCCAGATCGGCGCCATCTGTCCTGGCATGACAGAGACTCCGATGGTGGCGGGAGGAACCGGAAATCCCGAGTTGCGGGCGGCGCTCCAGGCGAAGATCCCAATCCGCAGGATGGCGGGGGCCGACGAGGTAGCTGCGGCCATTCTCTACTTGGCTTCCGACGAGGCGAGTTATGCAGTTGGATCTCTGATGGTCGTCGATGGCGGCCTTACCGTCCCATGAGCGACGAACTCATTCTACAGAACCGGCCTGTGCCGCATCGGCAACACGACAGCAAACAGCACCAGTCTTACATGCTAGCATCTTGACGCGACCATTCCAATCTAGGCTAGGATGAACTTCGGAGTGTGTACGCGTCGACCGGCGCGGGTCTGTCGTCCGAGACGAGACAAATAATTCCGGTTGAGCGGGCAGCGAGCTTACTTGGGAGGGGCCCCAAATGCGAAACAAGCAACGATCGGGCGTCTTTGCTCCAAGCGATTATTTGCGCGCCGGTGTTTCGGCGCGCCGTGGCCGAGAGCTGGCTGCACGTCTGGGAAGCAATGACGCACGCCATCATCTTCGATGCGCCGGAAGCGAAGGAGCTCGAGAATGGGCACGTTCGCTTCACGTTTGCACACATGGGAACGGGGTAGAAGTCAGTTCTTGAGCCGAGCGAAGGCTCCAACCAAAGTAGTGAGGGGAAACCATGAGCAAGTATCAAAAGTCGGTGCTTCTTGTCACCACCGCGCTAAATTTGAGTTTGATGGCGCCAGTGGCAGCGCGGGCGGCCGATACCGTCGTAGCAGCCGGGGCGGGCGCGGTCGAACAGGTTGTCGTGACGGCGCAGCGCAGAGAGGAACGGCTGCAAGACGTTCCGATCTCGATCACGGTGTACAACCAGAAGCAGCTGCAGAACCATAACATCATCAACGCGATGGACCTCGCGACATACACGCCGTCGCTGCAAGCGAACACGTATTTCGGCAGTCAGAATACGAGCTTCGCCATCCGCGGCTTCTCGCAGGACATCGGCACGGCGCCGTCGGTGGGCGTATTCTTCGACGACGTCGTGGCGCCGCGCGGCTTCACGGAAGGCACCCAGGGCGGCGACGGCGCCGGCCCGGGCGACTTCTTCGACCTGCAAAATGTCCAGGTGCTGAAAGGCCCGCAAGGCACGCTGTTCGGCCGCAATACCACGGGCGGCGACATTCTTCTCGTGCCCCAGAAGCCGACGGACGAATTCGGCGGCTATGTCCAAGGCTCGTTCGGCAACTATAACATGAGAGGCGGGCAGGGCGTCATCAATATCCCCATCGACGACCATATCCGGTTGCGCCTCGGCATCGACCATGAGAGCCGCGACGGCTATCTGAACAACACCAGCGGCATCGGCCCCAAGGATTTCGACGACGTCAACTACACCGCCCTGCGCGCCAGCGCCGACATCGACATCACGCCCGATCTCGAAGATTACATCGTCGCCAGCTACAGCAATTCCGACACGAACGGCGATTTCGAGAAGCTGGTTGCCTGCGATAAAAGCCTCCCTTTCGGCCTGTTGAGTGGTTGCGCTCAGACGACGCCCGGAAAGCCGACCTACCAGGGCGGCGGCTATTATGATGCGGCGCAAACCCTTTCCGACCCGTATTCCAAGCTGGAAATCTGGCGCGTCATCAACACCACGACTTGGCGCGCCAGCGACAATCTGACGGTCAAGAACATCGCCAGCTACGCACAGCTGGACGACAAGATCGCCACCCCTCTCTTTGGCGAGAATTTGGTAATGGCTTCCCCCCCCGGCTATCCGTTCCAGTTCGCGGCGTTGACGACGAATCCCGGCCACTCCTTTGCGGACCAGGCGACCTACACCGAAGAGCTTCAGGTGCAGGGGAACAGCTTCGATAATCGGCTGACCTGGCAGGCGGGCGGTTATATGGAAGGCAGCGTGCCGGTCGCCCCCGTTGGTGCCCTGTCGGGGGTCCTCGCGTATTGCCCGAACATAGCCGCGTACGAATGTCATGATACTCTTGGCCCGCTGCTTGGCGGTCACATTGCCGATATCAACTATTCCCTCGGCACATTCAATACCAACGACTATGCGCTTTACAGCCAGGGAACGTACAAGCTGACCGACGAGCTGAAGCTGACCGGCGGTTTCCGCTACAGCTGGGATCGGATGACCAATACGAACCGCGCGATAAGCTATAACCCCGGCTACCCCGGCCAGCCGTTCGAGATCGTCCAAGCGAATTGCACGAATCCCTATGCCCCCGGGTATCATCCTGCGTACGGTACCGGCTTTCTAACGAGTCCGGTGTCGCCCAGTCAGGCGAATTCGGTGGTGCCGGCCGGTGACTGCATCGTTTCCACCACGAAAAACTCCAATGACCCGACGTGGCTGCTCGATCTGGATTATACGCCGACCGACAACATCCTGGTCTATGCCAAATGGGCGCGCGGTTATCGCCAGGGTGTCGTCACCACCATCGTCCCGCTGCCGTATAGCGTTACCGAGCCGGAGAAAGTGGATGATTACGAGCTCGGCTTCAAGACAAGCTTCGACTACGAGGGGGTCAGCGGAACCTTCGATATCGACGGCTTCTACGACGACTTTCGCAATCAGCAAATTCTGCTGGGCTTTCAACCAGCGTGTCCTCCTTTTGGTACGGCTCTGGTCCAATGCGCCTCGCCTGGCTCCGCAGCGTACAACGCCGGCAAGTCGCGCGTCGACGGTGTGGAACTGGATACGACTATCGTTCCCTATGAAGGCGTAACGCTCCAGCTCGGCTACACCTATTTGGACACCAACATTCTCGCGATCCGCAAGCCTACGGCGAATCCAGCCAACTTATATGACATCCTGGGCTCGGCGCAGCCGGGCAATGCCCTTGAATTGGCGCCGAAGAACAAGCTCTCGGCAACGGCCTCCTATACGCTGCCGCTCGACGACAGCATCGGAAAGGTCACGCTGAGCACGACCTTCACATATACGGATAGCATGGTCGTGAATTATGTCGACTTGCCTGTGAGCCCGTTGGGCAGGTCACAGCCCACGAATCTTCTCGATTTCAATCTGAATTGGGAACAGGTGTTCGGCAAGCCGCTGGACCTCTCCGTCTTTGCCACGAACGTCACCGGCGACCAATATTACACCTATATTGCCGGAGCTCTTCCGAGCACGGGCGTGGAGTTCGGCTCGCTCGGTCAGCCGACCTTCTACGGCGTCCGAGTCACAATTCATTTCGGCGAGGATTGACGCCGTATCCCGGGCCCGGATCGGACGAGCAATCTTCGGAACCGCTTCCCGCTGACCGCGGGAAGCGGTTTTTTTGGAGCGACCGACGTTGCCGTTTGCGGCAGCGGCGAAGACCGGGAGGGAATGCAAACGATGACGAGGATTTCGTTCGAAGGGCAGGTCGTCATCGTTACCGGCGCGGGCGGCGGGCTTGGCCGCGGATATTCGCTGGAGATCGCCCGGCGCGGCGGCGCGGTGATCGTGAACGATCTCGGCGGTTCGGTAACGGGCGAGGGAAAGGAAACCTCGACCGGCTTTGCCGATACGGTGGTGGCGGAGATCCGCGCGGCCGGCGGCACGGCGATTGCCAACTACGATACCGTCGCGACGCCCGAGGGCGCGCGAAGGATTGTCGAGGCGGCGATGGACAATTTCGGCCGCGTCGACGCAGTCGTCGCCAATGCCGGCAACTTGCGCTACGGCGAATTCGAGAGCCTGAGCTTCGAAGATCTCAATGCCTTGCTCGCAGTCCATGTCGGCGGATCGTGGAACGTGAGCCACGCGGCCTGGCCGGAAATGAAGCGGCGCGGCTATGGCCGGGTGGTTTTCACCACCTCTTCGGCGGGGTTGCTCGGCAATTCTGTGGTCACTGCCTATGGCGCGGCCAAGGGCGGGGTGATGGGGCTGATGCATGGTTTGGCCGAGGCGGGCAAGTCGCACGGCATCCTCTGCAACGCGGTCATGCCCAATGCGATGAGCCGCATGACCTCGGGCATCAAGCCAGAGGAACTGGGCGACAATCCATGGGCTATGGCGCTGGGCCGGTATTTCGACCCGCGCTACACCGCCGGCCTCGTGGCCTTTCTCGCCAGCAATGCTTGCACGACTTATCACGGGATCTATTCCGCGCTGGGCGGCCGGATCGGGCGAATCTTCGTGGCGGTGACCGACGGCATTGCCGACGATGCACCGATCGATGCCGAAACCGTCGCCGCCAACTGGCAGGCGATCCGCGACGACGCTCGCGGCTATGACATCCCGGCCGATGTCATGGATGAGTTCCGGATCGTCGCCGAGCAGCGCGGGATTAAGGCTTAGAGCAGGGGTCGTTCGTGACGGCGTAATGTGTATAGTCGACTCAAGCGGCAAAAGCAGTATTCGTCGTTGGTCGGCGTCCGAGTTCGTGCGCCGAATGGCTGGAAAAATTCTGCAAAATTCGTTGGCGCGTTGGCGCCTCAAATAGCTCCGAGTTGATCGATGTACTACCCTGACAGCATCAGCACGACGACGGTGCGGCCGACTCGTATTCAACATGCTTAGGAGGCTCAGATGAGCAACTTCGACGAGATCGATATCCTGACTGAGCCCACGCTGATCAACGACCCTCACCCTTATATCGAACACCTCCGGGCCAAGGGCCCCGTAACCCGCCTGCCGTACCACGGGGTGGTGGCGGTGACAGGTTACGACGAGGGCCTGGCCGTCTGGCGCGATGACGAGCGGTTCTCCGCGATCAACATTGCCACCGGTCCGCTTCCTCCGCTGCCGTTCACGCCGGAGGGCGACGACATCACGGCCCAGATCGAGCAGCACCGCGGCGAGGCGGTGCTCGGCGGCTTGATCGCCACCCAGGACCCGCCGGCGCACGCCAAGACCCGGTCGCTGCTCACGGGCATAATCACGCCCAAGCGTCTGAAGGAGAACGAGGCGTTCATGTGGCGCCTCGCCGATGAGCAAATCGACGCATTCATCGACCGCGGGGAATTCGAAGTCGTGTCCGACTACGGCCGCCCCTTTGCCACGCTTGTTGTTGCCGATCTGCTCGGCGTGCCGGAGGCCGATCATAAGAATTTCCGCGGCCTGATAAACACCTTCCTGGTGGGACAGATTGGCGGCGACTTCTCGGCGGCGACCAGCAATCCGCTCGCCCAGATCGGAATGTATTTCTACCGCTATATCGAGGAGCGCCGGCGCGAGCCCGGCAAGGACGTTCTGACCAACCTGGCGCAGGCGAAGTATGCCGACGGGAGCCTCCCCTCGGTCATGGACGTCGTCGGCATCGCCGCCTTCCTGTTCGCCGCAGGCCAGGACACGACCTCCCACCTGTTCACCGCCACGCTGCGCTTCCTGGCCGAGGACCCCGGGCTCCAGCAAAAGCTCCGCAGCGAGCGCGGGCTCATTCCCGACTTCATCGAAGAGGTCTTGCGGCTGGAGGGGGCAGTGAAAGCCGACTTCCGGCTCACCAAGGTCCCGGCGAAGGTCGGCGCCCTCGAGGTGCCGGCCGGCACGACGGTGATGATGATGATCAATGCCATGAACCGCGATCCGCGCCGGTTCGAGGATCCGTCTGAGTTGCGCTTGGATCGCAAGAACGTCCACGATCAGGTCGCGTTCGCGCGTGGTATTCACACCTGCCCGGGCGCGCCGCTAGCCCGCGCCGAGGCGAAGGTCACCCTCGAGCGGCTGCTCGACCGCACCACGGATATCCGGGTCAACGAGGCCAGGCACGGGCCAGCGGGCGCGCGTCGCTTCGAATATTTGCCGAGCTATACCTTCCGAGGCTTGCAGGAGCTCCACCTTGAGATCACGCCCAAGGCCTGAAGCGCGCCAGACCGCGCGGCTGAGGAGCGCATCAATGGGCGAGGGTCCCGCTTGGACCCTGCCAAGCTTTCCGGCGCCGCGCTATGGGCTCGGCCAAGGATTGAGCCAGACCCGAAACGGCCCGAGGCGGTCGCAAGAGTTGGATTAATCAGGGAGGAGAGGAATGAGCAACCGAACGGCGTTCGTGACGGGAGCCGCACGCGGCTTGGGAAAGGAGATCGCCCGCGCGCTCGGTGCGCAGGGCCATGCACTCTATCTGGTCGATATTCTGGCCGAACCTTTGGAAGAGACGGCGCAGGAACTGCGCGCGGCCGGTTGCAAGGTCATGACCCGGGCCCTGGACGTGTCCCACCGGCAGGCTTGTTTTGCTGCGATT
The DNA here is from genome assembly GCA_963805005.1 of uncultured Alphaproteobacteria bacterium. GTDB lineage: Bacteria > Pseudomonadota > Alphaproteobacteria > Micropepsales > Micropepsaceae > Rhizomicrobium. Next base: position 715,508 of record CAWDSJ010000001.1, read on the forward strand.
GCCGATTGCGTGGAGCGTTCAGGCGAGCTAGCGGTGCTGATCAATTGCGCCGGCATCATGCGGTTCAACGCCGTTCCCGATGTGCCAGAAGACGAATGGAACCGCATTATCGCGGTCAATCTTTCCGGTCCGTTCTTCCTGATCCAGGCTGCCTTGCCCCATCTTGTCGCGGCGCGCGGCAACATCGTGAACGTCGCGTCATCCAATGGGCTGACGGGCACGTCCTACACGGCGCCCTATAGCCTCACCAAGGCGGCGCTCATCAGCCTGACGAAGACGCTGGCTGTGGAATACGCCGAACAGCCCATCCGCGTGAACGCGATCTGCCCCGGCCCGATGGCGACCGGTATCGCCGCCGGCCAATCGTTCGCAGCGGAGCTCGATTGGTCGAAGGTCCAGCGCTACTCTGGCTTGCGCGGGTTGGCCGACCCTGCCGACGTGGCGAAGGTTGTTGCGTTCCTGGCCTCGGACGCCGCGAGCAGCGTTCACGGCGCGATCTGGACTGCGGACACCGGAACATCGGCGGGATAGGTTCTCGCAAGGTCAAGCCCGGCAATCGAATTGGGGGAGAGGAACGGGATCATGGCGCAATATCCGCACCTGTTGTCGCCCGGACGGATCGGAACGCTGGAATTAAAGAACCGCCTGTTCCAAACCGCCATGGGCACCAACCTGGCAAATGCCGACGGGACCGTAAACGACGAAATCGTCGGCTTCTACGCCGCGCGGGCGGCGGGCGGCGCAGCACTCCTGACCATGGGTGCGGTGGGCGTCAGCTATCCACACGGGCAGGTGCAGATGGGTCAGGTCGGCATTTCGAATGACCGTTTCCTGCCCGGCCTCAAGCGCATGACGAACGCTGTCCATCGCAATGGCGGACGCATCTCCGCGCAGCTCCACCACGGCGGGAAATCATCCTCCGGCGACATGATAGCGGGCCGCCCCATCCTCGTTCCTTCCATGCCGTTGCCGAGTGCCTTAGGCGCCGCCATGATACACGCACTCTTTCCCGAGGAATTCAGCCAGTCTCCTTTTGGGCGCGCTACGACGATGCCCCAATTCAAGGTGATGGACGAGGAAGACATCCAAATCCTCATTCGGGATTTCGCCGACGGCGCGGCGCGCGCGGTCGAAGCGGGATTCGATGCCATCGAAATCCATGCCGCGCACAGCTATGTCATCCACTCCTTCCTTTCGCCCGCCGAGAACCGCCGTACCGACGGCTATGCAGGCTCGGCGGAAAACCGCGCAAGGCTGATGAAGGAAGTGCTGGACGCGATCCGCAAGCGCATCGGGCGCGACTTCCCGATGCTCTGCAAGATTAACGCCGCCGAGTTCTTCGTCGAAGGGGGCGTGACACTGGATGACGTCCGCACCACTGCCCGCATCGCCGAAGCCGCCGGGGCCGATGCGATCACCGTCACCGCAATCCACAATTACGGCATCGGCCGGGCCGAGTTCAGCTCCTACCTGCCGCACGAGCCGGGCAAGCTGATCCCGCTGGCGGCGGCCGTCAAAGAGGCTATCTCGGTCCCGGTGATCACCGTCGGACGCATTCCTCCCGACATGGCGGAGGAGGCGATAACCGCTGGCAAGTTCGATTTCATGGCGATGGGCCGCAAGCAGATCGCCGACAATGCTTTCGCGAACAACCTGGTAAGAGGCGGGGCGAAGGCCGTGCGGCCCTGCATCTACTGTTATATGTGTCTTAGCCAGGCGATCCTGAACCAGCCGCTGCGCTGCGCCGTGAACGGCGATGTCGGCTATGAGAAAGACAATCTGCTGGCGCCGGCCAAAAAACCACGCCGCGTGGTCGTGGTCGGCGGTGGGCCCGGTGGCATGGAAGCGGCGCGCCGCCTGACGCTGCGTGGGCATAAGGTGACGCTGCTGGAAGCCGGCGGTCAGCTGGGCGGCACCGCCCGCATCGCAGCAATCGCCTATGCGCCCAATGGCGATTTCGTCGAGTGGCTGAAGGACCGGCTGACCGAACTCGATGTCGATGTCCGGCTGAACACAAGAGCGAACGTCGAAACAATTCGCGCTCTCACGCCCGATGCTGTGGTTGTGGCGACCGGTGCCATCCGGCGCGCGCCCGACATCGAGGGCAAGAACTTGTCCCATGTTCATGATGGCGCCTCCCTGAGGGCGCTGCTGCTTGGCGAAGACGATTCTGGCGATGGCCCCAGGGCTCCTCTTACGCAACGTCTCGCCATGGGGGCGGCACGAACGTTGGGAGTGACGAGCAATCCCGATCTCGTGCGCAAAGCCAGCAAGCTGTGGATGCCGGTGGGAGACCAAGTTGTCATTATCGGCGGCGATCTGGTTGGTCTCGAGCTTGCCGAGTTTTTGCACGAGCGCGGCCGGCAGGTGACGGTGATCGACGAGCCGGAACAGTTCGGGCGCGGTCTGTCGCCGGCCCGCCGCTCGGTGATGCTCGATGAGATGCCGCTGGCTGGGATCGTCCTCCATCCGGGCGCCGGCGCCATCCGCATCGGCGAGAGGGTGGTCACTTTCGTCAGCAAGGCGGGAGAAGCCTGTGTGACGGCCGCCGACACGGTGATCATCGCCAAGGGCGCAGAGCCGAATACCGCCCTTTACGATGAACTCGTCGCGGCAGGGGTCGAAGCCCACATGGTCGGCGACTGCTCGGGTGTCGGCTATATTCAGGGTGCGGTGCGCGATGCCACCGATGTAGCCGCACGAATTTAATCGGCTCGGTGACGGCGGCTAAGGGCAAATTTTGGCAAAAGGCAAATATGTTGGCGCAAGCGAGGACAATATGCAGCGGATAAGCATTGATTTCCTTACCGTCTTGGGCATGCCGCCGGTCGAATTCGTCAATCTCGCTGCCGATCTCGGCTGTCGCGATATCAGCATCGCACTGGCTCCGTTTTTCGCAACGCCGCTGAATTACCCCGCTTGGTCTCTGCGCGACGATCCGGCTCTGCGGCGGGAGGTGAAGGCCGCCCTGAGCGGCCGCGGCGTATCCATTTTCCTGGGTGAGGGATTTCTGATCCGTCCCGACGCCGATATCCGCGACTGTGCCGCGGATATCGACATCATGTGCGATCTCGGTGTGCGCGGTATCAACATGTGCAGCATCGATCCCGACTTGTCCCGCAGCTTCGATCAATGTGCGGCTTTGGCAGAAATGGCCGACACGCGCGGCGTGGAGTCGACGCTCGAATTCGGCCCGCTCTTTGCCGTTGGCGATCTCTCGGCGGCGCTCGCCGCCCGGCGCCATGTCGGACGGCAGACGTTCCGTCTGTTGATCGACACGTTGCATCTGGCGCGTGCCGGCTTGGGTCCGATGGACATTGCAGCGCTTCCGCCCGACGCGATCGGGTATGCGCAGCTTTGCGATGCGCCGCTTGCGTTCACCCAGGAAAGCTACCTGAACGAGGCGCAATTCGAGCGCATGGTTCCCGGAGAAGGCGAGCTTCCCCTCGCCGATATCGTCGCGGCTCTTCCCCGGAACATCGTGCTGGGGCTTGAGATCCCCATGTTGCGGGAAGCGCTGGCCGGTGCCGATCCGCGCGGGCGGATCGGCCGCTGTGTGGAGGCAACCCGCAATCTGTTGGCCCGTCTCGGGCTAGGCTCGGCGGCCGGCAAAGTGTCGTCGGAAGAATAAGTTGGATGCGAGTTACGTCGGCCGCGGCGTTGATGCGCGTCTGTCGCGCTCATGGACACGGGGTGCTACACCATCCATCTCTTGCGTACGCTGGCGCGATATGACTTTTCTTCGAATCGCCACTTCGCTCCAAATCTTTGCTTTGACGCGGTTCCGGACGCAAAAGTGCTTAGGCTTTTGCTGGAACCGCTCTAGTCCTTCAGTCCGAAGTGCTTGCGCAGGAACTGGACCCACGTCGTCGGCTGCCGTCCCAGAAGCATGCTCAGCACGTTGCCGTTGCCGATGAAATCGTGATGATCGTACCAGTCGTGCACGACCTTCAAGGTTTCCATCTGATGGCGCGCGTGGGATTCGTCGACATCGCCGAAAATCTCGGGACGGTGTTCGAAGCTTGCGGGATATTTCATCAACGAGAAGGGGCGGCCGAACGCTTCGCTCAGTCCTGCGACCAAGTCGGCCTTGGTGGGATTTTGGCCGTCCGTCAGTTCGTAGGTCGCGCCATAGTGGGCGGGGCCCTCCTTGACGACTTTCGTCAGCACTTCGGCAACATCGTCGAGATCGACCAGCGCCTCGCGATTGTCGTTGAGGTATAACATCACGTACAGGCCCTGATCGGGGACGACGCTCAGCACCGTCATCTGCATGTAGTCGGAAGGCTGCAGGATGGTGAAGTTCAATTTCGATTGAACGAGATACTCTTCAATCTCGCGCTTGATCGCGTGCTGCGGCAACCCGAACAGGATCGGGTGCAGCACTGAGCTGAAGATGAAATGCGCGACGCCGGCACGCCTGGCCTGGTCGATCATGTTGATCGCCATGTCGCGCTCGCGTGGATGGAACGTGGGACCTACGTGGTAGACGGCGTGCACGCCTTCCATTGCGCGCAGCGCATCGCTTGGATCGGCGGCATCGCCGATCACCACTTTCGATGCCCCGAGTTCCCTCGGACCCGGCCCCGGCCGATCGACACGGCGCATGGCGTGCACACGCAACCCTGCCTTGACCAGGCGCGGAATGGCCGAGCGAGCCTGGTTGCCATTGCCAGCTGTCACCAGAACGGTTTTCGCCACCTCGGACATGCTCTTCTCCCCGCATATGTCATAGTCCTGCCTTTGGCCTCGCAAAGCCAATCGTTGAGGCGAGATTGGCGACCGTCGCGAAGCGCAGTCAAGACATGCGTCGACTGTATATACCGCAAAATTTCGTTCTTCTATCGTAAAATCCCTCGTGTCGGTTCCGAAAATCGAATCGCGGCATTTTTATCGTCGTGCCCACGCAGGATTGGGCGTGACAGGATCGACCCGGCGCTGCCATTCGGCTGTCCTCCGAAGCAGGAATTAAAGGCGGCGCTGCGTGTGCCAATCGTCGATCTCGCTCTGCACGACGATTTTGCCGCCGCGCGTTCGCGCACGCGATTGCATCAACCTTCCAGCGGAGAACCGGCCGCTGATGCTCGGCTCGCGCAATCCGGTTCCGCGTCTGCCCATTTGCGCGTGAGCATCTTTTCTAATACCGCTAATGCCGAAACATGAACGCGATTCACGCGTTCGTCGTTGGAATGGTATTCCGCGCGAGGATACGCCGACATATTACGACCGGCCCGCTGCGAGGGAGTGTAATATGTATCCTGTCGACGAATTGCTTTTTCCGGCAGCGCGGCCGGCGTGCATATGATGGACGCTGCAATAGACCATGATCAGTTCAGGTAGAATCGAAGCCAAACGCGCCCGCCTCCCCCTCGTGGGGAGGACGAAAAATTCAAGCGCAGCGCAGAATTTTTCGGGTGGAGGAATTGTTGAACATCAGCAAGGCGAAATCGTAGTGCCCCCCACCCGATCCGTTCTCGCTTCGCTCAAACGGATCGACCTCCCCACGAGGGGGAGGTGGGCAGTTTGTCGTACGAACCTAAACTCATCCCGCTCTTGTGGACCCGTCTTCTCATGTCAGTAACAGGCGAGGCTTACTGAAGGCGCGGGGCCACGCCGGCGTTTACGACCTTGCCGCCGCGTCCGGGTGCCGGCCGTCATTGAGCCAGACCAGGCGCAACAGCAGCACGATCAAAACCAGCGAGGAAACCGGAAGCCCTGCCTGCCCCAGCCCGAATGCGATCGCCGGCAGCAGCCAGACGGATAACGCCAGCATATCGTCCCAGATCGGCCCGCCGCGCCGCTTGCGCAAAAGACCTGCAACCCAGACCAGCATGACCGTGTCGTAGGGAAATACATAAGGCGTGGCGACGAGCGAAGCCGTCATGAACGTCGCCCGCGACAGGTCGGGGTCGCGTTTGCGTCGATATGTCCACAGCGCAGCGGCGAGCGCCGTCGTGGTTGCAAGCCCCTGCAATGCCCAATCGACGGCGAGCGGAAGTCCCAAAGCGCGCGTATTCATGAACATCGAAGGCATGAAAAATACGAACGGCGCATGGGCCTGCTGCAGAATATAGCTCTGTACCGGCATCGCGACGCGAAGATAGGCCCCCCATACGCCGAAGCCGAAGATCGCGCCCGTCGCAACGAACAAGCCGATGGCGGTCGCTGCCGCGGCGGCAATGCAGACCCACCTTCTTGTGACGAGAAGCATGAACGGCACAAGCAAGCCAAGTTGCGGCTTGAACGTGAGAAGCCCGAAAAGCGCCCCTGCAAGCGCCGGCCGCCGGTCCAGTTGCCAAAGCGCGCCGATCATCAACGCCGCGGTAAAAAATCCGTTTTGGCCGACAAGCAGGTTGCAGATGGCTGCCGGAGCGAAGAGCACGAACAGAAGGCGGCTTGTCCGCACCTCGCCATCGGCGACGACCCCGAGATAGACGGCGGCCCCGGCTATCGTCCAAAGCGCCAGCGCCGGCCAAAAGGGCAGAAGACCGAAAAGCCAAGTGACGAGCATGATATGCGGCGGATACGACCAATTCTGCCATGGATACGCCGGACCGAAGATTCGGCGCACTGCGACGTTGTACACGGAAGGGTCGAACCAGGCCGCCGCACGGTCTGTCCATGCCGCCCGGCCGGACATCCACGTGTTGGAAAAATCCCCGCCGATGACATAACCGCCGGCCGAGAACGTCGGGCGCAATCCCGACGCGACGGCGACGCAGAACAGGACAAAGCCGAGAACGACGGCGTATGTGAACGCCGCATAGACGGCTTCGCGCGGCGCGACGTTCGTCGCCAGTTTAGGTAACAGGCGCATTCCAAACCGGATTCATGGCAGCCATATTAAATACCGGATAAGATCGGTTCGCAAAAACGCGGGGGTTGCGGAGTAAGGCGCGGCACTCTTCCAGATCGCTTTGTGGTGCACCAGCCCTCCGCGTCCCCGCGTGAATCGATTGCCGAGACAATCGAAAGTCTTAAGTCCAGCCGGCAAGACGGCCATGCCCTCCTGAACCCGATCTGCAGGCCTGGATGATGAAACTTCCGGATTCACTGTGCAGAGGCACTGGCTTCTCCCATTCGTCGCCGGAACGGACTCCTGGTCGAGAATACTACGGCATATGACGACCGGCCCGCTGCGACAGATTGCAATCGCCCGACCGGCGCGGCCGACCCTGCCGCCGTTTCGGGATTTGCCGTGGATTTTTCAAATGGCCGCAAAATGGACTACACGGGATGTTGTGAACGGCTGTCATGTCCCGGTATCTTGCGCCCCCAAGGACGTATCGAGCCACGCCGCGAGCCCGTAACGAAGGAGAATGATCATGGATATTTCGAATGCTTCGGTGCTTGTCACCGGCGGCGCCGGCGGTCTGGGCGGCGCCACGGTGCGCCGGCTCGCCCGGAAAGGCGCCAAGGTGGTCATCGCCGACGTGGCCGACGACAGAGGCGAAGCGCTTGCCAAGGAGGTCGGCAACGGCGCGGTTTACGTTCATACCGACATTCTCGACGAGGCTTCCATCGCCAAGGCGGTCGAGACGGCGGCGGCGCTCGCGCCGTTGCGTGCCGCAGTGGTCGTGCATGGCGGACCGCCGGGACCGGACAAGGGCGGGCGGGTGATCGGCAAAGAAGGACAGCGCCTGTCGCTGGCCAACTTCGCCCATATGGTGAACGTGTTCCTCAACAGCGCCTTCTGCGTGACGGCCTACGCCGCCGAAGCCATGGCCAAGAACGAACCGCTCGCTTCCAACCAGCGCGGCGTCATCATCAACACCGCGTCCATTGCGGGCTTCGAGGGCCTGCCCGGGCAGGTGCCCTATTCGGCGGCGAAGGGCGGCATCATCGGCATGACCTTGACGCTTGCCCGCGATCTGGCACCGCTCGGAATCCGCGCCGTGTCGATCGCCCCCGGCACGATTCTGACGCTGGCCTACTCGGGAATGATGACCGCCGAACAAGCCCAGGCCAAGTTCGGCGCCATGGTGCCGAATCCCAAGCGCATGGGCGATCCCGACGAGTACGGCATTCTCGCCGCCCATATCGTCGAGAACGACTTTCTGAACGGTACGACCATCCGGCTCGACGGCGCGCAGCGGTTCTAAGCGATAGCAATTGTTCCTCCCCCGCGCAGCGAGGAGAGGCCGCTTTGGTGGCGCCAAGCCCCATCAACGCGCGAGGACTCCTGCGACATCATACGTATTGCAAGAGCCGGGAGCGATTTGAGCGTTATACGTATGGCGTCCCGGTGTTCCGCGAGTCCGAAGGGTTGTCCGCGCGAAGCGCAACAAATTCAACACTGAGACACTGAGAAGCGCGGCTGTCTCTCACTGGCTCAGTGCCTCAGTGGTGATTCTTATTGCGCTTTGCGCCGGAAACTTGCCGGCGGTTTCCCCGGTATCTCCGCGTGCTCCGCGGAGGAGAATATCCGGCGCACAGCGCCAATACGATTTTGCAAGGTTGAACCGCAAAGCCGCCAAGACGCCAAGGACCTTCGAGCTCCGAGCACCTTGGCGTCTTGGCGGTCGATTTTTTGCGCAGCGTGCAAAAAACTTTGCCCGCAATCCGGAACGTGCAGCGGGGCAACCTCGCTCCTGAAGCGAGCGGTTCCGCATAGCCATCGCCTTGGCGCAGGCGTAGCTTTGCCCGTGCGCCACGCCCTAAAGAGGAGAATTCGCATGAGAAAAATCAGCGCTCTGCCGGCATTGGTTTTCGTCGTCATTTTCGTCATCGGGTTGACATTAGCCTATTCGGATTTCGTGCTGCCCGACTATCGGGCAAGCGTCCTGCTTGTCGTGGGTTTTGCGATCCTTGCCGGCATTGTTGCCCGCTCCATCAAAGTCGCCGATCAGTGGGAACGCGTCGTGGTGCTGCGGCTGGGCCGCTTTCGCGATCTGAAGGGGCCGGGCCTGTTTTTCATCATTCCGATCGTCGAGACGGTCGCCTATTGGATCGACATCCGCGTCATCACCAGCGCCTTCAAGGCGGAAAAAACCCTGACCAAGGATACCGTGCCGGTGGATGTCGACGCGGTGCTGTTCTGGAAGGTCGTCGACCCGAAGAAGGCATCCCTCGACGTTGCCGACTATGTGAGCGCCATCAATTGGGCGGCGCAGACCGCGCTTCGCGATGTCATCGGCAAGACCATGCTTTCGGATATGCTGGAGGGCAGAGACAAGATCAGCGGCGAGCTGCAGAAGATCATCGATGTGCGGACCGAGCCCTGGGGCATCAACGTCATTGCGGTGGAGGTCAAGGATGTTCTGATCCCGCCGGCCTTGGAGGACGCGATGTCGATGCAGGCGCAAGCCGAGCGCGAGCGCCAGGCGCGCGTCATCCTCGGCGATTCCGAGCGCCAGGTCGCCGAAAGCTTCGGCGAGGCGGCGAAGACCTACGCCGGCAATCCGACCGCCTTTCACTTGCGGGCGATGAACATGCTCTATGAGGGATTGAAGAAGAACAACGCAACGCTCGTGATCGTGCCCAGCTCGGCCGTCGAAACCATGCAGCTCGGCGGCCTCACCGGATTGACGGCGTTGGCCGCGACGCAGGCCAAGGAACCCGCCGCACCTGCCACAGCACCTGGACCATGGTCCGACGCTGCCCCGGGTAAGCCGTAATCGAATCATTATGGATGCGGTGACGGGACCACATGCCCCAATTCGCACTCAAGGGATTGGTGATTCTGTCCGCTTGTTCTCTGCCCCCGGGTGCCGGCAGGGCTTTCGCTTTTGGCAGAAGAGATGAACGCCTTCTGGGAGCGCGGACGTCCTCGTCCGCATCTGATGTTGACACATCCCAGATGTTCGCAATTATCAATGCGCCTCACCATCAATGGCGGACGAGGCCCCCGATCAACTCTTGATCTTAGAGGCTATGCGATGAGTCGGGGGCCGCGCTCCCGGCAATGCACAAGCGATGGCCCTGCGGCTGTCGGAAGCGTCAATGAGAGCGCGCCGCGAGATAAATTTTCAAACTCCACTCCTAGGCGCCATTGGCGTCTTTCTTCTGGACAGATGGGCGCCATTGGCGTACATCCTGGTCATGGCGGAGAGGCTCATCACGGTCGCGGAAACCCCGGTTTTCCTGCGGCAGGCGAAGGAGGTTTGGAGCGAGGTCGAGCATGACGAGTTCGTGCTCGCCATCGCGAGCAATCCCGAAGCCGGCATTGTGATCCCTGACACCGGCGGCGTGCGCAAGCTGAGATGGGGTAGGGCGGGAAGCGGCAAACGCGGCGGCGTTCGGGTGATCTACTTTTTTCATGACCGCGATCGGCCACTTTATTTGCTGATGGTCTACGCGAAGGGGCGCCAAGAGGATTTAGACCCGGACGAGAAGCGGGCCGTGCGTGAGCTGGCCGCTGTGCTCAAAAGGAAGCGACATAAGCCATAGCGGAGAGGTGAGTGCGATGAGTAAATTCGGTAAGGAGCTGATCGAGAGCATGCAGCAGGCGGCCCGGCACGTGCAGGGCGGCAAGGTGCGCGGCATGCGTGTAACCACGGTCGAGCTGCCCGACGTGAAGGCGATCCGTGAAGAGCTCCACATGTCGCAGCAACGGTTTGCCGCCACGTATCGGATTCCGCTCGCCACGGTGAAGAATTGGGAGCAGGGCAGGCGTGCGCCGGATGCGCCGGCAGCGGCCTATCTGCTCGCCATTCGGCGTCGGCCGAAGGAAGTCATGGAGGCGGTTGCGGGGTAACAGGACGGGCTCACATCAGCGCGCGAACACGCTGTGCAGCGGGAACATTGATGCGGCCAAAATTGAGCCGCTATGTCACGTCATTCGACGTCTCATAAATTCGACCGCGAAAGCCGTATGACTTTAGCGCGGCGGCTTCGCCGAACCGGCATGGCCGTTCGTAAGCGGCCGAGTTCGCTGGCTGCCCGAAGCACGTGCCAAAGGGCACGAGCACCTGTCACCACATTTTTCTGGTCTTTTATTCAGCCCGGTTTGATCGCCGAGCCCCATTCCATCCAGCTGACGATACGCGGTCCGTCACGGTATTGCTGCGCGATCGGGGTCACGGTAAATCCCGCCTTCTCCATCGCCGCCGCGACCGGCCGGGAGAGATGGCAATTCCCGAACAGACGGCGCCAGACCGGATCGATCCGCTCCTGCCAGCGCGCGATACGCGCATCCGGCGCCCTTCCATGCTCGGCAAACAGGAACATCCCGCCCGGCTTCAAGATACGGCGCATTTCCGAAAGCGACCGCGCGTGATCGTGGACCGAGCACATCGTGAAGGTGCACACCACGGTGTCGAAGCTCTCGTCGGGAAACGGGATGTTCTCGCCAACGCCGTAGCGGATATCCGCGTCCCAGCCCTTGACCGCTGCCGCTTCGCGCGCATAGCCGAGCAATTTGCCGGAAGGCTCGATGGCGGTGAAACTGGTGACCTTCCGAGGGTCGTAAAGCGGCTGGTTGGCGCCGGCGCCGCATCCCAGCTCGAAGACACGGCCCTTGGCAAGAGGGATGACCTCGTCGCGCAAGGCCATAATCTTTTCGCTACCGCAGCCGTATTTTATCGCCCGCGCTACGACGGCATCCTCCCACCAGGTGGAAAAGCCCATGGCCCTCTTCCTTGCGTTATATTCTTCGGAATAAGAATATGGTGACTGCGACAGCGTTCCCCATGCATAATCTATTGGTGAATGTTAGCCCTGTCACTGTATTTAGTCGGCCCTAAAAAACGCGGATGAGCGTTACGGGGGAACGATTCCCTGAGAGAAATGGGCGATGTAAATTGCAACGAATCGGGGCTGCTGGCCTGAAAGGTTGCAATTTGTGCTGAAAGACAATCCGCGAAGTAGCCGACAGGAGGACCTGTACCGGTCGCGGCTGGAAGCGATCATCGATCCCACGCATGAGCTGGTCAAAATGAGTCGGCTGGTGGGCTGGAGCGATTTGGCTGGCGATCTGAAACCTTACTATTGCGCCGACAATGGCCGGCCCGGGGAACCGATCCGGCTGATGGCCGGGCTGGTGTTGTTGAAAGACATGAAAGGGCTGTCGGACGAGGAAGTGTGCGAAGTCTGGCGGGAGAACCCATACTTTCAATATTTTTGCGGGGAAGAATATTTTCAGCACCGGCTGCCGGTCGAACCCCCATCTTTGAGCATTTTCAGGAAGCGGATCGGCAAGGAGGGAATGGAGCGGCTGTTGCAGGAAACGGTTCGCGTGGGGCTGAAGAGCGGGGTGATCACGGCGGGCGCCCTGCAAAAGGTCAGTGTGGATACGACGGTGCAGGAGAAGGCAATCCGCTTTCCGACGGACACGCAGCTTTGTCACAAGGCGCGCGAGGAACTGATCAAAACGGCGAAGAAGCTCGGTGTTAAACTGCGGCAAAGCTATGTGCGCAAGAGCAAGCAGGCTGTGTTTCTGGCCAACAAATACCTGGCAGCCCGGCAGATGAACCGTGGCCGCAAACAGATCAACAAAGTGCGCAATTATCTGGGCCGTGTGATCCGCGACATTGAACGCGCCATTGGCAAAGTCCCCTCGCTTGGCGGTTTATTCCAAGACGATCTGGCCAAGGCGCGGAAAATCCATGCTCAAGCGGCCGATCCGAAAACGCCGGACAAAATCTATTCCTGGCATGCGCCGGAAGTCGAATGCATCGCCAAGGGCAAAGCCCACAAGAAGTACGAATTTGGCTGCAAGGCCAGCATCGCTTCAACCAATGCCGGCAACTTCATCGTCGGCGCCATGGCCCATCACGGCCGGCCTTATGACGGACATACTCTGGCGACTGTTTTGGAACAGATCGCAAGGCTGACGGGTGTCAAGCCCGAAGAAGCGTGTGTCGATCTGGGCTATCGCGGCCATGGTCTCGAAGACGAAGACATCGAGATCATCCTCGCGCGTCAGAGGCGCGGCATGACGCCGGCCAAAAGAAAACGCCAGAAACGCCGCAATGCCATCGAGCCGATCATCGGCCACTGCAAGAACGATCGTAAAGTTGGTCCCCGCAACTGGCTCCACGGCAAACGCGGCGATCAAATCAACGCCCTCGCCATGGCGATCGGCTTCAACCTCAGGAAGATACTCAGGTGGATCTTTTTGTATCTGTTGTTCAGCCGCATCTTGGGGCAGAACATACAGAATCCGAAGTTGCTTCCAGCTTGAAACGGCGGTTTTTTAGGGCCGACTATTTAGCGAAGTAGCGCAGCGGGAACGAAAAGCCGTGGTCGATCCCGACGAGCGTCGGCTTGTCTTCGGCGAGCCGATCCACCAGCCATTCGGCGATACCGCGACGCGTCCAGTATTTGCGCGGCGACGGCGGCGGCAACACTTCCGCGGGCGGTGCATCGCCCTCCGCCAGATAGACGCGCAGGCCCGGCAGGCTCGCCGTCGGCGTCTGCGCGCCGGAATAATCGATGCCGATGGTGCGGGCGAAGAAGGACATGACACCGATCACAAATCGTCATAGCTGCGCTTGATGAGCGGCATTGCCCGTTCAAGGTCCTCCGGCTTGGTGAGCGTAATCTCAAGGTCGCCGGTGCCGAAGCGCCCGATTTTAGCAATGAATAAGGCGGCAGGTAATGCATTGCCTGTCGCCGAAATCCTCAGGCGTGCTAGGAATCCGAAGCCGTGCTAGGAAGAAGAGCCGGACCCGGAGGGCGGATGCCTGACGGCGCGCTGGCGTGCGGCTGCAGCCGTCGCAGGCCGGTCCCGGTTTGAAGGAAAACGCAATGCACCCGACCATTGCCGAGAAACGCGAGGACCTGGTGGCGCTCAGCCGCCGGTTCGGCGTCACGCGGCTCGACCTGTTCGGTTCAGCTGCGCGCGGCACGGATACGGCGGCAAGCGATGTCGATTTTCTGGTCGAATTCGGAGCGCGGGAAGACGATCTGGCGGGCTTTCTCGATTTCAAGGAGGCGCTGGAAGTCTTGCTGGCGCGGCCCGTCGATCTCGTCGACCGCAAGGCCGTCGAGACGAGCCGCAACCCTATCCGCCGGCGCCATATCCTGACTGGCGCAGAGGCCATCTATGCCGGCTGACCGATCCGATGAAAGCTGGCGCGACGCGGCGCTTCTTCTCGACAGGGCCCTCGCCGCCGAAGGTGCGGTCTCCTTCGCGGCCGGTCTCGACGAAGCCGCCTTTCTCGCGAGCGATCTGCATCAAAGCGCCGTCGTCCGCAAGCTGGAGGTGCTCGGCGAGGCGGCTGGAAAAGTCGACTGGTGACAGGTTAACCCGTCACCATATCCATCCGAGCTGGAAGCAATTGAGCGTCGGCTGAAGCGGGCAAAGGAAGATTACGAACAATGGCAAAGCAGCGAAAGGCCGAAATCTCCGTAACGCCGAGCAGCGGAAACGTTTTCGCGGATTTGGGGCTGCCCGAACCCGAAGAAGAGCTTGCAAAGGCCAAGCTCGCAAGCCGTATTCGCCAAATCGTTAAGGAGCGCCGGCTGACGCAGGTGGCCGCGGCCGCGCTGATTGGGATCGATCAGCCGAAGGTCTCTGCGTTGCTGAATGGCCGGCTTGCAAACTTTTCGAGCGACAGGCTTATGCGTTTACTGACAGCGCTGGGACAGGACGTCGATATCGTTCTTCGCGACAAGCCTCGCAGCCGCGAACGCGGCGTTGTGCGTGTTCTCGACAAGGCTCCGGCTTGAAGCGATCGGATAGCCGAGGCGCCATTTCGAGCAGCGGTCGACCGGTGACAGGTTAACCTGTCACCATAACCTGAGTGCGTGCGCCTCGAAATAGAGCAGCGGGAACGAAAAGCCGTGGTCTATCCCGACGAGCGTTGGTTAGTCTTCGGCGAGCCGCTCAACCAGCCATTCGGCGATGCCGTTTCGCAATATAGTGACAGCGGCAGTGTTCCCGATGCCGCGCAAGGCAGTTGCGGCTGGTTGTCTATTCCGAGGTAACGTTGCTGCTGTCACCGCATTCAGGAGCATGCTGGTCCTGAGGGGTTTCGCGAAATTCGGCTACAGTTTCGCCGAAATCGGCTCTAGCGGTATCGATCCCCCTGCTCCTTACAATGCGCCCTGACGCGGGCCACCCATAGCTCAAACCACTCCCATGTGTTCTTGTAGACGCCAGCCTTGCCATAGCCCTTTGCGGGGTCTTTCGCTTCCAAGGCGCGCCAAAGCTCGGTATGCCTCTGCAAGCTAAATTTCGGAAAGCCCTCAGCCTTCATCAGATTAACTATTTGCTGAGCGGCGTTACGAGGTTTGTCGACCTCCTTTAGCAAGACCCGGCTGATCTGCCGAGCCTCCTCTAAATCGGCCTTCAAAAACTCCACCGCAGCGTCAGCCGCCGAGGCTCGCTTGCCAAGCTTTGGGACGAACACTACTCGATAGGCAAATCGAGGGTCCGCCTGCTCTTCGTCTGTCAGACCAGCATGAAAGGCGTCCATCATAGTCTCAATATGCGCCGGAAGATCGCTGGCCTTCTTGAGAATGGCCCGTTGGTCGGCACTGAACGTGACAAATTGGAGCGCAATGGGAAGGCGACGCTCCAAACCAAACTGCTGACCAAAGAGTTCCTTGATCGCATCGCTAAAGTTAATGCAACAAGCCTGCAACTTCGCGCTTACTGCATCGTCAATCCGATTCGTTGAGCGATGTTCTATTTCGTGGCGAAGCTCCAGCAAGAAATCCAAATTCTTGGTCGTGCCAGCTGGAAGCGGGCATCGCGCATGGCGCAGGCACTTTCCTAACTCCCAGTACCTGTC
This sequence comes from uncultured Alphaproteobacteria bacterium, assembly GCA_963805005.1. Taxonomy (GTDB): domain Bacteria; phylum Pseudomonadota; class Alphaproteobacteria; order Micropepsales; family Micropepsaceae; genus Rhizomicrobium. Next base: position 731,188 of record CAWDSJ010000001.1, read on the forward strand.
CGCTCCCTGCTTTGTCTTTTCTACCGCGCCGTTAGCGTCTTTGTATCGATAATCGATCCCCTCGCGCTTGAACCAAGCGTGCAAAAGATATGTCCACGCGATAATTCCGGTCACGATGAACAGTTCGGCCCGAAAATTCAGACCGGCACCGTTAAACGTTTGAACGGCCGCAATCATCGCCTCACGCGCTTTGATTAAGAGTTCGTCGCCGCGAAGGCTTAGTCCCGTCTGGGGGTCGTGATCCGGCCATTCCGCGAGAAACTCGTCTAACTCATCGGAGGATGCGACTTTGAGGACTTTATGTTTCTTGCCGGTTCTGATCTCTCCAATAGCTCGGTGATTCACGGATCGCGTCGGGCGCGTGAAGAAAGCTAGAATGTCCTGATCGTTGTATCCTCCGCGTTCTAACATCGCTTTCACGAGCGCGACCTCCCATTTCTCTAACGTATTTCCCCGTCGACGTTTCGGCATCTCTCAACAGCCTTCAGCTTTATGTCGCGCAGGCACGCGAGCGAAATTAGGCCAGTTGAAACTCACCTTGGTCCCAAGCCGCGTTCGTATACGCGTTAAGCATCATGCCCAGACGGCCGGGATCGGTCACAAGCAGGTAGTGCCAGCTTCCATATTGCCCAAGCCGCGTGACGGCAGCCGTCCATCGGAGTGCCGCTTTGGCTTTGGCATCGGCATTGTCCGTCATCTGCCCCTTGATCTCGACGATGACGTTCTGGTCCCTGTCGGTCACGACAATGAAGTCCGGCAAGTATTTCGCTGGCAGCCCACGGCTGCGATACGGGATAGAGAATCCAAGCCGGTCGTTCTTCACCCATTTCCGAACGCCGGGGTGTGCATCGAGAATGAAAGCCGCGCTCTGCTCCCATTTGCGGGTGTCTGCGACCATTGCGTTCAGATGGCAGTGCGTGACGGGGTAGATCGGCTTCGTCGAATGGAAATCGACGTAAAGCGTGCTCCCGCGTCCAGCCGCGCCCTGTGGAACGATAGCCACCTCGGCTTCGGAGGTTGATGAACCTCTCTTGATGGCGTCGAATAGCGCGCCAATGGACTGCTGCATGTATTCGCCAACCAGAAGCACATCGCAGGGCTGGCTATCGCCTATTCTTTCGAGCTTCTCGGCGAGGAAGCGCTTCGCGGCGAACGCGACGCGCGGGAACAACAGTTGCACGGGGACGGCGGTAGCACCGTTATCAGCCTGCCAGCGGACGCAGATTTCACGGGCGATGCGGAAAGCGACCTGCTGGTCACGGAAGAGCTTGCGCCAATCCTTCAGTGAAAGGACCGGCTTTTCGCCGGGGCCGTAAGCCGCCAGTGTCCCGTCAGGCGTTGTCAGCGGGGTCAACTCGACAAGCTGAGGGATGCGCATGGGGTCGATGGTGACTTTGGCGACCAAGTCCCAATCGACGGATACCTCGAATTGTCCCGACTGATGATAGCCCGTCACGATGGGGAACGTGATCTCGTGCTCTGCCTTCTCCGGCACTGAATAAATGTGGTTCGGTTCCGGTTGCGGGAGTTGTGGACCTGCTGGGGCAACTTTGAACGGAATAAGCTCGAACGGAACGCCGAAAACCTTAGCGGTTTCCTCGGCGAACATCTGCTTTTCCTCGTTGAGTGCATAGCTCTTGCGGCGCAAGGCGCGTCCGACGACCTGCTCGCAAAGAAGCTGCGAACCGAACGGGCGCAGGCCGACGATGTGAGTCACAGTGTTGGCATCCCACCCTTCGGCAAGCATGGCGACCGAAACGATGCAGCGTACGTCCCGCCCCGGCGGAATGCGCTCATCGACCCATTTCAACGAACCGTCGTTGTCGTCACTCGCTGCCTTCTCATTGTGCTTGCGCACAAGCTCCGACCACTCCTCCGGCACCTTGCCGCCGGTCCACTCGGCCTTGCCGACGGTGTCGAGGATGAAACGCAAGCGGCGTGTTTCGTCCTTTGTACCACCTGCCTCGATGTCTTCGATCACCTTCGAGTCGATACGAACGGTGACTTCCTGACCGGGGGCATTACGGAACCACGGCGGCGACACGCCGTAGCTGTCTTTGCCGTTGGCGAGCCATGAATGAACCTCGCGCGCAACGGCGGTGTCGCGGCAGACAACGATGAACACGGGCGGGACGGGGTGCTTCTGTTGCTGCTTGGAGAATTGCTCCCATTCGAGGAACCGCTGGTGCCAGTCTGTCGCCAGAAGATTGATGGGGGCAGTGGCGTAGTTCATCACGATTTCCGGCGTGATGTTCGCGCCGTAGCCGTCCTCTTTCGCCTTTGCCTGCACCCACCGCCAGATATTGAAATACGCCGCTTCCTCCGCTCCGGTAACGTCGCGGGCGGGCAACTGCGGAATCTTCACGAGACCGGATTCGATGGCGTCGAGAAGACCGAAATCGGAAACGATCCACGGAAAGGGCTTGCCGACTTCATTCCCCGAGCCCTGAATATAGAACGGCGTCGCCGAAAGATCGACGCAGAGATTGATCCCGTGGCGGCGGCTGCCACTGGCCAGCTTGTTGATGCGGTCGAGCCCTTCGATCCAGATGGTCGCCTCCCGGTCGTTCTTGCTGGCGAGGTCCTTGTCCTCGTCGAGGGATTGTTCCTCGGTCGAAACGTCGCCACGCCGATAGGCGTGATGCGCCTCGTCATTGAAGATCAGCCAGTGCGGACTACGGCCCTTGCCGCTGCCAAGTTCCCGCCGAATGCGCTTAAACCATGCGGCGTCGGACTCGAAGTATTTGGTTTCAATGCTTTCGTTGGCCTTGCCAGCATTCTTCACGACCTCGATGGCTTCGCCGGTCTTTACGACTTTGGCGGAATCGCCGTTGACGGTGTTCGTCTCTTTCTTGGCGAGACGGTGCCAATTGGCAATCATCACGTCGCCACGTCTCAAATCCTCCATGCGGTGTGGCGGCACCAGTTGTCGCGTTCTGTAGAGGCTTAAATCGCCGAGGGCGGGGTCCAATTCCTGTAATCGTTCGCGGATGGTGACATTCGGGCAGACGATCAGGATCGTATCGGAAAAGCGGCTATCGCGGGGCGAGGCCACACTGTTGAGAATCGACCACGCGCCCAGCATTCCCATAACGGTGGTCTTGCCGGAGCCAGTCGCCATCTTGCAGGCATGACGGACGAACGCACGGACACCGGCCGCCTTGGATTCGAGGCCGGGTTCGTCCCGTGGAATTTCTGGAATGCCCTTTCGATAAATGTCACTGGCCTCGGCGAGAAAGATGATCGTTTCCGCCGCCTCAACTTGGGCGAAGAAAAGACGCTGCATACGGTCGATGCTGCGCCAGAGTTCCAGCAGCTCTTTCGTGATCGGGGATGCACCGTCATAGGCGACGCCCCCGGAACGCGCCCCCTCGCGCCATTCCTTCACCCGTTCCCGGACGAGGTTCACGATCTCAAGTTCGACCTCCTCGCCCTTCGCATCCTGAAATAATTCAACTTGCTTCTTATTCTTCTTTCCGCTTCCGGCATGTTCCGGCACGCGATAGAAATAGCTGGCGCGCCGCCTCCCTTCGGCCTTGACCGGCGGTTTCCCGCGCTCGATCTGCCAGTGACAGTCCGGCTCCCGGAAGGGCGAGTTGATGATCGGCGAATTGACTTCGGCGACCGTGGAAGGCGGCTGTTGCTGCCGAGCGGCGGTCGTCATGCGCGCGCGCCCTCGGCGTTCTTAACGACCATCAACTCATTGCCACGTTCGTCGATAGCCTTTACCGCGATACGTTTCTTATCACCCAGAATGAATGGCTCGCTAGCGGTGCCTGCAAGGTGTTCCCACACGCTGTCGCGGAATTGACCCCGGAGCGACTTTTGCAGGTTTTCCCATGCGCTGGTCTTAGGGAAGAAGACCTGCGTCGCCATGAACACCATACCGTTATAGTTGCTGTCGAGCATCCAGCACGGAAGGTTCTCAGCTTTGATCTCCTCCGTTTCCATCGTGTCGGGACGAAAGATGTCCAGCCCTTTGATGGCGACGCGAAAGAGCGGCGTGCCGTCCTTGTCTTTTCCAACTTGTTGCAGCGACACGTCGGGCAGGCCAGTTATGGAGAAGATTTCGCTCGTCCTGCTGGTCTTGAGCAGGTCGGACATGACCACGTCGGGCGCTACCGACACATAGGTCGTGGGAACTTTCAACTTATCCAGCATTTCGCGAGCCTTCGCCTGAATCGCGAAGCCAAAAAGGAAAAGTTGCTGGAAACCCTGCTGTAACGCCTCGGTATGGGCGTTGAAGACATACTCGGAGCCGATGGCTCCGTCTTCGGGACCGAATACAAACGCGATGCGTTTGTCCGCGCCATTTTTCGCGACACCCTCAGCATGAAGGTATTCACGATCCGCAAGCGGACTGATGGAATCCAGTTGCAGCATCTGGTTGGCCGGCAAGTGCAGCGTCTTGCTCTGGCGTAGCAATTCGATCATGCGGTCGAGATAAGCGCGCGGGTTTTCCGACATGTGGCCGAGAAAAGGACGGGGGTGTTCCGAAACTCCACGCGATGTTTGCTGATCGAAATCGTCCTCAAGGCTCATCGCGGCCTGAATTGTGGCTTCGACCGTGAAAGGGCCACTGACGCGGGTGATCTTGTTGTTTTTCTCAGGTCTATCGACGAGTATCTCCATTAGTGGAGGCTCGTCGTTAGCAATGGTGCTTGCCACGATATGAGGAATCATACCGCCGGTTTCTTGGCCCTTACTGGTTCGCTTACGCTCATAAACGAATCCGCCGCTTGGCCCCTGTATTGGCTCGCGCAGCCTGTACCAAGGAAATGTCGCAGTGAGCAGTCGTTGCCTAGCCAACGCAATGGGCACGCGGGAGGTATCGCACGTAATCCAACGCCGCCCCCATTGCTCTGCTACAACTGCCGTTGACCCTGAACCACACGTAATATCGAGTACGAGATCGCCGGGATCACTCGTCATCAGAACGCAACGTTCGATGACCCTCTCGTTTGTCTGTACAACGTAGATGGGATCGCTTGCCCCGCCAAATCCATCCCACCAATTGGAAATCGCACGATATCCAAAATCGTCGTGATAGCGTTTATAACGAAGCTGGTTCTTACCGATGAATAGCCTGTTGGCTTTTGCGAGTTTGTCCATTCCAGACAGATGCCCATTCTCGGAAACGGCATCTGTTTTCCAACCAAGGCCATTGCTGATGCCCGGATCAAATTTCCGCTCTTTGAATGTATATAAGACTGCTTGTGATTTTCCCGGCTTGCCTCCTGTGTAATTCTCCGATGTAAACACTCGCGCTCCGGGAAAATCCACGAATATCAAGTCGGGATTGTCGCGATAGTATCTATCCGGTCGCTCTTCTCTCTTTTCCAGCTCAACGACCGTCAACTCTGTTCCGTCAGGAAGTTCGACATAACGAAAGGTTTCAATCAGGTCGCTGTCGAGCGGAGCTTTTTCAAATAGCTGATTGTACTTTCCGCGCAGATGCTCTTTGTCCTTCGCGGCCCAAACGAGGTAGTCGTTGACCGGGTCAATCAAGCCACCCTTCTGGCTCCCTTTTTTCTTAACTGGGATAGTGACGACATAGTTCTCCGGGCCGAAGACCTCGTTGACAATATCTCGCACAAGGCTGAGATTTTCGTCCGAGATTTGAACAAATACGGAGCCGGATTGCTTCAACAGTTCTCTTGCGAGAAATAGCCTGTCACGCAGGTAAGTTAGGTACGAGTGAAGTCCCAATTCCCATGTATCGCGAAATGCTTTGACCATCTCCGGTTCGCGGATCATATCGTCATCGGAGCCCTCGGAGACCTTATTTTTTCGAACAAACGGTTGAAAATTTGACCCGAATTTGACGCCGTAAGGTGGATCGAAGTAGATCATCTGTACCTGACTGCCCATGCCCTCATATTCGAGCAGAGAGTTCATGACCTGCAACGAGTCACCGAGGATAAGGCGGTTGGTCCACGGCCCTTTGTGTTCGTAGGCGTCCAGCTTGTCAGCGACATCGAGGTTGGTGTCGCCAAACAGGTCGAGATTGGTGCCGAGCGCTTTGTGCGCTTTCAGGGTTTCAAGAATGGCTTGCGTCGAATGGCGCTCGTGAACGAACAACGGCAGCGTGGGCACGGTCACCTGTTGCCGTTCGGCCTTGCCGGTCCAATTGAGGAAGGGCTTGGTCAGGCTCCGCAGGCGCGCAATGCACTGCGACAGCGATGAGAAGCTCTCTTCGTTGCCCTTCCACACCTGCGGCGTGGCGAATACTTTGTGTTCTCCCTTCTCCGCTGCATCCGCGATCAGCGCCAACATCCACTCGGCAAACGCGCGGTCGGCGCTCTCATCCCACGACAGTTCGGGCGCGAGGCTGGAATCGTAGCGGTAGGTCTTCGGCTGCTTCTTGTTGGAGAATTGCGCCTCAACGCCGACATCGGGGCGCTGGACCAATTCCTGTTCGTGCTTGTAGACCGATGTTCCTGTGGGCTTGCCTTGCGCCATAAGCGGTTCCCTCCTCGTCCCATTCGGCTGGATCAGCCCGCCACCCGGTCAGCGCCATAAGCCAACTCGCGCCCAATTCGACCATAGCCTAACGCCCGCGCAACCTTGATCCAGCGGCCCGCCGCTGCAAAGACGGCCTGACATATAAAAGAAATATGGTGACAGCGGCAGTGTTGCCGACGCCGCGCAAGGCAGTTGCGGCTGGTTGTCTACTCGGACGTAACGTTGCTGCTGGCAACGCATTCATTGAAGCCGACCTCCTCGCGGATTTGCAGCATCTCGTCCCACCCGGCCTGGCGCAGGGCGGGCGTGATGAACTTGGTGCAAATGTCGCGTTCGCTTAAAGCCCGCTTGTCCATGCCCCCCGGCCCCAAGAGTCGACCGTACCGACTATATAGCTGCTGTACTCCGTTGCGCACTTGCGATTCGGCGCGGAACAGACTTCAGAAGGCTCGTTCATAGATCGCGGGGAGTGAGACCGGTATGCTTGGCGATCCTGGCGAGCATTTTGGGGCCGATCTCGTCGCCGTCATGGAAGGCAAAAACGTAATCCTGCCACCCGGTGCGCTCCAGCGTCTTGTGTTATCCCGTCTGCCGCTTGATGGTCCAACCGATGCGCAAAAGCGCTTTCAAAACCCGGGAAGCTCTGCTCGATGCCCATTGGGTTACGCGGCAAACAACTTCCGGGCTTCTTCGGGCACGGCTTCGCCATGCTCGATGCGATCCGCGATGACTCGCAAGGCCAGTGCTTCCGCATTCCGGCGCGCTTCGTCGCGTGTCTTGCCATAGGCCGAAACCCCGGGTAGCGCGGAGACCTCGCCGATCCAGCGGCCGTCATCTTCAAGCTCGACATCGACCCGCATGGCAGCTCCTTCAGTGGCGAAGGCGGAATTGAAGCGCCCGTCGCCCTTTAGCGAACATCGGGATATTTGACCACGTTTTGCCCGTAGATGTTGCAGCGATGGTCGAGTATTTACGCAAGTGAGTCGAACCTATGCAATCGCATGCAGACGCCCCGCGCCGCTGAAGTGACGCCGGAGATCCGCCCTGGGGCGCCATGGCGCCTTGCCGACATGCACGTGCTGCCGGGATTTCGGCTTCGCGTGCGCTTCAATGACGGCACGGAGGGCACGGTCGAATTGGCAGAGTTCATCAACTCCCCCGGTGCCGGGATCTTTGCCGTGCTGCGCGATGAAGCTCGCTTCCGCCAGGCCAGGATCGCGCTGGGCGCAGTCGTCTGGCCCGGCGATCTCGATCTCGCTCCCGATGCGATGCACCGCGAGATCAAGGAGCACGGGACGTGGATCGTCAGATGATGCGTCCTGGTGCGGAAGGACCATCTACTCTTTCCTTGAGGGCGCGCCTCGGGTTGCGCCGACCGCAACGCTTTGGTATGGTTTGAAACCAAAATGGACTAGGTCCGGAAGCCTTCCGCATTTTCCCTCAGTGAGGGAAAATCTGAGCACCTGATGGTCACCCTTACTGCTAACTGGGTGGCCCAGATTTCGCTTCGCGAAACCGGGCCATGATAATTGGGGAATCAAATGTCGGATTCGATCCGGTAGATTGCCGCCGCGGACCTGGGCGATTTTTAAGGAAAGAATCCATGCACCCGACCATTGCCGAGAAACGCGAAGACCTCGCAGCGCTCTGCCGCCGGTACGGCGTCACGCGGCTGGACTTGTTCGGTTCTGCCGCGCGCAGCACGGATTTCGATATGGCGGCAAGCGATGTCGATTTCCTGGTCGAATTCGGAGACCGGGACGACGATCTGGCGGGTTTTCTCGATTTCAAGGACGCACTGGAAGCCTTACTGGCGCGGCCCGTTGATCTTGTCGACCGCAAGGCCGTCGAGACGAGCCGCAACCCTATCCGCCGGCGCCATATCCTGACTGGCGCAGAGGCTGTCTATGCCGCCTGACGGGTCCGATGAGAGTTGGCGCGACGCGGCGCTTCTTCTCGACATGGTGCTTGCCGCCGAAGGCGCCCTCTCGTTCGCGACGGGTCTTGACGAGCGCGCGTTTCTCGCGAGCGATCTGCATCAAAGCGCCGTCATCCGTAAACTGGAGATACTTGGTGAGGCGGCCGGAAGGGTCTCGAAATCCTGTTGCGCCGCCCATCCGGAAATTCCCTGGAAAGAGATGACGGGCCTGCGTCATCGCCTCATTCACGGCTATGGCGATGTGCGGCTCGATATCGTGTGGCAGGTGGTGACGGAAACGCTACCTGGCGTCGTCGCAGCCCTGCGTCCCCTTCTTCCGCCGGAATAGTGCTCGTGACGCGGTTGCACCAGCCGCAACAATTTGGTATGGTAAGAAACCGAATTGGAATAGGTCGGGAAATGTTCCACAGTTTTCCCTGGTCCAGGGAAAAACGCAGGGAAAAAACAAAAATTGAGCTTGGCGCCAGCCGGGATCAATGAATTCAAAGGCTTACGATGCGTCCGGTAATGGGTTGAGGGAAACGGGGCCACGCACCCACCAGATGTTGCGGGAAGACGGCGGCAACCGAAAAAATCCCTCCTGTTCCCTGAAGCCGGGAATTTTCCCGAATTGATCTTTGTACGGATCGATTGAGGCGCCGGAGTGCGGCTCTTTGACATTGTGAATCCATACCGTGGCGCGAAGCGCCCGCGTCCGCCGGCCGGACGTTCGGCACTTCGCCGCCGGCGCGCGATTCCGGGCGCCACCTCCCCCGCTTTGCGGCTAGGGCATCTACACATCTTCGATGAACCACGATTTAGTCCAGTTCGTGAGATGTAACCCCGGCGAAATCACTAACCCGCCTCCCCTTTATGGGGAGGCCGGCGAGCCTGCGAGTCTGGAGAATGGAGACGCTTCCCGCGAGCCGGGTAGGGAAGTCGGCGAAGCAAGCGGGATGTCGCAAAAAGAACCCGGCCGCCGCCGAGGTTACCCAAACAGATGCGCCCGCGCAGATGGTCTGTGAGCGCCCTACGACGTCACCGCCCCCCACCCGGCTCGCCCGAAGATCGAGCGGCCGACAGATTCGCAGGCTCGCCGGCCTCCCCACGAGGGGGAGGCGGGTTTGCAAGCTCGAGCCCGAGAATACGCATCAGAACGTCGATTGTGCGATCGTTGATGGAAGATGTGTAGATACGCTAGCGCTTTGCGGGGGAGGAAAGCGCCCTTCCAACTTCTCCGAAGGGACGGACTGCTGCATGAAAAGATGTGTGCCAACGCTAGCCTTGTGGGGAGGCCGGCGAGCCTGCGAATCTGTCGGCCGCTCGATCTTCGGGCGAGCCGGGTGGGGGAAATCGCGGAGGTTTGCGATGCGCTAACATCACCCCACCCGAAAAATTCTACGCTGCGCTCGAATTTTTCGGCCTCCCCACAAGGGGGAGGCGGGCACAGGTTCTTCTGGCGAAATGTGTGTATGCCTGGATTCCTACGCACGGGGGAGGAAGATGAGGGGCATTAGCGCTTGAAAAATCTCAAGGGTCTGTCGGTGGCGCTGGCCCTCGCGGGCCTGCTGGCGGTGATCGCGCTCGTCGCCTGGAACGGCTTCGGGCGCGTGGCGGCGTCGCTGCTTTCGGTCGGCAGCGGCGGCTTTGCGTTGCTGTGCGCTTTCCAGGTTTTCGTCGCCGCCTTGCTCGGGATCGCCTGGCGGGTGATCGCGCCGATCGGAACCGGGCGGCGCGGGCTCGGCGTCGACGCCGTGTTCGTCTGGGCAAGATTGCTGCGCGATGCCTGCGGCAGCTGCCTGCCGTTTTCGCAAGTGGGCGGCTTCGTCGTCGGCGCCCGGGCGCTGTCGCTGCATGGCCAGACATGGCAAGTCGCCAGCCTGTCCACGGTGGGCGATCTCACCGCGGAGTTTCTCACCATGCTGGTCTTCGCCGCCGCGGGCCTGGTGGTTCTCGCCGCCCATCATTTTCATTGGCAATCGGGTGCGGCGGTCGCGGCGGTTCTGGTTGCGCTTGTCGGACTGGGGGTGCTTGTCATGCCCAACCGCGCCGCGCCGCTGTTTGCCAAGATGGGACGCGCGATGCTCGGCCGCGGTTTCGATCTGGCGGGCCGGAACATCCAAGCCATCGAGCCGGAACTCGCGCGCATCTATGGCCGGACCGATCTTTTCACCGCCTGCAACGCGATCCACTTTGCGGGCTGGGTGGCTAAGGACACTGGCCAAATTAACCGCTCCTATTGTCGGCTGATCGCGGTCGGATTGTGTAGTTCCATTCAGGATGGAATTCATCGCCCCGGATGTCGAGCGTCTTCATCTCGGCATCGCTCACTTTGATTCCCTTTTCGTAGATCGCAGTATCGAGGGCGCTCTCGACTTTGAGGCCGGCTTTGGTCGTCGTCGCGGCAATCAGTTCGACCACGGCCATGCGATCGACGAGAGGTCTCCCACGCCAAGTCTGCGTGATGTGGCAGAACATGCGGTGCTCGATCTTGTTCCACTTAGAGGTGCCTGGCGGATAGTGATGGACGTGGAGCACGAGGCCCGTCTCGTCGGCGAACTTTTGCAACTCGACCTTCCACAGCCGGACACGCGTTCCATTCGAGCCGCCGCCATCGGCCGTGATGGTCAACTCGCGGGCTTTCGGGTAGCGCTGGCGCCCCATTGCGTCGAGCCAGCGGCGAATGGAGGCGACAGCGAACTGAGCCGTGTCGCTTGTGATCCCGACGCTCACCCACCCTGCATTGGCGCCAACGTCGTACACGCCATAAGGTACGACCTTGCCGAGATCCTTATCTTCGAAGTCGTGCACCTTCACGCGCAGCGGATCGCCTTTCGGGCGGTAGTCGGTGCCACCGTTCTTGTAGTTGCCGACCAGCTCTTTCTTCTTGGTGTCGACCGAGATGACGGGCTGCCCCGCAGCCTGTGCCGCGATCGCCTTGGCGTTGATGTGCTCGAACTGCGCATTGCGGTCGGGATGGTTCGAGCCCTCGTCGGCCTTGCGGTTCGACTGCCGGCTATAGCCGAGCTTCGGCAACAGTCTCTTCACGCTGCTGGCGCTGATCTCGTGGCCCTTCTTCTGCAATGCGACAACCAGCTTGTCGTGGCTTTTCGACACCCACAACAACGGGCGCATCGGATCGCCGAGCGTGGCCGGCTCAATGACGATCCGTAAATCCTCGATCAGCGTCGCGTCCCGGCTCGATAGAGGCCGCCGGCCGCCTCCCCTGCGGCGCACCCGGCCTTTCGACAGGGGCGCGGCGTCAAGGTCTTTCTGTCCCCGGCCGATGGTCGAGCGCGCGAGCCCAGTGATCTCGCAGACCGCCGCCAGACCGCCCCAGCCAGCCGCGCGGACCTCGCCGGCTGCAAACATCCGCCGCCCCCGCTCATCCAGCTTCGAGCCCACAAGCTCCCACCTTTGCCGAATCGCTTGCATGTCGATCATGCCGACCCGAATACCGCCGCAGCGCAATCCTAGGAATCTCGACGCCCCGAGTTACATCACCACATGGCGCAAACGCCAAATCCGATTCACTTGTTGTGACGGATGTCCTAAGGGCGTCGGCGGCTTTATCGCGTTCCGGCTGCTGGGAGCGCCGATCGGCCTGATCGATGCGCTGGCCATCGAAGGCTTGTTGCACGCCGGACTGATCATTGCCGTTCTGGTTCCAGGCTATGCCGGCGTTCAGGAGGGCGGCTACATGCTGCTGGGTGCCGCTTTCGGCGTGCCGCCCGAGATCGCGCTCGGCACATCGCTCTTGCGGCGGGGACGCGACATCGCCATCGGCATTCCGGTTCTGCTGATCTGGCAATTCGTCGAATTGCGGCGTTTGCGGAAAGACTACGGCGAGCGGCCGCAGTGACGCGACGAATACCGGGACATGACATGGCGGAGCCGCTGCGCGGCAATTCCCGCCAGGCGTTGCGGACGGATCGCGGACGCATTGCGGCAAGCAGGGAAAATTCGCTGCTTATTCGCTGCTCCGCCGGCGCGCGCCAATCGAAAACGCCCGATGGAATGCGGGTTTTCCGGCAAGCCTTTGCCGAAATTCGCTGCAGATCTCCCTGTTAGCAGCGAATTGCCGAATGCAGCGACACGAGCCCGTACCCCGATTCGCACATAAGGGTTGTCGATCCGGCAGCGGTGCAGCTTGAAACTCCAAACCATACCGCTACCCGATCAGTCTTCCGCCGCCTCCAGGCTTTCGACGACGGCGAGGCCGTCCTCGAGATAATCCCCGAGTTTCGGAAGCGACGTCAGATATTCCGCGGTGCGGGTGTTGTGCGCGTGGCGTGCCTCGGCCAGGGCCTCGTCCCATTCCTCCGGCGAATAGGTTCCGCGTCCGAGCCAAGCGAGCGCGACGAGGGTGACCTGCTCTTCCTCATCGAGGCTGCGGATGTATTCGGTCAGCTCCGCATAGGTGGCGTCGTCGGCCAGATCCTCCAGCACATCGGCCATCCCGTCGTCGGCGGCATTGGAGCCGGAATCGGGATCGCTCACCTCCTCCTTGGCGTCGAACATCCGCGCTTCGATAATGACCTGCCTGACCTTTTCCGGATTGATCCCAAGCATCTTCGATCCTCCGATCGGCCGGCACATCATCGCCGCATCGGGCCGGCGAGAAACTGAGCAAAATCAACAAATGCCGTCTGGGGTGCGCCGGGGCTTCACTCCGCGCCTTCGCGTGTGCAAAGGCGGCATCACGCTACAGGCACGGTAAAGCTGAAGATCGTGCCGCCTTCGGGGTTGTCTTCGGCCCACAGCTCGCCGCCCTGGCCGCGGACGATGGAGCGGCAGATCGAAAGGCCCACACCCATTCCGTGCTGCTTGGAGGTCACGAAAGGCTGGAACAGTTTCTCGCGAATATGCGGTGCGATTCCCGGCCCCGTGTCGACGACCGAGACCCTGACGCTGTTTGCGGAAGCAAGCGCGGTCTCGACGCGCAGCTCGCGCCGCTCGCATCCTTCCATCGCTTCGATGGCGTTGCGCATAAGGTTGACCACCACCTGCTGAATTTGGACCTTGTCGACGTAAACCCTGGGCAGATCCGAATCTGCATGCAATTCGACCTTCACGCCGCGTTCTTTTGCGCCAAGCAGGGCCAGGGCGCTTGCTTCGTCGATGAGCTTGGCCAGATTTTCCGCCGACTGTTCGGTTTCGCCCTTGGTCACGAAGTCGCGCAGGTGGCGCAATATCTGCGTAGCACGGCCGACTTGCCCCAGCGCCTTGTCGATCGTTTCGGCGAGCCTTTCTTTCGCGCCCTCCTTGCCCAAGATCAACTTGCCGGTCTGCAGATAATTTGCGGCGGCCGTCAGCGGCTGGTTGACCTCGTGCGCCAGCACGGAGACCATCTGGCCCATCTCGCTGACCCGGCTGACATGGGAGAGCTCGGACTGCAATTCCTGCAGGCGCTTCTGGGTGAACTGGCGCTCCGTCAGGTCGCGGATGAAGCCGGTAAAAAGACGGCGCCTTGCGCTTTTGATTTCCCCCACGGCAAGCTCGATGGGAAAAAAGCTGCCGTCCTTGCGGCGGCCGGTGACAATCCGGCCGATGCCGATGATCCGCCGCTCGCCGGTTGCGAGGTAGCGCGCGATGTACGCGTCATGGTGTTCGCGGTGCGGCGAGGGCATCAGCATCGATACGTTCCGGCCGCAGGCTTCGGCGGCCGAATACCCGAACATGCGCTCTGCCGCGGCGCTGAACGACAGGATGATGCCGCGCGAGTCGATCGCCACCATGGCGTCGGGGACGGTGTCGAGGATCGACTTCAGCTGGGCCTCGCGCTCGATCAAGGCGGCTTGCCGCGCGTCGTCGACGCTTGGCCCAACCGGGTCCTCGGGCTGGGATTCAGTCTTATCCGCCATTCCGTTTGCCTTGGCCTCGAATGCCCGTTACGCGATGTCGTGGGATGCGGCGCGAATATTTCCCTCAAAATTGATGCAGGTCAGTTTATCCGCCTGCGTCCTTTAGCAAAATCTCCAAGAAAATGGAGCGCAGGACAAGACTGCGATGACGATATTCATAGTCGACGACGACTGGGCCGTCAGGGACTCGCTCAGATTCCTGCTCGAATTGCAGGGGCTCGAGGCCGAGGATTTCGCTTCGGGCAGCGAGTTGGTGGTCAGCGAGCGGCTTCGCGACGAGGATTGCATCATTCTCGATGTCCAGATGCCCGGCATGAGCGGGCTCGACGTCCTGGCGCGGCTGAGGCGCGACGGATCGAGATCGCCCGTCATTCTTGCCACGGCCATGCCAAGCCCTGCTACGACGATGCGCGCCTATTCGCAGGGCGCCTTCCGGGTTCTCGACAAGCCTTTTGACAGCGGCGTGCTGCTGGGTGCAGTGCACGAGGCGCTTCAGGAAGCGCACCAGCCCGCCCCGAAAAGATAGGGCCGGTCCATGACGATAGCCAAGTCCAAGCTGCGCGATTTCATCAATGGCCGCGGCGTCGGCGTCGTCTCGACGGTCAATGCCGGCGGTGCGCCCGAGGCGGCCCTCGTCGATATTGCGGCCACCGCCGATCTCGAAATCGTTTTTCACGCCATCGAGACGACCCGCAAGTCCGCGAATTTGCGTCGCGATCCGAGAATCGCGTTGGTCGTCGGCGGCTGGGATGGGCTCGAGACGCTGCAATACGAAGGCATCGCCGACGAGCCTGAAGAGCCCGAGCGGGAGGCTCTCAAGCGGCTGTATTTCGCCTCCTGCTCCCGTGCTTCGGGCCGCGCCGGCTGGCCCGGCCTTACCTATTTCCGCATTCGTCCGAAATGGCTGCGCTTCAGCACCTATGCGCTGCCGTGGTCGGTCGAAGAGATGACATTTCCCTGACGCTCGGACATGCGGGTTAAGAAGCCTGCTCCGCCGTCGGCCGGCTTTTGGGTACCGGCAGAGGATGATGCTCCTGCGGGACAATTCCGTAAGTCTTAAATCGCGCTTCGATTCCCGGTTCCACTTCCTTTGCGAGTTTTATGTCGGCCCGCCCGTTTCGGAGGTCTCCCAGCGCCAGACGCGCCATGCCGCGACCGAAGAGCGAAGAAGCAAGCCTGGGCGATTGCGTCAGAGCCGCGTCGAAGCGTGCAATGGCCGTTTGCGCACGCCCCAGCCGCAAGTAAACCCACCCCAAGCTATCGAGAATATCGTCTCTTCCCGGAGCGAGCTTAAGCGCACGGTTGCAGTCCGAGAGCGCCGCTTCGAGCTGTCTGTCGGCCAACATTCGCACCCAGCAACGCCCGTTCCAAGCAGTCGGATCGCCCGGATCGACGCTGATGGACGCGGTGAAATCGCCAATTGCCGCATCGTAATCGGCCATCGCCTGATAAACGGAGCCTCTGTCATCGAGTGCGTCGCTGTTGCGCGGGTCCAGCCGGACGGCTTGGTTGAGATCGGCAAGTGCTTCGCTATGGCGTCCCAGGGCGGCCAGAGCCCGGCCACGCAGGTCGAGCGCCTCCGTGTCGCGGGGCTGCAACGCGACGACGAGCGAAAAATCCACCCGCGCCCGTTCGAATTCTCCCGCTTGCAGAAATATGCCGCCGCGCAGTTTCAAGGCCAGCCGGCTGTGCGGGTCGGAGTCCACCGCGTGATTGCAAGCCGCAAGTGCGGGCTGCGGCAGATGGATGGACAAGAACATCAGGCAAGACATCAGATAGCCTTCCAAGCGCTCCGGATGGCGCCTGGCATGGAGGCGAATCTCCTGGGTCGGCCAGCGATATTCGACCGGCCGCACATATGCCGCTGTGTGCTGCGGCGTCAGAAGCATCGCGCAGAGTGCGAGCGCACCGATCGCATCGGCTCGCGTCCGGGCACGCGACCCTGTACCGGAAGCACATTCGGCGCCGGGCCAAGCATTTTCCGGTATACGATTGCGGGTCATCGGGCGGTCCCTCCGGAAGCCATTGCACGAATACCGCAAGTGGCGGAATTGCGAATTGATCGGGAGCAACAACCCGCATTTGGCGGAATCGGCATTTGACGCCGGTCAATGCCCACGGCAAGCCTGCGGCCTATCATTGTTCACCATAACGACAGGGCGGGCCCCATGAACATCAGGCTGGAAGTTCACAAGAGCGACAACAAGCTGTTCGAGGGCGGCTACGCGGTTTCGGACGCGCAGAGTTTCGGGCACGCCTGTGCGGATATCTGGAGGCAGATCGAGGCGGAAAAATTCGAGCAGGCGACCAGCATTGGTGCTTTGATGGACACGTTGGGAGAAAATGTCCTCGAGGTGCTCGATGGAGCGGTCATCAGGGTTTCCAGGGGCTAGCCCGGGCGTGTGGGAAGCGGCACGCGGATGATCGACGACACGAGCCCGCTTCTCGTCGATCTCTACCAGCTCAACATGATCCAGGCCTATCTGGACTATTCCGACACGCAAACGGCAGTGTTCGAGCTTTTCGTGCGAAAGCTGCCGGAGCGGCGGCAGTTCCTGTTGGCCGCCGGCCTCGAGACTGCCCTCGATTACCTGGAAGCCCTGCGCTTTTCGCCCGACGACATCGAATGGCTGGCTTCGACGGGACGTTTCCGCGGGAATCTTCTCGATTACCTTGCGGGCTTCCGTTTCACCGGCGACGTGGACGCCATGCCGGAAGGCAGCGTGTTTTTCGCCGACGAACCGATCCTGCGAATCACGGCTCCCTTGCCCCAGGCGCAGCTCGTCGAAACCCGGCTCATCAACATTCTCCATTACCAGACCCTGATCGCGAGCAAAGCGGCGCGCATCGTTCTGCTCGCACCGGATAAGCTGAAGGTCGATTTCGGTCTGAGGCGGGCTCATGGCGCAGACGCCGGATTGATGGCCGCGCGCGCCAGCTACATCGCAGGTTTCGACGGCACCGCGACGTTGCTTGCCGAGCAGCGCTTCGGCATTCCCGCGTTCGGCACCATGGCGCATTCCTATATCGAAGCGCACGACACCGAGGCCTTGGCGTTCGAACGCTTCGCGCACGCGCGCCCCGACGATCTGACGCTGTTGCTTGATACCTACGATACGGAAGCTGCGGCTCGCACCGTGGTTGCGCTGGCGCCCGGGCTTGCGGCGCAGGGCATCACGATCCGAAGCGTGCGGCTCGACAGCGGCGATCTTGGGTTTCTTTCCCGTGCCGTGCGCCGCATCCTTGACGCGGGCGGGCTTTCGCACATTCGGATTTTCGCCAGCGGCGGTCTCGACGAGGATGCGATCGCGGTGCTGATCGCCGATGGCGCGCCCATCGATGGTTGGGGGGTCGGCACCGCCTTGACGACTTCGAGCGACGCTCCCGCCTTCGACTGCGCCTACAAGCTCGAGGAATATGCCGGCCGGCCCCGGCGCAAGAAATCCGCGGGCAAGGCCACGTGGCCGGGCCGCAAGCAGGTGTGGCGGCGGTATGGGCCGGACGGATTGATGGACTTCGACATCCTCTCGATCGAGAGCGATACGCAGGTAGGCGAGCGGCTGATCCGGCCGGTCATGAGCCAGGGCCGCAGGCTGGCGCCGGCGCCGCCTCTGGCGTCCCTTCGCACCCACGCGGCGGCCGAACTCGGCAAGCTGCCCAGCCGTTTGCGGCGATTGGACGCGCATGCATCCTATACCGTGCGCATCGGCGAGGCCCTGCAGCGTGTTTCGGACGAGACCGACGCCTGGCTCGCTGCTCGCGCCGGAGACACGCCATGAACGCAACGATAAATCCCGGCGAAAGCGACGCGTTGCTGGTCGTCGACATACAGAACGATTTCTGCGAAGGCGGCAGCCTTGCGGTTCCCGGTGCCGGTGAAATTATTCCAAGCATCAACCGCCTGGCCTGCCTGTTTCGGCACGTGATCCTGACGCAGGATTGGCATCCTTCCGCGCATCTCTGCTTTGCATCGAGCCATCCCGGCAAGCAGCCATTTGAGATGATTACGGTTTTCTATGGCCCTCAGATGCTGTGGCCGGATCATTGCGTCCAGGGCACATGTGGCGCCGATTTCCACCCGAAGCTTCACATCCCGCAAGCGGAACTGATCCTGCGCAAGGGATATGATCCCGCCGTCGATTCGTATTCCGCCTTCACTGAGAACGACCGCACGACGCCGACGGGACTTGGCGGTTACCTGCGGCAACGAGGCTTGTCGCGCGTCTTCATCGCCGGACTTGCGTTCGATTATTGCGTGCGTTTCTCGGCAGAGGACGCGCACAAGGACGGTTTCGGCGTCGTGGCGATCGAGGATGCCTGCCGCTCCATCGCCGCCGAAACCCAGAGCCAGACGCGAACCGGCTTGAGAGAACGGGGAATTCCCATCATTGCCGTGCAGGATATAGCATGAGGTTTCCCGCGGATCGCGGGCAATATGCCAACCCAGGCGGGGGATGAAACCATGAGCTTGCCCGATCGGCTTCAGGTCTTTGCGTTGGAGGCGACCGCCGAATTCGGCGCCGAAATCGCGCATGGCCTCGGCGTGAAGCTCGCGCCCGCCGAGGAGCGGACATTCGAAGACGGGGAATACAAGGTCCGGCCGCTCGAAGCCGTAGCCGGAAACGATGTCTATGTCGTTCAAAGTCTGCATGGCGGCCCCGGGTTGAGCGCGGACGACAAGCTCAATCGCCTGCTCTTCTTCATCGCCGCCTTGAAGGATGCCGGCGCCGAACGGGTCACCGCCGTCACACCCTATCTCTGCTATGCCCGCAAGGATCGCCGCACCAAATGGCAGGATCCCGTCACGTTGCGATATCTCGCGAGCCTCTTCGAAGCCGTCGGCACGGACACCCTCCTGGCCATGGATGTGCACAACGACGCCGCATTCGAAAACGCCTTCCGCTGCCGCACGGTGGCGTTGCGCGCCGAGCCGCTGTTCGTTCGCTATGCGAAGGCGCTCTCGGTCGAGAAGCTGTCCGTCGTCTCGCCGGATCCGGGCGGTGTCAAGCGCGCCGAGCTTTTTCGCGAAGCGCTCGAAAAGGCGTGCGGCATCACCGTCGCCAAGGGCCTCGTCGACAAGCATCGCAGTGAAGGAAAGGTGAGCGGAGACCTTTTCGCCGGTGACGTTGCCGGCCGCACGGTGCTGATTGTGGACGATCTCATCAGTTCCGGCGGCACGCTCGCGCGCGCCGCACGAGCGGTGCGGGCAAACGGGGCGCAGGACGTCGTGGCGATGGCGACGCATGGATTGTTCATGAGCGGGGCAGCCGAGGCGCTGGCCGATCCCGCCATCGACAAAATTGTCGTGACGGATTGCGTTCCGCGGTTCCGCATCGGGGAAGACCCGGTGCGTCTCAAGATCGAGGTGATCCCCGCGGCGGAGCTTTTCGCCGACGCCATCGGGCGGCTGCATGAGGATCGCGGGTTGAGCGATCTGTCCGTGCTTTAACCCGCTGCGAAAGTCCGGCCGAGTGCTTTCGCGCAATCGCGAGATAGACGAGCGCGAGCGGGCGCCACTTTTCCGGGGTTCGCGGATGAGGCTCCAGCAGATGGGCGACGCAGAGCCGGGCGCGCAGCGTGGCGCGGTAGCACATGTAGAATGCGGCGAGCGTCTCAAACGCCGGCGCGGGCAGGTTCAATGCCATGTGGCGGAAGAGCCGGCGTCCGATCCAGTCCTCGCCATGGCGTTCGCACTCCACGGCGAGGCAGGCGATTTCTTCGAACGGGTCGATGGCGCGCAGGCCGGCGTTGAATTCCAGACAATCGATGATCGAGATCGTCGCGTTGACGAACACGTGTTCCGGACGCAAATCGCCGTGCCCGTTCACGATGCGTCCGTGTCGCTGCCGTTCCGCCATTAGGTGAGCGCAGCGGTCGAGAAACAGCCGCTGCGGGCGATCGATTTCGAGCACGGTGGCAACGGGGAGTGCGAACCGGCCGCGCAGCAGCACATCCCGGTTGGTGCGCAGCAGGCGCCGCCATTCTTCGATCCGCCGGACGTGAGCCAATCGCGCCGGTCGGGCGCGTCGGTAGAACTCAAGCAGGAAGTTTTCGAGTTTTTCGATCCAGGCGAGATCGATCTTGCCGCAGGTAAGAGCGTGCTCGAGCGTATTGTCGCGATCGAGGCGGCGCATGACGACGAGCCAGTCCACAACCGCGCCCTTCTCGCCGCCGATGGCAAAGCCGCCGTCGACCGCGCGCAGCGGGCTGACGGCAAAATAAATTCCCGGCGCCAGCCGCCGGTTGAGAGACAATTCCAGGCGGCAGGCCTGTTCGCGTTTCGCGAGGGTGGAGAAATCCAGATAGGGCAGGCGCACCGCTTTTTTCAGCTTATAGGCTTTCTCGCCGGCCAAGAATACGAACGACATATGGGTTTCCAGCACCACCACCACGTCGCCGCGGCCGGAGAGTCCGTAGATGCATGGCTGCGAAAGGGCTGCAACTTTTTGCCCAATCGGGCATTCCGCCGCCCACGGCGGATCTCCTTCGTTCTGCACGCAGTGCTCCGAAACGGACTCTGGAAGTAAGGGTTTAGACAGGTGTTGACGGCCGTCAATGCACCGGGCGCGAGTTTTCCGCAGCCTGTCATTTGCAGGCCGCACGTTAGAAGGCATTTTGGCGGTGTATATTGAGCAGTGATTTCCGAGGGTAACCATGATCTTTGCCGACCGGGCGGAGGCTGGACGCAAGCTTGCCGCATTTCTGGAGCCGTATAAGACCGAGCAGCCGATCCTTTATGCGCTTCCCCGCGGCGGGGTAGCCGTAGCGGCGGAGATTGCCGGCGCCCTTAAGGCGCCGCTCGAGCTTCTGCTGGTCCGCAAGATCGGCGTGCCGTGGCAGCCGGAGCTTGCGATGGGTGCCGTCGTCGATGGCGGCGCGCCCATAATCGTGCGAAATGCCGAAGTGCTGTCGCTGACCGGGGTCGGCGAAAAGGAATTCGATGAGGTTTGCAAGCGCGAGCTTGCCGAGATCGAGCGCAGGCGGCAGCGATATCTCGGCAAGCGCCCGTGGCTCGATCCGAAAGGCCGTGTCGCTATCGTGATAGACGACGGGATTGCGACCGGCTCGACCGTCACGGCGGCGCTGCGGGCGATGCGCCAGCACGACCCCAAAAAGCTTGTTCTTGCGGTGCCGGTGGCGCCGCGCGATACGATCGAAAAGCTGCGCCCCGAGGCCGACGACGTCGTTTGTCCCGTGACGCCGGAGGATTTCGGCGCGATCGGGTTCTTTTACCGGAATTTCCGCCAGCTCGGCGACGAGGACGTCATCGCCTTGCTCGCAACCGCAGGCGCGCGCCCGGCACCCGAATGAGAGCGGCAGCTGCCGTGAGCGGGGAACTCATTGCTATGCCTCGATGTTGTTGATTTACTACGCGCTTGTGGCCATCTCAGGAATTGATCTTGATCATATGCCTGTAGGTACGCGCGGCACAGATTGAGGCATCAACGTTCAGCGGATCAGCACGATGGAATCACAGGTCAATCTTGAAGTTCAGGGGCTGCGGGCGTCGGCGCATCTGCGCGAGTTGATCGATCGCAATCTCGAAAAGCTCGAGCGCTTCTACGGCCGCATCACGGCCTGCCATGTCGCCATTCGCGCTCCCAATCTTCATCACAAGAAGGGGGAGGGATATTTCGTGACAATCAGGCTGGCACTGCCCGATCGGAAGGATGTGATCGTCAGCCCGCCGCCACGCGGCCTCGATAAGCGTCAGGCCGATGTCACCTTCGCGGTCAACGACGCTTTCAAACGTGCCGACCGTCAGCTCAGTCACCGTGCGTCGCGGCTCAAGGGCCGGCCGCCGGCGCACGACGCTCCACCCACGGGAAAAGTCGTGCGGATCGACGCGGGCGAAGGGTTCGGGTTTCTTGAAAGCGAGGACGGACGCGAAATCTATTTTCACGCCAACAGCGTGATCGGCGGCAAGTTCGCGCAGCTCAAGCCCGGAACGAGCGTGACGTTCCACGAAGAGCTGGGCGAGAAAGGGCCGCAGGCCAGCAGCGTCCATCTTCGCGGCAAAGGCTGAGCTCTATGGCCGGTCGTTCCTTGTCTGCGTGAAGAGCTTGCGGCCGTCGTCATATGTATAAAGCTCCGCGTAACGGCCCCATGCGGTAGCTACTTTCAGCGTCCGCTCGGCGTCGTGTTTGGTGAGATGATCTTCCAGCTCGGTTTCGAAGCGCACGCGTGGGGCTTTGTGGTCGCTGCGCTCTTCGAGCACCCGGCACATATGCGAGATAAGCGGCACGAATTTCAAAGCGTGCTCGCGGAAGAGACGCTTGCGCTCGTCGGTTCCGCTCTTGGCGAACACGCGTCCCGCCGCCGTCAATTTGAGCGTTCCGCCTTCAAGCTGGGCAAGTCCCAGAATATGCAACGCCTCGGCTATCGGAAAGAGGTCGTCCACCTCGAGCACATGCGTGCGGGCCAGCTCGGCGAGCTGGACGGGCTTCTCATGGGGCATGGAGGCGATCGTCTCCAATAATCCGCTCATGTGATTCACTGTGGCGCGCGGCAAGGGCTGTATGGGTCCTCCATGCGCCGTGCCTTGCGCCTTTATGGAGGCTAGGGCGCGCGACGTGAGCATCGCATAAAGCTCGTCCACGATGTCGCGGAACGCCGAAGCAAAGCGGTCGCGCGGATGGGGCAGCCGAACCGGTATTTCCGCCGCGATGCAACCCGGATTGGAGGAAAGCACGACGACGCGGTCGCACATCAAGACAGCTTCTTCTATATTATGGGTGACGAGCAGCACCGATTTGGTGGGAAGTTGGTGTTCCATCCATAAATCGATGAAGTCGGTGCGCAGCGTCTCTGCCGTCAATACGTCGAGAGCCGAGAACGGTTCGTCCATCAGCAGCAGCGTCGGGTGGGTGACCGAGGCTCTGGCAAATCCGACACGCTGGCGCATGCCGCCGGAGAGCTCGCGCGGGTATGCCGACTGGAAACCGTCCAACCCGATTAGGTCGATGGAGGCTTCGGCGCGGGTGCGCACCTCGTCGCGCGAAAGGCCCAAGGCGTCCAATCCGGCTTCGACGTTCTGAAGCACCGTCAGCCACGGAAAGAGCGCGAAAGTCTGAAACACCACGGCGATGCCTTCGGCGGGGCCTTCCAGCGGTTTGCCGCAGTAGAGAACCTCGCCCGACGAAGGCCGGATGAGTCCGCCCGCGATGCGCAGGAGCGTGGATTTTCCGGATCCGGAGCGGCCAAGCAGGCCCAGAATTTCGCCTTCGCGCAGCTCGAGATCGATCTTCGAGAGTACCACGAGAGGCTGGCCGTCCGGTCGCGCGAAGGATTTGCAGACTTGCCGCAGCGTCGATACGGGAGGTTGAGCGATATGAGACATCCGTACCCGGTCAATCCAAGCGAGCCCGCCGCTCGGCAAAGGCGTAGAGCGGCCTCCACAAAAGGCGGTTTGTGGCGATCACCATTGCCGACATCACGGCAATGCCCAAAGCAATGCGAGGAAAATCGCCGGCGGCCGTCATCCGCGCGATATACGCACCCAAACCCCCTCCATCCAATTTGGTCGAACCCCAGCTTACGGCTTCCGAGACGATGCTTGCGTTCCAAGCCCCGCCCGAGGCGGTGATCGCCCCGGTGACGTAATACGGGAAGATACCCGGCAGCATCACTTCATACCACCAGCGCCAACCTCCAATGCGGAAGGCGTCGGCGGCTTCGTGGAAATCGCTGGGAAATGCGCTGGCGCCGGCGATGACGTTGAAGAGAATGTACCATTGCGTACCCAGAATCATCAGCGGGCTCAACCAGATCATGGGGGCGAGATGAAATGTCACGATGAGGTAGACCGCAATCGGGAAAAGAAGATTTGCGGGAAACGCGGCAAGAAACTGCGCCGCGGGCTGAACGATTTGCGCCAGCCGCGGCCTTAAGCCGATGGCGACGCCAAGCGGAACCCACACCAGCGTTGCCAGCACGATGAGAACCGCGACGCGCAGAAGCGTAAGACCGCCATTGCCCAGCGCAATGACCACGTCGCTCCACGAGAGCGTGGGCACCGCAAAGCGCAGGAGTTCCATGATGCAGCCCGACACGGCCGCTGCGACGGCAGCAAACCACGCGATGTCGGTCGTCGCAGGCGAAAATGGCCAGCCGATTGCGAAATGCGCGGGCATCGATAATCGGGCGCGCGCCGCCGTTTCGAGGCCTTCGCGAACCGGCTTCGTCGCCAGCCGGAAGAAAGTCGCCTTGCGGAACACGTCGAGCACCCAGCTGCGCGGCACGACCGCCGCTGCGGTCTGCTCGAACCGGAACTTGTCGGCCCATGCGACAAGCGGCCGAAACAGCAGCTGATCGTATATCAGGATGGTGACGCTCATCGCGAGGATTGCCCAGCCGACGGCGGCAAGATCGCGCGCCGCGATCGCATGCGCGACATACGACCCGACACCCGGCAAGTCGAGGTGCAAGGTTCCCACGGAAATGGCTTCGGAAGCGACCACGAAAAACCAGCCTCCCGACATCGACATCATCGTGTTCCACAACAGACCCGGCATCGCGAAGGGCACTTCCAGGCGCCAAAACCTCTGCCAGGCCGAGAACCGGAAGCTCCTTCCGGCTTCGTCGAGGTCGAGAGGAACCGTCCTGAGAGACTGGTAGAAACTGAAGGCCATGTTCCAGGCCTGGCTCGTGAAGATCGCGAAGATGGCCGCGAGCTCGGGCCCGAGCACGCTGTGCGGAAAGAGCGAAACGAAAAAAACAAAGGTGAACGAGAGATAGCCCAGGATCGGCACGGACTGGAGCACGTCAAGCAACGGAATAAGGACCATCTCGGCGCGCCGGCTCTTGGCGGCCAATGTGGCATAGGTCAGCGTGAATAAGAGAGAAGCTGCAAGAGCGGCAAGCATGCGCAGCACGGTCCTCAGTGCGTAGTAGGGCAGCATGGCCGGCGCAAGCGAGATGGCGGGCTGATGCGCCGCCGCGAAAGGCGCGGTCATTTCCCTGACGCCAAGGCCGAAGAGAACGACGACCGAAAGAACGATCAGCGCGGCGACGACATCGCGCCACCCCGGCACGCGCTGCCGCCAGGCAATGCCGGTCAGGATTTCGGCGCGATGTTCCACGATAGACCGCAGCCCGCGTGCTCGGTCAGGACGCCGCTCCGGCCGCCCGCGGATGCGTGCTCATGAAGTGTCTCAGCGCCATGAAGAGTTCGCCGGCGTGCCGGAGGCGGTCTTCGTCGAGCGCCTTGCGGATATCGTCGACGATCATGCGGCGGATCTCCATCTCGCCGCCGCCTTGATGCAGCAGGTAACTCGCCAAAGCCGCGGCGGCTATCGCCGGGACATGCTCATGCTCTGCAACGGCTTCGATCTCGGCTTCGTCGAGCCCGCACATCGCGATGCAGTCTTCCAGTGAAATCATCGTATTCAACTCCCGCCTAAGACGACACATCATTCTAGCATCGATCATAGCTTGGCATGACGAAAGTCAAAAAATCCAGCCGGAGGACGATTGAGCAGAATCAATGCCCCGAGCGCCTTTAGCCGTCTAACTTCGCACCGAGGCATGGAGGAAGCGATGAGCGACAAGGAGCTTCGCCGGGATATCCTGGACGAATTGGAATTCGAGCCGAGTATCGATGCGGCGCATATCGGGGTCGCCGTGGAAGCCGGTGTGGTTACGCTGAGCGGCCATGTTTCCAGCTATGCGCAGAAGTTGGCGGCGGAAGCGGCCGTACGGCGGGTGAAGGGCGTGCGGGCGATTGCCGAGGAGATCGCGGTGCGCTATCCGAACGACAAACGGACCGCCGACGACGAAATCGCCAAGCGGGCCGCGGACATTCTGCGCTGGAATGCCGACGTACCGCAGGACAGCATCCGGATTACCGTGCGCGACGGATGGGTGACGCTGAACGGCCAGGTCCATTGGCAGTATCAGAAACACTCCGCCGAGGAGCAGATTCGCAAGCTCTCCGGCGTTTCCGGGATCATCGACAACGTCACCATCAAGCCGCGCGTTCAGCCGGCGGATATCAAGCAGAAGATCGAAGACGCCTTCCGCCGGCACGCCGAGATCGAAGCGCAGAGGATCCGCGTCAGCGTGCTCGACGGCGGCAAGGTTGCGCTGGAAGGCACCGTGCACGACTGGAACGAGCGCTGCGCCGCCGAGCGGGCGGCATGGTCGGCGCCCGGTGTCATGGCGGTGGAGGACCGTCTGACGATCGTTTGATTTATGGGGAGCGCGGATGTCCACATTCGCATCCGGCTTGCGGGCTCGATGCCCGCGAGCCGGACATGACACGCGCCTTGCGGCGCCTTGCGCGTCTGGAGACGCGCGCGCTCAGTGGCGTTACCAATACCTGACGCGGCCGATGTCGACGTGCACAAAGTTTTCCTGCGGGTAATAGCCCACGCCGCCGGCGCGCATGGCGACCGCATTGTCGTGCAGTATCTCGAGCGAACGGCCCGCAACGCGAATGTCGATCGCCATGCCCTGCATGTGCAGGCTCTTCGCCGCAACTCCGTTATGCTCGGCGTGGAGCATGGCATTGGTCGCCGGCGATCGATATCCGGAAATGACATCGAATGGTTCGACCGTATCCAGCCGCGTCCGCAAGGCGACCAGAAGATCGAGCAGAGACGGCTCGATGACGTGGATCTCGCCGTTGCGGAAATCCCGCAACAGATAATCGATTTGCGTCAGGGCATCGGCAACGTAATTGCCCCCTGCCCAGTACTCGACCGAGAGCTTCTCGCCGGTATGGAGATTGTTGAACGAGAGCGCACGCGCACCCGTCACATCCGTATCGGCCAGCGCGCGCGAGAACGGCGCGGCAACAAAAAACAAGCCTGCGCCGGCAAGAAATCGGCGCCGTCCAAGTGCCACCAGCATATACACAACCCTGATTTTCGGATGCACCAAGCTAGCGACGCGGCGAATCGCATTCAAGTAAAATCGATGTGAGAATTGTCAACCCACCTGACACTCCGAGACGGCCGACGTGACACGCTGCGACGCTGCATGGTCTGCCAGGGCGGCAATCAGGCGCTGGTCGCGGCCATAGATATCGGGCCGAAATTCGATCGCCCCTTCGGCATCGGCAAATGCCGTCCAGTAAAGCAGATAGATGGGCAGCGGAGTCTTCATGGGAAGGTGCTGCGTTGTCGGGTTGGCGATTGCCGCGGTGAGATCGTCGATCATCGCGTTGGTGTCGCCGGACAGCGCAAAGGAGGCGAGCGGCAGGATCTGCTGTACGCGCACGCAGCCATGGCTCAAATGCCGTTCGTCGAGATTGAAGGCGGATTTTCCGGGCGTATCGTGCAGGTAGACATCGAAGCGGTTGGGCAGCTCCAGTTTGATCTGGCCCAGCGCATTCTTCGGACCGGGCAATTGCCGCACATGATAGGGAAACGATTTGAGGGCACGCCAATTGATGCCCAAGCCATGCGGGTCTCCCGGCGGACCGTCGAGCAGGATCATGTCGTGCGATAGAAGATAGGCGCTGTGCCGGCGCAGCTTCGGCCAGATTTCATGCCGCGCGATCGGGCCGGGAATGTTCCAGGGCGGATTGATTGTCACGGAGATGGCCTGGGCGCGGAGAATCGGCGTGGGATCGTTCGGCCGCCCCGCGATGACCCGCGATGTAAGAACGGTCTCGCCGTTCTCGATGAGGTCCAGGCGTGCATCCGGCACATTCACTTCGACATGAATCGCCTCGAGATGCTCTGGCAGCCAGCGCCAGCGCTCCATATTGGCGACGATCTGCATCGCCCGCTCGGCCGCCGGTACATTGAGCGCGTCAAGCGTCGCCTGGTCGATCCTGCCGTTGGCGGCAAGCCCGTGTCGCGACTGAAAGCGCTTCACCGCGTCCTCGATGTCGTCCACTGTTGGTGCGGCGATGGCGGAAAGGACGCCGTCTTCGAGGCCGAGGCGCTGCGTCAACAGCGCAGCATCGACGGATTTGGTCTTTGCAGAACCCACCAGAGATAATTGCGGCCAGTCGCCTTGGCCGGCGATGGCGCGATAGCGCGCCAGCGCAGCCTTGAGTTGCGCATATTCGGCACGCGGCGGCGCCAATCCGGCAAGAAACGCAGGTACGCTGCCGTTTTGCAGCGCCGTCTGAAGCGCCGACAACGCGTTGAAGGAAGAGTCGGGCAGCTCGACATCGCTATCGAGTGCCCGCAATGCCGACCGGCCGGCATGAATTTCGCGCGCGTAACGCAGCACACCGTCAGTCAGGACCAGTTCGCGCTCCGCCTCCTGCAGGGCAGTTGCCGGTTGCCCGCGCAGCAACGCGCTGTCCGCATGGTAGTCCTGCGGATCGAGCCCGTCTTGGTCGGCATGTTCCAAGGCAGAGATGGCGCTTTGCGCCTCACTTTCTGCGAGTGCACTGCCCGACCAGCAGGGCGCATCGTTGCGCTGCGTATAGAACAGCCTGAGCGCCGCGAGATTCAACGATCCCGGATCGATGTCGGGGCCCCGGCCCTCTGCAAGAATGCGAAGGATGGCAACGCTCGTATCGGCCGGCACCGTTGCGGCGGCATTGCCGGAAAGCAGGCCGAGTTCGAGCAGAACCAGGAAAGTTATGCGGCTAATCTGTTTCACGCGTCTCGACCGAATTCACGCCGGTTGCGCCTCGAAAATCTCCACCTGCCGTGCCAGGCGTTCGATATTCTGCACAGAACAAAGCCCGGTGCCGCGCGACAGCATGGCAGCACTTCCTGCCGCAACGGCGAACCGCAGCGTCTCCTGCGGCGTGTCCTGGCGCGCCATCGCCCATACGAGTGCGCCCAGAAAGCTGTCTCCCGCGCCCACCGTGCTTGCCGCCTCGACACGTGGGGCCGACGCGCGAATGGCGAAATCGGCGCCCACCAGAAGCGCGCCGTCTTCGCCGAGCGAGAGCGCCACCTGCTCGCAGCGTCGTTGCGCGATGAGGTTGCGCGCTGCCGCCAGCCGCGCATTCTCGTCGGGAATCGGCTTGCCCGCGAGCTGTTCGAATTCCCGCAGGCTCGGCTTGATAAGGTGTACGCCGATGCCGAGCGCCGCCTTGAGCGCCACGCCGGAGCTGTCGAGCACGAATTTCGTCCCGCAGGCGTGCGCCTTCTCGGCCACTTGCCGGTAGAATGCCGGTTCGACCGAGGGCGGCAGGCTGCCGCTCGCCACAAGAATTTTTCCCGCCCCAAGCTCGCGGTCCACTGCCTCAAGACAAGCGCGCTCTTCCGCGTGCGTGAGCAGCGGTCCCGGCAGGACAAAGCGGTACTGATCCGCGGTCGCGTTTTCGTCGATGGTGAAATCCTCGCGCGTATCTCCGGCGATGGGCACGACCACACGGGAGACGCCTTCATCGGCGACCAGCCGCTCGAGAAGCTGCCCCGTAGGGCCGCCGGCGGGAAAGACCGCCACCGGGTCGCCGCCGAGCCTGCGGATGACGCGGGCGACATTGATGCCACCGCCGCCCGCATCTCGCCGTACCAGGCGGCACCTGAGCTTATGGCCGGGGAAAATCCTCTCGACGGCGGCACAGATATCAACCGCCGGATTCATCGTCAGGGTAAGAATCAGGCCCATCGTCATCCATCATGTCGATTCAAGAAACCATGGCAAGGCGCGCGCGGGCATGCTTTGATATGGCTCAATCCGGACCGGAGCAATCGCATATAGATTTGGCAGCCGGAGCCATGGAGCAAAGCCCGGCGCTCCTCCAGATCGCTTTCACCACGAAGGACACGAAGTAACACGAAGATATGCCGGAGTACTGCGCGAAGCGCAGATGAATTCGATATCGCATTTTGGCACACAAAGACACGGAGCCGCGGAGCGGCATCGTTACTCTCTCTGCGTCTCTGTGCCTCCGTGTGAGAAATTTACGCTCCTCGCCGAGACTGAATACCCTTATGATCCTTCGTGCTCTTCGTGCCCTTGTGGTGGACCTGCACTCTGCGGCTCCACGCCTCCGCGTAAAAAAAATCCTATGGCTTCGAAGCCATATGCAATAACCCTGCGGTGCGGGCCAAATCGTTTTGAGGTAAATCAAGGCGCCCGCCCGAGCCGCATGATGGATTGCCTCCCGAGATTCCTCAGCTGAAAGTGCCATTCCATGTCGAAGATCGATTTAGACCACGATGTTTGGGTTCTGGTGAGCGATGCGCGCAAGGCGCTGATCCTGCACAACGCCGGCGATCGGGCCTTCCCGAAGCTTGAGGTGCGGGAGACGCTGGAACACCCGGACCCCCCGTCGCACGAGCTTGGGACGGACAAGCCCGGCAGTACCCACTCCAGCGCAAAGGACGGAAGGCGGGCAGGCACGGAGCCTCCCGACTATCAGGGCCAGGCCGAGGAAACGTTTCTCAAAACCGTGGCCGCCAATATCGGCCGGCGGGTGGCGAGCGGGGAAATCAAGAAACTCGTCGTTATCGCCCCGCCCCGTTCGATGGGGCGATTGCGCCACGATTTTTCGGCGGCCGTGCGCGCCGTCGTCAAGGCGGAGCTCGAAAAGGATTACGTGCGCCAGCCCATCTACGAGATCGAGCGTCATCTGACGCAGGGCTGAGCGACCGGTCGCGCCGTTCTTGACCGCGGTCAACGACGTTCGCAGCTGCGCACGCTACACAGTAATGTGCTCATGGTCTGACGCGCGGTGACGGTTCACAACGCAGAAATCGCGCAGCTGTTCAACCGCTACGCGACATTGCTCGAAATCGAGGGCGAGAATCCTTTCCGCGTCCGCGCTTACAGGAACGCCGCGCGCACCATCGAGGGCCTGCCGCGCGACGTAAGCACCATGCTGGCAGAGGGCTTCGATCTCTGCGAGCTTCCCGGCATCGGCGAAGATTTGGCGCACAAGATATCGGACATCGTTGCCACCGAGAAATTTGCCGAGCTGGAGTCGATCGAGAAAAAAGTGCCGGCGGCGCTGGCCGACCTCACCGCCATTCCCGGCCTCGGCCCCAAGCGGGTCAAGGTTCTGTTCGAGAAACTCAAGATCGCATCCGTGGAAGAGCTTGCTTCGGCGGCGCGCGCCGGGCGGCTCAAAGGCCTGCGCGGATTCGGTCCGAAGATCGAACAGGCAATCATGAAGGCAGCTGCGGAGCAGGCCACGGCACCGAAGCGCATGCTGCTTTCCCAGGCCGAGCACATCGCCGAGCCCTTGGTTTCCTGGTTGAAGGCCGTGCCCGGCGTGGATCATGTCGTCGTCGCGGGCAGTTACCGCCGCAGGCGCGAGACGGTGGGCGATCTCGACGTTTTGGTGACGTGCGCGCGGCGAGCGCCCGTCGTCGAGCGGTTCATTGCTTATGGCGAGGTGGCGGAAACGCTTGCGCGCGGCACGACGCGCGCATCCGTGCGCCTGAAGTCCGGCCTGCAGGTCGACCTGCGCGTGGTGGCGCAGAAGAGCTTCGGTGCGGCCTTGCTCTATTTCACGGG
Organism: uncultured Alphaproteobacteria bacterium; assembly: GCA_963805005.1. Taxonomy (GTDB): domain Bacteria; phylum Pseudomonadota; class Alphaproteobacteria; order Micropepsales; family Micropepsaceae; genus Rhizomicrobium. The sequence continues at coordinate 762,817 of CAWDSJ010000001.1, forward strand.
ATCGAAAGCGCACAACATCGCGCTGCGTGCCTTGGGGCTCAAGCGCGGATTGAAATTGAACGAATACGGCGTGTTCAGGAACGACAAATCGATCGCGGGAAAAACCGAGGCGGAGGTCTATTCGCAGGTGGGCCTTGCCTATATCGAGCCCGAGTTGCGCGAAAACGAAGGCGAGATCGATGCCGCGCGGGATAGCCGCTTGCCCAACCTCCTCACGCTGGCGGTCATCAAGGGCGATCTTCACGTCCACACGCGCGCCAGCGACGGCACGGCGACGATTCTCGAAATGGCGGAAGCGGCGAAAGCACGGGGCTACCGCTATCTTGCCATCTGCGATCATGCCAGCCGCATCGGCATCACGCATGGGCTCGACGCTAAGCGTCTGGCACGGCAGATGACGGAGATCGACCGGCTGAATGCCAGGATCGAGGGCCTGACGATCCTGAAGTCTGCCGAAGTCGACATCCTGCCCGACGGTTCGCTCGCTTTGGACGACGCCATCCTGAACGAACTCGATCTCGTCACCGCCTCCATTCACGCCAAGTTCGATCTTCCGGCCGCCGAGCAAACCGAGCGGCTGATCCGCGCCATGGATCACAGATGCGTCAACATCATCGGCCATCCGACGGGACGGCTGATCGGCGAGCGCGAGCCTTATCCGCTCGACATGAAGCGGCTGATCGCGGCGGCCAAACAGCGCGGCTGTTTCCTCGAGCTGAACGCACAGCCGGCGCGGCTCGACCTTTGCGATCGTCATGTTCGCCTGGCCAGGTCTATGGGTGTGAAGCTCGCGATCTCGACCGATGCTCACTCGCCGGATACGCTGGACTATATGCGTTTCGGCATCGACCAGGCGCGCCGCGGCTGGCTCGAAGCGGAAGATGTCGTGAACACCCTGGCGCTGGCGGCGCTACGCAAGCTGCTCAAGCGCATTTGATCGGAAGCAAGGACCGATCGCCAGCGGAATGGGAAGCTGTGGCGCCTTTTCGGGAGAATGACGACATGAACAAGGCAGGCTTGGAGTCGCTGGATCATTCGGTCCAACTGGCTCACGAATGGGTCAATGAGCTGAACGACACCCTCGCCTGGGACGACAAGCATCGCTCCTGGCGGCTCTTGCGGGCGGTGCTGCAGACATTGCGCGATTGCCTGCCGCTGGTCGAGGGCGCGCATTTTGCCTCGCAGCTGCCGCTCGTCCTGCGCGGCGTCTATTACGAACATTGGCGCCCGGCCGCCCAAAGCGCGCACGCCTGGGACCGCGACAGGTTCTTCGCGCAGGTGCAGGAACAATTTGCCCGCGATCCGATCGAGGATGTTGGCGACGCCATCGAGTCGGTGTTCGACCTGCTGCAATGCCGCATCAGTGGCGGCGAGATCGCTCACGTCATCGGCTGCCTGCCCTACGAGTTGCGTACGCTCTGGCCGGAGCGATGAGCTATTATCTTTGCACAGAGGACGTGACGGGTTGGATGGCACTGGAAGCCAGCGCTCCCAGTAAAGCCATTGCCCATCCAACGGGTCATAATCTCTTTGGAGAGGTACCAGTTCGAACGGTAGCATTGATGTGATCGCCTCCACTACCGATCCGGTGCCGCACGAGAGCCATCGCCTGAAGGCGCGCCGTCTCGGCATCGACACCCATTCCGAGGCCGTCGTCCTTCTGCACAAGAAGTCGGCCGTCTGCCGTTCGGAAGGCTTCACCGCGCATAATCGCGTGCTGCTGCGCGCCCACGGCCTCCATGTCATTGCGACGCTCTACCAGGTGAACGGCAAGCTGCTCGGCCTTGCCGAGGCGGGACTATCCGACTGCGCCTGGCAACGCCTCGGCTTGAGCCCGGGCGACGAAGTCGTCGTATCCCATCACGAGCCGCTCGATTCGCTGGGCCTTGTCCGCAGCCGCATCTACGGCAACACGTTCGACGAGGCTGCCTTGAAGCTGATCGTCGGCGACATCGTCGACGGGAAATATTCCGACATCCATATTTCCTCGTTCATTACCGCCTGCGCGACGCGGCCGCTCGACCGCAACGAGGTGCTGGCGCTGACCCGCGCGATGGTCGATGCCGGCGACAGGCTTTCCTGGGGAAAGAAGATCGTTGCCGACAAGCATTCGGTAGGCGGGCTGCCGGGCAACAGAACCACGCCGATCATCGTGTCGGTTGCCGCCGCGTTGGGGCTTACCATGCCCAAGACGTCGTCGCGCGCCATCACGTCGCCAGCCGGCACCGCCGACATGATGGAAACGCTTGCTCCGGTTGCGCTCGATGCAGCCGCCATTCATCGCGTCGTGGAACAGGAAGGCGGCTGCATCGTCTGGGGCGGGGCGGTGAATTTGAGTCCGGCCGACGACATCCTCATCCGTGTCGAGCAGGCGCTGGATATCGATACCGAGGGACAGATGATCGCGTCGGTCCTTTCGAAGAAGATCGCCGCCGGGGCGACGCATCTGCTTCTCGACCTGCCGGCGGGTCCGACAACCAAGTTGCGAAGTGATGCAGCCGTAGGCTCGTTGTCGGAAGGGCTGTGTGCCGTTGCCCAATCGTTCGGCATTCGCGCGAAGGTGGTGGTGGGCGAAGGCAGAGCGCCGATCGGCCGCGGTCTTGGGCCGGCTTTGGAAGCCTTCGACGTGCTCGACGTTCTTCAGTCCAAGCCGGAGGCGCCCAAAGATTTGCGGGCGCGGGCCATCGTTCTTGCCGGCGCGTTGCTCGAGCTGGCGGGAGCTGCACCCGAAGGCAGCGGCACGAGTTTGGCTGCGCGCACGATCGATGACGGCAAGGCATGGGCGAAATTCCAGCGCATCTGCGAAGCGCAAGGCGGGATGCGCGAGCCGCCCCGCGCGCAGTATCGCCATCCGATCGTTGCTGCGCGCTCGGGCCGCCTTGCCGCCATCCACAACCGCAAGCTCGGCAGGCTTGCCAAGCTTGCCGGCGCACCGGAAGCACAGGCCGCCGGGATCGTGCTCGAGGTCGCGCTGGAGGACGTGGTGGTCAGCGGGCAGCCGCTCTGCGTCCTTCATGCGGATGCGCCGGGAGAGCTTGCGTATGCTCTATCGTACGCGGACGCCAATCCGGACATATTCCGCATCGACGATATATGAGATGGCCACCTTTGGTGCCCTGGCGTCTCGATCTCGCGCCGAGCCGCTATGCCGGGCGCGCGAAGCGCAGTGTAAGATTCACAGGGAGGCGGTGAGACGGTGAGATATTCGGGACCTCTCACTGCCTCACCGTCTCATTGCGAAGATTTATTTTTTGCACTCTGCGCTCCTGCTGCGCGCCGGAACGGCGGAGCGGGTGTCTTGTTCAGCTGCGCGGCGAATTTCTGCAGATCGCTTTGGCCGAGCGTTTCATGCGCCAGGAGCTCCTGCGCGGAGGATTCGAGCACGTTGCGGTTCCTCGCGAGAATGTCGCCGGCCGTCTTGAACGCCGTTTCCACCAGACCTTTGATCGCGTCGTCGATGGCCTGCGCGGTGGCCTCGCCATAGGTCTTGGGCCGCCAGGAGGGCGTTTGGCCGAACAGAAAGCTCGCGTGCTCGGGCTCGTAGGTTACCGGACCCAGCGTATCGCTCATGCCGAAGCGCGCCGCCATGTCGCGGGCGATCTCGCTGGCCCGCGCCAGATCGTCGGCCGCCCCGGTCGAGGTTTCCGCGAAGACCAGCCATTCGGCCGCGCGCCCGCCGAGCAGAACCGCAAGCCGGTTTGCCAGTTCGGAGCGGCTGATGAGAAAACGATCCTCGGTCGGCCGCTGAAGCGTGTAGCCCAGTGCACCCAGCCCGCGGGGAATGATCGAGACTTTTTGAACGGGATCGGTGCCCGGCAACGACATGGCGACCAGGGCATGTCCCATCTCGTGATGGGCGACGATATTGCGTTCCCGCGGGCTTAATATCCGGCTCTTCTTTTCGAGTCCGGCTACGACGCGTTCGATGGCGGCAGTGAAATCGTCAAGCGTGGTCGAATCCGCTCCGCGCCGCGTAGCCACCAGCGCGGCTTCGTTGACGAGGTTGGCCAGATCGGCACCGGTAAAGCCCGGCGTGAGCCCGGCAATCGCATCCAAATCCAGGTCGGGCGCGGTTTGAATTTTCTTGATGTGGACGCGCAGGATTTCGATGCGGCCCTTGCGATCCGGCCTGTCCACGAGCACTTGGCGATCGAAGCGGCCGGCACGCAGCAGCGCCGGGTCGAGAATCTCCGGCCGGTTGGTCGCCGCCAGCACGATAATGCCGACGCTGGGATCGAACCCGTCCATCTCGGCCAGGAGCTGATTGAGGGTCTGCTCTTTCTCCTCATGGCCGCCGCCCGGCATGTCGATGCCGCGCGCCCGGCCGAGCGCATCCAGCTCGTCGATGAAGACGATGGCGGGAGCCTGCGCGCGCGCCTGTTCGAAAAGATCGCGCACGCGCGCCGCCCCCACGCCGACGAACATCTCGACGAATTCCGATCCCGTGATGGAGAGGAAGGCGACGCCGGCTTCGCCGGCCACCGCCCGCGCAAGAAGCGTTTTTCCCGTTCCCGGCGGGCCGACCAGCAACACGCCCTTGGGGATGCGCGCGCCGAGCCTGCCGTAGAATGCCGGATTCTTCAGGAAGCCCACCACCTCCGCAAGCTCCTGCTTGGCTTCATCGACGCCGGCCACGTCGGCGAAGGTGACCTTGAGGTCTTTTTCCGCGTAGATCTTCGCGCGGCTGCGGCCCACCGACATCAGGCCGCCGCCCAGCCCCCCGGGCATCATCGGCCTCAGCAGAAACATCCACAGCAACAAGAACCCGAACATCGGCAGCAGCCAGGAAATCAGGGCCTCCAGCCATCCCGGCTGGGGCGCGCCGCTGAATTTGATGCGATGCTTGTCGAGTTGGTCGGCGATCTGGTCGTCGACACGCACGGTGGCGAAGAGCTGCGGCGCGCTTTTCTTTCCCGGCGGCTTATAGGTGCCGGTAATCGTGTTCGACCCTACGACGAGGTCGGTGAACGTGCCCTTGCCGCCGGCGACCCATTCGCGAAATTGGCTGTATGGGATAGTGGTCGATTCCGGTCCTGTGTTCCATATCTCGCGCAGGAACAGAAGCGCCAGGACGACCCCGAGGACGTAGAGAATGTCGAGCTTGAACAAGTGACCGTTGGGTTTCTTCGGCTCGGCCATCGTTCGAGTTCAGCCTATCCAGTGGATGGTGGGAGCCTTGCGAGGGACGGGAGGCGTGGCTTCCCTGGGGTGACCCACGATGATGGGCGCTATGGGAGAATACTCCGGATCGATCTCAACCGCACGTCGTCCGTCTTCGGTCTCCAGCCAGCGCTGGGCGAACCCGATCCAACATGTGCCCAGGCATTCCGCACTGGCGGCAAGCATCAGGTAAGCCGCGGCGAGAGAGGCGTTTTCGGCGGCCCAGCCATCCTTCTTTTTTGCCGATATCAGAATCAGGGCGGGCGCATGATAGAAAATGTGAAATTCTGGGTTGCTCAGATGTTCGCGGAATCCTTGAGAAATCGTGCCGGCGTCGATCAAGGCGAGCATGTGCCGTTTGGATTCGGCGGAGATGCGGTCAAGCAGTCCCCGATCGCGTATGACGGTGAATAGCCAGGGCTGCGCATTGACTGCGCTGGGTGCCTGAATGGCGGTGTCGATCAGTCGGTCGATCGTGGCCGGGCCGACCGCTTCGTCCGTATAGGCGCGGACGGAACGGCGTTGGCGGATGGCATCAGCGAGTTCCATGGCGCTTCCTTTTGATTGAACTCATGCACCATGTCGCCGCGCGTCTCCGCACGCCTTGACCTTCGTCAATCCTCCAAGGCTCTTCCTCCCCGTGCGAAGCATAGGGGAGACCTCGAACGGCAGCGCTCGCGCGAGCGCTGCGATGGTGGCGCTCGCGTCCTTGCGGCGTCAGTCTTCGCAACCCTCGGCAATCGATTCGATGCGCTCCATATTGCGGATCACGATCTGATGACGGTTGGGAGCGGCGATGACATGCGACGCCTTGAAGTCGCTCAGCGTCCGGCATGTCGTCTCGATCGTCAGCCCAAGGTAATCGGCGATGTCCTGCCGGCCGATGGGCAACTCCAGTGTCTCGCCGGCGCCGCGTCCCTGGCCTCGCGCCAGCTTGAGAAGGAAACTCGCCACGCGCTCCTTGGCCCCTTGATGGCCCAGCATCGCCACATGCTCCTGCGCCGCACACAGACTCTTGCTCAGCATCGCCACCATCTGGCGCGCGTAAACGACTTCGCTCTTCCTGTCGATGCAAGCGCGCGGACAACGCAGAAGCACCACCTCGCCTACGGCCTCCGCGGTCGCCCCGTATGTTCGCGTCAGTTCGATGCCAAAGGTGTCGCCCGGCAGGAAGAAGTCGAGGATTTGGCGATGTCCGTCGGAAAGAATTCTCGTCGCCCTGACCGCGCCCTCGACGACCTTGTAGCAGTGATGCGCCGCGTCGCCTTCGGAATAGATCGGCTGGCGGCGCGCGAATTTCATCAATGGGCCATGTGCGGCCACTGCGGTGCCCTTCAGGTCGCATTGCTCGAAGAAGCGGCATCCATGCGCGCAGGACAGAGGCATGTCCATCGGCGTGGAACCCGTGGGGGTGCGGTTCGTCGAGGCGAACGTGGATCGCGTCTGCAACATCTCGGCCCTCCAGCTTTCGTTAACATTTGCTGTCGGGAATTTTTAGCCGTTTGGCCGGCAATGAAAATCAGGGAAAATACGTAGCACCCCGCAACCCCTTGAAAGACCGAGGGTTCCGGGCGCCTGCGGGAACTATCTATGCGCCATTGGAGGCGCGGATACTTTACCGGGCGGGCGCTCGGAGGCGCCGGCCTCTGTGACAAATCTCTCGCGATTGATCCCCGTCAACGTCCTTTATACCGACGTGTGAGACTGTTCCCGCCTAGCAAGTGCCCGAATGCGGCACGCCAGGAGAGCCTCTTGTGCCGGGCATCTTCAAGATCGCCTACAAGCTTCTTGTCAACGATCGCCCGAAGTTCGTGGCGCTGCTCGTCGGCATCACCTTCGCCGTTTTCCTGATGATCGAGATGACGTCGCTTTTCGCCGGAATCCTCAGCCGGGCGTCGGCCACGGTAATCAACATCGGCGCCTCGGTGTGGGTGATGGATCCGGCGGTCCAGACCGTGGCCAATTCCATACCCCTGCCCGATTACGTGCTCGATGAGGTGCGCAGCATCCCAGGCGTGAAATATGCCGTTCCGCTCTATTCAGGCACGGCACTCCTGAAATTGCGGGACGGCGCCTACCAGGCGGCGAATATCGTGGGCCTCGACGACACGAGCCTTTTCGGACGGCCAAATCTCATCACCGGCAATATCCAAAGCATTTTCGCGGAGAACGCGTTCATTGCGATTCAGGATTCGGAATTCTACAAGCTGGAAAATCCGCACATCGGCACCGAGTTCGAGCTCAACGATCATCGCGGCGTGATCGTGGGCACGGCGCGCGTCGCCTCGAGCGGCCTCTTCGGCGTGCCGACTCTCTACACCACTTACAGCCGCGCGCTGCAGTACATCCCCAACACGCGGTTCACGATCTCCTATCTGCTGGTCGAGCCGAAATCCGCTGCCGACGTTCCCGGCATCAAGCGCAGAGTCGAGAGGCGCGGATATCTCGCGCTCACGCGCGACGAATTCATCTCCAAGATCTCGAGATTTTATATGTTTCAGACCGGCATCGGAACGAACATGCTGATCATGACGGTGATCAGCTTCATCATCGGCCTCTCCATTTCCGGCCAGACCTTCTACTCGTTCGTCGTCGAGAACATCGAGAAGTTCGGGGCTTTGAAGGCGATCGGCGCCAAGGGGCGCGAGCTCGTGGGCATGATCTTGTTCCAGGCTTCGCTCGTCGCACTGGCTGGCTATGGAATGGGCATCGGCCTCTGCTCGGCAATGATCTGGCTGGCGCGCCTCTACCTGCCGGATTACGCGGCCATCATCACCTTTCTCAATCTCGGTCTTGCCTTTGTCATGGTGGTCATCATCGCGGCGATCTCGAGCTACTTCGGCGTGCGCAGGGTGCTCACGATCGAGCCCTTCGACATTTTCCGGGGCTAGCCATGGCGAAGGCGGCGATTGAGGCGATCAGCCTGAACAAATGGTTCGGCGAGGGCGAGGCGGCGACCCATGCGGTCAAGGACGTGACCTTCGACGCCTATTTCGGCGAGATGCTCTACGTCGTGGGACCTTCCGGCAGCGGCAAGACCACGATGCTGAGCATGATCTCGGGCATCCTGCGTCCGAACGGCGGCTCGGTGAAGATCGAAGGCACGGACATCTGGAGCCTGCCCGAAGACGCGATCGCCGAATTCCGGCTGCACAAGATCGGCTTCGTCTTTCAAGATTACCATCTTTTCCCGCGCCTCACCACGGCGGAGAATGTCGCCATCCCGCTCATTCTCCAATCGCGCGACTGGGATGACGCCATCGCCGAAGCCAGGCACGATCTCGATATCGTCGGACTGAAGAACCGGGCCGACCTGCCGCCGGTGAAGCTGAGCGGCGGCGAGCAGCAGCGCGTCGCCATTGCAAGAGCCATCGTCAGCCGCCCCGACATTCTTATCTTCGACGAGCCCACGGCTTCGCTCGACGGCGACACCGGGCGGATGATCATCAAGTTCGTGCGAGAGAACATCCTCAATGACGAGCGCTGCATCGTCATGGTCACCCATGACAGCCGCATACTCGAATTCGCTGACCGCATCCTGAAGATGGAAGACGGGCGCGTGACCGGCACCGAACGAGGTAATTCCCATGAGGACTAGTTTGATTTTCATTGCCTCGGCGCTCGGGGCCGTCTTGGCCGTGGTCAGCGCCTATGTCTTCGGCCAGCAACCCTCGGTGCTGCCGCCGGCGTACAATCCTGCGGCCAATCCCTATGCCCACGGCATCTATTCCGAAGGCATCGTCGAAAGCGCCCAATCGCAGGGCGAGAACATCAATATCGATCCGGAGGTTAGCGGCCCGATCGCGCAGGTTCTGGTCGCAGAGGGCCAGACCGTCCGCAAGGGACAGCCGCTCCTGACCATCGACAACTCGGTGCAGCGTCCGGCCACCGAGCAGCAAAAGGCGCAGATCGACGTGACCGTCGCGCAGATCGCCAACGCAAGAGCGACCCTCAAGAGCGCCTCGGATACGTTCGCCAAGCAGGAACGCTCTTTCGCGCTCGATCCCAAGTCGGTCAGCCGCGACGTGTTGGACACCGACAGGAACGCGGTGCTCATTGCGCAAACCGGCCTGGAAGTGTTCGAGCGCCAATCGGTGGAGCAGACGAAGGCCTATGCCGCCTCGGCGGCGTTGCTTGCGAAGTACACAATCAGGGCGCCCAGCGACGGAATCGTTCTGTCCGTTCAGGCCACGGTCGGCAGCTATGTCTCGCCGCAAGGCGCTTACGATTCCTACACCCAGGGAATGGACCCGCTCATCGTCATGGGAATGCGGCCCGCAAGCCTCGAAGTGCGCGCGTATATCGACGAGATCCTGATTCCGCGGCTGGAAAGCTCGAATCAGATGACGGCGGAAATGTTCATTCGAGGAACAAACACCCACCTTCCGCTGACCTTCGCGCGCATCCAGCCTTATGTTTCGCCGAAGATCGAGCTGTCGGACCAGCGAGCGGAACGCGTGGACGTGCGCGTGCTCCCCGTCATTTTCCGTCTCGACAAGCCGAAGAACATGACGATCTACCCCGGTCAATTGGTCGATGTCTATGTCAGCGCGAAGTGATTGTTTTTCCGTTGCTGCGAGACTGATCGCATGCTCGGGCATGTTGTGCCTGCTCTTCGCCTGTGCCGTCGGCCCGGATTTCACGCGCCCGCCGGCGCCCACGGTGGACCACTACACCCTTGGCAACGATCCGAAGGCGACGATTGTTGTGGATGGTGTGGCACAGCGCTTTTCACCCGGTGCCAAGATCGCGGCCGATTGGTACCGCCTCTTCGGTTCGAAAGCGCTCGACTCCGCGATCGCCGAATCGCTTAAGGGTAATCCCGGGCTTGAGGCCGCGCAGGCAAGCCTGAGCGAGGCGCAGAACAATCTACGCAGCGGCTATGGGGTGTTCTTCCCCCAGATCGGCGGCGAATTCGGCACGACGCGAGAACGATACTCCGCGCTCAAGATCGGGCAAAATCTGCCGGGCAGTGTGTTCAATTTTTTCTCGCTCTCCGGCACGATCACCTACACGCTGGACGTCTTCGGCGGCGAGCGGCGCGCTGTCGAAGCGCTCGAAGCGCAGGCCGACGTGCAAAGCGCGACGGAGCGCGCCACATGGCTCGCGCTCACCTCGAATGTCGCAGATACCGTCATAGCCAAGGCCGCCTATCGCGCCGAAATCGATGCGACGCGCGAGTTGATCGATCTCGAGAGGCAGCAGATAGAGCTGGGAAAAGTCCGCTTCCGCGCTGGCACTGCGCCCTATTCCAGCGTGTTGACTATCGACACTCAGCTCGAGACCGATGAAGCCGCCTTGCCCGGGCTTGAGCAGAAGATGGCGCAGGCTGACGATCTCATGGCAACTCTCGCAGGACACCCGCCTGCCGCTTGGAAGCCGCCAAACATCGACCTGGACCAATTGACCTTGCCGGCAGATCTGCCCGCCAGCCTGCCCTCCGATCTTGTCCGCCAGCGGCCGGACATCCTGGCCGCCGAGGCGGCTGCCCATGCCGCCAGCGCCAACATCGGCGTTGCCACGGCCGCCATGCTTCCGAACATCACCCTTGGCGGCGGCGGCGGCGCCAATTCAACCGCGTTAAACAGTCTCTTCGCATCGAACGGCAATGTCTGGAACATCGGCGCCAACGTGGCGCAGCCGATTTTCGAGGGCGGCACCTTGTGGTTCAAGCGAAAGGCCGCCATCGACAGCTATACCCAGTCCATGGCGCTCTATCGGCAGACCGTACTGGGCGCCTTTCAACAGGTGGCCGATACATTGAATGCCCTGGATCATGACGCACAGGCGCTCGCAGCCCAGGAAGAGGGTTTGGCCACGGCCAAAGAGGCGCTGCGCCTCACCGAAGACAATTACCGGTCGGGCCTGGCGACTTATCTCGACGTGATCACGGCGGACGCGCAGTATCATCAGGCAAGGATCAGCGAAGTAGAGGCGGTTGCCGTCCGCTATCAGGACACGGTCGCGCTCTATGCCGCACTGGGCGGCGGCTGGTGGAATGGCCGATCCGGGTGATGCCATGCACGGGCTTTTGTCTCCCGAGGCCGGGGTCATCGTTCAAGCGGCCGGGCTCTCGCGAAAGTTTGGCAGCTTCACCGCGGTTGACACTGTATCGCTTCGGATAGGGGCGGGAGCCATTTTCGGTCTGATCGGTCCCAACGGCGCAGGGAAGAGCACGCTCGTAAAGATGCTCACCACCATGCTGCCGCCGAGCTCCGGCCAAGCTCTGGTAGCAGGGTTCGATATCGTCAAAAGCCCCTCACGCGTCCGTCAGCATATCGGCTATGTTCCCCAGCAGCTCTCGGCGGACGGGGAACTTACCGGCTACGAGAACCTCCTGCTTTCGGCTCGCCTTTACGCCATCCCGCGAAACCGGCGATCTGCGGTCATCGATCAAGCGCTGGCAATGATGGGGCTCGGCGCGGTGCGCGATCGTCTGGTGCGCAACTATTCCGGCGGGATGATACGCAGGCTCGAGATCGCTCAAAGCACGCTGCACAGGCCCCGCGTCGTCTTCATGGATGAGCCGACGGTCGGGCTGGACCCGGCAGGGCGCCACGTGGTGTGGGATCACGTGCGTGGCTTGCGGCGCGAGCTGGGCGCCGCCATAGTGCTGACCACGCATTACATGGACGAAGCCGAGGAGCTGTGCGACCAGATTGCGGTGATGCGCGATGGCCGCATCGAAGCGCTTGGCTCGCCTACCGAGCTCAGGGAAAGGCTTGGTCCCACTGCCACGCTCGACGATGTGTTCCAGTCATTGGCCGGCACAGGGATGGACTCCGGAGGACTCTATCGTGACGTACGAGAGGTGCGGCGAAGCATCAGCGGACACGGCTAGCGCGAAATGACTTTTCTTCGAATCGCCATTTCGCTCTAAGTTATCGTTTTGACGCGGTTCCGGACGCAAAAGTGCGCACACTTTTGCTGGAACCGCTCGAGGGGAAACGTCATCGCCGACATGGGAAACTATGCGACCCAGGTGTTTGCCGTCGCCGCTGCCGAGATGCAGAAGTTGAGGCACGATCCTTGGGAACTCTTCAGCCGCGCAATTCAACCTTTGCTCTGGCTATTGCTGTTCGGCGAAGTCATGGCGCGCGTGCGCGGGCTTGCCGGCGACAGCGCGACCTACATCGATTTTCTTGCCCCCGGAATTCTTGCGCAAAGCGTGCTCTTCGTGGCGATTTTCTATGGCATATCCGCGATCTGGGAACGTGATCTCGGCGTCCTGCAGCGCTATATGGTCAGCCCGGCGCCGCGCAGCGCGCTGGTGATCGGCAAGGCGCTGTCGTCCGGTGTTCGCGGCCTCTCTCAGGCGTTGGTTGTTTATTTGTGCGCGGCTGCCTTGGGCGTCCATCTCAATCTGACGCCCGGGCACATTATGGCCGCCGTGCTGTTGATCGAGGCCGGCTCGGCTCTTTTTTCGACTTTCTCGCTCATCATCGCCTGCATTGTGAAGACCCGCGAGCAATTCATGGGAATCGGCCAAGTGCTGACGATGCCCATTTTCTTTGCAAGCAATGCCATCTACCCGATCGGTCTGATGCCGCGCTGGTTGAAAATGATTTCCTCGTTCAATCCGCTGACCTACCAGGTAGACGGTTTGCGCGCCATGATGCTGAGCACAGGAAGGAGCGCCTACGGCATCCCATTCGATTTGGCAGTGTTGGTCCTGGTCTCGGCGGCACTGGTAGCCATTGCCACCCGCATGTACCCGCGCATGACCCAATGACAGCTGCTACCGGGAATCGCAGGTCGGTGACACGTGAAAAGATTTTGCGCGGTGGTCCCAGGGAAATATGGCGCGAAGCGCGATATGTCTGCTCACTTTTTTGAAACGCCAAGCCGCCAAATACGCCAAGGTATCTTGGCGATTTTGCGTCTTGGCGGTTTTATGCCTGCGGCCCGCGCTTCGCGCAATTGATCCCTTCAACGATCCTGCGGAGAACCGGCCGCCGATGCTCAACTCGCGCAATTTCGCTCCGCGTCTCCCCATCTCCGCGTGAGCATCTTTATGAGCAGCGAAAAGCTCGTGCCACTTGGGGGATTATCCGATCTCAATCGCAACTCACCTAGCCAGAAAAGTTAGTACTAGAGCGAAATCCGCTCCAGCATGCTTCAGGCCCTCTCCGCGCCCAGGCCGGAGTGGTTGTATGTCGGCGCGTCCAAAGGCGGCATTGCCGGCGGCGGGCCGTAATCGGCCTGATCGAAGAACGAGCCGGTCAGGTCCGCCGGGCCCATATAGTGCAACTGAAACAGGCGCCAGGAGAATCGCCACCGGTCGCCCTGCCGGACGAAGCGCTCGTAATAGAGTCCGATCGTCGTTCCGGGCCGGCCGTTCTTAAACGCGCTTTGCTCGGTGACGTAGGTCCTGCCGCTCGCCACTCCGTCGCCCACATCGAGGATGGGCGTGCGGAAGGTCATCAGGATACGGTGAAAATTGCCCATCAGCCGCTCGAGCGTGCCGGCAATCTGGGCTCGGCCTTGCAGCACCATGCCGGCAATGCGCCACTCGGCGTCCGCCGCGAAGCAGTCTGCGAAGGCGACGTAATCCTTGCGCCAGACCGCGTCGCAATAGCGCGCATGCAGTTCGCGGATTCCGGCTTCCGCTGCAACGAAGTCTGTCATCGTGTTTCCTCCCGGTTTTGGGCTATCGGTTCGGAATCCGGCGGACGGCATTGTCATTCGAGAACATGGGGATCCGGTCGATCGGCGATCGATGCTTGCTACGGCACTCCTGTCATGTTGTGTAATCAAACTGCTTGTCGCTGTGAAGCGGGCCCGGAGGAAGAAGCAGGAGGAGGCAGCAGGATGCAAAACGACAATCTCGCCGTCATGGGGCGCTTCAAGAGCGCAGTAGCGTCCGGCGATTGGCCGACGATATCGGCGTTGATGGATGCGGAGTTTGCGCTCTACGAGCCGGCTGCGCTGCCCTATGGCGGAATTCACAAGGGGGCCGAGGGTTTCAAGAGCTGCCTGCAAAAGATCAAGGCCTCTTTCGCCACGACGTCGCTCAAGCCCATACGCACCTACACGACGGACGACCCCGACCATATCGTGGGCGAATTCGTCGTCCACGGAAAGGTCGTCGCGACCGGCGCCGAATACTCCAGCGCGATCTTCGAGCGGTGGGATTTCCGCAACGGCAAAGTCCTCGGGATCGCAGTGTGCTGGTTCGATACCCCCGGTCCATGAACTGCGACAGCGCGGCTGGCGGTTGTGTGGCGCGGCGCACGTGCATATCTCTTTAGAGGGCAATGAATTTACGTTTGCCCGTTCGTATTTACCCACCTCTGCCGCTGCCCGGCAGGGCTATCGCATATGCCTGTGGCGAAGACCGCTATTTTCACGCGGCGCCGCCGAGGTCCGCCACCGCATCAACTACTATTGCCGATCCGGTGGAAATCGACTTACAAGAGCACGAAGGCATTTCTTCTTCGCGCGAAGCGCAAAAGCTCTCACACGGAGCCACCGAGACGCAGAGAGAGTAACGATGCCGCTCCGCGGCTCCGTGTCTCCGTGCGCCAAAATGCGATATCGAATTCATCTGCGCTTCGCGCAGGTGTCCAGCATATCTTCGTGTTACTTCGTGCCGTCGTGGTGAAAGCGATCGGGCGGAGCGCCGGGCTTTACTTCGCGTCCGCACAGTCCCCGCCACTGTACGATCGTACAGCAATTCCCGCATTTGCGGGATTCGTACCCGGTGCTGCGCAGCATTGGCCGCGTCGCGCGGCGTTTGTGACGATTCGCGCAAATCGTTCGAAATAACTGTGGGTTTTTCAAAATAGCCGGACATTTTACGTAATGTGTTGCGAAGCGCTTGCCTTGACTTGGTCGTCCTGCGATGCAAAACACCCGTACAGCGTGATTCCTGCGGCAGGAGCGGGCCGAAGGTTCGCGCATGTCGTCTGCGTGCGGGATAAGAGGAGAAGTTCGGTATGAGAAAATTGTTCTGGGCATTTCTGGTGAGCATCGTGGCAGTGTTGCCGGCAGCAGTGTTACCGGCAACAGCGCAAGATCAGCCCATGGCGGGTTCCGGGCCGGTTGCGACAAAAGGTGCCATGCTGCACTCTTCGGACGGGGTGCGGCTTGGCGAAGTTGATCGTGTCGAAAGCGACGGCTCGGCCCAACTGATTTTCGAGGGCAAGGTCGTCACCGTCCCTGCGTCCACACTGTCCCTGCAAGACGGCGAGCTTGTTACAAGTCTCAAGAAATCCGAGGTCATGAACCTCAAGCAATGATACCGCGCCGGCCGTCCGGCGTTTCTTTCGCGGTCCGATGGGGATGCCAAGCGGCAAGCTGTCGCAGTCTGAACGGATCGCCGCGGCGATAACCTGCAGTTTCGAATGCCGGCACCATAACCTCGGGAGAGGGGCGTGCCGGCATTTCTGCAAATCGGGCTCAATTCGCGTCGGCAGGACCAAATCGGCAAGCATCGTGCCTGCCGCCCGATAAGATTGGCACGTGGCCAACCTTCGCTGAAGCTTCCTCCTTCGCAGATCCGCCGCTCCCGCCTTTGCTAAAGCTACGGCGGGTCTTGTGGACCACTATGTCTGCCGAAGCCTTGCCTGCCTGCGCGAAGCCGGAGCTTCGCTTCGGCGTAGCTTGCGCGCCGCTGGCCAACAGTTGCTCTTGGCTTCCCGATCGACTTCGGCGCGCCGACCCTGAAGCAGGGCCTCAAGCGCATCGTCAACCAGCTACACCCCACCGCGTCCCCGCGTGAATCAATTGCCAAGATCATCGAAAGTGACAGTCCGGCAACCGGGACGTTCGTACTGCTTCTGAACCCCGATCTGCAGGTTTCGGTGAAGCCGTCAGATCCACTGTGGAGAGGTGCCGGCAGGCGGATGGCGGTTGATTTTTCGACACATATGTCGTAAATTCTTCGCAAGCGCAGAGGCTACGGAGGAAGCGGCGGATGAATGCCTACACGGTTCCCGGCAAATCGGCGACGAGTACCGAAATCGCTGCGCTCGGCACGGAGCCCATCCCGGCCGGACCATATTACCGCGACGATTACTTCGAGCTCGAGCGCGAGGCTGTGTTCCGCCGAACCTGGCTTCAGATTGGCCATATCTGCGAGATCGCCGAGCCCGGCCGGTTCATTGTCCGGCAGGTCGACATCGCCAACGCGTCGATCCTGATCGTTCACGGCAAGGACGGCAGGATTCGCGCCTTCCATAATGTCTGCCCCCATCGCGGAACGCAGCTCGTCGGGGAAGACAGCGGCATGCGGACTTCGTTCAGCTGCCGCTATCACAGCTGGACGTTCGGCTATGACGGCCAGCTCCGCTCGGCGCCCGATTTCGACAGGTTCTATGTAGAGAAAAGCCGATGCGGGCTGCCGGAAGTGGCGGTGGATGTTTGTGCCGGGCTGATCTTCATCAACCTCGATGGATCCCCGGCGCAGAGTTTGCGGGAGTTTCTCGGGCCGCTGGCGGAGCAATTGGAGAGATTGCCGGTTAGCCGGGCCACGACGTTCTCGGAATATGTCTACGACATCGATGCTAACTGGAAGCTCACCTACGACAATTTCCAGGAAAATTACCATCTGCAATTCATTCATCCGCGTTCGGGCGAGATGGCCTCAGGACCCGAGAATCCGTTCGGCTACCCGGTGAAATACGGTTTTTACGGCCCTCACCGCACGCAGACGATCTGGTCGAATCCTCATGCTGCCGCCAAGCCCCTGCAGGGAATCGCGTTCGGCAAGATGGCTCAATTGGCGGTCGCCGACGGCTATGCCACAAGCCCGCACAACAAGGATTATTTTGCGCTCTTTCCCAACCTTTTCCTGTTCGGCATGCCGACGCAGCACTTTTCGCATTGCGTCATGCCGATTGGCGCGAAACGGTCGCGCGGCGTCATCCGGCTCTATTGGATCGGCGACGACGACAGCGCGAGCAAGCAATTCGCCCGCGAATATTCGATGGCGACGGCGCGCGATATCCATGCCGAGGATCGTGCCGTCATCGAGGCGGGGCAGCGAGGATTGACGAGCGGGGCGCTCGATCACATTCACTTCCAGTCGCAGGAAGTCTTGTGCCGGCATTTCTTTCAGAGCGTCGACAGCATGGTGCGGTCTTATCAGGCGTCCCATACTGTCTGTGGAGCCGCGCGATGAACCGACGAACCGCACAGCTCCCACCGGGTTTCGAGGCGCTGGAACCCTTCGCAGAGTCCTGGGCGTTGTCGGACGCCGCCGGTCGCGCCCACCGCCGGTCCGCAAGCAGCGAAGCGGATCGGCTGGCGTTCTACGCAGCCGCGCTGCCCCTGGTGCCGCAGGCGCTGGCGTATCTCGACGCCAAGCCACTCGACCGGTTCGACGAAAAGGAACGTCGGCTGATGAATTTGCTGCTCGCGCTGTGCCATGTCTCGCTGGCCGTCGAAGTGCAGGGCGACGCCGAAGCTGCGCATGCAGAGGCGCGGCGCACCTTGCGGATCACCCGGGCCCCATCCGACTTGAATTGTTCCGGCTTGAATTGCTGAGACGCTTGTCGGCGCCATCGATCGCCGCCCAGGAGAACCACCGATGACAGCCGGTTTTGGACGCATCATGCAGCACGGCTACATCGTCGGCGATGTCGAGGCGACGGCCAGGGAATGGGCCAGCCGCGTCGGCGCGGGACCCTTCTATATCCTCGATCGCATCCGCATGGACGATTATTATTATCGCGGCGTGCGAACGCCGGTGGAATTGCGCCTTGCCTTCGGTTACTGGGGCAGCATCCAGATCGAGCTCATTCGGCCGCTCGACGATGCCGACACGCTTTACAGCCGCGCCTTGAAGAGCGCGCCGGGCAGGCTCAACCATTGCGCGACGGTGGTGTCCGATATCGACGGTGTGTTGGCCGCCGGAGATTTGGGTGCCCGCGTGATTCAGTCCGGCAGCATGCCGACCGGCCTGAAGTTCGTTTATCTCGAGGACTATCTGCCCGACGGCTCGCACCTGGAGCTTATCCAGCCGGTGGGCGCCGCCTTGCAGGCGTTCGAGGGCATGGAGGCGATCGCGCGCAACTGGGACGGCGCGGATCCGCTTCGGCCGGCCTCGGCTCTGGCGCAGGACCTCGCCGCGTCCCTGCGCCCCGCCTCGTCGTAAGCGGCGCGCAGTGGTGCAGTCGAGCGTCCCGCTTCCTCCTTGTGGCTACGGTTTGCACACATCTTTCGGACATACGAGCTATACCCGCCTTCCCTCGATGCCGGCGAGCCTGGGAGTCTGTCGGCACCTTGTTCATTCCGCGAGCCGGGTGGGGAACCGGAGAAGCATTGCGACCATCTGTCGATCGTCGCGATTCTCCCCACCCGAAAAATCCCGCTACGCTTGGATTTTTCGGCCTCCCAAGGGGAGCCGAGTTCGGTCACCTGTGATCCGAATTGTGTGAATTTCGCAGCCGTTGTGGGGCCAGTAGCGACGGCCGCCTCGTCGTTTTAGTGCATCACGTCGAGCAACCCGCGGGGCAATCCCGAAGCCGGCGCCGTGCCCCCCGATGCCGGCGGCGTGCGCAAGGTGAGATGGGGCCGAGCAGGGACCGGCAAACACGGTGGTGCGGAATTCTTCTAATCCGCTACGGGGCAACTGCTTGATCCGGAGCCCCGATATGTCAATGGGTTATGCTTCCCGTAAGATGTGACCGAAAATCACCCGCAAGAACGCCGCCTTGGCTATGCCCGCGCGAGCACCTACGGACAGACGCCCGACGCGCAGCTTGAGCAATTGCGCAAGGCGGGTTAGAGCAGCGACGCATCAACGCAAAAATGTGACGATTTGTCGAGTGCGCGCGCTTCGGTGCGCTCCCAGTGTCCGGATGCTCGTCGGCACTTCGCAACGTCTGCGTCGAACGTATCGAACAGACAGGAAAGTGCTTGCAGGGATCGAATTCCCCACGGAGTTCGCATCGGCAAATGCAAAAGCATCAGCGCAGGCCCAGGCGCGATGGCTCACGCCGCCCTTTTTTTGATCAGGTTGCGGTTGATGACGCACTCGGCGATCTGCACCGCGTTGAGCGCGGCGCCCTTGCGCAGATTGTCGGCTACTACCCACATCGCCAGGCCGTGCTCGACGGTGGGGTCCCTGCGGATGCGCGACACATAGGTGGCATCCTCGCCGGCCGCCTCGATGGGCGTGACATAGCCGTCGTCCGCGCGCTTGTCGACGACGAGCACGCCCGGCGCCTCGCGCAGAATGGAACGCGCCTTCTGGGCGGTGATCGGTCGCTCAAACTCGATGTTGACGACTTCTGAATGGCCGATGAACACCGGAACGCGCACGCAGGTGACAGTGAGCTGGATGTCCGGATCGAGAATTTTTTGGGTCTCGACCATCATCTTCACCTCCTCCGTCGTGTAGCCGGAATCGATGAACTCGCCGCAATACGGAATCACGTTGAAGGCGATCTGCTTGGGATAGCGCTGGTGCTCGATGGGGTCGGCAACGAACACCGCGCGCGTCTGCGTGAACAGTTCGTCCATCGCATCCTTGCCGGTCCCCGAAACCGATTGATAGGTGGCAACCACCACCCGTTTGATCTTCGCGTAATCGTTGAGCGGTTTCAACGCCACGACGAGTTGCGCCGTGGAGCAGTTCGGATTGGCGATAATGCCTTTGCGGATCTCGAGCAGGGCGTCCGCGTTTACCTCCGGCACGACAAGCGGCACGTCGCGATCCATGCGCCAGGCGCTCGAGTTATCGATGACGAGTGCGCCTTGCGCCGCAATCTTCGGCGACCATGTTTTCGAAATGCTTCCCCCGGCGCTCATGAGCACGATGTCCGTGCCCTTGAAATCGTAATAGTCGAGGGCCTTCACCTTGAGCGTCTTGTCGCCGAAGGAGATTTCCGTGCCGATGGACCTGGTGGAGGCAAGGGCAACCACCTCGCTGGCCGGGAACGACCGCTCGGCAAGCACATTGAGCATTTCGCGCCCGACGTTTCCGGTGGCGCCGACAACAACGACTTTATACGACATTCTCTCTCTCAGCCTCTCGACCGCCCCACTCGGGCGCGGGCCGCAGCAATACTAAAAGCCGAAGGCAGGGGAAAGGGCGTCTTTCGCGAGAGTCAGCGGATCGGAATGGTAAAGATGAATTTGGTGGAGCGGCGGCCCACGTCGCCATGGACACTGGTGGCTTTGAGCCTCTTGGAGTCGAAATCATATGAACCGTTTTCGATGCCCGCCTGGAACGATCCGAAGTCGAGGCCGGGCGAGAAAACACCTCGATGTTGGTCCGCCTCCGCGGGCACGGCGTGAAACAATGCGTCCCCATCCGCATCGCGTTCGCCCGGCGTTCCGAAAATGTCGTGCACATCGAGATCGAGCACGTGAAAATGAAAATGGAGCGCCTCGCGGGCGTTCGCGCCGGCCCCGAAGCAAGCCTGCCCCACAGCCGCCAACGCAACGATCAGTACCACCCTTGGACGCATCCAGCACCTTCCCATGGCAAACCATGGCACGTCGGGCGGTAACGTTGCGTTGAATAATATCACCAATTTTTAGGAATCGAGTTCGGCGTAATGGCGGAATATGCCCTCATTGGAGAAAGGCAGCCGCCGCGGCGAAGCCAGATAGGCGGCAATTCTTGGCCGATATCGGACTCGATCGTGCAGCGCGGTCAAGGGTTTGAGAGAACGTTCCAGCTCCGCCATCCGGTTCGGAAAGGCATATCGGAGCCCGGCGACGACCTGAAACAGGGAGAGATCGGCATAGGTGAGCCCGCGCCCCGCCAGCCAGCCGCTGCCGCTTTCAGCCAAGATCTTGGCAAAATAGGAGAGATATTTCGGCAGCCGCTCCTCCCGCAGGACCTTGCTCCGCCTGGCGGCTTCTGCCTTCTGATCTTCGTAATAGAGCATCGCCGAGATTGGGTGGTGGCCGTCATGAATCTCGTCCACGAGGTCGGCCACGGTGAGCTGAAGCTGGTGGGTCCACAGCCGACCGGACGCGCTCTTGGGAGCCAGACCGTGTTGCTCGCCGAGAAAAAGCAGGATGTTGGCCGTTTGGCCTATGACAAGGCGGCCCGCCTTCAGAAAAGGCGCGGCGAAGGGCGGCCGTTCTACGGCCTTTCCTTCCAGATACTCCAGCAGGGCGGCTACGCCGCCGTCCTGCCGGCCCACATCCACGTAATCCGCGCCCGCTTCTTCGAGCGCCAGCCGGACGAATTCTCCGCGACCCTGGATGCCCGGCCAATAATAAAGTTCATAGCGCATCTTCGTCTGCCTTGCCGTGGCGCGAGCGTGTCCAATACTCGATTTGAAAGCAAGCCGGTAGTGCGCGCGAATCATAAGGGCGGACAACTTGCCCGCCCTCTATCGCGAATTCATTGCGCGGCACAAATCGGCGATCGGTCGTGCGTCGGATCGCCCCCTAATTCGCGGTGGCGATGGTCGATCGACGAGAGCGCGCCCGAGACGTGCGCCCGGTGCCTTGCATTTTGCGCATTCTGCTCAATTTCTTTTAACGTTGCGGTCCAAGGAGTGTCGCACTGCGCGGCGTTCGGTGCTATGGTGCATGCGCAGCCGAAAAGCGATGGCGGACATGGGATTGAGGACGGGGGCGAGCGCGGTCGTGCTTGCAATGCTGGCGGCGGGTTCTACGAGCGCATGGGGATCTCCCAAATGCGCACGCCCTGACGAGGCGACGGCCATTCAGGTCGCGGCCGTCCAGCAGGAGTTGATGGTCGCCGCTCTCACCTGCAATGAAATTGAGCACTTCAACGCTTTTCAGACCGGTTTCGCGCCGGAGCTCAGAGCCTGGGATGCGCGGCTGATGAAGATGTTCCAGCGTCTGTTCGGCTATCGCCAGGGGCAGGGGGAATATCACGCCTTCAAAACGCGGCTCGCAAACAATTCTTCCATGCGGAGCATTCGCAACAACCCGGATTTTTGCCATGAGGCCGGCCAGGTCTTTGCCGCCGCTTTGGTTGCGGAAAGGCCCGCTTTACAGGCGTTCGTGGCGGGCATTCCCGTCATCGATCAAGGCCCGGTGGGGTCCTGCGATGTTCGTGTCGCGAACGGATTGTCGGGAGTCAAAGCCATTCCCAATGTCGTGCCGCAGCCCAATCCGGAGCGGGTTGCCAACCTCAGCGCGCCGCAGTCGACAGCGTCGATCCCAGCGCCGCTTCCGTCCGGAGCCGAACCGGGCGGCGCGAGCACTGCGACCGCCGCGAGGAACTAGAGCACGATCCGATCAGGTCTGCGCAACGGGAGTGCGCATCCTTGCGGGTCACACACCGAGAGCGGTTTCCACGGAAAAGAAAAAGGGCGGGACCAAGCCCGCCCTTTGACTCTTGACGCGAGTGCTTCCTCAGCCGCCCAGGTCGATAACGGCCCGGCGGTTCTGCGGCTCGCGCACACCCGGTCCGGTGGGCACCAGCGGATCGTGGAAGCTCTTGCCCTCGATCGAGATACCCGAGCCGTCCATGCCTTCCCGCACCATCTCGTCCTTCACGGCTTCTGCGCGGCGTACCGACAGGCCCTGGTTGTAACTGTCGGAGCCCACCGTGTCGGTGTGACCGGTGACCAGAACCTTGACGAAGCCGTTGTCTTTGGCGGTCTTCACCGCCTCGGTCACGACAGCTTGCGCCTCGGCCGTCAAGTTCGCCTTGTTGAAGTCGAAGAAGACGATGAACGTCTTCGTCGGCGGCGGCGGCGGGGGAGGTGGCGGGGGAGGCGGCGGCGGCGGGGGTGGCGGGGGGGTCTCCTCAACCGCCCACGGATACCACCGGATGCTCAACACCACGGCCTGCTCCTCGGGCCGCTTCAGCTTCAGCGGATCCGTTGCGGTCCCCGTGCCCGCAATCACCCTGTAAAAGCGATAGCTGCCGCTTTCGTCGACCTCGCGATACCGCCAATCCAGATTGAGGGAGACATTGGGCCGCACCCAGTAGTCGAACCCGGCGAAGCCCTGCCACATGAAGCCGACGTGAGAGTCGTCAAGAAAACTGCCGTTCGGGTTGGAATACTTGGCTCCCAGACTGCCGATACCGGCGCCGGCGCCAAGAGTAAACTCCCACTTCGGACCCAGTGGAGCCAGTGGGAAGTCGTAAGCGGCATTGGCGAGGAAGGACCAAAGACTGAGGTGGCCGCTGCCGGGTTCCACGTCCTTCATGTTGTGTTCGTCCCAGCCGACTTCGCCTTCGACTCTCAACCGGTCAAAGCGATAGCCAAATGTGCCGGCGATCAGGCCGGCGTCCTCGGCTCCGATTTTGCCTCCCGATCCAGGATAATGAAGGCTCGGGACCGGTGCGAAAGCCGTATGGATATCGGTCATGTGATCCCAGCCGGCACCGAGCGCAACGTAGGGGCCCTCGGCCATCCATTGCATCGGCATGGCTGGCGGTGGGGGCGGCGGCGGAGGAGGCGGAGGCGGAGGAGACGGCGCTGGTTGCTCGGCAGGCGCGGTTGATGTTGCTCCACCCGAGGTGGCGCCGCCGGACTCCTGCGCCGCGGCGGCCATCGTCAGCGCCAGCAGCGATGCCCCCGCCAGGGCGACAATTCGTACCTTCATGTTCTGATTCCCGCTCAAACCGCCAACCGGAGGGGAAATCCCGCCGATCGTCACGGTGCTAAAATTCTAAACGCTATTTTGACCGATACGTCGCCGGATTGTCCACCAAGCGGGACCACTTTGGTTATGCTTTCGGTGTTTCCTGTGACTCCAGGGCAACATGATCAAGACGCGATCCGGCAAGCAGGTCCGGCGCGCTCCGCCAGGAGAAGGCGTACCGGCCCGGCGATATCCACAACTCGGCCCCCGCATCGCGCCCAAACCGTTCCACCGCCGCCAATATCTCGTTCCGCGGCTCGACGTGGAACAACTTCAGCCAAGCTCGCAGGGCGGCGCGGAACGCCGGGGGCAACCCGGCCAAATCCCCGAAATCGACGATATGGATACTCCCTTCGGGCTTAAGCACGGAGGCTGCCGCCGAAAGCGCCGCCCGCCAATCGGGGATCATGGACAGGCTATAAGAGAAAAGTGCCCGGTCGAAGGGCGCTGCGTCCGTGCCGAATGTGGCGGTATCGAGTGCCTCGGCATAGGCCTGTCTGAGAGTGATTCGGGCATCGGGAGCAGCTTCGTCGACCTTAGCCTGGGCGGTCCGTAGCATTTCCGAGGAGGCATCCAGGCCAAACAGGCGGACGCCGGGATAGCGCTGCTCGATCGCGATCAGATTGCGCGCCGTGCCGCAGCCGATCTCGACGAGCGCCTCGCCGGGGCGCAGTTTCAGGTCGCGAATCACCCGGTCGCGCCCGAAAAGATAGTATTTTCGCGTCAGATCGTAGAAGTGACGCTGATGCCGATAGACCCGGTCCATCAGCGCGCCGTGATCATCGCCGACAGCGGGCATGTTCAGTTCAGCAGGCGGCGGCGGTAGACATGGAAGCCGCCATAAATCGAAGAGCGGTCGCGGGCATGAAACTCCCGGCTCTCGTTCTCCAGATATTCCCAAGGCGCGAGCAGCTCGAGGGGGAGCTTGCGCGGCAGCGGCGTCTCTTCGCCGGCGGTGCGGAAGATTACCCGCGCGTCGCGCGTATCCGCGGTACGGCCGATTTCGCGCCACAGCTCCGCGATGACCGACGGTGTCATCCAGTCTTGCGCATCGAGCAGGACATAGCGGTGCAGCGAGCCCGCAGCCTGGGTTTTGAGGAATTCGGTCAGCGAGGCTTGGCGCACCGACACGCGATTGGTACGTGTACGGATCACATCGTAAACGTCCTGCCTGAGATAGGCGGGCACCGCCGACCGGTTCAACGTGTCGTAGCTGCGTGCGAATGCCTGCCAGGCAAAATAATTGTCCCGGATCGGAAAATCGCAGGCGAGCTTCTCCACGCGCGCCCTGAGCACCGCTGCAGGATCGCCGTTCGAGGCGGCAACGAGTTCGTCGTACTGCGCCGGCGGAATTCCCAGCGCATATAGCGACACCGGCGTTTTCGAAAGGAAGCGGATGGACTTGTAATCGAACAGGGGAGCGATCGTCCGCTCGTAGAGCTCGCGCTGCTCCGCCACGTTGCGGGCATTCACGATCGGGTGCAGGCGCTTGCCGTGCAGTCGCGCAACGGCGTGAAGCACGCCGATGAAGCGGCCCAGCAAGCCGTAGCGATAGAGATTGCGCGCAAACATGTTTATGCGCCGGCCGTGCAGGGGGATGTGCTTCTCCCAGTAACGGCGCGTCTCGGCATCGAGGCGATGACTCAAGAAGTTGTCGAACGCCTTGCGGTTGGCTTTGTCGTTCGCATCGCCGAAAAAGCGGAAGAAATCCTCGTAGGAGGGAAGATCCTTGAGTGCGGCAAGCTTGAGCCGGGTCAGTGCCACATGGTTGGGATTGAGGTCGACGGCCAGGATCTCCGCCGGGTCTGCGGCAAGGTAGTTGAGAATGTTGCAGCCCCCGGAGGCAATGGTGATCAGCCGGTGATGCGGCATGAGCGCCAGCGCCTCGAGGTCGATCTCGGGATCCTCCCAAATCTGGTTGTAGACGAACCCTTTGAACATCAGGGTGAAGAGGCGCTCCAGTGCGCCCCGTTTAGTATTGACCGGCCGCGTATGCGCAGCGCGTTCGATGAGCGAATTGGCCAAGTGGGGAAAGCTCCGTTTGCGAGACCGCAATACCTATGCCGAGTGTCCGCCGAAGCGGCCTTATCTAGGCCGCAGCGCCCGCAATGCAAAGGAAATTTTACACTTGACAGCGGGAAGGGACGCGGAAAGCGAACCGGCCGAGTCCCATTTTGCGGACGACGCCGGTATAAACCTTCGGGCATGAGGGAGGGACCGGATGACTTTGGGCAATCGCAGCGGACGAAACTGGTTCGGGGCCGCGGTGCTGATCGCGGTCGGCGTCGTCGGGCTTGTCGCGAATTTCAACCTCATCCCGCGCGAATATCTCGACCAGGCCTGGAAGCTGTGGCCTCTCATCCCGTTGGCGATCGGCGTGGCAATTCTCTTGCGCCGGCATCGCGACGGGTCCGCCTAGGCGCGTCGCTTTCCCCTTTGTCGGCTATGCGATCGGGAGTAAGCTAGGCTGGTTCGGGCTAGAGAGGTGTTGCCCATGTCGCTGCGTCTTTTGTCTGCCGCTGCTGCGGCTCTGACATCCGCTGTCCTGCTGTCGGCGCCCGCCTTGGCGCTGCAATCCATCCAGATCCCGGATCCTAGCTCGCCGAGCAATGTGCAAGGCGATCCTTTAGACGGTTCTGCAACCGACCGGTGGCAGGAACAGAAGAGCGACGATCAGTCGACGGGGTTCGGGAAGTTTCACTTCACGGTGAACAGTTCGAGCGGGTGGGGTTCCACGAGCTTGGGATCCAACGGCTGGTCGCAGACGCCATCCACCTATGGCGACCCGAAGACCCCCGGCTCCGAATTCTACCAGCCGATGCCTGGATACGCCGGAACCACGTTCCCGCACTAGCCCGCATTCAATGGTGTTACCCGCCTTCGGGGCGCACTGAAAAATGCGGGCTGGGAGTGGCGCCGGCACGGACACCGGGTAACCAACCCTAGTCAGGGCGAAAATCGTCGCTCAAGGGTTTCGCTGGACTGTAGCATCGCACGGACCGGAAACAGCTCTCTCGAACAGTCGGCGCGCCAGACCGTCCATGATCGCGCGCCGTTCGGCCTCGCTCATGCCGCTCCAGCGTGCGATCTCGTCCAGCGTGCGGCCGCAGCCCCGGCAGAGTCCGGTGGCGGGGTCCATCTCGCAAATCTTCACGCAGGGGGACGCGATGACCATGAGGCGAAAGCCGGTTCGGCGGCAGAATACAGTTTCGGCGGCCACCCGCCAACCGTACGGTCGTTTAACCTCAGCTTAATCCCATAGCCATAGCCTCGGCAATTGCGAGCAGAGGGATTGGGTTTTGCATGGCCAAGGCGCATTTTCACAAGAGCCAACGCGTTTATGTGAAGCCGGTGGGCACATGGGCCCTCGTCGAACGCGTGGTTCCCCATTGGGCGAAGGGGCTCGATGAGCCGTTGCGCGTCTATTACGATGTCGGTCTCGGCCGCGAATTCGGCGCCGACGAGCTCCAGGCCGAGCAGCCGCTCGGTAACGGGACGCAACGCGAGGCACAAACCTGGCGCGTCGTGCGCGCCCGCAACAAATGGCAACCCGCCGAAGACTGCGCGCGCCACCCTTTTCCCGGCACCTATCCCATCGTCATCACGGGGGAATCGGAGTGGGGCGGCTGGCGCGTGCCGGGCGCGGAATACGATCTCAATCCCGAACGCGTCGAGCGGCAGGCACGCTTGATCGCCAGCGCTCCCCTGTTCGAAGCCTTCGCGCACGAACTTGTGGAGTGGGCGCGCAAGTCCGGCGAGGACATGCCGAGTTCCCTCGTCGAGCTTGCGCACGAGGCGCAGGACCTTCTGGACAAAGTCGAAGCAACCGAAAGCTGAGCGGCGCTTTCCTCGCTTCTGGCGAGCCGCTATAGCGGACTGTCCAGACGTTGAGGCAAAGCCATGCGCACCGACACGCCGCGTACCGTTCGGCTGAGGGATTACCGCCCGCCCGATTACCGGGTAGAGGCTATCGCGCTCGATTTCGCGCTCGACCCGCACGCCACGCGCGTGTCGGCAAGGATGACGATTGTGCGCACGTCCGCCGGCGACGCGCCGCTGGTGCTCGACGGCGAGCAGCTCAAGCTGCTCGCCATCGCCGTCGACGGCAAGCCGCTTGCGCCTGTGTCCTATTCCCTGACCGAAGAAACATTGACGATCCTTAGCGTTCCCGCGCGCTTCACGCTCGACATCACCACGCAGATCTCGCCGGCCGAGAATACGGCTCTGGAAGGTCTCTACTTGGCGAAGGGAATCTTCTGCACGCAATGCGAAGCCGAAGGATTCCGCCGCATCACCTATTTCATCGACCGCCCCGACAACCTATCCCGCTATACGACGCGCATCGAAGCCGACAAGGCCGCCTATCCGCTGCTCTTGTCCAACGGCAATCTCGTGGAAAGCGGCGAACTCGCCGGCGGCCGGCACTTTGCAATCTGGCGGGATCCGTTCCCAAAGCCCTGCTATCTGTTCGCGCTGGTAGCCGGCGATCTCGGCGTTCTGGAAGACGAATTCGTTACAATGTCCGGCCGCCGCGTGGCGCTGAAGATTTTCGTGGAGCACGGCAACGAGCCGAAAGTCGCCTATGCCATGGATTCGCTCAAGCGCGCCATGCGATGGGACGAGGAGAATTACGGCCGCGAATACGACCTCGATATCTTCATGATCGTGGCGGTGTCGGCTTTCAACATGGGAGCGATGGAGAACAAGGGACTCAACATCTTCAACGACAAGCTTCTGCTGGCGAGCCCCGAGACGGCGACCGACGACGATTATGCCCGGATCGAAAGCGTCGTGGCGCACGAATTTTTTCACAACTGGACCGGCGACCGCATTACCTGCCGCGACTGGTTTCAGCTGTCGCTCAAAGAGGGGCTGACGGTCTTCCGCGACGAGAGCTTTTCCGCCGACATGCGCTCCGCCGCCGTCAAGCGCATCGAGGACGTGAAGGTCCTGCGCATGCGCCAGTTCCAGGAAGATGCCGGGCCGCTCGCCCATCCGGTGCAGCCGGATGCCTATATCGCGATCGACAATTTCTATACGTCCACCGTCTACGAGAAGGGCGCCGAAGTCATCGGCATGCTCAAGACGCTGGTCGGCGACGAGGGCTACCGCAAGGCAACGGATTTGTATTTCGCGCGCCATGACGGAGAGGCCGCAACGGTCGAGCAATGGGTGAAATGTTTCGAGGACGCCTGCGGCCGCGACCTTACGCAATTCCGCCTTTGGTACGCCCAAGCCGGCACGCCGACGGTCGAGGCCAAGAGCGAATACGATCCCGCAAGGCGAAGCTTCACGCTGCGCCTCAAGCAGAGCATTCCGCCCACACCCGGTCAGCCGGAGAAAAGACCCATGCAGATCCCGGTTCGCATCGGCCTGGTCGGCGCAAGCGGCCGGGCGCTGCCGCTCACGCTCGATGGCGAGAACCGGGCGGGACCCGAAGAGCGCGTGCTCGAACTGACCCAAGAGGAGCAACGCTTCGTCTTCGTGGACGTGGACGAGCCGCCTCTGCTCTCGATCGGACGCCGGTTTTCGGCGCCGGCCACTTTCAGGACGCAGCTGTCGCGCAGCGAGCGCGCCAGGTTGATGGCGAACGATTCCGACGCGTTCAACCGCTGGGAGGCCGGACAGGCCTTGGCGACCGACGTGCTGCTCGAGTTTGCGCGGGAGACCGAAGCCGGGCGGGCGCCGCCGCCGGACTCGACCTACATCGACGCCTTGTGCGGGGTTCTGGCGAAGGCGGAAGCGGACCCGGCATTCGCCGCGCTGATGCTGATGCCGCCGCTGGAAAGCGATCTGGCGCAGGCGGCGCCGCCGCCGGTCAATCCGGATGCCATCCATGCGGCGCGCGTTGCCCTGATCAGGGAAATCTCACGAGTCCATGGCAAAAGCATCGATGCGCTCTATGCCAGGCTCGATGCGCGCGGACCATTCTCGCCCGACGCCGCCTCGGCCGGCCGGCGCAGTCTGCGCAACGCCTGTCTGCGCTATCTGACGGCGGCAGACGATCTTGCCGCCGCGCAGATTGCCGACACGCATTATCGCACTGCCGACAACATGACCGACATGATCGCCGGCCTCGCCGCGCTGTCGCGCATGAACGCGCCGCTGCGGGACGCGGCGTTCGCCCATTTCTTCGACCGCTTCCGCGCCGATCCCTTGGTCGTGGACAAGTGGATGAGCCTGCAGGCTGGCTCGCCGCTTCCCGGCACGGCGATGGGCGTGCGCGCCCTGATGCGCCATCCCGCTTTCGACATCAAGAATCCCAATCGGGTGCGCGCGCTGATCGGCGCCTTTTCGGTCAATCATTTGCGCTTCCATGCAGCGGACGGCGAAGGCTATCGGCTGATCGGCGAGATAATCCGCGCGCTCGATCCGATCAATCCGCAGGTGGCCGCCCGCATGGCTGGAGCATTCGAGAACTGGCGGCGCTACGATACGAACCGCCAAGCCTTGATGCGGGCCGAACTCGACAAGATCCTGAAGATGCCGGGTCTGTCCACGAATCTCTTCGAAGTTGCCACCAAGATGGCAGGTTAGAGCACAACGCGATCGGATCGAATCGCATGTTGGGAATCATTCCCGCCTCCCGCTTGTGGCAGGGCTATTGCTTTTGGCCGAAGAGATGAACGCCTCCTGGCAATGCAAAAGCGATAGCCCCACCCAACAGCCACCTGCACGAACGCGGCTGCAAGCGCAGGCTCGGTCGACTATTCCCAATTCGCTGGTAACAGGGAAATCTGCAGCGAATTTGCGCCCGCACGCCGCGGCAAAGCCAATAATATCAGCGGCTTTTGTGCCGGCGCCGGGCCGGAAGCAGCGAATGAGCAGCGAATTTTGCGCCGACGAGCGGGGGTGCGGCGGCAATAAAAAAACCGGCCCCTGAAACGGTGCCGGGCGCGCTACCCCATGACGGCAATCTTCATACACATTTTGATCAAACCGGGCAAGCGGGCCGGCGGCTTGCGATTTCGCGTACAATGGAACTCGCTGTCGCCCGCACGAAGAGGAAGGAGCAGTCTCCAGTGTGCGGAAAATTCACGCAGATGATGAGCTGGGGCTCGCTCGTTTATCTCGCCGATCTGATCGGCGCGAGCGAGGGCGCGGCGGAAACCGTGACGCCGATGCGCTTTGCCAACGCGATCAGGCTCGACCGCGAGGGCAAACGGGAGACGGCGCGGATGCGCTGGGGCCTTGTTCCCAAATGGGAGAAGGACGCGCTCAAGGGCACGAAATTCATTCACGCCCGCGCCGAGACGCTCGACATCAAGCCGGCATTTTCGGATGCATTTAGCAGGCGCCGCGGACTGGTCGCGGTGCGCACCTTCAACGAAGGCAAGGAGATTTCGCGCTCGCGCACCGAACAGCACGTGATCGCGCCGCGGGACGGCAAGCCGATCGCCATCGCAGTCGTCTGGCAGCGGTGGGGCGAGCCGCATGCCGGCGCCATCGACACCTTCGCGATGGTGACGGTCGCAGCGAACACGCTGATCTCGTCGATCACCGATCGGATGCCCGCGATCGTTCGGCCCGACGATTGGGCGAAATGGCTGGGTGAGGAGCCCAGCCCTCTGCAAGAGCTGAAAGCCATGCTGAAGCCGTTCGACGGCGATTGGGAGATGTGCCGCGCATAAGCTCGGCGCAGGCGTGCCACGGAAAATCGCAGGTCCATCGAAAAAGGCCATCATCGCAAAAGGATGCGCGACCGGCGCGGAATTTGGATTCAGCTTTTCGATCGTCCGGAAAGTTTGCTCACGCGGAGGCGCGGAGCGCGCGGAGGTAAAACGCCAGCGAGTTTCTCGCGCGAAGCGCAACCAAACTCTCACCCATGAGCCGTGAGACAACGACGGCCCAACCCTCTCACCGCCATATTGTCTCACCGGTCATTTTCCTTTGCGCTACGCGCCGGACTTTTCCCTCCGCGTCCCCGCGTCTCCGCGTGCCAAATTCTTTTCCCCGAGCAGGCCTGCGCAAAAGCGGGAAGCGTTTATCAACGCTCGTTCCGTGTTTCTATTGCGCCGCCGTAGCAAGATGCGAATTGACCAGCATCGGCGACTGGTCCGCCGCTTGCGGAATCGCGCCCGCGGCGAAGGCGGCAATCGCGCCGCGGCGAAAGATGAGGCAATGCGTCGAGCCGCCGTATTGAAAAAAGCCGAGTTCCTGGCCCTTCGCCACGCGCGCGCCCGGCCCGATGCCGGGAGCGATCCGGCACGAAGAGACCTCGGCCATGCCTACGGCCATGAACACCATGGGCCCGATCGCCGGATTATCGGCCTCGATATGAATGATCGCGCGGGCGGCGACATGGGTGATATAGCCTTGCGAATTGTTGGGGCCCGCCGGATCCTCGCCCTCGCATTCGGCCTCCGAGAAATAGGTACCCGCCACATTCTTCGCGCTTAACACGGTGCCGCCGACCGGGCTGTGCCAGCGATGGTAATCGAACGCGCTCAAATAGGCCTGATAGACGGTGCCGCCGACGAACTCCTCGGCGCACGCATCGTTCGCCAGCATTTCTTGCAGCGAGTAAGGCTGGGACTTGATCCAGAAGGAGTCGCGAAGACGCACATCGCGCGCGATTCTGTATGGCGTGGATTCGCAAGCATTGATGATCGCAGAATCGTCGTCGGGTGCTTCGACCGGGCGCCGGCCGGGCTTGAATTTGCGCGTGAAGTAATCGTTCCACGAGCGAAAGCCCCAGGTGGGATGATCCGGATCGTGCTCGAACTCCGCGATGCGCGTAAGCTCTTGCGCCTTTTTGCACTTCCAGCCGGTGGGCGTATCGTTCAGCACGGTGAGCGAAGCCTCGCTGCCGAGGAATTCGCACCACGCGTCGAGGATATTCTTGAGCATCGCGTTGATCGCCGGATAGCGAAACGCGGCGAAACCGGCCGGCGTTCCCATCGACCAATCGAGAATGGCATTGAGCGGGCAGCCCACCAGCGCGGTGGTGTCGAACTCCGGCGCGTGGCCGAGCAAGGCATTCATGAGCGCCAGCATTTGCTCGACGGACTGAAGATGATGCGATCGGTAGCGCTTGGTTCGCGGCACCTGCGCGATCATGTTGGTGACGTACATGCGCACGATCGGGTCGCCGGCGATGAGCGCGGCGAATTCCTCGATCACGGGGTGATATTTGATCTTGCCTCTGGCGGTTATTTTCTCCGAGAAGCCGTGCGCCCAGGCATCGATGAGATCGGGCTCGGCAGGAAGCCATCGACCTGGGCGCATGGCAAGCCTCCTGGAACCGCTGAGTTTTCTTTGGCGACCTTATCACGAAGTCGGCGCGGGCCTTCGCAATTTTTGCGGCCGGATGTTTTTAGAGCGTATTTCGTTTCTGTTGCACCGATATGTGCCG
Source organism: uncultured Alphaproteobacteria bacterium (assembly GCA_963805005.1). GTDB lineage: Bacteria > Pseudomonadota > Alphaproteobacteria > Micropepsales > Micropepsaceae > Rhizomicrobium. The sequence continues at coordinate 795,869 of CAWDSJ010000001.1, forward strand.
ACCTCGCGCGCCGGTCCGTGCGAAGCGCGGCCGGAGCGTAAACTCCAGCGGGGACCCAGCACAGACTTTCTATGGCGATTTGATCAAGATGGCGGACGAGAGGTTCGCCAGGCATGTGTGACGACTGTGGAGTGCGCGATGCATCGAGCGGTTCCGGCAATATTGTGCGCACTTTTGCGCCCGGAACCGCGTCAAATCAATAACCTGGAGCGCCGCGCCGACCGTCTTCTGTCGACCATGCGCAAATATGTCGCCGCGATAGGCGGCGATCTCAAGCTGATCGCGGAATTCCCCGGCCGCCCGCCGATCCGGATCGAATCCTGGGGGCTTTGCGCGAGCCCGAGGTCGCGGCCCGGCCTTCCAAGCGCAAGTGAGCGTGATAGGTTATAAATTTAGCCCCAGCTTTCCTTTACGCCCTTGCGCTTGCCGAGATGGGCGGTGCTCTCGATGACGGCACCGCCTTCGGGGATTTGACTCGCAGCCCGCCCGATGAAATGGCCCTGACCCAGGTCGAAGCCCAACTCGCGGGCGCGCTTGAGCTTCGATTTGTCCTCGATGAATTCGGCGATGGTCTTCACGCCGAGTTCGCCGCAGAGCCGGACGATACCGCGCAGAAGATTGTCGTCGCGCTCGCTTTGACCGAGCTTTCTTATGAGGCTGCCGTCGATCTTGACGAAATCCACGTTGAGACCGTGCAGATACTGAAACGAGGCGGCGCCGACGCCGAAATCGTCGATGCAGACCTTGAACCCCATCGCACGCAAGGCTTGTATTCCCGCATTCGCACGCACGAGGTCGCTGATCTCTGCGGTCTCGGTCAATTCGATGAGGACCCGGCTGGACATGCCGCGGCGCCGCGCGAGCAGGCCGGCGAGAAGACCGAATGCCGGCGGCGAATTGATGGTGTGGCCGGAGACGTTGAAGGCAATGCATTGGCCCGTGGCTTGCGCTTGCGCGAGCACCTTGACGGCGACGGCCAGATCGAACGCATCGGCGATGCCAAGCGCTTCGGCGAAGCTGACGATTTCTCCCGTCGTCTCCGCGGCATCGAAGCGGGCCAGCGCCTCGTAATGCGAAAGCTCGCCGCTCTTAAGGTGGACGATCGGCTCGTAGACGAGAGCGAACTTTCCTTCGGCGACCGTTTCCGAGAGCGCGATCGCGCGGCTTTGGGTGGATTCGACAAGCGCATCGAAAGCGGCGACCAGATTTTCGGCTGCCTTGCCGACGCGATTGCCCTCCCGGGCGAACCTGTCCACCACGTAGCGGACGGCCAGCATACACTGTTGAGGGCTGAGGCTGGTCTGCTTGAGCGACACGATCGTCTGCTCGATCGGTTGCTCCAATCCGCCTTCGAGCGCCTTGCGAATACAGGACGCCAGAACGTTCGAGCCTTTCAGGGCCTGGGCAACGGCGCCGAAGGTTGACGGAGATAATTGCGCCGCCGTCGCGATCCCGGACGCCCTGATGACGGTGCCGATGCGCTTCGACAATTGCTCGGCAGCTCCCTCGCCGAGCTTTGCCAGGAGCTGCGGCAGGCCCGGCACGTTGACCAGCGCGAGCTCGGAGTTGCCGTCACCGGCCGCGGCCGCTGCCGCCAAAAAACTTTCGCGGCTTTGCAGTCCCGCCGGCGGCTGGGGCACGGCGGCGACCACGGCGCTCTCACGCGACAGCGTACAGGAGATACGCGCGCCGTTTTGCGGCAGCCGGCACATCGAAAGCTGCGCCTTGCCGCCCGCGGCCAAGCGGATCGAGACCGGTCCGGCACGGCCGCTCGATCCAACCTTTCCCACCAGATCGAAGAGCCTGGCCGTCTCGCCGGAGCCGAAAAGCGAGCTGGCGGGACGGCCGGCTAGGTCGCCTTCCGGCGCGTAATCGCTCTCGGCGCCGGTCGAAAAAAGCACGGTCCCCCGCGCGTCGATCTCGAACAGCAGATCGGCGTTGGCGAAGGCAAATCCCAGGAGCCGCGAAGCTGCGATCATTGGACGGACGGATGCCTCACGGGCCCGACCGAAGTGAAGCACGGCAGGGATTATCCGGTCGTAAAGCTTTCACAAAAAAGCCGCGGTATCTGTTAAGCATTGCGGGCGGGCGGAACTGGGCCAAGGCCGGGAAGCTGACTGCAATCCACTGATGTCGCAGTAGGTCTAACCGTCATTTTCTCATCAGCAAGAGCAATCCGTTGAGCAAATCCTTCGGGCGCGGTGGGCACCCACGGACGAAGATATCCACCGGCACCACGGCCGAGACGCCGCCAGCAACCGCATAACTTCCGGCAAACAATCCGCCGTCGACGGCGCAATCGCCGACGGCGACCACCCACTTCGGATCGGGGGTGGCATGATATGTCCGCTCGAGAGCTTCGCGCATGTTTTTCGTCACCGGTCCGGTGACAAACAGCACATCGGCATGCCGCGGCGATGCGACAAATTTCAACCCGAAACGCTCAAGGTCGTAGAACGCGTTGCTGAGTGCGTTTATCTCGAGCTCGCAACCGTTGCACGAGCCCGCGTCGATCTGTCGGATCGAAAGGCTTCGCCCAAGCCGCCGCTGCGAGGCCGCATCGAGCTTTGCCGCGAGAGAAGCGAGTTCGGCATCGTCCGACGCTGCCAGCGCCTCCGTGAGGGGCGGTCGGGTGAAGCTTTCAATCAGCAATCGACGCATGGCCGTCTCAAAGATCGTGACCGGAGTAGGAACAGTTGAACGATTTGTTGCAAAGCGGGAAGTCCGCGACGATGTTACCTTCAATGGCGGCCTCCAGGAGCGGCCATTGAAACCAGGACGGATCGCGCAGATGGCAGCGGATGACGTGCCCATCGTCGTCGAGCCGCAGCCAGACTAAAATATCGCCGCGAAATCCCTCAACAAGCGCGATACCTTCACCGGCGTGGCGCGGCAATTCGGCGAGCACAGGCCCCTGTGGCAATCGGTCAAGCGCCTGTTCGACGAGAGCGAGGCTTTGTTTCACCTCGTTGATGCGTATCCAGACGCGCGCATTGACGTCTCCCTCTTCGAAGACGGGAACGTCGAAATCCATTTGATCGTAGGGCGGATAGGATAGCGTGCGGCGCGCGTCGAACCGTCGGCCCGAAGCGCGGCCAATATATCCGCCGGCTCCAAATTGACGGGCCAGAGCCGGCTTGAGAATACCGGTTCCGACGGTGCGATCCTGCAGCGACGCAGTGTTGTCGTAGAGCTCGATCAGGCGCGGAATTCTGTTGCGGATCTCGGCGATGAGCGTTCGAAGCTCCGAAATGCGCTTCGCTTCAAGATCGGACGCGGCTCCCCCCGGGACGACGCAATCGCGCATCAAGCGATGACCCCACGACGCATCCACCGCGCGCAGCACGCGCTCGCGGAGAATGCCGCAATGAGCCAGCATCAGTGCAAACGCTGCATCATTGCAGATGGCACCAATGTCTCCCAGATGATTGGCCAGGCGCTCGAGCTCTGCCATGACGGCGCGCAGCCACTGCGCACGCGGTGGCGCTTCGACGCCGAGAGCTGCCTCGGCGGCTCTGGCGAGTGCGATTGCATAGGCAACCGAGCTGTCTCCCGATACGCGGCCGGCCAATTTGGCGGCCCGTTCCAGCGTTGCGCCCTCCATGAGTGATTTAACGCCTTTGTGAGTGTAGCCAAGGCGCTCCTCGAGCCTGACCACGGCTTCACCATTCGCCGTGAAACGAAAATGTCCCGGCTCGATGATTCCGGCGTGGACCGGCCCCACGGCGATCTGATGGAGACTATCGCCTTCGGCGGGAAGGAACGAATAAGGCAGACGGTTATGGGCAATTTGGCGTGACCCGAGCGGCCGGCCCCTGTCCCAGCGTCCGTGATCGATCCAGGGACGCGAATTGGGCGTGTCTTCCGGTGTCAGTCCGAAAAGGTCGTGGATCGTCCTTTCCAATCGTATCGCGGGTGCGTGCAGCCGCGCAATCGAGGGAAAGCGGCCATCAGGACAAGGCAATGTGAACACGGCCATTGCGGCCGTCGTTTCGTCAAGAATAGCCATGTGAACGGCGTCACGCTCACCCCATAATCCGGAGAGGATCAGCGTTCCGTCGCCCAGATAGCGGCCAAGCGTCTGCCATTGGCCTTCGCTCACGATGACGCGGGGCCATGGCCAGTGTGCTTCGACCTGCGTACCCATTGCGACCATTGCTGACAGCGCGGACATCTTGCTACCCCAGCATCCGCGCGACGTGCTGAAACCAGACCACCAGCGCTGCCGGCAGATAGATACCGCCGATCAAGACGATCGTCAGGTGCGCTATGATCGGCGCGTACGAGGCCTGCACTTTCGTCCGTGCCCCTAAAGGATCGCCGAAGGCAAATCCCTGCACGCGAAGTAGCAGCGCGCCGAAGGCTACCAGCAAACCAAAGACGAGTGGGATCGCCAGAAGCGGCGCGCGCGCGAAAGTCGAACTTACGACCAGGAACTCGCTCATGAAGATGCCGAACGGCGGCATGCCTGCGATCGCAAACACGCCGAACAGAAGCCCCCACCCCAGCACGGGATGGGTCTCGGTCAGGCCGCGTATTTCTGCAATTTTTTGCGTACCCTTGACCTGCGCGATATGTCCGACCGTGAAAAAAATTGCCGATTTCGTGAGGCTATGCATGGTCATTTGCAGAAGGCCCGCGAAATTCGCAAGTGGTCCGCCCATGCCGAAGGCGAAGACAATGATACCCATGTGTTCAATCGACGAATAAGCGAACAGCCGTTTGATATCGCGTCGCCGATAAAGCATGAACGCCGCGAACACGAGCGAAACGAGGCCGATGGCCACCATCAATGGACCGGGCGGCATCACCTGGCTGTTCAGGGCCATCAACATCTTGAAACGCAGGATGGCATAGAGCGCGACGTTCAAAAGCAGTCCTGACAAAACGGCCGAGATCGGCGTCGGGCCTTCCGCGTGGGCGTCCGGCAGCCAAGCGTGCAGTGGCGCCAGACCGACCTTCGTGCCGTATCCGAGAAAGATGAAAATGAATGCGACGTTCAACAACCCGGAATCGAACGTGGATACACGCGTGACGAGGATGGTCCATGTCATGCCCTGGAGGCCTTCGCCCACTACCGGCAGAGCGGACATATAAACAAGAATGGTGCCGAAGAGCGCGAACGCAATTCCGACACTGGCCAGAATGAAGTATTTCCACGCCGCCTCGAGCGCCTCATGCGTGCGGTAGATGCCGACCATCAGAACCGTCGCCAGCGTCGCCAGTTCGATCGCCACCCACATCAGGCCGATATTGTTGACCACAAGCGCGAGGTTCATGCCGAACATCATCACTTGGTACATGGCGTGATAGAAGCGCAGATAGGCCGGCGTCAGGCGACCGGTCTCCAATTCGTGGCCGATATAGCTCGCGCTGAACACGCTGGTCGTGAAGCCCACGAATGTGCTGAGGATGATGAAGACGATGTTGAGGTCGTCGATGAGGAAATAGCTATCGGGCGGAGGATGACGGACGAAGAGCGAGACCGCTGCCAGGAGAGTCAAGAAACTCGCGAGCACGTTGAGACGCGCGGAATGCCGGTAGCCGGGCAATGCGGCAAGGATAACCGCCGCGCCGGCCGGGATCGCCAACACCAGAACGACGTTGTGAGCGAGGAGCAGGTTCACCGCCGCTCGCCCCGGAAACGATCCAACGCCTGCACATCGACAGTGTCGAAGCGCTCGCGGATGCGGAACAGGAATATGCCAATGACGATGAACGCGATGAGGACGGAAAAGGCGACGCTGATCTCGACCACGAGAGGCATCCCCTTGGCTCCGGTGGCGGCCAAGACCAGGCCGTTCTCCAAAGACATGAAGCCCACGACCTGGCTCACGGCATTGCGCCGCGTGACCATGATCAGCAAACCGAGCAGAACGACCGAGAGCGCGAAGGCGATATCCTCGCGCGCTACCAGGTCGGCATCGGTCGTGACGCGCAGCATGACGGCCAGCGAAAGCCCTACCAGTCCGATGCCGGCGAGCATCGTCGGGCCAATGCTGGCGACCGTCTCGATTTCCCGATGGATGCCAAGCTGCACGATCATACGGTGAAGAGCCAACGGAATGATGATCGCCTTGAACAGAAGCGCAATGCTGGCGGTGATATAGAGGTGGGGCGCAGCGTTGATGTATGCCTGCCAGCCGACCGATAGCGAAAGTACGACCGCATGAAGCGCATAGGTGTTGAGGAGCGCGTAGAGCCTGTCCTGATAGAGCATCATGAAGCTCACGAGCACGAGGCTGCCTGCGAGGAGATGTGCGACATCGAAGGCAAGGCCGTGCATCTAGAGCCCCCTTGAGACGAATAGGAGGAGCGTGCCGAGGAGGCCCAGCATCAGCGCCGCGCCGAGGAAATCGGAAACCCGGAACACGCGCATTTTTGCGATTGCGGTCTCGAACACGGCCAACGCTCCGCATGCCGCCACGATCTTCGCCATATAAGCGCCCGTGCCGATTGCATCGGCCCGCCAATCGGCGCCGGCCGGCGCCAGCCCCCAGGGCGCGAAGACGCACGCGATGAGAGAAATATAGAGAAGAAGCTTCAGCGAACCGGCGAGTTCGATGACGGCCAAATGCCGCCCGGAATATTCCAGCACCATCGCCTCATGGACCATCGTCAGTTCGAGATGCGTCGCGGGATTATCGACCGGAATACGCGCATTCTCCGCAATCCCCACCATCACCAAAGAGATGAATGCGAGGCCCAGGGAAACGCGCAGGCCGACTTGCGGCGACAGCATATACTCCGCAATGGTGGACAATTGCGTCGAGCGTGCGAGCAACGCCAGCGAGAAGATGATCATGATCATCGCGGGCTCTGCCAGCGACGCGATCATCACTTCGCGGCTGGAGCCGATGCCTCCGAAACTGGTGCCGACGTCCATGCCTGCGAGCGCAAGAAAGAAGCGCGCGCTACCGAGCAGAGCGACAATGGCAATGAGATCGGCCGACCAGCTGAACAGCAATCCCGTGCCGAAAGTCGGCACCAGCGCCGCCGCAACCCAGGTCGCCGCAAAGATCAGATAGGGTGCGGTGCGGAAAAGCCATGACGCATTTTCCGCCAACACCGCATCCTTATGGATCAATCGAAGAAAATCGCGATACGGCTGCACGATGGGCGGGCCCTGCCGGCGCAGCAGGCGGGCTTTCATCTTCCGCACGAGGCCGGTAACAAGCGGCGCCAAAAGCACGACGAGGAACATCTGCGCGCCCTGGACGGCGAGATCACGGATCAGCGCCATATTGCGAGCACCAGAAGCAGCGTCACGAGCGCTAAAAACACGAGGCTCAGATAGCGCCGGATCGTCAGGAATTGCAGAATGTTGAGGCGATCCGCCGTAAAGCCGATAGCGCCCGCCACCGGCGCGTAAAGGACGTCCCACACGACATCGCGCAGCGTGACGGTCAATCGCGCCGGTCCGATATCGCCCGGCGGCGGCATCACGATCTCCTCGTGGGCACGGAAGAGAAGCGTACCGAACACGCGGCGGATTGGCTGCGCGAAGCTCCCCGCCGTGTATTGAATGGCAGGACTTGCATCGGGATAGCCGCAATCCCAGATGGGTGCGCGGCGCGTATTTCTTGAAGCGAGTGTATGGATCGCGACGGCGACCATTGTCGCAGACAGCGTGACGAAGATGAACACCAGAAGCCCATTGTAGGAGCTGCGGCTTTGCGCGATAGGAATGATTGATAGCCACGGTACGCTCGATTGCGACGGCATATGGCTTCCCATGACGCCCTGGACCGCCGGCCCGATGGCATCGATAACGAAACCAGGGAGAACACCGGCGAGCAGGCAAAGCATCGCCAGCCCCGACATTGAAACCAGCGAGAAACGGTCTGCTTCACGAGCGGTCGCGGCCTGCGCTGTTCGCGACCGTCCCAAAAACGTGATGCCAAAGATCCGAACAAAGCAGGCGGCAGCTAGCGCCACCGAGAGCGCGAGCAAAGCACCTACCGCCGGCACGAGAAGCTTCAACCCCCATTGCGGCAGCTCCGGGCTCAGGAGAATGGCCTGAAATGTCATCCACTCGGACGCGAAGGCATTGAACGGTGGAAGCGCCGACAGTCCAAAGCAGCCCGCCAACATCGCAAGCGCAGTCGTGGGCATGCGGTGGATGAGCCCGCCAAGCGCTTCCATGTCGCGTTCGCCCGTGGCAGTGAGCACGGCCCCCGAACCGAAGAACAATAGGCTTTTCAACATCGAATGATTGAATACGTGAAAGAGCGCGGCCGTGAACGCGAGCACGGAGGCGCCCGCAAACCCGTCGGCGCGGAAGGCCAGCGCGAGGCCGAGGCCCACGAAAATGAACCCAATGTTTTCGATCGTGCTGTAAGCCAACACCCGCTTGAGGTCGGTTTGAAACAATGCGTAAAGCACGCCCATGAGAGCGCTGCCGCCGCCAAGCCCCAAAACGACTATTCCCCACCACCAGTCGGGCGGTCCGAGAAGGTCGAAGACGATGCGTATCACGGCGTAAATTGCAACTTTGGTCATAACGCCGCTCATGAGCGCAGAGACATGGCTCGGCGCCGCCGGATGCGCGAGCGGCAGCCAGACGTGCAGCGGCACGAGTCCGGCCTTCGAGCCCGCGCCAATAAGAACCAGGAGAAGCGCGAGCGCCGCAAAGAACGGCGCAGGATGGCTTGCGCGCATTGCTTCAAAGCCATAGCCACCATTTTGTCCGGCCAGCAGTCCAAAGGCGAGCAATAAGGCAAACGTCCCAAGACTCGCCATCAGGATATAGACGTAGCCGGCGCGCGCGTTGCCGGGCACACGATGATGAGCCATCACCAGTGCCCATGATACAAGCGACATAAACTCCCACGAAACCAGGAATGTAAACGCATCGTCAGCCAGAAGAACGAGGTTCATGCCGGCGAGAAAAGCCGGATAGAACGGCAACACACGCAGAGGCGCGCGCTCATGCCGGCCATAGCCGATGCCATAGATGCTCGCGACAGCCGCTCCCAGATTAATGACGACCAAAAAAAATGACGCGAGCGAATCGAGTCGAAAATGTGCCCCAATCCAGGGAAGGCCCAACGGCAGAATGACGGATGTTGGCGCCGATCCCTGCAGCAAAGTCGCGAGCCCAATCGCGAGCATTGCGACCGACAGCGCGAAGCTGACCAAATAGGTCATCAGAGTGCCCGCGCGTCGGGCGCCCGTCAGAACGGCGATACCCGAAAGAGCAAAGAGTGCGGCAACACAGACCAGCAAATAGATGACGGCCATCCCGCTACCTTTTCGAGCGAGAGTTCGGATTCTGATGTGATCTGGCGCGAGGGGCTGGTTGCATCTTCAGTCGGACCCCTCGCCCGCCTGAGTGGCTTGCAGCGCCTTCGGCGATGAGCTCCACACCGGCACTTTCCAACGCTTGAATAACCTTCATCAGAGAATCGACGTTTCCACGAATTACTCCGTCGCTCGCTTCCATGCGCTGGATTGTGGGCACTGACAGCTCCGCCAATTCCGCGAGCTGACGCTGATCAATTCCTGCAAGGGAACGGGCGGCTCGAAGCTGCGAGGCGGTGAGCATGTTTTGATTTCCACGATACCACAGAACAGGGATGCTATATATTGTTTCTGATGCTTTTTGCATCATTTATCATGCGTCATTGGTACGCAGGGAAAGCGGATGAAAGCCGTCCTCTTTGGCGATGCGCCCGGCCGGGGATCGCGAGGAAGGCTAATAGCGCGGGCGGTGCATCGCATGTCCGACGTTCCGACCGGATTGGAGCGGTACTCTCGCTTGCCTCGGAATCAAAGCCCGATGAGCGCCGCGAGCTTGGCGCGCACGTCGTTCAATATTCCGGTTGGCACGGAGGCTCCCGCAAACGCAATCGGGCGGGCTGCCGTGTCGATGCTGCAGACATGGCTTGTCAGAATTTCCCCGGAAATCGGCAGCCCTGGCGGCAGCACGACACTGGTGCCGAACGGTCGCACCTTCGATGTGATTGGGCACACGATCAGGAACCCACTGGCTTGCCAGAAGGCATGTGGCGAAACGGCGACCGCCGGACGCTCTGCTCCCGCCCGACGCGGGGATCGAAATCGGTCCACAGAAGATCGCCGGCTTCGGGCCGGTAGCTCATTCCTCGATGGCCTCTCGCCCCATGTCCGGACCCCAATCGTACGCCGCGTGCATGTCGCGACGAGACATTCCCTTGAGCAGGTCTTCGAGCCTGTAGCGGGGCCGCGCCACGCGCAGCACGATGCGATCGCCTTTGGCCTCGACTTCCACGCTCGCACCTTCCGACAGCCCCACGCTGTCGGCGACATCGCGCGGGATGCGGACCCCGAGGCTGTTGCCCCATTTGGCAATTTTGGCTTTCATGAAGAAAGCCTGGCACGATATCCGCCGGATATCCAGGCGGGAGCCGCGAACAGCACCCGGCGGTCGACTGCTTGTCGGTGGACAACTTGATGCATTCCGGTCATGCGTTGGTGCAAATCCGGATTCCAATTGATTGGTTCACAGATCAAATCGGAAAAATTCCCTGCTTCAGGGAATAGCAGGGAATTTTCGCCATCTCGGCCGCCGCGACCCCCTCCCGCAAGATGTTGTACCTCCTTGCCGTCCGTTTCCCTGAGCTCCCCTCAGCCTACACCCAGAGGCATTCTAAGCCTTTGAATTCATTGGCGCCGGCCGGCGCTCATGAATTTTTCCCTCAGATTTTCCCTCACTGAGGGAAAGAGTTCTCGGTGGACTGCACCCTTTGTCTGAGACACAGAAAATGGTGACAGGTGGTCCGGCGCGGGATTGCGCCGGATTTGTTCGATGACGTATAGGCGGATGGCCGGCGAAGCGGAAGCGGGCACTGCTGAGGAGCAACCCGCCGAGGAATAGCCGGTGGAAACTCACTGCGATGTGTGCAGGGTCGACGAGCGTAGGCGCGTCGGCCCTGTTTGCTATGTGGCAGCATGGACGACGTCCTTGTCCATCGCGGTAGATTTCCCGATACCTTGAAAACCTACTTGTGCAATTGCGGCGGTGTTGGTGGCTCTGGCTTGCACGTCGGCTTCGAACTCGGCCGGCGGGCGATAGTTGAGAGCCGAATGCAAGCGCTGGACGTTGTAGATATCGTCGATGAATTCACCGATCGATTGCCGGGCCTGATCGATGTCGCGATAGCTGCGTCCATCGACTTCTTCCTGCTTCAGCGTCTTCATGAAGCTTTCCGCCTTGGCATTGTCGTAGGGATTGCCGACACGGCTCATGCTGGCCAGGATTCCGTGTGTTGCGAGCAACCCCGCGTAGTCGCTGCAGGCATATTGCACGCCGCGATCGGAATGATGGACGAGGCTGCCATAGGCCGGCCGTCGCGCGGAGAGCGCCATGGTGAGCGCTGCCATTGCAAGGCTGGCCTGCAGATGGCTCGCCAAGGCCCAGCCTATGACTCGGCGACTGAACGCGTCGAGCACGATCGCCAGATAGGCGAACTCTTCGCGCAGATGGACATAGGTGATGTCGGCGACCCAAAGCTGGTCGAGCTCCGTCAAATCCAGGCTACGGGCGAGATTCGGCACCACGCGCCAGCCGTGATTGGAGTTTGTGGTGACCGGTACGAATGGCCGCGCTCTCAGGCAAAGAAGATTGTCCTCACGCATCAGCCGCAAGACACGCTTGCGATTGGCGACAATACCTTCGCGCCTGAGCTGCTCTGCGATCCGACGATAGCCGTAGCGCCGGTTCGTGAGCGCTATACGCTGAATGGCATCGCGCACGAAGGTCTCCTCCTGGCGCGGCGCCGAAGACTCCCAGTGACGGTAATATCCGGCGCGGCTCACTCCGGCCAGCGCACACATGTGCTCGACCGTAGGCACGCCGTGCGGCAAGGGTGTCGTCATCGTTTGGATGACGGCGTAGACGGTGTCGCGCCAGGCCCGGCGTTCGTCCGGCGCTTGCCCTCGACCTGCCGCAAGGCTTGCCGAAAAAAATCCAGGTCCACCTGCTGCTGCCCGATCTTCCGTTCAAGTTCAGCGATCCGCTGCCGCGCTTTCGAAAGATCGTCGGTCGTCACAAGGGGCTTCGTCTCAACCGGCGGACTTGAGACCGTCTTCCGCGGCCGGCCGCGCGGGCGCAGAAGATCAGGCCCGCCCGCACGGAAATTGTCTCGCCAGGCATAAAGCAGCTTGCGCCGCAGCTTCAGCTCACGGGCAAGCGCACTGACATTCTCACCGGCCAGCATCCGGCGGACGGCTGCCAGCTTCGTCTCACGGCTGAATACACGGGCCTTCCTGGGCATCAGTTCTCCTCCAGAGAACTGTCACCATTTATCCGTGTCTCGCTTTAGGGGTCCACTCCACTACTCTGACCCCATTTACGCGCCACTACCTGGACCGCGCGCCTTCATGACCGGGCTTGACCCGGCCATCCGGCGTGCATCCGCCTTCGCGCTTTGCGTTTCGGCGGACAGGTGCGGGGCTGAAGCCCCGCGCTCAATCATGCGGCTGTCCGCTTTGTATGAGTCGGTGCGAGCATTGCGAAATGCATTTCACGTCCCGCGATTGCCGTGATTGATGGTCGCGATTGGCTCCCTTTGGCTCCGTTGCTCCCGTTAGAGCGGAACCCACTCCGCCGCCACGCTGTCCGGCGACAGGGTGCCGTCGACAATCATGCGCGGCTCCGAACGCGTGGCCGCAATCCGCCAGCCCTCGGACGTTCGCACATAACGGTCCTGATAGAAGCAGCTCATCAGCCGGAAGCGACGGGTGCGCGGATCGTACGTCGTAAAGCTCAGGTGCCATCGGCCCTCTGCCGTATCGCCATCGTGCACGACGATCTCTGCATTGTGGCCCTGATGCGCATCGACGATCGGCGTTGTTGCCGCGATGGCGGTAAAGACGGCGACCAAACCGTCGAGATCGAATGTTCCGAGCGGGGGAAATTCGATCCTGGCGTCTTCGGCGAAACAGTCCCGCAAGATGCGCGTGTCCTTGCGGTCGCACGCATTGAGATAGCGGGCCTTCAAACGCCGGATTTCGGATTCTGCCTCGAGCCGGCCAATTCGCGCCGCCAGATCATCGCTCACAGTCGTCTCCTTATGGCCGTCGCGGGGCTAAGCCCGCCCCAAAGTGACGTGGTCGCAATTCGCAACAGGCATCGTTCAAACTCCAAATCCGCCCGATACCGACAGGGTCTGTCCGGTTACGTATCGGGCGCGGTTCGAGGCGAAGAAGACGGCGGCGTGGCCTATGTCTTCGGGTTGTCCCCAACGCTTCAAGGCAAGCAATTTCAAAGTCTCGCGGGTCCACTCTTCGCCGAACGCGCCCTGGGCTGCGAGCTCATGGAACATCCCCGCATCGATCACGCCGACGAGAATGGAGTTTGCCCGGATTTCGTATTTGCCCTCTTCCTTGGCAATTCCCTTGACGAGGGATTCGTTAGCGGCTTTCGGCGCCACGGACAGGCAGTCCTTCGCGGGCCACCAATCGTGGCCGGCGGAGCCGAGATGCACCAGCGACCCGCCGCCCTTGCTGCGAAAATGTTCGATCAAAACCCGTGATGCGTTGAAGAAACCGAATACCTCGACGTCGAAGGCGTTGCGGTATTGCTCCTGGGTCACTTCGCCGATGTAGAGTTGCGGTACGAGAGGCCCGGCAGCCCATACCATCGAGTGGATTCGCCGATGTACGCCGACCGCCTCGCCTATAGCGGCCTCCACTTCGGCATAATGGCGCACATCGACTCGGTGAATACTGGCTCGGACGCCGTAACCGCGGATCGTCTGCGCCGTCTTCTCCGCCACATCCTTCTTGGAGCGGTAACAGACGGCAACGTCGGCGCCTGCTTCGGCAAACGCGATCGCCACGCCTCGGCCGATTCCGCCGCTGCCGCCGAAGATCATTGCCGCCCCTGCGGGAAACTCGCTCGACATCGCTTCCTGCCAATCCGGCGCTATGACACGGCGCATTGCTCGGCCCAGAGCCGCCGCGCGCGCCAATACATTATCTCCACGAAATCGGAAGAGATTCGAACCCCATAACAGATTCCCCGCATGCGTGTGAATCGGCTTGGCGTTCGCCTCCCGGCCGGCGCCGCAAACCGACCCCGCCCCGAATTCGGCACGTCATGCGAATTATGACATGATTTCGCGGCATGGAGGCAAAAACTCCTGGACATGAACGGCATAAACCGGAACGTCTCTACCGCCGCTCTCGGCGAGGTAGCCGTTCGCAAAATGCTGCCGGAACTCCATTGAAAAAATGCCATTGGCGTCCCGCGATTACCCGCGACATAAATCGACTCTGACCCCGTTTACCCCGCTTCGCGACAGCCGTTGCCTTCCGCCACGCAACACTCACTACCGGGCGGTCGCTACACCTTACCCGGGCCGGACTTGCACCGGCTGGATCGCGCCAGCTTCATGGCGCACGGACATGAAACGCATTCACCACAACGTCATCAACCGGTTCCCGAATGCCGGAACCCCATTGGGAAATGCATTTCACGTCCCGCGATTGCCTGAAATGGCATCGAGGGCACCATTTGGCGAGAAGTCGGTTAGATCGTCTGCAAGAGTTTTTCCAAGGTCTGCCCAAAGCGGCATTCGCTTCCCGCGCGGAAGTACGGCGTTGAGTGACATGCCGGCACCAACAACGGGGAGCCACCGACCTGCTAGTGCACTGACTCATACAAAAGGTACAGCCAGATACATAGCGCCCACGCTGAATGTCGCCTCTTCTCAAAGGTTGCCGTTAAAGGGCCAATGAATCTTTTGTATGCATCCGTGCACTAGCAGGTCCGCAAGTAGCGGCCGTGGAAAATGCAATAGGTATTTATGGGCCACGACGAAATCTCTGTGCAAATCAAGAAAGCGAGCGTATTTACGTCTAATACAATCGCCGGGAATTTGCGATACTATCCTAAGTATACTTACTTGCGCATTCAAGCGCCTCTCTGTCGTGCGCCAATCCCAGTATTGCCCCTGTTTATTCGCGCTGATGCGAGCATGGCTGGAAACCAATTTTCGCCCCCGCGCCGATATATTCGATCGGCAGCAGGTCTAAACATGCCTATCGCATACGGCCATAGTGGCCGCGCTCGTCGCTCATCGTTTCAGCGCGTTTGCAGCATGCGGATGCGATAATTCCCTGACATCTCGGCACTGCTTGCGATATAGTTTTAGCAACCACATCCTATGGTGCGGACGATCATCGGTCAGAACGTCTCCGTGAGTATCTCCTGATGGCGAACACAAATATCGTTGAACGCAAGGCCGCCCAACCCAGTGACCGATATCTATTCCACTCGTTTCCGCGCCCTAGGAGGGACGAGGCACGCTCTCATCTCCATGAGCGCAGTTTACGCATCCTCTCCTACATGAATGAGGTTGGATTGGTGCTCGCGCCTGAGGTGGTCAGATGGAACGTTGATGCGATAAGCGGTGGCGAAGAGAAGCTCGAAATCCTCCAGAGACGAATGTGCTTTACCGAGCTTTCCGTAGCCGAGTTGCCAGAACACCAAACTCGGTTCGGGCCACTAACGTTGGCCTGCGATATTCAGGGGTTACGTGATGCAGGCGCTGGGCCGGTTATCTACACTCCCCAGGGCGAGGCAGAAAACGCCGCTAGTCAAATTAGCACATTTGCAGTGCGCGGGACATACCACACTCACGCTGTTTTGAAACAACTGCGTGACCTCAGGAACGCGAGCGATCCCAAACAGTTGGAGGCGCATTACGGCATGCCTGTCGCGCCAAATTACACGCTGAACTTGCGAAACACAGGACCGGATGGAGCGGTTGTTGCCGGTGCGGACGTTCCGGCGGCGCACGTCCAGCAGGTCATGCAACATGTCGGATTCAATAACATTTCCTTCGATCACAGCGTCGGAGTACTGGAAATTTTTCTGAATATGTTTTACCCGACCGACAATCAGTTCGCTGATGAGCAGTTAGGCTATTATCGACAGCGGGAGTGGCGATTTATAGGTGCAGACTTGGTGGTTAAAGGGCATCAGATTGCACGACCGCTAACTGCAGCGGAGCAGACGAAATTGCTGTCAGTCGATGAAGCTTTTTGGGGTCGCGAAGAAACGGTAGATGGAACGAAGCGCCGTCGTTCAGAGCTCGCGCTACTCTACCAACCCACGCCAAATTGGCGGTTCTGGGACGTTGTGGACAAAGTGCTAGTACCAGAGGAGATTCTGTTGGATGCTAAATCCATCGCGGGCGACAAAGCGGTTACCGCGCTTGCTTGAAGCACTAATCGAGGAACGCAACCTCGACGCTTCGCCACGTTCGCCTCGCTAGCGCGCGCTCTTCCTTTCCGATTACATCGGCATAGATAGCAGTTGTTTCAATTCTTGCGTGGCCCATCCAGTGTTGAACCATATTGAGTCCAACAATGTTTTGAACTGCACCGACGCCAAAAGTGTGCCGCGCGGCTTTTGGCATTGCCTGCGCGGCGCTCACGTTTGCGGCCATCATGATGGCCTTAACGTAGGTGAATACGGTACCAGCACCAATGTTCTCCAGCGCCGGAAGCCGGTGAACATTGGTGCAGGCACTGTATTTCGTTCGCCCACGTCGAACGTGCGCCCCGCGTGAACAATTTGCACTATTCTGTTCACGAGAGGCGTACTCATCCAAGGTTAAGGTACCGCAGAGATACAGTGACATGATATGTATTGCCGGAAAGAGGGGATAGGACCAACAATCCCCTTTAGGCATTTGACTGGGCGCGTGCTCCATCACCCTATCTCGTTGCCCCTCACCGCGTCGGGCTCATACGCAAAATACAGCACTCTGTTCACCGTCGATTGCAGTTTTTGCAGGCTCGTGGAATCGGTCGCCGGCTGCTGCGCGCTGCAGGCAGAGAAGCCGACAGAAGCTTCGCCGGTGCGCTTGTCGCCCTACACGTTCAGCAGCAGATGCTGCCGTTCCCAGGGGCTGATCACCTGCTGGTAGGCGTCGTGCTCGGACGCTTTCACGTCGCCGTAAAGCTGCACGAAGCGCTCGCCGAGCACCTCTTTCAGATCGCCGGAAGCGCGGAATTTGGCCACCGCATCGAGAATGTGCCGCGGCAGCTGATAGCGGCTGGACTCTGTACGCATTGCCTTCCATGGCGCGCGTCGGAACGAGATTCTCGATCATCCCGAGATAGCCGCAGGCCAGCGACGCGGCGATGGCGAGATAGGGGTTGGCGTCCGCGCCCGGCACGCGGTTCTCGATTCGCCGGTTCTGCACATCGGAGACCGGCACGCGCAAACCCACCGTGCGGTTTTCGTGGCCCCAATGGGTGTTGATGGGCGCCGAAAGAAAGCGCACCAGGCGGCGATAGGAATTGACGAACGGCGCGATGAGCGGCATCGCCGCCGGAAGATATTTCTGCAGGCCCGCGATATGCGCCAGGAACAATCGCGTGTCCTTGCCGTTCTTGGCCGCGAACAGGCTTTTGCCGCGCTTGGCGTCGACCACGCTTTGATGGATGTGCATGGCGGAGCCGGGCTCCTGCTCGTAGGGCTTGGCCATGAACGTGGCGTAGATATCGTGGCGCAGGGCGGCCTGGCGCACGGTGCGCTTGAACAGGAAGGTCTGGTCGGCCAGCGCCAGCGGATCGCCATGGTTGAAATTCATTTCGACCTGGGCGACGCCTTCTTCGTGGATGAGGCTGTCGATGCCGATGTCCTGGGCTTCGCAGTAGTCGTAGACGTCTTCGAACAGCGGATCGAACTCGTTGACGGCATCGATGCCGTAGGCCTGCCGGCCGGTTTGCGGCCTGCCGGTCTTTCCGGCCGGCGGCAGCAGCGGGTAATCGGGATCGAGATTCTTCGCCGACAGAAAGAATTCGAGCTCGGGCGCCACGATCGGCCGCCATCCACGCTCCTCGTAAAGCTTAAGCACGCGCTTCAAGACCGCCCGCGGCGCGATCGCCACGGGTTCGCCGTCCTGCGTCTGGCAGTCGCAGATCACCTGCGCGGTGGGTTCCTTGTACCAGGGAACCAGGCGCAGCGTGTCCACGTCGGGGATGAGATTCATGTCGGGCGATTGATAGGTGAGAATCTCCGTCTCGGCATCTGCGCCCGTCACCATCTGTCCGAATACCAATTCCGGCAGGCGCAACGTGCCGAACTTCAGGCCGCTCAGGAATTTGGCGGAGGGAAGAATCTTGCCGCGCGCAATTCCGCCCATGTCGGCCAAAAGACATTCCACCTCGGTGATGCGGCGGGCCTTGAGCCATTCGGCGATTTCCTCGGCGTTCTCGCGATTCATGACACGGCTTCCCTGACGGCATCTCCGAAGGCGGAAAAAATGGCGCGCGACACGGCGTCTTCGGCCCAGCGCCATTCCGGATGCCATTGCACGCCCAGCACGAAGCCTGGCGCGGACGGCATGGAAACGGCCTCGATCGTGCCGTCGGGCGCTGCGGCCTCGGCGCGAAGGGCGGGCGCCATCCGGTCGATGCCCTGCGCATGCAGGGAATTCACCGGGAATTTGCGCTTGGCCGTCAAGCGCGCCAAAAGCCCGCCTTCGGCCACCACCACCTCATGGGCGGGCCCGTATTGGTCTTCGAGCGCGGCTTCCTTGCTCGCGCGGTGATCGCGCCGGCCCGGCTGCTCCTGCACGTGCTGGTGGAGCGTGCCGCCAAGCGCCACGTTCAGCTCCTGAAAACCGCGGCAAAGGCAGAGAATGGGCGTGCCTCTGCCGATTGCAGCCTCGATCAGCGGCAGCGCGGTCGCATCTCGGTTCTCGTCGTGCAAGACGCCCTCGCGCGCCGCAGGCCCGCCATAGCGGTGCGGCGCGACGTTGGATGGCGAGCCGGTAAACAGCAGCCCATCGACACTGGCCAGGATGTCGGCAGGCGCCAGCGGGTCGGCCAGAACCGGCACGAGAAAGGGCAGGGCGCCGGCGCCCTCTCTGACCGCCAGAATGTATTTCTCGCCGGCCATATGAAACGGGTGCTTGCCGACCAGGCGATGGTCGCAAGGGATGCCGACGATGGGCGGATGGGGATGCATGGCCAGGGGGCTTTGTGACCTCGACCTAGCACGGGCGGATTGCAGGGAGCAAGCTCTGCGCGCCTTCCTCACTTGTCATGCCCCGACCAACTCCGAACTTGATCCCTACGGGATTCACACATCGTCCCGTTCGGTGCCGCGAAATTCGCGATTATTCACAACGGGTAGAATCCCGCCTCCCCCTTTCGTGGGGAGGCCGGCGAGCCTGCGAGTTTGTCGGCTTCCCGAACATCCCGCGAGCCGGGTGGGGCGGCGATCATGCAGGGGTCTTTTCAGGTATCCACGCATCCCGTCTCGTTCGGGCTTCGGCAACGATGGCCTCGGCAACTGCAACGCTGTCGCGCAGTACATCGGCGTTCCAGAACCGAATGACGCGATACCCCTGGGAACTGAGGAAAGCGGTGCGTAATCGATCGTGGCGCGCAGCTTGCCATTCGCCGTGTTGCGATCCATCCAGCTCCACGACAAGTTTTGAGGCGTGACACACGAAATCGACGATGTACCTTCCAATTGGCGCCTGTCTGCGGAAGTGCAATCCGGCTTGCCTGAGCGTGCGAAGGCGCGCCCAGAGAATGCGCTCTGCCAGGGTCGTGTTTTTCCTGAGATATCTTGCGCGCTGGACCATTCCCCCACCCGGCTCGCGGGCTGCTCGACTATTTACCAGACTCGCAGGCTCGCCGGCCTCCCCACAGAGGGGGAGGCGGGTTGGATAGCTGGCCAGGCAGCGTGCATGGACTTAACCGCATCGCGGCCTATCCCCGCGGCTTGGCGGCGCCCGCAGGTACCGTAAAGAGAGATGCATCGACGGGCAGGCCGGTCTGCGCGCCCCTGATCGACACCGTGGTGGCAAGGCCTTGGGCGTCGATGATCGTCCATTGCCTCAGCTCGAGCGTGGGCTCGGCGAAGACGAGCGTGAGATTACCGCTCACCTTGTCGGAATTCTCGCGCGCCCGGACGATCAGTTCGCCGGGCTGGCGCTCGACGCCGGCGATCGCGGGGTTCCGCTTCAGATTGACGTCGTCCGAAACGATGAGATCGAGCGGTGTGGTCCACAGAGGATAGCGATCGACGGTTTGCAGCTGCTTGTTTTCGACGGCGACCTGGGAACCGTCGCTCACCACGAGCGTGGGGTTGGGTGCGGCGTATTCGAAACGCATCTTGCCCGGCTTGTCGAGCCAGACGGTTCCTTCGTCCACCTGGCCTTCGGGACCGATCTGAACGAAGACCGCCTTCAGGGTGTGGATTGCGTTCAGGTAATCGCTGACCCGGTCGAGATCGGCCTTGTCCGCATCGCTCAATTGGTGGCGGAAGCCCGGAACGCCCGCGCCGAGCCCGGTCGCAACCGCCGCGATCGTCAAACCGACACGAAGGATTCGCCGCATGGACTGTGATGTGATGCCGGCAAGCCCGCCCGTCAAGCGGCGGCGTGGCGGGCGGCTTGCTCCCGCCGGGAGCGGCCGCCCAGGCCCTCGATGATGAGCTTCAGGACGCCATCGAGCTCGCGTTCGAGCTTCGGCAAAGTGAGTTTCGACCACAGCTGCGGATAGCGGAACTTCATCGTCGCCGACTGGATCGTCTCGGCCGCGAAGTCCTTGTCGTCGACGGCAAACTCGCCGCGGGCTTCGCCGTCGGCCAGCAGCTGCACCAGAATCTCACGCTCCTGGGCCAGTATCCAATTGGCAAATTGCGGCCGTTCAAGGCCGATCACCGAGGCCATTTCGTAGGCGCGCGGATATTTCTCGAGCGTGTCGTAAGTGCGCCTGAGTTCCTCGAACAAAAGATCGCGCAGCCGTTCGCGGGCGCTGCGTTCGGGCGCAAGCGCGATCTTGCGCAGGTGCTGGAGATGACACTCGTAGTCGCCGGTCGCGATGAATTCTGCGATGTCGAGTTTGCCGGGAAAAAAACGGTAAAGGTTGCCGGGCGACATGCTGCAGTCCGCCGCCACTTCGGCCATGGTCGTCTTGGCATAGCCGAAATGCGAAAAGCGCTTTTTGGCGGCTTCGACGATCCGGCAGCGGACGGCGTCCTTCTCCACCACGTTCCCTTCCCATTGCGACATTTTCTTCTCGGACACTAAAATAGCCGGTATCTCTGAACAATCAACAAAGCGTTCAGTTTTTCGCAGTGCAGCAAAGGCAGGAACGTGAACGAACCTCAAACAGGCACAGCGGCTTACAATCACGTCGCCATGGTGGGGGCCGGCGCGTGGGGAACGGCCCTGGCTCTGGTTGCGGCGGAAGCGGGCCGCAAGGTCACCCTGTGGGCGCGCGAGCCCGACGTGGTCGAGAGCATCGCGCATCGGCGGGAGAACCTTCGCTACCTTTCCGGGATCGCATTACCGGCCAGCGTTCGTGCCACGGCGACGTTGGCAGATGCCGCCCAAGCCGACGCGATTTTCCTGGCGGTGCCGGCGCAGCATTTGCGGGGCACTCTGGCCGAGTTGGGCCCTGCAGCATTGTCGAAGCCGATCGTGGTCTGCGCCAAAGGCATTGAACGGGCCACGGGCAAGCTGCTCACCGAGGTTCTTGCGGAAGCGGGAGCCGCCATGCCGGCGATGCTCTCCGGCCCTTCCTTCGCGCGGGAGGTTGCAAATCGCCTGCCCACCGCGGTGACGATCGCCGCAACCGGCACGCTCGCCCGACAATTGCAGGCAACCTTGGCGCACCCGAGTTTCAGGCCTTACGCAAGCGACGATCTGGTCGGCGTGGCGCTGGGCGGGGCGGCCAAGAATGTTTACGCCATCGCGTGCGGCGCGGTGGCCGGCATGGGGCTGGGCGAGAACGCGCGCGCGGCACTGCTGGCGCGCAGCTTCGCGGAATTGCGGCGGCTGGCGCTCGCCATGGGCGCGAAAGACGAGACTTCTCATGGGCTTGTCGGGCCTTGGCGATCTTGTGTTGACGGCCACGAGCACGACCTCGCGGAACTATGCGTTCGGTTTCTCGCTGGGATTGGGCTCGCCGGTTTCCCAGCTCATCGAGCCCGGCCGGCCGCTTGCCGAAGGATTCGAAACGGCGCCCGCGATCGTTGCGCGTGCCCGCAGCCTCGGTGTGGAGCTTCCCATTGCGGAAACCATCGCCGATATTCTCGCCGGCACGCTTGCTCTCGCCGCCGCTCTGCCGCGCCTCATGCTCAGGCCCTACAAAAGCGAATAGGAAACGCCGATGAATACCTGGCTTTTCAAGACCGAGCCCGAAACATGGTCGTGGGAGCAGCAGAAGGCGAAAGGCGCCAAGGGCGAGCCGTGGAGCGGCGTGCGCAATTATGCGGCCGCCAAGAACATGAAGGAGATGAAGAAAGGCGATCTGGGCTTTTTCTATCATTCCGGCAAGGAGCGCCGCATCGTCGGCATCGTGGAAGTGATCGGCGAATACCGCCCCGATCCCACCGACGAAAGCCGCCGCTTCGGGCTGGTGGACGTGAAAGCGGTCAAGGAATTCACCCGTCCGGTCACGCTGGAAGACATCAAAGCCGACAAGAAATTCGCCCGGATGGCGCTCGTCAATAACTCGCGGCTGTCGGTTCAGCCGGTGACGCCCGACGAATGGAAGCGCATCTGCGGGATGGGCGGGTTGGCTTAGCGATTAGGAATTAGAGCACGCTGTGATCAGATGGAATCGCACACGAGGCGTCGCACTCGCCTCGCGGCAGGGCCATCGCATAAGGGTCGGATGGCGGAACGAACGGTCTCACGCGGAGGCGCGGAGAGAACTGGGGAATGCGTGGAGGCCAGACATGAATTCTTGCGCGCCTCCGCGTCTCCGCGTAAGACTCTTTTCCCGCTGTCGCACGTGCGATTGCCATTGGAGGAATATAAGCAAGGCGTGCAAACCTGATTTCATCCCGCTCTAGCCCAGTTTTCAATGCTGAGGCCTGGCACCCGCTTGAATTCGCGCTCGTTGTTGGTCACGAGAACAAGCCGGGCGGCGAGCGCGTGTGCCGCGATCCAAAGGTCGTTGTTACCGATCGTCTGGCCGGCGCGTTCGAGAGCCGCTCTTATGACGCCATATGTCTCACCCGTGCCCTCCGGCATGGGAAGCGCAGGCAGGAGCGAAACGAGTTCATGCAGTCGCTTCAGGCTGGCGCTGCGGGTTTCGCTTTTTTCGGCTCCGTAGCGCAACTCTCCATAGGTGATCACGGATATGGCGGCCTCGCCTATCGCCAGTTCTTGGAAACGGCGAAGGACGGACGCAGGACGGTTCTTACGGATGTAGATGCAGATATTCGTGTCCAGCAGGAAACGCGCCATCAGAGCCCTTTGCGCTTCTGAGGCGGCGCATCCTGCCTTTCGAACAGATCGATTTCGGTGAGAAGCTTGAATGCATTTGCCATCGTTCGCGGTTTATCGCGCACGATAATCTCATCGCCGCGGCGGAAGATTTCTACTTCATCGCTCGTCAGGCGGAATTCCTTGGGTAAACGCAACGCTTGACTGTTTCCCGATTTGAAAACTTTGGCAGTAGCCACGTGCAATTCCGGATGTATATACGTACACATATATACGTCATGACCGCAGCGGTGTCAAACCCAGGAGCCGCCGATCGGGCCAGTGGGGTTACTTGCCGAACCGTGCAAGGGCGTTCGGCTCAGTTCTGCCGCTGATAGAGGACGGTGCCGTCGTCCTGGGAAACGCTATAGAGCGAAACGCAGCGCCGGTCCTTCAGGTTGCGGCAGTAAAGCTCGACGGCCACGAGATATTTGGCAACCTGTGTCGCCGCTACGCAGACATAACGTCCCTGAACGTCGGTCTTGCCCACCTTGAGGCTTGCGAGGCGTCCGTAGGTCGGGAGAATGCCGAAAGCCTTGGCGGCAGCGACGCCGGTCGTGCACATGTCGAAGACCGCCTGGGCGTTGGTGCGGGCCTGCTGCTGCTCGGGGGTGAGCTGAGGCGCGGTCAAGTAGGCCGGCTTGATCCAGCCGAAAAACACCACAACCGCAGCGGCAAGGACGAGCCCGCCGACGACCACGATGCGCGCCGCCAGCCATTCGCGCGACAGCGCGCGTTGTCCGGCGGCGTTTTGCTCGGTAACCGACATGTCCGCCTCTCTCATTTCATCGTCGGAATGACGAAGCTCGGATTTTCCCGCACGCCGCCTTTCGGCCAGCGCTGGGTCACGGTCTTGACACGCGTAAAGAACCGCACGCCCTCCGGCCCGTGCTGGTTCGTGTCGCCGAAAGCCGAACGCTTCCAGCCGCCGAAGGTATGGTAAGCAAGCGGAACCGGGATTGGGATGTTGATTCCCACCATGCCGACCTGAACCTTGGACGCGAACTCGCGCGCCGCATCGCCGTCGCGGGTGAAGATCGCCACGCCGTTGCCGTATTGGTGCCGGGTCGGCAGCGCGATCGCCGCGTCGAAATCCTTGGCGCGCGCGATCTGCAAAACGGGGCCGAAGATTTCGTCCCGATAGGTCTTCATGTCGGGGCGCACGCGATCGAACAGGCATGGACCCAGGAAGAAGCCGTTTTCGTAGCCCTGCAATTTGAAACCGCGACCGTCGACGGCCAGCTCGGCGCCTTCCTTTACGCCCAGCTCGATATAGGACAGCACCTTGTTGCGGTGCTCTGCCGTCACCAGCGGCCCGTAAGCCGCGTCGGGATCGGTGGGCGGCGCCACCTTCAGGCTTTCGACGCGCGGCTTCAGCTTCTGCACCAGCGCATCCGCCAGCTTGTCGGTGACGGGTACCGCAACCGAGATCGCCATGCAGCGCTCGCCGGCCGAGCCGTAGCCGGCTCCGATCAGCTCGTTCGTCACCTGGTCCAGATCGGCGTCGGGCATGATGATGGCGTGGTTCTTCGCCCCGCCCATCGCCTGGATCCGCTTTCCGTGCGCGGTGCCGCGCGAGTAGACATATTCCGCGATGGCCGAGGAACCGACGAAGCTCACCGCCTGGATGTCGGGATCCTCCAGGATGGCATCGACGGCTTCCTTGTCGCCGTTGACGACGTTGAGCACGCCGGCCGGCGCTCCCGCCTCCATGAACAGCTCGGCGAGCCGCAAAGGCACGCCAGGATCCTTTTCGCTGGGCTTGCAGATGAAGGTGTTGCCGCAGGCAATGGCCACTCCGAACATCCACATCGGAATCATGGCGGGGAAGTTGAACGGCGTGATGCCCGCCACCACGCCCAGAGGCTGGCGCATCGAATAGATGTCGATGCCGGGACCGGCGCCTTCGGTGTATTCGCCTTTCATCAAATGCGGGATGCCGCAGGCGAACTCGATGACCTCCAAGCCGCGCTGAATGTCGCCCTTCGAATCGGCGATCACCTTGCCGTGCTCGGAAGACAAGATATGCGCAAGCTCGTCCATGTTCTGCTCGACGAGCGCCTTGAAATTGAACATCACCCGTGCCCGGCGTTGCGGATTCACGGCCGACCATTGCGGAAAGGCCTTGGCCGCGGCTTCGACCGCCGCCCGCATTTCCGCCCGCGAAGCGAGCGGCACTTTGCCCTGCACCTCGCCGGTAGCGGGATTGAAGACGTCCCCGAAGCGCCCCGACGTGCCCTTCAGGTGACCGCCGGCAACGAAGTGACCGAACTCTTTCATGGACGCGCCTTTCTTACTTTCCTGGAATGTTTGGTTTGGAACGCTTGGAGGGCCCTGCTTCCGTGCCGGGCTCTTTATCCAACGAGGCGCTATGCAGCAAGCAATGCGGCCGAGATGCACAAAGAAAAGGGCCGCGCGGAGATTTGTGGGCAGGCGGAAGGGAGAAACGATCGTCAGCGGTCAAGTGCGATACCGCGGCGTTCGGCGAGCGCGTGCCGGACCTTCGGCCTTGGCATCGCGATCAGCTTTCCGGCTGCGGAGGAATCTCAAGGCGCGACCCAATGGTTTCAATGGCGGATCCCGGACAGACAGGCTTCGCAGCCCGCGCCCACGCTGGCAGGCGAGCGCGATGTTGTTAACGCAAGGATGGCACCAGGGATAAGAAAACTGACTTTTCGAATGTGAATTGTTCTGAAAACATTCAACGTTCAGAATTCATGGCGCCGCCGCAGAAGCCTCATCTGCCCGGCGCGTCGCGTTAAAGTCCTCGCTGGTTAGCCCGAACCGTCAGAGGCGATCGTATCCGAACGCGTCGAACTCCTCGGCGAAGACCACGTTGATGTGGTCGAGTTCCTGCCGCGAAAAGACCGTCAACGGATCAATTTCATTGGAATTCGCTCCCCATTTGGCCCAGGGCAGGGGCGTGGGTACATCGATACCAAATTCGGCCATCAATGCATTGAAGGAATTCGGCAGGTCTTCATATCGGATCAGACGAGCGCGCAGGTGCCCATCCGCCGAACGATATCTGTCGATGTTCAGGCAATGTTGAGCAAGACTGTCATTCGCAAAGCGCTTTTCGAGCACGCCTCTTACATGTTTGAGATCAAACTCCATGCGCTTACCGGTCAAACAATACTCGGGAAATCTGCTCCCCATGTTTGCCGACGAGATGACTTTGGCGTAAGGCGAACGTTCAATTCCGAAAATCCTTTCTGTGGGAATACAGCCGAAGTGCGCCTCGAACTGCGCAAGGTTCATGTGCTCATAAAAAATCCAATTTGCCGGACCCGGGATGCCGTCCCGTTCGGAAGCCCCCGCACGGGCGAGTTTCCTCAGGTATCGCCGCTCCGCTTTTCGATCGGTCGAATAATGTTGCGCGCCTCGCCCTCCCAGTCTCAGCCGTTGCTGCTCTTCAATGGGTACGAGAGGCGTGATGATGTCCTTCGGTCCGCACACGCAGGATAAAGCCATTTCCACGCTCGTCCCCGCCACCTTCTTTCCCTTGATGAACAAGAAATCGCGTTTCCTAGAATAAACCATCGGCAAGTCCCGAGACGAAGGTGGTTATTGGTAATGACAGAGTCATGAGCCGGTCCACGACTGATCCGCGCCCACCGCCCAGCCGCCATTTGAAACCTTATCTCGAATTCCCGGGCTTGTTGCCCTCAAAATGCACTACCATCCAGAGGACGCGCTCTCAGGTCACGTCGGCGGCGGGGAGTGAAGGTAGCTCTCCACCAGGCTGCCGGCCACCAGGCGCCAGCCGTCCACCAGCACGAAGAAGATCAGCTTGAACGGCAACGAGATGATGACGGGCGGCAGCATCATCATGCCCATCGACATCAGGATCGACGCCACGGCCATGTCGATGATGAGGAACGGCACGAAAATCAGAAACCCGATCTCGAACGCGCGCTTGAGCTCCGAGAGCATGAAGGCCGGCGCCAGCGTCGTCAGCGGAATGTCCAGCGGCGAGGCGGACGGCTTGGCGTGGGACATCTTGACGAACAAGTCCACGTCCGCCGCGCGCACATGCGCCAGCATGAACTTCTTGACCGGCACGCTGGCGCGGTCGAGCGCTTCTTCCGTGGTGATCTGCTGGGCGACGAGAGGCACGACGCCCGCCTGGTAGGCATCCTTCAGCGTCGGCGTCATGACGAACAGCGTGAGGAACATCGCAAGGCTCACCATCACGCTGTTGGGCGGCGTCTGCTGGGTGGCGAGGGCGGTTCTGAGCAGGGAAAGTACGACCACGATGCGCACGAAACACGTCATCATGATCAGGATCGAGGGCGCCAGGCTCAGCAGCGTGACGAGCGCGATGATCTGAACCATGCGGTCGGTGAACAGGCCGCCGCCGGAGAAATCGATCGAAAGCCCGCTTCCGGCCGCAGCTGCCGCATCGGCGGCATGGGCTGCGCCCGGCAATGCGAGCATCGCAAGCGCGAGAGCCAGACCGAAGAAACGCTTTGTCACGACGACGCCTCCACATTCGGTGCGGCGCCGTTCCTCTGCGCCGCGACGATACCGTTTTCCACGACGCTGGCTCCGTCCGGTCCGATCAGAACCAGATGCTCCGCCTGGTCGCAGCGCAAAAGCACGAGCTTGTGGCGCGGACCGAGCATCAAACTCTCCACCAGCGCAAGCCGTCGCTGGGTGCTGCCCTGCACGATTCCGGCAAGGCCGTAGCGCCGCGCAGCCAGTGCCGCGAATCCGACGAGCGCCAGCACCAGAAGCAGCGCGCCCAGGTAACGTGCGAGATCGATGACGTCCATTTCGGTTTCCACGCAGCCCCACGCGCATCCGTGCGCACTCTTGGCCGTCAACCTTAATTGCGGGTTAAGCGCCGGAAGATTCTGCCCGGCAAAAAGGTTCGTCAGCGTTAAGCGAGGCTTAAGCGTTTGCGCGCAGCATGAGCCCCGTTAGCACTAATGCTTCCTTTAAGAGTGCCGCCCATGAACTTTGCCGACGTTCCGCTGATGAGCATTCTGCGCGAGAAAATGTCGTGGCTGAATAGCCGCCAGGCCGTGCTCTCGCAAAACATCGCAAACGAAGATGCGCCCGGCTATTCCGCCCAGGATCTCAAGCCGCTCGACTTCGAGGCCGTCCTCAAGAACGCGACGCAGCCGGGCCAGGTGAGCCTGACCGTTACGGACCCGATGCACCTCTCGCCCTCGGGAGCCGCCTCCGACCCATATGTGCAGGTCGATTCCGCAGACGGCGGCGGCACCGGTTCTGCGGTCGCCGTCTCGGACGAAGAGGAAATGATGAAGGTTTCCGATACGGAGGCCCAGTACCAGGCCGCCGCCAATCTGTACGCAAAATCGATCCAGATGATGCGCACCGCCATCGATCGCTGAACGAGGGAACCCCGATGGATCTTGCAACCTCCATGACGATTGCCGCATCGGGCATGCGCGCCCAGTCGAGCCGCATGCGCACGATCGCCGAGAATCTCGCCAATGCAAACTCGACTTCGGCCACTCCCGGCGGCGACCCGTACCGGCGCAAAGTGGCGACGATGACGAGCGAGTTCGACCGCGAGCTGGGCGCCACGCTGGTGCAGGCCGGCCAACCGGCGCCCGATCCGAGCGACTTCCACACCCAATACGATCCCGGCAATCCGGCCGCCGACGCCCGCGGATACGTGAAGCTTCCCAACGTCAATCCGCTCGTCGAGATCATGGACATGCGCGAAGCGCAGCGTTCCTACGAAGCCGACTTGAATTCGCTCCAGGCTGCCAAGGGAATGCTCTCTCGCACGGTCGATCTCTTGCGCTCGTAATCTTCGGAGAACCGTAAGCCATGGCGATCACACCAGCACTCGGCACAGCCGCCTACCAGGCGGCCGCAAGCCTCTCGTCCGGCAGCACCGCGGCCGCCGGCGCCGTCTCGGGCGCGGCCGACGGCAGCTTTGCAAACATCCTTTCGGGCGCACTGCACAATGCCGTTCAAACCATCCAGACCGGCGAGCAAATGGCGGCAAAACAGGCGGCGGGCCAAGCCGACATCGTCGACGTCGTCAATGCCGTCAATTCGGCGGAACTGACGCTCGATACCGTGGTAGCCGTGCGCGACAAGGTCATCGCCGCCTATCAGTCCATCATGCAAATGCCGATATGAGGTCGAAAACGGTCATGTCTCCCGCCGACACGCTCGATTTCGCGCGCGAAGCCATCTGGGTGCTTCTCGAGATCTCCGCTCCCGCCATGCTCGCAGCCCTCGTCGTCGGTTTGGGCATCGGGCTGCTTCAGGCGCTGACGCAAATCCAGGAAATGACGCTCGTCTTCGTGCCCAAAATCATCGCGATTTTCGTCGTGCTGCTCATCACCCTGCCGTTCGCCGGGCAAGCCATGTACGGACTGATGACCGCAATCGCCGGCCGCATCGCCGCCTACTGAATTTACAGGGAGGCAGTGAGGTAATGAGAAATCCGGACATCTCACTGCCTCACTGCCGCCTTGTGAGCAGTTCCCTTCCATGACCATCCATCTCGCAAACCTCTCAGGCATCGTTCTCGTCTACCTGCTCGTCTTCTCGCGCACCGGCGCGATGATCATGCTGCTGCCCGCCATCGGCGACGTGGGCGTGCCGTCGCGCGTACGCCTGACGCTGGCCTTCGCCATTTCGCTCGCCTTCGCGCCCGCCGTCGCGCACGAATACCCCGCGGCCGCGCCGCAATCGGTCATCGCGCTGGGTCTGCTCGTTGCCCAAGAGGCCGTTGCGGGCATTCTCGTGGGCGCTATGGCGCGCATCATCGTGAGCTCCCTGTCCACGGCGGGCTTTCTCGTCGCGTCCCAGACGGGCCTTTCCTTCGCCCAGACGGTCGACCCCGCCATGAGCCAGCAGGGCGCAGTGGTGTCGAGCTTCTTTTCGTTGCTGGGAACCGTACTCATCTTTTCCACCAACGCGCATTATCTGGCCCTCGGCGCCATCTCCGGCAGCTATACGCTGCTGCCGCCGGGCAGCGCCCTGCCGACGGGCGACATGGCAGAGCTCACGCTAAGGCTGGTAACGGGATCCTTTCTGCTCGGACTGCAGCTTGCCGCGCCGTTCCTCGTGTTCGGCTTCGCCGTCAATGCCGCCATGGGGCTGCTGGCCCGCCTCATGCCGCAGCTGCAAATCTTCTTCATCGCCGCGCCGCTCGGCATCCTCGTCGGCTTTCTCCTGATCATATTCCTGCTCGGCACGATGATGGCCGTGTTCCTGACCTATTTCGGCACCGAAATGAGCCGCTTCGGCTGATGGCTGAGGATCGCGACAACTCGCAACGTACGGAAGAGCCGACGCAAAGACGGCTCGACGACGCCCGCGAGCATGGCGACGTCGTCAAAAGCACGGAGATATCGACCTTTGCCGTGCTGGCCGGCGGCACGCTTGCCATCGCCATGTTCGGCCGTTCCGCCGCCGAGGGATTCGTCTCGACGTTCCGCGGGCTGATCGAGAACGCCAACCAGTTCGATGTCGACCCGGCGGGAATGATGATCCTGTTCAAAACCGTCGGATTCGAGGTCGCCGCACTGCTCGCGCCGGCCTTCGCCGTCATCGTCGGCTGCGCCGTTGCCGGACACGTTCTGCAGAGCAGGCCGTCCTTCACGATCGATCGCATCAAACCCGACCTTGCCAAGCTTTCCCCCCTGGCAGGGTTTAAACGGCTCTTCGGGATCGAAGGGCTCATCAATCTGGGCAAGGGCATGCTGAAGCTCGGGCTGGTGGGCGGCGTGGTCTGGACCACGCTGTGGCCGATGCGCAGCGAACTCGAAAAGCTTTTGGGCGAAACGCCGTGGGCCATCGCCTCCGACATGTCCTCGCTCACCCTGCGCATCCTTGTCGCAGCGCTTTGCGTGCTGGCCGTGCTTGCCGGCGTCGATTATTTCATTCAACGGGCGCGCTTCCTCGCACGCAACCGCATGAGCAAACAGGAACTGAAGGAGGAAATGCGCCAGACGGAAGGCGATCCGGCGATCAAGGCGCGCATTCGCAAGCTGCGGATCGAGCGATCGCGGCGCCGCATGATCGCCGAGGTTCCCAAGGCCACGGTCGTCGTGACGAACCCGACCCACTTCGCCGTCGCGCTCAAATACGAGTCCGGCAAGATGGCAGCCCCCCTCTGCGTGGCCAAGGGCGTGGACGCACTCGCCCTGCGCATCCGCAAAGTCGCCGAGGAGCACGGGGTGCCCGTCGTCGAGGACCCGCCGCTCGCCCGCGCGCTCTACGCCGCCGTCGAACTCGACGAGGCGATCCCGGCCGCCCATTACAAGGCCGTTGCGCAGGTCATCGGCTACGTCATGCGGCTTACAGGAAAAGCCGGGCGCTGATAGTCTCGGCGCCGGACGCCGAGCGAATCGCCTGTCATGAACGTCTCACGCGCACTTGGGATTGGAAGCTACGGCATTCCTGCCGGCATATGGCGGTGGGTCGCGCTGGGATGCCTGCTGCTCGCGCTGGTGGCTGCCGGCATGGCGGTTGCCGCCCCGGCCAATTCGGGCCTAGCGGGCCTGGTTCTCGTTGCGGGCATTGGTATCGTTTCCGGCCTGTTCTGCTATGCGGTGTGGCCGCGGGGAAGCTTCGGATCGATCGAGACCAGAATTGTTGCGGAAGCGGCGGTACGGGCCAATGTCGCCTGGGCCGTGACCGCCACCGACGGCTCGGTGCTGGACTGCAATGATTCGTATCGGCGACTTGCCGGAGCAAACGGCGGCGGCATGCCACTCCCCCCCGAACACGCACTCGCCAGCGAAACGGCGGCGGCGGCTCTGTATCGCCTGACGCACAGCGCCGCCCAAAGAAAGCCGCGCGAAGAGGCCGTTGCGCTGCCAGGCGGCGTCGAGCTGCTGGCGGCCGTACGGCCCTTGGGCGGAGGAGAGACCGCCTGGTGGTTTACACCGCGTCTTGCCGCAGCATCCGAAACGGCCGCAATCGCCCTGCCGCCGGCGCAACCGCCCGCCACCGTCTCCTTCTTTCGCGATGCGCCGATCGGCGTGGCCGTCGCGGATACGGCCGGCAAGCTGATCGAAGCCAATGAGGCATTCGCGCGTTTTTTCGGCGAACACGCCATCGGACGAATTCTGGACGATCTCGTGGAGCCTGCCGACAAATCGGACATCGCCGAGGCCCTGCGGCGGGCCGCCGCCGGCGAAGAATCGGAAACCGTCGAGTTCAGCATTGCCGGCGATTCCGATCGCATGGCGCAGCTTTATGCGCGTCGCTTGAACGAGCCCGACCGAAGGCGCCTCATCCTCTATCTCGTGGACATTTCCGAGCAGAAGGCGCTCGAGACCAAGTTCGCGCAGTCGCAAAAAATGCAGGCGGTAGGGCTGCTTGCCGGCGGCGTCGCGCACGATTTCAACAATCTGCTGACAGTCATCATCGGGAATTGCGAATTCCTGCTCATGCGCCATCCGGCTGGCGATCCTTCGTTCAAGGATATCAACGAAATTCATCAGAACGCCCTGCGCGCAGCGACGCTCGTGGGCCAGTTGCTCGCTTTCTCGCGCAAGCAGACGCTGCAGCCTCGCGTCCTCGTCTTGCGGGACGTGATCGGCGAGCTGACGTTGATGCTGCGGCGGTTGTTACGGGAGAGCGTCGAACTCAAGGTCGATCACGGCGCCGACCTCTGGCCGGTCAATGCCGACGAGGCCCAGCTTTCCAACGCCATCATTAATCTCGTGGTCAATGCCCGCGACGCCATGCCCAAGGGCGGAACCGTGACGATCGTCACGGCCAACGAAACCGTCGCACAGGCCGCAGCCTTCGGTTCGGGCGTCATGCCGCCGGGCGACTATGTGCGCATCGAAGTGCGCGACACCGGCGTGGGAATCCCCAAGGAGCATCTGGGCAAGATTTTCGATCCCTTCTTCACCACCAAGCCCGTCGGACAGGGAACCGGCCTCGGCCTTGCGACCGTCTACGGCATTGTCAAGCAGACCGGCGGGTTCATTTCGGTGGATAGCGAGCCGGGCAAAGGGACGACATTCCGCATCTATCTGCCGCGCCACAATTCCGAAGCCGGCGCACCTGCCGAACCGGAGCAGCTACCGGTGCGCGACATCACTGGCGAAGACACGATCCTGCTCGTGGAAGACGAGGAAGCGGTCCGCAGTTTTGCCGCCCGCGCCCTCAAATTGCGCGGCTATAACGTGCTCGAAGCGGCAGGCGGCGAAGAGGCACTGGAGCTGGTACGCCAATACCAGGGGATCATCCACCTGCTCATTACCGACGTCGTCATGCCCAACATGGACGGCCCCACTCTGGTCCGCGCGGTCAAGCGACTGAAGCCCGATATGGCCGTCATCTTCATGTCGGGCTATGCGGACGACGCGTTCCGCCGCCATGACGAGAAAGCCGAGGAACTCCACTTCCTGCCCAAGCCGTTCGGCCTGAAGGTGCTGGCCGCCAAGGTGAAGGACGTCTTGTCGGGCACCCGCGCGCCGAACCGGCCGACGGGGAACTGATTTCCATCGCGATCGATTGCCGCAACAAATTGATTCACGCGGAGAGACGGAGCCGCGGAGGCCTCCGTGGTGTCACGAAGCGCCGAATGGTTGTTTGGGCGACGTGCAGTTGGAACCGCAAAGATGCAAGAACGTCGCCGAACATTTCCTTGCGCCCTGACGCCGTTGCATTAATTGCGCCTTCGGCGCGCCAAAATTGACCCGTTATCGGCGATTTGAACGCCACCAATCCCTCCGCGCCTCCCTGTCTCCGCGTGCCAAATTTTCAGAGAAACGGGTGAGATGCTTGCCAATTTGGTCGCCAAGCCGCGTTGTAGCCGGCTATCGGATGAGCCCGCCCCAAGCCGCTGGAGTGAATCGCCGCCTATGGGAGGTTTCTGATATGGTGGCGATGATCGAAGAGCGGGAAGCGGCGCAATACGCTGCTTAAAAGTCGAGATGCTTTTTCTATCGCCAGAGTGGGCCAATTTTTTCAGAACCCAGCCTGAAACTGGGATGGGCTACGTTGTCGCGACGTCAACTTGAAGGACGGCCGTCAGTATCCCCGCGCGGTAATAATTGGCGGCGTCATTGGCTCAAACGAGGGCAACCAAAACGTCCCCTTCACGGAGAAGGAGATCGCTCGGTTTGTCGTGACGCATGATAAAGCTGGGTTGCCGCGTTAATTTTTCAAACTGACCCACTACCCGGCCGCAAGGCGCCGTTTGACAGGCGACCCGCCATGGCTATAGTGCCCGGCTTTCCGCGGGGCTGCCCCCGGAAATCCCCGTTTTCCGCTGAAA
Organism: uncultured Alphaproteobacteria bacterium; assembly: GCA_963805005.1. GTDB lineage: Bacteria > Pseudomonadota > Alphaproteobacteria > Micropepsales > Micropepsaceae > Rhizomicrobium. The sequence continues at coordinate 830,345 of CAWDSJ010000001.1, forward strand.
TCCGGACCTTCATGACCAAGCGCACGACCTCGAAATACAAGCTCGACCGCCGTATGAGCGAAAACATCTGGGGCAGGCCCAAGAGCCCCGTCAACAAGCGCTCCTACGGGCCGGGCCAGCACGGCCAGCGCCGTTCGAAAAAGCTCTCCGACTACGGCACCCAGCTGCAGGCCAAGCAGAAGCTCAAGGGCTATTACGGCAACATCACCGAGCGGCAGTTCCGCCGCTACTACCAGGAAGCCGTTCGCCGGCAAGGCGACACCGGCGAGAACATGGTGGGCCTGCTCGAGCGCAGGCTCGATGCCGTGGTCTACCGCGCCAAATTCGTGCCCACGCCGTTTGCGGCCCGCCAGCTGGTCAGCCACGGGCATGTGAAAGTGAACGGCCGCCGCGTCACGGTCGCGAGCTACCTGGTGAAGGACGGCGATGCCATCGAGCTCTCCGGCAAGGCCAAGGACATGGCGCTCGTGCTCGAGGCGGCAAAGAGCGCCGAGCGCGACGTGCCGGATTATGTCGAGGCCGACCACAACAAGATGACGGCGAAGTTTCTGCGCACGCCCAAGCTGGCCGACATCCCTTACGCGGTGCAAATGCAACCCCATCTTATCGTGGAGTTCTATTCGCGGTAACGCGGCAGCGTGGGGAATGACCGGCTCGTTGGCGACGACATCCCGAATCTGAAGGCGATCGCCCACGCGCTGTCGGAGCGGTCGCCCCGGTGTGGAAGCGGCATTTCGGGTGATGGGCAGTCGGCGGTCGTGAATGCAGTCCCTACTGCTTCACACGTTGGCCAGAACGATACCCCGCTCGGCAAAGAAGGGCTCGAGTTCGTCCGCCTCGAACATTTCGCGGACGATGTCGCAGCCGCCGACGAACTCGCCCTTGACATAGAGCTGAGGGACGGTCGGCCAATTGGAGAATTCCTTGATCCCTTGACGGAGCTCGGGGTCCTTCAGCACGTCGATGCCTTTGAACTTGACGCCCAGCTCGGTCAGAATCTGCACCACCGTCGAAGAAAACCCGCACTGCGGGAATACCGGCGTCCCTTTCATGAACAGAACGACGTCGGCGCCGGAAATCTCGTTGTGGATGCGCTCTGCTACGGTCATCGGGTCCTCGCGGGCGGCTGAAGGTGTTCGCCAGTTCCGTCACTTAGGGGCGGAGGGCGCAGGCGTCAAGGATTGCCGCCTCCGTCTCGCGAACCGCAACGCGGTTCGCGATCCACCTTCCCCATGCTTTGCACGGGGGAGGAAGGATCTTGCGAAAGCGCTGCGTTATTTCTTCCTCCCCAGTTCCGCGAAGCGGAATGGGGGAGGTGGATCGCCGCGAAGCGGCGAGACGGAGGGGGGCAGTTCGGCGCCGTCAATCCTTCGCCGACGTCTGCAGCGAAAGCGCGTGCAGAACGCCGCCCATCCGGCCTTTCAGCGCCTCGTAGACCATCTGGTGCTGTTGTACGCGGGTCTTGCCCTTGAAGGCTTTGCTCATAACCATGGCGGCGTAGTGGTCATTATCGCCGGCAAGATCGGTGATGGTTACGTCGGCGTCCGGAAAGGCGTCGCGGATGAGCTTTTCGATCTCGGAAGCAGTCATGGCCATGGCGGTACCCGTCAGTTGGTCGGCGGCAGCTCGCCACCGCCCATATAGCGCGGAAACCAGCTTTCATGCGCCTGCTTTAACGTCTCCAGCCGGATCTCCGGTTCGGCGGCTATGCGAAGTGTAGCGCCGCCGGTCTCGCCTATGGAAGCCGCCGAAATGCCGGCTGACGCCGCTGCGTCGAGAATCTTCTGCCGATCCGCGTGGGGCACGGCCAAGACGTAGCGCGCCTGATCTTCGCCGAAGAAAAAGGCAATACGGCCCGGCTCCGCCGGACAAGACATGTGCAGGCCGGTGGTCCCCGCCATTGCCATTTCGGCAAGCGTAACCAGCAGCCCGCCATCGGAAACATCATGCGCCGTATCGACCTTGCCGGACTCGATCAGACTGCGGACGAAATCGCCGTTGCGCTTCTCTGTCGCCAAATCGACGGGGGGGGCAGCGCCTTCTTCGCGCCCCTCGATTTCGTGCAGATAGAGCGACTGGCCGAGATGACCTTTCGTTTCGCCGATGAGAAAAATGGCGTCGCCTTCGCGCTTGAACCCGATCGTGGCCATGCGGTGTACGTTCTCGATCAGGCCGACCCCGCCGATGGCGGGCGTCGGCAAGATCGCTTCGCCGTTGGTCTCGTTGTAGAGCGAACAGTTGCCGGAAATGACGGGAAATTCCAACGCCCGGCAGGCCTCGGCGATGCCGTCTACGGCGGCGGCGATCTCGCCCATGATCTCGGGTTTTTCGGGATTGCCGAAATTCAGGTTGTCGGTCACGGCAAGCGGCTTTGCACCCACGGCGGACAAATTGCGCCACGCCTCCGCTACCGCCTGCTTTGCCCCTGCGAACGGGTCTGCCTTGCAGTAGCGCGGCGTGACGTCGGTGGTGATCGCCAGCGCCTTGTTCGTGCCGTGCACCCGCACCACGGCGGCATCGCCGCCGGGTTGTTGCACGGTGTCCGCCATCACACTCGTGTCGTACTGTTCCCATATCCAGCGCCGCGAACAAAGATCGGGCGAGCCTAGAAGCTTGAGTAGAGACTGCATAACCGGACGGGCGGGATCGACCGCCGGTACGCCGCTCGCAGGTGCGCGACGCGACACCGGACGTTGGTAAATCGGGGCCTCTTCCGACAGGGCGTGAACCGGAATGTCCGCCACCGTCTCGCCACGATGGGTGGCAACCAGCCGGCCCGTATCGGTCGTGATGCCGATCACCGCGAAATCGAGCTCCCATTTCTTGAAGATGCGTGCCGCCTCGTCCTCGCGTCCCGGCTTCAACACCGCGAGCATGCGTTCCTGCAATTCGGACAGCATCATTTCGTAGGCGGTCATGCCTGCCTCGCGCTGGGGTACACGATCGAGGTCGAGCGCGATGCCGGAGCCGCCTTTCGAAGCCATCTCGGCCGACGACGAAGTGAGGCCGGCCGCGCCCATGTCCTGAATGGCGATGATGGCATCGGTCGCCATCAGCTCGAGACAGGCTTCGAGCAGAAGTTTCTCCGTGAACGGGTCGCCGACCTGGACGGTCGGGCGCTTTTCTTCGGAGTCCTCGCCGAACTCGGCCGAAGCCATGGTAGCGCCATGGATGCCGTCGCGTCCCGTTTTCGAGCCGATATAGACGACGGGATTGTCGGCGCCTTTCGCCGCCGATTTGAAGATCCTGTCCGCCTTGGCGACCCCCACGCACATCGCATTGACGAGAATGTTGCCGTTGTAGGAGGCGTGGAAATTCACCTCGCCGCCCACCGTGGGCACGCCCATGCAATTGCCGTAACCGCCGATGCCCGCCACGACGCCGGAAACGAGATGGCGCGTCCTGGGGTGGGCGGGATCGCCGAAGCGTAGCGCATCCATCATGGCGATCGGCCGTGCCCCCATGGTGAAGACGTCGCGCATGATGCCGCCGACGCCGGTCGCCGCGCCCTGGTAAGGCTCGATGAACGAGGGATGGTTGTGGCTCTCCATCTTGAAGACGGCTGCGTCGCCGTCGCCGATGTCGATCACGCCGGCGTTTTCCCCCGGTCCTTGCAGAACCCAGGGAGCCTTGGTGGGAAGGCGCTTGAGATGAACACGCGTGGATTTGTAGGAGCAGTGCTCGCTCCACATGACCGAAAAAATGCCAAGCTCGACGAGGCTCGGCTCGCGGCCCAGGAGTTGACGGATACGGGCGAATTCCTCGTCCGTTAACCCGTGCTCGCGAATGGTTTGAGGAGTGATCATGCATCTCTTTCACCACAAAGACACGAAGGGCACAAAGGCGTCGTGTTCTTTGTGGCTTTGTGGTGCGTCTTCAGGACAAAGATTCGACCAGGCTCCGGAACATGGCAATGCCGTCGATGCCGCCGAGCAGCGGATCGCAGACCCGCTCGGGATGCGGCATCAAGCCCAGCACATTGCGCTTTTCGCTCAAGATTCCCGCGATGTTTCGCGCCGAGCCGTTGGGGTTGTCGCCGGGCGCATAGCGGAAGACCACGCGGCCTTCGCCTTCCAGACGATCGAGCGTCGCTTCGTCCGCAAAGTAATTGCCGTCGCCATGCGCCACGGGCATGCTGACGTGCTGGCCCTTGCCGTATTTGCGCGTGAAGGCCGATTGTGTCTCTTCGACCTCAAGACACACGGCGCGGCAGACGAACTTGAGGTCCGCATTGCGCATGAGCACGCCGGGCAACAGCCCCGTCTCGGTCAGCACCTGAAAGCCGTTGCAGATGCCGAGCACCGCTCCACCCTTTACGGCGTGCACCTTCACCTCGCGCATGACGCGCGATTGCGCCGCCATGGCGCCGCACCGCAGATAATCGCCATAGGCAAAGCCGCCGGGAAGCACCACGAGGTCGACATCCGGAAGCGCGCTTTCCGCATGCCAAACCATCTCGGGCTTCTCGCCGGAAATCCGTTCCAGCGCGACAGCCGCATCGCGGTCGCAATTGGAGCCGGGAAAAACGACGACGGCGGATTTCATTTGGCGAACTCGATCTCGTATTTCTCGATCACGGTGTTGGCCAAAAGCTTCTCGCACATCTCCTTGAGGCTGGCGCGGGCTTTGCCCTCGTCGCGCTCGGCCAGTTCGATATCGATGACCTTGCCCTGGCGGACTTCGCCGACCTCGCCGAAGCCCAGGCCATGCAAAGCATTGCCGATCGCCTTGCCTTGCGGATCGAGAACGCCGTTCTTGAGCGTGACGAATACGCGGGCTTTCATGCACCAACCTCACCTCTCCCAGGCGCATGGCCTAAGCTATTCTATCGTTTGGGTGAAGTGCGCAAATGCGTCACCCTCCCTTATTCACGATCCCGCGGACGGCGGGGATGACTTGCTTCGCAAGTCACTTCACCAGCATCGGCCCGCGCTGCTCGCCCTGCATGGATTCTGGCATGATGCCGAGCCGGCGGGCGACCTCCGAATAGGCTTCCACGACGCCGCCCATGTCGCGGCGGAAGCGGTCTTTGTCCATCTTCTCGCTGGTGACGGCGTCCCACAGCCGGCACGAATCGGGACTGATCTCGTCGGCGAGAACGATGCGCATGTAATCGTTCTCCCACAGCCGCCCGAACTCGACCTTGAAATCCACGAGCTTGATCCCGGTGCCGAGGAAAAGGCCGGAGAGAAAGTCGTTGATCCGGATGGTGAGGTTCACGATATCATCGAGGTCCTGCGGGCTCGCCCAGCCGAAGGCGGTGATATGCTCTTCGGACACCCAGGGATCGTGAAGCTTGTCGTTCTTATAGTAGTATTCGATGATCGAACGCGGCAGCACGGTGCCTTCCTCGATGCCCAGGCGCTGGGAGAGCGAGCCGGCGGCGATATTGCGCACCACCACCTCGAGCGGAATGATCTCGACTTCCTTGACCAGCTGCTCGCGCATGTTCAGCCGGCGCATGAAATGCGTCGGCACGCCGATGGCGGCGAGCTGAGTCATGAGATATTCGGAGATGCGGTTGTTGAGCACCCCCTTGCCTTCGATCACGGCCTTCTTGGTGGCGTCGAAAGCCGTGGTGTCGTCCTTGAAATACTGAACGATGGTTCCGGGCTCGGGCCCCTCATAGAGGATCTTGGCCTTGCCTTCGTAGATCATCCGACGGCGTTTCATGGTAATCCTCGCTGGCGGCGCAGCCGCCCCAAACGCGAAACGGGGCACTCGACCTCGAGGTCCCGCCAAAAGTCCAACTTAGCGGAATGCAAAGCCCTGCGGCAATCTCGGCTTTGAGAAAGCCACCCATCGCGCCGGGCGCACAGTTTGGCTAAACTCTCCCGGCAAAGGGAAGCTTTTGCACTTATTTCTGCAATAACAAGAGGTTATGCCATGCCAGGCGGGTTCGACGAGCGTGAGAAGGGCTACGAGGACAAATGGGCCCATGACGAGGGTCTGCGGTTTCGCGCGATGGCGCGCCGCAACAAGCTCCTGGGGCATTGGGCGGCGGAAACCCTGGGACTGACGGGGGCCGCCGCCGAGAGCTACGCCAACGTGCTCCTCGACATGGAGGTCAAGGGCGCCCCCGACGAGGATTTCGTGCGGAAAATCCACCAGGACTTCGCTGCCCGCAATATCGCCTACTCCGAGCACTACGTTCGGCGCAAAATGGACGAGCTTGCCAGCCTCGCGACACAGCAGGTTATGAGCGAACCGAAAGCATAAGACATGCGCATTTGGGGGCGGGGCCGGTCGCGGCGATGGCCCTGCTCGTAGCGGCGGCACGGATGGCGGCCACCAACTTGCGCGCGCGAGCGCGCCAGCACTGTGGACAGCATCTCGCTAATCCTTAGGACATCCGTCACAACAAGTGAATCGGATTTGGCGTTTGCGCCATGTGGTGATGTGAACTCGGGGCGTCGAGATTCCTAGGATTGCGTGCGGCGGTATTCGGGTCGGCATGATCGACATGCAAGCAATTCGGCAAAGGTGGGAGCTTGTGGGCTCGAAGCTGGATGAGCGGGGGCGGCGGATGTTTGCAGCCGGCGAGGTCCGCGCGGCTGGCTGGGGCGGTCTGGCGGCGGTCTGCGAGATCACTGGGCTCGCGCGCTCGACCATCGGCCGGGGACAGAAAGACCTTGACGCCGCGCCCCTGTCGAAAGGCCGGGTGCGCCGCAGGGGAGGCGGCCGGCGGCCTCTATCGAGCCGGGACGCGACGCTGATCGAGGATTTACGGATCGTCATTGAGCCGGCCACGCTCGGCGATCCGATGCGCCCGTTGTTGTGGGTGTCGAAAAGCCACGACAAGCTGGTTGTCGCATTGCAGAAGAAGGGCCACGAGATCAGCGCCAGCAGCGTGAAGAGACTGTTGCCGAAGCTCGGCTATAGCCGGCAGTCGAACCGCAAGGCCGACGAGGGCTCGAACCATCCCGACCGCAATGCGCAGTTCGAGCACATCAACGCCAAGGCGATCGCGGCACAGGCTGCGGGGCAGCCCGTCATCTCGGTCGACACCAAGAAGAAAGAGCTGGTCGGCAACTACAAGAACGGTGGCACCGACTACCGCCCGAAAGGCGATCCGCTGCGCGTGAAGGTGCACGACTTCGAAGATAAGGATCTCGGCAAGGTCGTACCTTATGGCGTGTACGACGTTGGCGCCAATGCAGGGTGGGTGAGCGTCGGGATCACAAGCGACACGGCTCAGTTCGCTGTCGCCTCCATTCGCCGCTGGCTCGACGCAATGGGGCGCCAGCGCTACCCGAAAGCCCGCGAGTTGACCATCACGGCCGATGGCGGCGGCTCGAATGGAACGCGTGTCCGGCTGTGGAAGGTCGAGTTGCAAAAGTTCGCCGACGAGACGGGCCTCGTGCTCCACGTCCATCACTATCCGCCAGGCACCTCTAAGTGGAACAAGATCGAGCACCGCATGTTCTGCCACATCACGCAGACTTGGCGTGGGAGACCTCTCGTCGATCGCATGGCCGTGGTCGAACTGATTGCCGCGACGACGACCAAAGCCGGCCTCAAAGTCGAGAGCGCCCTCGATACTGCGATCTACGAAAAGGGAATCAAAGTGAGCGATGCCGAGATGAAGACGCTCGACATCCGGGGCGATGAATTCCATCCTGAATGGAACTACACAATCCGACCGCGATCAGCCGACAATAGGAGCGGTTAATTTGGCCAGTGTCCTTACCTTGGGGTTGTGCAGAAGCCGCGTGATCGGCATCTCACCGGCACGACTGCCGCCGAGTTGTCCAACGCTGACACCCTTGCCGCCATGACCGACAAGCCGGTCATACAAAAAACTGCTTTTCTCCAGCCGTTCGTCGCCAAACGCTCAAGCGTCAGCTCCAAGGTAGCCTCCCACAAGCGAATCACCGCAACAGGGAGCCGGCCCAGGACCGCCCATGCAACTGCAAAAAGATGTGTGCATGTCGTAGGTTTACGGGGGCGGGAAAATCGAACTGTCGCGGGCTACCGGGCCCTAAGCTCGCGAATGGTTTTCCGGCCGTCGGCCGATGGCTGGTAGACGTTGCCGATCTCGCCGAGCGCGCGATGATAATCGGCGAGCGCAAAGCCTTCCGGCACTTCGAAGGCATCGATGCCGACGCGGTGCATGAAGGCGATCTGGTCGTAGAGATAGGCGCCGGTTGCCCTGATCTCGCCCTTGTAGCCGAGACGGGTTCTGAGCATCCGCGCCCAGGAAAAGCCGCGGCCGTCGCGAAAGCGCGGAAACTCAAGCGCCACGACGCTGAGGCGGTGAACGTCGTCGCCCAAGGATTCCGGCGACTCGTCCGACGCCAGGCGCACGCCCAAGGGCGCGTTGCGGGCCAGAAGCTGCTCGCGATCCTTGGCAAATCGCGCCAGCGACACGATGGCGCCGTTCGCAGGCATCGCCGCATCGTCGGCCACGCTCGCAAAATTGTCTTCGACCAACGCGCCGTCCTTAATGAGCGGCATAAACCCGTTCCTTGAAATGCAAAACGCCCAGGCGGCGCACGGTGTCGAGGAACCGCTCGCCGGGAGCGCGCCGCACGAGATATTCGTCGACCAAGCTCTCCACCGCGTCGACGATCTCGTTCTCGCCGAATGCGGGCCCCAGAATTTGGCCGATGCTGGCGTCTTCGGCGGCGGAGCCGCCCAGGCTCACCTGATAATATTCGACGCCTTTCTTGTCGACGCCGAGAATGCCGATATGGCCGGCGTGATGGTGTCCGCAGGCATTGATGCAGCCGGAGATCTTGATTTTCAGTTCGCCGATGTCGCGCTGGCGGGATAGCGCGGCGAATCGCTCCGAGATGCGCTGCGCAACCGGTATGGCACGCGCGTTCGCAAGGTCGCAGTAGTCCAGCCCCGGGCAGGCAATGATATCGGTGATCAGGCCGGCATTCGGCGTGGCAAGATCGAGCGCCTTCAGCCGCGCAAAGATCGCCGGCAAATCCTTCTTGCGCACATGCGGCAGCACGAGATTCTGTTCGTGGCTGACGCGGATTTCGCGCCAGCCGAAATCGTCCATCAGATCGGCGAGGCCGTCGAGCTGGATGTGGCTGCAATCGCCGGGCACGCCGCCGATCGGCTTCAGCGAAATCGTGGCAATGGCATAGCCGGGCATGCGATGGGGCGCGAGATTGCTTTTGCACCAGTCGGCGAACGCCGGATCGCTCCTTTTGGAAGTTTCGAATTCCGGCGAAGATTCGCCCAGCAACTCGAAGGCGGGCGGCGCGAAATATGCGGCGATGCGTGCGATTTCCTCGGCCGGCAGCGCGAGCGTGCCGGTTTGCCGAATTTCGTCGTATTCCCGCCACACCTGCCGGCGCATCTCTTCCGGCCCCAGTGCGTTGACGAGAATCTTGATTCGCGCCTTCCACAGATTGTCCCGGCGCCCCGCCTGGTTATAGACGCGCAGCACGGCTTCGAGGAACTCGAGAATGTGCGGCTTGGGTATGAAGTCGCCCATCACATGCCCGAGATAGGGCGTTCGGCCCATGCCGCCGCCCGCATAGACGCGGTAGCCGATTTCGCCCGTTTCGTTCCGCACGATCTCGACCGCCATATCGTGAAAGCGCAGAGCGGCGCGATCCTGTGACGAGCCGGAGACGGCAATCTTGAACTTGCGCGGCAGGTAGGAGAATTCCGGATGCAAGGTCGACCACTGCCGGACGATCTCGGCCAGGATACGCGGGTCCTCGATCTCGTCCGCCGCCGCACCGGCAAAATGGTCGGCGGTCACGTTGCGCACGCAATTGCCGCTGGTCTGCAAGGCATGCATTTCGACTTGGGCAAGCTCGGACAGGATGTCCGGCACATTGACCAGCTTTATCCAGTTGAACTGAAGATTTTGCCGGGTCGTGAAATGGCCATAGCCGCGGTCGTAGGTCCGCGCGATGTGGGCAAGCTTGCGCAGCTGGCGGGCGCCGAGCGTGCCGTAGGGGATGGCGATCCGGAGCATGTAGGCGTGCAGCTGCAGATAGAGCCCGTTCATCAGCCTGAGCGGCTTGAACTCGTCCTCGGTCAGAGCGCCGGCCAGCCGGCGCTCCACCTGATAGCGGAACTGCTCGACGCGCTCCGCCACGAAGCGGGCGTCGAATTCGTCGTATCTATACATGGCGGGCCTGCTTGCCGAGATCCGGCCGCACCGTGGGCCCCGCCGCCCGGATGACCTCGCGTTCCTCGACCGGGCGGATCGCGGCGCCTTCCGTTCTGACGGCGAACAGGTAGGGATTGACCACCAAGCGGGCCTTGACGTGTTCGCCGGCCGCTTCGAGCGCGCCGGCGGCGGCAGAAGAGTCCTGGAACATTTCCGCCTCCGGCAGGCTGGCGACCCATTCGCCGCCGCGCCAATAAACGACATCGCCTTCGCGAAGGCGATTTGCCGTCAGGATTTGTGCCGCCTGAGCCATCGGCAGAAAATCATATGTCCGGGTCGAAAAAGCAATGGACCACAAAAATAAATTGTTATATTTTAATAAATACAATTATTTATATGTAGTTAATATCACATGCTCTGCTTGATCGCGCTCTCGTGCCAGCGGCGCAGCAGGAGGTATTCCAACGCGGATAGCGCGTAGAAATTGACGATCCCTACCGCCGACAGAAGCCCCAGCGCCGCGAACATCTTGGCGATCTCCAGGCGGTTGCCGGCTTCGATGATCCTCCAGGCGAGACCGGTGGCGGTGCCGGAGCCGGCGACGAATTCCGCCACCACCGCGCCGATCAGCGCCAGCCCGCCGGAGACCTTCATGGCCGACAACAGCAGCGGCAGCGCCGTGGGCAGTTGCAGCCGCCGCAGCTTTTGCCAGCGTGAAGCGCCGTAGAGGCGGAAGAGGTCGACAAGGTTGGCGTCGGCGGAACGCAAGCCGAGCGTCATGTTGGACAGGATCGGGAAAAACGCGACGATCCAGGCGATAATGACGAGCGCGACATCGATCCGTTCGAAGCCCACCCAGATCAGGATCAGCGGCGCTATCGCCACGATCGGCGTGACTTGCAGCACCACGGCATATGGAAACAATGCCATCTCGACCACACGGCTTTGCGAGAAGGCGATCGCAAGGACGGCACCGCTGGCGAGCGCGAGCACGAATGCGATCCAGGTGATGCGCAAGGTGACCCACATCGAGGCCGTCAGCGACACAAAGTTGTCGATAAAGGCCTGCCAAATGGCGGACGGCGCCGGCAGCACGTAGGGCGGGACGCGATAGGCGCTCACCGCCCATTCCCACGCGGCGAGAACCAGCGCGCCGAGCAAAATCGGTATGGCGATCTGAATGGCTCTTTTCATTTTGGCGCTGCCATGGCGTTGCGCAGCGCGGCGGAAACACGGCCGGCGATGTGCGCGAATTCGGGGCTCAGGCGATAGTTTTCGTCGCGTGTCTCGGGAGGATCGAGCGGAATGTCCGCGACTAGGCGGCCCGGCCGCGGCGTCATCACGAGCACGCGCGTGGAGAGATAGCTGCTTTCGAAGACGCTATGGGTGACGAACAGCACGGTAAGCTCGTCTTCGCGCCACAGCTTCAGCAGATCGTCGTTGAGCGCCTGGCGCGAAAGTTCGTCCAGCGCCGCAAAGGGCTCGTCCATCAGAAGCAGCTTCGGGCGTGCGGCCAGCGCCCGCGCGATCGACACCCGCATCTTCATGCCGCCCGAGAGCTCGCGCGGAAAGGCGCGTTCGAACCCGTGCAGGCCCACGCGGGCGAGTGCCTCGGCAGCGCGGGCATCGGCCTGCCGCCGCGGCATCCCTTTCAGGTCCAAGGGCAGCCTGGCGTTTTCCAGCGCGCGCGCCCAAGGCATCAGCGTCGGCTCCTGAAACACGAACGCGATCTCGGGTCTGCCGCCGGGGAATGCGACCGCGCCGCCGGTGGGCGATAGCAGCCCCGCTATGACGCGCAAGGCTGTCGATTTTCCACATCCGGAAGGGCCGAGCAGCGAGACGAATTCGCCGCTTGCGATGCCGAGGTCGAGCGGTCCGAAGGCGTGCGTGCCGCCGTCGAAACTCTTGCCCACACCCGATAGCGAAAGCACCGGATTCATCGGCTTCGGGCGGCGCCCACGTGAAGGCCGTGCTCGACGAATTTGAGCTCGTAAGCGTTGCGATAGGGAAGCGACGCCGGATAGAGGCCCTGGTGCGACATCGTTTCGAAAAACGCCTTCCAGCGCGCCTCGCTCATGGCGCCGATCCCTTCCGTCAGCGCATCGCCCGACATCACGATACCGAAGCTCTTCATCTTGGCGATCGCCTGCGCGACGATGGCGTCCGTCATCTCGGGATTGTCGCGCTCGATCAGCGCATTGGCCGGAGCAGGATTGCCGAAGAGATAATCGTACCAGCCCTGCTCCGTCGCGTTGACGAATGCCTGGACGAGCACCGGATCGGAGTCGATGCGGCTTTGCGGCGCCAGCACCATGTTGGCGTAGCCCGGATAGCCGAAATCCGCCAGAAGGTAGACTTTCGGCTCGACATGTCCCTGGGTCTCGATCGTGTAGGGCTCGCTGGTGAGATAGCCTTCCTGAATGGCGCGGGGATCGACCAGGAACGGCGCGAGATTGAAGGTGTATTTGCGGATCTGGCTGTCGTCGAAGCCGTATTTCGCCCGCAGCCAAAGCCAGAACGCGTTCACCGAAGCATCGGCGATCATGATCGGCTTGCCTTTCATGTCCGCGAGCGAGCGCACGTCCGCGCGAGGGTGCGCGATCAGCACCTGCGGGTCCTTCTGGAATACGGCCATGACGGCCTTTATCGGCACGCCTTCGCGTACGAGATTCAGAGGAATGAAGCCGTTAGAGCCCATGCCGAAATCCGCGGCTCCCGCGGCCAGGAGTTGCGGCACATTCACGCTGGGGCCGCCCTCGAGAATATGCACGTCCAGGCCGGCGCGCCGGTAGAGTCCTTCCGCCATGGCTTCGTAGAAGCCGCCGTGCTCGGCCTGCGCCTTCCAATCCGTGACGAAGGCGATATGCGTGGCGGCTACGGCGCCCGCCGTGCCGAGCACCCATATGCACGAAGCTGCAATTCCCGCCCAACGCCGCATTCAGCCGTTCTCGATTCTTTGCACAGAGATAATGACCTATGGTTTCGCTTGCGCCAACAATCGCTTCACGCGGAGGCGTGGGACCGGGATGGCAGGTCCGCCACCGCATCGACTACAATAGCCGATCCGGTGGAAATCGACTTACAAGGCACGAAGAGCACAAAGGATTATGAGGGCATTCAGTCTGCGCGCGAAGCGCAAAATTTCTCACACCGAGGCACAGAGACACGGAGAGAGTAACGATGCCGCTGCGCGGCTCCATGTCTCCGTGTGCCAAAATGCGATATCGAATTCATCTGCGCTTCGCGCCGTAGTCCCGCCCACAGGGGGAGGCGGACAAGGATAATCAACCTGTTGAAAGTTCACATCTAGGCGGCGGCTTGCGCGCCGGTGGCGGCGCGGCCGCGCCGGCGCAGTAATTCTCCTTCTTCGGCGCTGAACAGCATGGAGGTCAGTTCGATGCCGAGCGCGAAATAGGCTTCCGCGTTGGCGAGCTTCTCGCCCGTTGCGGCGCGCAACTCGCGCACCAAGTCCTCGCAATAGCGCTGCAGCGCCGTTGCGATTTCGTCGTTGGCCTGGGAGAGTGCGGCACCGAAGGCCGCAGCTGCCGCGATGGGTTTGCAGCGGTTTACCAGCCGCGCGTAGCGCAGGGCACGGGCGCTTTTTTCGCGGTCGGGGCTCCGCGAAATATCGGGTACGCGCGGTCCGCCGGCATACGAACCCGCCTTGAGCGTGGGCAAGGCGGCAAGGACCTCGCGCGGGGCGCGTTTCATCATGTTTTCCATGATCTCCGATACCGCTGTCCGCTCGCTCATGAGAACACGCCCCCAGCGTCCGTCCCGGCGCATCTCTACTTCCTTGACCACGCCGTTCGAGAGCAGCGCAAACTTGGTCAGATGCACGATCAGATCGTCGGGATCGAACTCGGGTTGCTTGATTGCGCGCATGTGCGAGGCATGCATGTCGAGATCGTTCAAGAGCAGTTCGCCCACCAGGCCCATGTCGGTGCTGCTGATCAGAGTGTCGTGGGTTTGCCTGGCGATCATCAACGGCAGTCTCAGCGCTTCCCAAGGCCGCGCGAGTTTGCCCATGGCGAGGACGGCGACATAGGGCGCTGCATCGGCGGAGGAAACCACCAGCCGGTCGTAGATGGCGCGAAGCCCCCACACCACATCCTCGGTCATCGCCGGAAAGGGCTTCGGCATCAGCGCCTTCAACTCGGCGATTTCCTTCACCGATCCAAGCAGAAGCGCGATTTCGTCCGCGTCCGCAAGCGCAAGTTCGCCTCCGAAGGCGAGGCGAAGCGTCTTGCGCTGGTTCTCGTCCGCGAGAGCCTGGCTCATGGCTTGCGCGGCCGTGGCGCAAAATTCGGCGGCGCAGGCTTCAGCCTCGTAGGGTCTGTAAGCGAGCACCGCCTGACGAACGCGCGCGGCATAAGCGGTCGCCTGCTCGGGCAGAAGTATCTTCGACAGCCAGTTCCACACCGGTCCGATCGTGCTGCGGGCGATGCGTCCCTTGAGCTTCTCCTTGCGGTCCCCCGAGATGAGGACGTCTTCGAAGGGCGCACAAAACAGGCGCTGGGGGATCGGCGTACGATCTGTTCTCAGCGCTCGGCGCAACACGGGGCGCAGGCCTTGCAGGATGAGATCGTGGGGAAGGTCCGCGCCCTCGGCGAGCCTGTCCAGCTCCACCGCCTTGGCAAGCCTGAGCGCCAGGGGTTCCGGCAAGGTTGCCAGGAAACTCTGAAGTGCTTCGGTTCGAGCCTGTTTCATCGCGGCAGTTCCCAACCCAAGGCATCGCCGGCAGGAGGCCTTGGGCCTACCTCCACCGGAAAAGGCTAATCACGGCAAGGTTAATATGACATTTCTCCGTCAAGCGATGGCGGGCAATACCAGTCGAACCTTGAGGCCGCCGAGCGAAGCCTGTTCCAGCGAGACCTCGCCGCCGTAAAGCTTGGCAATGTCCCGCACGATGGCGAGGCCAAGTCCGGTCCCCGGAACCGATTCGTCGAGCCGCTCGCCCCGTTCGCCGACGCGGGCGCGCTCTTCGGCACTCAATCCTTCTCCGTCGTCCTCCACGCACAGCTCCAGGCTGGTGGGCGAGATGCGCCGGGCGGTGACGGCAACGCGTCCATGTGCCCATTTGCAGGCATTGTCGATGAGGTTGCCCGCCATCTCTTCGAGATCCTGCCGTTCGCCCCGGAACGCGAGATTGGCCGGACACGCGATCTCGATCGCAAGCGCGCGCTCGGCATGGATGCGCTTGAGCACGCGCGACAAGTCCTCGATGACCCGGCGTACCGGCGTGCGGTTGCCCAGCACGTCGAGAGCGCCCGCCACCCGTGCCCGGGCGAGATAGTGATCCACTTGCCGTCGCATCGTATCGACTTGCCGCTTGACTGTATCGGCGAACGGACCCGGATTGGCGTCGGCCTCGCTTGTCAGCACGCTCAGCGGGGTCTTGAGGAAATGCGCCAGGTTCGAGACATGCGTCCGGGCCCGGGCGACCACCTCGGCATTGTGATCGATCAGGCTGTTCAGCTCGGCGGCGAGCGGCGCAATCTCGGCCGGAAACCGGCCATCGAGGCGTCGCGCCTTTCCCTCGCGGATGCGCGCCAGTGCCTGGCTGACGCGGCCAAGCGGCTGCAGGCCGATGCGGACCTGGATGAAGACCGCAACCACCAAGCTCAGGCCCAAGAGCGCAAACGACCAGAACAAGGTGCCATCGAAGCTGGCGACCCGGTCTTCGACTACCGTCACGTCGGCGGCGACCAGCAACACAAAGGCGCGAGGCGCATTGTTCGGTAGCTTCGGCTGGGCGCCGAACTCGATGCGTTGCGACACGAAGCGCAGGCGCTGGCCCTCGGGTCCGTCGCCGTGGCCCCATGTCAGGCCGGCAACCATATGGGAATCGACGATCTTGATCGTGTGGTCGAACAGCGAGCGCGAGATTTGTGCGTCGCCCAGAAGCGGCCCTTGCGAGCTCCAGGGCACAATCTCCCAATACCAGCCGGAATAGACGCGCTCGAACCGCGGATCGGTGAAACGGTCCTGCAGCGACGCCTCGTTACCGTTGCTCGGAATGGCGGCCGCGATCATGTCGTCGAGCTCGCTTTTCAGCTGCCGATCGAAATCGCTCTCCATCGAAGTGCGGAACACACCCGAGAGCACGGTGCCGCCGATGAGAAGTCCAAGCAGCGTCCAAATGGCGGCGGCAGCGATAAGCCGCGCCGCGAGCGAGTCAAATTTTCGCGTGATCGCCGTGCTCAATGTTGCCGGGAATGTCGAGACAGTAACCAAGTCCGCGCACCGTTTGAATCAGATTGGTCCCAAGCTTCCTGCGTAGGCGCCCCACGAAGACCTCGATGGTGTTGGAATCGCGATCGAAGTCCTGATCGTACAGATGCTCGACGAGTTCGGTGCGCGATACGACGCGGCCCTTGTGATGGGCCAGGTACGCCAGCAGACGATACTCGAGCGAGGTCAGTTTGACGGGGTTGCCGTCCAGCGTGACGCGCGACGTGCGGGTGTCGATCCTGAGCGGCCCGATATCGATTTCGGACGTGGCAAGTCCCGCTGCCCGCCGCAGAAGGGCGCGCACGCGCGCCAGCAACTCCTCGGTGTAAAAGGGCTTGGCCAGATAGTCGTCGGCGCCCGCGTCGAACCCCGCCACCTTGTCGCTCCAGCGGTCGCGCGCGGTAAGAATGAGGACGGGCATGGTGCGGCCGGCCTTGCGCCATTTCTCGAGCACGCGAACGCCGTCCATCTTGGGCAGACCAAGGTCGAGGATCACCGCGTCGTAGGGCTCCGTATCCCCCAGAAAATGCCCTTCTTCGCCGTCGGTGGCCTGGTCCACGACGTAGCCGGCGTCGGTCAGGGCGCCCTTCAGCAGACGCTGCAAGTCCTTGTCATCTTCGACGAGTAATATGCGCATCGATTCTCAACCACGCGGCCAATGTCCACGGCCGGGCCAGCCCCGGCCGAACCCACGTCCCCAGCCGCCGGGCGTGAAACGTCGCTCCATGGGAGAGCCGCCCGGGCCCGGCCCGAAGCCTCCATGTGCCCCCCACGGGCCGATCACCCGCCCCGTGCGGGCGTCGGTATCCAACCATATAAGCCGCCCTTCGGGCGTAAGCCACTTGATGCGGTAGTGCATTCCGCCCGCGCCATCGGGGAAAGGGCCTTCCGCGTCGTAGAAGCGGCCGGGATAATGTATTCGGATCTGCGGCAGGATTTGGTCGAGCGTCTGCACGCCGCCGTCGCCCGGACGGCCCCATTGGGCGGAAACCGGCGATGTCAGCGCAAAGAACGTCAATAGAAGTGCAAGAAGGCCAAGCTTGCGCATTTGAGCTTGGTATCGCAATGGCGATGAACCCGGCATGAACGGTTCCCCATCGGTTCATGCGCGATCGTTAACCAACTGCCGCGAGTGCCCCGGAATCCAGCGCCCCAAGTTTCCGGCGGAACTTGGCACAAGGCAGACGAATTCACCACCGAGATATTGCAGCTCATGAAGCATTCTAGCGGTAGGAATTCAACGCTTGATTCCCATGCCAACTGTCATGGCCCGCGACGGCGGGCCACCCAGTTTGAGCTCCGAAATGTCCGAAATTTCGGACAATTTTGCATCCGCCGATAATCCCAATTCGGTGGTTGGATAACCTGGGTGGCCCGCCTGGGTTTACGCTCCGGCCGCGCTTTGCGCGGATCGGTGGCGCTGGCCATGACATGTAGGTTTCAGGTTACATACGAACGAAACACGCGCTAGGTCTTGAAACCGCCGCAAACGATGGGCAAGGCATGCGCTCCCATGCTGCGCGATCGTGGATTGAATAAATTGCCTGCATCCGGCAAGCGGCTCGCGCGGCGGCGATCGGCGCTCCCAGGGCTTGCCGTCTTTGTGCTGGGGGTGGCGGCGCTTGGCCTGTCGCTGCTTTATTTTGCGCCGACGATCTTGGGCTGGTTCGCACCGAAGCTCGATGTCAGCAAAGACCTTTACGCCGCCAACCGGCCCGTCGCATTCACCTTCGTGGAT
Source organism: uncultured Alphaproteobacteria bacterium (assembly GCA_963805005.1). Classification (GTDB taxonomy): domain Bacteria; phylum Pseudomonadota; class Alphaproteobacteria; order Micropepsales; family Micropepsaceae; genus Rhizomicrobium. The sequence continues at coordinate 848,401 of CAWDSJ010000001.1, forward strand.
GCGACGGGAGAGATCGTCGGCCACCGTGGCGCCATCGTGGGCGATCGGCTGACGCTCGACGAAATGCCGCCTTATCTACCCGCCGCATTCATCGCCATGGAGGATCGCAGCTTCTACGAGAACCAGGGACTCGATGTTCGCGGTCTGCTGCGCGCCTTGTGGGTCAATTTCAGGGCGGGCCATGTCGTGCAAGGCGGTTCCACGATCACGCAACAGACCGCCAAGATCCTGTTTCTCAATCCCAAGCGCACCTATTCGCGCAAGCTCGAGGAATTGTTCGATGCAGCCGCGCTGGCAAAATCGCTGACCAAGCAGCAGATCCTCGAAGTCTATCTCAACCGCATCTATCTCGGCGCCGGCGCCTATGGCGTGGACGGTGCGTCGCGCATCTATTTCGGAAAATCCGCGCGGCATGTGAGCCTTGCCGAAGCCGCGATGCTGGCGACGCTGACGCGCGCCCCGTCCGTCAATTCCCCGCGTCACGATCTCGCCGCTGCGCAATCGCGCACCAATCTCGTGCTCGATGCCATGGTGGAGACAGGCGCCATCACGCCTGCACAAGCCGCCGAGGCGCGTGCGCATCCGGCTTCGGTCGGCAGCGCGCGGCTGGCCGATGCGCGCAACTTCTTCCTGGATACGGCCGCGGACGAGGCCGTGCGGGACGCGAATGCCCAGTCCGGCCCGCCGATGTCCGACCTTATCGTGCATACCACCCTGGTGCCGCGGCTTCAGGAGGCCGCACGCCGGAGCGTGTCCCATCTGCTTGCCGCACGCGGCAGGAAGCTGCACGCAAGCGAGGCCGCCGTCGTGCTCATGAAGATGGATGGAGCGGTGGCGGCGCTCGTCGGCGGACGCGATTACGATTCGAGTTCCTACAATCGCGCCACGCAGGCCATGCGCCAGCCTGGCTCGGCGTTCAAGCCGTTCGTCTATCTTGCAGCGGTCGAGAACGGCATCAGCCCCTGGGATCAGCGAGACGACGGACCGGTCGACATCGACGGCTGGACGCCGACGAATTACGGCGGCCGCTCCTACGGCACGGTCACGCTGGCCGATGCGCTGGCCCATTCGATCAACACGGTGACGGCGAGCCTGGCGCAGGAAGTGGGCGTGACGAACGTGATCGCCGCGGCGCATCGTTGCGGTATCGTCTCGGCGCTTCAGCCCAATGCTTCGCTGGCGCTCGGCACGTCGGAAGTCACGCCGTTCGAGCTTACCACCGCTTATGCGACGTTTGCCGCCGGCGGCGCGCGCGTGTTTCCGTATTTCGTAACCGAGGTGGACAATTCCGCCCATCGCGTGCTCTTCAAGCGCAATCCGCAGGCCGCCGAGCAGGCTGTGGCAAGCAACGCGGATCGCGACATGGTCGCCATGATGGCCGACGTGGTGACGGAAGGCACCGGCCGGGCGGCGGCGCTCTCGGGACACGAGGCCGCCGGCAAGACGGGAACCACGCAGGATTATCGCGATGCGTGGTTCGTGGGTTTCACCACCGATTACGTTGCCGGCGTGTGGGTCGGCAACGACGATTCCTCTCCCATGCGCGGCGTGACCGGTGCCACTCTGCCGGCTGCGATCTGGAAACAGGTGATGACGGCGGCGGAGCAGGGATTGCCCGCCAAACCGCTCGACAAGAGCGTGCCCGAAACCACGACCGACGAACAGACGACGGCTGCCGATACCGGCGACGATAAATCCAATACCGCCACCGCGACGAACGGGCCTTCGGCCGCGGCAGATGCGAGCCCCGAAACCGCCGAACAGCAGCAGGCGGCGCAGCAACCGGGCTTCTGGGATTGGCTGTTCGGCAACGGCCAGCCTTCGCCGGAGCCAAGCTCCGGCTCCGCGCCGGCAGGCCACGCGCAAGACAGCCGCCAACCGGTGCAATCGGCGCCACTGCCGCCGCCCGCGCAATCGCCAAATCGATCCGATCCGGATTCCTCTCCGGCTACGTCGCCACCCCCGCTTCACCGCGCACACGTCAATGGATCGCCAAATGGCGCTCCGCCTCCCGGTCGCCCGCCGCCTCCGCCGGACGTTACCGATCAAGGCGCCCCTGACGAAAATGCGCCGCCCCCCGGCGACGGCGGGGGAAACTAGCCCAACTTGCGCAGAATCGCCTCGAATCGCCGAGCCAATTTGTCGCGCCGGGTGTTTTGAATCAATGGCTTGAGTCGGTTCGAAGGGCGGTTTTGGGCGTGTAGTGACGAGCTTGGGCCTTTTCGGGACGCGACGAGTTGGTTCTGATTCGGCGCATGTATTTGCGCCACACGACACGCAGAAAGAACGGCAAGGTCCGCCGCTATTGGTGTCTTGTGCGCAGCGTTCGTGTCGGCCGTCGCGTGATCCAGCAGACGGTTGCGCATCTGGGTGAATTGGACGAGCAAGGTCGCGTCGAGGCGCGGGCGCTGTCGCGCCGGCTGATCGGCGCGCCCGAGCAATCGGCGCTGTTTGACGACGCGCATGACCAGATTCCGGCGACCATGCCGGTGCGCGTTCGCGCAATCGATCCCTTCAACGATCCAGAGGAGAACCGGCCGCCGATATTCAACTCGCGCAATTTCGCTCCGCGGCTCCCCATCTCCGCGTGAGCATCTTTACGAGCAGCGAAAAGCACGTGCCGCTTGGGAGGTATCCGATCTCAATAACGACTCACCCAGCCGGGAAAGTTGATACTAGGGTATATGTTTGCGAGATTTTGGACTATGGCGGTCGCGACACGGGCGCGGCAGTCCTTCGCACTTCGCGGGTGTGCGCGGAGTGTGTGCCAAGATTTAGACGGGGATGACTCGGCCATGAGCGGACGAATATTGATTGCAGCTTTCTGTTCTTTGTTTTTGGCAAGTTGCGCGAGCGGCTATGAAAAATTCTACCAACCCTTCTCCGCGAATAATTCTGCGGGAATCGAGCCATTCTCGGGAGAACCCGAACTTCGGAGCGGCGATTCTAATTCCACCCAAACCGCTGCACTTATGTTCGAGCAAGGATATTGGCCAATCGGCGCATCCGGCTTCGTCGGTCCCTCAGCCAACGTAAATGATGCATTGGAACAAGCAAAAAGGGTTGGCGCCGCAATTGTCGTAATCAGCTCAAAATACCAAAGCACCGCGACTGGTATGTTGCCGTTGACATTGCCAAACAACACAACCTCCTACACAAACGGCTCAGCAAACATCGTGGGGAGCGGGGGGTACGCCACAGGCAGCTACAACGGCCTTACTACAACCTATGGCACTCAGACCACGGTCATTCCCTATTCCGTCGATAGGTACGAGCAGGTTGCGGTCTATTTTGCGCCATTGAGGCGGCAAGGCGCGGGCCTCATGGTTCAACCGCTTACTGAGGCACAACGTCAACAATTGCGAACCAATCAGGCTGTTTCTGTCATTGCCGTTCGAACCGGCTCTCCAGCTTTTTTGGCTGATATTTTGCCCGGTGATGCAATTCTGTCGATTGGTGGAAATCGCGTTTATGACGTTGAAACCGGGACGCAGGCGCTTCGCTCCGCTGTCGGGCATCCATCGAATATTGTTTTGATACGAAACGGAGAACAAATTACAAAAACCCTCACGATTCCTGCGGGGGAATGGTGAGGTTTTATGCTGCGTTCGCGAATTTAGCTAACTAAATGAAACTCTCTTAGCGCCATTGTTTCCATAAGACTTTCCTCTGAACCGAATAGCGAAAAAGCATTGACGTTGTGCTCATCGAGTAGTTTCAAAACTTTGAGCCGCTCGCCTACCGGGATGATGAATTTCACAAGGTCATAATTTGAACGGCCGCTAGGTGTGTCTGTATGGGTCAAAACCTTATCGTGTCCCGCAAATCGCCATTGGCCGTCCGAATCAAAAACGAGGCACATGGTGTAGTCACTCTGTTGGAGAAAGTGCCTTCGGTGCGTTTTCACGTGCGGACCCAAACGGTGCACGCTCGCCACGCCGTTCGACCCAGATTTTAGATTCGCTTCGAGCAACACATAAATTGACACAGCCTTGCTGTCCTTAGCACGACCGAATGCGAAGTAGGCGGCAACATACACGGAACGCGTCCAATCGAGGAGCGGTGATGGAAATCCGTGATGGCGAAGGTATATCATGTAGTCATAGGCAGGACGCGGCCCAAACGTCAGGGCTAGGCTGAATGGATCATAGTCTTGCACTAACTTTTCAATTTCGCGGTACGCCGGGATAACCCATTCTGTTCCCGTGAATGTCTCAATTTCTGGCCTTAGATCTGACATCACGCGATAATAATCCTTGAATAGCATCCCATTTTTTTTGTTTCGTTCGAGCGTCGTATCTAGGTGCCATGTTGAGTCAGACTGACCACGAAAATGCAGTGGTAGCGTCGATGGTTCGTTTCTTCGGCGCACGCGAAGACTGTTCAACTCGTTCTCAAACGCCTCCCACGTTTCAACATTAATTTCGCCGGGCATTTGTTTAGCTTCCCTATGCACGCAATTCGTTTGCGATTTTTGCTACAGTGCCAGTTCCGACGCGCCCACGCCGCGCCCAATAGTCCCGCTGCTTGCGCCTGCCTTTCGGCTTCTGCCGCCTCATCGAGTTCCGCAGCCTCGTCATCCAAGGCTACGGAATTATGTCTCTAAATCTGGTGACACGTAGTGCATTTCCTCCAATTCGACCGCGTCCCCGGAACGACCGTCCCCCGGGATGAGCGGTCGCCGTTATTTTCGGCCACGTTCTTCAGGCGCGCTGCCCGCCGGCCCTCAGTTGAACCCCGCCGGATCGAGCATGATCGCCTTGCCGGTCTTGGCGTTCACCGGAAACGAACCCATCTCGAAAAACGAGTACCAGCGGTGGCCCACCCGGCGCACGCAATCGCTTTGCCGGAACGACACGCGCTGGCTGGTTCCGTTCTTCATGTCGATCTGCAGATTCTGCTGGCTGATTTCCACGCCGAACCGGCCATCGGTGTCGATGTGACGGACGGGGATGTGGATCTGCATGTCGCGGACGCCCGCGAACTGGCGCGCGTAAAACGTTCGAACTTCCTTGCGGCCGCGCAATTCGCCCGGCGAGGAGAAATCGAAAATGATGACGTCATTGCCCGGGCCGTAATACCCGAGCATCTCGCCGACGGTCTTCGGCACCTCGCTGGCCTCAAGCCATGTATTGATCTCCGCCTTGGCCTGCACCACCGGAACCGCGGGGCCGGAGGCCGCGGGGATCGCCCATGGCAGCGCGCCGCGCCCGGGCGCCGCGCTGTCGAACATCGGCGCCGCACCCTTCGCATCCGCCGGCACGGAGAAGTGCTGCTGGACGATGCGCCACTGCCCGCCGATCTTCTTGAAGGCGTCCAGCTGGCGGACGGTCATGTGCTGGACGGACTTGTCCGTCTTCGTCGCGTCGAAGTGGATACGCATCGCCGCGCAGGCGAATTGGCCGTCGGAGGCGACATTGATCTCCTCCATGCGGTACTTCATCGCCTGCAGGCCGACAAATTGCGGCTGGAGCGCTGCACGGATCCGATCGCGGCCCTCGTACCAGCCGGGCGCCATCATATCGGCGAACGTCGCATCGTCGGCATAGTGGGGCATGACCTTGTTCATGTCGGTCTCGACCGCCATCTCGTTCTCGATGGCCGTGATTGCCTCTATGTCCTGCGGACTTCCGAATGCCGCAGGCGACGCGGGTTCGGAGGCCGTCGGCGCCAGTGCGCACGCAAAGACAAGAGCGGCCGTAACCGCACCGTTACTGATCCGAAGCATTCGTAATCCCCCTCTATTCATCCGCACGGCGCAACCCGGCAGATCAGGCCGCGCATGTAGCAATCGCCGGCATAGTCGGAATAGTCCTTGCCGTCCGGCAGTATAGCATTAATGTTGGATTCCCACACGCCGAAATGCGCATCGCCCTGGGCTTCGCGCTCAGGGTACCACATGTGGCTGTCGGCGTGGACGACGCGGGGATGCAGGCCCGAATCGAACTTCGCCATCTGCCGCACGCGCCCCATCGGCGTTTCCACCCAGACCATCTTGTCTTCCGCGATGCCGAGCCCGGCCGCCGTGTCGGGATGGATCGTCAGCTGCGCGTAAGGATGCTGCTTGCGCATGACCTTCAGATGCTTGTGCTGCGAGCGGTAATACCAGTTGAGCGCACTTCCCGTGGTGAGGATCAGCGGGAAGTCCGCGGCAAGGTCGGGCCGGCTGTGCGGGCTCCAGGCCGGCTCTTCGTAATCGGGTATGGCGGGATAGCCGAGGCCGGCCAAAAGCGCGGACGACAGCTCCACCTTGCCGGACGCAGTGGCAAAGCCCGTGTGCTCATAGCGTTTGTATGCCGGCGCCTTCACGATCCAGGGCAGAGATTTGTCCGCGAGTTGCGCGTGCGTGATGCCGCTCGGCTCGAGGATGCGGTCGAACCAGGCTTCCAGCATGTCCGGCCAGTAGCTTTCCTGGCCGAGGCGATTGCCCAACTCGCGCCGCAGCTGGTAGTCGTCGCGGCGCTCATAGCCCGGCTCGACGATGCGCCGCGCGCCAGAGTAGCTGTCGCCAAATCCCCACATGTTGCTGAGCAGCGGACGTTCGAGGCCCCCGATCAAACCTTGATCTTAGAGCCTATGCGATGAGTCGGGGGCCGCGCTCCCAGTCAGTTTGCGCCGGTTTATCTGCATACCGCGCCGTGCGGCGCAATCTGTCGAGACGGCTCTTTTCAACGAAAAATATGCAATAGTTGACAGCCCGGAACTTACAGAGCCCGCAACGATGAACACCATGCGTTCCGACAATCCAGCACGCTGCCCGGCGACGGACGAAATCCTTAAGCTGCGCGGCGGCGAATCCCGCATCGATCCGCCGATCTTCAACAATCCCTTCGCCTTCTACCGCACGCTGCGCAAGCAAGAACCGGTCTATTACGATCCGAAACTCGATACCTATCTTGTGACCCGGTACGAAGACGTGATGACGGTCCTGCGCGATCCCGTCACCTTCTCGCTCGAGCACGGCTACCAGGACCGCTACGCAAACGGCTTCGTCGACGAGCTTGCCGAGATCATGAACCGCGACGGCGGCGGCTTCATTCGCGACATCATCGCTTGCGATCCGCCGGCACACACGCGGCTCCGCAAACTGATCGACAAGGCCTTTACCGCCCATCGCGTGAAGACGCTCGAGCCGCGGATCCGGCAGATCGTCGTCGATCTCGTCGAGCCGCTGGCGCAGAGAGGTCACGGCGACGGGATGAAGGACATCGGCGCCCCGCTGACGGCCCGCATCATCTGCGAACAGTTGGGGTTCGATTTCGACGAAGTCGGCACGGAAAAGATCGCCCGCTGGACCACGGCGCTGCTGGCGCAGATCGGCAGAATGCAGACACGCGAGCAGATGCTCGAAAACGCCAAACAGATATGCGAATTGCAGAACTACATCATCCCGCACATTCGCGCCCGCGAAGCCGAACCCAGGGATGACCTCATGTCGGACCTCGTCCATGCCCGGCTGGACGACGAACGCAACCCGATGCTCTCCTTCGCGGAGAAGGTCTCGTGCATCCGGGCCTTTCTCATCGCCGGCAACGATACGACGGCGGCGGCGCTCGCCAACCTCATGCTGATCCTTGCAACGCAACCGGATGTGGCCCGCAAGCTTTACGCGTGGGCGGACGACGATCGGCTGGTGTCGCGCTTCGTCGAGGAAATTCTTCGCCTCGAGCCGCCCAGCCACGGTCTATTCAGGACCACCACCAAAGAGGTGGAACTGGGCGGCAAAAAGCTGCCGGCCTATGCCCAGATCTGCATTCTTTTCGCGTCGGCCAATGACGACGAGGCGCAGTTCCCCTGCCCCAGAAGCCTCGATATCGGTCGCGGCAACGTCGCCAACCATCTCACCTTCGGTGCCGGCATTCACCGTTGCGTGGGCGCAGCCCTGGCGCGGATGGAGATCAAGGTTGCGGCGCAGGAGATCGTCAAGCGGCTGGACAACATCGCGCTCGCCGTGCCGGTCGAGGAGCTGTCCTATCTGCCCACCATCGCCACCCACACCCTGGTGAGCCTGCCTTTGACTTTCTCGCGACGGGATTCTTCTCCGGCTTAAGACGGCACGACAGCCAGGGATTTAACCAGCCGTGTTCGCAACTACCGGTTAAGGGCGATCGGCCTCCTCGAACACGCGCCTGGCAATCGCCACCGCCGTATTGGCCGTCGGCCAGCCCGCATAGAACGCCAGCTGCGTGATAACCTCGACCAGCTCGTCGCGCGTGATGCCGTTATCGAGTGCCCGCTTCAAGTGGAACGGCAGCTCGTTGGTGCGGTACAGCGCTATGAGCGTAGCGACGGTGATCAGGCTGCGATCCCGCGGGGAAAGCCCCGGCCGCTTCCAGATGTCGCCAAAGACAAGGGTGTCGGTTATCTCCGCGAGCTTCGGAGCGATATCGCCGAATGACTTACGGGCCGTATCGGGCGTGTCGGTCATGAAAGCTCTCCTTTCAGGGCGCGTTAACCTCATGCCCCCTTGCCGGCCCGAATTCAATCGGCGGACGGCAAATGTCCCGCCCCCCGGGGAAGCGAAAAGAAGCGCCCCAAGGGCTTGAAATCGGTCCTGACAAGCCGCAAACCAATCCTGAACGTGTTGGTGCAATCCTCCAGCCCCGGAGGACGATCGCGCCGGCGAGCGACGGAAAGAAGGATGCCGTTATGAACATCGCTCCCAACCAGAAATTCGAGGCCACGGACTTGCGCCCGCTGATCGGCAGCGCGGTTCACCTGTCGAAGGAAGCGTTGCTCGGCGGCGAACATGCGGCGCGGATTCGCGAATTGCTCGAACAGCGCGGCGTGCTGCTCTTCCCGAAGATCGACTTCACGGACGAGGAACAAATCGCCTTTACGAACACGCTGGGGAAGGCGGCAAAGGAAAAGGGAGGCGAAGACGTCTATAAAGTCTCGCTGGATGCCGGCGTCCAGGCCACGGCCGACTACCTGAAAGGCTCGCTCTACTGGCACATCGACGGCACGATGAACAAAGTGCCGATTCTGGCCTCGATCCTGTCCGCCAAGGTTCTCTCCCCCACCGGCGGCGACACGGAGTTCTGCAACACCTACGCGGCCTGGGATCTCCTGCCGGAGGACGACAAGAAGCAGATCGAAGGGCTGCGGGTCGTGCATTCCGCCTGGGCCTCCCTTTTCTACTACGATCCGGAACCGAGCCTGGCCATGACGCGGCAGATGATGGCGATCGGCGAGCACGAGCTGCCGCTGGTCTGGAACCATCGCTCGGGGCGCAAATCGCTCGTCCTTGGCTGCACCGCCCATCACGTGGTCGGCATGAGCGCGCGCGACAGCACGGAGCTGCTGGTCCGCCTGCGCGAATGGGCCACCCAGCCGCAGTTCACCTACTGCCACAAATGGACGGTGGGCGACACGGTGATGTGGGACAATACGGGCACCATGCACCGCGCCACCCCATACGCGGCGGATTCCGGCCGCGTGCTGCACCGGACCAAGCTGGAGGGCGAGGAGCCGATCGAATAGGCTGCGCTCCCTCCGTCTCGCTCACTTTCGCTCGCTCGACACCTTCCCCATGCTTTGCACGGGGGAGGAAAAATGTTGTGCGCGGTAGGTATCGGCGAGCACGGCGAAGGCGAGCTTGCGGCGTCCGGTTTCGGATTCCAGCCCCTTGCGGTTCCAGCCTTGCTGGTAGACGGGATCGGTACGCAGCGGCGAACGGAAATCCTTCAGGATCCAGGGCGAAAGCCCGCGTAGAAGCGGGATTTTCGCCGCCATGGCGAGCGTTTGGCGAAAATAGTCCGCCTGGAACTCCTCGGAAAATTTCCGCCTGTGCAGCGGATCGTGAAAGCCGGCCAGCGCATCGGCGCCGAATTCGGAAAACACCAGCGGCTTCGTAAACGGCGACGTCCAGGAAACATCGGGCAGAGAGTTCAGTGGATCGGAACTGTACCATCCCAGATAAGTGTTCACCGCCATCACGTCGAGATCGGCAATCGCCGGATCGTCGACGACCATCCGCGTGTGGCCGTCCACCCGCTCGCCGCGAGCAAGCAGTGCCGCGCTGACGAGGCGGGTGTCGTCGAGAGCCCGCGCATCGGAGGCAAGCGCCGCCAGAAAGGCGTTGCGCACAGCACCGGGCGGCGTCTCGTTGCCCAGGCTCCAGATGACGATCGAAGCGCGATTGCGATCGCGCACGATGTTTTCGGCGAGCATGCGGCGGGCCAGCGCGAGCGTTTCGGGATTGGAGAAGTTCACGTGCCAATAGACCGGGATTTCGCTCCACACCAGAAGGCCCATTTCGTCGGCTGTCCGCACCATGACTTCCGAATGCGGATAATGCGCGAGCCGCACATAGTTCGCGTTCAGTGCCTTGGCTTGCGATAGCAAGGCGCGCGCCGCCGCTGGAGTGATGGCGCGCGTGGGATCGCGGCCAAATTCCTCCTCATGCATGCTGACGCCGCGCAAGAATATGGGCCGGCCGTTGAGCAGGATTTGGGTTCCCGCTACCGTGATCGTGCGAAACCCGATGCGGTCCTGCAGCGTGTCGGAGCCCGCGGCGATCTCGACGTCGTAAAGCGCAGGATCGTCGGGCGACCAGAGCTTGAGAGCTGGCGGCGCGGCGGCTTCGGCTTCGAAGCGACCGGTGGCGCCGGTTTGCCCTTGCAAGGTCAGTCCAAGCGCGGGAATGCGCACAGTCACGGTTCGGGCAGCCGCGTGCGTTCCGTCGAGTCGCACGTTCGCGGCAATGCGGCCGTCTTTCGCAAGGCGGATCCATTCGTCGTCGACAAAGATTTCCGGAGTGAAAACGACGCGCACCGGCCGCGTCATCCCGCCATAGAGATCCCAATCGACGACGGGCGGCGGCACGCTGTCCGGCGTTCGCCGGGAGTCGACGCTCACCGTCACGGTGTTCTCGCCCTTGCGGAGGATGCCGGTGACTTCGAAGGCGAACGGCGTGAAACCGCCTTCGTGCCGTCCGAGATATTTCCCGTTGAGATAAACGCGCGCCAAGTAGTTCGCCGCGCCGAAGCGCAGAAAAGCGCGGGCGTGCGCCGGCGGGTCGGCGGCAAAATTCCGCTGATACCAGACGATGCCGTTGTAATGCCGCAGCGCTGAACTTTGCGTCTGCCACGAACTCGGCAGCACCGCGACCGGCGCGCCAAGCCAATCGTGCGGCGGCGCCGCGCCTGGGGCGTAATGCCACGGACCGGAGAGATCGATCCCCGCCCGGTTGTCGGCATCGACAAGCGACGGTTGCGGCATCCCCGGCGTTGCGAACGCTTGTGCGGCCACGAGGGCAAGAACGCATACGCAGACTGCGATGCTCTTCATGCCAGGGCATTACGCATCGTTTGTCTCACAGACGATCTTCGACGATCAATGCGCCATGAAAATGGGAAGATGCGCCCCGTCGAGCACGGAGCTCGTGAAGCCGCCGAAGACGAACTCGCGCAGCCGGCTGTGCCCATAGCCGCCCATCACCAGCAGGTTGGCGGAGGCCTTTGCGGCGGCCTCCATGACCGTGTGGAGCGCGCCTCGCACTGCCGGCACACATTGGGTTTCGCAAGCAAGCCCGTGCCAATGCAGGTATTCCTGGACACGTGCCGCCGAGGCCTGCGCATCTTCCACGCTTGCATCCCCTTCCGCCGCGGCTAGCACCACGATCCTGCCGGCCTTCGTCAGAACGGGCATGGCGAGGGCCAGCGCGCCCGCCGCCTCGGCGGTGTCCTTCCAGGCAATCGCCACAGTGTCGAACAAAGCCTGCGGGGCTTTTTTCGGCGCCAGCAGCAACGGGCGCCCGGCGGAGACGAGCACATCGCCCAGCGCGCCGGCATCGAGCGCCGGCTCGCAGCGCCCCAGCACGATGAGGTCGCGCGTGCGCGCCTGGCCGATCACCGCCCGCAGAAAATTGCCTTCGCTTTCCCGGTATGCGCCGGATACGCCTTGCGGGTGAGGCGGCCGCGCCGGCTGCACAATGCCCCGCTCGGCGCTCACTTGGTCGAAGCAGGCTCTCGCCGATTTGGCGCGAGCTGCCGCCTCGTCCTCGAGGGATTTCCACAGCTCGGCCGTGACCGGCGCCGCGACGGCCGCGTCGACCGCGGTAAGCCGGACCGCCATCTCGAGCGCATTGGGCCGCACATGCAAACAATCGAGATGGGCATCGAAGCCGCGGGCGAACAGCCACGCCGTCTCCAAAACGGCCTGGTCGCCATTCTCGCCCAGCAACGGAACGAGCAATGTCTTGTACATGCCAAACTCCGTGAGCGAACGGACGCACGAAAGCCCAGGATCAAACGCCGATCCTTGCCCTTCGTCAAACGCGGACGTCAGCCCTCGTCCTCCTCGTCGTCCATCAGGATGCGCTGCGCGGCGCCGTCCAGATCGTCGTATTGGCCGTTGCCGATCGACCAGAAGAAGGCGGCAAGCCCTCCCAACCCCAGGAGGAGCGCTGCGGGGATAAGGACGGCAAGGGCCGGGATCACGGCGCGCGCGCCTTGAGCCTGAGCGCATTGAGCGTCACCAACAGCGACGAGGAGGCCATGGCGACCGCGGCGATCAGCGGCGTGACGAAGCCGAGCGCAGCGAACGGAATGGCGACGGCGTTGTAAGCTGCGGCGAAACAGAAGTTTTCGAGCACGCGCCGACGGGCCTGCCTGGCCACATCGATGGCCGCGACAATCGGCGTCAGCGCCTCGCCCATCAGCACCATGTCGGCCTGCGCCTGCGCGGCGTCCACGGCGGCCGCCGGCGAGATCGATACATGCGCCTGGGCCAAAGCCGGCGCATCGTTGAGGCCGTCGCCCACCATGAGGGCATGGCGGCCCTGGCGGCGCGCAGACTCGAGGATCGCCACTTTTTCTTCGGGGAGCACGCCTGCCTTCCATATCGAAATGCCGACCTTTTGTGCCACGGATTTGGCGACGCCCTCGCGATCTCCGGTAAGCAGCTCGGTTGCAATTCCCCGCCGCGACAGCGCCGCCATAAGCTCCGGGGCATCGTCTTTCACCCGGTCCTCGAACACGAAACAGACGGGAGCCTCGCCTTCGCGGCAGAACCACAGCTCGCTTGCAGCGCGTTCCGTGTCGGACGAAGCACCCACCCAATCGGCGCGTCCCAAACGCACGCGCTTGCCATCCTCATGCGCCTCCACCCCTTGGCCGGCGACTTCTTGCGCATCCGCCGCCACCAGGCCCGTTCCGGCCGCCGCAGCGAGGGCGCGGGCGAGCGGATGACGGCTTGCGCGTGCGAGCTTCGCCGCTTCTTCGAGCGCTGTGGAATCGGGCGCGCCGACCAGCACCGGACGGCCTTGAGTCAGCGTTCCCGTCTTGTCGAGAACCGCGAGATCGATTTCGGCAAGTCGTTCCAGGGCATCGCCCGATTTCACGAGAATTCCGCGGCGGAAGAGAATTCCGGTGGCAACGATCTGAACGGCCGGAACCGCCAGACCCAGCGCGCAGGGACAGGTGATGATGAGCAGCGCGATCGCGCGCTCCAGCGACGCCGCAAAGCCGGCGTCGAGGAAGAAGAACCAGACCAGGAAAACCAGCGCCGCCAGCGAATGAACGACAGGCACGTAAATCCGGGCGGCCCGATCGGCAAGCTTGACGTAGCGGTTGCGCTGCTGCTGTCCCGCCTCGACGAGACGTGCCAGCTCGGCCACGAAGGAATCCTCGACGCGGCTTGCCGCCCGCAGCACCACGGGACGGCCGGTGATAATGGCTCCCGCCCGCAATGCTGCACCGCGCGCGATGCGCACGGGAGTGCTCTCGCCGGTAACCAAGGATAGATCCGCCTCCGTATCATCCTCGATCGTGCCGTCCACGGGCACCCGTTCGCCGGCCGCCAGCAGGAGGCGGTCGCCGGCGGAAATGTCGGACGCGCCCACCGGCCGCGCGACGCCTGCATCGTCGATCCGCCGCGCGGTCGCCGCCTGCATGGCGATCAAGTCGCGGGCGGAGGCGCGGGCCTTGCGCCGCAACAGGAAATCGAGATAGCGGCCGACCAGCAGCAGGAAGGGCAGCATCACGGCTGCGTCGAAATAGGCGCGCTGTCCGTGCTCGAGCGTCGAGAACACGCTCAACGCCAATGCCAGGAGAATGGCCAGGCTGATGGGCACGTCCATGTTGGCGCCCCCGGCGGCAAGGCTTTTCAGCGCCGAGCGGAAGAACGGCCGTCCGGCATAGAGCGCCGCGGGTATCGCGATCAGGCCGGAAATCCAATGAAAGAGCGTCCGCGTGCCGACGCCCATCTCGCCGCCTAATCCCGACCAGATCGAGATCGACAGCAGCATGACGTTGGCGGAGGCAAAGCCGGCCACCCCCAGACACTTCAGCAGGAATTGCGCTTCCGCATCCTCGTTTTCGATCAGCGCCCGGGGATCGTAGGGGCGGGCGGAAAATCCGAGTTCCTCCACGCGGCGAATGATGGCCGGGGCGTCGACTCGCCCCTCTTTCCACTGCACGGCGAGCTTGCCGGTCGACAGATTGAGGCGCGCCGCGCTTACGCCGTCCAGCGTCCGCAATCCCCGCTCGATGCGCGCCATGCAGTTGGCGCAATGCGCGCCCTTCACGGCAAGCTCGATGCGCGCGATCCCGCCGGCGTCGCGGCGCACGAAGGGCTCCGGATCGCAATCCGCCCAGCTGCGGGTGGCGTTGGGCGCCGTCAGCGCAGCCATATGCTTCGCGAAGCCTCGAACGGAGCGTTGGGCGACCGAACCTCGACCTCCCACACGCCGGGCGCCACGTGTGGCAGCACAGTCTGGTATGCGCCCGAACCTTTGTCGACGAAAGCGAGCGAGCGGTCGCGATGGGCGTCGGAGGGGTGGCGCAGCACGCCCTGAATTTGCAACCCCGCAACGGGACTGCCGTCGCGCGATTTTACATCGAGCACGACACGCATGAGGCCGCCCGCCTCGCGGCTCGCCTCAATGGCCGCCTGCCAACCCATCGCCTTCTGTTGCGCGCGGCGCGCCAGCGTCCGGTTGTAGTTGATGCCCTGAAGATATTCGTCGCTCTCGGACTCGCCGTGAAACCTGCTCACGGCCTCGCCGCGGAAGGTGTTCACGGCCTGCGCAATCATGTAGCCGTTCACGGCGAAGACAACACCGAAAACGGCGACAAGAATGGCAAGCGCTTTGCGGCCCGTCAGAGGCTTCATGGTGCTAGTACTTGGCTTCGTTGAAACGTGGCTCGTGTACCGCCGTCTTTTTTAACGCAGAGTACGCAAAGGCTGCGCGGAGGACGCAGGGGATTCTGCGCTGCGCGCGAAGCGCAAGTCTTACTCCGCGCGCCCTGCGCATCCCCGGCGGCCTCTGCGTTAAAAAAAGCATTTGTGTCACCTTGCTTTAATTCCGGGTGCTAGATCCCCGCCGAAACGAACACGGACTGCTTGGTATAGGTCTCGCCCGTTTTTGGATCCTTGAGCGTGAACGTCAAAGACTGTTCCGGGCGGTGAAGATTCGCGCCGGCAATCCGCACCAGCACGCGCAGCATCCGCGCTTTCTCGGGTTGCACGACAAACGGCGTCGTTTCGCCGGCCGATGGAATGCCGATGATGGCGATGCGCGCAAACTTGGCGCCGCTCACCGTCAGGACCAGCGTGCGCGGCAGGTCGGCGCGGTTCATGGCCTCGAGCGTATAGCCGTTGCGCACCGCGCCGTCGGACAATGTGACGTAATCCGGATTGCGGTCGCGCATGACGTCGAGATCCATGGTCCGGCGCGACAGCAGGCTCGCAAGCATTACGCCGCTCACCAGTACGAGCACCATGGTATAGAGAACCGTCCGTGGACGGATGAAACGGAAGCCCGTCTTCTCGCCCTTGAGCCGGCGCTCGACATTGGCGTCGGTATCGTAAGCGATGAGTCCCGAAGGGCGGCCGACCTTCTGCATCACGTCGTCGCACGCGTCGATGCAGAGCGCGCAATTGATGCATTCGAGCTGGGCGCCGTCGCGGATGTCGATGCCCATCGGGCAGGCGGCGACGCATTGTCCGCAGTCCACGCAATCGCCCCTTCCTGTCCAGGGCTGGCCCTTCTTGTGCGGTCCGCGCGGCTCCCCGCGATCGCGGCGATAAGAGACGGACAACGCGTCCGCATCCGTCATCGCCGCCTGAATGCGAGGCCACGGACACATATAGGTGCAGAGCTGCTCGCGCATCAGGCCGGCAAGCGTGTACGTGGTGAAGGTGAGGACGGCGATGCCGCCGTAAGCGGCGATTGCGGCCGTGCCATGAAAGAGATCGTGCAACAGCGTTGGTGCGTCGGCGAAGTAGAAGACCCAGGCGCCGCCGGTTGCCGCCGCAATCAGGATCCACGCCGCGTGCTTGGCGACTTTCTTGGCGACCTTGGCGGCCGACCAAGGCTCCGCCGCCAGGCGAATGCGCGCGGAACGATCGCCTTCGACGATGCGCTCGACAACAAGGAACAAGTCGGTCCACACCGTTTGCGGGCACGTATAGCCGCACCACACCCGGCCGAAAAGCGACGTGGCAAGGAAGAGGCCGACCGCAGCGAGAATTAGCAAGCCGGTGACGTAATAGACTTCCTGCGGCCAGATACTCGATGAAGAAGAAATAGAAGCGCTCATGCGCCAGATCGACGAGCACTGCCTGGTGCGGCGCATAGGGTCCGCGGTCCCATCTGACCCACGGCACCAGGTAATAGACGCCGAGCGTGGCGGCCATGACGATCCATTTGAGCCGCCGGAACGTGCCGTGCACGAGCTTTGGGTAGATGGGAACACGCGCCTTGTAGAGGTGGCGCGTGGCGGCGCTGTTGGTCGCCTGCGCGTCGGATCGCGCCACGCCCTCCGCCGCCATGGCATCGGAAATTTTCGCCGGCGCGTTCACTTTCCTCCCCAGCAATCAGGCAGGGCTATCGCATATAAATTTTGCACGCGGAGACGCGGAGACGCGGAGGGATATATCCGGCGCGTAGCGCCAATACTATTACGCAGAGTTGAACCGCAAAGCCCCCGATCCAGTCGGGGGCAAGGCGCGAAGACATCGGAGCAACTTATGCGTGTTTCTGTCTTGGCAACCATACTTGCTGCGCTTCGCGCGAGAAACTCGGCGCCGGTTTTTCCTCGGCATCTCCGCGCGCTCCGCGCCTCCGCGTTAAAATAGCTTTCTTCACAATCCACAGGCATATGCGATTGCCCTACTCGCAAGCGGCGGAGGAAGAGTATTGCCGCAGCTTGCACTCACTCTCCTCCGCCCAGGCTATGCACATATACAGCAAGGGCCTTGATCGTGACCGGCGACAGCCGGCCGCCCCAGGTGGGCATCACGCCGCCATGGCCGTTCCAGATTTGGTCGTGGATGTCTTGCCGGCGCGGCCCGTAAAGGTAGACGCCCGCGGTCAGATTGGGCGCGCCCACGGCTTGACTGCCGGCGCCCTTGTCGCCGTGACAGGCCGCGCAATTGTCGGCAAAAAGCTTCGCCGCGCGCTTGACTGCCGCCGCGTCCGCCGGCCGGTGCGACAGCGAGACGACATATTCCGTCAAGTCGTCGATCTGCGCGGGCTTGAGAATGCCGTCGCGGCCGAACGCCGGCATCTGCGATTGGCGCGTGTCGGGACTCGTCGACCGCACGCCGGCGGCGATCGTGTGCTGAATGTCGTCGAGCGTGCCGCCCCACAGCCAGACGTCGTCGTTCAGGTTGGGATAGCCCCTGCTGCCTTGCGCGCCGGCACCGTGGCAGGGCGCGCAGTTGTCGCCGAATGCGGACTTGCCTTCGGCGAGGGCGAACTGCAGCAGGTCCGGATCGGACTCGACCTTGTGCAACGGGGTCTGCTCCAGACGCAGCTCGAACTTGCTGCGGTCGGCTTTCAAGGCATCCAATGCCGCCACCACCGCGGCGCGCTGCGAATGATGGAGGAGCCCGTGCGTGTAGCTGTTGGCCAGCGGCCAGGCCGGCATCAGAATCCAATAGCCGACCGCCCAGACGATGCAGGCGAAAAAGACCCATACCCACCAACGCGGCAACGGCGTGTTGAGTTCCTTGATGCCGTCCCATTCATGGCCCGTGGTTTCGGTACCCGAATGCGTATCGACGTCCTTATGCGCGGTCATGGTGCCCTCTCGTCATCGCTCAGCGGCGCCCGCGCGGCCCTATCGAATTTCGCCTTGTTCGAGGGCCAGAAGGCATAGATGCACACCGCCAAGAACAGAACGGAGAAGTAGACGGCGCCCCAGCTCTGCGCGAAGGCGAGCACGTCCTGATAGGTCAAGCCTTCCATCGCATTTACCTTTCGTTGTCCGCGGCGTTGGCCTTGAAGCTCGAGAAATCCACGAGCGTGCCCAGCATCTGCAGATAGGCGATCAAGGCATCGGCCTCCGTGATATGCTTTGGGTCGCCGCCATAGCTGCGGATCTTCACTTTCGGATAGCGTTTGGCGAGCGCGGCGGCATCGTCGCTGTCGGGATCGAGCTGCGCCTCGAGGTCCTTCTTCGCATTGGCGATCATTTCGTCCGTGTAAGGAACGCTGACGGTACGGTTCGCTTTCAGTATCTCCTCGATGTTGCGGTAGTCGAGCGGCGTCGATTCGAGAAACGCGTAAGGCGGCATGACCGATTCGGGAACGACCGAGCGCGGATCGGCGAGATGCTGGCGATGCCATTCGTCGGAATATTTGTCGCCGATGCGGGCCAGATCCGGACCGATGCGCTTGGAGCCCCATTGGAACGGATGATCGTACATGCTTTCCGCGGCGAGGCTGTAGTGGCCGTAACGTTCGACCTCGTCGCGCAGCGTGCGGATCATCTGGCTGTGGCAGAGATAGCAGCCTTCGCGGACATAAATGTTGCGGCCCTCCAGCTCGAGCGGCGAGTAGGGACGCATGCCCTGCACCTTCTCGATCGTGCTTTCCACGAAGAACAGCGGAGCGATCTCCACCATGCCGCCGATCGCCACGACGATCAGAATGCCGATCACGAGCAAGAGCGAGTTGCGTTCGAGCGCCTGATGATTCATCGACGCCTCCTTACGCCGCGACCGCGGCAGCCGCCGGAAGCGGCTTCGGCGGCAGCGCAAGCGGCTCGGAGGCACGCAGATCGCCGCGTGCCGTACGCCACAGATTGTAGGCCATGAGCACTGTCCCCGTGATGTAGAGGAAGCCGCCAAGCGCACGGATCACGTAATAGGGGTGCGTCGCCGCGATGGAATCGATGAACGAGTACTGCAGAAAGCCGTAATCGTTATAGGCGCGCCACATCAGACCCTGCATGATTCCGGCCACCCACATCGACGTGATGTAGAAGACTATGCCGATCGTGGCGATCCAGAAATGCCACTCCACCAGCGCGAGCGAATACAGGCGCGGCCGCTTCCACAGCCACGGCACCAGACAGTAAAGCGCGCCGAAACTGACGAAACCCACCCAACCGAGCGAGCCGGAATGCACGTGGCCGATCGTCCAATCCGTGTAGTGGGACAGCGCATTGACGGTCTTGATCGACATGACGGGCCCCTCGAAGGTCGACATGCCGTAAAAGGCGATCGAAACCACCAGCATGCGCAGGACCGGATCGGTCCTGAGCTTGTCCCATGCGCCCGACAGCGTCATGAGGCCGTTGATCATGCCGCCCCACGAGGGCATCCACAGCATGATGGAAAACGTCATGCCGAGCGTCTGCGTCCATTCCGGCAGGGCGGTATAGAGCAAGTGATGCGGCCCGGCCCAGATGTAGATGAAGATCAGCGACCAGAAGTGCACGATAGACAGGCGGTAGGAATAGACCGGCCGCTCCGCGCGCTTGGGCACGAAATAGTACATGATCCCCAGAAAGCCCGCGGTCAGGAAGAAGCCGACCGCGTTGTGCCCGTACCACCACTGCACGAGCGCGTCCTGCGCACCCGAGAAGAGCGAATAGCTTTTGGTGTCGAGGAAGGAGACCGGAACCGCCAGATTGTTGACGATGTGCAACATCGCGACCGTGACGATGAAGGCGAGATAGAACCAGTTCGCCACATAGATGTGCGGTTCCTTGCGCTTCCGGATCGTGCCGAGGAACACCAGCAGATAGGCGACCCAGACGATGGTGAGCCAGATGTCGGCGTACCATTCGGGCTCGGCATATTCGCGCGATTGCGTGATGCCTTCGAGATAGCCCGTTCCGGCCAGCACGATGAATGTCTGATAGCCCCAGAAGACAAACCAGGGCCATACGCCTCCCGCCAGGCGCGCGCGGCATGTGCGCTGCACGACATAAAACGACGTGGCGATGAGCACGTTGCCGCCGAAAGCGAAGACGACGCCGGACGTGTGCAACGGCCGGAGGCGGCCGAAATTGGTCCAGGGAAGCTCGGGGAAATAGAAGATGTGCGGAAAGGCGAGCTGCAGCGCGATAATCAGCCCGACGGTCATGCCCGCGAGCGCCCAGAACATCGACGCGACGACGCCGGCGCGCACGACGCCGTTGGCGTAGGGGTCGGTATCGTCGGCCGGAATTCCGTCGCCGTAGCGCCGGACGAACCAGATGCCCACGCAGGCGATCGCGGCCACAAACGTCCAGGCCTGGACGACCATGCGCGGATCGGGCGACCATGCCGCCTCGATCAGCCCGATGCCAAGACCGATCAGCAGAAGGACGGGTACGAAAACGAGATCGAGGCGCAGACTGTTATTATCGGCCGCAGTCTGCATCGCTCGCGCTCCTTTGGATTTCTATTCTGGGTTTATCAGACTGGGCGGACCCGCTCTGCGCCGGCGCGCGCGCGGCTGCGCAATAGGCGCTCCATCCGCCAAAGCCGCGCCTGCCCCACGACACGGCGCTTGCATCCATCGTCATCCGCGGCTCCTTGGAAATTGCGGGCGAAGCGTTACGCAATTGCGAAATCGGCTTCGTTGATCTCGATCAAGCGGGCCGGCGCCCCGGCTCCAACAGCGCGCGGCAAATAATGTGGTGAAGGGCATCGAGCGTGGCCGGCTGCGGCCGTGCTTCGAGCGCAATGCCCGCCGTCGCCAGAAAAGCAAGCTCGGCAAGGACCGCGATCATCGGAACTGGCAACGAACGCGATTTCACAACCGAGGAAAGTAATTGCCCATTCGGCCGCCTTGCGCCGATTGCCGCAAGCAGCGCGAGCGGCTGCGCGAACAGGGATGCGAAGAGGGCACAGCAAAGCATGGCGTACGAAGCGCTGGACGACATTGCCCTTTAGCCCATTCACGCCCGAGGCGTCTTTGATTTCGGTCAAAGGCGATGGCAAACCCGTTTGATGCCGATCTTGCGGTAAGTCAATGGCAGTCGGGCGCGCCGCTGCTAATCTTTCAAGAATGTCCCGATCCGTCGATCTCCTGGCCGCTCGCGTGCCGCGCTATACCAGCTATCCCACCGCACCGCATTTTCATGCCGGCGTCGGCGCCAGCGCCGTCAGGAGCTGGCTCGAGGCGCTGCCGCATAGCGCGCCATTGTCCATCTATCTGCACATTCCGTTCTGCGACACCTTGTGCTGGTTCTGCGGCTGCCATACCCGGGTGGTGAATACCTACCGGCCGCTGGAAGATTATCTGGGCTGGCTCGCCCGCGAGATCGATCTGGTTGCATCGGCTGTGGGCCGGGGACGCCCGGTCACTCACATTCACTGGGGCGGCGGCTCGCCGACGCTCATCGCGCCGGCAGACATCGCGCGGCTGGCCGACACGCTGCAGGAGACCTTCGATATCGATCCGGGTTGCGAATTCTCCGTCGAGATCGATCCCCGCGAGCTCAGCGACGCGACCGTCACAGCACTGGCTTCGGCAGGCGTGAACCGTGCAAGCATCGGCGTGCAGGATTGCGATGCGTCGGTGCAACGCGCCATCAATCGCGTCCAGCCGTTGGCGGTCACACAGAGCGCCATCGAACGCTTGCGCCAATCTGGAATCGAATCGATCAATATCGATCTGATGTACGGCCTGCCCCGGCAGACCGCCGCCGGCGTCGAACGGACTATCCGGGCGGTTCTCGCGGCTAAGCCGCAACGGCTTGCGGTCTTCGGCTACGCCCACGTCCCGGGATTCAAGAAGCATCAACAGCTGATTCGTGAAGAGGACCTGCCCGGCGCCGAAGAGCGGCTGAAGCAATTCGAGACGGCGCGCACTGTTCTGGAGGAGAGCGGCTACGACGCGATCGGTCTGGACCATTTTGCCAAACCGGCGGATCCGCTGGCCGTGGCTTGGCGGCAACGCAAGCTCAGGCGCAATTTCCAGGGATACACGACGGATGCGGCGCCGGCGCTGATCGGATTGGGCGCATCGGCCATCAGCGCCCTGCCGCAAGGCTACGCGCAAAATGTCTCTGACGTTCCCGCCTGGCGGCAGGCGCTTGGCCGCGGCGATTTCGCGACCGGCCGCGGCATCGCGCTCTCTGTGGAGGATCGCGCCCGGCGCGATATCATCGAACAGCTCATGTGCTATCTTGAGACCGATGTCGGCGGCGTGGCGCAGGCGCATGGCCTGCCGGCGGGGCATTTCGACGCCGAACTGGCGGACGTCGACGAATACGCGCGGGAGGGTCTGCTTGCAGTCGATGGCCGTCGCATCCGGGTTCTGGCGCAAGCGCGCGCGCTGGTTCGCGTGGTGAGCGCAGTATTCGACGGCTATCTGCGGGCCGGCGCCGCCGCCCATTCGATCGCCGTCTGAGGAGCGCCTGAAGATGAAACACGCCGTCGTCTACGCCCATCCAAACCCCAAGAGCTTCACGGCAACCATGGCGGTGGCGTACGCGCAAGAAGCGCAAGCACGCGGCGGCACGACCGTTATTCGCGATCTTTACGCCATGGGATTCGATCCCTGTCTCAAGCTTGATGAAATTCCCGCACCGGCCGGCTTCGCCGCAAGGCCGGACGTCGTCGCCGAGCGCGGCCTGATCGGGGATGCGGACGTTTTCGCGTTTTTCTATCCCTTATGGCTCAACGCACCGCCGGCCATTCTCAAGGGCTATCTCGACCGGGTCTTCGGTTTCGGCTTCGCCTATCGCCACGGTGCGGGCGGGATCGAGCCAAACTTGAGCGGGCGCAAGCTTGCGACCTTCTCCTCGTCCGGCGCGCCGTCGGAATGGGTCAGAAAGACCGGCGCGTGGGACGCGATGCATAAGCTGTTCGACGAGCATTTTGCCGCCGTCTGCGGGCTTGTGCTCGTCGACCATACGCATTTCGGCAACATCGTTCCGGGTATCCGCGAGGATTTCGTGGCGGCCTGCGCCACATCGGTGCGCGAGCTTGTCCGCAAGAATTTCTGAGATCGCTCGGCCGAAAGGTGCCACATGAAAAAAATACTTCTCGCTTATGACGGATCGCCGAGCGCGGACCGCGCGGCCGCCTTTGCCGGCAACATCGCCAACTCTGACGGCGCAGAGCTCAATATCGTCACAATCCTCGAGGAAGAACCCGATGGGGATTTGCGGGCGTTCAGCCGGGCCGAAGGGGCAACATTGGGCGATGTCGTGGAGCCGCTTGTCGAGGCGCGGCTCGCGCACGCGCGGCAGATTGCGGAGAAGGCCGGCGCACGTGCAATCGCGACGGAGGCGAAGCTCGGCGATCCGGCCGGG
The DNA here is from genome assembly GCA_963805005.1 of uncultured Alphaproteobacteria bacterium. Lineage (GTDB taxonomy): Bacteria > Pseudomonadota > Alphaproteobacteria > Micropepsales > Micropepsaceae > Rhizomicrobium. Next base: position 871,890 of record CAWDSJ010000001.1, read on the forward strand.
GTGATCCTGGATTGCGCGCGCGTGTTGAAGGCCGATGCGGTCGTCGTCGGCAAGCGCGGACGCGGCCGGCTCAAGGGTCTGCTGATCGGAAGCGTGTCGCAAAAACTGGTATCGCTCTGCGAATGTCCGGTGATCGTGGTCCCTTAGGTAACAGCCTAGTGTCCACTTTTCTCAAAAAGTGATTCGTCGAAAGTGGCGGCATTTTTAGCGCAGTGCAAAGGTTTCGCGGAGGCCGCAGGGAATTCTGCCCTGCGCGCCAAGCGCGGCCCAGGGAGATGACGATGATCGAACGCAGACCGTTCAAAGACCTCGGAGGCGCGAACCACGGCTGGCTGCGCACCTGGCATCATTTCTCTTTCGCCGATTATCGCGACCAAAACCGCATGAGCTGGGGCGCCTTGCGGGTGTGGAACGACGACGAGATCGCACCCGGCACGGGATTTCCGCTGCATCCGCATGCCAGCATGGAGATTGTCACCTATGTGCGCGAAGGCGCCATCACGCACAAGGACAGCATGGGCAATGAGGGCCGCACGCAGGCCGGCGATGTGCAGGTGATGAGCGCGGGCTCAGGCATCCGCCATGCGGAATACAATCTCGAGCCGGAAACGACGAAGCTTTTCCAGATCTGGATTCTGCCGACGAAGACAGGCGGTCAGCCCACCTGGGGCACGAAACCGTTTCCGAAGGCCGATCGCTCCGGCCGTTTCGTCGTGCTGGCCAGCGGCATGGCCGACGACGATGCGCTGCCGATCGGAGCCGATGCGCGCGTGCTGGGCGCCACGCTCAAAGCGGGGGAGACGGCGGAATATGCCATCGGCGCCGCGCGCCACGGCTATCTTGTTCCGGCCACGGGCAGCGTCGACGTGAACGGCGTGCGCATCTTCGCGCGCGACGGCGCGGCGATCAGCGATGTCGACGTGGTGAAGGTCGTCGCCGTCGAGGATTCCGAGATCGTGCTGGTGGATGCAACGTAATCGCTGGGAGCGCCCACGATCCGGTCGGGGGACTCTCAGTCTCATCTATGATGCGTAACGAAGGGTTGTAAAATTCAACATTGGACCACGTGATGGGGGCCGGTCATCATGTCCCCCGCGGTCGCGGCAGGGTGTGGATTGAACACAGTGCGCGCGGCAGAAAGGGATACGCCAATGGCACGATTGGCAAACGAATATTCACGGCTGAGAAGCCTGAAGGACAGCATCGCGCAGCCTTTCGGCCGCCAAACAAACCATGGTTTGTTCAAGCTGGACAGACGTATATTCGTCGATCAGGACATATTCGAACTGGAAATAAAATACATATTTGAAAAGGGGTGGGTTTATTTATGCCACGAAAGTCAGGTGGCTGATCCGAACGATTTTTTCTCAACTCACCTCGGCCGACAGCCTGTCGTCGTTACGCGCGACGGAGACGGCGTCATATCCTGCTTCGTCAATGCCTGCAGCCATCGCGGCGCGACGTTTTGCCGGCACAAGAAAGGAAACCGCAAGGGCTTCACCTGTCCTTTCCATGGCTGGGTTTACGACAACAAAGGCCGCCTGCTGCACGCCGGCGAACAAGACGGCGTTTATCCTGCGGCATTCGACAAAGCTGCGCTGTCTGCGCCGCAGGTGCGAACCGAGTCGTATCGCGGTTTCATATTCGGGTCCCTCGACAAGGATGTCGAACCGCTGCGGACTTACCTCGGCCCGGCAACGCGCTGTATCGACAACATCGTCGATCAGTCGGTCACGGGCGATTGCGAGGTTGTCCGGGGAAGTTCCACGTATTTCTACGATGGAAACTGGAAATTAGCGGCGGAAAACGGGGTGGACGGATATCACGCTTTGTTCGTCCATCGCAGCTATCTTGAAGCAGCCCAAAAAGCCTCGAAGGCGGTCATCGATTTCAGCCGTGCGGGAAACATCGAAGGAGGATATTTCTATTACGGCAATGGACACGCAACGATGTGGGCCGGCTATCCAAATCCCGCCGATAGGCCGAATCATTCGAACAGGGCGTACTATCTGGAACGTTTTGGGCCGCAAAAAACCAAATGGATGATCGACAGGTGCGGCAATTCTTTGCTGTTCCCCAACATGCTTTTGCTGGACACCGCCAGCATCCAGATCCGTGTCATCCGGCCCATCGGTTTGAAACGGACGGAGGTTACGACCTACTGCCTTGCGCCGGTGGGCGAGAATGCCGAAGTCCGCGAACACCGGTTGCGGCAATACGAGGATTTCTTCAATGCCACGGGCCTGGCCACACCGGACGATCTGGCGGTGTTCGATGCCTGCCAGCGAGGGTTCGAAGGGCGGGCCGTAAAAGCCAGCGACATTTCCCGGGGTGCGCCGCAGCGATCGGGGAGCCCCGCGGACTGGACGTGGAGCGAAGGCGTCACCGCTGCGCAGCACGCCGGCAGCGACTCGTCGAACGAAGGCATCTATGTCGGCATATACGAGGGATGGCGCGAACGAATGATCCGGGGGATCGAAAGCGAGCTGGAAGGCGGCCATGTCGGATGACGCGAACTGGAAGTCGGTCCATCGTCTTCTGGGGCTTGAGGCCTATTACCTCGATAGCCAGCAGTGGGACAAATGGCTTGCGCTCTTCCACCCCGATTTGGAGTATTGGGTACCGGCCTGGGACGATAGCGGCGTTCCCACGCAAGACCCGCTGTCCGAGCTTTCTCTGATCTATTACAAATCGCGGCAAGGCCTCGAGATTCGGGTAGCGCGGGTCAGAAGCGGCACGTCGGCGGCATCGATTCCGATCCCGCGCACCTGCCACACGTTCACGTTGCTGACGGTCGAAGCGCTGCCGAACGGTGCGATCCGCGCAAATTCCAACTGGAACGCCGCCATAGTCCAGGGTGAACGCCATCAGCTGAACCACGGATGGGCAGAGTACGAGATCGTCGCTGGCGACGACGGTCCTCTCATCCGCAGAAAGCGGGTCGTTCTGATCAACGATGCCATCGATACGGTCGCCGATTTTTATTCGCTCTGAGATGCGCAACCGTGAACGTGCGGGTCGACTTTTCCCCCTCACGCCTCCGGGGGAAAGCCGCGCCCCGCAGCGAGAGAACCGGCGGTCAGCATTGCATTCAGCATCATCCTATGGTCCGCGACGCCGCGGCCCACAATGTCGAAGGCCGTGCCATGTGCCGTTCCCATGGAGATATAGGGGCGCTTGCCGATACTCGTTGCACAATTGCCCGAGAACCCCCAGGTCTTTAGGGCAATATGTCCCTGGTCGTGAAACATGGCCAGCACGACGTCGTATTTGCCTTCGATACACTGGCGAAAAACCAAATCGGGGCTGACCGGACCTTCGGCCCCGATCCCTTCGCTTTGGGCGAGCGTCACGGCCGGACGGATCTGCGTTTCCTCTTCGTCGCCATAAGCGTGCGGGTTCAGACCGCAGACGCCGATGCGCGGCGAAGGAATTCCCCAGGTCCTGAACGTATCATCGACCATCCGCAACGCCGCCAGCACCAGATCGGTGGAGATGATTTTGCATACCCGCGCGAGGGGTATGTGATCTGTCAGGTGCGCCACCCTCAAAGGACCGTTGAATACGACCAGGTATTCGCTGCCCACGTCACCCGGAATCATTCTGTCGAGGCAGCCGGCCATCTTCATGGCGGTGCTGCTCACAGGACCCACGACGACCGCGTCGATCAGGCCCTGCCGCGCCAAGGCGTCCGCTTCATCAAGCCAAAGGCCGCTGGCCCTTCCGCAAGCCAGACTGTCATGGCCGAGCACGATCTCGACCGGATCGAGGGCGCCGGTATCGATGATGTCGATAACGCCCGCCTCATCGTCATATTCGGACGGCGAACCGATGGTGCGAACCTTGCCGCGAATTCCCGAAACGTTCAGCGCCTGTTCGACGGCGTAGGCGCTGCCGATCAGCACCGGACGGGCAATGTGATGGACCTTTCCCGAAAATAGGGCTTTGACCGTGACCTCCGGACCTATGCCGCAAGGGTCGCCGATGATGACTCCGATAACCGGGCGTTTGTCCTCCGAATCGTTCATCCTGGCGTCATTCCTTCGTTTTTTTTCGCTTCGCCCCACATTCCATCGGGCGGGGTATCTTTCCATACCCGTTAAACTCGTTCACTGTGAATTCGCGCGCCACATTGAGACCGCCCACAAAGTCCGACAGCGTATCGATACTGCGCCCGATCCGCCGCAAACGCGGTCCCCGTTCAAAGTCTCGTCCGGCGCAGCCTCAATGCATTGGCGATGACGCTGACCGACGAGAGCGCCATGGCGGCGGCGCCGATCGCCGGTGACAGCAGGATGCCGAATTGGGGATACAACACGCCGGCGGCAACCGGTATGCCGATCGCGTTGTAGACGAAGGCGAAAAACAGATTCTCGCGGATGTTGCGCATGGTTGCCCTGGAAAGCGCGCGCGCCCGCACGATGCCGGTAAGGTCGCCCTTCAGGAGCGTGATGCTGGCGCTTTCCATGGCAATATCGGTGCCCGTGCCCATGGCGATTCCGACATCGGCCGCGGCCAGCGCCGGCGCGTCGTTCACGCCGTCGCCCGCCATCGCCACCACGCGGCCGCTTGCCTTGAGTTTTGCGACCGCCGCGCTCTTCTGCGCGGGCAATATTTCGGCTTCCACGTCCTCGATGCCGAGGCGCCTGGCGACGGCCTCGGCGGTGATGCGATTGTCGCCCGTCAGCATCACGATGCGGATGCCGGCGCGCCTGAGCGCTGTCAGTGCCGATGGCGTTGTGGATTTTACGGGATCGGCAATCGCCAGAATTCCCGCGAGGTGATCGCCGGCAGCGACGAAGACCGCGGTCGCGCCGTCGCGGCGCAACGCATCGGCCCGGGCGGCGAGTGGTGCCGTGTCGATGCTGCGCGCGTGCAGGAAGGCTTCGTTGCCGACGGCAACCTTGCAGCCGTCCACGGTGCCCAGCGCGCCTTGCCCGGAGCGGGACGCGAAGTTCTTGACCGGCGGAACGGCGATCTTGCGCGCGGTTGCTTCTGCAACGATCGCGGCGGCAAGGGGATGCTCGCTTGGTTCTTCGACACCGGCCGCGAGCCGCAACAGCTCGCTTTCGCCGAATCCGTCGGTCGGCACGATGGCGGTCACGGCCGGCTTGCCTTCGGTCAGCGTGCCCGTCTTGTCGACCACCAGCGTATCGACGCGCTCCATGGTTTCGAGCGCTTCGGCATTCTTGACGAGAACGCCCGCCTGCGCGCCGCGTCCCACTCCCACCATGATCGACATCGGCGTGGCGAGACCGAGCGCGCATGGGCACGCGATGATCAGCACGGTGACCGCCGCAACCAGAGCATAGGTGAGCTGCGGCTCCGGGCCGAACATCGTCCAGGAGAAAAAAGCGAGCAATGCAACTGCGATGACGAGCGGTACGAACCACGAAGCAACACGATCGGCAAGCCGCTGAATGGGGGCGCGGCTGCGCTGCGCCTCCGCCACCATGGCGACGATACGGGCGAGCATCGCATCGCGGCCGATCCTCTCGGCGCGGATGACCAGCGCGCCGCCGCGATTGATCGTGCCGCCGATTACGCTCGCACCGGGATCCTTCGTCACCGGCAGCGATTCGCCGGTGACCAGGGATTCATCAACAGACGAATGGCCTTCTATTACTTGGCCATCAACAGCGATTTTCTCGCCGGGACGGATGCGCACATGATCGCCGACGACGATCGCTTCAAGCGGCAAGTCTTCCTCGCGCTCGCCCACGACGCGGCGCGCGGTTTTGGGCGCCAGATCGAGGAGGGCGCGAATGGCGCCGGACGTATGCTCGCGCGCCCGCAGTTCAAGCACCTGGCCGAGAAGAACGAGGGCAGTGATGACGGCCGCCGCCTCGAAATAGACGGCGACGGTGCCTTGCGCCGAACGAAACGCCGGCGGAAAGAGCTGCGGAAACAGCATCGCAAAGACGCTGTAGGTCCAGGCAATGGTGGTGCCGAGCGCAATCAGCGTGAACATGTTGAGACGGCGCAACACCAGCGACGCCCAGGCACGCACGAAAAAGGGTGCGCCCGCCCACAGGACGACGGGCGTCGCCAGCGCGAATTGCGCCCAGGGAGAAATCTGCGGCGGGATAAAGCGGCCGAGGCCGGCCATCTCGCTGCCCATTCCCAGCACGACAATCGGAATCGTAAGAACGAGCGCCAGCCGGAACCGGCGTGTCATGTCGGCCAGTTCTTCGTTCGGCGCCGGCTCGCGCGAGGCGACCAGGGGCTCCAACGTCATCCCGCATATGGGGCAGTTGCCGGGACGATCCTGCCCGATCTCAGGATGCATCGGGCACGTGTAGATGGCGCCGGTGGCTTCGCGAAACGCCGCTGAGGTGCGGCCCGGTGCCCACTCTTCCGCGGCACGCAGGAAATAGTGAAGCCGTTTCGGCGCCATCCGTCATATCGTTCGGTTATGGATCCATGCCACTTTTATCATATCGGCATGGATTGCTCACGTGATAATGTTCGCAATCAGGCGCAAGACCTGCGGTCGGACGAGGGAGGATGCGTTGGCGAAGACGGAAGAATACCAGCTGGGCGAATTCGCGTTTCCGCGCGGCTGGTTCGTGGTTGCGGAAAGCGCCGCGATCGGCCGGCAACCCACCAGCACCCATTATTTCGGTCAGGATGTCGTGATCTATCGCGGCGAGAGCGGCGCGGTGGCCATGCTCGAAGCGTATTGCCCGCACATGGGCACCCATCTCGGCAAGAGCAAATCCGCCCGCATCGTCACGTCGGGCAAGCAGATCGAGGGCGACTCCATCCGTTGCCCGTTTCATGCTTGGCGCTTCGGCCCGGACGGCCGGTGCAACGAAATCCCCTATTTCGACGGCCCCATCCCAGAACAGGCGCGGGTCAAGAGCTGGCCCGTCAAGGAGCGGTACGGCATCGTCTTCTGCTGGAACGATCCGGAAGGCCTCGCGCCCGATTTCGACTTGCCGGACTATCCCGAATGGGACGATCCGGCATGGCTGCGCTGGACGTCGCTGGATCATCTGGGCGATCTGCCGTGCCATCCCATCGAGATCTTCGACAACACGTCGGACTGCGCCCACCTCAATGTCCTGCATGGCGGCCTCGTCGAGTATTACGAGAACGAGATCGACGGTCATATCTATTATCAGCGCGAAAGCCAGCTGCCTTATGCCGTCGGCGTTGGCGACGCCTTCAAAGCCGAGGCAGGCCATCAACTGCGCCTGACGACGGTTGCCCATTACACCGGACCCGGGCTCGCCACAGGCCGCTTTTTCGAGGCGCAGGGCGCGCAGCTGATCGCCACCACACCGATCGACGACGGTGCGGCGCGTCTGTGGCAGTGCGCGATGATCAAGCCGCGTGAAGGCGTGCCCGGCGAGGCGGCCAGGAAGCTCTTAAGCGACTTCAACAAGAACATGTGCAAGGGGCTGGGGATTGAGGACGGCGAGATCTGGGCCAACAAGCGGGCGGCGACGCAGATCCTGCAGTTGCCGACGGACGGTCCGTTCCGCCAGGCGCGAGTCTGGTACAGCCAGTTCTTCAATCCGCGAGCCAAGGCCGAAAATATCCTCGCGCGCGTCAAGGGCAAGCACTTCGTCAGAGGTATACCCGGCTGGGCGCCGATGGCGGCGGAGTAGGCGAGATCGGATTGTTCCCCTGCGAGCGGTGCGAAGCGGACGGGGCGATTTGTATCGGGAACGGCTGCAAGGCTCTCGAAATGCCTTTCACCACGAAGGACACAAAGAACACGAAGATGCCCCACGATGGCCGCTTTGGCGCGCCGAAGGCGCAAGAGCCCCCAAAGTTCATCTGCGCTTCGCGCCGCTCACCACAAACATCTTCGTGTTCTTTGTGTCCTTCGTGGTGAATACAATAGGAGAGCCACATGGAATATCGACCGCTCGGACGCAGCGGCATGAAGGCGAGCGCCGTGGGTTTGGGCGTGATGACCTTCGGCGCCCAGACCGGCGAAGAGGACGCGTTCCGCCAGCTCGACATGGCGTTCGAGGCGGGCATCACGCTGTTCGACACCGCCGAAAACTATCCCGCTCCTGTCAGCGCCCAAACGCAAGGCCGCTCGGAGGAGATTCTCGGCCGCTGGATTGCGGCGCGCCGGGTGCGCGACCGCGTGATCGTGGCGACGAAGGTCGCCGGTCCGGGAAATGCCGCCGGCGACATGACGCATCTGAGGTGTCCCGATCGCAGGCTCGACCGCGCCAACATCATGGCCGCCGTCGACGGTAGCCTGAAACGTCTTGGTACGGATTATATCGACCTCTATCAGGTGCACTGGCCGGAACGCCCGATCACCACGCTCGGCCGCCAGCGGTTTTCGTTCATCCCCGACGATCCGGCGCTTGTGCCCATCGAAATTACGCTCGCCGCGCTCGGCGAGCTGGTCGGACACGGCAAGGTTCGCCGGATCGGCGTGGCCAACGAAACGCCGTGGGGCGCGATGCGTTATCTTTCGCTCGCAGAGGCGCAAGATTTGCCGCGCATCGTCACCATCCAGACCGGCTACAGCCTGCTCGACCGCCAATTCGAGATCGGCCTTGCGGAAATCGCCTTGCGCGAACAGGTAGGTTTGCTGGCCTTTTCGCCTCTGGCGGGCGGATTGCTGAGCGGAAAATATGCCACGCCGGCCGCGATTGCCGGCAGCCGTTCGAGCCTCTTCGCCGGCTTTTCCACGCGCTTCTCGCCGCGCAAGCTCGCCGCGACCGCGGCCTATGTCGATCTTGCCAGGCGCCACGGCCTCGAACCGGCAGACATGGCATTGGCGTTCGTTCGCCAGCAGCCGTTCACCGCGTCGGTCTTGATGGCGGCCAGCAATGCGGACCAGCTGCGGCGCAATCTGAGGAGTCTCGAACTCACGCTCTCGAAAGACCTCATCAAGGCGATCAACGCCATTCACGACGATCATCCGAACCCGAAATGAGCAAATTTGTTCTTCATCCGCAGATCGCAGCCGACGCGCATCGGCTTTGCGACGGACCGCTTTGCCGCGTCCTGTTGATGAACGACGCGCGCTATCCGTGGCTGATCCTGGTGCCGCGGCGCCCCGCCATTACCGAGCTGCATGAATTGCCGGCGGAGGACCGCAGTATTCTGATTGAGGAGATTGCCCAGGCAAGCGCGGCGCTAAGGGCGCGGCCAGGGATCGCCAAGGTCAATGTCGGCGCGCTCGGCAACATCGTGCCGCAGCTGCACGTGCACGTCGTGGGCCGCGCGCCGGGCGACGCGGCATGGCCGGGGCCGGTGTGGGGCAGGGGCGAACGGATTCTTTACGCGCCGGACCGGCTGCGATCCTTGGCGCAGGAACTGCGCGCGCAGCTCTTGTCGGCGGCGCCTTGACGGCCTTCGCGCCACTTCCGCGTCATTCAAGGTGCCATCCGCAGATTACACCGTCTCGAACAATTTCTGTCCGATATACTCGCCTTTTTCGGGCCCGCGCGGAACGGCGAACAGCCCGCTGCCGACATGGGTGATGAACTGGTTCATCATGTCGAAGCGCGACAGGCGCTGATTGATCTTGATGAAGCCGGTGCGGGGATCGCGCTGATAGCAGATGAAGAAGAGTCCCGCGTCGTATTCCAGGCCCTGCCGCCAGGGCGGCCAGCGCTCGGCAACGAAATTGGCGCCGTCGTTGTACGAATAGGGACGCCGCAAGATTCGCGCCCCGTCGTTGGTTTCGGCGGCAGCCAATCGCGCATGCGCGTTGTCGGGAATGATGGGATTGCCGTCCTTGTCGGTTGCGGCAAGATCGAGCGGGTCGTGCTCGTGCTTTTGGCCCAGCGGCGCGCCGGAATATTTGCCGCGGCCGACGGTTTTTTCCTGCACGTCGACCGTCATGCGATCCCAATGCTCGATCGCGATGCGGATGCGGCGGGTCACCATGTAGCTGCCGCCCTGCATCCAGTCCGGCCCTTCGTTGTCCACCCAGATGATCTTCGCCATGGCCGCGGCATCGGCCGCAGGCGGATTGTTGGTGCCGTCGAGGAAGCCCATCAGATTGCGCGGCGTGCCGGGTGCTCCGGCGGAGGGAAGAAATCCGGTCTGCACCCAGCGGATCTGCGCGATGCCGTCTGCCATGCGCGCAAGCTGGCGCACGGCATGGAATGCCACCTGCGCATCCTCCGCACAGGCCTGCACCGAAAGATCGCCGCCGGTGCGCGCGTCCTGCAGCTGCTCGCCGGGAAATCGCGGCAGATCGACGAGGGCTTCCGGCCTTTTGGCGGCGAGGCCGAAGCGGTTCGTTCCATCCTTGACGAACAGTCCGGCGCCGAATCCGAACGTCACCGTGAGACGGGCCGGCGACGCGCCCAATGCCTCTCCCGTGTCGGCGCCCAGCGCGCTTTGCGCCTGGTCGGGTGGACCGTAATTGCCGGCGGGTGCGGCGGTTGTCGTCAGCACGGGCTCGAACGCGCCGGACAGCGGCTGCGCGGTATCGCCCGTCGTCATGCGCGCTGCCGCTTCCGTCCAGGCGCGGAAGAGTTTTGCGACATCGGCGGGTTTTGTCGTCACGAGATCGAACGCCGCGAAATAGGTATGGCCTTGCGCCGGCGTGACGATGCCGCCCTGATGGACGCCCCAGAACGGCTCGGACTTGGCTGCCGCGTGCGCCAACGGCGTCTTTCGCGCCGCCTTCGCCATGGAAGCTTCGGCCGGCGAAGCAAGGCCGGCGCCCGTGGCGGATGCGAGCCCTGCCAGCGTTGCCGTCGCCTTGAGAAATCCGCGCCGCGAGGAACTCCAGGTCCATTTTGCCATTGTCGCTCATCGCGCGCCCTCCATCAATGTGTTCATGTCGTCCTCGACGTAATAGAAGCCGGTGCCGTCCGGCGTCATGGCGATGCCGAACAGATCGCCGTTGCCCGGCGGGGATTGCGCCGGATCGGCGTCGATCCATTGCGCGTAAATCTGCTTGCCCGTCGCCGGATCGACTTCGACGAGCTGACCGTTCTTGCCGTTGCAAACCAGGAGATGCCTTTCGGGCGTCCAGACCATGGCCAGAGGCCAGGCAAGCAGATCGCCCTGCGTGACGACGCGGCCTGTACCCGCACTCGTCGAGCGGTTGACGGCATCGGGGACGGCGGTGATGACGTTGTCGAGACCGTCGGTCACGTAAAGCGTGCCGTCGCGATCGAGCGCGAGCCCCGTCGGGCCGAAGAGAAAATTGTCGCGATCGGAGCGCTGCGAGAATCCGTCCGCAACCACCGTCTGACTCACGAGCTCGGGCGGCTTTCCGTCGGCAATCGAAAGATCGAGCCGCAGCACGGTCGCCTTGTGCACGATAACCGGGAGCCCGGTTGCCGGGTCGAGCGCGTCGGGACCGGGAACGCCGAACCCCGCCATGCTGATGAAGAGCGTCGCGGTCTCTCCGTTGTCGATCGCCGCCATGTCGCCCCACGGATCGTTGATGTTGGGTCCCGCCCAGGTGGCGACGAGCTTGCCGGTGGCATCGAGCACGAGGATGCAGCCGTCGCCTTTGGTCTTTGTGGTGCCGTCGGTGCTCGGCGTGCTGCCGACGATCACCCAGCCGCTCTTGAGCATGGTCATCGCCGTGCTGAGGCCGACGCCGCCGGGGCATTGCGCGAGCTTCTGGGGAATCTGAGCGAACAGGCTCGTCTGCTTTGTCGCCGGGTTGTAGTCGACGATGGTCGTGCCGGTGCCTTGCAGATTGGAAATGTCGTTGAAGTTATCGACGAGAACGTCGTCTTTCCGAATCTTGCCGGCCGAGACCGGCGCGACGATCACGGCATAAGGATTGAGATCGCCATTGTCGGTGATCGTCGAGGTCAAGGTGATGTGGCGATGGATCGTCTCGAGATAACCCTTGCCGTCGGCGTTTGCGGGGCTGATCGGCGTCAAGGCGACAAGGCAGAGTATCGCAATACTTCGCGCCAACCAAACTTCGGTCGGGATCGAATAGCGGTCCGCCCTTCGCTTCGCCCGGCTTTTGCCGGGCACAGCACCTCCCCCGCAAGCGGGAGGGGAAAGTGGTTTGATCGCAGCAACGTTTTCGGCCCCCGCTTGCGCTGACTTGTCCGGGAATAGAATATCGCACGCGCAGACGCGGAGACGCGGAGCGTCATCGCGGATGATATCGGCATCAGATCGTGGTTTGCCGGAATCACTGTGGACTAAATGATTGGCGCTTTGCGCGCCCAAATGATTGTCACGGGTTTCCGTCGTCACCACAGAGATCGTGCCGCTGCTCGCAGCCTCTGCGTCTCTGCGTCTCCGCGTGAGCAATCTTTCTGGACAATGGAAAATATGAGTCCAGATTCCGGGGAGGTCGCCCATCCTCTTGCGATGAACGGCCTTTTTCGATGAACCGGCGATTTCCCCGCACAGCCCTGCCGCTTGCGGAGGAGTGAAACGGAGGGGAAGCTGCGATCCATCGTTTGAGTTTGAGTGTTGTGTCATGGCCGATTACCCATCAGAGGAGGATGTTGGTGCGGAGACCGAGAACGGTTTCGTTGCGGATGCGCTCGTGGGGCGCATCCGGATTGGCGAGGGACGCGCCGGGATCGAAGACGTATTGGATGTCCGGCTGCAGCTGGCACCACGGCCTCAGCTGATACTGGTATGCAACCTCCACGAAGGATTCGCCGCTGCGCACCGGCGTGAACGCGAGCTTGGCGGCATCGCGGTCGAAGCCGGCCACGCCGCCGCCGACATGGGCGTATCCCATGCCGATGTCGAACGTGTCGTCGGTTCGATATGTGAAAGGATCGTGCAAGACAAGGCCGGCATTGGCGCTGAAATCGATGAGGTTGCGGTCGGCCAGCGTCGTGCCCATCACGCGCAGGAAGGCGTTCAGCGTGCGGTTGGGATCTTCGGGGCTGCGCCAGACCATCTGATCGGCCACCGCATAGACGGCGAAGTCGCCGCGGTGCTGCCGTGGCACTCCGTTGCTTGAGGGGCTAGCCAGCGGCAACCCCTGGGTATCGAAGCGCTGATCGGCAAACGCTTCGCTGTCGTACCAGGCGCCCAGACGATAGATGCGCGCCAAGGGCTGGCTGTCGCCGGGCGAGACCATGCTGCCGAGCGAAGGGTAGCTGTATTGCGCCTCGGCAATGGCAAGCATGCCGCCGTTCAACGGAAAGCTCGTCCCGGAAGCGTTGCGCTGCTGCGGATCGCCCAGATTGTTCGAGACGGGGCTGCCATTGAAGGTTCCGAGCAGGAATGCCCAGGAGTTGACGGGGCGCCAGCGCACACGCGCGCCCAGCGCCGACAAGGGATAGGCCGGACCGCCCCCCGGCAGATCGGCCGACGGCAGCATCGGCCAGCCGAACATGGTGTTCACGAACGCGAGCGCGTTCTGGCTGACCATGAATTCCTGGTCGAGGCTCTGCTGCCCGATCCTCACATCGAGCCGATCCTCGTCGAGGAACTTCTGCTGATACCAGAGTTCCCAAAGACGGATGGCCCGGTCCGCCTCGATGCCGCTCGCCGTCTGCAGCGTGTCGAGGCGGTCGGCGCTCAGATTGCGGCCATGGATCTCGAGCGCGCTCGCATTAAACAGGCCGCCATGCCAGCCCAGGGCGCGCTGGGTATCCCACTGCAGAACCGCCTGGGTCAGGCCGTCATAATCGGCGCCCTGGCCGCTGCCCCCGGTCGCATTGCCCAGGACCTCGCTGGTTTCCTGCAAGCCCAGCGAGAAGCCGTAGCGGCTCAGGAAGGTGCGCAGCCCCCACAGATCGCCGAGCAGATAGCTGCTGCGCTTGAGCCCGTTCATGAAGCCGAACACGCCGCCGGAGCTTGGCCCCGTCGTGAAGTCTTCGGGTGCGGTCGGAACCGAAACGGGTGGGGGGGCGGCGATTGCAGCAGGTGCCCACAGGCCGCCGGCAAGTGTCGCAGCAAAAAAACGGGCTCGGCGGCTGGCGCCGGTTCTTAAGCGAATTCCTTTCATGGAAGGCAGCCCCAAAAATTTTGCAACCGTTACCCGTCTGATATCGCGACTTAGTCGCAATTACAATACCGCTGATCCTAGCGATTGATCCCGCCGGGTTTGTTGAGCTGGATCAACAAAAGGCCGCTTGGGCTCTCGTCGCCGCGAATTCCGGCTCTATCGCGAGCCGAAGGCCCAATTCTGCAATGAGGCCGAACAATTGGGCGGCAGGCTCCATTTGGTGTTGCCGAGATTTGCCGGCATGCCGGCAAAGCCGGGATTGAGGCTCGCCTGCGCCGCACGCAACCCGATCGGCCAGCGCGACTTGATGAAGGCGAGCACGGCAAGGATATCGCCGTCGCTCAGGCCGCCGGCGAACGCGGGCATGTAGGAAACGGCGTGCGCCGGGGTTCCGGGAAAGCGGCCGAACTTGGCGATGTAAAACAGGTCGTCGTCGGAATGCTGCCAGGTATGGCCGGTCGCGTCATGGGCAGGCGCGCGCCGTGCGGCGTATCGATCCTGCAGTTGCCACAGCGCCTGTCCCTGGAGATTGCGGCCGTGGCAGCCGGCGCAGTACGCCGCGTATACGCCATGGCCCTTTGCAACCAGGGCCGCGTTGTCGGCGTCCGCGAAATGCTCGGGCGGCGCGCCAAGCGCGATCGTTGCGCCCAGGACGGCCGCAAGCGCAGCGGCCGCGGCCGAAATTCGTTTTTGAATCCTGACGGCCCGAACGCACCGGCAATACCTATCTCAGCAGCTTGCGGAACGCATCGACGAGCGAATGTCCGCGCGCGTCGCCGGTCAGAAACTCGACGAATTTGCCGCGGGGATCGAACACGTAGATGAACGAGCTGTGGTCGACGGTATACTGGCCGTTGCCCAAGCCACGCAGCCGGAAATAGACATGAAACTTTTCGGCAACATCCCGCATGGTTTGGGGGTCGCCGCGAAGGCCGACGAAGCGCGGATCGAACGCTTTCAGATATGTCGCGAGCAGGGCAGGGGAGTCGCGCGCCGGATCGACGGTGATGAAGATTGGCTGAAAGCGCGATACCCGAGGTCCGAGCCGAGCCAGGGCGTCGGTGATCTGGCTGAGGACGGTGGGACAAATATCGGGACAGAAGGTATAGCCGAAATACACGATCATCCATTTGCCGCGGAAGTCGCGATCCGTGACGGTGCGGCCATCCGTTGCCTTCAGGGAGAACGTGCTGTCGATCGCGAAGGGGACGGAGGCTGCCGGCGGGAGCGGCGCTGCGGTCGCCGCAGCGAGGAGAACGACCCCGGCGAAGCTCGGCAGCAACCGCTGTCGGCGAAGCGAATTCACGACGCCGGTTTGACGCGGACGATGGCCATCATGCCGCCGTCCTCGTGATCGAGAATGTGACAATGATAGACGAAATCGCCGACGATCGGGCCGCGGAAATCCATGCGCACCTTGATGCTTGGATATGGTCCCTTGCCGGTCCAATACGGCACCTGATAGGTGTCGTAGAATTGCTGCTGCTTCGCCGGCACGGGGTTGCCGTTCACGGCCAGCAGCAGGAAATGAATCTGATGGATGTGAAACTCGTGGACTTCGAAACTCCGGTTTTCGATCGTCCAGTCTTCGACGGAGCCCTGCGACGTGACGATAGCGGGCGGATTGTTGGGGGAGAACAGCGTCGGCGTTTGTCCGTCGACCGTAATATAAAAAAATGTGGATTCCTCGGGGCGTCGATGTGGCGTCTTCGGACCCTCGACGAATAGCTCCGAGAAATAAAGCTTGCGATGCGCAGTGACGGCCGCTTGCGCCAATCCAACGAACCTCTGCGGATTCGGCGGGCCGCTTCGTTCCGCCACTCGTGGCAGTCTCAAGCCGGCGGACGTCGTTTGGATGGTCGCCAGCGGCCGCCGAGGATCGGAGTTGCCGGCCGGGCCGGTGTCGATCTTCAAGGTCGACAATGTGGCGGTTGTGACGCTCGTTGCCGGTGCCGTGACGATAAATTCCGCGCGCCCGGCCGGGGGAATGTAGACGTCTTTTCGCACGAGGGCCTTACCTTGGCCCGTGCCGTCCTGCGATCCCGTCGGCACCCCGTCGAGCGCCACGATCTTCACGGGTTGCACTTTGCCGTCATATCTAAGCTGCAGGTCGACGATCGTGTTCGAAGAGCTGTTGGCGACGCGCCAGAACTCCTGTGAGCCGGGATTCATCTGGATGATCGCGGGCGTGTAATCGGGATAGGAAACCGGCACATAGTTGAGCGAGATGTCCCAGGAAGGAACCGGCTTGCCCTTGACCGGCAAACCCGTCACGGCCTGATCGCGCACCGAGAGAAAGCGTTCCGGAAGACCGGCCACGATGGGTTGAATGTTGGCAATTCCTTCCACCTCGATCAGGCCCGTCGCCCCGCCTTGAACGGTCTGCGAAGCGATGCCGTGAACGTGCGTGTGGTACCAATAGAGACCCGGGGGCTCGTCCGACGGAATCAGCAGCTTGTACCGGAACGTCTGTCCCGAATTCACCAGCGTGTGGATCACCTCGTCGCTGTGGCAGGTGGGGGCGGTATTCGTGCCGTGGAAATGCATGTTCGCCGATGCCGCATTCATCGTGGCGCTGCCGCAAACAGTTCTCGAGCTCGACACCACTTCCGCGGCGGCGCCTGTTGGTGTGGGAACCGTGTTGGTGAGATCGATGATGATCGTGTCGCCGGGATTGACGTGAAGCGTTGGTGCCTCCTGGCTGCTCGCAGTCACGAAGCAAAAGAGCGTCCGGCCCTGTTCGTCCACTCCCGTGTCGTAGTTCATCGACACCTTGAGCACGCCGTGACTGCTGTAAAGATCCGGCGCAGGTGCGGCGATGACACCCGGTCCCGGACGCACGCAGGGACCGGTGGATTGCGCGAACGCCAGCTGCGGCGCCAGCAACGCGATGACGAGGGCGGCAATCGTAAGGCGAAGCATGCGCAACATCCCCTTTTTTGGGTGATAGCAGCAAATCGGACTTGGCGGGAGCCCTCGGTCGATGAGCGTACCACCAAATTGGCAATTTCCTGCCATTCGAACGGATTGCGCAACTTCCAGTCGTCTTGAACTGCGTCGCAAGATTTGGGATGACGGCGGTGTGCCTTCGCGTCAAGCTACGATGGATGAACGCGACGCAGACCATCGGCGTCGAAAGCTCGCTGCCGGGCGCACGGGTGGCGGGCTTTGCCCGGGCGGCGGTCGCGGCCAATCTCGATGTCCACGGCGTCAGCCGCCTGAAGTCCGGCAGCCGCTTCAGCCACGGTATCATTTTCCACGACGCGAAGTGATTGTTCTTCCCCCGTGAAGCGCATCGGCGCCAATCTTTCTCCTCCATGCTTCGCACGGGGGAGGAAGAATTGTTGGATCTGCTCGGCCATTGAAAGGAAGGTATGAAATGCCGAAAAAGCTTGCACCGGTTCATCCCGGCGAAATTCTGCCGGAAGAATTTCTCAACCCGCTGGGCATCAGCCGGTAGCGGCTCGCGCACGCAATCAGCGTGCCGCCGCGCCGCATCAATGAGATCGTGCCTGGAACGCGCGCGATCAGCGCCGATACCGCGCTCAGGTCGGGGCGCTTTTTCCGAATGGAGTCGGAATTCTGGCTGAACCTTCAGAGCCGTTACGATTTGGAGGCAGCCAGGGACAAACTCGCCGGCCGCCTGAAGACGGAGGTACGTGCCTTGGCCGTCTGAGCATTTCTTCCAAAGTTCGAACAGCGCCGCGGCGGACTGCCGATCATTGACGTTTTTAGAATTCTTTCGTTGCCACTGGCGAATAGGCGCTTAATTCGGGTTGATTATATGACCGATTCGGTGCAACGTTTTTGCGCCCTAAACGGGACCAAGATGAACGAATCCGGAGTTAAACCGAGAACTCTTTCCCTCAGTGAGGGAAAATCTCAGGAAAAAGGAAAAATCGCGCCGCTCGCGCAGAAAAATTCTTGTGATATCAACGTATTGCAAGATTTCTAGTCGTCGCGTCAGGGAAAGCTCAGGGAATATTCCCCTAGCCCTGGTATCCCGGAGTTGGATTACGCCTTCCAGGGAGCCCATAGCGCAATCTCTCCGATCATTTCTCCGTTGCGTGAACCGCCCGCCAGACCTTCTCCGGCGTGGCGGGCATGTCGAATTCCTTCACGCCCAAAGGATTGGAGGGACATCGTGTCTCGGTCATGCCCGCGTTGATGCCTTGCGCGATGCCGCCGTGAAGCTGTCTAAAGGATATTCCGCCGCGCGCGCAGCAGGGCGCAGAGCCTTTCGATGGCGGGACGCTGTCCCTTGACGATTTTTTCCAGTGCTTCCGGCACGGCAAACCATGCGCCGCGGTCGATTTCGGGGAATTGCCGACGGCGGCCGGACCTGGGCGGCCATTCCAGCTCGAAAGTGTTGCTCGCAAGACGCGCAGGGTCCAAATCGCCTTCGACCGCCCAGATGCTGATCCGTTTTCCTCCGGGCTGCCTGAAGACTCCCAGATCGAGAAAGGTGCCGTCCAGGGCGGCGCCCGTTTCTTCCTCGAACTCCCTTTTTGCCGCTGCAAGCGGCTCTTCGCCCGGCTCGCACAGGCCTTTGGGAATGGTCCAGGCGCCCTCATCCCGCCGCGCCCAGAAGGGCCCGCCGGGATGCGCCAGGAACACCTCGAGCGTGCCGTTCGGCGTCCGGTAGACGAGCAGGCCGGCGCTGTGCTTGACCGTGATCGGCCTCCCACGCAGCTGCATCCGCACACCAAATGCCGCAGGTTAACAGCCGGATTTAACGATGGTCCTATTCGCGTGTTGCAGGCGTCGCACCCATCGTGGCAGCTTTGGACCGCCTCGGTGGATCGGATTGCTTCTCCATGTTAGCACGGGGCGATCTCGAGTGTGATTCGTTGTGCGATTTGGGGGAAGTGCGGGGATTTGTCATGCCGGTTGCCTGTCGTAGCTTTGCCGTGGCACTTTTGATTCTCGGATTGGCCGGATGCGCAAGTTCACCGCCCAGCCCGGGCACGACCGACCAAAACGACCCTTACGAGGCGACAAACCGGAAGGTCTTCGCGCTGAACGAGAACCTGGACAAACATTTCGCAAAACCCCTCGCGGTGTTCTACAGCGACTACGTGCCGGAAGGCGCGCAGGACGGCATCCACAATTTCCTGACCAATCTCGGCCTGCCGGTGACGTTCGCCAACGACGTTCTGCAGGGTGAGGCCGAACGCGCGGCCCAGACCCTGGGGCGCTTCGCCTTCAACTCGACCTTCGGGATCGGCGGCTTCATGGATGAGTGGGCGAAGGCTGGCAGGCCCGAGCATAGCGCGGATTTCGGCGAGACGCTGGCCGTCTACGGCGTGGATGAGGGCCCTTATCTGGTGCTGCCGGTCGTGGGTCCGAGCAATCCGCGCGACGCCGTCGGCTATAGCGTGGACATCCTGATGGATCCGGCAACCTGGATATCCTTCCGCAGCAGCATCTTTTTCAGCCTTGGCCGCACCGGCCTCAACCTCGTGGACGAACGCTCGCAGAATATCGAGACCTTGGACCAGATCGAGCGCACGTCGGTGGATTTCTATGCTGCGATGCGCAGCCTTTATCGCCAGCACCGCCAGGCGGAGATCAACCACGGTCAACCCAATATCGAGAATCTTCCAAATTTCTAACCCCGCCTGAAGGCGAGCGGATGTCGACATCCATCATCGAGCGCATCGTCGGAATCTGCGCCCGGTACGCGGGACCTATCGCGGCCGGGGCGCTTCTGCTCGGCCTGTTCTGCGGCCAGTACGCCGTTACCCATTTTTCCTTGAACAGCGATGCGGAGTTGCTCATTTCGCCGCAGACCACCTGGCGCAAGCTTCAGGCCGTCTATGACGCGGATTTTCCCCAGCAAAACAACTTGATCGACGTCGTGGTGGACGGCGCCACGCCGGAGCGGGCAGAGGCTGCCGCGTCGGCGCTGTTCTCGGCGCTGAACGCGCGCAAGGACATTTTCTATTTCGTGCGCCGGCCGGATTATGCGCCCTATTTCGCCCAGGAAGGCTTGCTCTTCCTTCCGCTCGACGAGGTGCAGGCTACGACTCAGCAGCTGATCTCCGCGCAGCCTTTGGTGGGAGGGCTGGCGGCGGATCCGAGCTTGCGCGGCATCATGGTCACTCTTTCCGCGGCGCTTCAAGGCGCCGCGCGTGGTCAAGGCTCCCTTGCACAGCTGCAAGCGCCGATCGGTGCATTCTCCGGCACGCTCGATGGCGTCCTGGCCGGCAAGCCTTCGTTTCTGTCGTGGCAATCGCTCATCAACGGCAAGCCGCCCGACCCGCGGGAGCTCAGGCTTTTCGTCGACGCGCGCCCCAAGCTCGATTACAGCTCGCTCACACCGGGTGCGCGGGCGACGGACTTCATCCGCGCCACCGCCGAAAAGCTTCGTCTGGTTCCGTCCGAGGGCGTGCGCGTGCGCATCACGGGCCCGATTCCGCTTTCGGACGACGAGTTCAACACGCTCGCCGAGCGCGCGGGGCTGATGGCTGCGCTGATGGCGATCGCCGTGCTCGCGATGCTGCACTTTGCCGTGCGGTCTCTGCGGATGATTTTCGCGATCCTGTTGACCGTGTTCGTGGGGCTCGGCATCACCTCGGCGATAGGGCTCGCCGTCTACGGCTCCTTCAACGTCATCTCCGTTGCCTTCATTGCGCTGTTCGTGGGTCTGGGAGTCGATTTCGGCATTCAGTTCTGCGTGCGCTACCGGGCCGAGCGGCACGAGTTCGACAATCTGGAGACCGCGCTGCAGCGGGCCGGCGACGGAGTGGGCAACGCGCTGACGCTTGCCGCCGCCGCGACTGCCGCCGGCTTCTTCTCGTTCATGCCGACAAGTTACCTGGGTGTGGCGCAGCTCGGATTTGTCGCCGGCATCGGGATGCTGGTGACCTATTTGCTGACGATTGTGCTGCTGCCTGCGCTGATCAAGCTCCTGGCGCCGGGTGGCGAGCCCGACACGATCGGGTACCGTTCGCTGGCGCCGCTCGATCGTTTTCTCTCCCGCCACCATTTGGCCGTCGTTCTCGCCGCGGTCCTGCTGGGCGGCGTCGCTGCGGCGCTGCTGCCGTCGCTGCGTTTCGACTTCAATCCGCTCGATTTGCGCAATCCGAAGATCGAGTCGGTTGCCACCGCTCTCGATCTGATGAAGGACCCGCAGACCTCGCCCAATACGATCAACGTCCTGGCCCCTTCGCATGCGCAGGCGCAAAAGCGCGCCACTGTGCTTGCCGCGCTCCCCATCGTTTCGCAGGTGCTCATGATCGACAGTTTCGTCCCCGACGGTCAGGCGGCGAAGCTTGCAACCATCGCCGACGCTTCCGATCTGCTCGATCCGACGATCAATCCTCTCGTCGTCCGCCCGCCCCCCGGCGACCGGGACAACGTCGCGAGCCTTGTGGACGCGGCGCAAGCCCTCGATGCGGCCGCCAAGGCAGGGCACGGCGCCCCGGCGCGGGTGGCGATTCATCTTGCCCAAGCTCTTCGGCGCCTCGCCGCAGGACCCAAATCCTTGCGCGCGCACGCCGAAGATGCGCTGGTCCCCGATCTCAATACGATGCTGGATCGGCTTCGCATTTCGCTCACCCCCAAGCCGGTGAGACTGGCTACGCTGCCCGCCGATCTGACAGGCGATTGGGTGGTGCCCAACGGAACCTATCGCGTGGAGCTCTTTCCCAAGGGCAACGCCAACGACAATCGCGTGATCGGCTCGTTCGTGCGCGAAGTGCGTGCCGTGGCGCCGGACGCCACGGGTACGCCGATCTCGATCGAGGAGTCCGGCGTCACCATCGTGCGCGCCTTCGGGCAGGCTGCGGCACTGTCATTCCTGTCCATAACGATATTGCTCGTGATCGCGCTGCGGCGCCTCAAGGACGTGGCGATCGCGCTCGGCCCGCTGGTTCTGGCCGGTATCCTGACGCTTGGAACCTGCGTTGCCGTCGGCCTGCAGCTGAACTTCGCCAACATCATCGCCCTGCCGCTCCTGTTCGGCATCGGCGTGGCGTTCGACATCTATTTCGTGATGGCCTGGCGGTCGGGCGCCCGCCGGCTTCTGCAATCGCCGTTGACCCGTGCCGTGCTCTTGAGCGCCGGAACCACGGCTTCGGCTTTCGGCACCCTGTGGATTTCCAGCCACCCCGGCGTCGCCAGCATGGGCGAGCTGCTGGCGATCTCTCTTTTCTGGATATTGGTGTGCGTTTTGTTTTTTCTGCCGGCGTTGCTGGCGCTGGCAACTCACCGCGAAGGCATTCCGGAGACGATTTGAGTTTCAAGCTCGCCGGTCGGAAAAATCTCACACAGAGACACGGAGAGTCAGCGGCGGCGCGAGGTGCACGCGTTGCCTCTGCGGCTCTGTGTGAGATCTATTTGCGCCTCGCGCCGGACAATCTCGAAGGCAACACGCTTCGTGGTGAAATTAAACCGTTCGAGTCGGCTACTGGCCGGCTTTTGCACCGGCGAGCGATGAGTCCGCCAGGCTGTTGATTCGTGCCGCGAGACGCTGCGGTCCCTGGGTTGCAAGGGTGGCAGCGAAATCGGACCGCTTCAGCGCTGCCTGGCTGACAAAGCCCGCGAGATAGACATCGATGATCTTCCACGTGCCGCCGCTCTCGCGCATCCGGTAGACAAATAGTACCGGCACATCGTGTTGCGGAACGAGCTTGCTTTGCACGAGCTTGTCGGGTCCGCGCGTCTGGATGTTGGGATCGACCTCGAAGCGCTCGCCCGAATAGGTGTCGAAGTTGCTGGCATAATTGGCAATGGTCATGCGCCGGAACGCCGCTATCAGTGCGGTTTTGTCGGCGTCCGACATGGTGTTCCAGCTCGGACCGACGATGAGACGCATCGAGTTCGTCAGGTCGAACGCTTTATCCACGGCCGGTTCGAGCAGCTTGTAGCGGCCCATCATCCCGAGCTGCGGTCCGCGCTTCATGGCGTCGAGAAGCGAGGCATAAAAGGTCTGGATCTGCTGCGCTGCCGGGTCGCTCACCGTATCGGCCGCGCTCGCCGGCATGAGCGGCACCAGCGCGATCAGAATCGCGAACAGCAGGGCAAATTTGCGCAACATATAGGCTCCCTTCAGTGGGCACTTCGGTCGGACGGCTAAGGCCGCTGACGCCGCGCCCCTCCGAAGGAACGCATGGCCTGCCTTTTCGGCCTAAATGAGGCATACCGGGCCGAGGACGGCCCGGATCCCGCCTGCCGCGGCGGTCTTCGATGCTTTTCAAGTGCCAGCCGTCGACACGTCTTCTGTTTCCGGCCATCAACTGCGGCTGCGGCAGCACGGTATTCTCGGGCGCGGTCTACCGCGCCAATGGGTTGTCGGGCTACTCATCCGCATACGGATTTTTTGTCGTGCGCAAGGAGAAGCGGATGGGCGTGCCGTCGAGCTTGAACGTCGCGCGCAACTCGTTTTGCAAATACCTCAGCCAGGATTGCGGCAGGGATTTCAGCTGGTTGCCGAACAGCGCAAAGGTGGGCGGCCGTGTTTTCGGCTGTGTCATGTAGCGCACGCGCACTCTGCGGCCGCGGATGGCGGGGGGGGGATGCCGCTCGATAGCGCGTCCGAGAAACCGGTTGAGCTCCGCGGTGGAGATATGACGGTTCCAGGCCTCGTCGGCGGCGAGCACGGCGGGAAACAGCCTTTGCATCCCTTCGCCGGTCAATGCCGAGATGGCCACCAGCGGCGCGCCGGCAATCTGCGGCAGGAGATCGTCGAGCAGTCGCCTGAGCCTGCCGATTGCGCCGGGTTCGGGCTCCAGCAAATCCCATTTGTTGGCGGCGAACACGATGGCGCGGCCCTCGCGGGCGATGAGATCGGCGATGGAGAGATCCTGTTTCTCGAAGGGAGCGGTGCAATCGATGACTTGAACCACGCATTCGGCAAAGCGAATCGCGTTGAGTGCGCTTTCGACCGCAAGCTGTTCCAATGCCTGGCCGTGAACCCGGGCGCGCTTTCTCAGTCCTGCGGTGTCGTGCAACACGATTTTGCGGTCGTCGATTTGCCAGGTCGCGGCGATGGCGTCGCGCGTCAATCCCGGCTCGGGTCCGGTGAGTGCGCGCTCCTCGCCCAGAAGCCGATTGAACAGGCTGGACTTGCCGACGTTGGGGCGGCCGACGATCGCCAGCTTGAGCGGCGCGTCTTTCCTTGGCTGTTCCGTTTCCGGCGGCGCCTCCCGCTCGGCCGCGAACGGCGCCAGCGAATCGACAAGATCGCCAAAGCCTGTGCCGTGCTCGGCGGAGACTTGCACCGGCTCGCCGAATCCCAGCCGGAACGCATCCGACACGTCGACACGGCGCTGCGCTTCGCATTTGTTGGCAACGAGGATGGCAGGCTTGCCCGAGCGCCGAAGCACGTCGGCGATCGTCTCGTCGCCGGCGGTGATACCGTCGCGTCCGTCCACCAGGAACAGGCACAGGTCGGCTTCGGCAATCGCATTCTTCGTTTGCGCCAGCGTCCGTTGCGCCAGCGAGCCAGGAACTCCCTCGTCCATGCCCGCCGTGTCGATCAAGCGCAATGCGAGCGGTCCGATCTGTGCGAGCGCTTCCTGCCGGTCACGCGTGACGCCGGGCGTGTCGTGCACGATGGCAAGCTTTCTGCCGGCGAGCCGGTTGAACAGCGTCGATTTACCGACATTAGGCCGGCCGACAATCGCGACAGTGATAGCCATCCGCCCTCTCTGTCATGGCCCGCGAAGGCGGGCCACCCAGCCCGCCTTCGCCTCGGGCTTAGGCGGGTCTGCTGCAAGTCCTCCGAAGCTGCGGAGCAGCGTAGGAGGAGTGGATCATCCGCACTGCTAACTGGGCGGCCCGGATTCCGCTTCGCGAAACCGGGCCATGACAGTGAAGGTGGGATTCACGTGTCGGACTTCCACCGCTAACGTAGCGCGACCAGCTCTGCGCTGTCGGTCACGAGATAGAGCGTCCCGTCGGCCACGACCGGCGAGATGAATGTCCCGTCGGGAATTGTGATGCGGCCAAGCAGCTCTCCCGTGTAGGGCGACAGCAACTCGGCATATCCGTCCGAGGATGCGACGATGAGCCGGTCCGAAACGAGCACGGGCCCCGACCAGCTGATGGGGTCTTCCTTGTCGTCGGGGTCCTGCCAGCGCGGCAGCTGGTGAATCCATTTCACGCGGCCGTCCTTGCGCTCCAGGCACAGCACCTGGGCGTCGGTCGACACCACATAGAGATAATCGCCTGCCGCCCACGGCGTTTGAATTCCACCTACGTCGCGCGACCATTCCCGGTCGCCGGTGTTCAGATTGATGGCCGCCATAAGGCCGGAATGGCTGATCGCGAACACCATGCCGCGATCGACGACCGGCCGGCCTGCGATGTCGTCAAGCTCCGACAATGCGGTGACGTTACCGGAACGCGTCAGCATGTCGTTCCAGGCGGGATGGCCGTCTTCCACGCGCACCGCAAACAGTTCGCCCGATGTATAGGGGATGATCGCATAATCTCCCGATACTGCGGCGCTCGTACTGGCAAGAATGCCGGCCAATTCCGTAATGCCCTGATGATCCCAAAGCGTGCGGCCGTCGCTTTCGGCCAGCGCGACAAAATGATTGTCTTCCGAAGAGACGAAAACTCGTCCGCCGTTCGCCACCGGGGCATTGACGATCGGCACGCCGAGGTCGGTTTTCCACTTTTGCGCACCCGTGGCCGCGTCGAGCGCGAAAACCGATCCGAAGCCGGTGGAGACGAAGACCTTGCCCTCGTCGTATGCCACGCCGCCGCCGAAGCCTTTGGAAGGGTCGATCGACATGTCTTCCCCAAAGACGCCGAAGAACGTGAATTGGTCGGGACTCGGGGGCGACAGGTCCTTGTCCCAGACCGGCTGGCCGTCCTTGGCGTTGAACACGTAAACATGTGCTTCTGCGTCAAGCACGAAAATGCGGCCGTCGGCGACGATCGGTGGCGCCGTGAGCCGGGAATCATCGTCGGAGCCTTTGCCGGCGTCGGTGCGCCAGACAACCTGCAGCGTGCCGTCGGCCTTGAGGTGGTACATCGCGTTGGCCGCATATCCGCCCGGCTCGGGCCAATCCGCATTCGTGTAGGGAGGCGGCAGAACCACCTTTGTGTCGGCAAGCTGCGGATCCGCCTTGACCGTTTCTTCAGCCGACATGACGGAGATGCGTTCGCCCTTCAGATGCGATTTGTGCGAGCTGCTGAACCATCCGGAGGTCATGTCGCCGATGCCGCTCAGCACACTACAGCCGGAAAGAGCGAGAATGCCTGCGAGACCGGCGAGCAGGTTTAGCGCGCGAATTTTCATCTGGCGGGAGGTCCTCCGGCGCCGGCAGGATTTGCGCCCGGCGGCGGCGCAGCAGGCGCCGGCACCTTGCCGTAATTTCTGTCGCCCCTTGCCTTCAGGAAGGCGGTCATCACGAGCGCGCGCTGGCGCAGCGATTGCGGTGAATTCGCGTCGGCAATAATCGACTGGTACGCGCCGATGGCCGCGTTCGTGTCGCCGGCGCGGTAATCCGCATAGGCAGCGACCTCGCGCGCCAGTGGGCTCCAGGCGTTGCCCGCAACCAACAGGGGGGACAGAAGGCTCTCGATCTCCGATTTCGGAGACTGGTCGACGAGCGCCCATCCCAGATAAATCTTCGCGATTGCGGCCAGATAGGGATCGCTGCCTGATGAAATCTCCCGATAGATCGCGATGGCGTCGATCCGGTTGCCGGCCGTCATCATGGCTTCGGCTTGCTGAAGCCTGGATACGGCCTTGTAGCCGCCGGGCGCGTTTGCGGCGAGCTTGGCGAACAGTTCGACGGCTTGGGCCGATTGACCGCTCGTGGTGAGCTGCAGGGCGGCGCTGTACTCTTCGGATGCCTTTATGATCTGCTTTTGCTCGTAGACCCGCCAAAGTTCGATGCCCGCCACGGCGATGACGACGAACGCCACGCCCGCGACGATGTAGTCGCCATAACGTTTCCAGAGCTGCTCGATGCGCTCGCGGCGGACTTCCTCCTCCACCTCGCGGAAGATATCGGTCACTGGATTGTCCTCTTCGACCCAACGCCTTGATGGCGCGCGATGATTAGCCTTGAGTGCGCGCCCTGGCAACTCATAGCCGGAGACGGAAGGCCGAAAGGGGCGCTCAGCCGGCGCGTTTCATGGGATAGACGTTTTCCGTGCCCGGGAAGCGGCGAGCGCGAACGTCCTCGGCATAGGCTTTCACGGCTCTTTCGATATCGCCGCCAAGATGGGCGTATTCCCGCACGAATTTCGGCGGATGCGGATTGAGCCCCAGCATGTCCTCCATGACGAGAATCTGTCCGTCGCATTGAGCCGACGCGCCGATGCCGATTGTAGGAATGGCGATTTCGCCGGTGATCTTGGCGGCCAGCGGCTCGGCCATGCCTTCCAGCACCACGGCAAAGGCGCCCGCCTGCGCTACGGCTTTGCCATCCGCCACAATGGCAGGCCACTCCGCTTCGGTGCGCCCTTGCGTCTTGAAGCCGCCGAAGATCTGGATCATCTGCGGCGTCAAGCCGATATGGCTCATCACCGGAATGCCGCGTTGTGTGAGATAGGCGATGGTCTCGGCCATGCGGGCGCCGCCTTCGAGCTTGATGGCGCCGCAGCCTGTTTCCCGAATCACCCGGGACGCATTGCGGAAGGCTACGTTGGGGCTTTCCTCGTAGGAGCCGAAGGGCATGTCGACGACGACCAGTGCATGCCGGCTGCCGCGCATTACGGCTTTGCCATGCAGGATCATCATATCGAGCGTCACGCCGAGCGTCGTCTCCATCCCGTGCATGACCATGCCGACCGAGTCGCCCACCAGCATCAGATCGACATGCTCGTCGAGCAGCCTTGCGGTGTGCGCATGATAGCAGGTGAGGCAGACGATCGGACTGCAGCCCTTGCGGCCGCGGATCTCCGGGACGCTGACACGCTTCAGATCTGTGACCGCGGACATGTCTACCTCTCTTTCCTCGTCCATTTGCGAGGGAAGCGCCCAAAGATAACCTACGCGAGGTTAAGGGTCGATGGTGTTCTACCGCCGCTTCGCAAGACAGTCCCCTGCCAACCGGGCGAGGATCGCTAGGCGGGCTCGGTAGCGGGCGCGGCCCCTTCCTCGAACAGCTCCTCGGCGGCGGCGACCGTTTCTTCTTCCTCCGCCGGCGCCTCGGCCAGCACGTCCTCGCCGCGGGCTTGGCGTTCCGCCTCCTCTTCCGTGCGGGCCACATTGATGGTCACGTTCACACGGACTTCAGGATGCAGCACGACCGAAACGGGAAACAGCCCGATGGTCTTGATCGCCTTGTCGAGAGGAACCTGGGTGCGCGCAATCGAGAAGCCCCCGGCGCTCACGACATCGGCGATGTCGCGCGGGCTGACCGAGCCGTAGAGCTGGCCGCGGTCGCCGGCCTGGCGCAGGAGCACAAAGCGCTTGCCGTCGAGCTTCTCGGCGACGGCTGCAGCCTCCGCCTTGCGCTCAAGGTTGTGTGCCTCGAGCTGGGTCTTCTGGGTCTCGAAAAACACCCGGTTCTGCTTGGTGGCGCGCAACGCCTTTTTCTTGGGCAAGAGAAAGTTCCGGGCAAACCCATCGCGCACTTTCACCACGTCGCCCATCTGGCCGAGCTTCTCGACCCTTTCGAGCAGGATCACTTGCATGGGCGCCTCACTTCACGACGTAGGGAAGCAGCGCCATGAACCGCGCCCGCTTGATGGCGAGCGCAAGCAGCCGCTGCTTGTTGGAGGAAACCGCAGTGATGCGGGAAGGCACGATCTTGCCGCGCTCGGAAATAAATCGCTGCAGGAGCTTCACATCCTTGTAGTCGATCTTCGGAGCGTTGGCGCCCGAGAACGGGCAGGTCTTGCGCCGGCGGAAGAAGGGACGGCGTTGGGCTCCGGCTTGGCTCATTGTTCGCTCTCCGTTTCCGTAACTTGCGCTTCCGGCTTGCGCTCGGCTTCGCGGCGCGCCTTGTTGGAGCTCGATTGCTCGAATTGGTCCACCTTCACCGTGAGAAAGCGCAGCACGTCTTCATTGATCTTGAGCTGGCGCTCCAATTCCTGCACTGCCTTGGCGGGAGAATTGATGTTGAGGAGCACGTAGTGCCCCTTCCGGTTCTTCTTGATGCGGTAGGCAAGCGAGCGCAGGCCCCAATATTCCTGCTTTTCCACTTTGCCGCCTTCGCCTTCGACGATAGTCTTCAGATGGGTCGCCAGCGCATCGACCTGCTGGGCGCTGATATCCTGGCGCGCGATGAGCAGATGCTCGTAAAGAGCCATTCCAAGTCCCTTTCCGGGCTGCGGTACGTTGCCCAGGCGGGGAGCGCCCAGGTTTGTATCGGATCGCCGGGACGCCGGACCATCCGGCATGATCCCAGGCTCGCGCCTGGGATTCCCGCGACCGCAGCCGCCAAGGGGCGGGCCTATACCGGAAAGGCTTGGCCGGGGCAATGGGGCAGCTCAGCCGGCATTCCGGCTGACCGTCACGTTCAGGTCGTTTACCAGGCCGTCGGATAGGGAATATACCCAGCCGTGCACGTGCAGCTCCTGGCCGCGCGCCCAGGCGTCGTGAACGAAGACGTCGGAAGCGACGTTCCTGACCTGCCTGCAGACGTTCATCTCGCAGAGCCGGTTCATGCGCGCGCGCGCGTCGGCGATGGCTTCGAGCTCGCCACGGTGTTCGTGGTAGACTTCCCGGATCGGATGCAGCCAATGGTCCACCAAGCCCCGGCGCCTGCCGTCCACGGCGGCGCTGACGCCGCCGCAGCCATAATGGCCGACGACCAGGATGTGCTTCACCTTCAGGATGTCCACGGCGAATTGAAGGACCGACAAGTAATTCGCGTCCTGGGGCGGAGCGAGATTGGCCACATTGCGGTGGACGAACAGCTCGCCCGGGTCGAGGTCCACGATCTCGTTGGCCGGCACGCGGCTGTCGGCGCAGCCGATCCAAAGATATTCCGGCGCCTGCTGGCGCTCGAGTCTGCGAAAGAAATCCGGATCGGTCGCGGTCACCCGCGCGGCCCAGGCCCGGTTCTTGGCTTTCAGATGTTCCAGCATGTTTCGCGTCCGATCCCGCGCTTGCATTAACGCCATCGCATCGAGGCGCCAAGGGGAGCGGCGGCCAAGCATCCTGCTCTTGCAACATACGAAGGGCGCCGTCTCGGCAGCGCCCTCGATTTGCGGCCCGAGATTTCGTCGCCAGACCGACCGGCCGGGCCCGTCTTGCAGCCCAGCGACATTCATGGGCGGGCGTAAAAATGTATCCGCTTCCCGCCGTTTTGCGTCAAGATGAGACTTCCGCCACAAGCAAATTGTGATCGCCGCGGGTGAGAGCTATCGACTGTAATCCCCGGCATGGCTTCAGCCCCGAGGCGCTATCCAGCCGGGCGCACGGGAAATATGCGCTAATCTCGCACATATGATCGATTTGCTTGATTGCGCACTGCGGCTGCTGGTTATTACGGTCCACCATCTCCTCCGCGGTGTTCATCTCTTGCGCCGCCGCGGGATTTATTTCGGGCATTTTCATCGAACCGGCGCGGGATTCGCCTTTGGCGGGCGCCTGCTTGAAGCCGGGCTCGCCGCCATGGTCTGCCTCAGCTTGGCTGCGATCTCCCATGTTGCGGTTACGGACTGGGTAGAGAAGCGTTTTGCCCGCCCCGAGCTGTCGCGCGCCGCGGGCATTTTGACTTTCATGGTCGTTTTGGCAGTGCTCGGGCTCGGTCTCGCACGCCTGTTATGAGGCGCAGTGCGCTGCGACCGAGCGAAGGATTTGGGCCGCCGGCAGCCGGTGCATCGTACTGGGGGTGGATTGCGCGGTGCCGATTACGTCGCCCGAGATGATCGCTCCTCGATCTTTCCCAAGCGCTTAAATCGGCCGCCTCGTCTAAAACGGCAATTAAGACTTGCGGCCATCAAGTCAAACTGCATGTCCGAACAGACAAACTATTCATTGGTAACGGCATGACGCTCGCTTAACTGCGGCTGTGCCATCCAGCGTTTGAGTGCAACGGTTGCAGAGGCCGCGGCGCGGCTCAGTTCCGCTGCAAGCGGGCCTATCGACTTTTCGTCGCCCTGCCGGCAGGCCTGTTCCAGCGTGCGTGCGGCAGCGCTGAGCTGCATCGCTCCGAGATTCCCCGACGTGGATACAAGCATGTGCGCCTCGCGGGCAGCAGCAGGAAAATCGGTTCGGGCAATGGCAAATTCGATGCTTTGAAGCCGTTGCGCCACTTCGGTCAGGAATGCCGACACCAGCCCGGTCACTTTCGCCAGGGAGAGCACGCTATTGAGCTCGGCAAGTTTGTCGAGGTCGAGGACGTTGGCGGTTTCCGAACGGGCGACCGATTGCGCGACGTTGCCCTGATCTGCGCGATGCGCCCGGTGCGGAAGGGACGCCAGCTTGCTGCGCAGCACCTTCAGATCCACGGGCTTCGAGATGTAATCGTTCATGCCGGCGGCCAAATATTCGGCTTCGGCGCCCGCCATCGCATTCGCCGTCATCGCAATGATGAAGACTTGACCTGCGGGCGGCGGCAGCGCCCGGATCTGCTTGGTGGCCTCGACGCCGTCCAGCTCCGGCATATGGACGTCCATGAGCACCGCGTCGAACGAGCCGTTGCGCACGGCATCGACGGCCTGATGGCCGTTCTCCGCGACTTCCACTTCGTGACCGGCCTTGGCCAGCACCGCAAGCGCAAATTGCTGATTGATTTTGTTGTCTTCCGCCAGCAACAGATGAAGTTTTGCCCGCCGGCCCTCATCGCCATCGCCGCTCGCCGGCAGGCGGATGTCGCGTTTGGCCGGCATCTGTTCGCCCGTATGCATCCTCTGACCGTATAGCCTGGAAATACAGCGTAGAAGATCTTCGTGGCGAATGGGCTTCTCGATCCAGCTGTCGATCACCGCAATCGCAGACTTGGCAATGCCGCTTGGTCCCGCGGAAGAGGTGATCACGATCTTGATGTCGTGAAACTCGGCCTTGCGGATTCGCTCGGCCAGCATCTCGCCGGACAGACCCGGCATCATCTGATCGAGGAACACCAGGTCGTAGGGCTTGCCGCTGACCCAGGCGCGTTCGAGCTCGGCCATGCAGGCAAACCCGTCCGGAGCGGCCGCTACCTTCATACCGAAGGCGCCGAGCTGGCGGCCGAGTATCTCGAGGTTCATCGCCACGTCGTCGACGATCAGAACTTTGATCCCCTTCACCGGCTGCGGCAACGTCTTGGTATCCCGGGCGCTGGGGCCGGTTCGGACGAGCGGGAGCTGGAACCAGAACGTCGATCCGGCGCCCGTCTTGCTGGTCACGCCGATCTCGCCGCCCATCAGCTCGACCAGTTGCTTGCAGATCGCAAGCCCCAGTCCGGTTCCTCCGTAGCGTCGCGTAACGGAGCTGTCGGCCTGGCTGAACTTCTGGAAGAGCCGCTCGCGGACGCTTTCGGGAATGCCTACACCGGTGTCGGTGATCTCGAAGCGTATAGCGGAATCGTCCCTGTCCGGCTGCGCGAAGACCTGCAGCGAAACCCCGTCCTTCTCCGTGAACTTGATCGCATTGCCCACAAGGTTGAGCAGCACTTGGCGCAGGCGCGTCGGATCGCCCATATAGGCGCCGCGAACGGCATGATCGACATAGACACCCAGGTCGATTCCTTTTTCCCGTGCCTTGGCCGCCATGAGGCTGGTGGATGCTTCTACGACGTCGCTGAGGTCGAAGGCAATGTTCTCGATTTCGAGCTTGCCGGCTTCCAGCTTCGAGATGTCGAGAATGTCGTTGACGATGCTGAGCAGCGCGTCACCCGATTCGCGCACGATCTCGGCGAATTTGCGCTGCTCTGCGGTAAGATCGGTTTCCATGAGCAGGCCCGTCATGCCGATGATGCCGTTCATGGGTGTGCGGATTTCGTGGCTCATATTGGCGAGGAACGCAGATTTCGCGCGAT
Organism: uncultured Alphaproteobacteria bacterium; assembly: GCA_963805005.1. Classification (GTDB taxonomy): domain Bacteria; phylum Pseudomonadota; class Alphaproteobacteria; order Micropepsales; family Micropepsaceae; genus Rhizomicrobium. The sequence continues at coordinate 904,665 of CAWDSJ010000001.1, forward strand.
TGGCCCTCTCGGCTGAATCGCGCGCCTCCGCAAGGTCGCGCGCTTGTTGAGCGAGCCGCGCCTGGTTTTCCCTGAGTTCGTCTTCCGCCGCGTGGCGGCGCTTCTCGTGCAGCAGCAAAGTTCCCAGGATCAGAGCGGCGAACGTGTTCGATCCAAACGCGGCCAGCGCGGCATCGGCCACCGCGGAGGAGCCTTGCAGCTTCCAGAACACAATGAGGCTGCCGCACGCGGCAAGAGCGCCGAGCACGGCGGAATGGTAATAGCCGACCTGTCCCTTCGGAACGTTTCTCCTGAGATCGAGCACATGGCGCATGGCGAGCCCGACCGCGGTCGATACCAGGGACGTCAGCACGGCCGAATCGTCAAGGCTCGTCCCATTGCTCCACAGAAAAAGCCCCGCCGAGGTGGATATCGCAGCGGCGACGATTGCCGATGCGGGTCCTTCAATCAGGCCGGCAAGCGCAAGCAGCACGGTTTGGCTTCCCACGGAAGCCCCTCCGCTCAAATGCACCGGCAAGAGCAGCGCAATCGCCGTCGCGCCCCCGAAAAGCAATCCGGTTGCCATGTTTTCGGCGATGCGCTTGTCAATGGGCAGGCGCACGGCAAGTGTTCGCAATGGTCCGTAGAGAATCACCGCGGCCGCGAACACGGCAACGTTGAGAAGGAACTCAACGATCGTGATCTGCCAGAAGAAATCCATTTCGATAGCGCCTTTGCGAAGCTCAGAAGTTGAACGAAAGGGTCGCAAACACCTGCCGGGCCACCTTGGGACCGGAGGTCTGTTCCTGGGGTGACTGCAGCAGGTTCTGCCCGGAGACTGCGAGCGTTACGGAGTCGGTGAACTTGTATGCGACACGGCCATCCACCGAGACATAATTTGGAATTGCGACCAATGTCGTTTGGGAAAACTGCGGCGCCGGCCGCAGACCGAACGTATTCGACTGATAGTTCACATACGCATCGGTTTCCCATTTTGCGTCCGACCAGCCCAGGCCCGCCTTGACCATGTGTTCGGGCGTTGTGTGCTCGAAGTCTACCGGCGACCTGCCGTCGACGGCGAACGGCGCGAAATGATCGTTGAGAATTTCCGCTCGGTAACCGAAGCTCCATCGCCAGCCTTGGTCAAGATCTCCATTCGCACGCAACTCCACGCCGTCGGCGTTCGACGAGCCGATGTTTTCCGGGATCAGATAGAAGGGGACGGTATAACCGGGGATGGGGCGGCCGAAAAATCCGCCAATAAAGCTCCTGACATCCGTCGTCTGCTGGCGAAAGAAACCGACCTGCAATCGGCTGTCGAACACGGGCAGATCGCGATTCCAGGAAGCCTCGTAGTTCGTCACTTCGGTGGGTTGGAGCGCACCAAGCCCAAGAAGCTGCATGATCGGGGCCTGCGCGATCTGCATATTGAACTCGGTAAGGCTGGGAAGTTGCTCGCCGCAACTCGCCGTCAGCCGGAACGTGTCGATGTCGTCCGCCTTCCAGACCAGGCCGCTGTTGAAGCTGATCCCCTCAAACTTGCGCTTGTCGACGCTGTCGGATGCGACGATGACCGCCGGCAAATCGCTGGTGCGCAAGGAAAGCCGGTCGCCGCGTACGGCATTGACGAGCGACAGCGAGGGCGTGACGTGCCAATCCCACATGGCGGAGGCGGAGAGGACATCGTAGAAGATGTCGCCCTGCGGCTGAAGCAACAAGTTCATCGTCGTGTTGCGGTATTCGAATGCGAAGCGCAGCGTATTGCTCGTGCCGAGGTTGAACATGTCTTCCGCGCGAGCGACCGTGATGCGATTGTCGAATGTCGGCGCTCCGAACGGTGGCAGCACTGAATGAATCGTGAGCCAATTGTTGTAGATGCTGAACTTGATCAATCCGAAGTCCGTATCCGCAGCGAGATTGGCCATGAGGGAATCGGCCTCAACGCGCTCAAGGAACTGCGCGTAGTAGGGCCCTACGTCGTTATCGCGCTCGAAGGAATGGGCTGCACTCAGCGTGAGCGTGACATCGTCGGCCAGGTTGAAATCTGCGACGCCATTGATTTCGTATCGTTGGTTCGCCGTACGCGGCACGTCGTTGGTACCCTGCGGGAGCGGCGTACCGAACCCGTCATCCGTGCGCATCCCGCCGGCGAGGCGGAATGTCCCGATCGAGTCGAGATGGAAGGTCGTCACGCCGGAGCCTTCCGCCAGCCCTTGTGTTCCGCCGTCCGCACTGGCGGTATTGATGCTGTCGTAGCGCGGATTGTAAGTGATGATGTTGATGACGCCGCCTACGGCGTTGAAGCCGAACAGGGCGGCGTTGGGCCCTTCCACGATTTCGATCTGGCGGATTTGGCTGAGTTCGACCGGCAGGGCCGACCAGGGAACGAAGTTATAGTGATCGGCGTAAACCTGCCGGCCGTCTATCAGCACGAGGACCCGCGCGGACAGCGCCTGATCGTAGCCGCGGATGGACACGTCCGCCGCGTCGCTGCCCCATTGCAGGACATCGACTCCAATCACATGCTGCAGCACGCCCGGTATGTCGCGCGCGCCGGACCGGCGGATGTCGTCGGCCGTTACGATGATCATGCTGATGGGTACGTCGGTTGCGCGCTGCGGCGTGCCGGTAGCGCTCGTGGTCACCGGTTCGCCGAACAGCTGCTGCAAGGCGCCATAGCCCAATTCCTGTGCCCAAGCCGGGCTGCACGCCACGGCCGCCGTGCCGGCGAACAGAGCGATGGAGGAGAAAAACAACAAGCGCCTTGCGGGAGTATTCTTGCTCATCTGCGCTTCACCATCATCGCAAAGACGGTTGAGAAATGCGCTCCGATGGAATCGGCGAGCGCGGTGTCGAGTACGATGTTCACGCCGTTCGCGGTGCTCACCATGAGCACGCAACATCGGGCGTCCAGGCAGGCGGGATCGTTGGAAATGCTCACGACATGGCGGTGGCGAATGAAGTCGATTATGCTGGCCGAACTGGCTGACGAACCGGGGAGCAGGAAGAGTACGTCCAGTCGCTTTTGCGTTTGCGCTAGTTCTTCTGTACCCACTGCTTCCGCATGCAGCGACTTGGAGTTGGGGCCCGGCATGCTGTCGAGGGTCGATGCAAGCGTTTGTGCTTGCGTCTTGCCCTGCGGCGCCGCAAGTGAGTAAACAACGCCGATGTCGATTGTGTTGTCGCTAGGCAGCGTGTCCAGGAATCCCAGCGCGCGAATGCCGGCTTCGATGTCCGTGCGCAGCGAAGGGTCTGCGCCCTCCGACGCCCGGGAGGTCGCGATCAAGAAAGCGCAGCAGAGTGCAAATCCGCGCAGTATTTGCTTGATCGACAAGCGGGAGCTCTCCCGAGTGTTTCGCCGGCACGCCTGGCCTTTCCTGGCGCAGGACGCGTAGCGAATATGTCTCGGGGAGCTTCACAAAGGTTTAAGGTGCTGGATTGACTAAGTGTTTACGTTTACTCCAGGACCCCAGCCGCCTGCGAGCAATGCGCGGCACGTTGTGATCATGATGCGCTAACGAACCGGAAAGAAAGTCATGGCGACACAGACATCACGTGCCGGAGAGGCCCTCGTCGGCGATTTCGGCGGAACCAATGCGCGCCTCGCCGCAGTGGACTTATCGGAAGGTCTACCCAGGGACGTTCGCCACTATCACTCGAAGGATTTCGCTCGAGCCTCGGATACGATCGCGACATATCTCAAGGACACGGGCCGCTCGCCGGCGGTCATCGCGGTAGCGGCAGCCGGACCGGTAAAGAGCGGCAGCGTGCAGTTCACCAATCTCGGCTGGAGCTTGAGCGAAACGGAATTGAAAGCAATGGGCTTTTCCGCGGCGCGAATCCTCAACGATTTCGTGGCGGTGGCGCTGGCAACGCCGGTTCTCGGCCCCGGCGATCTGCAGCAGATCGGCCCCGGAACGCCCGACGGGCGCTTCAGCGTCGCCGTCATGGGGCCCGGCACGGGCTTCGGCGCTTCCGCGCTCGTGCGCGATGAAGGGGCTGCCTGCGCCATGGCAGCCGAAAGCGGGCATGCGTCATTTGCGCCCGAGGACGATGTCGAGATCGAGATTTTGAAATTCATGCGCGCCCGGTTCGGCCACGTCTCGGTCGAACGCATTCTGTCCGGTCCGGGTCTTCGCAGCCTGCACGATGCGCTCAATCGTCTGGAAGGTGCGGGAGAGGCGATCGAAGATCCACAGGAAATCACGCGCCGCGCCTTGGCAGACGACCCGTCCTGCCGGCGCACGCTGACGCGGTTTTGCGCTATCCTGGGCAGCGTTGCGGGGAACCTGGCATTGAGCTACGGCGCGCTTGGCGGGGTTTATGTCGCCGGCGGAATCGCGCCCGGCATCCTCGGCATTCTGGAACACAGCGAATTTCGCCACCGGTTCGAATCCAAGGGACGCTTTGAGACCTATCTGCGCGGAATCGCGACCTGCGTGATTACGCGTACCGATGTTGCCTTCCTGGGAGCCGCGCGGGCCGCAGCAAAGCTCGGTGCATCCGCGCGGTGAATGGGATTTCCATCGGTGCGTACTCCGCGCTAGCCTAGCCACAGGCGATATCGACGGAAGGCGCAACAATGATCGTTCAGGGCCTGGATCATGTGAACATTCGGGTCAAGGATCCGGCGGCCACTATTGCGTTTTTCACCGACGTGCTGGGAATGATCGCGGATTCTCGCGTAAGCTTTTGGCTCAAGGACCAGCAGGGAAATGCCGTCGTCCACGTGGGAAGTGCAGATGCATCCTATCCGTCCGACACATGGCGGCCGTTTGAAGCGCGCGCCGACAGCGGCGCCGTGCATCACGTTGCGCTGTCGTGCAAAGGATATGACGACGTGCAGCGCCGTCTCGATACGCTCGGCCTGGAATATCGCAAAGGCGGAGTGAGCGATTTGGGATTGCGGCAGATTTTCGTCGTCGAGCCGGGCGGAGTCCTGCTCGAGCTCAATTTTCGCGGCGATTGAAGGCGTTCGATCATGCCGGGAGGAAAGGGATGACGCAGTCCAGGGTGGCGCCGCCGGCGCTCGTTGTCGGCACGGGGTTTGGCTGCCGCGTCCATATTCCGGCGCTTCGTGCGGCAGGGTTCGTTGTTGCGGGTCTGGTGGGGACTGACGCGGAGCGCACCTCGCACCGCGCCGATGCCCATGGCGTGCCACGAAGCTTCACCGATCTTGGCGAGGCAATCAGGGAAACCCGAGCGGTCGCGGTCACGATTGCCACGCCGCCGCACACGCATGCGGGGCTGACCATCGAGGCCGTCTCGCGCGGTTGCCACGTGCTGTGCGAGAAACCGCTTGCCCATGATGCGGCCGAGGCGCAACTCATGTTGTTTGCCGCAGAAAATGCCGGCGTCATGCATCTGGTCGGCAACGAGTTTCGCTGGCAGCCGGAGCGGGCGCTCGTCGGTCGCGCGATTGCGCAAGGCATGATCGGCTCGCCGCGTTTGCTCACGCTCGTCAGCTATTTGCCGCTGGTGGCCAATCCGGACGCGAAAATGCCTGCATGGTGGTTCGACGAAGGCGCTGGCGGCGGATGGCTCGGCGCCCATGGTTCGCATCTCGTCGATCAGGTTCGCAGCTGGCTGGGCGAGTTCGAGAGCCTGAGCGCCACGTTGCCGACGGTGGCTGCGAGAGCGAAGGGTGCCGAAGACAGTTACGTATTGCGCTTCAGGCTTGCCGATGGCCTCGAAGGCGTTCTGCAGCACACCGCCGGCGCCTGGGGGCCGCCCGTATCGATGGCGCATGTTGCCGGTACGCTTGGAACGGTGTGGTCGGAGGGAATCGTGGTGAAACTGGCGGATCGCGACGGTATGAGAGAACTGCCCGTGCCGGACGATCTTGTCATTCCTCCGCACCCGGACAAGGATGCAGAGCCCGGCAGGCAATACGTGCATGTCGAGCGGGAGCTTTTCACGCGGCTGTGCCAGGTGTTGCGCGCCGGCGCCGATGGCCGCGAGCCGTCAAGTGCCGTGCCTATTCCGACATTCCGCGACGGCCTCGCGGCCATGCAAGTGATCGATGCGATTCGCAGATCCGCTGCCAAGGGCGGCGCGCTGGAAACGCTTTGAGTGGTATTTTGGCGGAGCGCACCGAACGCGAAGCGCTCTGAGCTTGCGTCAATGGGAAACGGCGACACCAGGAGAGAATCATGACCGAAGGCAGGCGTTATCGCGTGGTTCAGTGGGCAACGGGCAATATCGGCACCCGTTCGCTGCGCTGCGTCATCGAACATCCGAAGATGGAGCTCGTAGGGCTCTATGTCAGTTCGCCGGAGAAGGCGGGCAAGGACGCCGGTGCGCTGTGCGGATTGCCGTCGACGGGAATCAAGGCCACGCGTTCGCTTGACGATATCGTCGCGCTCAATGCCGATTGCGTGCTCTACATGCGTCAGGGCACGGATTTCGACGAGGTGTGCGCGCTCTTGGCGTCCGGCAAGAACATCGTCACCACCCGCGGCGATTTCCATCACCCGCGCTACTTGGAACCGGCTATCCGCGCGCGTGTGGAGGACGCCTGCCGCAAGGGTGCAACATCGGTTTACAGCACCGGAGCGAGCCCCGGCTTCGTCACCGAGGCGCTGACGATTCCGCTGCTTTCGCTATCGCGCCGGCACGAATGCCTGACCATCGACGAATATGCCGACATGACCAGCCGCGATTCGCCCGACATGATCTTCAACGTCCTGGGCTATGGCGCCCAGCCCGGCGAATTCGACCAGGCCAAGGTCGATTACGTGAAGCACGATTTCGCCGCGTCGCTGGCGCAGGTTGCCGACGCCATCGGCCTGCCGGTCGAAAGATTCGAGGCCACCGGCGAGATGTCGGCCGCCCGAAGCACGAAGACGATTGCCGCCGGCACGATCGAGAAAGGCACGGTCGGCGCCTTGCGCATCACCGTCACCGGCCTGCGCAACGACAAGCCGATCATCCGCTTCCGGGCGAACTGGTATTGCACCAGCGACATCGAGCACAGGGAATGGGAGCTGCGCGCGGAGTCGGGCTGGCGCATCCGGGTGGACGGCGACACGCCTCTCGATGTCAACATCACGTTTCCCGTGACGCCCGAGCAGTATCCGCTGTTCACACCAGGACTCACGGCGCATCGCGCAGTCAATGCCGTGCCGATGGTCTGTGCCGCCGCGCCGGGCATCCGCACCACGGTCGATCTCGCGCAGGTTATCCCGATGTTTTAGAGCAAAATGACTTTTCTTCGAATCGTCATTTCGCTCTAAGTTATTGTTTCGACACGGTTCCGTACGCAAAAGTGCGCACACTTTTGCTGGAACCGCTCTGGCGGAAATGCCGCAGTCAATTCTCAGGGAACAGCAGATGAGGTCCATTGTCATTACGGGCGCGGGTTCGGGTTTGGGACGCGCGTTGGCGCAACGCTTGGCCGCCGACGGTGAAACCGTCGTCGTACTTGGACGAACCCCCGCCAAGATCGAGGCGGCGGCCAAGGAGCTGGGCGGTTCCTGCTACGCCGTGGTGTGCGACGTAGGCAGCGCCGATTCCGTCCGCGAAGCGTTTCTTTCGATCGCCGAAAAAAATCCCATGATCGACGTGTTGATCAATAATGCCGCGACCTATCAACCCTTTTTCGTTAAGGATGCGACCGACGTCCAGATCAACGACGCGGTGATGACCAATCTCGCCGGGCCTATCTATTGCGCCCGTGCAGCCATACCGATGCTGAAAAAAGGCAGCCACATCATCAATGTCAGTAGCGAGACGGTCACCATTGCCCATGCCATGCTCTCGCTCTACCAGAGCAGCAAGGCGGGACTGGAGCGGTTCAGCGACGCCCTGCGAAGCGAGCTCGAGCCCGACGGCATTCGGGTGACGATGGTTCGCGCCGGGCAGATGATGGGGCCAGATTCGCGGCTGCCGTCGGACGACACGAACGTTCTGCGGCGCTTTGCCGAGGAGAATTTGAAGCGCGGGCTCGACCTTCGCGCGCGCCCGATCAGCACCTTCGGCTCGGCCGCCGAAGTGATCCGCGGACTGATCCATCTTCCCGCCGACATCGATGTGCCGCAAATCGTTCTCGAGGCGCGGCGTCCTTGAGGATGCTCCGGAAAGCATCGGCGCATCGAACGGCGGATGTTATTGGCTGACGGGGCCTATTTGATGGCCTTCAACATGGCTGCGACGGCCGCGGCGTCGTGCTGCGCCGTGGAAAGGTCGCTTGCCGAAATGCCGTCCGCGGCCTTTGCGGCAGCGTCTTCCAGCGCCTTATTTTTTCCCGCATCGGTTTCGTCCGGAATGGCGCCGTCGCCGTCACCCTGGCAGGGGTTGAGCTCCTTGGCGTCGAAGCCGCTGCCATTGGGACCGACCAGGCAGTTGAGCGTGTGGTGCAGGTGCATATGCACCGTCGCCACATCGGAGCCTTGCGCGGCAAGGCCCGCGTGCATTTCCGCATTGGCGATCTCGGCCCCGACATCGGCTGCGTAAGCGCCGATGGGCGCCATTGCCGCGATGACAAAGAATGCTGCAGTTCGCTCCAGGCGCCGGGGTCTTGGCATTGCGTCCTCCACATGCAAACGCAAGGCGCGCACGCGCCGCCTCGCATGAGCCGCCCTTATACCCGATCTTGGGACGGACGCGAAGGTGCTGCGCGCAGCGCCAGCGTTTTCCGCCTGGAAGCCGACGCTCCCGGAAACCTAATCGGCGAAGAAGGAAACCACGCCGAGGGTCAAGGCGAATATGCTCATGGCCCCGATCACCAGGGCAAGATATCCGATATCGATGCTCGACACGTTCAGCTCCACGAGACTTTTCGCGCGTGATGCTGCTCGGGGGGCCGTCGACGGACATTGAGGCAGATCAAATACTTTTCGCGACTGATGCGACTTGCTCACGAAAAATCTCGCCGATGCCGCGAATTGGACATCTTGTCGCGGATTGACCGCGAGAAGTCGATCCCGGTACAAGTGGCCGTTGCCGTCATTTGCGAACTGGAGATGTGACATGTCCGATTCGAACGTTCCCAGCCTGTCACGCCGGCAAATCCTGCGCGGCGCAGCGGTCGCGGCGGGCGGGGCGGCAGCTCTCATCGGTGCGGCGGGACCGGCGCAGGCCAAGATAGCACAGAGCGCCGCCGGATATCAGGACAAGGCCAAGGGCGACCAGAGCTGTGCGTCGTGCGCCCTGTTCCAGGCGCCTTCGTCCTGCAGTCTTGTCGACGGCACGATCAGCCCGAGCGGCTGGTGCCGATTCTATTCCAAGAAGAGCTGACCTCGACATGCGCCGAACTTGCGCGCGCGTATACGTAGTTTCTTGTTTTGACTGAAGTCGGCGAATCATGCACGGTCTTGCTCTGGCACTATTGAGCAAGAGGGCGAGATGCTTGGTAATCGTCCGCGTGCTGCGGCGCGCCGGAGAGGTCATTCTTGCACAGCCGGCGCCGTAGCGCTTCTGGCGGCTTTCGGATCGCAGAATGCACAAGCCGTTCCGAGCTTCGCCCGACAGACAGGCCTCGCCTGCGAAGCCTGTCACACTATATTCCCGCAGCTCACACCCTTCGGCCGCCTGTTCAAGGCGAGCGGCTACACGCTGTTCAATACGCTCAAGGTACAAGACATCAACCAGGCGAAGAAGAGCACGCTCTCGCTGAGCGATTTACCGCCCATCTCGGCGATGATCATGGCGTCCACAAGCGTGCAGAACAAGGCCAACAACTCGAATTCGAGCAAGACGACGACGGATTTTCCTCAGCAGGCGAGTCTCTTCTACGCGGGACGCATCTCCGACAATATCGGTGCCTATTTCCAGCTCACTTATGACGATCAAAGCGGCACGGTCGGCATAGACAACACCGATATCCGCTATGCCGATGTCGCCAATCTCGACGGTCACAACGTCGTTTACGGCGTGAGCCTGAACAACAATCCCACCGTCCAGGATCTCTGGAACAGCACGCCGGCCTGGAGCCAGCCCTTCATCGGCTCACCTGCAATTCAAGGCCCGCCCCTCACGCAAATCGAGGGCGCGATGGCACAGGTCGTCGCCGGGCTGTCGGCTTACGCGTTCGTCGATCAAACCTATTATGGCGAAGTCGGCGTGTATCGTTCGGCGCTGCAGGGCGCCAGCTACGCCCAGAACGCCAATGCCAACAACAACATCATCTCGAGCGTGGCGCCGTATTGGCGTTTCGCATACGAGAACGACTGGGGAAACAATTCCTGGGAGGTAGGCTTTCTTGGGCTTTACACGGACCTCGAGAATCCCACCACGCCGGCAGGCAACGCCATCAACGCCTCGCTGCAGGCAAGGCAGGGTGATCGGTTTCTCGATATAGGTCTCGATACGCAATACGAATACACCGACGACGAGAGTCAGATTTCGGTGGACGGCCGCTGGATTCACGAAAACGAAAAGCTCGGCGCGAGCTACGCTGCCGGGCTTGCGAGCAATGCCAGCGATCGCCTCGACAGCATGAATCTCACCGGCAGCTATTTCTGGCACCGCAAGTTCGGCGCGACTTTGGGGGTATTCAATGTCAGCGGCTCGCACGATCCGGTTTATTTCGGATCGGCCAACGGCTCGCCTGATACCACCTGGGGAATGGCCGAGGTGGATTACCTGCCCTGGCTGAACGTGAAACTGGGCTTGCAATACAATGCCTTCTTCAAGTTCGACGGAGCGACCGACAACTATGACGGTGCTGGCCGCAATGCATCGGACAACAACTTGCTCTACGGATTCTTGTGGCTGGCTTTTTGATGCGCGGCGCCTGCGAGGGAGAAAGGTCATGAGGTTCGCCACGATTGCTGGAGTTGTCTTTGCGGCGTGCATGATCGGAAGTCCTGCGCTGCCCGACAACTCTAATAGCGCGGCGCCGTTGCCGGAGGTGACGGCCAAAGTCACGACTGTCTGCCGGGACTGTCATGGTGACAAAGGCGATAGCATTTCACCCACTTTTCCGCGGCTGAACGGCCAGCAGGCGGAATATATTGCCAGTCAGCTCAAGGATTTTCACGATCACAAGCGTGCCGATCCGCATGCGCGCGCGTACATGTGGGGCATGTCGGCGACCCTCGACGACAAACTCATTGAGGGGCTCGCGCATTACTATGCCGCTCAGCCGCCGACGCTGCCGCAAAGCGGCGGTACGCTCGCGGCCGAAGGCAAGAATATCTACATGACAGGGGTGGTGGCACAGAACATACCTCCTTGCTTCGCCTGTCACGGCGATCACGGCGAGGGCAAAGGGCAGGTTCCTCGACTCGCCGGTCAGCATGCCGCCTATCTTATCGCTCAGCTAGAAAGCTTTCGCTCGCTCCTGCGCGAGAACGACATCATGCACGCCAACACGAAGGACATGACCGACACGCAGATCGAGGCGATCGTGTCCTACCTCGCCAACGATTAGGGGCGCGCTCCCGGAATATTCTCTGCGTCTAGAGCGAAATGCCTTTTCTTCGAATTGTCATTTCGCGCTAAATTATTGTTTTGACGCGGTTCCGGACGCAAGAGGGCGCACACTTTTGCCGGAACCGCTCTAATTTTCCTGCCCGCCGGTGAGGATCAGGGGCGGGCGCGGCTTGTCGGCAAAATCGAAATCGCGCGACAAATCGCCGAGCTGCGAAGCGGATTCGCGCACGCTCGGCCGCGAATCCGGCCGGCCGTCGGTCTTGGGATCAAGACGGGCGCCGTCCAGAAAATCGTCTTCGATGAATTTCAAATAGGCATCGTGGCTCAGCACCTGGTGATCGATGAATCCCCGCTTCGCGTAGGCGCTGATCACTAGTCCCGGCACGCGCAAGCCGTAACCGTTTGCGTCCACGGCAGGCGGCACGACATGATCGTAGAAGCCGCCCCAATCGTCCCAGGTCAGGAAGATCGCCGTCGATTTCCAGTCGGGACCGCGCATGATCGCGTTGATCAGGCCGGTGACATAGGCCTGTCCTGCACTGACGAGCGCCGGCGGATGTTCGCTGACGGGGCCTGCAGGACAGATCCAGGCGACTTGCGGCAACGTCCCGTTGCGTGCGTCGCGATAGAATCCCTTGAGCTCGGTTATGTTGGCGAGTTGGCCATCGTCGCGCACCGTGTCGAAGAACGGCAGCGGATTCCAGATGCCTGGTGTGTGTGCGCTCTGGCGGCGCGGCCCGCAAGACAAAGCCTCGTCATCCTCGCAGTCCGGTTCGATGCCGTTCATGACATAATATTTCCATGAGATGTGATGCTTGAAGAGGAGCCGAGTAATGTCGGTCCAGGCGTAGTCCGGCAGCGCAAGTTTGGCGGCAGCGTGTGCAAGTTTCCACTTGAGCGGATCGGGTACGGGCGAGCTTAGGATGGTCGCCATGCAATGCTCTAGCGCCGCGTTGTAATCGCTCGCGTCGCGAGTTGTGGGCGTCACAAACCCATTCACCGGCAGTTTGCAATTTTGCCTGAGGATCGGAGCAATGATGGCAGCAGTGGTTTCCGGGATTTTTCCCAGTGCGAGACGTTGCGCACAGCGCTCGGCAGTTCCTATCGCGCACGCGGTCGCCAAGTTATGACGCGAAATCCCGTCGGGTGGCTTGTCGCTCTCCATCCGAACATCATTCCTGCAAAACGCGGAACCGCTGGTCCTGCGGCATGAGGCAGACCACGCCGAGACAAGATAAAGATGCGACGGCAGGCTCCAGGAGGATACCGATTCGAACATCCTGTCCTGCAGGACGAAATTCTTCGCGTAGGCCCAATAATTGGGAATGTCGCTGCCGTCGTGATATCCCATGACATCGGTGTGAAGCGCTCCGAAGTCAGCACCCGCACAGTTAGGCGCGTTGGCAGCGCATTTTTTGCCGGCATGCTCTGCCTGCTCCACGAAGCCGTCCATCCTGCCCCCGTCGATGTCGGCGACGGCCGAGGGATAACCGTGAGGGCCGCCGGCATTCTTGTCGTTCCTGTCGCGAAACGGCTTGATGCAGAGATGGCTGGCGGGGTCGGGGGCGCAAACCTGCGGGACGCCGTCTTTCATCGGAATGTCGTCGGCGCCGGGATAGGTTCCGAAATACGAATCGAATGAACGATTTTCCTGCATGATAATGACGATATGTTTGATCTTGTGGATGCCGTCGCCGGCGATGGCTGGCGTGACGCCCGCGCCAGCGCAGAACGCAGCCAGCAACACAAGATTGCGGGCTTTCGATTGATAGCGACCCGGCCTGTCGGGAGGGGTTTGCGGCAAACCGGGCGCCTCACTTTCGAGGACAATTTGCTCCCGATCGCCTTTTTGGGGCAGCGTTCCCGGAATATTGTCCGCGTCTAGAGCGAAATGCCTTTTCTTCGAATTGTCATTTCGCGCTAAATTATTGTTTTGACGCGGTTCCGGACGCAATAGGGCGCACACTTTTGCCGGAACCGCTCTAATATTCCTGCCCGCCGGTGAGGATCAGGGGCGGGCGCGGCTTGTCGGCAAAATCGAAATCGCGGCTCAGATTGCCGAGCTGCGAAGCGGATTCGCGCGTGCGCGGCCGCAAATCCGGCCGGCCGTCGGTCTTGGGATCAAGCCGGGCGCCGCCCAGAAAATCGTCTTCGATGAATTTCAAATAGGCATCGTGGCTCAGCACCTGGTGATCGATGAATCCCCGCTTCGCGTAGGCGCTGATCACTAGTCCCGGCACGCGCAAGCCGTAACCGTTTGCGTCCACGGCAGGCGGCACGACATGATCGTAAAAGCCGCCCCAATCGTCCCAGGTCAGGAAGATCGCCGTCGATTTCCAGTCGGGACCGCGCATGATCGCGTTGATCAGGCCGGTGACATAGGCCTGTCCTGCACTGACGAGCGCCGGCGGACGTTCGCTGACCGGGCCTGCAGGACTGATCCAGGCAACTCGCGGCAACGTCCCGTTGCGTGCGTCGCGATAGAATTCCTTGAGCTCGGTTATGTTGGCGAGTTGGCCATCGTCGCGCACCGTGTCGAAGTAGGGCAGGGGATTCCAGATGCTTGGCGTGTGCGCGTTTTGGCGTTGCGGCTTGCACGACACGGATTTGTCATCTTCGCAGTCCGCCTCGGTTCCGTTCATGACATAATATTTCCACGAGATGTGATGCTTGAAGAGGAGCCGTGTAATGTCGGTCCAGGCGTAGTCCGGGGGCGCGAGATTGGCGGCGATGCTCTCGAGTCTCCTCTTGAACGGATCGGGGATGGACAAACCTCGGATGGCCGTCATGCAATGCACAAGCGCGGCATTGTATTCGCCCACGCTCCGAGCGGTGGGTGTCATAAAAGCGTCCGCCGGCAATTTGCAATTCTGCGCAAGAACAGGGACAACGCCGGCGGTCATGTCTTCCGGGATTCCTGCGTTTTCGAGGCGGCGCACACAGCGGTCGGCCGGTTCCGTCGCGCATGCGGTCACCAAATTGTCATGCGGCGTCCCGTCCGCGGGCCGTTCATCCGCCTTCCCCGGATTATTGTCGCAAGACATGGTGTCGCCGCCTTTGCCGCACGACGCCGACCATGCCGAGACAAGATAAAGATGCGACGGCAGGTCCCATGAGGAAACCGCTTCGAACATCCTGTCCTGCAAAACGAAATTCTTGGCGTAGGCCCAGTAGTTGGGGATATCGCTGCCGTCGTGATATCCCATCACATCAGGGCGACTCGCACCCGTGTTCGCGTCGGCACAGTTGGGTGCTTTGCGAGGGCATTTTTTGTTGCCGTGCTCGGACTGCTCCACGAAGCCGTCCATCCTGCCATAGTCGATATCGGCGATGGCCGCGGGGCGACCGTGAGGCCCGCCGTAATTTCTGTCGTTCCTGTCGTGAAACGGCCGAGTGCAGAATTTGATGACGGGGTCGGGGATGCAAACCTGCGCAACGCCGTTCTTCATCGGAATGCCGTCGGCGCCGGGATAGGTCCCGAAATAGGTATCGAACGAACGATTTTCCTGCATGATGATGACGACATGCTTGATCTTGTGGATGCCGCCGGCGGCAACGGCGGACGTGACGCCCGCGCACGCCCAGAACGATGCCAGCAATACAAGGCGCCGGAACTTGCGTGTATCGTTCATGATCGTTTTCCCCTCCAAAACATGGCCCGATCTTACGCGCAAAAGAACTCGATGACAGCCCGTTTGTAGCGTTTGTCGCCGACGGTTGTCATGTGATCGCGCCCCGGAATGCTTACGGCGCGCCCATCGGGAAAGGCGGCCGCCAAGGGGCCGGGCGCACCCGTGATCTCGTCTTCCGCGCCGCAGACGACCAGCGCCGGGCGCTGCGCGTGCGACAGCTCCGCCGGATTGAAAGGCTTGCGTATCGCCCGCATGCAGGCGGCCAGGGCGGCAAGATCTTTTCCCTGTTGCTCGGCAAACTTGCGGAACGTTTTGGCCATGGGGTCGGTGATCGCGGATGCGTCGGGCGCCGCGAGCGCATCGGCGATCTCGGCGCGCAGGCCGTGGCGGCCGTCGAAATACGTCTCCCCCACGCCGCCCAAAGCGATTTTGCGAACGATTTCGGGGGTCGAAAGCAATACGCGCAAGGAGATGATGCCGCCCATCGAATACCCCATCAGGAATACCGGGCCGCGGCAGGCGGCACCGATGACGGCCAGGACGTCGGCCGCCAGTCTGTCCGACGCATAATCGGCAGCGTCGTGCGGCTTGTCGCTCTCGCCATGACCGCGGCAATCCATTGCGATGACACAAAACCCGGCGTCGTTGAGAGCCGCATACCATCCCGGCGCGCGCCAATTTTGCACCCGGCTTGAGGCAAATCCGTGAATGAGGAACACCGGTGGGCCCTCGCCCACGGTCTCGTAGGCGATGCGGACGCCGTCGGCGGATCGGACGAAGTCGGTCAAGCGCTCTGCACCCTGACGCGCAGCCACCCGGATTTAGTGCACGACGCCGGGGGCCTTGGCAAAGACAAAAGCCCGCAATCCAAGGATTGCGGGCTTTCGATTGATGGCGATCCGGCCTGCCGGGAGGGGCTTGCGGCACACCGGGCGCCTCAATTTCGCGGCCAATTTGCGCCGGGATGCCTGAGCCGGCTGTGAAGCCGGCGTTCATGTCCCGTTCACCGAACCGCGGGTTCGCAAAGCAGGAGCGGGCGTCTAAGATGACGCGGTTGCTCCACCCCAGGATGCCGTGACGTTGGAAAACCTTATGAAAGACACGGCGGTTGCCATTGATTCGACGGTGGCCGAATTGGTGTCGCTGGCCCATACCGTTCGCCGCGAGTCCGAGCACCCGCACCGGGGATGCGGTTGCGCGTGAACGTCTGGCTTCTTCTCGCGGCGATCAACGGCTTCCTGGCAGTAGCGGCCGGCGCCTTCGGTGCCCATGGCCTGCAGGGCAGGCTCGATGCCCACGCGCTGTCGCTGTTCGAAACGGCGGCCCGCTATCACATGGCTCATGCGCTGGCGATGGGGTTGGCGGCGCTCGCGGGCCGCGGCGGGGCAAACGCAGCAGCCGCAGCTGCCGCAGCCTTGTTCCTGGTGGGCATCTTGCTCTTTTCCGGCTCGCTCTATGCGCTGGCGCTGACGGGAGCGCGGGGGCTTGCGTTCGTCACGCCTTTCGGCGGCATTGCGTTTCTTGCCGGCTGGGCCGCACTCGCCTTGGCGGCGTCGAAACTGACGGCGTGACTTTCCTTCCCCGCTTTGCGGGAGAGGAAAAACTTCATTCGGCGGGCAGACTTTGCCATTCTCGGCGAATCATGGCCAAGGCGACCGCCGACACGTTTACCTATGCCGCGCCGGACGATCCGCGGCTGAAGCGCTTCCTCATCCGGCTGATCGAGCGCATGACGGGCCAGCCCTATCTCAAATGGCTATACGACGATTATCGCGAGCACCCGGTTGCCGGCGAAAGCTTCTGGGACTCCGCCGTGCGCCGCCTCGAACTCAAAATCGTCTGCAACGAGGACGCGCTCGCCCAATGGCCGCGCACCGGTCCTCTCGTCGTCGTCTGCAACCACCCGTTCGGCGTGCTCGACGGAATCGTGATCTCGCAGATCGTCTCGCGCGTGCGCGGCGACTTCCTTGTGCTGACAAATGCCGTGCTGCTGCGTGCGGAGGAAGCGCGGCCCTATCTGCTGCCGATCGACTTTGCCGAGACGGACGAAGCGCTGAAAACGAATCTGAAATCCCGCGCCGCGGCCAAGGCGCATCTGATGGCCGGGGGCTGTCTCGTCGTCTTTCCGGCCGGCGGAGTTTCCACCACGCCCAAGGTCTGGAACCGGCGCGCCGTCGACACGGAGTGGAAGACGTTCACGGCGCGGCTCATCACCCAGGCCAAGGCTCCCGTGGCGCCCGTGTTCTTCGCCGGCCAGAACAGCAGGATATTCCAGCTCGCAAGCCACATCAGCATGACCTTGCGGCTGTCGCTGCTGTTCAAGGAAGTTCACGATAAGATCGGCAGCGAAGTGGTGGTGCGGCTCGGCGAAGCTGTGCCGTTCGAACGCTTGCCCGCCATGACGGACCGGCAGGAATTCATGCGGCGGCTGCGGGAAATGACCTATGCGCTGGGCGCCGGCGTTCCTGATCCCGCCAGGCCTTTGCTGAAGCGGCCGCGCCGCGCGCCCAAAGTGACGCGTGGCCGCAGGTCGCGAAAGGCCGCCACGCCATGAGCGCACGTCCGCGCGTCGGCCTGTTCGTCACCTGTCTGGTCGATCTCGTCCGGCCGCAGATCGGCTTTGCGGCGGTGAAGCTGCTCGAACAGGCGGGTTGCGAGGTGGAGGTGCCGGCCGCGCAAACCTGTTGCGGACAGCCGGCCTGGAATTCCGGCGCGGACGCGCACGCCGCCGAAATCGCCCGGCGCGTCGTGGATGTTTTCGAACCTTACGATTATGTGGTGGCGCCGTCCGGCTCCTGCGCCGGCATGATCGCCAGACACTACGAGGAAGCATTGGCGACAGACGCGCACTATGCCGGCAGTGCCCGCAAGCTTGCCGCCAAGACCCACGAGCTCGTGTCGTTTCTCGTGCGCGTTCGCGGCATGACGCAGACCGGCGCGATGCACGTTGGCTCGGTTTGCTATCACGACTCCTGCTCCGGCTTGCGCGAGATGGGCGTAAAAGAGGAACCGAGAAAATTGCTTGCGACGGTCGAGCGGCTCGAACTGAGAGAGCTTGAGGACGGCGAAGTCTGCTGCGGGTTCGGCGGGCTCTTTTGCGTGAAGTATCCCGAGATTTCCGCGCGCATGGCCGACGACAAGATCGCTTGCGCGCTCGCCACCGGTGCCGAGACGCTTACCGGCGGCGATCTGGGCTGCCTGCTGCATCTGGCCGGCCGGCTTGAGCGGTCGGGCCAGCGCCTGCGCGTGCGCCATGTCGCGGAGATCCTGGCGGGCATGAGCGACATCCCGGCGCTCGGTGAACCTTAGGGACGATGGGTCAATTGGAATCGAATCTGAAACTTGCGACCCGCCTGCCCACAAGGGCAGGGCAATCGCATACGCCTGTCGACCGTGAAGAAGGCTATTTTTACGCGGAGACGCGGAGTGCGCGGAGATGCCGGGGAAAAACCGCCGGCGAGTTTCCCGCGCGAAGCGCAACAAATCTGGCCGCCAAGACGCAAAGACGCCAAGGTTGCTCGGATGTCTTGGCGGCTTGCCCCCGACTTGACCGGGGGCTTTGCGGTTCAACTCTGCATAATAGCATTGGCGTTACGCACCGGATATTTCCCTCCGCGGCTCCGCGTCTCCGCGTGCAAAATTTATATGCGATAGCCCTGCCCACAAGGGGGAGCCGGGGCAGCCGGTTGCACCAGCTAAAAAGCAACGGGCCGTAGCGTGGCAGCTCTCGATCCCAGGCGCTTTGTCGAAGCTTCGCGCGCGGCGCTCGCCGATGCGAGTCTCAAGCCCGCGCTGTCGCGGCTCAAGACGCATTTCGCGCATGGCCGGGCGCTCGCCGTTGCGCGCTGTCCTGAATTCGAAGACTTGCGCGAGCAGGGCCGCGCCGTCCGCGACTACGCGCTCGCGCATCTGGATGCGCTGCTCGAGACCTTCGAGCGGCGCGTGACCGAACGTGGCGGCCATGTCCATTGGGCGCGCGACGCCGAGGAGGCGCGCACGATCGTCACGGCGATCTTGCGGGAATCGGGCGCCAGGAGCGTCATCAAGGGCAAATCCATGGTGAGCGAGGAGATTGCGCTCAATCCGCACCTCGAAGCCGCCGGCATCGCTGCCGTGGAAACCGATCTGGGCGAATACATCGTTCAGCTCCGCCACGAGCCGCCGAGCCACATCATCGCGCCGGCCTTTCACTTGAGCAAAGAGCAGGTCGCGCAGACGTTTCGCGGCGCGCACGCAAAACTGGATCCCGCCCGACCGCTCGGCGAACGATCGGCGCTGGTGGCCGAGGCGCGCCGCGTGCTGCGCGAGAAATTCGAGCGGGCCGATGCCGGCATTACGGGCGCGAATTTCCTCAGCGCCGAGGAAGGCGCCGCCGTCATCGTCACCAATGAAGGCAACGCCGATCTCACGCGCCTGCTGCCGCGCACCCATATCGTGCTCACCGGCATCGAAAAGATCGTGGCCGACCTCGACGACGTGGCCGTGCTGCTGCGGTTGCTCATCCGCTCGGCAACCGGCCAGGATATGACGAGCTATGTCACCGTGATGAGCGGGCCGCGGGGCCGAAACGAGTCCGACGGGCCGGAGAACTTCCACGTCGTTCTCCTCGACAACGGCCGCTCGCGGCTCATCGGCACGCAAGCCGAGGACGTCCTGCGCTGCATCCGCTGCAGCGCCTGCCTCAATCATTGCCCGATCTTCGGGACGGTCGGCGGTCACGCCTACGGTGCCACGTATCCGGGGCCGATCGGCGCCGCGCTCAACCCCGGCCTCATGGGCGTGGCCGCGGCGCATCATCATCCCAACGCCTCGACCTTCTGCGGCCGTTGCGCCGAGGTTTGCCCGGTCAAGATTCCTCTGCCCGCCATCATGCGCCACTGGCGCGCCCGCGAATATGCGCAAGGTCTCGCGCCGAAAGCCGCCGTGTTCGGTCTTTCCGTGTGGGCCTTCGCGGCGAAACGGCCGCGGCTTTATCGCTTTGCGTCGGCCGTCATGGCGCGCGCGCTCAAAGTATTCGCAGGCAAGAGCGGCCGCGTGCGCGCGCTGCCGCTGATGGGCGGCTGGTTCGCAGCGCGCGATTTTCCCGCGCCGCAAGGCAAGACGTTTCACGAGTTGTGGCGGACGCGATGAGCGCGCGCGAGGAGATTCTTTCCGCCATACGGGCGCGTCGCACCCGCTCCGCGCCGCGGCCGGCTCCCTATCGCATGGCTGCATCCTTTGCGGATGCGGTTGTGGAATTCATGCAGCGTGCCCAGGCCGCGGGCGCCGAGGTGCGACGTGTTTCGCGCATGGCCGATGTCCCGCAGGCGGTCGCCGCGGTGCTGCGCGATCGCAACGACCCGGCTGTGGTTCATATGCCGCCGGACGCATATTTGGCCTCGCTTGCCTGGCCGACTGCGCCCGGCTTGACGCTCAAGCCTGAGCCCCCGGGGCCCGACGACGCGGCGCTGGCGTATGCGCCTTATGCCATCGCAGAGACCGGTACGCTTGCTTACCCCTCGGACCCCGAGCGGCCGGCGTCCTGGCATTTCCGCGCGGGACTGGAGATCGCGGTGCTGCGCGCCGACGCGATCTTGCCGAACGTCGAGGCCGTGGTCGCTCGTGTGAAGCGCGCCGGGCCATTCCCGCATACGCTCAACTTCGTCACCGGTCCTTCGCGCACCGGCGACATCGAGCAGACGCTCGAACTCGGCGCCCACGGACCCAAGGCGCTCGTCGTGCTCGTCGTGGAGGGGGACTGATTTCCCTGAGCGTTTCCCTCAGCGGCGCGTGCCGGTTCCCGTAAGTGCTTGAGATTCCTAGTCTTGCCTCGCCAGGCCTCCCGATTTCAATTTTTTCCCGGTATTAGGGCGCAAGCGGTGGAAGCGCCGAACGGCCCCAGCCTCCATATCCCCCGGCGCCATGACCCGCCGCCTTTTGAGGCTTTCCCGGACTCAGGCTAAGAATCCGACATGTACGATGTCGGCGCCCTATCCCTTCTCATCGCCGCCGGGCTCACGCTCATGACGACGGGTGTGCTTGCTGCCGGGTGGAAACATAAATTCCTAATCTGGGGGCTGATCGTTGCTGGCGGCGCCATCATCGTTCTCGGGGCCGCATGGCCATTCGTGAAATGGCTGTCACCGTGGCTGGCGCGTCAATTCGCGTTGATGGGATCATCCCCGAGCGCTTGGTTCACGCTCATCATGTTCATTATCGCGGTTGCATTGTTTGGCAGAAACGGGCCGCCAAAATTCAAAACCGCGCGTAACCAAGACTACTATAAAGAACTGAGCAATATACGGGCCGAAATGACGGCGAAAGATGACCGCGTGAATATGGCGGTAGTGTCGTTGAATTCGGACATTTCTGGAAAATTACAGAGTTTATTACTTGCGATGAGTGCGACACAGAAAGAAATTCGGGCGCAAATTGATGCGTTGCGCGACCAGATGACCAGCATGGAGAGCCGCGTGCAGTTTCCCCCCAATTTAGGGGACACGCTCGGCGAAGCGTTAAGGTCTGCCGAAGATGTCAGACTTGGACAAATCGCTAGAATTCGGGATGAAATTGAACCTCTTAAAGAGAGGCTGGCTGTCTGGGACCGCGAAATTGGGACATTGCTGTCTTGGGCCAATGCCCGCGTAGCGCGCACCGCTTTCATGCAACTCGCTTTGCAGATACCTGAATTGGATGAGGGCAAGCCATCGGACGATCCGGGGCAACGTAGACAAGCCATAAATGAAGCTGCGCGTTACGTAGGCCGCGTTAGAAGTGCAACTGAAAGTATGCAACTTTCCTATGAATTATCGGCAGTTCTTGAGCAAGCAGAACAGCAGGCAGAGCAGACATTGAGAAATATCGATACACCAAACGGAATGCATGCATTAGATTTTAAGGATTATTATGTTGCAATTTACAAAGCAAAGCGGGTAGCAAAATTCTTAGAAGACCAATCTTGGAAGGGTGACTTTGAAGAAGGCGGAAATTATCAGTCTGTATTACAACGGTATATTATAGATCGAAACATAAATCGCGGCTGATTTCTCACAAATGCAGAGTCGAAACGCCGATAGCTTCTAGACATTGTATCAAATAAGCGGCGGTGAACGCCCCCCTTGATAGTTTATTTCGGACGTTAACTTCCTTTTCCTCAACACCGATTTTGGCGAGTTTTTCGACTAATTGCGCATAGGTCACCCCATGCCGTTTTAGTTCTGATTTCAATAGGTTAGCCGCTCTCAGGTTCCAATCGATTTCGGTCACGTATCTATTTCCGTATAAAAAGCACTGAAATCGATACTAATATCCTTGCATCAGCTACGTCAACGTACTATATCCGCTACAGACGTAACGGAAACAGTACAAGTGAGCCAGCACTTCCTCCTTTCCTCCAAAGCCAAGACGCTCCGCCTTGCGGACGTGCTGCGGATGACGGATGGGGAAGCCGAGACGGCCTTCCGCAAAATCCGCTGGGCATCCACCGATGGTGAGGCGACTTGCCCGAAGTGTGGCGTCTTGGAGCCGTACGAATATCGGCGCGAGACAGGCACCCTTTGCTTCGAATGCCGCGAGTGTAAGGCGCATTTCAGCATCACAAGCGGGACGCTGTTTGCATCGCGGAAGCGGCCTCTTCGCGACTATCTAGCGGCAATTGCCATCTTCTGTAACGAAGTGAAGGGCAAGTCCGCTCTGGCGCTCTCCCGCGATCTCGGGCTGGCCTATAAGAGCGCCTTCGTCCTGGCGCACAAACTCCGCGAGGCGATGGCCGAAGAACTCAAGGGCCGTGTGATCGGCGATGACCACCCAGAAGCGTCGGTGGATGGCGCGTATTTCGGCGGCTCGATCCGTCCTGCCAATCTGAAAGAGAACCGTATCGATCGCCGCTTGTGGGTTCACCAAACCGGCAAGCGCAAGGTCGTGGTCGTGATCCGCGAGCATGGCGGAGAGACATTGCCGGGCGTGTTCGCCTCAGAAGGCGCAGCAGTGAACTGGATCAAGTCGCGCGTCGAAAAGGGAACGGTCCTGAACGCCGACGAAGCGAACTCATGGAACGATTTGCATGGCCGGTTCGAAGTGAAGCGCATCAATCATAGCGAAGCGTACTCACTGAACGGTGCTTGCACGAATTGGGCGGAGAGCTATTTCGCCCGGTTGCGTCGCGGCGAGGCTGGTCACCATCACCATATCGCGGGCGCATATTTGCTGCGGTACGCACAAGAGGCGGCTTGGCGCGAAGATAACCGCCGCGTCTCCAACGGCCAGCAGGTCCGCACCGTTGCGGCACTGGCGATGAGGCGGGGGCCGAGTGTGGATTTCTCAGGCTACTGGCAGCGGCACATTCGGAATTGACTCAACCGATGGGCGTTCCTATTTCGACATTGCGGCATTTCACGCGCCGCACAACGCATTTGAAGGAGACTAAAAATGACACTGATGGAACGAAACAAACATATTCTAGCCGTTCAACTTATGGCCGATGAGCATCGTGGGCGCCCAGACGGAATCCATGTTGTCATCGACACTGACCTGAACCCACTGACAAAAGACCATACCGAGCAGATGGAAATCGCTAAAATCGTCGATGACCTCCGCGCGCACTTTGCGGGCAAGCCGTTGCCGACTGCACTGACCCTACAACAAGTTCGGTGATAAATTGGGGCGTTCCAGGATGAACGCCCCAATCGCCCACCGCGCATCCCTCGTTTTGCCCGTTTTGACGAACTCGCCCTTGCGAGCCCGGATGTTCAGAACTGTCAGAACCGATTGGACCGTTGCCGCGTGGGCAGACGGCGGGAGCCCCTTAGCCGCGATTGCATGGGCGGCGATCTCGGTTGCGGATAGGGGTTTTTTGCCAGCCTGCCTGAGGGCGTCGCGTACAAGCCTGGGGAGTTCATTGCGGGCGAAGTAGTTTGTCTTGAGCCGCCGCCGGCCGGGGACGTGGTCGGGGTGATCGGGCGTCAGGATATTCATGGCCGCGTCGAGATTGGCGAGAGCCGCCCGGAGCCTGGCGAGTTTCTTTTCGATCTCGCTAACCTGGCTGGATATCTCGGAACGCTTGACGCGTAGGACCGTCAGGACATGCTCGCTCATGCCCTAGAAGCTAAAGGCGATTCCGGCTATTTTCTTCCACCGCTTGCGCCCTAATACCGTTTTTTCCCTGAGATTTTCCCTGACTGAGGGAAAGTGTTCTCGGTTTGACTCCTGTTTCGTTCATCTTCCTACATTTATGTTCTTGAAATGTTCTAGTCGTTTGTGCTGTCTTCGTCAAGGGACCTCTTGTGCCGGGCCCACGGGCGCGTCATCAGAATGGATTCATTTTCGAAATGGATACGGGTTTCCGCCGCGGTTTATGCAACAGGCCATAGAGCTCCGAAACGCTCCGCTTCTTTGCGCGCATGACGATCGTGTCATCGGCCAGCAGAGTAAGATGCAGCTGATCCTTGGGCTTGAGTCCGAGCCTCTCCCGGATCTCTTTGGGGAGGGGTAATCTGGCCCTTGCTGGTGAGCGTCGATACGGGCATGCGGCCTGCTTGCGATACGGAATATCGTAAGGAAAAGCTTCGGCTGGCAAGTGGCTTTTGCAAGTACCAGGGAGGAGGCGTAGATCAATGCGATCGGAATCTGCTCTAATACCCCCGCACAGAGGGTTTGATGGTTTGAACCCTTCGCACTGCGATGGGATTTCTACGTCAATTCGCATCGACAAGACTGATTCGGCAAGTATCGTGTCTGCCGCCTGATAAGATTGGCACGCGGAGACGCGGGGAACGCGGAGAACGCCAGGATCGGAAAATATCGCCGGCGAGATCATCAATTCGGCGATTCGGCTGCACAATGCTTTCGGATCCGGCTTGTTGGAATCCGTCTACGACGTCGCGCTTGCACGAGAGTTTAAGCGGCGCAGCCTGCGCGCTGCTCGCCAATAGTTGCCCTTGGCCTCCTGATCGACGTAACCGTACGCCGAGGGCCGCGGATCGGATTGGGCGTTTGTGCTTGACAGTTGGTTTTGGTGCGCGGCTTGCCGTCGTTGAGGGTGATTTTGAGGGGCGACGGCGGTCATGCCGCCAGTTTACGCAAGCCTTTGTCTTTCGCCCAGTTCCAGGGAAGCAGCTCCGCAAGCTTGTTCACAGGATGATCGGCGATGCGGGCCAGCACGTCGGCAAGCCAGGCTTGCGGATCGATATCGTTGAGCTTGGCTGTTTGAATGAGCGTGTACATCATGGCTGCTCTTTCCCCGCCGCGCTGGGAGCCGACGAAGAGCCACGCCTTCCTGCCCAGTGCCGCGCCTCTCAGCACGCGCTCGGCCGCATTGTTGGATAGGCAGATGCGTCCGTCGGAAAGAAAGCGCGTGAAGGCGTCCCATCGCTTGAGCATGTAGTCCATGGCTTTGGCGGGATCGGCATGGCGGGAGAGCTTGGCGCGCTCGGTTTGCATCCACGCATGAAGCTCTTCCACCAGCGGCGCCATGTGCTCGCGTCGATAGGCAAGCCGTGCAGCGGCGGACTGCCCGTTGATGACGCGCTCGTGGGCGAAGATGGCGTCGAACTTCTGCACCGCTTCGAACGCGAGCGGCGAGATCAGGACCGCCTTTTGGCTGCGGGCCTGCGAGGCGATGTCGGCAAGCACGAAGAACTTGCGCCTGGCGTGCGCCCAGCACGCGGCCTCCGTGATGGGCGCCGGCTTGCGGCCCTGCTCGTAGAGCCCGCCGAATCCGGCATAGGCGTCGGCCTGCAGGATGCCGCCGTAATGGCAAAGGTGCTGCTCGGGATGGATGCCGGCACGATCGCGCGAGAAGAAGAACACTGCGGCCGGCGGCTCGGTGCCGCCGAAGGGTGCATCGTCGCGCACATAGGTCCATAGCCGGGCCTTGATCGTCTTGGTTTTGGCGAACAACGGGATCGGCGTGTCGTCGCCGTGAAGGCGCTCGCCGGCAAACACATGGGCGCCGATCAAATCGGCGAGCGGCGCAAGCAACGTCGTGCAACTGCCCACATGATCGGCCAGCGTCGAGAGTGAAAGATCGATCCCTTCGCGCGCGAAGCGCTCGCTCTGCCGGTTCAAGGGCTGATGCAGCGCGAACTTGTCGTGCAGGATCATGGCCAGCACGTTGGGTCCCACATGGCCGCGCAAGAGCGTGTGAAAGGGCGCCGGGCTTTGCGCGATCTTCTCGCACGCCCGGCAGCTGAACTTCTCGCGCACGGTCTGGATCACCTTCCAGGACCTGGGGATCACCTCCAGCGTCTCGGTGATATCCTCGCCGAGCTTGTGCAAGTTCGTTCCGCCGCAGCAGGGGCACGCGGCCGGTCCCGGTATAACGACCCGTTCGCGTGGCAGATGCGCAGGAAACGGCTTCTTGACCGGCTTCTTGCGCGTGTGCGCAGGCACGAAGCTTTCGCCTGCCGATCTTGCCGCTTTCAGCGCGGCAAGCTCATCTTCGGCTGCCGAGGCCTCAAGCTCCTCCAGCTGAAGCTCCAGCTGGTCGATGAGCTTCTTCGTGCGCTCGGATCTGGCGCCGTAAAGCTCGCGCTTGAGCTTCTCGATGGTCAGCTTCAATTGTGCAATCAGCGCCTCGGTGCTCGAAACGCTCGCTTTGGCACGTGCCGCTTCGGCCTTGGCTCGGGCCGCTTCCTCGCAAACGCGAACAACTTCGCCTTGCGCCGTCTGAGCATCGATCCGCGCCGCAATCACCAGCGCTTTCAGCGCTTCAATATCGTTGGGAAGCGAATCAATTGCACCCGCCATAAGGCGATGGAATCACAACGAGCGCGCAAACGCGATTGCTTTTGGCCCGCACGGGAAAGACAAATCGACAGACAGCTGTGGATGGATGGCGTTGGAGATCAACCTGCCGCTTGCGGCTGGAATGTGCGAAGCGGATGTCTCCAGTCGATCCCCTCGAGCATGTAGCCCATCTGCGCTGGCGTGATCGCAACAGTGCCTTCGCTCGCCGACGGCCAGACGAATCGCCCCCGCTCCAGGCGCTTGGCGTAGAGCGACATGCCCAGCCCGTCATGCCAAAGAACCTTCAAAAGGTCGCCTCTGCGCCCGCGGAAAACAAAAAGATCGCCACCATGAGGATTGCGCTTCAGCACCTGCTGCACCTGAAGCGCCAGGCTGTTCATGCCACGGCGCATGTCGGTGTGGCCCACAGCAATCCACACCCGCACGCCGGACGGAACCGGAATCATCCGGTGCGCCGGTCGAGCACGGCAATCACGCGCACAATGGCGGCCGGATCGATATCGCCGTCCACAATCATCCGGCGCGGCTCCGACAATACAATCTCGATGCGCCCGCAACGCGCCGTATCTCCCGCCGAAATTGCCGCAACGCCTGGCGACGGCGCGACAATCGCAGGAACAAAACCCGGTTCGTTCGGAACCAATTTGCCGTCGCGCGCCAGCCGCAGCCACGTGAACAGCTGGCCGTTCGACAATCCATGCCGCCGCGCCGTCGCCGATACGTTCCGCGGTATCGAAAGGCTCTCCGCGACAATCCGCAGCTTCTCTTCCGGCGTCCAGCGCCGGCGTGCCCCCGTCTCGATGACTTCAAGACGCGAGGTCGTGGGTATAGTCGTATGGTTAGTCATACGACTATACCGCCATGTCCCTTCACCGACAGCAAGACGGCCATCGGCGTAGGGTTACTGATCGACTTCGGTGCGCCGACTCTGAAGCAGGGCGTCAAGCACCTACACACCTCCGCGTCGCCGCGTCTCCGCGTGAATCAATTGCAGAGACAATCGAAAGTCTGAGTCCGGCTAGCACGACGGCCGTGCTGCTCCTGAACCCGATCTGCAGGTCTGGATGAAACCTTCAGATTCGCTGTACAGAGGTACTAGCCGGCATTCCCCGTCGCCAGCCACCGCGCGCATTCCTCGCCCAGCTTGGCGCGCGCCATGGCTTCGTAGCGGGCGTTGTCTTGCGCAGTGAGGATGTCGCGCCACCGGCCGTTTTTGCCCTGGTGAATGAAGGTTTGCGCGCCGCCGTCCCAGAAGGCGCCGCCGAGCGGGGTGCTCGAACTCGCGTGCGCCTTCATATAATCGAAGCTGCAATGCTCGAGGATTTTGGGCCAGCGCGAAGGCGCAACGTCGATATCGAGAAATTCCGCGATGCGGCGGATCTCGCCTTCCATGTCGGCTTTCAGGTTGGCGAAATGCAGGAGCTTTACATTGGGTAGGTCGCGGATCGCCCACCACGAAGCGATGTTCTCCCAGAACGGCCAGAACGGAAACCCGTCCCTCTCCAGCCAGTCGAGAAAATATCGATGGATGGAATCGCATGGCTTGCCGATGGGCGGACCCACGCGGCCGGGCGTATCGTTGATCGCTTCGTACCACAACGCGTTCGCCGTCGCGTGATGATTGTACAGGCTCCACACGACATCGCGGCCGTCCCGCCCAACATAGAGATATTTCGCGCGGGGGGAAAACACCAGCGCGTCCACCGGCAGATGCGTCTTGATGAATCTGCGATGGTTTTGCGCTTCCACCATGGGAAGCTTGATCTGCTTCGGTGGCACGCGCAGGTCGAGCCATGGCGACATCTCCGCCACGGGAAGATCGTCCGCGTTTTCGAACAGCAGCTGCGCCACGATTTGCTGCATCCAGGTGGTGCCGGATTTCCCATAGGTGCCGATGACGATGTCGTCGTCGCGGAACGTGAAGTCGTTCCAGATCGTGGAATCGAAATGATGGTTGTGAAATTCGCGCATCTTGCGCGGCGTCGTCGTCTGCGGCATGGCCCCTCCAGCTTTCTTTCAGTTTAGCAGCGTTGCTATTCTTGTCATCCCCGCGATCCTCCTGCGCTGCACCGCAGCTTCGGAGGACGAGCCTCAGACCCTCCGAAACCTTTGACGGAGGAGGGAAGCGGGGACCCGGTACAACCTCCCCGCGTACGCGGGACCAGCGGCTGAATAAATCGCGGGGCCCGAGCTATGATGTTTGCCGCTTCTGCGCGCCCTTAATGCGGCGGAGGAACGGAAATAGGTGCGAAGCGTGAATGCATCAGACATGGTTGAATACCCTGTTCAACACGAAGGACACAAAGAACACGAAGAACACTAAGAATTCCTGGAATGCAAGGCCGCGCGCGCAGCGCAATTTCGTCCCAAGATGGCGATGATCTCCCCGCGAGATAGCGCCGCATGCATCTTTGTGTCCTTCGTGTCCTTCGTGTTACATTTCCGGTTCATATTTTTCCGCGCGCTGGTCGATACCGCCGAAGATCGTGGAGCCATTCGGGCGCAGCATCTCGATGCGCACGCGATCGCCAAGCGCAAAGCCGCCGATCTGGTCGGGGGCAAGGTCCTGTGCGATCGAAGGTCCTTGGCGCCTTTGCGTTTTTGCGGTTCGATTGCAGGTCATGCCGGCACTGACAGAGATGTACCCGACGGCCCTGCCGCCCTTGTTCCGCGCGTGGTTCGAGCGCCGCGGATGGCAGCCGCGCGCCCATCAGCTTGCGTTGTTGGATCACGCGCAAGCCGGCGAATCGGTG
Source organism: uncultured Alphaproteobacteria bacterium (assembly GCA_963805005.1). GTDB lineage: Bacteria > Pseudomonadota > Alphaproteobacteria > Micropepsales > Micropepsaceae > Rhizomicrobium. The sequence goes on from CAWDSJ010000001.1 coordinate 934,129, forward strand.
CTGCTCGTGGCGCCCACCGGCGGCGGCAAGACGCTGGCCGGCTTTCTTCCCAGCCTGATCGAGCTGGCGACAGCACCTGCCAGGCGCAAAGCCGGGCTGCACACGCTCTACATCTCGCCCTTGAAGGCGCTTGCGGTGGATGTGGCGCGCAATCTCGAAATTCCGGTGGCAGAGATGGGCCTGGCCGTCCGCATCGAGACGCGCACGGGCGACACCCCGCCGTCGCGGCGGCTGCGCCAGCGCCATGTTCCGCCGGACATTCTGCTGACGACGCCGGAGCAGTTCGCGCTGCTGCTGGCGTCGCGCGATGCGCCGCGTTTCTTTGCCGGCCTTCGCGCCGTGGTGCTCGACGAGTTGCATGCGATCCACAACTCCAAGCGCGGCGATCTGCTGGCGCTCGGCCTCGCCCGGCTTGCCCGGTATGCGCCCGCAGCACGACGCGTTGGGCTGTCGGCAACGGTTGCCGATCCCGCGCCGCTGCAGCGCTACCTCATGCCCCAGCCTTTGGTCGGCGAGGCAAGTGCTGCGCTGGTGAGAGGCGCTGCCGGTGCCAGGCCGGAGATCGCGATCAGCGCTTCCGAGGCTTACGTGCCGTGGGCCGGCCACCTTGCGTTGCACGCCATGCCCGATGTGATGAATGCGATCCGGGCTTCGACGACGGCGCTTGTGTTCGTCAATACGCGCAGCCAGGCCGAACGGACCTTCCAGGCGCTCTGGCATCTCAACGACGAAAACCTGCCCATCGCGCTGCATCACGGATCGCTGGCGCCCGAGCAGCGGCGCAAGGTGGAAGCGGCCATGGCGCGAGGAGACTTGCGCGCCGTGGTCTGCACGTCGACGCTCGATCTCGGCATCGACTGGGGTGCCGTCGATCGCGTGATCTGCGTCGGCGCGCCGAAGGGTGCCGCCCGGCTGGTGCAGCGGATCGGCCGCGCCAACCATCGCCTGGACGAACCCTCGCGTGCGCTGCTCGTGCCGGCCAATCGCTTCGAGGTGCTGGAATGCGAGGCGGCGCGCGATGCGGTGCTGGCCGGCGAGCTGGACGGCGAGCGGCTCAAGCAGGGCGGCCTCGACGTGCTGGCGCAGCACGTTCTGGGCACGGCATGCGCGGCACCCTTCGATGCCGACGCGCTGTTTGCCGAGGTGCGCTCGGCTTCGCCTTACACGCATCTGGGGCGGGACGATTTCGATCGCGTGGTCGATTTCGTGGCGACCGGCGGCTACGCGCTCAAGCGCTACGACCGCTATGCAAAACTGCGGCGTACGCCGGACGGTCTGTGGCGCCTGGCGCATCCCCGCCTTGCGCAGACTTATCGCCTCAATGTCGGGGTCATCATCGAAGAGCCGATGCTCGACATCCGCTTGCAGGCCAAGGGACGGCCGGCGGGCGCGGGCGGGCGCGTGCTGGGCCGTCTCGAGGAATATTTCCTGGAACAGCTCGTGCCGGGCGATACGTTCGTGTTTGCCGGCCAGGTCCTGCGCTTCGAAGGCATTCGCGACACCGCGGCTTACGTCACGAAGAGCGACGCCAGGGAAGCGCATGTTCCGTCCTATATGGGCGGCAAGTTTCCGTTGTCGACATTCCTCGCCGGCCGCGTACGTGAGATGCTGGACGACCGCAACGCCTGGTCGCGCCTGCCGCACCCGGTCGGCGAATGGCTGCGCATCCAGGAATACCGCTCGGTTCTGCCCAAGCCCGGCCAGCTTCTGGTGGAGACCTTTCCGCGCGGCAGCCGCGAGTTACTCGTTTGCTATCCGTTCGAAGGCCGGCTGGCGCATCAGACGCTGGGCATGCTGCTGACGCGCCGGCTCGAGCGTCTGCGCTTGCGCCCCTTGGGTTTCGTGGCCAATGAATATTCGCTGGCGGTGTGGGGCTTGCGCGACATGGGCGGCGCCGACATGGACAAGCTCTTCGACGAAGACATGCTGGGCGACGATCTCGATGCGTGGCTGGCGGAATCCTCGCTTTACAAGCGCACCTTCCGCAACTGCGCCATCGTCTCCGGCCTGATCGCGCGGCGCCAGCCGGGCAGGGAGAAGACCGGCCGGCAGGTGACATTCTCCTCCGACCTGATTTACGACGTGCTGCGCGAGCACGAACCGGAACACATTCTTCTGCGCGCCACCTACGAGGATGCCGGCACGGGCCTGCTGGACATCGCGCGCCTGGCCGAGATGCTCAAGCGCGTGAAGGGGCGAATCGTGGCAAAAAGACTCGACCGCGTCTCGCCGCTGGCGGTTCCGGCGCTGCTGGAGATCAGCAAGGAAATGGTGGCGGGCGAGGCGCGCGAAGATTTGTTGCACGAAGCCGAGGAAGCCTTGGTGAAGGAGGCGATGCGCCTTGCGTGAGTCATGTATCGAGGTGAACGGCGAAGCGCTGGTTCTCGACACATCGGGCGCACTGTGGTGGCCGGCCGAGCGGACGCTCGTCTTTGCCGATCTCCATTTCGAAAAGGGCTCGTCCTTCGCGCGCCGCGGCCAGATGCTGCCGCCGTACGACACGCGTGCCACGCTCAAGCGCATCGAAGCGCTCGCCGCATGCTACGCGCCGGCGCGCATGATCGCGCTGGGCGACAGTTTTCACGATGGCGACGCGTGCCTGCGGCTGGATACCGAGGAACGTGCGAGGCTCGCGGCCCTCACCGGCTCCGCGCAATGGGTCTGGATCATCGGCAATCACGATCCGGCGCTGCCGTCCTGGCTCGGCGGAACGATGACGGAGGAGGTCGCCATCGGCGGGCTTGTATTTCGGCACGAGCCGCAAGCGGCTCCAGGTGCCGGCGAGATCGCGGGGCATCTGCATCCTTGCGCCACGCTGACCCGCCGCGGCGCGAGCTTGCGGCGCCGCTGTTTCGTCTCCGACGGCCTGCGGATGGTCCTGCCGGCTTTCGGCGCCTATGCGGGAGGTCTCGACGTGCGCGAACAGCCCTTGCGTTCGCTGTTCTCGGAAAGCTTCTTCGCCTATCTGCTCGGCACCCGCCGGGTATACGCGGTGGCAGGGTGATACCGGGAGCGCGGACGTCCCCGCAGGACACTGACACATCCGGGATGACGCCAATCATCACGATGCGTCGCCATCAAACGCGGACGAGGACGTCCGCGCTCCCAGGTGGCGCTTACGCAGCCGGCCGGAAGGAGACGGCGAACGTCCTTACTTCTCCTACTTCACCCTTCTTGCGTAATAAGCGCGAAGCCGTTTGAATAGCGAAACCATGCACGAGAGAATCTGCATCCATCCGATCTGCTTTGCGGGCGCGTCGTTTCGCGAGATCGCCGTGAACTGGCGCAAGCTCGAAGCGCACAGGGTAGGGCTGCTCACTCAGTTTCTCGACGAGGAAGGGCTGCCCGCCGTTCAGAACGCCGTCACCTCCGGCGGCCACAAGGTCGAGACGATCAACCATGTCTTCCTGCCTTATGGTCGTCATCTGGAGCGCAACGAAGAGAGCTGGCAGGAGCCGCGCAGGAAGCTCGGCCGCGTGATCGACGATGCGAAAGCGCTGGGTGCAAATTCGATCTACATCATGTCCGGGGGACGCGGCTCGCTCACCTGGGAAGACGCGGCGGAATGTTTCGCGCAGGCGCTGGCGCCGTGCGTCGCACAAGCCAATGCTGCAGGCGTCGCTTTGCTGATCGAGGACGCGTCGCCGCTCTATGCCGAAATTCACCTGGCGCACAATCTGCGCGACACCCTCACCCTGGCCGAGATCGCCGGCATCGGTGTGTGCATCGATTTCTTCGCTTGCTGGACGGAAGCCGGCCTCAACGAGACGATCCGGCGCGCGATGCCGCGTTGCCACTTGGTACAGGTCTGCGATTATGTATACGGCGACCGGTCGCTGCCGTCGCGCGCGGTGCCGGGAGACGGCGTCATTCCGGTCAAACAGTTGATCGGCTGGATACTCGAAGCTGGCTATCAGGGCGCGTTCGACCTGGAAATCATGGGCCCGCGGATCGACAAGGAAGGCCGTCTTGCCGCCGTGAAAAGAGCAGCGGAGAATGTGGGAAAGCTGTTGGAGGCCTATGGCGTCTGAACTTGCGATGAATCTTTTGGCGGCCAAGAATGCAAGAGCATCATCACATTATTCCTCCCCCGTGCGGAGCATGGGGGAGGTGGATCGCGAACCGCAATGCGGTTCGTGCGACGGAGGGGGCGGGATATCGACATTTGCAAACGGTATGACGATGCTCTCCAGAATTGATGGTTTGCGATTTGCACATTCGCCGCAGACCGTGAGCTGCGGCTGGGTGGCCCCCTCCGTCTCGCAGCGCTGCCGCGTTGCTCGCCACCTCCCCCATTTTGCTATGCAAAACGGGGGAGGAAGACTGGCTGCGGTGCGTCAGACGGATTCGCTCGGGCAGCAATCTCCGATCTCGGTGAGCGGGCGCAAAAGAAGAACTGCGGAGGACGAATAAACATGACGAGCTTCGACGCCGCGGATTGGTTCACGGACGTATCTCTCGCACAAGACCCGTTTCCCTACTACGAATATCTGCGCTCTCTGGGCCCGGTGGTGCGCGAGCCGTATCACGGCGTGGTGGTGGTGACCGGTTACGACGAAGGGCTCGCGGTATACCGCGACGACGAACACTTCTCGTCCATCAATGCGCCGAGCGGACCGCTTCCCCCTCTGCCGTTCACGCCCGATCCTTTCGACATCGGCCCGCAGATCGAGAAGCATCGCGGCGAGATCGTCTATAGCGACTGGCTCATCACCCGGGACCGGCCGGCGCATACGGCGTATCGTTCGTTGCTGATGGGCCTGATTACCCCGGCACGGCTCAAGAAGAACGAAGATTTCATGTGGCGCCTGGTCGACCGGCAGATCGGCGAATTCATCGGGCGCGGCGGCTTCGAAGTCATCTCCGATCTCGCCCGGCCGTTCACCGTGATGGTCGTCGCGGATCTGCTTGGCGTTCCGGAAGAGGATCACATAGAGTTCTGCCGGAACTTTCGCCCGGTTCCGGCCCAGATCGGCGGCACGCACGAACTCGTCCACAACCCGCTCGATTTCCTCGGCGCGTATTTCACCAGATATATCGAGGAGCGCCGCCGCAATCCGCGCCAGGACGGATTGAGCGAGCTGGCGCAGGCGAAATTTCCCGACGGAACGGCGCCGACGCTCACCGATGTCGTCAAATTGGCCGAGTTTCTGTTCACGGCCGGGCAGGATACGAGCGCGCGTCTCATCACCGCGTCGCTGCGCTTGCTGGGCGATCGTCCCGACCTGCAGCAGAAATTGCGGCGCGAGCGCGGCCTGATCCCGAATTTCCTTGAGGAAGTGCTGCGTACCGATCCGCCGGTCAAGAGTAATTTCCGCGTTGTTCGCGTGCCGGTGAAAGTCGGCGATCTCGCGCTTGCGCCGGGCACGACGGTGATGATGCTCACCGGCGCCATGAACCGCGATCCGCGCCGGTTCGAGCGGCCCGCCGAATTCGTCGTCGACCGCGCCAATGCGCACGATCACGTGTCGTTCTCGCGCGGCATTCATGCCTGCGCCGGCGCGCCGCTGGCGCGCGCCGAGGGCTTCATCTGCCTGCAGCGCATCTTCGATCAGACGGAGGATTTCCACGTGTCGGAGGAGAAGCATGGACCGGCCGGCGCGCGGCGCTATGCCTACGAGCCGACCTATCTTTTGCGCGGGCTTCAGGAACTCCATCTGGATTTCACGCGCTGCCCGGATATTTCCCGGCGTGCGGCGTAGCCCCCGGATGGTCTCTACATCGAAAAGCCGGCTCCCCAGAAGAGCAGGGCTATCGCATTTGCATTGCTGGGAGCGCGGACGTCCTCGTCCGCATATGGTGTTGACACATCCCAGATGTTCGCAATCATCAATGTGCCTCACCATCAATGGCGGACGAGGACGTCCGCGCTCCCAGGAGGCGTTCATCTCTTCTGCCAAAAGCGATTCCCCCACCCACGAGGGGAAGGCGGGTCGTCGCGACTCGATTTGAGACGGTACGCACCGGGTAGCGCCACATGGTCAAGATCGCTTATATCGAAACGAGCGGAGCGCAGCGCGTCGTCGACGTGAGGCCTTCACTGGAGGTATCGTGAGCTTTTCCGGGTCGGATATTTCGGCTCCTTCGTTTCGCCAAAAACCGCTTGAGGTCGCGCACGAGACTTTCGTCATCCGCGCGGTCGCTGCTTCCGTCGGTGCGACATTGACGAACATGAATTCGATGGTCATCCGTGCTGCGGAACCGCTCATCGTCGATACCGGCATGGTCACCGACCGCGTCAGCTGGTTCGAAGACGTGTTCTCGCTGGTGCCGCCCGACGAGGTGCGATGGATCTACATATCCCACACCGACAGCGATCACGCGGGCAACCTCGTCGAGGCGCTCGAACGATGCCCCAACGCCAGTGTCATCACGAGCCGCCCGGAGTCCTTTCGGACATCGGCCGCCTTCGGCATTCCGGCCACGCGCATCAGAATGGTCGACGACGGTGAGACATTCGACGTCGGCGACCGCAAGCTTCGCGCCATCCGTCCTCCCGTCTATGACAGCCCCTATACGCGCGGCCTTTTCGATCCCACGACCCGCGTCTACTACGCGTCGGATGCGTTCTGCGCGCCGATGCCGACCGGGCTCGTCGACCGGGTGGGCGAGATACCCGCGCCGATGTGGGCAGAGGGCATGGCGCGGTTCCACCATTATTCGCTCTGCCCCTGGGTCGCCATGGTCGACCAGGCCCGGTTTCAAACCGAGGTGGACAAGCTCGCAGGCCTCGGAATCGAGGTGATCGCCGGCGCGCACACCCCGGTCATCTGCGGGGCGCATGTCGCCCGCGCATTCGAGCAGCTGGCCAGGCTGCCTTCGACCGTTCCGCCGCCCATGCCATTTACGGGAGTTGGAGAACCGTAGGCGGGCGCTTCAATCCTCGCCGCCGGTACGCTGTCGCTACCGGCCCCCACGAGGGGCAGGCCAACCGCACATGCCCGCCCGGTTACAACAAAGTATTTCACGCGGAGACGCGGAGGCGCAGAGATGTTTGCGAGCGTCATGCGCCGATGACTCTTTGGGCGTGGCGCAGAGCACGCTTACACACTGCCAAGTCACACACAGGCGACAAAGAGTCCTTGGCGTGATCCGGTTAAGCGATCTTGGTATGGCCGCGCTTCGCGCGGAAAACCGTTCGGATCGTGAGGCAACTGCGATCTCTCCGCGCCTCTGCGTCTCCGCGTGCCATCCTTGGTGACATAGGCATGATATATGCGATCACGCTGTCACGAGGGGGAGGCGGGTGTGTGAGTGTGCGAAACTAATCTCATCATGCTCAGCTTGCGAACTCAGTCGCGGGCGCCGGCTCGAATTCGATCGGCAGCCCCTTGAGTCCCCATACGCCGAAGAACGGCCGCCAGCCGGACGGACCCGTGCGCCGCGGGCTCCTGATGCGCTGCGCGATCTGGTGCAGGCCCTCTTCGATTTGAGCACGGGCGATAAACTGGCCGAGGCAGATGTGCGCGCCCCTGCCGAATGCCAAGTGCCTTTTCGTCTGGTCCCGTTCGGGATCGAAACTTTCGGGATGCGCGATCGCTGCCGGATCGCGTCCGGCGATGCTGACGGGAAAAAACAGCACGGCGCCGGCCGGAATCAAGACGTCGCGGTAGGTAATGTCCTTCGTCACCAGCCTGGGAATAGTCGCCGTGGTGAGGTAGCGGAAGTTCTCCTCCACCGCCTTGCGGCAGAATTCCAAATCTTCGGCGCACCGCCGGTAAAGCTCGGGGTTCTCGATCAGCACGTCGAGGAGCAGCGTGAGCGCGTTTTTCGAGGTGTCGTAGCCCGCAACGAAGAGGAAAATCAAAAGATCGTAAAGCTCGCGTTCGCTCAGCCCGCCGTTGTCCAGAGTCCTCAGCAGGATTTCGAGCAGATCTTCCTCGCCCGCCGGACGCCGTGCCTTCTGCCGCTGCGCCACGAGATCCTGCACGAAGCTGTCGAGCGTCGCGGTCGCCTGCTGCAAGGCGGGCAGATGTTTCGGATCCATGCTCATGCTGAGCCCGAATGCCTCCATCGACGAGCGCAATTGCGGGATCACGGCCGGCGATGCGCCGATCAGGCTGCACATCACCGTGATGGGAAAATACGACGCAAACTCTTCGAAGTCGAAGGCGCCCTTGGGGGCCCATTCGTCCAACAGTTCGGCAATGACCTTGCGCATGAGAGGACGGTGGCGATTTGCCTGTTGCGGCGTGAACGCCGGGGCGAGCACGTCGCGGATCCGCTTGTGCGTTTCGCCCGTGCTGGCAAGCAGGCTGTTTTCCTGGAAACGCCCCCATGGCGTCCCATGCGCCTGCATGACTTGGACGACATTGGTGTATGCGCCCTGCATGCTGTCATCGAGCCACAGCAAATCCCTCATGGCGTCGTACTGATGGACGACATATCCGAAGGGGCAATTCGCCAGCCAGGGATGCTGCGCACGCGCCACAGCCAGATGCGGCCAGGGATTTTCCGCAAAACGCGCCTCATCCATGGGCAGATAGGGCAGTGCGAGATCCGCGATCGCGTCCATTTCAATCCGTCCTTCCCCTGTCGCTTCCGGCGTCGTCGGATTCTATCCCGCTTTCCGGGCCGCGGTGCCGAGTTCGTGGCGGTCGACGACCTTTCCGAAGCCGGCCGCTTCGTCAACTCCTATACGCCGATCATCGGCATTTATCCCGGGGAGCTCAAGCTTCGGGACGACCTGTGGCGCCTTCTTGCTTGGGCCGCCTATCGCAGACAGTTTGCGACTGCGAATTTTGCATCAGCTGTCTGGCGAGATCAGTTCTATGCGGGCGCGGTGACCCGGCGCCCGTGAAAGCTTTTCGTCACAGGTCAGAAGCGGGGCCGCAAGGCCCTCCGCCAAAGCGATATACGCAGCGTCATATGCGGACATCGAAGAGCGCAGCTCCCATATCCTCGGCATCAGGATGTCATGATCGTGCCGGCGGATGACGAGCGACATAAAATCCGACAGTGCCAGGCCGGCACGTTCCACAGCGACTTGCCGCGCCAATGCAAGCCGACGCAGAACCTGTGCGACCTCCACGTCGACGAGATGGGGCGCGTGGATGGGCTCCTCCCGACTCAAAACGCGTTCCGCGATGCGCGCCGCCCGGCGTGTCGCCAGAACGAGTTCGACGGCCGCCGACGCATCCAGTACGATCACCGGCTGTCGCGCTCTTCGCGCAGCACCCGCGTAGGGTCAAGCTTGCCCCTGTACGGCTCACGCGACATCAGCCGCTCGCGCATTTCCTGCGGCGTCGGCTGCTCGGCGATCTTCCGGACCTCGCGAACCAGAAAATCGGAAAGCGACAGACCCGCCAGCGAGGCCCGCGCCTTGAGTTGGCGATGAACGGAATCCGGAACATGGCGCAATTGAATCATCTTCGTCATGTGGAAATGCTAATTGCATGTTCATAACATGTCAATGCGCCGCACGGAATGGGCCGCACGGAATTTCGACCTCCGGTCGTTTTACGGCAAGAACCGTCTTCGCGCCCGGCTGCCGCTTGCTGCCTCGCTAAACCCTGTATCGCGTGCCAAGGCATGCATTTGCGCACGGGATGCGCCCTGCGTATCATTGATGCGGATAAGCAACATTCGGTCTGATCACCACCCAGAAGCGAGAGAAATGGCAATCGACTACGACGCGATCATGCAATTGGCGTCCGCCGGCGAGCCCTTCGGCTATACCGACCGCGAGACCATGCTTTACGCATTGGGCGTGGGCTTCGGCCGCGACCCCTTGAACGACAACGAGCTGCCGTTCGTCTACGAGAACGGGCTGCGCGCGCTTCCCACCCAGGCGACGGTGATGGGCTGGGACACCCCCATTCTCGCCCGTTCCGGCATCAACTTCCTCATGCTCGTCCATGGCGAGCAGCGGCTGACGATGCATCGCCCGCTTCCCGCGGCGGCCGAAATCGTCTCCGACGAGCGCATCGCGGGCGCGTTCGACAAGGGCAAGGACAAGGGCGCTTTGGTAGTCACCGAACGCAACATCCGCTTGCACCGCACGGGCGAGGCGCTCTGCACATTGAGCTCGACGCTGTTCGCGCGCGGCGACGGCGGTTTTGGCGGACCCAAGGACGGCGCTCCCGAGCCGCACCGGCTGCCCGAGCGTGTCCCCGATCTGGTGCACGATTGCGACACGCGCCCCGACCAGGCGCTGCTTTATGCGCTCTGCGGCGACCGCAATCCGCTGCACCGCGATCCGAAAACCGCAAAGGCGGCAGGCTTCCCGCGACCGATCCTGCACGGATTGTGCACCTATGGCACTGCCTGCCGCGCCATTGTATCGACGGTCTGCAAATACGATGCGGCGCGGATCACCGGGTTCGACGTGCGCTTCTCGGCACCCGTCTTTCCCGGCGAAACGATTTCGACCGAGATGTGGATCGACGGCAATCTTGTCTCGTTCCGCTCGAAAGTGAAGGAACGCGATGTCGTTGTCATCAACAACGGAAAGTGCACGCTTAACGGTTGACGACAACCCGGTCGCGACGGCGCAAACCTGGCTTGCGCAAGGCCGCGCGCGCGACGCTGTTGTCCTGCTCGAAGATGTGCTGGCGCGCGGCAAAGGCGGGCTGCTTGCGCGGCTGACGCTGGTCAAGGCGCTCCTGGCGGCCGGCGCCAAGGATCGGGCGATCGCGCTGGCGCGGGAATCCACCCAGCTCAATCCGGACGCCGCACCGGCGGCGGCGGCTTTGGGCGAAGCGCTGCTGGCAGCCGGCCACTTGCCTGCGGCGATCGGCGAACTGCAGCGATCGCTGCGGCTGGATCCCGGGCTTGGCGTGGCGCGCTATCTGCTGGGCTGCGCGTGGCTCGAAGCCGGCGAGATGGATAAGGCGCTCGAGGCCTTCCACGACGCCGACGACGGCGCCGCGCCGGACCTGCAGACCAAAATCGGCGAAGCCGAACAGGCACGCGCGCGGCCGCGCTGCGATTGCCGCTATGTGCGCCATCTCTTCGATCAGTTCTCGATCGATTACGACGCGCGCATGCTGGGTCAGCTTTCCTACAACGCGCCGTCCATTCTGCGGCAGCTCGCGACGCTGCTCGGCATCGGACCCGACCGGCCGCGAGCGATTCTCGATCTGGGATGCGGCACCGGATTGGCCGGCATGGCCTTCGAGGATCTCGCGGGCGAGCTTGACGGCGTCGACCTCAGTCCGGCCATGATCGAACGCGCACGGGACCGAAGGATCTACGACACTCTGGAGTTGGGCGACATCGAAACGGTGCTCGCCGCCGCCGGGCGCGCCTACGATCTCATCCTGGCCGCCGATACGCTTGTCTACCTCGGCGATCTTTCGAAGGTGTTTGCCGGAGCAGCGAAGAGTTTGTTGCCGGGCGGCATGTTTCTGTTCACCGTCGAAGCCTCGCCGACGGCAGGATTCGATCTCGGTCCCAAACGGCGCTGGCGGCACTCCGAAGCCTATCTGCGTGCCGAGGCAGACTGCGCCCATCTCGACATGGCGGGCTTCATCGCCTGCCAGCCGCGCAGCGAGGCGGGCCAACCGGTGGAGGGCTTCGCGGTGGCGCTGACAAAAGGGGAAAAGCAATGACCGGCACGATCGGAATACGCCTCTTCGGCGGCGCCGATGTGTAACGGCCTTTATTCTGCCGCACGATATGTGCTTTGATCCGGCCCGCCGTGAGGGCCGGTGTCAATGAAACAGGAGCGATGAGAGATCATGATGGGCAGAGCATGTGCGGTAACGGGGTTTCTGCTGTTCGGTGCAGTCCGGGCTTTTGCTCAGGGCGAATGCGTCGATCCCGTCGCGCCCGCCGCCGTCGACGGAAGCACGGCGACCAAGGAGCAGATGGTAGCCGCCCACGGCGACGTGATGAATTTCCTGAAGTCGTCCGACGATTATCAGGACTGCCTGGATGCGTCTTTCAAGGAGCAGAAGGAAAAGGCCGTCAAGGACAAGAAGCCGCTCGATCCCCAGGTCGCTCAGCAGGTGGACAACGACATTGCCGCCAACCAGAAGATGAAGGAAAAGGTCGGCGCCGAATACAACTCCGCCGTGTTGGCTTACAAGGCCAAGCACCCTAACGGCTGACAGTTTTCGCGGGCGTTGCGCGCGGGCGAATCGCGTATGATGCGGCCGCATGAGCGAAAGCGGTCAATCCAGATCCGAGCGCAGGGCAAAAGCGCGCGATACGACGCGTGCCGGCATCCTCGATGCGGCGCGCCGCGTCGCGGCGCGAGACGGTGCTCGCAATCTCTCGTTACGCAGCGTAGCCACTGAAGCGGGTTTCGCCCCGGCAGGGCTCTACGGCTATTTCGCGAGCAAAGACGACCTGCTGATTGCGCTCGCCGCCGAAGATCTTGGCGGTCTGGCACGCGCCATGCGCGCAGCCGCGGGAGCGCCCGGTGCGAAGGGTGGGCTGTCTGCCGCGATCACGACGGCGTTGGCGCAGCTGGAAAACATGGAGACCATGGCGGCGGCTTCGGCGGCGCTCTGCGCAACGCGCACGACAACCGAGCCCGAGCGCCATTTCAACGGCCGGCTGATCGCCGCGCTCAATGCGCTGTCGCAAGCCAGCGGCGCGAAAGCCGAAAGCCGCACGGCGCAGCGCGACGTGCTGCTGCTGGCTGCCACGCTCACCGGGCTGGCAGTTCTCGCACGTTCTGGCCGGCTGGCGGCCCTCGGCTTCACGCCGGAAGAGTTGCTTGAACGGCTCGATGCGCGCTTTTCCCGCCGGGCCTGAATTTTGAGGCCGTCATGCTGAACACCTTTCCGGGAGCGGCAAACGACAGCGCCGTCGGCCCCGACACGGTGTGGGTTGATTTGCGCGATCCCGCCCCTGCGGAACTGCAGCGCGTGACATAACGCGCAACGCTTTAGGGCTAACCCGGCCATCGTGCTGCATCTCATGCGCACGCCAGCTCGATGCAAGCGGAGCGCGAGGCTTTCCGGCGCCTCGAAACACGGTTATGCTTTGCGCGCTCCGTCATGGCGGCTTATCCATCGCGATGACCGGGCCGCTGCGTCATTTCGGGAATTAGCCATGCGAATGAACCTTCTGGTCCCGGGACTGCTTGCGTGCGCGCTCATCGGCGCATCGCCGGTTTCCGCTCAAGTCCAAGGTCAATGGACGCTCACCGGCGCCATGCAATCGCCGCGCGAAGAAAACGGGCAAGCGTCGCTTGCGAAAGGCGACGTGTTGACGGCAGGCGGAGTTGACAACAACGGTAATATTCTCGCGACGGCGGAGATATGGAGCCACACCAACAACGCGTGGTCATTGACGGCCGGCATGCAGGCGGCGCGGGAAGCCTTCCCTGCCGTTACGCTGGCGAACGGCAAGGTGCTCGTCGCGGGCGGGCTTGGCAGCGGCGGCACGGTGCTCGCGGCGGCGGAATTGTTCGATCCGAAAACGAGCACCTGGAGTCCGGCGGGCAACCTCTCCGTCGCCCGTTACGGCCATACGGCGACATTGCTTGCGAACGGGCGCGTGCTGGTGGCGGGCGGTTGTACAGCGGCCGGTTGCAGCTCCCTCACCACGACCTGCGAAATCTACAATCCCGGGACGAACCATTGGCTGCCGACGGGCAGTCTCAATACGGCCCGCGCCTATCATGCGGCCGTGCTGCTTCAGAGCGGAATGGTCCTGGCGGTCGGCGGCGGCGGCAACAGCACCGAGCTTTACGATCCCTCCACCGCCAGCTGGAGCTACGCCGCCAGCACCAATGTGGCGCGATCTCAGAACGGCACCACGCTTCTTCCCGACGGCAAGGTTCTCGTCACCGGCGGCGCGAGCGGAAAATATCCGCTCAATTCCGCCGAACTCTACGATCCCGCGAGCAACGCGTGGAGCCCGACCGGAAGCATGACGGCCGCACGCTACGCCCACTCGTCGACGTTGCTGGCGGACGGCACCGTGGTCGTGGCCGGCGGGGTCAGCCAAGCCATCAGCTGCGGCAAGGATTGTGTCGGTTACATCCCGACGGCCAAGGCGGAAATCTACGACGAATCCACCGGCTCTTTCACGGCGACGGCAGCGCTTTCCCGCGCGCTGGCATACCAGGCCGCCACTGCGCTCGCCAATGGGCGCGCCCTGGTCAACGGCGGCGAAGGCTACAATGCGTATTGCTGCCAGGTGGTTGCCGACAGCGAGTTCTACACGCCGCTGACGCTTACGTTTTCATCCGCCAGCGTGAATTTCGGATATCTTCAGATCGGGCTGACCAGCCCGTCCCAAACCGTCACTGTCACCAATGTCAGCAGCCATACCGTGGCGTTCTCCAGCATCGCAAGCCGCGGCGATTACGCCCAAACCAACACCTGCACGCCTTCGTTGGCTTCCGGGCACAACTGCACGATCACGATCACCTTCGCGCCGGTCGCCGCGGGAACGCGCAAGGGAGCCGTGACGCTCAGCGACGACTCTCCAGGGAGCCCCACGCAGACCATCGCGCTCGCCGGCGTGGGCGAGACATTGGCGCTGGGGTTCGACCCGGCCAGCCTGAATTTCGGCAGTATCGCCGTCGGCTCGACCAGCACACTAAGCGCAACCTTGATCAACGACGGCGCGTCTTCCGTGAACATCTCGGGTATCGTCATTTCGCCCACCAACAAGACCTACACGCAGACGAATGACTGCCCCGGCGCTTTGGCGGTGCAGCAGAGTTGCACCTTCCAGATCACGTTCAAGCCGCCGGACGTTTTCAAATACAAGGCGACGTTGTCGGTTTCGAACAGCGCCGGGGCGGCTGCAACACTCGGCCTTACGGGGCGCGGCCTGAACAACTGACAGGTTCTGCTGTGCGCCAAACGATGCGCGGCCACTGGGAGCGCGGCCGTCCTCGGCCGTCACGGGATGGTGACGCAGAGCCCGGCCGCCGCCGACGATGAGCACGTCCGATTGCCGCATGGCCGCGCACGTTACAATTCTTGCAGTGCCGATGCACGGGCGGCGTACCCGTCCGCGTTGGAAGTCCTGAAGTTCAAGCGCGTTATCCCCAATTCGCTGCTAGCAGGGAATTCTGCAGCGAATTTCCGCCGCGCAGCGCGTGAAAAACCAACGATTTAAGCGCTTTTTCTCGCCCCCGCCGCACCGGAGCAGCGAATTTAGCAGCGAAAGAGCAGCGAATTGGACGGCGCATGGCCCTATCCGAACCGTCCGGCGCGGCACGGCGAAGGTCTGCCGGGAGCATCTGGCTCGCGGAGACCTCCCTGAGACCGCGGGCTTCCAGCCCGCATTGGAGTTGCACCACCGTTGACGCGGGCAAGATGCCCGCAGTCCCAGGAAGCGCCATCCGTATCGCTCGAACAGTCTGTGCCCCTTCGAAACCTCGCAACTCGGCGCGCTACGCGCGTCTGCGTTTTCCCCGGTTTTTCTTTCGAAGTCGAACGGACAGCGCCCGCCCGCGGGATGCCGCGGCAATAAAAAACCGGCCCCTGAGCCGGCGCCGGGCGCGCTATCCCTTGATGGCGATTCTCATACACGTTTTAATCAAAGGGTACTGGCGGATTTTGGCCCTTAGTGGCGGGTTTTCAATCCACAGTGGCGGAATTTGACGCGGGCTCATAGGTCGGTTCCTTTCCCACCTTGGATTACCGAAAACGGCACCCGCTTCCGAAGCGATTGGATCGTGTCGGACGGGTTCAGGTTCTTGGGAAATTCGGGACCGCTCCCGCTGGGCAGTTCGCCATCAAGCGCCGCGTCGATTAGCTCACCGATGCTCCAAATATAGTCCGTGACGCCAAGCTGCATCGCGGGGGTAATCCGCAAGGTCTCATGCACGCGGCAGAAATTGTAGTGCATCGCGTACAGCGCAACGGCGGCGCAATGATGCTCGAATTTCTTGGAGAAGGCGTTTGTGAGCCGCGTGAAGCGGCGTTGCTGCATCCTGATCGTCAGGTTCTGGCGCTCGACGTAGGAGGTTGAAATCATCTCCGGTTCGCCAGCTACGCGCTGTACCTGTACCGATACTACATCGCCGGGCGAATAGCGGCGAGCCGCATCAGTGCCGGTATCAAAGGCGGCGTATTCCTTTACGATCACCCCGTGGCTGCACTGGCGATTGAAAGCTCGCTCGATTGCCCACGGATAGCTATTGAGGCCGTCCGTCGAGATTTCGGGAGCACCAAGCACGCGGGCGCGAACGTCTTTCGCAAAAGCGTAGGTTGCCTCCAGCGTCCGCTTGCCGGTGTAATAGGAGACAATCGCCTTCGCCGATCCGGCCAACCCAATATAGGTGTACTGATCGCCAACCGTGTCGGGATCGGTCGGCTTCACGGCCTTCCGCTTCTTTCCGACGTACTGCCAGATTTCATCGAATTCCAAGCGGGAGACGTTCAGGTTGCGCATAAGCCGATTGTGGGCCTTTGCACAGCCGTTCCCGACGCGGGCACCAAGGGCCATGACCGTATCGCGGTCAATGCCTGTGAGCCTGGCTGTGGCCCTGATGCTGACGCCTTCGCAAAGCGCGGCGATTGCCTCAATCTGCTTCTGCCTCGGGAGAATGTTCATAGCCAACCCCTGAATTTTGGCTCCCCGGCTGGGTGTCGAACCCAAGTCTCTCGGCTGTAAGTCGATTATCCTGCCGTTAGACGACCGGGGAGAAAGTCGTTGTTTCCGTCGTCTAGTTCTCATATATGCAGACATAAGTAGGCTTGTCAACCGCAAAAACGACGTATATGATAACTGTTCTTCGAATGTGGAGTTATCGCCTATGGCAGGAAAACCCAAAGGGCCAAGCTGGGAAGAACGGGCAGCTCGCTTTCTCAAGGCGGAGCTTAAGCGGGCCGACGTGACGTATGAGGAACTAGCCGGGAAGCTGAAGAAGCACGGCATGGATGAAACCAAAGCATCCATTGCGGCCAAGCTGGGCCGCGGGACGTTCGCTGCTACATTCTTCCTCGCGACCCTAGCGGCTATCGGGCTGGAGAACATAAGATTGGAGGATATCTGAGGGACCAATGTCATCGGATCAGCAGTCCCAAAAGCACTCCAATCCCCAGTCCAATTCCAAACACCATAACCGCAAGCGGTATCTCGTCAGGAAAGAAGATGTCGTTACCGCGGAAAAGGTATCCGGTTGGATGGGCGCGGCGCTTGGCTTTGGTGCCGCTGCAATGTTTGCGACTGGTCATATTACCACCGGCATATGGCTTACCTTGGCGGCGGTTTCGAGCGGGCTATTTAGTCTGGCCGCATATTTTTGGCATGTTCGAAAGCGAAAAAAAATAATCGGATGGTATTGGGTCGTTCCTATCCTTACGTTATCCGGTATATTTGTTATCGGCGCATTGGGAACATATCCCGTTGCATGGCGATATGCGGTAGCATTTTGGAGTCCCAATCCGCTGCCGCCAGCTGCCGTCCCGCAATGGTTCCAATCACAACAGCCAGAAACAGAAGATAAAAACAGAAAGTTCAAACAGGCCGCCGCCGCTGTGCCGGAAATCACGCTTGGATGTCTAACCATCCTGATCGACGGACCAGTTCTTGGAAAATCCATAGAAAGCGGAGTTGCGACACCGTTTTTCATGTTTCGCGAACCAAATGAAACCGTCAACGCGCTTTCCCTGTATGAACAGGATGGCGTGCTACACGCGAATGTAGACCTTGAATCTCCCAAGACACATGCCGGAGTTGAGCTTACTGATGATGTCTTTACCGTCGATGCTCCTGACTGGGATGTAAACCGCAATGACAAAGCCTTGGAAGTAACTGACGAGAACGGGGTTGTAATATTCCAGTTAGTGCGGCTGTCCAAAACGCATCTTCTCATACGCGGGGTTCTCAGAGGCTTAGGGCTGGCGTCCGTTCTTGGTGAGCGCGGGGAATTTGGAACCATGGCCGAAGATACATTTGAAAAAAGTGCTCTCTCTAAATACTTCCTGACGCCGATTTTTCTGCATCCGGAATGGAAATATCCCGGGCAGTTGGCTGCCGTCTCACTGACCAATAAATGCCCGCCTGGCGACCGAGGAAGAATGTCACTTACGACTGAGCCGATTGTCATCACGGCGCCCTCACAATATCCGCCAAAATAGACTTAGGACACTGGCCAAATTAACCGCTCCTATTGTCGGCTGATCGCGGTCGGATTGTGTAGTTCCATTCAGGATGGAATTCATCGCCCCGGATGTCGAGCGTCTTCATCTCGGCATCGCTCACTTTGATTCCCTTTTCGTAGATCGCAGTATCGAGGGCGCTCTCGACTTTGAGGCCGGCTTTGGTCGTCGTCGCGGCAATCAGTTCGACCACGGCCATGCGATCGACGAGAGGTCTCCCACGCCAAGTCTGCGTGATGTGGCAGAACATGCGGTGCTCGATCTTGTTCCACTTAGAGGTGCCTGGCGGATAGTGATGGACGTGGAGCACGAGGCCCGTCTCGTCGGCGAACTTTTGCAACTCGACCTTCCACAGCCGGACACGCGTTCCATTCGAGCCGCCGCCATCGGCCGTGATGGTCAACTCGCGGGCTTTCGGGTAGCGCTGGCGCCCCATTGCGTCGAGCCAGCGGCGAATGGAGGCGACAGCGAACTGAGCCGTGTCGCTTGTGATCCCGACGCTCACCCACCCTGCATTGGCGCCAACGTCGTACACGCCATAAGGTACGACCTTGCCGAGATCCTTATCTTCGAAGTCGTGCACCTTCACGCGCAGCGGATCGCCTTTCGGGCGGTAGTCGGTGCCACCGTTCTTGTAGTTGCCGACCAGCTCT
The DNA here is from genome assembly GCA_963805005.1 of uncultured Alphaproteobacteria bacterium. GTDB lineage: Bacteria > Pseudomonadota > Alphaproteobacteria > Micropepsales > Micropepsaceae > Rhizomicrobium. The sequence continues at coordinate 952,805 of CAWDSJ010000001.1, forward strand.
TTCTTCTTGGTGTCGACCGAGATGACGGGCTGCCCCGCAGCCTGTGCCGCGATCGCCTTGGCGTTGATGTGCTCGAACTGCGCATTGCGGTCGGGATGGTTCGAGCCCTCGTCGGCCTTGCGGTTCGACTGCCGGCTATAGCCGAGCTTCGGCAACAGTCTCTTCACGCTGCTGGCGCTGATCTCGTGGCCCTTCTTCTGCAATGCGACAACCAGCTTGTCGTGGCTTTTCGACACCCACAACAACGGGCGCATCGGATCGCCGAGCGTGGCCGGCTCAATGACGATCCGTAAATCCTCGATCAGCGTCGCGTCCCGGCTCGATAGAGGCCGCCGGCCGCCTCCCCTGCGGCGCACCCGGCCTTTCGACAGGGGCGCGGCGTCAAGGTCTTTCTGTCCCCGGCCGATGGTCGAGCGCGCGAGCCCAGTGATCTCGCAGACCGCCGCCAGACCGCCCCAGCCAGCCGCGCGGACCTCGCCGGCTGCAAACATCCGCCGCCCCCGCTCATCCAGCTTCGAGCCCACAAGCTCCCACCTTTGCCGAATCGCTTGCATGTCGATCATGCCGACCCGAATACCGCCGCAGCGCAATCCTAGGAATCTCGACGCCCCGAGTTCACATCACCACATGGCGCAAACGCCAAATCCGATTCACTTGTTGTGACGGATGTCCTAAGTGGCGGGTTTTGATTTTTGAGTGGCGGAATTCCGCCAGTACCAATCAAAGCGGGCAAGCCGGGGCGCCGCTATCACAAGATTAGGGCTTGAGAAATCGCCGCGCAGCGATTAATTTGTTGCAACGTAGAACAGGAATGGACCCATGCGCGAGATGACCGTGCGCGAGGCGAATCAGAATTTCTCCAAGCTGATCGCCGCGGCGGAGAAAGGCGAGACCATCGTCATCACCAAGAACGGCAAGCCGGTGGCGAGGATCGCACCGCAAACCGCCGATCGCGCGCAGGACCCGCAGTGGCAAGCGGCCTACAAGGAGCTTGCACGAAGCCTGAAGTCCAAGCGCGGCACCGGCTTGCGGGTCGGCACAATCGCCGAGGATGACAAATACGGATGATCCGGATCGCGCTCGACAGCGACATTCTCGTTTATGCCGAACTCGAACCGGATTCCCCGAAGGGCAAACGCGCCGCGCAGCTGATACTCGGAGTCTCGCGGAACGGCGTCATTCCCATCCAGGTCCTGGGCGAGTTCCTGCGCGTCGTTCAGCGGCGCCTTCCTGCGGCATTCGGCGAGGCGGTGAAGCAGGCCGAACGGTACAGAAGAATATTCCTGACTCCTGCGACAACGGATGACGTGCTGGCAACCGCCGCGCAGACTTCGCTCAATCACGCGCTCCAGTTCTGGGACGCCGTCGTCTGTGCCGCCGCTCTGTCTGCCGGCGCAACCATGCTGCTCACCGAAGATCTGCAAGACGGCCGCCACCTGGAGAACCTCCTGCTGGTAAATCCGTTCGCGCCTAAGAATGCAGCATTGATCGACGCGGCGATGGTTTGATTTCGCTTCGAGGCTGACATTTCTGGCCATCCGTCTCGATGCGCCCGTCCGCGAAGCCCAGCCCGAGCCAATTGCAAATACGGCGGCAGCGTTCGCCTCATACCCCACGATGGCGCGCCGCGCGCCCGAGCGCAGACCCAAACAGCCGCCAAGCAATCGGCGAGAGCTTCTCCAAGCGACGCGGGGAACATTGCCGCTGTCACCACATTACTGACAGACCTCGACCTCCGCCCTGCGCGTGTGCTCGGCGAGCATGTCGCAATAGATATCCTGGTCGCCGTGTTCGAAGAAAATCGGCTCGGGTCCCCGCGTACGCGGGGATTTCCTCGCGCCGTGACATGATGCGGACAGCCGGGAACCGCGATGCGTGGCAATCTGGCCATGCGCATTCATCGCACGCGAATTCGTGGCATTCTTCCCGAACGTGTCGCGATCGTGCACATACCCATACCGGCGTTTGTCATCGCAGCGATTTGCGACAAATCGACAAAACCGGGCTTCCGGCGCAAGGGAACATTGGTGCTGGTACCTTATTTTTTACTCAAAAATTGTCATTCCTGCGAAAGCGGGAACCCAGCAGGCGCGCGTCCGCGCGCCAGAGACCCCATGCGACTGAGAGATGTTCGGAGTGCGCGCGGAAACATGAAATTTTGCAACTCGCACAGGGATTCAGTCAGCCGCGGACGCGGCTGCACTGGGTCCCCGCTGGAGTTTACGCTCCGGCCGCGCTTTGCGCGGACCGGCGGCGCGGGGATGACACCCTTTTTTCGATGTTCCGAGTTCGTCCGGTCGAATGTGCGAGATGCAATTCCATCGGAATCCGATCTGGTGCATCCGTTCGTGCAGGATCGTCACGAATAGAAGGGGACCCAATATCCTGTCCCTAGAGTTAGGCTGTCATCCCAAAAATACGGTGACGGTGACATGGACTGCACCCTTTGTCTGAGACACAGAAAATGGTGACAGGTGGTCCGGCGCGGGATTGCGCCGGATTTGTTCGATGACGTATAGGCGGATGGCCGGCGAAGCGGAAGCGGGCACTGCTGAGGAGCAACCCGCCGAGGAATAGCCGGTGGAAACTCACTGCGATGTGTGCAGGGTCGACGAGCGTAGGCGCGTCGGCCCTGTTTGCTATGTGGCAGCATGGACGACGTCCTTGTCCATCGCGGTAGATTTCCCGATACCTTGAAAACCTACTTGTGCAATTGCGGCGGTGTTGGTGGCTCTGGCTTGCACGTCGGCTTCGAACTCGGCCGGCGGGCGATAGTTGAGAGCCGAATGCAAGCGCTGGACGTTGTAGATATCGTCGATGAATTCACCGATCGATTGCCGGGCCTGATCGATGTCGCGATAGCTGCGTCCATCGACTTCTTCCTGCTTCAGCGTCTTCATGAAGCTTTCCGCCTTGGCATTGTCGTAGGGATTGCCGACACGGCTCATGCTGGCCAGGATTCCGTGTGTTGCGAGCAACCCCGCGTAGTCGCTGCAGGCATATTGCACGCCGCGATCGGAATGATGGACGAGGCTGCCATAGGCCGGCCGTCGCGCGGAGAGCGCCATGGTGAGCGCTGCCATTGCAAGGCTGGCCTGCAGATGGCTCGCCAAGGCCCAGCCTATGACTCGGCGACTGAACGCGTCGAGCACGATCGCCAGATAGGCGAACTCTTCGCGCAGATGGACATAGGTGATGTCGGCGACCCAAAGCTGGTCGAGCTCCGTCAAATCCAGGCTACGGGCGAGATTCGGCACCACGCGCCAGCCGTGATTGGAGTTTGTGGTGACCGGTACGAATGGCCGCGCTCTCAGGCAAAGAAGATTGTCCTCACGCATCAGCCGCAAGACACGCTTGCGATTGGCGACAATACCTTCGCGCCTGAGCTGCTCTGCGATCCGACGATAGCCGTAGCGCCGGTTCGTGAGCGCTATACGCTGAATGGCATCGCGCACGAAGGTCTCCTCCTGGCGCGGCGCCGAAGACTCCCAGTGACGGTAATATCCGGCGCGGCTCACTCCGGCCAGCGCACACATGTGCTCGACCGTAGGCACGCCGTGCGGCAAGGGTGTCGTCATCGTTTGGATGACGGCGTAGACGGTGTCGCGCCAGGCCCGGCGTTCGTCCGGCGCTTGCCCTCGACCTGCCGCAAGGCTTGCCGAAAAAAATCCAGGTCCACCTGCTGCTGCCCGATCTTCCGTTCAAGTTCAGCGATCCGCTGCCGCGCTTTCGAAAGATCGTCGGTCGTCACAAGGGGCTTCGTCTCAACCGGCGGACTTGAGACCGTCTTCCGCGGCCGGCCGCGCGGGCGCAGAAGATCAGGCCCGCCCGCACGGAAGTTGTCTCGCCAGGCATAAAGCAACTTGCGCCGCAGCTTCAGCTCACGGGCAAGCGCACTGACATTCTCACCGGCCAGCATCCGGCGGACGGCTGCCAGCTTCGTCTCACGGCTGAATACACGGGCATTCCTGGGCATCAGTTCTCCTCCAGAGAACTGTCACCATTTATCCGTGTCTCACTTTAGGGGTCCACTCCACTGATCCGTTGCGTTTGTTGCACGTAGAGGCATATCGTGGGATATGGTGACAGGTTAACCTGTCACCAATGTAGAGGTGTCGGCGGTTTAATTCAAAATGTTCACTGAAACGATGGTTGCTCGACCTCGATCGTCACATGGGAAAGCGAGCGGAAACGCGCCAGCTTCGCCCGATAATAGCTTGGGTCGCGCGTCTGCGTGGTGACGATTGAGACAATCGCGCCAAGATGGCCGGGACCCAATCTCCAAAGATGTAAATCGCCCAGCCGGTCACCATCGCCCTCTATAATCTTCCGTACGCTATCGGCCAGGCCCCGGTCCGGGTTCATGTCGAGAAGAATGGCCCCCGTATCGCGAATAAGTCCGTAAGACCAACTGGCGATCACGCAGGCTCCGACAATTCCGGCGAGGGGGTCCATCCAGAGCCAGCCGAAAGCGCGGGCAAGCAAGAGGCCGGTAATGACCAGCACCGACACTGCCGCATCCGCGATGACGTAAATCACGGCGGCTCGCATGTTATTGTCGCGATGTGCTCCTTTTTGCGCGTGCTCGTGTTCTTCAAAGACGATGGGATGAACCTGTTCCCCAATCCGCACCTTCGCCGTAAAGGCGTGGGGCTCGGGAATTTCTTCGACAAATTCCAGATACTCACCCCGATCCGCGAGGTTGAATGCCTGGCGCATACCGCCTGGGCGCACGGTTTCGATTGAAGCCTGATCTGCGCCAATGGGCGTTCCCGTGCTCCACCGTAGCCGGAAGCGCGGCGGGACATCTTCCTCGAATACTTCGAGATCGATCCGGCCGAATCTGGTATCGATTTGGTGCAATTCGTCGTGATGATGGCCAGCGGCCGAATGGCCGTGGCTATGGCCATGATGGTCATGTTCTCCCCCGCTTAGGAGCCATGCGCTTGCGATATTGACTGCCAGGCCCACGCACGCAATCGGAATGGCTTCCGCAAAATGGATCGTCACGGGCGAAAAAAAGCGGCTTACGGAATCGTAACCGATCAGAATTGCGATCATTGCGAGAATGACGGCGCTGGTGAAGCCCGCCAAATCGCCGAGCTTTCCAGTGCCAAATGTGAAGCGCGGGTCGTCCGCGTGCCGTCGCGAATAACTGTAGGCCAAAGCAGCGAGCAGCAGCGCCCCCGCGTGCGTGCTCATATGCATCCCATCCGCCACGAGCGCGATGGAGCCGAACAACAATCCGCCGACGATTTCCGCCAGCATCATGACACTACAAAGCGCGATCACCGCCCACGTCTTGCGCTCGCTTTTCTCGTGCCCCGCGCCGAGAAAGACGTGACTATGAGAGAAGGCCGGGCTTGCCGTATTGCCGTTCATGGCTGCCTCACTTCAAATAGGTTCGAACCACGTCCAGCAGTCTCTCGGCCGCATCGACATTCAAGGCGTGCGGATGCTTCCTGGCATCGACAAGGTGCGTCCGCACATGATCTTCGACCACCTCGGCCATCAGTCCCGCCGTCGCTCCGCGCATCCCTGCGATCAGGTGCAGAACCTCCTCGCAGCCCGCTTCACCGTCGAGCGCCCGCTCAATCGCATCGACCTGGCCCCGGATGCGGCGCACGCGGGCCAAAAGCTTCTTTTTCTCGCTAATCGTATGGCTCATGGTGGCCATTATAGGGTGGCCCCCTATGCTATATCAAGCGTCTGTCCCCATCGTCGTAAGTGCTATGCGCCCCAACGCAACACGCCCCGCACAACGAAGACAGCACCCAGAATCGCAAAGAGGCTTGCGGCGACGAGATGGATCACGCGCATGGGCAATCGCCCGGCGAACGCATGGCCCGCAAACACCACCGGAATATTGGCAATCATCATTCCGGTCGTCGTACCCGCGACGACCGCGAGCAAATTTGAGTAGCCTGCGGCAAGAGCAACTGTGGCGATCTGCGTCTTGTCGCCGATTTCGGCGACGAAAAAAGCGATCAGAGTTGCAAGGAAGGCTCCGCGTCCACTGGTCCGGGTGGCCGCATCCAACGTGTCGGGAATGAGGGTCCAAAGCGCCATGCCCAGCATACTTGCGCCCACTACGGCGTCTACAATTGCTGGCAATAGATACTTGCCGAACCAAACGCCGATAAATCCCGCCAATGCGTGATTAGCCAGTGTGGCCAACAAGATACCCGCGATGATCGGCCAGGGCTTGCGGTACTGCGTGGCCAGCACCAGCGACAAAAGCTGAGTGCGGTCACCGATTTCGGCAATCGCCACCGTCGAGAGAGAAACGAGAAAGGCTTCCATAGCGAAATTCCGGGCCGCGCGGTGAGACAACGAATCGAACTCCTCCGCTCGGCCGCGAAGGATCGATCCGTTGGTCTCGCCAATGCCGTTATGGCCCCGTGCGCCACGGCATCGCTGCCAAATATGTTGACGCACGGCCCGGTCAATGCACCGGCTACTCCCCAATGGGAGCAGCGGTGCTAACACGCTCGCTCGGGACTTTCCAGCGCTCAGGAACATTTCCCCGAGGTATAGAACCCGTTTCGTCCCCTAGCGCTTTTTCGATGCTCCGCCATGTGCGTCGGGCAAGCGCGCGCTCTTCCCTTCCAATGACATCCGCATAGATCGCTGTCGTTTCAATCCGGGCGTGCCCCATCCAGCGCTGGATAATGTTGAGAGCGACGCTGTTCTGCACGGCATCGACGCCGAATGCATGGCGAGCCGCTTTGGGCATTGCAAGAGGGTCGCGCACCTTGGCCGCATTCATTTGGCCTTCACGTATTTCCATCCGGTCGTACGTCGCCATTTCCAAAGCCGTTGGCGAGGGTCGTGATTTGGTCTGTCCAGAGCATTTTCCGATCAGTGCGCATCGTATCCTGCGGCGGCAAGATAATTTCGGCATTCGGTTGGAGTGAAGCGCTTGAGTGCGTCGGTAATTGCCTGGAGAAGATCGGGAATGGTTCGCGCGGCGGCGGCGCGCAACAGCGCCTTCAGTTTGGAGAAAGCCATATCGATGGGATTGAAGTCGGGGCTGTAGGGCGGCAGATACAGCAAGCTCGCGTCGACGGCCTCGATCGCCTCGCGCGCGCCCTGAACCTTGTGGACCGGCAGATTGTCCATAATGACGATGTCGCCGGGACGCAGTGAGGGCGCGAGCAGCTGTTCGCGACGGGTTAACCTGTCACCAATGTGGCGCTGCGTGTCACCCAATTTCGCAGACCTAACGACAACTCCTGGAGAGGGATGAATGTTCTGGTGTCTGCCCGTCCGCAGATTGCCGCCGGGCGAATGCGAATGCGGCCGGGCTCCACGATCCAGAGCGATGATCGCAGGGAGTGCGTGCGCGTTGCCGCGACAGACTCCTCAAGGCGTTGCGTGATCGCTGTCATCGTCGCAGCTGGGCCCGGGTCGAGAATCACGATGCCCTCGGTCTCGCCTGGCGGGAACCGCAGCATATGGCTGACATCCCAATCAAGCGTGAGCAGCACGCGGCCGTCTGCCGCGCAGACACGAAAGTGCGCTTCGTCGCTTACGCCATGAAGACGCTGCTCTGACGGTCACGACGTCAATACCGGGGCGAGTCAGAACGTCGGCGCCGCGGCGTCTGATGTTCTCATCAAGCTTGATCTTCAAGCGGGGACCACCGGCGGCACAATGCGCTCCCTTGAAGCCTCGGCGCCATAGGCTATGGCGGCAAGCACGTCTTCATGGCTCAACTGGGGATATTCTTCCCTCAGTCCCTGCTCGGAAACCCCGGCGGCAAGATTGTCGAGGATCAGCGAAACCGAGATGCGCGTGCCCTTGATGCAGGGCCTGCCGCCGCAGATTTCAGGATCAACCGAGATTCTTTCCAGCAAGGGATTCATGGCTGTCGAGTTTAAGACGGAAGGAGTATGCCGCAGCGGTTTCGCCCTATTGAGCGAGCATGGCAGCACGTCCGAACGCGATCAAGCGTCGATGTCCCGCTCGGCCTGCCCATAAACAAAACACGGCATTGTGTCGACCGATAGCAGCAGCGTTCCGATTGCTGTCCAGGGCTTTCGAGGCCGACACGATCCATAAACAAGGATGCCTGGTCCGCCGCGCTCGCCGTTTCGAGGTTATGCATTCCGCGTCAATGTTACCGCGCACCCAACTGCTTCGCGAAATAGGCGGCGGCCGCCTCGTCCGCTTCGAGCCAGGACGCATGGCGGAGGAAGGCATGGATCTCGTTGGGGATTACAAGTTCCTCATAGGGCACATGATGCGCATCGAGCCGGCGCGCCAGATCGACGGTCTGGTGAAACGGCACGTTGCGGTCGTCGTCGCCCTGGATGAGCAGCACCGGCGATTTCCAGCTGTCGATCGAGGATACCGGCGACGAGCGCCACGCCACTTGTAGAGTCTCGGCGCGGTCGCCCTGTTCGTAGCGTGCCAGCGGCTTGGCCAGATCGAAATCCGGCAGGTTCGTCCAGTCGTGAACGCCGTGAATGTCGACGCCGGCCTTGAAGACGTCCGAGTTGCGCGCCAGCGCCAGCGCCGTGAGATAGCCGCCGTAGGAACCGCCCCAAATTCCGATGCGTTTGGGATCGACGCCCGGCAAGGATTGCAGATAGCGCGCGCCCGCCAGCACGTCCCGATACTCGGCAGCGCCTGTCGGCCCCCACTGCGGCGGATGATGGAATGCGCGGCCATAGCCGATGCCGAGACGGTAATTAACGGAGAGAACCGTGAAGCCGTGCGCCGCGAGATACTGATTCACGGCATAGGCGTTGCTGTAATAGTCCATGTAATGCCAGCCGAGCAGCATCTGCCGCGGCGGCCCGCCATGGACGAAGACGATGCCCGGCCCCGCTTTCGCGGGGCCAGGGCTGGCATTCGCAAACAATTGCCCGTGCACGATCATCCCGTCGGCTGCCTTGAACGAAACGTTTTTGGGCGCAATGAGCTCTCCGAGCGGGAAGTCGGCCGGCAGCGGCCCGGTGTTCAGTTCGGTGCGTGCGCCGCTCGATGAAACGATAGCGATATGCGGCGGCTGTTGCGTGCCCGCGGCGACGAACGCGACCGCGCCGGCGCCGGCGGCGACCGGCCGCCATTCGAGGCCGGTGCCTTGGGTGAGCGGCTGCGGCGATGCGCCTAAATCCGGAGTAGAAACCGGGACACGATAAACATGCCGCCGGTCGTCGTCGTCCGGCGTCTTGCCGGTATTGGCGTCGAAAATGACGAATTTGTCGTCGTGGCTCATCGCCACGTGCTCGACCATGTATTGGCTTGGCGTGAGCAGCAGCAGCGTGCCGCCCGCCGCCGGGACGGAATAGAGGTGCGGCCAGTCGTCGAGATAAGCGGTGAAGACGAGACGGTCACCGTCGGCCCAGTGCAGGTTGGCTCCCCCCAGCTCGTCGTCCGGAAAACTGCCCGCGAGCGTTTCGGGGCTTTGCCAGACGCCGTGGCCCCTGCCGCTCTGCGCGTCGGCAACCCAGATCGACCAAGGGCGCGGCACCTCTTTGAGAAACGGTTCGGGCGGGCCGCCGTCGCCCGGGCGGCGAAGGAAGGCGATGCGGGTTCCGTCGCGCGACCAGCGCGGCGACAGATCGTTGCCCGTCGACGGCGCGAGATACAGGATCGGCTTGTCCTTGGCCGCGAACACGCCGACGAACGCATGATCGCCGCGGCCGGAAACGAAGGCGAGCCGGCTGCCGTCCGGCGACCATTGCAAATCGCGATCCTTGCCGCGATCGAAGAACAGGCGCTCCGGTTTGCCTTTTCCGTCAAGCGGCGCGGTCCAGACTTGGTTGTCCTTCACGTAAGCGAGCACCCCGTTGGCCGAGAGCGCCGGCGCATCGCCTTCGGCGATTTTGACCGGCACCTCGCCGTTCGGCGGAACGCTCCAGATCGTCACTTGCGGCTCGACGGTCGAGGAATCGGGATCGGGCGCGAGATTGCCTTCGGCCGGCCAATTCGCATCGTGATCGCCGCCGCGTACATAGACGAGCCGCGTGCCGTCGGGCGAGAAGGCGAGCTGCGCGATCTCCTGGCCGTCGTCGTCGGCGTACCGCGTCACCTGCCGGGGCGCGAAGGAGGGACCGCGCGCCACCCAGATATTGCGCACGCCGTCGAGATTGCGCACCCAGGCGATCGCATCGCCCCGCTCGGCGGCGGCCAGCTCGCCGGCATAAGGATAATCGAGCACGTTCTGCATCGTGAATCCCGATGATTCCGATGCGCTGGCGATGGGCGCGGCCATGCAGAGGCAAAACGCCGAGGCGCCAAGCTGCCAAGCAGAAAAATTCACCACGAAGACACGAAGGACATTGAGAGCGGCCCGAAGCGCATTCAAACGCGGTTTACCGCCAAGGCGCAAAGACGCCAAGGGCCTTCGAACTCTGAGCAACTTGGCGACTTGGCGACTTGGCGGTGAAGAGTGCGTGAACACTGCGCTTCGCGCGACGTGTTCTCTTTGACCTCTGTGTCTTCGTGGTGAATTTATCCTTGCGCGTTGACGGCTTGATCGCAACATCGAGAAGCTTTCGGGAAAGAAGATGGCAGGCGCGCATAGTCGGGCGAGCCGCACTGCGCGGCAACCCCCGGCTTCCCCTTGCGTGCCGCCGTCGCTAGGTTCGGGACTAACAGCAGGAGAAGCTCCATGGGCGCGACCCGTCTCTTCGCAGCCGTGCAGTGAATACGATCATGCCACCCGCCTCCGCCTTGTGGACAGGGTAATCGCATATGCCTGTGGATTGCGAAGAAAGTTATTTTCACGCGCAGACGCGGAGGCGCGGAGGGAAATATCCGGTGCGTAGCGCCAATACCATTACGCAGAGTCGAACCGCCAAGGCGCAAAGGCGCCAAGAACCTTCGAGCGCCGAGCGCCGTGGCATCTTGGCGACTTGGCGGTTTTTGCGCTTCGCGCGGGAAACTCGCCGGCTTTTTTTTCCTCGCCATCTCCGCGCCTCCGCGTCGCAATACGCTGTCGCTAGCGACCCGCGTGAGAATAATTCGGTCACACAACGGGAGGCGGGTGCAGTATTGTGGCCGCACCTCACCTATCAAGCGCAATGCCTCGCTCTGGCAGCAGCGATGCTGTTCTGCGCATCCTGTGCCTCGGTGCCGACGCCCCGTGCGCCGCCGCCCCCGCCCGATCCCAAGACGCAGATGGCGGCGCTCGAAACGCGCGTCTTCGATCTGATTCAGGATGCGCGGCACACTATCGATCCGCAGGCGAAAGAACTGGTGCCCGATCCTGAGCTTGTCAGCGTGGCGCGCCGGCGCAGCCAGGACATGGCCGCCAAGAACTACGTGGCCCATGCCGGACCCGACGGACAGACCTCGGCAAGCCTCGTCATGGACGAGGACGCTCGATTCGAGGGCTTGCTCGGCGAAAACATTGCCGCACAATATTATACGCCGGCGTCCGGCGTGGACGTGGACGCATTCGCCCGGCGCTTCGTCAAGATGTGGCTTGCAAGCCCCGCCCACAAAGAGAACCTCAGCTTTCCCGCTTACGACCGCAGCGGCGTCGGCGCGGCCGCGAGCGGCAACACGGTTTATGTCACGCAGCTCTTTGCAACCGATCTTGGTCTGAAAACCGAGGCGGCGACGAAGTTACCCCCGGTCGGCAGCCGCTAACCCGGCATTAACCCTCTTCATCGACACTATTGCAGCGGAACCGGATCGCTTCGGTCCGTCAACATTTGGTTGGCCGAACGCTCCTTTACACCAAATCTGTGCGGGCTTAGCCTTTGTTGGGGACCTGACGAGCGGCAAATCACTATGCAGCCTGACCTGCCTTGGAACGTTGCCGGCATTCCGCCGGAGGCTCGCGAAGCGGCCCGGGCCGCCGCCCGCCGCGAGGGCCTCTCCGTGGGAGACTGGCTGACGCGGCGGATCTTGCGCACTTTCGCAGAAGGAAACGAAAGCGTGGACAATCTTCGTCAGTCTTGGCGGCAACCCAGTCAAGCGCTTCGGACCCCGGAGCTCGATCGGTACGCGGAAACCGCCGCACGCGATAGCGACGAAATGCTGGCGCACGTTTCGCGCAGCGAGTCGGAGTCGCAGAATGCCTGGAAGCGCATCGAAGACCAGCTTCGCGGCGTCACGCGCAGGCTGGACCAAACCGAGCGCAGCCAGACGGAAAACAATCGGACGATGAACCGGGCGGCGGCCGAGATCAACGGCGCTGCGCGCGAGCAGATCCAAGCGTTCGATCTGCTGGGCGGCCAGATTCTGGGAATGAACGACCGGCTCGCCAGGCTGGAGCGGGACGCGGCGCACGACGGCGTGAAGGATGCCGTCAAGGCGTTGCACCAAGGCCTGTCCCGTCTTGCCGATCAAGTGTCGCAGACCGCCAATCAGTCCGCCACGCAAATCGCGGCGCTGGCCGGCAATGTCGAGCAGCTGGCGTCCAAGCTGATCGAGGCGCGCGGCGATTTGGAGCAGACCACCCACGCATTGGACGAGCGCGTCGCCACGGCGGAAGCGCGCACCCGCCAAACGGAAATTCAGGCGCGGCTGCAAATCGATACGCTCGAGAAGGCGATCGCGGCGATACCGGCGCACGGCGACATCGAAGGTCTGACGCACGCCCTGGAAGACCGCGTCGGCGCCGTCGAGACGCGGGTACTGGAGGTGGAGCGCGACGCGCAAGCCCGTGCCGATTCGTTCGACAAGGTGCTGGCCAGCATCGGCGACTCCGAAGACGCCCGTAAGCGAATCGAAAACGAGCTCCAGCGGCACGTTTCGGGGCTGCAGCAGCTCAACGATACGCTGGATCAATTGAGCGCGCGCGTGTCGGTCGACAGTGCCGCTGCCGCCGGAACCATGGCAAGGCTCGAGCAGAGCGTTGCCAAGCTCGAAGCGCGCAGCGACGATCCCGAACACCGGCTGCAAGGCATCGAGACGGCGCTATCCGGCCTCGTCGCGCGGCTGGAGAGCGCAGAACGCAACAATATCGGCGCCGCAGGCACCGTCGAGGAAGGCTTGCGCAATCTGGCGATGCGCGTCGATGCGGCCGACAAACGCCATCGCGAAGCCGTGGCCGATTTGCGCGCGGCCGTGAAGGAAGCGACCGGCCGTCTCGAAGTCATCGATACTCAAGCGCCGCCGCCTGCGGCCGCGCAAACCGCACAGCCCCGCTTCGATCTGCCGCCATTCCCCGAGCAGCAGAGCCAAGGGTTCGCAACCCAGCCGCCGACCTTTGCTGCGCAGCCTCCGCAACCGGAAGCGGAGCCGGTTTTCGCCGCCGAGCCTGCGTTCGGCGCCCACAGCTTCGGCGCCGATCTCTTTGCGCCGAGCCCCGCGCCGCCTGCCGACGCCGCCGGTGAGGAATCCTTTCTCGCAGCGGCAAGACGCGCCGCACGCTCTGCCGGCAATGAGCCCGCGCCCCAGGCAGGGTCTTTCGGCGGCTTCGGCTGGGGCCTTGGCGACCGCGATTCGGTCTCCAAATCCAAAAGCCCGATCGCCCGCTACGCCCTGATTGCCACCCTTGGGCTTCTCATCGTGGCAGCGATCGCCGCCGGCGCGCTGCTTGCACGCAGTTTAACGGCGCCGCCCGTGCCTGCAGCGCCTCCGGCCGCCATTGCCCCGACAACCGCTCCCGCGCCGGTGTCGAATACCGGCGGCGCTCCCAGCCCGGCGGCCGGCATGGTGCCGCAGACCGGCAGCGTTCCGCCACCTGCCGAAGCCCCCAGCGTGCCGGCACCGGGATCGCCCACTATTTCGCAGCAGCCCCGTTTCAATCCGGGGCCGCTCGAATCGCACAGGCTTGCACCGCCGTCGCGACCGCACCTTGCACAACCGCCGGCAGCTGCAAGTCCGCAAGCCTCCCCGCTCGACCGGCTCACAGCTCTTGCCGATGCCGGAAACGCCAACGCCGAGCTGCTGCTCGGACTGAAGCTTCTCGATGGCGACGGCATCGCCATCAACGAAGCCGAAGCGGCGAAGTGGTTGGAACGTGCCGCCAACCAGAATGTGCCCGTGGCGGCTTATCGCCTGGGCACGCTTTACGAACGCGGCCATGGCGTGCCGGCCGATCCGGTGCGCGCCGTGCAATGGTACGCAACCGCTGCCAAGGCCGGCAACCGCAAGGCCATGCACAATCTCGCGGTCGCTTATGCCAACGGCACCGGTGTAACCAAGGATCTCGTCGTCGCGGCGCAATGGTTTACCCGCGCCGCCAATCTCGGCCTCGCCAACTCGCAGTTCAATCTTGCCGTGCTCTACGAGCGCGGCATGGGCGTGCCGCAGAGTCTGCTCGACGCTTATAAATGGTACGCGATTGCGGCAGCGCAGGGCGATGCGGAGTCCAAGGCGCGCATCGACGCATTGGCGACGCAACTGAGCCCCGAGGACAAGGCGGCCGCGCAAAAGGCCGTCGCATCGTTCCAGCCCGACCCGCTGGACAAGAACGCCAACATACCACCCGACATATCGAATGTGCTGAGCGGATAAGCTCTGACGCTTCCATCGAGCGCCCGGCAGCCGGCCGGGACAGGTCACGGCATTGCGCCGCCGCCGCTAGAGCGGCGGACCTTTATGTGGATTCACGAGTTTCAACCCGCCTCCCCGGAGGGACTATCGCTTTTGGCAGAAGAGACGAACGCCTCCTGGGAGCGCGGACGTCCTCGTCCGCCATTGATGGTGAGGCACGTTGATGATTGCGAACATCTGGGATGTGTTAACATCATATGCGGACGAGGACGTCCGCGCTCCCAGCAATGCAAAAGCAATAGCCCTGCCGCAAACGGGAGGCGGGTGATCTTGGTTGACCGTCCGATACTCTAGCCAGTGCCGAGCACCGTATAGGAGGCGTCCTCCCGGTCACGGCGGCCGCGGTCGGTATTGCCCAGCGGCGTCACATCGTGAATTGCATCGAAATCCTGGAGAAATATCCGCTTGTCGAGTCCCCACCGTCCGTTGCGGCGCGACCATCGATCGACATAGCGCCCCCATACGGTTACCTGCTTGCGCTGCGGGCCGAACATGGCATGAACCGTGGCCATGACGTAGGCCTCGCTTCCCGCCCGGTCGCCGTCCAATTCGACGATGACGTTCGAGACGCGATGACAATGCGACAATGCCATCCGGTGTTGAGCGTTTATGTGGTCGATTAGGCCTCGTCCGGTACCGCGATAGAAAGCCTCGCCGTAGTCGGCGACGGCGTCGTCATGCAAGACGGAATATCCGAGCTCGGCGTCCATGCGGTCGACCGCGCGGCAGAAACGATGGATGAGTTCGGTAATCGCCTGGCGGTCGGCCACGGCGCGCAGCATCTGCGTATCGTTCATTGTTCGCCTCCCAAACATTTTCACGCGACGTACACTTGGAGCGGTTCCAGCAAAAGTGTGTGCACTTTTGCGTCCGGAACCGCGACAGAACAATAACTTAGAGCAAAATGACAATTCGAAGAAATGTCATTTCGCTCTAGATCGGATGCGCATCGCACCGAAGAACGGTTTGAGGATGCAGGTAGGATCGCTTGCATCCGGCATTGCTTACGTACAGAGGCCCCCGCGATGCCTGGCCGATTGACGGGCAGGAACGAAAAGAAATCAAACCGGTTGCGTGCCGGGCGCCGACCTTGACCGCCCCGCGGCCAAGAATTTATCGTTCACCTTATATCATATGTGACCGCGTCGGAAGAGCGTGACAGGACCCAAGAATTCTTGCCTTGGGGCAACGGGCGGAGGTCAGCCGCACACCGGTCAGCGGATCGCATATCTCCGAACGTAACCGAGGACGCGAAGGTGAGCGCAGCGAGCAAGGAACCGGTTCATTGGGATCCGTATAATCCTCGGTACTTCGCGGACCCGTACCCCATCTTTCGCCGGCTGCGCGAGGAAGCACCGCTCTATTACAACGAGCAATACGATTTCTACGCCGTAAGCCGTTATGACGAGGTCGTGCGGGGCCTGGGCGATCGCGACACCTTCATCTCCGGGCACGGCGGTGTTCTCGAGCTTATCAAATCCAAGATGCCGATCCCGCCTGGAGTCTTCATCTTCGAAGACCCGCCCCTGCACACGATCCACCGCGGTATTCTCACCAAGGTCTTCACGCCCAAGAAGATGGCGGCGCTGGAGCCGCTCATTCGCGACTACTGCGCCAGGGCGCTCGATCCGCTGGTGGAGGAAGGCAGCTTCGACTTCATCGCCGATCTCGGCGCGCAAATGCCCATGCGGGTCATCGGGATGCTGCTGGGCATTCCCGAAGAGGATTTGCAAACCGTGCGCAAGCGCGCCGACGACGCGCTCAGGACCGAAGCCGGCAAGCCGATGGAATATTCCCGGCGCAACTTCTCGGGCGAAGGCTTCGAAGACTACATCGACTGGCGCGCCAAGCACCCGTCCGACGATCTCATGACGGAACTCCTGAACACGGAATTTGCCGATGAGACCGGCGAGATCCGGACGTTGCGGCGCGAGGAGGTGCTCGTCTTCGTCAGCATCCTGGCCACCGCAGGCAACGAGACCACCAGCCGCCTGATCGGCTGGAGCGGCAAAGTGCTGGCCGAGCATCCCGACCAGCGGCGCCAGATCTACGAGAACCGCGAGCTCATCCCGCAAGCCATCGAGGAGGTCTTGCGCTTCGAGCCGCCGGCGCCGTCCGTCGGGCGTTATGTGGCGAAAGATACGGAATTCCACGGCGTGAAAGTCCCGCAGGGCAGCGCCATACTCTGCCTGGTTGCCGCCGGAAACCGGGACGAAAGCAAGTTCGTGAATGGCGAAAAATTCGACATCCATCGCGAACGCGTGCCGCATCTCACTTTCGGTTACGGCTTCCATGTCTGTCTCGGCAATGCGCTGGCGCGCGTCGAGGGCCGCGTGGCGCTGGACGAGGTGCTGAACCGCTTTCCCGAATGGGATGTCGACCTGGAGAATGCGCACCTCTCCTCCACGTCGACGGTGCGCGGCTGGGAAACGCTGCCCGCCTATACGCCGAAGGCCCGTCGTAAAGGCACGGCCAAACGCGCCCAGCCGGCCGCTGCAATCCCCGAGGCGCCGCCACCCGGCGCGGAGACGTGGCAGCTCACGCTCAAGACGCCCATGGGTCCGCAAGAGATGACGGCCCACATCGTCCGCAAGGGCGACGCGTTCACCGGCAGGGTGGACAGCCCGATGGGCTCGGAGATCATCAAGAACGGAAAGATCGCCGGCGGCACGCTCACCTGGACCATGGATGTGAAGAAGCCCGCCGCCCTCACGCTCGAATTCGCGGTGAAGGCGGAGGGCGGCGCCATGACGGGCCAGGCGAAGCTCGGCATGTTCGGCGCGGCGGAACTGAGCGGGCGCAAGGTCTAGAGCGCATCGCGCTCGAACCGAATCTCTCAACTTCCCGCAGGAGCGGGAATTCAGTTGGCACCGATGGACTCCGGATGCTCGCTCCGGCGGGTATGAAACCCTTTGGTGTGAATCGGTCCCGACTCTGAATCGGCGTGCAAGCTGCCCCCATTCAAAACGATATTTTTGTACATGCATCAGTGGTTTGAACGAGCAATGGCGGGGTCGGTTATCGGCGCCGATTTGGGGGGCGACCGCGATGCAAATTCACAGCTTAAGGCACGAGCGAGAATCCGCGGAGCTTGGCGGCCTTGCGGTCGAACGTCATCGTGGTCTCGCAGCCCGAGTCGAGATTGATCTTGGAAAGCAGCGCGTCGGCGAAGCTGGGAGCGCCGGACTCGTATGCGCCGAGCGCCGCTTGCGCCAGCTCGCGGCGCTCCACTTCGAGCGCGGCATTTTCCAGAATACGCGCGATGACACCCGCGATCTCCGCACGGCTATAGCCGTAGCTCCGGTCCAGAGTCCACGCCAGCTCGCAAAGGACGATCGCGTTGATGAATCCGCGATCGGTCGGCGTACAGCGCGCCTTGAGCATCGCCCGCGCCCTCTGCGCTTCGCG
Source organism: uncultured Alphaproteobacteria bacterium (assembly GCA_963805005.1). Classification (GTDB taxonomy): domain Bacteria; phylum Pseudomonadota; class Alphaproteobacteria; order Micropepsales; family Micropepsaceae; genus Rhizomicrobium. The sequence continues at coordinate 970,679 of CAWDSJ010000001.1, forward strand.
AGCATTATCTCCCGTCAGCACGCGAACAAGAACATTGGTATCGAGGCCGATCACGCCCGCTTCCGCCGGACGACGTCCGCGGCGCCTTCCTCGATGCCGCGCTCGATTTCGGCAAGCGTTCGAGGCCGGGCCGGCCTGGGCAGGATTCCGAAAAGATCTTCGATCCCGCCGCCCTTGCGCGCCACGATCAATCTTTCATTCTCGACGACGGCGCGCAGCAGGCCGCCGCGGCCGACGCCCAACCGCTCGCGAAGCTCTTTCGGCAGGGTGACCTGGCCTTTTTCCGATACGGCAAGCTCGTAGGCCGCGCGTGCCGGCGCCGTCGCGCTATATCGTGTAATGCCGCCTTCCTTCGTCTTGGTAATTCTGTAGCCGTGGGCCGTGAGCCTGCGCAGTACGTTGTATTGCGGGCCGCCGGTGGCCGCGATGAGCTCGTCCATCGTCGCGCCTTGCGGCTGCTGCAGGAGCCGCAAAGCGAGCTTTGAACCGGGCTGGGATGGGGGCATGGCTATTTTCGTGAGTAGCTACTTGCGAAATCTCATACTCCCGCGAAAACCCTAAGGCAAGCCAAGCTGTGGGCCAAGCGGATGCGTATCGACCGCTCCTGCGGCCGCTTTTCACGAAAAGACGCGGCCTGTAGTCTGCCGGTGCGGCGAGATCGGCTTCCACCGCGGAAGGCGATCTCTTATGCAAAAGGCGGGTTTTGTGCGGCGGGCAGGCAATCGGTCTTGCGCGGCCATCAACCGATCACCGGAGGAACCGGTCCATGCCCTACCGTTGCTTCAATGTCGAGATTGCCGATGCCGTCGCGCACATTCAACTCAAGCGCGGCGACGAGCTCAACACCATGGTGCCGGAATTCTGGAGCGAATTGCCGGCCATCGTGCGCGGCATCGACGAAGACGCCAAGGCGCGGGTCATCGTGATCTCGTCCACCGGAAAACATTTTTCGGCCGGAATGGATCTGTCGTTCTTCGCATCGCCGCCGGGCGCGGCGGCGCCAGACGCCGAACGCGGACGCCGCGCCGCCAATCTGCGTCGCGGCGTGCTCGAGATCCAGGAGGCGTTCAGCATTCTCGAGCGCGTGCGCCTGCCGGTGCTTGCCGCCATTCAGGGCGGTTGCGTCGGCGGCGCCGTCGATCTGGCAAGCGCCTGCGATTGCCGCTACGCCACCGAGGATGCTTTCTTCGTCGTTCAGGAAATCAACATCGGGATGACGGCCGATCTGGGTACGTTCCCGCGGCTGTGTCAGCTGATCCCGCAGGGCTGGGTGCGCGAGCTTGCCTATACTGGCCGCCGCCTGCCGGCACAGAAAGCCAAAGAGATCGGTCTCGTCAACGCGGTGCTGGCCGATCAGGCGGCCTTGCTGGATCATGTGATGGGCGTGGCACGGGAGATCGCCGAGAAGTCGCCTCTGGCGGTGCACGGCTCCAAAGTGATGATCAACTACGCGCGCGATCACACGATCGCCGACGGCCTCGATTACATCGCGACCTGGCAGGCGGGCATGTACAATCCCGAAGCCGACATGCGCGAAGCGCTGCTGGCGCGCCAGGAGAAACGCGCGTCGCATTTCGCGGACTTGGAGCCGCTGCGCAAGCTCTTTCCGTGATGCTCGGAGCCCGGCCCCCATCTTGATCCAGGGCTATCGCATATGGCTTCGACGCCATAAGAACTTTTTTCACACGGAGACACGAAGGCGCGTTCCGGCCACGCCATGTCCGAGGTGATCGCGGATGGGTTTGATGGACTGGCGCGCATTGCGCGCCAAGAAGTCATTCTGATATCTCGACGCGAGTGTTCTCGCGTCATTCCCCGCGGCACGATGTCTCCGCGCCTCCGTGTCTCCGCGTGAGAATAATTCGCCAACCCAGCATCGGACATTATGCAATAGCCCTACGACTTGATCGGGCCTTCGATCCGTCAGGATGGTGATGCGCAAGAAGGCGCGCGCGCTCCTACGCGGCGCTTAGGAATGGCTGTTGCCGTCTGCGGTCGATGTTCGTGACAAGGCTTTTTCGCGATGCGCGAAAAGTCCTGCGGAAGAGCTCCCGGTCTCGCCGAGCGGCACGCCTTTTTCCTCGATCACCATCCTGGCGTGCGCATAGCCTTCCGCAATGGCGCGATCGAAGGATTTCCAGTCGCGCAAACCGACATCCTCGAGCGGCGGTTCGAAGAGGTAGTCGGCCTGCTCGCGCACCAACCGGCGCTGCGCCTCGGAGCCGACCGTGCCCGAGCGCATCAGGATCGAAACGATGGACGGGCTGCCCCGCATCCGCTGGGCCATGAGCCACCAGATCGAGCGCTCGCCGTAACGCTCGTCGCTGGAGTGCAAGTCGAGCTCGCCGGTCACGTCGGAGGCAATGATCGGGCCATGGCCCTGTTTGGCCATAACGTCCACCGGCAGATTGTTCATCACGCCGCCGTCCACCAACAGATGCCCATGATGGATGACCGGCGGCAGGATGCCTGGGAGCGCTACGCTGGCGCGCAGGGCACGCCACAGCGTTCCATCGCGATGAACATGAATGCGGCCGGTGGTCAGGTCGGACGAAACGCAGAAGAAGGGCTTGGGCAGCTCCTCGATGCAGACATCGCCGTAATGCTCGCGCAACAGGTTCGAAACCTTGCGGCCGCGGACCAGCGCGATGAGGGGCAGGGTGAAATCCGACAGCGGATTGGTGGCGACGAAGGCGGCGCGCATCCGATCGGTGAGTTCTTCCAGGCTCCATTCCGATGCAATGCCTGCCGCGATGATGGCGCCCATGCTGGTGCCGCCCAGGTGATCGAACGGCACGCGCGCTTCCATGAGCGCCTTGACGATGCCGATATGGGCAAAACCCCTGGCGCCGCCGCCGGCCAGGACCAGCCCCACGGCGCGCCCGGCGATGAACCGTGCCAGCCGCTTGATGTCGCCTGCAAGTCCCGCGCGCACGTGGTGGTGCGATTCGAACAGCCCGCTTCTGAGCGCGAAGTGCTCCGGCACGCTGCGGCCTCCGCCCTGCGGGTGAACAAGCAGGAGTTGCGGAGCTCCTCCGGTGCGCTCTTTGAATGCGGGCAGGTCGAGCGGGCGTAGAGGCAACGGCCGATCCGCGCGGGCAAGGAGAAAAATCCGGTCGGCCTGCCGCATGCACAAATTCGTCCAGGCGCTGTCGGGCGTCTGGCCGCGATAGAAGACGACCTCGTTCGCCTTTTCGACCGAGGTGAACCACTCGGCCGATTGCTCCGCGGCACTGGCGTCGATCACCGCGGCCTTCGAGCCCATTTCGACAAGCGCTGCGGCCAGACGCTGCGCGATGGGCTCGTCCTCAAGACCCTCCTGCAACGGTATGATGGCAAAAGTTCGCGGTCGCGCGGCGTCGACGGGCCGGCGGGTCGTTTCCTGCAGCCGCCGCACGATGATCTGCGTGAGATTGAACATGACGCGCGGGTGGCGTGCGATCAGCTGCCTGAAGCCGTGCGCGCCGATGCGCAGAAGTTCCGTGTGGCGCAAGGCCACCAGCTGCGCCGAGTGCGGCTCGCCCGAGATGAGCGACATTTCCCCGACCGTCTGGCCGGCATCGACATGGGCAACCTGCCGTTGTTCGCCCTTGGCGTCCAAGGCCAGCACGCCCAGCGCACCGGTGAGCACGAGAAACAGCGCGTGGTCGTTTTCGCCGTCGCGCGGCAACAGGGTTCCGCCCGGCAATCCGAACCAGTTTGCCTGATCGAGAAGGCGCTTGAGCGCGCTTTCGCCCAAGTCGGCCAGCAACGGAAAGTCCATGAGTCGTCGAAGCAGAGACCCCGGGTAGCCGGAGTCGCGCCCGGCGCGAAATGATGCGAGAAAGGCCATGGTCACCGCATGCAAGCCCCCGACATCACCACGCCGTCCAGCCGCCATCAATGACAAGTGAGGCTCCCGTCATGTAGGCCGAGGCGGGCGAGGCGAGAAACAGCAGCGGGCCGGCAATCTCATGGGCCTCTCCCAAACGGCCTAACATGGTGCGTTCGGCCAGGCGGGCGGCAAAAGCCGGATCGCTCGCCTGTGCTTCCGGCCGGGGAAAGGGCCCGGGAACCAGCGCATTGACGCGAATGCGTTCGGGGCCGAGCACGGCCGCCAGGTGCCGCGTCAGCTGCAGCAGCGCCGCCTTGGCAGGACCGTAATGAAACGGGCTGGCGTGGTCCGGATTGGTGTAGAGGCGCGGGTCGGGCGATACCATGCCGTACATCGAGGCCACCTGAACGACGCTTGCTTCTCCGGCCGCCGCCACACCTTGACGCAATGCGGGCAGAGCCGCGCGCACCGCCTCAAAGGCCGCCGTGACGCTCGAGCGATACGTGATCTCGAAATCGTCCGCATCGAGCGCGCGCATCGGCTTCACGGCCATCGAGACGGCATTGTTGACGAGAATGTCCAGACGCGGCAGTCCCGCGAAGAATTCGCGCACGGCAGCGATGTCGGCCATGTCGAATGCCGCCGGACGCACGGCATATCCATCGGCTTCGAGCTCTTCCGCATAGTGGGCGAGGCGTGAGGGATTGCGTCCGTTGACGATCACATTCGCACCGGCCTTGAGCAGCGCCCTCGTCATTGCCCGCCCCAGATGGCCTGCCGCACCGGAGACGAACGCAACGCGGCCGTCAAGCCGGAACGGCTCGGCGGAGGTCATGGAAGGGTAGGCCAAAGCGCCGGATTGAGCAGCGTCTCCGGCAAGCGCGGCATCTGTCTGTCGATGTCGGCGCAGGCCTCGGCGGCAAGCGGCGGCCGCAAGAACAGCCGCAGATTTTCCTCGAGCTGGTCCGTCGTCTCCATGCCGACGACGACACCATCCACGAAACGCTGGCCGCGGACATATGCCACGCACAAATCGGCGGCGCATTCCCGTCCATGATCGCGCGCCAGCTCGCCGATCAGCTTGGTGATTGCCGCGGCGTCGACGCCGGCGACCGCAGGCCAGCAGCAGGCCGGATTGGCCAGCAGGCCCTGCAGGAATACGCTGCGCGCATGGACGGTGATGTGGGGGCGCTGCTCGAAACGGGTGATCACGCCCAATTCGCGCCAGCGCCAGTCCAGCACATTGAAGGGCATCTGGATCTGGCTGACATCGGCATTGTCGAGAGCGGCATGCGCCTCCGCCGGCGTTTGAACGGAGACTCCCAGGGCCAGAATCGTTCCGTCTTCCAACAGCTCGATCAGCCGCTCCCAGACCGCGCCGCCATGCGAGGTCATGTGCTGGGCGCGATGAACAAGCAGACAATCGATGCGCGCATATTTCAAGGCGGCAAGGGATTGTGCGATGCTCTCGTTCACGGCTGCGCGCACGGCGTCGCGCGGCGCATCGGGGGCCAGTTCGGCGAGTGGGCTGAGCTTGGTGACGGTGCGCACCGGCTTGCGGCCGGACAAGGCGTCGCCCAGCCGCTCCTCGCTATCGCCATAAGCGCGCGCCGTATCAATTCCGCAAATGCCGGCATCGAGAGCGCGATGAACGAGTCTCAGCGCATCGGCACGCGACGGCTTGCCGGTTGTATTCGTAACCCCGTAAGGAAGCCCCAACTGCACGGAGCCCAACACCAGCCCTGCGGCCATTTTCGATTACACTGCTCCTTGTGCCCCGATTGGAAGATCGCGCCGCCATGGTTAAGAAGTGGTTGACTTTCAGGCTCGCCCCGCGACGACGGCATGTTGCAGTTGCGAAGCGCCGGGTGATATGAACGGCGTCGGTTTGTGCCCCGGTCAACTCCTGGAGGAGAGATGAACGCAGACTGGCTGTGGCCCCAACCGCACGCTGGCGGCGTGCCGCTGTCGATCGTCGTGTGGGCCGGGCACATGATCGTATTTCACGCCATTGGGTTCGGCTTCGAATGGTGCGACCGCACCCGCGCGCTGGGCCGCTTCAAGGTTCGCCGGCGAGACCGGTTGAGCTACGTGCAGTTCCTGCCGCGCGTGCTCTTCAACCAGGTTTTTGTGCTGCTTCCTGCGATGTGGCTGTTGCAGGTGCTTGGCTTGGCATTCGTCGGCGCGGCGAAAATCGGCCTCGGCTTTGCAATCCTGTCGCTGGCGCTCATCGCCATCGGGCACGACATCGTGCAATATGCGACGCACCGCTTTATTCTGCACAGCCGCCGCTTTCGGCGGTTACACGCGCTGCATCATTCGACCGGCGCCTCGAAAAGCATCAGTGCCTGCTATATGGGTGCGACGGACTTCTTCTTGACGATCGTCTGCCCCTATCTCGTTCCGCTGGTGGCGATCGGCGGCGGCACGGCGGACCCGCGCTTTCAATTGCTCGCCGCCTCGCTGGGGGCGATCGGCGGTCTTTACGAACACTCCGGCTACGACTTCGCGGAAGGATTGAAACGCGGCGCGCCTTCCCGCTGGAAAGCGCTCGTGAGCCTGCTTCCCGCCTCGCTCATCTCCAGTCATGCCCACGGCGAGCATCATCGCCGCGCCTGCGTCAGCTTCAGCGACGGATTCGGCAGTCCGGGATTGTGCGACGCGCTGTTCCGAACGCGATGGGACATGCGTTGACCCGGGCGGGCGCCTTCACAGCAACTTCTCGATCGGTTGGCGCAGGCTATCGGGCTTGGCAGTTGGCGCAAAGCGGGCCACCACGGAACCATTTCTGTCCACAAGAAATTTGGTGAAGTTCCACTTGATGTTTTCGGTGCCGAAAATGCCGCGCTTTGCGCGTTTCAGGAATTTGTACAAGGGGTGCGCGTTGTCGCCGTTGACGTCGATCTTGGCGAACATCGGGAAGCTGACGCCGTAATTGGCTTGACAGAATTCGCCGATTTCGCCGGCGGCTCCGGGCTCCTGTTTCCCGAACTGGTTGCAAGGAAAGCCGAGCACCGAAAACCCGCGATTCCGCATGTCCCTGTAAAGCTGTTCCAGACCGGCGTATTGCGGCGTGAACCCGCACTTGCTGGCGGTGTTGACGACGAGCAGAACTTCGCCTTTGAAATCGGCGAGCGCTTTTGCCTGTCCGGATAGCGTACTGGCGGTGAAATCGTAGACGTTCGTCATGGCTCGGTAATCCTGCTCGGGATCGCCCAGTTTGTCCGGACGGAGGTCTCCTGGAAAGGGGCGCCTTTTCGATCCTCGCTATTTTGGGACGAAATGTGGGTTGAGACAACTCCGGGGAGAGGCGGTCCCGATTTTCACGCCAATGACTTGCTGTATGTTACGCTTCGGTTAGGATTGGTCCGCGGCCGGGAAATTCAACCGCCGCCGGCGCGGGGTGCGATCCGGGCGGCCGTAATCCTGTGGTGGCGGCCCTCTTGGCTTTGGAGTAGGAGCGGAATATGTCCACGTCCGCTTGCCCCGAAGGGGAGGGCGAGCGGCAAAATCTGACGTTATTCGGTGCCGGGCAAGAACAGTGGCCGGCGCGATCCAATGAGGAAATCCCATGAAGGCTTATATCGTTGCTGCCGCATTCGGCATGTCCGTCTTTTGCGCTGCGGTCGGCTCCGGCGCGCTGGCTGATACTCCCAAACTCAGTGCGGCAGTGGGAAAGCCGCTTATCGATGCGCAAAAGCTTTTGCAGTCGGGAGATGCCCAAGGTGCGCTGGCAAAGGTCAAAGAGGCACAGGCTGCCGGCGGCGAGCACACCGACTACGACAACTACGTGATCGATGCCATGCTGTTGCAATGCTACATCAAGCTCAACGACATGGCCGATGCCGACGTTGCCGCAGAGGCCGCGGCGGATTCGCCGGCATTGCCCGATGACGAAAAGCAATCGATGCTGCACAACGCGTTGCTGTTGAGCGCGCAGGCGCAGCATTGGCAGAAGGCGATCGCTTACGGACAGCAATTGGGGGGAACTCCCGCGCTTGACGAGCCTACGATCTCCGCCCTCGCCATCGCCTATTACAACGCGGGCGACATGCCCCATGCGCAACAATACGCGCAGCGGGATATCGACATGGCCAAAGCGGCCGGGAAGCCTCCCAATCAGGCCTCGCTTCAGATCGTCATGAATGCGCAGGTCAAGCAGAACAACCAAGCCGGCGCCGCGCAGACGCTCGAGCAACTCGCCATGACCACCGGCGATCCGCAGGTCTGGGGCCAGTTGATCGACGTCTCCACGGGCGTCCCTGGAATGAACGGCATTTATTTCCTCGATCTCTACCGCCTGCGGTTCATGGCGGGATACATGACACAGCCCGAAGACTACATTCAGATGGGCAACGCCGCCTATCAGGCTGGTTACCCGACCGAAGCCGTCAAGGTGTTCGAACAGGGAATCGCGGCCGGGAAAATCACCGCCGGCAAAGTGGGCGATGTGCTGCACCGGGCTCGCAACGACGCCGCCGCGGATGCACGCGATCTTCCCCAAATCGCCAAGGCGGCCGAGCATGCCAAGACCGGCGAGCAAGACGCGAAGATGGCGGAAGACTATTGGGGCTATGGGCGCTACGCCGATGCGGAAGCCGCGGCACGCCGCGCCGTCGCCAAGGGCGGAATCAAAGTTCCTGCCGAGGGACAGCTTATCCTGGCCATGGCGATTGCGGCGCAGGGCAAAGCCGACGATGCCGTCAACGCCTTCGGGCAAGTGAGCGGCAGCCCGGCAGCGCTCAAGACGGCGCATTTGTGGTCGATCTGGGTGCAATCGAAGAAGCAGCCTGCCGCGCAACCCGCCGCAGCTCAGTCCCCGGCTCAGTGAGCGGCCGGCCCTTCGGGTTGCATTTCGACGGCCATCTGCGGCGTCGGACGCGCCGAAACAGCAACGCAGCCGCAGGGAGTATGAGAAATGCGGGCTAGCTCGTTGGTGCGCGCGCGCGGGGCCTCGCAGGTCGCCATCCTCTTGGGCTTTGTGCCCTTTATTCTGTTTGCGATTCTGACGAATCTCTCGATCGACCTGGCGCTGTGGGCGGCGTTCGCAGCGGCTTTCGCCATTTCGATTCGCGACTTTGCGCATTCGCGTCTGTTGCGCATGCTCGATGTCGGCTCGCTGGCGGTGTTCGGCCTGCTTTCGCTCTATGTGGGATTCATCCAGCCTGGCATTCCGGTTCAGATGGCGCGGCTGGCGGCGGACGGCAGCCTGTTCGCCATGGCGCTTGCGTCGATGCTCTTCCGTAATCCGATCACCCTGGAATACGCCCGCGAGCAGGTGCCGGAGGAATTCTGGAAAACGTCGCGGTTCGTCCTGACGAACTATCTGATCACGGCGGGTTGGGCGGTTGCTTTCGCGATCATGGCACTGACGGATGCGGTCGCAAATATGAACAAGCGCCTGCCTCTTGCGCTGGATCTGGGCGTGTGTCTGGCGGTTCTTGCTTTCGCCATCGTGCTGACGGCCCGTTATCCGCGCTATCTGCGCGTCCACGCCGCGCGGATCGCCGAGAAAGACCGATCGAAGGTGCGGTCGGACCGCGGGCTATAAGATCAATTGCCCTGCAGGACTGCGTAGCAGGTCTGATACCCCTGCATGGTTTGGCCTTCGGGCCCGGGCGCAATCGGCGTACCGGATTGGCCGGGCGCAAGCTTGAGCTCGAAGGTCTGGCCCCATGCGGTGAAGGTGACGGTGACGGGCTTTTGCGCCAAATTGGTGACGGTATATTTCGTGCCGTCCCCCGTGATTGCGATTGCGCTTCCGATGGGGCCGCCGCAGGCCCAGACGCGACACGGGCCCATCACGGCGCAAGTTGCGGCCGCAAAGAGCAAGACTGTCTTTATCCGCTTCATTGTGGTCCTTCTCACGAAGCCTTCTTGTGCTCGATCTCGACGCCGAACCGTTCGCGATAAGCTGCGAACTCGCAATTCAAGGTGTCGATGTCTTCGCCGATCATGTCGGTCGAATAGACGAATTTGCCGTAGCGGTCGCCGCGGTTGGTCTTGAGATAGTTCCGCATCGCGATCTCGGTATCCTGTCCGAAGGGGACGCTATACTTTTCGTAGAAGCCGCGGATGGCCGCCACCGGATCGGCCATGAAGTCCTTGTAGCGGACATGGTGGATGCGCGGATCGTCGACCAGCGGATCGGTCATTGTCACCTGGAAACTGGCGCGCGCCATGGCGAGCTGCTGGCGTGCCTGGGCCTTCCAATCCACACGGCCGGCGAGACCTTCTACGAGCTCTGAGGTCAAGGCGATCCGCGAGGCGATGACCTGCACCGGATCGCGGTGCGTCCACACGATCTTCGCATCCGGATAGGTCTCGAACAGCTCCTTCAGGCGCGCACTGTGGAAGCCCTTGAGCACCCAATACTTTTTCGGCCGCGCGTACTGGAACTGCTGCAGCATCATCTTGTGCAGCCGGTATTGCGCGCGCGGATCGGCCGGCAGCCCGCCGACATTCATGCCCATCGGCACGCGCCACCACGCTGTGGGCGTCATCACGCGGAAGTCGAAGGCCCAGGTGCGCTCGTCCTCCGGCAGACCATTGCCCAGCATGTCGTTGTAGGGGTGGCTTTTCAGCCAAAAGGCGAGCTTGGCATTGATCTCGCGCCAGTCGTCGTCGGCACGCGCCGGCCTGGGATCGTCCGCGGCGGCCAGTCCTGGCGGCGGCGAGGGATACATCACCTGCCAAAAGCGCAGCGACCGGCCGTTCGGGTCGACCGACAGGAGCGCGTGCAGCAGCGTGGTGCCGCAGCGCGGCTCGCCGGTGGCGAAGAGCGGTTGCACGATCTTCTCGTCGCCGATGGGGTATCGCTTGCGATCCGCGAAGAATTCGAGCCGAGAGGCGAGCAGCCACAGGCAGTTCTGCGCCGCCGCGCGCTGCCCCGCCTCGTTCATGCCGATACTCTTGAGGTGATCGACGGCCAAGTGAAAGCGGGCCGGCAAGGTGTCGTCGCCGAAGTCGCTCAAGCCCGTGCGTGTCTTCGCTTCCGCGAGCAGGGCGTCGGCATTCAGAGGTGAGGCATTCATGCCTGGTCTCCCACCAGGCGCAGCAGCGCATCCTCCGCCTCGCGCACCTTCTGCGCCGAACGCGCGGCATGTTTGAGACCCGCCATGCCGCTATAGTCGAGAATCTTGGCGACGCGCAGGCCCGCGTCGACATAGCCCTTGTATTTCCGGGCGATCTCGTCCGGCGAGCCGTGCTCGATGACGGCGAGGATCGCCTCCGGCTCGACTCGCTTCAGCATGTCGACAATTCTCTCGCGCGGCAGCTTGCCGGGATCGATGTCCTGCATGCCGCGCCAATCCTCGCCCAGCGGATGCTTGAAACCGCGCTGGCGCAGAACCTCCGCCGGCAGCTGCATGACGAGGGCCTTGACGAGCGGCGCCTGAAGAATTTCGGCAAGCTCGGCATCGTCGCCGATCAGACAGAAGTTCACGGTTGCAGGCGTGATGGCCAGCGGATCGCGGCCGGCGCGCTCGGCAGAGTCGCGGATAATCTTGAGCTTGGCAGCGTATTCCTCCGGCGACCACGCCCCGGCCGGCCACCACCCGTCGGCGTAGCGGCCGGCGATCTCGAGCATCCTGGGCCCGTTCGCACCGATCCAGATTTTCGGGAAGCGGCCTTCGTAGGGCTCGGTATCCATGCGGGCGTGGTGGAGCGTGTAGAACTGCCCCTCGAAGTCCACGAGGCCGCCAGTCTCCCACAGCAGCTTGATGACTTTCAGGGCTTCCTCGAAGCGGCTAACCGGCTTGGAGAAATCGAAGCCGTAGGGGACGGTGTTTTCGGTTTCGCCGCAGCCGAGACCGAGGATGAAACGCCCCTTGGCGAGATGGTCGATGGTGAGCGCGGTTTGGGCGAGCATGGCGGGATGGCGGCGGACCGTGTCGACGACGCACGTCGCGATCGGCACGCTCCTGGTCTGGACGGCGACAGCCGCCGCCACGGCCATGGCATCCAAGTGCCGATGCGGCGAAGGCGAGACCGTGGCCAGATCCGTGAACTCGGGAGTCCAGATGGAGTCGGGCCAGAAGCTCACCATGTGATCCGGCAGCCAGATCGAGTGATAGCGGCCGCTGTCGAGCATTTCGAGCTGAGAGAAATCGAGCGGCAGCGTCGTCCGCAGAAAAGCGGCGGGCTGAAAGACGGGGCGGGCTGCGCCCGGCGCAGCGTGAGAAGCGGTTTGGGTCACATTTCCTCTCCCGATATTTTTCTGAAATGGTTGCCAAATGCGGATCGCACCGCTTGTCTGGGCGCAGCGCATTCTGCTTCGCACGGTTCCTCGGCGCAAATCCTGCGAACGGACCGATGCAAGTTGGCTGGGGCGGGAGGATTCGAACCTCCGAATGCCGGAATCAAAATCCGGTGCCTTACCGCTTGGCGACGCCCCAACTCGGGAACTCCGGTGGGCAGGTTTGCCAGGCCGAAGCTGCACGATGGTCTCAAACGGTCCCCCTTCGCCAAGGCTTCGGAGGACACCCTTCGCTGCCGGCGCGAAGGCTGGCTCGCCACCCGAAGCTGCGAAGCAGCGAAGGGTGGTCGGAGAGAGAGGATTCGAACCTCCGGCCCCCACGTCCCGAACGTGGTGCTCTACCAGGCTGAGCTACTCTCCGGTTTTTCGGGAGGCGGACTTATAGCGGCGACCTCCGGGGGCCGCAACAGGGGCTGAAAAGGGACGGATACGATGAAGCCCGCGCCGTTGCCGGCGCGGGCCCCATCAAGTCCGTAAAAAGGCTGCGCTTTAGAACTGCACGCCGGCCTCGATCAGGCCGCGGGCCTGGTTGTTGTGGGAATCATCGTTGCCAAAGGCCAAACCCCGTGTCGTGCTTCCCGCCGAGACGTAGGAAATTTCCGCCCTGGCGTAGAAGACGTTGTACGAGAATGTCGGTGTGAAGGTGAGCGACCAGGCATTGCTGCCTGCCCCATAGAGCAGATTGCAGTTGCCGATATTGCAGTTGTTGCCGGCAGTCCCGAGGTATTCGCCCCGCAGCGCCAGGTTCCAATTGGGATCGACATTGTAGTTGACGAGGAGTGCGCCACCCCACGAAGTTGAAGCATTAGAAATGCCAACCTTCGAGTCGCGCGGCACGCTGGAATACTGGACGTAGGGAGAGATCGTCCACGGTGCGTTCGAGTAGGTGTAGATGACGTTGAAGATCGAGCTGTTTTGCTGAACGGGCGGCGTGGCGGACACAATTGTGGTGGCGTGCGGTAGGTCGCTGGCGGTGCTGCCGCCGCCGGCGAATGCCAGCGTGTCGGCTGAGTCGATCGTCCATGTCAGAAGGCCGGAGACCCAGTCGAACTTGTCGGAATAGTAGCCGTCGTTATAGGACACGTTCAGCGCGAGCGGGCCCAATGTGTAATTGGCCTGGACGCCGCGGCTGATGGCGGGCTCCTGGTTCCACAGCAGACCACGCTCGATGTTCAGGTTCTCGAAGTCGAACGTGTATTCGTCGCCGATCAGGGTGGGCAGCTTGCCGGCCTGGACGGAGAACGCGTCGGTCAATTGAAGCTTAAGATACCCCACCGGCAGCGCGGTGAAGGTGTCAGCCGTGTATTTACCCGACGAAAAGGTGGGCGTGCCGAGCGACACAATGTCGTATTCGCCGGCCTGGAGGTAAAACTGGATCAGGCCGTCGGTCTTTTGCACGAAGACCTGCGCGTTGCTCACGTCCCAGCGGAAATTGCGGTCATTGTATCCACCCGCCGTGTTGTCCTGGAAATCCGCGAAGCCGCTGACATTGCCGCCGACATAGATCTTGCCGATCGGTCCGCCATCGAAGCTGATGGGATTGGCGTTGTTCGAAATCGACGCCGACATCGCCGGCGTGCTCAATGCATCGGCATGAGCTGCGGGCGAGCCCATGACGAGCCCCGCGCCGGCCATGAGGCCCGCGGCGGCAAGCGCCTTTGCTCCACGCGGAGCGGCGAACGCGGCTGTTGCGACCGCTCTACGAGATGATTTGTTCATTATGCGACCCCTTTCATCGCTGGTATGGGCACTTGCGCCCCAGAATCATTGACGAGATTGGGTTTGAAGACGTCGCAGCTTTAACTCAATATAAATCTGCCCGACTATGCAGCGGTTTTTGCATTGCAATAAGAACTGTTGTTGCAATGCAACACAAATTTGCTCATAAAATGAGCGATAGATGCCTAACTGGGCGGTTAATCAGTATTAACCCGGGCTTGCAATTGGGCTTTGCCTGTCACATCACGCCGTCGGTCTGTCGAAGGGTTCCGAAGCTCGCATGAGCCTACAGCAGCCAAGTGTTGTTGCATCGCCAAGCCTGTCGGCGCCCGAGGCCGCGGCCGAAAATGTGCCGGCGAACGGGCCGCGGATCATCCTGATTCGTCACGGGCGGCCGAACATCCCCGTGTCGGTGCGCACCTCTCACAAGGAGTTTCGCTCCTATATCGATGCCTACGAGGCGGCTGGGCTCGATCCGGAAAGTGCCCCGCCCGAGGAGTTGCAGGATCTCGTTGGCGAGCTCGCGGCGGTGTTCACCAGCGGGCGTCCGCGCGCCCAGGACAGCGCCCGCGCGCTGGCGCCCAATGCCGAGCTGATTGCCGATCCGCTGTTCGTGGAGGCGCCGCTTGCCTCGCCGCCTATTCCCCTGTTGAGAATGCGGGTGCCGAAATGGGCCGTGATGGCGCGAATCCTCTGGCACGCCGGCTATCATCCGGAGATCGAGAATTACCGGCGCGCCAAGCAGCGTGCGTCCCATGCCGCCGATATTCTGACGAACCGCGCGCGGACGGACGGCGTGGCTGCACTCGTGGCGCACGGCTATTTCAATCTGATCATCGGCCGCGAACTTGCCCGCCGCGGCTTCAGGAAATCCGGCTCGCACCGCGCGCGATTCTGGAACACGGTCGTCTACCAGAAGTCGGAAGTCAGAAGTCAGCCCTTGGAACATTTTCCGACTTCTGACTTCTGACTTCTGTTTTCTGACTTCTGGCTAAAGCATCGCCGGAATGACACGGTCCGGCGGCTTGTGGCCGTCGGCGAACGTCTTGATGTTGATGATCACCTTCTCGCCCATGTCGATGCGGCCTTCGATGGTGGCCGATCCCATGTGCGGCAGCAGCACGACGTTCCTGAGCTTGAGCAGCTTTGGGTTGACGGCAGGCTCGTGCTCGAACACGTCGAGACCGGCGCCGGCGAGCCCGCCCGTTTCGAGCTGGCGGGCAAGGGCGTTCTCGTCGATGACCTCGCCGCGCGCCGTGTTGACGATATAGGCGGCAGGCTTGAGCAGTTTCAGCCGCCGCGCCGACAACAGGTGATAAGTCGCCGGCGTGTGCGGGCAGTTGATCGACACGATGTCCATGCGCGCCAGCATCTGGTCGAGACTCTCCCAATAGGTCGCCTCGAGATCGCGCTCGACCTGGGGATGAACGGGCTTCCTGTTGTGGTAATGAATCTGCAGCCCGAAGGCCTTGGCGCGCTTGGCGACGGCTTGGCCGATACGGCCCATGCCCACGATCCCCAGCCGCTTGCCCCAGATGCGGTGACCCAGCATCCAGGACGGCGACCAGCC
The DNA here is from genome assembly GCA_963805005.1 of uncultured Alphaproteobacteria bacterium. Lineage (GTDB taxonomy): Bacteria > Pseudomonadota > Alphaproteobacteria > Micropepsales > Micropepsaceae > Rhizomicrobium. The sequence goes on from CAWDSJ010000001.1 coordinate 986,039, forward strand.
GGTGAAGCGATCGGATTTCAGCTCCTCGGCGCCTTCCACGAGCCGGCGCGGAACCGCGAGCATCAGCGCCATCGTCATGTCGGCCGTGTCTTCGGTCAGCACGCCGGGCGTGTTGGTGACCGTAATGCCGCGTTCGAGCGCGGTCTTCACGTCGATATTATCAACGCCGGTGCCGAAATTCGCGATCAGCTTCAGCCGCGGCCCGGCGCGCACCAGCACCTTGGAATCGATGCGGTCGGTCACGGTGGGCACCAGCACATCGGCCTTCTGCACCGCTTCGATAAGCTCGGCCTGGCCCATCGGCTCGTCGTTGACGTTGAGCTGCGTGTCGAAAAGTTCGCGCATGCGCGTCTCGATGGCCTCGGGAAGCTTGCGCGTGACGATGACGATTGGGCGGCCGGCGGCCATATTCTCTTGATCCTTATGGAGCCGCGCTCAATGCCCGCCCCCGATTTCGGTATTAGCAGAACAGGCGATTGCGTCAAACAACTGGTAGCGCCGCCATCTTGGCGGCATGCCGGCTGGCCCCCGATCAACCCTTTTTCTTATGGCACATACGATGAGTCGGGCGCGGCGCGCCCAGTAGTTAGTGGCGGAAGTGGCGGATTCCCGTGAAGGCCATGGCCAGTCCGGCTTCGTCCGCCGCTCTGATGACCTCGTCGTCTCTGATTGATCCGCCAGGTTGGATGACGGCGCTGGCGCCGGCCGCCGCTACGGCGAGCAAGCCGTCGGGAAACGGGAAGAATGCGTCCGACGCGGCCACCGAGCCCTTGGTCCGCGGCTCGGCCCATCCTGCCGCCTCGGCGGCTTCATTGGCCTTCAGCGCGGCGATACGTGCCGAATCGACACGGCTCATCTGTCCCGCGCCGATGCCGGCCGTCTGCAGGTTCTTGGCATAGACTATGGTATTCGACTTGACGTGCTTGGCCACCGTGAAGGCGAACAGCATGTCGGCGATCTCGGCTTCGCTGGGTTGTCGCTTGGTCACGATTTTGAGTTCGTGCGCCGTCACATGGCCCGTGTCGCGCGACTGCACCAGAAAGCCTCCCGCGACGGTCTTGAAGGCCAGTCCCGGCGCGCGCGGATCGGGAAGCCCGCCGGCAATCAGCAGCCGCAAGTTTTTTTTCGCGGAAAGAATCCGCTGCGCGTCCTGATCCGCATCGGGGGCAATGATCACTTCGGCGAAGAGCTTCGATATCTCCTCGGCCGTAGCGGCATCGAGCGGCCGGTTGAAGGCCAGCACGCCGCCGAAGGCGCTGACCGGATCGCAGACAAGCGCCCGGCGATAGGCCTCCGCGAGACCGTCGGCCAGCGCCACGCCGCAAGGATTGGCATGCTTGATGATGGCGCACGCCGCGCCTTCGCGCGGATCGAATTCGGCAACGAGCTCGTACGCCGCATCGGTGTCGTTGATGTTGTTGTAGGAAAGCTCCTTGCCCTGCAATTGGCGCGCCGTGGCAACGCCGAACCGCTTATCGCCTGTCGAATAAAATGCCGCGTCCTGGTGGGGATTTTCGCCATAGCGCAGCGATTGACGGAGCCTGCCTGAAAGTGTTCTGCGGCGCGGCGGCTGCTTGTCGCCGTCCTTCGCACGCTGCTGCGCCAACCAAGTCGAAACGGCCGTGTCGTAGGCCGCCGTGCGGGCATAGGCGATTTCCGCAAGCTCGCGCCGCAAGGCGAGCGTCGTGGCCGTGTTGTTGGCATCGAGCTCTGCCAGCAGCCGCGCATAATCTTCGGTATCGACGACGACCGTGACCCATTCGTGATTCTTGGCGGCGGCTCTGATCATGGCGGGCCCGCCGATGTCGATGTTCTCGATGGTCACCGCGAAGCTCGCGTCTTTCTCGACGGTCGCTTCGAAGGGATAAAGATTGCAGACGACCAGATCGATGCCTTCGATGCCGTGGGTCCGCATGGCTTCGGCGTGGGCTTCCCGCAGAGCGAGAATGCCGCCGTGCACCTTCGGGTGCAGCGTCTTGACGCGGCCGTCCATGATCTCGGGAAACCCCGTAACTTCGGACACGTCGCAGACGGCAAAGCCCTGGTCGCGCAAGGCGAACGCCGTTCCCCCCGTCGAAATGAGGGCGATGCCGTGTCGGGCGAGGCCGCGCGCGAGATCGACGAGGCCCGACTTGTCGGAGACCGAGATCAACGCGCGGCGGATGGGGCGGAGCGTCATGGCTGGAGCCTGAGGTTTCCCCTGCTCTTACTTCCGCATGGGTAAAAAGAGAAGCGCCAAAATTGCGACGCCGCGGCACGCTCCGACTGGCCGCGACGCTTTGAGCCCGTGAAGTCCGTTTGCGGCTGCTACTTCCGAAACAGCCAAAACAGCAGCGAAAGAACGACGCTGATCAAAAGACTGGTGACGATAGGAAAATAGACGTGGAAGTTCTGCCGCTCGATGACGATGTCGCCGGGAAGGCGTCCGAGCCCCAGCCGTGAGAGCCATGGCCATAGCATGCCGGCGAACAGCAACACCGCTCCGGCGCCTATCAGAAGCTTGCGAATATCCATGCTGGCCAGATCATCCGCGTTTGAGCACATTGAAGATCGTGCGTGTCAGGAATTCCAGGTCTTCTTCGTCGATCGTCAGCGCCGGCGTGAGGTAGAGGACGTTGCGGAAGGGCCTCACCCAGACGCCGGCCTCGACGAAGCGCCGCTTCAGTCCGGCAAGGTCGTCGATGCGTTCGAGTTCCACCACGCCGATGGCGCCGCGCACGCGCACGTCCGTCACGCCGGGAAGATCGATGCAGGGTCCGAGCCCGAGTGTGAGCTTCTTGCCGATCTCGGCCGCTTGCAGCCCGCGCGGCTCGGCCTCGAATAGATCGAGCGAGGCGTTGGCCGCCGCGCAGGCAAGCGGATTGCCCATGAAGGTGGGGCCGTGCATCAGCGCGTGGCCGGCGTCGTCGGACCAGAACGCATCGTAGACGGCCTGCGTGGCCACCGTGGCGGCCAGCGGCAGCACGCCGCCCGACAATGCCTTGCCGAGCGTGACGATGTCGGGCGCCACTTCGCCCGCCTGGCAGGCGAACATCGGCCCGGTGCGGCAGAATCCTGTGAAAATCTCGTCGAATATCAGAAGCAGATCGTGGCGGTCCGCCGCCTGCCGCAGGCGCTTCAGGCACATCTCGTCGTTGAAGACCATGCCGCCCGCGCCTTGCACCAGAGGCTCGGCAATGATCCCGGCGAGTTCCTGGGCATGCTCTTCGAGAAAGGCGTCGAGCAGCGCTTCGCTCTCGTCGTCGCGCGGCAGGTCGAGGATGTGCTGCTCGGCAAGCGTGCCGGCGAAGAGCGCGTGCATCCCTTCCTCCGGATCGCAGACCGACATGGCGGCGAAGGTGTCGCCGTGATAGCCGCCCCTGAATGAAACGAATTTGCTGCGGCCGCGCTCGCCGCGATTGAGCCAGAACTGCACCGCCATCTTCATGGCCACTTCGACGGCGACCGAGCCGGAGTCGCAGAAGAAGACATGAGTGAGGCCGCCGGGCAGCAACCGCGCCAATCGTTCCGCAAGCGTGAGCGCCTGCTCGTGCACGAGCCCGCCCAGCATGACATGCGGCATTGCCAGCAGCTGGCGCTCGACGGCGGCGCGGATGTGCGGGTGATTGTAGCCATGAACGGCGGTCCACCACGAGGCGATGCCGTCCACCAGTTCGCGGCCGTCTGCCAGCGCGATGCGCGAGCCTTCGGTGCGCAGGACGGCGAGCGGCGGGGCGGCCGTCTTCATCTGGGTGTAAGGCAGCCAGATATGGGGCAGCCCGCGCTTGTACCAGGATGGCTGCTTGTCGCGCATCTCTTGGCGAAAACGACTCTAGACCGCCATGGGTCGCATGCCCAGTCGCTCGAAAAGCGCGCGATCGCTGTCGGTTCCGGGATTGGGAGCGGTCAGCAGTTTGGGGCCGTAGAAGATCGAATTGGCGCCGGCGAGGAACGCGAGCGCCTGCGCCTCGGCGCTCATCGCCTCCCTGCCCGCCGAAAGCCGCACCATGGAGCGGGGCATGACGATGCGCGCCACCGCAATCGTGCGGACGAATTCGATGGTATCGAGTTCCTGGCCGCCCGCAGCCGGCGTGCCTTCCACCTGCACCAGCGCGTTGATGGGCACGCTTTCGGGATGGGGCTCGAGCGTCGCCAGCGCATGGATCAGCCCGACGCGATCCTCGCGGGTTTCGCCCATGCCGACGATCCCGCCGCAGCAGACGTTCAGCCCCGCATCGCGCACCGCCCGAAGCGTATCCAGACGGTCGCGATAGGTGCGTGTACCGATGATCTCGCCGTAGAATTCCGGCGAGGTATCGAAATTGTGGTTGTAGTAGTCGAGCCCCGCGGATTTCAGGCGCGCGGCTTGTGCGTGCGTTAGCATCCCCAGCGTCACACAGGATTCCAGGCCCAGTTCCTTCACGCCCTCGATCATCCGGCATACGGAATCGAGATCGCGGTCCTTGGGCGAGCGCCACGCTGCGCCCATGCAGAAGCGGCTGGCGCCGGCATCGCGCGCGGCCTTGGCATCGGCCAGAACCGCGTCCACATCCATCAGCTTGGATGCAGGCACGCCCGCATCGTGATGGGCGCTTTGGGGACAGTATGCGCAGTCTTCCGGGCAGCCGCCCGTCTTGATGGACAAGAGCGTGGAGACTTGCACCTCGCGCGGATCGAAATGCATCCGGTGCACGCTCTGCGCGCGATAAACCAGCTCGCTGAAGGGCAGGGCGAAGAGGCCGCGAATCTCGTCGCGGGTCCAATCGGTGCGCACGGAACCGTCGGGCGCTGCGACGGCGGCAGGAGCATTCATGGCCATTTCCTGGCGATATAAGAACCAAGCCATTATAGGGCAGGGGAGGCGCGCGCAAGCGTCACATCCTTGTCACAGCGCGCCGACAGGGCAGGTGGGAATAGGCAGTGGGCAGTAGCGAGCTCGGACGTTTCAGCAGCATTGCCTACTCCCCACTGCCCACTCCCCACTCCCCGAAACATGTGCAATACAGCTGAACTCATGGCTGCATGGTTTGTCACCGCCACCGGAACCGACATCGGCAAGACTTATGTCACGTCCGGCCTTGTGCGGCACCTGCGCGGTGCCGGCAAGCAGGTTTGCGCGCTCAAGCCCGTCGCCAGCGGTTTCGCTGCGAGCGCGCTTGCGCAAAGCGATGCCGGCGAACTGCTCGCGGCCATGGGCGAGGCGATCACGGAGGAATCCGTGGCGCGCATTTCGCCGTGGCGGTTTACGGCGGCCTTGTCGCCCGACATGGCGGCGGCGCGCGAGGGCCGGACGATCGACCTCGCGGCGCTGATCGCGTTCTGCCGTGCTGCAGCGGCGCCGACGCTTTTCATGGAAGGCGTCGGCGGGGCGATGGCGCCGCTCGATGCCAGTCATACGGTGCTCGACTGGATGGAAGCGCTGGCGTTTCCGCTGGTGCTTGTTACGGGAAGCTATCTCGGCACGCTCAGCCACACGCTCACGGCGGTAGAGGTGTGCCGGCGGCGCGGCCTTGCGATCGCAGCGCTTATCGTCAACGAAAGCCCGCGCGCGACCGTGCCGCTCCAAGACACGGCGGCGACGCTGGCGCGGTTTCTGCCCGATATTCCTTTGGCGACGCTGCCGCGCCCTGCCGGCAATGACGCGTTCGCCGCGCTGTGGCGGCTGCTGGAAGCGGCATAACCCACAACATTTTGTGGCAGCGGCAGGCCGGTTTCCCTGCATCCCTACAAGAGTGCCCGTAACCCGTTGATTTTTAAGGCACGCCGTCTCTACAAAATTTTTCCCTCAGATTTTCCCTGCCCCAGGGAAAACTGCGGCAGCCGCACTGACCGATTTGGTGTTATTTTGTTCTAAAATGGAATACGATCGAACGCGCGATCCAAGTCAACGATCCGTTTCAACGCGAAATCCCGCGACGGGGTTGGCGGGAAGCGCCCCAGGAATTCACCAGTGATTCGGTGAGACGCAGGGGTTTTTCAATGCCTCACCGACTAAGGACACTGGCCAAATTAACCGCTCCTATTGTCGGCTGATCGCGGTCGGATTGTGTAGTTCCATTCAGGATGGAATTCATCGCCCCGGATGTCGAGCGTCTTCATCTCGGCATCGCTCACTTTGATTCCCTTTTCGTAGATCGCAGTATCGAGGGCGCTCTCGACTTTGAGGCCGGCTTTGGTCGTCGTCGCGGCAATCAGTTCGACCACGGCCATGCGATCGACGAGAGGTCTCCCACGCCAAGTCTGCGTGATGTGGCAGAACATGCGGTGCTCGATCTTGTTCCACTTAGAGGTGCCTGGCGGATAGTGATGGACGTGGAGCACGAGGCCCGTCTCGTCGGCGAACTTTTGCAACTCGACCTTCCACAGCCGGACACGCGTTCCATTCGAGCCGCCGCCATCGGCCGTGATGGTCAACTCGCGGGCTTTCGGGTAGCGCTGGCGCCCCATTGCGTCGAGCCAGCGGCGAATGGAGGCGACAGCGAACTGAGCCGTGTCGCTTGTGATCCCGACGCTCACCCACCCTGCATTGGCGCCAACGTCGTACACGCCATAAGGTACGACCTTGCCGAGATCCTTATCTTCGAAGTCGTGCACCTTCACGCGCAGCGGATCGCCTTTCGGGCGGTAGTCGGTGCCACCGTTCTTGTAGTTGCCGACCAGCTCTTTCTTCTTGGTGTCGACCGAGATGACGGGCTGCCCCGCAGCCTGTGCCGCGATCGCCTTGGCGTTGATGTGCTCGAACTGCGCATTGCGGTCGGGATGGTTCGAGCCCTCGTCGGCCTTGCGGTTCGACTGCCGGCTATAGCCGAGCTTCGGCAACAGTCTCTTCACGCTGCTGGCGCTGATCTCGTGGCCCTTCTTCTGCAATGCGACAACCAGCTTGTCGTGGCTTTTCGACACCCACAACAACGGGCGCATCGGATCGCCGAGCGTGGCCGGCTCAATGACGATCCGTAAATCCTCGATCAGCGTCGCGTCCCGGCTCGATAGAGGCCGCCGGCCGCCTCCCCTGCGGCGCACCCGGCCTTTCGACAGGGGCGCGGCGTCAAGGTCTTTCTGTCCCCGGCCGATGGTCGAGCGCGCGAGCCCAGTGATCTCGCAGACCGCCGCCAGACCGCCCCAGCCAGCCGCGCGGACCTCGCCGGCTGCAAACATCCGCCGCCCCCGCTCATCCAGCTTCGAGCCCACAAGCTCCCACCTTTGCCGAATCGCTTGCATGTCGATCATGCCGACCCGAATACCGCCGCAGCGCAATCCTAGGAATCTCGACGCCCCGAGTCACATCACCACATGGCGCAAACGCCAAATCCGATTCACTTGTTGTGACGGATGTCCTAACTGGTTAAATCGCATTATTGCGCTTCACGCGGGAGCCAAACGAGCGCGGATTTTTTCGTGCTTTCTTGTTCTCCGTGCGCTTCGCGTTGAATTATCTCGTATTACGGCCGGCACGGGGTTGTCGCCTGAGCGCCGCGTTGCTTTGCGCAGCGGCGCAAAGCCGGATTTAGTCTTGCGGCCTCGGTGCGATCTGCCGCCGCGCGGGCAGTATCCCCAAGCGCGGCGAACGCCGCCGCGCGGTTGGCGTACGCCAGCGCGTCGCGCGGATTGAGCCAAATCGCCGCGCTGCAATCGTCGATTGCCGCGCCATATTCTCTTTTTCGCCCATGGGCGACGCAGCGGTTGTCGAACGCCTCGACATAATCCGGCTTAAGCACAATGGCCCGATCATAATCGGCGAGGGCGCGATCGATATCGCCTTGGCGCCGCCAGGCATTGCCGCGATTGAAGTAGATGCCGGCATTGGCGGGGTCGCGCGCGACGGCTTCGTCATAATCGGCGATGGCGCGTGTGAAATTCTTCTGCGCTTCATAGGCGGTGCCGCGATTATTGTAGAAGGCAGCATTGTCGGGGTTGCGGCTGATGGCCTCGTCGAAATCCGCGATCGCGTGAGGAATATCGCCCATGTTCAGATAGCTCGCGCCGCGATTGGCGAAGGCGTCGGCATCGATCGAGTCGAGCCCTATCGCGGCATCGAAGTCGGCGATGGCGCGGCGGTGCAGCCCCAAGCGCTCATAGGCCGCGCCGCGGTTGACGAGCGCCACTTCGGAATCGGGCTCAAGCCGGATCGCTTCGTCGTAGTCGGCGATCGCGCGGCGAAAATCTCCCTCGTTCTTGTACGCAAGGCCGCGGTCGTTGAATGCGAAGGCGTTGCCGGGCTTGAGCGCAATGGCCGCGGTCAGATCGGCGATGGCTTTGTCGTGGCCGCCCTTCCGCTCATAGGCGAGACCGCGATTGATGAGCGCGTGCACGTCGTTCGGATCGAGCGCGATGGCGGCGCTAAAATCTGCAATCGCCAGGTCGAAATCGCCCAGCTGCCCATAGACGATGCCACGATCGTTGAGGGCTTGTGCAAAGCCGGGATTGAGGCGGATGGCTTCGGTATAATCGGTGATGGCGGCGCTCCTGTCGCCGGCGCCGTCGCGCGCCGCGGCGCGGTTGTAATAGGCCGCGGCAAGCGCGTCGCCGCTCAGTTCGCCCGAACCGATCAGCGCGCTGCAGGCGCCGATCGCCATATCGGCCGAGGCATGGGCGCATTGGTCTTGGGCGTCGCCCGGCGCATCGGCCTGCGCGGCAGCGGCAAGAAAAGCCACAGCGGCTGCGAGCACCCAACGCACTCCCACCTCGATCATGGCCGCTCCGGCGCCCAACTGATTCCATCGCTGCTGCGATAGTATCATCGTTCGGGCAACCGCGGGTTCGTGGCGCGTCCCCGCTTGCGTTGGGGCGTCCCGCCGCTATGATCCGGCGCGCTTAGCCCCTGTGGCGGAATGGTAGACGCGGCAGACTCAAAATCTGTTGTTGGCGACAACGTGCTGGTTCAAGTCCGGCCAGGGGCACCAGGCTATCTCGCTTGCGCGAGCTACGGTTCTGCAAGCTGTCTTTCGCGAGACAGGCAAACCGGTGAAGCAGCGGATAGCCGCTCTCATCCCTTGACGTTGCGATCCCTTACAATGCGTGCGTTGCGTCCTTTGTCGCTGGAAAAATCGGAGTAGCGGGTTGAGGGATTTTGCGCAATGAATGCGGTCCCTCAGGTCGAGATCAATTTGGCAACCGGTTACATCGCTATGACAGAAGCAACGCTTGATCTTTCCTCATTCACGCAATCGGATGGGATTTACATGATCTCTGACCCGCGGCAGTTCGCCGGGGGTGAAGCGGCCTACGACGAACATATCGGGGAGGTCGGTCTCCGCGGCGGTCGCGGTGCTTGGCGGCTGATCGAGCAGTATGCCAAGCGCGATATCCGCACGCTGCTCGAAATCGGCGCCGGCGGCGGGTCATGCTCGCTCGGCTTGGTCGCGGGAGCTTCCGGCGCGCAGACCGTGATCACCGATACCTCGCCCGCCTTTCTCCGTATGATTCGCCGTAAATTGATTTCCGCGGGAATCCCGATGCAAGACACGACCTTCGCCACGCTCGCCGGAGAAGACCTCGCGCGCCTGCCTGCTCACAGCGTCGATGCGATCGTCATTGCTTCTGCGCTTCACCACGTGGGGGATTGGCGCGGCTTTATGCGTGACGCAGCCGCGGTGTTGCGGCCGGGCGGGGTGCTCGCTGTGCAGGAGCCGTGCCGAGAGGGCAATCTGATGATGGCCATGGTGCTCGATTTCGTGCTTTCGCCGCTTTGGCCGCGCGGTTTACTGGGTGGGGATGATGTTGGTCGGATCGAGCGCTGCCGGGATTCGATCTATCATCTAGCGGATTCGACTGTTGCGAAGGAAGGCGAGGACAAGCATTCGTTCCTGATCACCGAGCTGATCGCGGCGGCCGATGCCGCGGGGTTCACGGGTACGATCGTTCACAGCAACGCCCATTTCAGCGATCTGGTCGACGCCGACCTGGCGCATCGCAAACCAAGCTGCAGCTTTGTCGATTACTTGGATTCCTTCCTCGAGCGACATCAGGGGGTTTCTCGGCCGGGCATGGAAGCATTGCGCCAGCATCTTTTTCCTACCCTACAAAGGCTCGACGCGCGGTATCGCACCGGCGACGGCGCGGCGCTCTTGGCATCGATCGTGTTCCGGCTTTAGGAAAGCAAACCCCGTCTTCTCGGGTCGGCCGAAAAGCGGTGCGATACAGAAAGGTCGGCGCGTCATGCTCCGTAGGGATTGCGCGACGACCCTGCGGTCAGACGCCCAAGCGCGAAATACGCGGCAAAATCACGCCAAGTCGGTTGTCGATCACCACCAGCGCCTGGACTTCACCATGCGTTACGCCGTGCGGCAATTGAGCATCGAAACCGGAAGGTGTCATTTCGCCCCGACTGAATGCAGTGCCGACATCCGGGCGGTCCACGCGCGCCGCCCAGGCGATAACGTGTCCATGTACGATGATGGCTATCCGCACTTTTTCACGCGGGGCCAAAAGCGGGTTGAACCATCCGGCAGCATGGTCCGGCAGCGTCCCATCCAAATAGCCGATGTTTTCGATCGGCGGGATCATCACCAGCACCAAATCGTGATTGTCGATGTCTTTGAATGTTTCCCGCCGCAGATCGGCAAATGCATGGAAGCGGCCATCATCATCCATATAGTAGGCTGCGCGGTCCCAACTCGAAGTCGGCAACGTCACCGGAAGAACCGTCGCCAATTTGGACAAGTCATTCCACGGCTGCATCCAATGCGGAGCGACTCGTTCAGGCAATTGCCGGTCGCCTACGGAATGCCCGGGCGCAAGGCGGGATGCTCCACGCTCGACCGTGAGAACAAAGGCCCGATTTTGTTGGGGATCCACTCCGGGAGGGCGCGGATAATCAAGGCCACCCAGCAGCTGGCACGATCCCACGATTGCGCCCAGGCCGACAATCATCCATGAGCTCCGACGCGTCTTGGCAACGGAAGCCGGTGCAAGTTCGGCCGGGGCTCGCCGAACATACACGGCCCCCGTAACCATTGTGATGACAGCGAAGGTCAGAAACATCTCGTCGGCGTGGTATCGCCCGATCCCCATCACCCATGCGCCCCACCCCGCGGTGCGCACGACGGCAATCATGATGTTGGTAGCCAAAACGTAGTTGAGCAATCCAAGCCAAAGCCAGATTGCCGTTCGCAGCCTCGAGACGGAGGCGAATAGAACTGTGACGAAGATCGTGTCGATAAACAGGGCAGACATGCCCAGGGCCAGGGGCGAGGTGCCGCTGTCCACGCGCAGCCCCACGACGCCCGCGAGCCAGCCGAACTGAACCCCAACTCCAAATCCGGCCGCTGCGAGGCTCGGGACCACCCTTGGGGCATCCGCCGCGGACAGCTTCACAAGGAAAACGACACCGACAAACAGTCCGACACCGACGATGGCGAGAAAGCAATCCAAAACGACATTTCGAATAGATTGCCGCAGCCCCGCCGGTTCGCGCGGAATGAGAGAACGCGCAACGAAGAAGCGGGTTGCGCCGCAGAGCAGAATAAGGAAAATCGCCTTGTTCCAGAACGCGCACGCGCTGACAAGAACGGCGCCCATCGTTATCCGCTCGAGCCATGTGAGTCGCTGCGAAGGCTTTGCGCAAATCCAAAGGACAACCATCGCTAACAATGTCGATGGCAATACTTGAACGCCGGAGCACCACCACCTTTCCGGCTCAAATGTCGTCCATGACAAAGCCGCGCAAAGCAGGGATGCTATGGCGATTGCAAACGGAGTCCGGCTTCGCGCCGCTATTGTAGCGATCATTGCAGTAACGAGCGCCAATTCGCAGACCAGGATCGTCTCGGCCGCCGCGTGGTTCCAACCCGCCAAGCGCACGAACAGCCAGTGCGTGAGCAGCGTCAGCGGTTCAACGTGCCCAAACATGTCTCGGAGGAGGTAAGAAGGCCCAAGAGGCGTTGCGCGGGCAAGCTCCAATTCCAGAAAGTCGTCGGCAAAGAAATAACTGTTGCGCAATCGCCAGACGGTCACGGCCACGTGCAGTGCGACCGCGATGGCGCCCACAATAAGATAGGGATTAGTAAAGTTACACGCGCTTACATTAGAGCTGTTGCGAGATGGCCCAATTGGCAAGGGCCTCGCGAGTGATTTACCCATTCGTCATGCCCATGATTTCAGGTTGTCCCTTTTTGGATCGCCCTGGGTATGCTGCAGAACGCCGACAATCATATCGCGGCAAGGAGGACGGGGTGGCGCCAGCCCCGCTCCCTTTCGGCCATTCGATCTATCGACGTATACGCGATAATTGAGGATAACGCAGCGGTCCGGTTGGTTTAAGTCATGTTCTGTGATCTCCTTTGGCGAATGGGGTATGTCGGTTGAATATCAATGTCTCGCGCGTTCGCGACCAGCTGCGCCGATTGCTGCCGCACGTTATCGCCTGGGCCGGCGCATGGATGTTGCTCGCCTATGTGCAGGGCTACGACTACAATTACGACATTTTGGACTATCATTTCTACAACGGCTATGCGCTCCTGCACGGCAAGACATTCAGTAATTTGCAGGCGGCGGAGCACCAGACCTTTTTCGCGCCGCTGGCCGATGCGGTATTTTATGTCCTTGTGAGGCACTTGCCGCCGACCGCGGCGATTCTGATCGTTGCTTTATTCCAAAGCCTCTCTTTCCCGATCCTGTTTTGCACGTGCCGGAGGCTCTTCGCGGATCGATTGCCGAGTGGTCAGGCATTTTGGCTTTCCCTTGTTGTCACAGTATTGGGAGCCGTGGCGCCAATCAGCTTATGGGAGGCCGGCTCGCACCGCGGCGATACCGACACGGCGCCGATCATCCTGGCTGCGCTACTGCTTGTCGTGGACGCCTTGCAGAGGCCGGCTTCGTCTCCCGTCGCGAAAATTACGGTCGCGGGCGCGTTGACGGGATTTGCGGCGGCGCTGAAATTGACGAATGCCGCTTTCGTGATCGGGCTCGGAGCCGCTCTTGTTGCGTTCGCTTTCACAAGCCCAAGGGATGGGCGCCCCGGTCGGACAGCCCGGGCGTTTGGCGCTTACGGGATCGCGAGTGCAGCGGCCTTTCTGGCTTTTTACGGTTGGTGGGGCGCGCTGCTCTATGCTCACGTCGGCAATCCCTTTTTTCCTTCTTTCAATGGGATATTTCGCTCGCCATTCGCGACTCTGCTAAATTTTTGGGATCCGAGTTTCGTGCTGCCCAGCTGGCGAGACAAGCTGCTGTTTCCGTTCGTGCGGACTTCTCTTGTTAGCCCATTGAATTGGGCGGGCCTTTTCGACCTGCGCATGGCGTTTACGCTGCCTGCCATTCTGTTGGCGATCGCGGTATCGCTGTTTCGCTGGACGCGGCGAGCACTGCCTTCGTCCGCCGCCGCTGATATTGCCGTTCTTCTTTTCGTGTTGGTCAGCTATGTATGCTGGCTCTTTGCGTTTCCCATCAACCGGTACCTTTCGGCCGTGGATATCGTCGCGCCGCTTGCTACGATTCTGGCAATTGGCTTGGTGTGGCGGTGCCGAGTTTCGATCGCCGCTGGCACACTGGCCCTTTGTATCTGTCTGCCGCTGTCGGCTTATAGGACGCTTCCACTTTGGTGGGTGCCCTGGGAGCACCGTCACGGCGACGAGGGCGGCTATTTCGGCGTCAACTTCACGCCGCCGCCCCATTTGGACGGCGCCGTTGTTGCCATGCTCAGCGAACAACCGGTCACGTTCATTATTCCATACTTTCCGCCAACCACGACGTTCGTACGCCTGCAATCGGGTGTCCTGTCATTTCCCTTGATGGCAATCGTTGATATGGGCACACCTGCGGGGCGCGCTGCCGTTTTCGGCAATGCCATGGGCAGCGCAATTTGCCGACGCTTGGACCAGGCAGGCAACAAGCTTTTCCTTCTGCATGTGCGTCCGACTAACACGCCACACGACCCAGCGGCATTGATATACTTCGGGTTAGCCGATAGCGGCGGCAAATGTACCCGCATCTTGAATAAATCCGACATGGAACTGATGCTCTGCCCGGCCAAACGGACTGCCAGACCGGAATGCAACGCCAAGACGGCTTGAGGACGCCACCCTTGGCCACCACAAGCCGGGCGGTCGCCGCTCGCGTGGCGCCCTCGCGACGACAATTCGGCCGAAGACGGATATCAATGCCAACTATGAACGGGGAGCATGCGGAGCGCCGAATGCCCGTCGCGTTGCACGACGGCATAGGCGCCGATCCGACGTAAGCGACATTTAGATCCCACCTTGCGCGCGGGCTGAATCGCCGATCGTGTGCCATATATGCTCGACACTAATGACGTTGCACAACGCTTCCACTGCCAGTGGCATGCCCACGCCGCTATTAGCGTTCCACCAAGGCATGTGGCCGTATATAAGTTCCAACGCAGTACGGTAACCGAGCGCCTGTTCCGCGAAGCCAGTATTCCCATCGCCAATTGGAAGTGTCATATTGTTGACAGCCGTCGCATCGGCGCCAATAGCAATGCCGGCGTCCCACATGGTAGGATTGGAGATCAGGAAACCGAGCAGCGACGGTGCTGCGATCAACAGCGGTAACAATGCGATCCGGAGAAGAAGACAGGCGTCGTCGCGGCCGTTTCGCCAAAGAGCCATGTCCGTACCTCGTTTTGTCCCGACCGACAGGATGGATGTATATTTTCGGGGGAAGCCTGGAGCTGCTTTGGAATTAGTGTGACCGGTCCATTTCTTTTTTCTTGTCATGGGTCGCGACGGCGGGACGCCGTGATTGGAAATTGGCGTCGTTGCAACAAGAGCGTCCGGCCGCACCCGTCAGCATCGCATGCCAGCCTGATCCTGATGTAGAGGTCGATATGCATGACTGAAAAACTCCGCGTTAGCCCATTCGGCGAACGGCAGCAGCACAACTGGCTCTACCAGTTGCATGAACTGCTCACCCTTCCGTTCACAATCCACTTCATCCTCAGCTCTCCTCTAATTCACCCGGATTACAAGTTGACCGCGTGGCGGCGGTTCCAATTGGGTTGGCGCATATACCGCAACACGCGACGCATTTGGACTGGCGTCTCCTTTCGCGCTCACCTGTGCATGGCAGCTAAACTTTTCGAGTTACCGCCAAGTGAGCCTGGTGTGGTTGTTGAGTGCGGCTGCTTTAGGGGCGGAACAACGGCGAATCTCTCGTTGATTTGCGATGTCGTCGACCGAGAACTTTACGTTTACGATTTATTTGAAGGGCTTCCCTCTCCCGAACCAGGGGATAAGTACAGCAGCCCAAGCAGCACCGGCTTTTTTAAAGCGAGTCTTGACCAAGTCAAGGCCCATGTTGAAGCGTACGGGAAGGCAGAGCGCTGCACGTTTTTCAAAGGCTGGTTTAAGGATACAACACCGCATCATCAGCCGCCGATAATGTTGATGTTCATCGACGTCGACTATCAGGCAAGTTTGGCTGATTGTATACTCAACTTATGGCCAAAACTGAGCGAAAATGGATTTTGTTTTATTGATGACTATGTTAACATGGACTATTGTGCTCTGTTTTGGTCTGAGAGGTTTTGGTCTAAGAACTTCGATCGAACGCCTCCTGGCTTGATGGGCGCGGGGACCGGAGTGAACCTCGGAGGATATTATCTTGGCGATAATTGGTGGGAGCAGGGAAAATACACAGACCCTCGCAGTGTAGCCTACACGCGTAAGAATTGGTCCGGTTATTGGAATTATTATCCTACAGAGCTTTCAAATCTACCAGAATCCAAGAATTGTGAATTCAACGAACTGCGACACGTTAACAGTTCGCGTTCGTAGCCGTTTTCATGTCGGCCGTCAGAATTTGGTTTAACGACGATTTTGCGCAGCACGCACAGTCGAAAAATTAGAGCCGGCTTGTAACGAGTGGAGTTGGCTATGGCTGAGTTTCCCGGACAACGTCCGGGGTGCGTTCGGTAACGAAAAGGCATTTTCCGACAACTGTGGTCGGATCAATGACTTACGCGTCCAGCGCATGAAAACTCCGGACTAAGAGGTTCTTCCGTGAAGAATTGAAATTGTTACGCGCGAAACAGGATCGGAAATTCGCGCCAGGCCACATCGGAAAGAACCTTTCCGGGCGACATACCCGTCATCCTCGCAATCCTGATGCCGTCTGGCATGTAAAATACCGTATAGCCGCGTCGCAACCGTTCGCTGCGGTTGATCGGCGAGCTATGCCATGTAAAGGCATGGTGAAAATGCACCTCGCCCGCCCGTACGGGACAGGGTATTGCCTCTCGCCACTGCGTCGGGTCCACGTCTTCGGATGGCCGAATACGGGCAAGGTCGTTGCGTTCGCGCAGATGCCTGAATTTTTGCAGATGTAAATCTTTATTGCCCCATCGATGGCTGCCTGGGACCATCCACATGCAGCCCGATTCCTCATCGGCGTCATCGATGGCGATCCAGGCCGTAACCAACCGTCCGGCCGGTTCTATGCCGCTATGATAGGCGCCGTCCTGATGCCAATTGACCGGACCGCCGAAATGCGCCGGCTTATACTGGATAGTGTCGGCCCAAGGTTGGAGCGTTCTAGCACCGCTCACGGCGGCAACACGTTTCAGGACGTTCTCGTTCTGGATCAGGCCTCGGATTACGGCGGAAACCCGCCAAGCGCCGACCATCCGAAAATGCCGTGTATCGGGATCGTGCCCGAGTTCCTGAAAGCATGGCGCAGGTCCTGCCGGTTTCTTGCCGCGCAACTGAATGTCGGCAAAACGCTCGACCTCGGCGCGGACCTCGTGAAGTTCGGCGTCGCTTAACACCATGCCGCCATTGACAAACCCGTCGCGGGAAAATGCCTCGGCCAGTTCGCCCAAATCCCTAGTACTCATTGCGAGTCCTTCTGCTCGGCGACCGATTTTGCGCACGTCATCGAGCGCGATGCTTCACGAGATACCAATCGGGGAGGATTTATCACGAGACTTGGGCCATAGCAAAATGTGGCCAGAGCGGCATCGTGCGCCTTAGCGGCAGAGCGGTTTCAACAGTTTCCGAGAATTATTTGCGAGCGAAGTCCCTCCACTCGCGTCCCCGGTCCAACCGATCCAAGCATGTCCAGAGCGGTGCCCGCCGAATTGCTTTAGCCCGATGCCCTTTGGCGCGCGCGCAGAGCGATATCAGCCCATTGCTGCAAGCGCGCCGCGGTGCGGCCCATAAACGAGGCTTCCCATTGCGCGCATCGTTCCTGTAGCGCCGAAACCTGCGCTTTGGCTGCCGCCAAATCGGCTTTATAAATATCGGCTTCGGCACTTTTCGTTGCCGCAACGCTTTGAAAATGCGCGGCGTCGTTTCTGGCACGATGAAGCCGCTCGCTCACCAGCCCCATCCGAGCCTGATTATTTAGGACGGCGCTTTCGGCTGCTTCGACGCGTCGCTCCAGCAAATCAATGCGCCTGCCGAGTGCCTGAACTTCCACCATCGCATCTATTCGCTCGCGCTCTGACAGCATGACGAGCGATTGCGTAGTCGGCCCAAGCCTCATTTGGGCAAGGCGCTCGCGAAAGCCTGCTGGATACGGATCCGAGCGCCGATAGAGGATGGCCATGCCGAACAGCACCGGAACGATGTCGAGGGCGAAATCCTCGTTCGGATGGTCGGCGATGAAGTCTTCGATCGCCGTGCGCACGCCATTGCGCGGCGTTCCTTCTTCGATGGCGTTAAAGCAATGCGCATTGTAGCCGCCCCCCGGAACAAGCACCGATTGCCCGGGCACAACCCCCGCATTGGCGTAAGGCTGCCTTTGCTCGGGCGGAATTGTGTCCGGATCATAATAAAGATCGCGGCGGCCATAAGGCCAGCCAACGTCGTGCAAAAAGACCAGCGGAAACGCGGATCCCGCTTTCTCCGCATTTGCGTGAAGGTGCTCCAACTCGTTTCGGACGGTATACCAATTGTGATCGCCGTCGATCAGCGCCATGTCGACCGGGCCGATCGAAGGCAACGCGTCAAGGCTCGTCGCAAGATGGTAGGTCACGATTTCGCCCCATTGCGCGCGCCAGACGCCGACGTCATAGGCCGGTTTCGGATCGACGACGTGAAGGTGGGCGCCTGTCGATCTGCAGAATTCCAGCAGCTTCTGGGTTCCGGCACCTTCGTCAGAACCGATTTCGACAAGCGTCTTCGGTTTGAGCTCCGCGGCCAGCGGCTCGATGACATCCGCCCAGAAGCGGTTCATGCCTGCACTGCCGGTTGTTCGTCCAAGGCTTTCGCGACGTATGGGAAAGCGATTGCAATGCGGCGATTGCTATAAAGGACATGGCGGAGAAAACGGCCAGCGTGACGACGGGCCGGACTTTGATCTAGCGCAATGTCAGCTATGAAATGAACCGTCATTTTTCGTTAAGCTTTGGCAAATGGCGGGGAAAGGTACCGGTTTCGGCGGGAAGGTGCCGGTTTCGGCTGGGGGGCGCCTTTTGCCGGTAAGGCACAAGCGCCTGCACGGCTCCCGAGCGGGGTGCGGCATGGTGGACAGAAACTGCTTCTCGCTCTAATCATGAAATGAGGTCCGATCGTCAATGGATGAGAATACGCTGAGGAAGGTGCGATGCAAGGGCTCGATGCAGTGAAGCGGATCGGCGCGAAGATCGCACGGGCCGTGGGCCTGCAAAGCGGGACTGAGGAAGTGCTTGCCCATGGCCGCGCCCTGGCCGCCGAGGGCAGGTATCTCGATGCGATCGACTATGCGACCGCGGAAAACCAGCGCCTGCGGGAAGCCGCTATCGAGCGTCAGATCGTAATTTGGCGCTATGAAGCATTCGGCGCCATTCCTCATCCGCCCGGCCTCCCGGACTGGCCGCCGAATATCCCCGATCCATTTCCGACCGTGCTGGGCGTGCCCGAAATCCAGGGCGCGCCAGCGCTCACCGCGGAGCGCCTCGGCGGCGCGATCCTCCATCACGGCGCGCTGATCGTGCGCGGTTTGCTGACGCCGCAGGCGGCCGAGCCTTTTGTTTACGGCATCGAAAAGGCGCTCGCTGCGCGAGAAAAGTTTGTAGGGGGCGATGCGGACAGTGAAGACGAGTGCTGGTATTCGAGATTTCCGCTGGCGCCGGAGTCCCGCAACCATTTCGCCCGGGCGTTTGCGGAAGAATATAGTTCCGTTCTGACGGCCGATTCGCCGCGAAACTTGGCCGCTGTCGTGTCGATGGTTCGCGCCAAAGGCGTGGACCGTGCGATCGAGGGTTACCTCGGCGAGCGTCCTGCCTTGTCGATCGGAAAATCGACGCTGCGGCGCGTGCCGCCGCGCGAAGAGTCCTACGATTGGCATCAGGATGGCGCCTTCCTCGGCGAATCGACCCGTACCGTGAATTTTTGGCTGTGCCTCTCCCATTGCGGACAGGATGCATCGGGCCTCGGTATGGTGCCGCGCCGCCTGTCACGCATCGTCGAGACGGGCACGCACGGCGCAGAATACGACTGGAGTGTCGGTCACGCTCTCGCCGTCGAGTTGGCCGATGGGCAGCCCATCGAGAGCCGCGTATTCCGGCCGGGCGACGCTGTCTTTTTCGACCAGTTGAATTTGCACCGCACCGAGGGCCGCCCAGCGCTCACGAAGACGCGTTATGCGATCGAGTCATGGTTCTTTGCGCCGTCGACCTATCCGATGGAGTGGGGGCCGTTGGTCGTTTAGCGATTGCTCCGCGGGGTTGCAGCAAGCCATGTGCGCAGTCGCGCGTTGAGGGTCGGTCGTCAATAAGCGAGAAAGGGTTCAGGAAGGTTCAATGCAAAGGCTCGATGCAGTGAAGAGGATCGGCGCGAAGATCGCACGCGCCGCGGGCCTGCAAGGCGGGACCGAGGAAGTGCTGGCCCATGGCCGCGCCGTGGCGGCCGAGGGCAGGTATCTCGATGCGATCGACTATGCGACCGCGGAAAATCGGCGCCTGCGGGATGCCGCTATCGAGCGCCAGATCGCCATCTGGCGCTACGAGGCCTACGACGCCATTGCCCATCCGCCCGGCCGCACCGATTGGCCGCCGAACATCCCCGATCCATTTCCGACCGTGCCGGGCGTACCCGAGATCCACGGCGCCCAAGCCCTCACCGCGGCGCGCCTTGGCGGCGCGATTCTCCATCACGGCGGCCTGATCGTGCGCGGATTGCTGACGCCGCAGGAGGCCGAGTCCTTCGTTTGCGGCATCGAAAAGGCGTTAGCCGCGCACGAAAAGTTTAAAAAAGGCGAGGCGGACAGCGAGGATGAGTGCTGGTACGCGCGGTTTCCCATAAAGGAAGGGTCGCTCAACCATATCTCCCGGGCGTTCGCGGAAGAAGACGGCGCCGTTCTCACGGCCGATTCGCCGCGAAACTTGGCCAATGTGGTGGCAATGGTCCGCGCCAAGGGTGTGGACCGTGCGATTGAGGGTTATCTCGGCGAGCGTCCCGCCTTGTCGATCGGCAAATCGACCTTGCGGCGCGTGCCGCCGCGCGACACGCCCGGCGATTGGCACCAGGATGGCGCATTTCTTGGCGAAACGATTCGCACCGTAAATTTTTGGCTGTGCCTCTCCCATTGCGGACAGGATGCGTCAGGACTCGGCATGGTGCCCCGCCGCCTGTCGCGTATCGTCGAAACGGGCACGCCCGGGGCGCATTTTCATTGGTCTGTCAGCAATGATCTCGCTGTCCAGTTGGCCGGGGACCTTCCCATTGCCAGCCGGATATTCCGGCCTGGCGATGCGGTATTCTTCGACCAGTTTAACTTGCACCGCACCGAAGGCCGCCCGGGGCTCACGAAGAACCGCTACGCGATCGAGTCGTGGTTCTTTGCACCGTCGACCTATCCCATGGATTGGGGGCCATTGGTCGTTTAGGGGGATGCAATCAGGTTTTAGAGCGCCGCTCTTACTGGGAGCGCCGCCATCGTGGCGGCATTTGCCGTCGCGCTCGATCGCGTGGTCCCCGATCAAGTAGGGGGCTGGAAGCCGGCGCTCCCGGCGTGCGCGTGCGTTTCCAGATGGGTTCAATAACTGCAAGTCCGTTTGCGTGGCCGCCGGAGCTAGACTGCCCGAACAGGCGGCACTTGCCGATATCGCAGCACTTTTATATTGAGATCAGACAACGGCGCCTTCAAACCCGATCCGTCAAGTGATGTCTGGGGCGCAAGAGCGCGTGCCAAGCGCTGAAGGGGGACACAGAATGAATAAATCCGCATTCGGCGCGACCGCAACAGCCGCGCTCGTCCGGTCCCACGGCGCGAAAGCGCTCGCCGCCGCGGGGCTCATGGCCGGTGCGGTCTTGGTTGTGGACTTGCCCGCAGCCCGCGCCGATGCGTTGAGCACGCCCGCGATGTCGGCTTCGGTTGCCGCCAATCCCGACCCCATCAGCTTTGATGGCGGACCGATCGGCACGATCTACGTCGGCGGAAACATCAGCGGCTTTGCGAGTTGGCAAGCCAGCAGGTTCCGGTCGCTCTATGAGCCCCAGCCCTTAGGATCAGCATTTTACGACGATCGCGATTTCCGTTGGGACGTGAGCAACGCACAAGTCTTCCTTCAAAAGAACGATGGGCCTGTCCAATTCTTTGTTCAGGCGGGCGCGTACGATATCCTGGCAGTGGGATACACCACATTTTCAGTGGGTACCTACACGGCCGACACCTACGGCGCTCTTCCCGTTGCCTATCTCAAGCTCGCCCCGATCGACAACTTCTCGATCGAGGCGGGAAAGCTGCCGAGCCTGATTGCCGAGGAACAACCGTTCGATTTTCAAAATTTGAACATCGAACGGGGGCTGTTGTGGCTCCAGGAGCCCGCCATCAGCCGGGGCGTGCAGGCCAATTACACCCGGGGCCCTCTGGCGCTCAGTGCGTCGTTCAACGACGGATATTATTCCGACACGTTCGACTGGGTCTCCGGCCGTCTGACATGGACGATCGACCCGATCAACACGCTGGCTTTCGCGGGCGGCGGCTACACTGCCAGCCAATTGCCGCACTTCGACAAATTCTTGTCACCCACCGCGGGCACGCCGCTTACCCATCAAAACAGCTCGATCTTCAACCTCGTCTACACCTATTCCAAGGCGCCTTGGACGATCTCGCCTTACATCGAGTATTCCTGCGCTCCGCGCTCCGCGAAAATCGGCTTTGTCAATACCGAGACGTCATGGAGCGGCGCGCTGTTGCTCGACTATAAGTTCGATCCCAGCTGGAATGTAGCGTTCCGAGGAGAATACATTCGAACAGGCGGCAAATACGATTCGGATCCTGTTCCTATCGCTACGTATTTACTCTACGGTCCGCGCAGCCGCGCGTGGTCTCTCACTCTGACGCCGACATACCAATACAAGGTGTTCTATGCCCGCGCGGAGGCGTCGTATGTGTCCTCCTCAAACATCATCCCCACCTTTGCGTGGTTCGGCTTCGGCGGCGAAAAGAACACCCAACTCAGGGGCATCATCGAAGCGGGCGTGCAATTCTAGAGCGGCGTGCCTTCATCTGGATTCACGCGCTTCAACCCGCCTCCCCTTGGGGACGCCAGCGAGCCTGCGTAGCGTCGGCTGCCAATTCCAACCCGCGAGCCAGGTGGAGAGAACGGGAAACATTGCAAGCATTTGTCGAGCGTCACGATCCCCCCACCCGAAAAATCCGCGCTACGCTTGGATTTTTCGACCTCCCCTCCGGCGAGGTGGGTGATCTTGATTGAACATCCGCCGCTCTAAAGCACGCGTCGTGCTCTAGGCGATCGTTTCGCGGGCTGCAGCAAGCTGGGCGCGCAGCCGCGCGATCTCCTCGGCCTGCTCGGCCATGACCCGTCTCGCGCGCGTCAGCGCGTCCGTCCTCTTCGTCAGCTGAATCTGGATTTGGGCGATATCGACGCGGACCATCATCGAATAGTTTTCAAGCGCTTTCAGCGCCTCCAGCAGCGCATCGGCCGTAAAGAACCCGTCGATCAGTTCCCTGAGCCTTGCCGACTGGCGCGCCTTCGGTACGAGAATGGCCAGCCCGTTGAAGAACGGCAGCTGGTAGAAAAAGATTTTGCTGCTGCTCGATTTGACGAAATCCTCGATCGCCGTCAGCACACCGTTCTGTGGACCGCCCTCATACAGGGCATTGGCGAAATGCCCGTTCAAACCTTGCTCGGTCAACTCGGAACGGCCGGGAATGATGCCCTCATAGGCGTAAGGATGACGGTGCTTGGGCTCGATCGAGTCCGGCTCGTAATACATGTCGCGCCGCGCATAGGGCCACGCCGCGTCGTGCAGGAATACGATCGGTGCCGGCACTTTGCATTCGGCAGCACGGCCGAAAAGCAGCGTAAGTTCCGTGTAGACGGTGTACCAATTGTGATCGCCGTCGATGAGGGCCAAGTCCGGCGGCGCGAGCCGCGGGATGGCGTCCACGCCCTTGTGAGCGTGATAGCGATATTCCCTGTCCGAATATTGCGCGAGGGTGTCGTGAAACCCCGGTCCAGGCGCCGGATCGACAATGTCGGCCTTGGCGTCCGCGGCCCTGCAATAAGCGAGAATATGACGGGTATTCCAGCCGAATTCCGCGCCCACCTCCAGCACCTGCCTAGGTTGGACGAGTTCGACAATCGGGCCGATATATCGGTTCCAGAACCGGTGCATGGGGGAATCCTTCAGGCGGGAAATTCGTCGAGCGAGGCGTCATAGGCTTCGAAGAGGTCGCGCTTTCGCACGCGCTTGAGATAGCCTTGGGCGCACATCAGCGCGATCTGTTCGTCTTTGGTCGGGTCGCGCACGAAAGTGGGATACTCCTGCAGGAAGCTGCGGATGGCCGCCGCGAACCAATAGCGCGAATAGCCCAGCCAGGGTTGCCCCAGCACCGTTCCGAGGAATACGAAATAGGAACGGAAGGAAACGAAGCGGGCGAAGGTCTTGATCGCCTCGACAGGGCGGAAATCCTCACTTTGCGGTTCGAACAGGACAACGACCTGCTCGGCAGCGCCGATGGCGCGCGTAATTGCCGCGAGCGTTGCGGGCGCACAGGGGGCGCCGAAAATGGCATCGACATGCGGCGACGCGACGTGCGCCTCCGCCGAGGAGAGGACGCGAATAATGCGCAGGTTTTCGAGGCCGATCGCGCCCAGTATGGATTCGAGAAAATGAACGAGCCCGTCGTCGCGGGTTGTGGTGACGATTACCTCGGGGCGTACCGAATGCAGGATCATCTGGATGTTGACGAGATCGGCGGGTGCAAGGCGCACTCTCTGTCCCGCCCAAACCGTTCCGCGATAGAGCCCGCATTCCGTATAAACGCCTTGGAGATAGACTTGTGCGTTCGGATCCAGGTGCTGTGGAATGTTGCCCGGCCGGATTCGTTCGGTGATCCCCAGTTCGGCGGTAAACCACGGCCTTTGGCGCGGCGTCGGCATCGTGTTGGCGCGAATGCGCCCGCGCAGATAAATGCGCTCGGGATTGACAGCGCCAAAGGCTTCCCCGCGCAGATCGCGATAGCGGTTCTCATAGACCCGCACACGGCGGTCCTTCTCCTCGTCCGACACATTCGTCGTGGTGCCGCCATGGAATTGGTGAAAGCTCGCTTCGCCGATCGGACTGACGACCTTGTCGACGACGGCTGCGGCGGCGCGCCTGAAGAGATCGAGATTGGCAAGACCGCCGCCGGGTTCGTCGAAGGCTTCGTCCATGCCGCCAATGCGCTCGTAGAGCGTCTTGGGCAGTATGAGGCAATTGCTTTCGCCCATGCCGTCGAACCAGGAATTCGGGCTTTCGACAACCGGCGCGCCGACGCGGAAGAGTTCGTATCCGTCGCGCGGCCAGCCGATGCGCGCAAAAAGTACGTCTTCCATTTCTCGCGTATATCCCACCGAGGATAGCCAGCGTTGGTCGCCTGCGAGCCACCATTGGCGCGGTGCGAAAATGCAGTCCGGATGTTCCTTGAAAGCGGCGGCGGCTTCGCGCAGGATGCCCGGCGTCAACATGTGCGCGCCGTCGATCATGATGGCGACATAACGGCCCCTGGCGCTGCGCGCCGCTTGGTTGATGGCGGCGCAGGGTGACGGGAGTATTCGGCTGGGCCGGAAAAGCCGGAACTCAGGACCAAACCCCTCGATCCAGCTTCGATCGAGCGGGGGGAGGGAGCCGTTGTCGATGCACAGGACTTCGTAGGCGATGTCTTCGACCTCGCGCTGATAGCCGGGCGTGAGCGACGTCAGCGTGCGCTCCGCCTCGCGGCGCATGTTGTAGAAATTGACAATGAACGAAAACTGGATGGGCGCGGACTGGGGCGGGCGCGCAGGTTCCGCGCGAGGGCGCGGCGCCGCCGGCTCGCCGGGCGGGAGACACACTTCGAGCGCATGGGGAACGAGCGGCTCATCGGTTTCGGCCAGTACGACTTCGACAAGATGCGGTGCGCCGTCGCGCAGGACATGGGGAACGGGCACGTCGATCCCGCACCGGGCGTCGCCTTGGCGGCGGTCGTAAAGATCGGGGCGCCACGCCGAAGCCTGGATGCAAGCGATCTCGCGCCCGCGCTCGCGGAGGGCGATCGTGACGGGACGCATGATGTCATTCGTCGACCAAGCCCAGCCAAGTATGCGCTCCGGCCCGAACCGGTCGATATAGCCTACGATCCCTGAAGGGCTTGAAAGGACGACCGGCGCTCTGGCGCGCGGTGGCGGCTGTGGAGGATTTGCAATCGGTGCGGGATCGGGACCATCGTGAGCCAGCATGATCGGCTCGCCGGACAGCCGATGGGATATCTCGTCGCACTGGACCCTGGCCGAAATCGGCGTGCCGCGTGGAAACTGCGACGTAACGGCAAATTCAAAGGCGCATCGACCGTCACGCTTGCCGGCGGCGGCGAGATCGGGGCGCATCAGATTCGCCAATGTCGCCGCAATAACCCGGTCACCGGCGACGAGCTCGACCAGAACAGGCTCTCCCGGCGCGGCGGGGCGCCAAGCCCAGCCGGAGATCGTGCTGCCGCGCAAACCGTCCAGAAATCCTTCGATGTCGTTCATTGCCGGCCGTGTATCGTCAACCATTTCGCGCGCCGCGGGCATGCATCCGGTTTTCTCCTCAACGCGCCGCCTCAAGCTTGGCGCCGGTCGTTGCGATTGCGCCGCAAGGGCGTAGCGATTGGTATTGGACGGCCCGAGCAAAGTCTACTGCGCTGGCGTCCGCCTTTACATGCTCTTGGGGGCAGCGATATAAATCGGGCCATGAGCAACGACCTTCATTATATCTCGACCAGTTCGGGGACGGCGAATCGATTGCAGGAGGATCGCTTAGCCCAAAGAGTGCGAGAATTCCACCAGAACGGCTATACGATCATCCGATCCGCCTTCGCCCAAAGCGAAATCGACATCCTGCGCGAGGCAATCACGTCGAGTGAGCGGATGAATGACCGCTTTCGCACGACGCAGGCCAAATACAAGAGCGGAAAATATCCATCGTTCGAGACGATTTGCGTCTGGAACGACACGAGCGGCGACGATGTGTTTGCGAAGTTCACGCGCTCGGCCAAAATTCTCGACGTGCTCGAAGCAGCCTTCGAAGACGAAGTCTATGTTTATCACAACAAGGTGACGCTCAAATATTCCGACATGCCCGGCTTCAAGCATCATCAGGACTATTTCTACTGGTACGGCATGGGATGCCTCTACCCCGACCTCGCAACCTGTTACATCGCGGTCGATCGCGCGGACCGCAGCAACGGCTGCATGCGTTTTACGCGCGGCTCGCACCGCCTGGGCCGGCTCGAACACGTTCTGTTCGACGGGGTGTCCGACAGCTCTGTCGAGCCTGTCCGGCTTGCCGCGATCCTCGAACGATTTCCCGAAGATTACGTCGAAATGGCGCCAGGCGACGCCGTCATCTTCCACTGCAACACCATCCACGCTTCGGACGAGAACAAATCGCCCCATTCGCGCCTTGCGTTGCTGGGCTGCTACAACACCAAACACAACGATCCCTATATTCGCAATCACGATCATCCCAATTATATTCCGCAAACCAAAATCTACGATCCGGTCGTGCGCGAAGACCTTGCCAGAATGCCGGATTTCTTGTTGCACTATCGCGATCAGTGACAGTGGCTCCCTTGCATCCGATGGCGGAGGCTTATCTCGATCTGATGGAGCTCGTGCTTACGGGCGTATTGATCGAGGACCCGCCGATCGTCACGGACGAGCACAGGAGCTTCTTTCGCTACATCGCGAAGTCCATTTCAGAAGGCGCCGATCCGGCCGAAGCCGAGATGGCGCGCTTTCAGCATTCCTGGCGGGAAAAGGGCTGGGATTGCCCATCCCGTGCCTTTACGATGATCGGCCTCAAGCGATTGCGGAATTTCCGTTCGCTGATCGGCCGGGCGATCGAGGAAGGTGTGCCCGGCGACATTCTGGAAACCGGTGTCTGGCGCGGGGGCGCGTCGATCATGGCGCGTGCCGTGTTGCGCGCTTGGGACGACAGGAGCCGCCGCGTTATCGCCGCCAACTCCTTCGAGGGGCTGCCGCCGCCCGATCCCGCCTATGCCCAGGACGCGCAATTCAAGCTCCACCAGCACCCCGAACTCGCCGTTTCCCTCGAAACCGTGCAAGCGAATTTCGGAAAATTCGGGCTACTCGATGCGCAGGTGGTTTTTCTCAAGGGCTGGTTTCGCGACACTATGCCGAGCGCGCCTGTTTCCCACCTGGCCATACTGCGGCTTGACGGCGATATGTACGAGTCGACCCTTGATCCCCTGAAACATCTTTACGACAGACTCTCGATCGGCGGCTGGGTGATCGTCGACGACTATTTTATCCCGGCCTGCAAAGCTGCCGTGAGCGATTTTCTCGCCGCGCGCGGGCTGAGTCCCGTCATTCACGACATTGACGGGATGGGAGTCTATTTCCAGAAGACGGGCTAAGTTTCGGCCATCTTCGCTCCCGCCTTCGTCCGCGCCCGTTCAGGCTTCAGTGTTTTGCGCGTATCGCGCGCTGGGCGGTGGTTGTGGAAATAATTGTGGCCGTCATTGGAAGAGAATTCCGATCGATAGGTTTCCGCCGGTTTGCCTTCGGCAATATGACGCAGATTGCCTTGAAACGTTTTCGTCTGAGGGCACTCATCGCATAAGCGGCCGCACGAAGGTGTCGCATTCTCAAGCTTGGCCGCGAACAATCCGCGCACCTTCTGGAAGGCTTCGTTGTTCCAGATTTCCGCAAAGGTCTGTGCGCCGGGTTGGCCGGGCGCTGTCGACATTCGGCCTAAATCATCTTCATGATAAAATGATCCGCAACATGGCGCAACGCCGCCGTCATTGTGGATGACGGCGTAATACCAAAGGAAGTTACACCTGAGAGGCTTGTAACCTCCAGGGTAATATTGGTAGCGGTCGTCGTTCCACTCGGCGCCATACGTCAGGCCCTTGCTGAAGAACTGGCTGTCGAACTCCAGTTCGGCTGCCATTGCGCGTGCCGCCTCCACCTCGTCTACATTGTGTTCGAAAACGTGATAGCTCCATGTCGTGTGCGGCGTTGCCGAGCCGAGGCGCTTCTTGGCGTCGATCACCATTTTGGCGTTGCGCAGCACGCGTTCGAGGTCGCCGCCCCGGCGGTATTTCTCATAATTCTCCTGGGTGGCCCCATCCAGCGAAACGCTCAGGATGGAAAGGCCCGAATTTACCAGGGCCGCCGCCTTTGCTTCGTCAAAGGGAACGGAGAAATTCGTGCTGATGCGGGTGGCGATGCCTTTCCTGCTTGCTTCCTCCACCATGGAGTAGATCGATTTGCAAAGGAGCGGTTCTCCCCAGTTGTAGAATTCGATTTCAAAAAGCGTGTCGCCGAGCTCGTCCAGAACGCGGCGAAAGAATTCCATGCTGATCGCGGAGCGAAGCCGGCCGTTTTCGCCTAAGCCCGTAAAGCAGCCAGGGCAGTGCAAATTGCACACATTGGTCGCCTCGAGAACAAGCTTGACCGGTTTGGCGCGCACTCTGACGGCGCCGGCCGCATAGTCGTTGTGCAGTCTGCGCAGATTCCACAGCCGCCGCGGCGTGATCGTCGCATACTCAAGCGCGACGCTTGCCGCGCCCAGCGGCGCCTTCGGCAGCAGCCGCTGCCATAGTCCGTCTTTGCGTTGCGTCACGCCTGACGACGAAGCCATGTTGACCCTTATCTGAGCGGAAATTATCGGGACCCCGATTTAAAGCTCAAATTAGCTTAGCATGACGCGCCTCGCCAGCGAATCTTTGATCGCGATTCCTACCGCTGGGGCCGAAACAGCAGCCACAGAGGCCGCTTTACAGGGGCGATCGGCGCGATTTATGCTGTTCGCAACACTTGGCGCTCGGAGAAAAATGGCACACAAAGAGATGGCGGAGGCCGATTGGCCGGCTTCAGCCGAGCCGCAGCCGCGCACGGCGCCGCGTCCGCTGCTGGTGGCAATTCCATTTTACAAGAACGAGCATCTGGTTGCCGCGGTCGTCGGGTCGCTGATTCGCTGCGCCGCGGATCTGCAGGCGCTCGGAGCGGAAGTCGTGCTCTATGACGACTCGCCGGCTTACGCCCCGCTAGGCACGGCACTGACCGATATCCTGCCTCGGGCAGCCGCGGCTTTCCCCTGCAGGATGGAACGCAATTCCGCCAACCTCGGGTTCATCCGCACGATGAACAAGGCGATCGGCGAGGCGGTCGCACGCCGGTTCGATCTTCTCCTTCTGAACTCCGACACGATCGTCGAGCCGGGCGCTTTGGTCGAGATGGCACGCGTGTCGCGGCTCGACCCCATGATCGGGTTCGTCAATCCGCGCTCGAACAACGCCAGCATCGCGACGCTGCCTTTGACGGCCCGGTTCGGCGACTGCGTTCCGCCGCGCGATGCCTATCGCGCGCTGGCGGCGATGCTGCCGGAATTCACCTACGTGCCGACGGCGATCGGCTTCTGCTTGCTGATCCGCTGGAACATCATCGCCGATTTCGGCGGCTTCGACGAGGTCTACGGCGCGGGCTACAACGAGGAGAACGACCTCGTCATGCGCGCGGGACGCTGCGGCTATCGTGCGGTGTTGGCCAACCACGCCTTCGTCTGGCATCAGGGCGAGCAATCTTTCGGCACTGCGAATTTTTCGCGCGACCATTGGGAGCCGCTCAACCGCGCCGTCCTGCTGCGCCGTTATCCCGAGTACGCCGCCTGCACCGGTGCTCACTTTACGGCGCCCGAAACGACGGCCGAGCAACTGCTGGCGGAACTGATCCCCGATACCGAGGGACAGCTTGATTTCGCCTTCGACTTCTCGAGCTTTATGCCCGCCTATAATGGCACTTTCCTGACGGGCCGGCAATTGCTGGCGGTGGCCCGAGAGGTGCTGGGCGATTTTTTCAACATTTATGTGTTGTGTTCGTGGGAGACGTTCGACTTCTTCCGATATGCGGAATTCGGCGCCCAATGGCGCGACCCCGACGGCCCGGAGAAGTATGCCGTCATCTTCCGAATCGGTCAGCCCTATGAGTGGAATGAAGTGCGCCGCTTGGCGACGAAGGGTGCCACAGTCGGCATCTATATGCTCGACACGATTTCGATCGATTGCCCGCAGCTGACGTCGCCGCGACTGTTCAATCTCTGGCAATTTGCCCTCGATCACTCCGACATGATCGCGGCGCTCAGCCGGATGACGCTGGGGCAGCTGCAAAACCGCTTCCACATTCCCGAAAGGGTCACGGTCGCGACCGTTCTGCTGTCGCTCGACATCGAAGACTACCGCATCCCGGGAGCGGACACGGCGCAGCCCGGCAACGGCACCGTGCTCGTGTTGGGCAACCACTATCAGCACAAGCACGTGGCGCCTACCGCCAACGCGCTGGCGGCAGCCTTCCCCGATCGCTCGATCGTTGCGCTGGGCGTGGAAAAACCCGAAGAAGAGCGCGATAATGAGGCTCTTACGACTGAGGATCTGAACCAGTCAGCAAACTTGACCGGCATCGCAGTCGGAGGTCTCGGCGAGAACGAGCTTGGCGCTTTCTACGCCGGGGCGGATGCCGTTGTGTTTCCGACCCATTACGAAGGCTTCGGCATGCCAGTGCTGAACGCGTTGGCGGCACGCAGGCCGATATTCGTGCGCGATCTGCCGGTTTTCGAGGAACTATGGCGCGGGTTGGGGCGCAATCCGAACATCCATTTCTACCAGACCACGGACGAATTGATTGAACGGCTGCATGACATTCCGAAATGGATCGCAACACCGGACGCTGTCGGCAACGGCGCCGCCGAGGCGATGCGGAAAATCCGGCAGGCCCTTGATGCGGCCCGCGAGCGCGTGACCTACCGGCGGGCTGTCGAGCGGTTGCGGGCAGTACAGTTCGTCAGCGACAGCGACCGACCGGCGCAAGCTGTGGTCCGGCAGCAACCGCGGATCGGTGCGCTGCTCAGGCTCGATGGCGCGGCGTTCGTGCAAGAGGCTTACCTCGCCGTGCTTCGCCGAGGGGCGGATCGCGACGGGCTCACCCAATGCATCAAGCGGATCGAGGGCAAAGGCCGCGCCGAAAAAATCGCTATTCTCTCAAATCTGGTCGAAAGCGAGGAAGGCCGAAAGCTCGGCGCGCATATACCGGGACTGAAAGCCTACGCGCTCTACTACCAGCTGTTGCAGTCGCGGAACCCCGGCAGCGGCATCTTTTTTGCTGTGGGCAGCGAGGATCAGCATGCGCACCTGGCATCGACCGCGAATGCGCTGGCCGCTGCCTTCCCGGATCGCGCCATTGTCGCGCTGGGCCGGAACGCGTCCGAAGACAATAGCGTTTGGGAGCCGCTTACGACGCAGCATCTGGGTTGGGCGCCGAACGCAACCGGTATCTCGATCTGCGATCTCGACGAAAGCGAGCTTGGTCTGTTTTACGCCGATGCGGAAGCCATCGTGTTCCCGGTACCTTATGAAGACTTCGGCCTGCTGGGCGCGTTGGCGGCGCGCCGCCCGATCTTCGCGCGCACCATGTCGAATGCAGGCAAATCGTGGCGCTGGATGGAGCACAATCCGAACATTTATTTTTACGACGCGACTGCCGAGCTGATCGAGCGATTGCGGAACATCCCGACCTGGATCCCCGCACCCGCAGGCAGCGGCGCCGCGCGAAGCATGCGCAATATCCGGCAAGCAACCATACCCAGCTTAACGAAACAGTCTAGCGATCTCAAAGAGTTCATCGCCGGACTGACTTGGCCGCTGCGAGGACGCAGGGTCACCATGCAAGTGGAAAAGGAGATCCGCCAGGATTTGCAGGCGGTGGGCCGCGAGGTTCAAAAAAACCGGTCTGATATCGAAGCACTCGGAATTGATATCTCTGCCATCGGGCAGGACATGGCGGCGCTCACCCGCCAATTGGACGGTTTCGGCCGAACATTGGAGCGCAGGCTTCTCGCGTCGGAACAAATCACGCGGGGAAATTTCTCGTACCTCGTCGACAGAATCGCGAAGCTCCAAACGGCGGAAGAAGCATTGGCGCAGCGCTCGTCGGAGCCGGTTCAAATGGCAGGTGTTGTTCCGATCGGCGGTGATGCACCGGCAATGGGAGCCGATCGGCAAGAAAAAACTCGTCTAGCGAGCTCGGCGCGCCGAAATGACGGCGGTTGAAGCCAAGTCGTACGCCGGCCCTGAAGCGCCCGCCGGTCTGGCGCATCCGTCGGCGCGAGGACGCATCGACGACATTGAATTGTTGCGCGCCGTCGCGATCATCTTTGTATTGATCCAGCATATTCCAACGTCTCTCTTT
Organism: uncultured Alphaproteobacteria bacterium; assembly: GCA_963805005.1. Classification (GTDB taxonomy): domain Bacteria; phylum Pseudomonadota; class Alphaproteobacteria; order Micropepsales; family Micropepsaceae; genus Rhizomicrobium. The sequence continues at coordinate 1,018,632 of CAWDSJ010000001.1, forward strand.
CCCTGGCTTCCGGCGTTTGGCGGCGCGCTCTACACCTATTTCGGCGGCTGGGACGGCGTCGATCTGTTTTTCGCGATTTCGGGTTTTGTGATCGCCCGAAGCCTGATGCCGAGCCTCGCGGCAGCGGAGAACGTGACGGCGTACGTTAATGCCGCAGTAGCCTTCTGGGTCCGCCGCGCCTGGCGGCTCTTGCCCTCCGCTTGGTTGTGGCTCGCCATCGGTCTCATCGCGACAGTGGTTTTCAACCGCAGCGGCGTTTTCGGAACCTTCCGGGCGAACTACGAAGGAGCAGCCGCTGCGGTCCTGAACGTGGCGAATTTCCGCACCATCCTTGTCTTTGGCAGGTACGAACTGGCCGTATCGTCCCCCTATTGGAGCCTTTCCCTGGAGGAGCAATTTTATTTCCTATTCCCGTTCTTGATATTGCTTTCAGGGCGCCGGCTGCCTCTCGTTGTCGGCGCGGGGGTACTGTTGCAACTCTTCATTGTCCGTAACGGCCCCAATGCAGGAACTCTTGGATTGGTCCTCAACAATTTAAGGAGCGACGCGATTCTGCTGGGCGTTTTGATCGCCATATGGAGCACTCATCCGACATACCGCCTCTTCGAACCGGTATTCCTGAAAAATCGGCCCCTGGTAGGGCTGAACCTGTTCGCCGGTCTCGTTATTCTGCTTGCGGCTGCGGGTTCCGTTGCCCTCCATATCGTACCGTTTCAGTCCGGTCTCATCGCGCTGATCTCGGCCGTCATGGTGATCGTCGCGTCCTATAACAAGAATTATCTCTGGCCTAGCGGTCCGTTCAAGCAGGTGATGTTGTGGTTCGGCACGAGATCCTACGCGCTCTACCTGGTTCACATTCCGGCGTATGCGTTTACACGCGAGATTTGGTATCGGCTTCAGCCGCCGGGAACCGTGTTCACCGACAGGTTCTGGATCCGTTTTGCGTATACCGCCGCCATCCTGGCGCTGGTGTCGGCCGAGCTCAATTATCGGCTGGTAGAGGTTCCCTTGCGCCAGCGTGGAGCCCGCATCGCAAAACGTATCGCCCAACGACCGCTGACCGACAGCGGGGGCGGGGCTCCATCGGAGTTGGGTGGCGATCGGCAGGAACAAGGCGGCCACGCAGAGAGAGATAAGCTTGAACTCGGCGTGCCGGCATGACGACGGTTGAAGCTAAGTCGTCTGCCGTCCACGCCGCGCCCGCCGCAACGGCGCAACCGTTCGACAAAGGACGAATCGACGACATCGAATTGCTGCGAGCCGTCGCCATCATCTTCGTTCTGTTCGAACACATGCGGCTGGGATTGTTCACATGGGAGGGCCTCCCAGAAACGCGGCTCGGCGGATTTTTCGGATTTTGGGACGGGGTCGATCTGTTTTTTGCGATCTCGGGTTTCGTGATCGCCCGGAGCCTGATGCCGAGCCTCGCTGCGGCGGAGAACCTGACCGCGTACTTCAATGCTGCGGTGGCCTTCTGGGTCCGTCGAGCATGGCGGCTCTTGCCCTCGGCGTGGTTGTGGCTCGCCGTCATTCTCGCTGCGGCGGTCGTCTTCAATCGCGGCGGTTATTTCGGGAGTTTTCAGGCGAACTTCGAGGGGGCTGTCGCTGCAATTCTCGACGTAGCGAATTTTCGCAACTGGATGATCCTCGGCCAGTGGTTCACCCCCCCCGGCGCAGCGTTCCCCTATTGGAGCCTGTCGCTCGAGGAGCAATTCTATTTTCTATTCCCAATCGTGATCCTGCTTTCGGGGCGGCGGCTACCTTTTGTTGCGGGCGCGGCGGTGCTGTTGCAACTTTTCATTCCCCGTTCGGGCGGTGATGCAGGAAGCGTTGGGCAGTTACTCAACGTGCTGAAGAGCGATGCAATTCTCCTGGGCGTTTTGATCGCCATCTGGAGCAGCCATCCGACATACCGCCTCTTCGAACCCGTATTCCTCGAGAAACGGCCCCTGGCCGGCATGATGCTCTTAGCCGGCCTCGTGCTTCTGCTGGGGGCCGCCGGTTCCGATACGCTCCATATCGTCCCATTTCAGATCGGTCTCATCGCCCTGATTTCGGCGCTCATGGTGTTCATTGCTTCTTACGATAAGAATTATTTCTGGCCCGATGGTCTGGCGAAGCAGGTGATGTTGTGGATTGGCACGAGATCCTACGCGCTTTATCTCGTTCATGTCCCGGCGTACGCGTTCACGCGCGAGATCTGGTTTCGTCTTCAGCCGCCGGGAACCGTGTTCACCGACAGGTTCGCGCTCCGATTTGCGTATACCGCTGCCATCCTGCTGGTGGTATTGGCCGAGCTCAATTATCGGCTGATCGAAGTGCCGTTAAGGCGGCGCGGTGCCCGCATCGCCAAACGTATCGTTCTACGATCATTGCCAGGGGGCTAAGAAAAATAGAAAGCGTAACGCTCGCAAAATCAAAATCCAAGGTCACCCCTTGCGCGATCGGTACGGAGGTATGGTGCCTGGCGGCAATCCTGCTGCAACAGCGGGCGAATTACTCGGCACGGCAGCCGGTTCCGGCGCCGCGCGTTTCGCCGTGACAGCGGTTTCGATGCGAAAGTTGAATTGTCAATTGTGAGCCGAAGCGCTGGCGAGGCCGGAGTCATCTCTGGCGGGGAGACAAACGTGTCAGCCCGCGACACGGATTTGGGGGCGAAGCATCCTGATCATGGGCGGATCGACGACATCGAATTGTTGCGCGCCGTCGCGATCATCTTTGTATTGATCCAGCATATTCCAGGGACTCTCTTTCCTTGGCTTCCGCCGTTCGGCGCCGGGCTGCTCTACACCTATTTCGGTGGTTGGGATGGCGTCGATCTGTTCTTCGCAATTTCGGGTTTTGTGATCGCCCGAAGCCTGATGCCGAGCCTGGCTGCGGCGGAGAACGTGACGGCATACTTGAACGCCGCTGTGGCCTTCTGGGTACGCCGCGCCTGGCGGCTCTTGCCCTCTGCCTGGTTGTGGCTTGCCATCAGTCTCACGGCGACCGTGGCTTTCAACCGGAGCGGCGTTCTCGGAAGCTTCCGGGCGTGCTTCGAGGGAGCCGTCGCTGCGATCCTGGATGTGGCGAATTTTCGGATGCTCCTGGTCTTCGTCAACCGGTTCGAATTCGGCGTAACGGACCCCTATTGGAGCCTCTCCCTGGAGGAGCAATTCTATTTTCTATTCCCGTTCTTGATCCTGCTTTCGGGACGCCGGCTGCGTCTCGTTGCGGGCACGGGGGTGCTGTTGCAACTGTTCATTCCCCGCATTGGCATCGGTGCGGGAATGCTTGCATCGCTCCTCAACAATGTGAGGAGCGATGCAATCCTGCTGGGCGTGTTGATCGCCATATGGAGCACTCATCCGACATATCGCCTCTTCGAACCGGTATTCCTCAAGAGGCGCCCCCTGGTGGGCGCGATGCTGTTCGCCGGTCTCGTCGTTCTGCTTGCCGCCGCCGGTGCCGTTTTCCTCCATATCGTTCCGTTCCAGACCGGTCTTGTCGCGCTGATCTCGGCGCTCATGGTGCTCATTGCTTCGTACAATAAGAATTATTTCTGGCCCGATGGTCTGGTGAAGCAGGTGATGTTGTGGTTCGGTACGCGATCCTACGCGGTCTACCTGATTCACTTTCCCGCCTATGCGTTCACGCGCGAAATCTGGTATCGTCTTCAGCCGCCCGGAACCGTGTTCACCGACAGGTTCGCGCTCCGATTTGGGTATACCGCCGCCATCCTGCTCGTGGTATTGGCCGAACTCAATTATCGGCTGATCGAAGTTCCTTTAAGGCGGCGCGGCGCCCGCATCGCCAAACGTATCACCCAACGACCGCTGCCTGGCGGCGAGGTTGGGGCGACGAGCGCGGATTGGCAGGAAAAAGTCTCCGATCCTGAGAAGATTGAACTCGGCACGCCTGCATGACGGTGGTCGCGCAGCGGCATCCCCCGTGAATTGCGACCCGTTCGCAAAAACTACCCTTTCACGAAATCTTTCCTTCTGCTACAAAAAATGACTGGGTTGGGTTTGGAGCGATTCCGTCGCCAAACTTGCCCGAACCGAGTATCTCGACCAGGAACCGCGAATGACCCGAATTGTTCGAGCCATACGATTCCCGCGTGCTTTTTCAGCCTTTTTCGCCGTTTACATCGCTTCCGTTCTGCTTCTGGCAACGGCTAATGCCTCAGCGGACGATATGGCCGCGGCGCCTGTCCCGTCCCAGCCGGTAGCCGGCGCCAGTGCTTCGCCGAGCCAAGCGCCCGGCGGCACGGGCGGCGCGGCCGCGATACCGAGCCAGGTGCCCGGCGGAGCGGCCAGTACTGCCGGTCAGCCGGGCGATTCCGTCAATCACTTACCGGGGGGTGCGGCAGGGACTTCCGCCAGTTCGGCTGCGGTGGCCGGCGGCACGGCCGAAGTTCCGGCCTCGGCGACGAATGCCAATGCGGAGCTGGCGGGTGTTCAGCTGCTGCCGTCCGTCGAGCGACCGCTGCACCATTTATACTGCGTGGAATATGCGCGGCTGCGTTCGGGGTTCCAGATTTTCGGCGATGCGAAACTGTGGTGGACGCGCGCGCGCAACGCCTACGCGGAACTCACCCAGCCGGTCGCGGACGCCGTAATGGTGTTCGCCGGCAGCAAGCGTATCAAACGCGGGCATGTGGCTGTCGTCACCGAGGTTGTTTCGCCGCGCGAGATCAGGGTTGATCAAGCCAATTGGCAGAACCACGGCGAGATCGACCATGCAACGCCCGTGCTCGACGTCAGCCCCCACAACGATTGGTCGGCAGTGCGGGTGTGGGACATGGCGTCGGGCCGGTTCGGCGTGCGCGTCTACGCGATCAAGGGCTTCATAGCCCGCGCGCTCGCAACGCAAAGCAGGACTTGACGAAACAAGAGCGGCTCCTGGCTAGACGAAGTCGTCAGTCGCCATCTGGCTCGCGCGAATACGATCGTGAACCGGGCACCGGTGTCGATGACAAGCGACGACCGGCGAGCAACCGAGCCTGAATCGAACGGATCAGCCGACCACCCGACGCATGGTTTCATGCGAGCCGTCCGAACCGTCGAGCAGGCGGTTGTAGCGCTCCACCATCCGCCACCCTTCCGCTGTGCGGGTCAGCGTCCAGCGACTGATGGACGCACAACGATCTTCGTCTCTCATCACCACAATGGAATAACCGACAGCTTCGGCATTGTCGCCATTGACGGTGATGTGCGGCGTCGCGGTCAAGTGCCCCATGCCATTTTTGACATATTGCATATGGCTCTCGGTGCCCCAGATCGAGGCGAGATCGTCATAGGCGACCCAGCGGCGAACGCCGCCCATAACCAATGCGGCGAGCGGCTTCCTTTGCCGCTCGACATTCCCGGTCAAAGCAACGACGTTGGCTTCGCTGCGCGGGCACGCATATCGGCGCAGCGTCCGCAACCGCGCTCGCCTTGAGCTGCAAGAGAAGCGTTGTTCCTGTGACCGCCCGCAGAGCCGGCGGCAATGCCGATGGAAGCTGCCCATCCGCGGCGCCCCGACCGTTGCACCTGCCACGCCGGCGTAAATTACGAGGTGGCAATGCCGAGCCGGCGCTCAAACGTCCGGCGAATTCCATCCTTCCAGTGCACCGTGCACTTACCCATCAACTTCTGCCGACGGGTGTTGTCAGAGGCATAAAAATCGAACCAGACCGGGCTCTCCTGAAATGTCGCCGTGAGACCCGTGATGCCGGCAATGTACCGGCATAGTTCCCGGGTGGAGACGGCATCATCGCCCGCCCAGTTGACGATCGTCGTCGGGACCGCGGCGATTTCGAACAGAGCATGACTTTGCGCGGCAATGTCGTCGGCTCCGATGGGCGAACAGAACTCGTCGCCGCCGGCGGGGACCGGCACTGGCTGGCCGGCTTTCATCATCTGGTAAAAAGAAACCGGGAGCCCGCCGCTGCCGCCCGTCCAGCTGTAGCCAATGTTCATGCGGGCGATCGTTGTCGGCAATCCGAGCATGCGAGCGGCAGCGCGAACCGCGCCCTCCGCTGCGATTTTGCTCATGGGGTAGCTCGCGGAGAACGATATGCTCGTGCCGAGCGGATCGGTCTCGGCGTACAGGTGATCGGTCTTCTGGTGTCGCCGATACACACAGAAAGTCGAAACATGGACAAACAACTCCGCGCTGCGGCAATGCTGCATGAGCAATGCCACCCCCTCGGCATTGAAGGTGATCGCGGCGTCGTGTTCCTCGAGGTTCGGTCCAAAATGCAATGCGGAATGCATCACATGGGAAAAATCGTCCGGCACCGTCGAGAAATCGCCCGAGCCCATGTCCCACAGGCAGGTTTTGATTCCAAGGGCTTCGAGCTCGGCTCTCGCCTTGGCGTCGCTGAACCGGCCGGCGCACCACACGTCGTTGTGCTTGACGAGGTGTTCGGCAACCGGACGGGCAATTGTCCCGGTCGCGCCGGTGACGAGAATCTTCTTGCCCCGGATCATTGCCGTCCTTCAGCGCTTGGCAGCGGCACGAAACGTTCGCATTGCGGCGAACGGACGCAAGTGTGATTGCCCGGCATCCACTGTCAAGATGTACCCTCGCCAACGAGGATTTCATGGCATGAAATCGAACGCGCGCCCAAATCTTTAAATTATCCCTGGAAGGCTCCGCCGCTTGGTCGCCGATCTTGCTCTCAGGCGAGAAGCTCAGAGAACTTCGGGAAGGGCCGGTGAATGTAGGGCAGGACGTTGATGCCGTCGATCAGCGTGGCCGCCTGCGCCAGCGCCCAGCGATGGAAAAGGTGGATCAGGGCGTCGTCGTGTTCGGGGCCGGCGCTCGTGACGAAGATTTCGAGCTCCGCGTCCGCTTCCATCCAGTCGCGAACGGGCCGGCCGACAAGCTGCGCGACTTCCTTTATGTATTCCGCCTCAAGGTCGCGGTGAGCGTCGAGCCGCTTGGCGAATTCCAGGAACTTTCTCTGTTCCGTGATCGCATACGCTTCGTCCGGTTTGGCTTGCGGAATTTTTGCCGCCATGACGTCGAAGATTTGCGCCCAGCGTGACGGGTGCGCAATCGCGAGGCCGTATGTGCGGTCGAGCTGCAATCCTTTCAGGTCGGGCAGCGCAAGCAGCACGCCCAGGATCGGACTCACGTACCAGGCGATGTATTCGAAATAGGTCGCATCAGCCGGCGGCTCGGTGAGGTTGGGCGTGACGATCAGGGGCGTGCAAAGGCCCCACCACACGCGATGGAAGATGACGACCTCCGGCTCCAGTGTGTCGCCGGTCAGCTCCGCGTAGCGTTTGAAGAACGGCTTGACGTCGGTGAGATTTTCGCTTCCCGCGCGGCCCGGAATGGACGCCAGGTCGATCAACGGATCGCCAAGGCAGGCGTATTCGAAATCGAAGAGGCCGGTAACCTTGCCGTCTTTGTGCATGAACTGACCGGAATCGACGGCAAGGATGCTGACCTTGGTCCGGTGCCTCGGGATATTCCTGTAAATCCAGCCTCGCAGGAACTCGATCCGCGGATCCGGCCGCTTCTTGCCTTTCAGGTACATGTCCTCGCACAGCGAGAAGCAACCCAGCGAGATGTCTTCGGCGCTTTCGGGCATTTTCATGCCGCGCTTCACAAGCTCCTGCGGGTCGATCGCATGCATTCTGGCGACGGCGTCCGCGTAATGATGAACGACGGAGAGGCGTTCTTCGTCGTCCTTTGCGGTGTTGAAGTTGGTGTGTCCCGGCAAGGCATCCATCACGATGGCATGCGGGTCGTCGCAAATTCCGTAGACATGCGGTGCCGGCACGCCGTGCTTTTCCAGCACCTGCAACACATTTGCCTCATGCTCGAGCGGCCACGGCGGAAAATCCTCCTTGCGTTCTTCGCGGACATAGAGCTTGAGAAGCTTTCCATCGCGGCGGACATCCGCCCACCAGCCGCCGCGCCAGCGCGATTGACGCTCGCAACGCTCGACGGTGCCCCCGATATTCTTCTCGATCCAGGCGACGACCTTGTCATCCTTCGCCGTATCGGTCGCGTTGCTCTCCTTGCTGGCGCCGTTCATGACAGCCTCCCTCCTCGATGACCGCCACTTGGCATGGCTGCCGATGTTCGATGTGCGTCTTGGTTATGCCGGCGCGGGCCAAAAACCTATCGGTTCAGGTGCCCGTTTCGGGACGGTTCTTTTTCGGCATTGTTTCATTTTCCTATCATAAAATCGCAGTTTCGCGTTTACGCAAAGCGGCACCGAACCTAGCTTCTCGCGGCGGACAAGGGAGCCGTTGAATGTCAGCCAGACCGCACGCCGACACATCATCAAGCCCGGAAATCCGGCGCGATTATGTGCCCGCCTCCGATTATTCGGAAGAATTCCATCGCCTGGAAATGACGCGCCTGTGGCCGCGGGTATGGCAGGTTGCCTGCCGCGAGGAAGAAATTCCGAACGTCGGCGATTATGTGAATTACGAGATCGGCAACGAGTCGATCCTGGTCGTGCGCAGCGCGCCGGACAAAATCAGGGCCTTTTACAATGTTTGCCCGCATCGCGGCCGGCGTTTGCGCGACGATGCGCGCGGCAATCTCAGTATGATCTTCTGCGGCTACCATGCATGGACGTTCGACCTCGACGGCAAGCCCGCGACGATTCCGAGCCGGGAGGACTGGAAGGGCTGCCCGGCAGCGAGCGATACGGATTTCTCGCTGAGCCCGGTCAAGTGCGACACCTGGGCCGGCTGGGTCTGGATCAACATGGACCCCGAATGCAAGTCGCTGCGCAAATTTCTCTCGCCGCTGCCCGAGAAATTCGACGCCTATGAATGGGAGCTGTGCCGCATGCGGTCCTACCAGACGCTGATCTTCCCGATAAACTGGAAGGTGGCGCTGGAAGCATTCGTGGAAGCCTACCACGTCGTCGGCACGCATCCGCAGCTCTTGCGGTGGGGCCACGGCCCGGCCCCCGCACTGGAGGAATTCTACGCACCCGGAATGCGCCATGGCGCACACACCGGCGCGCGCCAGTACGAATTCGATGAGGACGCGGAGTTCAAGGACGCCCGCGAATATCTCTACACCAACATCCACAATACCTATCACAAGCTGCACGGGCTTTATCACGAGGAAGGCTTGAGGGCAGCGGAACGCTTTCGGACGGAGGCGCCCGCCGGCATGACCCTGGCGGAGGCCCGTGCGCGCTACTCCCAATTGCGCAAGGATGAAATGATCAAGGCGGGTATCAGGTACCCCGAGCGCCTGACGCCTGAGCATTTTCGGCCCACCGAGCTGCAGGTCTTTCCCAATACGAGCATCCTTCCTTCGGTGGAGGGCGCCTTCTGGTACCGCTCGCGTCCCAACGGAGATAATGCCAATTCGACCATCTTCGATATCTGGAGCCTCGGCCGCTACGCTCCGGGCAGGCAACCCAGGGTCGCGCAGGAAATCTACACGGCTCTTGAAGACTTCAAGGGCAAGAACCCGATTCTCGAGCAGGATTTCTCCAACATGCTCGCCGTGCACAAGGGCACGCGTTCGCGCGGCTGGAAGGCGGCAAGGCCAAACCCGGTCCAGGAGTCCAATATCTCCAACATTCACCGCGTGCTGCACGAATACGTCTATGGCCAAGAGTAGTAAGGCCGGATACCTTTAGGGCGCGATTATAAATACGGACATCCTGTTCTGCTTTCAGGCAAAGATTTTCGAAAACCGTGGCCGATTGTTATCAGGCAATGTGGAACCCTTGCAGGAGCGTTGCCGCCTGCGCCCAGCGTGTGGGAGCGGCAGGCCGGGGTGTGTATTTCCGATCGAGCTTCAGGCTCTTCCCGTCAGCCGGCACTGCAAACAAGCCCAATATCGTAGCGACGTACCAACCGATCGCCGCGGTTCGGTATGATGGAGGTCCTGCATTGACCGCGCCGGCCGATAGACCGTTCGATGCGTTTTTCGCAACTCAAGAAGGTGCAATAAGAATGACCGACGATCTGGGAACGCCGCATTTGCGCTTCGAGCGGCGGGGGCCGCTCGCCTGGTGCGTCATCGACCGGCCGGAGTCGCGCAATGCGCTGACGAGCCGGATGTATTTCGGAATCCGGCGCGCCGTCGATATCGTCAACAAGGATCCCGAGTTGCACGCGCTGGTGATCACGGGGGCGGGCGATGTGTTCTGCCCGGGCGGCGATCTGCGATCCGAGGTGCAGACGGCGGACAGCGCATCCGGCTCCATCAATATCGGCGAGCTGGTCGGAACCGACATACTGCCGTTCAAGACCATCCGGCAGAGCCGCGCTCCCGTGGTGAGCGCGATTAACGGGATTTGCCAGGGGGGCGGATTGATGATTGCCATGCTGTCCGACATCGCCGTGGCAAGCGACAGAGCCACCTTTCGCGGGCCCGAGCTTTTGCGCGGTATCGTGGATACCTGGTACGCGCAGGTCCTGCCGCATCACATCGGCATTGCCCTCACGCGCGACATGATGTTTACGGGCCGTCGGCTCGACGCCCTGGAAGCGCTTCAGCACGGTCTTGTGTCGCGCATGGTGCCGCACGACGGGCTCGCGGAAGCGGCGGAACGAGCGGCGCGCGAAATCCTCCAAAGCGCGCCTGAGGCGCGGATGCAGTTCAAGCGCATCGTCAATGGCGCCTACGGCATGATCGACGAAGTGACGTTCAACGACTCGCTTCAGAGCACGGAATGCCGCGAAGGCATGCGAGCCTTCGCCGAAAAACGCTCGCCCAATTGGGTACCGAAGGAATATCGGGGCAAGCAGCGGCTGTAGAACATTTACAACGGGGTCGCACCGTTGCGCCCATTCGTCCCGAAGTGGCACATATGAGCGCTGCCGGCCGCATTGCGATGGCGGCTTATCCGACGTCGCTGCCGGGCTGAGACACAGAGCAGCGGCAACTCCGGCTCGCAGCATAGCTGGAGTTCGGCGGCGAAATCAATTCGTGCGCACGAAGCCGTGGGAATGATAGAGGCTGTCCGTGTAATAGCCGGTCACCGAGCCCGCGTAATTGATGCCGTAGACGATCGTATTCGTCGATCGCGGCACATCGATGGTCTGCATCGTCCCGCCGGGCGCGCGGAGGAAACCGTGAGCGCGGCCGCTGCCATCGACATACCAACCGCTGATGTCGCCGGCGCGATTGATCCCCGACGGTGAAGTGCCGCCGCTCGATCCCGGAGGCGCGAAGCTCGTGGTCGTTCCGTCCGCCGTATGCAGAAAGTTATCATAGGTATGGAGCTGCGCGTAAAATCCGACCACAGAACCGGTCGGACTCATGGCCATGAAATAGGTGCCTTGCGATTGGGCGACTGCGAAACTGGAAAACGATCCGTTCGCGGCGCGAACGAAAACAAAAGCCCGCGATGTCTTGCCGTCGATAAAAGTTCCGCCGATTACGTCTTCCCTAATGATAGCAGTGGACTGCGTGTTGATCGAACCCGGAGGGTCGAATGTGGTGATCGTGCCATCCGCGGCGCGCACGAAGCCGTGATTGCCGTTGCTGTCGTAGTGGTAAAATCCTGTAACGGCGCCCGTGCGATTGATGCTGCAGGCAGTGGTGCCAAGCGATTTCGGCGGATCGAATGCCGTGATCGTTCCGTCCGCCGCGCGCACGAAACCGTGCTGTACGCCGGCCTTGTCCACGTAGGTACCGGTTATGTCCCCGATGGCGTTGATGCTTGCAGGGCTGGTCAGGACCGATCCCTTCGGATCGAATGTAGCGATCGTTCCATCCGCGGCACGAACAAAGCCGTGAGACATGGATTTCCGGTCGAGGTAATATCCCGCAACGGCGCCTTCGCGATTGATGCTGGTCGGTTTAGTCGCCGCCGATCCCTGGACGTCAAAAGTCGCGTAACTCGCGGCCTGTGCCGCCGATCCAAGCAGGCACAGCACCGCGGAGAATGCCAGCGCGGCATGACCCGCAGCGTTTCCCGTCCGAACGAAGTTGGCTCGCATGACGACCTCGCCTCAAAACGCACCAAAGCACCTTAATTAAATTTTAATATATGCAAGGCGGGGGCCAATGTCCAGGATCATACTTAACGGGAGAACGCCGCGTTAATCTTTATGAATGACCGATCGTCATCAAGCCGCTAGCGAAGCACGCACAGGCGAATCCTAAACCGTGGCGAACTCGCGCCGGCTGCTTGCGGCATCAAGCCCGTCATCCACGCCGCTTCGGCGCAACGCGGCCGCAATGTGCAGGCAGGGGGCAGGGGGCCGCACGGTTATCGATTGCCGAAGAGCCGGGCCATTCGAAAAAAACCTAACTATGCGTTGAATTGCCGGGCACGCAAGGCATGTGTATCCTTCGTGCCGCACATGCAGGAGCAAGCCATGTCCGTCGCCGAAACTTCGCCTCTCAAGACCGCGCTGTGGCGCGGTTTTCTAGGCCGATGCCCGCATTGCGGCCGGGGCGGCATCTTTCGCGCTTTCCTGAAAGTGGCGGACCATTGCCAATTTTGCGGCGAGGAGTTCTTCCATCACCGCGCCGACGATCTTCCCGCTTATCTGGTGATGGTCGTTGTGGGGCACTTCATCGTCGGTATTCTGCTTTTTGTCGAAGCGGCGCGCCTGCTGGGATATTGGGCGGAGCTTGCGGTTTTTCTGCCGCTGACGTTCTTTCTCTCGCTCGCCCTCCTGCAGCCCGTGAAGGGCGCGGTCGTGGCACTGCAATGGAGCCTCGGCATGCACGGCTTCGCGCAGCAAAGGCTGGCGCGACAGCGCCAAATCGGCTGACGCTTTGTCGCGCCTGCACGAAAGGGCCAGGCAGGGTCTGTTTGTCTCGTGCCCTGCCGCTTATGGCGCGCCGCCGATATCGATCATCACTTTCGCCGAATCCGGCGTGCCCGCGACAGCCAGCGCTTCGATCACCTGATCGAACGGATAACGATGGCTGATCAGCGAGCCCGCCTTGTCGCGTAACCTGGGCAGCGCGGCTACCACTTGGGGCATCTCGGTGGGGTAGCCGACGGCGGTGGTCAGCAGCATCTCGGTCGTGAGCATCGCGCCGAGATCGAGCTCGACAGGCTTCATGTAGGCGGCCGTCACCACCATGCGCGACTGGAACTTCGCCATGCGCACCACGTCATTGAGAATGCCGGGCGCGCCCGCCGCGTCGATGAAGACGTCGGTCCCCACGGCTTCCCGGTTCAGCACTCGTCCTGCGCCGTGCAACTCGCGCAAGCGTTCGCGCACATTTTCCTTTGCCGGATTGATGACGGCGCGTGCCCCGAGCGCCTTGGCACGTTCCAGCCGTTCCGACGCCAGGTCGAGCGCGATCGCGTCCGTCACGCCGCGGTCCACGAGCCAGAGCACCATGGAAAGGCCGATCGGGCCGCAGCCGAACACCACCACCTTGTCGCCGGCTTTGGCTTGCGCGCGGTTGACGCCGTGCAGCGCAACGGCCAGCGGTTCGGCGAGCGCGGCAACCTCGAAGGGCAGATCGTCGGGAATGGGCAAGAGACTGTCGCCCACGCGGGCATCGCGCACCAGAACCTCGTCTGTGAACGCGCCCTCGGGACCGCCGCTGCCAATGAAGCTGGGCGTATTCATCGGATTGATGACCACATGCTGACCGATGGCGAGGCCTTCCACGGCGCTTCCCACCGTCACGACTTCGCCCGCCGCCTCATGTCCGATGGGCGTGACGCCGTTGGGTTTGCGCATGATGCCGCCCATCTTGATGTAGGACAGGTCGCTGCCGCAGATGCCGCAGGCTTTCACCTTCACCACGACATCGCTGTCTCCCGGCGAAGGCGGGGCCACCTGATCAAGCCTCACATCGTTCACGCCGTGAATATTGAGAACCCGTCGCATGGGCGCATTCTCCCTGATTGGTGGTTCCATCACATGTTGACCATATCCGCCCCGTCGATGGTGATCGTGTCGCCGCTGTGGAACGACGACGCATCGCTGGCGAGATACGCCGCGATCCCTTCGAAATCGGCGGGATAGCCGGGGCGCTGCAGCGGCGCTCGTGCTGCAAAGTATTTGTCGATCTGATTGAGTTCCGTATTCTCGCCCGTCATTGCCGTCTTGATGTAACCGGGCGCGATCGTGTTGGCGCGGATGCCGTATTTGCCGTACTCGACGGCCATGCAGCGGATCATGGCCGCGCCTGCACACTTCGATGCCGCATAGGGGATCTTCCCGGCCAGCCCTCTGAACAGCGACAGGCTGCCGCAAAAGATCAGCGAGCCGCCCGGCTCGCCGGCTTCGGCGCGCTTGACCATCAGCCGCGCGCCCTCGCGCAGCGTGTAGAACGTGCCGTGCATGCCGACGGCGAGGAAGGCATGATACTCGCTGGTCGATTGCTCCAGTGTGCCGGTCATCGGCGGCGGCATGCCGGCATTGGCAATCACGCAATCGACGCGGCCGAACTCGGCCATCAGCGCGCCGTAGCCGGCAATAATGTCTTGCTCGGAAGAGACGTCGACCTCGTGGGTTGCAACCCGTACGCCGAAGCTTTCGAGCTCCTTCTTGGCAGCCGCATTCTTGTCGGCACGCCGGCCCCAGATCGCGACGTCTCCGCCCTGCCTGGCGATGCCGCGGGCGAAGCCCAGTCCAAGGCCGCTGTTACCCCCGGTCACCACGGCAACCTTGCCGCTTAAATCGAACAGACCCTTCGCCATACCGTTCCTCCTGCGTCGTGTATCGCCAGCGTACCGCGAATCTTGCCGGCGGTCTTGCGTGCTTCAACGGCGGCAATATCGAACCCGGGCGATTATTATACACGCCGGACGCAAGCCCCGCCCTTGCATTTCCGCGCTGCCGGAGGCCTCGGGTCGGAGCCCAGGGTTATTGCATATAAATTTGGCATGCGGCGACGCGGAGCCGCAACCGTTTGCCACGCCGGACGATTTGCGTTGTGGCGTTACGCCCGGGCAAACCGCCGGCGAGTTTCCCGCGCGTAGCGCAGCAATTCTCAGCAATGAGGCAGTGAGACAATGAGTTCCCGACCTCCCACCGCCTCATTGTCTAACAAGAAAATACCCTCCCAGGGAGAAACTATTTTCATTGCATGGCGGGTCCGCAACGCCGGTGGCGAACTCACTGGTCATGTTTCTTTGCGCTACGCGCCGGTTATTTCCTCCGCAGCTCCGAGGCTCCGCGTGCCCAGTTGATATGCGATGGCCCTGGGCGGACGGGTGAGCTCGCCCTGTGCGCGGGGCTAGACGCGCATAAGCTTAGGCAGCGCCCTTCAGCATCGCGCGGCGGCCATAGGCTGCCTCTTTCATGATGCCGGAGAGGGTTCGAAACGCTGCAACCCAGGCATCGTGAACGTCAGGCGTATATTGCTCGCCCAATCCGTTCTTGAGCGTGCGCAAGAGCGCATTACCGACCAGCGTGTAGTGCTCCGATTCGACGCCGTAGTCGAGGTGCTTGACTGCCAATTTCTGTGCGGGCCCGAGAATTTGTTCCGGGACATGCAACGTGCGCACGACGAAGGCGAGCGTAGCCAACAGTTTCTTTTTTTGCTCCTTCATGTCGCCCTTGAACATGCTCCGTAACTTCGGTTCTATCGCGAACAGCTCGCTGTAAAAGATGTCGGCGACCTGATCACCGAGCGTTGCTGCTTTCTCGAAGGTCTGTTGAACCAGGGCAATCTGTTTCGCGTCCATCGTCCACCTCGATAGGAAACGACGGATATTAGACGTGGCGGTGTTAAAAGCCGCTTAAGCCGACATTTCCCGGATCAATCCGGTTCGGAGCGGACAATCGCGCGTTTGTTGCGCTGCCTGAAGCCAAGCAAGCCGTCTGGGTCTCTGTCAGCGCCCGAATTCAGCGATTAAGGAGGCACGATTGAGGAGCCAAAGTCGATTTGGGTCGGTTTAATCGGGCGGATATGATGGACCGTAGAGCACGGGATACATGGCATGGAGGTGGCGATTGATGGCCGGGGGCTTATGCACCACCTGATTCAACACGGCAACGAAGCGAATGCCTCGCATAATCAGTCTCGCTGCATTTCTCCCGTCGCGATGGGCCATGGTTATGCACCCCGCATCGAGGATCGGTTTTTCAGCGCGCATGTCGTTACTCATTCTGGGGGAGGGCATAAATAATTCGCCGAGATTTGTGTGGCACGATGCCGCCAGTTTCGTTGATTCGTGCCGACACGGCCAGTCGATCGGAGATCCGGATTGCCGATGGATGAATTCTTGGATTCGGCGCCGGTCGCTGCGCGACGTTGGGAACCGGCATACAAGAACGAGCTTTTTAATCAGGCTGCGATAGCGGTTCTATTCGATTGGCTGATCCCGTTTAAAAGCAATCTGCCCGAATTGAGTATGGTCGACCTGCTGATCGCTACCGCGATTTGGAACGCCAACACGCGGCACGTCTATGCGAATTTCGAACTCCTGGACAATTTCTGCCTGGAAGGCGTTTTCGTTCCCGAAGAAGAGATGCGCGGAGCAAGCTGCAACACCATCTCGCAGTTTTTAAATGTCCCGTTTGAAACCGTGCGCCGGCGGACGCGACGCATGTCGAGCATGGGGTTCCTCTCGAAACGGGCTGCCGGCTTGTTCGCCGTCGGACTGCGTAACGCTCTGTTTTTCGAGTTGCCCGCACTGGAGCTGACCAACGCCCGTTCGTTGGCGCGTCATTATGGTCGCTTGGCGGCTGCCGAATTGCCCGCCGCGAACTGGATTCGGCTTTTCGATGACGAGGAAGCGACGCAATTACGCAGGCAGTTTGCCCGAATAGCCTATCGATCGACCTTCGATTTCGCAATGTTGTTTTTGAGCAACCGTTTGCACGATCTGACACTTAGGACACTGGCCAAATTAACCGCTCCTATTGTCGGCTGATCGCGGTCGGATTGTGTAGTTCCATTCAGGATGGAATTCATCGCCCCGGATGTCGAGCGTCTTCATCTCGGCATCGCTCACTTTGATTCCCTTTTCGTAGATCGCAGTATCGAGGGCGCTCTCGACTTTGAGGCCGGCTTTGGTCGTCGTCGCGGCAATCAGTTCGACCACGGCCATGCGATCGACGAGAGGTCTCCCACGCCAAGTCTGCGTGATGTGGCAGAACATGCGGTGCTCGATCTTGTTCCACTTAGAGGTGCCTGGCGGATAGTGATGGACGTGGAGCACGAGGCCCGTCTCGTCGGCGAACTTTTGCAACTCGACCTTCCACAGCCGGACACGCGTTCCATTCGAGCCGCCGCCATCGGCCGTGATGGTCAACTCGCGGGCTTTCGGGTAGCGCTGGCGCCCCATTGCGTCGAGCCAGCGGCGAATGGAGGCGACAGCGAACTGAGCCGTGTCGCTTGTGATCCCGACGCTCACCCACCCTGCATTGGCGCCAACGTCGTACACGCCATAAGGTACGACCTTGCCGAGATCCTTATCTTCGAAGTCGTGCACCTTCACGCGCAGCGGATCGCCTTTCGGGCGGTAGTCGGTGCCACCGTTCTTGTAGTTGCCGACCAGCTCTTTCTTCTTGGTGTCGACCGAGATGACGGGCTGCCCCGCAGCCTGTGCCGCGATCGCCTTGGCGTTGATGTGCTCGAACTGCGCATTGCGGTCGGGATGGTTCGAGCCCTCGTCGGCCTTGCGGTTCGACTGCCGGCTATAGCCGAGCTTCGGCAACAGTCTCTTCACGCTGCTGGCGCTGATCTCGTGGCCCTTCTTCTGCAATGCGACAACCAGCTTGTCGTGGCTTTTCGACACCCACAACAACGGGCGCATCGGATCGCCGAGCGTGGCCGGCTCAATGACGATCCGTAAATCCTCGATCAGCGTCGCGTCCCGGCTCGATAGAGGCCGCCGGCCGCCTCCCCTGCGGCGCACCCGGCCTTTCGACAGGGGCGCGGCGTCAAGGTCTTTCTGTCCCCGGCCGATGGTCGAGCGCGCGAGCCCAGTGATCTCGCAGACCGCCGCCAGACCGCCCCAGCCAGCCGCGCGGACCTCGCCGGCTGCAAACATCCGCCGCCCCCGCTCATCCAGCTTCGAGCCCACAAGCTCCCACCTTTGCCGAATCGCTTGCATGTCGATCATGCCGACCCGAATACCGCCGCAGCGCAATCCTAGGAATCTCGACGCCCCGAGTTCACATCACCACATGGCGCAAACGCCAAATCCGATTCACTTGTTGTGACGGATGTCCTTAATGTTGGAGAAACGGTGCTCTTACACGCCATTCTCCATCAAAACGCGGTCCACCCGACGGAAACGGGCGCGGACCGGCTAGACCAATCCGCTGCGGACGGCGATTTGCGCAAGGGCGTCAGACGGAAGACGCTTGAACAATTTCTCTGCATGCCTGCCGAGACCGTGCGCCGTCATGTCGCCACGTTGAAATCGTCGGGTCTGGTCCTCGAACGCACGGATGGCCTCGTCGGATCGCAGACTGTCGTATCGCGACGCGAAAATTCGAACCAGTCGCATCTGCCCAGAGTGTTGCTGACGCGCATGTTTGCCCAGCTCGCCAAAACCTACGCCCATCTTGGCGGTCGCTAATCGCTTGAAGCAGGGACAGCGCAGTCATCTGCCGGATTCAAGGTCTAGATGTGGAGCCCAACAGGTTGCTTCTCGGTCGTTCCCCGCATCACGATAAGTCTGCGCCTCCGTGACTCCGCGTGAGAAGAAATTGCCCACGCAACCTCGGTCTTTATGCGATAGCCCTGCCCCGGGAAAGGCGACTGATCTTGGTCGAGCGCCCGATGCTCCAATTGCTAGAGTTGAATGCGCAGGTTGGAGATGATGATCCGCTTTTCCAGTTCCATGCGCGAGATTTCCTTCTTGGAAAGCTCCGGTACCACTTTCACCAGCTCGCTTTCCGTCTTTCCGATGAAATCGATGCCGCCCAGAATTCGCGAGACGGACGGGCCGTCGTCCGAAAGCGGTAGGGCCAGATGCTCGATATCGAGTTCGGCCCCGTATTAAGTCACGATTTTCGTCTCGTCAACGACAGCCATGCACAGCTTGGTCGTCATGATGAGATTTTTTCGCCATTCCTCCTCCCAGCCGCCGATCTGGAGGTCCAGCAACATCCTGTCGGTGCCCGACCTGTCGATAGTCTGGATAATATCGGCGCCAATGAGGCGAAACTTGAACCAAATCCCATCCTTGTCCTTCATGACGTGGGCGATATACACATACGGCAAATCGCCCTGCATAGAGTTTGCGTCGACATGCGCTGCCAAAGGCAATTTGTCGTCATGGCGCAGATCCGTCCAATAAGCATATAGACGTGCGTTTCGGCTGCTACTCAAGACCATCCGCATTTTTTTAATACCCCGTTGTTCCCGGTAGCGCCGTCGAATGTCTTCGTGCAAAGCCCGCGAGGGGCCTTTTAAATATCCCTTGTTCCTGCCGAAAACAACGGTCTGCGATCGTGTCCTTTGCCGTGGTGGAGGAGCGCGTGGAGAAAATCCGTCGAACACATGCCAAGCATTTATAACGGCGACTTGCGGCTCGCTTCTCGGCGCACAACCGTGCATAGGGGGCCGCGTCGGGTATTCCTCCGCGCCGCTCTATGCCGTCGCTGCCCAGATCGAACTCCAGCTAGGAGCCTGTCCATTTAGTCGGTGTGGCGAAACAATAGAATCAGTGGATGCGTTCGGTCGCAGCTTAGTTGCTGATATGTGCGATTGGAGATTCCACAAGTTTCAAAATTGGGTGGTGTCGCAGACTTCATGGACACACTCCTAGTGCACCGTTTCATACGAAGCGGACAGTCGCATGATGGACCGTGGGGCTTCAGCCCCGCACCTGTCCGCCCAAGCACAAAGCGCGAAGGCGGATGCGCGCCTGAAGGCGCGCGGTCCTGGCTGCAAATCTTTTGTACGCATCCGTGCACCAGGCCGATGGGCTTCGATCGCGTTCATAATAAACGCAATCATGCGTCGAGTCGTCGAAGCAGCCGCTATATTCGATCCCGGTGTTTCATCGATGCTTTGCGCGCGGCGAAACCCAATTTGGGTAACCGCGCACGTCAACGTTAAGGCTGCAGTAACTGCGCACGATCAGTGTTCACCACGATTTTCGGCAACCGAAAAGCCGCTTTTTTCAAAGGGGGACATGATCGTCCTGGATGGTTTGTCTTCACGTCTCGGCCGCTGGGTTATCCGGCTGTTCGCGCCGGGCCGTGCCGCAGCCGTTCGCTTGAGGACGCCGCAATCCAGGAGATCATCCGACACCGACTTTTCGTGCCCATGTTCCGAACCCAGCCTTCAAGGAGTCACACGATGACGACCAAGAATTCCAAGAAAACCAACGCTAACCGAGCTGTCCAGAAGGCCCGGGGGAAGAACGACTCCGCGACCACATTCATGGCGTCCGCGGTGAACTCCTCGGCCACGCCGATCATGATGGTCGATCGCGACCTGGTGATCACCTACGTCAATCAGGCAACGCAGAAGCTGTTGCGAGACAACGTCGCTGTCTTCCGTGCCAGCTGGCCGACTATCGATCCGGACAGGATCATCGGCGCCTGTATCGACGGTTTCCACAAGAACCCGGCTCATCAGCGACAACTTCTCTCCGATCCGAACCGTTTGCCGTTCCGCACGGATATCTCGATCGGCGATTTGAAGTTTGCGCTGAACGTCAGCGCCGTATTCGACTCGAAGCGGAATTATATCGGCAACGTCCTTGAATGGAACGACGTCACAAGTGCTCGTTTAGACGGCGGCATGATCGCAGCGCTGCAGCGGTCGCAGGCGATCATCGAATTCACGCTCGACGGGAAGGTGCTCAACGCCAACAAGAATTTCCTCGATACGCTGGGTTACTCGATCGAAGAGATCCGTGGCCAGCATCACAGCATGTTCGTCGATCCCGCGTACCGCCAGACGCCGGAATACCGCATGTTCTGGGACAAGCTCGCGCGCGGCGAGTTCGAACTCAGGGCGCTATAAGCGCATCGCCAAGGGCGGCCGCGAAGTGTGGATCGAAGCGTCGTACAACCCGATCCTCGACCAGAACGGAAAGCCGTTCCGAGTTGTCAAGTTTGCAACCGACATCACTCGGGTCGAAGACGAGCGACGCGCCTCGGAGCAGGAACGCGCGGCCAGGGCTGCCGAGCAAGCTCATGTCGTCCAGAGGCTGGCGGAAAACCTGAAAGCGCTCTCCGAAGGCAATCTAACCGCGCGCATCGACGAAGCTTTTGCCGGTGACTACGAACAGCTGCGCACCGATTTCAACGCAGCGATGGCACGGCTGCAGGAAACGATGCAGACCGTTCTGACCAGCACCGGAGGAATATCGACGGGAGCCGCCGAGATCAGCCAGGCCGCCGACGACCTCTCGAAACGCACGGAGCAGCAGGCGGCGAGCCTGGAAGAGACGGCGGCGGCGCTTGAAGAGATCACCGCCACCGTGAAGAAGACGGCGCAGAACGCGAAAGAAGCCAGCTCGATCGTAACCACTGCCAAGTCCGCCGCCGAAGAAGGCGGACGTGTCGTGGAAACGGCCATCACGGCGATGGACAAAATCGAGCAGTCGTCGAAGCAGATCACGGATATCATTGGCGTCATCGACGAAATCGCGTTCCAGACCAATCTCCTCGCGCTCAATGCGGGTGTCGAAGCAGCCCGTGCCGGCGATGCCGGCAAAGGGTTCGCGGTGGTCGCCAGCGAGGTGCGGGCTCTTGCCCAGCGCTCCAGCGAGGCGGCCCGCGAAATCAAGACACTGATCAAGGCCTCGAGCGAACACGTCGGTTCCGGCGTCAAGCTCGTAGGCGAGTCGGGCCAGGCGTTGAAGAAGATTGTGGATCAGGTGATCGAGATCAATTCGCTGGTTACCGAGATGTCGCAAGCCGCCCAACAGCAGTCGACCGGCATCGAAGAAGTGAACACCGCCGTCACCCAGATGGACCAGGTGACGCAGCAGAATGCCGCGATGGTGGAGGAGAGCACGGCCGCCGCGCGCAATCTCGCGTCGGAAACCAACGAGCTTTCCGAACTTGTATCCTTCTTCGATGTCGGGGCACCGCCGACGCAGAAGAGGGCGGCCTCTTCGCCAACCCCGTTCAACGCAAAGGTTCAGACGCGCGGCCTCCCCAAGTCCGCACCGAAAGTTGCTGCGACTGCAGGGCGGCGCGGGTCTGCCCAACTGGCAGCCAAGCCTCGCGTACAAAGTGAAGAGCCCGACTGGCAGGAATTCTGATGTCCGTTGCCGCAAATCGGGAGACGATCGATGTCGGACAGTGCCGATCCGGTGGCGAACCTGCCACAACTCAAACTGCCGCCCATTCTCGATATCGAGGCAGCGGCAGAGATGAAGCGTGAATTGCTAGCGGCGCTCGGTTCAAGCGACTGCATCATCGTCGATGCAAGCGCCGTGCAACGCGTGACAACTCCCTGCCTGCAGGTCCTTGTGGCGGCAAAAAGCGCGGTTCAGGTGCAAGGAGGCCGGTTCCGGCTGCACAGCATCCCGCGCGTTTTGACGGAAGCTATCGACATGCTGGGACTGGCCGACGCGCTGGGCATAGGGGAATTCTGACGATGGGCAAGATTGTTCTGGCGGTGGACAATTCGCGCACAATACGCAATATGCTCAAGCTGGCATTGAGTGATGCCGGTCACACGGTCATCGAGGCCGAGGACGGCGTGCACGGCGTCGAGGTGCTCAGCCAGTCCGGCGGCGTGGATGTCATCATCACCGATATCAATATGCCGCGGATGGACGGCTTTGGATTCATCGATCGCGTTCGTCGCGATCCGCGCAACCGTTCGACGCCGATTCTGGTTCTGACTACCGAAAGCGAACCGGCCAAGAAACAGCGGGCGAAAGACGCCGGCGCCACCGGTTGGATCGTCAAGCCGTTCGACCCCGTCAAGCTCGTCGCCGCGGTCCACCGCGTCGCGCCATAGGCACAGATCATGGATCCGATGGAATCAATCAAGCAGGGCTTCTTCCAGGAATGCGAGGAACTTCTTCTCGCGATGGAGGAAGGGTTGATCGCGATGGAGAGCGGCGAGGCCAACTCCGAAATGATCAACGCCGTCTTCCGTGCCGTGCACTCGATAAAGGGCGGCGGCGGGGCCTTCGGGTTCGAAGTGCTGGTGGGATTTGCCCACAGCTTCGAGACCGTTCTCGACCTCATCCGGTCCGGCACCCTCGCCACAGACGCGGATATCATCAAGGTCTTGCTCCGCGCGGGCGACGCGCTCGCGGACCATGTGGGCGCTGCCCGTGGTGATCGGGCCGCGCCGATGGATTCGGATATCGTCGACGATTTACTGGCCCTGTCCGGCAGTGCCGCCGAAGGCGGCGACGAGGAGCCCGAAGAGTTCGCGAACGTCGGCTTTGCGCAGGTCAATCTGGATCTCGACGATCTTTCCGACGGACC
Source organism: uncultured Alphaproteobacteria bacterium (assembly GCA_963805005.1). GTDB lineage: Bacteria > Pseudomonadota > Alphaproteobacteria > Micropepsales > Micropepsaceae > Rhizomicrobium. The sequence continues at coordinate 1,041,896 of CAWDSJ010000001.1, forward strand.
GGCTGTTGCGAATTCCACCGGTTCGGCGGCCACGGGCTGGAGAATCCGATTTGCGCCCCATGCCGGTCTTTATACCAAAGCCAACGATCCTGTTCTCATTATTCGCGAGCTTTCGTCTTTGGGTCGCGCAGATGTCACGGTCGATCAATCGGGGCTTCCGCCGCTCGATGCAATCGAGCCGGATCAAGCGTATTTGGCCTGGTCCATCGATTTGCGCACCGATGTGCCGCGCGAGAAGGTTATGGAGGCGTTCGAGTTCGTATGCGACGATTGCGATCTCGTCGTCGAACCGCTTGTCACGAATATCTCGACGGTAGACGCAGAGCCGTCCGTCGAAATGGCGGACGTCGTTGACGGTCCGGAGGCGCTCCAGGAAGCAGCGGTTGCACCTTCCGCCGCGGCGACGAAGGAGCCGTCTGCAACGGCGAACAAGTCTGCGATGAAGCAGACAATCCGGGTCGATCTCGACAAGGTCGACCGTCTGGTAAACCTCGTCGGCGAACTCGTGATAACGCAGGCGATGCTATCGCAACGTGTCGCCGAGTGCAATCTGCCGCGAAACTCGCCGGTCGGCAGCGGCCTTGTCGAGCTTGAACATCTTTTGCGCGATCTCCAGGAAGGCGTGATGGCGATTCGTACGCAGCCGGTCAAGTCCGTGTTTCAACGAATGCCGCGGCTGGTGCGGGAATTGTCGGCGCAGACGAACAAGCAAATTCATCTCGTCGTCAAGGGCGAGGGTACGGAAGTCGATAAGACTGTCATCGAGCGGTTGGGCGAACCGCTTACGCATATGATCCGCAATGCCGTCGATCACGGTCTCGAGACTCCTGAGGAACGCACGGCAGCGGGAAAACCCGCCGAAGGAACCGTGACCTTGTCGGCGGAACATCGCGGCGGGCGCATCGTGATCGAGGTCAGCGACAACGGCCGCGGAATCGACCGGGCCAAGGTGCGCACGAAGGCTGTCGAGAAGGGATTGATCGCGAACAACGTTACTCTGGGCGACGAAGAGATCGATAACCTCATATTCCTGCCGGGGTTTTCGACCGCGACGCAGGTATCGAACATATCCGGTCGAGGGGTCGGTATGGATGTCGTTCGTCGCAGCATCGTGGATTTGGGCGGACGTATTGTCATCAGTTCGAACCCGGGGCAGGGCAGCCGTTTCAGTCTCACCTTGCCGCTGACGCTTGCCGTCCTGGACGGCATGGTTGTGGCGGTCGGGGATCAGACTTTCGTGCTGCCGCTTTCGCATATCGTGGAGAGCCTCAAGCCGCGGGTCAGCGATATCCGCCCGTTCGGACGCGAACGCCACCTCCTTAAAGTGCGCGATGCCTACGTTCCCCTCGTCAATATCGGCGAGCTCCTGAACGTGACCGGTGCGAGCTGCGATGCGGCACGAGGTGTCGTCATCCTGGTCGAAAGCGAAGGGTGCGGGCGGCTCGCGCTTGCCGTCGATCAAATCCTCGGGCAGCGCCAGGTCGTCATCAAAAGTTTCGAGGGCAACTATCGTCATATTGAAGGGATCGCGGCGGCGACGATCCTCGGGGATGGGCGCGTGGCGCTTATCCTGGACGTGGACGGCATCGTCTCAAGGTGCCGCACGCAGTTGGCCAACGCCGGGCCGGACGAAATGCGAGCGACGGGAACATGACCATGGACGAGAAGAGCACGACATCGCAAGAGACACGCCGGCAATTCATCACCTTTGTCTCCGGTGAACAGGAATTCGGCGCCAACATCATGACCATTCGCGAGATTCGCGGCTGGACGGCAACCACGCTTTTGCCTCACGCGCCGGACTATGTCCGCGGCGTCATCAATCTGCGCGGTGTGATTCTGCCGGTCATCGATCTCAAAGCTCGCCTCGGCAGGGGGCTGACCGAGGCCAACCCCAAGCACGTCATTATCGTCGTGAAATCCGGCGAGCGCACGATCGGCCTCCTGGTCGATGCGGTGTCCGATATCCTGACGGCGACCGCGGCCGACATCCAGCCGACGCCGGAGTTGGCCCGCGAGTCCCAGAGTTCTTTCGTCGAAGGAATCGCCGTGCTCGACCAGCGCATGGTGACTTTGCTCAGCATGGAAAGTCTTATGTCGTCGCTGACGGGCGAGAGCACCGCCATTGCCGAAGCCGCGTGATGCAACAGGCCATGCCCGAACACCGCCATCAATCCGACGCCGTGCTTGTGCCGGACGGGGAATTCGCCTTTACGACCGCCGATTTTCGCAAAATCGCGGCGGTCGTGCATGGCGAATGCGGTATCGTTTTGCACGAGGGCAAGGCCAATCTGGTTTATTCCCGGCTGGCAAAACGGCTTCGCACGATCGGACTGCGCACGTTTCGCGAGTATTGCAAGCTGATCGAGAGCGATGCCGGCGTCGACGAGCGCCAGACCATGATTGCGGCGATGACGACCAACGTCACCCGCTTTTTTCGAGAGCCGCACCATTTCGACTATCTCAGGACAGCCGTTTTGCCCGGACTGACTGCGGACATGCGGTCGGGCAAGCGGATCCGGATATGGTCCGCTGGCTGCTCGTCGGGCGAAGAGCCGTATTCGATCGCTCTTACGCTTCTGGACGCGATTGGCGATGTCGCGGAACGCGACGTGCTGATTTTGGCGACCGACATCGACCCGAACATGCTGGCCCGCGGCCGGGAGGGCGTGTATGGCGCATCACTGGCATCTGCCATTCCGGCCCAGACGCGCGCGAAATGGACGATATCCGGCAAGCAGAGTGACGGTGTGCGCATGGCGCCTGCCGTCCGCTCGATCGTGCGCTTTAACGAGCTCAATCTTCTCGGTACTTGGCCGATGAAGGGTAAGTTTCGGGTCATATTCTGCCGCAACGTGATGATTTATTTCGACGAAGAGACCCAGAACCGCATTTGGACGCGTTTCGCCGAACGTCTCGATCCGGGCGGCTTTCTGTTCATCGGTCATTCCGAACGCATCGCCACGGATCAGCATCCGTTTGAGCTCGTTGCCCAAACGGCGTATCGTCTCAAGCGAGGTGCGGGAGCATGAAACCGGTTCGTGTTCTCATCGTTGACGATTCGGCGACAATCCGACGCATCCTGGCAGCCGTGCTGTCAACCGACCCGGAAGTCGAGATCGTAGGTTCTGCGCCGGAGCCGGCCGTCGCGCGCCAAATGATCAAGGATCTCGCTCCCGACGTTCTGACGCTGGATGTCGAGATGCCGAACATGAACGGTCTCGAATTTCTCGAAAAAATCATGCGTCTTCGGCCGATGCCGGTTGTGATGGTTTCCACGCTCACGCAGCGCGGCGCCGAAGTCACGCTCGCCGCACTCGAACTGGGAGCCGTGGACTGGTTTGCCAAGCCGACGGAAAACGTCGCTGCCATGTTTCAGGGCGGTGCGGCCGAGTTGATCGAAAAAGTCAAGGCCGCCGCGCGGGCACGCGTGCGTGCGCGAACCGCTCCCGCGGTCACGGCAAAGCCGACCGACACCCCGTTCGATCCCGGCGACCGGATCGTCGCAATCGGATCGTCGACCGGCGGCGTGGAAGCGTTGATCGAGGTGCTATCGCACTTCCCGGCCAATTGTCCGCCGACCGTCATTACGCAGCACATGCCGGCGCATTTCACGGCGACCTTCGCGGATAGGCTCGCGCGTCTGTGCCTCCCCGCGGTGACCGAGGCGCGCGACGGAGACGTGCTTCAGCCCGGCCACGTCTATGTGGCGCCTGGCGGTGTGGCGCATCTCGAGGTGAGCGGCCTCAAGACCATGCGATGCAGGCTGACGCCCTCCGACCTTGTCAACGGCCATCGTCCTTCGGTGGATGTGCTCTTCAAATCCGTTGCGAGTACGGCAGGCAGACGCGCCATTGGCGCGTTGCTGACCGGAATGGGGCGCGACGGCGCCTCCGGTCTGCTTGCCATGCGCGCCGCCGGCGCGTCGACAATCGGCCAGGACGAGGCGACGTGTGTCGTTTACGGGATGCCCCGCGTGGGCATGGAGTGCGGCGCCGTGCAAATCCAGCTTCCGCTGGAGAAAATCGGACCGGAAATCATCCGTCTATGTCGAACGCGCAGCGAGAGAGTGCTGGAAAATGCCCGCAGCAGCTAAAGTGAAAGCCGTCGTCGTCGACGACCAGCTGACGATCCGCAGCCTGGTGCGAAACGCTCTGCAGCAGATCGGGGTTCAGGACATCCGCGAATATCCGGCGGCCGGCGAAGCGTTTCAGGACCTCAAGGTCCGGCCGGCGCATGTCATCCTGTCCGATTTCAACATGCCCGGCATGGACGGGATCGAGTTTCTTCGCGCGGTTCGCGCCGATGCGGCGACCAAATCGACGGCGTTCGTGCTTTTGACGGGGCGAGCCGACAAGGAACTCGTGCAAAGGGCGGCGCAATTCGGGGCCAATAATTACATGGTCAAGCCTTTTACGGTTGCCACGTTGAAGCAGAAGCTCGACCAGATTTTTGGAGAGCTGACCCAATGAGTCAAACTCGCCCGATCGCTGCCGAAAACGCCGACGCCGCGCCGAGACGATTCCTGAATCGTCAGGACGACAATTGGTATGTGCAGATCATGCAGGGCGATGCCTACGTGACAGACAATCCGCTGGAAATCCTTACCACGATTTTGGGCTCATGCATCGCCGCCTGCATTCGCGATCCGGCGACAGGCATCGGGGGGATGAACCATTTTCTGCTTCCCGAAGGCGAGGGCGATGATCGCAACGCGCGGCGGTTCGGCGTGAACGCGATGGAAATCCTCATTAATGAGATTCTGAAGCGCGGCGGCTCGCGAAACAGGCTCGAGGCCAAATTGTTCGGCGGCGCCAATGTGATCAAAGCCATGTCCGACGTCGGCTCGCGCAATGCCGAGTTTGCCATGCAATTTCTGAGCGACGAGGGCATTTCCGTCACCGGAGGCGATATCGGCGGAACCATGCCGCGGCGCATTCAGTTCTGGCCCGTCTCCGGCCGCGCGCGCCAGCTTGCGGTGCGCGTCGACACACAGGCTTTGATCGATCAGGAACGCGCTGTGGCGAGCACCAATACCACACACAGGGACGATGTGGAGTTGTTTTGACCGCCATGCAGCCGAAACCCTCGAACGACCGATCCGACGACTACGATGCGCTGCTCGCCCTTCTGCGAACGGTTTGCGACGAAATGTATTCTCTCAGCTGCGATATTGTCAGCCTTGGGAATGCCCTTTCCGGCGATCATGAGTCCGGCAAAACGCCTCAGATACGCGATATTCAGTCCTTCGACCTGATCGGTCAGCGCGCGTTTGCGCAGGCGGGGCTGCTCCAGGGCATCGAGCAGCTCCTTTCGGGCCACGCAGACGACTGGAAAGCGCGCGTCGAGGCGTTGATTGCGGTTGTACCCTTCTATCGCGAGCGTGAGCGCCTTTTGGCGGCGTTCCGCAGACACGATCCTGGTACGCACAAAACGGAGCCGATGGGCGACGACGACATCGAGCTGTTTTGACCAAGGGTCTGTTTCGTTATGGCACAAGACCTTCCTCAGTCGGGAGCCGCGATCGCGCTGGATTTTTCGCAGGTGTCTGCGCTGATCGTAGACGGCGATCACTACGCCGTTGAAACGCTGAGCCAGATCCTGCGCGGCTTCAAGCTCAAGAGCATGACCGTGGCGGAAAACGGCGAGGCGGCAAAAAAAAGTCTGGGTCCGACGAAGTTCGATCTCGCGATCGTCGAAGCCGTGCTGCCGGACATGAAGGGCGCCGATTTGGTACTTTGGATCAGACGGCATGAGGAAAACGGCGTCCGGTATATGCCGACGGTCATTCTGACCGGTCACACAGTGCGCGCACATGTCGAGGCCGCGCGCAACAGCGGCGCCAACTTCATTCTGAAAAAACCGGTCGCCGCTTCGATCTTGTTCGATCGCCTTGCTTGGTCCGCCAGAATGAACCGCCCATTCGTCGAAACGCCAGCTTACGTCGGACCGGATCGGCGGTTCAAAAATCTTGGGCCTCCGGACGGAGTGGGACGGCGTAGTTCGGACCTGACAGCAGAGATCGGGGACGCTTCCGAGCCCAATCTTTCGCAATCCGAAATCGATGCTTTCGTGAAGCCGGTAAAGATCAAACTGGATTAAAGATATGGGCGCGGCAAAAATTGTGCGGGTTCACAATCCCCTGAGCAAAGCGCTTCATGGGCACAACAGGATCGACCGGAAATCGGCTATCGAACAGGCCGAACGCTGCGTCAAGGAAGTGCGCGACGATCTTACCGTCGGCCTTAAAAACGAGATCGATAAAATAGACGCGCTGACCACAGCGTCAATGCGACACCTGCCGGCAGACGCACCCAAATCCGGCATCGCGCTCGCGGCTGTCATCTTCAATCTGGCGGGCGTACTGGGGTATCCGTATTTGCAGGCCGTCGCGGCCAGCTTGCACGATGTGCTCGTCGTGATGATGGAGAAGGGATTACTTTGCGCCGACCCCGTCATTGTGCATGCGCAGGCTTCGCGGCTGACGGCGCCCGGCATGCCGCCGATTTCGGAGGAAGAAGCCCGGCGCCTGCTCGATCACTTGGGCACGATCGTCGCACATTTTCGCGATCGGCAAAACCCATGCGGAAGGGCATGCTCGGTCTGTCCGGGCGCTGCGGATACTGCCTCATGAAAATAGCCGTCGCACGCGATACAATCGCATCCCCCCGGACCGCGAGCGCTTCAGAGCCGGCGCTTGCGGTGGCGCAAAGCCTTTGGGGGCGCGGCAACCTTTCTCCGCTGGACAATTTATTTGCTGCGACCGCGCTTGTGAAGCTTGTGCCGAGGGCGGGCTTCGGATTTATCGGCCATCATCTCGGGCAAAGGTTGCGGCGCTACGCGGAAGACAGCGGAATGAAGATTGATGCAGCCGAGGCCGAGCTTGCGCTGTCTCGTTTGTACACATCGCGCAAAAAGGCGATCAACACGATCGAATGGAAACCCGATACTCCGTTTTTTAAATTGGACCGCTATGACGCCTTTGTCGTGTTGCAAGCGAGCGCGCTATGCACGTCGCTGGAGACCGTATACGCTAAAAGCGTTCGTGCCGTGAAGGTCGGAGGAAAGTTGTTCGCAGCCGATCTCACCGGTGGCAATGACACTGTTGGTCCTGCTTCAGTGCGCCAACGCGTTCAGCCCTTGGGAGGCACGCAGCCTCTGCGCACGCTCGACGAGCATATGGCCGCCATCGCCTCTGTCGGCTTTGAAATCGAATCTACGCACGATCTGACACCTAACTGCCTTGCGGCCGTTCGGAGTGGCTTTTTTCAAGCCCTCGGGATGATCGAGGAGCTTCGTGCGCTTGATGACACGAACGGAGCGCAGCGAATGCGGGCGTTTGCGGAACAGCTTGAAGCCTGGGGGGGATTTTACCGTTTGGGCGAGAAGCGAGAAATTGGCGCGAGCGGCATTCTCGCCGTCCGGCGCAAATAGATCGTTGTTGATCTCGAAGGCGCAGCCTTCGGGTGTTTGCGTTTGCGAATTAAGGATGCGGGGTTTTTCACCGGCCATTTACTTGGCATGTTCGCACTGTCGTCGAGGGAGGGAATATGCGCATTCGGCGGCTTACCCGTTCTCGGAGCCGCGCCCGCAAAGCGGGCGCCGACATTTCCCGAATGAGCGCGCTCAGGCGAAACGCCGGACGCGTCTGTGGTAAAGGCTGCGCGTTCAAATGCTCCAGGTGCGGTTCCACGGAATGCCAATGCCGGTGTTCGCCGATGTGCCCGCAGGCAGGCAGGGAGCTGTCCGCGGATCCGGATCGCTACCCGATCGAGCCCGGCATTCTTCCTTTGGTCTTCGAAATGAAACGCCTGCGCCTGTTTGAGCCTTGCTGGTCCTGTGAAGGCCACCTGGCGGCGAACGATTCGCTTCAGAAAACGCCGGAAGTCTGGTTCTACTGCAGTTCGACGATTTATCTCCGATTGCTGCGAGACGCTTTGAGCCTGTTACGAATTACCGGAAGACTTAACGCCCCGTGGGAGGTCGTTGTCACATTTTCCGACCTCGACAATCCCGATACGACATTTTCTCTCCAGCCGGCGGCCGCTCCGGACCGGGCCCTGTCGCTGCCGGCTTTACGCCAAGACATCGGCGAAATCGCCAAATCTCTGGAGGGGATGATGAGGGATGGTGCCCGCGCCCTTTGTCATCACTGCGGCTGCGATGCTCCTCGGGCTCGGTAGCAGCTCAATACTTACGGGCGCGGAAAGAGTTAGAACACGCGTTTTCTGGAAACCGGGACGGGTTCGGCGTCTTGAGACCCTGTTCGAAAGGCAAGGCCGTCGCCCCGCAACGCCGAAGGGGCGGGGCTGCCCTACACGACGGCACGCCAGATCGCCGCCTGTCTCGTTACGCAGCGGCAGACGTTCGAGCCAGCGCGCATTGCGACCAGATTTCCGAAAGAGCGGAGATCAACCGTTCGATATCGGCGTCCGAATGCAATGGCGATGGCGTGAAGCGCAGGCGCTCGGTTCCCCGCGGCACCGTGGGATAGTTGATGGGTTGTACGTAGATCCCATGACGCTCCAGCAGCCAATCGCTGATCCATTTGCACTTCTTCGCGTCGCCGACCATTACCGGAATGATATGGCTGGGATTGTCGAGCATCGGAATGCCGATTGCTCTCAGCCGGTGACGGACTTTTGCCACGCGCTCCTGGTGACGGGCGCGCTCTGTCCCGCTCGACTTCAGGTGTCGGACACTGGCAAGGGCGCCCGCTGCGACCGCGGGCGGCAGCGCGGTCGTAAAAATGAAACCGGAGGAAAAGCTCCGGATGAAATCGCACAGATTGGCGCTGGCGGCTATGTAGCCGCCCAGTACGCCGAAGGCTTTTGCCAGCGTGCCTTCGATGACCGTGATGCGATCCATCAACCCGTCGCGTTCCGCAATACCGCCGCCGCGTGGGCCGTAGAGGCCGACCGCGTGCACCTCGTCGAGATAGGTCATGGCACCGTGACGCTCGGCGACCGCGCAAAGTTCCGCGATCGGAGCGATGTCTCCGTCCATCGAATAGACGGATTCAAACGCGACAAGCTTCGGCCGGGACGGATCGATCTCGGAAAGCTTGCGGTCTAGATCTTCGGGATCGTTGTGCTTGAAACGCTTGCACTCGGCGCGGCTGTGACGAATGCCTTCGATCATGGACGCGTGGTTTTTTGCGTCGGAAAGAACCGCACAGTTCGGGAGCTTCGAGGCCAGCGTGCCGAGCGCCGCCCAGTTGGAGACATAGCCCGACGTGAATAGAAGAGCAGACTGCTTGCCATGTAGATCGGCGAGCTCCCGCTCCAGCAGAACATGGTAATGATTGGTGCCCGAGATGTTGCGCGTGCCGCCGGCGCCGGCGCCGCAATGGTCGAGCGCTTCATGCATGGCGGCGATGACCGCCTTGTGCTGCCCCATGCCCAGATAGTCGTTCGAACACCAAACCGTGACGGCACTCGTCTCACCGCCATGGTGTCGGGTCGCTGCCGGGAACCGACCCGCACGCCGCTCGAGATCGGCAAATACCCGGTAGCGTCCTTCCTGACGCAATGTGTCCAGTTCTCCGGCAAAAAAAGCTTCGTAGTCCATGCGTTCCTCTATCGGATTAGCCCCGCCACGACCAGCGCCGTCATCAGAGCGACTTTCCAGACAAACTTCAACTTCGCGCACCCCGCAACGTAAGGTCGATGCATCAAAATGTTCTTAAGCGCGCAGCCTGCATCACGCGCGCGCTCGGGAAAAAAAAGGGCCGCCGAAACGGCGGCCCTTGCGTTCGCATCTACGCTGCGCCCGTCTCACCAACGGTAATAGCGATAGTGCCAGGGGTGCGATCTCCAGCCGGGATGCCAATAGGCCCGGTGCCACCAATACCAATAGCGATAGGGATGAAACACCCAGCGGCCGTCGACCCAGACCCAGGGGTGATACCAGGCAGGAGCCCAATAGACGGAAGGGCCCCAATAAGGTCCGACATAGGCGAAAGCTGGCGCACCTGCGGCGACTACGTAGCCGGGAGGACAGCCGTAAGCCGGCTGGCTGGCGCCTGCCGCGGCTCCGACGCCGACACCCAACGCACCGCCGATCGCAGCCCCTGTAGCAGGATTATGGGCGATCGCTGCGCCAAGGCCCGCGCCAAGCACGCCGCCGATGAGCGCGCCGGCCACCGTGTTGTTGTTGTGCTGGTCGACGCAGTAGCGCGCCGCCCATTCCGAATATTGCTGCGCGTAAGCACGGTCGGCTTGCTGCGATTGTTCGTCGTACGTCGCGTTGCCGTTCTCATATCCGGGAGGCGGCGGGGCGTATTGGCCCGAGGGCGGTACGGACTCCCTGCTTTGCGGCCCGGAACCCTGCGCCGGTTGAGCGGCGAGCGGCGATGTGCCGATTGCAGCGCTCGCCATCAGTGTGGCCAGCAGTGCGCTGACGGTCCGTTTCATATGGCTGATGCTCATGATCTTTCCTTCATTAGGCAGATGCCCCTCGCCTAGTTGGGCGTGACGTAGTTCTCGATAACGCCGTTTCAAGCGACGCCAGTAGTCCCTTAACGCGACCTGGGGCGCATTGATTTTCGACAAAGAACGGAACCAGAACCGCTCGGCCAAGCGCCGCATGAGATCAGGGCTTGAGGAGCGCGGCCGCGAGCTGGATCGAGTCGGACAGGACCGGCTCCGTCGCCGAGCGGCCCACCATGATGTCGTATGTCCCCGGTGCGATCCGCCAGCCATGCGCCCCGGTATCGAATTGCGCCAAGAGGCGTGGATCGACCACAACGCTGACATGCCCTGTCTGGCCCGGGGCGAGAACGATTCTCGAGAAGCCGATCAGGCGCTGCGTCGAATTGCCGGCCGCCGAGGTGAGATAGACTTGGGGTACGGCTGCGCCGGCAAGGCTTCCGCTATTGGTCACGTCGAGGCCGACCGTCAGCGGCGGGCCGGCGCTCACTTCGAGCTTCGCGAAGTCGAAGCTCGTGTAGGAAAGTCCGAAGCCGAACGGAAACAGCGGTTTGAGACTCTGCTTGGCAAACCAGCGGTAGCCCACGTCCGCCCCTTCCGTATACGGAACGTCGAACTGGTCGTTGGGGGCCGTGTCCGATCCGGGAATGACCGGCCGCGGCGATTGGGCGATGTCGGCGGGAAAGGTCATCGGCAGATGTCCGGCCGGATCGGTATCGCCGAACAGCGTACCCGCAATGGCTTCGCCGCCGCGCGATCCGGGAAACCACGCTTCCAGCACGGCGCTCACGTCGTCGAGCCACGGCATCCGGACAGGACCGCCGGTCTCCAGCACGACGACTGTCTTCGAATTGGCGGAGGCGACGGCCGCGATCAGCTCTTCCTGGCCGGAGGGCAAGCTGAGGTCGGGAGCGTCGACGCCTTCCGTCATCCATTGGTTGGCAAAGACGATGGCAACATCGGCCCACTTGGCCAGCGCCGCCGCCGTGGAACGGTAGCGCCCGTCGGCAAAACGCACGTCTGCTCCGGGGGCGCGCGCGCGAATGGCCGAGAGCGGCGGCGAAGGATCGAAGATCATGCCGACATTGGCGACGGGGACGGTAACAAATCGTCCGCCGGCCGGGATGACCTGCGAGGAGCCGCCGCCCGACAGCACGCCGTCATCGGCACGGCCGCCAATGACGGCGATGCGTTTCACGCCGGGACCGAGCGGGAGGATGCCGTCGGCATTCTTGAGCAGGACGATGCCCTCGGCGGCGGCGCGTTGCGCCACGTCGCCGTCCGCTTTGAAGTCGATCATGGTTCTCTGTGGAGGATGTTCGAACAGGCCTTCCGCGAACATGGAGCGCAGGATGCGGCGGGTCATATCGGAAATCCGCGCAGGGGGAACAACCCCGCGTTCAATTGCGACAGCGAGCGGCCGGCCGAAATAGATTTCCGTATCGACATCCGCCGCCGACTGCTGGTCGAGACCTGCCAGGGCATCGCGCGTGTCGTGTACGGCGCCCCAGTCCGACATCACGAAACCGGGAAAGCCCCAATCGCCTTTGAGCACGCCATTGAGCAGCATATCGTTGCCGCAGGCATATTTGCCGTTGACGAGATTGTAGGAACACATCACCGCAGCCGGCTGACCGCGCTCGATGGCCAGCTCGAACGCGAGAAGATCGGATTCCCGCATGGCGCCGTCCTCGATCACGGCATTGGCGTGCGTGCGCCCGGTCTCCTGATCGTTCATCGCGAAGTGCTTGACGGTGGAGATGACATGCTGGTCCTGGACGCCGCGCACGTCGGCACCGTCGAGTGTTCCCGCGAGAAGCGGGTCTTCTCCCAGATATTCGAAATTGCGGCCATTGCGCGGTTCGCGCGCCAGATTGACGCCGCCGGCAAGCAACACATTGAAGCCCTGGCGCCATGCTTCCTGGCCGATCATCGCGCCGGCTGCGTAGGCGGCAGCGGGGTCGAACGAGGACGCCAGTGCCAAGCTTGATGGCAGGGCCGTGGCGCGGTCCTGTGGGCGAACCTCGGACGGGTTCGTGACGCCGAGGCTCGCGTCGGTTTCCTGCAGGGCAGGAATGCCCAGGCGCGGTATGCCGGGAACATAGCCGGCCGAGCCCAAGGCGCCGGTCGGCATCCCGTCCCTGACGGGAGCGCCGAGAAGTCCATGCACCAGCGCGATGCGCTCGGCGTTGGTGAGTTGCTTCTCGAGCAGTTGCGCGCGCCGATCGGCAGAAAGCTTCGTGTCGAGCCACGGCATGGGCCCGCCGGCCTCCGCCTCGCCCCAGGCGAGCACCGCAAGCAATCCCGCTCCGGCGAATCCTATCCATCGCATGCTTCGTTCTCCCTGCGGCGATGCATCCATGCCATCGCTCTTGGCGGCGATGCGCCTGTGCTATGCTGAGCAAAGTTGCTTTGGCCTTGCAATGCTGAACCGAGTCCGCAGAGAAAGGCAACGATCATGTCCCTTGAAATGCGGCCTAGACAGTGAATTACCGTCACGCTTATCACGCCGGGAATTTTGCCGATGTGGTCAAGCATGTCGCACTTGTGGCGCTGCTACTGCACCTGAAGAAGAAAGAAAAAGGCTTCCGCGTCGTCGACAGCCATGCGGGCCGTGGGCTCTACTCGCTCACGGGCGGAGAGGCGGAGAAAACCAAGGAGGCGGAGCAGGGCATCGGGCGCTTGCGCGATCTGTCCCTCGACGGGATGCCGTCATCGCTTGCAACCTATCTGCAATGCGTGCGCGCCGAAGGCGAGGGGCAATATCCCGGCTCGCCCCGGCTGGCCGCGCGCCTGTTGCGCGCGCAGGACCGCCTGATCGCCATCGAGAAACATCCGCTGGAAGAGATTGTGCTGGCGCGCGCACTGAAGCCGTTTGCCAACGCAAAGGCGGTGTGCGCCGACGGCACCGAGCGCCTGCTCGCGCTTCTGCCGCCGCCGGAGCGGCGCGGCGTGATTTTGATCGACCCGCCTTACGAGGCGCCGGACGAGTTCGAAAAAGTGTCTCGCCTCCTGGTCGAAGCGCATCGCCGGTTCGCCACGGGAATCTTTCTTCTCTGGTTTCCCGTCAAGTCGAAGCCCGATGCGGATGCCTTCTGCGGCGAGATGCTGGCGCACGGCATCGGACGCGCTCTGCGCGTCGATGTCGATCTCGGCGGCGACGGTGATAGGCTCCGCGCAGCGGGCCTGCTTGTTGTCAATCCAACCTTCGGCTTCGAAGAGGAAATGCGGGCTGCCGCATCCGCCATCGCCCCGCGTCTCGGAGAAGGCAATGATCGTCCGGCGCGCATCGCGGTGAGGGAAATGGGCGCGCGCTAACGTCCCCAACCGGGAGCCGTCGAACGCCTACCGGTCGATGCGGCGCGGGAAACCGGTGCCCATGAACGTCGCCAGGTTGCGGTGGAAATTGGTGACCTTGCGTTCCTGGTGCGGGTTGGGCAGCGTGCCCCGGAAGCCGCGCGATTTCATGCCGCGCTGGACCGACGCCATGTTCGAGAAGTCCTGACAGAGCACCGAACCCCAATTCTCCGGCGTGGGGTCGCCATAGGTCCACTCGGTCTTGGGCTCCTGGCCCTCCGGGAAGCGCTCGAGGGCATAGGCTTCGAAGATGCACTTGTCCGGGTCGTTGCCATGGGGCCGGGCGCGATAGCACAGCGCGAAGGTGATGCCCTGCAGCACGCTCATGTTGGGGAAGATGTGCCAGGCAAGCCCGGCCTCCGTCATTTGCGCCGGCGTGATCGTGGGCCAGACGACGCCGCGCGCCGCATCGTCCTTCCGCGCCTGCTCGAGCCAGTGCGCGATCACTTTGCTGGCCGGCGTGCCTGCGGGCAGTTCGTCGACCAGCCGCTTGGCGGCATTGACCAGCGTCTCGGTGGTGCTGGCCTTGTTGATCGTCTCATAGTTCTCGCGCACCAGCTGGTAGGTCGAGATGCGGGGATCGAGCCCTTCCTTGCCGGCCCGCGTCACCGAGGTGCCGCCCATCTTTCTCACCTCCGGATTGCGCTCGTCGAAGCCGCTCACCCCGTGCAGGCCGTAAGCCGCGCTATAGGCGTAGTATTCGCCGTAGGCGAGCAGCTGGGTGTGCGTGCCCGTGACGTGATAAGGCTCCATGAAGGCCTCGAGCCCGGTCTTCCAGTTGCAGTCGAAGATCACCCAGTTGCGCCACTTGTAGCGCATCTTCTCGAATTCGAAGGGATTAAGGATGCGTGCGGCGTCGCCCAGGAAATCGATGAGCGGCTCGCAATTCGGGTCCATGTTGATGAAGATCCAGCCGCCCCAAATGTCCACCTTGACCGGCGTGAGCGCGGTGCATTCCGGGTTCAGCGCACCCCGCCAGTCCTGCGGATCGAGGATGTAGCTGTTCTTGCCGTCGAGGTCGTACATCCAGCCGTGAAAGCCGCAGAGGAAGTTCTTGCGGTTTCCGGTGACGGAATGTTTGCCGGGAGGGGTGTCGATAAGCTGGCGGCCGCGATGGGCGCAGACGTTGTGGAACGCCCTGATTGTGTCGGGAGCGGTGCGGATGACGATGATGGAATCGTCGCAGATGTTGTAGGTGAAGAAGTCTCCCACATTCGGAATCGCCTCCACGCGGTCGGCCATCTGCCACACCTTGGGCCACAACAGCTCCTTCTCCGCCTTGAGATATTCGGGCGAGAGGAATGCCTCCACCGGGTAGGTGAGGGCGTATTCGAGATCGTCAACAGCGATGTTGGGCCGCTTGTCCATGGTGACCTCCCAGGTTTCGATCGGCGGCAAGGATACGGGATTTCGTCCGGCGCGCCAGAGGGACGTGCCAGAGGGACGTGATAGCGCCCCTATCTTCTTTCAAGCGATAATGCCGACGATTTTATGGCGACTCGCCGTCGTGCGAAAGTTTGTCCGCCTCGGCCAAATCGTCCAAAGTGTTGATATTAAAGAATGTACGGGGCTCGGCGGCAATGTCGACGCGGACGGCCTGCAGCATGTCGAGCGCCCGCCAAGCGCTGCGTAAAGCTCCGGAAGCGACGCCGTCGCGCAAGGTATCCAGGCATCGACAGGGCCACAAGGCGCATAAGCTCTGCACCCGGCCCATGGCGACCGCGACGGCCGGCCGGGGCCGGTCGGGGGTGTGTTGTATTGCCGTCCGTAGCGTTGAAACGATGTCTCGCGGGATAAAAGGCGTATCGCACGGAAATGTGGCCAGCCACTGCGCGTCCACGGCCGGCAAGCGCTGCAGCCCGGCAACGACGCCGCCAAGCGGACCGGCGTCGCCGTCAAACGCGTCGGGCACCAACGCAAATTTATCCCCGTAGCGGCACTGGCACTGCGCGATATGCTCGGTGCGTACATTTAGCATCAGCATATCGACTTGCGGCCGCACCCGGTCGATCACCGCGTCGAGCAAAAAACCGCCTCTGAAGCGGGCAAAAGGTTTGTCCGTTCCCATACGCGTCGCCCTGCCGCCCGCAAGAACAAGCCCCGCTATGCGCATTCGATCTGCCCGACCGTCCATGGAGCATTTCTACCCTACAGACGCCCGCATGGTAACCCCGACGTGTCCAGCGGACTGCGCGCACGCGCGTCGACACACTCTGTATAAGCATGCAAAAGACGGCTCGCCGACCAGAGCTGTATCCGTGGCTCGGGCAAATCTTTGCGAGGGCAGTTTAACAATTCGGACGCATTTTCAATTTCATGCTATTAAATCGTCGTCCGAAAGGATGCGACATGACTGCGCACTATGCGCGCTCACACTCGTTTCCGAAGAGTATTCGCCGCGATGCGAAGTTTTCGGGCGCGCTGCGCAAGGTGCAGCGTCGAATGATATTTTCCCGTCAGACTATCCAAGGATCCGGAGCCGCACCGGATATCGCCAGTGCCCGCATTTCTCACAAGGTGATTCGTCGAAAATGGCGGCATTTTTAGCGCAGGCTACGCAGGGGTTTCGCGGAGGACGCCGTGGTTTTTTCTTGCGCGCTGCGCGCGCCATTTTTTTCCTGCGGCCTGTGCAAATCCTCTGCGACCACCGCGCTAAATCTTTTCACGTGTCACCAACCTGTGATTCCTGGTACTAGGCTCCAGGATCGGAGGGAGGAGAGGCTATGTTCCAGACTGTCATCAGCTTCGACATGCGTGCACCGGACTTCGGCGCACCGGCATCGGAGCTCTATGATGCGGCGCTCGATATGTGCGCATTTGCCGACGAGATCGGGATCGACGGAATTGTGTTTCCCGAACATCACGGCTCGGAAGACGGCTATAACCCGGTGCCTGCGCTGATGGCCACGGCGGCCGCGGCGAGGACCAAACAGATCGCGATCGTATTGGGTGCGATTGTCCTGCCCTTGCACGACCCGGTGGAAATTGCCGAAACGATCGCGGTAACCGATCTCATCTGCGGCGGGCGCCTGTATACGACCTTGGCAGCGGGTTATGTGGAGGCCGAGTTCAGGATGTTCGGCAAGTCGCTCCGCGACCGGGCCGCGCTCATGGAGGAAGGGCTCGAGGTCATTGCCCGCGCCTTGGCGGGGGAGCGTTTCACGTATCGCGACCGGGAGGTCTTCGTTCGTCCCTTGCCTCTCAGTCGTCCGCCGAGGATTCTTCTTGGGGGCGGTGTGCCGGCTGCGGCCAAGCGCGCTGCAAGGTTTGGACTGGGCTTCTGGGCGGTCCGGCCCGTCACAATTCCCGGCTCCGGCGACCTTATCTCGCTCTACAAAGAAGAGTGCCGAAAACTGGGTAAGACGCCCGGGTCGGTGATGACGACCCACCCTGGGGTCTACGTCGCTCGCGATCCCGATGCGGCGTGGGAAGAAATCGGCCAATATGTCATTCACCTTGTCCGCAGCTATGCCTCTTGGAACAGCAGTGCCGCCAAATCTTCATCCCCGTTCCACGGGTTGAACACCGTGGAGGCCATCCGCGCCTCCGGCATGGTCAATGTCCTGACCCCCGATCAATGCGTCGCGATGGTTCGGAAATCGCCGATTTCCCTCGTACCGCTGATCTCCGGCCTGTCACCGAAGCTTGGCTGGGAAATGCTCGAACTGTTCGCCGCCGAGGTCATGCCAAGAATACGGAGGTCCTGAACTCTCAGGTCAGCCGCCGGCACGATCAGCCCTGCCAGGGTGAAGGTCAGCTCCCAGAAGATCGCCGTGGCACTCGTGTAGCACGTGTCCGGGTTCATCGTTGTGTACCGGAGAATTGAGGGCCGAAGTAAAAACCCGCAAGTCCGGGTACAGCGGACGCCGCTGCGCCGATGGCGCCATTGCGGTTTCATTGCACATGACGAGCCGGCGATACGTGCCGGATCGGCGCCCGTTTCCGGACTGCTTGAAACGCGTCCTGCTTGAAACGCTTAAGCGTTGTATTGCGACCAAGAGGCTGGCGGGCGGGCACCGCGGGCAGGTCCCTTGCACCACCTCCGGGCATTAAGTATCTGAATTGTCTGGACGGACAGGTGGCTGAGCGGTTGAAAGCACCGCACTCGAAATGCGGCATACGGGTAACCGTATCGAGGGTTCGAATCCCTCCCTGTCCGCCACAAAATAATCATTATATATCAAGTACTTAGCAGATTTCCCAACTCGCTGCTATCCCCCGGAAATGTCGGACGAATTTCCGATACGGATTCGGAACTTCGACAGAGAGACGACCGCTAAGGGCAAAATTGGGCGATGCTGTAGCGCGCAAAAAAATGTTTGCGAGGCGCAAGAAATAGCGTGTTTTCTTGCGCCTCGCCAAAAACACCCCTAACTCTTTGGACTTATTAGCAATTCTGCCGCCCGCTTCGCTCGGCCGTTGCCGTGGACGGAATAGGTCACCGCGAGCTTTTTGAGCGAGAAACGGACATAGATTTCGCGCGTTTTCGGATGGTCGTTGAGGGTCATTAAAAAGCGCCCTTTAAGACCCTCCAAAACCGCCGCCAGCCGCTCATAATCTGACCGCTCGAAAAGACCCCTCCGGTAATAGTGTTCGGAGCCCCAATAAGGCGGGTCGAGAAAGAACAGCGTGCCCGGCCGATCGTAGCGCCGAATTGCATCCTCCCAAGGCAGTTTTTCGATCACCACGCCCGCCAGGCGCTCGTGATACGCCTCCAGCTCCGGCACGATCCGCGTCACGTCGAAGGCGGCGCTCTCGCCCGGCGAAACGCCGAAATTGCGGCCCGACACCTTGCCGCCGAACGCCGTCTTCTGGAGGTAGAAGAAGCGCGCGGCGCGTTCGAGATCGGTGAGCGTGGTGGGATCGGTTGACACCAGGCGTTCGAACTCGGACCGCGTGGTGAGCTGCCAGCGCAGCATCTCGACGAAGGCGAGATAGTGGCGCTGGAGAACCCGAAACAGCGTCGCCACGTCGCCGGACGCGTCGTTGATCACCTCGCTGCGTGGCCGCGTGCGCCGGCGGAAGAACACGCCGCCCATGCCGACAAAGGGCTCGACGTAAGCCGCGTGCGGGATGCGCTCGATCGCCGCGACGATTTGCGCCGCCAACTGGCGCTTGCCGCCGACATAGGGCGCCAGCCCTTTGAGCGGCACAACGGGACTCAACTCGACCATGAAAACTCACTTCTATTCCGCGCCCGCTCGCGGGCGGCGGAGTGGCCGGATACGCAGGCCGGTTGATGGTCATGCGAGTGATCCCTCGCGGCTCGGCGCGCGCCAACGCGCCGGCTTCCGCCTCTTGATCGGCCGATCTCCGCTGCACTCGTAAGAGCACCGGATCACGTCACTAAATATAGCTATTATACGTCGAAATCAGGCCACTGAACTGCTGATCGTCGGCCGGAACGGCACCGTTCATGTAGGCTTTGCCGAACAGCGCCCAGCGATGAAAGGTCCAGGCGCCGCAGCTGCCGCCGCTGTAAAAGCCGAACGGATAGCAGACGGCCGCTGTGCCTTGGCTGGTGCGCGTGCCGGCGCCCGTCACCGAGTTGATCGTGCCGGTCGTGTTGACACCATACCGATGGATTTTCGTCGCCGCGTCATAGGAATACCAGAACACCTGCGTCGTGTTCAGCGGAAATAGCCCCGGCGAAGCACCGCTGGAGTCCGTGTTGCCGCCCACCTGAAGGTTCAGGGCGCCGGACGACGTGACATAGACGCCGACGCCGCCGTTGCCGCTTGTCCCATCGCCATAGAGACAGGCGGGATTGGCATAGCTGCCCAGTCTCAGCCCCGCGACGACGCTAAACGAGTTCGGCATCGCTATCGGCGGCGTGCCGATGCCGATGCCTCCGGCGCCCGGCGTGTAAGGGTTGTTGGTGGTCGGCGCTCCGAAGGTGATGGTCTCGTGACCGTTGAAGTTGGAGTCGGAACTGTTCTTCACGCCGCCCGTTTTCTGCGTGAAGGAATTGCCCAGCGCGTCGACGATCGTCCCCGCCGCGACGTTGATCTTGATCGCCCGTAGCAGGATCAGCAGGTTGGACTGCATCGACGCGAAATAATCGTCGAGAGCGCTGCGAGAGATCGAGCCGTCGGCCGAATTGCCCTTTGCGTTGGCGGCGACGATGACGGGAATAGGGGCGAGACCCATTTGAAAAATCCTTTCCTTTAAGCCGCTGCCGTCCAGTTGATCTGGTCGTGGCAGAGATAGTTGTACATCGGCGTCGATCCGGTATCGGACGAACTCACGTCGGCCGAGCTATCGCGGACGCAGGTGCGCGGACAGGTCGTCGGCCCGAGTGCGCTTTGCGGCGCAACGCCGTAGTCGCCGACACCGAGCATCAGCGTGTGGCCGGCTACGTGGCTCGCCAGCGTGAAGGTGATACTGGTCCCGCTCACGGCGATGCCGGACAGCGCGATGTTCGCATTGCCCGCCGTCACATCCAGCACGCGCAGCCCATATTGGCCGGGGTCGCTGACGACGCTGGTGTCGATCGCCAGATTGCTCGTCGCGCCGGTTGTGACCGTCACGGCGTTGCCGCTGTTCGACACGCCCGTGACGACGACGCCGGGAACGGCCGCGCTGGCGCGGAGCTTCTGCACCGCTCGCGCCATATATTGCCCGACCAGCTTGTAGCCGATGTCGGACATATGGATGTCCTGGCCCGGCGTGCCGCCCGCATAGTTGTCGACATAGTATTCCGGGCCGACGAGCGCGAATTGGTTGGGGTTCGAGCGGACCAGGGCGGGAAAGACATAGGCGAGCGCGTCGGTGTTGTAGCCGTTGCCGCTGTTGAAGTTCGAGCTGTTCCAGCTCGACGGCTGCATGCAGACGATCGGAACGTGTGCCGGCGCGCTCCAGCCGTTCTTGGTGAAGATCGCCTGGATCGCCGTCTCTATCGAGGATTGCATCGCCAGCATGTTGGTCGAGAAGCCGGATGCGCTCGCCTGATAGGTCGCGTAGTCGTTCTCGCCGATCGAGCAGCAGACGTAAGCCTCGAACGCCCATCCGTTGTAGGCGGCAAGCGCCGCAGCGCGCTCGACGACGCGGATCAGGTTGGAGAACTGCGTCGTACCGGAAAGAAGATTTGCCAGTGTGGCGCCGCCGGCGCCGACCGTGGCGAAGAGAACGGCCTCGGTGCTGCCGAGATGGGCGCCGGTGCCGAACCACGTTACCACGCCGCCTCCGTGGCTCTCGCCCTGGCCGCCGGAATTCTGGAATTCGTAAAACTCCGCGAGGCTCTGCAGCTGCGCGTCGTCGCAGATCGGCGCCGGCGCGTTCCAATTCGAGCCGGCGCCGGTCGGCTGCACCACTTTCGGACCGCCGTTGAACATGACGCCGCGCGCAAACGGCGGCGTCGTCGTCAGCAACGAAGCGATGCCGCCGACCGTCAGCGAGTGGCCGGTGTCGACAACGCAGACGAGCTTGGTGATGCTGGTTCCGAGCGTGGCGAGATAGTTGCCGCCGGACGCGTCGAACCAGCGATCCTCGTGGTAGGGCTGATTGCCGCTCGCCGTCGCGTCATCCATCCAGCGCAGGACGGTGCCCTTGCTGGCCGCCGCGCCGCGCACAGTGCCCCGCGTCTGCGCCACGAGGAAATCCTTGCCTGCCGTCGCCGCCGCGTTGTTGGTCAGATAGACGTTGCCGTCAGACCCGGTGTAGGGCGCATATTTGTCGAGCGAATACGCCTGCAAGACCGACGTCGAATAGGGGACGATGACGCTGCCGCTGCCGTCGACGATCGGCACGGTTCCCGCCGGACATAGCGCCGCCAACGCCTCGTCGTTCCACATATAGCCGGCGGCATTCAGCAGCCTGTCGGCAGACGAGCCGACAGCGGCGCCGTTCGACAGGATGGCAAATATGGCATTGCCGGTCGTGTCGACCATGCCGCCGACAAAGTTTCCGTCGTCGGCCCATTGGTAGGATTGCGTCGCCGCCAGTGCCTGGAAAATTCCGGTCTCGGAGCTTTGTGCCCGCGCGATCTCCGACGTGACGGCCGAGTTGACGCTGGGCAGCGTCGGCCACGGCTGCTGTGTCCAGTTGCCCGAGCCGTTTCCCGAGCCGGTCTTCAGCCAGGTTCCGGTGTTGGCCCCGTCGGTGAAAACATAGGCGACGCTCCACTGCGCGTAATGCGCCGCCGTGTCTTCGCTATAGAGATTGGCGAGCGTCGTGGCGCCGACGATCCCGCCTCCGCCCTGGCTCGGCTCTGCCGCCACCAGCCATTCTGCGTTGGTGCCGGAGGAGTTGGCGATCACGAGGCACAAGAGCCAACCATACTGGACCTGCGTCGTCTCCAGATTGGGCGTCACCAGGCTCGCGCCGGGAGAGGCGGAGGCATTGACCTGTCCGGCCGCGCTCTGAAGCAGCTTGACCGCAAACCCGGCCGCGAAATTGTTCGGCAATATCACGTTCACCGGGGAGCTGTTCGTGAACGAAATTGTGCTCCATTCGTCGGTGCTCTGGATCGTGTAGGCCGTGCCGGATTGCGTCGACAGCTTGTTGAGGCCGGCGAGAAACGTCGCCAGGCTCGGCCGTTCGTCGGTGCCTGCGCCGGCCGAAAAATCCACGTCCGTGCCGACCGGATCGTGCAACCACGCCGAGAAAATCTCGGCGTCGGTTTGGAATTGCTGAATGTCTTGGAGAGGCGTGTTGCTCATCAGCTGCGGGCCTCCAGCTTTACGGTATACATGGTGAGGGTGAGGGTGTCGCCCGCGACGGCCTTCTGTCCCGTGATTGTGATGTTCTCATTCACCGTCGTATCGACGCTCGTGCTGAACTCGCTGCCCATGAAGCCGAACACGCCGGTGTTATTTTGGAAGCCGCGCTGGGAGTTTGTGGCGTTCAAGTTGCAAATTCGCTGCCACATATTCAGCGCGATGTTGCCTGAGCTGCTCGTGGACGGGGCGGCCTCAAGCGTGTTGCCCAGGCGCACGCGGAAGGTCTTTGCATTCGTATTGCCCGTGAAGTCGAAATACGCCAGCACGTCGACGCAGCCATTGGATCCCATCGCATTGGCGGTGATGGTGCAGGTTGCCAGCGTGTCCTCTGTCGTGTCGGCCCCCGCGGAGGATGCTGCGCCGGATTGACAGATGATCTGGGGAACAACTGATGGCAGCCGGCCGGCTGCCAGAGTGCCGGAGGTGATGTTGCTGGCGTTCGTCGCATCGGTGGAGCAGCTCGCCGCCGCGCCGGAAATATCGCTACATGTCGGCTGCGCCGTCGTTTCGGAGCCGTCGCTGTTGATGGCCGTGAGGAAGAAGTGGGCGACGGCCGAAAGCGTCTGCACGGTGTGCGAAACGATGCCGGCGTCGTTCTTGGCGCTGAGCACCTTGGCGGTCGAGTCGACATAGACGGAAGTCTGCCCCGAAGGCGGCGTGGCCGGCGCGGTTGTGTTCTGCGTCGTCGAGGGGATCGATGGAACCGCGATGCCCGAGGCGGCCGCCGGCGTATTTGCAAAAGAGAGCGCGAAAACAGCGGCTCTAAAGATTTTTTTTAACATCGTTTTCACGTCGGATTGAGGTTGACCCACGCCGCTCCGGTGAGCTGCACGTTGGCGGAAGAATTGAGGCTGAAGGCGTTTCCCAGCGAGCCCTGGAACCACGGGAAGAGCTGCGGATCGAGCGTCACGATCTCGTTGGGCTCGTTCACGGCGATCTGCGGGTAAAGCGTGGCGAAACCGTCGACGAAGCTGAGCGTGGTTACCCCGCCGACGACGAGAAACAGCCGATAGCAGCGCACGATCTGGCCAGCGACGCCGGCGACCAGCTGGAGCGGAAAACCGCTCGACAGGTTGATTTGAACCGGCGACAGATAAGGCGGCGGCACGGCGATCGATTGCGGATTGCCGTTCGCATCGGTGATCACCACGGTGATGGGCGTGATGTTGGCCATGTCAGTTTTTTCCTTGCGCTACCGCTTTGCTGCTTGAGCGCATCAGGCACTCCCCATGGGCAGCAGAACCGCGAGATATTGCGAGTTGGCGTAATTGACGAAGTCGAGGCCGGTGCCGATCAGGCCGGAGCCGGTGGCGTTGAAATCCTGTTCGTAAAAGAACCCGTTGGCGCCGCTCGCCACGCCGCGCACTTGCAGCCGCATGGCGCCGCCGGCGACGCGGAAGGAAAAGCTGCGCCCGTTGCCGGTCACCGGCCCCACCCAGGCGCCGCCGTTCAGCGAATACTGGTAGTCGAAGCTGCTGGCGTCGGGGGCACCCTCCACCGTCACGGCGAGCACCACGTCGTTGCCGTCGACGTAATCGCCGGTCGATTGTTGGATCGCCAGACCGTCGATCGTCAGGTCCGCCAGCACGCCGCTGCATCCAGGTGTGGGATAAGGCGGCACGGGCGTCTGGTCGGCGGTATAGACGGCGGGATTGTCGACCACGCATTGCAGCTCGGCCTTGAGGCCGGCGCGCGGCGTCATCGAGACCACCAGCGCGTCCACCGGCATTTCCGTGCCCTGGCCCATCAGAACCTTCGGCCGTTCGCGCTCCAGGTCGCGGCGCCGGTCGGTCGGATCGAGGCCCCAAATTCCCCATGCGTCGGGTTCCAGACCCGCGAACATGCCCTGGGCCGGAGCCAGCCCCTCGGTGAGCTGCACGATGGCGCGGCCGGGGCTCACCGTGGAGGTGGCCAGCCCGGCGTCGATGATGTTCACGGTCGCCGGCCCGCAGTGATATCCGTCCGGTGTCGTCATCTCGATCATCGGCTGGCCGGTCTGGCCGGCAATCCACGGTTCGGAAAGCGTGAGGATGTCGCCGAAGTCGGGGTGGATCGACACCACGTCGGCGCTCATGCCCCAGCTCGCCATCACGTGGCTCAGCCGCACGCGGTCGCCGCGGAAGCAGACGCGGCCGTCCAGCTCGGTCTGAAAGGTCGGAAAGATGCGCCGGAAGGCGCTGGCGGCGAGCTTGTAGTTCCACTCGCGCCAGATCTGCGCCCGGTTGACCATCGTCGTCACATTGACCTGCGGCGCGGTGTCGATGGTGTCGGTCGCATCGGGCAGCGCGATGAACAGCTGATAGGGCGTCCAGTTGGTCTCGTCGATGTAATTGAGGGTGACGGCGTCGGCATCCTTGTTGGGATCGAAGAACAGATAGTTGATGTTGAAGCTGTCCTTGATCATCGTGCGCGGCGTGAAGGCGCAGCGATAGGTGGTCTTGGCCTCGTCGCGCACGAAGCCGATGAACGGCCCGGCCAGCGCCTGGGTGCGGCCGACGTTGAGGGCCGCGTTCAGCATGTCCCAGAAGCCCTGCTGGCTGTCGAACGCGCCGTCGAGTGTGTCGCCGCGCGGCCCCCAGGTAACGAGGTCATAAAACGCCAGCCAGTTCCGGTCGTATTGCGACGGATCGAGATTGGCGTTGTTCGACGACGACAGCAGATAGTTGGCCGCGGCGGCAATCGATCGCGTCGGCACCGGCGAAGCGCTCCATTGCGGCGCGCCTTCGACCAGCGCCGGCGCCGAAAGCATGCGCGTGGCGACGACGTTGATCGAGTTGGCGCTGAGCTGGCTGAGGCTGTAGGAGGCGGTCGACTGGATCGCCAGCATCGTGGAGTTGCCGTAATATTGCTGGCTCGGCAGGAAGCTGCGCAGGCTGGCCCAGATCAGCGTGCTGGCCGGCTGGGACGTATTCACCTGCACGCCGTTGGTCCGCATCGCCCGCACCTGATAGCGGCCGCAGGGCACGTTCCACTGCACCGTGAACCGCTGTGGCTGATTGGTCGCCAGCTGCTGTTCGACGTCGAAGGTTATTGCGCTGCCGGTCACTGCGCCGACGTCGTTGATCGGTTGCGCCTCGAATTGCATCGTGGCTTTGGCCGGCCGGATGTCGCCGGAGCTGCCGACGAAATACAGGCCGTTCGGCAGCGACATATCCAGCGCGATTAGGCTGGTCTCGGTGTTGGGAGGATTGGCGACGAACCATGCCGTCCATCCGCTGGTAACCCCTTCGATTTGGAGCTGGTTGGTGCCCAGCAGTTCGACGTCGGAAACTTCGGTGGAGGTGACCACATTGTCGGGGAACAGCGTCACCGGCTCATTTGGCCCGCAGAGCTGCCAGGTGATCTCGGGATAAGCGCCCGTCGGCTGCAGCACGCCGCTGCCATCGGCTTGGGCGATGACGTTGGTGCCGATGCGGATTTGCTCGACGTAATAGCTGCCGGTGCCGAGGCAGAACAACTCGAAAATGCTCTCGGCGTTGTTGTCGTATTGCAGATACGCCTGGCTGCGCAGGTCGGGCGCGAAATTGGTGCGGCCGAAACGCTCCGGGATCGCCTGGCCGAGCCGCGCCGTGTTGGATTGCACGCCGATGGTGAACGTCGGCTTGGGCTGCGCCGGCGATTTGGGTTGCGGCAGGATCGCGCTCAGCAGCAGCTGCCCGGCGATCATCACGGTGCCGAACACCAGCGCGGTTCCCACCGCCGCGGTAGTCCCGAGCATCCCGCCCAGCGCCGCGCCGGCGCCGGCCGGTCCGGCGATGGCGAACGCCGCCACCAGCAGCGCCAGCTGCGCCACCACCAGCAGCACGTTCGATCCGCCCTGGCCGCCGCCGCCTTGCGGCAGGGTCACCAGCAGTGCGGTCTCGTCGTCGCCGAATTTCTCCAGCTCCCAGTCGCGCCGCTTCACGAACACGTCGGCCGGCCGCGCCGTCTGCCAGTCGAGATCGGCGGCGATATCGCGCCGGATCAGGAACGTCGAGGGCTGCAAATGCCAGCCGGCCTCGTCGAGCGCCTCGGTCACGCTGGCGCATCCGTCGATCTCGAACAGGCGCGTGTCGAGCGCCGGCATGATCGGGTTGCGGATGTGCGCGAGCTTCATTTTTTCTCCCCGGGAGCGCGGACGTCCGCGTCCGCGATCGGTCGTGCGGCGTCAGGCGCGGACGGGGACGGCCGCGTTCCCAGGAAACGATGAAACCGCAGGCCCCTGAAACCCTCCAGCCGGATGTGATGCAGCGACGAGCACATCACACCCTCGCGCCTGGTGGCGTGCAGAATGCATCCGCCTTCGAGCTGCAGCCATGTGCCGACATGATGCGGGTGCAGCGCCGCCGTCATCGTGACGATGTCGCCATGCGCCGGCAGCTTCACTTCCGGCCACGCGTCGCGCACCGTGTGATCGTTCATCGTGCGCACGATCGCCCGCAGCGTCGCGGGATAATCGACGATCGGCAGCGAGCGGCCGAACACTTCGCGCTGGCAGGCGCGCGCCAGGCCCCAGCAATCGTAGGCGTCTGGACCGTAGCCGTTCTCGCGCCATGGCAGGCCGATGACGCGCTGCACGAATTCGGCTGCGCTGGGAGCGCGGGCGTCCTCGTCCGCGCCCGATGCCGCTCGATCGCATGCGGACGAGGACGTCCGCGGTCCCGGAAGGATCATCGGTTCAGCCCCGGCGAATTGACCACCGTGTAGCACTCGCGCGGCGCCGAAAAGTTCAGCAGGTCCTCGATCGTTGCCGTCGCGGTGACGCGGCGCATGTTGGCGGCGGCGTTGGTGAAGTTGAGCCCGTGCATCACGAAGCACGGCTCGGAAAGATCGTCGGCGAGGAACTGCCGCAAGCTCAGCTCCACCGGATAAGGCTGCGAGACCGCCAGCGCCAGCCACGGCGACAGTTCCGCCATCACGTTGCCCACGGCGATATTGCATTGGGCGAGCCCGGCTTGCGGACTGTCGGGCAGCACCAGATCGAAGCGTGTAGCGGTGAACACGACCGCTTCGCCGGGGTTCATCGGCGCCGAGGCTTCGAGCGTCGCCGTGATGTCGGCCACCGCGTTGACGAAGCGCACCGCGATCAGCTGGCCGTATATGACGAAGGCCGGATGGCGCAGCTCGATGGTGTCGAAGATCACATCCTGGCCGGATGGCGAGAACATGTATTCCCGCGCCTCGTCGGTATAGGGAACGCCCGCGCCGCTCATGTCGGCATGCTCTGCACGCCGGTGTGGACGATCGCCACCACCTGGTCGAGCGTCAGCGTCTGCGGCCCGTAGTCCACATAGGTGAGCATCAGCTCGGCCGTGGTGACCTCATCGGGCGCGGTGAAATCCATGGTTTCGACTTGCGCCGCATAGAGCCACTCGCCGCCCTGGCGCTTGAGCTTGGTCGGCTGGCCTCCGACGAAGCGCACGACATGATTGTAATAGTCGTCGTCGACGAACAGATCGAGCGTGAACCAGTCGACGCCGCTCGATATCTCGGACGCCCACCAGCCGTGAAAGATGCGCGCCTGCGCCGGGTTCATCGGCCAGGTGATCCATTGCGTCGTCACACCGCTCTGAAAGACGCTGCGCTGCCGCGGCGCGCCCTGATCGAAATCGGTACGGATGACCAGATCGGGATATTGCTGCTCCAGATTGTCGTTGAGCGACGGCGCCGGCAGAATGCCGGCCGGCCATGCGGGATAGGTCGGAGCGGTCATGCGCGCCTCCCCGCAGCGCACCTGGGAGCGCCGACGCCCCCGTCCGCGTGCGATGCCGCTTCGTCCAATGCGGACGAGGACGTCCGCGGTCCCAGGCAGACCGTCATCCTATCGGACTCCGCCGCAGCCCGTGCGTGTTCTCGAGCGATTGGGTGAACGCGCTCTTGCCCATCAGGCTGCGCTGGGCGAGCGTGCGATCGACCTGTTCCACCATCACGTCGAGCGACCACGAGCCGTCGTTGTTCTGCCGCGCCTGTCCCGCCGTCGCCTGCGCGCCGGGCGCGTTGTTGGTGACATTGACACTGACCGGAGGGCCGCTGCCGCCGCCGCTCTGCGGCGCCTGTACGACGATCGGTGCGCCGATCGCTTGTGCATAGGCGCCGTCGCCGATCACGCCGCCGTCGTGAAAGGCGCGAAACACGCCCATGGCGTCGGCGCGTCGCGTCTGCTCGCGGTTGAGGACGCTTTCGCCTTCGAGCGCGATGATCGGCACTTCACCCGGCGCTAGTCCGGGAACGCTGCGGCCGGCCGCGATGTGCCGCGTTCCGGAATGATAGCGCGGCGCGCCTTCGAACACCGCCGGCGAGACGTGGACGAACATCGGCGGGGATGCGCCGACCGTTCCACCCGAATGGTAGGCGCCGTACACGCTCGGGGTAACGGTCACCATCCCCATATCGCCGCCGCCGAACAGCGAACTGAGGATGCCGCCGCCGGCGCCGCCGGCGCCGCCGAGAAGATCGCCGAAAGCGCTGTCGATCGGCCCTTGCAGCATCTTTTCATAAGCGATTTTGAGCAGCGCCTGTTCCAGCCACTGAAAGAAGTTGCCCAGCACGTTCTTGCCGCCCTCGGCGAACTTGACGAAGGCATCCTCGGCTTGGGTCGAAAAACCTTTGACCAGCTCGGCCGACGTCTGCGCCCAGTTCTGCGTCTTGCTCGTAAGATCGTTCAGCTCGCGCTCGATGCCGGCCGACCAGCTGGCGGTGTCCTTGAGATCGTCGTCGCGCGCCTTCTTGACCATGTCGTTGTAGACGGCCTCGACGTGCGCGGCATATTCGTCATAGCCATGCTCGGTGCTGCTCACCGCCGCGAGCATCTGCTGCTTCCACGCCAGCGCCTTGGCCACGTCCGCGGCATAGACATCGGCAGCCGAGCCCGACGACTTGAGCGCGTCGAATTTCGCCGCCACTTCCTGCTTGGCGTTCAACTCGTTTTGCGCCGCATATTGCGCCTTCATCGATGCGGTGAGCGCGTCGATGTATTGCCGCAGCTGATCGGCCTGCGCGCCGTGTGCGTGCTCCAGCGCGATGACAGCGGGCATCGTCTGCTTGGTGATCGCGTATTGCTCCTGCAACGCCTTGATCGAACCGGCGGTGCCGTCGCTCGCCAGGGCTTCCTTTTGCAGCTCGGCCGCGTCGGCCCGATGCAGCGCGATCGTCTCCTGGGAATGATCGAGGATGTTCCTGATCTGATCGTCCCAATACTTATTGGCGTCGGCCGCGGCCTTCGCCGCATGGGTGTGCTTGTCGACGGCGTCGGACGAAACGCCCATGATATTCGCCAGCCGATCTTCCAGCTGAGCCAGCGATTGGTTGTCGGCCGCCCGCTGTGCAGACGTGATATGCAGGTTGCCCAGGTCCTGGTTGAGCTTCAGGATTTTCGCGTCGATCTCGGCGACTTCGTCGCCGTGGCCGCCATACAACTCCTGCCGGTTGATCTGCGCGACCTGCGCCTGCAGCTGGTTCTGCTGTGCTTGCTGCGCCTGCGCCGCAGCCTGCGCGTCGGCCTGTGCTTGCGCCTGCTGTTGCTCCGCCTCCGACAACGGATGCCAACTGTGGCCGATCATGCGGCCGGGCGGACCTGCGAGAAATTTGCCGACCGCATCGAACGCCTTCGACGCGGCTGTTTCCAAGCCGCCGAACGTCCTGGCCCAGAACGATGTGGCGTCCGCGGCGCCGTTGAAGTAATCGCGGATGTCGTCGGCGAGCTGCTTCTGCGCACCGGCCTGATCGCCCATTTCCTGCATGTGGCGGATCACTTCGATCTGCGCCTGGCTGAGCATCCCTTGGCTGGCCGCCAAATCCTCGGCGGCTTTCGCCGGGTCCTTCTCGGACTCGGCCAGCTTCTGCATCGCCTCCGGCACGCTGATGCCGTAGGCGTGCGCCATGTTGGTCGCGGCTTGGGTCAAATCGTTCCACGCGGTCGTGGAGATATTCGCCTGGATCAGCGTGCCGGCCATCGCCATGCCGGTGTGCTGCGAGACGTCGGCCATATCGGCCATCTTCGCCGCCAGCGCCTGATATTGCGTGCTCGTGCCGCCGGCGAGATTGCCCGACTCCGCCATCGCGGCGTCGAGCTTGGCGATCGAATTCTCGTACGACGCGGTCGCCAGCGCGGCGCCGATCATCGCCGCGCCGATCGCCGCGAAGATCGCGATCTCCGGCTCGGCCACGATGCTCTCGAAAATTTCCTTCAGCGCGCGCATGGGCACGCGCAGCAGCCCGGCCCGCTCGCCGAGATGCCCGGCGCCGATGGCGAACTTCTCGGCCGCTTGGCCGCCGTGTTCGGCCGCCGCCGCGGCTTCCTCGGTGTCCTTGCCGAGTCCTTGCAGCCCGAGTCCGAGTGCCGCGGCGACCTGCATCTCGTTGACGGTGCTGGCGGTCATCGCGTCGTGGGCGACCTTGGACAGCGCCAGCTTGGCCGAGGCGCCCTCGATCGCGGTCTGATATTCCGCCTGGCCGATGGCGCCGGCCGCCAGCAGCGTGCGCGCCTGGTTGACGGTGGCGTTGTAGGTGGCATGCGCGGCCGACAGCGCCGTGATGTTGGACGTGGCCGCGCTCGATGCGCTGGCGAGCTGGGTGAGCCGCGCGATCTCCTGAACCTTGGCTTCGCCGCTCGCCGACAGCGCCGCCGCCGCCATGGTGGAGGCTTGCGCCTGGCCGGCGATCGCCGCGCTCGCGGCATTGAACGGCGCCACCATGCCGCCGCCGGCGGTGCCCGCCGCCGTGGCGCTGGCGCCCAGCTTGTCGAGCGCCGCAGATCCATCGGCCGACGCGCCCACCAGCCCGGTGGCGTCGCCGGTGAGGGTGACTTTGGCGACCAGGTCGGTCATGCGCGCACCCTGAGGAAAAAATCAGGCAAACAGCTTCGCCCGATGCTCGGCGAGCAGCCGCAGCGTCTCGCCTTCGAGCAGCTGGAGCTGGCCGAGCAGCGCTTCGCCCGGTGTGATGCAAAGCGCCGTACAAACGACCGGCAGCACGCCGTAATCGAGCCCGGTGCGCACGAGCAGGTTGAACTTGCCGTTCGACAGCGTCGAGAAGCGCCATTGCGTCTGCAAGCCGAGAAACAGACGCACGGCGTCGGCGTTCTCAGGCTCGACTTCGAGGGTGTCGTCATCGTTCTCGCGTGCGCCACGCAGCTTCGCGAGCGTTTGTTCGCTCGCTCCCATTGCTCTTGCTTCCGCGATCGTCTCCTCCGCGATCGCGCTCCTCCCGCTGCCGACGCCCGCGAGCGCGGCGGCAACGGCCTTCAGTTTTTTGGCAGACGGCCCTCGACCATCTCCCAATAGCCGCGCGACAGTCCTCGCACGGCGTAAGGCAGCGACAGCATCAGCGGCACGGCGACGTCGTCGCTCACGCTGTTGCCGGCTTCGTCCTTCAGCCCGTCGAACCCGACCAGGCATTCCTTGAGCTGCAACAGGTCGCCGTTGCTGCCCATCAGGTTCACGGGCTTCAGCACGTCGGCCATGCGCTCCGGGGAGACCAGCTTGAACCGCGCCACGATCTCCTGCTCTTCGATCTTTCCCGGCCCGACCGGGATGGTGATCTTGCACGGCCACGCCACGATGCGCTCGGCTTCGGCGGCTTTGAAGACGAATTTCTGAACCATAAAAATCCTCTTTTTTCCGGGAGTGCGGACGTCCCCGTCCGCATCTGAACTTGCAACATCCTGCGCGGACGAGGACGTCCGCGGTCCCAGGTTTATTCGAACGTGATCGACAGCTCGTCGTCGCCGGCGGTGCGCACGAAGTTGAGCGGGAACGTCACACCGAGGATGCCCTGCAGGTCCGTGTCGGACGGCTCGCCGAGCTGGACCTTGTTGGCGGCGATCAGCAGCTTGTTGCCGGCGACCGTGCCGTGGGTGATCGACAGCGCCAGCGTCGTGGACGCGGCCACCGCCGCCTGCCAGTCTTCCGTCGCCACCGTCGTCTGCTCGAAGGTGATCGAGCCTTTGGCCTTGCGATCGGTGAAGGCGACATAGGCCGCGTTCGGCCGGTCGCGGAAAATCACGACGTTGCCCAGTTCCAGCTCGAACTTGTCGACCACCGTAGCGATGCCGCCCAGCGTGAATGTGGTCGTGTTGGCGGTGTCGAACTCGACGGCGTTGACGAAGCTTTCGAGCTGTGCAGCCACGCCGGAAGGCGGGTTGGCGTCGGTCGCGTCCGCCCACAGGCCGGTGAAGCTGAACTGCCACATCGGCAGCTTGCCGCCCTGGAGCGTGAGCTTGAGCGTGCCGCGGGTACCGACGCTGACGCGGTTGAGGCCGTCGACGAAGAAGGATTGCGACGCCGACTTCTGGCCCGCCGAGGCCGGCGCGTAGACGACGCTGAGGTTGTGTTGTTGGTCGTCGGCACCAGCCCGCATGCCTGCAACAGCGGATCGTAGAGCGGCGCGGTGCCGGCGGCGCCGGAGCCGGCGGCCTCGATCTCGTAAGACATCGTCACGTGCTTCTGCGCCATCATGTCGGGATCGGCGCCGAAGTTGGGATAGGAGCGCTGGCGCTTCTCCACCGAGAGCGCCATCGGCTTCATGCTGAAGTTGCTCATCAGCATGGCGTTGGCGGCAACCAGGCCGGGATTGGTGCCGTAAGTCGTCTCGACGGACGCCAGCAGTACTTTCTTGATGGCAATCTTCTGCGTCATGGCCGAATTCCTCTCATGGTCCCGGTGCCCTCACATAGTAGGTGGTGAAGAAGTTGAGTTCGTAGAAAACCACCGCGCCCTTGGCGGTCGAATATTCGAACGACACCAGCTGCAGCGGCAGATAGATGCTGTCGTTCGGCGTCCAGCCGACGAGAACGGTCTTGATGGCTTCGCGCAGCGCGTCCACGTCGCCGGATTGATCGATGCCGGTGGCGGTGCGGATGATGAAGCCCAGCAGCAGCTGGATACGGACCGTCGAGCGCTGGCGCACCACTTGCGTGCCGGTCGTGGATTTTTCGACCGTCTCGGTCGGCGGCAGCACGAAGATGCTCTTCGTGACCCGGAGCTGGTCGACCATCGCCGGCAGCGCGCCGGCGCCGGCGCAGGCGCCATAGTTCAGCGTGTCCCGGTTGGACTGAAGCTCGCCGATGATGTCTTGCGCGCTTAGCATCTAAAGACCGTTCGGCGAAGCATCGAGCAACGCTGCTTCGAGATGGCGCTGGGCGATCTCCTCGATCGTCGCTTCGTCTTCGGCGGAGACGCCGAGATAGGGCCGCGCCGGCATATGGATGGTGTAGCCGCCGTGCATCACGTCCTGGGCGAAATTGGACTGCGAGCGCTTGACGAAGCGCGGCGAAAGCTCGCCGGATTTCGAGACCTTGCGGTAGAGCGTGTGCGTGCCCGCTTCGCGGCGGATGTCGCCGCCGTCCTGATGGATCGCGGCATAGACCATGGCCGATCCCCACTCGACGCCTTCGCCGATCACATTGTGGGTGTTGCTGTCGCGCAAATAGCCGCGCTCGGTGAGCGTCGGCGGCGCGCCGTCTTTCAGGAACCGCTGCGACGGCTTCCACGGCACGCCGTCGGGCGAGGTCTGCGTCTGGAAGAACCGCATCTTCGTCGACGCCACCATCGCCGCGCCGATTGCATCCCACATCGAGGCCGAGCGCTCGCCGGGAAATTCCGCCAGCCGCGCGATGGCGCTGCGCGCTTCCGCGTCGTCGAGCGTGATTTCCATCGACACGCCCGGCATCAGAAGCCCTTCAAGCTGCACTTGGTGAAGGTGCGCGCGCCGGGCGCGGCACCCGTGCCCGCCTGCGGGACGATCACCGGCGTGTCCTGCGACGTCTGCTCGGTCGGCGCGACATTGTCGCCGAGCTGGATCAGACCGTCGGCCAGGCGCTGCAGCCATTCGAGCGCCAGCTTGTAGTCGGCGGCGACCTTCTCGCTGGCGCGATCGCCCCACAGCCGATAGCGCGCGATCTCGATGTTGCGGATGACGATGACGCGCGGGATCGGATTGAGCGGCGTCGGGATGTTGGCGGCGGTGATATAGGAATTGATCTCGGCCTCGGCGTCGTCGAGCGCCAGCTGAACGGCAGCGGCGTTGATCGTCGCCGGCGGCACGTCGGCCTTGTCGGTCAGCTCGATCAGCTCTTGGCTAAGCCCGCGATCGAGCATGTTCTGCAGCGTGGCGTAGCTCATGGAAAAGTCTCACGCGGAGACGCGGGGAACGCGGAGGCATCGCAGGCGCATTCGCAATTAAGCTCGCGAGGTAAGCGCGAATAGCGCGGCCCGAATACGATACAGGAATGGGACGGCTCGCGAACACATAGGGCTCTCCGCGCCTCCGCGTCTCCGCGTGCCATTCTTTCGTTACCGGCCATCACGCACCGTCCGGTTCGGGGTCGGCGCGGCGCGCGATCTCCTGGCGCAGCGTCCGCGGATAGCCTGAAATTGGCGATGAAACGCCGCCCATTCCTCTTCGGACATGTTGGTCATCTTCATGACCGCATCCCCAGCGCCGAGAGATAGAGATCGAGGATCGCCTCGGCCTCCTGGCGATCGGCGCGGTCGAGCTTTCGCAGGCGGACCACCTGACGCATGATCTTGGTGTCGAAGCCCTGGCCCTTGGCCTCGGAATAGACCTCGCGGATATCGGCGGCGAGCGCCGCGCGCGCCTCTTCAAGCCGTTCGATGCGCTCGACCAGGCTCTTCAGTTGCCCTTTCGCGAAGCCGGATTTGGCCATTTATTTAAGCCGCCACACGCCGACGCCCGGCTCTACGCCGAGCTTGGTGGCCCTGACCGTGACGGTCCAGGAACGCTCCTGGCCGACCTTGCGCGCGACATGACCGAGCCTGGCACTCACCAGTTTCGGATCATCGCCGTTCAACGGAACAAAGTATGCTTTGCCGCCGGCCTGAAGGGTCTCGATCTGTGCGCGATACTCGGATTGTCTACCGCCCCTTCTGTATCTCTCGGGCAAAGGCAGGTCGACAAACTGCGGCTCCATCTTCCCCGGCCTATTGACCAGACCAGTTGCTGCTCTCGGCATCAGACACCTCGCGCGTTGACGCAAGCCTATGGCCCGCATGCGGGATTGGAGTCCCGCGCTCCCAGTGACGCGCGCGCCGCGAGCCGCGCGCTTAAAGCTGTTACGACTTCTTCGCCTCGTCCTTCGCCGGCTTAGGCGCGTCGACGTAGTCCATGACGATGAAACGGTCGCGCGACAGCTTCCACAGCTGCTCCTGCGTGAACTTGTCGGCCGCGTGCAGCACCGGCCTTTGCGTGTGGGCCATGTCGACACAGCGATAGCCGTCTCTGGCGGGCGCGCGCACGGCGATACGCACCTGCTGGTCCTTGCGCGGAAGCGGATACGCCGCCCAGGGCTCTTTCTGCGCTACCGCTTCGCTGCTTGAGCGCTCGTCGGATTTACTGGTCAATGAATTGCTCCACGGTTGTGCCGGCGACCGCGAGCCACGGGATCATGTTCTGCTCGGCGGTGTTGAACCAGATGTTGCTCGACCCGTCGGCGTTGCGCTCGGCATTGAGGATTTGCTTCATGGCGCCTTCGAGCGTCGGCGGCACGTACATCGCCAGCTTCGTGGTGCCCAGCGGCCGGCCGTAATCGCCCAGCATGTTGAACAGCGCGGCGCGGGCTGCGGCATAATTCGTGGGGTTGAGCGTGTTGGTCGAACCCCAGGTGTATTGCCACAGACCGTAGCCCGTGTTGTAGCGCGCGTCCGTGCCGTAATAGAACTTGCGCTGCCAGAACACGCCCTCGTCGTTGGGGCTATCCTTCGACGTGAACTCATAGTCCTTGCGCATCTGCAGGATGATCGGGTTGATCTTCTTGCCGACGGCGGAAAGAAACCACGGCGTGCCGCCGGTTCCGTTGGTGTCGGTGTTGGCCACGCTGGTAACGTTGCCGTTGATGTCGAGCACCGGATGGCTCTCGGAGAAGAACGGCTGGCCGTCGTAGCAGAGCCCGGACCAGCCGTTGTTGAGCATCGGCCAGACCAGCATGTCCTTGTGGCCCTGGGCGCTGTCGCCCAGCTGCGCCAGCATCGAGGAATAGATGCCGATGTTGTCGTCTTCGATGTCGTCGCGGTCGACTTCGAGCGTGCCTTCCCAGGGGATGTTGTCGATCGAATAGGCGAACTTCGCGAGGTTATTCACCACGCGGTCGCCGACCCACTCGCGGATGTTCGGCAGCTTGCCGAGCCAGCCGTAATCCTGGCTGCGCGTCGTCGACGGCGCGACGGTGGCGATCCTGGGATACATCAACTCGGCCTGTGTCAGCGCATCCTTGAAGGCGGCGCTGAAGGTGATGCCGAGGGTGCGGAGATTGCCGCGTGTCAGTTCCATGAGAAGTCCTCTATTTGCGCTGCCGGTTCGCTAATGATCGCGTCGGCCGGCGCGGGTTACTCCGTGATCTCGATGACGCAGACGGCCGCCACGGCGGTGGACGCGGTGCCCCCGACGGTGAGCGCGATGTCGGCGCCCTGGGCGACGGCGTTGGCCGCGGTCGGCGTGGCGGAATTGACTTGACCGGCCGCCGAGGCGGCCTGGACGAGCGTCACCACGCCATTGGTGACATTGGTCCCGCCGATGGAGGCCGTCAGCGTGGCATTGCCGGTGACCAGCGCGGCCTGAAGATCGGTCCAGATTTTCGTGATCCGCCCGGCGACCGGCGCGGGCACGTGATAGACCGATGCGTCGGCGCCCTTCAGGTCGGCGATGTTGACCGTCACGTAATGCTTGCTCGGCGATTGCGGGATGCGGTGATCGACCCACACCATGCCCGTGGCGGCGTCGAGATCGTAGATCACGCCGGCGACCGAGCGCGTGCCGGCGCCGTCGGTCAGCGCCACCGTCTGGTTGTCGACGACGTAGCACTTCTGGCCGATGTTCGTTTCCGCGATCTGATCGGAGCTGGACGAGTTGTTCCACAGGAAGATGCCGCGCGCGCCGCGGATGTATTGCGCGGCTGCGGCGCCCATATTGATCACCTGCTCCTCGGCGCGGCCGACGCACAGCAGCCCGGCAGCGGCCGAGCCGCCGACGGCGTTGCCGTTGCTGTTGATGCAGAGCAGCGTGCCGGCATAGATCGTCGTGCTGGCTTCGACGGGCAGCGCCAGGAAATCGCCATGGCGTTTCTTGGTGTCGCGGTCCTGCGTGGCGGCGGTCATCTACGCGGTCTCCTTCGTGAGCGGGCGCTTGGCGTCGCGCTCGCGCTTGTAGCTTTCCTCCTTCACGCCGAGCTGGGCGCAAAGGTCCTTCTCGAACTGCGTCAGCTCGCCGGCCGGCGTTTCGATTTGCGCGACGCTCGATCCGGCGGCGACGATGCGCGGCGCCGAAGCGACGAAGCTCTGAAACCCTTTCGGATCGCGCGTGCAGTAACCGATCGCCCACGACTTCTGCGCCGGCGTAAGCTTGCCGGCGGCGATTGCGGCGGCGGCCTCGGTCTCCGCATCACGCGCGGCGGTACGCGCATTCATCGAAGCGATCTGCAGCTGCAGCTCGTCGACCTGCTTCTGCAGAGCGTTCTCGTTGCCGCTCGCGGCAGGCTGCGTCTTCAGCTTCGCGCATAGCGCAACAGTGGTCGTTTCGTCGAGTGTCGCGCCGGCCAATCCTGCCGCGTCGAGGATGCGTGCGACGCAGGAGTTGAGCGTGGACGATTGGACGCCGACCCTGTCGACGGCATTCACCACGTCGTCGTCGGTTGCGGTTTCCGGAAGTCCGATGGCGCTGGCGAGACGCTTGCGGTCGCCGAAGCCCTTGGCCTTGGTCTTGAGATCGGACTGCGTGGTGTTGTGCGGCACGCCGAGCATGTCGCAAAGCTGTTCGCGCGTCATCGCTTGAACCATCTCCTGGGTTGACAAAAATGCGCTATCGCTTCGCTGCATGAGCGCGAAGAGGGATTTGATGTAGAGCGCGGGATCGTTGGTGAGGCCGGCGCGGAAAATCTGTTTCACGACGCCTTCCTTGTCGGAGAACATCGCCGGGCTGATGCCGCGGTATTCCTTGTCGGCGATCGATTTCGCGCCGTTCGGCGTCCAGCTGACGCGGCCCCAGATGCCGGGCTCGTTGCCGGGGCCGTGTGCCGCCAGCTGCTCGATCCAGCCCGCCGCCGGCGCGCGTCCGCCATCCTTGGCGGCGAGATCGGTGGCATGATCGTAATCGATGCCGATCGGCAGCGGCGAAGCGGCGATCAGCGCCGCCGCGTCGTCGATCGTGAAGCTGCGGCCGTCGCGCGCCGCGAAGGTGCCTTTCGACACCGGCGTCAGCTGCACCCAATCGGGTGCGGCGCCGTTCGACACGGTCAGCGAGAAGAAATAGGGCGAGACGCGATCCATCGCCGGCGAACATGCCGGGTTCGCAAAACCGCTATCAGCGGGTCAAGTGAGCCGTCTATATAGAAAGAGGGGGCGCGCCGCCTGGGAGCGCCGGCACCGTCGCCCGCGCCCGATGCCGCCAGACCGGCGGCGCGGACGGGAACATCCGCGCTCCCAGTAAGCCGCAGATGACCCGTCCCGTCCAGATGGGGCAATGGACCCTACCGGAAGTTGTGGAAAAGGCGCGCCTGGACACCCGCGGTCCAAACGGGGGGAAGGCTCCAGGTCCAGATTGGCACAGGAGCTTCTTTACGCCTCTTTAAGAGGGGTCGGGCGGTTGGGCCGATAGGCTGTAGCCCCCCGGGGCGCGAAAGGTGCTTTTTGGGCCTCCCTGCCACATGTTGTGGATGGGGTGGCGCCTCAATACTTAATGAATGGTTAATTTCCGGCTTTGGCCGTTAACCCGGAGCGGCCGCCAGCGCGGCGAGAAACGCCTTGCCGACGTTGTAGCCGAAGCCCACGTCGATGCCCTTGGGCGTCGCGATCTGCGCCCCGGTGCGCGGGTTGACGAGCTGGCGCCAGTCGATCAGCGGCGCCTTCATGGTGATGAGTCCCGCGTCGCTCATCCTCTGTGCTTGCGATGCCGTCAATGCGATGACGCCGCATTTGCAGCCCCAGCCGTTGGGCGGATAGTGCGTGTCCCACCACTCATCATCGACCGGCAGACACGTGCCGTCCCACGCCAGATGCTCGATGCGCGGGTGCAAGCTCGTGGTGTGGGCGTACATCAGATAGGGCAGATCGGACTTGTTGCGCTCGAAACTCGCCCACTGGCCGGCGCTGTAGCTCATGCGAAGATTGGTGTCGTAGATGATGCGCAGGCGGTTGAGCGAGCCGAGCTGCGCGTCGCTCCAGGTTCCCGTCGCCGGATCGAACGCGGGACCGCGGCCCCACCATCCCTTGCCGGCGAGGATGGGCTGCAGCTGTTTGACGAACTGATCGAAGGTCTCGCCGTTGGCGAGCGCGTCTTCCATCGCCTGTTGGATATCGCCGAGCACATCGGTGCCGGCGGTCTTCGCGACGGTGAACGCCTGGCTGTGCTGCTGCTGCCAGATATCCCACCAGGAATATTCGGGCACCGGATTGGCGGCGCGCCGCTTCCACGCTTCGAGCGCGGCTTCCGGCGAAATGCCGGGATCGAGATCGAGTTCGTCGCTCATGCTTTTCCGGGACCGCGGGCGTCCTCGCCCGCATGCGATGCTGCAAGATCAGGTGCGGACGGGGACGTCCGCGCTCCCAGGTAAACGACGCGCCTCATGCCGAAGGCGGTCCGGCGGGATCGATCTTCTTCTTCCACGCCGCGGCAATTCTCGACTTGATATGCTCAACCTGCTCGGTGCTGTAGGCGGACTGATTGTGCGCCTTGGCGATATAGTCCCACGCGGCGCGGATGTGCTCTTCGGTGTCGATGGGATAGCGTTTCTTCTTGTCGCTCTGAAAGCCCGGATCGGCGTACTCGACATCGCCGTAGGGTGAGCTCGCACTGGCGAGCTCGCGCGCCGGCGTTTTGTCGACACGCTGCCCCGCCGCGCCGCCGGCGTAAGCCTGGAAGCACAGCGAAGCGAGCTTCTTGGCCAGCGGTGTCATCTCCAGGTGCGGATAGAGGACGTTGAGCTGCTTGCGGAAATCGTCGTAGTTCTGGCAGCGCGCCGCCGTGGCGAGGATTTGATCGACCGCCGGTCCCATCACTTCCTGCCACTCGCCGATCGCGCGTTCCGTCGCGCGCTCGATGGCGTCCATGGCCGGACTTGACCCGGCCATCCGGCCGGCGAGGATTTCTTCGACCAGGACTTCGATCTTTTTGCGTATGGCAAGATCAGGCGCGGACGAGGACGTCCGCGCTCCCAGGCGCGCTCCCAGGCGCGCTCCCAGATCGACGTTCAAATCGGTATTGGGAATGCCGGTCGGCGGCGGACCGTTCTGCTGTTGCGACGGCGCGACCAGGATTTCATCGCCGGGCTGTGGCTCGTCGAAGCCGATCGCCGCGCTCAAGTCGGATTGCTTGATCTTCAGACCGAGCGGCACCAGCTTGACCGCCGCGTCGATCATCATCGCCGCGTCTTTGGGCTCGCTGCGGCCGACGCGGACGGTGGGGAATTTCGGCCGCGGCCCGTAATTCAGGAAGCAATAGGGGTGCACCAGGTCGCGGTTGATCGCCGTGGTCAGCGCCCAGGCGTCGGAGCGCTCGATGTCCTCGCGCACCTGGTTGTGCTCGGTCTTGCCGCCGAGCTGGCCGGCGGTGGAGTCCACCGTGCCGGTCTGGCCGAGCACCAACTTCGACACCTGCTTGTCGAGATAATCGCTCAGCGCCGAATGTACGTCGCCGCTGGCGCCCTTGCTGCCGCCTTCCTGGAACACGATCTTCATGTTCGACGGGATGATCGCCGCGCCGTCCGACGAGATGTTCGACACCGCCTTGAGCAGCGCGTCCTTGTCGTCTTCGCTGGCGCCCGGCAGATACTCGCCATAGCGGAACGGGATGCCGTAAATCTCGCAGAACTGCACCCAGTCCTTGAGCACGAAGTTCTGGAACAGCCACGCCCAGGCGACCGGCCGCGCCAGGCCGCCGCGGATCGGCAGGCCGCTCTTGGCCTTCAGCGGCAACCACACGAACTTGTAAGGCGGCAGCGGCATGCCGATACCACCGTCGTCTTCGCCGCGCAGCAACGGAATGCGCCGCGTCGGCCGGTCGAAGCGAATGAAGCGCGGATCGACGTAATAGAGGCTGTCGATGCCCCATTGTGCGCCTTGCAG
Organism: uncultured Alphaproteobacteria bacterium; assembly: GCA_963805005.1. Classification (GTDB taxonomy): domain Bacteria; phylum Pseudomonadota; class Alphaproteobacteria; order Micropepsales; family Micropepsaceae; genus Rhizomicrobium. The sequence continues at coordinate 1,083,449 of CAWDSJ010000001.1, forward strand.
GTTCCACACGATCTCCATCAAGGAGAAGCCCTTGCCGATGGCGTCCAGCATGTCGAACAGCGCGCCCTGGATCAGGCCGCTTTCGACCAGACTAACCTGCACATCGTCCATGATCTGCTGGTCGATCGCGTCGCGGCCGCCGGCGGTGACCGTCACGTCGAGCTGGCTCACCTGGCGCTTGCGCTGGCCGAGCGCCGCCATGTATTGCCAGTGCTTCTCCTCGATCTCCTCGGCGAGCTGCAGGTAGTGCCAAGGATCCTCGGGCGACGCCATCAGCATCGACGCCAGGCCCCACGGATCGATGCCGGCGGAGAGCGAACCGGGCGCAATGGCCTGGCGCACGCCGGTGAGCGTGGCGGCGGCGATCTTCTCCTGCATCACCTCGCGGATGATCGGCAGCCCGCGCGCGTCGACCAGGCCGGTATCCTTTTTCACGACGTTCATTTGTTTGCTCTTCGCGCTCTGGCGCTCATCGTTGCCATTTTGTCACCACTGCGATTTCACCGCTCTTTTCAGGGCGGCGAATATTCGTTGACGCTCTGCGACGCGTCCTGCGCGCTCACCGAGCCGTCGGTGAAGGTCATCTTGAAGCGATAAACATAGGTGCAGCCGACGGTGCGTCCGGCGGCGATCGCCTGGCAGACCGCCTGGCCGACGGCAACGCTGACGCCGTCGATCGTCATCGCTTGGGTGTTCAGATAGGCCGCGCCGCTCAGCGTCGCGGCCGGCGACGGATCGGTGCCGTTGGAGCGCTCCCACACCGTGACGCTCACCGCGCCGGATGCCGGCGTGCGGCCGTTCAGCAGATTGGTGAACGCGATAGCGAGCACCGGCGTGTCGGCATTGGTCTGCGGATCGAAACTGAGCATCTATGCCGCCTTCGCCAAAAGCGCGATGCGCCGCGCCGGCGCAAGACGCGAGACCGTTCGCGGCGGCGCCAGCAGTGCGACGTCGCGCGCGGGAGCCAGCAGCACCAGGGTGGGCAGCGCCAGCACGCCATTGTTGCCGGAACCGGCCGCGCCGGGCGCAGGCGCCACGGCACTCCCCGAGCCGCTTTCGTCGAGCCGGCCGGTCGCGGCGCAGGTCGGCGCCGCCGCGGTTGCACTGCCCGAGCCGCTTTCGTCGAGCCGGCCGGTCGCGGCGCAGGTCGGCGCCGCCGCGGTTGCACTGCCCGAGCCGCTTTCGTCGAGCCGGCCGGTCGCGGCGCAGGTCGGCGCCGCCGCGGTTGCACTGCCCGAGCCGCTGACGTCGACAGCCGGCAGCTCGGAAATTGCTTCTACCGAAAATGCGTCGAAGCTGAGGCTCATGTCAGTTCACCGGCCACCCTTGCGTCACGTCGAAAGCGTCGCACGCGGCAACGGTTGTGCAAGCGGTGATCGCGTCCTTCGCCGTGCGGTTCGCGAGCACCAGCGCGGAATAGTAAATCCCCACGTTCACGCCGAAGGCGATCATGCCGGCGCCGTCGAAAGTCACCGTCGTGTTGTCGGTCGCGATCCAGGCTTGCGAGTAGGCTTGCTGCGCGGCGAGCGCGATGCTGGCCATTTGCGCCGCACCGGCAATGTTCAGGCGGCTATTGTCGTCGATCTGAAAATTCTTGCCGTTGTAGTTGCGGCCGCCGTTCACGAGCGAATTGAACTGCAAATCGAGCCGCGCCAGCGCGTCGTTCTGCGCGTCGGCCAAATCGCGCGTGTCGATGATTTGAACAGCTCCCGTCGCGACCATCGTATGAGGATCGTTCGGGTCCGGCGCGGTGACGTGAATGACGGTGCGTGTTCCCATGTTACAAGCTCGCTGCTACGCCGACGACGGGAGCGGCGGAAGATAAAGGCACCAGCGTAGCCGCCGTCGCCGGAAGGCTGCTTTGCGTTGCTTCGTAATAGCCTAATTCCTGCGTATTAAACCCCGCAGTGCTGGTCCCTATTCCGATGACATTTTTGGCAGTTACGGTCCCGGCCCCGGCAGCAGGACTGTTCACCACCAATGTTGCGGCATGGGTAAGAGCGAGTACGGCCACCCAGTAGAGCCCTGGAGGCTGCGGCGACGACAGCGTGATCGATCCGCTCGCATTGTCGCCCGTCGAGCCGCCGGTGCCGACATTGATCCCGGTCGCCTGCCCCAGGCGCGCGCGCGGCTGACCGTTCAAGTTGCTATAGAGGCCGATGGAAATCGTCGCCGTGCCGGCATATGTCGCGCTTACGCTAAAGTGCAGGTTGACCGACGAGAACCACTGGTTGATCTGGACGGGAACGAAATTCACGTTCTGCACCGTCGGGGCGGAAGTCGTGGTCGTCGTGCCGGAATTGTAGTTCGTGTAAAGATTTCCGCTGCCGAGACCGATGGCCTGCGCGTTGGAAAACGCCGCCGGATCGACGCAGGCAACGGTGATGGTGCCGCTGAACGATGAAACCTGCGCGTTGCCGTTGCTTGACGAAAGCGGCGTGGAAGCGCGCGCCAGCGTCGTTCCCGAACTCGTGTAGGCGCCGTAGCTGACTTCCCAATTTCCCGACGTATCGGAAATCAGATAGGCCGGGCATACGTCGGCATTGGAATAGAAGTTGCCGAATGTCTGAAAGCCGGAAGGCGCGGAATTTGAAAGCGTGACAACGCTACCGGACACGGCCGAAGCCGTGTCCTTGATGCGATCTCCGAACAGTCCGGTGTTGTTCGACACGGGCTATCAGTCCACCGGCTCGGCCAGCGTGAGGCTGGTGATCGTGACGTTGCCGCCCGACGTGATCGACGTGGAATTGAGATTGATGTCGGCGCCCGAGGTGCCGACCGTCAAATCCGCGACCACCGTCGTGCCGTCACTCTTGTAGACACGCGCGAAGGTTGCGGCGCCGGTGGCGGACGCGCTGACCGTTCCGGCCACCAGTGATGCGGCGATCTGCTCGGTGTTGCTGACTTGGCTCGCCGCGCCGAAGGCGGAGGCGTTGAACGTGAAGGTCGCCAGCGCGGTGTTGCCGGACAATCCCGTGTCCGGGTTGGTCGGCTGGGTGCCGGAATAAATCACCAGCGTGCCGGAATTGGCGAGCGCGCCGAGGGCGGCGATCATCGTGCTGCCGCCGAGTTGGGAAATCTTCACGTCAAAGTCCTTTCTTTCTGTTTCATAATTTCACCGCCAAAACGCAAAGGCGCCAAGGGTTCTCCAAGCTCGAAGGTCCTTGGCGCCTTGGCGACTTTGCGGCGAACAATTTTTGTCACCATGTTCCGTCTCGTCTGAACCTGCCGCTGCGCCTTTCGCGTTCGTCGGCGCGCATGCGCATGCGGGCAGGAGCCCCGTCGAAATCGCCGTCGCCCATTTTGCCTTCGTCGAACTTGCGCCTGCGGTCCATCGAGCGGTAGCCGCGGTAGTCGAGCAGGCCTAGCTCGGCGAGCTTGCAGGCGATCGCGCAGGCCCAGAAGCGATCGGCGTGGACTTCGTCGCTGGCGTTGACCAGGCGCACCGTGTCGCCGACGCCCTTGGCGCGCTTGACGGCGCGGAAATCGGCGCGCGTGTCCGCGTCGGCTACGATGCGGATCGTGCCGTCCTCGAAGCGCTTCTTCATCGCCAGGCCGATGTCGAGCCGCACCGGCCCGGTCATCAGAAAGCCTGCGACGCGGCCTTCGCCGTGCTTGAGGATGGCACGCTCGACTTCGCCTTCGCCCATCCCCGTCTGGTCGAGGCCGGCGGCGAGCACCTGATAGCGGCGCATGAGGCCGTCGAAATAGGCTTCGCTCTCGGTGAGCTTGCTTTTGCGCTGCTCGCGCTTCTCGCGCAGCCAGATGACGTCGCCGATCATCTCGAACGTCCACGTCACGTCGAGATCGATGCGCTTGGCGATGTCGCGGCCGACGACGCAGAAGCCGCCCTTGTAAAGCTCCGGCTTGGCGCAGTCGTCGTGATGGGCGGCGATCACCAGCGCCGGATCGATGAACGCGCCGGCGCCGGTGGCGGGAATGCAATCGAGTTCCTCGGCCGCCGCCTCGCCGTAAGCGGCGCGGATGTCGGCTTCCCATTGCGCTTTGCCTTCCTCCGTCGCAACCCGCCCGGTGACCAGGCAGACGCGCTCGTAGAGCCCGTCGGCGATCGCGTCCTTGAGCGTGATCTTGAGCGTGGCGCCTTTGCGCCGGCCGGCGCGGATTTCGTCCAGCAGCACATTGAAGGGATTGTCGATGCCGTTGTGGGTGGAGACGACAATCACCCGGCCGCCCCACATCAAGAGCGCCAGCGCGGCTTTGAGCAGCTCGCCGAGATTGTCGACGAAGGCGGCTTCGTCGATATAGACCTTGCCCTTGCGGCCGCGCAGCGACCGCGGCGCGCTCGACAGGGCGACGATCTCGAAGCCGGAAGCGAACGAGACCCGGAACGCTTTGATGTTCTTCGTATTGCCGTGCTCGTCCTGATCTTCGAACAGGAATTCGCCGACATCGGAGCCGACGATCGCGAACGCCTTCGCCCACATGGCGCAGGCGTCGATGAACTCGCGCGTCATCTCCTGGCTGTAGGAGATGTAGGAACAGTCGTCGCCGCCTTCGCCGCGCGCGCTACCTGATGTGAGCACCGCGTCGGCCGCCAACGCCCAGGTCTCGCCGACGCGTCGCGACTTCTCGATCACCAGCAGCGCCTGTGTCGAGCATTCTTGCAAAGAGCGCTGCTGATAGGGCAGCAGCAGATCGCCGCGCTCGATACCGGCCAACGGCGCCGGCAGCTCCTGGCCCTTGTGCCTGTCGCCGAACAGCTGCGTTTCGGTGAGCATCATAGCGCGAGCTCAGCCTGGCGCGGGCCGATCCTCGGATGATCGGGACAGAAATCCGTATTCTTACCGCTGTGGACCGCGCACGCATCACAGAGCGGCTTATCGCAAGTATGGTCCTGCTCGCCGAAATCGCGCGCCTGCGCGGTCACCCAGTCGCATAGTTTCGTCGAAGGCTTGCCGCACACGCTGCAGGGCTTTGCTTTGCGCTTCCCTAGCGTGCAAACGATCGCCGTGGTCCCGTCCGCGAGCTTTACGTGTTCGCAGGTCATGATTGCTCACGCGGAGACGCGGAGGCGCGGAGAAAACGAGCGGCGCACTGAGTGCCTACGGTCGTACCGTTCCTAAAAGGTGCTGGGGGCCTCGCGAGCCGTACCAGACCGCTCTCCGGGGTATTCATGTCGCGCCTTTCGGGGCTACTCGACGAAGCCGTAATGCGGCTTGAAATCGAGCTGGATCGTGTGCGACTTCACGGTGTCTCCGTCTTTCCACATGCTGCCGCTGGCATTCGCTTGTACCGCGTGATAGCCGACAAGCTGCTCAGACATCCGGGCGATCGACTCCAGGCATTCCTGGCGATACGTCTCCTCGGGCTCTATGCACTTGCCCGTTTCTTTTTGGGCGCGGGCCGCTTTGGCGACGGCAGCCGGCTTCCCGATTGCGTTGAAACTCCAACTCATGCTTTGTCTCCATCAAGTTCATCTAGGTGGGGTTTGCGTTGAACGATGTGTCCGGCATGGCAAGTGTCCGGATGCACAGTCACACGCTTCTCGTCGGAGCTTTTATTCTCCGCGTCTCCGCGTCTCCGCGTGAGAATTCTTTTTGCGGGCTTGTTCACGCCGCCACTCCCAGCACGGCGCGGCGGATCTCCGCGACCGTGTCCTTCGACAGCCCTGGGGCGGTCTTTTTGAGGGTCTTTACGGCTGCATCGGCAGCGCCTTTGGCCGTCTCCTGCCTGATCTTGAGCACCCGCTCGGCATTGATCTTGGCGGCGCTGGCGCCCGAGCGCAGCGCGTTGGCGAGGCTTTCGGCGTCGCGGGCGCTGATCTGCACGTCCTCGCCGTCCTTGGACGCGCTCAGCAGCCGCATGACATTGGCGTGCAGCAGCTCGACGTTCATGTTCACCAGCTGGCCGTCGTCCTTGTCGCCCAAGGTCGGCGAGAGACCTTCGGCGACGGCGCGCGCCTCGCGGATGCGCCGGCCGACTTCCTCGATCTTCTTGACGTGACGGCCCATCGCCGATTTCGACACGCTGACGTCCATCGTCTTGAGGAACTCGACGATCTGCTCGATGGTGAAGCCCTTGTCGACGCGCAGGCGGTTGATCTCGGCGCGGATCGCCGGGTCGAGCCTGTCGATGGAAGACGGTCTCATTGGACCGCGCGCCTCCGGGCGCGCATGCGGGCTTGGAAGCCCGCGGTCCCAGGGAGTGATCGGGCGCGCATCCTATACTCCCAAGCTCGGACGCTTTACCCCATCGACCTTGATGGCGCCGGCGGCGCAATCGACGCCGCGCTTGGTGATGCGCGCGACCGCGAACTTGTCCTCGAACCATTCCAGCTTGACGCAGCCGGCGTCTTCGAGATGGCGCAGCTCGTCGCGCACCGTCTGATAGTTGACGCCGGCGACGTGGCCGGCCATCTCCATGCCCTGGCGCAGCACGCTTTCGTTGGCCGTGCCGCCGGCCTCGCCGATCAGCTTGAGGATGACAAGCCGGCGATCTTCCTTCAGCGACTCGGCAAAGCTCTTGGCCATCAGGTTAATCCTTCACGGCCAGGACGTGGTTCTCGAGCCGGCGCAGCGCAATGGTGTTGGCGCTATAGGACTGTTCGATCCCGCCCATCTGGGCCTTGATCGCTTTCAAATCGCCCGCCATGTCCGCGAGCGACAGCGCCATGGCGTGGATGTCCTTGCTGCGCGGAATGTCGTCGACGATGCCTTCCAGATGCGACAGCCGGTCGTGATCGGCATTGATGCGGGCGTAGACGGTCCCCAGCGCCGTATCGATCTTCTGCGCCACCGTCGCGCGGACATAGAACGAGAGCCACAGCGAGCCGGCGCTCGACACGATCGCCAGGCCGTTGAAAATCAGCGCAACCGCTTCGACGTTCATTTAGCGCATCACGCCTTGTGCTCGATTTCGCGCGCGGCGATTTTTTCGAGAAAGGCGACCGAGCCGACAAATCCTTCCACCTCGTCCGGCTTGAGCACGCCCTTGGCGATCAGCGTGGGCGCCAGGTCCCGCGCCGCATCGGCCGTGAGCGATTGCCCGAACGTATCGATCAGCCAATTCAGCATGACTGCGTTCCTCCCCGATATCGCGTTAAAGGCTATTGCGCCGCGATCTGCGAGGCGACCGTCTTGAGACCGGACGCCGTCGCAACCGCGATCTGGTTGCCGGCGAGCTGCGCCGTGGAGATGGCGATCGTCTTGCCCTGCGCCTCGACCTTCTGCACCAGGTTCACCGTGAGCTGCGAGGCTGTCGATCCGGTCGTCGCGCCGCCGGCGAAGAGCGAAACCGCGTCCTGCACCAGCTCTTCGCCGAACTTCTCAAGCGCCTGTTCGAGGTCGGCCTCGATTTCCGGCGCGACGACGGCGGCGATCTGCTTAACGTCGCCCTCGAATGCCTGCCACGCGGCAACCGCCTTCGCCTTCAATGCGTCGAAATCTTCCTGAAACCAGCTTTGCGTCTGTGTCGTCACGTTGTGCTCTCCTTTTTTGCCCTATCGAGGGCGCTCAGTAGTTGGGATCGATGACGAGATAGGCGCCGCTTCGCATGCTTTTATCGTGCAGGCAGCGGCCGGTGATTTTATCGATGTTGAAATCGATGACGCCCAGCTCGCCGGCCAGCTCGTTGCCGGCGCCGGAAACCACGCCGGCGCCGATGATGAACGGGGCGAGCCCGCTGCTGACGACGGCGGTGGGTGCGTTGCCGATCGCCGCCGTTCCGCCGCTCTGGACGATGCGGCGCGCCGACAGCGACTGCCGATAGGCGGCGGCGTATTGCTGGCACGCCTTGAGATCGACGCAGAAGCCGGTCGCGCTGTCGGGCGCCTTGGTGCAGTCGATGGTGCCATGGGCGCCCTGGATTTCGACGGTGTAGGGCGTGTAGGCCGGCGTGCCGCAGGCGGCGAGCAGCGCGGCAGCGCAGAGCGCAAGAAGCCTATTGAACATAGGTTTTGAATGCTCCTTCCCAATCTTCGACGATGGCCTTCTGCGCCGCGCGCAGCGAAAGCTTGCCGGCACAGACGAGCGCGTGGAGCTTGTTTTCGAGACGGTCCTTGACGTGCGCGTTCCACGGCCGCGTGACGTAGCTCTGCGGCCAGAGGTTCTTCACGTCGTTGGCGCCGCCGATCTCCAGGCTGATCAGATGATCGATCTCGTAAGGGCCGCCGACGTGCGGATCGATGCCGTATTCGGCGAACACTTGCCGCTTCTCCGCCTCCGTCACGCTGCGCACCTTCGCGGTGTAGCCGTGGACGCAGATCGTGCGGGCGATGTCGGCTTGCACGATCGTGCGATCGGCGACGCCGGGCGTGAAACCCCCATCGGGCCGCTCGGGCGGCGATGCATAAGCCGCCGAGAGCGTGAGAAGCGCCACCGGGACCGCGCGGCTCCAGACGCGCATGCGCGCAAGCGCAGAAATCCATACGCGCTGCCGCGCGTTGCGGACGGGGACGTCCGCGGTCCCAGTCATTTGGAAGCCGCGCCGCCTGGAGCGCCCGTGCAGACATGTCCGCCGCAGGGGTAGTAGGAGGAGAAGCGTTGCGGCTTCGAGGCGCAGCCGGCGAAAGCGAGCGCGGCGCCGATCAGCATCGCCGAAAGACAGAACGCAGCATAAATCCTCATGGTGACTTCTCCTGTTGACCGAGGGCGGCCTTGACGAGTTCGACGGCGTGGGAAGGATCGTGGTTGAGCTGTTCCATCTCCTCGGCGCCGTGCTTGAGAAGGAAGTTCGCGGCCGACGCCACGATCGGATTGCCGGTGTCGATCGGCCCCACTCGCGTGATGGCGGTCACCGCGTAGGCTTTGCCGTAAGCAACCGCGTCCTCGACCAGTCCGTCGATGGTGGCGCGCGCCGTGGCGTTGGATTGCAGGTGAAACTTCGTCTCGATGCGCGCGATCAGCCGGTTGGCCAACGGAATGGCCATGATCAGGACCAGCGTCGCGGCGAGCTGGACGATGTCGCCGAGGATCGGCTGAAGATAGACCGCTCCGTTCATGATTTTGCTCGGGCGTAAAATTTGAGGTTGCCGCGCTGCGCGGTGAGGCGCACATCGCCCCACGCTTGCGGCGGCCATTCGAGCGACGTGTCGTGATAGAACACCGCGCCGCCGGTGTCGTCGGCGACCTTGAACTGGATCAGCGCCAGCGCGATGCCGAGACAGCCCGCATAGGCCGGATCGGCCGTCGTGGCTTTCGTCATGCGCTCGTAATCTGGCGTGCCTTCGTCCCAGCAATCGAACTGGCGATGCGCGGTGCAGACGTTGCCGACGCTCTTGCCGCCGGGGAACTTGCCGTCGACCGCGCGATTGAGCACAACGTGGCCGACGCCGAGGCGCCCCGCATCGCCTTCGCTGCTCGCTTCGCCATAAATGGTACGGGCGAGTGCTTCGACGTCTTTCGGTCCAATGGGAGGAACGCTTCGCATGGCCGGACACTGGGCCTGCGGCGCGCGCAATTTCAGCGGGTCATTTGACCCGTAAAATCGGCCGCCATCAGCGTTGCAAATAATCCTCGATGTCGATCTGGCGCGGATCGCGGCGCACCGGCTTCTTCGTCGGCTGGCAGGCGTCGCGCGGGATGTCTTTCTTGAGCCGGCGAAGAATGCGTTTGGCGGTGGAATAGGAGCAGCCGAGCGCCTGCACGATGGCGTTGCGGGCGCGGCCGCCGGATTTTTCCACCGCCTCGGCCGCGATATCGAGCCGCAGATCGCGGCCAACCGGCACGATCAGGATTTCGCCGCCGAACTCGTCGCGCAGCACTTCCGTCGCGGCGCGGCCGATGGCGATCACCAGCTCGTGATTGTCGGGCACCGCATTGCGCGGAACGTAGAGCTGCCGGCCGCCGAAATGGCGCACGAGCGCCCTGGCCGCCTCGATGCCGCCGGCGTTGGCGACCAGCACGAGAACGCGCGCAGTTTGCCAGGTGCGGCGCATTTTCATGCCATGGCCTTGTGAACGCGCCTGATCCAGCGGCCGAGCTGGATGGCGGCCTGGTCGAGTTCCTGGCGCTTGAGATTGCGATGGCTGTCGGCGCGCGGCACGATGCGATGGCTGATCCAGCCGTCGAGACCGCATTCGCCGGCGACTTTCGTCTGCCCATATTCGGTGAGCTGCTTCCATTGCTCGCGCAGCAGCGCCCGGCGCGCTTCCATGCCGTCGGCCGGCGGATCGAAGCCGGCGCGCAACAGCATCGCCTTGAGCGCTTCGGTGACCTTGTTGGCTTCGGCCGGCGTCAGCCACGCCAGGCGCTGCTTGCCGGTCTGCCGCAGCGCGAACGCATCGAGCGCGCGATCGCTGCCGTTGTCGAACAGGCCGAGATTGAAGGCGGCGATGAACAGCGCCTTGGTTTTCGCGGTGTGCGGATGCGCGGACGGTTTCACGTGAAACTGCGCGATCGCGCGTTCGAGCTCGTCGTCGGTCAATTCCTTGGCGCTGCGCTTGCCGGTGATGCGCTCCAGCCGATCGCGATAGGCGTCGTCGTCGAGCCCGACTTCGCGCGCCAGCACGTGCAGCTTGCGAAGCGCGAGCACGCGCGAGGAATTTTGCGCGGTCACTCGCACGTTCCCTGGGAGCGCGGACGTCCTCGTCCGCGAATGATCACGACGAGACTTGGTGGCCGTTCCTGTCCCGGATGCGTCAACTTCAAACGCGGACGAGGACGTCCGCGCTCCCAGGAAATCTTCATGACGCGCCTTCGATCCTGCGGGCGTGGAACAGCGACAACAGCGCCAGGCAACGCTCGATCGACTCGTCGAGGTTTTCGGCGTGGGCGCCGGGGATGGTCTCGCGGTGGCTGTTGTAGGCGTCGACCAGATCGACGCCGGCGATGCCGGCGCGGGCGCATAGCTCCAGGATGCAGCGGTGCAGCGCCAGCGCCGCGTCCTTGGGATTGGCCGGCAGGCGGTGTTCTTCGGTCCTGAGAGCGCGGGTGGCCATGTCGAACACCGTGTTGATGAAGGCCCGCTGGAGCCGGGAGCGCTTGTCGCCGTGCAGCACGTTGAGCAGCGGATGGACGGTGAGCAGCAAGTCGCCGACCGGACCATCGAAGAGATAGCTTTGCGCTAACGCTGCGCTGCTTGAGCGCATCGGCGCGGCGCTCACGGGGCCGGCTCCAGCAGGACGATGCTGCGGGCGCATCGCGGCGCGCGTTTGATGTAGCCGCGCACTTCCAGCGCCTCGACCAGGCGATGGGCGGTGTTCTTCGACTTGGCGCCGATCGCTGCGGTCAGCTCGGCGTAGGTCGGCGGCGTGCCGTGTTTGCCCATCCATTCGACGATGGTGTCGAGGGCGCGCTTTTGCTGGCGCGTCAGCCCGAAGCGAGGCGTCTTGCGATGCAGCTCGTGGCCGCAATGGGGGCAGCAGATCGCATTCATGATTTCGGCTCCGCCAGCTCGGCGCCGAACGGCGCGACGAAGAACTCCTCGCCGGCCGAGCCGATCAGCACGCCGTCGATCGACGCGGCGAGCTGGGGCTCTTCCAGCATGCGTTCCTTGTTGGGCTCTTCCTTGACGCGGATGAAGCGCGGCAGGCGTGCGTCTTTGATGGCCTGGAGGATGTCCTCGACCTTGAAACCCTTCTTCCAGCGCACGCTCGGCGGCCGTTGCCGCCAGCCGACGCAGCCGGCGGGAAGCAGTACGGTTTTGGACTTGCCGTCTTCGGTGAGGCGCTTTCTGTGCGCCGCGCCCCACGCCTGGAGCTGCTCGAAAAGAACGTTCAAGCGCTCCTGCAGCGGCTTCGAACCCTCCTCATAGGAGGCTTTTACGTCGGCGAGCGCGTGGTTCAGGTTTGCCTGCCAGTGGCCGAGTTCGCTGAAGACCTCGCCGTATTGCTTGAGCAGGGCGTCGGCTTCCGCATCGGTCTGCGGCACGGCGATTGCCGGGGCTTTCTTCTTGGTCGCAGCTTTCATGGAACCCTCTTGGTGTCGAATAGCGAGCGCGTGACGGTGCAGAGCGCTTCCAGGCGGCCGCGCGCGGCGGCCTGGTCGCCGGCATCTGACGCTTCGACGAGCGCGATTGCGGTGGACATGACGATGCCGGCGGTGGCGGCGAAATCGGCGACGGCGCGCACTTCCGCGATGGAGAGCAGGCTGGCGCGGCGCGCATCGCCTTCGGCGATTTCGTACGCCAGCAGGAACACTTCGCCCATGTCGGAGAGATCGCGCAGAGCGCGGCCCTTGGGCGCGTCGGCGAAGATTTTGCCGGTGGCGCCCAGATCCGTCGTGCCGGTGTTCGGCGGCGTGCTCATCCTTCGGCGCGCTCCGCTTTGCTTCGCTCGCTCAGGATGACGCCGTCATGGTGAGGCGCGAGCGAAGCGAGCCCCGAACCACCCACTCGGTTGACGCACGCCTTGCAGGCAAAGGGGAATTTGGCGCGCGCGGGATTGGCGGCGGAGAACTTGAGCGCCTGGTTGGATGCGCAGCGGTCGCGGCCGATCTCGCCTTCGACCGGACAGACGACGGTGGCGTTCATCAGCGCGCCGCGCACCTTGGCCTCGATGGCGTCGTAGCGGCCGGCATAGCTCTTGCCGATCACGGCGGAGACCACGGAATTGTGCAGCCCGACGCGGGCGCCCAGATCGGACAGGCTCTTGCCGTCGGCGCGGTATTGATCGGCCGCGGATGCCAGCGCAAACACCCAATCGGGGGCGCAGGAATTGATCTCGGCTCCCCAGGCGCGGCGCGCCCGTTCGACATAAGTGAGCCCGCTGCGCGAGCCGAGCGATTTGGCGTGGTGGCTCATAGCAGCCACCATGCGAGCGCGCCCCAAAAGATCAGGCAGACGATGCGCGCGCAGCCGATCCACGGCTTGCCGGGGTCTTCGTTCCTCATCGCCGGCCCTCGTCGTCGAGCTTCTTGAGGAACCATTTCTTGACGCTGATGAAGTTGTCGCCGACGCTGACCGCATCGGCGTTCTCGATCTGCGACAGCGGAATGGGAATTTCGTGGGCGCCATCGAACTCGCGGAACCACAGGCACTTTTCGTCGATGCGCCGCACGACGCCTTCGATCTCCTCGAACATGCGGGGGTTGTCGGTCATGCGCGCCTCCTGGGAGCGCGGACGTCCTCGTCCGCGATTGGTCTTGCAGCATCAGGCGCGGACGAGGACGTCCGCGGTCCCAGGTAACCGATAAACCGTGCGTCGCCGGTGGCGTTGGGATCGACCAGGTGCTTGGCGGCAGCGATCGGCGCCAGCGGGCCGAGATCGCGCAGCAGCGCCCAGCGGGTGAAACCGGGCGAGGTGATGGCGTGGCCGCGTTCGCGCGTCGGCAGCTTGGCGACGACGCCGGCGCGCGCGAGGTATTTGAGATAGACGAAGGCGTTTGCGGGGACGGCCTCGGTGTCGGTCTTGTCGCGGGCGATTTCGATCAGCTCGGGGATGGTCGCTTTTCTGGCGATGCGCAGCGCCCGCCACAAACGGGCGCGGAATGTCTGCTGGCCGCGATCGCGCACGCCGGCGAGCGGGCCGTTCGGCCCGCTGGTCACACGCTTGCCGGCGGCGACAAAATCGCGCCCGCCCGGCGTCAGACGATAGTGCGGCTCGATGCGCTCGAAGTTGGCCTGCCGCATGGGCTTGACGCGCTCGACGAGCTTGCGCTGCATCAGGCGGCCGAGCGCCTCAAGCAGCTGCTTGCGTTTCGGCTGCGGCTTGAGGTGCGCGACGATCTCGCCGGCCGACAGTTCCCACGGGCCTTGCGCGAGCAGGCGCAGCACGGCGTTGCTGTCCAGCATCATGCCGCCTCGCGCTTTGGCTCGATCCAGTAGACGCACTCGGGGCACGCCGGCGTGGGGACGGCCATTTGCACGCGCTGGTATTCGACCAGCTTGGCGAGCAGGCGGATGACTTCCATCATCTCGCGCGACGGGCCGCGCTGCTCGCGCGGCTCATAGCCGAGCACCGACGTGATCTGCTCGGCGGAAAGCTTCGCGCCGCTCATGCGTTGTAAGACTGTGACAATCTCCTTTTCCGTGATCATCACGCCGCCACCGAATTGTTGTCTGCGCGATCGTCATGCGAGATCAGCGGCCGGCCTTTGATGTCGGCGACGCTCACCTTGCCGCGCGTACCCTTGGCAAAGCGCTCGACGCGGGCGATAGCGTTCATGATCAGACGCACGCGGCCGGCGCTGACACGGCGGACTTCCTCGGCCAGATCGGCCGCCAGCTCGACTTCGCACAGCTGCTCGCAGATCAGGCCGACGTCGGCCGCGGTGGCCGGCGCGAACGATGTCACCTTGGCGACTCGCGAATAGACTTGCGGGTAGCGCTTCACCATGCCTTCGGCGTCCTTCATGCCGCCGGCCACCAGGATGCACTCGCTCACGTCGGTGATGTCGCGCAGCGTCTCCAGCACCCGCACGCTGCGCGCGGCGTGGTCGATCTCGTCGATGACCAGCGGCGGACAGCCCTTGGCCATCAGATCGTTGCAGATCGACTCGAACATCACGGAGGTGCGGTGGCTCTGGCTGAGGCCCAGGCAGGCGGCGATATCCTGCAGCGCCCAACGCGGCGTCCAGTCGGCCTTGGCGCGCACCACGACGCTGGTCTTCTTGGCGCCCCACCACATCAGGGTGCGGGACTTGCCGTAGCCCGGCTCGCCCTTGACCAGGTGCCAGCCCGCTTCGCGCGCGCCGCGCAACTCCACCGTCTTCTGCCCGTCGAGGAACCGCTGCACGTTCGACAGCCCTTCCACAAAATGTCCTAAACGCACGCGATTCTCCTCTGCTTGGATGCGAACAACATTTGGAATGTCTCGTCGCGCTCGAATTCGGCGAGCGTCTTGGCGTCCTGCGCGTCCAGCGTTGCGCGATGTTCGGTGAGCCAGGCGTAAAGGCCGCACTCGTCGCCGAAGAAGCGTGGGCGCGCGTAGCCTTCGCAGCGGACGATCTCGTCCGGCGCCGGCGCGGCCTTCGCGGCCTCTTCGAGGAAAAACACCGCGGCGCTGTCGCGCTCCTCGGCTGTGGGCTCGATCGGCTGTTCGGGCGTGCGCGCGGCTTCGAGCGCATCGAGTGCGTTGGTGTGGGCGATCAGCCGCGGCGGCGATGCCAGCCGCATCGCTTCGAGACTCGCCGCGCCGGGAGCAATTTCCCTGGGAGCGCGGACGTCCTCGTCCGCGCAGGACGAAGCGGCATCGGACGCGGACGGGGACGTCCGCGCTCCCAGCAAGCGATCCGCCATGGTGTCGGCGGGATAAAGCCGCTGCACCGTGCGCGCGGCGTCGCGGATATCGCGGATGCGGGCGCGATCGAGCGCCTTGGCCTTTTGCGCCACCGCCGCCAGATCGGCGCCGGCGATGCGCTCGCGATCTTCCGCCACGCAGATGAAGCGCGAGCGGTCGGCGCTGTAGACCACGATGCGCGCGGTCTCGTGCGGATCGAAGCGGCAGTGGATGCGATGGCCCATCCAGGCGCCCAGCTCGGCCGCGACATAGAAGCGGTTGCCGATCCGGATGCCGCTCTTCGCCACCAGGCGGATGCCGCCAGCATCCGGCGCGTCGAGCATCAGCGCATCGAGCGCCCGCTCGTCGGCCAGCCGGCGCGCCTCGTGGGCATGCGCCAACGCCTTATGCGCCGGAGTGAGCGCGATGCCTTCGTGGTGCGTCTCCGCGTAGATGCGCTCGCACCATTCGTCGATGCGCGCCTGCAATCCTTCCGGGGTCAGCTGAACCCCGAAGCAGAGATTGGCGTCCTCGCCGAAGCGATGCGCGAAGCTCTTGCGCGCCTCGATGCCTTTGCGTTCGGCCACGCTGTGGCCGATATAGCCGGGCAGCAGCTCGAACAGATCGCGCGCCAGCGTGCCGAAAAAGCGCTCGATGTGCGGCTTCTCTTCCGGGTGGAACGGCTTGGAGAACGAGGTCTCGATGCCGGCGTCCTGACAGAACCGCTCGACGGCTCGGTTTTTGAATTCGCGGCCGTTGTCGATCTTGACCAGCTCCGGCAGGCCCCAGGCGAGAATGGCGCGGCGCAGCAGCGCCATCGTCGCCAGCCCGCGCACCTGATCCGACACCAGCACCATGGCGCGGCGGGTGAACACGTCGATGACGCCGACCAGCTTGACGCGGAATTCGCGGCCATCGACGACGCACATCGCGTCGGCCGGCGAGGCGTCGATCTCCCAGCGGGCGTTGATGCGCTCGGCGGTGATTTTTCCGAATGCCGGGCGGTGATGGCTGCGGTAGCGGTCCGGGTTGGTGAGCGCCTTGAGTTCGGGCGCGCTGCTGTTGCGGAATTGCTGCATGAACAACTGCACCGTGCGCAGCGGGATGTCGCGGCCGAGATCGGTTTTGATCAGGCTCTTGAGATGCGTGGCCGCGAGGTGCGGCCGGCCGGCGATCGCGGCGATCGCATAGTTGCGAAGGCCGAGATCGCGATCGAAGAGGCCGCTGCTGGACGGGCGGCCACGTCCGTCCAGCAGCGTGCCGGCCCGGCGGTTCTTCCGCAGCCACTCAGGGACATGGTGCGGCTGGAGCGTGCCGAGGCAGGTATAAATCCAATCGTCGAGCTTGAGCCCGCGCTTGGCGAAGGCTTTGCAGAAGCTCTTCAGCGCGTGCGCCTTGGTGCCTTGATGCACGACGCGATAATCGGCGAAGGCGGCGATGACTTGGGCGCGCGCTTGCGCCTGCAGGTCTTTCTGAACGCTGCGGGCGCGCTTATCGGCCAGCGCCTTTTCGGCATGAGCGCCGTAGCGGCGCGCGTATTCGGCGCGGGCTTCCGGCGGCAGCGATGTCCAGTGGAATTCGCGGGCGGTGCGGCCGAGCGCGTTTTTGCGCGGTCGGGAAGCCATTTCACCCGATTGGATGAGGCGACAGATGTGCTGATAGGAGTATGCGAAGCCGGGCAGCTGCTCGGCCGCGGCTTCCGCCGCCGTCAACCACTCGCGCGCGCCCTCGATCATGCGTGGCCTGCTGGGCTGATGCAGTGCCGGAGCATTTCGGCCTGTTGGATCGCGCGCGCTAACTGATCGGCGAGTGCTCGCGCATTGGTGATGTTCAGATGCGTTTCATGGATGACGCTTCCGTCTTCGCCGCGGAAATCAATGACAACGTGGCCGTCCTCGCAGCAGCCGGCGACGCCGACGGATTTTATCATCGGCATCGGCGCCCTTCGGAAAAGGAAGCGGCGCGGGCCAGAGGAGAGCCCGCGCCGCCGTTCTCGCGTGCCGCGCTCGCGGGCAACGGTGATACGCGAGAATGAGCAGGCGCAGCCGCGCTTGGGCTCGCGGCTGCGCCCCCGCCACACGGGCAACCGATCGTCTTGCCGTGCGGCGGGAATGGGATCACTGCGGCGCTCCGTGCAGAGCGGCAACGATGGCGTTCGAGAACGTGAGGCTGGCGGTGATGATGAGAATGAGAAGGATCGCGTCGCGCACGATCCTGGCTGCGCGTATCATGCGCGTCTCCGCTGTTTGCGTTGGTATCTCGGGGTTCCGTCCGCGAAGTAGCGGTTGGGCCAGATCACTTGCGGTGCCACGCCGATGAAGCGGGCGATGATCTGCTCGCCGCGATACATGGGACGGATAAGCGTGCCGCGCAGGTAGCTCTCGCTGAGGCGATTTTTGAGGGCCAGGCTCACCAGCGTCTCGCCGCGCATGCGAACCTCGCACTTGACTCTTTCCGGGTGCCAACCCGATAGAGGCTTGGGCGGGTGTCGGTTCAAAGCTGGTGCCCCTCGTCTGAGGCCGACTCCTGGCGGGGCCGGCCTTTCAAAAGTCCGTTCGTATAACGTTTGTTACGGACGATTATCTTGGTAAACGGTCCAAAAGCCGTGTGTCAAGACAATTATTGGGGTTGCGCGCAATGGCTGGGG
Organism: uncultured Alphaproteobacteria bacterium; assembly: GCA_963805005.1. GTDB lineage: Bacteria > Pseudomonadota > Alphaproteobacteria > Micropepsales > Micropepsaceae > Rhizomicrobium. The sequence continues at coordinate 1,101,211 of CAWDSJ010000001.1, forward strand.
ACAGACAGCGCAAAAGTCCGGGTTCGCCGCCTTTTGTCGGCGACGTGGACCGGGATTTCCGGACGGAATTCGGCCAGCGGCTCTCCTGGCTGCTCACCCGATTCGCCAGCCGCGCCGAAGCAGCGGAAGTAGCTGGCGTGATCCCGGACCAGCTCGCAAAGTATGTACGCGGCGCTGCCAAGCCGTCGCTCGAAACCATGCTGCGGCTTTGCCAGGCCAAAGGCGTCTCGCTCGACTGGCTGGCGACCGGACGCGGCGCAGTACCGTCTTCCGAAACGGATGAAATCAGCGGCGAATGGGTTCTTGTGCCGGTCTACAAGGTCGAAGCGTCAAGCGGCCACGGCGCATTTCCGACCGGAGAGGAGATGCGCGAGCCGGTGAAGTTCCCGCGCGCGCTACTGCGTAAACTCGCGTCGAACTCGATCGAAAAACTCGCCGTCGTGTTCAACCGCGGCGAACTCGAACGAGCCCGATATCATGAACGGCGACGCCATGCTGGTGGACCGCAACGTCGAACGCATCGTCGGCGATGCTTTCTATGTGCTCGGCCACGACGATCAGCTTTTCGTGAAGGCGATCGAACAGAAGCTCAATGGGGACATCCTGCTTAAGCCGCGCAATCCAGCCTATCGCGAGGAAACGCTGGAGCGTGGCGAGGACGTATGGTTCCAGGTCTTCGGCCGCGTCGTCTGGCGGGGCGGATTAGTTTAGCGGGAAGCGCTGCAGGGCTTCGTTGGGGGGGCCGTCGATGCGGGCTCCTCCTGCGGATAGAGCGCAGAGCGCGTCCACCACTCGTTCGGCACGTGGTCGCGGAGCGACTTCTCGATGCTTTCGCGCGCTTCGGCCGGCGACAGGCTCCTCGCCGGTCTATCACCGGCCGGTATCGTGCTCGCATTTACGATGTAATCGACGTGCTGTTCCAGGTCCGCATCCGTCAGACACTCGGGCTTTCCCAGCGATGCGTAAAGGTCGTGCATGCCAGCATAGGATTGACTCTCCAGGTACTCGCCAAATCCGAGGAAAAGCGCAACAGCGGCGACGGCGCCGACCGCCGCGATCGCCAGACCGCGGCGCGACTTGCGTGGCCCGAGCTTCGCGCGGCAATGCGGGCATACCAGCGCCGCGGCTTTGATCTCCTCGGCACATTTCGGGCATGTCTTCGATGCGGGCGTTTCGGCGTCCATTTTTCCCTCCATTTCCCGCCTCAATGTAGGGGCTCAAAAGCGGCCTTAAAAGAGTCCCGCGAGAACGCGGTTACCAGGCCTTCGGTTTGGATGGCTTTCTAACATTCCTAACATTCCTAACATTTCCGGTGCCTTTCGGCGGCGGCTGGCTGAGCAATAACAAGGGGTTAGCGTCCTTGTGCTCGACCGGCGGGCGCAATTTTTTTGCGCGCGGCGTCCGAGACGCATGCAGACGTCGTGGTCGCTTCATGTCACGATTTCCCGCTATTTGCCGGCACTTCCCGCATTATCCCGCCTCGACGGCGCACTCAAGCCCCGGTAAGCCTTTCTTTGCGCCGTACAGATGCCAGCGATGCATTCTCAGTTCGCGGTTTTCCGTAGTACGACTTTTCCGGGTACGCGAATTTGGAGGAATTCGGGTGTGTTCGCGTTGGGTTCGCGGGTATTCGTTGCGCGAATGACGCGTGACGTGTTCACCCTCGCGTCATTGTCTGTGAGCAAAATCGCGAAGCGGCAATCCAGTGCTTGCAGTGCACTACGGGGAAGGTGAGGCTCGCACATGGCAAGCGCTCACGTCCTCTCCGGTCTGATGAAATGGCTCCGCCGCGAAGAATGGCAGGAACCGTTCGACGACTGGATCGAGCGACATTTGGGGCCTGCATGTGCAAAAGCCGGAATTGCGCCCGCTGATTTGGGCGCCACCCTTGGGGAGCACCACGCCTCTGTACTGTTGGGATGCGTTTTCGAGGACTTTCTGGCTTCCGATCTCGACGATGGCAGCAATGTCGTTGATGACTACTTGAAACGGCGCGGTTGGAACGAGAGCGTTCCCAATAAGCGATACATGGCATCGCTTCGCTCTTCCGTGATGAGCCTTTACGAAGTCAGCAACATCGTGCGCGACGAGTCGTTTCTGGCCCGCGATCTCTTGCGCGGCGGCGAGCCTGTGCGCGTGAGCGAGAAATCCGGTACGCACTATTTGAAGCAATGGGACCGGATCGCCGCGCGTATCGTGCAGGTCGGGCCAAAAATCGAAATGGCTGGCGGCTTATTGCCGTTCCGCCATGATCTCAGCGACGCCATCCTCGACGGATTCGCCGATCTCAGAAAGGAGATGCGTCCGGAGGCCCGGAAGATCGTGCGGAAACGGAGCAGCGCCGGGGACACCGAGATCGATCAATACTCTCTCGACACGGAGATTCTGCGCCACGCCGGTTTCCTGTTCACCAACATCTGGCTTGACGACGTTCTCGAGCGGACGCTCAATCCGAAACTGCCGAAAATCTGCAATAGCGACGGCGACGAGATCGCCTGGACGACGGTGCGCTATCCGCTGAGATCAGGTGCCGACCGGAAGGCACTCGGACGTGCGCTGACGGCGATCCCGGGCTTTCATCGCCAGAACGAAACGTTGTGGAATTGGAGCGCCCCCGCCATGCGTGGCGGAAAGAATCGGCCTGCGAACGCTCAGACGCTCATTTCAAGTTTCGGCGACGGTTCCATATCGATGGGGCATGTTGAACTGAATGGGGCAACGCTGGTCCTGGAAACGAATTCGCCGCGGCCCGCCGCGAAAGCGCGCGCAATGATCGATCCGGTTATCGGCGCCTTCGTCGGCGAGCCCATAATCGAATCGAAAACGGTCGAGCAGTTGATGGAATCGAAGCCATCGGGCGAAGCCGGACCTGGACTGCCCGGCCTCTCGCCGGACGAAGAACGCGCAATCGTTCAGGAAAGCCTCGAACGTCATTACCGCGCGCTTCTCGACGAGCCGGTGCCGACGCTCGGAAACCTGACGCCGCGGAAGGCTACGAAAACGGCAAGAGGTCGGCAGAAGCTCGTCGATTGGCTCAAAATTCTGGAGAACGGCATAGCGCAGCAAGAGAGTAATGCCGCGATGGCTGGGTACGACGTGAGCTGGATGTGGGATGAACTCGGCGTTGCGGATTTGCGGCGCTGAGAATTACCCGATCAACGCCGAGCCTCTGCTTGCTTGATCGCGTTTTCGATCGTCTCCAACGGCAGGACCAGCCTCAGCGGATCGTCGAGGAGCGGCATCGCGCCGAAGCGCGCATACCACTTGCCAGCCGCCTCGTCTTTTGCATCGATGGCAAGTGCGACGCCGCCAACCTCTGTTGCAACGGCCAGCGCCCGCTCGCCCGCCGCAAACAGGAGGTCGGCGCCGAGTCCTTGGCCCTGAACATGACGGCTCACTGCCAGACGGCCCAGCCGAAAGACCGGCACATCGTTGCGGCCGAGTTTCTTTGTCAGCTTTGCGGGGACGCGGGCAAATTCGATCGCGCCCGGGCTGATGGAATAATAGCCAAGGACGCGATTGGGTTCGGTCGGCAATACGGCGACGAAAGTTTTTGCTCCGCCCGATTCATGATTCTGGCGGGCGAAGCGATCGAAATACTCATTGAGGGCCGCGACGCCGCAATCGAAATGCTTGCGATTATGACGCTTGGCTATGGGCTCTTCGCGCCAATCAAGACCAGCCGTCACTTGCGCAGACGGCGGCGCTTGGCCGCGTCCATGAGTGTCGGCGTGGGCTTGGGCGGATTTTCAAGGAGGCTCAACACACGCTCTGTATCCCTCTTCGACAGAACGATGCGTTCGGCCTGATCAACCAGTTCGCGCGCAGCCGGAAGCACGCGGCGCATGATGAAACTGGTCACGTCGAGCCGCTCCTGCGCCGCCGCCGCCACCAAGATGCGCTTTTCCTCCTTCGTGGCCCGGATTTCGATCCGGTCATCGCGAGCCGTTGCGTTCGACGCCATATCAACCTCCTTGGCGTTGTTGTACTGTACGTACGGCGTCCGTGCAAGTCATTTGGCCAGCTCGCCTGTCTTACCGGCGCGGCGCTTCTTCCACAGCGCCGTGCAGGCCCAGCGTGGTCGCTGTCGGCACGGAGGCGACCTCATCCGGCAGCTCAGAAATGCAACAAAATCAGGGAAAAAAAGCCATATCGACAATTCGAATCATTCTGCATCCGCCACCAAATGGTCCTTATATATTAAGTACTTAGACGATTTTCGGGCTCGCCGCTGTCCCTCGGAAATGTCGGGCAAATTTCCGGTACGGGTTTCGGAACTCGAGCGAAGAGTCATCTTCTGAGGGCGAAATTCGCCGCTGCTGGCGATGCACTCTCTGTTCGCCGTTTTTCCTGGTACGACTTATCCGGCGGACCAAATTCGGGACGAAGCCGGACCCGCGATCGAGGCACCTCGTCTGTGTACGGAGTATTGCAGAAAACACAGGTTTTGATAGGCTTTTAGGAGCTTGCGAGTGAGCCGGTCGGTGCCCGCGTCCCGTCGCAGTCTAAGAGCATCGCGCGCGAGCGGCGCACCATGCACGGCAAGAAAGCTGGTAAGAAGCAGTGCTCGTTCAGGCAGGCGCGCTGCTGATCAATCCCGTGCGCGGGCGTCTGGTTGCGCGGGCTGAGGATTGGCCTTGGTCGAGCGTGCGCGCCCACCTCGCGGGACGCAACGACGGTCTGGTCACCGTGAAGCCCGTACTCGAACGGGTCGGGGATTTCGCGAAGCTGCTGGTCGGATGCGGCCGACGAGGAGCGGTTTGCCATGATCCGCCGCTCGGAACGCACAGGTCGCCCACTCGCTACGGCACAATTCGTTGCCGATCTCGAACGCATCCTGGGGCGCCCGATCGCGAGGCATGCACCGGGGCGCAAGTCGAAATCCCCCGACCTCGATCAGCCGCCGCTTCTATAATATGTATGGCGTCCCTGAAGTCCTGCGATTGGCTCGTGTGCACGGAGACCGCCAAATTTCGGCCGGCCTTCATGAACCTCGCCAAGGTACCGGAAGGCGGCATCATGTTCCTGATGTCGCGCCTGATCGGCGAGTTCAAAGCCCGCGATATCATCTATCGCGCAAAGCTTGTCTCCGGCCGTGAAGCCGTTGATATCGAACTCGCGACTCAGCTCGCCGGCGAAGATAGCCTCATGGATGAAGTCCTTGTGCTGGCGAGTGAGCTGGCCGGTCAGCCTCCGCATGCATTCGCGCTGACCAAGCGCCTGTTCAATGCCGGTGCGATAACATTCGAACAGTTCACTGATCAGGAGCTCACCGCACTTACAGTCGCAGCGAACCTAGCCGATGCCAAGGAAGGCATGGCGGCGTTCAAGGAAAAGCGTTCCGCAAAATACGCCGGCGTCTGATCCCAACCTTCGACAAATCACGGCCACCCCGTTCCTGCGCGATGGCATTTGTTTTTTGTGGAGCATGCAATCATTCCGCAGTGCACATCGCTATGTGCGCCACCACATATTTCCGCATAGTGGCAAAGTGGCTTGTCTGCATCTGACTGGACGCATAGCATTCGACAAAAGTGAACGCCCTCGTCGCGCAACTCGTTTCTCCGTTTGCAGCCACCAGGATGAACTCCGATGGAAAGCGTTGATTTTGACCTGATTCCCATCCCCATCGATCGCAAGGTGCCCGCTGACAGCTGGCGACCGCCCGCGGACATCCGCATGATCTCCGCCGACGATCATGCTCTTGAGGCGGACCATCTTTGGGAAGAGCGCCCGCCGCCAAAGTTCAAGGACCGCGCGCCGCAATTTTGGCGCGATGCTGAGACGGGCCATCTGCACATGAAGGTCAAAGGGCGGGACCTAGTAGCCCCAGGCGTTGGCGGAATCGCATTCGAATGTCCGGGATTTTGGGATATCGACGAGCGGCTCCATGCGATGGATTCCGAAGGTATTGAAGGTTCGGTGATTTATCACGGACAGCTGCAAGCCTTGAACGCCATTTTCGGCGAAGACCCTGAACTCTATGTGGCCTGTATGGATGTCTATAACCAATGGCTTAGCGAATATACGCGACCGGCGGGAAAGCGCCTGGCAGGTGTCGCAATGTTGACGTCGTTCCTGAATCCAGAAACCGCGCGCGATCAAATGCAGAAGATTAAGCAACTGGGCTACCGGGCGGTGATGATGCCGTCGTATCCACGCGGCATCCGTTACAACAGCCGTGAGATGGATCCCGTCTGGACCGCAATTGAAGAGTCTGGACTTCCGCTTTCCTTCCACATCTCGGCTGTTCAGGAATTCTTCGGCTATGGCTCAATGGGCGCGAATTACACGCGTAATATGTCCCCCTTCCGCCCGCACCTTGCGCAGCTGATTTTCTCTGCTGTCCTGGAGCGCCACCCGAAGCTCACAGTTGCGTTTGTCGAAGGCGGCATCTCTTGGGTCGCAGGCGCGCTGGCCGACATGGATAAGATTTTCCGCTCCTGCCACACGATGCTGCGACCAAGGCTTCCGCAAATGCCGAGCTACTACTGGAAGCGGCAGTGCCTGGCGAGCTTCATGGAAGACCAGGTTGGAATTGAGCTGATCGATAGGATCGGTGCGGACAATGTAATGTGGTCGCTGGACTATCCGCACCCGGAAAGCGTGTATGGCTATGCCGGCAGCGTCGCGAAGGATATTTATAACGCTGTCGGCCATGAAAAGGCAAAGAAAATTCTAGGGGGCAACGCGGCGCGTCTCTACGGCCTGTAATTCACACTGCGAGACGACTGATTGCGTCAGGAGTGTGAACGTTCGACGTGATGGTGCGGCGATTTCTCTGCACACATCGCGGGCAGGTTATCGGCTTAATTCTAGTAGGAAGCGACTATGCGGACCGCCGCCACGAAATTGCTCGGCATCGATGTGCCGATATTTGCCTTCTCTCATTGTCGCGACGTCGTGGTCGAGGTTTCAAAGGCTGGCGGCTTTGGATGCCTCGGCGCGGGCTACTACACCAAAGAGCAGCTCAAGGAAGAGCTTCGCTGGATTGACGATCACGTCGGCGGCAAGCCCTACGGCGTCGACATTCTGATGCCGAACAATCATGCGCCTGTGGGCGAATCGAAGGTCGACATCAATGCGCTGCCGAAGGATCAAACGCTGTTCCTTCGTAAGCTATTGGACGATTCGGGCGTACCGCCGCTCCCGGCAGGCAAAGCCGAGGAGATGATCAAGAGTGAGGTCAAGAAGGTGAACATGACGCGCGAGGAAAGCGAAGCGCTGTTCGATGTTTGCCTCGAGCACCCGATCAAGATGATCGTCAATGCGCTTGGGGTGCCTTCGCGTGAGCAGGTCGAGCGTATGCACGCACGCGGCATCAAGGTCGGAGCGTTGGTTGGCAAGGTTGAGCATGCACTTTACCAGAAGGAAGCGGGCGTCGACCTCTTGGTCGCGCAAGGTGCCGAAGCCGGCGGGCATACCGGTACGATCTCGTCGATGATCTTATGGCCGCAGGTTATTGAGTTGGTGGCGCCAATGCCGGTCTTGGCGGCGGGCGGTATCGGCAGCGGTAAACAGATGGCTGCCGCCATCGCGATGGGTGCTGCGGGTATCTGGTGCGGTTCGATATGGCTCGGCACCAAGCAGAGCGACCTTTTGCCTGAAGAGAAGGAGCGGCTGTTTGCCGCCAAGGCCGAGGACGCAATTCAGTCCAAAAGCCGCACGGGGAAGCCTGTGCGCGTTCTGCGTAGCAAGCTTACGGACGCATGGGAAAAGCCGGGGGCGCCACCAACCCTGCCGATGCCGCTGCAAACCCTCGTCACCATGGAAGCGCGCCTACGCATCAATCGCGGCCGGGCAAAGGACTTCATGAGTCCGCCGGTCGGTCAAATTGTCGCGCTCATGAAAGAGGAGGCCACCGTCAAGCAGGTCATCTACGACATGCTGACCGAATTCACCAATGCGGTGGACGACCTCAATGCCGTAGTTAATGCGGAATAGAGCTTACTGCCGCCGTTCCCAAGCCCTCCGCAGCCTCTTGCAGGAGATCGCGGATTTCGGTCCGCCGCTCCAGGGGAAGCATGCGCGCGGGACCGGTCAGTGAAATCGCCGCGAAGGGTGTTCCGCTTGCATCGCGGAGCGGGACCCCAAAGGAATTCAGCCCAGGCAGGATATTCCCTGCGCTCACACCGAAACCCTCAGAGGACGACCGCTGAAGCATCCGGTGGATCGATTGAATTCGGATATCGCTGCAATTGCTCAAATTCGCGATGTTGCGGCTGATCGTTACGGTCGCTTCCGCTCCTGGCAATGCGAGGAGCATCGCAGCCCCGCCCGACGACATAACCAGAGGCAACCGGTGACCTGGAAAACCGCATACGTCAATTCCGGCGCCGCCAACGCGCATACCACAGATGAAATTGTCACCGCTGCGGAAAATCAAAAACCCGATACTGTTGGTCTGCGCCGCCAAGGTCGCGAGCTTGCTTCTCACCGCATACTGCAAGTCGCTGCGGTCTGAAAACGAAAGGCCAAACTCGAAAAGTGTCGCCCCTGGGCGATAGAGAGGGCTGCCGGGCTGCTGTCGGACCAACCCCTCCTGAACCAAGCTCGAGAGGATGCGGTGTGCCGTACTCGTATGGAGTTCGCAGCGTCGTGCGATATCGGAGAGCCGGACGCCTCGTTGACCGCTCGCGGAGATCTCGCGCAGCACTGCTATCGCGCGCTCAATCGCCTGGGTGCCTAGGCCTTTGTTAATCCTTTTGCTGCCCATCGCTCTCCCCGGAAACTCCCCGGTTCCGCTGCATTTTTCAGTATAGACCTGCGCGCTCGCTCGGCAACCTTCCGCCCGCTCCAGGTACTCCACTTCGTTCCGGCACCTTCGGGTGCTGCGCTCTCTGGACTGGGGCCTCCCCGGTCGCTCCTTGCCGCCCCCCCTTCCACGGCGTCTCGCCATTCGGCACCGCCGAATTTTCTTTCGCCATTGCGCATTGATCAACTCCTCGCCTGCCCGAAGGTTAGGCGAAGGACTTGATGCGGTTGAGCTTCGCGGATGTGATAAGAAAGCAGAAATTCCCTAGCGCTGCGCACCGCCATCGAATCCGGCGAACAGATATGCGGTTCCACCTGTGGCTTAAGACAATCGCGGCCGCGGTTGGGAGCGAGATTTCGATCATGTCGTCCTCCGCGAAATCCGGCCGCCAAATACGGGTCCTTGGCTTGAGTTCAATGAGGTCCGCCGTGGATCGCCGTTTGTCCCAGCATGGCGCTGCGCGCGGCACGCCGTCCCGAGAAGACAGTGTCACCAAGCGACAAGCCGCTGAAGGTCGTGCGCGACGACATGCCGACGGTGCAACGCCCGGCACCGAACAGGCCCGGCACTGGTGAGCCGTCGGCCCCGACGATCGCGCCTGTTTCTTCATTCACTGCAAGACCGCCGTAAGGCATGCCAGAACTCATGTTCCATTTGTTGTGAAGCGACATGTTAATCGCGTAGAACGGCCCCTTCGTTATTGTGCCGAGGTTCTCTTTACGTTTGCCTAGAGCATCGTTGCCGAGAACAACGCCAGCATTGTATGCGGCAACCGTTGCGGCGAGTTCGTTGTCCGCATGCATGCCGCACTTCTTCGCAAGCTCATCAAAAGTTCGAGCCCTTTTTGTGCCTCCAAAAAGGAGGTTTAGAAATGCTGGCATGCCAAACAGCGAAAACAACTGTCCTGGCGGCAGAAGCTGCCGGAAGCCTTTCCAGAAAGTTGAGGAATCGACGATCAGCCAGGAAGCGTAGCTTTCCTGTTCCGAGGCAGCTTGGCCGAGCACCGAGTAGTTCGCGTCCTCGTTCATAAAGCGCTTGCCCTGCAAATTGACAAGTGCGCCCGTCACATATGCAAGCGGCGGATGGCAGGGCCGGGACAGTACAGCCGCATCCATGCAGGCCAGTTCGCCACCGGCGGACAGGCCCAACTCGATGCCGCTGCCATCATCGCCCAGAGTACCCATGCGGACGATTTCCTTGTAGCAGTTCCGGAATTCCGGTCGGTAACGGCCAAGAAACTTGAGGTTGTTGGTATAATTGCCCGCCGCGATGATCACCGCCCGATGCGCGCGGATCCGCACGCGCTGCTGCGGGAGCGTAGCTTCGAAGGCGAGGCAGTCCTGCACGGCTTGCTCGCCGCGTGCACCGTTCAGCGGACGATAGGGTGTTACCTTCTTGTAGAGCGCATCGTGCCGAGCCCATTGGTTCTGCGGGATCACCTGACATTCGACGCCGATCACCCGGTGGTTCTGGTCCATGACCAACCGGCGCACCGGCGAATGCGGCCTGAGCCGCACACCTTCTTTCAATGCAGATGTGCGCAGGGCTTCCCAATAGATCTTGCCCGTCATGCCTTTGCCGACGGTACGGTGCCCGCGTGGCGCGACATAGGCGACTTCGGGCCGCGCCTTTTCCATGCCCGAATAATAGAGGAAATGCCCATCGGGTGGGTAATTGGTCGAATGCTGATAGACCGACGAGCCAAAGCGCACGCCATATTTGCTCAGCCAATCAAGATTGGCGGCGCTGTCGTCGCAATAACGCTTCAGCGTGTCGTCCTTGACCGCCATGCCCTCAAAGCGGAGATATTTGTACATGTCGTCAGCGGTATCATCGTAGCCCGCCTCGCGCTGATACTTCGTGCCACCGGCATAGATGATGCCACCGCTGATAGCCGTCGTGCCTCCTCCCCCGAAACGGTCAATCGCGATGACACTGGCACCATCCTCTCGCGCTTGCAGGCCTGCCACGGCGGATGCACTGCCAAAACCGATGATGACGATATCCGCTTCGTCAACCCAATCTGCATTTTCGGGAGCGCTCAGGACAAGCGGTGGTTCTACCGGTGTGGTGAATTCAATCTTGTTGCTGCCCAAAGTTTGCATGACCATGCCTCCCTCCCAGGAGAGTAATTTCGCCTCGTGCTTGGGTGACGGAATATCGCTGCGGTGCGGTGGCCACAAATTAAAGTTGTTAAGCCCCCTAACCTTCTTGTCGTCTCAACGAAATGAATTCGCGATCGAGTTGGTTGTGGAATTCGCCCATGATCCGCTCAAGCTCGCTGCGATCGTGGTCGGAAAGGCGGCGCCAGGATTTGACGAATTGCGCGTGCTCGCCGATCATCGCTATGGCGGCATCAAGTTTAGCAATTCCCTCCGCAGTGAGTTTGAGCGAGTGCGCACGTCGATCATCCCCACAAGGCAATCGCTCGATCAGTCCCGTCCCCTCCAGCTTGGTCACACGCGCGGATAACACCGCGTTCGACACATGAAGTGTTTGGGCTAGATCGGTGGCTCGCAATAGTCCGTTACCGACACGCACTGCGCCCATCATGTGGATATCGGCCATGCTCAACCCCTGAGCGCGACAGATCCGATCGAGGTCCGTCATCAGCAGATGCCCAACCTTGTATGTATGCCATATCGCCGGAAAATAACTAACATCCATGTCCAGCGCCGCATAAAATGCGCTGGCGGCCTTCTCTTGATCGACAGGGCGTTCTGACACGGGAACCTCAGCATGTTAATTTACAATGAATATCAAGCGTCCCGGGTTTTCCGGCTGCGGTTGCGGAGCTGTGGCGTTATTCCTGCTCGGAGCATGGTGGCCGCCGTGGCGCACTCTAACCCGGCTTATTCAACGATATTAGGTTGATTTGCCGCCAGGCGGGAAGTTTTTGGGCGCGGAGCACACTGATTCGTTGCGTTTGTTGCACCGCGATTTGAGTTTGGTTTGTCTTGGTTGAAGGTTTCGACGACGGGCTTTGGTCGCGGCGACACGGCCGCGTCTGTCAGGGTCCGGCGGCGGCAAAGCGGCCGGCGAGATGGCGAAAGAGCGCGGCATCCGGACACGCGCTGGGCAGCGAGATGCGAATGCGCGCGGCGCTTTCCACCACGCGCGCGGCGATCTTGATCAGATGTAGCCTGAGCGTTGCGAACTCGGCGCGGAACAGTGGCGATCGCCTGGGCACGGTGTCTCATAGCGCCCCCACCGTGACGCGAGTCACCATTCTCCAGTCCGGCTTTCGTGTCGAGGCTTGAAATTCACCCGACGTTTCCGGGGCTTAGCGGACGCAAATCGAATTCCATATCGACAGTTCGAATCCGTCCAAGTCCGCCACTCCAAATCGGGGTCGATGTTCGACACCGATTCACAACCAGTCACGGCGTTGGACACCGAAGAGGTGCGTGAGAATCTCGCCAGGTTCGAGCAGGAAGTCGGAGGTACGGTTTCACCACATCGTCTCCAGTGACAGGTCATTGCATGAGATCAGCTCAACCGCCCGCCCTGGTCGTCGGCACTGGGTTCGGTTGCCGAATCCAAATTCCTGCGCTTCGCGCCGCAGGGTTCGACGTCGTCGGTCTCGTCGGGACGGACCTCGGGCGCACCCGCGAGCGGGCCGAAGCCAACGCCGTACGCAACGCCTTCACGGATCTCGACCAGGCGATTATCAGGACTGGGGTGGTGGCGGTCGCCGTGGCGACGCCGCCGCATACGCATGAACAGCTGACGCTCACGGCCATCTCGCGAGGATGCCATGTTCTCTGCGAGAAGCCGTTCGCCAAGGACCATGCCGAGGCTCGCGCGATGCTCGAGGCCGCGGAGCGCGCGGGTGTTGCACATCTCGTCGGTCATGAGTTCCGCTGGATGCCCGAGCGCGCGATGCTCGCACGGGTCATCGCCGAAGGCGTGATCGGACAGCCCAGGCTTGCGACCTTCACCTCGTTCATCCCCTATCTCGTCAATCCCGACATCAACATGCCCGCCTGGTGGTTCGATGTCGAAGCAGGCGGCGGCTGGCTAGGGGCGGCCGGCTCGCATCTGATCGACTGGATCCGCACCCTGCTCGGCGACTTTGCCTCGCTGAGCGCGGCTCTGCCGCGGCTTTCCGGCCACCACGGGGCAGACGACAGTTTCGTATTCCGCTTCCAGAGTTCGGGCGGCGCGGAAGGCGTGGTGCAGCAGACGGCCGCGGCTTGGGGCCCGGCGCTCGATGTCGTCCGGGTGCTGGACACGGAGGGAACGGCCTGGGTGGAGGGCTCGGACATTCGCGTCGCAGACCGCGAGGGGACGCGGGTGGTGCCCACCGCAGATGATCTTCGGTTGCCGCCGCTGCCGCCGTTGGGCTCCGACCCTCGCCAGGAAACCGCCAAGTGGCGCCTGCTGGTTCAGTCCGAATTGCGCCCCTATGTGCGTCTTTGCGAAAGCTTCCGCGTCCTTATTGAGGGCGGCGCCCCGCCTAAGGCGGTGTCCCTTCCGACATTCGCTGATGGCGTGGCCGAGATGGAGGTGCTCGACGCGATCCGGGCGTCAGCGGCAAGCAGCGGCTCGACCATAAGGCTGAAATAGCAAAGGCAAGCGACAGGCCGCAAAGCTCACGCGGCAAGACAGCTATGACGCTCCCGTGCATGAAAAGCCGCCGCCTGCCTTATGCGCCACGCAGGCACGATCGCGACGGCTTCCATGACGAGGTATGGCGGGGACACTGTGCTCATTATCGTCGGGCGTGGCCCGCCAGCCTTCGCTAGGTCCATCTCGATGCCGCTTTCCACTGTAGCGTCCATCGTCGCAGTCACGGCGCCGTCAGCTCCTTCACCAGCGCGTCCTGGCCATAGACCTTTTTCAGCGCCTCGGTGATCGCTGCGGTCGATACTGCAACGGTCCGATTGACCTGGTCGTCGAAGTAATAATTGCCGCCCAAGCTTTCGATGTTGCCGTCGAACACCGCGCCGATCACGTCGCCCTTGGCGTCGATCGCCGGCGATCCGGAATTGCCGCCGATGACATCGTTGTCGGTGACGAAGTCGAAGACCGTGTCGTCGTCGAGCTTGCCCTTGGCGGCCTGCCAGCGCGGCGCCAGATCGAACGGGAAGCGGCCTGTCGCACGCTGCCATAATCCTGCGAACCGCGTGAACGGCGAGACCGGCGCGTCTTTCTCCGTCCACCCCTCGACCTTGCCAGTGCTGATCCGCAGCGAGAACGTCGCATCCGGATAGATGCCGGTCCCGTAGATCGCAAAACGGGCCTTGGCGATTTTCTCCTGCGCGCGGTCCGTCGGTGCCGACACGCGATCCTCGTATGCTTTGCGCGCGGCGCGCGAGGCCGCGTCGGTTGCCAGGATGAAGCGGATCATCGGATCGCCGCAAGACCGCACGGCGGCGAGTTCGCCGTCCCAGAGCGATTTGCGGAAAGCCGGATCGGAAAGCTTCGATTTGACAAGCGCGGCCGACCGTTCTTCCGGCGATCGGCTGCCCAGGAACGTCTTGGTGCCCGGCGCATCGGCGGTCAGATTCTCGCGCAGCTTCGACAGCCAGAACTCGATCGCCATCTGCTCGAGTTCGGGATAGACCGGCTGGGGATCGAGAACGGTTTTTTCCACCAGGGGAAGCTGGCTGTCTCTGTATTCGCGCAGCCGGTCGCCATCGGGCTTCGGGCGTTCCTGCGCGGCGCGCACCAAGGTCCGCCCATAGCCGAACAGCTTCGAGCCGAATCCGGCACGGGCTTCCATGTAGGTATAGGGATAGTAAAGATTGCGGCGCACGACCTGCACGCTTTCGAGATCGCGCCACGGATCGCCGATGTCCTTGGCGAGTTGGGGGTTGGCGGCAACCTTGCTTTTGAGATCGCTTTCGGCGCTCGCCTTCGCGGCCATGACCCCGGGAGCGAGAAGCGCTTCGTCATAGCCATGCAGCGCCTTGAAGCTGTTTTCGGTGCCGAACAGCATATCGTCGGCAATGCGGGCGTGCTCGGCGCTTTCTTCGCCGAAGCGGATCAGCCGGCCGCGCAATTCGGCCAGAGTGACGAGAGAATCCGGCAGCGTCAGATCGCGCAGGGTCTGCAATTGCGCGACCGTCAAAAGCCGCGACGTCGCGCCCGGATTGCCGACGACGAAGACCGGTTCGCCGGTCACGGGAGGCGCCGCGCGCCAGCGCAAATGGTCAGGCGTAACAACGGGCTTGCCGTTTTCGTAGAGCCGCACGAGCGAGAAATCGAGATCGTAGCGGGGGAAATTGAAGTTGTCGGGATCGCCGCCGAAAAACGCCGTCTGCATCTCCGGCGCAAACACCAGGCGGACATCGGAATATTTCCGGAAGGCGTAGAGCTTGTACTGGCCGCCCTGGTAGAGATTGACGACCTGGCAGCGGAATTGCGCTTCCCGTCCCGCGCAACCGTCTTTCTCCAGGCGCGCAACGATCGCGTCGCGCGCCTTCACGAAATCCTGTCCGGTCTTGCCCGCGGTCGCTTTCGACACGGTGTCCGTGACATCGGAGATGGAGGTCAGTATCTCCGCCTGCATTCCGGCACAGAGCTTCTCGTCCTCGCGGGCGGCCGCCGCAAATCCGTCTTTGACGTAGTCGGTCTTTGCAGTCGAAAGATCCTGCGCGCAATCCCGCACGCAGTGATGATTGGTGAGCACCAGCCCCTGGCCCGTGACCACCGAGGCGGAACACCCCGTGGACAGACGCACGGCGGCCCCGCGAATGCGATCGAGCCAGGCTTGATCGATGCTCACCCCCAGGCTGGACTTCACGGCGGCGGCGGGAAAATTATCGAAGGTCCACATGCCTTCGTCCGCCAGAGCCGAGCTTGCCAGAGCAACGACCGCGCCGGCGGCGAGCGCCCATCGCGCAAAAACCATTCTCATTTCCCCCGCAGGTTGACCAACGTCAAATATTTGCATGTCCCGATCGAAAGACCAAACACCTGCGAAGAGCCGTTGTGTGCTTCGCTACGCAGGACTGCAACCGGCGGGCCTATCAGCTCGGTTGCCGTGCGGCTTTGAGCGTCGTCCGCACCTGTTCCTTCAACACTTTGCCGGCGTCGTTCTTGGGCAGCGATTCCCAGATGGCGACTTCCTCGGGAATCTTGAACGCCGCCATGCCCACGGCCTCGAGATAGCTGCGCAAGCTCGCAACATCGGGGCCCGGCAAGGCCTTGGGCACGATCACGGCAACCGCACGCTCGCCGGTCCTCTGGTCGGGCAGGCCCACGATGGCGATCTCGGCGATGTTTGGATGGTTGACGAGGATATCCTCGACTTCCTTCGGTGAAATGTTTTCGCCGTTGCGGATGATGATGTCTTTTGCCCGGCCGGTGACGACGAGATAATCGCCGTCGGCCCAGCGCCCAAGGTCGCCGGTGCGGTAATAGCCTTGCGCGTCGAAAGCATTGGCTTCATCTTCGGCGTGCCAATAGCCCATCAGCATTTGCGGGCCGCGCGCGCGGATCTCGCCTTCGGCGACCCGATTGCCGGCGGCGTCGACGATCTTGATTTCCGCGAGACCCGCGCGCCCGTCGGTCTCCGCCGCGTGCGCGACATCGCCATGGTGCATCGCGCCCACCGTCGTGACCGGCACTTCCGTCGAACCGTAGACGCGGGTCACCACGGCGCGCTCTAAATATTCGGCGGCATTGCGGACCAGCGAGGGCGGAACGGACGCGCCGCCGCAGATGAACACCTTCAGGCTGGGAAGGCGCGTGCCGGCCTTGCGCGCGGCGCCAAGCAGTTGTTCGAGGAACGGCGTAGCGCCTGCCATGTGGGTGCAGCGCGCGCCGTCGATCAGCTTGACCGCGTCGTCTGCGTTCCAGCGGTCCATCAGGATTGCGCTCGTGCCCAGCAGCAGCGGGCATTCGAACGCATAGATGGAGCCGCCGATATGGCTGATCGGGGAGGGCACCAAAAACGTGTCGCCCGGCGCGATGAGCCAATGCTCGCCGAGCTGGCGGATCAGCGCGTGAATCGAGTTGTGGCTGTGCAGCACGCCTTTCGGGCGCCCGGTGGTGCCGGAGGTGAACATCACCAGCCGCACCGCATCCGCATCGAGCCGGGGCAGGTCGTGCTTCTGCCCCTTGCTCTGCGTGAGCGACGCATAAGGGGTGTGAGGTCCCGCATCGCCGCGCAGGACGATCACATGCGGGGCCAAGTCCATTGACGCCGTCACGCGGCTCAACATGGCGGCGTAGTCGGTGTTCCGGAACTGCGAAGGAGCGAAGATCAGCCGCGTGCCGACGTCTTTCAGGATGAACGACAGCTCATGATCGCGCAGCGACGGCAGGATCGGATTTGCCACCATTCCGGCCAGCGTGGCGCCAAGATAGATCGCTGCCGCCTCGTGCCAGTTGGGCAGCATGAACGACACGACGCTGCACGGCGGAGCACGCTCCAGCATGGCCTGGGCGAGCGCGGTTGCCTGGGCATGGAGCGTCCGGGCGTCGAGGCGAACATCGCCGTCGATAACGAGCACGCGATCCGGCGTTTGTTGTGCGGCCCTTTGCAGCGCGCCCGCCAAGGTTTCGCGTACCCACAAGCCCTGCGCGTAGGCGCGTTTCGCGCGTTCCTCGTCCCACCGGACGCGCCAGCCGGCAATCACTTTTTGGCTTGAAGTCATGGAAAAGATGTTTCCGCACCGTTTTGAAATGGCCCAGCATTCTTCCTCCCCCGTTTTGCAAAGCAAAATGGGGGAGGTGGCGAGCAGTGCGGGAAGCACTGCGAGACGGAGGGGGCAATCCAGCTGCGGCTTGCGTTTTGCGGCAATGTCCAAATCGCAAGCCACCAAATCATCGAGGTGGACGTCGGTTCAGTTACTGAGTGGCGGCGCGTTTGCCCCCCTCCGTCTCGCTCCCCCGGTTCAAGGCCGGGGGAGCTCGACACATCCCCCATGCTTTCGCACGGGGGAGGAAGAATGTGTACTGCGAGGGAGGATTCAAACATCAGGCTTCCCAACGTCAGGTGGCCTTGCCCGGTTCGGCTGGCGTCCACACCGACGTCAGGGCATAATCGGAAAGGTATTTCGTCGAGCTCCAGCCGCCGTCGACGACGATGGTTTGCCCGTTGATGAAGCTGGCGCCGGGCGTGCACAGGAATGCGATCGTGCTGGCGACGTCGTCCACCGTGCCCATGCGGTAATGCGGCGTCATCTCGACATTGATCCGGCGGAACTGCGGATCTTCCAGGCGGTGCTGGGTCATCGGCGTGGGAACGACGCCGGGCGCCACCGCGTTGGCGCGGATTCCTTGCGCGCCATAATAGCATGCGATGTGAGACGTCAGGCCCGTCAGCCCGGCTTTCGCCGCGGAATAGGCACCGCCGCGCATCCCGCCTACGACTGCGAAGGTCGACGAAATGTTGATGATGGCCGACCCCTTCTTCATGTGCGGCACCACTTCGCGCGCCAGGCGGAACGGGGCACGCAGCATGAGGCCGAGAAAATGATCCAGCATCTTGTCGTCGGTCTCGTGCAGCGGTTTGGGACTGCCGGCGCCGGCATTGTTGACGAGAAAATCGATCCGGTTCCAGCGCGCAAGCGTTGCGTCGACGATGCGCTTGGGCGCGTCATCCTCAGTGATGTCGACGGCGACGGTTTCGACGCGCGCCGGATCGTTGACGGCGGTCTTGACGAGTTCCAGCTTCTTGGCGTCGCGGCCGACGCCGACGATGGCCATTCCCATCTCGGCCAGTTTTCCGACGGTGGCGAGCCCGATCCCGCTGCCGGCGCCTGTGACGATTGCAACCTGCATTTTCCAGAGTTCTCCTGCGCAAGAATAGTTCACGCCGACAACCGCATGGCCCGCCGGCCTCGGCGCAGATTAGGGCAGCGAAATTGGATTTGGCGTACTTTTTTTGCCCACGCCACCTTTCAGGCCCTTGGCGGTTCGGCTAGTTGAGCTGCCGTCATGCCCCAACTCTTCTGGCGCCAGGCGCGCATCGCAGAACGCCAAGGGCCATCCCAAGGGTGAAATAAGGTGATCGAATTCAACCCGTACGACAAGGCATTCGCGAACGATCCCTATCCTGTTTACAAGCGGCTGCGGGACGAAGCCCCCGTCTACCATTGCGAGCCGCTGAAGTTCTGGGCGTTGTCGCGCTACGCCGATGTCTTAGAAGCGCATCGCGACTTCAAGACCTTCTCAAGCGCGGGCGGCGTCACGATCGAGGGCATGGACGCGCATATCCCGCTTCTCATCGTCAAGGACCCACCCGAGCATCGCTGGCACAAGGCCCTGATCACCAAGGTGTTCACGCAGGAGCGCATGGGCGCGCTCGAGCCGTTCATCCGCAATCTGGTCGCCTTGCTGCTCGACAAGGCGGCCGCGAAGCCGGAATTCGATTTCGTCCAGGAATTCGCGCTGCTCATTCCGCTGGAAGTGATCAGCGAGCTGATCGGCATCCCGCCGGAGCTGCGGCATGAAATCCATGCCCTGACCAACAGAATGCTTTTTCGCGGCGAGGATGGCGCCGACATGGCCGAACTGGCCACTGTCATGGCAAAGACTCTGGAAATCTATGGGGGACTGGTGCGCGACCGCCGGGCCCGGCCGCGCAACGATCCCATCAGCTATCTGATCGAAAGCGAAGTGCAGGACGATACCGGAGAGTCGAGAAGGCTCACCGACGAGGAGATGGCCTTCCGATTCGCCGAGTTGGCGGCGGCCGGCCACGAAACCGTCGCCAAGGCGATACCCAACGGCGCCATGGCGTTTCACCGCTTTCCGGGCGAGCGCAGGAAGCTGATGGAAAACCCAAACCTGTTTCCAAGTGCGGTGGAGGAGATTTTGCGTTTCGACCCGCCATCGCAGCTGCAGGGACGGACGACAACCCGCGACGTTACCCTTCACGGCGCGACAATCCCGGCAGGCTCGAAAACGATGCTGCTCACCGGCGCCGCCACGCGCGACGAGCGGAAATTCGAGGCCCCGGACGTATTCGACGTTTCGCGCGCCGCGCCGCTCGATGCGGTTTTCTTCGGCTTCGGCATTCATCGTTGCCTCGGCATCCATCTGGCGCGGCTGGAGATCCGCACCGCGTTCGAGGAGCTGTTCCGGCGTTTCCCGAATTTCGATGTCGATCCGTCGCGGGCGACGCGCTCGGTCCTGTCCAATGTCCGCGGCGTGAACACTTTGCCGGCGCAGCTCGGCGCGCCGGCGTGAGTGCCGAGTAGCGGGCCGGTTCTTGAACCGACCCGCATTCCGAGCACGGACATTAGTTGACACAATACCGTTTTGGTTGTTAAAATGCTACTGTGGTGTCAGGGCACATCGGTTAGGGCAAAATTCCCTGCAATTCCCTGAAGCAGGGAATTTTCCGCCGGGATGGAACTCGGACGCGCTGGCGGGAGTGGGCCTAACCGACGCTCGGCTTGTCTGCGAGCCGTCGATCTGGTATTACTTCGCTCGAAAAGTAAGGAGTGCAGGCGTGGAATCCGCGCTCACCGTCAAGGGCCAGGCAACCATCCCAAAGGCTATTCGCGAGCATCTTCGGCTCAAGCCGGGAGATCGCGTGAAGTTTTTCCTGCATCCGGATGGCAGCGTGGTTCTGCTGCCCAAGCGCCCAGTCTCCAGTTTGCGGGGGATCCTGAAATCAAGGCTGGGACGGCCCGTGTCGCTCGAAGAGATGAATGATTCCGTCGCCAAGGGCGCCTCGCGGAGCGCGCGCCGCGCGCGAGGATGATCGGGCTCGACACGAATATTCTTGTCCGCTACCTCGTTCAAGACGACCCCGTTCAGTCGCCTAGAGCCAGCGAGATCATTGAGCGTCGTCTGACGCCAAGGAATCTGGGGTATCTCAGCCTGGTGGCAGTCGTTGAAACGGTATGGGTGCTCGAGCGGGCCTACCATTTTACAAATTCAGAGATCGCCTCTACCGTGGAGAGGCTTCTGCAAGCTGACCTTCTAGTTATCGAAAGCGAGCAGGAAGTTTTCCTTGCCATGACCGCGCTGAAGGAGGAACTGGGGACGTTCTCGGATGCTCTCCTCGCCGCTCTTGGTGCGAGAGCCGGATGCACCAGTACTTTGACGTTCGACAAAAAAGCGCTTCGCCTGCCCGGATTCATGCCTGCGTAGTCGCAAGCCTGATAAGTGCTATACGCTCTCCCACTTTGCCAGGCTGGTGCCGATGTGGCGCAGGAAGTGGGCGGCGTCCACGCCGCTGATCACGCGATGGTCCCAGCTGAGCGAAAGCGGCAGCATCTTGCGCGGCAGGAATTCCGTGCCGTTCCAGACCGGCTTGGTCTGCGTAGGGGTGACGCCCAATATGGCGACTTCCGGCGCGTTGATGATCGGCGTGAAGCCGGTGCCGCCGATGCCGCCGAGCGAGGAAATGGAGAAGCAGCCGCCGGACATTTTCTCCAGCGGTAGTCCCTTGCTGCGCGCGAGCGCCGTGAGCTCTTTCAGTTCCCCGGCAAGCGCGGGGATATCCTTCTTGTCGCAATCGCGGATCACGCCGACAAGCAGCCCGAGCGGGCCGTCGATGGCGATACCGATGTGAAAATACTTCTTCAGGATCAGCGTTTCGCCGTCGGGCGAAAGCGAGCTGTTGAAATGGGGAAATGCCTGCAACGCGTCCACCACCGCCTTGATCAGATAGATCAGCGGCGAGGGCTTCTGATCGGCCGGCAGAGTGCCGCGATGCGCCTCCAGCGCCGTGACATCCACCTCGTCGTGGTTCGTCACGTGCGGGATGGCGGTCCAGTTGTTCGCCATCGTCCGCGCCACGATCTTCTGAAAGCGCGTGCGCTTGACCACTTCGACGTCGCCGAACGGCAGGAACGGCGCTTCGGGCGGCAGAGCTTCGGACATTCTTATCTCCTCGTTTATTTCCTGCGCTGATGGTGGGACCGCGGACGTCGTCGTCCGCGCAATGTCATGGCGGCTTCACGCGGGCGGGGACGCCCGCGCTCCCAGGTGAGAATCTACTACGCTGCGCCGGCTTCCTCGCGCAACCGCTTCGCCACCAGTTCGCGCAGCGCGCCCGACTTGATCTTCGCATTGCCCGTCAACGACAGCTCGTCCTCGCGGAAGAAGATCACGCGGCGGGGCACCTTGTAGCTGGCCAGCCGCGCTTTGAGAAAGTTCTGCACCGCGGTTTCGTCGATGCTGGCGCCTTCGTGCGGCACGATGCAGCTCACGACGATCTCGCCCAATGTCTCGTGCGGCATGCCGACCGTCTTGGCCGCCTTGACGCCCGGACAGGGATGCAGCGCCTCGTCGACCTCGACCGGTGAAACATTGGCACCGCCGGTCTTGATCACGTCCGTGAGCCGGCCCTCCCAGACGAGATGACCGTGCTCGTCGATGTAGCCGGCATCGCCGGTGCGCAGGAAGCCCTGGTCGTCGAATGTCTCTTCGGGCAGGGCGCCGATATAGCCGAGCATGAGCGTCGGGCCTTTGACGGCGATCTCGCCGCGTTGGCCGCGCGGCACCACTTCGCCCGTCTCCGGGTCGACGATTTTGATGGTGTTGCCCGGCAAGGCTTCGCCATGACTGTTGCCGACGATTTCCGCAGGCGTGCCGCTTGCGAATGCCGTAACGATCGTGAAGGTCTCGGTGTTGCCGAAGCACCAGACGGGCTCGGTCCAATTGGTCGGGCGGATGCTGGGGTGCCGGCCCGCCGGCCTGCCCATATCGACATAGCGGAAACTAGAGAGATCGACCGAATTCCAATTGGGGGCCGCTTCCAGCTGCGCCCATTGATGCGGCCAGGCATGGGGATTCGTGACGTGCTCGGTCTGCATCAATTCGAGCGCTTCGACGGGATCGAATATCTGCTGGAGAACGATTGTTCCGCCGGCGGCGAGCGTGGCGCCGAGCGCCATGCCGAAATTGCCCGACCAGAAGAATCCGTTGGGCGTCCAGGTCCGAACGTTGTCGTGAAGGGCAAAGATCCGCGGCCAGCGCCACAGCTGGATGGCGATTCCCCGGTGCGTGCTCAGGATGCCCTTGGGCCTCATGGTCGTGCCGGAGGAGAAGAACAATGCGCCGGTGTCCGACGGATGTGTGCTGGCTGCGGTCGCATCGACCAAGGCGAGCGGAATCGCCTTGCCCCTTGCTAGGAAAGAATTCCAGTTCTCGATCATGCCGCTCGACGCGCGCCGCTCGCCGCCGACCACCGCCAGACGGCGCAGGAACGGAAATCTGGTGGAGTAGAGTCCGCCCGGCCCCGTAGTGGCGATCATGGGCTCGAGCGTTTCCAGGATCTCGACGAAGTCTTTCTTCGCAACCGACTGTTCGAACAGCAGGACCGAGACGCACGAGGCCTTGAGCAAATATTCGAGCTCGGGTTGGGTGGAGAAGGTGCTCAGCGGAACCGCCACGCCGCCGGCGAGGCCCGCGCCGAATACGGCGGCGACCCATTCCGGCCGGTTGGTCATCATGACGCCGACGCGGGTGTCCTTGGCCGTACCGCACGCCAGCAAAGACTGCGCGACCTCGACCGCGCGCTCCCACAGCGTTGCGTAGGTCCACCGCACGACGCCGCCGGGCGCGTGCATGACCAAGGCTTCGCGATCGGCATAGCGCGTGGTCACTTCGCGCAAGAAGCCCGGCAGCGTCAACGCTCCAAGCCCCGGCTCTTCACCGAGCGGAACACCCTTCAGGATCGATGGTGCGGCAGGATCCGCTGCTTTGATATCCATGTTCATTCCGTTCGGCAGGACGCAGGCCCGCGTCGAGGAGCGTGCCGCGCTCCCCTGGGTGACCCGGCGGCTCTGCGGTAGTCTTGGCAGAGCAACACACCGTCGGGCAAGACATTAGCCGGGACAGATGGGAGAAATGCGGTCCCAAAGCTTGGGGAAGCGGCTCTTCACGAGGCGCGGAATTTTTCAGGGATTTGCTCGCGCGGGGCACCGACGGAGCTGTTTCACCTGCGCGGTGAGATTAATGCGCGAATGTCGGAAGGCGCGCTCATTGCGCGCCGGTTTTGGCCTTGCCGACACCTGAAAAGCCCACATCGGCGAGGACTTCCTCGGTGTGAGCGCCGAGTTCGGGCGCACCGGCTCTCACCTTGCCGGGCGTGCGCGAGAACCAGGTCGGAATTCCCGGAAAGCGCACCGGACCGTGTGTCGTTTCGACCGTCTCGAAGAAATCGATCGCCTGGAGATGTTCGTTGTCGAACAGCTCTCCGGGCGTGCGAAGGGGTGCGGCCGGAATGCCGAGCTTTCTGAACAGCGCCAGCCATTCGGCGGTCGTCCTTTCGCGGAAGGTTGCGGCGAGAAGCCCATAGACTTTGTCCACGCGCTTTGCCCGCTGCTCGAGCGTTGCAAACTCCGGGTCGCTCGCCCAGGCGGGCTGAACGGCATCCACGAAGGCGCGCCATTGCTTGTCGTTGTAAATGAGCGCCGCGATGTATCCGTCTTTCGTGCGATGCGGGCGCCGGTTGGGCGCAACGGCCCGCGGATAGATCGCCGGCCCCAGCGGCGGGGCGAACATGGCGCCGTTTGCGTGCTCGACAAGCATGAACGACGCCATCGTCTCGAACATGCCGATCTCGACCTCCTGGCCTTCGCCGGTCCGCTCGCGATGAAACAGCGCCATCATGGTTGCATAGAGCGCGGTCAACCCTGCGATTTTGTCCGCCATAACCGTGCCGACGAAGCTGTACGACCCCGTCAACATCTCTTGGACGGCCGGGATTCCGCACTCTGCCTGAATCGTGTCGTCGTAGGCGGGTTGATCTCTGTCCGGCCCGCGGCGGCTGAATCCATAGCAGTTGGTGTAAATGATGCGCGGGTTGATCTCCGCGACCGCCGCATAGTCGAAGCCCAGCTTCGCAATCGCCTTGGCACGCATGGAATGAACAAAGATATCGGCCGTTTTGACGATCTTAGCGAGCGCGGCCTTGCCTTCGACTGTCGTGAGATTGAGCACGACGCTTCGCTTGCCGCGGTTGGCGTTGACGAATACGCCGGCCATTCCGGGCGCGGGACCGACGGAAATGTACCGCGCATCGTCGCCCGACGGCAATTCGACTTTGATCACGTCGGCGCCCATATCCGCCATGATTTGCGTACAATAAGGGCCCATGATGAGAGACGTGAGATCCACCACCCGGATTCCGGTCAGCGGCCCTTTCCGTCCATTTTGTTGCATTCTGCTCTCCGATAGCGGCTGAACGGCGGTCGACAATTTCCTTAGCGTCAAACGGATATCGGCACAATTGCCCGATATGCGAACAAATCTGTTGCCAGATGGGGGGCTGCAATCTAGTAGACGGAACGGAGCGAAAGGGAGCCTGCCGGTCCCGTGGATTTTTCACTGTCCCCCGATCAAACCAACATCCGCGAAGCAATCCTGCGCCAATGCGCGCAGTTTTCCGATTCCTACTGGCTGGAGCGGGACCGGTCCGGGACCTTTCCGGAAGACTTCTATCGATCTCTGGCCGACGCCGGCTGGCTGGGCATCGCGATGCCCGAGGCGTTCGGCGGTTCGGGGCTGGGCATCACGGAAGCGGCGGTCATGATGCAGGCCATCGCCGAATCCGGGGCCGGCATGAGCGGCGCGTCGAGCGTCCATCTGCCCATTTTCGGATTGCAGCCGGTCGTGCTCTTCGGCACGCAGGAGCAGAAGGAGCGGATGCTGCCGCCGGTCGTCCGCGGCGAGCACAAGGTGTGCTTCGCCGTGACCGAACCCAATGCCGGGCTCAATACCACCGAGATCAAGACGCGCGCCAGGCGCCAGGACGGCGGCTATCTCGTCAACGGCGAGAAGATCTGGATTTCGACGGCGCAGGTCGCCGACAAGATGCTTCTGCTGGCGCGCACCACGCCGCTCGAGGAAGTCAAGCGCAAGACGGACGGGCTGTCGCTGTTCTACACGAGCCTGGACCGATCGAGGATCGATGTGCGCCTCATCCACAAAATGGGACGGCACGCGGTCGATTCGAACATGCTTTTCATCGAGGAGCTTTGGATCCCGGAAGAAGACCGTATCGGAGACGAAGGCCAAGGCTTCAAGATCATTCTGCACGGACTTAATCCGGAGCGCGTTCTCTTGGGCGCCGAAGCGGTGGGGCTGGGCCGGATCGCCATCAAACGTGCCGCTCAATATGCGCGCGAACGCATCGTATTCGGCCGCCCGATCGGCATGAATCAGGGCATCCAGCACCCGCTGGCCAAATGCTGGGCGCAGCTCGAAGCGGCCAATCTCATGGTCATGAAGGCCGCAACGCTGTTCGACCTGCGGCAGGACTGCGGCGTCGAAGCCAATGCCGGTAAATATTTGGCGGCGGAATTCGGCTTCGAGGCATGCCATACCGCGATGCTCACGCTCGGCGGCATGGGCTATGCGCAGGAATTTCACGTGGAGCGCTATCTGCGCGAGATACTCATTCCGCGCATCGCGCCGATAAGCCCGCATATGATATTGAACTATTTGGCGGAAAAGGTTCTGGAACTGCCCAAGTCCTACTGATCGGCAACGACGGTTGCGACGCACAGGCGATGATGGACAAAGCCGGCGGGAACGTCAAAAATCCGCTGTACGGACAACAAACCTGGAGATTGGACGATGGGCACGCCCGTTTATCGACGCATTTTAGAGCTGTTTGAGGCCGAGGGCATCAAGACGATATTCGGCATACCGGATCCGAATTTCGTGCACCTTCTGGTGGAAGCCGAAAAACGCGGCTGGGATGTGGTTGCGCCCCACCACGAGCTTTCGGTCGGCTTCATGGCCGAAGCCCATTCCCGCATGACGGGCAAGGCGGCATTGTGCTTTGCCACCCTCGGTCCGGGTATCGCCAACGCAGCCGGCGCGATGATGTGCGCGAAGGTCGAAAATTCGCCGGTCATTTTTCTCGGCGGTCAGCGCGCCCGCGTCACCGAGCAACGGGTTCGCCGCGGTCGCATCCAGTTCGTCAAGCAGACGCCGCTGTTCGAGAACTCGGTCAAATACAGCGCCAGCATCGAATATCCCGACCAGGTGGACGAGATCGTGCGCAACGCGCTACGCATTGCCCAGTCCGGCACGCCGGGCCCGGTGTATATCGAATACCCCGCCCACGTCATTCAGGCCGAGCTGGATGTGCCGGAAGCGCTCCCGCCTGAAGCCTATCGTCTGGTCAAGCCCGGCGCCGACGCCAACATGGTCGCCAAGGCCGTCGAGCTGATCAAGGCCGCCAAGGATCCGATTCTGCTGGTCGGCCATGGCGTTCACACTTCGCGCGGCGGCGAACAGGTGAAGGCGCTTGCCGAACTCATGGCATGTCCGGTGATCCAGACGTCGGGCGGCACATCCTTCATCAAGGGACTTGAAGACCGCACCTTCCCCTATGGCTTCTCCAAGGCGTCGATCGAGGCGGTGGTGAAGTCCGATGTCTGCGTGGCCATCGGCACCGAGCTCGGTGAGCCGGTCCATTACGGCAAGTGGAGGCATTGGGCGGCGAACAATGCCAATCGAAAGTGGATCTATGTCGAACTCGATCCGGCAGCCATCGGCGTGAACCGTCCGGTGGATGTGCCGCTGGTCGGCGATTTGCGCACGGTGGTTCCGCAGCTTACGCAGGCGCTCAAGAACAGCCCGCGCAAGCCCTCGCCGGATCTGCAGCGCTGGATCGAAGCCGACAAGAAGCAGCTCGCCGATCTGGCCGCAAGCGCACCCAATTTGAACGGCCGGATGCATACCGCCCGCTGGGTGGTCGAGGCGACCAAAGCCTTCCCGGAAAACGGCATCATGGTGCGCGACGGCGGCGCCACGGTGATCTTCACCTGGACCTATTCGCAGGCAAAGCCGCACGACGTGATCTGGAACCAGAATTTCGGTCACCTCGGCACCGGCCTTCCTTACGCGATCGGCGCGTCCGTTGCCGACGGCAGGAAGCGCCCGGTCCTGTTCATGACCAGCGATTCCGCTTTCCTGTTTCACATCGGCGAGCTGGAGACGGCGGCACGCCTGAAGCTGCCGCTGGTTACCGTCGTAGGTGTCGACAATCAGTGGGGTCTCGAAGTCGGCGTCTACAAGCGCACCTTCGGCCACGGCAAGAGCACCGAACCCGGCGTGCAGTGGAGCAAGGACGTGCGCTTCGACAAGATCGCCGAAGGTCTCGGCTGCAGGGGCGTGTATGTCGAGAAAGCCGAAGACCTTGGCCCGGCCATCAAGGAAGGATTCGCAAGCGGCAAGCCCACCGTCATTCACGTGCCGATCGATCCGGTCGTGAACCATGGCGGCAACGAGAACAAGGACATGCCGAGCTACGACGAGTTCCGCACGTGGTACGCCGAAGGCACGCAGTAAGGCTCCGATCTTCCTCCCCCACGTTATCGCGCGGGGGAGGAAGAATGCGGTAGCTACTCCTTCGCCAGCCGGTCGCGCAGTTCGGTCTTGAGCACCTTGCCGTAATTGTTCTTGGGCAGCGCATCGACGAAGCGATAATGCTTCGGCCGCTTGAAGCGGGCGATCTGCGCCATGCAGAGTTTGTCGAGCTCGGCGGGGTCGAGTTTCAGGCCCTCTCGCGGCACCACGAAGGCAACGACCTCTTCGCCCCAGTCCGGATGCGACCTGCCGACGACGCAGACCTCGGCGACTCCGGCATGCGTCAGCAACACTTCCTCGACTTCGCGCGGATAGATGTTGCTGCCGCCGGAGATGATCACGTCCTTCGAGCGGTCCTTCAGCGTGAGGAACCCGTCCTCGTCGAGGCTGCCGAGATCACCCGTCCATAACCAGCCGTCGCGTAGCGTGGCGGCGCTGGCTTCGGGCTTGTTCCAATAGCCGAGCATCACGGGAGCGCCGCGGACGAGAATTTCGCCGGTCTCGCATGCAGCCAAAGGTCGGCCATTGTCGTCGGCGACACGAACCTCCACGCAGCTATGGGGTCTGCCGACGGAGCCCAGACGCTGCCGCCAGCGCGGATGGCTGCGGTCCGCCACGTCCTCGCGGCTCAAGGTGGTAATGGTCATCGGGCTTTCGCCCTGGCCGTAAATTTGAATGAAGTGCGGGCCAAGCACGGCAACGGCTTTCTCGATGTCGGCGACATACATCGGACCGCCGCCATAGACGATCGTTCTCAAGCCCTCGCCATCGGCGCCCAATTCGACGGCGCGATCGACCAGCCGTTTGACCATGGTCGGGGCTGCGAACAGCGAAACGTCCTTGAAATGGCGTCCAAGCGCCAGCAATTCCTCCGGATCGAATCCGCCGGAGGCCGGAACCACGTGCGCACTGCCTTTGAGTACGTGGACGAGGCAGTAGAGTCCGGCGCCATGCGAAAGCGGTGCGGCATAAACCGTGGCGCCGCCGGCGCGCGGCTGATCGACATCGGCGAGATAGGCATAGGTCGTCGCGTGGAGATTGCCGTTCGACAGCATGACGCCCTTGGGCTTGCCCGTCGTGCCCGACGTGTAGAACAGCCAGGCGAGATCGTCCCGGCCGCGCTCCATCGGCGAAACGATCGGCGCCTGCGCGCACATTCGCGCAAAATCGCCGCTGCCGGCGATCGTATAGGTGGCGCCGGGACGTTCGCCGGCAGGTAGATGCGCAAGAGCCGCCTCCGCATTTGCATCCACGAAGCAGTGCTTGGCGCCCGCATCCGAAATGATCCAAGCGGCCTCGCGCGCGTGCAGCTTCGCATTGATCGGAACGGCAATTGCGCCGGCAGCCCAGATACCGAACAGCATGGGAAGATAATCGATATCGTTGGCAAGAAAGAGCGCTACCCGGTCGCCGGCATCGATACCGTGAATGTCGTGCAGCGCGGCGGCGATGGCAGCGGACCGATGGGCAAACTGGCCGTAATTGGCGATGCATTCGGTTCCCTGATAGAGCGCAGGCGTTTCAGCCTGGCGTTGCGCCGCTCGCCAGAGCCATAAGGCTAGGTTCATAAGAATATGCTCCTCACAGGGGGCGCCGCCGCTGGGAGCGCTGGCTTCCAACCGGCATGCGATACTGCGACCATCAATGCCGGCAAGATGCCAGCGGTCCCGGTATTATTTGATCTTTCGCGGCGCGCCGGTGCCCATATACTTGGCCAGGTTGCGGTGGAGATTGGCCGTCGTGCGCTCCCGATAGGGATTGGGCTGAGTGCCGCGGAAGCCGCCGTTTTTCAAGCCCTGCTGCACGGCTGCCATATTCGAGAAATCCTGCGGCAGCACGCTGCCCCACCGCGGGTCGTCAGCGGCCATGTATTCCCACTCGGTCTTCGGCTCTTCGCCTTCAGGGTAAAGTTCGTAGACCGCCGCCTCGAAATAGCACTTGTCGGGATTATAGCCATAAGGGCGGGCGCTGTAGCACAGCATGTTGTTCAGGGCATGCCCGATCTGATAGTTCGGGAATATCTGCCAGGACGTGCCGCTTTTGCCGACAAGCGCGGGATCGACGGTGGGCCAGATCACGCCGCGTGCCGCATCGTCCCGCCGCGCCGAGTCGAGCCAATGCTTGAGCACCTTGTCGGCGGGAGTTCCTTCCGGCAATTCGTCTTTGAGCCGAAGCGCGGCGTCGACCAGCGTTTTCGTGGTATTCGTGTTTACCTGCTCCCAGGTGTAGACCTGCATCTGCGCCGTCGAGATGCGGGGATCGCTGCCGGAACCCAGGCGCAGCTTGGCTTGGTTTTCGTCCAGGCCTTTGGGCGCATCATAGCCGATATTGCTGTGCTTATCCTGCGCTCTGGCCCAGCCGCGGAAGTCGCCGAAGGCCATGAACTCAGGGTGCGTGCCCGGAACATGGTAGGTTTCGTTGAACGCTTCCAAGGCCACCTTCCAGTTGCAGTCGAAGACGATCCAGCGGCGCCACCTGCACCGCATGTTCTGAAGCTGGAACGGGTCGAGGATGGAAGCGGCCGGTTCGAGATAGCTGCGCAAGGGCTCGCAATTGGGATCGAGGTTGATCCAGACCCAGCCGCCCCAGGTATCGACCTTGACCTCACCCAGCCGGGTGCGATCGTCGTTCAGCACCCCCTGCCAGTCCTCCCTCTCGGGCACATGCGAGCACCGGCCGTCCAGGTCGTATCGCCATGCATGGAAGCCGCAGATGAAATGTTTCTTGTCGCCGGCGGCGTTTCTTTTTCCCGGCGGGGTATCGACCAGCCGGCGGCCGCGATGAGAACAGACGTTGTAGAATGCGCGGATCTTGTCGGGCGCGCTGCGGACCACGATGAGCGAATCGTCCAGAATGTCGTAGGTCAGGAAGTTGCCGACCTCCGGAATTTCCTCGACACGGCCGACCTGCTGCCAAACCTTGCGCCAGAGCTTGTCGCGCTCCGCGCGCGCATAGTCCTGCGAAATATAGGCCTCCACTCCGATCGTAACCGGCTCCGTCAGCTCCTCGGCGGTTTCGATAATCTTGGGCATTTCCGTCATCGCAATTCCTCGCTTCCCGCACCCGGCAAGGCACCATAACCTAGGGCGGTTCACCCGATAAAGCGCCAATCGTCGGATTTGTCCGGGCATATGTCCTGGCGAGTCGGTCGCACGCTACCGCGTGCGAATTTGCAGTCGCCGAGGGTCGGGGATCTGTCCGGACATGCCGGTTTGCCGGATTGACCTGTCGTTCCGGCTGATGTGAAGGTCTTTCCGGCGGATTTTTCGTTTTCGCATTGTCTATTGGGAGGAGAGCATGCCGGAACTCGGATTTGACCATCGCGTGGCCGTCATAACCGGTTCGGGCAGAGGCCTCGGTCGCGCCCATGCTTTGCTCCTTGCCTCGCGGGGAGCAAGAATCGTCGTCAACGATACCGGCGGCAGCCTGCAAGGCAGCGGCGTCGATGCCGGTCCGGCGGAAGACGTGGCGCGAGAGATCAGGGCTCTGGGCGGCGAAGCCATTGCCTGCACGGAATCCGTCGCCACGCCTGCAGGAGGCCGAGCGATCGTCGAGACGGCGCTGGACCGGTATGGCCGCATCGACATTCTCATCCACAACGCCGGCAATGTTCGCCCGGCCTCATTGAAGCAGATGACCCAGGAAGATTTCGATGCGGTCCTGGACGTTCACCTGCGGGGAGCATTTCACGTCGTCCGTCCCGCTTTTCCGCTGATGTGCAAGGCGGGATACGGCCGCATCGTGCTCACCTCTTCGATCGGCGGTATTTACGGCAATCACGAGGTGGCAAATTACGGCGTCGCCAAGGCGGGATTGATCGGGTTGTCCAATGTCGTCGCGCTCGAGGGGGAAGCAGAAGGGGTGAAGTGCAATGTCATTGTGCCCGGGGCAGTCACGAGAATGGCCGAGGGTCTCGACATTTCAGCCTATCCACCCATGTCGCCGGAACTGGTCGCTCCCGTGGTCGGCTGGCTCGCCCACGAATCCTGCTCGATCACCGGCGAGATGCTGATTTCAATCGCCGGCCGCGTCGCGAAGGCGTATTTCGCCGAAACCCGCGGGGTTTATCGACCATCCTGGTCGATCGAAGATGTCGCCGAACAGATCGGCGTCATCCGAAATGCGGATTCGCCGATCGTTTTCCCGGTCGTTCCTACGGGCCATGTCGACCACATTCGCTACAGCTTCGAAATGGCGACCGGTAAGCGCAGCTCTCAAACGCAGTCGCATTAGAGCAAGATGCGGTCAAGTCGAATCCAAACTGTTGTCCTCTCGGGAGGGAATGATGAACGCCGCGTCGCACACCATCGATGCCGATAGGCTTGCCAGGCTCGAACAATTGCTCGACCGGCAGGACATCCTGGATTGCCTCACGCGCTTCAGCCGGGGCATGGATCGCTTTGACGGGGAATTGTTTCTCTCCGCCTTTCATCCCGATGCCGTCATCGCGGCGGGCGAATTCGTCGGCGGCCCCGTGCCGCTCTACGAATGGGCATCGAACCTGCACGAGACGGGGCAGGTATCGACGAACCACAATCTGCTCAACGTCACCTGCGAGATCGACGGCGACACGGCCCATACGGAAACCTATTATCTCTTTGTCGGCCGTAATCGCGACGGAACGAATTGGATTGCCGGCGGCCGTTACATCGACCGGCTGGAGCGGCGCGGCGGAGCGTGGAGAATTGCGCTGCGATGCAACGCCATCGAATGGTCGGGCATGGTGCCCGCCATGGACATTCCTTTCGCCGAAGTGCCGGGCATCGCGCTCAACGGTACTGCCGCCCGCAGCAAAGAAGACATTTCCTATCGCCGGCCGCTCACCAATCTGCGGGCGCCGCATGTTCCGGCGAGCGCGACAGCATGAGCGCGATGCGATAAGGATGCGCATGTGAGAGACTGACCAAGCCAAAGGTTATGAACATGATCCTTCGTTCGCTCCTTTTTGTGCCGGCCGACAGCGAGAAGAAGCTCGCGAAGGCGAAATCGTCCGCCGCCGACGCGCTGATTCTCGATCTGGAAGATTCGGTTGCTGCCGCCAATCGGCCTGCCGGGCGCAAACTGGCGGTCGAGTTTATCAAGAGCGCCGGCAGCCGCGGGCCTTCGCTCTTTGTGCGCATCAATCCGGTGGGAACGCCCGATTGCGAGGCCGATCTTGACGCCATCGTGGACGCGTCACCGGCCTGCCTCGTTGTGCCCAAGCCGGATTCGCCGGGAACGTTGGTCGATCTCGACCGGATGATCGGCGAACGCGAGGCGCGTGCGGGATTGCCTCGCGGCCGGATCAAGGTGCTGGCCATTGCAACCGAAACCCCGGCGGCCGTGCTCAATCTCGCTCAGTATACCAATCCGCCGCCGCGGCTTTGCGCGCTGACCTGGGGCGCCGAGGATCTGGCCGCGGCACTGGGCGCGGTCGCCAACCGCGGCGCCGACGGCGAATTTCTCCTTACCTATCGCGTCGTGCGCTCGCTGTGCCTCATTGCAGCTAAAGCCGCAGGCGTGGCCGCGATCGAAACTTTGCACGCCGATTTCCGCGATGAGGAAGGTTTGAAACGCGCCGCCGGCGCAGCGCAACGCGAAGGCTTTACCGGGATGCTAGCTATCCATCCCGCGCAGGTCGAACCCATCAATGCCGCCTTCACGCCTTCGGCAGACGACGTGGAGCATGCCAGGAAGGTGGTGGCGGCCTTCGCAAGCGGCGCCGGCGTCGCTTCATTGGAAGGCAAGATGCTCGACCAGCCGCATCTCAAGCAGGCGCAGCACGTTCTTGCATTGGCAAAGCAGATCGAAGCAGGCAGTAGACCGTAGCACCTGCACTCCGCGTTAGAGGATGTACAGATTTCCATTCACCATAAAGAGCACAAAGAGCACGAAGGCATTTGGTCTCCGCGCGAAGCGAAAAATTTCTCACACGGAGGCACAGAGACAAAGAGACACAGAGTGAGTAACGATGCGGCTCCGTGTCTCCGTGTGCCAAAATGCGATATCGAATTCATCTGCGCTTCGCACAATAGTCGGGCATATCTTCGTGTACCTTCGTGCTCTTCGTGTCCTTGTGGTGAAAGCGATCGTCTGGTCGTCGAGTTCCCTCGAGACAGACCTGGATGGTCCGGCATTGAGCTGCATGCTAGCGTGAGCGGGATGAGACGACGCAGATTGCGTTGAACTGGGAGCAGATTTCTCATGGCATTCGGCGACAGCCCGTATGATGAAACCTTGCGTAAGGCTTGGAAGGAATTCTGCACGCGCCTGCAGGACGCCGGCGAGCAAGTGTTCAAGGATTTCAATCCGGCCGCGCCATTGCAGCGGGCGGACGGCTTTCGCTTCCTGACCCAGAATCTCGGCCAGGCGTTCGATCTGGCGCTCGAAACGAAAGATGCGCGCTACCCCGTCATTCATGCCTTCTGCACGCCGTTCTGCAAGCTGGGCGGCGATGCGGCGGATTTCACCTATCAGCAGGCATGGATCGACGGACGGTCGGTGTATCGCATCTCCGGCAACAGAGGCACGGCGCGGTTCATCAACGTCA
Source organism: uncultured Alphaproteobacteria bacterium (assembly GCA_963805005.1). GTDB lineage: Bacteria > Pseudomonadota > Alphaproteobacteria > Micropepsales > Micropepsaceae > Rhizomicrobium. The sequence continues at coordinate 1,135,737 of CAWDSJ010000001.1, forward strand.
CCGTCCAGGGGCCGCGTCCGGAAAAGATGCCGGGAACCGATTTGCCCAGCTTGCACGAACCTTTCGGCGATATTCCCGAGGCCAATCTGTTCGGTCATCAGCTCGAGACGGCGTGGGACGGAAGCTTCGAATTGTATATCGGCGGCGAGAAGCGCGCGCCCAACTGGCTGCCGACAACGCCCGGCACGCGTAAGCTCTTCATCCGCCAAGGCTTCGATCGCTGGGACGAGCGCCCGGCGCATTTTCGCATCGAACGACTGGGGATGACGGAGCCGCGGCCGCTGCCTACGCCCGAGGATTTGTCGGCGGCAATGGATTGGGCGGGACGCTTCGTCAGTGGACTGATGAACGATTGGCCGGATCATCCCTACAAATATAGCCCATCCTCGACGGGCCCCGGACAGGTGAATAAATTCCCGGCCGGCGATCCGGCAGACGCTGCGGCGGACAAGCGGCGCGGCCGCATGGCGACGAACATGTGCTGGCGCTTGGGTAAGGACGAAGCCTTGATCATCGAGTTCGACAGCCATGACGGCTTCTGGATGATCACCAACATGGGTTCGTTCTTCAACAGCATGGATTATCTCTATCGTCCCGTGAGTTATACGCCGGGTCGCACCAAGGCGGACAGCGACGGCAAGATACGCCTGATCCTGAGCCACGACGATCCGGGCTTTCACAATTGGCTCGATACCCAAGGTTTTGATCTCGGCAACGTGACTTATCGCAATCTCATGAGCGACAAGGCGACCGACATTCACACCCGGGTCGTGAAGCGCGCGGACCTGGCCGTGGCCCTGCCGGCGGATACAGTCAGGATATCCCCCGAAGACAGAGCCAAGCAGTTGCTGGCCCGTTTCCGCGCCATTCAGCAACGGTTCAGCTTGTAGTCCGCGGGTACGAGATCACACAATTCGAGATCACGGATGACCTACCCGCCTCCCCTTGGGGAGGCCGGCGACCACCCGGTTAAACCGGGTCGCTGGTGGGGCGAGCGGTGAAACGTCTCCGGCACTCGTTGAGCATCGCGATTCCCCCCACCCGAAAAATCTATGCGGCGCTTCGATTTTTCGGCCTCCCCTCCGGGGAGGCGGGCATGAGCTTACATGAGCAGAAAGACGTGCGAACGTCGTAGAGCCGGCGGGGAGTGCCAGCGCTCCCAGTGGCGTTACTGTGGCGCAATGGCAACGCCTGCTGTTTGGACGCTTCGCGAGCGTGTTGGCAACTTGACGTCAGCGGCGCTCTAAGAAGAAATGGCCTACCCGAATCACGGGCGCGGCGAACGGGGAATTGCAGCTACGCGCTCGTATGCTTGCACCTATGCGCCGACAATGACGCCCGCTCAATGGGGGTCTGGACATGCAGGGGAGGCAGATTGAGATGGGCGGCCAGGAGAGAGCGGGTATCCTCGTTCCTGAGCGGTTTATTCCAACTCCGTCAACGGTCAGTCCGCAAGCCCAGGCCTTCTTGTCAAATCCGCCGCCCTTCGGCCAGACGTCCACGCCCGGCTTAGGCGACACGGCCGGATGGCGGGATTACATCGACAAGACCAATCGCGGAATGACGGCATACCTGTCGCAGCACGCGAAACTTTTTCCGGCCGAAACGATGACGCACCGGCTTGCGTCGGCGCCGCTTTACGAAATCACGCCGCACAACCTGTCGCCGAAGAACGAAAAGCGCGCAATACTCTATATCCACGGCGGCGGGTTCATCGTCGGCCATGGCGAAGCCGCCATCTATGCGGCGTTGCAGATCGCGAACCTCGCGCGGACCCGGACATTTTCGATCGATTATCGCATGCCGCCCGATCATCCGTTCCCGGACGGACTGAACGACACGGTCGATGCCTATCGCTGGTTGCTGGCGCGGTATCGGCCCGAGAACATCGGACTGTTCGGCGCCTCCGCCGGCGGAAATCTCGTTCCGGCTTGCGTCTTGCTGGCCCGCGAGGTCGGGTTGCCGCTGCCGGCCGTTTGCGCCGTCCATTCGCCGGCAGCCGACCTGACGGAGTCCGGCGATACGTTCCAGACCAACGCCACCATCGATATCGTGCTCAAGGGTGGTTCGCCCGATATGCTCGCGCTTTATGCCGGCGGACACGACATGCGCGATCCGCTGCTGTCGCCGATATTCGGCGATTACAGCAAGGGTTTTCCACCGACCATTCTTTCGTCCGGCACGCGGGACCTGCTTCTGTCGAGCACCGTGATGCTGCATCGCGCGCTCAGGCGCGCCGGTATCGAGGCCCAGCTGCACGTCTGGGAAGCCATGCCGCATGGCATCGTGTCCGATGCGCCTGAAGCCAGGGAACTGATGGACGAGCACGTGCAATTCCTCCTCGCCCGCATGGGAGCGGAATAGCAGCGTATCTGTCGGTAGATGGAGCCGAAGCGGGGCTCCAGGCAACGCAAGAGAAGGGGACAACATGCGCAAGCTTCAAAAATCGATACTTCTTGCCACCACCGCGCTGAGCCTGGCGGCTCCGGCGGCGGTCCGCGCGGCGGACTCGGTCGTGGCGGCGGGGCAGGGGCAGATCGAGCAGATCGTGGTCACGGCGCGGCGCAAGGAAGAGCGGCTGCAGGACGTTCCGATCTCGATCACGGTGTTCAACCAGCAGCAGCTGTCGAACCATAACGTCGTCAATGCGATGGACCTGGCGAAATATACGCCGTCCTTGTCGACCAACACCGAATTCGGCAGCGAGCAAACCACCTTCGCGCTTCGCGGCTTTTCGCAGGACATCGGCACCGCGCCGGCGGTGGGCGTGTTCTTCGCCGATGTCATCGAGCCGCGCGGGCCGACGCAAGGCATTACCGCCGGCGACGGCGCGGGCCCCGGCGACTTTTTCGATCTGCAGAATGTGCAGGTGCTGAAAGGCCCGCAGGGCACGCTGTTCGGCCGCAACACCACGGGCGGCGATATTCTGATCGTACCGCAAAAGCCCACCGATGAGTTCGGCGGCTACGTCCAGGGTTCATTCGGCAACTACAACCTGAGGGGCGGACAGGGCGTGATCAACATTCCCGTCACCGACCAGATACGGCTGCGCTTCGGCATCGACCACGAGAGCCGCGACGGCTATCTGAACAACACCAGCGGCATCGGCCCCAAGGATTTCGACGACGTCAATTATACCGCGCTGCGCGGCAGCGCCGACATCGACATCACGCCGGATCTCGAGGACTACATCATCGCCTCCTACAGCAACTCCGATACGAACGGCGACTTCCAGAAACAGATTGTATGCGATCAGAATGCGGAGCTGCTAGGGGCAGCGGGGGGCGGCCCGTTTCTCTTTACCGCCTTCGGCGGTGCCTGCAATCAGAACACGCCCGGCAACAAATATTATCAGGGAGGCGGCTTCTACGATGGGGCCCAAGGCTTGCCCCAAGCGTATGCCAAGCTCGTCCAGTGGCGCGTCATCAACACCACGACCTGGCGCGAGAGCGACAATCTGACGATCAAAAATATCGCGAGTTACGCCCAGCTTAATCTAAACGAATCGAACGCTCTTTTCGGAAGCAATTTTCACACGACGACAAGCTTTACCACGACCATTCCCAATACCAGCACGATTATAACCGAACCGACCGGCTTGCCCCGCTATCCGATCTTCTTCGCGGCGGTGGCGCCCGCTCCCGGTGTGCCATACGCCGACCAGGCAACCTACACCGAGGAGCTGCAGGTTCAGGGCAACAACTTCGACAACCGGCTGACGTGGCAGGGCGGCGGCTACATGTCCGGCGACGTTCCGCTTTCTCCCGGAGGGGCCCAGTCTCCCATAACCGCCGATTGCATCAATGTGGCCACATTGCAATGCTACGATCCTTTGGGAAGGATATTTGCAGGCTTTGGGGAACCCGAGCACATCGCTGCGGTGGATTATACGGTCGGCACGACGAACGACAGCGACTACGCCCTTTATGGCCAAGGCACCTACAAGCTGCTGGACGTGCTCAAATTGACGGGAGGGTTCCGCTACACCTGGGATCGCTTATCCAACACGAGCAACCAGATTACCTACTACCCCGGATATCCGATCAGCCTGACCGGGGCTCCTCTGCCGCCTTCCGTTGTGGGCAAGAACTGCACGTATCCGGCGGATCCGGGCTACATCTCTCCCAATGTCAATCCGCTCGGGTACGGAACGGCATCGATTCCCCCGGGCGCCTGCATCCTGCACACCAAGGAGCTTTCCAATGCTCCGACCTGGCTGCTGGACCTCGATTATACGCCGACCGAGGATGTCCTGCTCTATGTCAAATGGTCCAGAGGGTACCGCCAGGGAATCATTACGCCCAATGTGCCGGCGCCATACGACATTGCCGGCCCCGAAAAAGTGGACAGCTACGAAGGCGGCTTCAAGACCAGCTTCGACTGGAACGGGATCGCCGGCACGTTCGACGCCGCCGGCTTCTACAATGATTTCCGCAATCAGCAATTGCTGCTCGGCCTCGTCCCGAGTCCGTGCTACATTGAAGTTATTCCCGGCGATCCTGCTTCCTGCGAAAAGGCGCCCATTCAGCCGACCGAGTCGATCATCAACGCCGGCAAATCGCGCATCGCGGGCATGGAGCTGGACACGACGATCGTTCCCTACGACGGCGTGACGCTCCAGCTCGGCTACACCTATTTGAACACCGACATCCTTGCCATCAAACAATTTCCGCCGATTGCAGGCGCCCTTTACGTGCCCTCGGGCACCCAGAAGTCGGGCGATGTCCTCCCTCTGGCGCCGAAGAACAAGCTGTCATTCACGGCGTCTTATGTGCTTCCGGTCGACGAGAGCTGGGGCAAGATCACGCTCAGCACCACATTCACGCATACCGACGAACAGCTGACGAACTATACCGACGCGCTTGCTGCCATGCCCGTGTCGCAGGGTGGCCTTGGCCCCAACGGAGCCGTTTTCGTGCCCCTAAGCAATATCCAGGCGACGAACCTGCTCGATCTCAATCTGAACTGGGAACAGGTCTATGGGCATCCCTTCGACCTGTCGGTGTTTGCCACCAACGTCACGGGCGACAAATACTATACTTATATTCCGGGCCTCGCCGGCAGCATCGGCGCCGAGGACGCGCAGGTCGGTCAGCCGACCTTCTACGGTGTGCGGATCAAGATCCATTTCGGCGAGGACTGACGTTTCACGCATAACCGAAACAGGATCGGAATCTTCAGAACCGCTTCCCGCTCGGTGCGGGAAGCGGTTTTTTTATTGGGAGCGCGCGTCTCCCTGGGACCGCGGATGTCCACATCCGCATCCGGTAACGCGCGCTCGATGCGCGCGGAGTCGGAATACACGCCTGCGGCGCGGTTCGCGCGTCTGGAGACACGCGCTCCCAGTGCCGGCGCGCTCAGTGGCATTACTGTGGCACAATGGCAACGTCTCGGCTTTGCACGCTTGAACATCCGAGCTGGCAGCTTGACAGCGCCGCCGCCGATGCGCAGTAACAGAAGCGGCGAGATCGACTCAGAGCAAATTGCTGCCGCGCGGCAGTGTGTTTGCGCCGATGCGCCGACAATGACGCCCACTCGATGTGGGACTGGATTTGCGGGGAGTCAGATTGAGATGGGGGGCCAGGAGAGAGCGGGAATTTTCGTTCCTGAGCGGTTCATTCCCACCCCGTCATCGGTCGGCCCGCCAGCCCGGGCTCTTTTGTCAAAGCCGCCGCCCTTCGGGCGGGCGTCCACCAGCACGGTAATGTTGCATCGCGCGCTCGGGCGCGCCGGCATTGAGGCCCGGCTGCACATCCGGAAAGCCGTGGCGCATGGCGTCGTGTCCGGTGCGCCTGAAACCAAGGAACTCATGGACGAGCACGTTCAATTCCTGCTCGCCCGCACGGGAACGGATTAGCAGCGAGTTTGTCGATAAACGGAGCCGAAGCGGGCTCCAGGCAACGCAAGAGAAGCGGATATCATGAGCAAGCTTCAAAAATCGATACTTCTTGCCACCACCGCGCTGAGCCTGGCGGCTCCGGCGGCGGTCCGCGCGGCGGACTCGGTCGTGGCGGCGGGGCAGGCAGAAATCGAGCAAATCGTCGTCACGGCGCGGCGGCGAGAAGAGCGGCTGCAAGACGTTCCGATCTCGATCTCGGTCTTCAGTCAGCAACAATTGTCGAACCACAACGTGGTGAACGCGCAAGACCTCGCAGCCTATACGCCGTCCTTGTCGGCCAACACGAATTTCGGCGCCCAGAATACGAGCTTCGCGATCCGCGGCTTCACTGAGGACATCGGTACCGCACCGACCGTCGGCGTGTTCTTCGCCGACGTTGTGGCGCCGCGCGGTCCGACCCAGGGTACCCAAGCCGGTGACGGCGCGGGGCCCGGCGAATTCTTCGACTTGCAGAACGTCCAGGTGCTGAAGGGCCCGCAAGGCACGCTGTTCGGCCTCAATACCACGGGCGGCGACGTCCTGCTGGTGCCGCAGAAGCCGACCGACGCGTTCGGCGGTTATGTCGAAGGCACTTTCGGCAATTTCAACGAGCGGGGCGGGCAGGGCGTCATCAACATCCCGGTCGACGACCAGATCCGCTTGCGCCTCGGCATCGACCACGAAAGCCGCGACGGCTATGTGCACAATACCAGCGGCATCGGTCCGAGCGATTTCAACGACACCGATTTCACCGCATTGCGCGCCAGCCTGGATGTGGATGTGACGTCCGACCTCGAGAACTATACCATCGCCACCTATAGCCAATCGGAGACGAATGGCGATCTCCAGAAGATGATCGGGTGCGACCCTAATGGTCCTTTCGAAGGTCTTGGCCTTCACCCCTGCGGTCAGTTGACGCCTGGGGCACCGAATTTCCAGGGATCGGGCTTCTACGATGGGGCGTCGGATCAGCCCAACTCATTTTCCGACGTGACAGATTGGCGGGTCATCAACGCCACAACCTGGCACGTCAGCGACGAACTGACGGTCAAGAACATTGCGAGCTATGCGCAGTTAGAGGACAGGCTGCAATCGCCGCTCTTCGGGACGAACATGTATACGCAGGCCACCTCCAGCTTGCCGAGCTACCGGATCACTTTGTTCGACGAGACCCTGCCTCCCGGCGGTGCGAATACCGATCAGGCGACTTACACGGAAGAGTTTCAACTGCAGGGGAATAACTTCGACAATCGGCTGACCTGGCAGGGCGGGCTCTATCTTGAGGGCAGCGACCCGCTTGCCGCCGGAGGGTACAATTCGCCTGGTTTTATATCTTGTGCGAATCCAGACGCGTACCAATGTTATGACGTGCTCGGGCAAAAAATAGACGGTCATCTCGGCGATCTTAATTACACGAGCGGCAGTACCTTCTACGCTGACTACGCCGCTTATGGCCAGGCAACGTACAAGCTGACGGATGAATTCAAGTTTACCGGTGGTATCCGCTACACCGAGGATCGTGAAACCAATACGAGCACACAGATAACCGACCGTTTCAGCTACCCTCCCCCCTATGGACCGATTGTGCCCACCGTCACGAGCTCGTGTTCGTTTCCCGGCGCCACACCGGATATCTCTCTCACCTCCGGCTGCGAGCATCATTTCGTGATGCACTCCCATGCTCCGACTTGGCTGCTCGATGTGGATTACACGCCGACCGACGACATCCTGGCCTATGCCAAATACGCCCGCGGCTATCGCGAAGGCGTGATCGTCCAGAACATCGTCGCCCCGTTAAACCTGGTCCGACCTGAAAAGGTGGACGACTACGAGGCAGGCATGAAGACAAGCTTCGACAGCTGGGGGGTCAAGGGCACGTTCGATGTCGACGGCTTCTACGAAGACTTCAACAATATGCAATTGCTGGTCGGCTTTGAGGGGAATCCCTGCCAAACTGCGGTTGTGGGCGGGCCTTGCGTGGCGAACAATGTAGAGTCGGAGACGCCGACCTCTGCCCCGTTCAATGGCGGCACGTCACACATCTTCGGCGCGGAGTTGGATTCGGCGATCATTCCGTACGAAGGCTTAACGCTGGAGGTCCATTACACCTATCTCGACGCCATGCTCATCACGGCCCGGGAACCCACTTTGCCTACCACCTCGATCTACCAGGCGGTCGGCCTTACAAGAGTTGGCAGGCTCCCTTCGACGCCGCGTAACAAGGTCTCGCTCTCTGCCTCCTACCAACTGCCGGTTGACGAGAGCATCGGCAAGATCACGGTGGGCACGACGTTCACCCATACGGATGCTTATTCCAGCAGCTTTACACAAGAGGCAGACCAATCCGTTTCCGACCCGAATCTTCGCGTCTTCAGCAGGTTGCCGGCAACGAATCTTCTCGACCTCAGCGTGAACTGGGACCAGATCGCGGGCAAACCGGTCGATCTGTCGTTCTATGCGACGAATGTCACAGGCGACAAATACTATACCTGGATTCCCGGTATCACTGGCTACGGCTTCGAGACCGCGGAAATCGGTGCTCCGTGCTTTTACGGCGTCAGGCTGAAGATTCATTTCGGCGAGGATTGACGCCGAATTTCTGCGCGAAACGGACTCGCAATCTTCGCAACCGCTTCCCGCTTGCCGCGGGAAGCGGTTGTTTATCGGGAGCGCGCGTCTCCAGACGCGCAACATACTGCAGGTGTGTGTGGGGATCGCTCCGGCTTTCGCGTCTTTCGGCGCTTTCGCCGAATGCGCATCAGGAGACGCGCTCCCAGTACCGGCGTGCTCAGTGGCATTACTGTGGCACAATGGCAACGTCTCGGCTTTGCACGCTTGAACATCCGAGCTGGCAGCTTGACAGCGCCGCCGCCGATGCGCAGTAACAGAAGCGGCGAGAGCGACTCAGAGCAAATTGCTGCCGCGCGCGAGTATATTAGCGCCTATGCGGCGACAATGATGCCCACTCGATGTGGGACTGGATTTGCAGGGGAGGCAGATTGAGATGGGGTGCCAGGAGAGAGCGGGGTTCCTCGTTCGCGAGCGGTTCATTCCCACCCCGTCAACGGTCAGCCCGCAAGCCCATGCGTTTTTGCCAAATCCGCCGGCGTTCGGGCAGGCGTCCGCGCGCACCGTGATTTTGCATCGCGCGCTCGCGCGCGCCGGCATTGACGCCCAGTCGCACGTCCGGGAAGTCATGACGCATGGCATCGTGTCCGGTGCGCCTGAAACCAAGGAACTCATGGACGAGCACGTTCAATTCCTGCTCGCCCGCACGGGAACGGATTAGCAGCGAATTTGTCGATAAACTGAGCCGAAGCGGGCTCCAGGCAACGCAAGAGAAGGGGATATCATGAGCAAGCTTCAAAAATCGATACTTCTTGCCACGACGGCGTTGAGCCTGGTGGCGCCGGCGGCGGTCCGCGCGGCGGACTCGGTCGTGGCGGCGGGGCAGAACCAAATCGAACAGGTCATCGTGACGGCGACGCGCAGAGAGGAACGGCTGCAAAACGTTCCGATTTCGATCACCGTCTTCAATCAGCAGCAATTGTCGAACCACAACGTGGTGAACGCGGCAGACATCGCAGCCTATACGCCGTCGATGGGCATCAACACCGATTTCGGCAGCCAGAACACGAGCTTTTCGCTCCGCGGCTTCTCGCAGGACATCGGGACCCAGCCGACCGTGGGTGTGTTCTTCGCCGACGTTGTGGCGCCGCGCGGCCCGTCCCAAGGCACGGCCGCAGGCGACGGCGCGGGGCCCGGCGACTTCTTCGACCTGCAAAACGTTCAAGTGCTGAAGGGGCCGCAAGGCACGCTGTTCGGCCGCAATACCACGGGCGGCGACGTTCTGCTCGTGCCGCAGAAGCCGACCGACGAATTCGGCGGCTATGTCCAAGGCTCGTTCGGCAATTACAACATGAGGGGCGGGCAGGGCGTCATCAACATCCCGGTCAATGACCAGATCCGCTTGCGCTTCGGCATCGACCATACGAGCCGCGACGGCTACATCCACAACACCAGCGGGATCGGTCCGAGCGATTTCGAAAACGTCAATTACACTGCCTTGCGCGCCAGTGCCGACATCGACCTGACGTCCGATCTGAACAATTACACCATCGCATCATACACCACTTCGAGTACGAATGGCGGATTCCAGCCGATCGTTGCATGCGATCCCACGGGAAGCACCCCCCCACCCAACAAAGGAGGGACGATCTTTGTCGGCGTTGGCGGCGCCTGCGGTCAGCTGACGCCCGGGGCAAAGAATTTTCAGGGAGCGGGCTTCTATGACGCGGCGCAAGTGCTGCCTAACCCCTATGACGATCTGAGCGAGTGGCGGGTGATCAACACCACGACCTGGCATGTCAGCGACGAACTGACGGTCAAGAACATCGCGAGCTACGCGGAAATCAAACAGTCGCTCTCCAACCCTCTCTTCGGTACGAATCTCGGGACGCAGTTTGGGAAATATCCGCTTGGCCCCTTCCTGTTTCCTTTTGCGCAAGAGACGCTGCTTCCCGGCATCCCGAATACGGATGAAGTCGACCTACTCCGAGGAATTCCAACTCCAGGGCAATGGATTGGACAACCGGCTGATCTGGCAGGCGGGCCTTTATCTCGAGGGCAGCGACCCGCTTGCCACCGTGGGCTACCAGTCGCAGGAATTGTTGGCGTGTTCGAATCCGGTAACGTACCAATGCACCGATTATCTCGGTGGGTTTGCCGGACAACCTGTCGGCGGCATCAGTTATGGGTTCGGCAGGACCAGCTACACCGACTACGCGGGGTATGCCCAGGCGACGTACAAGCTGACGGACGAGTTCAAGGTGACCGGCGGTATCCGCTACACCCAGGATCGTCAATTGAATACCAGCGCACAGAAAACCTATAATTTCGTCAGCCCCACGGGCGGTCCCCTCCCAGCACCCGGCTATGATATCTTTTGTACGTTTCCGTACAGCGGTGCCGCGTTGTCCAACAACTGTACACGGCATTTGGCGGTGCGCGCCCACGCGCCGACATGGTTGCTCCGAGCGGAATATACGCCGACCGACGACATCCTGGCCTACGCCAGTTACTCTCGCGGTTATCGCGCCGGCGCGATCACCCAGAACATCCCGCCGCCCTACACGGCCGCCGGGCCCGAAAGAGTCGACAGTTATGAGGTCGGCGCGAAGACCAGCTTCGACTACGGCGGGATTACCGGCACGTTCAATGTCGACGGCTTCTACAACGACTTCGCCAATCAGCAGGTGCTGATCGGCTTCCTCCCGCAGGCCGGCGCCACGGTGGCGCCGACCGCAGCCTCTATCAATGCCGGCAAGTCGCACATCTTCGGCGCCGAATTGGAATCGACGATCATCCCCTATGACGGCGTAACGCTCAATTTCGCATACACCTATCTGTACGCCTACCTCATCGAGGTCCGTCAGTTGCCGGCGAGTCGCCCCCCCTATAATATCGTGGGTTCGATACACCCCGGCGATCCGCTCGAAGCATCGCCGCGTGACAAGCTCTCGTTCACGCCCGCCTATACGCTGCCGGTCGACGACAGCATCGGCCAGATCATTTTGAGCGCGACTTTCACGCATACGGATCGGCAGCTCACGAACTATGAAGACAGAGGCTATCCGGCGACTGCGCCTTTTGTCGGTTTTGGGCCTCTCAACAGCATGAGCTATGTGCCGCCAACCAATCTCCTCGACCTCAACGTCAATTGGAACTCGATCGCGGGCAAGCCGGTCGACCTGTCGTTCTTTGCGACGAATGTGACCGGGGAGAAGTACTATACTTGGTTTCCGGGCCTCGCGACCGACACCGGCTTCGAGACCGCGGAGGTCGGTGCTCCGTGCTTTTACGGCGTCAGGGTGAAGATCCATTTCGGCGAGGATTGACGCCGAACACCTGCCCGAAACGGGCCAGGAATCTCCAGAACCGCTTCCCGCTCGCCGCGGGAGGCGGTTTTTTTACTGGGAGTGCCGCCGTCGACCGACACGTCGGCGCCCGTTACGTAGGATGCTGCCGGCGAGCAGAGAGGAACACCGCCACCGCTGAAACGTCTTCCGGCTTGCCCGGGCCAAAATACGCATGTTATCTCCGCCAGGCAACGGACGCCCGCCTTGGGAGTGACCGGCGTGACCTTTCAATCCCCAAATCTCGAAATTCTTCCGCGCTATCCCGTGATCGTCGGCGAGAAGAAATTCGAGCGTGGTTCCGGTAAACCCTGGCCGCATATCTATCCCGCACGCGGCATGGTCACACGCGAGTTGCGTCTGGCCGGGCCGCAAGACGTCGACATGGCGGTGGAGGCGGCGCGCGCGGCGCTTCCCGCCTGGCGCGCCTTGCCGGGCGACAAGCGGCGCGATCTGATGTTCAAGATGGCGTCGTTGATCGAGCAGCACATGCAGGAGCTGGGGCAACTCGTCGCCATCGAGAACGGCTCGGCGATATGTGCCGCGCCGTACATGGCTCTCGATGCGGCACAGAAGTTCCGCTACTTCGGCGGCTGGGCCGACAAGATTCACGGCCGGACGATCAGCACCTGGGGCGGGCCGGCGCACGACTATGTTTCCTTCGAGCCTTACGGTGTCGTCGGCGCCATCATTCCCTGGAATGGGCCGCTGTTCGCCGCCACGATGGTGGTGACGCCGGCGCTCGCCGCCGGCAATTGCGTGGTGCTCAAGTCGCCGGAATTGGCGCCTTACTCGGTGATGCGGCTCGGCGAGCTGTTCCTGGAAGCGGGATTTTCCCCCGGCGTCGTCAATGTCGTGACCGGCGGCGCCGATGTCGGCGAAGCCATGGTCGCCCATCCGGGAATCGACAAGATTCAGTTTGTCGGCAGCGGCGCGACCGCCAAGAAAGTTCTGCGCAACGCCGCAGAGACGCTCAAGCCGTGCGGTCTTGAGCTTGGGGGAAAATCCGCAGTCATTGTGTTCGCCGATGCCGAACTGAAAGACGCGGCGCGGCGCGGGCTGTCCGGCGCAGTGAGCGCAAACGGTCAGGGATGCGTCAACGGCACACGCTTGCTCGTGGAACGGCCGATCTACGAGCAATATCTCCAGTTGCTCCAGGCCATGGCGACACACGTCAAGATCGGCGACCCCCTCGATCCTTCGACGGTCATGGGGCCGCTCATTTCCGAAGCAGCCCTGCAGCGCATTCTGGGCATGGTCGATACGGCCTTGAAGCGGGGCGGCAGCCGGCTGGTTGTCGGCGGCGAGCGCATGGGCGGCGATCACGCGCAAGGCTATTTCCTGCCGCTGACGATCGTCGCCGATGTCGACAATCAGAGTCCGCTTGCGCAACATGAGGTGTTCGGTCCGGTTCTGGCCGTCATGCCTTTCGATACCGAGGACGAAGCGATCGCGTTGGCCAACGGTACGAGCTACGGGCTGGGGGCTTACATCCATACGCAGAATCTCAGACGCGCCCATGATGTGGCGAGCCAGCTCGACGCCGGACAAATTCAAGTGAACGGCTCCGGGGAAGCCATGACGCCCTGCGTACCCTTCGGGGGCATGAAGCAGAGCGGCTATGGGCGGTTGGGCGGCGAGGCAGGCCTGCATGAGTTCCTGCGCATCAAAAACGTCTGGATGAATCTCGCCAAGCCGGAAATGCCGCGATGAGCCTTCACGATCCGAACGAGCGCACCGCGCGGGGCCGCAAAGAGCAATCGGAGCTGCTGGGAACGGTCGCGCCGGAACCGCAGACGCTGTTCGAATCGTCCTGGCGCGATTATGTGTTTGCGGAAGTGTGGACGCGGCCGGGGCTTGACCGCCGGTCGCGCTTTTTGATTGCCATCGCGAGCGCGGCGAACGGCGGCACGCCCGACGCGCTTCTCGACGGCTATATCCGCGGCGCTCTGATCCTGAAGGAATTGACGCTTGTCGAACTGCGCGAGGCGTCGCTGCATCACGCGGTCTATGCCGGCTGGTCTCGCGGCGCCGCTCTCGATGCGGCGATCACGCGCGTGGCCAACGCGCTCGGTCTGCCGGCTGCGCCGTATCCGCCGATCCGCAGCGATCCGTGGGACCCGGAGGTGCGCCGCAGCGAAGGCAGCGCCAATTTCAAATCGGTCATGACGTTCGGCGGACCACCGCCGGCGACGGCCTATTTCGACGGCGGAATTCTCAATTTCGTGTTTGGGGAAATGTGGCGCCGGCCCGGGCTCGACGAACGCGCCCGTCGCTGGCTTACATTGGTGGGTGTGGCGGACTCCTCCTCGGACACGCCGATCCGCACTCACATTTATGCGGCAATGGCCAGCGGCAATGCGACGCTCGACGAGATGAACGAATTTGTTTTGCAATACGCCATTCACAGCGGTTGGCCCAGAGCATCGGTCATCCAGGGTGCGGTCCTGGAAATGGCCGACCGGCTCAAGAAGGACCTTCCTCCCATCTGATCAGAAGGATTGCCAAACATGCGGGCTAGCGACATGAAGGGTAAAGCCGTGCTCGTCACGGGATCGGCCTCCGGCCTTGGCCGCGCCACGGCGCTGGCGCTTGGCAAAGCGGGCGCCGATATCTTCCTGGTCGACATCAACAGGCCGGGGCTCGAGGAGACAGCAACCCAGCTCAGCGGCTTCGGCACGAAGGCTCACATTCATCCCACCGATTTGTCGGTCGCGGCGAATTGCCGAGCCGCCGTCGCGGCGGCCGTGGAGACGTTCGGCCGGCTCGATGCGCTGTGCAATGTTGCCGGCATGATCGTATTTGCCCATGCGCACGAAATGAAGGCGGCGGATTGGGAAAAGACTCTGGCCGTCAATCTGAGCGCGCCATTTTACCTCATTCAGGCGGCCATCCCGCATCTGCTCAAGACGGAAGGCGCCGTCGTCAACGTCACGTCGTGCGGCGCGTTCGTCGGGGAAGCGTATCTCGCCGCTTATTGTGCGACCAAGGCAGGACTGAATCATCTGACAAAATCGCTGGCGATGGAATACGTGCACAAGCCCATTCGTTTCAATGCGGTTGCGCCGGGAGGAATGGCCACCGGCTTGACTGCGGAATTGAAATTCCCCGAGGGCATGGAGCGTTCGCTCGTTCAACGCTATTCGGGATTGCGCGGGATGGTCGAAGTGGACGATGTCGCGGAGGTCGTCGCGTTTCTCGCGTCGGACGCATCGCGTGGATTTCACGGCGCGTGTATCTCCATCGACAAGGGGATCACGGCGGGCTGAAGCATCATGCGGCTCGGCTTTATCGGATTAGGCAGCCAAGGCGCGCCGATGGCGCGGCGGATGATCGAAGCGGGCTATCCCGTCACGCTGTGGGCGCGCCGCGCCGAAACGCTGGCGCCGTTTGCAGACAGCTCCGCGGCGCTGGCATCGAGTATCGGTGAGCTAGGTGCAAAGACCGACCATGTCGGCATATGCGTCGTCGACGACGCCGGTGTTCGGGAAGTCTGCGAGTCGCTGTTTCCTGCAATGCGACCGGGATGCCGCATCGCGATCCACGCGACGGTACATCCGAAGACATGTGTCGAACTCGCAAGACAGGCAGCGGCGCGCAGTCTGTCGCTGATCGACGCGCCGGTCAGCGGCGGTGCGCCGGCCGCCGCGGCCGGCGCCTTGACGGTCATGGTCGGCGGCGACAGTGATGCCGTGGCGTTGGCGCGGCCGGTCTTCGAGACATTCGGCAAGCTCATCCTGCATCTGGGCGGCGTGGGTGCGGGCCAGAAAGCGAAGTTGATCAACAACGCGCTGATGACTGCCCACATGGGTTTGGCGCATCACGCGCTTGCGGCCGCCGCGGCGCTCGGCCTCGACCGCGCCGTCTTCATCGAGCTGGTGAAGGCCAGCAGCGGTCGGAGCTTCGGGTTCGAGACGTATGCCCGGCTGCCAAACCCGGCCGCGTTTGCGCACGGCGCGGCGCTGCTGGCCAAGGACGTGCGGCTCCTGGACGAGGTGCTGGGGGACGATCCCTCATTCGTACCGCTGCGCGATGCGGCCATCCCGTTTCTTGAACTTGCACAAGCGAATAAGACTTCTTAATCGCTCTCCACGAAGGACGCCGATCATGAGCTTCTCCATCGATCAATTTCGCTTGGCCGGAAAAGTCGCTGTCGTGACCGGCGCGGGCGGGCGCGGAAACAGTATCGGCCGCGCCTATGCGATGGGGCTCGCCCAGGCCGGCGCTGCGGTCGTCGTTGCCGATCTGAACGGCGAAGGCGCCAAGCGCGTCTGCGAGGAAATCGTTTCGGCGGGTGGCAAGGCAATCGCCGTCCAGGTCGACATTACGGACCGCGACTCGGTAGCGAACCTGGCGAAAGCCGCCGAGGATGCGTTCGGCGGCGTCGATATCCTCGTCAACAATGCCGCGCTCATGGCGGAACTTACGCACATGACGATTATCGATGTTCCGATCGACGATTGGAACCGCACGATGAACGTCAATGTGACCGGCGCCCTCAATTGCGCGCAGGCCATCGTGCCGCTGATGCGCAAGCGCGGCGGCGGCAAGATCGTCAATCAGGTATCGGGCGGCGCCTTTCCGGCGATCTCCATTTACGGCATCAGCAAGCTTGCGCTGGTGGGAACTCACGACGACCCTGGCGCGCCAGCTGGGACGCGAGAAGATCAACGTCAACGCCATCGCGCCGGGCAACACCATGAGCGATGCGGGGCGTCAGCTGACGCCCGACGACTCGCCGTTTATCAAATTCCTCGAGGCTTCCGTGGCGATGCGTGTGCGCGGCGAGCCGGACGAATTGGTCGGCACGCTGCTGTTGTTGTGCTCGCCGGCCGGCGACTGGATCACCGGCCAGGTCGTCCATGTCGACGGCGGCTGGATCCTGCGGCCGTAGCGGTAAAAATTAGACGATTTGTCGTCCCTACATCGTGCTTGGGTGATCAAGCTTTAACCAATCCGCTCTTTCAGCCACTGCGCCGCTCGTGCGAGCGCGTGTTTGCCCATCGGCACGGGAAACGATGCAAAGCCGTGGATCGCGCCATTATAGCGGTGCAGCGTTGCATCGACTCCGGCTTGCAGCAATTTCGCGACATAATCTTCGCCTTGGGCGCACAGGGGATCGTATTCGGCCGTCATGACAAGCGCGGGCGGCTGTCCGCGCAACTCGGCCAGAGCCGGCGAAACATAGGGGTCTGTCGCGCGCGAGCGATCGGGCAGATAGGATCGATCGAAGAAGTTCCGTTCCTTCGGGTTGATCACGTAATATTCGCCGTCGGGGGCCGGCGGAAACGGCCCCGTCACATCGACCATGGGATAGATGAGGACCTGCGCCCGCAACGCGGGCCCGCCTTCGTCGCGCGCCTTCAGCGCCATGACCGCCGCGAGATTGCCGCCGGCACTGTCGCCCGCCACCGCAATCCTGCCGGGATCGGCGCCCAGCGCGCGAGCGTTCGCCGCGGCCCATTTGAGCGCCGCAAAGCAGTCGTCGGGAGCTGCCGGATAGGGGTTTTCCGGTGCAAGGCGATAGTCGACTGCGACCGTGACGCAGCCTGTCTCGGCCGTCAGAATCCGTGCCATCTCGTCGTGCGTATCGAGACCGCCGACGACAAAACCTCCGCCATGCATGAACAGAAGCAGCGGAAGTTTCCCGGGCGAGCCGGACCGGTAGATGCGAAGCTTCAGTTCGCCTGCCGGTCCGGGAATTGTCCGGTTCGTCACCTCGTCGACCGGCGTCGGGTTCGGATTGACCGGTATGGGAGCGCTTCGCAGCATCTTGAGCGGCATCTCCGAAACCGAAGGCATGGCGCGAAACATCGTGAGAAAGTCGTTGAATTGCGGATCGAGCGGCATTTTCTGTTCCTCAAGTGAGAGATGGCTGTAATCGCGCAGGCGGCGGCCTCGGTCTCAGCGGCGCGAGATGGGGCTCACCACGATTTTTCCCAGGTGCTTGCCGCTTTCAAGATGATGCAGGGCGTCCGGCAATCTGTCGAACGCATAGCGGCTGTCGATCACGGGCTTGAGCGTGTGGAACGCGATCGCCCGGTTCATCGCCTCGAAATCGTCGCGGCTGCCGACCTTGACGGACATGATGTCGACGCCTGCCGAAAACAACGTCGAGACGGTGTTGGGCCAGCCTGTGATGAGGCCCACAAGCGCGACCCTGCCGCCCATGCGCGTGGCGCCGATGGTGCGGTCCACGGTGTCCGCGCCGCCGATATCGATGGCAAGATCGACGCCCTGCCCATCGGTCAATTTGCGCGCAGTCTGATGCCATTCCGGATCCGCCTTGTAGTCGATCGTCTCGTCGGCACCCAAGGCCTTGAGGCGGGCGCAGCGCTCGGGACTCGAGGAAATGATGATCACGCGCGCACCGAAAAGCTTGGCGAATTGCAAGGCCAGCACGGAGACGCCGCCGCCGCCCTGCAGCAGGACCGTCATGCCCGGCAGCAGCGGCGCCGCCCCACACAGCGCATGCCAGGCGGTCACGCCGGCGCATGGCAATGCGGCGCCTTCTTCGAAACTGAGGTGGGCGGGAAGGATCACCGCTTCGCTGTCGTGAACGACGATTTCTTCGCGCATGACGCCGGGCGTAAGCGTGCTGCCGCGTCCCAGTCCGCCGGACGTCATCCGGAACGGACCGCCGATCCAGTCGGGATTGAAAATCAACGCAATGCGGTCGCCGACCTTCACGCGTCTCACATCGGGCGCAGCTTCGACGACCTCGCCGGCGCCGTCCGAGCACGGAATGAGGCCGCCCGGGCCGGGTTGGCCGAATGCGCCCGACAAGAACAACAGATCGCGGAAATTGAGCGATGCGGCGCGCATGGCGACGCGTATTTGGCCTGGTCCAAGCGCGCCGGGCGCCGCCACGTCTTCCATCGACAATGCGGCGATGCCGCTGCCGTTGCGCAAAACAAACGCCTTCATGCCGGTTCTCCCCGTCTGCCGTCCGATATGCTTACAGTTTGACGTGCCGCCGCTCAATTCCGTGTGCGAGCGAATTGGCGAACATCTCAGGTTTTTTCTGAATAATTGGCACGCGGAGGCGCGGGGATCGCGGAGGGAAAGGTCCGGCGCGTAGCGCCAATACAGAATTTAACCGCCAAGTCGCCAAGATGCTCGGGGCTTGAAGGTCCTTGGCATCTTTGCGGTTAGTTTTTTTCGCTTCGCGCGGGAAACTCGCCGGCGGCTTTTCCTTGGCATCTTCGCGCTCTCCGCGTCTCCGCGTGAAAATGCTTTTCTTCACAGTCCACAGGTATATGCGATTGTCCGAAACGTCGCCCGGCCTGATTTTGACAAAGCGGCGCTTCTTCGAAGATGCTGGCCGGCCGATTGCGGCTATTCTTTCGCACAGTGAAGCGACGAAGGGGGACATACGTGATCAGATTCGAAGACTACAAGAATCGGTTCAAATACGTTCGTTTCGAACGGACGGACGGCATCCTCGAGGTCACCATCCATCGCAATGGCGGCTCGGCGATCTGGGAAGCGGGCGAGCGCGGCATTCACTACGAGCTGGGCGAGGCATTTTATTTCATCGGCCGCGACTGCGAAACCAAGGTGATGATCTTCACCGGCGCAGGCGATGCATTCATCGAGCAGATGGATATGAGCGCCGGCCAGGCCGCCATGACCTCGGATTTCTGGTTTCGCATGTACAAGGAAGGCAAGGACCTTCTAATGAATCTGCTGGACATCGAGGTGCCGGTCATAGGAGCCATGAACGGCAACGCATTCATCCATGCCGAGCTGATTGCGCTTTCGGACATCATCGTTGCCGCCGAAGGCGCAAAATTCGCCGATAAGGCGCACGCCATCAACGGTGTCCCACCGACCGACGGCGTGCACGTGGTTTGGCCGATGCTGCTCGGCCCCAACCGCGCGCGCCATTTTCTGATGACGGGCGCCGAGATCGATGCCGCCGAAGCGCAGCGGTTGGGGATCGTGGCGGAAGTCGTACCGAAGAGCGACGTGCTCAAGCGGGCGCGGGCGATTGCGCGCGATCTGGCGCAGAAGCCGCCGCTCATGCTTCGCTATTCGCGCGCGGCGTTGACGCAGGACATCAAGCGCCGGCTGCTCGACGATCTGGGTTACGGGCTGGCGCTGGAGGGGCTCGGCATACAGTCGCTGGCGGATCGACGATGACGGCGCCAGCCTGACGGAGCGAAGCGCAAACGGAATTCCCCGCGAGCGTTCTCGGCTATTCCCGGCGGTACGAAATCTCCGCGCCTCCGTATCTCCGCGTGAGAATAATTCGCTCACTCAGCCTGGGGCTATGTCCGATTGCCCTGTCTGGGTAAGTGGGACTGGGGCGATGCCATGATCAATGAAACGGACCCGTAAATTCACGGACCGGCGGGCGGTTCATGCCCGTCCCAGCGCGCGATCGCTGACGAAGGGGTTTGTGTTGCGCTCCTGGCCAAAGCTCGACATCGGTCCGTGGCCGGGAACGAAGCGCATGTCGTCGCTCAGCGGCCACAGCCGCTCGGTGATGGAACGCACGAGCTGGGCGTGATCGCCGCGCGGAAAGTCGGTTCTGCCGATGGAACCGGCAAACAGGACATCGCCGACGAAGGCGATTTTCATTTCCTCGTTGAAGAACACCACGTGGCCCGGCGTGTGACCCGGGCAGTGGCGCACACCGAGCGAAGTTTCGCCCACCTGGACCACGTCACCGTCTTCGAGCCAATGGTCCGGTGCGCAATTCTCGCAGCCGGGAAAGCCGTAACGGCTGCCGCTCTCCTCGAGTGACTCGAGCAGAAAGGCCTCCTCGCGATGCGGCCCGACGATCGGCACCTCTAATGTGCGGGCGAGGCGGGCAGCCCCGCCGGCATGATCGAGATGCCCGTGGGTCAAAAGAACCTTTTCGATCGTAAGGTTCTGCTCCCGGCAGACCGCCACCAGCCTTTCCACCTCTCCCCCCGGATCGATGAAGGCGCCGCGGTGGGTGCGCGGACACCAGATCAGCGAGCAGTTCTGCTGGAACGGCGTGACGGGCACGATGGTAGCCTTCAAAAGAGGCTCGGTCATGGGCGAGGTGTCCAGGAAGGAAGATTCACCTTTGAGGTATTGGCAACCTGTGCGAAGCGCAAGGTGCGGGATGCCGACCCGGGCGGCTGTTTCATAGAAAGCGCAGGTACGAAGAAAGAGGCCAACGTTGCGAAAATGCAACGTCTGATAACGCCCAGCGGCGTTGAACCTGCCCCGACCGCTGCTAAAATATGCTATAGTGTTCCAACTTTGGGAAACCTATATTTCCCCAAGGGAGCTGGGGGTCATGCCGCGTCTTTCGTTCATGGCGGGTTTGGCGGCGGTTGCGGTCGTTTCGATCGGCCCGCAGACGATGGCTATTGCCCAGTCCTCGCTGCCCCGGCTTGAGCTGTCGTCTCCGGATCTTTTGTCGGTATCTTGGCTTGACGTCAAGTCCGCGCGATTTGGGCGGGACGGCTGGCCAAGAGCCGGACTTGCTTGCCGGATCGCAAGCCCTCGATCCCGTGCCCGGCCTGAATTTTCAGGCGCCCTCGTTGAAATCCGGCTTTGCCGACGCGACGGTCGCTCTGGCGAGCGATTTGCACCTTCGTTTTGGCGCAACCGTCGAGCAGGCCCAGACGCCCGATTTCCAGCCGTTGAGCGGTCTTGATCGCCTCGAGCTGAGCCGCGCAGCGCAGGATACCGGAGTTCGTAGCGGGCTCGCCGGAGTGGATTGGAGCTTTGCGTCGTGGGGCAGCCTGGGACTCTCGGTTTCGCAAACCCAGCTGGGCTACGCGGTGCTTGGTGGTCCCCTGATGCTTCAATCGAGCGGGGCGAACGCCACGACCATTGCAATCTCCGCGAGACTGGGCCTGGGCGACGGCTGGGTTACCAGCATTTCCTACGACCAGGGCAGAAGTCAGCTCGACCTGCGTTCCAACGGGTTCGTCGCGAAGAACGATAGTGGCGGCTACGGGATCGCTATTGCCAAATATGGTCTGTTCGGGGCGGATTCGCTGGGACTTGCCATGATCCGTCCCGTCGTACCTGCGGCAGAGCTGGCGGCGCAAAGCGGCTATTCCGGGCTCCTCGCCGATACGGATGCTTTCTCCGACCAGAAGCCGGAAACCGACCTCGAGCTTGGCTATGAGACCTCGTTCAACGGCGCCATCACGCTGGAGGCCAATGCCGGGTATCAAATGAATTTTGCCGGACAGACCGGCACCAACGCCGTTTCCGTGCTTTCGCGCGCCAAAATCAATTTCTGAGACGTTCTACAGCCGCTTCGTAATGTGCGACGAAAGCGCTTGCGCTTTGCGGGTGCTTGTTTAAAACGCGCGCTCCCTTCCCAGCGAAAGAACCAAGAGCCATGGCCGGCCCGCAATACGTCTATGTGATGAAAGGCCTGTCCAAGACTTGGCCCGGCGGCCGGCAGGTCTTGAAGGACATCTGGCTGAGCTTTTTTCCCGGCGCCAAGATCGGCGTGATCGGCCTGAACGGTGCGGGCAAATCCACGCTTCTGCGCATCATGGCGGGAAAGGACAAGGAGTTCACTGGCGAAGCCTGGGCTGCCGAAGGCGTGAAAGTCGGGATTCTGACGCAGGAGCCCGAGCTCGATCCCACCAAGGACGTGCTGGGCAATGTCATGGCCGGCGTGGCGGAAAAGAAGGCGCTGCTGGACCGCTTCAACGAGATTGCCGCCAATTATACCGACGAGACGGCCGACGAGATGGCCGCGCTGCAAGACAAGATCGAAGCGCAGGGGCTTTGGGATCTGGATTCCCAGATCGAGCAGGCGATGGATTCCTTGCGCTGCCCCGAGCCCGATGCCGACGTGGCGAAGCTGTCCGGCGGCGAGCGGCGGCGGGTTGCGCTGTGCCGCCTGCTGCTGGAAGCGCCGGACCTGCTTCTGCTCGACGAGCCGACCAATCATCTCGATGCGGAGTCGGTGGCGTGGCTCGAACACACGCTACGCGAATACAAGGGCACGATCGTGCTGGTCACCCACGACCGGTATTTCCTCGACAATGTGACGGGCTGGATTCTGGAGCTCGATCGCGGCCGCGGCATTCCGCACGAAGGCAACTACACATCCTTCCTCGAAGCGCAGGACAAGCGGCTGCTTACCGAAGGCGCCAGCGAAGAGGCGCGCGAGCGCTCGCTGGCCAGAGAACGCGAATGGATCCAGCAAAGCCCGCGCGCCCGCCAGGCCAAATCGAAGGCCCGCATCAAGGCCTATGAGGAGCTGCTTTCGAAATCGCAGGAAAGCCGCACCGGACCGGCGCAGATCGTTATCCCGCCGGGCCCGCGGCTGGGCTCGATCGTGGTCGAAGCCACGGACCTCGCCAAGGCCTATGGCGATCGGCTTCTGTTCGAAAACTTGAACTTCTCGTTGCCGCCCGGCGGAATCGTGGGCGTCATCGGGCCCAACGGCGCCGGCAAGACGACCCTGTTCCGCATCATCACCGGGCAGGAAAAGCCTGACGCGGGGAGCATGCGGATCGGCGAGACCGTGGTGACGGGCTACGTGGACCAATCGCGCGAGACACTCGATGCCAACAAGACCGTGTGGGAGGAAATATCGGGCGGGCTCGATGTTCTGGAGCTGGGCAAGCGGACCATGCAAAGCCGGGCCTATGTCGGCGCGTTCAACTTCAAAGGCGGCGATCAGCAAAAGAAGGTGGGAAGCCTGTCGGGCGGCGAGCGCAACCGCGTGCATCTCGCCAAAATTCTCAAGTCGGGCGCCAATCTGCTGCTTCTCGACGAGCCCACGAACGACCTGGACGTCGACACTTTGCGCGCGCTGGAAGCCGCACTCGAGGATTTCGCTGGCTGCGCGATGATCATCAGCCACGACCGCTGGTTTCTGGACCGCATCGCAACCCACATGCTTGCTTTCGAAGGCGACAGCAGCGTCGAATGGTTCGAAGGCAATTACCAGGACTACGAAGCCGACCGGAAGCGCCGCCTCGGCATCGATGCGGACCAGCCGCATCGCATCAAGTACAAACGCTTCGCGAGGGCGTGAGACAGGCTCGCGCTCGTAGCAAAAACTGCAATTTGCAGGAGTGCCGCGCTCGGTAGCGCGAGATGACTTTTCTTCGCATCGTCGTTTCGTTCTGAGTTATTGCTTTGACCCGGTTCCGGACGCAAAAGTGCGCAAACTTTGCCGGTACCGCTCTTTAAACCGGCGATCCGGGGACCAAGTATCCGGCTATGGGCCGACTTTACGCCGCGCTTGCGAGTGCTCTCGTCGTCGGCGTTGCAGTGCCTGCTTCGGCGCAGCAGGCTGCCGCAACATCGCAGATCGAGACCGTCACGGTCACCGCCAGTGCCAAAGCGCCGGCAATCTGGCACGCGACGAAAGACGGCGCCGACGTTGCGATCCTGGGAATTGTCCAGCCGCTTCCCGACGATTTCGCATGGAACACGAAACCGCTCGAGGCGATTCTTGGCGAAGCGCATCTGGTGTTGCTGCCGCCGCGCGTCGAGATGGGATTTTTCAGCGGCGCCTGGTTCTATCTGACCGAGCGCGACCTGTTGCACCCGCCGGACGGCCGGACGCTATGGGACATTCTCGATCCGCAAGTCGCCGCGCGCTTGGGCGCGGCGTGCGATCTGTTGCATGAGCCGAGGGATCGATATGGCGGCAACTCACCCATCGTCGCGGCGATGCGCCTGGGCAGCGATTTCCGTCACGTCTATGATCTGACAACGCATGAGCCCGAAGATACGATCCGCGGCCTTGCGCGGGCGCGACGAGTTCCGGTGCGCCGGATTGCGACCTACGACCTGATCCCCAGCGGCGAGGAGCTGCTGAAATTACCACCGGCGCAGACCGGCAAATGCATCGATGCAGCGGTCGGCGACATCGATTATCAGAGCCGCCATGTGCAAGCCGCCGCCGATGCCTGGGCGCTTGGCGACGTTGCAGGCATGGTCGCGAACTGGTTGCAGCCGAATTTCTACCAGTGTGTTGTCGCGCTGTCGTCGCACGCCACCGCTCTCGACGCGCGCTCCATCGACGACACGGTCGCTGCGGTTGACGAGGCGATCGACGGCGGCGTACGCGCCGTCGCCATTGTCGATATCGGAATCCTGCTGCGTAAGGGCGGTGTGCTCGACAGGCTGAGAGCCGAGGGGATTTCCATTACCGACCCCGGTATCAGTCCGCGTCGGTACGACTAAATCGCCAAGCATCGTGCCTGCCGCCCGATATGATTGGCACGCGGAGACGCGGGGCACGCGGAGAATGCCAGGACCGGAAAAACATTGCCGGCGAGATCATCGATGCGGCCATTCGGCTGCATAAGGCTCTTGGACCCGGTTTTTGGAATCAGTCTACGATGTCGTGCTCGCACGAGATCTTGAGCGGTGCCGCTGGCGCGCCGACCCTGAAGCAGGGCTTCAAGCGCATCGTCAACCAGCGGCACACCTCCGCGTCCCCGCGTCTCCGCGTGAATCAATTGCCGAAATCATCGAAAATGAGAAGTCCGACAACCAGCACACTCGTGCTGCTCCTGAACCGCAAACTGCAGATTTCGGTGAAACCGTCAGATTCACTTTGCTCAGGAATTAGTGCGTCGGCGCCTTGGGGCCGCCGGCTCGCAGCTTGTCGGTCAGCGCCGCAAGGTGAGAGACGAGCGCCGGCACACTGTCGCGGTTTTCCTCGAGAAACGCACTGAACTGGTCGCGTTCCTCGAGCGCCAGCCAGACGCCGGCGATGCTCAGATCCAGCACGACAAGATGGCCGTTCTCGTCCGCAACCCGGAAATCCACTTCGATCGGCTGCCCCTGGCCCGTGCTGCCGCTATGGTCGACCAACACTGTGGTGACGATGTCGTCGCCGGGAGCCCGTTCCGATACGCCTGTTACCCGCAGCGTCTGGCCGGAGTAGGCGGTCAAACGCAACTCGTAGACCGCCACGGCATAGTCGCGAAATGCATTGACGAATTGGTCCGTCTCCTGCGGGGTCGCCGTCCGCCGGGCGGCTCCCAGGGTGAAGAGCGCAATTCTGCGAATGTCGGTCAGAGACGTCAGGAATTCGCGAAATTGCCTTTTGCGTTCGCCTTCGGGAAGGCCGTGGTTGTTAAGGATCGTCAGCCCCCGCTGCACGTTGCTGGCCACGAAATTCTCTGCCGACGTCTCGGCGCGGGCAGGAACACCGGCTGCGAGCGCAGCGAGCGCGAGGAACACGCCGGCCAACATCGCGCCGGCGCTTCTTGAGAAGCGGTTGGGAAGGGCTTTCATCACGTCAATTTCCCTGGGTGAACCATGCGATTCTGTCGAGGGTTAATGGCAGGTTCATGGCGCGCTGTCGTTTGGATTGAAAACGCCGTGCCAATAAATCGCCTCCTAAATCTCCATATAAGTTGAGCACTTTTTGGCGTCCACCAGCCGCGACATATCGGCAAAAATGTAAGCCGCCACCCTCGAATTTCGTTGCATAACGACATAAAGATATATTTATATGATACCGGAAGGGGTGGCCATGGAACGGCTTCTGAGCATGTTGCGAGCGGCGGCGGATCCCACCCGCCTGCGGCTGCTGCTCGTCCTTTCCGAGGCGGAACTCACGGTGACGGAGCTGACGCAAATCATGGGCCAGAGTCAGCCGCGCGTTTCCCGGCACCTCAAGCTCTTGTGCGATGCCGGACTGCTGCAGCGTTTCAAGGAGGGGAGCTGGGTGTTTTACCGGGCCGGCGAAGGCAATGAGCGGGCACAGTTTGTTTCCGCTCTTTCAGCCTTGGCGCAATGCGATCCGCAGGCGTTTGCGGTCGACCGCCGGCGGCTGGCAGCGGTGCGGGAGGCGCGTGCCGCTATGGCACAAGAGTTTTTCAAGGCCAATGCGTCGCAATGGGAGCGTTTGCGCTCGTTGCACGCGCCGGAGCGGGAGGTCGAGGCCGCCGTTCTGCGCGCCGTGGAGAACGGGCCGGCAGAATCCCTGCTCGATGCGGGAACCGGAACGGGACGCATGCTGGAACTGCTGGGTCCCAGGATCAAGCGTGGAGTTGGCGTCGACATAAGCCCCGAGATGCTGGCAATCGCCCGCGACAAGCTCGAGCGGGCAGGGCTTCATCGTTGCCAGGTGCGCCTTGCAGATGTCTATCGCCTGCCGTTTGCCGGCGCCAGCGAGGTACAAGGCTTCGACGTCGTTCTTTTTCATCAGGTCTTGCACTATCTCGACGACCCGCAAGCCGCGGTCGCCGAAGCGGCGCGCGTGCTGAGGCCGGGCGGCCGGTTGCTCATCGTGGATTTCGCGCCGCACGAGCTCGAGTTCTGCCGCAGCGAACTTGCCCACCGCCGGCTCGGGTTTTCGGACGCCGAAGTCGCGGGATGGCTTACGGCGGCGAACCTGGAGCCGGCGCGATCGGAGTCGATCACGCCCGAAGGCGGCGAGGCGGACAAGCTTACAGTCAGGATTTGGATTGCCGCGGCGCTGCCGGCGCGGGCGAGCAAAAAGCGTGCGGCATGAGCTTCAGAAAGCTTATCGGACAGCGGTCGCCGATCGTCGTGTCGTTCGAATTCTCTCCGCCCAAGACGGCGGAGGCGGAAGAAAGCCTGTGGCGCTGCATCAAGCGTCTGGAGCCGCTGGAGCCGGCATTTGTTTCGGTGACGTATGGGGCGGGGGGCTCCACGCGCGATCGCACGCATGCGACCGTCAAGCGCATCGTTACGGAAACCTCGCTCAAGCCCGCCGCGCATTTGACCTGCGTCGGCTCTCCCAGACATGAGATCGATGGGATCGTCGAAAACTATTGGGCTGCGGGCGTCCGTCACATTGTGGCGTTGCGCGGCGACATGCCCGGCACAGCCGGTCCATATCGTCCGCATCCTGAGGGTTACGAGTCGACGCCGGCTCTGATCCAGGGCATTCTGCGCATCGCACCGTTCGAGATCAGCGTCGCCGCGTATCCCGAGCGCCATCCCAATTCGCCGTCGCGGGCGCACGATATCGATCTGCTGAAGCGCAAGATCGCGGCCGGCGCGAGCCGGGCGCTGACGCAGTTCGGCTTCGACACGGACGTCATCGCCGGCTTTCGCGACGAGGCGGCGCGGGCGGGCGTGCACATTCCCATCGTGCCGGAACTCATTCCCACCACGAACATAAAAGGCATCGTCCGCATGGCGGCAAAGGCGGGCGCCAGCGTTCCGGACTGGCTTGTCGAGCTCTATGACGGACTCGAAAACGACGAGGACACCCGCAAGACCTTGGCGGCGGCGGTGCTCTTCGAACAGGTGCAGGAACTCAGGAGCAAAGGCTTCGAGCAGTTTCATTTCTACACGCTGAACCAGGCAGATCTCGCCTATGCGGCCTGCCGGATGCTCGGCGTCAAATCCCGTCTTCCCGAGCAAGAGACTGTCCCGTCATGAACAGAGCCGCACGCATCGCCTGGCTGAAGGAAGCGGCAAAGCAGCGGATTCTGCTTCTGGACGGCTCCTGGGGCGTCGTCATTCAGGGTTACGGCCTCTCGGAGCGCGACTTCTGCGGCAGCCGCTTCGACCATCATGCCCATGATCTGAAGGGCAACAACGATCTGCTGACGCTGACCAGGCCCCAGATCGTGCGCGAGATCAGCCATGCCTATCTCGGCGCCGGCGCCGACATCATCGAGACCAATACGTTCAATTCGACGGCCGTGTCGCAGGCCGATTACGGATTGTCGCATCTGGTTGCGGAACTGAACGAAGAGGCAGCGAGAATTGCGCGCGCGGCCTGCGATTCCGCGTCCACGTCCGCGCGTCCGCGGCTGGTTGCGGGCGTGCTGGGGCCCACCAACCGCACGGCGTCGCTGTCGCCCGACGTGAACGACGCGGCGTTCCGCAACATTTCCTTCGACGAGCTGAGAGCAACCTACAAGGAGGCCACTCTCGCGCTGATGCGCGGCGGCGCCGACCTCATCATGATCGAGACGGTGTTCGATACGCTCAACGCCAAGGCCGCCATCTACGCCATCGAGGAAGCATTCGACGAAGCGGGCGAGCGTTTGCCGATCTGGATTTCCGGGACGATCACCGATCTTTCCGGGCGGATGTTGACGGGCCAGACGGCGGAAGCCTTTTGGCATTCGGTGCGCCATGCGCGTCCCTTCGCCGTGGGATTGAATTGCGCGCTCGGCGCCAAGGAATTGCGCCCCTATGTCGACGAGCTGTCCACGGCGGCCGACACGCTCGTCAGCGCCCATCCCAATGCCGGCCTGCCCAATGCGTTCGGCGGCTACGACGATGGGCCCGAGAGCATGGCCGCCACGATGGCGGAATTCGCCACGTCGGGGCTGGTCAACATCATCGGCGGCTGCTGCGGCACGACGCCGGCGCACATCCGCGCGTTCGCCGAGGCGATCGAGGGTGTGAGGCCGCGCGCCGTTCCCGACAAGCCGCGCTATTTGCGGCTCTCGGGGCTGGAGCCGTT
This sequence comes from uncultured Alphaproteobacteria bacterium, assembly GCA_963805005.1. Taxonomy (GTDB): domain Bacteria; phylum Pseudomonadota; class Alphaproteobacteria; order Micropepsales; family Micropepsaceae; genus Rhizomicrobium. The sequence continues at coordinate 1,164,913 of CAWDSJ010000001.1, forward strand.
CACGCTCACGCCCGAGACGAATTTCGTCAATATCGGCGAGCGCACCAACATCACGGGCTCGGCGAAGTTCCGCAAGCTGATTGCCGCCGACAACTACGAAGCCGCCCTCGAAGTCGCCCGCGGGCAGGTGGAGGCGGGCGCGCAGATCATCGACGTCAACATGGACGAGGGCCTCATCGATTCCGAGGCCGCCATGCACCGCTTTCTCTGCCTGATCGCCGGCGAGCCGGCGATCGCGCGCGTGCCGGTCATGATCGATTCCTCAAAGTGGAGCGTGATCGAGGCGGGGCTGAAGGTGGTGCAAGGCAAGCCGATCGTCAATTCGATCAGCTTGAAGGAAGGCGAGGAAGCCTTCGTCGAGCGCGCAAAGCAGATCCTGCGTTACGGCGCTGCGGCTGTGGTCATGGCGTTCGACGAAACCGGCCAGGCGGACACCGCCGAGCGCAAGCTTGCCATATGCCGGCGCGCCTATCGCATTCTCGTGGACGACGTGGGCTTCCCGCCGGAAGACATCATCTTCGATCCCAACATTTTCGCGGTGGCCACCGGTATCGAGGAGCACAACGAATATGGCCGCGCGTTCATCGAGGCGGCGCGGCAAATCCGTGCGGCATTGCCCTACGCGCACGTGTCCGGCGGCGTTTCGAACGTCTCCTTCTCGTTCCGCGGCAACGACACGGTGCGCGAGGCGATGCATTCGGCGTTTCTCTATCATGCCGTCAAGGCCGGCATGGACATGGGCATCGTCAATGCGGGCCAACTGGCGGTGTACGAAGACATCCCCGTCGAGCTGCGCGAAGGCATCGAGGACGTGCTGTTCAACCGGCGGGGCGACGCAACCGAGCGGCTGCTCGATCTCGCCCAGCGCTTCAAGAACGATTCCTCGGGAGCGCGCGAAGAAACCAATCTCGCCTGGCGGCAAGCCCCGGTAGACGAGCGCATCAAATACGCCCTCGTCCACGGCATCGCCGATTTCGTCGTGGACGACACAGAGGAGGCGAGGGTGGCGGCGGCGCGGCCGCTCGACGTGATCGAAGGGCCTTTGATGGCCGGCATGAACCACGTCGGCGACCTCTTCGGCGCGGGCAAGATGTTCCTGCCGCAGGTCGTCAAATCCGCCCGCGTGATGAAGAAGGCGGTCGGTCATCTCGTGCCCTTCATGGAGCAGGAACTCGCCGCCAAGCGCGAGCCCACGGGGCGCATCGTGATGGCGACGGTGAAGGGCGACGTGCACGACATCGGCAAGAACATCGTCGGCGTGGTCCTGCAGTGCAACGGCTACGAAGTGATCGACCTCGGAGTGATGACGCCGGCGCAGAAGATTCTCGACGCCGCGCGGGAGAGCGGAGCGCACCTGATCGGGCTTTCGGGCCTCATAACGCCCTCGCTTGACGAGATGTGCCATGTGGCCGCCGAGATGGAGCGGCAGGGCTTCGACATCCCATTGCTGATCGGCGGCGCGACCACCAGCCGCGTGCACACCGCCGTCAAGATCAATCCCAACTACAAACGTGGCCAGGCCGTCTATGTCACCGATGCGTCGCGCGCGGTGGGTGTGGCGGCAAGCCTGCTCGGCAAATCCACCCGCGCGGAATACGCCGCGAATATCCGTCGCGAATACGAGGAAATTGCCGAGCGCCATGCCGCGCAACGGGCGCCGGGCCGGCGGCTGTCGCTGCAAGCCGCACGCGCCAATCGCCTGAAATTCGACTGGTCGTCCTACACGCCGCCGCGGCCGCAGTTCCTCGGCGCGCGGAATTTCCTATCCTACGATCTGGGCGAGCTCGTACCCTATATCGACTGGACGCCCTTCTTCCAGACCTGGGAGCTCGTAGGGCGTTATCCGCAGATCCTCGAGGATACGCAAGTCGGCGAAGCCGCGCGCAACTTGTTCGACGACGCGCAGGCGATGCTGCGCAAGATCGTCGAAGAGCGTTGGCTCACGCCCCGCGGCGTGATCGGCTTCTGGCCGGCCGCTTCCGAAGACGACGATATTCTTCTCTTTGCCGACGAGACGCGCGGCAAGGAATTCGCCGTGCTGCATACGCTGCGCCAGCAGATGTCGCGCGAATCCGAAAAGCCCAACCTTGCGCTGGCCGATTTCGTGGCGCCGCGCGCCGCGGGCGTTGCCGATTTCATCGGCGGCTTTGTCGTGACGGCGGGCCATGGCGAAGAGGAGCACATCCGGCGTTTCGAAGCGGACAAGGACGATTACAGCGCCATCCTGTTGCGCGCGCTGGCCGACCGCCTCGCCGAAGCCTTCGCGGAGCGACTGCACGAGCGGGTGCGCCGCGAATTCTGGGGCTATGCGCCCGACGAGCACCTCTCCAGCGGGGAGATGATCGCGGAGGCGTATCGCGGCATCCGGCCGGCGCCCGGCTATCCCGCCCAACCCGATCACACGGAAAAGGCCACGCTCTTCTCCCTGCTGGATGCCGAACGGCGCGCCGGCGTGACGCTCACCGAAAGCTTTGCAATGTGGCCGGGATCGTCGGTCTCGGGCTTGTACTTTTCGCATCCGAACGCCCGCTATTTCGGCGTGGGAAAGATCGAGCGCGACCAGGTGGAAGATTACGCACGCCGCAAATCCTGGAGCATTGCGGAAGCCGAACGCTGGCTCGCGCCGCTGCTCAACTATGATCCGCGCGCCGCGGCATAATTGGGAGCGCTTGCGCGACCGACGCCCGACCTTGTCAAAGTTTGCCAACCAGGTTTATCGTTGACGAAAGCGAGGCTTCAAATTCCTACCAGAAACATAAGTCTGACGCTTGAGCAGGATCGGTTCGTCGACAAGATCGTCAAATCCGGCGAATATCAGAACACCAGCGAGGCAATTCGCGATGGATTGCGCGCCCTTCAGCAGAAGCGCCGCGAAGACGCATTGAAGTTGAAGGCTCTTCGCGCGCATGTCCGTGCCGGATTTGAAGCGGCCGAGCGTGGTGATTTTGTCGAAGTGGGCGATTCCGAGCTTGACGATTACGTCGCAAATCTCCGTGTGGCCGAGGAAGAGCGCACACGCTGAACCATGGCGCATTATCGTCTTTCGCGTCCAGCCCGCCACGATATGCACGCATCTTGGAGACAAGCGAGGAGCAGTGAGGAGTATCGGGCAGGAACCGGTATGCCTCTCTGATCGCGGCTGCAATCGCCGTCAATGGCCCGCGGCAGCCCGCTAGACGGCTTCCTTGATGCGGCGGCGGGCAAGCGCAAGGCTCTCTTCGTAATTGTCGGCTGCCATGGAAAGACTCTCCTTGGATAGAGCGGCCAGCATGTCGGGCTCGTCCCAATCCTCGCTGGCGCGCTTGGCGAGCGCGAAGACGGTCGCCTTGCCGGCGCGGAATAGTGTCATCTGAGATCATGCCTTCCCAAATCCTCCGCCGCCGGGGGTGGCGATGAGGATCTGGTCGCCGGGCCCGACGAGGATTTCGTCGCGGCCTTTCAGCGCGATGGTCTCGCCACGCGCGCGGATCACCATGTTGGCGCCGGGCAGCCCGGCTGAGCCGCCGCACAGTCCGAAGGGCGCCGTCTCGCGGCGCGTCGACAGAATGGCCACGCTCATCGCCTCGCGAAAGAGTATCTGCCGCAGCACACCGCAGCCGCCGTTGTGCGCGCCATAGCCGCCCGAGCCGCGGCGGATCGAGAACTCCTCCAGAATGACCGGATAGCGCGTTTCCAGCACCTCGGGATCGGTGAGCCGGGAATTCGTCATGTGGGTGTGCACGGCGGATTGTCCGTCGAAATCGGCGCCCGCGCCCGATCCGCCGCAAATCGTCTCGTAATACTGGTGGCGCGCATTGCCGAATGTCAGGTTGTTCATGGTGCCTTGCGCCGCGGCCATGACACCCAGCGCGCCGAACAGCGCGTCGACCACCGCCTGGCTGGTCTCCACATTGCCGCCGGCGACGGCTGCGGGATAAGTGGGATTAAGCAGCGAGCCTTCCGGAATGACGATCTCGAGCGGCTTGAGGCAGCCGGCGTTCATCGGCATGTCGTTTTGCACCAGGCAGCGAAACACATAGAGCACCGCCGCTTTGGCGACCGATTTCGGCGCATTCAGATTGGTATTCTGCTGCGCGCTTGTGCCGGTGAAATCGATCCGTGCCGACCGCCTTGCGCGGTTCACGGCGATGCGCACGCGAATTTCGGCGCCGCCGTCCATGGGCACGACGAAGGCGCCGTCCTTGAGCGCAACGATCGCAGCGCGGACGGCCTCTTCGGCATGGTTCTGCACCAGGCGCATGTAGGCGGCAACCGTATCGAGGCCGTAGAAGGCGGCGGCGCGCCGCAAGTCCGCGATGCCTTTTGCGCACGCCGCGGCCTGCGCCTTCAAGTCCGCGATATTTTGATCGGGATTGCGCGCTGGATACTCACCTGCGCCAAGCACGCTGCGGATTGCCGCCTCGTCGAAAATGCCGTCGCGGATCATGCGCAGCCCATCGAAGAGCACGCCTTCTTCGGCGAGTTGGGTCGAGAACGGCGGCATGGAGCTGGGGCTGATGCCGCCGATGTCGGCATGATGCCCGCGCGCCGCCACGAAGAAACGCGGCGCTGCGTCGACGAAGACCGGCGCGACGACGGTGATGTCCGGCAGGTGCGTGCCGCCGTCATAAGGCGCATTGGTGACGAAGACGTCGCCGTCCTGCATGTCGCCGTGCCAGCGCGAGACGATGGAAGCTACACAGTCGCCCATCGAGCCAAGATGAACCGGCATATGCGGCGCATTGGCGACGAGGTCTCCTGCCGAGTTCGAACACCGCGCAGGAAAAGTCGAGGCGCTCCTTGATATTGACGGAGGACGCCGTGTTCTGCAGCACGGCGCCCATGTCTTCGGCGATCGACATGAAGAGATTGGCCAACACTTCGAGCAGAACGGGATCGGGCTCGTTGCTTGCTTGCATGGCTTTCGGCCTGGGTCTCCTGCGCGACAGGATGACGGCGCGTGCGGGCGTGATCCTGGCGCGCCAGCCGGGCTCTATCACGATCGTCTGATGCGGTTCGATCAGCAGGGCGGGGCCGCGCACCACGCTTTCCGACGGCAGGCTGGCGATGTGATGCACGGCGGCATGGTGCCATTCTCCTTGCGAATAGAAGCGTGGCGCCGCGGCGGGCTCGGGCGGGGCGGGCAGGGTGAGCGGCGCGGTACCGCGCGAAGCCGGCGCTGCGACCAACTCGACCTCGATCGATTCCGCCACCAACGCCGTGTTGTCGAGCCAGAATCCGAAATGGCGCGCGTGCATGGCGCGAAATTTGGCCGCCATCGTAGCGGGCTTGGAAAGAGGCACCGGCAGCGTGGTGTCGCTGTCTTCATGGCGAAGATGAACCGTTGCGGCAGTTGTCGGGTTCAGTCCGCCTTGCGCGCGGATATCTCCTTCCGTTTGGTGCGCGAGTTCTTGGGCGGTTGCCGCCAGTTCTGCACCAAGCTCGCGGTCGAGGGCGCGACCGATCGCCCGTTGCCGAATGGCGCGCAGGCTGGCGAGCTTCATTCCATAAGCGGAAAGAACGCCGGACAACGGATGAATGAAGACGCGCGTCATCCCCAGAGCGTCGGCGACGAGACAGGCATGCTGGCCGGCCGCCCCGCCAAAACAGTTCAGCGCGTAACGCCGCACATCGTAGCCGCGGGCCACCGAGATGCGCCTGATGGCATTGGCCATGTTCTCCACGGCGATGCGGATGAAACCGTCGGCGACATGCTCCGGGCCGCGGCCGTGCGCGCGACCCAGCGCCTCGAAGGCCTCGTGCACGCCTTCGACATCGATCGGCTCCTCGCCATTCTCGCCGAACAGGCGCGGGAAATGCGCGCTGCGAATTTTTCCGACCATCACATTGGCGTCGGTGATGGTGAGCGGCCCGCCGCGGCGATAGCAGAGCGGTCCGGGATCGGCGCCTGCGGAATCCGGACCCACACGGAAGCGTGCGCCCTCGTCGTGCAGGATCGAGCCGCCGCCGGCTGCAACCGTGTGGATCGCCATCATCGGAGTCCTCAGGCGCACGCCGGAGATATCGGTCTCGTGCAGGCGCTCGAAGCTGCCGTCGAAGCGGCAAACGTCGGTCGATGTGCCGCCCATGTCGAAGCCGATCACATGATGGAAGCCGGCTTCGCGCGCGGTCTCGGCCATGCCGACCACACCGGCCGCCGGGCCGGAGAGGATGGCGTCCTTGCCGCGGAAATAGGCAGACGCGGCGAGCCCGCCGTTCGACGTCATGAAGAACAAGCGCGTTGCGCCTTCGCGGGCCCCCAACGCTTCGCAGATCGTCCGCACATAGCGTCCCAGCAGCGGCGACAAATAGGCGTCCGCGACCGTGGTGTCGCCGCGGCTGACGAACTTGATGAGCGGCACGGTCTCGTGGCTGGTCGAGACGTGGGAAAAGCCCGCCGCGCGCGCGATCTCGGCCGCCCGGCGCTCATGCGCGGAGAAGCGGTAGCCGTGCATGAACAGGATCGCGGCGGCGGAGTATCCGTCCGCATGCGCAAGCCGCAGGTCGGCTTCGAGCCGCGCTTCGTCGAGCGCGCGCAGGATTGCGCCTGCCGCGTCGATTCTTTCGTCGGCCTCCACTACGCGCTCATAAAGCATGTCGGGCAGTTCGATCTCGAGCGCGAACAGCTTGGGCCGGTTCTGGGTGCCGATCCTGAGCTGGTCCTTCAGGCCGCGGGTGGTGACGAGCACGAGCTTTTCGCCCTTGCGCTCGAGCAAGGCATTGGTGGCGACCGTCGTCCCCATGCGCACTTCCGCGATTCTGCCGTGCGGAATGGGTACGCCGGGCGCAAGGCCCAGCACGCGGCGAATGCCTTCCAGCGCCGCATCGTCGAAGCGCGGATCGTGGCTCAACAGCTTCAGCGCGGAGAGCGTGCCGTCGGGTGTTTCGGCGACCACATCGGTGAACGTGCCGCCGCGGTCGATGAAGAAGCGCCAGCCGGCGGCCATGACTTGGTCTCCTTACCCGCCTTCGCTGAAAGCTTCGTCGGGTCTTCTGGATTCAATTGGTCCCCCGGAGCCTTGGCGCAGCCGGAGGGGAATCGCAATCGTCGCAAATTTGGACTAGTGCTTCGTTCCATGTCCATCTGGGGAAAAATGAGCGGAGCGGCGGCCGGCTTCCTGCTGGGAGGCGGCCCGTTCGGCGCGCTTGCAGGCGCCGTCGCAGGCCATCTGCTGTTCGATCGCGAACGCGCCGACCAGACCGATCCGGGCGTCGCCTTCACGATCGCGGTCATCGCGCTCGGCGCCAAGATGGCGAGTGCGGACGGCACCGTCACCGACGACGAGATCGACGCGTTTTCCCGCATTTTCCGCGTGCCGCCTTACGAAGAAGCCAACATGCGGCGCGTCTTCGATCTGGCACGTCAGGATACGGCGGGCTTCGAGGTTTATGCGAGCCAGATTGCGCGGATGTTCCGCGATCGGCCATCGGTTCTGGAAGACATTCTCGACGGGCTGTTCGAGATCGCGAAGGCCGACGGCGTCTTGCATCCCCACGAATTGGCGTTCCTCGAGCGCGTGGCCGAGATTTTCGGCTTCGCGCCCGGCGAGTTTCGCCGCATTCGTGCCTCGCATTTCGGGCCGGATGCCGAAGACCCATACGCGATCCTCGGCGTCGATCGTGCGGCGCCGGATGAGGAGATCAAGCGCACCTATCGCCTTCTGGTGCGCGAGAACCACCCCGACAGCCTGATCGCCCGCGGGGTGCCGCCGGAATTCATCCGGCTGGCCAACGACAAGCTCGCCGCCATCAACGGCGCATACGAGCGAATACAAAAGGAAAGGCGCATAGAGGTGAGCGGGTGAACCGTCTCCGCGGGCCGGGATTGGCATGATGTCGGTCGTCGAACGCCCATCCCCCAATCACGATGCAAGACCGCAAGACGGCGTAGTGGACATTCTCGTGTTGCATTACACGGGCATGCGCACGGCCGAAGAGGCGCTGGCGCGGCTCTGCGATGCGCAGGCGCGCGTGTCGGCGCATTACACGATCGACCGTGACGGCGTCGTTTATCGCCATGTGCCCGAGGAACGCCGGGCCTGGCATGCGGGGGTCTCGTTCTGGGCTGGCGAGCGCAATGTGAACGCCCGTTCTATCGGCATCGAACTCGTCAATCCCGGGCACGAATTCGGATACATCCCGTATCCCGGCGCGCAAATCGATTCGCTGATCGAACTGGCGCGCGGCGTTCTCGCGCGGCATCCAATTCGGCCCCACCGGGTGGTGGGCCATTCCGACGTTGCGCCCCACCGCAAAATGGATCCGGGCGAGCTGTTCCCGTGGGCGCATCTGGCGGAATGCGGCGTCGGTCTTTTTCCACCTCTGGGAGCCGGCGCTCCCAGTGGAGAAAATTCGGTTGCTCAAATGCTCGCCGAATTCGGCTACGGCGCTCCGCCGGACGTGGATTGGCCGCTTGCGAGCGTGATCGGCGCCTTCCAGCGGCATTTCCGCCCGAACAAGATCGACGGGATTGCCGACGAGGAAACCGTTGCACGGCTCGAGGCGCTTCTGGTCGCCTCGGCGGGACTCGGGAAGCGCTAATGTTTGAACTTTCGCGCAGCGACAGCCCGACCTTATAGGATTTGTCGCATTCTGAGCCGGTCAGCATCGGCATGACCGAATTGGCAAGCATCGCGCCTGCCGCCCCATAAGATTGGCTCGCGGAGACGCGGGGAACGCGGAGGTTTGACGGTTGACCAAGCCGGGCACGAGTGCCTTGAGGAGCCGAATGGCTGCATCGACGATCTCACCGGTGATGTCGTCCAGCGCTCTTTCCGATCTTGGCATTCTCCGCGTTCCCCGCGTCTCCGCGTGAATCAATTGCAGAGACAATCGAAGGTCTGCGTCCATCCACCAGGACGGCGCGGTGCCGCTTCTCCACACTACGACGCCGCATGCGCTGGAAGTTCGCGTTCCCATGCCGTATAAGACATCGGCGTCAGACGGCCGGATGGCCGCTCGCCGGTTGCGAGAGCAATCCCGGCGGGAGGAAAGTCCGGGCTCCACGGAGACACGGTGCCGGATAACGTCCGGCGGGGGCGACCCCAGGGAAAGCGCCACAGAAAACAAACCGCCGACCGGGCTTTGGCCCGAGGTAAGGGTGAAACGGTGCGGTAAGAGCGCACCGCGCGGACGGTAACGGACGCGGCACGGCAAGCCCCACCGGGAGCAAGACCAAATAGGGACGGCAAATGGCCTGTTTCCGGGTCGTCGTCCGGGTGGGTCGCGCGAGACGTCCGGCGACGGACGTCCCAGAGGAATGGCCATCCCCTTGGGGCTTCCAAGGGACAGAACCCGGCTTACAGGCCGTCTGACGCTCTCGGCTTCCTTGCCCACGGCAATCGCATATGGGCGTCTGCGCTCTCGGATTTTGCAGAGGGCTGCCTTCTCCCCTTGCGGGAGAATGTGGCCGAAGGCCGGATGAGGGGTTCCGCCGCGTCCGCGCACAGGTCGCCATCGGCGATTCGTTTTTCCAATTTGGCACAAATCAAGAACACGAAAATTGATCGGCGGCTCATTCCTCTAAGTGTTTCTGATTCGTTTCTATGAAACACAAGTAATAGAGTTAATGGCACAAACTGTTGACGATCGAAATCCCTGATTTGGCAGGGATTTTTTCAGGGATTTTGTTGACCGGGCAGCGTATCCCATGCTATCCCATCTACGCCCATGCCCCACCATTGACACCCTTTCAACATGATCGGGTCCCGAGCGGCGGCACAGGGATCGGGGACGGGGGTCCATGATTGCCGCTCAGCCTTTCATCTCTCGGGTGACCGGTAAGCTCGACGGAAAGGGGCGCGTCTGCATTCCGGCCACTTATCGCCAGATTCTGGCGGCCCAGAACACGCCCGGCGTCTACCTGTGCCCCTCGTTTCACGAAGCGACCATCGAAGGCTTCGGCGAGGATGTGCTGCAGAAGTTTCATCGCATGCAGGCCGAACTCGACCCCTTCTTTGCATCGGAGCACGACGACCGCGCCCGTGCGGTCCTGACCACGACGGAGCTTCTGCCGCTCGACGAAAACGGCCGCGTGCGCCTGCCCGACGACATGATCGCTCATGCCGGGCTGAAAGAAAGCGTTATTTTCGTGGGCCTCGGCACGAAGTTCCAAATCTGGGAGCCGGACAGCTTCAAGCCGGTTTTTGCGCGCACGATCGACAATGTGCGCGCCCTGCGGGACGCCTCGAAAAACGGCGGTGCCGGATGACCGACGGCCACGTCTCCGTACTCCTGGACGAGGTGCTGGAGGTGCTTTCGCCGCGCGATGGCGCCCTTTACGTCGACGGAACCTTTGGCGGCGGCGGCACTTCGCGTGCGCTTCTCGAGGCAGCGGCTTGCCGCGTGTTCGCCATCGACCGCGACCCCGACGCCATCGCCAGAGGCCAGGAGATGGCCGCACGCTACCAGGGGCGTCTTGCCTTGGCTTTGGGATGCTTCTCCGAAATGCAGTCGCTGCTTACCGAGGCCGGGGAGAGCGGCAGCGACGGCGTGGTGCTGGATCTTGGCGTTTCATCCTTTCAGATCGACGAGGCGGCGCGCGGCTTCTCGTTCAGATCGGACGGGCCCTTGGACATGCGGATGGGCAAGCACGGACCGTCCGCCGCCGATATCGTCAACGCATCCGACGAAGCTTCGCTTGCCGCGCTCATCGCAACGCTGGGCGAGGAGCGGCATGCACGTCGTATTGCGCGCGCGATTGTCGCCGCCCGGCCGCTTCTGCGCACAAGTCAACTCGCCGAGGTGGTCGCAAATGCTTTGGGGCCGCGCGCACGGAGCCAGCCCATTCATCCCGCAACCCGCACGTTCCAGGCATTGCGCCTCAAGGTCAACGACGAACTCGGCGAGATCGAGCGGGGATTGGCGGCGGCCGAACGGGTCTTGCGGCCCAAAGGGCGGCTCGCGGTGATCGCTTTTCATTCGCTCGAAGACCGGATCGTCAAGCGGTTTCTGGCCGAGCGCAGCGGCGCCTTGCCGAGCGGTTCGCGTCATGCCCCGGAGCGCCGGCGCTTGCGCGCGCCCACCTTCCGTCTGCTCGGAGCACGCCCGCGCATGCCGTCGCCGGCGGAAATCGCCCGCAATCCGCGGGCGCGTTCGGCCCGGCTTCGCGCCGCCGAGCGCACGTCCAATCCTGTTGCAGCCTAGGAGCCGAGAATGGGGGCCGTCCTCAATTTCCTGTTTGTCGTTGCCACAGCGCTCACCTGCCTGTGGCTCAACCATGTGGCCGACGAGACGCGGGTTGCCGACGCCGAGTTGAGACGGGCCAAAGCGGAAATCGCCGTCGAGGGTCAGACCCTGAAAGTCCTGCAGGCGGATTGGGAGCGCGCCTCCAATCCCGATGTCATTCGCACGCTGGCGGTGTCGCGATTGGGGCTTGAGGACGAGGCGACCGTCGAGGTCGCGTCGTTGGAGCTGCTCCCCAGGCGTGGCGATATGGCGCCGCTTGCCGCCTCTGCCGTTATCAACGCGAGCGTTGGCGTAACGGTCCCTTCGACGCCGCTGCATCTGGTTGCGGCACATGCCGGTGAATGAGACGTGAGCGCAAAACCGGAGCAAGCAACCACCGTCCAGAGGCGCATCGCCGTCGCCGCAATGCTCTGCGTGATGGGATTTGCGCTCATCGGCCTGCGGCTTGTCGATGTGACGGTGCTGCGAGGCAAAGCGGCGAGTTCGGCGCCCGCCGCAATGATGCTGCCGAAAGGCGTGCGGGCCGATCTCCTGGACCGTAACGGGATCGTTCTGGCCCGCAACCTTCCGGTGGACGATCTCTACGCCCGGCCGAGCGCGCTGAAGAATCGCGGCGCGGCGGCAAATGAGCTTGCCGCTGCGACGGGTGTGGATTCGGGCAGGCTCGCGCGCGCCTTCGCAAGCCGGCATAATTACGTGCTCGTCGCGCGTTATCTGCCCGAGGACACATTGGCGAAAGTGGCGCGACTGGGCCTGCCCGGTCTCGAACGCGAGCCGACATCCAAGCGCTCCTATCTCGAGGGCGACGCAGCCGTTCAGGTCATCGGCGCCACCGACCCCGACGGAAACGGCGTCTCGGGACTCGAACTGGGCCTGGATCGCTTGCTGCGCAATGCTGCACCCGGATCGAGCGTCGGCCTATCGCTCGATCTTCGCGTGCAGGACGCGCTTGCCCATGAGCTGGAGGCAAGCCGCCAGGAGTTCGGCGCCCGGGCGGCGGGCGGCATCGTCATGGACGTAAATAGCGGGGAAATCCTCGCCATGGCATCGCTTCCCGATTCTCCCGCCGACGCCGCCATCTCGGGCGTCGATCCGCGACGCAATCGCATGGCCCAGGATGTTTACGAGCTGGGCTCCGTGTTCAAAGTTTTCTCGTTCGCCCTGGCCGTCGAGGATCGCACCGTCAAACTCGACGAGCTTATCCACGTCGGTGGCGGTTATCGTATGGGCCGCTACACGATCCACGACGCCGAACACATGCCCGCGGTGTTGTCGGCGCGCGACGTTCTCGCCCAATCGTCCAATGCCGGTACGGCCCAGATCGCATTGCGCTCGGGTGCGGATCGGCAACGCGCGTTTCTGGCGCGTCTGGGATTGCTCGCCGAGGCGCATTCCGAGTTGCCGGAGCGCGCGATGCCGCTCTATCCCCGGCATTGGGGCGACATTCAAACCGCCACGATCGGTTTCGGTCACGGCATCTCCGTCACGCCGCTTGCATTCGTGACGGCCGCGGCGGCAATCGTCAACGGCGGCCGGCGCATCACGCCGACTTTTCTCAAGCGCGAGGGGGATGCTCGCGGCGAGCAACTCATCAAGCCGGAGACGAGCGCCACCATGCGCGAGCTCCTGCGCTATGTGGTGACCAACGGAACCGGCAAGAAGGCCGATGTCGCCGGTTACGACGTAGGCGGAAAAACCGGCTCGGCGGAAAAAGTCGCCGGCCGTTCCTATGTGGCGCACAAGCTTCTGACGTCGTTTTGCGCTGTTTTTCCGATCGGCAATCCGCGCTATCTGGTATTTGTCATGCTGGACGAACCGCATGGCACCAAAGCGACGTTCGGTCTCGCCCTGGCCGGCTTTACGGCGGCGCCATTGGCCGGACGCGTGATTGCGCGAATAGCGCCGATGCTCGGCATGCCGATGGAAGGCCCCATCCTCGCGCAGGCCAAAGAGAATCCATAATGGAACCACAATCGCGGGCGATAGTAACGGCGGGTAAGGTGGGCGTCAGTCCCATGTCATTGGCAAGCGAATTCGCCGGCCTGGCGAGCGACAGCCGCAAAGTCGGGCCCGGCTATCTTTTTGCAGCATTGCCCGGAACGCGCGCCGATGGCGCGACGTTTATCGCCGACGCAGTGCGCCGCGGCGCGACGGCTGTTTTGGGGTTGCCGCAGGCCCGCAGTATTGCCCAATCCCATGGCGTGCGGTTCATCGCCGACGAAAATCCGCGCCGGCGGCTGGCGCTGATGGCGGCAGAGCATTTTGCCGCTCAGCCGCGCATCGTGGCCGCCGTCACCGGCACCAACGGCAAGACGTCCGTGTCGGTGTTTCTCCGGCAAATCTGGGCGAGCCTTGGAAGAAGAGCGGCCAGCTTGGGCACGATCGGCCTGGTTGCGCCTTCGCTAAAGCTGACGCTCGAGCATACGACGCCCGATCCAATCGAGCTTCACGGTCTGCTTGCGCAGTTGAGCGATGCGGGCATCGATCATCTCTCGCTGGAGGCATCGAGTCACGGGCTCGACCAATACCGGCTGGATGGCGTGCAGGTGCGGGCGGCGGCATTCACGAATATCACCCGCGATCATCTCGATTATCATCGGGATTTCGAGCATTACCTGCGCGCCAAGCTCAGATTGTTTACCGACATTCTGCAATCCCATGGCGTTGCCGTGATCAACGCCGACGCGATGCATGCCGAGGCGTTTTTTCGCGCGGCACGGTTCCGCGGGGCCGATATCGTTACGGTGGGTATGGCGGGAGACGCGCTCAAACTTCTTGCAAGTCGGCCCCGTGCCGACGGCCAGGTTCTTTCGATCGCGCATGCGGGCCGTGTGCACGAGGTCGTTCTGCCGTTGGCGGGAAGCTTTCAGGCTTCCAATGCGCTTGTCGCCGCCGGGCTCGCCATCGGACTGGACGAACCTGCGGAGCGGGTTTTTGTCGCCATGAGCTGCCTGAAAGGTGCGCCGGGGCGCATGGAGAAGGTGGCTTTCGCGGCCTCGGGCGCTCCCGTCTATGTCGATTACGCGCATACCCCCGATGCGCTCGCCAATGTGCTGAGCGCCATTCGGCCCCATGTTGCGGGCCGGCTGCTCGTGGTGTTCGGTTGCGGCGGCGACCGCGATCCCGGCAAGCGGCCGTTGATGGGCGAGATTGCCGCTCGTCTTGCGGACAGCGTCATCGTGACGGACGACAATCCGCGTACCGAGGATGCGGCGGCAATCAGGACGGCGGTGCTCGCCGGCTGCCCTTCCGCACTGGAAGTAGGCGATCGCCAGCAGGCGATAGCTCGGGCGGTGGCGGCTCTGGGGCAGGGCGACGCGCTCATCATTGCCGGCAAAGGCCATGAGTTCCGGCCAGATCGTCGGTGCGCATGTCCGTCCGTTTTCGGATGCCGAAGAGGCCCTCAAGGCGGCGCTCGCGCTCGGCGGCCGGCCGGCGGAGCCCCTGCAATGACCGCGCTGTGGACATCCGCAGAGGCCGAACAAGCCACGCTTGGCCGGGCAACGCAAGCCTTCGGCGTTTCCGGGCTTTCCATCGACACCCGCAAGATTTCGCCCGGCGATCTCTTCGTAGCGATCAAAGGCGAAAGCCGCGACGGACATGAATTCGTGTCTGCGGCACTCCAATCCGGCGCCGCTGCGGCGCTGGTGTCCCATGTTCCGGAGGGTTTGCCGGCCAAAGCGCCGCTGCTCGTCGTCGCCAACACGCAACGCGCGCTGGAAGACCTGGCGCACGCCGGGCGCGCGCGGGCGAGCGCACAGGTCGTTGCGGTCACCGGCAGCGCCGGCAAAACCACAACCAAGGACATGCTGCGGCGCGCGTTGAGCGGGCTCGGTCCGACCTGCGCTTCGGCAGCGTCCTATAACAATCACTGGGGCGTGCCGCTCAGCGTGGCGTCATTGCCGCGCGCCGCCGCTTATGGCGTTTTCGAGATCGGCATGAATCATTTCGGCGAGATTCGGGCGCTGGTCGGCCTCGTCCGTCCGCATGTGGCGCTGATTACGACCATAGCAGCGGCGCATCTGGAATTTTTCGGCAGCTGTGAAGCGATTGCGGACGCCAAATCCGAGATATTCGAGGGGCTCGTGCCAGGCGGTACGGCCATTCTGCCTGCCGACAGCCCGTATTTCGATCGTCTCTCTGCCCGCGCCGGTCAGGCCGGCGTGACGCAAATCCTCACCTTCGGCACCAAGCCGGGAAGCGATGCGCGTCTGGTCGCAATCGATGATACGGACGAGGCGATGACCATCGAGGCGGAAATCTTCGGCAGCCCCTTAAGCGTTCGCGTCGGCGCACCCGGCGCGCATATCGCGCTGAACGCCGTGGCGACGCTTGCGGCGGTTTGCGTTTTGGGCGGCGATGTTGCGAAGGCCGGCGCTGCGCTGGCCGCGTTCGAACCGCTCAAAGGACGCGGCGCGCGCTTCGCGGTCCCGCACCGCCAAGGCAAGATCGCGGTGATCGATGAAAGCTACAATGCCAATCCGGCCTCGATGCGTGCCGCGATCGCTCTTTTAGGCGCCGCGCGTGTCGCCAATGGCGGCAGACGCATCGCGGTTCTGGGCGACATGCTCGAGATGGGGCCGCAAGGTGTGGCGCTTCACGCCGCGCTGGCGAAGGACATCGAGGCGGCTTCGGTGGATTGCGTCTACGCATGCGGAGAACAGATGGCGGCGTTGTGGCAGGCGCTGCCGGAATTGCGCCGCGGCGGCTACGGACATACCTCGCAGGAGATTGCGCCGCTGCTTACGGCCGCCTTGCACGACGGCGATGTGGTTCTCGTGAAAGGCTCGCTGGGCAGCCGCATGGCAGTCGTCATCGACGCGTTGCGCTTCGGCGCCTCGGCAGGCTGAGGGGGCGCCATGTTGCAGTATCTCATCGTGCGTCTGTTCGGGCATGTCGGCGTGTTCAATGTATTCCGCTACATCACGTTTCGGGCCGGCGGCGCCGTCATCACCGCGCTGTTCATCGCCTTCGTGATCGGGCCGTCCACGATCCGCTGGCTGAAGCTCAAGCAGGGCAAGGGTCAGCCGATCCGAACTGACGGTCCGCAGCGCCATATCGTCGAGAAGCAGGGCACCCCCACCATGGGCGGGCTGCTGATTCTCGTCTCCGCCGTTGGCGCGACCATCCTCTGGGCCGATCTGACCGATCTTTATGTCTGGATCGTATTGTTCGTGACCTTGAGCTTCGGCCTTTTGGGTTTTGCCGACGATTACCAGAAGGTCACCAAACGCACGTCGGCAGGCGTTTCAAGCGGCTTGCGGCTCTTCATCGAATTCGCGGTTGCAGCCGGGGCGTGCTACGCGATGATGGCGCTGGAAGCGCCTAGCCTTTCCGGCGCCGTTGCCATTCCCTTTCTCAAGACGGCTCTGATACCGCTCGGCTGGGGATTTCTCGTATTCGGCGCGCTGGTCGTGGTGGGCGCCTCGAACGCCGTGAATCTCACGGACGGGCTGGATGGGCTGGCCATCGTCCCCGTCATTATCGCGGCGCTCGCTTTCGCCTTGATTGCCTATCTGGTCGGGAACGTGAAGTTCGCCGACTATCTTCAGCTCCATTATGTCGTCGGCGTCGGAGAACTTGCGGTGTTCCTTGCGGCGCTGGTGGGCGGCGGTCTGGGCTTTCTTTGGTACAATGCCCCTCCCGCCATGGTCTTCATGGGCGATACCGGATCGCTGTCGTTGGGCGGCGCGCTGGGCGCGGTCGCCATCGCGGTCAAGCACGAGATCGTGCTTGGCATCGTGGGCGGCCTTTTCGTCATGGAAGCCGTCTCCGTCATCGTGCAGGTCGCCTCCTTCAAGATGACCGGCAAGCGGGTCTTCCGCATGGCGCCGATCCACCATCATTTCGAGCAGCTGGGCTGGCGCGAGCCGACGATCGTGATCCGCTTCTGGATCATAGCGGTGGTGCTGGCGCTGCTCGGACTCTCGACGCTGAAGCTGCGGTGAACGCCATGATCGTCGCGCGTTCGTTCGGCAATCGAGACGTGGGCGTGTTCGGCCTTGCGCGGTCGGGCCTTTCTGCGGTTAGGGCTCTGGCCGAGGGCAAGGCGCACGTATGGGCGTGGGACGACAACGAGAGCGCGCGGTTGCTTGCGCAACGCGAGGGCGCTTCCGTGGTGCCGTTTGGCGATTGGCCGTGGAAAAGACTGAAAGCAGTGGTGCTCAGTCCGGGAGTGCCGCTCACCCACCCCGTCCCGCACGACGTGGTTCGAGCCGCCCGCGAGGCTGGCGTGGAGGTGATCGGCGATATCGAGCTGTTCGCTCGCGAGATCAGGCCCGACCGCACGAAGCCCGGCCGTGCGCCGGTGATTGCCGTCACGGGAACCAACGGCAAATCGACGACGACGGCGCTTATCGGCCATATTCTATCCTCATGCGGCTATGCTGTGGAGGTGGGAGGCAATATCGGCAAGCCGGTGCTCGAGCTCGCGCCGCCCAACGGGCGGACGATCTACGTCCTGGAAATTTCTTCCTATCAGATCGATCTTTCGCCAAGCCTTGTTCCGGATGTCTCGGTCCTGACCAACATCACACCGGACCACATCGACCGGCACGGCTCGCTCGAAGGCTATGTCGCGGTCAAAACGCGCCTGCTCGAACAGACCGCGAAGGACGGCCATATCTGCATCGGCGTGGACGACCCCCACGCGGCGGCGATTCATACGCGTTTGTCGGCGAATGGCGGCGCCGCGACGCTGGCCGTATCCGTCGGCAAGGTTTTGGGGCGGGGTGTCTTTGCGGTGGACGGCGCCCTTTACGATGCATGGGGCTTGCGCGCGACCAAGGTGATGGACCTCTCGGCTGCGCTTCGGCTGCCCGGCGCGCACAATTGGCAAAACGCGGCGCTCGCCTGCGCAGCGACGCGTCCCTTCGTCAAGGATTTGCGGGCGATCGCAACCGCCATTGCGAGCTTTCCGGGGCTAGCTCATCGCATGGAGGACGTGGGCCGGATCGGCAAGGTGCGCTTCGTCAACGACTCCAAGGCCACCAATGCCGATGCCGCGGCGCGTGCGCTCGCCTGCCATTCCGATATTTTCTGGATTGCCGGCGGCAAACCCAAGCAAGGCGGAATCGAGAGCCTTGCGCCGTATTTTCCCCGCATCGCCAAGGCCTATCTCATCGGCGACGCGGCAGCAAACTTTGCGCAAACGCTCGACGGACACGTCGCCTACACGATAGAAGGCACGCTGGAGAAAGCCGTTACGGCGGCATTCTGCGATGCCCGTGCTTCGGCCGCACTGCATCCCGTCGTGCTGCTCTCGCCTGCCTGCGCCTCCTTCGATCAGTTCCGCGATTTCGAAGCGCGCGGGGACGCATTCCGCAGCCTCGTACACAGTCTCGTCGATCATCCGATCAGGGAGGCCTCATGAGCATGTCGCGCGCCAACCGCAGCGGATTTGCCGCCTGGTGGTGGACGATCGACCGTGTTGCGCTGCTGGCGATGGTGGCGCTGATCGCGATCGGGCTGTTGCTTGCCTTCGCCGCCAGCCCGGCCGCCACGGCCGGCCCTTTCAAGACCGGAGATTTCCGCTTTGCCGTAAAGCAGATCGCATTTGCCGGCATTGCGGGATTGATCCTGGTCGGGAGTTCGTTGCTGTCGATGCGGGGGATCAAATCCTTGGCCCGGCTTATTTACGGGCTCGCGCTGGCGGGATCCGTTCTCGTGCTGGTGGCGGGCACTGCAGTCTTGGGCGCCAAACGTTGGATCGACCTGGGCTGGATCAGCTTGCAGCCGTCGGAATTTCTGAAGCCCGGATTTGCGATACTCGCGGCCTCTCTTCTGGCAGAGAAGACGAGATTGCCTCTCGCCAAGCCCGTGCTTACATTTCTGCTCGTCGCGCCGGCGCTGGTTCTGCTGGTTTTGGAGCCCGACGCGGGCCAGACCGCCCTCCTGCTCGCGCTGTGGGGCGTGCTCCTGTTCTTTTACGGTATCGAACTCTTCTGGGTGGGAGTTTTCGGAGCGGGGGCGCTCGGCGTCGGCGCGCTCGTCTATTTCCTGCTGCCGCAAACGCATGTGCATCACAGGCTCGAGCAATATTTCGATTCCTCGAAGATGGGTTATCAGGCCTGGCTCGCATTGAAGGCCTTCGCGCACGGAGGGCTTGCAGGGACGGGGCCGGGCGCCGGCACGGTCAAATATCGCATTCCGGAAGCCCATTCCGATTTTATCTTTGCCGTCGCCGGCGAGGAATTCGGGTTGCTGTTCTGCGTACTCATTGCGGCGTTGTTCTGTCTGTTGAGCGTGCGGCTGTTGCTCCGCGCCGCGCGCATGAACGACACCTTCGCGAGTTTGGCCGGCGCGGGGCTGGCCACCGTGGTGGCTCTGCAAGCCTTCATCAACATGGGGGTGGCCGTCAGCCTGTTGCCGGCCAAAGGCATGACGTTGCCGTTCATCTCGTATGGCGGTTCCTCGCTCTTTGCGGTGGCCCTCACCATGGGCTTTGCGCTTGCGGTTACACGCGAGCGCACGCGTATCGGCGAGCGGCCGGAAGCCGTCGCCGGCTTTGCAAGGGAGCCGGCGCACGCATGACCACGATCGTGCTTTCGGCAGGAGGAACCGGCGGTCACTTGTTTCCGGCGCAGGCTCTCGCGCAGGAGATGCTTCGCCGCGGCCGGGACGTGGTCGTGATGACGGATGCGCGCGGACGCAACTATGGTGCGGCATTTCCCGGCGCTCGGGTCGAAGCCGTACCCGCGGCGACCTTAGCCGATCGTTCGCCGCTCGCCCGAATGCTTGCGCCGTTTGCAATTCTTTCCGGCATATTCGTGGGGCTCGGCAAGCTGCTGAAACTGAAGCCCGCCGCGGTCATAGGTTTCGGTGGATATCCCAGCCTGCCGGTCATGCTGGCTGCACGGCTCGGCGGATTTCCCACCGCAATTCATGAGCAGAATGCCGTGCTTGGCCGCGTCAACCGCTGGATGGCCGCTCATGTTCGGGCGGTGGCCGCATCCCTGCCGCTGGTGCGTTTCGCACCGAAGGATGTCAGCCGCGTCGTGTATACCGGCAACCCGGTTCGTCCGGAAGCGGCGACGCTTTCCGGCGCCGCCTATGAGCCGCCGTCCGGCGACGGCCCGATCCGGCTTCTCGTCTTTGGCGGAAGCCAGGGCGCCCACGTGTTGAGCGCGCTCGTTCCCGCAGCCGTTGCGCTGCTGCCGGAAGCGCTCAAGCGGCGACTGCAAGTGGTGCAGCAATCGCGGCCCGAGGATATCGAATTCGACGCGTGCGGCCTTTGCCAGGGCGGGCGTGAACGTCGAGCTTGCGAGCTTTTTCGACGATCTTCCCCATCGCATGGCGCGCGCCCATCTCGTCATGTCCCGTAGCGGCGCGTCGACGATCGCCGAGCTTGCCGCGATCGGTCGGCCGGCAATTCTTATTCCCTATCCCTTCGCCACCGACGACCATCAGACCGCCAACGCCGCCGTGATGGCCGATGCCGGTGCCGCGGTGATCGCGCAGCAGCGCGATCTTTCCGCCGCGAAGCTTGCCAAGCTCCTCGAAGACTTTATCGCTTCGCCGCAGAAGCTTTCGGAGCGTGCCGCCGCCGCGCGCGGGCTCGGGATACCGGACGCCGCCGCGCGTCTTGCCGATCTCGTCGATCGTCTGGGGAGCATGAAAGCGTCATGACCGCGGCGCCTACACGGGTCCCCTACGATATCGGCACGATCCATTTCATCGGGATCGGCGGCATCGGCATGAGCGGGATCGCCGAGATCATGCACAATCTCGGTTACAAGGTTCGCGGCTCCGATGCGGTGGAAAGCGCCAATGTCAAACGGTTGCGGGCGCTCGGCATTGCCGTCGAGATCGGACAGCGGGCGGAGAATCTCGGCGATGCCGTGGTGGTCGTCTATTCCTCGGCGGTCAAGCCCGGCAATCCCGAGTTGGATATGGCGCGCATGCGAAAGCTGCCGCTGGTGCGCCGCGCCGAGATGCTGGCGGAGATCATGCGGCTCAAGAGCTGCGTGGCGATCGGGGGAACGAACGGCAAAACGACAACCACCACGCTCGTCTCGGCTCTGCTGGACGCCGGTGGCTTCGATCCGACGGTAGTGAACGGCGGCATCATCAACGCCTACGGCACCAACGCACGCCTCGGCGCCGGCGAGTGGGTGGTGGTGGAGGCCGATGAAAGCGACGGCACGTTCTTGCGGCTGCCGGCCACAATTGCCGTCGTCACCAACATCGATCCGGATCATCTCGACTTCTTCGGCAGCTTCGACAGATTGCGCGAAGCGTTCCAGCGTTTCGTGGAGAATGTGCCCTTTTACGGCTTTGCCGTGCTCTGCATCGATCATCCCGAAGTTCAGGCGATGGTGGGACGGGTCACCGACCGCAGGCTCATCACCTACGGGCTGAGCCCGCAGGCTGACGTGCGTGCCGACAACGTGTGCTTCGCCGAGGGCACGGCGCATTTCAACGTGGTCATTTGCGATCGCGTGAAGGGGAGCGAGCGGCGCCTCGACGACATTCTCCTGCCCATGCCCGGCGAACACAACGTGCAGAACGCGCTTGCAGCGATTGCGGTGGCGTCCAATCTGGGGATCGCGCCGACAACAATTCGCGCCGCGCTGGCGCGCTTCGGCGGCGTCAAGCGGCGCTTTTCGCGCGTCGGCGAATGGAACGGCGCCGCGATCATCGACGATTACGCCCATAATCCCTTCAAGATCGCCGCTGCCCTGAAAGCGGCGCGGCAGGCCTATGCCGGGCCGATTGCCGCAATCGTCCAGCCGCACCGCTATACGCGCCTGCGCGACACGTTCGAGCAATTCTGCACCTGTCTGAACGACGCGGACTTGGCGATCGTGGCGCCGGTCTATCCCGCGGGCGAGGAGCCCATCGCCGGGTTCGATCACGTTTCCTATGCGCAAGCCCTGTGCGCCCACGGCCACCGCAATGTCGTGGTGGCGAACGGGCCGGAGGACCTGCCCGGGCTGCTTGCCGATTTCGCAAAGCCCGGCGGCGCCATTGTGTGTCTCGGTGCCGGATCCATCACGCAGTGGGCGCAGGGCCTTGAGCACGCCCTGCGGCAGAAGGCAGGGCGCGCGTGACGACCGCAGCACTCAGCGAGACCTTGCCGCGCGTGCGGGGAAGCTATTCCGCCAATGCGCCGCTGAAAGACCATCTGTGGTTTCGCAGCGGCGGTGCGGCGGAAATTCTCTTTCGTCCGGCCGACATCGAGGATCTGCAGGCGTTTTTTGCCGACAAGCCGCCGCGGCTGTCCGTGACCGTCATCGGTGTCGGGTCGAATCTGCTGGTGCGCGACGGCGGTATCGCAGGCATCGTGATCCGCTTGCCGGCCGGCTTCGCCGCAATCGCTGCCGAAGGCGAGCGGATACGCGCCGGCGCTGCGGCACTGGATGCCAACGTGGCGCGCATGGCTGCGGATGCAGGCCTGGGCGGGCTGGAATTCCTGCGCGGCATTCCGGGAACGATCGGCGGCGCTCTGCGCATGAATGCCGGCTGCTACGGGCGCGAGATCAAGGACGTTGTGATTGAAGCCACGGCCGTGGATGCAAAAGGGCGCCTGGTTCGGCTGGCGGCGCAGGACATGGGGTTTGTCTATCGCGGCAGCGCGGTTCCGGCCGACCTCGTCTTTGTCGAGGCATTGTTGCAGGGAAGCCGGGACGATTCCGGCGCGGTTCGCGCCCGTATGAATGCGCTGGTGGAAGAACGCGAAGCGGCACAGCCGGTAAGAGCAAAAACCGGCGGCTCGACGTTCAAGAACCCCGATCCCGCGCGATCCGGCGGCCGCAAGGCCTGGCAGCTCATCGATGAAGCAGGCTGTCGAGGCTTACGACGGGGCGATGCACAGGTATCCGAAAAGCACTGCAACTTTCTCATCAATACCGGCGCGGCCAGCTCGGCCGATATCGAAGCGCTTGGCGAAGAGGTGCGAGCCCGTGTCGCCGCCAAGTTCGGCATCGAGCTCGAATGGGAAATCAAGCGAATGGGCGCGGCATGAGCGGCTACAGAACGATTGCCGTTTTGTCGGGCGGCCGCTCGGCGGAGCGGGAGGTGAGCCTGGTCACCGGCCGCGGCTGCGCCGATGCCTTGCGCACAGAAGGCTTCGAGGTGATCGAGATCGACGCCCAGGACGATCTCCCCGCACGGCTCGATGCGGCCCGGCCCGACGCCGTCTTCAATGCGCTGCATGGCCGCTGGGGCGAGGACGGCTGCGTGCAGGGCCTGCTCGAGCTGCTGCGGCTGCCTTACACCCATTCCGGCGTGCTCGCTTCGGCGCTGGCTATGCACAAGCAACGGGCGAAGGACGTGTTTCGTGCGGCAGGTTTGCCGGTTGCCGACAGCATTATCGTGGACCGGAGAGAGGCCTGTGCCGCGCATCTGATGAATCCGCCCTATGTGGTCAAGCCGGTGAACGAGGGCTCGAGCGTAGGGGTGTTCATCGTCCGCGAAGGAGACAACCGCCCGCCGGCAGAACTCGGCAGCGAGACATGGTCTTTGTCGGACGAGATGATGGTCGAGGAATATGTGCCCGGCCGCGAACTCACGGTCGCCGTCATGAATGGGCGTGCGCTTGCCGTCACCGAGATCACCACCGAGCTTGCCTTCTACGATTACGCAGCCAAATACGCCGCCGGCGGCTCGCGGCATGTTCTTCCCGCGCCGGTTTCCGAAGAGATTGCACATGCTGCGATGCGCCTCGCCGAACGGGCGCATTCGGCGCTGGGGTGCCGCGGCGTGTCGCGCACCGATATCCGCTACGACGATACGCAAGGCGCAGATCGTCTGGTCGTGCTGGAAATCAACACCCAGCCCGGCATGACGCCCACGTCTCTGGTGCCCGAACAGGCGCAATTCGTGGGATTGTCGTATCGCGCATTGTGCCGCTGGATCGTGGAGGACGCGTCATGCGATCGGTGAAAGCGCCGCGCGCAAGGCCGCAGGCGGGACGCGGACGCACCAGCCGCGGCAATGCGCGTCAGGCTCGCGCGGCTCGCGAGCAAAAGGTCTTCGGCCGTCGCAAGCGCAACGACTCGTTGTCGCTGTTCCTGGCCGGCATGCGTAGCCGGCTCGAAACGGGCCGCCCGATCCTGTGGTTCACCGCCTCGCTGTTGGTGTTGACGCTCCTGGGCGGCGTGCTTGCCGGCGGCTATATCGCAAGGTCGTTGCGCTCCGGCGAGACGGCGTTCGATGCCGCGCTGTCGGATGCCGGATTCGGGATTGCGTCCATCAAGTTTTCCGGCAATCGCCGCACGCAGGCAGGCGACATATCGGCGGCGCTCGGCCCGGAAGCAGGGCAGTCGATCTTTGCGGTCGACCTCGAAGCGGTCCGCCATCGTCTGCTCGCGCTTCCCTGGGTCTTCGATGCGGAAGTCAGGCGACAGTTTCCCGGCGCGATCACCGTCAGCATCGTCGAGCGCGAGCCGTTTGCGCTGTGGCAGACGGCCAACGGTCTTTATGTCGTGGAGCGATCCGGACACGTGATCGCTCCTGCCCTGGGGACGCAGTATCCGCACTTGCCGCTGTTGAGCGGCGACGGGGCGCCTGCGGAGGCCGCCGCGCTGGTGGATGCGGTTGCGCTGCATCGGGCGATCGGCGCGCGGCTCAAGTCGATGCAGTGCGTTTCGCAGCGCCGCTGGAATCTTCTTCTCGCCGGCGAGGTGGTCGTCGAACTGCCCGAAGAGGGCTGGGACAGTCAGCTCGACGTGCTGGAACATCTGATCGTGGACAAGGGCATTTTGGAGCGCGACGTGGCGGAAATCGACCTGCGCTCGCGCGACAATTACGTTTTTATATTGCGCAACGGGGCAAAGCAGCAGTCGACACGGGGGAATTCGGCATAATGGGCGAAACGATTCGGATGCGCATGAGCAACGCAGAACCAGTCAGCTATCGATCGGGCCTTGTCGCCAGCCTCGACATCGGCTCTTCGAAGGTCATTTGCCTGATCGGCCGTGCCGAGCCCGGCAATCTCAAAGTATTGGGCGTGGGCCTGCGCGAGTCCCACGGCATCAAGCTCGGCACCGTCACGAGTTTGGAACATGTCGAGGAATCGATCCGCGAAGCGGTCGAGGCGGCGGAGAACCATGCCGACACCCGCATCCAGAACGTCATCCTCTCGGTCAATTGCGGGCAGCCGCGCAGCGTGACGGCACGCGCGGCGATGAGCCTCGATGGGGCGCTGGTGACCGATTCCCACCTGCATGAGCTGCTTTCGGAGGCACGAGACGGCTGTCAGTCGGAGGATCACGAGCTGATCCAGGCGGCTCCCGTCACCTATGTGGTGGACGAGGCCAGGGGCGTGCGCGATCCTAGCGGAATGTATTGCCAGCGCATCGGGGTGCAGATGCACGCCGTGGCGGTGCGGCCCTCGCCGCTGCAGAACCTCAAGCTTGCGGTCGAGCGCTCGCATCTGAAAATCTCCTCCACGCTTTTTGCGTCCTATGCGAGCGGGATTTCGACGCTCACGCCCGACGAGATGCAGCTCGGCGCAACGGTCATCGACATGGGCGGCGGCGTCACCTCGATCGCCGTCTTCCTGGACGGGGCGCTCGTCCATAGCGATGTCGTGCCGATCGGCGGCAATCACGTCACGGCCGATCTGGCGCGCGTGCTGTCGGCGCCGATTTCCGCCGCCGAGCGTATCAAGGCGCTTTATGGCGCGGCACTGGGGGACATCGAGACCGGGACCGACGTCGTGGCGGTGCCGCAGACCGGCGAGGACGGCGATCAGTTCGCGCTGCGGGTGCCGCGCTCGATGCTGACGCGCATCATTCAGCCGCGGCTCGAGGAGATATTTTCCGAGGCGCAAACCAGGCTGCGTGCCAGCGGCTTCGACGTGGCGGCCGGGCGGCGCGCCGTGTTGACGGGGGGCGCATCGCAGCTTGCCGGCACGCGCGAGCTTGCCCATCGCATGCTCAACAAGCAGGTGCGCTTGGGCCGTCCGCGCACGTTCCAGGGGTTGCCGGCGGCCTCTGCCGGGCCGGATTACGCCACCGCACTGGGGCTTTTGATGGCGGGCGCCACGATGCCGCCGGAGGCGCTCAATCCGGATCTTGTCGCCGCCCCGGCCGCGCGCCGGAAAAAGGGGTTCCTGCGCCAGCTGGCGGACCAGTTCTTCGCATAACGCAAAGAGTCGAAAAACAAAACATGTTGGGCAGCCGTGGGTTGGTGAGAAACAAATCCGAAAAGGAGAACGAAGCATGTCGATAAATCTCAAAGCGCTGCCCGAAGCCCGCGAGCTGCAGCCCCGCATCACCGTGCTCGGCGTGGGCGGAGCCGGCGGCAATGCCGTCAACAACATGATCGCGTCCAAGCTCGAGGGCGTCGAATTCGTCGTCGCCAACACCGATGCGCAGGCGCTCGCGCAATCGAAGGCGCAGCGCCGCATCCAGGTCGGCGCCCGTCTCACCGAGGGCTTGGGCGCGGGCGCGCGCCCCGATGTCGGCCGGGCCGGAGCCGAAGAATCGCTCGATACGATCCTCGAACAGCTCGCCGGTTCGCACATGGTGTTCATCACCGCCGGCATGGGCGGCGGCACGGGAACCGGTGCGGCTCCGGTGATTGCCCGGGCGGTGCGCGAGCAGGGCATGCTCACCGTCGGCGTGGTGACCAAGCCCTTCGCCTTCGAAGGCGAAAAGCGAATGCGCATCGCCGAACGGGGCATCGAGGAGCTGCAGGCTTATGTCGACACGCTGATCGTCATCCCCAACCAGAATCTGTTCCGCGTCGCCAACGACCGCACCACGTTCAGCCAGGCCTTCGCCATGGCCGATGACGTGTTGCATTCCGGCGTGCGCGGCGTCACCGATCTCATCGTGATGCCCGGGCTCATCAATCTCGACTTTGCCGACATCAAGACCGTCATGTCGGAGATGGGCAAGGCGATGATGGGCACCGGCGAGGCGGAAGGCGAGGACCGGGCGTTGAAGGCCGCCGAAGCGGCGATCTCCAATCCGCTGCTGGACGACGTGTCGATGAAGGGCGCCCGCGGCGTTCTGATCAACATCACCGGCGGCGCCGACATGATGCTGTTCGAGGTCGATCAGGCGGCCAACCGCATCCGCGCCGAAGTGGATCCCGACGCCAATATCATTTTCGGCGGAACGATCCTCGAGAACATGGAAGGCCGCCTGCGCGTTTCCGTCGTGGCAACGGGCATCGAGTTGGAGGCGGTTGCGCAGATGCCGAAGAACGTCGAGACGCTGCGCCCGCGGCTCAAGCCTGCGCTGGCGCCGGCGCCCGCGAAGCCCGAGCAGCGCTCGCACCAGCCGGCAAGCCCCGTGCACGTTCAGATGGAGACGATCGCCAGCGAGATGAATTCCGCCCCGCTTGCGCGGGCGCAGCCGGCTGCGACCGCCGAACCGATGACGCTTGGCGGCGCGGAATCTCCTGCGGTCGAGGACGACATTCCGCCCATGCCGGCCTATCTCAAGCACGCCTCCGCCAGGCCCGCCCCCGCGCCCGCGCCGCAGGAAGAGCGCCGCGGTTTCAGCCTGTTCGGGCGCAAGGCCAAGAAGCCGGAGCCGCGTGTGGAACCGCCGCCGGCGCCGCGGACGGCTCCGCCGCTGCGCGCCACCGCCCAGGCCATGCCGAAGGCGGCCGATGCGCAGCGCAGCCAGCTGCAACGCGAGGCCGAGGATCTCTTCCCCAATCACGGCAAGGACGATCAGTTCGAAATCCCCGCATTCCTCCGTAGACAGACGAATTGACAGATCGCCGGGACCGCGGGCTTCCAAGCCCGCAAGGACATGCGAGCCCGCGGTCTTGGGATCAGGTGGGAATCAGAGCGGTTCCAGCAGAAGTGTGAGCACTTTTGCGTCCGGAACTGCGTCAAAACAATAACCTAGTACCAACTTTTCTGGCTAGGTGAGTCGTGATTGAGATCGGATAATCCCCCAAGTGGCACGAGCGTTTCGCTGCTCAAAAAGATGCTCATGCGGAGATGGGGAGACGCGGAGCGAAATTGCACAAGCTGAGCATCAGCAGCTGGTTCTCCGCCGGATCGTTGAAACTGCCGTCTGGAGAGCCGTATGCGGGAAAACTGCACTTACCGTTCCAAGGGCGGGGTGGACCAAATCTTTCCCGGCCCCTATCAATGAGGGGCGAACGATCTCACACGAAGGTCCGCCGCCCCGTCCGGCCCCAAACTTTACATGATCGATCGCCACCGGGACGGCATCGCTGCCTGCTGCAAACCGGAGCTCGGCTTCGTCGAAGGCATCGACAACAAAATCCGCGTCTTCCAACGACGCGCCTGCGGATTGCGCGACGAGGAATATCTGCGCCTCAAAGTCCGCTCCTGCATGTTTCCGCCGCTATGATCCTTCAGAATCACCCACTCGATTCCCTGAAGACCCATTTTATTTTCTGCTTTTGTAAAGCCGCGATGCAATGAGCTTCGCTGCCGCTTGTAATGACGACAAACGCTGCTTCAAATTGGTTCTGATGAGTTTTGGTGAATGGGAAGACATCGATAAACCGGCGACAACTTCGCCCCGGGGATCGTAGACCGGCACGGCTAAGCAAAAGAGATTGTTATCAGCTTCACCATTGTCTATTCCGTATCCTCGCCGCCGTGTCTTCCTGATCTCCTTCGCCAATTCGAGTTCGTCCGTAATCGTGTTTTGCGTCAGCGGCGGAAACGGCCCGTTTGCCAAATATGCTGCAAGAGCCTCTTGCGAGAGACCGGAGAGCAGGACTTTTCCAATGCCGGAGCAATAGGCTTCAAGCTGCTCGTTCTCTCTGGTGAAAACGCCTTCGTCTTGCGGTGCCGCTTTGACCAGATAGATCACCATGTCCTGTTTCAAGGCGCCCAGGTGACAGGTAGTTCCCATATCTGCGGAGAGCTTACCGACAACAGCGCGGCCGGCATCTGCCAGCAGCTTCCGATATCGAGACTTTTGAAACGTCTGTAATAGCGCCGGTCCGGGGACGACCCTGCCATCCGGCTCCCGGCGAAGGAGCCCGAAACACTCGAACGCCGTCAGGAGACGGTATGTTGTCGCTGCCGGCACGTTTAAACTGCCCGATAGGTGCTTCGCCGTCGCACCGTGGCGGAACTTCAGGACTTCGGTGAACACGATAAGGGCTTTATCGAGGGTTTTCGAGCCTGTCACGGCACTCTCTCTTTTCGTCTTTTCTCATAATATGAGAATCGAGCATTCGCTTCAACTTGTGCGCAAAAAAAAGCACAAGTACAATGTCGTCTAACGAGATGCGAAGAACGGACCCGTGGGCGCCGATAACACGCAGAAAGCTGCGGACCTCATTTTCGGAGCGTATGAAACCGGTGAGCTCTGCGCGCCTGTCCGCGGGCTCGTCGGGGACTCCCTGGAGGCGGGTTATGCCGTTCAATCTGTCAACACGGCGCGGTGGGTCAAGGCGGGCAGACGCATCGTCGGCCGCAAGATCGGACTGACATCTGCGGCCGTCCAACAACAGGTCGGCGTCGATCAACCGGATTTTGGCGTGCTTTTCGCCGATATGGAATTTTCCGACGGCGGAGAAGCGCCTTGGCGCTTGATGCAGCAACCGAAGGCCGAGGCGGAAATCGCTCTCGTTCTCAAGAATGAGATCGACAGGCCCGATATCACTTATGGCGAGCTCGTCCGCTCCGTGGAATATGTCGTTCCGGCTATCGAGATTGTCGGCAGCCGAATAAAGGATTGGGACATCCGAATCTCGGATACCGTGGCCGACAATGCCTCTTCCGGCTTGTATGTCCTTGGAAGTCCGCTGCTGTCGTTGACGGGATTGGACCTCGCGGCCGTGGGTATGGTGCTCAAGCGCAATGGCCGCCCGGTTTCCTTTGGGGCCGGTGCGGCGTGCCTCGGCCATCCGCTCAATGCGGCCCTTTGGCTGGCGCGCACCTGCGCCAGGCTAGGCTCGGGGTTAAAGGCGGGCGATGTCGTTCTGACTGGCGCGCTTGGTCCGATGGTGCCGATCAAGCCGGGAGATATGCTGGAAGCAGTCTTTTCGGGACTGGGCGCGGCGCGGCTCAGTGTCGGCGCGGAATAAGCTTTGGAGTTTTGTTCGTGGCGGAAGCACAGAAAGTCAAATGCGCCATCATCGGTACCGGCAACATCGGCACCGATTTGATGATTAAGATCACGCGCCTGTCAAAGACCTTGGAAGTGGCCGCATTCGTCGGAATCGATCCGCAATCCGATGGGATCGGGCGCGCAAAACGTCTCGGCATACCGGTCACCTCACGGGGCGTCGACGGACTTCTGGAGATGCCGCAGTTCGGCGATATCGAGTTCGTGTTCGACGCGACGTCGGCTGCCGCGCATGCGCGGCACAACGAAGTGCTGCGTGCTTACGGCAAGCGCATCATCGATTTGACGCCCGCTGCAATCGGGCCGTTTGTCGTTCCGTCCGTCAATCTCGATGCGAACCTGGCGGCCCCCAACATCAATATGGTGACGTGTGGCGGGCAGGCGACGATCCCGATCGTGGCCGCCGTCAATCGCGTTGCGCGCGTTCGCTATGCGGAGATTGTCGTTTCGATCGCGTCGAAGTCTGCCGGTCCGGGCACCCGCGCCAACATCGACGAGTTCACCGAAACGACGGCTCATGCGATCGAGGCAATCGGCGGGGCCGAACGCGGCAAAGCGATCGTCGTACTCAATCCGGCGGAACCGCCGCTGATGATGCGCGATACGGTTTATTGTCTTTGCGACGATGCCGACGAGGATGAGATTGGCCGTTCCATCGAAAAGACGGTTGCGGACGTGAGCGCCTATGTGCCCGGCTATCGCCTGAAGCAGGCGGTTCAATTCGAGCGCTTCGGCGGAAATCGGCCCCTATACATTCCGGACCTCGATAAGGAGTTTACCGGGCTGAAGGTCACCGCCTTTCTCGAGGTCGAGGGTGCGGCGCATTATCTTCCGGCCTATGCCGGCAATCTGGACATCATGACATCCGCGGCTCTCCAGACGGCAGAAAGAATCCTCGCGCTGCGGGAAAAGAAGGTCGCCTGAACGATGGAAAAAGCAAAAGCCCCGAAACTTTACGTGCAAGATGTCACGCTGCGCGACGGCATGCATGCGATACGGCATCAGTATGGCATCGATCATGTAAAGGCTATCGCCCGGGCTCTCGATCGGGCGAATGTCGCGGCGATCGAGATCGCCCATGGCGACGGCCTCGCGGGCTCCAGCCTCAATTACGGCTTTGGCAAGACCACGGAATGGAAATGGATCGAGGCGGTCGTCGAGGTTGTAGAGAACGCAGTCGTCACGACGCTTTTGGTGCCGGGCATTGGCACCATTAAAGACCTCGAACGTGCCTACGATCTCGGCGTAAGGTCCGTCCGCGTCGCGACTCACTGCACGGAAGCGGACGTCTCGAAGCAGCATATCGGTCACGCGCGCAAACTCGGGATGGATGTCTCGGGCTTCCTCATGATGAGTCACGCGGCCGAGCCCGAACATCTCGCCAGGCAGGCGAAGCTCATGGAGGACTACGGCGCTCATTGCGTCTATGTCACCGATTCGGGCGGCGCTTTGAGTATGGACGACGTTGCCGCAAGATTTGACGCTTATGACCGGGTTTTGAAACCGGAGACGGAGCGCGGAATCCATGCGCATGACAATCTTTCGCTGGGCGTTGCGAATTCCATCGTAGCCGTGCAGCACGGCGCGACGCGTGTGGATGCATCCTTGGCTGGTATGGGCGCCGGCGCCGGCAATGCCGCGCTTGAAGTCTTCATTGCTGCGGCAGACCGATATGGGTGGGATCACGGCTGCAAGCTGTTCGGACTCATGGATGCGGCTGAAGATCTCGTCCGTCCGCTGCAGGATCGGCCGGTGCGAGTCGACAGGGAAACGTTGATGCTCGGATATGCGGGGGTTTACTCGTCATTTCTGCGCCACGCCGAAAAGGCGTCTGAAGATTACAAGATCGACGTTCGCACCATATTAATGGAACTCGGGCGCCGCGGCATGGTTGGCGGCCAGGAGGATATGATCGTCGACGTTGCGCTGGATCTGGCCGCGGGGGCGCGCGCCGGCGGCAGTCTCGCAGGAAGAGATGGGTAACGGCTCAGCTTACGGCCCGGCATCCTTCGGTGCACGGGCACATTGACGATGGAGACCAACACATGAGTGCGGCAAGAGATAATCCGGAAATCGGCAGGACCGTCGAGACAGGTCCTGTGCTGACCAATTACCACGATGTCGGCAGCGGCGCCCCCGTGCTTCTTCTGCATGGTTCCGGACCCGGCGTCAGCGCCTGGGCGAATTGGCGCCTTTTGCTGCAGAACCGGAGCCCCGATTTCCGTTTGCTGGCGCCGGACCTTGCGGGGTTTGGCTACAGTAAAGTGCCCGAGGATATTGCGTACACCGTGCAGGCATGGCTCGACCAGATCGTGTCCTTCATGGATGCGCTCGGATTGGATCGCGTTCACGTCGTCGGGAATTCCTTCGGCGGGGCGATGGCCCTGGCATTGGCGATCGCCCATCCCGGCCGGGTCAATCGAATGGTCTTGATGGGCAGCGCCGGCGTTCCATTTAAAGCGACGGCAGGCTTGGACGCTGCGTGGGGATATGAGCCATCTCTGGAGAATATGAGGGCTATCCTGGGCCTGTTGGCGTATGATCAGTCCTTGATCACCGACGCCCTGGTGAAACTGCGTTATGAGGCAAGTATCCGTCCCGGCGCTCACGAAGCATTTTCACGCATGTTCCCCGCACCGCGCCAGCGATGGATCGATGCGCTGACGCATGAAGAAAAAGACATTCGCGCCCTGCCTCATCCGACGCTGATCGTGCATGGCCGCGACGACAAGGTCGTTCCGTTGTCGACATCCCTGACCCTGCTCGAATGGATCGACAACAGCCAGCTTCATGTTTTCGGACGTTGCGGACACTGGACGCAAATAGAGCAGGCCGCCGGTTTCGAGCGGCTGGTGTCGGAGTTTCTGCGCGAAAGACCCTAGTACCGGGAACCACGGCTTGGTGACACGTGAAAAGATTGAGCGCAGGCGGGCTGCGCACCCTGCGTTAAAAATGCCGCCACTGTCGACCAATCGCCTTTTGAGAAAAGTGGGTACAAGTTCGGAGAAATTTCAGAGGAGGAAATCAATGTCCACGGTTACAGAGCTCGGATATGTCGGCCTTTCGATTTCCAATCTCGATCGGTGGAAGGCCTACGCTTGCGAAATTGCCGGCATGGAATTGTTAGACGAGGGCGAAGGCGATAGGGTCTATCTGCGGATGGACGAGTGGCATCACCGCATCGTCCTGCATTTGGATGGCGGCGACGACCTCGCCTATATGGGGTTTCGCGTTGCCGGTCCGTCCGAGTTTGCAGCCATGGCCGAAAAGCTCCGGGGCGCGGGCATCGAGTTCCGGCAGGGGACGGCGCAAGAGGCGGCCGAGCGGCGTGTTCTGGCCGTCCTGAAAATGGTCGATCCGGGCGGCAATAAGGTCGAGATTTTCTGGGGTCCTCGGGTCGACAGCCACAAACCGTTCCATCCTGGACGGCCGATGTTCGGGCGATTTGTCACCGGGGATCAAGGGATGGGACATTGCGCTCTTAATCAAGCCGATCTCCACGCCGCCTTTCGCTTCTATGAGGTGCTTGGGTTTGCGGGCGACATCGAGTACGAGATCCCGCTTCCCGACGGCATGATCGCGAAGGTCGGCTTCATGCACGTGAACGGCCGGCAGCACTCCATCGCGTTTATCCCGCTGCCGGCAAGCACGCGCATCAATCACATGATGTTCGAATATACGAATCTCAAGGATATCGGCATTGCCCACGATATCGTGCGGGCGAGAAAGATCCCCGTTGCAATGCAGCTTGGCATGCATGCCAACGACGAGCAGCTGAGTTTCTACAGCGGCAATCCGTCGGGTTGGAGCTGGGAGCTCGGGTGGGGAGGCCGCCAGGCGCAGTCCCAGATAGCATATCACACGCGGGATGTGTTCGGTCACGCGCCGGAGGCGGAAGGATTCGGCCTCGACCTACCTGTAAACGGGTAGGATCCCCCGATCGGACGATTTTCCTCCGAGATTGGGGTTTACGTAGCAGCCACGGATTAGCAGCAACGAGATAACACAGAGTTTGGCATCGGCGTGGCGGACGCCCGTGGATGAAAGGAGCGATTCTCTGCACCGTTTTTCCAAAGAATAGTGCAAACTTTTCGCTTGTATTCCCTTTAGGCGACGCCGAACAATAACTGCTACGATTATGAAGAGCGTAGCTCGGTTCGATCCCACGCACACCCGGCCGATCACGATTCGGTTATTGTTCGACGCGTCCTTAGGCAAGGAACGAGCTTGCGCAGCGCGGCCTTTATCGTTTCTACGCGGACTGTCTGTCGTCCGACAGCTGGAAGGAGCTCGAGGCGAACAGCGCGAATTGGAAAGAGGCCTTGCATCGCAAATGAAACCTCTCGAGCAGCCGAAGACAGAGGGCGTGCGCGTGGCGAATCTCCGTCCTGTTGCCATCGATTTGCATCGCGAGATCGGGCAATTCCTCTACCGGGAGGCACGGATGCTCGATCGCGAGATGCTGCGCCAATGGCTCGACACTGTGGTGGCCCCCGAGATCCGCTATCACATGGTGATCTGCGAGGAGCGGTTTCGCAAGGACAAGAGCGCCGCAGAGCTGCGGGAAGTCGTGCCTTATGACGACGATAACGCGGCGCTCGATCTGCGTGTCCGCCAATTCGAGTCGGGATTGCAGACCATGCTCGATCCGCCGCAGCGGATGCGTCGTGTCGTTACCAATATCGCGGCCTGTCACCGCGACAAGGAAAGCGAATACCTGGTTTTGTCGATCGGCATCGCCTCGCGATTCCGCCGTCTTTACGAACATGAGCAAGCCGTATTCGGGCGCGAGGATGTCTTGCGAAGGGGACAAAACGGGGAGTTCCGTCTGGTCTCGCGGCGCATCGACCTCGACGAGCGCGTTGTCCGAAACAAGAATCTCTTGTTCTTCCTTTGAGCCCGCAGCGGGCAGGTGGAAGACGTTAGAATGGTGATGACCGGCCGAAACGGAGCGGCCTACCACGATGTTAGTTTAGACGCAGTACTGGTGCCAGCGGGGCCAGGGTCGGCGGAGCATCTCGTTTGCGCGCAGTGGCCAGCATCCGGGCCGTCCGCTTCGCTGCCTGGTCCGCGCCTGCCTGGTAAAAATCGCAACGGCGAGATATTTGTCGACCTATTGTAGACCTTGACCGCTCTCACGATGGCTATTCGCACCCCTTGCGCGGAGGGTCGCGGATACGAAAGAATAGTAACAAGCATGACGGGTTGGCTAAACCGGCATGTCGCGCTCATCACCGGTGGCGGATCGGGCATCGGGCGAGCCGTAGCGCGACGTTTCGAGTCCGGGCGCGATCAGCTCCACGGCATGCTCGACCTGGGCGTCGAACTCGGCCTCGGTCGGCATGGGCGCCAGCCCGCACGCCACACGCATGTGGCTG
This sequence comes from uncultured Alphaproteobacteria bacterium, assembly GCA_963805005.1. Taxonomy (GTDB): domain Bacteria; phylum Pseudomonadota; class Alphaproteobacteria; order Micropepsales; family Micropepsaceae; genus Rhizomicrobium. The sequence goes on from CAWDSJ010000001.1 coordinate 1,200,482, forward strand.
TTACCGAGTATCATGCCTAAGAATTGTTGCGCAGTCGAAAGCGGATCGGCGCAGCGGATCAAGCCTCGGCGCGCCAGCTGGGTCAAATGTTTCGCCAGCTCTTGAACGACAAGATCGGGACCGTTCTCGAAGAAGGTCCGCCCCACCTCGGGAAACCGCGCACCTTCGGCGTAAATGAGCCGGATGAGGTTGAGTGCGTCTTGCGTGAACAGGGCGCTCAGGCAGCGCGAACCATAGGCGCGCAATAGTGCGCGAACATCGTCATGCGGCAGCTCCGGCTTAAGCAGGGCCTCCAGCACGGCGGCGCAAGACTCGGCCATCATGTCCTCGAAGAGTTGTTCCTTCGATGGGAAATATTTGTAGAGCGTCGCCTTCGAGCCGCCCAACCGCGCCGCAATCGTCGACATCGAGGTGGCGGCAAATCCATCTTCCATAAAGGCGTCCCGCGCAACCTTCAGGATATGACTGCGTCGGATGTCGGGAGCCGAGCGGGCGAGACGGGGATTAGTGACCATTCCGTACAATTAGCGCTTGACATATCGGAAACAACGGTATTTTTTAGTGACTGAACGGTACGGTTACTAAAGACGGATCGCCAGGGGGAGCGGATAGAAAATTTCGCGGCGCACAAGGTCCCAGACATACGAACCTCGTCAGAAACAGCCATTCGTTGCGTTTGGACGCTCAGCGAACGGATGAACGGGAGAAGACAATCGTGAACATCAAGGAACTCGTGGACGTCGAGAACGGGACCCAAAGCCGGCGGATATTCGGAGATCGGGAGGTCTACGAGCTGGAGCTGGAGAGAGTTTTCGCGCGGTGCTGGCTGTTTCTGACGCATGACAGCCTGATCCCGAAGGTCGGCGACTTCGTCGTGACGAAGATGGGCGAAGACGAGGTCATCGTCTGGCGGCAGCGCGACGGCAGCGTGAAAGCCTTTCTCAATCAGTGCCGGCATCGCGGGATGAAACTGTGCATGGCAGAAACGGGCAATGCGCGCGGTCTGTCTTGCAACTACCATGGCTGGGCGTTCGGCATTGACGGCAAATTGGAAGGCGTTCCCGCCGAGAAGGAAGCCTACGGACCGGCGTTCGACCGGAGCCAATGGGGGCTGCGCCCGGTTCCCAAGGTAGAAAGCTACAGGGGCTTCATTTTCGGCTGCATGGACGGCGCGGCTCCAGCCTTGAAGGACTATTTGGGGGACGCTGCCTGGTATATGGATATTTGGGCCGACGTTCCCGGCGGGGTCGAGCTTTTGGGGCCGCCAAGCCGTTCGATCATCCAGGCCAACTGGAAAGCTCCAGCAGAGAACTTCGTCGGCGATTCCTACCATGTAACGTGGAGTCATTCGGCCTCCTTTATGGCGGTGGCCGGGATGGTTCCTCCCGTTGCTGGAGGAATGGAGATCGGCCTTGCGGCCACGACCAGGCACGGACACGGCGTTGGAGCGAGTTATTTCGGCGGCCCGACGCTCGTGGCACCGGCATGCCCGGAGATTTGGGAGTGGCTGAATTGCCGCCAGGCCGAAAAGGAAGCCACGATGGGCTCCAAGGCCGCGAAGCTCGTCGTGGGACATTGGAACGCCAGCATCTTTCCCAACTGCTCGTATTTGATCGGCGAATACGTCTTCAAGGTTTGGCATCCGCTCGGCCCGGACAAGGTCGAAATCATGACCTGGACTCTTGTCGAGAAGGAGATGCCTGAGGACCTGAAACGCAAGCTGAAGGCGGCCTCGCATCGCCTCTTCGGTATTGCGGGCATGCTCGAGGCGGATGACATAGACAATTTCGAATACGGCACCCTTCCGAACCGGGGCTATGTCACGCGGCAAGGCCGGCTGAATAGCCAAATGGGTATGGGACAGGCACGTGAGGACCCGGATTATCCGGGCGTGATCGGCAGCTTTGTGACCGAACTCGCACACCGCGGCTTTTATCAATTCTACGCGCAGTGTCTGTCGTCCGACAGCTGGAAAGAGCTCGAGGCGAAGAGCGCGAACTGGAAAGAGGCATTGCTTCGCAAATGAAACCTCTCGAGAAGCCGAAGGCAGCGGGTGTGCCCATGTCGAATCTCCGACCTGTTTCCATCGATTTGCATCACGAGATCGCGCAATTCCTCTACCGGGAAGCGCGGATGCTCGACCGCGAGATGCTGCGCGAATGGCTCGACACTGTGGTCGCCCCCGAGATCCGCTATCAAATGGTGATCTGCGAGGAGCGTTTCCGCAAGGACAAGAGCCCCGCAGAGCTGCGGGAAGTCATGCCTTATGACGACGATTTTGCGGCGCTCGATCTGCGCGTCCGCCAGTTCGAGACGGGATTGCAGACCATGCTCGATCCGCCGCAGCGGATGCGGCGTGTCGTTGCCAATATCGAGGCCTATCACCGCGACAAGAAGGGTGAATACCTGGTTTTGTCAATCGGCATCGCCTCGCGGTTTCGCCGTCTCTACGAACATGAGCAAGCCGTATTCGGGCGCGAGGATGTCTTGCGAAGGGGGCAAAACGGGGAGCTCCGTCTGGTCTCGCGGCGCATCGACCTCGACGAGCGCGTTGTCCGAAACAAGAATCTCCTGTTCTTCCTTTAAGCGAACGCTCGGTGGAAGGGAGTTCTTCAAGAGGTGCGCTAGTGCACTGACTCATACAAAAGGTACAGCCAGATACATAGCGCCCACGCTGAATGTCGCCTCTTCTCAAAGGTTGCCGTTAACGGGCCAATGAATCTTTTGTATGCATCCGTGCACTAGGAAGGTAGCAGGTCTATGAACAAGGCTAACCGGCCTTATTCGTGGCGCTCATGAATAGCCGCTTTTTGGCGGCTTCCGGTATTTCGCCCCGCCACAGGCACAGATGCGGCGGATTTCGTACACTCCTTGCGCCATCGAGCAAATTTGAAATCGTGACGCGTTGTCGCGAATAAGTCGGGCTAAGCTCGCAGGGCGCGATTTTGCAAGGATAGAAGCCGCGCCGAGGCGAGAGAAGTCGTGCCTTATGACGACGATAACGCGGCGCTCGATCTGCGTGCCCGACAATTCGAGAGCGGATTGCAGACCATGCTCGACACGCCCCAGAGGCAGCACCGTATCATTGCCAATGCCGAAGCCTATCGCCATGAGGGCGTACCTTGTCTTTTCATACCGCACGGCGTTCCGGTTTTGCCGTCTCTATGAACACGAGCAAACCATATTCGGGCGTGAGGACGTCTTACGAAAAGAGCAAGACGGATTCACATGAAAGTCCGATGCTCTGCCAAAGCCTCGCCGTATCACCGAACGGCAGGGACGTTAACGATGGGGCGCGTCGGGAGTAAATGTCGTGGGGATTAATTTCTCATATGATGAGAATCGCCAAGCGAGCTCCTGACCCGCCCTTTTGAAGTGAGGGGCCATAAAGCGATAATGATGTCGCCGGAGTCGGCCGGTACCGGGCAAACGGCAGGCGCCGGGAAATGCGCCCGGCCATCATGGTTAGAAGGACCGGCGGCTTGCGTCGTTCGGGCGGAGTCCTTTGGCATAGGGAAGCCTCTCAACTCATGGGAGGCAGCGTATCAACGAGGTCACAAGAGGGGATAAAGGAAATGACCGGGGGATCACACAAGACGGCAAAAGTATCGCTGCTTGTATCGGCGGCCGTGGTTGGACTGCTGACGGCAGCGCCGGCCATGGCAGACGATCAAGCCGCAACGCCGGCAGCGTCGAACGAACCCGTCGAAACCGTGACGGTCACCGCGCAGCGCCGTTCGGAGCGCGACGTGAACGTGCCGATCTCGATCACGGTCGTCAATTCCGAACAGTTGCAGCAGGCCGGGATTACCAATCTGGCCGGCCTCACTAAGGTTGCGCCGGCGGTTCGCTTCGACAACGTCGGTGCCTATGTCCAGCCCAGCATTCGCGGTATCGGCACCAGCGCCATCACCAACGGCACCGGTTCGAACGTGGGTATCTACGTCGACGGTTTCTATTCGCCTCTTCCGCAGGCTGCCAATTTTACTCTCCTCAATGTCAGCGGCGTCCAGGTGCTGAAGGGACCCCAGGGGACGCTGTTCGGCTATAACACCACGGGCGGCGCGGTTCTCGTCACCACGGCTGAGCCGAGCTATGACAGAAGCGGCGTCATCGATGCTTCCTACGGCAACTACAACGCGCAGCGTTATCAGGGGTATTTCACCACCGGGCTGACGGGCAACGTTGCGTTCGATATTGCGGGGGTTTTCTCCAAGGGTGACGGCTATGTGCATGACGTCGTCACCGGCAGCAACACCAACGGCGCCTATCAGAATTGGACGATCCGCACGGGGCTCAAGTACGAGCTGAACGACAATATCTCGTTCCTGTTGCGCTATGAGCATTCGGACACGAACGATCCGACAAACTGGCTCTACGATGCTTATGTTCTGAACGGCAAGCCGCAGGTGCCGGGTCCTCTTTGGAACGCTACCGGCTCTCCCTTCCCGCGGGCGGTCTACGCGACCAAGCCGAATGAAGTCGCGCAAATGGGCGCTACCGGCTATACTTTGAGGGCAGACACGGTACAGTTCACCGGAAAATTCGACTTCGACTTCGCCAATCTGACCTCCTATACGCAGTATAGTTCGTCGTCAGGAGCGATGACCAATGGCAGCCTCACCTATACCTCGGTGTACCTCCCGCCTCCGCTGCCTCAACCGGCCCCTCTGTTGGAATATAATCTTGCCAATAAGGATGACAGGTACCTCACCCAGGAACTGCTGTTGAACTCCAATTCCGAGGGGCGGTTCAAATGGACGGCAGGTGCGTTTTACATGGACTGGACGGAACCGTTTGCAGTGAGCGTGCGCTCGCCATTTGTTCCCGCACTTTCTTCCTCCTATCCGAATTACGTGGTTTCCCCAGAAGCCAAGGGCGAAGTGGTTACGGCTGCTCTCTACGTCGATGGGACCTATCAGGTACTCGACGATCTGTATTTGACGGCGGGCGTCCGTTACAGCCATTTCGAGTTCCAGAACGGCCAAGTGATACCATGGGTAGGTTGCGGTACAGGTGCACCCTATCTTGCTTGTCTGCCGAATCCGCTGCCGACGCTCACGGATGACAGTTTCTCGCCCCGCGCCGTGCTGCGCTACACGCCGAACGACAACTCCAGTGTGTATTTCTCCTATTCGCGCGGCTACAAGGCGCCCCTCTACGACCTCACCAATGTCGGTACTTTGGGTGTCGCCGGCCTTACTCCTCCCACCGACCCTTATTATCCGCATGACTGGGGTGCGAGGGTCTTGCCGGAAACGATCAATGCCTATGAGTTGGGCTACAAATACGCCACCCATGGCTTGGCGCTCGATCTGTCGACTTATTACTACGATTACGCCAATCTGCAGATGTCGTCTTACTTCTCTGCCCAGACGACGTCGAGCTATACTTACAACGCTGCGTCCGCACGCATTTATGGCGTAGAAGGTCAAGTCAACTACGACGTGACCGACAACCTCAACGTCAATGCCGCCGCGGCCTACACCAACGCCCGATACTCGAACTTTCCCCAATCTGCAGACTTCTCGCAGTGCCTGATCGAGTTTTGCGGGCCGCAGACGCCAATCGGCCTTATGAATGTCACTCTGCGCTCCCTGAAGGGTGCTCCTCTGGATCGCGCACCGGATTTCACGGCCAATCTCGGCGCCCGCTACACCACGGGGCTTGCCGGGGGCGCCCTGGTCCTGTCAGGCAACCTCAATTACACGAGCAAGTTCTTTCTCGACGTGGGCGATCAGTATGGCCAGAACGGTTATGCGCTTCTGGGGCTGCGTGCGGAGTGGACCAATCCTTCGGGGCTGTACACGCTCGCGGTCTATGGGGACAACGTGACCGATACCAACTACCGGACCTCGGTTATTGATACTCAGGATGGTGTCGGCAATACCTGGGGTGCTCCGGCGACCTACGGTGCCGAAATCAAGTTCCGGTTCTGATCGAAGGATTGGCCGTACCTTATCAGACACCGTCTCCCGCTTGGAGCCGGTATCGGGCCGGGCGATGCAAAACAAATCTACTACCAGGCTGAGGCGTCACGATATGACGCCTCGGCTTTTTTTGTGATCCCTCTTCAGATATCCTAAATTCGTTCGGAGCAGCGTGCAGAAAAGTCGCTACCGAAAATACCGGCGAAAATACCGGCGCATGACATGGTATTTCCGGCCTCTCCAAAACAGGAGAGCGGCAATCGCCTTCGGAGCATTGGCCGACAAGGCCCTGCCGGCCTTGTGTCCTTGGCGGCGGCGCGATCGCGATGGTGCGCCGGAAGAGCCGCCGAGCTGCAATTCTCACCCGGTGTTGCGAGCGGATCACGAACGCAGCGCGGCAAGCAGGGAAAATTCGCAGCTCCTCGAAGACGCAACGGGCGATGGCGTCGCGGCGCGATTTCACATTCGCACGCGTGCGGGATAAAATGCGGCGGTCCGCCGAAACGGAATCGCGCACGCGTCTTTCGACGCGGCTCTTTGACAGTGTAAATCCATATGTCGTCCGCTGCGCGCCTGCACGCCGGCACGTCTGCACGGCTGCCGGGCGCGGACGGTTGGGCTTTTTTCTTTTCCCCGCCGACGCGCGCTTCGGAAGTGCGGATTCGCTGCAAATTCGCTGCTCGTTCGCTGCTCCGTGGCGCGCGCAAACCGCGAAAAGCGCGATGGAATGCAGGTTTTCCCGCAACCGTTCGCCGAAATTCGCTGCAAATTTCCCTGTTAGCAGCGAATTGCCGAATTCGGCGGCAAATTCGGTCATGGGGTGGACGGCCCCTGCAACGCCATCGACGCGCCATACGAAGTCGGCGACAAAATGCATATTGCCAATGGTCGGCGCAGGGGAAATTTGAGGTTCCTCCGCTTTCCGGGCCGCCACCTCCGGACACGTGGTCGCCCCGAGATGACGCAATATGGATGCCGTCGCCGGAAACACGAATTGTCCGAGCCGCCGGATGCTCGGCAAACCGAGACATTGTGCAAACCGAGACATTGTTGCGCGAATTCTCGCCGCATCGTAGCCTGGCAACCGCCCATTCGTGGGTCAGCTCGAAGGACGCCGCATGAGCGACGAAAACCTTTTTTGGGGCGACATCGAGACCCGGTTCGGCCGGTTCACGGCTTTTGTCGATCACGTCGGGCGCCTCGTTCTTTTTTGGCTGCGGGCTGCTGAGGATGCGCGCCCACCAAAGGCGAACCCGCTCGCGCGGCTCAACCTGCCGGCTATTGCGCATGTCGACCGCCAAGTGCAGGAGTATTGCGCTGGCAAGCGCAAAAGCTTCGATCTCGATCTTGCGCCCCGCGGCACCGCGTTCCAGCAAAATGTCTGGAAGGCGCTGCTGGAAATTCCGTTCGGTCAAACCACGAGCTATGGCGCCCTGGCTGCGAAGCTCGGCCGGCCGGGGGTGGCCCGAGCAGTCGGCCTTGCCAATGGCTCCAACCCGATCGGGCTTGTCATTCCGTGCCACCGCGTCATCGGTTCCGACGGCAGCCTTACCGGGTATAGCGGCGGTTTGCCGCTCAAGCGCGCTCTGCTGGCGCATGAAGCCGAAGTTGCGGGAAAGGACCTCTTTGCCACGGCGGCAAGCTGAGGCTAGCGCCGGAAAACGCGCCGTTTTATATGCTTACGAGACTTATTTGCAATAAATTGCGACCACGACGCAGATCAATGGTCCGAACGAGAGTGCCCGGTACGAAATATCCTTTCATTCGGCCTTGACCCCCGAAAACCACGCCTCTATATAGCCGCACCTTCAGGGACAGGCCGTCCACGCGAGCGCGTGGAAACGCTGTCGGGAAGCCAGTATCGAGAGCGTCGGGCACGCGCGACTTGAGATTTTCTCAAGTCCTCCGCAAGCGCCGGGGCGGGGCTTTAGAGCACCGACCCCGGAAATTCCGTTTCGGCGCTCGGATCGTTAGAAGAGTGAATTGGGAAAGCCTCATGCCGACAATTAACCAGTTGATCCGCCACACGCGCGGCGAGAAGCCCAAGCGCAACAAGGTGCCTGCACTGACGGGCTGCCCGCAGAAGCGTGGGGTCTGCACGCGCGTCTATACGGTGACGCCGAAGAAGCCGAACTCCGCCTTGCGGAAGGTGGCCAAGGTGCGGCTGACCAACGGCTACGAGGTCGTGAGCTATATTCCCGGCGAGGGTCACAATTTGCAGGAGCATTCCGTCGTGCTGCTGCGCGGGGGCCGCGTGAAGGACCTTCCCGGCGTCCGCTATCACATCATTCGTGGCGTTCTCGACACGCAAGGCGTCAAGGACCGCAAGCAGCGCCGTTCGCTCTACGGCGCCAAACGGCCGAAATAGGGGAGCAGAGGATGGCCCGCCGCCGCCGCGCCGAACACCGCGAGATCGTTCCCGACGCCAAGTTCGGGGATTTGGTCTTGGCGAAGTTCATGAACAGCCTGATGTATGCCGGCAAGAAATCGGTTGCCGAGCATATCGTCTACGGCGCCTTCGATACGATCCAATCGAAGACCAAACAGGATCCGCTGCAGATATTTCACGATGCGCTGCGCAATGTGAGCCCGGCCCTGGAAGTGCGGTCGCGTCGCGTCGGCGGCGCCACCTACCAGGTACCGGTCGAGGTGCGCCTGGACCGCGGCCGCGCGCTTGCCATCCGCTGGCTGATCAATGCCGCACGTGCGCGCAACGAGCCGACGATGACGGGCAGACTTTCGGGGGAATTGCTGGATGCCGCCAACAACCGCGGCTCCGCCGTGAAGAAGCGCGAAGACACGCACAAGATGGCGGAAGCCAATCGAGCCTTCTCGCACTACCGCTGGTGATGCGTCAGTAAAGGATCCGGCCATGGCCCGCCAAACCCCGCTCGAACAGTATCGAAACATCGGAATTTGCGCGCATATCGATGCGGGCAAGACCACGACGACCGAGCGCATCCTTTATTATACGGGCAAGAGCCATAAGATCGGCGAAGTGCACGACGGCGCCGCGACCATGGATTTCATGGAGCAGGAGCAGGAGCGCGGCATTACCATAACATCCGCGGCAACGACCGCCTTCTGGCGCGATCACCGCGTGAACATCATCGACACGCCGGGCCACGTCGATTTCACGATCGAAGTCGAGCGTTCGATGCGCGTGCTGGACGGAGCCATCGCCGTATTCGATGCCGTGGCCGGCGTCGAGCCGCAATCGGAAACCGTGTGGCGGCAGGCCGACAAATATCGCGTGCCGCGCATCTGCTTCGTCAACAAGATGGATCGCATGGGGGCGGATTTCTTCCGCTGCGTCCAGATGATGATCGACCGTCTGGGGACTACGCCCCTGGTCGTGCAGCTGCCGATCGGCTCCGAGGCCGCCTTCCTGGGCGTCGTCGATCTGGTGCAGATGAAAGCGATCGTCTGGCGGGAAGAAATGCTGGGCGCCAAATTCGATGTGGTCGATATCCCCGCCGAGCTGCAGGCGAAGGCGCAAGACTATCATACGCGGCTCGTGGAAACCGCCGTCGAACAGGACGAGAAGCTGCTCGAGGCCTATCTCGACGGCACGATGCCGAACGAGGAACAGCTCAAGGCGTGCATCCGCAAGGGCACGTGTTCGTTCAGTTTCGTTCCGGTGCTGTGCGGCGCTGCGTTCAAGAACAAGGGCGTGCAGCCGCTTCTGGACGCGGTCGTCGACTATCTGCCGTCGCCGCTCGACATCCCGGCCCTCGAAGGCATCAAGCCCGGCAGCGACGAGAAGGTCGCGCGTCCCGCCGACGACAAGGCGCCGTTCTCCGGTCTTGCCTTCAAGATCATGGACGACCCCTTCGTGGGCTCACTCACCTTCGTGCGGATTTACTCCGGCTCGATCACCTCGGGCACGGGTGCGCTCAATTCGACGAAGGATCAGCGCGAGCGCGTAGGCCGCATGCTTTTGATGCACGCCAATTCCCGCGAAGACATCAAGGAAGCCTACGCCGGCGATATCGTCGCTTTTGCGGGCCTGAAGACCACGACGACGGGCGATACGATTTGCGATCCGCAGCAGCCGGTCATCCTGGAGAAGATGGAATTCCCCGATCCGGTGATCGAACTCGCCATCGAGCCGAAATCGAAGGCCGACCAGGAGAAAATGGGGGTGGCGCTGCAGCGCCTGGCCCAGGAGGATCCGTCGTTTCGCGTTTCGACGGATCAAGAGTCCGGCCAGACCATCCTGAAAGGGATGGGCGAGCTGCATCTCGACATCAAGGTCGATATTCTCAGGCGCACCTATAAGGTCGACGCCAATGTCGGAGCACCGCAAGTCGCCTATCGCGAGACGCTCGGGCGGCCCATGACCATCGATTACACGCACAAGAAGCAGACGGGCGGCGCCGGGCAGTTCGCGCGCGTCAAGATCGAGTTCGAGCCGCTGCCGCCGGGTTCCGGTTACGTGTTCGAGAACGACATCGTGGGCGGCACGATTCCGAAGGAATTCATCCCGTCGGTGGACAAGGGACTGAAATCGCAGAAGGAAAGCGGCCTGATTGCCCATTTTCCCGTGATCGATTTTTTGGCCCGTCTGGTGGACGGCGCCTATCACGAGGTGGATTCCAACGCGCTTACCTTCGAGATCGCCGCGCGCGCCGCGTTTCGCGAGCTTGCCTCCAAGGGCGTGGCCAAGCTGCTCGAGCCGATCATGAAGGTGGAAGTCGTCACGCCCGACGAGTTTCTCGGCGGCGTGATCGGCGACCTCAACGCGCGGCGCGGCCAGGTTCAGGGAACCGACACGCGCGGCAATGCGCAGATCATCACCGCGATGGTGCCGCTCGCCAACATGTTCGGCTACATCAACACGCTGCGGTCGCAGACCCAGGGCCGCGCGCAATACTCCATGCAATTCGACCATTACGAGCAAGTGCCGCAAGCAATCGCGGACGAAGTCAAAGCCAAGTACGCCTAACCTAAACGTCAGGAGATAAGCCATGGCAAAGGCCAAATTCGAGCGCACGAAACCGCATTGCAACATCGGGACGATCGGGCACGTCGACCATGGGAAAACGTCGCTAACCGCTGCGATCACCAAAGTCTTGGCCGAGACGGGCAAGGCGCAATTCACCGCCTATGACCAGATCGACAAGGCGCCGGAAGAAAAGGCGCGCGGCATCACGATCTCCACCGCGCACGTCGAGTATGAGACCGACAAGCGGCATTACGCCCATGTGGACTGCCCGGGCCATGCCGACTACGTCAAGAACATGATCACCGGCGCGGCTCAAATGGACGGCGCGATTCTCGTCGTCTCCGCCGCCGACGGACCCATGCCGCAAACCCGCGAGCACATTCTGCTTGCTCGCCAGGTCGGCGTCCCGGCACTCGTTGTGTTCCTGAACAAGGTCGACATGGTCGACGATCCCGAGCTCCTCGAACTCGTCGACATGGAAGTCCGCGAGCTTCTGTCGAACTACGGCTTTCCCGGCGACACGATTCCGATCGTACGCGGTTCCGCTCTCTGCGCTCTCGAGGATCGCGAGACGGCGATCGGCCACGACGCCATTCTCGAGCTGATGAAGGCCGTGGATGAAAACATTCCGCAGCCGCAACGTCCCATCGATCAGCCGTTCATGATGGCGATCGAAGACGTGTTCTCGATCTCCGGACGCGGCACCGTGGTGACCGGACGTATCGACCGCGGCGTCGTCAAAGTCGGCGAGGAAGTCGAGATCGTCGGCATCCGTCCGACGACGAAAACGACGGTCACAGGCGTGGAAATGTTCCGCAAGCTGCTCGACCAGGGCCAAGCCGGCGACAATGTGGGCTGCCTGTTGCGCGGCATCGAGCGCGAAGGTGTGGAGCGCGGACAGGTGCTGGCAAAGCCCGGTTCGATCACGCCGCACACAAACTTCAATGCCGAGGTCTACGTCCTGACGAAGGAAGAGGGCGGGCGTCATACGCCGTTCTTCACCAATTATCGCCCGCAATTCTATTTCCGTACCACCGACGTGACCGGCATCGTCAAGCTGCCGGAGGGCACGGAGATGGTGATGCCCGGCGACAATGTGTCGATCGAGGTCGAGCTGATCGTTCCGATCGCTATGGAGGAGAAGCTGCGCTTCGCCATCCGCGAAGGCGGCCGGACGGTCGGATCGGGCGTCGTCTCGAAGATACTTAAATAAGTCGGGATGGGGCGGCCGTGAGCCGGATTGGAGACAAGAACATGCAAGGACAAAATATCCGAATTCGGCTCAAGGCGTTTGACCACCGCATCCTCGACAATTCGACGCGGGAGATCGTGAACACGGCGAAGCGGACCGGTGCGCAGGTCAGGGGACCCATTCCCTTGCCAACGGGCATCGAACGTTTCACCGTCAACCGGTCGCCGCATGTTGATAAAAAAAGCCGTGAGCAGTTCGAGATCAGAACGCACAAGCGGCTTCTCGACATCATCGATCCCACGCCGCAGACGGTCGACGCGCTTATGAAGCTCGACCTTGCGGCGGGTGTCGACGTCGAGATCAAGCTTTAAGGAGTAGGCGCGCGATGCGCACGGGCGTCATCACGCAGAAGGTCGGCATGATGCGGCTGTTCCTCGAGGACGGTCGCCATGTGCCGGTCACGGTCCTGAAGCTCGACGGCTGTCAGGTCGTGGCGCGGCGGACCGAAGAGAAGGACGGCTATTCGGCGGTCCAGCTCGGAACAGGCTTTGCCAAAACCAAGCGTCTGACACGCGCCGATCGCGGGCGTTTCGCGCAGGCCGAAGTCGAGCCGAAGCGAAGGCTTGCCGAGTTCCGGGTCGATCCGGCCAATCTACTGGAAGTTGGCGATGTGATCCTGGCCGATCATTTCGTTCCCGGCCAGAAGGTGGACGTGACCGGCGTCACGATCGGTCGCGGCTTCACCGGCGCCATGAAGCGTTGGAACTTTCGCGGCCTCGAAGCCAGTCACGGCGTGTCGATCTCGCATCGCTCGCTCGGCGGCACCGGCGGCAGACAGGATCCGGGAAAAACCTTCAAGAACAAGAAGATGCACGGCCACTATGGCGACGAGCGCGTCACGACGCAAAATCTCGAAATCGCCAAAGTCGATGTCGAGCGCGGCCTCATCATGATCCGTGGCGCGGTGCCGGGTCACAAGGGCGGTTTCGTCATGGTGCGTGACGCCGTCAAACGGCCGCTTCCGAAGGAGGCACCGATGCCCGCTTCGGTGAGGAAGCGCGACGCGGCCGTCCATGTTGAAGAGCCGCAGGCGGCGGAGGCAGGACGATGAAAGCAAAGGTCCTCAATCTGGACGCCGCCGATCAGGGCGAAATCGAACTCAAGGACTCGATTTTCGGCCTGGAGCCGCGCATCGATCTCATTCAGCGCGTCGTCGTCTGGCAGCTCGCCAAGCGTCGCGCCGGCACGCACAAAGTGCTCACGCGCAGCGAGATCAACCGCACGAAGAAGAAGCTCTACCGTCAGAAAGGCACGGGGCAGGCGCGTCACGGCGCGCGCTCGGCACCGCTGTTCGTAGGCGGAGCAAAGGCGATGGGCCCAGTTCAGCACAGCCACGCTTTCGACCTTCCCAAGAAAGTGCGCGCGCTCGGCTTGAAGCATGCGCTTTCGTCGAAGGCGAAGGATGGGGCGATCGTCGTGCTGGACAACGCCAGAAGCGAGACGATCAAGACGAAAGATCTCGCGCAACGCCTGAGCCGCCTCGAAGTCGCCAACGCACTTGTCGTGGACGGCGAGTTCGACCGTAACTTCGAGCTCAGCGCGCGCAATCTCGCGGGCATCGGCCTTTTGGCGGCGGCTGGCCTCAACGTCTACGATATTCTGCATCGCGAGACGCTCGTGCTTACCCGCGCGGCCGTGCAGGCGATCGAGGAGCGGCTGTCATGAACAGCTACGACGTGATCCTTTCGCCGGTCATCACGGAAAAGGCGACCAAGCTGTCGGAGGCCAATCAGGTGGTCTTCCGCGTGGCGCTCGATGCGACGAAGCCCAAGATCGCCAAAGCGGTGGAGGAATTGTTCAAGGTGAAAGTGAAGGCCGTGAATACGGTGCGTACCAAGGGCAAGAAGAAGCTCTTTCGTGGCCGGCGTTTCACCCGCAGCGATTACAAGAAGGCCATCGTGACGCTCGCCGAAGGCCATCAGATCGATATAACCACGGGTCTTTGACGATGGCACTGAAGCAATACAAACCCTCGACACCCGGTCAGCGCCAATTGGTGCTTGTGGATCGTTCGCAGCTCCACAAGGGCGAGCCGGTCAAGGCGCTCACGGAAGGCCAGAAGCGCCATGGCGGACGCAACAACACCGGCCGCGTCACGGTGAGATGGCAGGGCGGCGGACACAAGCAGCGCTACCGCATCATCGATTTCAAGCGGCGCAAGTTCGACGTTCCGGCCCGTGTCGAGCGCTTGGAATACGATCCCAACCGCACGGCGTTCATCGCTCTGTTGCGCTACAAGGACGGTGAGCTTTCCTACATCTTGGCGCCGCAGCGTCTGGCTGCGGGCGACAGCGTCGTTTCCGGCGAGAAAGTCGATGTGAAGCCCGGCAACGCCATGCGGCTGGCCGCGATGCCGGTCGGCACGATCGTCCACAATATCGAAATGAAGCCCGGCAAGGGCGGTCAGGTCGCGCGCTCCGCCGGCACCTATGCCCAATATCTCGGCCGCGATGCGGGATACGCGACGCTACGGCTCAATTCGGGCGAAGTGCGCCGCGTGCCGCTCGGGTGCATGGCGACGGTCGGCGCTGTTTCCAATCCCGATCACATGAACGAGGTCATCGGCAAGGCGGGCCGCAACGTCTGGAAAGGCAAGCGCCCCAGCGTCCGCGGCACGGCGATGAACCCCATCGATCATCCGCACGGCGGCGGCGAGGGACGCACGAAAGGCGGCCGGCATCCCGTCACTCCGTGGGGCAAGCCGACGAAGGGCGCAAGGACGCGCAAGAACAAGCGCACGACCAAGTTCATCGTACGCTCGCGCCACGCCAAAAAAGCACAAGGGTAGGTATATGACACGTTCGGTATGGAAAGGCCCGTTCGTGGACGGGTATCTGCTCAAGAAGGCGGAGTCTGCACGCGGCTCCGGGCGGAAAGACGTGATCAAGACGTGGTCGCGCCGTTCCACGATCCTGCCGCAGTTCGTGGGTCTCATATTCGGCGTCTACAACGGCCACAAGCACATCCCCGTGTTGGTCACGGAGGATATGGTCGGCCACAAGCTCGGCGAGTTCTCGCCGACACGCACCTTCCACGGCCATTCGGCCGACAAGAAGGCCAAGAGGGCTTAATCCATGGGCAAGCAGGCGCGTCCGCGCATCTTAAGCGAGAGTCAAGCCCGCGCCGTGGGCCGCAATGTGCGGTCCAGCCCGCGCAAGCTCAATCTCGTGGCGCAATCCATCCGCGGCAGGACGGCGGAACAGGCGCTGAACGAGCTGACCTTCTCGCCCAAGCGTGTGGCCAAGCAGGTCAAGAAGGTGCTGCAGTCCGCCATCGCCAACGCGGAGAACAATCACGAGCTCGACGTGGACGACCTCGTCGTAACGGAGGCCAGCGTCGGCAAGAACATGGTGCTCAAGCGCTTTCACGCGCGTGCGCGCGGACGCGGTGCCCACATTGAAAAATTCTTCTCGCAGATCACGATCGTCGTGGAGGAGAAGCGCGAGGAAAAATCCAAGCCTTCGCGTTCCGCCAAGGGGCGCGGGAGGCCGCAACCATCGAAGCCGGCGCAACCGGCAAAGGAGACGGCCTGATGGGCCAGAAAGTCAATCCGACGGGCTTGCGTCTCGGCATCAACCGCACGTGGGATTCCCGCTGGTATGCCGGCAAGAAGGACTACGGCAAGCTGCTCCAGGAAGACATCAAGATCCGCGCTCATCTGAGCGAGCGGCTGAAGCAGGCCGGCGTGTCGCGCATCGTGGTGGAGCGGCCGCACAAGAAGTGCCGCATCACAATTCACTCCGCCCGTCCCGGAGTGGTGATCGGCAAGAAGGGCGCCGATATCGAGAAGCTCAAGAACGAAGTGCAGAAATTCACCGGCGACGAAGTGCATCTCAACATCGTCGAGATACGCAAGCCCGAGATCGACGCCAAGCTCGTGGCCGAGAACATTGCCCAGCAGCTGGAACGCCGCGTCGCGTTCCGCCGGGTGATGAAGCGCGCCGTACAGTCGGCAATGCGGCTGGGGGCGCAAGGAATCCGTATCAATTGCAGCGGAAGATTGGGCGGAGCCGAAATTGCCCGCTTGGAATGGTATCGCGAGGGCCGCGTGCCGCTTCACATGCTGCGTGCCAACATCGACTACGGCGTGGCCACTGCCAAGACGACCTATGGCACGTGTGGCGTGAAAGTGTGGATTTTCAAGGGCGAAATCATGGAGCACGATCCGATGGCGACCGATAAACGCCAAGCGGAGGCTTCCGATCCCAATCGCTCCCCCGGCGCGCAGAGCCGCGCGCATGCAGCGCCTGCGCAATAACGGGACGATCCGCCATGCTTCAACCCAAGCGCACGAAATATCGCAAGCAACACAAAGGCCGCATTCACGGCGCGGCCAAGGCGGGCACGAATCTCAATTTTGGCGCCTTCGGGCTGAAGGCCCTCGAGCCGGAGCGCATCACCGCGCGCGAGATCGAGGCAGCACGGCGTGCCATCACGCGCCATATGAAGCGTGCCGGCCGCGTCTGGATTCGCGTGTTTCCGGACGTGCCGGTCTCGAAGAAGCCGGCCGAAGTGCGCATGGGCTCCGGCAAGGGGGCGCCCGAATTCTGGGTCGCTAAGATCAAGCCGGGACGCATCCTGTTCGAGGTGGATGGAGTAGACACGGCAACCGCAAAGGAGGCGTTGCGCCTTGGAGCGGCCAAGCTATCGATCCTGACGAAATTCATCGCCCGGCCGGGCGGGTGAGGAAGGCGGCGCGATATGGCGAAGAAACCGGCAACCGCGGAGGACATCCGCACCAAGACGGAGGACGAGCTGGGCGACCGGCTCACCAAGCTGAAAAAGGAGCAATTCAATCTGCGCTTTCAGCGAGCCAATGGACAGCTCGAGAACACGAGCAGGGTGCGGCTGGTGCGCAAGGAGATCGCGCGCATTCGGACCGTGTTGAGCGAACGGCGCCGCAAGGCAGGTTGAGAGCAAGGAACGAACGATAATGCCCAAACGCGTGCTGCAAGGCGTCGTTGTCAGCGACAAGAATCCCAAGACGGTGGTCGTGAAGGTGGAGCGCCGTTTTACCCATCCCATGCTGGGCAAGACCGTGCGTCGTTCCAAGAAATATCACGCGCATGACGAAGCCGGCCAATTCAAGGTCGGCGACATGGTGCGTATTCGCGAATGCAGGCCGCTTTCCAAGCTGAAATCCTGGGAAGTTCTGGGCCGCGTTGGCGAAGAAGGTTAAGGCGCGGAGAGCCGGACAATGATTCAAATGACGACTGAGCTGGAAGTCGCCGACAATTCGGGTGCGCGGCGGGTCATGTGCATCAAGGTGCTGGGCGGCTCGCGCCGCAAATATGCCGACGTGGGCGACACGATTGTGGTCAGCGTGAAGGAAGCCATTCCGCGCGGCCGCGTGAAGAAGGGCGAGGTGCTGAAGGCAGTGATCGTCAGAACGGCGCACGGCGTTCGTCGGCCAGACGGTAGCCTCATCCGCTTCGATTCGAACGCGGCGGTTCTGGTGAACAACCAGAACGAGCCGATCGGAACCCGCATTTTCGGCCCCGTGACACGCGAGCTGCGCGCCAAGAATCATATGAAGATCATCTCGCTGGCGCCGGAGGTGCTTTAGATGAGCGCAAAAATCCGCAAAGGCGACCGGGTGATCGTTACGACTGGCCGCGACAAGGGTCGCAAGGGGGAAGTGATCAAAGTGTTTCCTGCGAAGGGGCGCGCGCTCGTCTCCGGGGTGAACATGGTCAAGCGCCATCAGCGCCAGACGGCCAAGCAGCAAGGCGGGATCATGTCGAAGGAGGCATCCGTCCATCTTTCGAACCTCGCCCATGCCGATCCGAAAACGGGCGAGGCGACGCGGGTCGGATTCAAGGTTCTCGGCGACGGCCGCAAAGTGCGGTTCGCCAAGAAATCGGGCGAGGTGATCGATGTCTGAGCAAGGCCAGAAGGACGGCGCAAAGCAGCCCCGCCAAAAGAAGGGCGAAAAGCCTGCCAAGCAGGAGGCGGCGCCCGTCGCGACGGTAGTAGCGCCTGTCGATCCGGATTATGTGCCGCGGTTCAAGAAGCGCTATGAGGAGGTCGTCCGTCCCGCCCTCATGAAGCAGTTCGGCTACAAGAACAAATTGGAAGTTCCGCGCATCGAGAAGGTTGTTCTCAACATCGGTGCCGGCGAAGGCGCGCAGGACGGAAAGAAGATCCAGCAGGCGCAAAACGACCTGACGGCGATTTCCGGCCAGAAGGCCGTCGTCACCAGGGCCAAGAAGTCGATCGCCAGCTTTAAGATCACGGCGGGAAAGCCGATCGGCGTGAAGGTGACGTTGCGGCGCGACCGCATGTACGAGTTTCTCGACCGGCTCGTTACCACGGCTTTGCCGCGGGTGCGCGATTTCAGGGGCTTGAACGGCAAGAGCTTCGATGGACGCGGCAATTATGCGATGGGGCTCAAGGAGCACATCGTGTTTGTCGAGATCGACTACGACAAGACGGAAACGGTTTGGGGCATGGATATCGTCTTCAACACCACGGCGAAAACCGACGCCGAAGCGAAGGCGCTGCTCCAAGGCTTCCAGTTTCCATTCATGAACTGAAGGCAGGAACGATGGCGAAGCTGAGCCAGATTAACAGAAACAAGAAGCGCGAGAAGATGGTCGCGCGCTATGCGGCCAAGCGCGCCGCGCTCAAGGCGTTGACCGAGAACTTGTCGGTGGCGCCGGAAGAGCGGTTTGCTGCGCACATGAAGCTCGCGAAGCTGCCGCGAAATTCGTCCAAGACACGTATCCATCATCGCTGCGAGCTGACCGGACGTTCCAAAGGCTATTATCGCAAGCTGAAGCTGTCGCGCATCGCGCTCCGGGACTTGGGGAATTTCGGCCAGATTCCCGGCATGACCAAGGCGAGCTGGTAAGGAAGGAACTGGAAATGGCGATCACCGATCCCGTTGGGGACCTCTTGACCCGCATCCGCAACGGTCAGATGCGCGGCATGGCGAAGATCCAGTCTCCCAATTCCCGCCAGCGCGTGCGCGTGCTGGACGTATTGCAGCAGGAAGGCTTCATCCGCGGCTACGCGGAAGTGGAGTTCAAGACCGGGCGGCGAGAACTGGAGATCGAGCTGAAATATCACGAGGGCCAGCCGGTCATCCGCGAGTTGAAGCGGATATCGACGCCGGGGCGCCGCGTGTATGCTTCGGTCAAGGAATTGAAGCCGCATCGCAGCGGCCTCGGGCTATCTATCGTGTCCACGCCGCAAGGCGTGATGACGGATTCAACCGCACGCGAAAAGAATGTGGGCGGCGAAATCATCTGTCGCGTGTTCTAAGGGCGATCGATCATGTCGCGCATCGGCAAGAAACCTGTTGCATTGCCCAAGGGCGTCACCGCCGCCGTCGAAGGTCAGACGGTCAAGGTGAAGGGCCCGAAAGGCGAGCTAAAAGTGGCGCTCTCGAGCAAGGTGCAGGCCAGCGTCGGTCCCGACGGCGTTGCAGTTTCCGTGCGCGAAGGTGCGGAGAATGCCCGGCAGATGTGGGGGCTGAGCCGGACACTCGTCAACAATCTCGTCGTCGGTGTGACGCAAGGATTTTCGCAAAAGCTGGACATCAACGGCGTGGGTTATCGCGCCGCGGTGCAAGGCAAGAATCTCCAACTGCAGCTTGGGTTCAGCCACGACGTGAGCTACCCGATACCGGAGGGCATTTCCATTGTTTGCGAAAAACCGACCTCGATCACGGTTTCCGGCACCGACAAACGGTTGGTAGGACAGGTGGCCGCCGAAATCCGCGGCTATCGTCCGCCTGAACCGTACAAGGGCAAGGGCGTGAAATATGCCGGCGAATATATCCTGCGCAAGGAAGGCAAGAAGAAGTAGCCATGGTGCAAGAAGATAAGCTCTTCGGCCGTCGCAAGCGGCGTACGCGGTATCGTATCGCGCAAACATCGGCAGGACGGCCGAGGCTGGCGGTATTCCGCTCGGGCCGTCACATTTATGTGCAGCTCATCGACGATGCCGAGGGCCAAACTTTGGCGGCGGCATCGACGAATGAAAAGGACGATCGCACGCCGAAGACCTGGAACATCGAGGCTGCGGGCAATGTCGGCCGCAAGATCGCGGAGCGCGCGCTTGCCAAAGGTATTACACACGTGGTGTTCGACCGCGGCGGATACATCTATCACGGGCGCGTGAAAGCGCTGGCGGAGGCCGCGCGCGAAAGCGGCCTCATGTTCTAGGACGAAGGAACGGCAAATGGCGCGTGAACCCAGGCAACGCGAACGCGGCGAAGAGCGCGACAGCGAATTCGTCGACAAGCTCGTGCATATCAATCGCGTTGCGAAAGTCGTGAAGGGCGGTCGCAGGTTCGGATTTGCGGCCTTGGTGGTCGTGGGCGACCAACGCGGTCGCGTCGGGTTTGGTCACGGCAAGGCACGCGAAGTGCCAGAGGCCATCCGCAAGGCGACCGATGCCGCCAAACGGGCGATGATCCGTGTGCCCCTTAAGGACGGGCGGACCCTGCATCACGAGACACGCGGTCATCACGGCGCGGGTAAGGTCGTGGTGCGACCGGCGCCGGCAGGAACCGGTATCATTGCCGGCGGCCCGATGCGTGCGGTTTTCGAATCCCTGGGCGTCGGCGACGTGGTTGCCAAATCTCTGGGAACTTCTAACCCCTATAACATGGTGCGGGCGACTTTCGATGCGCTTAAGCTGCAGCAGTCGCCGCGCATGGTGGCCCAGCGACGCGGACGTAGCGTCAGCGATATCCTCTCGCGCCGCGAAGGCGCCAGGGCCGAGCAGGCAACCGCGGGCTAAAACGATGTCTGAAGAAAAAAAGACGGTCACCGTCCGCCAGATCCGCAGCGCAAACCGGCGCCCCGAGCGGCAGGCCGCCACGCTGCGGGGACTGGGATTGGGGAAAATCCGCCGTACCCGAACGCTGGAGGACACGCCGGCGATACGCGGGATGATCCGTGCCGTACGCGATCTCGTGGAGATCGTCGAGGAGAAACCGTCATGAAGTTGAACGACCTGGCGAACAATCCAGGCGCCCACAAACGCAAGCTCAAGGTCGGGCGTGGCTCGAGTTCGGGCCTCGGCAAGACTTGCGGCCGGGGTGTGAAGGGTGCAAAGGCTCGCACGGGCACGAAGGTCTATGGCTTCGAAGGCGGCCAGATGCCGCTTTACATGCGCCTGCCAAAGCGCGGCTTCCGAAACATCTTTGCCAATGATTTCAGTGAAATCCGTCTTGATCGTATCCAGAAGGCCATCGATCTGAACAAGCTCGAGGCGGCGGGCAAGATTACGGAGGAAGCGCTGATCAAGGCAGGCCTCGCCCGCAAATCGCGCCACGGAATTCCGCCTGGTTGGAAAGGCTATCTCGGCAAGGCTGGAAATCGAGGTTGCTTCCAGTTCGCAGGGTGCTGCGCAGGCGATTGCGAACGCCGGCGGCTCCCTCAGCACCACTTTTGTGAAGCCCGTTCATATGGACAAGCACGGAAAGCCGGGCAAGAAAGCCCAGCGCCGCGCGAAATCTGCGGAGAAGAGGGCGGCGCGAGAAGCCTCCTAGCCGCAGGACTGAGCCATGGCGGCGGTGTCGCCGCCATGTAACACTGCCGGAAGGGCAGGTGCCGGGGCCGACTGCCGTTTGGCCGCGAGCGGGAGGAGCTATAGGAGCAGCGTATGGCGTCTGCAGCCGAACAACTGGCCGCAAATTTCAACTTCGCGAATTTTGGTAAGGCGAAGGAGCTGAGGCAGCGAATCTTTTTCACGCTTGCCATGCTCGTCGTCGCGCGTCTCGGCACCTATATCCCGATGCCGGGAATCGATCCTAGCAGGCTTCAGCAATTGATTTCCCAGCAGCATGGCGGGCTGCTTGACGTGTTCAATGTGCTCGCGGGCGGTGCCGTGCAGCGCATGGCCATCTTTGCCCTGGGCATCATGCCTTATATTTCCGCCTCGATCATCATTCAGCTCATGACGACCGTCTTTCCCAAGCTCGACGAGCTGAAAAAGGAAGGCGAGGTCGGCCGCAAGACCCTCAATCAATATACGCGCTATGGCACCGTCGGCCTTGCCGCCATGCAGGCCTTAGGCATTGCCATCGGTCTCGAGCATCTCAACGGCATCGTGACCGACCCCGGTTGGGCATTCCGGATCACGGCCGTCATCACATTGACGGGCGGCACCATTCTGCTCATGTGGATCGGCGAACAGATCACGAGCCGCGGCGTCGGCAACGGCATCTCGCTGATCATCTTTGCCGGCATCGTGGCGCGATTTCCCACGGCAATTCAGCAATTGCTCGAATCCGCGCGCACCGGCGCGATTGGCCCCATGCTGATCATCGCAATCATCGCCGGGATCGCCGGGCTTGTTCTGTTCATTGTCTTCATGGAGCGGGCGCAACGGCGCCTGCTGGTCCAGTATCCAAAGCGTCAGGTGGGCAACCGCATGTTTGGCGGCGAAGCGTCCCATCTTCCGCTGAAATTGAATGTGTCAGGGGTCATCCCGCCGATCTTCGCATCCTCCATTCTCCTGATGCCGACGACAGTGGCGTCCTTCTACAGCCAAAGCGGCGGCAGCTGGCTCGCGACCGTGCTTGCGTATGTTGGGCCTGGACGGCCGCTGTATCTGTTGCTCTACGCGGTGATGATCCTCTTCTTCTCGTTCTTTTATACTTCGATCATCTTCAACCCGGAGGAGACCGCGGAGAACCTGAAGAAGTACGGCGGCTTCATTCCCGGAATTCGCCCCGGCAAGAAAACCGCCGAGTACATCGACTACGTCCTTACGCGGATCACGGTCATCGGATCGATTTACCTCGCCTTCGTCTGCATCATCCCAGAGTTTCTTCGCACGAGCTATGGAACCGCCCTGATGCCGTTGGGCGGTACGTCGATCCTGATCATCGTAAGCGTGACCATGGACACCGTGGCGCAAATCCAGAGCCATTTGATTGCCCAGCAATACGAAGGCCTCATCAAAAAGTCCAAGCTTCGGGGGGCGAGACGTTGAATCTGGTCCTGTTCGGACCGCCGGGGGCGGGCAAGGGCACCCAGGCGCGCATTCTCCATGAAAAACGCGGCTGGCCGCAGCTCTCGACAGGAGACATGCTGCGCGCTGCCGTTGCCGCAGGCACGCCTCTTGGTCACAAGGTCGAGGACATCCTGGCCAAGGGCGCGTTTGTCTCCGACGACATCGTCATCAGCATCATCGCCGAGCGCTTCGATGCTCCCGATTGCGTCGACGGCGCCGTTTTCGACGGATTTCCGCGCACAATACGTCAGGCGGAAGCGCTGGATGCGATGCTGGCGGAGCGGGGCAGGAAAGTGGACCTGGTCATCCAGCTCAAGGTCGACGAGGCCATCCTGCTCAGCCGGGTCGAGCAGCGCATCAATTCCGGCCAAGCGCGGGCCGACGACAACCCCGAAACCTTGAAGCGGCGCCTCGCCGAATATATCCGCCAGACGGCGCCTCTCCTGGAGTGTTACGGGGACCAGGGAAAGATCGTCAGCGTGGATGGCATGGCGCCGGTAGACGAGGTCACGCGCGCCATTGCGGCAGTGATTGACGCTCGGAGTCGGGGTTAATACTGAATTGGTTTTAGTTGAACTAATCTTAGGTGACGAATTTCGCAGCTTGACTGTTGACGAGTCCGGCTTGGTTCCTATATTCGAACGCCCCACGGCAGAATTTCCTGTCAATTTCGGCGGCAGAGGTCTCTCGTCAATGAGGGCTTTGCGTCGGCATTGGCGGTTTTTTTCGCACAATGGCATCTCACCGGAGATGCGGATAACCGAAGGATAGCAACATGGCGCGTATAGCCGGCGTCAATATTCCAACCCAGAAGCGCGTCGTCGTGGCTTTGCGCTACATTCACGGAATTGGCCCGGCCAAGGCCCGTGAGATTTGTAAAAAGGTGGGTATTGCCGACGGCCGCCGTGTTCACGACCTGACCGATTCCGAGATCATCCAGATCCGCGAGGCCATCGACCGCGACTATCTCGTGGAAGGCGATCTACGCCGTGAAGTCGCCATGAACATCAAGCGGCTCATGGATCTGGGGTGCTATCGCGGCCTGCGCCACCGCAAGGGTTTGCCGGTGCGCGGTCAGCGTACGCACACCAATGCCCGGACGCGCAAAGGACCTGCCAAGGCCATTGCTGGCAAGAAAAAAGTCACCAAATAACGGAGCGATGTCATGGCAAAGCCTGCAGCGCGCGCGCGCAAGAAGGAAAAGAAAAACATCGTTGTCGGCGTGGCGCATGTCGCCGCGACGTTCAACAACACCATCATCACGATCACGGACACGCAGGGCAATGCCATCTCGTGGTCTTCGGCCGGGTCGCTCGGATTCAAGGGGTCGCGCAAGTCGACCCCTTATGCGGCGCAGGTCGCGGCCGAAGATGCCGGCAAGAAGGCCGTCGAGCATGGCATGCGCACCCTGGAGGTAGAGGTGAGCGGGCCGGGATCCGGCCGTGAATCCGCATTGCGTGCTCTCCAGGCCGTCGGCCTGCAGGTCACCTCCATCCGCGACGTGACGCCGATACCCCACAATGGGTGCCGGCCGCCGAAGCGCCGCCGCGTGTAACGAGTTGGAAAATACCACCCGTCGAACGAATGGGGCGTCGCTGAAGGCGTCCGGGAAACCGATGAGGCAAGACGTGTTTCAGAAAAATTGGCAGGAATTGATCAAACCTCAGAAGCTGCGGGTCGAGCCGGGACACGACCAGAGCCGCTCTGCAACCCTTGTGGCCGAACCGCTTGAACGCGGATTCGGTCTGACTTTGGGCAACGCGCTCAGGCGTGTGCTTCTGTCGTCGCTGCAAGGTGCAGCTGTTACCTCCATTCATATTGAAGGGGTTCTGCACGAGTTCTCGTCCATCGCCGGCGTGCGCGAGGACGTGACGGATATCGTGCTCAACGTAAAGCAGATTGCGTTGCGCATGCATTCGGAGGGGCCAAAACGCCTGTCGCTGCGCGCCGCGGGTCCGGGCGAGGTGACCGCCGGCCAGATTTCGGCCGTCGCCGACGTGGAGATACTCAATCCCGATCTCGTGCTTTGCACGCTCGACGAGAAGGTCGATTTCCGCATGGAGCTGACGGTTGCTACCGGCAAAGGCTATGTGCCCGCCGACCGCAACCGACCAGAGGATGCAGCCATCGGGCTCATTCCGGTCAACTCTCTCTTCAGCCCGGTGAAGAAGGTGAGCTACAAGGTCGAGAACACGCGTGAAGGACAAATCCTCGACTATGACAAGCTGACATTGTCGGTTGAGACGAATGGTGCCGTCACACCTGACAACGCAGTGGCTTATGCGGCGCGCATCCTGCAAGATCAGTTGCAGGTGTTCATCAATTTCGAAGAGCCGCGCGAGCGCGTCGCCGAAGAGGCAAAGCCCGATCTGGCGTTCAATCCCGTGCTTCTCAAGAAGGTGGACGAGCTCGAACTTTCCGTGCGTTCCGCCAATTGCCTGAAGAACGACAACATCGTCTATATCGGCGACCTTATCCAGAAGAGCGAAGCCGAAATGCTCCGCACCCCGAATTTCGGCCGCAAGTCGCTCAACGAGATCAAGGCGGTGCTGGCGGAAATGGGCTTGCATCTCGGCATGGAGGTTCCCGGCTGGCCGCCGGAAAATATCGAAGAGCTCGCCAAGCGCTACGAAGATCAATACTGAGGGGTAAGTTCCGGCGCTGCACTTCGCTTGGCCGGGATGACAGGAGCTAAGGAATGCGCCACCGCAATCAAGGCCGGAAGCTCGGCCGCACCACCGCCCACAGGGATGCCATGTTTGCCAACATGGCGGCTGCTCTCATCAAGCACGAGCAGATCAAGACGACCTTGCCGAAGGCCAAGGAGCTTAGGCCGGTGGTTGAAAAGCTTGTAACGCTGTCGCGGCGGGGCGGTCTGCACGCACGCAGACAGGCGCTGGCGCAGATCAAGGATGCCGATCAAGTCCGCAAGCTCTTCGACGTTATCGGGCCGCGCTATGCCGGCCGCCCCGGTGGTTATACACGCGTTCTCAAGGCGGGGTTCCGATATGGCGACAACGCGGCAATGGCGTTCATCGAGTTCGTCGATCGCGACGAGGACGCGAAAGGAAAGGATTCCGGACCTGTTCTGGGCGGTGATGAAGATACCGCAAGCGAGGAGTAATCTTGCCGACAGGGGCGAGCTGTAAATAACGAGCGGCCCTTGCGGCCGCTCTTTGCTTTTGGGAAAGACGCGATGTCCGATTGGTTTGGACTTGTCTATCGCAAAATGGCCAGCCTGACGTTGGCAGCTTTTGCTTTCGCGGTACCTGCTAGCGCCGCTCCGCAGGTACCGCAATCCATGCCGCAGGTGCAGCTGACCTTTGCGCCGGTCGTCAAGCGCGTGGCGCCGGCAGTCGTGAATGTTTATTCCCAATCGGTCGTGCAGACGCCGGTCAGCCCTCTCTTCTCCGATCCCTTCTTTCAACGGTTCTTCGGCGCGACGCCGGAAATGCGCCAGCGCGTTCAGCAGTCCCTGGGATCGGGAGTTATCGTTCGGTCCGATGGCGTGATTGTAACCAACAATCACGTCATCCAGGGCGGCCAGAACATCGTCGTGGCATTGGCCGATCGGCGGGAGTTCAAGGCAAAAGTGATGCTGGCCGACCCCCGCACCGATCTTGCCGTGCTCAAGATCGACACGAAGGGCGAGAGGCTGCCGGTTGCAGTGTGGGGGGACAGCGACCGGATTTCCGTCGGCGACATTGTTCTGGCAATCGGCGATCCCTTTGGCGTGGGACAGACGGTGACGATGGGCATTGTCTCCGGCCTTGCCCGAACCCAGATCGGTGCCAGCGATTATCAGTTCTTCATACAGACGGACGCAGCCATCAATCCCGGCAACTCCGGCGGCGCGCTTATTACGGCCGATGGAAAACTCGTCGGGATCAATACGGCCATCTTTTCCCATACCGGCGAATATGCGGGGATCGGCTTTGCCACTCCTGCCAACCTCGCGCGCAAAGTGGTCGAAGGTGCGCTCGGCGGCGGTGTCAAATTACCCTGGCTGGGTGTCGACGGCCAAGCCGTGACCGGCGATATCGCACAGAGTCTTGGATTGACGCGCCCGGGCGGAGTTCTCGTCAAGAGCGTCTATCCCGGCGGCCCCGCCGCGGACGCGGGGATCCGGTCGGGTGATGTGGTGCTTTCGGTGGACGACGGCGATATCGACGATTTGCAAGGCTTGAACTATCGAATTGCCACGCATCGCCCCGGCGAGGCCGTCAAGCTCGAGGTGTTCGCCGGCGGTCACATGCGGACGGTGTCCGCCACGCTTGCCCTGCCGCCGGAGAATCCGCCGCGCGATATGACCGTGATCGGCGGACGCAACCCGCTTGCCGGCGCCAAGGTCGAAAATCTCTCGCCGGCCGTCGCATCCGATCTGCAGCTCGGCTTCAACGTGAAGGGCGTGGTTCTCGTGTCGACCGCCGACAATACCTTTTCGTCGAGCTATGGCTTTCAAGCCGGCGATATCATCCGGTCGGTGAACGGCGCCGAGATCAGAACAGTCGCGGATCTCAAACACGCCCTGGAGACGGGCAACGGCCACTGGGACCTCGTGATCGAGCGCGGCGATCAGCGTCTCACGCTTTCCGTGAGCGGATGATTCTGGATATGCTGCGAATCGATTAACCGCTGGCGCCGTGCGCAACTGCTTATTGTCGGGGAGCGACGCGTTGACCGGATTGCAACCTGAGATGGGGACGCGTGCACGGCTGCGGGGCTGGAGCTGATGGACCGTTTCGACCGAAATTTGCTACGGAAAATCCTGGCGGAAATCGATCTCGCGCCGGCCAATCGCGAGTTCGTGGACTACTGGCTTTCGTTGTGTGCGGAAGACAAGCTTCCCGAGCGCGCCGCCGTTCGCCCCGCCGACATCAAGCAGTTGCTCGCCAATCTGATCATGTTCGATGTCGTTCCCGGCAAGAGCGTTAAGGTGCGCTTGGCCGGCACCGCGTTCAATTTTGCGCTTGGAATGGAACTCAAGGGCAAGGATTGGGTCAAGATTGCTCCAGAGAGCCACAGGCCGCAACGGCTGCGGTTGTTCTCCGATATCGCAATGGGCGCCATCGGCCGGGGCAAGAGACGGGTCGAAATGTTGCCGACCGGCGATTATTGTTTCGAGGAGGTTTTTCTTCCCTGCCGTGCCGATCGGAAGACGGGAATTCACCCGGTTTTAGGTCGCATCGATTGGAATCCGGGGCGGGAATTCGTGAAAATCGAATCTCCGGAGCAGGCGCTGGGTCCTCCCCTCGCTTTTGAGATCATTCCCTTGCCGTCGCTGAAGGCCGCTTAAAGTGATGCACTCGGCGCGAAATATGGGCTGAAGCAGCGGCCGGGACAGGCTAGTCTTGGCTGCATGTCGGATCTGTTTGAAGCCGGAGGCTTGGAGAAGGACGCGCCACGGCCGTTGGCCGACCGGTTGCGCCCGAAATCGCTCGAGGAGATCGTAGGCCAGGACCATCTCCTCGGTCCCGAAGGCCCTATCGGCCGCATGGTGGCGCAGGGCCGCGCGCACTCCATCGTCCTTTGGGGGCCTCCGGGCACCGGCAAGACCACGATTGCGCGGCTGCTCTCGCGTGCCTTCAAGCTGCATTTCGAGCAGCTGTCGGCAGTGTTTTCCGGCGTCGCCGATCTCAAGAAATCCTTCGATGCGGCGCGGGCGCGGCGAAAAACGGGACAGGGCACGCTGCTTTTCGTCGATGAGATTCACCGCTTCAACCGCAGTCAGCAGGACAGTTTCCTGCCCGTGGTCGAAGACGGGACCGTCATCCTGGTCGGGGCCACGACCGAAAACCCGTCGTTCGAGCTGAATGGTGCACTGCTGTCCCGAACGCAGGTTCTCGTCCTGCGGCGCCTGGACGACGCTGCGCTGGAGACGCTGCTGAAACGGGCCGAGACATTTTACGGCGTCACCCTTCCGCTGACCGACGACGCACGAACGAGCTTGCGCGCGATGGCCGACGGCGATGGCCGCTATCTTCTCAACCTGGCCGAGGAGGTCGCCTCGTCGAACATCGCGCAGCCGCTGGATCCGGCCGGCTTAGTCGGTCTGGTTCAGAGGCGGGCGCCGCTCTACGACAAGAGCCGCGAGGAGCATTACAATCTCGTCTCCGCGCTGCATAAATCGATCCGCGGATCGGATCCCGACGCTGCACTCTATTGGCTTGCGCGCATGCTGGCCGGCGGCGAGCAGCCGCTGTACATCGCGCGGCGGCTGGTGCGAGCTTCGGTGGAGGATATTGGGCTGGCCGATCCGCAAGCCGTCGTGCAGGCGCTGGCGGCAAAGGACGTCTACGAATTTCTGGGCAGCCCGGAAGGCGAGATTGCGCTCGTGCAGGCGGTCGTCTACCTCGCCAGCGCTCCCAAATCGAACGCTGTCTATGTGGCGCATGGGGCGGCGCGGCGCGCGGCGGAAGAGCACGGTTCCCTGATGCCGCCTGCGCACATTCTCAACGCGCCGACAAAGCTGATGAAGTCGCTGGGTTACGGCAAAGGCTACGAATACGATCACGCAGCCGACGGGGCGTTTTCCGGCCAGAACTATTTTCCGGACGGCATGGAGCGGCAATCGCTTTACCGCCCCAAAGAGACGGGATTTGAACGCGAGATTGTCAAGCGGTTGGAATATTGGGCGAAGCTGCGGGAGAAGAAAGCGAACGCGGCCAATCAGTAAATTACCGGTCGGAAATCGTCCACACTGCCAACTGGGTGGCCCGGACCTCGGACTATGATCCGGGGCCGGGCCATGACAGCGAGGAAAACGGTGGTCAGCGGCGAGTTATTTCTTGCCGTACCGCAGCACCTTCACCGTCTCGAGCGTGACAAGGCCGCTGCCCATCATGGAGTCGAGCTCGGGCAGAAACGCGGTGATCTTGTCTTCCGCGTCTACGATCTCCACGATCAATGGCAAGTCCTCGGAAAGCCGCACTATCTTTGCCGTGTGGATGCGGCTGGAGTGCCCGAAGCCCATCGGCCCGCGCAACACCGTGGCGCCGGCCAGGTGCAGCTCCCGCGCCCGCATGACGATGGCCTCGTAGAGCGGCTTTCCTTGCCACTTGTCGTTCTCGCCGAGAAAGATGCGAAGCAGAACGGCGTCTTCAGGCAGCTGCATCACGAAGCTCCTTTGAGATGATTTACTGCAGCTGCGGCAACCGCGCCGAGCCAGACGAACAGCAGGCATAACGTAACCGAGCCGGCGACATTTCCGCCGGCCGCGAGCCATTCGCCGTCGTTGATCAGGTTGAGCGTTTGCAGGCTGAAGGAGGAAAACGTGGTGTAGCCGCCGCACAGCCCAACCATGACGAATTGGCGCGTGGTGCCGCTCACCAGCAGTCGACCGTCCGGACCGGTCAGGATGGCGAAGAAACCGATCACGAACGATCCGGTCACATTGATGACGAGCGTGCCCCAGGGGAATGTCTGGCCGAACGCATCGGCGATCACGCCCGAGAGGAAATAGCGGGCCACTGTCCCCAGTGCCCCTCCGGTCGCCACGGCAAGGTAGATTTGGATCGGCATATTGTCCCAATACGCGAGAAAGTGCGCGCGCCCAAGACCCCGGCTGGCGGGAAGGGGTCGTCGTCGTGCGGCTCATCGAATAGCTTGGCGGAGTGCCTCCGTTTAGGTGGAGCGAGATGGATTTCAAGGCAAGAACGATCGAGGCCGACGACGACGGCATCCGGGTTGATCGCTGGTTCAAGCGGCATTTCCCCGCCATGGCTCATGGCGCGGTCGAGAAGCTCTTGCGCACGGGCCAGGTGCGGCTGGACGGAAAGCGCGTGAGCGCGAGCGACCGGATCGTCGCAGGGCAGCTCTTGCGTCTGCCGCCTCAGCTGCAGGGCACGCAGCCTGAATTACTCACATATTCACAACCCCAAAATATACAGGCTGGCGACAGGTTGAGGCGGCTGGCGGAGAGCCTTGTCATTCATACAGATTCTTCGGTTCTGGTTCTCAACAAGCCGGCCGGGCTGGCATCCCAAGGGGGGAGCGGCATCCGCGAACATGTGGATGGCCTTCTGGAATACCTGCGCTTCGAGAAGAAGCAGCGGCCGCGGCTCGTCCACAGGCTTGACCGCGACACCTCGGGGGTGCTGGTCGTGGCGCGCACGGCAACGGCGGCGGCAAGCCTTAGCGCGGCTCTCAGGCGGCGCGATGCGACCAAGCTCTATTGGGCATTGACGAAGGGTGTTCCCGAGCCGGCGCGGGGCACGATCCGCTCGCCCTTGGCCAAGCAGGCCGTGGGCAGGGACGAGAAAATGGTGACGGCGGAAGATTACGACACCGGCGCCAAGGCCGCGGTGACGGACTATGCCGTTCTCGGGCAGGCGGGGCAGGAACTGGCCTGGATCGCGGTTCGCCCGCACACCGGCCGAATGCACCAGATTCGCGTGCATTTGGCCTCGATCGGCACGCCGGTCGTAGGCGATTTCAAGTATGGCGGCGCCAATGCGCGCGTGCGGGGCGAGATCGAAAACCGATTGCATCTGCACGCCCGCTCGATCGATATCGCCCATCCGGATGGCGGCCGGCTGAAGGTGTCGGCGCCATTGCCGCCGCATATGCTGCGCGCCTGGAGCCTTTTGGGTTTCGACCCGGACCTGGAAGGGAACCCGTTTGCGGCGAGAACGCGCCGATGAGCCGCCGCACCATCGCGAAATTCTATCGTGTGGTTTCGGTGAGCGCGCAGGGCGGGGGATACGCCGTTTTGCTGGACGACAAGCCGATGAAGACGCCGGGCGGACGCGTTCTCGTTCTGCCGACCGAGGCGCTGGCGGAGGCGATTGCGCAGGAATGGCGCGAGCAGGATGCGTGTATCGAGCCTGCAAAGATGCCGCTCACGGGCCTTGCCCATGCGGCCTGCGATCTTCTCCCGGCACGCCGGGGCGAGGTCGCCGAACATGCGCTGGGCTTCGGTCGCAGCGATCTTCTGTGTTATCGCGCCGAGAACCCTTTGGAGCTGGCCCGCCGGCAAGCCGCAGCTTGGGATCCTTTGCTGGATTGGCTCCGCGAGGAGCATGGTGTCGAGCTCAGGACCGGCTCCGGATTGCGCTTCGTCGACCAGCCGGCGGAGGCCATAGAGCGGCTGGCGGCTTTTGTCGGCGTGCTGGGCGATTGGGAGCTCATTGCGCTGGATCGTGCCGCAGGTCTTACAGGCTCTCTGGTGCTGGGACTGGCCATGGCGAGCGGCCGTCTCGATGCTGCCGGCGCGTTCGCGGCCGCCCATGTCGACGAGGATTTCCAGGCCGAGAAATGGGGCCGCGATGTCGAAGCGGAATCCCGCCGCAGGCAGATGGGTAGCGAGCTTGCCGCGGCGGCGCGGTTTCTGCAGCTCGCACGGGCGTCGCGGGCTTGACCCGGCGGCTTCTGGCACACAGTGTGCCGCCACATTCCTGATTTTTTACGCGGATTTCCCCATGCAACACATTCTCCAAGAGCTCGACGAGCGGCGTAGCCGTGCCCGGCTGGGCGGCGGGGAGGCCCGTATCCGGGCGCAGCACGCGCGCGGCAAACTCACGGCGCGCGAACGGATATCTCTGCTTCTCGACCGCGACTCCTTCGAGGAGTTCGACATGTTCGTGGAGCACCGCAATACCGATTTCGGGGCCGACAAGAACCGCATCCCCGGCGATGGGGTGGTGACCGGATGGGGCACCATCAACGGCCGCATGGTTTATGTCTTCGCCAAGGATTTCACGGTATTCGGCGGCTCGTTGTCCGAAACGCATGCCCAGAAAATCTGCAAGATTCAGGACATGGCACTGCAGAACCAGGCGCCGGTGATCGGGCTCCTGGATGCCGGCGGCGCGCGCATCCAGGAAGGCGTGGCGAGCCTCGCGGGCTATGGCGAGGTCTTCAAACGCAACGTGCTGGCCAGCGGCGTGGTGCCGCAGATTTCCGTGATCATGGGTCCTTGTGCCGGCGGCGACGTCTATTCGCCTGCCATGACGGATTTCATCTTCATGGTGCGCGACAGCTCCTACATGTTCATCACGGGCCCCGACGTGGTGAAGACGGTCACGCAGGAGGACGTGACGCCGGAAGAACTGGGCGGGGCAAGAGTGCATACCACGAAGTCGGCGGTGGCGGACGGCGCCTACGAGAACGACGTCGTCGCCATCGAGGAAATCCGCCGCCTTTACGACTTTCTGCCGCTGAACAACCGCGACAAGCCGCCCCATTGGCCCACGGCGGACGATCCGCGCCGCGACGAGCCTTCGCTCGATACGCTGGTGCCGGAGAACGCCAACAAGCCCTACGACATGAAGGAGCTGATCCTGAAGATCGTCGACGAGGGCGATTTCTTCGAAATCCAGGAAGCCTACGCCCGCAACATGATCACGGGCTTCGGCCGCATCGAGGGTTCCACGGTGGGCTTTGTCGCCAACCAGCCCATGGTGCTGGCGGGCGTCCTCGATTCCGACGCAAGCCGCAAGGCGGCGCGTTTCGTGCGCTTCTGCGATTGCTTCAACATTCCCATCGTCACCTTCGTCGACGTGCCGGGCTTTCTGCCGGGCACTGCGCAGGAGCACGGCGGCATCATCAAGCACGGCGCCAAGCTGCTCTTCGCGTTTACCGAAGCCACCAGCCCCAAGATCACCGTGATCACGCGCAAGGCCTATGGCGGCGCCTACGACGTCATGGCGTCAAAGCACATGCGGGCCGACGTCAACTATGCCTGGCCAACCGCGCAGATCGCCGTGATGGGCGCAAAGGGCGCCGTGGAGATCATTTTCCGGCAGGATAGCGGCGATGCGGAAAAGATCGGTGCACGGACGAAAGAATACGAGGACCGCTTCCTCAATCCGTTCGTGGCGGCATCGCGCGGCTATATCGACGACGTGATCCGTCCCCATTCCACCCGTTGGCGCATCGCGCGGGCGCTGCGAATGCTGCGCAACAAGCAGGTGCCGCAGGTGTGGAAGAAGCACGATAATATTCCGCTGTAACTTGAGGAGGAGAGAACCCGACGCTTAAATCGCTTGATCTTAATAAATTCGTCATGGGCTGAGAATGTCGGCCACCGAGTTGGCGACGATTCAGGCATCGGGATTCTACGACCAAGATGCAGCAGCGAACCTACTTGTAGCGATTCCTTGGCTGGACGATTCTGGCGATTTTATCAGTTTGGTTGCTGTGGCGATTGCCTTACCGGTGTTCGAGTACAGATTCGGTAAATCGCCGATTTTGTTATTGGCATCGCAGCTCGGCACCGCTGCTTTCTTCGGAAATTTTGCACTCACCGCTGTTGTTTTTGCCTTGCGCTGGACCGGTGCGCTGCCGCGGGTGGAAACGTCAGAAGTAAGGCTTGAGTCAATAGTATGGCGACCTTCTTGGAGATTCATCGTAGGATCGCTGCTGTTTTGGATATGTGTGGCGATTGCGTTAATTGCATTATTCACCTTCGCGCCGGCTCTGGTTCCCGATCAACGCGTCTTGAAGATAGTGACAAATGTGTCGCCTCTGATCCTCCTAGTTTTTGTGTGGGTCGCTGTCATGGTGAGCATGCGTATGCGACAGCGACGGACATCGAACTCGGCTTCACGAGACAGCCTCAGTGCTCTCGATCGGTGATACGACCCCGCTTGTGTCAATTGCGGGTTGTGAGCAACTTGCATGCAACAATTTCATTGCGCACGATGCGCGAATCGAGCGTTGCCAATGGAAGCGAGAGCGCTTCCGCCAGTGCTATATACCAAGCGTCATAGCAGGTCACGTTGTAACGCAACTCCCAGATGCGATCGGCGAACGGCTCAAACGAGTAAATTTCTAACGGTAGTTGCACGAGATCGTCGAAGGCTAAATTCGCTTCGGCCGGTAATATCTGCCGCGCTGTTTCAAGCCTCCGCAGAACGTTCGACACTTCAGCATAGATGAGCGCAGGAGCGTTGAGACCGCCATTGGCCACGATCTCTTCGGCCCACTTTCCCTGTGGTCCGGTGTCGATGAGCGCCGCAACGAGCACTGATGCGTC
Organism: uncultured Alphaproteobacteria bacterium; assembly: GCA_963805005.1. Taxonomy (GTDB): domain Bacteria; phylum Pseudomonadota; class Alphaproteobacteria; order Micropepsales; family Micropepsaceae; genus Rhizomicrobium. The sequence goes on from CAWDSJ010000001.1 coordinate 1,235,563, forward strand.
AACGACGACGCTCAACGCCGGTCAAGGTCCCGCATCGAAAGGATCGTTCGCGATGCAACGCGCGTCCGTGCTGCTTGCTTGCGCTTACGTACCATGGCGAGCCAGGCATCGACCGAGGGCCGCGCCGCGAGTTGCTCCAATTCTGTTCGCAGAAATTCCTGCATGGACATGCCTTTCAGCGCTGCCCGCGCAGCGATCTCGTCACGGACCTCCTCTGGCACGTCACGAATGGTAATCTGAACCGTCATGCTGGCATTTTGCCTGCAAAAAAGGCAAAATGCAAATCAGGCTGACATGCGCTGGGATATGCCGGTTCGCTCAGACAGTTGAAAGGCGAGCCGCCGCTCTGCCGCAGGGGTAGTTGTTTACGGCCGCGCCGGAACCCCCTAAAAGCCCTGAAGTCTCAAGGCGTTTATGGGTGGCTGGGGAATCGTGTTCGGAAAGATATTGATTGCAAATCGCGGCGAGATCGCCTGCCGGGTCATCAAAACGGCCCGTAAAATGGGGATCAAGACGGTCGCCGTCTATTCCGAGGCCGACCGCAACGCCTTGCATGTCGAGATGGCGGACGAAGCGGTGGCGATCGGTCCGGCGCCTTCGGCGCAGTCCTATCTGGTGATCGACAGGATCGTGCATGCCTGCCGTGACACCGGTGCCGAGGCGGTCCATCCCGGCTACGGATTTCTGTCGGAGCGGGAAGCGTTCGCGGCAGCGCTGGCCGGCATCGGGGTCGCGTTCATCGGCCCCAACACCAAGGCCATCGCGGCCATGGGCGACAAGATCGAGTTCGAAAAAGCTCGCGCTGGCGGCCAAGGTCTCCACGGTCCCCGGCTATGTCGGCGAGATTCGCGACGGCGGCCACGCCAAATCCATAGCCCGCGAGATCGGCTATCCCGTGATGGTGAAGGCCTCGGCCGGCGGCGGCGGCAAGGGCCTGCGGATCGTGCATCACGAAAAAGATCTCGCCCAGGCCATCCAATCGTCGCAGAACGAGGCCAAGGCGAGCTTCGGCGACGACAGGCTGTTCATCGAGAAATTCGTCACCGAGCCGCGCCATATCGAGATCCAGGTGATGGGCGACAAGCACGGCAACGTCATCCATCTCGGCGAACGCGAATGCTCCATCCAGCGGCGGCACCAAAAGGTCATCGAGGAGGCGCCGTCGCCGTTTCTCGACGAAGCCACGCGCGACGCCATGGGCACACAGGCCGTCTCGCTGGCAAAGGCCGTGGGTTACGACAGCGCCGGTACGGTCGAGTTCATCGTCGATGCGCAACGCAATTTCTACTTCCTCGAGATGAACACGCGCCTGCAAGTGGAGCATCCCGTGACCGAGCTGATCACGGGGCTCGATCTCGTCGAGCTGATGATCCGGTCCGCGGCCGGCGAAAAGCTTCCCCTGGCGCAGCGTGACGTGAAGCTGAACGGCTGGGCCGTCGAATTGCGGATTTATGCGGAAGACCCCTATCGCGGGTTTCTGCCTTCCACCGGGCGTCTCGTGCGCTATCGGCCTCCCGCGGAAGGCAAGCACGATCATGTCACGCTGCGCAACGATACGGGCGTCTACGAGGGCGGCGAGATCTCCATCTACTACGATCCGATGATCGCCAAGCTATGCGCACACGGTCCCGCGCGGCTTGCTGCCATCGATGGGATGGCCGGCGCGCTCGACGAATTCCGCATCGATGGCATCAATCACAATATCGATTTCCTCGCCGCGATCATGCACAGCCCTCGCTTTCGCGACGGCCGGCTCTCGACCGGCTTCATCGCAGAGGAATATCCCGACGGATTCCATGGGCGTGCGCTCGACGAGGAGCGGTCGCGGCGTCTTGCGGCGGCAGGCGTTGCGGCCAAAATCGTCCGGACCGAGCGTGCCGGCGCCATTTCCGGTGCGCTGAACGGAGCGCGCGCACCCGAACGCGAGTACCAGGTAAAGCTTGGCGAACGTATCTTGAGCGTGACGGAAGCCCGGATCGACAACGGTATTTTCAAGGCTGCCATCGACGGAGAGGCGTACGAAGCCGGTGCAAGCTGGCGCCCGGGCGACGCTGTGATGCGAATGAAGGAAGGCGCGGCCACTTACGCCATACAAATCGCAAGGATTGCCGGCGGTTACCGCCTCAGGCAGGGCGGCACCAACATCGTTGCCGCCGTCCGCGACCGCGAGGCTGCCGAGCTTGCCGCGCTGATGCCGAAAAAGTCGGCCGCGGATACCTCGAAGATGCTCTTGTGCCCGATGCCTGGCCTGGTCGTTTCCATCAATGTTTACGAGGGGCAGGAGGTCAAGGCCGGAGAAACTTTGGCGGTCATCGAAGCGATGAAGATGGAAAATGTGCTGACCGCCGAACGCGACGCTACGGTCAAGAAGGTCAATGCAAAAAAGGGCGATAGTCTGGCTCTGGACGACGTCATCCTCGAGTTTTCATGACGGAGTGTCTCAGTGACTGACGATCTGACGACGTTGCGGTTGGTCGTAGAAGGCTTTGTACAAACGGTGGGCTACCGGCACTTCGCCATGGAAGAGGCGCGCAAGCTCGGTCTCGACGGTTGGATTCGCAACCGTTCGAACGGCGCGGTGGAAGCGCTCGTTTCGGGCACCACCAAGAACGTGGAGGCATTCGTCGGCGCGTGCATGCGCGGGCCACCCGGTTCAACGGTGAAGAACGTCGAATTGCACAAGGCCGAGGCGCCTGCCGAGCGGGGATTCCATCGCCGGCCCAGCCTCTGAACGCCGGCGTCAGGACGTGGTGCAATAATATCCGTCGGCAAGAGGCAGGGGGAATATATGGTATGTGGCCTCGCCGAATACTCTGATGGTGACGTGATCGCGCGGCGTTCCGGCCCGGCACGGCCGTCCGCCGCCATGAATCAGTTTGCGAATGTTGCAACGATGCGCTGCCCAGGCGGCGCGCACGTCAGGTGCATCGGAATGCCGGGCGAGCAATTGCGCGAAGACGATGTTCGTGCTGCTGCCGTGCGCAGTAACCGTACATTGGGCTTGGGTCGCCTGAGGCACCAGCATCATGAGCAGGAATGCCGCCGATCTTTGCACTGCGCTTCACCATATCTGTTGAGGATCCATTTCTTCGCGAGACTCGAATACCCGGCGGAAAGCATCTCTGAGCGCTTCATCGACGTCCGCCATCGCCGCATCCATGCCTAGCGCAGCCAAACTTGTAACACCGTGACCGCGTATGCCGCAGGGGACAATTCCGCCGAAGTGAGCCAGATCGGGAGAGACGTTGAGTGCGATGCCGTGAAACGTCACCCAGCGGCGCACCCGCACGCCGATCGCAGCGATCTTGTCCTCGCCTGCGTCGGGCCGCATGACCCAGATGCCGACGCGCCCCTCTCTTCGTTCGCCCTTTACTCCAAATCTCGCGAGTGTGCGGATCAGCCACTCTTCGAGATCGCGGACGAAGCCGCGGACGTCGGAATTGCGCCGCTTGAGGTCAAGCATCACGTACGCGACCCGCTGACCGGGCCCATGATAGGTGAATTGGCCGCCGCGGCCGGTCCGGAACACTGGAAAGCGTGCGTCGAGAAGATCGTCGTCCTTGGCGCTGGTTCCGGCAGTGTAGATCGGCGGGTGCTCGACCAGCCAAACCAATTCCGCCGTGCGCCCGCCGGCGATAGCCTCGACGCGCTGCTCCATGAATCGCACGGCGTCGGGATAGGCAACCAAGCCTGGTTCAATTTGCCAGTCGACGGAAGCCGGCTGTTTCTCGGGCCGAGCGGGCCGCGCGCTCAAAGCATTAACTCCGCCGAAAGCATATCCGCGACAAGATCGCCGCATCTTGAGGAAGCCAGATGTCGACGAACATAGAAAGCGTCAAGGTCGAAATTTCCGTTGTGCTGGGACGATCGATCATACCCATGCATCAGCTGTTGCGCATGGGTCGCGGGGCCGTCATCGAGATCGAACTCCAAGCTGGACGATCCGGTGCTGATTTTGGCTAACGACAAACCGGTGGCCAAAGGCGAGATCCTGATCGACGGCGATCGCATTGCGGTATCGGTCACCGATATTCTTCGTGGTGTTCAATAAGACGTTTCGGCGGTCGCCAGGGATAGTCGGAAATAACTCTATATCTTGTGTAGTTATAAAGATTTACCAGCGCGATCTTGCATTATTGAAGATAACCTCATAATTCTTACGTGAAATCCTCACGGGGCGTCCTGGCGTGTTGCCGATCGTGCTGAGTAGCCGTACTTCCGGGGTTGGTATCGCAGGCGCAGGCGAGCCGTTTGCCCGGCGCAAGCAGTGGCTGGCCGAAGCCGGGATTGAGGCCATTTCCGTCGATTCGAAATGCGACATCCCGGAGGTCAAATTCCTGTTTGTTGCAGGATGCGAGCCGGGCGAAGCGGCCGGGATCGCCGCGGCGGCCCGGGCGAGAGGAGCTCTCGTCCACGTCGAGGATCGGCCCTCGCTTTGCGATTTTCACGCTCCGGCTTTGCTGCGCCGCGGCGATCTGGTTATTGCGGTTTCGACGGGGGGCAGGGCGCCCGGTCTCGCGAAGCTGTTGCGTCAATGGCTGGACGCGCGCTTCGGCCCGGAATGGGCCGGCTATCTCGACGAGGTCGGGGGAGCACGGGCGGCTTGGCGGGCACAAGGCGTCAACGCGGGCGAACTGGCACGGCGGACTGAGGCGCTCGTGGCGGAAAAGGACTGGCTCGGGTGAGCGCAGCAGCCGTTACTGTTATCAACTCCTCCCGTGGTCCACGCGCCTTCGATCATGCAAGCGACAACGTCTCCGATCCGGCGGTTCGCGTCCGCCTCGAGGAATTGCGGCAGGCAGCAGAAGGCCGCGACGCGGCAGGGATTCTTGAGCTGGCGCTGCGGCAAAGCTTCCCCGGAACGACCGCGGTCGTATCCTCGTTTGGGGCGGAGTCGGCAGTACTGCTTCATTTGGTAGCCAGCATCGATCCCGCAACGCCCGTCCTGTTTCTGAATACGGGCAAGCTGTTCGGCGAAACGCTAAGATATAGAGACCGCCTCCAGGACCTGCTGGGGCTGACGGACCTGCGTTCGATCGGTCCCGACCCCAGAGAGCTTGCGGCGCAGGATCCGGGCGGGGTGTTGTGGTCGCGCAATGCTAATGCGTGCTGCCACTTGCGCAAAATCCTGCCCATTCGCCGGGCGCTGGAGGGATTTGCGGCCTCCGTGACGGGTCGCAAGCGGTTCCAGACCCACGCACGGGCCCAGATGCAGGCCGTGGAGTATTTCGAGGGCCGATTTCGCTTCAATCCGCTGGCCGACTGGGCATTGGCGGACCTGGACGGCTACTTCCAGACCCATGGGCTTCCCCGCCATCCTCTCGTGGAAGACGGCTATCCGTCGATCGGCTGTCTGCCCTGCACCAGGCGCGTCCAGGGTGGGGAGGGCTATCGCGATGGCCGCTGGGCCGGCCTCGAGAAGGACGAGTGTGGTATCCACACCGGTGTCGATGGGGAGGGGATCTGAACCGGAGGCCCTCTGTGTGCATTCACCGCACGAAGCTCTGGCTTCTGACTTCTGACTTCTGATATCTGACTTCCGGAACGCGGTCGTGGCGGAACGGTAGACGCGCTAGCTTGAGGTGCTAGTGGGGCAACCCGTGGAAGTTCGAGTCTTCTCGACCGCACCATTCTTCAATCCCACGCCAAGTGTAGTAGGGGGACTAAAAGCGGCTAGGAAGCGTTTCGGCGATGGTGTTGATCGCCGTGCCCGGGAGCGCAAGCCCCGAGCCCGTCGAGTGGCGATCAACCGCGATAAAATGGATCGAATTCGCCTCGATCGGCAATGCGCCGCGGGTCCTCGAATATGCGGCACGTCACGGCACCAAAAACGATGCCGCCGATATGAGCCAGATAGGCCACGCCGCCGGATTGCGCGTTGGCGACGACGCCAAGCTCGACAAGCTGGCTCAAAAACCAGAGTCCGATGAGCAACGCAGCCGGTATGAATGTGACTCGGTAGAAAAAGCCGAAGAACAAGACAGTGCGAATCTTGTCGCGCGGGTAGGTGATCAGAAACGCACCCATGACCGCGGCGATCGCTCCGCTGGCGCCGAGATTGGGAATGGTGGAGCCCGGACTGGCGGCGATTTGCGCCAGCATGGAGACAACCCCGCCGGCGAGATAAAACGCCGCGTAGCGCCGCGGGTTCATGGCGTCTTCTATCTCCGGGCCGAATGCCCAGAGGAATATCATATTGCCGATGATGTGCGACCAGCTGGCATGCATGAACATGCTGGTGAAGACGGTTTCGAGATGCCGCCCCGCGGTAATGTCGGCGGGGATGGCCGACCATCGCATGACGAAATCGTCGCCGCCCATGAGTTCGAGGATGAAGGCGAATGCGTTCGCCACGATGAGAGAAACGGTGACGATCGGAAACTGCGACGGACGCCTTGTTTCATCCTGAAGAGGAATCATGTCTCTGCCCGCCTCGTCGAAATCGCGTCATGGAGCCGAACAAATCCATGCTGTCAGCTTGCAACACGATCGGCAAATCCGCCCCTTGCCTGCCGCGTCACGGCAGCGTGTCGGGGGATTTCAGCCGAATACCTTTTCTGCCGCGTTGATGACGCGTTTGGCGGTGACGGCCACCATCAGGATCGCGACCCCGGAGGTGATGAGGTTGACGCCCACAATGAGACCTAATGCCCAGCGGGCGGAGCTCGGCCAGCCGGCGATGATCAGACCGGCGAGGATCAGGTCGGTGATCCCGCTGAAGACCATCCAGCCCCATGATTCGGGGAGCACCGAACGGTAGCTCAGCGCCACGATCGTCTGAAACACTCCCTCGACGATGAAAAACGCAATGAGCACCAAGGTCAGCGACACCGCGCCTGCAACCGGGTGCCAGAGCAGCAGGACCCCCGCCAATAACGAGAGCGCAGCCGTGAGCAGGGACCAGAGAAAAACGGAAACGGTAGGAGCGAGGAACATTACGGCCAGTCCCGCGAAACCGGCGAGGAGGAAGATCGCGCCGATGTACACGTCGGCGGCGACCGTGGAAATCTGCGGCCAGATGATCGCCAGCATGCCGAGAACGGTCATGATCACGCCTTGGGCGAGAACCATGTTCGAATGATGGTGCACGGCGTGCCGGATTGAGTGCTGGACGTCGTGTATGGTGTGTTCCGAGGCGGTCATTGGATCCCTCCCTCCTTCAGACGTTTGATTGGCAAATCATCACCCAAGCAATGCCGGCATGAATTGATTTTGCTCAATCGGATCGCATGGACGGAACACGGCGAAAATGAGATTCAAGCACTGGGCGTCCTTGAGCGAAGTCGTAGTGAGTCCCAGTTTTTTGGGGTGAAGACTATTTTCGATGACCACCAAACGGGAATTGCTCTTGGATGCGGCCGCACGGCTTAAGACAGCCGGCGTTGATGCGCCCGGAACCGACGCGCGGGTCTTGCTGGCCCACGCACTTGGCCTGACCGCCGAAGAATTGCTCGGCGTCGATCGCGTTGAGCCGCGGGCCGGCGCAAGATTCGAAGCTCTGCTGTCGCGCCGGATCGCGCGCGAGCCGCTGGCCTATATTACCGGGAGCAAGGAATTCTTCAGTCTCGATTTCGAGGTTGGGCCCGGCGCTTTGATCCCGCGCCCCGAGACGGAGACGCTGGTCGAGGAAGCGCTGAGGGCCTTCCCGGATCGCTCTGCGCCCTTGCGGGTTCTGGATTACGGGACGGGCAGCGGCTGCCTGATCGTCGCCTTTCTGCGTCATTATCCGAACGCCACGGGGCGCGCGATCGATGTATCGGGCGAGGCGCTTTTTTGGGCCGAACGCAATGCCGTGCGCCACGGAGTGGCCGGCCGCCTGGCTCTGGCCAAGGACGCTGGGAACGCGGCGGCCGTGTTCGATGTCGTCTTTGCCAATCCGCCCTATTTGACGGAAGGCGAGTTTTCCCAGGCGGCGCCCGAAATCACGCGGTATGAGCCAAAAGCGGCATTCGTGGGGGATGAGGACGGATTGGCGTGCTATCGCGCTCTTGCGGCAACCCTCGTCGAGACGCTGGCGCCGCGCGGGCTGGCCTTCGTGGAAATCGGGGCGGGGCAGGCGCTTTGCGTCGCAAGCATTTTCGCGGCGAAGGGTCTTGAAGTTCTCCGGCTTGTACCCGATCTCCAAGGAATTACCCGTTGCATCGTCGCGGGACGGCGGGGCTAGGCGGGGACCGAACCGCAAAAAACAGTTGGAAAGCAACTGGCGAATCGGTAGCTTGCCCACCGCAATGGGGGCCCCGCGAGGGGCATCGGGTAGCGTATGGTCGCTGCCGGGGCAGACCGCGAGGACGATGGCGCCCGAGGGCGTCACACTCGGTGAAAAGCGAAAGACGAGTAGCGCGCTTTATGCGGCAGCCAGGCGGACGCGCCCGACGGCGCAACTGAGACGATGCAAGGAATCATGGTTGAAGGCGCCCGTGCTTTGCACGGTTGCCGAAAGTCGTTTGACAGGGGCTTTTTGACAGGGGCTTTAGGGGCTTGAAGTTGCATGAAACGCTCTCGTGGACGCGGCAGCCGCAGGCCGCAAAACAATAGCGGCGGTGGTGGTGGTGGCAATAATCCGAACCGCTCGTTCGATTCGAACGGGCCGGAGGTAAAGATCCGCGGCTCCGCTTCGCATGTGTACGAAAAGTACCTCCAGCTTGCGCGCGATGCCAACTCCTCCGGCGATCGGGTGATGGCGGAGAACTACCTCCAGCACGCCGAGCATTATTGGCGCATTCTGTCCGCCAACCAGATGCAGCAGCAATATCCGGCGCAGCAGGGCCCTTATCAGGGCAATGGCGGCAACCGTCCCCAGCCCAATGGCAATGTGGACGGCAACACGGCACAGCCCTACACCGGCAGCGGCCCATCTTTCTCGCTTGCCGGAGAAGAAGATGAGGAAGACGACGCGGCACTTGAAAGCTGACGAACGTTTTTTCTTGCGGTTTTTGCGCCCGATCAAGGCGCGTTCCTCCTCGAACAGACAATCTCCCTTCGGTGCGGCGGGTCTTGAGTTGCGCGCCGGCGTCGCCACATATGACGGCGGTCGCGGTGCCGTGAGGGCTGCGGCCGATATCTGTTAGACTGGCGTCGGCTGCCGGCAGGGGCTTGCGCCCGTGCTTGAGAGGAAAACATGGATAGCGAAAAATTTACCGAGCGGGCGCGCGGATTCATGCAGTCGGCGCAATCGCTGGCGCTGCGTTCGCAACATCAGGCATTCAAGCCCGAACATCTTCTGAAGGTGCTTCTCGACGACGAAGAAGGCCTTGCGGCGCGTCTCATTCGTGCCGCGGGCGGCCGACCCGACGCGGTATTGCAGGAAACCGAGCAGGCCCTGTCGAAGCTTCCGCGCGTGGAAGGCGGCCAGATGTATCTGGCGCCGGAGACCGCAAGGCTGTTCGAGCAGGCTCAGGACACCGCCAAGAAAGCCGGCGACAGTTTCGTCACGGCGGAAATGCTGCTCCTGGCGCTGGCCATGGCGCAGGGCACCGACGCAGCGCGCATCCTCAAGGATGCGGGCGTAAAGCCGCAAAATCTCAACCAGGCGATCAAGGATATACGTCAGGGCCGCACGGCCAATTCGGCAACCGCCGAGAGCAGCTACGATGCGCTGAAGAAATACGCGCGCGACTTGACCGAGCTGGCGCGGACCGGAAAGCTCGACCCCGTGATCGGCCGCGACGAGGAAATCCGGCGCACCATTCAGGTTCTGTCGCGACGCACGAAGAACAATCCGGTGCTCATCGGCGAGCCGGGCGTCGGCAAGACGGCGATCGCCGAAGGCCTCGCGTTGCGTATCGTCAACGGCGACGTGCCCGAGGGCCTGCGCGACAAGCGGCTGATGGCGCTCGACATGGGCTCGCTGATCGCCGGCGCCAAATATCGCGGCGAGTTCGAGGAACGCCTGAAGGCGGTTCTGACGGAGATGACCGCGGCGGCGGGCAAGATCATTCTGTTCATCGACGAAATGCATACGCTGGTCGGCGCCGGCAAGGCAGAGGGCGCGATGGATGCGTCGAATCTGTTGAAGCCGGCGCTGGCGCGCGGCGAGCTGCATTGCGTGGGCGCGACCACGCTCGACGAATATCGAAAGAACGTGGAGAAGGACGCGGCGCTGGCACGGCGCTTTCAGCCGGTGTTCGTCTCCGAGCCGACGGTCGAAGATACGATCTCGATCCTGCGCGGCCTGAAGGAGAAATACGAAGTTCACCACGGCGTGCGCATTACCGATGGCGCGATCGTCGCCGCCGCCCAGCTTTCGCACCGCTACATCGCGGATCGCTTTCTGCCGGACAAGGCCATCGACCTGATGGACGAGGCGGCGAGCCGCTTGCGCATGCAGGTCGAACTCGAAGCCCGAAGAGCTCGATGAGCTCGATCGCCGGATCATCCAGCTCAAGATCGAGCGCGAAGCGCTGCGGAAGGAGAGCGACAAGGCATCCAAAGACCGCCTGGTGTCCCTCGACGCCGAGCTTGCGGAACTCGAAGAGAAGTCGACGGCGCTTGCCGCCCGCTGGCAGGAAGAGAAGAAGTCGCTCCAGGACGTGCAGGGCTTGAAGGAAAAGCTCGACCAGGCGCGCCAGGAGCTCGAGATTGCGCAGCGCAAGGGCAATCTGGGGCGGGCGGGCGAGCTGACCTATGGCGTCATTCCAGACCTCGAACGCAAGCTCAAGGCGACCGAGGAAAGGAAAGCCGGCGCTCTCGTCAACGAGGCGGTGACGGCCGAGCACATCGCGCAAATCGTCTCGCGCTGGACCGGAATTCCCGTCGACAAGATGCTCGAGGGCGAGCGCGAGAAGCTCCTCAAAATGGAGCAATCGCTCGATAAGCGTGTCGTCGGCCAGGATCAGGCGGTGCGGGCGGTTTCCAACGCCGTCCGCCGGGCGCGTGCGGGCCTGCAGGATCCCAACCGGCCGATCGGCTCGTTTCTGTTCTTGGGTCCCACGGGCGTCGGCAAAACCGAGCTCACCAAAGCGCTCGCCGAGTTCCTGTTCGACGACGACACCGCCATGGTGCGGGTCGACATGAGCGAGTTCATGGAGAAGCATTCGGTGGCGCGGCTGATCGGTGCGCCGCCGGGCTATGTCGGTTACGAGGAAGGCGGCGTGCTGACGGAAGCCGTGCGTCGCAGACCGTATCAGGTCATCCTTTTCGACGAGGTCGAGAAGGCGCATCACGACGTGTTTAACGTACTGCTCCAGGTGCTCGACGACGGCCGATTGACGGACGGGCAGGGCCGAACGGTCGATTTCAAGAACACGGTGATCATCCTCACGTCGAACCTGGGGACGGAGTACCTCTCCGTCGGCGAAGGCGGGGAATCGCGCGAGGCAAGGGCTAAGGTCATGGCCGCGGTGCGCGGGCATTTCCGCCCCGAGTTCCTCAATCGTCTGGACGAGATCATCCTGTTTCACCGGCTGTCGCGGGAAAACATGGACAGGATCGTCGACATTCAGATGGAGCGCCTCGCGAAGCTTCTCGCCGATCGCAAGATCGAGATCGTTCTCGACAATCGGGCGCGCGATTGGCTGGCGCAGGCGGGCTACGATCCGGTCTATGGTGCCCGCCCGCTCAAGCGGGTGATCCAGCGCCGGCTTCAGGACCCGCTCGCGCAGCTCCTGCTCGAAGGCAATATCTCCGACGGCGCCAAGGTCAAGGTGAGCGCCGGCAAGCAGGGCTTGACGATCGACGGCCGGACCTTCGAGACGGACGACGACTTTTTGGACGGGCCGTCAGCCCCGAGCCACGCGATTCACTAAAGACTGCGAGCGCGCGCATCCCTGGGCGGCAAACCGGGAGCGCGCCCATCCTTGGGCGTCACATTTCCATGACGGGCGAGGGCCCCCGATCAAGTCGGGGGCCGCGCTCCCGGTGCTCCGCAGTGCCAATTGCTAACGCATCGTTAATTGCAGGAATGCTAGGATCGCTTCGCCAAAAAAGGAACGCGATCATGGCCAGCGGTTTGAAGGAAGTTTTCCTGGGAACGGCGCTTTTCGTTGCCCTGCCTGCACTGGCTGACGAAACCGATATGGCGCCTGCCGCGCCGGCGGCATTGTCCGCAATGCAGGCCGCCAACGGTCCCCCGCCGCGCGTAACGCTGTCGCCCGTCGCCGCGACCGTTCGGGAAATTCAGGATGCCGCCGATGCGCCGCAGCTGGTGGTCGTACCGGCAGGAAGCTTCGCGATGGGATCGCCGGCAGACGAGGCCGGCCGGGATGCGTTCGAGGGCCCTCGGCACGAAGTGCGTATTACCCGCGCGTTCGCGCTCGGAAGAACCGACGTGACCTTCGAACAATGGGACGCGTGCGTCGAGGCAGGCGGGTGCAGCGGTTATCGGCCCGACGACAACGGATGGGGGCGGGGCAGTCAGCCGGTCATCAATGTGAGCTGGCACGATGCGCAGAGCTACATCGAATGGCTGAGCGCGCGTACCGGCAGGACATATCGTCTTCCCAGCGAAGCGGAGTGGGAATACGCCGCGCGCGCCGGCGCGGCGACACCTTATTGGTGGGGTGCAACCGCCGATCACGATCACGCAAACTACGGCAACGACCGGTGCTGCGGAGGGGCGCAGCTCGGAGCGGATCGCTGGTTCGGAACCTCGCCCGTCGGCTCGTTCCCGGCCAATTCATTCGGTCTCTTCGACATGAACGGCAACGTCATGCAGCTCATGGCCGATTGCTGGCACCCCAATTACGATGGCGCTCCCGCCGACGGCAGCGCCTGGAGCGACGATCCAAGGTGCGGCATGCGCGCGGTGCGCGGCGGCGCCTGGAACAGCACGCCGGCATTCATGCGATCGTCCGACAGGATTTGGATGCTTCCGACGATGCGCATGAACCTGGTCGGCTTCCGCGTCGCCCGCGATTTGTGACCGGGAGCGCGGGCTTCCAAGCCCGCATCCTCATTCGCGCTCCGCTTCGCGCGGATTGCGGCCGTCTCTCGTTTCGCTACACTTTCACGGAATCAGGAATGTCGGTCTGTGGCGCTGCGGCTTGCGGCCGTCTCTCGTTTCGCTACACTCCGCGCTGACGGGCGGCCGTTTTTCGCAAGTAAAGCGACCCTTCGCGCGGGCTGGGCGTCCCAAGGTCAGCCGCCCAAATTATCGACACGGCTCCAATCTCCGATTGGGGCCGTTTCGGTTTGATCGAACTGATTGGCGAGCCAGGCCGGATATTCCAGGGCGACGGGAAATCTATTGCTGGCCCTACGCCTACGACGCCGATTTTATCGGATACATGGCTGGAGTGCTCTTTCTTCGCGGCGTATCTGAGGGAGACGCGCTCATACTCTGAGCGAAAACATTTGTCCGCGCGCGGCCTACCGCCCGTTGCGCGGCAGGTTTACCGGCGGGCGTTGCCCGCTCCCGCCTCCAGCAACCGCGACACGCCTTCGGGATCGCCCGCGATGACGTGCAGATAGGCCTTCGCCGTCTGGTCTGGCTCGCAGCGTCCCTGCTCCCAATCGCGCAACGTGCCGATGGGAATACGATAGCGGGCCGCGAATTCTTCCTGCGTCAGGTGCAGCGCGCGGCGAATGACGCGCGATTGCGGCAGACGCTTCATGCGCTTCAAATCCTCGTCCGTTAGCGGTTGCGCATCTGGGTCCGAAATCGCTGCCGCATGGACCTCCTCGTCTGTCATGGCATCGACTCGCGCCCAGTCGCTCTCGCCAACGGAAGGCCGTGTCGTACCGTCGGGAAGCTCCTCGACGTAGGTGCCGTCAGGAAGACGCCTGGTTCTGATAATAGCCATCGATCTCCAGCTTCTCGGTCTCACTCCCCCAGCAGGGCTGTTGCCCCCGCGCTCAATCCGCCGCCGCGGCTGAAGGGGTTGCACACGGCGATCGAGCCGAAGCGGGCTCCGTCCGCCATGTCTTCGGAAAGGATTGTCGTGCATCCCGCTTCGGCGGCAGAGGCGAGGATAAGGGCGTCCCAGAAGGAGAAGCGGCCTTTAGCGGCTTCGTCCAGCGCGGCGCGCATGGCGCTTGCCGAATGCGAGAAGGTCTCGAAACTCGTCAGCAGTTGGCCTGCGCGCGCGGCGGCATCCTTCGGCGCGAGCTTCAGCTTGGCAACCGACGCAACGTGGAATTCGCCAATCGCCTGCAAGGCAAGCGGACAATCGAGCCTCACGGCAGCTGCGACGATCTGCAACGCAAGCCCGCGCTTCGCGGCTTCGCGCGAGTCGATGCTGTTAACAAGAACGTTCGTGTCGAGCGTGAAGCGTTCAGCGCTCATGCAGGGAATCGCGCGTCCAGCGGCGCTCGCCCGCCGAGCTTCCGGGCTTGGCGCGCGCAGCTTTCAGGAATGCCGCAATGGCGCGCTCCTGCCCGGGCGAAAGCTTCCGGCTGGCCCGTTTCTCGCGGGACCGTGCGATCTCCACGGCCGGCCGGCCGTTGCGCAGCACGAGAACGGTTTCCCCCGTCTCTTCGATCTCGCGCACGAGACGGGAGAATCCCTGATTGGCTTCACGCAGGGATATTTGTTTCATGCTCGGCGATGTAGTACGCGCGTAGGACAAAGGCAAATTCAGCGAATATCCGCCTATGCCGCTGGATATTCTCTTGTGCGGCCTGTTCTCTTGCGGGTTGCCTGCCGTCGCGTAAGGCTGCGTTTATTCCTTCGCCGCGCGAAGATCCGCAGCAGTGTCCGCCAGCTTGGTTTCGAGCGGCATGGCGGCGAGATCGCCATCTACGTGCAGTCGCTCCAGCTCGAAGCCGACAAGGTCGCGGCTCATCAGAATGCGGCCGCGCGCCACTTTCACCGTGGCCGGATTGACCTGCGTGCCATTGATACGAATTTCGTAGTGCAGGTGCGGACCCGTCGCCAGTCCCGTGGCGCCGCTATAGGCGATCACCTGGCCCTGCCGGACATGCGAGCCCAGATGCACGCCGGGCGCAAAGCGCGACAAGTGGCCATAAGCGGTGGAGTAGGTATTGCCGTGGTTGAGCACGATGAAGTTGCCGTAGCCGCCCTCCCAGCCTTCGTATTGAATGACGCCGCCGCCTGCGGCCATCACCGGCGTGCCGGTCGGCACGGCGAAGTCGATGCCCTTGTGCATGCGCGTGTAGCCGAGCACGGGATGAAAGCGCATGCCGAAGCCCGACGAGATGCGGGCGCCGTCTACCGGCGTCTTCATCAGCATGCTTCGTGCGCTTTGCCCCTTGGCATTGAAGTATTCCGCTTCGGTTTCGCCCTTCGGCCGATAGCGGTAGAGCGTCACCGTGCGGTCGGCGAGATGGATCGAGGCATAGGCGACTTCGCCCTCCTTGGCCGGTCTGCCGTCGGGCGTGTAGTAGAAGCT
This sequence comes from uncultured Alphaproteobacteria bacterium, assembly GCA_963805005.1. GTDB lineage: Bacteria > Pseudomonadota > Alphaproteobacteria > Micropepsales > Micropepsaceae > Rhizomicrobium. The sequence goes on from CAWDSJ010000001.1 coordinate 1,250,850, forward strand.
ATAGAGCGCCTCGAACGTGTCGCCCGGGCGCAAGTCGCGCTGGAAGTCGACTTCGTAAGAGAAAATATGAATCAGCTGCAGCACGACGTGGGCAGGGATGCCGGCCTGCATGGCCGCCAGATACAGGCTCGAATCGATTTTCGCTCCGGCGCGATGATAGTGAATCGCGAGCTGCTGGGTCGTCGATTTGGCGACGAACCCGCCATCGGCGCCGCGGTCGATCGCGATGTCCTGCTGGATCGTCGGCGAGAAGGCGATCGACAGCAACCGGCCGACTTGAGGCGTCGACGCATTGGTCTGGTTCATCGCATCGTCGCGCTCGGCCCCGTCGCCGGGCGGCGTGTAGACGATTTGCGCAACGGGAACGCGTTCGGTTTTCTCCGGCGGGGCGAAGGTGAGAGCCAGCGATTGCCCCGCCCGCACCTTGCGCGGATCGAACACTTTGGCAAGCGCGACGACGGCCGCATTCGAGTCGGATCGAGAAACGCCTGCAGCAACCAGCGCAGCGGCAAGGGTCTGGCCCGGCTCGATCGTCGCCGCGTGCGAATCGCTGGATTCGCCCGCAGCCTCCCCGCTGTCTTCCGCTGCCAGCGGATTGTCGAGCGGTTCCGCCAGGGGCGCGGCTTCGGGCAAAGGATTGGCGCTGATCGCGCCCAGCGGCGAGATCGAGGCGTATGTTACGTCACGCGGCTTGGCGGCTTCGTCGAGACGCCGGAACAGCGCAGTGGAGAAAGAAGCCGCGTTGCCCGTCTTGCTTGGCGCCTGAGGCACCATCGCGCCCATCCCGAGCCAGGCGATCGATCCCGCCACGACGGCGGTGATGGAGGTGGATGCAAGGGCCCAGCGTCCGTCGGCCGACGCAAGAGCCATGGCGGCGGACCGCCGCCATGGATCGACAATCGATGCGGTGGTTGTTTCGAAGCGGCGCGACACAGCGTCTCCTCTTTTGACACTTCCCATGTTCGTCGAGGGCTGTTCCACCCCAGCCCGCAAGGCGGCCCGCCGAAGCAGGACGCGCTATTTGCCTAACCGCCATTAGCGCCGTCAATCATTACGGTCCGGTTAATTCAACCTTTCAAGTCGGTCGCAGCGCAGGGCCAGCCCGCATTTCTCACAAGGTGATTCGTCGAAAATGGCGGCATTTTTAGCGCAGGGTACGCAGAGGTTTCGCGGCCGACGCAGAGAGGTTGCGCGAAGCGCAGCGCACGGGCATCGAAAAACCGCCAAGACGCAAAGGCGCCAAGGATTCCTTGGCGTGCTTGGCGTCTTGGCGTTTTAAAAAGGGGGGCGGATAGACTGCGCTTCGCGCCGCATTCCCCCGGGACCACAGCGCATCCTCGGCGTCCACCGCGCTAAATCTCTTCATGTGTCACCCACTTGTGATTCCGGGTACTATGGCTGGTTGCGCAGGATGAAGTTGCGCACCATCGGATAGATTTGCGTCTGCCATTTGCCGCCGGAGAAGACGCCGTAATGGCCGACGCCCGGCTGCAGGTGGTGGTGCTTCCTGAGCGGATTTACCGACGTGCACAGCTCATGCGCCGCCACGGTCTGTCCGGGCGAGCAGATATCGTCGCGCTCGCCCTCCACGGTGAGCAGGGCGGTCTTGCGGATGGCGCGCGGAGCGATCTTGCGATTGCGCCAAGTGAGTTGGCCCTTCGGCAGGCGATGCTCCTGGAACACGCGATTGACGGTCTCGAGATAGAACTCGGCCGGCAAATCCAGCACGGCGAAATACTCGTCGTAGAAGTCGCGCACCGACTGGGCATTTTTGTCGTCGCCCCGCGCGGCGCTGCGGAAGAGATCGATATGCGCGCGCACGTGCCGTCCCAGGTTCATCGAGGCAAACGCGAAAAGCTGCATGAAGCCGGGATAGACGCGCCTGCCGGCGCCTGCGTGGCGCAACGGCACGACGCCGATCAGATTCCGCTCGAACCATTCGATGGGATAGCCCGTAGCCATCTGATTGACCTTGGTGGGGCCGATGCGCGTGTCGATCGGCCCGGCCATGAGCGTCATGCTGCGCGGCAGCGCCGGATTGTCGTCTTCGGCCATGAGGGAGACTGCGGCCATGAGGGCGGCACAGGGCTGGCAGACGGCGATGACATGCGTTTCCGGGCCCAGATGCTCCAGGAACGTCAGCATGTGCTCGACATACTCGTCGAACCCGAATCGGCCGTGATCGGCCCGCACATCGCGCGCGTTGTGCCAGTCGGTGATGTAGACGTCGTGTTCCTGCAGGAGCGTGCGGACCGTCTGGCGCAGCAGGGTGGCGAAATGGCCCGCCAACGGTACCACCAGCAGCACGCGGGGCTGGGCGAGATCGGCATCCTTGCGAAAGTGAAGCAGCGAGCCGAACGGGGTCTTCAGGGCCACTTCTTCACGGATCCCCGTCGGCTGACCCATCACGGCGATGCTGTCGATACCGAAGCTCGGCCGCTTGTGGATGAGTTTGGCGCGAGTCAGGAGCTCCGCTCCTGCTGCAGTGCCGCGAAATAGGGGGTTCGCCAGCGGCCCGGCTAACGGCTCCCGAAACAGCAAATTGGTCCATTCCGCGGCCGCCCGCCAAGGCGTCATGACATCCATATGTGCTTGATAAACTTGATAAATCATGGCCCCACCACCGCCCCGTGCGCCAACGGGTTTGCCTGTCGCGACACCGTCAACCAAAAAACTAGTGCATTTTTCGCTGCAATGCGAAATGATTATTAATTGAGCATGCACGATTCTGGAGCAAAAAGATGACACCGGCGGTCCTCGCGATCAGCAGCAAAAATTACTCCTCCTGGTGGCTGAGGGGCTGGCTGCTGTGCCGGCTGGCCGGATTGGAGTTCGACGAGGAGATCCGCTCCAGCGACGATCCCTCCACCAGAGCCGAGCTTCTGCTGCAATCGCCCTCGATCCTGCTGCCCTGCCTTTACCACGACGGCATCAAGGTCTGGGACACCCTCGCCATCGCCGAATATCTCAACGAGATCAGGCCCGAAGCCGGCCTTTTGCCGGCGGGGCTCGCCGCCCGGACGCATTGCCGCTCCGTGTCCGGCGAGATGCATTCCGGCTTTGCCAATTTGCGTTCGGCGCTGCCGATGAACCTCAAGGCCCGCTATCCCGGGTTCAAGGTTTGGGCGGGCGCGCAGGCCGACATCGACCGGATTTGCACGATATGGCGGGATTGCCTGGCCTGTTACGGCGGGCCTTTCCTGTTCGGCGAGACGCCTACGTTTGCCGATGCGATGTACGCCCCGGTCTGTACCCGCTTTGAAACCTATGACGTGACGCTTGGCGCGGTCGAGAAAGCGTATTGCAAGACGACCCTCGGCCTTCCGGCCATGCTGGAGTGGAAGCACGCGGCGCACGACGAGCCCAACGAGGTGGAAGAACTCGACGCGGAGTTCTGAAAAAGGTCGTGGCGGAAGTCAGTCTCACACAGAGACACGGAGACGCAGAGAAGGCATTCGCCGCGTTGCAGGCGGCCGCCCACAGAGAGGACCGCTCCGTGTCTCTGCAACTCTGTGTGAAGATTTGGCACTGGCGAGCGCGTTGCCCGGGAAGGCGGGGAAGCCGACAAAGCTCCTAAGCGGTCAATGCGGGGGGAGGGGAGCGATGGGGTCCAACGAAAGCGACAAATCGGCCATTTGCGAGATGACGAACGGCTCTGTCGCCGGTGCATGATAGGCCCCCACCGCCGGGACCAAACCGAGGCCGGCGATAAAGGCGAATTTGGCGAACGCAATCCTCACCACCAGATCTGGCCGCAAGGTTTCCGTTCCCGATTTCTTATTGGCCCCTCGGCGCTGCGGGGCGTGATCCGCAATTGGCCGAGTTGTCGGCCGCCGCCAAGTCCCGGGCGCGCCGGTGTTATATTTGCTCTTGAGCCGTGGCTTGCTTAAGAAGCGAACGGATCAACCTCGAAGCACCCGTCACCTCTCATGCGTCTTTCCCGCTATCTCCTGCCGCTGCTCAAGGAGGTGCCCGCCGAGGCACAGATTATATCGCATCGGCTCATGCTGCGCGCCGGAATGATAAGGCAGGAAGCGGCCGGCATTTATGCCTGGCTGCCGCTCGGCCACCGCGTGCTCAAGAAAATCGAGCAGATCGTGCGCGAGGAGCAAAATCGCGCCGGCGCCATTGAAATCCTCATGCCCACGCTGCAACCGGCCGAATTCTGGCGCGAGACCGGCCGCTACGAAGCCTATGGCAAGGAGATGCTGCGCATCAAGGACCGCCACGAGCGGGATCTGCTTTATGGCCCGACCAACGAGGACATGGTCACGGAAATCTTCCGCGCCTATGTCCGTTCCTACAAAAGCCTGCCCGTCATTCTCTATCACATCCAGTGGAAGTTCCGCGACGAGATCAGGCCGCGGTTCGGCGTGATGCGCGGGCGCGAGTTCCTGATGAAGGACGCCTATTCCTTCGACATCGACAGCGAGGCGGCGCGAAAGTCTTACAACCGCATGTATGTGGCTTACTTGCGCACCTTCGCGCGGATGGGACTGAAATCCGTTCCGATGCGGGCGGAGACCGGTCCCATCGGCGGAGACCTGTCGCACGAGTTCATCGTCTTGGCCGAAACAGGCGAGAGCCAGGTGTTCTGCCACAAGGACCTCGTGGACATGCCGGTGCCCGGCGAGGATATCGATTTCGACGGCGATCTTGAGCCGATCGTGAGTCGGCGCACGAGTCTCTACGCGGCAACCGAGGACATGCACGACCAGGCCGAGTTCGAGGCGCAAGTGCCGCCGGACAAGCGGCTGTCGGCGCGCGGCATCGAGGTCGGCCACATCTTTTTCTTCGGCACGAAATATTCGCAGCCCATGCGGGCGTCGGTCACGGGCGCCGACGGCCAGGAGCGGCTGGTCGAGGGTGGCTCCTACGGGATCGGCGTTTCGCGCCTCGTCGGCGCCATCATCGAGGCCAGCCACGACGATGCCGGCATTATCTGGCCCGAGCCGGTGGCGCCGTTCGACATCGCCCTGATCAATTTGAAAGCCGGCGATGCCAAGACCGATGCGGCGTGCGAAGACCTTTACGCGAAGCTTGCGAAGATCGGCAAGGACGTCCTCTACGACGACACGCAGGAACGGCCGGGCGCCAAATTCGCCGGCATGGATCTCATCGGCATCCCCTGGCAGGCGATCGTGGGCCCGCGCGGACTGGAGAAAGGCATCGTCGAGATCAAGCACCGTGCGACCGGCGCGCGCGAGGAAATGAGCGTGGATGCGGCGGTTAACCGGTTTTCGCTTTCATGACAAATGTTTGTCATGGCCCGCGACGGCGGGCCACCCAGTTTGGTGCGGTAGATGCGGCTCGCTAATCCACGCATGCAATTCTGCGCCTCTGGAGGTATATCGTGGCTAGGAAAACCTGGGTGGCCCGCCGTCGCGGGCCATGACGGTTTTTATTTGTGCCAGGGGTGCTGTCCGATATGACCGCCCCCACCCGCCCCTTCGCGCCGTTCGAATGGACGATCGCGCTTCGCTATCTGCGGCCCAAGCGCAAGGAAGCGTTCGTCTCCGTCATTTCCATCATCTCGCTGGTCGGCATTGCGCTGGGCGTTGCCACGCTCATCATCGTGATGGCGGTGATGAACGGTTTCCGCCATGAGTTGCTTGCCCGCATCCTGGGTCTCAACGGCCACATGGCCGTCGAATCGGCGATCGGTTATTTGCCCGATTACGATGCCGTCGCCGCGCGCGTGCGCAACGTTCCGGGCGTGACGCTGGCGGTGCCGATCGCCGACGGGCAGGTCATGGCCACCGCCAACGGCATCTCGGCCGGCGTGCTGGTGCGCGGCATGCGCGCCAAAGACCTGAGCACGCTGCCGACGGTGTCGGGCTCGCTGTCGGAGGGCGCTCTCGAACATTTTCAAGGCGGCGATGCGGTGATTGTCGGCGCGCGCCTGGCGGCTAAGCTGAGGCTCGCGCCCGGCTATCGGATCACGCTCATCGCCCCGCGCGGCAACGTCACGCCCTTCGGCGTCACCCCGCGCGTGAAGACCTACACGATCGTCGGCACCTTCAGCATCGGCATGTCGGAATACGACCAGACCTTCGTCTTCATGCCGCTCGACGAAGCCCAGCTCTACTTCAACATGGATAACAAGGTGAGCGGCATCGAGATCATGGTGAAGTATCCCGACCGCGTCGGCGCCTTGGTCGATCCGGTCGCCGGCGCGGCCGGCCCCACCTCGCACATCGTCACTTGGCAGGACATGAATCTCAGCCTGTTCGACGCCTTGCAGGTCGAGCGCAACGTGATGTTCCTCATCCTGACGCTCATCATCCTCGTGGCGGCGCTCAACATCATTTCGGGCCTTTACATGCTCGTGAAGAACAAGAGCGCCGATATCGCGATCCTGCGCACCATGGGCGCGACGCGCGGCGCCATTATGCGCATATTCCTCGTTGCCGGCATGAGCATCGGCGTGTCCGGCACGCTCGCCGGCTTCCTCATCGGCGTTCTGTTCTGCCGCAATATCGAATCGATCCGGCAGTTCCTGTCGCGCTTGACCGGCACCACGCTGTTCGATCCCACGATCTACTTCCTGAGCCGCATTCCCGCCCAGATGGACCCCAATGAAGTCACGGCGGTGGTGCTGATGGCCCTGTCGCTGTCGTTTCTGGCGACGATCTATCCGTCCTGGCGGGCGGCGCGCCTCGATCCCGTCGAGGCGCTGCGTTATGAGTGACGCAGCCCTTCGAACTCGAAAATCTCTGCCGCAGCTACACGCAAGGCGAAAGCACGCTCGAAGTCTTCCGCGACGTGAGCCTGGCCATCCAGCCGGGCGAGCTGGTGGCGCTGGTAGGGCCTTCGGGGGCGGGCAAATCCTCGCTTCTGCATATGGCGGGACTTTTGGAGGCGCCGACGGCGGGCGAGGTCTATGTCGCTGGCCGCAACGTCGCCAAGCTCTCCGATGCCGAGCGCACGCGGCTGAGGCGCGACACGATCGGCTTCGTCTATCAGGCGCATCATCTGTTGCCGGAATTCAGCGCACTGGAGAACGTGACCTTGCCGCAGCTGATCGCCGGCCGATCGCGCAAAGACGCGACGGGCGAGGCGAAACGGCTTCTGGGCCTGCTGGGACTTTCCGCACGCATCGAGCACCGGCCGTCGCAACTTTCCGGCGGCGAGCAACAGCGTGTGGCGATCGCCCGCGCGCTCGCCAATCATCCCAGGCTGCTTCTCGCCGACGAGCCCACGGGCAATCTCGATCCGCGCACCGCTCAAGGCGTGTTCGATGCGCTGGTCGCCATCGTGCGACAGGAAGGGCTGGCGGCGCTTGTCGCCACGCACAACACTGAACTGGCGGCGAAAATGGACCGCGCGCTGGTCCTGCACGAGGGGCGGCTGATCGATCGCGGCAAACGGCAGGAAGGGGCAGTAGGCAGTAAGCAGTAGGAACCGGAGGACGGCAGCATCACTGCCCATTGCCGACTGCCCAACACCGTTGATCACCGTTTGTTCTTGACAGAACGGAATAGGAACATATGATGGCCATCCCTTGAGCGAGGAGGCGGGCATGGCAGGCGTGGTCAAAGGTTTTACGGAAGGATTGGCGCTTTTGTTCTTCATCGGCAGCGTGTTCCTGCTGAGCCATATCGCGGCGTTGAGCGTGGTCTGAAGAGCGGCGAAGCTTCTGTGGACGAGTGCGGATTGCGCGCGCGAGGCGCTTGGCCTCGCGTCCATACTGACCGACCCCGAGTCTGAGTAGAGTTCGCCATGGCGGGTGCCCGCAAACTGTCCGAGTTCGTCCACCTTCGGGTGAAGAGCGCGTATTCGCTGCTCGAAGGCGCGGTGCGCCCGGCCGAGCTTGCGGACCTGGCGCGCGCCTATGCGATGCCTGCCGTCGCCGTCACCGACGTGAACAATCTCTTTGGCGTCTACGAAGTGAGCGAGACGCTGGCCAAGAACGGCGTGCAGCCCATCGTGGGTTGCCTCATCTCCGTCGATCTTGGCGAAGCCGCCGCTGCGCCCGGCGCCATGACACACGAGCGGCCGCCGTTCTTGGCGCTGCTGGTGCAGAACGATGCGGGCTATCGCAATCTCTCCAAGCTTTTGAGCGTCGCCTATCTGGGCGCCGAGCCCGGCGATTATCCGCATGTGAAATGGCCGGCGCTGGCCGGCCACGCCGAAGGCCTGATCGCGCTCACCGGCGGTCCCGGCGGTCCGCTCGACCGGCTTATCCTCGAAGGGCAGCCGGCTGCCGCCTCGGTTCTGCTCGACAAGCTGAAAGCGTTGTTCGGCAACCGGCTCTATGTCGAGCTGCAACGTCACGGCCTGGCGCAGGAGCGCGCGGCGGAGAGCGCGCTCGTCGACATGGCCTACGACAAGGAGCTGCCGCTTGTCGCCACCAACGACGTGCACTTCACGACGGCCGACATGTACGAGGCGCACGATGCGCTGCTCTGCATCGCCGACGGCAGCTTCGTCAGCCAGGAAGACCGCCGCCGGCTGACGCGCGAGCACCGCTTCAAATCCGGCGCCGAGATGGCGGCTCAGTTCGCCGATCTGCCGGAAGCCATCGAGAACACGCTGGAGATCGCCAGGCGCTGCGCGTTCCGGCCGCTCAAACGCAATCCGATCCTGCCGCAATTCGTGCCCGAGTCCGGCTTTTCGCCGGAGGAGGAGCTGAAGACGCAGGCCGAGGCCGGCCTGGCGGCAAAGCTGGCCAAGCACGGGCGTTTTGCCGACGAGAAAGTCTATCACGACCGGCTGGCTTACGAGCTCGGCGTCATCCTGCGCATGAATTTCGCCGGCTATTTTCTCATCGTCTCCGACTTCATGCGCTGGACGCGCGCACAAGCCATTCCCGTCGGCGTGCGCGGCTCGGGCGCGACCTCGCTGGTGGCCTGGGCGCTCGACATTACCGGCCTCGATCCCATCCGGTTCGGGCTTCTGTTCGAGCGCTTCCTTAACCCCGAGCGCATCTCGATGCCGGATTTCGACATCGATTTCTGCCAGGAGCGGCGCGACGAGGTGGTGCGCTACGTGCAGCACAAATACGGCAAGGACCGTGTGGCGCACATCATTGCGCTCGGCTCGCTGCAGGCACGCGCGGCGGTGCGCGACGTGGGCCGCGTTCTGCAGATGCCGCTCGGGCTCGTGGATCGCATTGCCAAGCTGGTTCCCAATCCGCCCGGCAAGCCGGTGTCGATCGACGAGGCCATCGAAGGCGAGCCACGGCTTCAGGCCATCCGCGAGCAGGAGCCTCTGGCGGAGCGGTTGTTCTCGATCGTGAGCAAGATCGAAGGGCTTTACCGCCACGCGTCCACCCATCCGGCCGGCGTGGTGATCGGCGACCGGCCGCTCGACGAGATCCTGCCGCTCTACCGCGATCCCCGTTCCGAAATGCCGGTGACGCAGTTCGACTACGAGGATGCGGAGAAGGCCGGCCTCGTCAAATTCGATTTCCTTGGCCTTAAGACGCTCACCGTCATCGCCGGATGCGAGGCGCTTCTGAAGCGGCGCGGCATCGAGGTCGACACGCAAAGCATCGACTTCGACGATACCGCCACCTTCGAAATGCTGTCGCGCGGCGAGAGCGTGGGCGTGTTCCAGCTGGAAGGCGCTGGCATGCGCGATCTGTTGCGCAAGATGCACCCCGACCACATCAACGATCTGGTGGCGCTGGTGGCGCTTTATCGCCCCGGCCCGATGGATTCGATCCCGAAATACATCGCCTGCAAGCGCGGCCGCGAGCAGCCGGATTATCTGCATCCCGCCCTGGAGCCGATCCTGAACGAGACGTTTGGGGTCATGACCTACCAGGAAGACGTGATGCGCATCGCCCGCGAGCTCGGCGGCTACACGATGGGGCAGGCCGATCTGTTGCGCCGCGCCATGGGCAAGAAGATTCCCGCCGAAATGGCCAAGCACCGCGAGCTGTTCGTCACGGGTGCGGGCGAGCGCGGCATAGCGGCCAGCATCGCCGACCAGATTTTCGAACAGGCGGCAAAATTCGCCGGCTACGGCTTCAACAAGGGCCACGCCGCAGCCTATGCCCAGGTCGCCTATCAGACGGCGTATCTGAAGGCCAATTATCCGGTCGAGTTTCTCGCCGCGTCGATGACGCTCGATATCGGCTCGACGGACCGCCTCAATATCTTCCGCCAGGAGGCGCAGCGCCTGGGCATCCGCGTGGCGCCGCCCGACATCAACCGGTCGCAGGCGGTTTTTGCCTGCGACAGCGAGGAAGGCGTCATCTATTACGCGCTCGCCGCCGTCAAAGGCGTCGGCCGCCAGGCGATGGATCACGTCATGGCCATTCGCGACGCCGGCGGCCCGTTTCGCACCATCGCCGATTTCGCCCGCCGCGTGGACGCCAAATTCGTCAACAAGCGCGCCTTCGAGAGTCTCGTGCGCGCCGGCGCCTTCGACCGGTTGAGCCCAAACCGGCGGCAGCTCGTCGAATCCGCCGATGCGATCCTGAACGACGCGCAGCGCACCACGCGCGAGCGCGAAGCGGGACAATCCACTTTGTTCGGCGAAGCGGAGGTGCGTGACGAGCTGCGGCTGGCGCCGGTGGACGACTGGCTGCCGCACGAGCGCCTGGGCGAGGAATTCGCTTCGATCGGCTTCTATCTCTCGGGGCATCCGCTCGATTCCTACCAGGCATCGCTCAAGCGCCTGGGCGTGACGAGTTATGCGGCGCTCATGGAAGACCGCCGCCGTTCCGGCTTCCGCGCCGTGCTGGCCGGCACCATCATCCGCAAGCAGGAGCGCCGCGGCCGCAACGATCAGCCCTACGGGTTCCTGTCGCTGTCCGATCCCACCGGCATGTTCGAAGTGATGATGTTCTCCGAAGTGCTCCTGGCGTCGCGTCCCTTGCTCGAGGCGGGCAAGGCGGTGCTCATATCGGTCAGCGCCGACTGGATGGAGGAAGAGCTCAAGCTGCGCGCGCTTTCGGTCGCCGATCTCGACAAGGCCGCGGCGGACGCAGGCGAGGGCCTGCGCATCTATCTGGACGACATCAGGCCGCTCAACGCCATCGCCGGACAGCTCCGCAATGGCGGCAAGGGTCTCGTCACCTTCGTGCTGGCCGGCCGCGACGGCGAGGAGGTCGACGTCCAGCTCAAGGACCGCCAGCAGATCACGCCGGCGCTCAAAGCCGCTATCAAATCGCTGCCCGGCGTGGCGGCGGTGGAGTCGGTTTAGGGAATCTTCCTCCCCCGCTTCAGCGGGGGAGGTGGATTGCGACGCGAAGCGGCGCAAGACGGAGGGGGTGCGAATCGTTGGAGGGCGTGCCGTCCGGATGACCGGGATTGACAAACCCGTTACCTATAAAAATTATAGGTCATGACCGGCGGGGACTCCGAGCCCGGCCGGCTGTCGGCAGCGGATGCTCGCAAGGTCATTCGCGAGATCGCGGCCGTAGACGACAGGATTGTTTTTCTGCCGCATGCGTTGAAACGGCTGGTCGAGCGTAACGTCAAAGTCGCCGATGTGCGTTTTGTCATCAGGGCCGGTGCCGTTGTTGCGCCACCGTATCGGGACGAATTCGGTAACTGGCGCGTGGAAATGCAGGGAATGGCGGGAGGCGACTTGCTCACGGTCGTCGTTGCCATCGAATGGCGAAGCGGGCTGCTCGTGATCACCGTCTACGCAGACGAGCCGCGGCGCAGCAGGAGACGCTAGGATGTATCATTACCGGGAATGCGGCTTGTCCAATGTGTGGCTTGCGAACGGTTACGAGTGGGTGCCGACCTCTCTGGGCAAGGCCTTTCGCGTTCGCAGTGCCGACGAACTGGAGAAGGTCATCGAGCGCGCCGTTGTTGCCAAGCCCGGACCGCTGACGGGACAGGAATTCCGTTATCTGCGAAAGTCCCTCGATCTATCCCAGCGCGACTTGGCCCAAATGCTGGGCAACAACGAGCAAACCATCGCGCTGTGGGAAAAGCGCCGCGGCCCGCCGGTGTGGGCGGACCGCCTGATGCGGGCGTTCATTAAGGAGAAAGTCGGTAAGGCGCTGTCTTTGCGGAAGGTTTTCGCGAGCGATCAATCAGGTGAGCCTGCAGGCCACAAGGTGGCCAATCGGCTGATCTTCGAGAAGCGGGCCCGCGGCGGCTGGCATGACGTTTCGGCCAGTCTCGCCAAGGCCGCGTAGCGCTCTTCCTTCCCCGCTTCAGCGGGGCAGGTGGATTGCGACGCGAAGCGGCGCAAGACGGAGGGGGCGCGAATTGGTGTAAGGATCGACCATGGGTGCGGCAACAGCTCTCAAACTTGAGGACTATCCTGACGCGGTGATGGAATGCCGCGACAATCTCGCGTTCATGCGCAAGCTCAAGAGCAACTCCGTTCAATTGGTCGTTACGTCGCCGCCCTACAACATCGGCAAGACGTACGAAACGCGCTCACCGCTGGATCAGTACGTGCGGGAGCAGGCATTTGCCATTTCGGAATGCGTTCGCGTGCTCAAGAGCACGGGCTCGCTTTGCTGGCAGGTCGGCAACCATGTCCAAAATGGGGAAATTTTCCCGTTGGATATGGTTCTCTATCCGGTGTTTGCAAAGCACGGATTGAAGCTCCGTAACCGCATAATCTGGCACTTCGAGCATGGCCTTCATTGTTCGAAGCGCCTCTCAGGCCGGTACGAGACGATCCTGTGGTTCACGAAGGGCGACGATTATGTCTTCAATCTGGACCCGATCCGGGTTCCATCAAAATACCCGGGTAAGAAGTACTTCAAAGGCCCGAAGGCCGGGCAGTTGTCATGCAATCCGCTGGGCAAGAACCCGAGCGACGTGTGGATTTTTCCAAACGTGAAGAACAATCACGTCGAGAAGACGATCCATCCTTGCCAGTTCCCGGTCGAGCTGGTTGAGCGGTTGGTCCTGTCGCTCACGAATCCGGACGATATCGTGTTCGATCCCTACATGGGGGTTGGTAGCACCGTGGTCGCGTCGCTCAAGAATGGGCGAGTCGGTTACGGATGCGATGTTGTCAAGGAATACGTTGATGTTGCATGGGATCGCGTGAAGTCGCTACGCGAAGGCAAGTTAGCGACGCGGCCGATGAACAAACCAGTTTACGACCCCTGTAGGCCGAATGGGGGGCAAGCAGTATCGCAAAGTTGAATGAGTTTCAGGGACGGCCTATGAATGGGCCAGACGATGTAAATAGCAAGCGCGGCAAAATGAAACTCAACAGCGTATACGACCATCACAACGCCGTTGCGGAGTGGCAACGTCGAGGCCTGCACGAATGGTTATCAGGAGTGTTTGAGGCGCCTACTGTCATCATCCAACGTTACTGCACGGCAGCAATCCGCGCATATATCGAAAACGAGTTCGCCAACGAAGGGTGGGCGCTCGATGTGCGCTTGGATCAGCATCATCAACTCGCTGTCACGGCGCTGAAAGGCGATCTCGCGTTTCAGTTACAAACTGGAAACATGAGCCGTGCGCCGTATGATCTGCTGAAGTTGCAATATCTGTTTCAAGAACGCAAAATTCAGGCGGCAGCGTTGGCTTTGCCTACGCTTTCGGCTGCCAAGGTCATAGGCGAAAACATCGCAAATTCTGATCGCGTCTGCCGGGAATTGAAACTGTTCGACCGCGTGATTTCGGTTCCTATCATCGTCGTCGCTTTTGACTAGGAGCGTTCATGACGAAATACCAAATCAAACTTACTCCGCGGTCTGAGCGCGAGGCAATTATCCAGAAGCGTCTGGAAAGTTCATCGGAAACCGGCACGCTTTGGGACTTTCGTGGCGACAAGGCGACATTGAAGATAATTCCTCTGCCGGTGGATTTGCCAATCTATCGCATGGATAACTGCCGCACGTATTCCGAGCAACAGGATACCATCGCCAAAGATGGCCTGAATAAAGATTATTTTGCAAAAGGGCAGGAGCTGAGCACAGCACAAGGGGCCCAGCACACCATCCTCGTGAAGCTCGCAAAAAAAGAGGCCAAATCAGTGTCCCCAATCATGGGGGTGCTTGAAACTGAGGGGCAACGCGATCCGATATTAATCACGAGCACGGGCGTAGTGGTAAACGGAAACCGCCGTTTAAGCGCGATGCGAGAGCTGTATGCTGCGGACGAGTCACCGAATTCCGCATACGCGTACGTCAAGTGCATGGTCCTTCCGCCCGACACGACGCCGGACGAGGTCGACGATATCGAGGCAAACGAGCAGGCCCGGCCAGAGACCAAGCTAGAATATGATTGGATCGGCGATGCGCAACTCGTACGCCGTCAGGTTAATAAGGCGCGGTCTCCTAAGATGGTCGCCATACAACTCCGGCGCAGCGAGGCAGACGTAAAGAATTTGCTCCAGTCGATAGAGGAAGCAGATTTGTACCTCAATGAATGGGCGAAGAAGCCCGGACAATATTCATTGGTTAGTGGCGACGGCGAGCAGATATTTGGCGATCTTCCGAAACGGCTTTCGGGGCAAAGCATCGCGCTTCAGAGTGCGAGCCGTGCGATTGCATGGTCATTGTTTGACAATCGCGACAAGGTTCCAGGGCGTATTTACGCCTACAATGCGGCATTCGGCAAACTCGCCACTGCTGTTCTTACAAGTATGGCGGAGCAACTCGATCTTCCAATCGGAGGTAGGGCCGACCTAGGTGATGATGATGGCAGTTTCTCAATTGATATTGCGGGAAGCGTTGGTGCCGAAGATTATTCCAGCCTCATTTCGGCTCTCAAGGATGAACAAATCCGCGACGATGCAGTGGATGCTCTAATCGAGGCGGCCATCGGCGCACTTGAGCGAGATCGCGGTCAAAAAAACAAGGGCGCTGCTCTGAAGGCGCTAGTGCAAGTCCATGCGAAATTGGCCGGCATTGATCTCTCTACCGCGAGCACGAAAACTTACAGTGGAATCGGCAAACAATTAGAGTCCATCGGTGAACTTCTCAAAAGACTTGATGCGAAGCTAACTGCGCTCAAGCAATCGCCACCTTCTGACGCCGACAAGTAGGGACATGAGCGAACCAGTAGGTATCACGATTGAGTATGGCGCAGGTAATTTCGGACGGCTCGTTGTCGCGTCGGAAGGAACGGTCGCTCCGATCTGGTCGCGTATCCGCGCCCTTGTGGTTGCAAACGGCCTCGACGCTACAATCACGAATAGCACTGTTGAGCTGCCTTGGCCCGATTTGCTCAACATTGTGCGCGAGTTTGGGTCGAAGGCGACGCAACGCGCGCTCGATTTTCGGTTTCGGCCCAATGCCAGTGCGGCGCAGCGCCTTCAGGCATTTGCTGCTGAGGTGCAAACCACACGCGCTAGCCAACAGTCTCTTGCGCCGCTCCGTTCGCCAGAGGAGCTTGAAGCCGAGCTTCAAGCCATGGGCTTCACTCGCCGAAAGCTGAAAAAGTTCCAGCTCCGTGATCTGTCGCACCTTGTTAGCCTTGCCAATGGTGCAAACTTCTCTGTGCCTGGTGCCGGAAAGACGACAGTCACCTTCGCGCTGCATTTGCTCGTTTGTAAGCCCGGACAGCAGCTGTTTGTCGTCGCGCCTAAGTCCGCCTTTCAAGCTTGGCGCGATATCGCGAAAGAATGTCTCGCCGATGACGCTCCGAAGTACGCCGCAGAACCATTTACGGTGCTCGACGGCCGTGAGCATGAAACGGCTTTGGCGCTTTTATCCGGCGCAAGCCGCTTCCTCATGTCCTACGACTTGATGATTCGGCAACAGGGTGTAATTGCATCACATTTTGCCACCCACCCTGTACATCTCGTTCTTGATGAGGCGCATCGGATGAAGGCGGGCACGCTTTCTCAGCGCGGCGCGTTCCTGCTCAAGATCGCAACACTTCCTGTACGACGCGACATCCTGACCGGCACGCCGATGCCGCAGAGCGCCTCCGACATCGAATCTCAGTTGGACTTTCTGTGGCCCGGCCACGGTCTGGGGATCGAGGTCATGCGCGGCAAATCTCCGCGCGAAGTGCTCGGAAATTTGTATGTGCGGACCACCAAGAACGAATTGGACATACCGGAGGCGACGCGGAAATTCATCGATATCTCCATGAGGCCAGGTCAATTGGCGCTGTACTCGATAGTGCGGAGCGAGTTTCTCCGTCAGCTCGCATCACAAATAAACCGAGACATGGGCCAAGCGCAGATATTAAAGGCGCGGCGCTCGGTGATGAGGCTCTTGCAGCTCTCCGTAAATCCGAGCCAAGCGCTGAGCGCCATGGCGAGCGACGACTATAGGATATCATCAGGCATCGCCGATACAGTGATGGAAGAAGGTCATTCGGCCAAGCTCACCGCAGTTATGGATCATGCTCGCTCGCTCGCTCGGAGTGGCGAGAAGGTTGTCATATGGACGATCTTCACAGACACAATTCGCAGTCTCGCCTCAGCGCTTGCCGACCTTAATCCTGTCATTCTCCACGGCGGCGTTCCTTCCGGCGCGGATACCGACCTCGATACGCGCGAAGGCCGCATCAGGCGTTTCCATATTGACACATGCTGCAATGCGCTCATTGCGAATCCGGCGGCAGCGGGTGAAGGCATCAGCCTGCATACCGTTTGCCACAATGCGATCTATGCAGATCGGAGCTATGTTTCGACGCATTACCTTCAGTCGATTGACCGGATACACCGCTTGGGCCTTACGCCCGGCCAAAAGACAAGTATCTTTGTCTACCGCTCCAAAGCGCCGCCGGAGATCGGAAGCATTGATCTCTCCGTGAGTAGACGGCTTACTGAAAAGATCCGCAATATGCAGCGGCTCCTCGATGATCCCGATTTGCACAAAATTGCGCTGGATGAGGAGGAGGCGGACGATCCTATTGACTACGATATTACGCCGGATGATCTCATCGACCTCATTCAAGAGCTTGAAGGCAGGGCTCTGCCTTCAGACCTCGACGAATGATTGGCAGCATCTCGACAGAGAGGGTGTTCGCGCTCTCTGCCTTTGAGGGTGTCCGTCTCATCCGCATTTACGCTACCAAGCAACCGAATTGTCCGCTGGAAGAGCTTCTATCGATCATCGCGCATGTCGAGTTTGACGCGCCAAACCTCGATCTCGAAGCTTCTGCATATCTTCATAGGCTGGTTGAGGACGGATGCCCTTTGGAGGGCGTAGGCTTTTACCAAGCCTGCATCTCCACCGTAGTCACCAAGCATCAGCCGAACTGGTGCAAAGCCATGAGACAAGGCCGAATGCGTTTTCTCGATTCACTTGAACAGAATGACAAGGACGTGTTCGCCGCAGCTGGTCTCATGAAGGATCCGCCGTCTATCGAGGTCGTGCTTTGGTGGGACACAGTGGCGGGCTTCGCACGGCTGCTCGCCGACATCGAGAAAATGGAGCAGGCGCGCGAGGCAGAGGCGCTCACGATGGAATACGAACACAAGCGCCTTAAATGTCTCGGAATCGAGAAGGAACCTGAATGGAAGGGTTTGGACGATAATTATGCCGGATACGATGTCCTGTCTTTTGATCCGGGACATTTTGCCCCGTCCAACCGATTGATCGAAGTGAAGTCCACGGTTGCGTCGCCGTTGCGGTTCATTGTTACTCGAAATGAATGGGAGCAAGCAGAGAATTTCGGTGCGGCATACCTGTTCCACGTGTGGGACATGCGGAGAACGCCGCCTGTTCTCTATGAAAGGACATGCGCCCAGGTGGCAGCGCACATACCGACTGACAATGAAAAGGGTAAATGGAAGACGGCGGAAATCCCGCTCGGTATTTAGGCCGAATATGAGGCACCTTACGAAGTCCTCGCCACCGCCTTCTCCAGCCGCTCCAGCCCGATCCGCAGCCGCTCGGGGGCTTGCGGGAAGCGGATGCGCAGAAAAGAGTCCGAATACGGATCACCCGCCGCGCCAAAGGCCGAGCCGGGCGCCACGCGGACGCGCGCGTTCTTCACATGAGTTCTCGCAGGCCCATGACCTTCGCACGTGTCAGGGAGGCCGAAACCCGGATAGCCGCAAGGTCTTCCGATCGAACGTCAGGGTGTGCGTGCAGTCTGCTTTGGTGCCCAGCGCCCCGATTACGGCATCGGAAAACGAACCGAGACCTTCTTTGAGAGCGATCATGGCGGAGAAGACAACCTGTTCATATTCGATAACCAGTGTATCCGCCTGAAGCAGGCGTTCGGCCGCCGCCGCGATTTCCCCGGAGCCGAGACCGTAGGCACGCTCGAGAATCCAAGCCGTCTCGACCATGACCATGATGCTGATGAAGCCGGGATTGCCGTCGCTCAGCCGGCGTTCGAGGATGTCGGCCGCCTGTTTCGATTGAACTGAATCGTCTTGCGTCAGATAGCGAACGAGAACGTTCGTATCGAGGCCGATCATCGCCGCTTGATGGGTCTGCTGCCGGACGCCGCTTCCGCTATTGCCTCGTCCATCTCCTCAATGGCCACGACGCGCCGGCGCCGGGGTTTGACGATGCCGCGCAATGCCGAGGTGGGGCGCTTCGGCAGGAGTGCTACGCTGCCGTCGGGATGCAGGAAGAATTTGACCTTGTCTCTCGGCTTCAATCTCAAATGCTCGCGTATGGCTTTCGGGATCGTCGCCTGCCCATTGACCGTGATTGCCGATTCCATGGATGGCTCCCATGACATTCTCCGAAACGTAGTGCGTCCCGGTTTTCGCGCGGTCAATTTGTTGCGCTGGAAATCTCACACAGCACTGCAGAAACACAGCGCGACATCAACATTCGCAGTCACGACCGCGGCAGGATTTCCGCTCCCGTCAGCCCAAGGTGATGATCCGTACTCCAGACAGTGGAGATTTTCCGCCGTTCGATGCTCGCGAGCGATGCGGCGTCGATATATGTAAGCTTGGCGCCACGGAATCGGTCGAGCATGCGTAACGTGTCCGCATGGCCCTCGGGGGAATGGGGCAAGAGCGTCAGTCCGTCCAGGTTATCGACGAAACCGCGGAAATTTCTCGCCGCCTCTTCGCCCAGCCGGTGCAGAAACCAGGTGTAGCCCTCGGCGACAACGAGCAAGGAGGTGATCCATCTCGTGCCCGTCCGTCCAAACATCTCGACAGCCTGGCGATGATGCCGGTCGCGTCTGACGATCATAGCGATGAATATGCCGGTATCCAGAAAAACCGACCTGCTCACGGCTGCTCGCGCCCGTACACGACTTCGTCCACGCTGGCGCTGTCGTCGATCTCGCCTTCGACGATTCCTGCGTATCGCATCCACGGCATATTCGAACTCTCGCGTGCAACGATCTCGGCGATGCCTTGCCTGCACAACTCGGAAAACGAAACGCCATGTCGCTTGGCGACGCGCTTGGCCCGGCCGTAAAGTTCCTTATCGAGAGATATCTGGGTTCTGACCATTGTTATCACTAACCTGCAAGGTGATAACAATATCCATGCGTCACGGAAAATTCAACATTTGCGCGACGTCCACGGCGGCTCCGAAACGCGTCGGCCATTCCCGCTGAAGGGAGACGAGCTTCCGGCGCCAACCCGCAAGAGATGGTACTGAAGCGGCGGCGTGTGTCTACTCCGCCGCATGCAGCAGCGGTTCGGCGCTCGCGTTCGGCAGTGCGTGCTGCTTCAGCCGCGCGGCTTCGCCGGGGAATTGGATGAGACCTGCCTGCGCCAGCCGCTGCATCGTTTCCCAGCTCGCGCGATCGATGATCTCCACGGGAAGAAGCGGGGCGCCGGCCTGCGCCAGCCGTTCGCGTTCGCTGTCTACGAGCGCGCGGTCGCCGTCCACGATGGCGACGATGCGACCGGCGCATCGCTCGGCCAGGAGCAGACGCGCGCCGAGCCGGACGTTGAGCTCGGCGATCAGCGCTTCCTCCGGCGACAACATCTTCAGTGGCGGCGCGCTGCGCGCCCCCAGCATCGCTTGCATGCGTTCGATGAAGGCCGCACGGCCGGACGGAAGTTTTATCGCCGCGTAATCCTCCGTGCCGTCCAGAACGCCGTCAGCCAGGTTTTGCTTGTCGGCCAGCAGGTGCAGAATGTTGTGCTCGATCGAATCTTCGGTGACGAAATTGACGACCGTAACGGCCCGTGTTTGCCCCTTGCGCCACACGCGGCCGATCCGTTGCTCGAGCTTGGCGGGATTCCACGGCAGATCGAGATTGATCACGCAGCTTGCCATTTGGAGGTTGAGGCCCACGGCGCCTGCATCGGAGGAAAGGAATATCCGGCACGCCTTATCCTCGCGGAAGCGGGCAATCTCGCCGCGGCGCTTGAGCTGGGGCACCTGGCCCGTATGCCAGGCGCAATCGATGCCCATCTCCGCTGCAAGCTCGCGCACCAGCTCCAGCATCTTCACCCACTCGGAGAAGATCACGATCTTGGTTTCGCCGTCCTCCAGGAGATCGGAGAGCACGCCTTCCAGCTCCTCGAGCTTGGGGCTCACGCGGCAATCGGGATCGAGAATGGCCGGCGTGTCGCAGATCATGCGCATGCAGGCGAGCAGCTTCTGGAGCAGCTCGAATTCGTCCTGGGTCAATGGCCGCTTCTGCGCGATGGCCGCCAGCTTCTTGGCGGGCCCCTCGTAATCGGCGTAGCGCTGCGCCTGCTCGTCGGCCATCTTGACGAAGAAGGTCTTCACGGTGCGGCCCGGAAGCTCCTTCTCCACATCGCGCTTGCGGCGCCTGAGCATCACGCCGGAGAGCCGGCGGTGTAGCTCGTCGAGATTGCGGAAGCCCGCCGGACGGCCGCGTTCGTCCAGTGCATAGAAGTCGCGATTGAACCGGAACAGGGAACCGAAAATCTCGGGGTCGAGGTATTGGACGATCGAATAGGTTTCGTCGATGCGGTTTTCCAGCGGCGTTCCGGTCAGCACGAAAGCATAGGGCGCGCGGAGTTGCTTTACCTTTCGCGCGGTCTTGGTCTGCCAGTTCTTGATGCGCTGCGCTTCGTCGAGGATGACGACGTCGGGCTTCAGCATCGCGTTGATGTCCTCGACGTCGTTCAGAACCTGTTCGTAATTCACCAGCGTGAAGAATGCCGGTGCACCATAACGCTTCAGCCGTTCGTGCCGCGGTCCCGCGACGAAGCGCGCCTCGCGCTCGGTAAAGCGGGCGATCTGTTCTTCCCATTCCGCCTTGACCGAAGCGGGCGACACCACCAGCACGCGCGCGATGCCCTTGCGCAGTGCCAGGATTTCGCATGCGGCAATGGCCTGGATCGTTTTGCCCAGGCCCATTTCGTCGGCAAGCAGCGCTCGCTCGCCGAATGCAAGATGCAGCGTGCCATCCTTCTGATAGGGCAGGAGCGGGTGCTTGAGCATCTCCCACACGGCGCTTCCGGCGTCCACATCGGCCAGGAAGGCGCGCTTGGCACCGTCGCGTGCGGCAAGGCGCCGCTCGCGCTCGAGCCACGGGCCCAAATACTGCGAAATGCGGACGTCGTTAGGAGCAGTTGCCGCCGCTTCGAGCAGCGCTGCGATGGCCGCGGGTGAGCTTTTGAGCCGGCCATCCGATCCGCAAAACGGACGAAGCCATGCGCGCGCCCCAGCGCTTGCACCCGTTTTGGGCAGGGCGATTTGCGGCCGCGGTGCACCGTCGCGCGCCAGGAAGATTTCGACGCGCGGCGATCCTTCCGCTGCCATCGCCTTGAATCTTCGTACGCCCAACTTCTTCTTCAGCGCCGCCAATACGCCTTCGACGTGCTTGCAGGTTCCCAGGCCGCCGGCGCGATGATCCAGGCAGCCGCAGGAATTGTTGCGGCCGGCCAGGTCGCGTATCTCCACCTCGTAGACGCTTCCCGAGGCGGAGCGCACCCGGAATGTGCCGAAGGCGGAATATCGCGGTTCGAGAGCCTCCACGCCGAGGATTTCGGTGCGGCCCCGCCAGCGCCGGACCTCGATCTCCTGTTCGTCGCTTGTATTCCAGCCGACGACGGCAGGCCGCGCGAGAACTTTCCGCGCGTTTCTCTTCGGTTTTCGTGTCCTTGTCATGATCGTCGAATCGCGTGGCGCCGATGCAAAGTGGAAGGGATTGCATCGCCCCGGGGCAAGCGGCGGCCCCTGTCATCAACAGGTTTGCCGGGCGCAGGCAGGCAAGGCTTCGGCGGACATGTCGCCGGAGTTGTCCTCCGCGGCGCGCAGCGCGAGGGAGGATGCGGGCTTGGAAGCCCGTGCCTATGGAATCGCCCCTTGATTTTTATGGCGGTGTGTATACAACCGAAGCGGTCTCATCGGTCGCTGCGTCCGAGAATGTTGACGCAATGTCAACATTTTCCCTCAGTGAGGGAAAATCTGAGGGGAAAAAGCGGTATTATGGCGCAAACGCCACCGGATTTTCCCGGTCGGCGGCACCACATAGTTGACGGGTAGTCAGCTATGGATAATGTAATAAAATTACAAGCCGAAGAGCCTGACTCTGTAACACATTCATGCTTGGATGCGGCCCGTTTTTTGACGGATCGGCGCCCATGTCCCTTGACCAAAATGACCCAAAGGTGGCTGAGGCGATTGCCAGGATGGCGGCTGAGTTTGAGATTAAATCCCTCGAATTCGCGGCAACCCCAATCGTCATCAATAGGTTCATGCTATTGCCGTCCGAAAACGGCTCAAGCTGTACTCTTACTCTCGGCGGGGGAGGCGTGGCGCAAGCCCAAGACGGAGAACTTCGAGCTTTTACCCGCCCAATTGTCTCCGTCGCGTTCAGTAAGAACGTCGCCGAAGACCTCGTCCTGCACCTCGAAAAACAATTCAGCATATCTGAAGATGACCGCGCCAAAGCGCGAGAGCGAAACAAAGCCGTCCTGGATCAGTAATGGGGCAAGTGGTCACATTCCCGGAGCTTGCCAGCACAAGCGGCCATCACGTCTTAGGCATTTCGGCCGCTTCCTCTGGAAGCTCAGGGCAAACAAAGATAGCCACTGGCGGGGGCGGTAGTGGTGGTGGTGGGAAAATGACTGACATCGGCCGCGAGGAAATTGACGCGAAACTTGGACGTGTGAGTGCAGAAACCGACACGAAGATCGCGCGCATTGAAGGCAAGCTCGATCTAGTCCTGACAAAACTAGACTATGTGCTAAAAGATAACCAAGAAACGCGGCAAGAAATCCGTTCTGAGGCCCGCTCCAGCCGCGAAATAACATGGGGCGTTGGCATAGGGGTAATGGCAATTATCATTGGCATTTTGGCGCTATTTCCCTCGGTGTTCGGTTTAGGAACCCAAATCCGCGACATGGTGCATACCGAAGTTCAGCAAATCACACAGGCGCTTCCAAAGGAACCCCAGCCTAAAGCGCCCTAGATGTCATCCAGCCTCACGCCTTCCATCTCTAACGCCGCAAGGCATGCCAAAAAGAACGTAGCGGCAAACGTCCCGCGCGCGAGCTTCGACGTGATGGAATTGCGCGTCTCACCCTTCAGGCCATGCTTTGCGAGGCGCTCCGCTAGGTCATCATAGGTAAGCCCCGCCTTCTTCAGTTCGCCTTTCAGGAACCGGGAAGCCCTGTCCGCGATTTCCGCTTCGGTCTTGGCGAAAGCCATGCATTCCTCACATGCCAGATATGACAGATATAAATTATATCTGGCGTAATTAGCTGTTGCAAGTACCCGATATCTGTCATATGTAACAGATACCGATTGCTTGAGACAGACCGTGAGCCAACACTTCCTCCTTTCCTCCAAAGCCAAGACGCTCCGCCTTGCGGACGTGCTGGGGATGACCGATGGGGAAGCGGAGACGGCTTTCCGCAAAATCCGTTGGACCGACACACAGGGCGAGCCCATGTGCCCGGCTTGCGGTGGGCTGGACGCTTACGACTGCCGGCGCCCGAGCGGCGCTCCCCGCTTTCGCTGCCGCGCCTGCAAGGCCGATTTCAGCATCACGTCCGGGACGCTCTTTGCCAGCCACAAGAAGCCGCTCCGGGACTATCTCGCGGCGATTGCGATCTTCTGTAACGAAGTGAAGGGCAAGAGCGCGCTGGCGCTCTCCCGCGATCTTGGGCTCGCCTACAAGAGCGCATTCGTCCTGGCCCACAAGCTCCGCGAGGCGATGGCCGAAGAACTCAAGGGCCGGGTGATCGGCGATGACCACCCGGAAGCGTCCGTGGACGGTGCATATTTCGGCGGTTACGTGAAGCCTGCCAATTATCAAGAGAACCGCCGGGACCGCCGCCTTGCGCACAACCAAACCGGCAAACGTCAATGCGTTGTCGTGATCCGCGAGCATGGCGGGGAAAGCCTGCCGGCCGTGTTCAAGTCGGAAGACGCGGCGGTGTCCTGGATCAAGGCGCGCGTCGCGAAGGGCACGAAGCTCCACGCCGACGAAGCGCCGTCATGGAACGATCTGCATGGCCGCTTTGAAATGAAGCGGATCAACCACGAAGAAGCCTACAGCGACGGCGAGGCTTGCACGAATTGGGCGGAGTCCTATTTTTCCCGCTTGCGCCGTGCTGAGCTAGGGCACCATCACCATATCGCGGGCTCCTACCTTCTCCGGTACGCCCAAGAGGCGAGTTGGCGCGAAGACAACCGCCGCGTCTCCAATGGCGAGCAAACCCGCACCGTTGCGGCGCTGGCGATGAAGCGGGGACCGTCAGTCGATTTCAGCGGGTATTGGCAACGGCACGTGAAGCCTACGTGACTATGGGTTCCGCAACGCGGCTTGCTCGGCGTAATACTGTTGCTGTCGGGGAGGCGATAAATCCGAAACGTCGATACCATCGCAAATCTTCGTCAGAACGACTGATGCGATTGGTCCTCGGTCAGCCATGATTTTCTTTTTGACTTGGTTGATCAGAAATGGCGCGCCATAGGTTTGCAGGAAGGCGTAAGCCACGTAACTCGTCTCTATAATGAAGTCGTGCGCATTCTCAGATGGCTCAATTACGCAAGTGGGGTCAAATTTTTTTCGGGCACGGCAAATCGGGACAAGCAAATTCTGTCCGTTGGAACAAGTTGCAGTGAGAATGACGTAAAGATGAGCCTTATCAGGATCACTTGGCGGCCCAGTCCCAGGAATCCAGAGCGTACCACCACGCTCTGGCCGGAACTCGATACTCATCCACCTAGCGCGTTCTGTACGCGCCTGAACTCTGCGACTTCCTCTTCGACGCTTTCAGCGTCGTCATCGCCTTGGGCCTGCAATACTTCACGATACGATATGGGAACGCGACCATCGGTCACCTCAGTATATTCTGGGCAGTGTTCATGGGAATAATCCCGTATCTGCCATGCAGTGTACTGAGCGAATTCGCGCCATAGTTCGTCTAGTACGCGCAACTCTGCGTTGCTGATTTCGTCCAGTTCCGGCCGAGTGAACGATTTCACGGCGTAAATTTTGTCCCGTCCATCGCGATGGACAAACTGTTCCCATAAAGGCTTATGTATCAAGCCGTCCAGACCGTTCAGGGTGCTGGAACAAATCGGACCATGCGGCAGCGAGTAGAACTCGTCAAATAGCATTGGTATGTGATGCTCGGCCAAGAACCGACGTTCCGATAAGTAGACGAGCTTAATCAGCTTGAGTTTGTCGATTACGCTGCCACTGCGATTTGCGAAATAGGCGCAGATTTGCGCGGCCTTCCGTGAACGAAAGCCTATAAGCGGCGCCGCGAACGCCGGAGTGTCATCATCGATCTGTCTTGCTGACATCTCTTCCTCATCGCGGCCTATCGCCGCCTGAGAGGATGCACATAAAGGATTCTTTATGTGTCTGATGGCGATAAGGTACCCTATACAGCCAGCAAAGCAATCCCTATCTGTCAAACGTGTTAATAATTTGGCGAAACTCCATCCCCGCCCCGTGCCCCTCTCGCCATGGAGCCGCTACGGCCCATTTGGCGTTTTGAGCTGCTTGATATCGCGCAATGCGGGCGGCAATCCGCTTGTGTAGCCTGAAGTCCCTTGCCGAACCGAACAGGCTCCGGCATTGGCGGCGCAGGGGACTAAGGAGCCCCCCCTCCTACCAGCGGTCCCTTGCGCTGATATTTCTAGGCGAACGTTTCCCATCGCGCGTCCCGCGTCCTGCCCGTCTTGGTGAACTCGCCCTTGCGAGCCCGGACGTTCAGCACCGTCAGGACCGATTGAACCGTTGCCGCATGGGCGGATGGCGGGAGCCCTTTGGCCGCGATGGCATGGGCGGCGATCTCGGTCGCGGAGAGGGGCTTGTCGGCGATCCGTAGCGCGTCCCGGACAAGCCGGGGCAGTTCATTCCGGGCGAAGTAGTTGGTCCGCTTGTAACCCCGGCGCAGGGGCACGTAGTCCGGGTGGTCGGGCGTTAGGATATTCATAGCCGCATCGAGATTGGCCAAAGCCGCCCGGAGCTTGGCCAGCCTCTTCTCAGTGTCGTGGACCTGGCCGGATATCTCAGCCCGCTTGGCGCGGAGGACCGTCAGGACATGCTCGCTCATGCCCTAGGAATTAGGTGCGGCGGTGCCTGTTTTCTTGTGGCGTTTGCGCCATAATACCGGGAAAAAGGAAAATCGGCGCCCTGTTTAAAAAATATTTCAATTGAAACAGTCGCTTAGTGAAAATCTTGTGATCAGCTCAGGGAAAGTTCGCAGGAAAACCACCAGATTTTGTGTCCAATGGGACCGCGGGGCTAATTTATCCTTAAGATTGTAGTCGAATACTGCCGCTTGGTGGCTGGCGGCGAAGGCCGGACGTACATCCGGTTAATCCCCACGGAACGGACACTTTGTTGCCAGTCGCCCAAAACTCCTGACGGCCCCAGCGTCCCTGCTTGCGCGGCCGGGGCAGTCTCCCTATAACCCTCGCCATTCCGCACGTGAGGGTGGGTCGTGGAGCGTGTCGCTCCATCCCCGTCCGGTGCCCGTATGGGTCGCATCCCTCGCGTCAGGTTGAACCGGAAAAGGAGAGACTTTCCAATGGCTTTGCCAGAATACACCATGCGCCAGCTGCTCGAGGTGGGGGCCCATTTCGGCCATCGCACGCAGCGGTGGAATCCCAAGATGGCGCCTTATCTGTATGGCGCCCGCAACGATATTCACATCATCGATCTCACCCAGACCGTGCCCCTGCTGCACCAGGCGCTCGTGGCGCTCCGCGACATCGCGGCTGGCGGCGGCCGGGTGCTGTTCGTGGGTACGAAGCGTCAGGCCAGCGAGCCGGTCGCGG
Organism: uncultured Alphaproteobacteria bacterium; assembly: GCA_963805005.1. Lineage (GTDB taxonomy): Bacteria > Pseudomonadota > Alphaproteobacteria > Micropepsales > Micropepsaceae > Rhizomicrobium. Next base: position 1,277,854 of record CAWDSJ010000001.1, read on the forward strand.
CCGCCGCCAAGCGGTGCGCCCAATACTATGTGAACCATCGCTGGCTCGGCGGCACGTTGACGAACTGGCAGACGATTTCCAACTCGATCCGCCGTCTGCGCACGATCGAGGAGACGCTGAATACTGCGTCCGGTTCTGGTCTCACCAAGAAGGAGCTTCTGGGTCTGCTGCGCGAGCGCGACAAGCTGGAGCGCTCGCTGGGCGGCATCAAGGAGATGGGCGGCCTTCCCAACATGCTGTTCGTGATCGACACGAACAAGGAAGAGATCGCGGTCGCCGAAGCCCAGAAGCTGGGCATTCCGGTTGCCGCCATTGTGGATTCCAATTCGAACCCCGACGGCATCGCCTATCCCATTCCCGCCAACGACGACGCGGCGCGCGCGCTGGTGCTCTATTGCGACCTGGTGGCGAGAGCGCTCATCGACGGCCTCTCGGAGAGCCAGACGGCTGCGGGGCTCGACATGGGCGAGCAGGAAGTGCCGCTGGGCGAGACTGCGCAAGACAGTGCCGTAGCCGCGCCGGCGGCGGCCTGACCGGGACGGCGGAGCTGAACATGGCGAACATTACCAGCACCATGGTGAAGGAGCTGCGCGACAAGACCGGCGCCGGCATGATGGATTGCAAATCGGCGCTGGAAGCGACCGGCGCCGATCTCGAAGCCGCCGTCGATTGGCTGCGCAAGAAGGGGCTCGCCAGAGCGGCCAAGAAGGCCGGCCGCGTGGCGGCCGAGGGCCTGATCGGCGTTGCGGTGCGCGGCGATGCCGGTGCGCTGGTCGAGATCAATTCGGAGACGGATTTCGTCGCCCGCAACGACCAGTTTAAGGATTTCGTCAAGCGCGCGGCCGAGCTGGCGCTCGATCTCGAGGGCGACGCGGAAAAGCTTGTGGCAAACCCCATGGAAGAGGGCGGCGCCACGGTCGGCGAGATGCTGACGCAGCTCGTCGCCAAGATCGGCGAGAACTTGAGCGTGCGGCGGGCTGCGGCATTGGCGGTGTCGCCCGGCGTAGTGGCGTCCTATGTGCACAACGCGGTGTCGCCCGAGCTCGGCAAGATCGGCGTACTCGTCGCACTGCAATCCACGGCCGATGCGGCGAAGCTTCAGGCGCTCGGCAGACAGATCGCCATGCATGTCGCGGCGGCTGCGCCGCTTGCGCTCACGGTCGAGCAGCTTCCCGCCGATGTGGTGGCCCGCGAGCGCGAAGTGCAGCGCGATCTCGCGCGCCAGTCCGGCAAGCCCGAGAGCGTCATCGACAAGATGATCGAAGGCCGGATGCGCAAGTTCTACGAGGAATCGGTTCTGCTGTCGCAAATCTTCGTCATCGATCAGGAAACCTCTGTCGGCAAGGTGGTGGAAAAAACCGCCAAGGAGCTTGGGGCGCCGATCTCGGTCGTCGGCTTTCTGCGCTTCGCGGTGGGCGAGGGGATCGAGAAGTCCGACGGGGACGACTTCGCCGGTGAAGTAAAGGCGATGGCGGGCCGCTGACGCGGCCAGGGGATAAAATCATGGGCTCTGCGCCTCGATATGGCCGGATACTGCTCAAGGTCTCCGGCGAGGCGTTGATGGGACCCCAGAACTACGGCATCGATATCGGCACGGTCGAGCGCATCGCAGCCGACGTGCGCGATGCCGCGCAGTCCGGCACGCAGGTTTGTCTCGTCATCGGCGGCGGCAACATCTTCCGCGGCCTTGCCGCCGCCGGAGACGGCATCGAGCGCGCCACCGCCGACTATATGGGCATGCTGGCCACCGTGATCAATGCGCTGGCCATGCAGGCGGCACTCGAACGGGCAGGCGTACCGACCCGCGTCCAATCCGCCATTCCGATGGAATCGGTCTGCGAGCCTTACATCCGCCGGCGCGCCATCCGCCACATGGAGAAAGGCCGGGTGGTGATCTTCGGCGCCGGAACCGGCAATCCCTTCTTCACGACGGATACGGCGGCGGCGCTGCGCGCCGCCGAGATGAACTGCGATGCCATGCTCAAGGGCACCCAGGTCGACGGGGTTTACAGCGCCGATCCCAAGAAGCATCCGGATGCGGAGCGCTACGACTTTTTAAGCTATCATGAGGTCCTGTCGAAGGACCTCAAGGTGATGGATGCATCGGCGATCAGCCTGTCGCGAGAAAACCGCATTCCCATCATTGTCTTTTCGATCCACGATCGCGGCGCGCTTGCTGCCGTGCTGAAAGGCCAAGGTCGCTGTACCCTCATTGCCGAGCAAGGCTGACTTGGCGGGAGACGAGACATGACAAATCTATCGGGATTCGATAAGGACGGTATGAACCGCCGCATGAACGGCGCGGTTTCGACACTCAAGGCGGAATTTGCCGGCCTGCGGACCGGCCGCGCCAGCACCGCGCTGCTGGACCCCGTCACGGTCGAGGCCTATGGCAGCGCGATGCCGATCGGCCAGATCGGCACCGTCAGCGCGCCGGAGCCGCGGCTTCTCACCGTGCAGGTGTGGGACAAGGCGCTGGTCAAGACGGCGGACAAGGCCATTCGCGACGCAGGTCTCGGGCTCAATCCGCAGGTCGACGGCCAGCTGCTGCGCATTCCGATCCCCGAACTGAACGAGGAACGCCGCAAGGAACTTGCAAAACTCGCTCACAAATATGCCGAACAGGCTCGGGTCGCCGTGCGCAACGTGCGCCGCGACGGCATGGAGATTCTCAAGAGGCTCGAAAAGGACCACAAGATCGGACAGGACGAGCATCACAAGCTCGGCGAAGAATTACAGAAACTGACGGATGCGCACATCCGCGACATCGACCAGGCCTTGCACGCCAAGGAACAGGAAATCATGCAGGTCTGAGTCCGCGCGTGTTCGAGCGGCTGGGAGTTACGATCATGACTGCGGTGAGCGTTGCGCCGGCAAGGGAAAGTCTCCCGCGTCATGTCGCGATCATCATGGACGGCAACGGCCGTTGGGCGCGCAAGCGCTTCCTGCCGCGCGCCGCCGGCCATGTGCAGGGCGTTGCCGCCGTGCGCACGGTCGTCAGAGCGGCTATCGATGTCGGCCTGCAATATCTGACGCTCTACGCCTTCTCCTCGGAGAACTGGAAGCGTCCGGTCGGCGAGGTCGGTCACCTGATGGGCCTGTTCCGCGCCTATTTCCGCGAAGACGTGAACGAGCTGGTCGACCGCAATGTCCGTATGCGCATCATCGGCAACCGTTCGCGCGCCGAAGAAGATATCCTTCTCATGATCGAGGAGGGCGAGCGCAGAACCGCCGGCGGCACCGGCCTCAACTTGACGTTCGCATTCGATTATGGCGCGCAGGAAGAGATTCTGGCCGCCGCGCGCAACCTGGCAATGGCGGCGGCGCGCGGCGAGATCGATCCCGAGGACATTACCAAAGACGTGTTCGCGGCGCGCCTTCAGACACGCGGGCTCCCCGATCCCGATCTGATCGTCCGCACGAGCGGCGAGCGCCGGTTGAGCAATTTTTTGCTCTGGCAGTCCGCCTATGCGGAATTCGCTTTCGTCGATACGCTATGGCCGGATTTCTCGCGCGCCCATTTCCTGGATCTGCTGGGTTCCTATGCGCAGCGCGAGCGGCGCTTCGGCGCGGTGGCGCCGGAGGCGGTGGCTTGATCGCTGCGCGATATGGAGGACGCGAACTTACTTTGGCTCCACCCAAAGCGCCGCAGGGCCGGGACGTGCGGGTGAGCGCTATACGCGAACTCGTGCAGGAATGGCCGCTTCGTGCGTTTTTCGGCGTGTTGCTTGCCGTTGTCGTACTGGCCGCAAATTTCGCGGGAACCGATTTTTTTGCCGCATTCGTCGCACTGATCGCCTTTGCCGCCGCCCGCGAATGGAACCGCATGACGAGCGGCCGCAATTACGCGCTTGAAAGTGCGTTCACGGGCGGCGCCGTTGCCGTTGCACTGACTGTGCTGATGCACGCTGCGCACCCGGCGTGGGCTGCCGGCGTATTGGCCGGCGGAGCCGTTTTGGCGTCGGGCGCAGCCTACCGCCGCGGTAATTCCCCTGTCTGGAATGGCGTGGGCGCGTTCTACATCGGCGTACCGGCATTGTGCGTGACCGCTCTCAGAGCCGCCCATGGCCCATGGGTTATCTTAGGTTTGTTCATTACGATCTGGACGGCCGACACGGGCGCGCTCGTGCTCGGCCGATTTATCGGCGGCCCGAAGCTCGCGCCCAGCCTGTCGCCCAACAAGACCTGGGCGGGAATCGTGGGCGGGATTGTCGCTCCGGCCGTGGCGCTGTCGGGCTACGTCTTTCTGCTGCATGGAAACGGCTGGGCGGCGGTGCCGATCGCCGCGCTCCTTGCGGTTGCCGCTCATGCCGGCGATCTGTTCGAATCGTGGTTCAAGCGGCGCGTCGGCGTGAAGAACAGCGGCGGTCTGATTCCAGGTCACGGGGGCGTTCTCGATCGCATCGATTCGGCATTGTTTGCGGTTCCGCTTGCGGCTGCTCTGGTATTCGTGTTCGGTGCCGACCTCCTTTTCGGAGCCCACCCGTGACGCCCCATACGGACAACCCGGTAAATATCCTGCGCGACGTGCTTTCGCGGAAACTGTCAATCCTGGGCAGCACCGGCTCTATCGGGGTCAGCACACTCGACGTCGTTGCGCATGCCCGCGCCCACTACGGCAAGGACGTGTTGCCACTCGAGGCGCTCACCGCTCGATCCAGCGTCGAGTCCCTTGCCGCCCAGGCGAAGCGATTTCGCCCGCGCCTGGCGGTCATCGGCGATGAAGCGCGCTATTGCGATCTCAAGCAGGAGCTGTGGGGATGCGGAATCGAGGTCGCAGCCGGGAGCGAAGCCGTGCGCGATGCCGCGTCCAGGCATTCCGACACCGTGATGGTGGCCATCGTGGGCGCGGCGGCGCTCGAGCCGGCTCTCGTCGCGGTCGCACGCGGCGCCATAATCGCGCTTGCGAACAAGGAATGCGTCGTCGCGGCAGGAGACATATTCCGCAATGCGCTGAAGGCGTCGCGCGCGGTGGTCGTACCGGTGGATTCCGAGCACAACGCAGCGTTCCAGATTCTCGATTTCGCGCAGTCGCACGCCGTGGAGCGCTTGACGCTGACGGCTTCCGGCGGGCCTTTCCGCCAATGGCCGCGCGAACGGATGCAGTTCGCCACGCCGGAAGAAGCTGTGGCGCATCCCAATTGGTCGATGGGCGCCAAGATATCCGTCGACAGCGCCACGCTGATGAACAAGGGGCTCGAGCTGATCGAGGCGCATTTCCTGTTTGCCCTCGGCGCCGAAAAGCTCGGCGTGATCGTTCATCCGCAGTCGATCGTACATTGCCTGGTCGCCTATGCCGATGGCTCGACCCTCGCCCATCTTTCCGCTCCGGACATGCGCACGCCCATTGCCTACGCGCTTGCCTGGCCGCGACGCATGGCGTCTCCTTCCAGCCGGCTCGACCTTGCGCGCGTCAAGCAGCTTTCCTTCGAGGAACCCGACACCAGCCGTTTTCCCTGCCTGGCGCTGGCGCAGGATTGCATGCGTCTCGGTGGCGCAGCGCCTACGATTCTCAATGCCGCCAACGAGATTGCAGTCGCGGCGTTCCTGAGCCGCCGGATCGGCTTTCTGGACATCGCCCGCGTGATCGAAGAAACATTGCAGTGCGCGCACAATTCGCAGCCGGGACACCCTGGGGACCTCCAGGATATCCTGGCAATCGACGTGCAGGCGCGCCGTACGGCGGACGCGCTCTGTCGGAAGCTGGCAGCCTAGGCGTGCAAGGAGCTGAGATGCTGGTTTCCGACCCGCTGATATGGATTGTCCACAACCTGCTGCCGTTTGTGTTTATGATCACGCCGGTCGTGTTTTTCCACGAACTCGGCCATTTCCTGGCGGCGCGGGCCTGCGGCGTCAGCGTCGATTCCTTCTCCATCGGTTTCGGCTCCACGATCTTTTCCTGGCGCGACAGCAAGGGCACCCGCTGGAAAATCTGTTGGGTTCCGCTCGGAGGTTACGTCAAATTCCTAGGCGATACCAACGTGATGGGCTTCACCGAAGCCGGTCAGGCCGAGAAACTCTCCGAAAAAGACAAAGCATCGGCATTCGCCTTCAAGCCTGTCTATCAGCGTGCCTTCATAGTTGCGGCGGGACCGTTTGCGAATTTCTTGCTCGCAATCGTCATCCTTGCCGGATTCCTGATGGCGTTCGGCAGCGTGGTCGTTGCCCCTGTAGTGGGCAAAATCGTGCCGGGCAGCCCCGCGGCCGCAGCCGGATTTCATGCCGGCGATACAATCGCGTCGGTGAACGGCAAGACGATCGACAGCTTCGATCAGATTCCCGCCGCCATCTGGGATCAGGCATGCCGGCAGGTCACCATCGTGGTCGAGCGCCAGGGCAAGGCCATCGCGCTGCACGCCGTGCCGCGCTTGTCCGCGCTCAAGGAGTTCGGGCAGCGCGTCGCCCAGTTGGGGATCGGGGGGCCGACATCCGATCACTGGAAGGTCATTCGCTACGGACCGATTTCGGCCGTTGCCGAAGCCACGCGGCAGACCTGGTCGGTGATCGAGCAGACATTCGCATTCCTGTTGAAACGGTTCTCGTTCCAGATGACCGGCGACGAGATTCGCGGTCCGCTCGGCATTGCGCAGATATCGGCTCAGGTGGCGGCGGTGAGCTGGCTGTCGCTCTTCAGGCTCGCCGCCCTCGTTTCGATAAGCGTCGGTCTGGTCAACCTTTTTCCCATCCCCGTGCTCGACGGCGGGCATCTTCTGTACTATGGATGCGAAGTGGCGCTGGGCAGACCATTGGGGGCCCAGGCCCAAGACGTCGGATTTCGCCTGGGATTGGCGTTCATATTGGGGCTCTTTCTTTTTGCGACCTGGAACGACATCGCCCGGCTTCTAAAGCCATAACCGGCGCCTGGGGATCGACGCGATCTGCCAGCGCCTCGAGACGAATGGATGAAGTCTGAACGCCTTTCCCTTCGCGCGGATCAGCCGTGTCGCCTTGGCCGCAACATGCGCAACGTTCGCAGGCGCCGATGTGCCGGCGTTGGCGCAGGCCGGCCCGTCTGCGCCGGCTGCAAACACCGTGCAGGCCGCTCAACCCGGCGGCGTCATCAAGAGAATCCTCGTCGAGGGGACGCAGCGAATCGAGCCGGCCACCGTCCTCACCTATGTTTCCGTCAAGGAGGGAGACGCCTACGATCCGGCGGTCGCCGACCGCTCGCTCAAGACTCTTTTTGCGACCGGTCTGTTCGCCGACGTGAAATTCAATTGGGACGGATCGACGCTGACCGTCAACGTCGTGGAAAATCCCATCATCAATCAGGTGGTATTCGAGGGAAACGACAAGGTTTCCGAGAAGGATCTCACCAAGGAAGTGCAACTCAAACCGCGCACCGTATTCACGCGCTCCAAGGTGCAGGCCGACATTCAGCGCATCATCGAGCTCTATCGGCGCAACGGCAAGTTCGCCGCCACCGTCGATCCGCAGATCATTCAGCGTCCCCAGAACCGCGTCGATCTCATCTTCTCGATCAACGAGGGGCCGACTACCGGCGTGGCGCGCATCTCCTTTATCGGCAACACGCACTATAACGACGGCACGCTGAAAGGACAGATCGCCACCGAAGAGAGCCGCTGGTGGCGGTTCCTCGCCTCCAACGACAATTACGATCCTGACCGGCTCACATTCGACCGCGAGCAGCTGCGCCGGTTTTATCTGCAGCGCGGCTACGCCGATTTCCGTGTCGTGTCCGCCGTCGCCGAACTGACGCCCGATCGCGAGAACTTCTTCATCACGTTCACCGTGGACGAAGGCGACCGCTACAACTTCGGCCGTGTGATCATCGATTCCAAGATCAAGGAACTGAATCCGGTCGCATTGCGGCCGCTGGTGCCGATCCATGACGGCGACATCTACAATGCGGAGCTGATCGACAAATCGATCGACGCGCTGACCAATGCGGCCGGAACCAAGGGTTATGCTTTCGCGGAAATCCATCCGCGCATTAAGCGCGATCGCAACAAACGCACGATCGATGTGATCTTCGAGGTCGATCAAGGTCCGCGCGTCTATGTCGAGAAGATCAACATCACGGGAAATACGCGCACGCTCGACAAGGTGATCCGGCGCGAGTTCCGCATTGTGGAAGGCGATGCCTACAATCGCGTTCTGGTCGACCGCTCGCAAAACCGCATCAAGGCGCTCGGCTTCTTCAAGGACGTGAGTATCAAGGCCGTGCCCGGCTCGCAGCCCGATCGCGCCGTTCTGAACGTGAACGTCACCGAGCAGTCCACCGGCGAATTGCAGCTCGGCGCGGGATATTCGTCCTACAGCTCCTTCGTCGGTCAGTTCAGCTATACCGAACGCAACCTGTTCGGCCGCGGCCAATATCTTCGTCTGAGCATCGAAGCCTCCAGCATCTATCGTCAGGCGCAAGTCAGCTTCACCGAACCCTATTTCATGGATCGGCCGATATCGGCGGGAATCGATATCTACAAGATCATCACCTATTTTCAGCAGGCGAGCTATCAGGGCGACACGTCGGCCATCGGCTTCCGCTTCGGCTTTCCCACCTCGGAATATGGCGCGGCCGGGCTGCGCTATACTTTGCGCATCGACAAGATCTCGACGTTCTATCAGACCAACCCCATCATCGAGCAGGCTGCCGCGCAAGGCTCCGCAACCACGTCGTCGATCGGCTATAGCTATACCTACAATACCCTCGACGATCCCCTCAAACCCAGACGAGGCGCTACCGCCGAACTCGATGAGGATTTTGCTGGATTCGGCGGCAATGTGAAGTATATCCGTACAACGGCTGCGGCGAGCTATCATCACCCGGTACTCTGGGACGAGTTCGGGGGCACGCTGGCGTTCAATGCGGGCTATATCGCGGGGTGGGGAGATCGGGATGTTCGGCTGGAGGACCGCTTCTTCCGAGGCGGCGACACGTTCCGCGGCTTTGCGCTTGCCGGCGTCGGGCCGCGCGAGCTTTACGCGGATGGCATTGGCCTCGGCGGCAACAGCTCGGTCGGGGCCGACGCGTATGCGATCGGGTCTGCGGAGCTGCGGATGCCGGATTTCCTGCCGGCGGATTATGGCGTGGGACTGTCGCTCTTCAGCGATTTCGGAACCGTCGGGCACTTGGCTTCTTTCGAGATTCCGAAAAGCTCGTTCGAGAGCTGCGCGGTACCCGTCCAGCCGAACCAAATCTGCATCAAGGACAATATGGGCTTGCGCGTCTCGGCGGGCCTTGCGGTTTCTTGGAAGTCGCCCTTCGGACCGGTTCTGATCGATCTCGGCGTGCCCGTGGTGCGACAACCCTACGACAAAAGCCAAATTATTTACTTCAGCGCAGGAACAGGACTCTGAACTATGAAACACTCGACACGTACTCTTCGCACGCTCGCTTTTACGGCGGGAATATCGGTTGCCGCCGCGCTCATGGGCGCATCGGCGCAAGCCCAGGGCCATCCGCCTGCCGCCGCACCGCTGCCGGCGCCGCGCATCCTGGTCGTCGACCGGCAGGCGATCCTGCGATTCTCGAAAGTCGGACAAGACATCGTCCGGCAGGTCAACGCCTATACCCAGAAGGCTGAAACCGATTTCAAGGCCGAGCGGGACGGCCTGCAAAAAGAACAGGCGGCCATCCAGCAACAGATGGCCATCCTTGCGCCGGACGTGCGCGAGGCCAAGCGCAAGGCGTTCGATGCCAAGGTCGCCGCTTATCAGCAGAAGGTCCAGTCGCGGCAATCCCAGATTCAGGGCGGCGTCCTGCAGGCGCGGCAGCAGGTGGAACAGGCACTGGGTCCCATCCTTCAGGGCATCATGCAGGAACGCCAGGCTAATCTGCTTCTCGATCGTGCGGCGGTGGTGCTGGGTACGATAGATATCGATGTCACAAAAGTCGCCGTGCAGCGTCTGGACCAGAAGCTTCCGAGTGTAAAGGTGCAGCTCGTCAGTCTGCCGGCCGGGGCAGAGACGGGCGGCCACTGAGATCGTGCACCGGGCGCGCGGCGCCCGTCACGTCTGCTCCTGATGGCCGATCCTCGCTTTTACGATAACCGCGGGCCGTTGACGCTGGCGGAGATATGTGCGGAGGCCGCGGTCGAATTGCCGGCGGGAGCGGACGGCGGGAGGATTATTTCGGATGTCGCGGGCCTCGAAAGTGCGGGGCCCGCGCATCTGACGTTCTGCGCGGGTGGGACGCAGGCGAGGTTGCTTGCCCGGTCGGGAGCGGAATTCGCCTTCGTGCCGCGGGAGATCGATGTCGCGGCGATTCCGCACACGATGCTGGCCATTGCCTGCGATAACGTGCAGCATGCATTCGCTGCCGTCGCGGCGTCGTTCTATCCGGATCATGCGTTGCCCAAGTGGAGCCAGCAAACTCCCATCCACCATACGGCGCAGCTCGATGAAGGGGTCACGCTCGGGCCGGGTGTGGTAATCGGACCCCGTGTCGAGATCGGGCGGGGGGCGCGGATCGGTCCCAATACCGTCGTCGCACGCGGCGTGGCGCTGGGACGCAATTGCGAGATCGGCTCCAATGTTTCGATTGCCTTCTCCTACATCGGCGACGAGGTGGCGATTCTTCCCGGTGCGCAGATCGGGCAACCGGGTTTCGGATTTGCGTCCGGCGCCGGCGGGCACGTGAAAATTCCCCAGCTCGGCAGGGTGATCGTTCAGGACAAGGTGGAAATCGGTGCCGCCACAACGGTCGATCGCGGCGCTTTGGGCGATACGGTGATCGGCGAAGGGACCAAGATTGATAATTTGGTCCAGATTGGCCACAACACCCGCATCGGACGCCACTGCATCATCGTAGCCCAGGCCGGAATAGCGGGCAGCTGCGAGCTGGGGGATTTCGTCGTGATGGGGGGGCAGTCCGCGGCGGCGGATCACGCCAGGATCGGAACCGGCGCCAGGCTGGCGGGACGATGCGCAGCCACTCCGGGCGACCTTCCCGGAGGGCAGGACTATGGCGGGGTGCCGGCCCGGCCGATAAAGCAATGGGCCCGCGAGCTTGCCGTCCTGGCGCTGCTCGCCAAGCGCCGCAGGCAGGGACGCAATGGATAGCAAAACGCCTACGCAGGGCCCTTCGCTGGACGTGGAACAGATCAAGAGGCTGCTTCCGCATCGTGCCCCTTTTCTGTTCATCGAGAAGCTCACCGAGATAAAACCCGGCGTCAGCGCGGTAGGTTACAAGGCAGTCTCATTCAACGAGCCGCATTTCCAGGGGCATTTTCCCGGATTTGCCGTTATGCCCGGCGTGCTCTTGGTGGAGGCGATGGCGCAGGCAGCCGGCGCGCTGGTCGTCCATTCGCTCGGGCTCACCAAAGACAATCGCATCGTCTATTTCATGACCATCGACAAAGCGCGGTTTCGCAATCCCGTCAAGCCGGGCGATGTCTTGCGCATCCCCGTCAAGGCGCTACGTCACCGTGGCCCGGTTTGGCGTTTCATGGGCGAAGCCTACGTTGGCGACACCTTGTGCGCCGAGGCGGAGTTCAGCGCCATGATCCGCGATCAGGCGACCGATGAAGATCCATCCGACAGCGATCATTGAAGACGGTGCCCAACTGGCCGGCGGCGTAGAGATCGGCCCCTATTGCCATGTCGGCGGCTGCTGCATTCTCGACGACGGCGTCAGGCTTGTTTCCCACGTCGTCGTCGCCGGCCGCACGCGGATCGGCGCGCGAACGATCGTTTACCCGCACGCGGCTCTGGGCGGCGACGCGCAAATGCGCAGGCCGAGTCCGGAAACCGTCTCTCTTGCGATCGGTGCCGACAACATCATCCGTGAAGGCGTCACCATGAGCATGGGAAGCGGCGCCGGCCGTGGCACGACGACCGTCGGAGACCGTTGCTATCTCATGGCCTATTCGCATGTCGGCCATGATTGCCGCGTCGGCAACGAGGTGACGCTTTCCAACGGCGTTCTGCTCGGAGGACATGCCGATCTTGGGGACGGCGTGATTCTGGGCGGCCAGGCTTGCGTGCAGCAATTCGGGCGCGTCGGCCGCTATGCCTTCATCAGCGGCCTGTCGGGTGTCACCACTGATGTCATTCCCTACGGCATGGGCATCGGGCTTCACGTTCGTCTGGGAGGGCTCAACCTCATCGGCCTCAAGCGGTGCAATGTTCCGCGCGCCAATATCCATGCGCTGCGCGCGGCTTATCGCTTCATCTTTCTCGAAGGCAACGGGACGATCCACGCCAAAGCGCGCAGCGCGGCGGAGCGTTGGCCCGGCGTGGCCGAAGTCCGGGACGTGGTCTCGTTTATCTTGGCCGATGCGAAGCGGCCCATCGCGCCGGCGCGCAAGCGCGGCGGAGTTTTGGACGGAGACTGAGCAAACGTGGACGTGCTCGGCATCATTGCCGGAGGGGGCGAGCTTCCGCTTGCGGTGGCCCGATGCGTGCAGCAATCCGGCCGCGCGGTGTTCGTTCTGGGCCTGCGCGGTTGGGCGGATCCGGCGATCGAAGCATATTCGCATGATTGGGTTGCGTTGGGCGAGACGCGCAAAGCGATCGAGCTGCTGCGCGCGCATCGCTGCAAGGATGTTCTGTTGTGCGGCCGAGTCGCGCGGCCGCGCTTCTCCGACCTCAAGCTCGATGCGAAAAGCGTCGCGCTCCTGCCGAAGATCCTCGCCGCCGCGCGGCGGGGGGACGATGCGTTGCTCAAATTCGTCGTCGCGCTGCTCGAAAAGGAAGGCTTTCGTGCGATCGGTGTCGGCGAGGCGGCGCCCGGACTGCTTGCCCGCGAGGGAGTACTCGGTGGCGTTGCACCTTCCGCAGAAGACATGAACGATATTGCTGTGGGCGTCCGAGTCGTCCGTCGCTTGGGCGCGCTCGATGTGGGCCAAGCCGCCGCAGTTTGCACCGGCCTTGTGCTCGCCGTAGAGGCCGCCGAAGGTACCGATGCCATGATCGACCGCGTCGCAAATTTGCCCGAGGCCGTTCGGGGGACACCCGCGGCGCCCAAGGGCGTTCTGGTCAAGGCGCTCAAGCCGCGGCAGGACGGCAAGACCGATCTCCCGGTCATCGGTATCGAGACCGTCGCTCGCGCCAAGGCTGCGGGATTGGCCGGAATCGCCGTCGAGGCATCCGGCACGCTCGTCGTCAACGCCCGCGACGTCGTGCGTGCGGCGGACGATGCGGGTTTATTCCTCTTCGGTTTCTCGCGAAACGCATATGCGGACTGACGCGATTGCCGCGGATCGCCCCTTGCGGCTGATGCTCGTATGCGGCGAACCTTCCGGAGATCAGTTGGGCGCCGAATTGATGCGGGGATTGAAGTCGGTCGCCGGAAATTCTCTGGAGATTACGGGAGTCGGAGGGCCGGCGATGGCGGCGCAAGGTCTCAAATCGCTGTTCCCGCTCGACGATACGGCGGTGATGGGTCTGCGCGAAGTGGTGCCGCGCATTCCCGCCATTCTGCGCCGCGTCCGGCAGGCCTCCGACGCGGCGCTGCGAAGCAGGCCGGATGCCGTCGTCCTCATCGACAGCCCCGATTTCACTCACCGAATCGCCCAGCGCATCAAGCGCATCGATCCTTCGATCCGCACGGTGAATTACGTGGCGCCGCAGGTCTGGGCGTCGCGCTCCTACCGCGCCCGCAAGATGGCGCGCTATTTCGACCTCGTCCTGGCGCTGCTGCCGTTCGAGGTGCCGTTTTTCGAGGCGCACGGATTGCACGCCATATTCGTCGGTCACCCCGTGGTCGAACGCGCCGCGCGGATGACCGGCGGCGAAGCTTTACGCGGCAAGCTCGGGATCGCGGCCGACGCTCCCGTTCTTGCCGTGCTGCCCGGCAGCCGGTTGAGCGAAGTGAAGCTTCTTCTGCCGCGTTTTCGCGAGGCGGTAGGGATCGTTGCCCGCGCGATACCGAATCTCGTTTGCGTTCTGCCGACCGTGCCGCACGTTCGCGCGGCCGTGCGTGCAATGACGAAGGACTGGCCGGCAGTGCTGCATATTCTGGAAACGGATGCAGAGAAATTCGCCGCTTTCGCCGCCGCCGATGTCGCGCTCGCCGCGTCCGGCACCGTGACCGCGGAGCTTGCATTGGCGGGTACGCCGATGGTGGCCGCCTATCGGCTCGGCTGGCTGACATTCGCGCTCGCCAGGCCTTTCATCCGTGTACGCTACATAACCTTGGTCAACATCGTTCTCGATCGCGCCGCCGTGCCCGAATTCATTCAACAGGATTGCACGGGCGCGGCGCTTGCCAAGGGCGTGCTTTCCTTGCTGCGCGATCCTGAAGCACGAGACCGTCGGCGCCGCGACCTTGCCGAGGCGATGGTCAAGCTCGGTGTGGGCGGCGAATCGCCGAGCCAGCGAGCGGCCCGTGCGCTCTTGGATTTTGTCGCCGTTCCATCGCAGTAACCTGCCGATGCGGTATCTCCGCGGCCTATCGGCGACCCGAAGCGGTTGCATTACGGGGCGTCGGCGGCCCCTACCGGATGCGTATGCAGCTCGGGGAAACGATCTTCGACCAATTCCGCCTGGATATCGGCGAACACGCTTGCCCAGTCGCCGGGCGCCGGCTGGCGGAACAGTTTCATGGTCGGATACCAGGGGCTGTCGGAGCGATCCAGCATCCAGCGCCAGTCGGGCACGTATTTGAGCGCCAGCCAGACGGGGCGGCCCAATGCGCCGGCCAGATGCGCAACTGCGGTGTCCGACGTGACGACGAGATCCAGGCACTCCATCACGGCTGCCGTATCGATAAAGGCGTCGGGACCGGCATCGAACTCTTCCCCCAGAGACTCGACTTTCATGCCGGAAGGCAGATCCGCCAATTGCTCGACGCCGTCGTTCTTTTGCAGGCCGATCAGCCGCACGTTCGGGAGTTTCGCAATGCCCTCGAAATGGCGCAGCGGAAACGACCGGCCGATATCGATCTCCGACTGCTTGCTGCCCTGCCAGCAGATCCCGATCTTGAAGCCGTCGCTGCCGATCCTCGCTTTCCACTTCGCCACTCGCTCCGGCTCGGCACCAAGGTAGGGCACCTTGGCGGGACAGGTATCCAACGTCGTTCCAAACGCCAAAGGCATGCTCATAAGCATGATATGGGCGTCGAATGACGCAGGCTCGGCTAAGCGCGATACGACCTCGATGTCCGGGCCGAGGCTTTTGAGGAGATGCACCAGTCGGTCCTGCACGCCCAGGATCACCCTCGCGCCCTTCTCCCGGGCGAGCGGCGCATAGCGGCAGAACTGGATGGTATCGCCGAGCCCCTGCTCGGCGTAGATGAAGAGAGTTTTTCCTTCGAGGCTTTCCCGGCCGGTCCATTCCGGATGGGGATAGCTGCGTGGTTTCGCGGACATGAGCCATTTTTTCCGCCACTCGTACAGCGGCCAGCCCCCTTCCAAATCGCCCAACATCAAGGCGCACATGGCCTTGTTGTAGAGCGCACTGGTACCGATAGAGATCGGCGTGAGCGCAATGGCCTTGTCGTAGCTCTGAATAGCTTCGGCCGGACGCTTGAGTCCTTGGAGCACGATGGCTCGATTGTTGTAGGCCTCCACATAATCGGGCTTGAGCTCGATTGCGAGGTCGAAGCTTTGGAGAGCCTCTTCCAAACGTTCGAGCTCGCGCAAGAGCTTGGCCTTGTTGTAATGCGCCTGGGCGAAATCGGGCTTTAACCGGATCGCTTGATCGAAGCTCCGAAGGGCTTCTTGCGGACGCTTGAGATCTAGGAGTTCGAGGCCTCGATTGTTGTAGGCCTCCACAAAATCGGGCTTGAGCTCGATTGCGAGGTCGTAGCTTTGGAGAGCCTCTTCCAAACGTTCGAGCTCATGCAAGAGGTCGGCCTTCTTGAAATGCGCCTGGGCGAAATCGGGCTTTAACCGGATCGCACGCTCGAAGCTCCGAAGGGCTTCCTGCCGACGCTCGAGGCGACCGAGCAGATCGTCGAACCTGCTTAGCGATTGCAGCGCGATACCCCGATGGTAATGCGCGGCTGCGGCGTTGGGCTGCAATTGGATGACGGTGTCATAGAGTGCCAGCGCCTCCGCGAGGCGGCCATGCGTGTGATGTTCCATAGCCTGGTCAAAGAGTGCATCGGCGTCGGCGCGAGCCGGAATTTCGTGCAGCTCGGGGAAACGATCTTCGACCAATTCCGCCTGGATATCGGCGAACACGCTTGCCCAGTCGCCGGGCGTTGTCTGGCGGAACAGTTTCATGGTCGGATACCAGGGGCTGTCGGAGCGATCCAGCATCCAGCGCCAGTCGGGCACGTATTTGAGCGCCAGCCAGACGGGGCGGCCCAATGCGCCGGCCAGATGCGCAACCGCGGTGTCCGGCGTGACGACGAGATCAAGGCATTCCATCGCCGCCGCCGTGTCGACGAACGCGTCGGGGCCGGCGTCGAAATCTTCCCCCAGAGACTCGACTTTCATGCCGGAAGGCAGATCCGCCAATTGCTCGAGCCCATCGTTCTTTTGCAGGCTGATCAGCCGTACGTTCGGGAGCCGTGCAATGCCCAGGAAATGGCGCAGCGGAAACGATCGGCCGAACTCGGCCTTTGCCTGCTTGTTGCCTTGCCAGCAAATCCCGATCTTGAGGCCGTCGCTGCCGATCCTCGCTTTCCACTTCGCCACTCTCTCCGGCTCGGCATGGAGGTACGGCACCTTGGCGGGACAATTGCCCGGCGTGGTCCCGAACGCCAAAGGCATGCTCATCAGCGCGATATGATAGTCGAACGACACAGGTTCGGCCGACAGCGATTCGATCTCAATTCCTGCGCCGAGGCTCTTGAGCAGCCGGATGAGCGGGCCCCTCGCTGCGAGGATGACTCTGGCGCCCCGTTGTCGGGCCGGCAGCGCATAGCGGCAGAACTGGATGGTATCGCCGAGCCCCTGTTCGGAATGGACGAACAGGGTTTTTCCTTCCAGGCTCTCGTTGCCCGTCCATTCCGGCTTGGAAGAAATCCACACTCCTGCCGGCGTGACCCTTTTTTTTCGCCACTCGTAGAGCGGCCAGCCCGCCTGCCAATCGCCCTTCGACAATATGTTTTCGCCCTTGCCGAAATGCGCGTCTGCCATATCCGGTTTGATGCCGATGGCTTTGTCAAAGCACTCGATGAACTCGTCGACGCGCTTGAGCTCTCTGAGCCTTAATGCTTTGTTGCAGTGCGCGACGGCAAACTGCGGGTCTAGCCGGATCGCCGGCTCGTAGCACTGAAGGGCTTCTTCCGGACGCCCCAATTTCGCCAACGCATTGCCCTTGTTGTTGTGTGCGGCGGCAAATTGCGGGTCTAGCCGGATCGCCCGCTCGTAGCACTGAAGGGCTTCGTCCGGACGCCCCAATTCCTCCAACGCATTGCCCTTGTTGTTGTGGGCGACGGCATAGTCGGGGTCGAGCGCGATAGCGCGATCGTGGCTGTCGATGGCCTCTTGCGGGCGCTTGAGAGCAAGCAGCGCGTTGCCTTTATTGGTGTGCGCCCCGGCGTTTTCGGGCATGAGCTCGACGGCGCGGTTGAAGCACGAAACCGCCTCTTCCAGCCTGCCAAGCTCCTGCAGGGCGTGACCTTTGTCGGTGTAGGCCTCGCCAAAGCGGGGGTCCAACGCGATGGCGCGATCGTAACTTTCAAGCGCCGCATCGAGACGCTTGAGTGCGTGCAGCACAACGGCTCGGTTGTATTGCGCCACGGGGTAATTCGCGGCGACGGCAAGGGCCCGGTCATAGCTTTCAAGCGCTTGCTCGAAGCGGCCAAGTACTCTTAGAAAATTGCCCAGGTTGTTGTGGGCCTCCGCATAGGCGGGTTCCAGGGCGACCGCTTTGTTGCAGCTCTCGAGAGCTTCCGCCGTGCGCTGCAGGTCGTGAAGGACGCGGCCCCGGTTGTTGTGGGCCTCGGCAAAATCGGGTTTGAGCGCGATCGCCGTATCCAAGCTCCGAAGGGCTTCGTCGGGGCGCCCCAGCTCTCGCAGGACGTCGCCGCGATTGTTGTAGGCATTCGCATGGCCGGGATTCAGTTCGATCGCCCGATCGTAGCTTCCGGCCGCCTCTTCGAGGCGTCCCAATGCCGTCAAGGCGATGGCCCGGTTGTAGTGGGCCGCTCCATTGTCGGGTTGAAGAGTAATGGTTCTGTCGTAACTTTGCAGGGCGTCCGCTACCTTGCCCATCATGTGCAGGACTACACCCCGGTTGTAATGGGGCCCGGCCGCATTCGGGTTCGCGCCAATGATGTTGTCGTAAAGGGCGAGCGCATCGGCCAGGCGCCCGTGACGCTGATGCTCCAGCGCCTGACGGAAGAGGGCAGCCGCATCGGTTTCCGGGGCAGCTAAAGTCGGTACTCGGGAATGTTCCGCCGCCAATTGCGCCTGGATGGCGGCGAACACGCTCGTCCAGTCGCCGCGCGCCGGCTGGCGGAACAGTTTCATGGTCGGATACCAGGGGCTGTCGGAGCGATCCAGCAGCCAGCGCCAGTCGGGCACGTATTGGAGCGCAACCCAGGCGGGGCGGGCCAGCGCGCCGGCCAGATGGGCAATTGCGGTATCCGACGTGACGACGAGATCCAGGCATTCCATAACCGCCGCGGTGTCGATGAAGGCGTCGGGGCCGGCATCGAAATCTTTGCCCAGAGTCTCGACCGTCATCCCAGGCGGCAGATCGGCGAGCTGCTCGACGCCATCCTTCTTTTGCAGGCTGATCAGCCGCACGTTCGGGAGTTTCGCAATGCCCTCGAATTGGCGCAATGGAAACGATCGGCCGATATCGATCTTGCCCTGCTTGTTGCCTTGCCAGCAAATACCGATCTTGAACCCCTCGCTGCCAATTATTTTTCTCCACTTCGCCACCTTCTCGGGCTCGGCGTGAAGGTACGGCACTGTGGAAGGACACGAGCCCAGTGTGGTCCCGAACGCCAACGGCATACTCATCAGCGCGATGTGGTAATCGAACTCGGCGGGCGTTGCATGTTCTCTTTCGACGGCGATCGAGGAGCCGAGGCTCTTGACGAGGCGCATGAGCAATTCTTGCACGGCAAGGACCACCTTGGCGCCCCTTTCCCGGGCGAGGACCGCATAGCGGCAGAACTGGATGGTATCGCCGAACCCCTGCTCGGCATGGATGAACAGGGTCTTTCCTTCCACGCTCTCCACGCCCGTCCATTCCGGCTGTAAACAGGAGCGATTTCCTAGCGGAACGGAGGTCTTCTTGCGCCATTCGTAAAGCAGCCATCCCTCGTGGTAATTGCCGCTCAGCAATGTGCAACGGCTCTTATTCCAGTATGCGTCGGCATAATCGGGACGCGATGCGATAGCGCGGTCATGGGATTGAAGCGCCTCGCCGAGGCGCTTCAGACTCAGCAGCGTGTTGGCTTTGTTGCTGTGAGCTTCGGCAAAGTCCGCCTTGTTCGCCAAAGCCAGCTCGAAACTCCGAAGAGCCTCGTCCGGCCGCGTCAGATCCAGCAGCGCGAGGCCTCTGCTGTTGTGCGCCTCGGCATAATCCGGCTTGAGCGCGACGGCGCGATCGCACAAAGCAAGCGCCTCTTGCGGCCGCCCGATATCCATCAGGACGTTCGCCTTGCCTAAATAGGCGTCCGTCAAATCCGGTTTCAGAATGATGGCCCGTTCATAACACGCGAGCGCCTCGCCGGGACGCTTGAGCTTCGCGAGCACACCGCCTCGTTTGTTATGGGCCTCGGCATAATCCGGTCGGAGTTTGACGGCGGTTTCATAGCCTTGCAGGGCCTCGTGCAAGCATCCGAGGTCGCGTAGGGCGTTGGCCCTGTTGTAATGCGCTTCGGCGAAATCGGGTTTGAGTTCGATCGCCTTATCGAGGGCCTGTACGGCTTCGCCGAGATATCCCGTATCCCTCAACAGCTTGCCTTTGTTGTCGTATGCCGCGGCGTCCGCGGGGCTATGCTTTATGGCCTGCTCGTAATTCTCGAGTGCTTCCTGCAGCCGCTTCAGCTCCTGGAGTATGGCTCCCTTGTTGTTGTATGCCCCCGCAAAATCGGGCTTGCGAGCGATGATCTTCTCGTAACTCTCCAAAGCCTCGTCAAAACGCTTGAGGCGTCGTAATGCGTTGGCCTTTGCGAAGTGGGCTTCGAGATATTCGGGCCGGAGTCCGATGGCCGGGCTGAGAACGATCGCGCGATCGTAGCTTTCGACAGCGTCGTCGAGCCTGTTGAGAGACTCCAGGACGATGGTTCTGTTGAAATACGCTTCGGCAAGATCCGGTTTGAGGGCAATAGCGCGGTCGACGCTTTGGAGCGCCTCGCCGGGACGCTTGAGCTTCGCGAGCACGCCGCCTCGATTGTTGTGGGCCTCGGCATAATCCGGCCGGAGTTGGACGGCGGCTTCATAGCATTGCAGGGCCTCGTCCAAACGCTCGAGATGCTGCAACGCATTGCCCTTGTTGCAATACGCGTCGGCGTGTTCCGGATGGAGCGCGATGGCCTTGTCATAGCTGCGAACGGCTTCTTCGTGGCGATTGAGCTGTCCGAGTATGGCGCCTTTTCTGAGGTATGCCTCTGCAAAATCCGGTCTGAGATCGATGGCGCGATCCCAGCTGAGCAGCGCGTCGTCAAATTTGCCGAGCGCTTGCAGAGCGAGGCCCCGGTTGCAATGCACGACGGACGCGTCCGGGTTCCATCGGATGAGGGCGTCGTACGAAGCCAAGGCCTGCGTGAGGCGTCCCTGAGCGTGATGCGTGACGGCTTCGCCGAAGAGTGCGTCGAACTCGTCTGGCCGCATGTCTGCCTCTTCAGGACGTTTGTTCGGCCAATTCCGCCCGGATGGCGGCGAACACGCTTGTCCAGTCGCCGCGCGCCGGCTGGCGGAACAGTTTCATGGTCGGATACCAGGGGCTGTCGGCGCGATCCAGCATCCAGCGCCAGTCGGGCACGTGCTTGAGCGCCACCCAGACGGGGCGCGCCAATGCGCCGGCCAGATGCGCGATCGCGGTGTCCGACGTGACGACGAGATCCAGGCACTGCATCACGGCTGCCGTATCGATGAAGGCATCGGGGCCGGCGTCGAAGTCTTCCCCCAGAGACTCGACGTTCATGCCGGAAGGCAGATCCGCCAATTGCTCGACGCCGTCGTTTTTTTGCAGGCCGATCAGCCGTATGTTCGGCAGCCGTGCAATGCCCTCGAAATGGCGCAGCGGAAACGACCGGCCGGCGTCGGCCTTCAACTCCTTGTCGCCTTGCCAGCAAATCCCGATCTTGAGGCCCTCGCTGCCGATCCTTTCTCTCCACTTCGCCACTCTCTCCGGCTCGGCACGAAGGTACGGCGCCTTGGCGGGACAATTGCCCGGCGTGGTCCCGAACGCCAAAGGCATGCTCATAAGCGCGACACGCATGTCGAATGCGGGCGGCGCCGCCGCCGTAAACGGAACGATGTCGATTTCCGGGCTAAGGCTTTTGAGGAGACGCGCCAGCCGGTCGGGCACGCCCAGGATCACCCTCGCGCCCTTCTCCCGGGCGAGCGGGGCATAGCGGCAGAACTGGATCGTATCGCCGAGCCCCTGCTCGGCATGGATGAGCAGGGTTTTTCCTTCCAGGTTCTCCTTGCCGGTCCATTCCGGCTCGGAAGAATTCCGCACTTCTGCCGGCGCGGCCCTTTTTTTTCGCCACTCGTAGAGCGGCCAGCCCCGTTCCCAATCGCCTAACATCAAGGCGCACATGGCCTTGTTGTTGAGCCAGGCGAGAGAGACCGGCTCGAGCGCGATGGCCCTGTCGTAGCTCCGAAGGGCCTCGGCCGGACGCTTGAGCTCTTGGAGCACGTTGCCTCGATTGTTGTGGGCATCCGCAACATCGGGCCTGAGCGCGATTGCGAGGTCGTAGCTTTGCAGAGCCTCTTCCAGACATTCGAGCGCGTACAAGAGGTTGGCCTTGTTGTAATGCGCCGCGGCGAAATCGGGCTTCAACCGGATCGCACGCTCGAAGCTCTGGAGGGCCTCTTGCGGACGCTTGAGGCGAACGAGCAGAAGCCCGCGGGCGTCGAGAGCCCCCGCGTGATCGGGTTGGAGGCGAATGGCACGATCGCAGCTCTGGAGGGCGGCATCGGCGCGATTCAGGTTTTTGAGCAACAGAGCCTTGTTGAAATGGAGATCGGCGACGTCCGGCTGGAGCGCTATGGCGCGATCGTAGCTAAGCAACGCCTCGTCGAACCTGCTTAGCGATTGCAGCGCGAAGGCCCGATTGCAATGCACGGCCGCGGCGTCGGGCTTCGATCGGACGACCGCGTCATAGAGCGTCAGCGCCTCCGCGAAGCGGCCATGCCTATAATGCTCCACAGCCTGGCCGAAGAGCGCATCGATGTCGTCGATGTCGGTTGGTGTCGGGACGTCGTTCATTTTTGGGGCGCATGTCCGCGCAAGCAGCCGAGAGCGAATTCCGCTTCGACCGGATCGCGATTTCCTCCGTTTCGCAGCGCTGAGGCTACGCGATGCCTCCGCCGCAAGGCTACGATATGCACACATCTCGGCGTAGTAAAACAGGCCCGCCTCCACCGCTTCGCGGGCTAGCGTCGGCACACATTACGAAATGTTCGTGCTCATTGAGGAACGCGACGCCTCTTTCCTCCTCCGCGAACGCGCTAGCGTATATACACATCTTCCATTAACGATCGCACAATCGACGTTCTGATGCGCATTCTCGGGCTCGGGTTGCAAACTCGCCTCCCCCTCGTGGGGGCCGGTAGCGACAGCGTACCGGCGGCGAGCCTGCGAGTTTGTCGGCGGGTTGATCATCCCGCGAGCCGGGTGGGGGGCGGTAACGTCGAAGGGCGCTCATAGATCATCTGCGCTGGCGCATCTGTTTGGGTAACCTCGGCAGCGGCCGGGTTCTTCTTGCGATATCCTGCTTGCTTCGCTGACTTCCCCACCCGGCTCGCGGGAAGCGTTTCCATTCTCCAAACTCGCAGGCTCGCCGGCCTCCCCATAAAGGGGAGGCGGGTGAGTTGATTTCGCCGGGGTTACATCTCGCGAACTGGGCTAAATCGTAGTCCATCGAAGATGTGTAGATGCCCTAGCGCGTAGCGGGGGAGGAAGCGTGCTTCTAACCTCTCCGAAGGGAAAAACTGCAACATGAAAAGATGTGCGCCAACGCTAATGGTTTGAATCTGACGTTCGGTTTCCAATAATTTTTTTGAGAATCATCCGCTGCGGACGGCACGCTGGCCCTCTGTGGGGAGGCCGAAAAAACCAAACGTAGCGGGATTTTTCGGGTGAGGAGAAGCGCGACTGCACGGGCGCAACGCTCGCGCAAGGCGTGCTCGAACTCTTTGGCGATCCGCCGGCAAAACAGCATCGGCGCCGCGACCTTGCCAAGGCGCTTTGGGGTTTTGTCGCATATCTGTCGTATTAACCAAAAGATGCGGCATATCTACAGCGCCGAGATCGAAAAAATTAATCGAAAAAAATTAAAAGGCCGCGCGTTCGGTTCGATTCCTAACTTTTTCATAAGATTGGGATTGCCTCGGGCCGGCGAACGTTTTATAAGGTTTTCATGCATGGGGCACGCCCTCCGGTGGGGGAACCAAGCTGGGATAGTCCTGAGTTTGGAATTAACCCCTTGCGGCCACAAACCAATCAGGGAGTTAAACATGAATTCGCATAAGAGCTTCTTACTTGCCGGTTGCGCAGTCCTCGCCGCGACGGCAGGTGCCACCAATGCCAGCGCCGCCCCGCCGAAGCTGTCACAAATTCAAGCGACGATCGCGCTTGCAGGCCCCACTGCTACGACGTGTTACAGCACGTTCTACATCAACCCCCAACCAACCGCCACCGTCACCGAGACCGTGTTGTCGGCATCGACAGGGGCTGGCCCTTGCGGGGCCGCTAGCCAAGGCTTCGTCGGCAAAGTGAACTTTGGCAAAAGCTCGAAGGGAATATATCCTGCCGAGGGCATCATCGCCGCCGCGGGCTTCAGCGCCGTTACCTACATCACAATGACCAGCTATCCGTTCCCGGTGGATTCAACCTCCAATAATGCCACTACATGCGGCGCCTATCCGAGCACATTCTCGGCATGTACCGGGCTTGTCTCCGTTTGGGCCGCCACAGGCGACGGCCACACTCTCACCAACCTGGTTCAGGCGGAGAGCTCCGGATTCGCTCTGTCCGAGCCGTATACGCGGGTTGACTCGTGCCAGCTAACTGCCCCCTTCACCGGCTGCAACCCACAAACATAAGTTACGCAAACATAAGTTACGCATTGTGTTCGACGGCGCCGGCCAATTGGCCGGCGCCGTTGGCGTTTGCGGGGCTTGCCGCTGCGGCCGCCTCCCTGGTACCCACTTCTCTCGAAATCCGGTTCGTCGAAAGTGGCGGCTTTTTTAGCGCGGGGTACCCAGAGGTTTCGTGGGGGACGCGGTGGTTTTCTTGCGCGCTGCGCCGGCGATTTTTCTGCGGCGGCAACTGCGCTAGAGCGGGATGAGATCAGGTTTACACACTAACTTTCCCACCAAATTCTTGCCCGCCTCCCCCTTGTGGGGAGGCCGGCGAGCCAGCAAGTCTCTCGGCGCGCTGATCATCCCGCGAGCCGGGTGGGGGACTCGACGGAATGTTTCAGAATACCAAGCAATACCCCCACCCGAAAAATTCTGCGCTACGCTTGAATTTTTCGGCCTCCCCACAAGGGGGAGGCGGGTGCGATACCTCGTCCGCGATTCAATCTGATCACATCCCGCGCTAAGCCTTTTTCACGTGTCGCTAAGTTGTCATGATCGCGGTGCAGTGCTACGGGCAGCATGACAAAACCGTAAATCGCCCAGGGCTGGCGTGATGGCGCGGCAGCCTGTAAGCATAAGGCGCACTTTGCGCTGGGCCTGACGCTTGGCCTGACATGGAATAGCAGCTTGACGTAATCTTCGGCGCGAAGAACCGACAACACTCTCGAAGGGGGACTGAAATGCATCCGCGATCGCCCGCTATCGGCGGCGAAATTGGCGAAATCTTCGCGCCGCCGGCATACCGCATGCGCGCGGTACTGTTCGGACTGGCAGTATCCGTTGGTTTGGGAATGCCTTCCGGCCGAGCGGCAGAGATCGAAGTCACCAAAGACCCGACGCATCGCTGGGGCGAAAGCAAGATCGCCGTCAATCCCAAGAACCCGGACAACCTTGTCATCGCGGCGTTTGGAACCGGATTCACCAAGGATTGCCAGGCTCGCAGCCCGGCGTGTCGGCTCGTCGCGGTAAAATCCGCCTTCCGTAATGATCCGCTTGAGGAGCCCGCGGGAGTCTTCACGGCGCCCGATTTCAATGTGGTGGCCGCCTTTGTCTCGTTCGACCGCGGCAAGACCTGGAAGCGCGTCAACGTTCCGGTCGCCCCGTACGGTAACCCCGATCTGACGGGGGCGGGGGCTCCCGATGTCGCCGTCACCGCCGACGGTACGTTTTATTTGAGCGTCGTCGCCGCCAACTGGGGTACGCCCGCGCAGGTGCTGCCGGCCGCGGCCGTCGCCGTGAGCAAGTCCGCCGACGGCGGCCTGACCTGGAGCATGCCGGTGAAGACCGGAACCCCGCTGAACGGTCCCAAGCTGTCGGCCGACTTGAGCACCGGCACCGTCTACGAAGCGTCGTCGGGCATACTCGGTCCGCGCTCCACCGGCGATGCGGAGCACCGGCTTCTCCCATTGTTTGTCCGTTGGTGGGTCTCTTCGAAAGACGGCATGAAGTGGACGCAACCCCTGCCCATGGTTGGCACGCGCGCCGTGCCCGCGGCTGGCAAGGGAATGTTCATGTCCGCGGCCCGCGGTGCGGTCGCGGCGGCTTTCGAAGACAATGGGAGGTTTTGCGGCATCGCAAAGCCACCCGCAAAGCCACCCTGCATCGTGTTCGAGTTCAAGCCGATCGAGGAGCCAATGAAGTGGTGGTTGCACGTGCTGCCGAGCCCGGCCGACGCCGTCGCTTCGGTAGAGAACGAGCCGATGGTCGCCGCCGACCCTACGAAATCCGGGCACTTCACGGTTGCCGTTCCGATGAACGGCAAGGAATACGACGTGTACCGGACGCAGGATTCGGGCAGCACGTGGACAGGGCCTGTCGTGCTCACCGAGGACAACACAAAGATCCACTACCGTCCCTCGATAGCATATTCCCCGGACGGCATCCTCGGCATCATGTGGCACACGGCCCAGCCGCCCGCGGGGCAAAGCGCGATCGCCGCGGCGGCCGGCGGACCGGGCGACGGCGGGCCGCCGGACTTCCCGTATAACGTCTGGGCGGCCATCTCTCGCGATGGCGGCGCTTCGTTCAGCGCGCCGCTTGAAGTCGGCTCGGCAGATTCGCCGGCGCCGCCGTCCGGGCCGTTCCAGAATGACGGCGACGATTATTCGTCGATCGCGGTTTCCGGCGATCACGTCTATGTCGCCTGGGCAGACTGGCGCTCTCAAGAAAGGGCCGTCTTCTTCAGAGACATCGAGGCGGGCGAATTCAAAGGACCGAAATAGCCGGCGCGTAGCGCAAGAAAATCGACCGGCGAGACAATGAGGCGGTGAAAGGTTGTGCCCTCACTGCCTCATTGGGGAGAATTGTTGCGCTTTGCGCGGGAAAGTCGCCGGCGGTTTTTCTCGGCATCGCCGCGTGAGAAAAATTTCTTATGGCCTCGAAGCTAGAGCGGCGGACTTTCGTGTGAGATCATCCGCTCCTCATTGTCATCCCTGCGAACGCGCTAGGGCATCTACACATCTTCGATGAACTACGATTCAGTCCAGTTCGCGAGATGTAACCCCGGCGAAATCAACTCACCCGCCTCCCCTTTATGGGGAGGCCGGCGAGCCAGCGAGTCTGGAGAATGGAAACGCTTCCCGCGAGCCGGGTGGGGAAGTCAGCGAAGCAAGCAGGATATCGCAAGAAGAACCCGGCCGCTGCCGAGGTTACCCAAACAGATGCGCCAGCGCAGATGATCTATGAGCGCCCTTCGACGTTACCGCCCCCCACCCGGCTCGCGGGATGATCAACCCGCCGACAAACTCGCAGGCTCGCCGGCCTCCCCACGAGGGGAGTTATGTACTTGACTGATAGTAAATTGACGGGCACAGATGACCACGACAGGCGGACACTTTCCGCCGCTATTCCGGAGGCGGCTCACGATTCCGGTATGCTGATATCATCTGCAATGCTGGATGCGGGGGTTCGCGTTCTTTTGGATCATGAGGAATCTGCCAGCTCAAGGGCGTTGGTGCGGGCGGTTTTCTCCGCAATGTGGGTGGCGCGCGGCGATAATGTTCGGGGTGTCCCGATTCGAGATGCATTGCGTAGTTGCAGACCTCCATATTAACGAACGATCCGAATGTCGTATACTGATGGATTTCGTCCGCGACGGTTTGCAACCCCTTGGTTGTCGGGTAACTAAGTAGTTTGTTCCCCTGCTTCGAATATCGTTCCAGCACTAGGCCGCATATGCCCCTTTCCATGTCCCGGTATAAGCCGCCGGATGACGAATGCATTAGAAAATTCCGGTTGTCGGCGCAGACCATGAAGCCGTCCACGAAGTGCTCTACAAGAGCCTTTGTCTCTGTCGGAATCGTGGTTTTTGGCAACAATTCCGCTATGACGTCTTGCCGTTCCCTATTATTTAATCGATTGAACAGCGCGGCAGTTTGATGGACATTCCATCTAGCCACGCTGGCCATCAGGGCTCGAAAAATGTTCTCCAATTGGCAGAAGTTGAGGGCGATAACACCGAGCGCGAGCATATCTTCGCGCGGTAGCGGCAGATAATCAGGCCATGTCTTGTGAGGGTTATTCATGATCGATCCACGAAACACATCCAACGAAAATGAAGAATCCTTCTCTGAAGCGGAAACCCAGCAACGCCTTGACCGGGCTTTACGGCGGTCATTCCATATGCCACCGCCGCGCAAGAACCGGACAGCGAGTCGGCCAAAGAAAGCGACTCCCAAGCGCCAGAAATCAACTTCAAAGCCACAGGGTTAGCGCACAGAGCCCAAGAGTTCCCACGCGTTCTCATGGTCTTTGAGAATCGCACGTTCGGCCGAAAGCTGCTGTTTAGCTTGTTCGGCTCGCCGGTCTTCGCGCGGCGCGGGTTCAAGCGATATCCAGACCTTGTTGGGCTTTTTCTTTTCGCCACCCTTTTTGAGCGTTCGATATTCGCGGTCAACGTTGATCTTTGCCGCATTCTCGGCCTCAGTAACGGGTAACACGAAGCAGCGATAATCCTTCACTGACCTAACGGCCACTAGCACGACGAAATCAGCACGATAAAAGCTGTTGCGACGATTGAACATTGGGTTGGCGGAGTCGCGAATAATTTCATCTGTGCAATAACCGTATTGCACCCACCATCTTTTTTCATTCGGAGAATTTGTTGCGCCCTTCACCTGAATCTGCCTCGTGACCGCATGGTCAGTGACCGCGCCTGAAGCAAGAAGGTCAGCATTTGCGGAGAGGCCGTCACTATTTAGATCACTAACTCGAAATCCGCGCGATTCCAGTTCGTTCGCGACAATTCGTTCAGCGATGCGACCGACGTTGGTCTTATTGATCGTTGGAGCAATCATTTCTTCGGCCATTTTTCGCTCGCCAATTTCTCAGCCAGAAATGCTGCCAGCACTTTCCATTTAGGCGCAGGCTTCCGGCACCGCTTTGTGAGGCTGTCGGTAGGTGAGACGCTTGCCTTCCGCACCCCTGATCGCGCGCGTTGTGCGCTCTGCATCCTCGCATCCGAGCGCGGAACGATTGCTGTAGCGGAAATCGAATTCGGCCAGATAGCGATGCAGATGGGCTTCGCTGATATGGTGATAGGTGCCGTAAACGCCGCGCTTCAGGATCGCGAAATAGCCTTCCGCCGTGTTGCTGTGTGCATCGCCGCGCACGTATTCGCCCGCGCCATGATCGACCATTTCGTGGCGGGCGAATTCCTTGCCAATGTCCATGTATCCGCCCGCCGTATCCGTCATGAGAGACGATTTACGGCTGGCGTGCGCCGTGAGAACGGGGCGAAGCGTCTTGCCGGTCACGTTGGCGATATGGTGCGAACGTGCGGCTCCGCCGCGCTCGACAAGCGTGTGAACGATCATCTTGCCTTCGCCGCCGATATTCTTCGGATTGCGTTTGGACCTGTGCTTGTTCTTTTCCTTGCCGCCGATGTAGGTCGTATCGGCTTCCACGATTTTTCCCTTGCCACCGAGCGGACCAACGGTCCCGGTCTTCGGGGCCATCGCTTCGCGGATACGGTGGCCGATGAACCAAGCGGTCTTGTAGCTCACGTCGAGCGTGCGCCCGAGTTGATGGGCGCTCATGCCCTTCTTGCTCGATGCGACCAGCCGGAAGGCCAAAAGCCATTTGTGCAGCGGCACATGCGAGCGCTCATAGACCGCCCCAGTGCGCACCGTGAACTTGTCCTTGCAGGCTTCGCAGTAGTACCAGCCAGGCCCCATGCTCTCGCCACCAAGGGGGCGCGCACCGTCTACAGAGCCGCAATGCGGGCAAATCACGCCATCCGGCCAGCGGATCGCTTCCAGATGCTTCCGGGCAGCTTCTTCGTTAGAATAGACTGGGTTTGAAAGTTCAACGGGTGTCATGGCTATCTCCAATGTGCCGAAATTTTACCCCAGACCGCTCTATCAGTCAAGTATACAATTCCCCCCACGAGGGGGAGGCGGGTTTGCAACCCGAGCCCGAGAATGCGCATCAGAACGTCGATTGTGCGATCGTTAATGGAAGATGTGTAGATACGCTAGCGCGAAGGCGGGGACCCAGCGCAGCCGCGTCCGCGGCTGAATAAAGAGGATCGAGAGACGTCAAACATGACAATAATTTGTCGATTTGCAGCGTCTGCCATTGGCGCGCGGACGCGCGCCTACTGGGTTCCCGCTGGAGTTTACGCTCCGGCCGCGCTATGCGCGGACCGGTGGCGCGGGAATGACACGTTTGTGATTCCATTTGAACATCCGCTGCCCTAGAGCAAAATGACTTTTCTTGGAATCGTCATTCCGCTCCAAGCTCTTGTTTTGACGCGGTTCCGGGCGCAAAAGTGCGCACAGTTTTGCTGGAACCGCTCTATATGCGATCGCGTTCGCGCGATCGGCAGCCGCTCCGCAATCGACCTATCACAACACCATCCCCAGCCTGCGCCAGACCGGCACGTGCTTCGCAATCGCGGTCGCGCATTCCTTGGTCACGGCGGCGAGCGCTTCCGTCTCGTTCTCGATAGGCTTGCCGTCGACGACCGTATGTCTCCCAGCCGCCCGCTGGCGGCTGACAATACGTGCGGCCAAGGCCGCAGCATCGGGCTTCTCGCCGCGGCGCAGCATCGTGTAGATAGCGAATTCGGATGTGGATAACGCGATGCCAAGACCGAGCATTGGCACGGCAACCGTCGCGCCGCTTAAGAATAAGAAATCGTTCTGCTCGGCATTGAATCGCGCTGCAGCGTCCTCTGCGTCGCGGCTCGGCGCCCGCCAGAGGCTAGCAAGGTCGGAGCTGAGGAGCGTAGCCAGGAGTTCGGACGCTCCAAGCGTGTGATTCGATAGCGGGCCCGCCAGAGAGACCAGTTCTTTCACGCTGCGCGGTCCCGTCTCCAGAGCCTCGAGAACCCGCCGGTAAGCTGCCGGGTGCGGCTGCGACGTCACCCCGGCGGGGTTAACGACCTCGATATCTTCCGGCACCGGCGCCACGAGCGCGAGAGAGATCTCGTTCAGCAAGGACTGGCGCCTTGCTTCCGTCATGTCGCGGGCGCCTCGGACATAGACATCTTGGCGAAGCCGGTTGTAGACGCAGAAATCCCTGAGAGTCTCCCTGAGTTCGGGAGCTGCGATGCCCGAAAGAAGCGCGAGCTGCTCTTCGTTTAGCCCGATATTCCAAAAATTCTTGACGAGATTCGTAGAGCCCACATAGCTGAGCTTGGCCTCGCCGAAAGCGCGGGCGACATCGGCAAAATAGTAAGGCGCCCAACCCGTGTGCAAATATTCATGGGCCATATATATCGGCCCCAGCTTTCGGAAGTCGTCGTTCAATCGATCGATTGCATCCTGAAAGCGCGGCGGGATTATCTTCTTCTCGAAAAGGCGATTGACCGTCGCCAGGGCGTTGGCCGCGGCCTGATCGCTGTTGCCCGGTTGCGCGGTTGCCACCTCCCGCAACACACGTTGAAGGGGCATCATTTCGTTCCATGCGGGCAGGGCGTTGTAGCTGACATAGACAAGTCCGCCCGGCTTGAGATGCGACTTCAGGAAGGTAAGGATTGCCCGTTCCAGCTCCGGCGTGACCCAGCTCCAAACGCCGTGCATCGCGACGATGTCGAACATCGGCAGCCCGGCGGATGGTTCCGTCAGTTCCTCGAAGCTGCGTTCGTGAAACGTGATGTTGTCAAGGCCGGCGGTGCGGGCACGGGCTTCGGCGTAAGCGATGCTCGCAGGATTGAAATCGACCGCGTGGAAGATCGCTTTCGGATTGACCGCCGCAAGAACGAGGCTGGTGAGCCCACGCGAGCATCCCAGCTCGCAATAGGTAAAGCTCCCATCGATGTCGGGCGGCTCGAAGCCGTTGAATACCGCCGTCAGAGCAAGAATCTGCGGGGCCATGGACGAGTAGAACCCCGACAAATACTCGATATCGGTAATGTAGCCTTTGCCCCAATCGACCATGTTCACCTGCCGAAAATCCAAGACCGCTCCAACGGTCTACGGTTATTTTTCGCTACCGTCGTCCCGTGAAGCGGTTTTGCGCGATTTCGGAATTGCGAGACCGGATTGATATGACCAATCGGCTCAGCCTATCATCCTTCTTCGAGCCGCGGCAAGGGCATTGGCGCGGATCGTTTGGTTCGCCAGGAAGCGCGAGACGGTTAATCGGGTCCGCCCCGATTTGCGGGGCCGGCCATGGTGGTCGCTTTTCTCAAAAGCAATTCGTCGCAAGTGGCGGCATTTTTAGACCGGGATGTGATCAGATTAAATCGCGTACGAGGTATCGCACCCGCCTCCCCCTTGTGGGGAGGCCGAAAAATTCAAGCGTAGCGCAGAATTTTTCGGGTGGGGGTAATGCCTGGTATTCTGAAACATTCCGTCGAGTTCCCCCACCCGGCTCGCGGGATGATCAGCGCGCCGAGAGACTCGCTGGCTCGCCGGCCTCCCCACAAGGGGGAGGCGGGCAAGAATTTGGTGGGAAAGTTAGTGTGTAAACCTGATCTCATCCCGCTCTAGCGCAGGATAGGCAACCGGCCTTCGCTGAGGCTGCGGCGGGTCTTGTGGATCGCCTTGTCCGCCGGAGCCTTGCCTGCCTGCGCGAAGCGCAGATGAATTCGATATCGTATTTTGACACACGAAGACACGGCGCCGCGGAGCGGCATCGTTACACTCTCTGTGCCTCCGTGTGAGAATTTTGGGCTTGGCGCGGGAAAGTCGCCGGCGGTTTTTCGTCGGCATCGCCGTGTGAGAAAAATTTCTTATGGCCTCGAAGCTATGTGCAATCGCGCTTGCAGTATGCCGTTCGTGCGATCGGCAGCCGCTTCACCATCACGATACCATCCCGAGCCTGCGCCAGATCGGCACGTTCTGCGCAATCTTGGTCGCGCATTCCTTGGTCAGGGCGGCGAGCGCTTCCATCTCGTTCTCGATAGGCTTGCCGTCAGCGATCGGACGTCTTCCAACTTCCCGCCAGCCGCTGAGAACACGTGCAGCCAAGGCCGCAGCATCGGGCGTCTCGCCGCGGCGCAGCGTCGTGTAGATAGCGAATTCGCAGGGCGATAGGGTGAGGCTACGGACAAGCGTTGGCACGGCAATCGTCGTCTCATTTGCGGGCGGGCCATCCGCCAGCACCTCATTGAGCCGCGCCGCAGCGTCCTCTGCGTCGCGGTTAGGCCCCCGCCAGAGGTAAGCGAGGTTAGAGCCGAGGAGCGTGGCCACGAGCTCATGGGCTGCAACCGTGTGATCGGCCTGCAGGCGCGCCACAGACACTAGTTCTCTCACGCTGCGCGGCCCCGCCTCCAGAGCCTCGAGAATCCGCCTGTAAGCAACCGGATGCGGCCGCCACTTCATTCCGTTGGGAGCAACGACCTCGATAAACTCCGGTATAGGCTGGACGAGCGCGAAAGAGAGTTCGTTCAGCAAGGACTGGCGCTTTGCTTCCGGCATGGCTCGGGCGCCTCGGACATAGACATCTTGGCGAAACTGGTTGCTGATACAAAAATCCCTGAGAGTCTCCCTGAGCTCGGGAACTGCGATGCCGGAAAGAAGCGTGCGTTGCTCTTCGTCCAGCCCGATATTCAAAAAATTCTCCATGAGATACGCAGAGCCCGCATAGCCGAGCTTGGCCTCGCCGAAAGCGCGTGCGACATCGGCGAAATAGTAAGGCGACCAACCCGTGTGCAAATATTCATGGACCATATATATCAGCCCCAGCAGTCGGGTGTCCTCGTTCAATCGATTGATTGCATCCTGAAAGCGCGGCGGGATTATCTTCTTCTCGAAAAGACGATTGACCATCGCCAGGGCGTTGGCCACGGCCTGATCGCTGCGGCCGGGTTGCGCGGTTGCCAGCTCCCGCAACACACGTTGAAGGGGCATCATTTCGTTCCATGCGGGCAGGGGATTGTAGCTGACATAGACGAGCCCGCCCGGCTTGAGATGCGACTTCAGGAAGGTAATAATTGCCCGCTGCAGCTCCGGCGCGATCCAGCTCCAAACGCCATGCATCGCGACGATGTCGAACATCGGCAGCCCGGCGGACGGTTCCGTCAGCCCCTCGAAACTGCGTTCGTGAAACGTGATGTTGTCAAGGCCGGCGGCGCGGGCGCGGGCTTTCGCATGAGCGATACTCGAAGGATTGAAATCGATCGCGTGGAAGATCGCTTTCGGATTGACCGCCGCAAGAACGAGGCTGGTGAGCCCGCGCGCGCATCCCAGTTCGCAATAGGCAAGGCCTGCATCGATGCCGGGCGGCTCGAAGCCGTTCATCACCGCCGTCAGAGCAAGCCTCTGCGGGGCCATAGGCGGCTGAAACCACTCATTATACTCGATATCGGTAATGTAGCCTTTGCCCCAATCGTCCATGTTCACCTGCCGAAAATCCACGGCCGCTCGAACGGTCGTCCGCGGTTATTTTTCGTTACCGTCGTCTCGTGAAACGGTTTGCGCGATATCGGAATTGCGAGACCGGTTTGGTTTACTCGCACTAACTTAATCAGTCTATCATAGCGTTCCGAACCGCGGAGTAAAGCCCGGCGCTCTTCCAGGTCGCTGTCACCGCAAGGACACGAAGAGCACTAAGACGGGCGCGACTGCATCGCGAATTCCCGCCGAAGGCGGAGCCGAACGAACGATTTTATTGCGCTCTCGCCATCGCTAAGGATGCACAGAACAATAACTGCTGCGATTATGAGGAGTGCGGCCCGGCCCGCAAGCGCTTCTTCGAACACATCGGGACGATCATCGCCTATCTCGTCTTTCCAGGCTGGCAAACCCTCATGACGACGCTGATCACATCAAAGCCGCTGCCCGAAATCGAAAACCAAGTCTCGGCCTGAAATCCAGGAGGAGGGATATAGAATTGCTGTTGCCGCGCGTTCGCGCTCGCCAATTGCCTGCCGATCCGCATAATTGACAATTCGCGAAATCAGGGGCTCGTCGCCCGCGGAGTTTCATGGCAGAGACGCACGCCGCCTTCGGGCTTGCCGATAGGCTCAGCTCCGGCGCCACCCGATGGTTCGGCCGAGCGTTGGGCAATGTCCGCGTCATCGTCATCGGTTCGCTGGTATTGATTTCCGGCTGCTTCGCGAGCGCCGCGCTGATTCAGATGCGTTTGGATCGGGCGCACGCGCTTTCCGCCGCAGCGGACGATCAAGAGCAGCGCGCCCAGGATCTGGCAGGGACGCTCGGCGATGCCTTGGACCGCTACGCCGCTATCGGCACCGGCTTCGCATCGGCGTCGCTGGATGCAGAATCGGCAGCGGCCTTGGCGGAAGCCGGCGGCGGCGCGCTCGTCAATGCCGTGGTGTTCGACGAACAGGGCCGCCTGATCTCCGAGCTGAAAGGTTCGCCGCGCGGCCTGCTGCCTTTGTCGCCCCAAATTCTTGCGCAGGCCCGCAGCGGCCGTGTGCTTGTTCCCGGAAACGACGGCCACAGCGTTGCACTGGTCCTACCGGCCAATGGACGCATCGCAGCCATTCAGCTCGACACCGCCCTTCTCATCGCACGGCGCCCGGATGCCCTGATCGCGCTGACCTCGGGACGAATTCTCGCCGCCGGCGCGCAATGGCGCTCTCTGCCGGACATTCACGATACCGCAGTCGACGGCGCAGACGCGGCGCGCATCGTGGAACTTGCCGAAGGTTCGCGCATCTTCGCACTGGCGAGGCTTGCGGATTGGCCGATCGTTGCCGGCGCCTCGGTTGCGACGGGCGACGCACTTTTTTCCTGGCGCGGCGCGCTGCCGCTTTACCTCTTCATCGTGCTGGGCCCTGCGCTGGCCGGCGCAGGCCTCGCCGCCGTGTTCGTGCACGAATTCGAGCGACGCATCCGCGCCACGCGGGCGGCCCACGCTTTGCGCTTAAAGAACCCGGAGGAGGCGCGGTTGCTCGTTCGCCTGGCCGACGCGGAACGCCGTGCCGTGCAAGCCGAACGCGCCAAGGCGGAATTCCTGTCACACATGAGCCACGAGCTGCGAACGCCGCTCAATGCGATCATCGGATTTGCCGAAGCCATGCAGACGGGCGCGCTTGGCGCCGCCGGCAATCCCAAGCACGCCGAGTATGCCCGCGACATCGGCACTGCCGGCCGGCAGCTCCATTCGCGCATTCGCGATATTCTGGAGTTTGCGGACATCGACGCGCGGCGCAGGCCTCTTCAATCCGAAACCGTCGATGTGAGCCAGGCTGCGCGCGAAGCCTTGGAAGGCGTACGCGCCGAGGCGCAGGAAAAAGGGATTGCGGTGCTCGTTGCCCTGCCGCAAGCCTGCCACGCCGTTGCCGACGCCGCCGCGGTGAAACAGATATTCGAACGCATCCTTTCCAACGCGGTCCAGTTTACGCCGAAGGGCGGAGAAATCCGCATAAGCGTTCAAAGCGCGCGCAGCGGGGTGGTTGCGCAAATCAAGGACAGCGGGCTGGGTTTCTCGGAAGACGAAAAAGCGCGCGCCTGCGAAGCCTTTCAGCGCTTCGACCGTCCCGGACATGCGACCGGAGTAGGGCTTGGGCTCACCATCGCCACCACGCTGGTGCGCCGCATGGCCGGCAGCTTGCGCATCGACGGCAAGCAAGGCGAAGGTGCCACGGTGGAACTGAAGCTGCCGGCAGCGTGACATTCCGCCCCCGCGAATTGGGGGAGGAATACTCACACGTACCATTCGTATTCCGGCGCCGTGATGATGCGGCGCAGGCGTGCCGCTTCGATGCGCTTGGTTTCGCAGTAGAGCTTAAGCGTCTCCTCGCCGAGATAGGTCTTCAGCGCGTCCGCCGCTTCCAGCTTCGCGAGCGCGTCGTCGATCGTGATCGCGAGCGCGGGATCCGGCTCGCGCGAAACATTGCCCAAGGCGGGCTTGCCCGGATCCGGCTTGTGGACAAGCCCGTAATGACAACCTGCAAGCACCGCGGCGAGCGCGAGATACGGATTGGCGTCGGCGCCGGCGACTCGCTGTTCGATGCGCCGGGCATCCGACGGTCCGGCGGGAATGCGCAAGCCCGCCGAGCGGTTGTTGACGCCCCAGCGGCGGTTTACCGGCGCGAACATGTCCGGCTGGAAGCGGCGATACGAATTCACATTGGGCGCAAAAATCGCCATGGACTGGGGCATCAGGGCCTGCAACCCGCCGATCGCATGGTGCAGCCGATCGGAGCCTGCCGCAGTGCCGTCATCGAAGATGTTGCGCCCCTGCACGTCGACGATGCTGACGTGAACGTGCAAGCCGCTGCCGGAGCGGTCGGGATAAGGCTTGGCCATGAACGTTGCGTCCAAGCCTTGCGCCAGGGCAGCGCTTTTGACGATCTGCTTGAGCAACACCGTATGATCGGCGGCCTTGAGCGCGTCGCTCTGATGCTTGAGATTGGCCTCGAACTGTCCCGGCGCGTATTCCTTGCTGGTTGCGCTGAGGGGGACGCCCTGTGCCGCGGCCGCGCGCGTCAAGCCGTCCAGAAACGCGCTGTATCGATCGAGATCCTCGATACCGTAGACCGAAGCGTTGCGCTCGCGCAGGCCGCTGCGCGGACAAAGCGGCGGCCGGGGAGCGCCATGTTCGTCGCGTGTGCGATCGATCAAGTAGAACTCGAGCTCGAGCGCCGCCACCGGCGTCAACTCGAGCTCCTCGAAGCGGCGCAGTACGCGCTCGAGCGCGCCGCGCGGCTCCGCCGGATCGACTTGCCCCTTCGCATCGCGCAAGGTCATCAGAACTTGTGCCCGCGGCGCCCCCCACACCCGCGAAAGCGTGCCGGGGATGGGCCAGGCGGTGCCGTCGGGGTCGCCGTCGCCGAAGCCGCGCCCGAACGGATTGGTCATCTCGCCATGCGCATCCATCAGATAGATCGACTGTGGAATCTGCATGCCGGCGTCGAAGAGGCGACCGGCTTCCCGGACGGCCAGACGCTTGCCGCGCAACGTGCCGCAGATATCGGCAAGCACGGCGTCGACGAATTCGACGGACGGTTCGCAAAGCAGCAGCGCGTCGAATTCGATGCGGGCGAGAGCGACAAAATCGGGCGGTGCGAAAGCGGGAAACGCTGCCGGCTTTTTCATCAGTGAATTCTACCGGGTGGACCCGGATCACGAAAGGCCGGAAACAAACGCCGGGACGACGCCCCCGGGGAATACCTTAAAAAAGAACGGGCGGAAACGGCCACGAACCGTTCCCGCCCGGGATTTGTGCGAGGTGAAGCGGCGGCCTTACAGCACGCCGCGCTTATGCTCGCCGATGACGATGCGGCCGGGATTGAAGGCCGCCTTCAGCACGGATAACGCCTTTCGAGGTTCTGCGCTGCCGCACATGAACACATCGAATGCCGCGTAGCCGCGCTCAGGCCACGTATGTACGCTGATATGGCTTTCGGCGAGCACGGCTACTCCGGAGATGCCGCCTCCTTCCGAAAACCTATGAAGGTGAATGTGGAGGAGCGTGGCTCCTGCCGCATGCACCGCGTCGACCAGCGCCTGTTCGATCCGATCGCGGTCGTCGAGATGATCGGCGTCCCATAGATCGATGATCAGGTGACTGCCCGCATAGGTCAGCCCATTCTTCGTGATGAAGTGATCCTTGCGGTCCTCATCCCCAGGGGGAATAGGAACCGGGACGGTCCTCGCCGGAGCGCGGGCCCTGACCGGCTTTGCTCCATTGATCGCCGCCACGAGTTCGAGTCGAGCCATCCTGGCACCTACCCTCTCAGAGCGTTGACACCTGTGGCGCCCCTCACCTCGCGGATCCGGGCACCGCTAAGAAGAAAACGGCGGGCGGAAGGGGAACTTCCGCCACGCCGCTTTGTTCCGTTGCCGGAACAGGGCGGAATATATGCGCGCTGCCCCCCCACGCAAGAAATTTTGTCACCCAACGGTAATTTTTTTATGACCGGGCGAGAGCGCCGTGCCGTGCGCCTCGGCGCATGTCGCGCGCCTTGCGCCACAAGCTTATGTGGACAGAGCAGGCACGCGGCCCTATATCGGCGCGCTTTTCTTCCGGAGAGGACGATGTCGAGCAGTTTCACCGAGCGCCTGCACAAAGGCTACGCGCAGCAAATCGAGCTCTCGGCCAAGCCGCTCGTCGAAGAGAAGAGCCGGTTTCAGACGATCAAGATTTTCGACACGGTCGCCAACGGGCGGGTGCTGGTGCTCGACGACATCGTCCAGATCACCACCCGCGACGAGGCCGCCTATGCGGAGATGCTCACTCATCTGCCTCTGCTCGAGCACGGCCGGGCCGAGCGCGTGATGATCGTGGGCGGCGGCGACCTCTCCATCGCCGACGAAGCGCTCAAGCACAAAGGCGTGAAAGAGGTGGTGCTCGTCGATATCGACGGACGCGTGGTGGAGCTGTGCCGCGAGCATTTCGGTGCGATCAATGCCAAAGCCTTCCGCGACAAACGGCTCAAGATCGAGATCGCCGATGCGTTCGAGTATCTGGGAAGGCCCGACAGCAAGGCGCGCTTCGATTTGATCGTCGCCGACCGCCCCGATCCGGTTGGCCCCGGCAAGGCGCTCTTCGGCGAAACCTTCTACGATCGGGTGAACGCCGCGCTCAGGCCCGGCGGGTTCGCCACGTTCCAGACCGGTGTGCCTTTCTATCAGCCATGGGAGATCACCGACGCGCTGAAGGAGCTTTCTCGGTTCTTTCCCCTATCCGGTCTCTATCTCACCGTGGTGCCGACCTATATCGGCGGCTTCATGGCGCTTTCCTGGGCCGGCAAGGGAAAGAAGCTCGGCACGCCGCAAGGCATCACGCGGGCGCGCGCGGCGTTCAGGCGGCTCAAGCTGAAAACGGATTACTACAATCCCGCCATGCACGCAGCCGCCTTCGCGCTGCCGGAGTGGATCAAGCGGCTGGTGCCGGGGAAGTAGCGCGTCTTCCTCCCCCGTTCGCGATAGCGAATGGGGGAGGTGGCGAGCGAACGTAGTGAGCGAGACGGAGGGGGCATCAAGTCAAGCCCGCCTCTTTGCGCGAGTGGGCAAATCGGCAATCTTGCAAATCATCATGGCGACCTCATCAGGGCGTTCGTAAACATCGACATTCGGGATTCGCAGAACGCGCCACCCCTGTTTCCTGAGAAAGGAGTCTCTCTTCGCGTCATAACGGCGCTCTGCTTTGGAGCTGTGGGTGGCGCCGTCGATTTCCACGATCAGACGAGCACGCGTACAGACAAAGTCGGCGATGAAAGGTCCTACGGGGTGCTGCTTTCGAAATCGCATGCCCGGAAGGCCTCGAAGGCGGAGCCAGAGAATTGCCTCTGCGTCGGTGAGCCGGCTGCGGAACTCGCATGCACGGGCGAGAGTCTTTGGTTCAACGTATGCCACGGCGACCCATCTCCAGGATGCCGGGCCAGATGAGTGCGATAGAATTGTGCTGATTGCTTGCCGGAAGTGTATCGAAGGTTCGCCCCCTCCGTCTCGCTCACTGCGTTCGCTCGACACCTCCCCCATTCGCTATCGCGAACGGGGGAGGAAGAAACACGCCATGCCTATACCAACGCGCAGAGACAGCGCGGCGGCTGGGCGCTATTTCGGTACTGGCGCTGAGTTGTGGTCCCGGCTGCAAGCCGATGACGATTTGGCCATCGCCGAACGGGAACTTGGGCCAACGGTTCGGCGCGAAGTTGAGGCGGCGTGAGCTTTTCGTCATCCTCTCCGCAGCGAGGGAGCGGGATTGCGAGCCCGCACTCGGCCCCGAGTCTTCCTCCCCCTTTCACTGTCGCGAACGGGGGAGGAAGAAGAACTACGGCTTCTCAAGCAAGCGCTCGAACACCGCACGCGCGCGGGATTGCAGCGAAAAGAGGTGTTGCTCGAGCGCCGCGAAATCCGCCGCACCCCCGGCACGCGCAAGGAGCGCCTTCAGGCCGTAGCTTGCAGTTGCCGGATCGAGCACGCCGTCGAGCGCAATGCGCAGCACCTGGGTGAGTGCGTGTTCGAGCTTTGCGGCATCGAGCAGCGCGTCGGCATCCGCCACGGCGATAGCCTCCGTTCTCATTAAGCGTTCGAGCGCAGTCAGAGTGTTCTGATCGAGAACCTGCGGTACTTCCTTGGCATGTCGGAGCTGGAGATATTGCGCCGCGAACTCGATATCGACGAGACCTCCGGCTGTGAACTTCAGATCCCAACGGCTCCTGCCGGGATACTGCACGGCGATTTTCGCGCGCATCTCCTTCACGTCGCCTGCGAGCTTGGTCCAATCGGTTTCGCTCGTCAGAGCGTGGCGGATCGTGCGCTCAAGGCACTCCCGCAGAGTCCGCGGACCCGCGATCACCCGCGCGCGCGTCAGCGCCAGGCGCTCCCAGGTCCAGGCCTCGCGCGTGAGATAATAGCGATCAAAGGAGTCGAGGCTGACGGCAACCGGCCCCTTGTTGCCGGTCGGCCTGAGCCGCATGTCCACGTCATAAAGCCCGCCTTCGGAGGTCTGCACCGTCAGGGCAGCGATCAGCCGCTGCGCCAGTCGCGCGAAATAGACGGTGGACGGCAGCGGCTTTGGACCGTCGGAGGATTCCGCGTCCTTCGGTAGATCGTAGACGAAGACGAGATCGAGATCGGAGCCGGCGGTCATCTCGCGGCCACCCAGCTTGCCCATGGCGATCACGGCGAAGGCGCTGCCTGCGACGCGGCCGGCCGAGACGGCCAGCTCAGCCTCGACTTGCTCGAGCAGGCCCGCAATGACGCATTCGGCGATGTTGGCGAAGGCGATGCCGGCCGTTTCCGCTCTTGCCGTCCCCTCGACGACCTGCACACCCACCCGAAATATCTGCTCCTTCGCGAAGCGGCGCGAGGCCCCGAGGACGGTCTCGTAATCTTGTGCCAGCGAAAGCTGTGCGCCCAACAGCGCATCGAGATCCGCGCGCGCCGGCAATTCATGCAGAAATCCGGGATCGAGTAGCGCATCCAAAACGGCCGGAGATCGCGCCATGGTATCGGCGAGCTTGGGCGCGGAGCCTGCGGTCGTGGCGATCAGCTTCAAGAGGTCGGGATTGGCGAGCAGAAGCGAAAACAGCTGCACGCCGGCGGGCAGATACGACACGAAACGATCGAATTGCGCGAAGGCGGCATCGGGATCGGCGCTCTGGGCCAGCGCATCCAGAAGCGCCGGCATCAGCTTGGTCAAAAGCTCGCGCGCCCGGGCACTGCGTGTCGCCCGGATACGGCCGTGGTGCCAGCCGCGGATGGCGGA
This sequence comes from uncultured Alphaproteobacteria bacterium, assembly GCA_963805005.1. Lineage (GTDB taxonomy): Bacteria > Pseudomonadota > Alphaproteobacteria > Micropepsales > Micropepsaceae > Rhizomicrobium. The sequence continues at coordinate 1,319,565 of CAWDSJ010000001.1, forward strand.
GGCGGCGTGGCGCGGATCCTTGAAGCCCATGCCCTCGAGCGTCTCGATCGTGCCGGGATCGTCTTCGACGCCCGTGAAGACGAGGCTGCCCTGCGTGCTGCCCAGCGCCGGCGCTCGCTCGAACAGGCGGGCATAATGGGATTGTACGATTTCAAGTTTGCCGATGAGATCCCGCCGGAAGGTTTCGGTATCGGCGTACCCCATGAAGCAGGCGACGTGCGCAAGGCCATCGCCAGACTTGGGCAGCGTGTGCGTCTGCTGGTCGTCGATCATCTGGAGGCGATGTTCGAGCGTTCGCAAATAGCGGTACGCGTCCGAAAGCTCGCCGGCGGCGCGGTCCGAAACAAAACCGCGTGCGCGCAGGGCTTCCAGTGCGCGAAGTGTTGCCGCATGGCGCAGCTCGGGATTGCGGCCGCCCAGAATCAGCTGCTGCGTCTGAACGAAAAATTCGATCTCGCGGATACCGCCGCGGCCGAGCTTGATGTTGTGGCCTTCCACCGCGATCGTGCCATGTCCGCCATGGGCGTGGATTTGCCGCTTGATGGAATGAATGTCCTCGATGGCGGCATAATCCAGGCTGCGCCGCCAGATGAAAGGCTCGATGTTCTGAAGAAACACGCGGGCCGCGTGGAGATCGCCAGCGCAGGGACGCGCTTTGATCAGCGCCGCGCGTTCCCAATTCTGGCCCATGCCTTCGTAATAATGTTCGGCGGCCTCGGTCGAGATCGCAACCTGGGTGGCGCCGGCGTCGGGGCGCAAGCGCAGGTCGGTGCGGAAGACATACCCGTCCCATGTCGTCTCGCCGATGAGCTTGACGAGCCCCTTGACGAGATCGACCGCCGCGCCGCGCGCATCGTCCTTCTTGCGGAAGGGAAAGCGCCCGGGGTCGTAGAACACGATCAGATCGATATCGCTGGAGTAGTTGAGCTCACCGGCGCCATACTTGCCCATCGCCAGCACGACCAGACCCGTCCGCAACTCGATATCGAACGCGTCAAGAGCCGTTGCGCCGTCGGCACAAGCGCGTTCGCGCAAGAGAAAGCGCAATGCGCCGCCGACACAGGCATCGGCAAATCGAGTCAATGCCGCCGTCACGTCTTCGAGACGCCAGAGTCCTGCAATATCGGCAAATGCAATGGCGAGCGCGGCCTGCCGCTTGGCCCGCCGCAACTCTGCCATGGCGCGAGCCATGTCCGATGCTTCATGCACGCAACGAACGCTTGCTTCGATGCCGTCCATGGCACGGCCGGCTCCCGCACGCATGAGTTCGCACAAAAACGCGTGCTCCTTGACGGCAAGCCGCGAGAGAAACGGGCTGTTGCCGAAAGCGGAATTCAGGAGCGGGCGTGCAGCATCGTCGAGATCGACGTCCCTCTCGGCGAGAGCCGCGAACGTCCGCTCGGCGCGGTCGGCATCGAACGGACGCGGGAGTCGGAAGTCAGAACGCCCGACCGGCCCGAAAGGGTTCGATTCTGACTTCCGATTTCCGACTTCCGACTTCCAATTCAACAGCCGGCAGCCTCTTTGAGGTGAGAGGACGGCCTAAATCGCAAGCTCTTGCTGGCTTTGATCTTGATGGACTCCCCGGTGCGCGGATTTCGTCCCATGCGCGCGCCGCGCTTGGAGACAATGAATGTTCCGAATGTCCCGATCTGAAGCTTGCCGCCGTTCCTCGCGGACTTCAGCCCGTTCTCGATAGTGTCGAACACCATCTCGATGGCCCGTTTGGCGTCGGCCTTGCTGACATTGCCCCTTTTGGCGACCGCTTCGATAAAATCGGCTTTGCTCATGGTTGTTGGCTCCGCTCCCTCGCATGGCGCGAGGATATAGCGAAGTTGTGCGAACGGCCAATACTGGGAGCGCTGCCTCCGATCAGGTTGTAAGGCGTCAAGGTAGAACAGATCGGGGGGGGCGGCGTCTATTTGCATCACCATCGCATGCCGCCGGGAAGGCAGCGGTCCCGGTGATGCTTATGCCTTCGCATGCGGCCGCGTGGGCAATTCGGCCGGGAACAGCAGCACGGCCTTCAGGCCAGGCGCGTTGTCCTCGAGCGAAAATTTCGCATCGTGCAATCGGGCGACCGCCGCCACCAGGCTGAGGCCCAGCCCCGTGCCGGGAGAGTTGCGGCTCGCTTCCAGTCGCACGAATCGTTCAAGCACGCGCGCGCGGTCCTCGGGCGCGATGCCGGGACCGGTGTCCGCCACTGCCAAAGCGGCGCCCTCCGGTGTCTCCTGGACCAAAATCCGAATCTGTCCGCCGGGCGGGGTGTATTTGATCGCATTGTCGAGCAGGTTGGCGAGAGCCTGGGAAATGAGGCTGCGGTTTCCGAAAATGTGGGCTGCACCGGCCGGCGCGATGTCGAGCGATACGCCTTTTTCCTCCGCCAGAGGCGAATAGAGCTCCGTCACGCCTTCGACAACGGAACGCAGATCGAAGGGCGCCATCGCTTCCCTGGCAACCCCGGCTTCCGCCTCGGCGATGAGCAGGAGTGCGTTGAAGGTCGCGATCAGCCGGTCGGTTTCCGCGATCGCGGCATCGATCGCAGCGGCCTCGCTGCTTTCCGCATCCAGCCCGCGACAAATGCTTTCCAACCGGTTTCTCAGCCGGTTGAGCGGCGTGCGCAAATCATGCGCCACCGAATCGGTGACCTCCCGCATGCCGCGCATCAGCCGCTCCGTACGGTCGAGCATGCGATTGAGGTTCTGCGCCAGCGCATCGAATTCGTCGCCCGAATGACCGACCGGAACCCGGCGCGACAGATCGCCCGCCATGATCTCCTGACTTGTGCGGTTGATGGCGTCTAGCCGGGAAAGAAGCTGATGGCTGATCAGCGCCCCGCCCGCTAGACCGAGGAGAACGGTCAGCAGCACGCTCCAGGGCAGGCTGGCGGCGAACTGCTTTTCGGTCTCGTAGCGCTCGAAGACATCGCGGGCGACCAGAAGCTCGAAACCGCCCGTAAGCTCGACGACGCGGCCCCTTGCGCGATGAAGCTCGCCGGTGCGCGGCTCGTAATCGAACTCGACGATCCCGCCGCCAAGCGGAGAGAGTGCCGGCCAGGACGCAAGATTGCCGGCTATGCGCTGCATCTGCTGGTCGGCGAGATAGTAGAGCTGTCCCTGCGGACCGAAGGGATATCTCTCCATGATCGCATCGTCGAGGCCGGCGATGCCGAGCTGATTGTAAAGCTCGGTGAGCGCGGTGGCTTCATGGGCGACCTTGCGGTCGGTCTGCGCATTGAGCGCCTTGGCCGTGCTCCAATAGGTGAAGGCGACGATGGCCGCCGCCGAAAGCGCAAAGGCGATCAGATAGATGAGGATGATGCGGAACGCGAGCGTACGTACGAATCTGGCCCGCATTCCCGCACCCGCTATGGTCTGCGCGCCCGCCGGCTAAGCCTGCGCACGGATCATGTAGCCGGCGCCGCGCACGGTGTGCAGCAGCGGCCGATCGAAGCCCTTGTCGATCTTGGCGCGCAATCGCGAAATGTGCACGTCGATGACATTGGTCTGCGGGTCGAAATGATATTCCCACACGCTTTCGAGCAGCATGGTCCTGGTTACGACTTGGCCGGCGTGACGCATGAGATATTCGAGAAGGCGAAATTCGCGCGGCTGCAGATCGATCGAGGTCCCGTTGCGCTGCGCACCGCGAGACAACAGGTCGAGCTCGAGGTCGCCGACCTGAAGCTTGGTCTTGACCGCCGCCGGCTGCCGCCGCCGCATCAGCGCATCCAGCCGCGCAAGCAGCTCGGCGAAGGCATAGGGCTTGGTCAAGTAGTCGTCGCCGCCGGCCTTGAGCCCTTTCACGCGATCATCGACTTCCGACAGCGCACTGAGAAACAGAACCGGCATAGAATTGCCGTGCTCGCGGATTTCTTCCACCAGCTTGAGCCCGTCCATCTTGGGAAGCATCCGGTCGATGATGGCGATGTCGTAAGGCCGCGACAGGGCCAGCGTAAGCCCGGTCTCACCTTCGGCCGCATCGTCGACAATGTGACCGGCCTCTTTCAGGCCGTTCACAAGATACTTTTGAGCTTCCAGATCATCCTCAACAACGAGAATGCGCATGTCCGACTTCCTCGCATGTCGAAATGCCGCGCCCCGCAAGACCGAAACGGGTCCGCGCCGACGGCGGCAACGGGGGGGATGGGGCCGCCGCCGCCGGCGCGGGGGCCGGACGGCGAAACGATGCAAAGCACCTCCCGCAGTCCGGTACACGACAAATTATGCCAGCCTTATGTCTGGCCGATCTTCAGCGCGACGAACCGCTGTCCTCCGTTGGACCCTTCAACCAGAATAAGCAAACTCTTGCGTCCCTGCGCTTGGGCGCCATTGGCCGCGGCTTTGATCTCCTGCGGCGTGTGGACGGGTTTGTTGCTCACAGACACCACGACATCGCCTGGCTCGATGCCTTTATCGGCTGCGTCGCTGTCGGGATCTACGCGGGTCACGAGAACGCCATCCACGTGGTCGTCGAGATTATAGGCGCGGCGGACTTCCGGCGTCACGGCGGCAAGGCCCAGGCCCATAGCCTCGCCCGTGGTGCCGATCGCGGAATTTTCCGCCGGCGCCTGGTTGGACGCGACCTGCTCTTCCTTGCGCGCCCCGATCACCGCGGTGAGCGTCTGGCCCTTGCCGTCGCGTATGACGGTAAAGGACGCTTTGGCACCGGCCAGCAAGGTTGCAACCCGCCGCGTCAGATCGCGCGAGTCATCCACCGATTTGCCGTTGATGGCGAGGACCAGATCGCCGGCTCTGAAGCCCGCTTTCGCAGCGGGGCTGCCAGGCACCACCGAAGCCACGATGGCGCCTTTGCTCTGCTTGCTCCCCACCGCGGCGGCGACATCCGGCGTCAGGCTTTGGATCTGCACGCCGAGCCAGCCGCGCGCAACATGGCCGTGCGTTTCGAGCTGTGCGACGACTTCGTGGATGGTGGACGAAGGGATGGCGAATCCGATGCCGACGCTGCCGCCGGACGGCGAATAGATCATCGAGTTCATGCCGATGACCTTACCCTCCAGATCGAAGGTGGGACCGCCGGAATTGCCGCGGTTGATCGGCGCGTCGATCTGCAGATAGTCCGTATACGGTCCATTTCCGACGTCGCGTCCGATGGAGGAAATGATTCCCGCCGTGACGGTGTTGGAAAGGCCGAAGGGATTGCCCACCGCGATTACCCAGTCGCCCACCCGCACCTGGCGATCGTCGCCGAATTCGACGGAAGGAAGCGGCTTGTCGGTCCTGACCTTGAGCACGGCCACGTCCGTCGGCTGGTCGGCGCCCACGAGCTTGGCGTCGAACTCCCGCCCGTCGGCGAGCTTGACGGTTATCTTCCGGGCATCTTCGACGACGTGGTTGTTCGTCACGATGTATCCGGATTTGTCGACAATGAAGCCGGACCCCATCGCGACGGCCTTGTGCGGCAGCTCGAATTGATGGCCCTGTCCGAACTGGTTGAAGAAATCGCGAAACGGCTCGGGAAGATCTTCGGGATCGAATTGTTTCGTCGGCTCCGAGCGCTCTTCCACGGTCACCGTGACGACCGCAGGGCTGACGCGTTCGACGAGATCGGCGAAGCTGAAGGGAGCGCCGTTTTCAAGCATGCGTGGTGGCCCCGCTTTCGCGGGTGTGGGCATCGCATGCGCCCCGGGCGGCGACGCGCTCGACTGCGGAACGAGCGAAAATCCACCCAGGCCAGCGGCAACAAGCGCCCCGGCCGACACTGCCGCGAAAAGCCGTGCCTTGGCGCCCAGAGGACGGCGATTGACGCTTCTCTTCATTTCGGTTGGTTCTCCTTGCGGTCTGGGTGGTGCCTTAAAAAGGGATGCCCGCCACGACCCAGCCCTACGCCTTTCCCATTAAGGGTTTCTGTACCGATCATTAAAGGTTCGACACCTCAAGCGCCACAACCTACCGGCAAGCACGATGAGGCGCTTTTTAGTTCAAACCGTCTCGCGCATACGCGAACGAGCCCGCGCGATAACTGCAGCCGCGCCCGCTACCCCGGCCAAGAGCACGACCACCGGCCCAAACCAGAGCGCATAGGTATCAAGCTCCAGCGGCGGCTTCATTAAGATAAAATCGCCATATCTTACAACAAGATAGTCCTCGATCTGGGCGTCGGACTCGCCTTTTTCAAGATGGGCGCGAATCAGCCGGCGCAAATCGGCCGCCAGCGGTGCGTTCAATTCGTCCAGAGATTGGCCCTGGCAGACGACGCATCGCAATTGTTTCTGCAATGCCACCGCGCGCGCTTCCAGGGCCGGATCGGAGAGCCTGTCGGGACCTTCATAGGCCAGACATGCATCCGACACGCTCAATGCAGCCGCAATGAACAGCCCGGCAAGAATTCGTCTCATGGCCCATATACGTGGACGCTTGTCGCGGACGTCAAGCGCCTTTCGCTGGACGCAGCCGGGCCGCGCCGCCCGTTTTCTTCCTCGTCTGCCTCGGCGTCGTGAGCTGGGTGTTCACGACGGGGTATAGGCTCAAGAGCTGACGGACAATGAGCGCACTTCGCGTCCCGGGATTTCGGCCGGGATTTCGGCCGGGATTTCGGAATGCCAAATTCGCTGGTAGCAGGGAAATCTGCAGCGAATTTTCGCAAGGCGGCACGTGCAAAGCCCATGATTAAAGCGACTTTTGCGCCGCCATCGTGCCGGAGCAGCGAATGGAGCAGCGATTTTCTTGTTCGGACGATACACGAGCGTATCCGAACAATCGTGTTTGCGGACGAACGCGGAGCGAGGATGGGGCGGCAATAAAAAAACCGGCCTCTGAATCGGTGCCGGGCACGCTATCCCATGATGACGATATCCATACGTGTTTTGATCAAACGGTACTGGCGGATTTTGCCCCTCAGTGGCGGGTTTTCAAAACCGAGTGGCGGAATTTGGCGACTCATGCCTTCCCTCCCCTGATGACCGTGAACTTCCCCCGGAATTGGCCTTCCTGACGAACTGACTGGATCGTATCGGACGGGTTCAGGTTCTTGGGAAATTCTGGGCCACTGCCGCTGGGCAGCTCTCCATCAAGTGCCGCGTCGATCAACTCGCCAATGCTCCAGACGTGATCCGTGACGCCAAGTTGCATCGCGGGGGTAATCCGCAACGTCTCATGCACACGGCAGAAGTTGTAATGCGCGGCATACAGGGCAACGGCTGCGCAGTGATGCTCAAATTTCTTGGAGAAGGTGTTGGTCAGCCGCGTAAAGCGCCGTTGCTGCATCCGAATGGTGAGGTTCTGGCGCTCGACATAGGAGGTTGAAATCATCTCCGGTTCGCCAGCTACGCGCTCTACATGTATGGCTACTACATCTCCGGGGGAATAACGGCGTGCCGCATCGGCGCCAGCTTCTACAGCCGCGTATTCCTTTACGATGACACCATGCGAGCATTGCCGGTTGAAGGCGCGCTCGATTGCCGACGGGTAGGAATTGAGCCCATCCGTGGAAATCTCGGGAGCGCCAAGCACGCGGGCGCGAACATCTTTCGCAAAGGCGTAAGTCGCCTCCATGGTGCGCTTGCCAGTGTAGTACGAGATGATCGCCTTCGCGGAACCAGCCAGCGCGATATAGGTGTATTGGTCGCCAACGGTGTCCGGGTCCGTGGGCTTCACGGCCTTCCGCTTCTTGCCCACGTACTGCCAGATTTCATCGAACTCCAGGCGGGAGACATTGAGGTTGCGCATAAGGCGGCTATGGACCTTTGCGCAACCGTTCCCGACGCGGGCACCAAGGGCCATGACCGTATCGCGGTCAACGTCTGTGAGCCTGCCTGTGGCCCTGATACTGACGCCTTCGCAAAGCGCGGAGATCGCCTCAATCTGTTTCTGCCTCGGGAGAACGTTCATAGCCAACCCCTGAATTTTGGCTCCCCGGCTGGGTGTCGAACCCAAGTCTCTCGGCTGTAAGTCGATTATCCTGCCGTTAGACGACCGGGGAGAAAGTCGTTGTTTCCGTCGTCTAGTTATCATATATGCAGACACAAGTGGGCTTGTCAACCGGAAAAACGACGTATATGAGAACTTTTCTTCAAATGTGGAGTTATCGCCTATGGCAGGAAAACCTAAGGGGCCAAGCTGGGAAGAACGGGCATCCCGCTTTCTCAAGGCGGAGCTTAAACGGGCAGATGTGACGTATGAAGAGCTGGCGACCAGGTTAAAAAAGCACGGCATGGACGAAACCAAGGCGTCCATCGCGGCAAAACTCGGGCGGGGAACATTTGCCGCGACGTTTTTTCTGGCGACCGTTGCGTCGTTGGGGCTGGAGAACATACGATTAGAAGATGTCTGAGGGGGCGCAATCCATACATTTTCGTAGAGGCGATTGAGGGATGCTGACACTTCGCCGAACAATCGGAGCGGGTATCGCTGGCGCTTTATTGATTGGTGCGGTAGGAGCATCATTCTGTGGCGCACCTAAACACAAGATATGCCAAGAACGAGAGAAACAAGAATCCGTATGCGCCAACTATCATCTCATTCCGTACGTAACGCTTGAGACGATTCAATTCAGCGATGCAAATGAGGGCTTCTTTTCCTTTCTTACCGGCACAGCCGTCGCGGCTTTCACTCTCGGCCTTGTTTTGTTGGGGCAAAAGGCTGATAGGCATTTCCGCGTTGTAGAACGCGCCTATGTCAAGCTCTCTCATTACCCGCCAGGTATCTACTGGGAGATGCCGTCCAAACAAGACACGCTGTATGGCGACGAAAGTAGACTTGAATACTGGATCAGATTTGATCTCCGCGTGAAGAATTTTGGTGCCACCCCCGCCACCGTTATGCAAATATGTATGGCGCATAGAATTGTTGCGAAAGACGAAAGCCTTCCCGCTAAACCGGATTATTCCGATGGCACTACTGAGGCCGTTAATGCCTTTCTTGTAACCGACGATGAGTTTCAGAACCCCATTCGGCAAATGATCGCCAAAAGCGACATGGACGCTATTTGGAATTGTGAAAAATGTCTGTATGTGTTTGGTTACGCTGAATATCTCGATAAATTCGGCAACCGACATAGAAGCGGATACGCACGGCGTTACGAACTCAATATGGATTACTTTTCCCGTCCGGTCACTCTTAGGACAGGACAGTTGCCTGCCGCCGCTCTTCGCGAGGGCAATAACCTCACCTTCGTCAACCAGCCTAGGTACATTTACGATTTGACGCAAAATGCCAACGGGACTTGGCCCCAAACTTGACGCCTGCGCCGCACTCGCGAATAGGAACCCCATCGCCAAGGCGACAATCGGCAGCAAAACCAAAAGTGGCGGAATTTGGAAAATCATTGGCGGAATTCCGCCAGTACCGATCAAACGCAGCAAGCGGGCGTCCCTGAAGTCCCCAATGTCCACTCACGCTGCGACGGTTCCGCTCCGCTCCAGAGCTCATTTCGATAACAGAGCACGCTCCAGCGCCAACCGGATGAAACGCTGATAGGGAATGCCGGCGCGCTTGGCGCGGGCTCGCACGGCTTCGAGCAGCGGCGCCGCAGATTGACCGAACCATCCTTGGGCTTCAGCTCGAAGCGGGCGAGCTTGCCGCCGGAAAGGTCATATTCGCTCAAGTCCGCCTCATCGACGAACTTCTCCGCCTCTTCGTCAGTCCTCAAGGTCGGGAGCTTCTTGAGTTTCGTAGATTTCAGATAGCGCTTCACCCCGTATTATGGCGCAAAGGCCACAAACCGGATTTGCCGGAAAGTGACAAAGCGTCATGTATCGCGAGGCAGGCATGAGTGATGCCGTCTCGCGCGGACAGCGCCCGTCCAGCTTATAGAAGCCAACCCCGAAGACCGGAAACGACCGCCGTATGTCTTATCGTGAGCCCTTGGCTCGGGCTATCGCGGTCATTCGTCCTCTGCGCCAGGCATCTTTAGGCGTTAAGGTGATGTCTGCCCGACTCGCATCGCAAGACACGCCCAACGTGACCAACGCAACAGAAATCGTCGCAGTCTGCGGACTGAGGCGCGAAGCGTCCATCCTTACCAGCCTTGCAACGAGCGTAATTGCCGGCGGCGGGCAATCAGAAATCTTGCGTGAGAGGCTCGAATCGATCGGTCAAAGCGCCGGCGTCATCAGCGTCGGAATCTGCGGCGCACTTTCCGCCTCGCTCAAGGTCGGCGATTGCGTCGTCGCCAACGAGGTCGTCGCCGGCGCGGACCGGTTCCGCGTCGACGAAGGATGGTGCAGGCGCATCGTCGTGCGGCTGCCCGAGGCCGTCGTGGGTGCGATTGGCGGCAGCGACAGCGTGTTGATCGACGGCCGGGACAAGCGCGCGCTGCGCGAGGCGACCGGCGCGATTGCCGCCGACATGGAATCGCATGTCGCCGCGTCCTTCGCGGCGGAACGCGGAATTCCCTTCGCCGCGGTGCGGGTTGTCTCGGATCGGGCCGATGCGGCGCTGCCGCAAGCCGTGCTCACCGCCATGAAACCCGACGGCGGCATCACGCTTGGCGCGGTCCTGCGGTCGCTGGCGGCAAATCCCGGCCAGCTGCCCGCACTCGTTCGCACGGCGTGGGAGAGCGAGATTGCGTTCCGCGCGCTATTCCGCTGCCTCGGCCGGCTGGGTCCCGGTCTTCTGGGACCTGATCTCGGCTAGCTTCTCTTCGACGTGCCGCGAGAAGACGTATTGCGCCGGCCGCTGACGATCGAGCGGGATGTCGGGCGCGAAGGGACCTTCGGTCTTCACGCCGCGCATCGCCAACGGAATCATCTTCCAGGGGTGCTTGATGGAGTCGGCAACCGCCGTGCCTTCGAAGCCGCAATGCACCATGCAGTTGGCGCATTTCTCGTATTTGCCGACCCCGTACTGGTCCCAGTCGGTTCCGTCCATCAGCTCGCGGAAGCTCTTCGCATAGCCTTCGCCCAGCAGATAGCAGGGCTTTTGCCAGCCGAACACGCAGCGCAGCGGCATGCTCCAGGGCGTGCATTCATAGGTCTGGTTGCCGGCGAGAAAATCCAGGAACAGCGGCGACTGCGTGAACGACCATTTCTTGCCGCCATTGCCTCTCGACAGAATATCGCGGAAGAGCCGCTTGGTGCGCTCGCGATTGAGGAAATGCTCCTGGTCGGGCGCCCGCTCGTAGGCGTAGCCGGGCGATACCGTGATGCCCTCCACGCCCAGCTTGGTCATCTCGTCGAAGAATGCCGCCACGCGGCCGCCGTCGGCGCCGTGGAAAAGCGTGCAGTTGATTTGGGTGCGGAAGCCTCTTTCCTTCGCCAGCTTAATGCCCGCGACGGCCTTCTCGTAAGTGCCGTCCAGGCAGACCGAGGCATCGTGCATCGCCTTGTCGCCGTCCAGGTGGATCGACCACGAGAAATTGTCGTGCGGCGTGTACCGGTCGATCTTCTTGGCGAGCAGGAGCGCGTTCGTGCAGAGGATCACGAACTTGTCCCGCTCCAGGAAGCCGCGCACGATCTCGGGCATCTCGCGATGCAGAAGCGGCTCGCCGCCGGCAATGGACACCATGGGAGCGCCGCATTCCTCGATCGCTTCCATGCACTCCGCGACGCTTAAGCGCTGGTTGAGGATGTCGTCGGGATAGTCGATCTTGCCGCAACCGGCGCAGGCGAGATTGCAACGGAAGAGCGGCTCGAGCATGAGCACGATGGGATAGCGCTTGCGGCCGCGCAGATGCTGCCCGACCACGTAGGAGCCGACACGCGCCGCTTGATTGAATGTGATCGCCACTGTTTTTGTCCCTTCGTAGGGAAGCAGAACTCAGAATTCCCTATTCTGGCTTCCGATTTCCGATTTTCGACTTCCGGCCCTCAGCTCGGCGGGAAGGCGAAACTCGATATTCTCCTTGGCGCCGTCCATCGTCGAGACGTGCACTTCGTCCAGCCGCCGCAACGCGTCGATCACGTTTTCCACAAGTTCCTCCGGCGCGGATGCGCCCGCCGTCAGACCGATTCGCGTCTTGCCGGCGACCCAATGCGGATCGAGTTCGTTGCCGTCGGCGATGAGGTAGCTGGGTACGCCCTCCTCCAGCCCGATCTCGCGCAAACGGTTGGAGTTGGAACTGTTATTGGCGCCTACAACGAGAATCACCTCCGCCACCCGGCACAGTTCGCGCACGGCGTTCTGCCGGTTCTGGGTGGCGTAGCAGATATCCGAGGTCTCCGGCCCGACAATGTTGCGAAAACGCCGCTTGAGCGCGGCGATCACGTTGCGCGTGTCGTCGACGGAAAGCGTGGTCTGCGTGATGTAAGCCACGGGCGCGTCTTCCGGCAGATCCAAAGCTTCCACACCTTTTTCCGAGGAGACCAAATGCACGGGGGCGTGCACCTGGCCTATCGTGCCTTCCACCTCCGGATGACCGGCATGGCCTATCAATATCAGCGTGCGGCCTTGGGCAGCGTAGCGCTTGCCTTGGGTGTGGACCTTGGAGACCAGGGGGCAGGTGGCGTCGAGCACCGGCAGGGCGCGCTTCGCCGCCTCGGCCACGATGGCTTGCGGAACGCCATGCGCGCTAAAGATCGTTACGCCGCCTTCGGGCACTTCGTCGAGCTCTTCCACAAACCGCGCCCCTTTGCCCTTGAGGGTCTCGACAACGTGGCGATTGTGGACGATCTCATGCCTCACATAGACCGGCTCGCCATACTTCTCGATCGCGCGCTCGACGGTCTCGATCGCCCGGACCACGCCGGCACAAAAGCCCCGCGGCTGTGCAAGGATGACTTGGATCATTCAACAGTACCACTCGCGTAGTTTGAACTCTTCGACGTGCCCCCCGCGATCCTTCCCAAATCACGTGCCGAGGGGCAATAGCCTTACCGGCCGGGCTGTTAGCGAGAAAACGCAAGCCCCGCGGTTGGCAGCCGAATCAGGTAGGACATAAAGCTGCCAAGCTTGGCAGCCATAGGGCAGACCGACCGCTGAAACCAGGGGGTGAGAGCGTGGTGGGGGACGACGACCAGTCGACTGAGAGCGCAGGAGCACATAAGAGGCGTCCGGGGCTTTTCGACCGCCACGGCGGGAACCGGTGATGGCGGACACATCGGTCGAAAGCGTCGGCATCGCTGCCTCCGAGCCAACGCTTCCGCTCGCCTACACGTGGGCGCTTCCGGCAGCGGTAGCGATCCTGATCCTGCCCATCTGGATCGCAGATGTGCCGGCGATGCCGGACTTTCCGGCTCACCTTGCCAGCTTCCAGCTCATTGCAAGCGGTGGAAAGCTCGCCGCGAAATTCTACCGCGTCGAATGGGCCTGGCTGCCCAATCTCGCGGCGGAACTTATTGTGCCGGCGCTGGGCAAGCTTGTCCCGCTGCTCGCGGCGACGAAGCTGTTCCTGAGTATAGGCGTGCTGATGTGGGCGCTGGCGGCAGGCGGGGTTCACAAGGCGCTGTATGGCCGGATCGGCGCAAGTCCGCTGGCGGCGAGCGTGTTCGCCTATAACGCCAATTTCATGTGGGGCTTTTTCAACTATTATTTCGGCATGGGCCTTGCCATGCTTGTTTTCGCCGGTTGGATCGCGAGCGAAAACAAACGCGACATATTGCGCCTTTCCGGTTTCGCAGCCCTCGCAACGATCGTCTACTTCTGCCACCTCTTCGCGTTTGCAACATTTCTCGCGATGATCTCTAGCTACGAGCTGATGCGGCTGTGGGAAGAACGCCCGTTCGCCGTGGCCAAATTGATCGAGCGAGGCTTGAGCGTCGCATCCATTGCGCTTCCCGGCGTATTGGCGTTCGCGTTCCTGAAGCCTGCGGGCGCCGGCAGCGATCATCTCGAATTCAATCTTTCGAGCACGCTCGACGATCGCGCGAGTGCAGCCATCCAATTTGCCTTCGACAGGCCGGCCTATCCGGTCTTCGTCGTGCTTCTTCTCTTCTTCGCGATCGGCGTGTGGCGACGCAAAATTCACATCCATCCGCGCATGACGCTTCTGCTGGCGCTGCTCGCCTTGGCGGCTGCGTTCACGCCGGAATGGGCGATGGGCGGATGGGGCGTGGACCTGCGCTTGCCCGCCGTGCTGGGCGTGCTTTCCTTTGCCGCCTGCGATTTCAAGCTCAAGGAACGTACGGTACAGATTCTCGTAGCGCTCCTCATGATCGTTGTGGCCTACCAATCGGCCACACTTGCAGGCAACTGGCGCTATTACGACGGGCAAATCGCCGAGCTTCGTTCGGCCGTCCAGCGCCTGCCGGCAGGCTCCAAGCTGATGACGGTGCTGGATGGGGACGCGATGGGCATGGCATCGGATCAGCCTTACTGGCACATGGCCGAATACGGGATCGTCGACCGCGGAGATTTCACGCCGCTCATGTTCACGACCAAAGGGCAACACGTCATTCGGCTTCGACCCAGTGTCAGCCGCATCGCAGCCCAAACCGCCGAACAGGGCTCGCCGCCCGACATTTCCGATCTCGACGATCTGGAAGCCGGCAACGTGCGCGACGATCCCGACATTGCCAAAGTGTTCCCCTATCTCATCCGCTTCCAGTGTCACTTCGACTATGCCGTTGTGATCCATTCCGGCGGAAGGCAAACTCCGCCACCCGACATGCTTGTGCGCGTGCACGCGGGCAGCTTCTTCTCCCTCTATCGCATCATTCCTTCCGACGAATGCGCGCGGTAAGCCGCAGTCAACGCGAGCGATCCGACTCATTGATCGAGGGGAAGGCGGGCGTGATGCCTCCTGTGCGGCGCGATCCGGCCGCATCGCGCTCTACGGAACGGCGCGGATGCGTCGGCTCCGCCGCGCAGGAATTGGGTGGATGGCGGGGCGGAAGAAGCGCGCGAGCGCCGCGTTCCTGTGTTAGGGCTACGGGCCGAAGGGGTTGCGCGGGTGAAGGCTTGGACCATGGCATCTGAAGACACGCTGTTCGGCGAGCAGGAGACCGCCACGGCCGGCGAAGGCGAATACGGCCGGCACTCGACCGGCATTCTGCCCAGCCATGTTCTGAAGCGGCTCATTCGCGCCCGGCGCGAAATCCTGGTCGCCGAGGACATCGTGGAATCCCAGATCCAGCCGGCGAGCCTGGACTTGCGCCTGGGACCGGTCGCCTGGCGGGTCCGTGCCAGTTTCCTGCCCGGGCCGCAGGCCACGGTGCGCGAAAAGCTCGCGGCCGTGGCGATGCACGAGATCGACCTGACCGGTGGGGCGGTGCTGGAGACCCACTGCGTCTATGTTGTGCCCCTGCTCGAGAGCGCCGAGCTGAGCTTTCGCGTCTCCGGCATTGCGAACCCCAAGAGCTCGACCGGCCGCATCGACGTGTTCACGCGCCTCATCACCGACCGTGCGCAAGCCTTCGACCGCATCGAGCCCGGCTATCACGGCCCGCTCTACGCCGAGATTTCGCCGCGCACCTTCCCGATCCTGGTGCGCAAAGGCTCCCGCCTCAATCAGCTGCGCGTCCGGCGCGGCTCGCCGCAATTCACTGACACCCAGCTCAGGCGGCTGCATGCCGAGCAGCCTCTGGTGGACGGGCCGGCCGACATCGAAGGCGGCCTGGCTCTGAGCGTGGATTTGTGCGGCGACGGCACGGGACGCCAGGTCGGCTGGCGCGCCAAGCGGCATACGGGACTCATCGATGTGGATGCGCGCGACGCGCTCGATCCGATGGAATTCTGGGATCCCGTCATCGCCGGCCGCTCGCGTGCCATCGTTCTAGATCCGGACGAGTTCTACATTCTCGCCTCGCGCGAGGCGGTGGCGATCCCACCCGACTTTGCCGCCGAGATGGTGCCGTTCAATCCTCTGGTGGGCGAGTTCCGAGTCCATTATGCCGGCTTCTTCGATCCCGGTTTCGGTCACGATACCGGCGGCGGCCGGGGCGCTCGGGCGGTGTTGGAAGTCAGAAGCCGCGAAGTTCCCTTTATCCTCGAACACGGGCAGATCATCGGCCGGCTGTTGTTCGAAAGGCTCACCGATCCTCCCCCGCAGGTCTATGGCCAGGGCATCGGTTCCCATTACCAAAGGCAAGGGTTAAAACTTTCCAAGCATTTCCATGACGTTTGACGCTGCCCAACTGTTGCCATAAATCCACATCCCTGCCGCAATTTGCAGCGATGCCGTTCAATCCCATTGCACGCATGGCCCGTCTCGGCACACTTGCGCGGTTGCGGCTGCGGGGTTCGGGGAAAGCGCCGCAAGCGCAAAGGGTCCGTATTGAAGGGGGCAGCGTGAGGCGGCTACGGCGCTTATGTGCCGGCCGCCTCATGTATTTTAAGTCCCCGCGTGCTATTGCCGAGATCGAGACGTCTTCCAACGGCAGCCATGCACGATATCGTTCATAATACCATCGACTTCATCCGGCAGCATCAGGGCCTCGCCTTTCCGGTCATGTTCCTGGTCTCTTTCGGCGAGTCCTTCGTGGGATTGAGCCTGCTGTTTCCCGGCACGACGATCATGGTGATCGCCGGCACGTTGGTGAACTGGCCGCTCAATCCCCACGGCGAACTCGATCTCTGGCCACCCCTGATCGGCGGTTTTTGCGGCGCGGTTGCCGGCGACGCGATTTCCTTCTGGATCGGCACGCGGTTCGGTCATCTTCTCGACCGGCATTGGTATTTCCTGAAGCATCCCGACATGCTCAAGCGCGGCTACGCGTTCTTTGAACGCTATGGTGTCGCCAGCGTTTTCGTCGGACGGTTCTTCGGGCCGGTGCGGGCCGTTATTCCGCTGGTGACGGGGATCATGGGGATGCCCTGGCGCCAGTTCTGGCTTGCCAATGTCGGCTCGGCGCTGGTGTGGGCGCCGTCGCTCATGTTTTTGGGAACGATGCTGCGACGGCTGTCGCACGCGTTGGGAGCCACACACGAATGGGCGCTGATCACCAGCCTGTTGCTTGCTGTTGTGTTGGCGGCAACAATTTGGGCGGTGCGGCAATATCGTCTCGTCAATCGCTTGCGCGGATGGTTGCAGCATGAAGCATGATAGCGTCCGGGCAACGCTTTACGGCGTGCTTCTCCTGTTGTGTTGCGCCGCACCGTCGTCGCCTGCGGCAGCTGCCGTGCTGGCGCGCTGGGTGCAGATGGCGCCCGGCGGCGCCGCGGAGGCTCGTGCCGTCGTGAGCGGCAACGCCTGTCCGCCCGTCGCAGTCGATGGCGGCAACCGGCCGATGCGCGTACGCGCCCAGCCCAGCCGGGAGTTCCCGGTTCTCTTATGCGCGATGACGCTGCCGCGTGGCGCCGCGAGCGCGTCCATCGAGGGCGTAGCCTTGCCGCTGCCCAAGGCATCGCCGAGCCGTCTCGTCGTGCTGGGGGACACCGGATGTCGGATCAAGGGCCTCACGGTGCAAGACTGTAAGAACCCGAACGGCTGGCCGTTTCCCGGGATAGCCAGACACGCCGCCGAGCGGAAACCGGATCTCGTAATCCATGTCGGCGATTACCTCTACCGCGAAGCGCCCTGTCCGCTGGCGCGCGCCGATGTCTGCGGCGGCACGCCGTGGGGCGACAACTGGGCGACGTGGAACGCCGATTTTTTCGTTCCCGCCGCGCCGTTGCTTGCCGCCGCGCCTTTCGTGTTCGTGCGCGGCAATCACGAGGAGTGCGACCGCGCCGGCAATGGCTGGCTCAGGCTGCTGGGCCCATTGCCCTTCGACGCAGCCCAAGCCTGCACCGATCACATGGCCCCCTACGCCGTGGCGATCGGCGGCGCTGCGCTGGCGGTGATGGACGATGCGCACGCCTCGGACACCGATGCGCCCGGCGATCTCGTCGCGCTGTATCATGCCGATCTGCAAGCCGTTGCGAGGCTGGCGCCCGCACCGGTTTTTCTTCTCATGCATCGCCCGATCTGGGGTGTCGCGCTTTTTCCCTTCGGCATGGTTCTCGGCGGCAACAGCACGATGATGGCGGCGCAGGATGAAGGGGGTATCCCGGCGAACGTCGATCTGATGATTTCAGGTCACATCCATACCTTCGAGGCGATGAACTACGAGAAGGGCCCGCCGCCGCAAATTCTTGCCGGTGAAGGCGGCGATTTGCTCGACAAGGCTCCGCGCGATCTTTCCGGTCAATCGGTGGGGACCGTGAAGATTTCGACCGGGCTCTCCTTGCCCGGATACGGATTCCTGGAATTTACGCGCGGCGCGGGAACGCGCTGGGTCATCGACGTCCTCTCGGCGGACGGCGCCACGGAACGCCGTTGTGCCTACAACGCGCGCCATGTCGATTGCGGCAGCCCTGACGACCATTGAGATTGTCGCGAAACCGGCCCGTATCGAAGTTCTCCCGGGGACCGCGCTGCCAATGCCCTATCTCCCATACACATCGTCGAAGCGCACGATATCGTCCTCGCCGAGATAGCGGCCGGATTGCACTTCGATGATGTGCAGCGGCTCGCTGCCGGGATTTTCGAGCCGGTGCTTTGCGCCGAGCGGAATGAAGGTCGATTCGTTTTCGTTGAGCGTGAACACCCGATCGTCGCAGGTCACCTTCGCCACGCCGGATACCACCACCCAATGCTCGGCGCGCTGGGCATGTTTCTGCAGGCTCAGCTTGGCGCCGGGGTTGACGGTGATCCGCTTGACCTGGAAACCCGGCCCGCTGTCCACGCTGTCGTAGGAGCCCCAGGGTCGCCACACGCGCCGGTGACTCATATGAAGGTCGCGTCCCTGCCGGGAAAGCTCTTCCACCACGTGCTTGACGTGTTGCGCCTCCGCGCGGGAGGTGACAAGCAAAGCGTCCACGGTGGCGACGACCGCAATGTCCTCCACGCCAATGGCAGCGACAAAAGGTCCCTCGCTGCGCAGATAGGAATTCTTGGTCCGGTGCGCGATGACATCGCCGCGCAGGACATTGCCGGCATCGTCCTTGTCCGCAATTTCCCACAATGAAAGCCACGAGCCGACATCGCTCCAACCGATGTCGACCGGCACCACGGCGGCGCGTGCGGTATGCTCCATGACGGCATAGTCGATCGACTGCGAGGGAGAGCTGGCGAAGGCGGCTTCATCCAGCCGAAAGAAGTCCAGATCGCGCGTGCCGTTGGCGAGCGCATCCTTCGCCGCCGCGAGCATTTTCGGCTCCAATCGCGCGAGTTCTTCGAGATAGACGTCGGCACGAAAGAGAAACATGCCGCTGTTCCAATAGTGCCGTCCGGTAGCGATATAGGACTCGGCCTTGGCACGATCGGGCTTCTCGAAGAAACCGGCGACGCGGAAGCAACGCTCCGCACCGTCCAGCGCCGCCCCGCGCTCGATATAGCCAAAACCGGTTTCCGGCGCGCGCGCCTCGATTCCGAAAAGGACGAGCGCTCCTTCACGTGCAGCGCTGGCGGCGGTCGCCGCGGCGTCCTCGAACGCATCGCGAAGAAGAACCACGTGATCGGCAGGCAGGAGCATCATCAGAGCCTGCGGATCCCGCTCGGCCAGAATGAGTGCGGCGATTGCCGCCGCGGGAGCCGTGTTGCGCCCGACCGGCTCCAATACGATGGCGTCGGGAGCAATTGCCGCTTCGCGCATCTGCTCGGCGATCAGAAAGCGGTGCTCCTGGTTGCAGATGATGAGGGGCTTGGCGAATTGCCCGCCGGAGACCCTCATGGCCGTCTCCTGGATCATCGTTCGTTCGCCGGCCAGCGGCAGGAGCTGCTTGGGGAACTGGCTGCGCGACAGCGGCCACAGGCGCGATCCCACGCCCCCCGAAAGGATCACCGGATGGATGACATTATTCGGCATAGTGTCCCCGATTTATTGGTGAGTAGGCAGTCGACAGTAGTGAGTTCTTTACGCGGCCGCCATTCCCTACTGCCTACTGCCTACTGCCTTTCCTGCCGCTGCTTGCGCCTGCGCGGCCATCTCTTTGAGATGTGCCGCGAGCTTGGTGACGCCGCCGCCGTTTTGTCCGAGAAATCCGGTAAAGTCGTCCCGCTGCGCAAGCGTGAACCAAACGCCTCCTACCGAGGCGTCCACCAGATTGAACTGGCCCTGACCTTCGTCCAGAACGCGAAAGCTGACCTGCGCGGGCGCGTCGGCCTTGTCGCTGGCATCGGTAACGGTTGCGTTGACGATGTAGTCGCCCGGCGCCCGTTCTGCCGATCCAGTAACCGTGAGCGTCTGACCCGAATAGCCGCCGAGCTCGGCTTCATAACTGGCCAATGCGAATTCGCGATAAGCCGAAACAAATGTGTCCAGATCGCCGGGGTTCGCGGACTTTACGGCTGGTCCCAGCGTGAAGAGCGCCATGCGCTTCAAGTCGAGCAACGATGCCATCAGCTGCGCGATCTGCTCGTTCCGCTGCCCCGCGCTGAGCGTCTTGTCGCCCAGGATTGCGATGGCTTTCGCGGTACCCTGTTCCACAAAAGATTCGGCGGGCGTTTGCGGCCAAGCGGGCGTCGAGAAGAGCAGAAGCGCCGCAACCCGTCGCGCCAGCCTCAAAGCTATGGCCCACCGTGCCTTCATCGTGTCCATATGCGCATCCGTCTTCGTTGACGAACCGTCCGGCCCCAACATCGCCCGTCGCCCCGGCCCTGCTTAAGAGCCATTTTGCGGTGGATTAACGCGTCCGCCAGACGAACTGGCTCGACATCGAATAATTCCACAAGGCGCCCATGATCGCGCCTGCCGCGCCGGCCAGCCACCAGGTCGGCTGCTCGGAATAAAGCCACGAGGCCAGTCCGACATTGGTGATCGCCCCGGCGGCGCCGATGGCGCAGAAACCGGCAAAGCCCCAGACTAGGCCGATGCCCGAAAGCCGCCGGTCGCTGTACGTCAGGGCGTTGTTCAACAGGAAATTCGTTGCCATCGCGACACCGGTCGCAATGGTCTGCGATATCGAAAACCGCAGGGCGAAGGTGCCGAAAGCAAACCTCAGCACGATGAGATGCACGGCAAGCCCCGTGGTGCCGACCAGCGCAAACGACAAAAAACGGGGATCGACGACGCCCCGTGTCAATTTTCCCAGCACGAGGCCGAGGAATTCCAATCCCACCTGGGTGTCGAACTTGCTCTCGCCATGCGTTCGCTCGCGAAACTCGTAAGGGATCTCCTCGACGCGCAGCCCATTTCGCGCGGTCATCAGGATGTCGAGCAGGATTTTGAAGCCGACGGTCGAAAGCTCGTCGGCGATCTCGTCCAGCTTCTCCCGCCTCAACATGAAGAAACCGCTCATCGGGTCGGCGATCTCGACGCCGAGAATGCGGCGCGCCAGGCTTGTCGCGGTGCGGCTGAGCTTGGAACGGGCGGGAGCGAATGAGTCGGCGCGGCCGCCCGGCACATAGCGGCTGCCGACCACGACGTCGGCGGAGCCCGATTGAAGCTTGCGAAGCATATCCGGCAGGATCGACTCGTCGTGCTGCAGATCTGCATCCATGACGGCGACGTAGGGCGCGCTCGAAGCGAGCATGCCCTCGATGCAGGCGCCGGCAAGTCCACGCCGTCCGAGCCGCTTGAGGCAGCGCACACGCCGGTCGTCCGCGGCAACCTGCTTTACGGCAGCCGCCGTCCCGTCGGGCGAATTGTCGTCGACGAAGATGGCTTCCCAGGAGATGCCCTTGAGCGTGCGGTCCAGGCGCCTGACGATCTCCCGCACGTTCTGCGCTTCATTAAACGTCGGGATGATCACCGAGAGCGCCGCCGGCTCGACCGTCGCGGCGGAGGGGCTCGGCAGCTCTTGCGAGCTGACTGTCGCAACTCTCATGAAAGACGCTCCCAAGGGGAACATTCCGCCCGCCTGACCGACAGAATCTGCAGCGGGCGGAATCACGTAAGGCTCTCTTTTCACGTTTCAATCTTGCGACATATTTGCATTTTGGTGAAGCCTCATGACCACCGAAAGGTGGGCCAAATCCTGCGGTTTGGCGTCGCTTGCTACCCGGCGCCAGCTTTTAGGCGCTTTTGGGGCCAAGTGGTCGCGAGATAGAGGCCGGCGACGAGGGCGGACAGGTCCAGAAAAAGCAGGTAACGGTAATCGCAGGCGATCGAGATGACGAAGAAGCTCGCAACGAAGGCCAGTGCGGCGCCGAGCAGAAACGACATGACGAGATCGGTCGGCGATCCGCGGCGAAGGAAAATGACAAGCTCGCCAAGGGCCAGGAGCGCGAAGGTTAGATGGGAGAAGACGGGGGTCCCGACGAAACTCCCCGTATAGGCCCTCAGCCAGTCGTCTTGCGGACGCTGGCGCGGAGCCAAATGCAGATCCCGCATGTAGGCGGGTAATCCGCCAACCCCCACAAAGACCGGATTGCAGCGATCCAGGCGAGGTGTCAGGAACACCCAGGCGAATACGCGCATGCGAACCTGCAAATATTCGAGCGGATGGTGGAGAACGAGGTCGCGCCACTGGGCAAAAATCACGCTGCCGGGCGTGTCGGCAAGCTCGCTTTGCAGTTCGGCGGATTGCACAAGGGTATCGTTGCGCTCCGGGGTATAGAGGCGAACGCCGTCGTCGCGCATCAGCTGGGCAAGGTCGGGATTTTTCCGCGCAATGCGGTCGAGCTTCAGGTCGGGCCGATCCTTGACCGCTCCGATCAGGTCGTAGAACTGGAGCAGCCGCAACTGCGCTTGGGCGCCGGATGCGCCGGGCGTGCGCATTTCGAGCGCGAGATTTGCGGATGTGTCGAGCAGCAATGCCGCCACGAGCGCTGTCGTTGCATAGATCGCGAAGGCGCGAGTGCGTCGTTGCTTAGCTTGCGCTGCCGCGAGCGCGCCGATCGCCGCGATGCCGATCGCCAGGGCTACCGCGCCGTTCTGCCTGGCGAGGGCCGCCAGCACCAGAAGCACCAAACCGCCCGAAAGACACGCATGACGAAGGCATTGTTTCTGCCACCGGGCGGCGGCGAAGGCGATCAACACGAAGCCTGCGATGGCCGCATCGGCAAAAAGCACGTCTTTCCAGACGATGCCCTGGTAAAGCAGGACTTGCGGCGTGAGTGTCAAAAGCGCTGCGGCGATGGGGGCGATCCAGCCGGAACGTGCCTCCATCCAAAGCAGAAGCGCTGCGCTGCCGAAGAACATCAACATGTTGAAGGCAACGAAAAGCCCCGTGCCGGGCACGATGCCGTCGGCAATTCCGAGCAGAAAGGCCATCACCGGCGGGTGCCAGCCGTTGTAAACCCCGAAACGGCCGTCATGCAGCTGCGCGACGGAATCGTAGGAGAGCTGCCCCGGCAGGTTCAGGCCAAGACAGGCGAGCAGCCCCAGGCCGAGAACCCCCGCCGTCAGTGGGCGCGGCGAAAACCGGTTGCTGCGGCGGACCGTGGTATTCATGGAACTCGCCCCGCTACCGTCAGGCAATGTTGAAAAATGCCTCAGGTCTGCCTCGGGTTATGGCAGTCGGCCGCTTGCGTTTCGAGAAAGTTTCGAAGATGTAATCTCTCCGCCACAGTTTAGTCGCTCCTCGGCGTAATACTATAAAAGAAGTAGGATTCGAGCCCGTACGGGCAAGGCGTGCAATTTCAATGGCCGACAAGCAAGTGTTCTTCGACGCGAGCGGTCGCCGCTCGGCACGCATGTCGCTTGCGGGGCGCGTGGCGGCTATTCTTGCCTTGTTGGTGGGGGCCGTCTTCGTGGCGAGCCTGCTGATC
Source organism: uncultured Alphaproteobacteria bacterium (assembly GCA_963805005.1). Taxonomy (GTDB): domain Bacteria; phylum Pseudomonadota; class Alphaproteobacteria; order Micropepsales; family Micropepsaceae; genus Rhizomicrobium. The sequence continues at coordinate 1,343,034 of CAWDSJ010000001.1, forward strand.
GAGCCGCACGCCACCAGCCTCAGTCTGCCCGGCCGCCTGAGCGCCATACGCAACGCCGAGCTGGAGCGCCGCGCCGTCGATCCGGGTCTTTTGAAAGCCGCCGCGCGGCTCGCGGCCGAGGTTCGTGCCGAACGGGCCGCGCTCGCGCGCGATTGGAAGCAAAAAGGCTCGTCGTGGAGCGCCCTGACGCATGCGCCGCTGCGGCCCCACCCGGATCGGCCGCTGACGATCGCTTTCTATCTGAGCACCGACGATCTCAGCACCCCCGACTTGAAGCGCGAGGGCGCGAAGCTGGATTGGTTCGTGCCTGCCTGGCTCAATTTGAGCGAGCCCTCGCTTTCGCTCGTCCGGCATGTCGACCATCGCGCACTTTCCGCGATCGCCGATACCAATCCCAATATCGCGATTCTGCCGCTGGTGCAGAACGCGTCGAATGCGGTTTGGGACGGGCCCGGGCTTGCCAAGCTTCTGGCCGATCCGGCGCGTCGCAAGACGCTCCTGGATGGCATCGTCGCCTACCTCGCGGCCAACAAGTTTCAGGGCGCGGTGGTCGACTTCGAAGAACTGCCCCAAGGCGCCTACCCCGATCTGCGAAGCTTTCTGACGGAAATGTCGCAAGCCTTCGTGCCTCGGGGCTGGATCATCGTACTGGCCTCGCCCTACGACGACGACAGCTGGCCCTATGCCGATTACGCCAAGCTGGTCGATTATACGCTGCTGATGGCCTACGACGAGCACGACAACGCCGACGCGCCGGGCAGCATCGCCAGCCAATCCTGGTTCGAGGAAAATCTCGACAAGCGCATGCGCGTGCTTTCGCCGGCGCGCACGATCGTCGGCATCGGCAATTACGGGTACGACTGGTCGGAAGGAAATCCCGGCGATGCCATGACGTTCGAGGACGCCGCGGTTGCGGCGCGCAATTCGCAGGCGCAGATCGTCTTCGACGACCAGACCAACAATCCGCACTTCTCCTATTTGGAGGACGACAACACCAAGCACCAGGTATGGTTTTTGGACGCCGTCACCGCCTACAACCAGATTCATGCCGCCGATGTCTACGAGCCGGCCGGCTACGCGCTTTGGAAGCTCGGCAGCGAGGATCCCTCGATCTGGTCCGTCCTCGGACGCCGTTACAACGCAACGTCGCCGAACGGGCTTCGCAACATCCCGACCACCCAGGACGTCGACTACGAAGGGCAGGGCGAGATTCTGCGCGTGGAGGCACAGCCTGAACCCGGCATCCGCAGCATCGAAATCGACAAAGATACCGGCGACATCGACGACGAGACGTACACAAGGCTGCCCACGACCTATGTCATCCGGCAGGCCGGAGCCAGCGACAAGAAGCTCGCGCTGACCTTCGACGACGGTCCCGATCCGCAATACACCCCTGAGATATTGGATATCCTCAAGCAGAAGCACGTCACAGCCACATTCTTCATCATCGGCGAGAATGCGGAATCCTATCCGGGCGTTGTGCAGCGCATCCTGGCCGACGGCCATGAAGTGGGCAACCACACATTCACCCATCCCAATCTTGCCGACACGCCCGACGCTGCGGTAGCGCTGGAGTTGAATGCGACGCAGCGCCTATTTCAGGCGCTGACCGGGCGGTCGCTGCGCATGTTCCGTCCGCCCTATCTGGGCGATGCGGCGCCCGGTTCGGCCGAGGACATCGAGCCCGTGCTTACCGCACAGAATCTGGGTTACGTGACGATCGGAGTGGGTGTCGATCCCGTCGACTGGCAGCTGCCCGGCGCGGACACGATGATCAACCGCGTGCTGGCATCGATCCACTCGAAAAATCCGGAAGCGCGCGGTTCGATGATCCTCCTGCACGATTCGGGCGGCGACCGCTCCCAGACGGTGGCGATGCTGCCGGGTTTGATCGACAAGCTGCGGGCGCAGGGTTATCAGCTCGTGCCGGTCTCGGATCTCGCCGGTTTTTCGCCTGCTGAAGCCAATCCGGCGCTGGCTCCGACCTTCACGCTCTTCACCGACCGCATGGTGTTCTTGACGCTCAGCTGGCTGGGATCGGTGCTTTATGTCTGTTTCCTGGCGGCGATCGGGCTTGGGATTGCCCGCCTTGTCGTCCTTTGCGCGCTCGCACTCTGGAATAGCAGGCGCGAGGCGCGGCAGTTCGCGACGCTGTCGTGCGCCCAGTCGCAGCGCGTCAGCGTCATCATTCCGGCCTTCAACGAAGAGAAGGTGATCGTCGCCACCATCGACCGCATTCTGGCGAGCCGGAGCGTGCAGGTGCAGGTGATCGTGGTGGACGACGGCTCGCGCGACGCAACCGCCGCTCTGGTCGAAAGCCGCTTCAAAGACGAACCGCGTGTCGATCTCATCTCAATCCCGAACGGCGGCAAGGCTCATGCGCTCAACGCCGGTCTGGCCCGCGCCGAGGGAGAAATCGTGGTGGCGCTGGACGCCGATACGCAGTTCGAGGGCGACACCATTGCCAGGCTGGCGCGCTGGTTTGGCGACCCGCAGATCGGCGCCGTGGCCGGCAACGCGAAGGTCGGCAACCGGACCAACGTGATCACGCGCTGGCAAGCGCTGGAATATATCGTCGCGCAGAATCTGGAGCGGCGCGCGCTGGCCGCGCTCGACACGCTGACCGTGGTGCCCGGCGCCGTGGGTGCCTGGCGCCGTTCGGTTCTCGAACGGCTGGGAGGTTTTCCGTCCAGCACGCTGGCCGAGGATCAGGATCTCACCATTGCCGTGCAGAAGGCGGGCTATACCGTCGTCTTCGACGCTTCGGCCGTGGCCTGGACGGAAGCCCCGGCAACGGTGCGCGGCTTTGCCAAGCAGCGTTTCCGTTGGGCGTTCGGCACTTTGCAATGCCTTTGGAAATACCGTTCGCTCACCTTCAATCCGCGCTATGGCTGGCTCGGCATGGTGACGTTGCCGCAGGCCTGGATGTTCCAGATCATCCTGACCACGCTGGCGCCGGTCGCCGACCTGATGCTCATCTGGCAGCTCATCGGACAGTGGATCGGCTATCTCGAACACGGCGCGGAATTCTCCAACGCCAATCTCGTAACCGTCGGCATCTATTATATCGTGTTCATGGTCGTCGACCTGCTGGCGGCCGTGTGCGGCTTCCTGTTGGAGAAGCGGGAAAACTGGAAATTGATCTGGTGGCTGCTGCTGCAGCGCTTCGGCTACCGGCAGATGATGTATTACGTGGTCGTCCGCTCGATTTCGGCTGCGCTCCGCGGCACCTTCGTGGGCTGGTCGAAGCTGGAGCGCACCGGCACGGTGAACGTCGAATACACCCGCGACGCGCTGGTGCATTAAAGCGGTTTTGTACTGAGCCGACGCATCTACTTCGCTTCATGGCCCGCGACGGCGGGCGACGCAGGTGGATCATCCGCATCGCTAACTGGGTGGCCCGGATTTTCCATGCTGAACATGCCGGTGTCGTCGTCATAGGCCAACAACTCGGCGAAGCGCGCCCAGCCGACGATGGCGCGCAGGGTCTGCTCGGCCGCCTCGTAGGTCAAGTAGTCCTCGAGCTCGTCGAGGAAGCGCGTTTTGAGGCGCCCGTACGTCGAACCGTGCCAGAAGGTGAGGGTATTGAATTTCTTGTCGCCGTAATCCACGAAGCAATGCATGATGTGTTTCGCCTGGAGACACCGCCGAGAACGCGAGCAGCACGGCCGAGGCCGAAGAACGATTCTTCTAAGATGCTTAGGGAGGATGACATGGAGCTGGACCGCCGCGAACTCGCGACCGTGCTTGCGGCACTGCGCTATTGGCGTCGGGAAGGGCTGTGGTCGGACGGTCGCGAGCGCGAGATTGCCACGAGCGACGACAAATTCGACGAGCTGTCCGCTACGGAGATCGATGCGCTGTGCGAGCGCTTGAGCCTTGCCGGACGCGGGTTCGGCGAGAGGTAGGGGCCGCGTACACCCGGAATTTTCGCGACGGTCGAAGGATGCAATAATGCATCATGGATCGACTCACCAAAGAGCGCCGTTCGTGGCTGATGTCGCGCGTCAAGGGACGCAACACGACGCCGGAGGTGGCCGTACGAAGCATGATCCACAGGATGGGTTATCGCTTTCGCCTTCACCGGGCCGACCTTCCCGGCAAGCCCGATATCGTATTCGGACCCAGAAAGAAGATCGTCTTCGTGCACGGCTGCTTCTGGCACGGCCATCGCTGCGGCAAGGGACGGCTACCGAAATCGAACAGGCGGTTTTGGCGCAACAAGATCGTCACGAACCGCGCTCGGGACCGCCGGCACATCGGGGATCTCGGCCGGCTCGGGTGGAAAGTCTTGGTGATATGGCAGTGCGAACTGAAAGACCCACTGGCGGTGCGGCGGCGAATCGTTGACTTTCTTCGTTAGTTCGACGAGCGTCTATGTTCCTTTTTTGTTCTCACGCCGGCGGTGATGTATGCGGCCTATCGGGATTGACCTTTTCGCCGGAGCCGGCGGCTTAAGCCTCGGCTTCGAACAGGCAGGGTTCGATGTCGTCGCAGCCGTCGAAATCGATCCCATCCATTGCGCCGCGCACGAATTCAATTTTCCCGAATGCGCCGTCCTCTGCCGGGACGTGACGAATCTGTCCGGCCGCGAAATTCGAGAAGCGGCGAAAATCGGCGACCGCGACGTGGATGTCGTTTTCGGCGGAGCGCCCTGCCAGGGCTTTTCGATGATCGGCCAGCGCGTGTTCGACGATCCGCGCAACGCACTGGTAAGCCACTACGTTCGTATCGTGCGCGAGGTCGCGCCCAAATATTTCGTGTTCGAGAACGTCAAGGGCCTGACGCTGGGCAAGCATCGGCTGTTTCTCGACGAACTGGTGAGAGAGTTATCGCGCGATTACGATGTCGTGCTGCCCTATCGTGTGTTGAACGCCGCAGACTACGGCGTGCCGCAGGACCGGCGCCGCCTATTTCTCATGGGCGCGCGCAAAGGGCTTAGGCTGCCTACCTATCCGGAGCCGTGTCTGCGCGTGACGACGCGCGACGCCATCGCCGACATTCCCGACGCCGAGCAATTTCCCGAGCTCGTTTCGGGCGACAGCGTGCGGGTCGACCTGAGAGCGCAATCCGTCTACGCTCGCGCGCTCCGCGAACTCGGCAACAAACCGACCCATTTCGGATATCGCCGCCGTTACGATCCGAATGTTCTCACATCGAGCATGCGCGCGGAACATAACTTGCTTTCCCGCCAGCGCTTCGCTGCGACGGCATGGGGCGAAACCGAGCCGACGAGTCGCTTCCACAAGCTCGATCCGGGCGGCGTCTGCAATACGCTGCGATCCGGCACCAATACCGACCGGGGCGCATTCACGTCGCCGCGTCCCATTCACTACCTGTATCCGCGCTGCATCACAGTGCGCGAGGCCGCGCGGCTTCACTCCTATCCGGACTGGTTCCGCTTTCACGTCACCAAGTGGCACGGCTTCCGTCAGATCGGGAATTCGGTACCGCCGTATCTGGGGCGCGCGGTTGCTGCTATGCTCACCAAGGCCATGCGCCTACGGCCGACGCCGCCCAAGAAAATTCTGGAGTTGGGCGACGAGAGGTTGCTCAAGATGACGCTTGCCGAAGCGGCTGCATATTACGGCGTTCCGAGCACCGTCATTGCGCGCCGCATTCGTTCCGCCGAAAGCGAGGCCGCCGATGAGCGCCGCGCGGCCTAAGGAAATTTGGAACGCGCTTCAAAGCTTACGAGCCGGATGCTCGGTTGAGGATGTTGCGAAATCCCTCAATCGAGGAAAGGCGACTGTCGCCAGCTGGAGCTCCAAGTACGAATTCGTATCGACTCTGGACGAACTGAAGCTCGCGCTTAATCCCAACGAAACGCGATACGTCCAAATTATGAGCAAGTTATTTGCGGACCGTTGGGACAAGAAATCGAAAGAATTCGTCTGGGACCGCGACGAGCTGACGCGCATCGCAAACGAACTCGGGATCAAAGTTCCGAGCAATCTCGGCGACAATATTTACTCGATTCGACATGGACGGGAAGATCTCCCAGATCAAATTCGGAACTGCGCGCCTGCCGGCAAGGCTTGGCTTCTCTTGCCCAATGGAAAAAGCAGTTATCGATTCGTCCTCGCCGCTCGTGCGTTCCTCGATCCGGATACCTCCAAGCTTCCAATAAAGGTTCCGGATTCAACCCCGCAACTGGTAGCTCGATACGCCAAGAGCGACGAGCAGGCGGTCTTGGCGAGAATCAGATATTGCCGGCTTGTCGACATCTTTTTAGGGCTCGCAAGCTTTCAGCTTCAAAGTCACATGCGGACGACAATTGCGCACTTCAACGGCGCGCAAACCGAATTAGACGAAATCTACGTAGGCATAGACGGCAATGGAACTCAGTTTGTAGTACCGGTCCAGGCCAAGAGCAGGAACGAACGGATCGGCGCCATTCAGGTAATAACCGACCATTTCGTGTGTGCGGAAAAATTTCCAACGATGATAGCGCGAACGCTTGCGGCAAAGACTATCGATGTTCAAATCATGGAAGGCTTCGGACAAATTTTCACAATTGCGATTATCGAAGCGGCGGTCGATAGCAAATATAACGTTTCCAAGCTGAAGGAAGAGCATTTCCAACTGGTGCCTGCGGCTCTGATTTCGGACGACGATCTCGCCGCGTATCGAAGGCGATTTCGGGGAGTTTCCAGGTAACGGTGAGGGCCGCGTTAGCGCTGAATTTTTGCGAGGGTTAACTGCGTTATCTGTCGTTTTGATTCCTTTTGCGCAGCGCCGCGGCGGATGGCCTGGATCGCGTTCTCGATCGCGTTGAGGAATTGGGAGCGGTCCCGCTTCGTGAAGCCGGCATTGACGGTTTGCCCGCCGGTGAGCTCGCGCATATGGCGTTGCAGATCGCGCATCGCCAGCACCATGCCGATACCGTCCTGCGTGAAGGGTTTGCCGCCCGGTCCCAGCACGCGCGCGCCGTTGGCAAGACAGCGCGCGCCCACCCTGACGTGACGGAACAGCGGATTGGAGGTCGGCCGCAATCCGGCGCTGCCGACCTGCCGTGCAATGTAAACAGTTTCTCCCTGGGAGCGCGGGCTTCCAGCCCGCATCTGATGTTACCGCACCGTGATGCGGCCAGGTTGGCCGCGGTCCCAGGGAGGGTATTTTCTTGTTAGGATCACTCTTCCTTCTCCCCCGGATTCTCCATGCTGAACATGCCGGTGTCGTCGTCATAGGCGAACAACTCGGCGAAGCGCGCCCAGCCGACGATGGCGCGCAGGGTCTGCTCGGCGGCCTCGTAGGTCATGTAGTCCTCAAGCTCGTCGAGGAAACGCGTCTTGGGCGCGGTGTGGCTCCTGCGGTCGTCCAGCACGCGGCGCAGATGGGTGACGAACGGCACGTAGCGGTAGAGCAGGCGCGCGAAGATGCGCTTTCTCTCGTCGAGTTCGGCATCGGCAAAGCGCTTGCCCATTTCGGTGAGGCTGATGTCGCCGCCTTCGATGTCGGCCAGCCGCAAAAGCGCCAAGCTCTCTGCCACGGGAAAGAGTTCGTCGATCTCGAGCTGAAGATCGGAGGCGATATCCGGCAGGTCGGCCTTGCCGCTATAGGGCGCGGCGGCGACCGCTTCGATGAGGCCCGAGATCAGGTTGATCGAGACATGCGGCAGGATCATGCCGAAGCCGGTGCCCTGAATGCTGCCCAGCTGCTGCAGTTTCTCCATGCGCTTGGCCGTCATCTCCACATAGATGCGATCGACCAGGGCGGTGAAGGCGGGGTCGTTGCGGTCGCGCGGCTGGCGCAGGGGATTCTTGATCTCGGTGACGATGCGCCCAGGATTGGTGGAAAAGAGCAGCACGCGGTCGCACATCAAGACCGCTTCCTCGATGTTGTGCGTGACGAGAATGATGCCCTTGATGGGCAGTTTGCCCTCGCTCCACAGTTCGAGAAGGTCCGTACGCAGATTTTCCGCCGTCAGGACGTCGAGCGCGGAGAACGGCTCGTCCATGAGCAGGATGTTGGGATGGACCACGAGCGCACGGGCAAAGCCCACGCGCTGGCGCATGCCGCCCGACAGCTCGCGCGGATAGGCGCTTTCGTAGCCGTCGAGCCCGATCAGGTCGATGGCGGCGAGCGCGCGCGTGGAAATTTCCTTGGCCGGCAGCTTCAAAGCCTCGAGGCCGAGTTCCACATTCTCGAGCACGGTGAGCCAGGGAAACAGCGCAAAGCCCTGGAACACCATCGATATCCCCTGCGCGGGACCCTCTACGATGTTTCCCAGATAGGTGATCTCGCCGCCGTCCGGACGTGCGAGGCCCGCAATGAGCCGCAGCAGCGTCGATTTGCCCGAGCCAGAACGCCCGAGCAACCCGACGATTTCGCCCTGCTGAATCTTGAAATCTATGCCGTCAAGGACAAGCAGCTCGCCGCCGCCGGGACGCGGGAACGTTCGCCGCACTTCGTGGACGTCGAGCAAAACGGGGGTATCCATGGGTTACCTCTTCGGTTCGGCAGTAGGCAATCGGCAGTAGGCAGTCAGAGCGCGAGTCACCGTTTCTTATTGTCGATGCTCTTGATGAGACCGCGGAGCATCCGCCCCAGGGCACTGCACCGCTCCAACATCGGTTCGATTGCCGATGATGTCACCAAATTCACGCGCTCCGAAATGAGCAGATGTGTCTCCAACTCTTTGAGCGAGCCTTGGGCGATACGCATGAACTGGATGTATGTTCGGCTATTGTCCCTTCCATAACCTTCCGCGATGTTGGCCGGAATTGATGTAGCAGATCTTCGAATTTGCGAAGTCAGCCCAAATAGCTCTTCGCGTGGAAAGTCTCTGGTCAGAATATAGCAACTCTCCACAAGCGACATCGCTTCCTGCCAAACCCGCAAATCACGGTAGGAATTGATCAAATCAGCCACCGGGGTGAACTCCGTTACTGCCTACTGCCTACTGCCCATTGCCCACTCCCTCACGTCAGCCTGAACTTGCGCTCGGCATACCAATAGAGCGGCCGCCAGAACACGCGGTTGATCAGGGCAACGAGCACGCTCATGGTGGCGATGCCGAGCACGATGCGGTGGAAATCGCCGGCGGTGGTCGCATCGGCGATGTAGGCGCCAAGCCCGTGCGCGCGCACGGTGTTGTTCCCCCAGGCAACCAGCTCCGAGACGATGGCCGCGTTCCACGAGCCGCCCGAAGCGGTAATGGCGCCGGTGACATAGAAGGGGAATACGCCCGGCAGCGCCACGCGCCGCCACCACAGCCAGCCCTTGACCTGGAAATTGGCGCTGGCGTCCCTCAGTTCGCGCGGCAGGCTCGAGGCGCCGGCAATGACGTTGAACAGAATGTACCACTGCGTTCCCAGGACCATCAGAGGCGATGTCCAGATATCCGCATTCAGATGGAACGTAACGATGGCGAAGACCGCGACGGGGTAGAAAAGGTTGGCGGGAAACGCGGCAAGGAACTGGGCGATCGGCTGCACGATGCGGGTGAGCTTCGGCCTGAGCCCCACATAGATGCCGATCGGCGTCCAGATCGCGCTCGCGATCCCGATCAGCACGAAGACCCGCAGCATGGTGATGAGACCAAGGCCGATCGCGTAAAGGATCTCGCTTCCCTTGACCCCGCCCGCAACGAAGGACGCCGCGCACCAGAGCGCGTAGCCGATAAGAGCCGCGAGGCCGCCGTACCAGACGGTGTCGGCAAGGCGTGCGAGTTTCGGATTGCCTTTCCCGGGCAGGGGCAGGGAAGGGGGCGGGGTGAGCCTGTAGGACCAGCGGAGCGCTTGGCGAAAGGGTGCCGCCATCGTGTCAATCAGCTCCGATCGCCGCAAAACTGTCAGCATCCAGGACCCTGGAGTTTCCTCGATCTGTTCCTGGTCGAAGCGGAAGCGGTCGGACCAGGCCACGAGAGGACGGAACAAGAGTTGGTCGTAGATCAGAATCACGATCGCCATTGCCGCGATCGCCCAGAAGATGGCGGGCAGGTTGCGTTCGGCGATGGCGAGCGCGATGAACGAGCCGATGCCGGGGAGCGTGACCGTGGTATGGCCGACGCTGATGGCCTCGGACGCCACCACGAAAAACCAGCTGCCCGACATCGACATCATCATGTTCCAGATGAGCGAAGGCATCGCGAACGGGACTTCGATCCGCCAGAATCGCGCCCAGCCGGAAAGCCCGAAGACGCGGCCGGCTTCCTCGAGCTCGGGCGGGACCGTCCTCAGCGACTGGAAGAAGCTGAACGCCATATTCCAAGCCTGGCTGGTGAAAATCGCAAAAACGGCGGCAATTTCGGCACCCAGCACCTCTCCCGGCGCCAGCGACAGGAAGAAGACGACCGTTATCGAGATGAACCCCAGAATCGGCACCGATTGCAGAATGTCGAGCAGGGGGACCAGCAGGGTTGCTGCGCGGGCGCTTTTTGCGGCCCAGGTCGCATAGGTGAACGTGAAAAACATGGAAAACACCATCGCCACCAGCATCCGAAGGGTGGTGCGAAGCGCATATTCGGGCAGGAGCCACGGGCTCAGGACTACCGGATGGATCTTGAGGCTCGCAAGCGGCGCCACGACCTGCCGGCTCGCATCCGCAAAAAGAACGATCAAGCCCAGGACAAGCACGGCCGCGAGCATGTCCCATCGGCTGGGCAGGAGGCGGCGGGCGCCGATAGCGACAGGCGGCAGGATTCTCATCTGCTGGCCAACGCCCTTGGGTTTCGAGAACGGGAAGGCCGCACACGCGACGGTGCGGCCAGCGAAGAAATCGCGCCTGTCCTGCCGGAAAAACTCATGCGTTGCAATCGCGGAGCGTGGATAGTTTTTCGTGCGGGACAACAAGCTATTGCGTGAGCGTCACGCTTCGGCGTACAAGCATCGCAAGCGAGACCGCGCGTGCGTTAACGTACGCTTAATAGCGACTCGGCAGGTTATCGAACCGTAAGAAGCGGGCGGAACGGCGATTCGGCAATGACGCAATGCGTGCATCAGACGATAAGGGGCGGCTTGTCCGCTCGCGTCGCTGCGCGCGGGGCGCAAGTGTCCCGTCCTTCCCTCGGCTTGCCGCTCCCGGGGCATCTCCTTCTTAGCTGCCCCTAGGATCCTCGTGCTCGCGCAAGCGGGGCAGGAGCTTAGGGGACAAGGCCAGGAAGCGATCAAGGCCCTTGAAGGGCAGGCAATGCGGAAGGAATGCCATGACCACGACACAGAACGATATCCTGATATTCGACACCACGCTGCGCGATGGCGAACAGTCCCCCGGCGCCGCCATGAATCTTGAAGAAAAGCTGCAGGTGGCCGAACTGCTCGACGAGATGGGGGTGGACGTCATCGAGGCGGGCTTTCCGATCTCATCGCCCGGCGATTTCGAGGCGGTGAATCAAATCTCCAAGCGCGTCGGGCGAGCGGCTGTTTGCGGGCTGTCGCGCGCCGGCGCGAAGGACATCGAGCGGGCGGCGGAAGCGCTCAAGCCGGCCAAGCGGCCGCGCATCCATACCTTCATCTCCACCAGCCCTGTTCACATGAAGCACAAGCTTCAGATGGGGGAGAATGCCGTCCTCGACGCCGTAGGGGCCTCTGTGGCCCTGGCGCGGAAGTTCACCGACGACGTGCAGTGGTCGGCCGAAGATGCCACGCGCACCGAGCGCGATTTCCTATGCCGCTGCGTCGAGCTCGCCATCCGCGCCGGCGCCGCCACGATCAACATTCCCGATACCGTCGGCTACGCGACGCCGCAGGAATACCTCGCGCTCATCGCCATGTTGCGCGAGCGCGTGCCCGGCGCCGATGGGGTCGTTTTTTCCACCCATTGCCACAACGACCTGGGTCTGGCGGTCGCCAATTCGCTGGCCGGCATCCTGGGTGGCGCCCGCCAGGTGGAATGCACGATCAATGGCATCGGCGAGCGGGCCGGCAATGCGGCGCTGGAAGAGATCGTCATGGCGCTGAAGGTTCGCCGCGATGCGATGCCGTTCGCCACGCGCATCGACACGACCATGCTGGCGCGCGCCTCGAAGCTCGTCTCTAGCGTTACCGGCTTTCCGGTACAGTACAACAAGGCGATCGTGGGGAAAAATGCCTTCGCCCACGAATCGGGCATCCATCAGGACGGCATGCTCAAGCATGTCGAGACCTACGAGATCATGCGCCCGCAGGACGTGGGCGTTAAAGAAACGTCGTTGAGCCTGGGCAAGCTCTCCGGCCGTCACGCCTTTCGCGATAAGCTCGCAACTCTGGGCTACGCGCTCGACGATCATGCGTTCGAGGACGCCTTCCACCGCTTCAAGGCGTTGGCCGACAAGAAAAAGCAGGTCTTCGACGAGGACATCGCCGCGCTGGTGGAAGACGAGGTACTGCGCGGCCAGGAAGAAGTGACCGTCAAGGGTCTCAAGGTCGAGACGGGCATGGGCGTAGCGCCTCGCGCCGATCTGGTGCTCGTGGTGGAGGGCGAAGAGCGCAAGACCAGCATGACCGGCGACGGGCCGATCGACGCGATCTTCCGCGCCATCCGGGAGCTCTATCCGCACACCGCGTCGCTCGAGCTGTTCCAGGTCCATGCGGTGACGGAAGGAACCGATGCGCAGGCGACGGTCAGCGTCAGGCTCGCGGAAAACGGACGCAGCGTTACGGGGCGGGCTGCCGACACCGACACGCTGGTGGCCGCCGCCAATGCATATGTGTATGCCCTCAACAGGCTGTTGGTGAAACGTGGAAAGCAGGTGCCCGAGGCGCTCGCCGTCGCGCGGTCGGAGACTGGCGTCCGCTAGGGGCGGGGCCTGGTCTCGCGCGCGCGGGGAACGTATTCGGCTCCTCTTGGAAAGGAATGGTCGGCACGCATGTTCGGCAGTCTTCTCGGCGTACTGTCGAGCGACATGGCCATCGATCTCGGAACGGCCAATACCCTTGTGTACGTGAAGGGTAGGGGCATCGTCCTGAACGAACCCTCAGTCGTCGCCACAATGACCAAGAGCGGCAAGAAACATGTCCGCGCCGTCGGCAACGACGCTAAGATGATGCTCGGCCGTACGCCGGGCAACATCGAGGCGATCCGCCCGATGCGCGACGGCGTCATTGCCGATTTCGAGATCGCGGAGGAAATGATCAAGCATTTCATCCGCAAGGTGCACAACCGCCGTTCCTTCGCCAATCCGATGATCATCGTGTGCGTGCCTTCGGGCTCGACGGCGGTCGAGCGGCGGGCCATTCAGGAATCGGCGCTCTCGGCAGGCGCCCGCCGGGTGTATCTCATCGAGGAGCCGATGGCGGCGGCGATCGGTGCGGGTCTGCCGGTTTCCGAGCCCACCGGCTCGATGGTCGTGGATATCGGCGGCGGCACCACCGAAGTGGCCGTGCTTTCGCTCGGCGGCATCGTCTATTCCCGTTCCGTCCGCGTCGGCGGCGACAAGATGGACGAGGCCATCATCGCCTATATCCGGCGGCACCAGAATCTCCTCATCGGCGAAGCGAGCGCCGAGCGTATCAAGAAGGTGATCGGCTCGGCTTGCCCGCCGACGGACGGCAACGGCATGACGATCGAGATCAAGGGCCGCGATCTTCTGAATGGCGTTCCCAAGGAGATCACGATCAGTCAGCGCCACATCTCCGAAGCCTTGGCGGAGCCGACGAGCGCCATCGTCGAAGCGGTGAAGGTGGCGTTGGAGGCAACGCCACCCGAGCTGGCGGCCGACATCGTCGATAAAGGCATCGTGCTGACCGGCGGCGGCTCTTTGCTCGCGAATCTCGACCAGGTCTTGCGCGAGGAGACCGGGCTGCCCGTCTCCATCGCCGACGACCCGCTGTCCTGCGTCGCGTTGGGCACCGGTCACGTGCTGGAGAACACAAAAGGGATGCGGCACATTTTGTCGACCGCTTTCTAGCTAAGAAGGAGGCGGAAGGGCGCGCGCGCCATGGCCAACGGGACCTGGAAAATCGCGCGGGGACGGAACGGCGGACAGTGGTCGCTGGCGGTGTTTGCCGTGTTTGCGCTGATCGTGCTTCTGCTGGGGCGGGCCCAGCCGGCGCTGTTCGATCGCGCCCGAACGTATTTCACGGACCGGTCGTCGCCGGTGCTGGAGGCGGCGCGGGCGCCCGTCAATCTTCTCTCCCGTTGGATGGGCGGAGTAGCCGACATATTCGCCGTGCATGAGGACAATCTCCGCTTAAGAGCGGAAAACGCGCGGCTGCGCCAATGGCAGAATGCCGCGCTGGTGCTGGAGCAGCGGCTGAAGCGTTATCAGCTGCTGCTCAACGCCGTACCAGACCCGGCGGTTGCCAGCGTCACCGCCCGGGTGATCGGCCGCGACAGCCGCCCGTTTCTCAACACGCTCATTGTCGATGCGGGCAGGCGCCAGGGCGTGAAGCCGGGCGAAGCGGTAGTCGACCCGCGGGGAATGATCGGCCGGATATTGGTCGTTGGCGATCACACGTCGTGGGTGATTCTCCTGACGGACCTCAACAGCCGTATTCCCGTGACCATCGAACCGGGAAATATTCAAGCGATGCTGGCCGGCGACAACACTGCCTCTCCCACATTGGAAGTGCCGGCCCAGGGCGTGCAGTTCAAACAGGGGCAACCCATTGTCACGTCGGGGGATGGCGGATTGCTGCCCCGTGGCCTGCCGGTTGGGATGGTCTGGCGGGACGGCCAGGTCTTCCGTGCGGCGTTGCTCGCCGATACCGCAACCAGCGACGACGTGCGCATCCTCGACTTGAAGCTGCCGCCGGAGCAGCTGCCGGCGCTTTCAGCGAAGGATTTGCCGATCGCCGCGGCCGGCTTGCCGCCGCTCGCGCCGCCGCCGAAACCGGCATCCGCGCCTGCCCCGCCCGCACAGCTGACAGAGCAAGCCGCCGCTCCAGCTGTGAGTGGATCGCGCCCCCGGCGGACAGCCGGCTCTGCGTCCCATGCGCCGGCGCCGCCTCAACCTGCCGACACATCCGCGCCCGTTGCCCCGGAGACCAGCCGGGCTGCAATCCCCGCACCGCCGCCTCCAGCGACGGCGGCAAACGCGCAAGACAATTCCACCGACGAGCAGGATCAATAGATGATGGATAGATCGGTGACGTCCGATTTGACCGGGAGCGCCGGCTTCCAGCCGGCATACGGTGGCGGGTCACCATCAGTGCCGGCAAGATGCCAGCGCTCCCACTATCGCTAGCGAGGAGCCACAGTGCACGATCGCTTCGGCAACCCGTTGATTTCGCTGCTGGCAGCCGTGATCCCTGTTCTGAGCGGCCTGTTGGGTGTGATCGTCTCCGGCGTTCCGATCTCCCTTTCCGGCGGATTGATCCCGCCGCCGCTCCTTGCGCTGATGCCGGTCTATTTCTGGTCGCTGGTGAGGCCCGATCTGATGCCGCCAGGAGCGGTTTTTGCGATCGGCCTGGCCGAGGATCTCGTATCGGGCGGACCGCCCGGCGTCTGGGCCGCAACGTTCCTCATTTGTTACGCATTTCTCGATCGCCAGCGCGAGACATTTGCCGGACTGGCGAGCTATGGCGCGATCCTGGGCTTTGCCACCATAATGTTGATTGCTTCCCTCGTCGCGTACGGGCTCGTCGCGCTGTTCTATTCGCATATGCCGCCCATCGAGCCGTTGATGCTCGAGGTCGGCGTGACCGTGGTTTTCTACATCCCGGCGCTTGTTACGATGAATGCGGTCCAGCACCGGCTGATAGGACCGTTGCGGAGCGTGTAATGCCGCTATTCGATCGCAAGGATAAAAGCCGCTACGCCGCGTTTTCGCGGCGCACGTTGATGATGGGCGGAGGCGTGACCGCCGTGCTCGCAGCGCTTGGCGTCCGTCTGTACGAGCTGCAGATCGTAGAGGGCGACATCTTCCGGACCAAGGCGCGCGAGAACAGCGTCAGCGAGCGTCTGGTCGCGCCCTTGCGCGGCCGCATCGTCGACCGTTTCGGCGTGGAACTCGCCAACAACCGGAGAAATTACCGCATCCTCCTCACGCCCGAGCAGGCAACGGAAGGCGTGGAGGCCGCGCTCGACATGATCGGGCGGGTAATTCTCGTCACGCCGCACGAGCGGCAGCAAATCCTGCGCGAGATCGCCGCCAACAAGAAGTTCGTGCCGGCGACGGTCGCGGAAAATCTCTCCTGGGAGGAATACGCTCTCGTCAACGAGCACCTGCCTTATCTTTCGGGCGTTCAACCCGATGTCGGCGAGACGCGCGATTATCCTTTCGGGGATGCGCTGTCCCATGTGGTGGGCTATGTCGCCGCCGTGTCGCCGAAAGACATGGAAAACGACGCCGATCCGCTTCTGGAGCTGCCGGGATTCCGCATCGGAAAACGGGGTATCGAAAAGGCGTTCGATGCGCAGGTTCGCGGCGATGCCGGCATAAGCCGCATGGAAGTCAATGCTTATGGCCGCGAAATCCGCGAGCTTTCCCACGAGCCGGCGCAGCCCGGAGCCGACGTCTATCTGACGATCGACCAGCAGGTGCAGCAGTTCGCTGTTCAGAGGCTCGGCAGCGAGAGCGCTGCGTGCGCGGTAATGGACATCGGAAACGGCGATGTCATCGCGCTCGTCTCCACGCCCGGTTACGATCCCAATCTCTTCAACGTCGGAATCTCGCCGCAGCAATGGCACGACCTGCTTGCCAACGATCACACGCCGCTCATCGACAAGGCGCTAACCGGCCTTTATCCGCCCGGCTCGACATTCAAGCCCACCGTTGCGCTGGCGGCGCTGGATGCCGGCGTCATCAAGCCCGATTTCAGCGTCTTCTGCTCGGGCTCGCTGGCGTTCGGGAATTATGTCTTCCATTGCTGGAAGAAGCACGGGCACGGTCACGTCGACCTGCATCGCGGCATCGCGCAATCCTGCGATGTCTATTTCTACGAAGTGGCGCGCCGGCTCGGCATCGACGGCATCGAGGCCGGAGCGCACAAGATGGGCTTCGGACAGGTCACCGGCATCGAAGTGCCTGGCGAACGCGCCGGCGTCATTCCGGGCCGGGCGTGGAAAGAGCGCGTCTACGGGGTTCCCTGGCAGCAGGGCGAGACGCTGAACACCGGCATCGGGCAGGGCTACGTGCTCGTCACGCCGATCCAGCTCTGCACGGCGGCCGCGCGCATCGCGAGCGGCAATGCCGTGAGCCCGCGGCTGGTGAAAGTGGTGGGACGCGAGCTTCAGCCGCGCGCGGAGCCCGAACGTCTCGCAATCTCCGATGACGCTTTGACTGCCGTACGGGCGGGCATGAACGCCGTGACCAACGAGCCGGGAGGAACCGCATTTGCCTGGCGCATCACGCAGCCGGGATTCGAAATGGCGGGCAAGACCGGTACGGCTCAGGTGCGGAAAATTTCGCTGGCCGAGCACGAATCGGGCGTCATCAAGAACGCGAAGCTGCCCTGGAAACTGCGCGACCATTCGCTGTTCATTGCCTACGCGCCGGTCTCGCATCCCAGATACGCCGCCGCAATCGTCCAGGAACATTCCGGTGCGGCGGAACATCCGCACGTTCAGATGGTGCGCGACATTCTTCTTTTCGCGCAGCAGCGCGATCCGGCCAGGCTGCCGACGGCCTATCCCGTGAATGCTGCGGCGCTGGACGTGACTGGAAGGCGCATATGAATGCTTGCATGTTTTCCTCCCCCGTTTACGCACGGCTGCCCGGGAAAATCTCCGATTCATCGAAAAAATGTCGCTCATCGCAGGAGGCTGCGCAACCTGCGCCGAATTTGGATTCGATTTTTCGATCGTCAGGAAAGATTGCTCACGCGGAGGCGCGGAGACGCGGAGAGATTGCTGTTGTTCAAAACGCCGCGCACAGGTGGATTTTCTCGCGCCGAAGGCGCAATGAACGCCAAAACGCCAAGGCGCAAAGTGGTGCTCCGCAATTTCTTGGAGCCTTTGCGCCTTCGCGGTCTTATCTGCGCTTCGCGCAAGGAACCATTCGGCGCTCCGTGACGCCACGGTTACCTCCGCGTCTCCGCGTCTCCGCGTGCCATATACTTTCCCCGGACAGCCGTGCGTGCGCGGGGGAGGAAGGGGACTGCGGGAGGATTGCGCGCCGATGAGTTCGCGCCCTTACATTGCCGCGCGGCGGGCGCTCTCGATCCCGGAAAAGATGATCGAGGTGAAGTGGGGCCTCGTGCTGCTGATCGCGGCGATCGCATGCATCGGGCTCGCCATGCAATATTCCGTGGCCGGCGGGCACATCGATCCCTGGGCCGCGCCGCAGGCCGCACGCTTCGTCATCGGGCTCTGCATTTTGATGGCAGTGGCGCTTGTCGATGTACGCGTGTGGATGAGCGTGGCTTATCCCGCCTACATTGCGGCGTTCCTGCTGCTCATTGTCGTGCAGGTCGCGGGGCATGTGGGCCTGGGAGCCGACCGCTGGATCCAGATCGGCCCGCTGCAGCTGCAGCCTTCCGAATTTATGAAAATCGCCCTCGTGCTGGCGCTGGCGCGCTATCTTCACGGCTTAAGCGTAGAAGACGTCTCCAAGCCCAAGCGCCTGTTGGTTCCGCTGGCGATGATTCTGGCGCCGGCCATACTCGTGCTCAAGCAGCCCAATCTCGGCACCGCCATCATTCTGCTGGCCGATGGTTTTTCGCTGCTGTTTCTTGCCGGGCTTTCGTGGTGGTGGATTGCTCCCACATTCGCCGGCATCGTGGGCTCGGTGCCGATCGTGTGGCATTTCCTGCACGACTACCAGAAGCGGCGCGTGCTCACCTTCCTCGATCCGCAATCCGACGCGCTGGGCGCCGGCTGGAATATCAGCCAGGCCGAGATCGCCATGGGTTCCGGCGGTCTGACCGGCAAGGGCTTCGTGCAAGGCACCCAGAGCCGTCTCAACTTTCTGCCCGAGAAGGAGACGGATTTCATCTTCACCTCGCTGGGCGAGGAGTTCGGGTTCGTGGGCTGCGTGGTGCTGCTGCTGCTGTTCGCGGTGGTAATCGGCTACGGCGTGCGGATCGCCATGGCGTCGCGCAGCCAGTTCGGCCGGCTGCTCGCCATGGGCGTGACGCTGAACTTCTTCTTCTACATCATGATCAACGCGGCGATGGTGACCGGCATGATTCCGGTGGTGGGCATTCCCATGCCGCTCATCTCTTACGGCGGCACGGCCATGCTCACGGTGATGTTCGGCTTCGGTCTGCTGATGAGCGTGCATATTCACCGCCAAGTCGAAATTCCCCGTTCCACCGGCGCGATCCTTTGACGTTTCCCGCCTCGACAAAACGGGCTATTGTTTTTGCGATACCGCCGCTTCGTCGAACGTCGCCATTCCAAGATGGCAGGCCGCCGCCGCCCGCAAGATTGCGATCGCCACGGCCGCGCCGGATGCCTCGCCAAGGCGCATGTTGAGCGACAGCAGCGGCGAAAGGCCGAGTTCTTCCAGAAGCCGCGGATGCCCCGATTCTGCAGAGACATGGGCCGAGGCCGCATGCGCCAGACCGTCGCCGGCGAGTTTTGCCAGAGGCGCCACCGCCGACGTGCAAACAAAGCCGTCGATAAGCAAGGGGATGGACTTGTGTCGCGCCGCCAATGCGGCGCCGAACAACGCTGCGAGCTCGCGCCCGCCCAGCGCCGCCGCGATCCGCAAAGGATCGTCGAGAAGTGCGGCGTGCACCTGCAAGGCCTTGTCGATCACGGCCCTTTTTCGCGCCATCCCCTTGTCGTCCAAGCCCGTGCCGCGACCGACCCAGCGTTCGGCGCCGCCGCCAAACAGCGCAGCGCACAGCGCGGACGCGGCAGTTGTATTTCCGATGCCCATCTCTCCCAGACAAACGAGGTCCGCATCGTCGGAAACCGCGTCGTAGCCGCTCGCCACAGCCGCAAGGAATTCCGCTTCGTCCATGGCAGGCCGGCACGTGAAGTCCGCCGTCGGCACGTCGAGCGACAAAGGGAAAACCTTCAGCGTTGCGCCGGCGAACCTCGCGAGCTGATTGATGGCAGCGCCGCCCGCCGCGAAATTCGCGACCATCTGAGCCGTAACCGCGGCCGGGTAAGCCGACACCCCGTGGCGGGCGACACCGTGATTGCCGGCAAACACCAAAATCTCCACGCGGTCGAGCCGCGGCATCGGCCGGTTCTGCCATGCGGCCAGCCAACAGGCGAGGTCCTCGAGCCTGCCGAGGCTGCCGGGCGGCTTGGTAAGCTGGCTCTGGCGGGCGAAAGCCGAATCCCTCGCGGCGGCATTTCCCGACGGCAGGCCGGCGCAGGCTCTGCGCAAATCGGAGAAATTGCTAAACTGCATGTTTGTTACCTTTTATATGGGCGCATCGTGGAAGCGAAAGATTTCGGCTGGCGAGCCTGGTGCGACGACGCAGCGGCTGCGGTCCATTTTCTGACGCGATTGCCGCCGTTCGGGTCCCGGCACGGCGCCTTCAGTCTCGACAGCGGCGCGCGCATTCTTCCCTGGGCCGGGGCGGCGATCGGCGTGGTGATCGGGAGCTGCTATTGGCTTCTTCGCGTTGCGAACGTCCCCGCATGGGGGGCGGCGTCGATTGCGCTTGCGGCCGGCGCGATGTTGACCGGCGGGCTCCATGAAGATGGCCTGGCGGACACCGCCGACGGCTTCGGCGGCGGCGCCACGCGGGCGCGCAAGCTTGAAATCATGGACGACAGCAGGATCGGAACCTACGGCGTTCTGGCGCTCGTCTTCGTGGTCGCGCTCAAGATCGGCGTCCTTAGCGGCTTGTCCGGCATCGACGGATGGAAAACCCTCATCGCGGTGCATGCGATTGCCCGAACCGCCTTGCCCTTCGTGGCTTTGGGACTGCCTTACGCGAGGCCAGGCGGATTGGCGGCATCGGCTGGTCGTCCTTCCGTGGAAAACACGGCGATCGCCGGTCTTTTCGGTGTCGTCATCGCGGCGCTGACATTGCCGTTTGTCGTTGCCGCGGTTGTCGTCGCTGCCACCGGCGTGCTTGTCCTGGCGATGCGATTTCTGGCGCAGCGGCAGATCGGCGGCTACACCGGGGATGTGCTCGGTGCCACGGAACAATTGGCGGAGGCCACCGTCCTGCTGGTCGCAGCGACGCTGCATTGAGTGCAAATGCATCACCCGCAGTCTCCGGCGATCGCAAGAAGACCGTCGACGTCGAGATGCATTTCGATCGCCGCAGCAAGCACGTCGAGGCTTTCTTCCACGCGCGCCTCGTAGGAAATCTGCGACGGCGTGCCGCCGATGCGCGCAAGCCACGCCGCGCGCAACGCGTCGCCCGCAAAAATTCCGTGCACATAGCATCCCGCGACGAGACCGTCCGGCGATACGGCGCCGTCCGTCGCGCCATCTTCAAAGCAGAGCATCGGGCGCCGTCCCGCCTGGCTGCGACCCGCATGCATCTCATAGCCGGAAAACGCTGCGCCGGTGAGACGGCAGGTGCCGGCGACCTCGCGCAGCACCTTGTCCTGCGTCAGAGTGGTGTCGATGTCGAGATATCCCAATCCTTGTTCCTCCGAGCCCGGCGCCGTTTCGAGCCCTGCTGGGTCGCGCACGACGCGACCCAGCATTTGATATCCGCCGCACAGACCGAGGACCTGGCCGCCTTGCCGCAGATGGGCCGCTATGTCGATGCTCCAGCCCTGCCCCTTCAGAAAGCGCAAATCTGCGATCGTCGACTTCGACCCGGGCAGGATGATGAGATCGCAATCGCGCGGCAGCGGCCAGCCGGGCGGTACGAAGAGCAATTCGACGCCCGATTCCAGTTGCAGCGGGTCGAGCTCGTCGGCGTTGGCGATGCGCGGCAAAAGCGGCACGGCAATGCGCACGCGCCGATCGCTTTTTTCCGTGCCCTTCCGCTCGATGGCATCTTCCGCCGGCAGTGCCAGCCCCTGCACGAACGGCAGGACGCCGAACCCTTTCCAGCCGGTTCGCGTTTCGATGGCGCGAAGACCGTCGACGAACAGCCCGGTATCGCCACGAAACTTGTTGATGACGAATCCTCTGATCAGTTCGCGATCGGCATCGTCGAGGACGGTGTGCGTCCCAACCAGGCTTGCGATAACGCCGCCGCGGTCGATATCGCCCACCAGCACGACCGGGACGGCGAAGGCGCGCGCGAAGCCCATATTGGCGATGTCATTGGCGCGCAGATTGATCTCCGCCGGACTGCCGGCTCCTTCGACGAGCACGATATCGGCGCCGCGCCGCACGAACTCGAAGCTGTCGCGAACGGCCGTCATCAGCTCCCGCTTGAGCTCCGGATATTGCGCGGCACGAATCGTCTGGCGGACGCGGCCCTGGACGACGACCTGGGCGCCGAGTTCGCTCTGCGGCTTCAGCAACACCGGATTCATGTGAACGGACGGCGGAATGCGGCAGGCACGCGCCTGAAGCGCCTGGGCGCGTCCGATTTCGCCGCCGCCGGGCGCGACCGCCGCATTGTTCGACATGTTTTGCGGTTTGAACGGACGCACGCCGAGGCCGCGTTGCGTCAGCGCACGCGCCAATCCGGCCACAAGCAGGGACTTGCCCACGTCGGAGCCGGTACCCTGGATCATCAGCGCGCGCGTCAAACAATCCCCTTAAATGTGCACGCGCACGCCCCCATAGGCTGCGCGGCCCAGGGCGCTATATCCCAGCAATGTATGGTAGTGCATGTCGCAAAGGTTCTCGACACGCCCGAAGACCTCGACCCGATCTGTGATTTCATAGAAGGCATCCAGGTTGACCAGGGTATAGGCGCCCAAATGTCCAACGTCATAAGCCTGCTCATAGCTTGATGCTGTGAATCCGACACTTGCAGCGAGCGACCATTTTTTCGAAGGCGCCCAGGTGAGGCGCGTGAACACCATGTCGTGCGGCTGGCGCGGCAGCACCGCGTAGCTCGACAGATCGATCGCATCGAGATAGGTGTAGTTCGCCGAAAGGCTGAGCCCGTCGGTCAGCTGCGCTGCAGCCTCCAATTCGACGCCGCGCGCCCGGCTTTTCGCGACATTGTCGTAATAACCGACGGGTCTCAGCTTGCACGCCGCGCTTGTCGGGCCGAGGCATTCGACGAATTCGATCTGATCGCTGGTATCGCGGTCGAAATAGGTCGCCGACAGGCGAATGGCCTTGTCCCGGAGATATTGATCGACGCCCGCTTCCCAGCCGTTCGCCGTCTCCGGCGCCAGCCGGTGCACCGGATTGTCGTATTGGGAGTAGAGCTGATAAAGGGTCGGCGCCTTGAAGCCGTCGCCGAAGTTCGCGCGCAAGATCGTCCCGCCGTCGAAAAACTGCCAGGCGGCAGCGAATTTCACCGAGATATGATTGCCGAAATTCTGGTGGTCGTCGTCGCGCACGCCGGCGGTCAATGTCACACCGTTCCAGACCTCGGATTGAAGCTGCGCATAGAAGCTCGTGATTCCGTCATAGCCTGTCCGCGGCGGCGACGGCGGCAGGTATGGTGACGGAGAGTTGGTGTTCAGGGACGCGCGTTCGTACTCGGCTCCGAACGTCAGCTGCGTTTTGTCGGCGGGCGCGAAGATACCCTGATATTCGAAATGCCCGGTACGGCCTCTGTAGTACGCGTTTTCGTCGGGGCTGAACGCAAAAGTCGTCGGATTGAAAACGCCGTAATATCTTTTGTCGCTGACGGTGCCGGTGAACGCGATGCGATTCTGCAATTTGTCGTCGAACAGCGGGAGATTCAGCCCCGCGTACAACGCGCCCAGCCGATCGCGACCGAATTCGCCGTCGTGTTGAAGCGTGTAGGTCGGCGGCGGATAGCCGTCGAATTCCACGCGCGAGTCGGCGAGATAGCCGCGCAAGTCGAAACTGAGATCGTCAGCCAGATGGGTGCGCGTATTAAAAGTTCCGCCGATATTGTGATAGCCGTCGGCTCCCGTGGCGCCGATTTGCGGACTGGCCGTCGGCGTTCCCGCCGTGGAAAGGGTGTTGATGGCTCCGCCGTAATCGACGATGTCGGTGGAACCGTTGGTCGCGGCGTTGAACCGGTAGGTTCCGTAGGAACCGCCCTCGGCACTGGCGCGCGCCGAGAAACCGTCGCCGCCCGTATTCGTGATGATGTTGACGACACCGCCGATCGCTTGGCTGCCGTAAAGCGTGCTTTGCGGACCGCGCAGAACTTCGACACGCGCGATGTTATTGACCAGGATGTCGGAAAAGACGGCTTCGCCGTCGGGCTGGCTCGGATCGTTGATCCGGATACCGTCGAGCAGCACCAGGACCTGGCCGGGCGCGGAGCCGCGGATGCTGATCTCGGTGTCTTCGCCGACACCGCCGGTTCGCGTCACGGTCAGGCCCGGCGTCTGCGCCAGCGCGTCGCTCAAGACGACCGTTTGCCTGACGTTCAAATCCTGCGCGGTGATGACGGAGAGCGATTCGCCCGTCACATCGAGCGGCTGCGGCGTCCGCGTCGCCGTCACGACAACAGTTTCAGGCGTATTGTCCGAAGATTCATCGGCGAAAGCTCCGCCGCCGACGAGAAGAACAAGGCTGGACGAAGACAGAAGTGTGAGTAAGCGCATCGGCTGCTCCTGGCGTTGGGTCCAAGAGTTGGCCGCGCGGCCTTCCGGATATCGGCTCTAAAGCGTACATTCCCCAATCGGGCCCCACGGCGACGACTCGACACGTCGCCACAGCGGAAACCCGCAGCCTTCGACGCACCCCGGCCGACGGCAGGACGACGACGCAAGGCAGGTTTCCTGGCTCCCGGGTCGCCGCCTTCGTCCGCCTTCCCAAAGCACTGCTTCAGTGGCTACTCGGACGAAGGCTCGCCGGTTACAGTTGCGGGGGCAGCCGCGGTATCGCACCGCGTTCCCTACACCTCGCGCGAGCTGCGATGATCGTTCATCGCGAAGCGCAGGTCAACGGATCATCTGCGGTTGACGCTGCGCGCCGCCGAAAGCCAACACTGCGCCATGCAGAATTGCCGCCGCAGCGATGTAGGCGCAGGCGACACCGACGAACGGCGCAAAATAGAGCGTCATATTCGACCAATAGCCCGTCAGGTCGGGATGCGGAATGCGCCCCGACAGCCAGTAGAAGGAACCGTTGGCGATGAGAAAGCCCAGGCTCGTCGCCGCAAAGCCGATCGAGGCGAGACGGACGGCGAAGCCGGCGCTCGGTTCGTAGCTCTTGCTGCTCAAATAGCCGCCGGCCCAGGAAACCAGATAGGAAACGGCGAGAAAGCCGTAAGCCACAGTCACGCAATAGGCGCTGATGCCGGCAAAGTCGATCGCAACATAATCGATCAGGACCGCTTCCGCTGCCAGAAGCGCGAAGAACATCGGGCGGCGCAAATAGAAGCCGCCGGCAAAAAAGATCGCCAGCGACGCGTCGCGCAGATGCAGCGCCGTACCGAAGTGTTCGAAGCGCGTGGCGAGCATCAGCGCCGCCAGACCCAGAAATATCAAACCTTGTTGTCTGTTGATCGAAGCCGTCATTTAAGTCCTCCATGCCATGCGGGCCCGCGGCATCGGAAATGCTGGTACCGACGAACCCTTCACGTCGCCGCGGCGGTTGAACCCGCAGCCCCCGGCGCACCCCGGCCGAAAGCAGGACGACCGCGCAAAGCAGGTTTCCTGGCTCCCGGGTATCTCCTCGTCCACCTTCCCAAGGCAGTGCCCCAGTGGCGATCCGGACGAAGCCCTCCGGCTACAGTTGCGGGGGCAGCCGCGGTGTCGCACCGCGTTCCCATGCACCTTGCGCGCACCGGAACAATATCCCTTCACGGACCAACGTCAATGCTGCTCGCCTGGAACTGCGCCGGTAAAGCGCATAAAAGCGACGGGATGTGGCATGATAAGGTTCGCCATGCCGGACGTCCCGCCCGAATTCAATTCGTCTTTCCGCCGCCGGTTCTTCGAACTCCTGGCCTGGCGTCGCGATGTGCGCCGCTTCAGAACCGAGGCGCTGCCCGAAGGGACCGTGGAGCGGCTTGTCGCCTGCGCATGCCGGGCACCTTCGGTGGGACTGAGCCAACCCTGGCGGTTCGTGTTGGTGGAAGACGCTTCGCGCCGCGACTGGATCCGGCAGGTGTTCGAAGATTGCAATAAGGACGCGCTCGCGTCCTATTCCGGCGACGATGCGCAGGCTTATGCCAGACTCAAACTCGCCGGTCTCCAAACCGCACCTTCGCATATCGCGGTGTTTGCCGACCGCTCGACGTCCGTCGGACGCGGATTGGGGCGCAAGACGATGCCGCAAATGGCTGAGTATTCCGCCGTCATCGCAGTTCACACCTTGTGGCTTGCGGCGCGCGCGGAAAATATCGGCCTCGGCTGGGTGTCGATCCTGGATCCGGAGCGCGTGGCGCAAATTCTCGACGTACCGGACGATTGGCTGTTCATCGCTTATCTTTGTCTCGGCTATCCGGCCGACTTCAGCGAGGTGCCGGAGCTCGAACGCCAAGGCTGGGAGAGGCGCCGGCCGTCCGACGAATATCTCGTGCGGCGCTGATCGCCTTACAGAACAGGCAGCATGACGGAATTTCGCATCGCACTGGTGTTGGGTGGCGCCCGATCGGGCAAGAGCCGGCATGCCGAACGTCTTGCCGCATCGGCGGCGACGGGCGCATGGATCTACATTGCGACCGCCGAGGCACGGGATCGCGAGATGAGCGACCGCATTGCGCGGCACCGCGCGGCGCGCGGCGAACGGTGGCGCACCGTCGAAGAGCCGCTTGCCATCGCAGCGGCGATCGATCGCGCCGAGCGCGGCGACGTGGTTCTCGTCGACTGCCTGACGCTTTGGCTCTCGAATCTTCTTCTGGCCGATTGCGATCCGGACGCGGAATTCGATCGGCTTTGTGCAACGGCACGCGCCGCTCGCGCCAAGCTTGTATTCGTTGCCAACGAAGTGGGGCTCGGCATCGTGCCCGACAATGCGCTGGCGCGCCGTTTCCGCGACGAAAGCGGACGCCTCAACCAGCGCGTCGCGGAGATCGCGGACCATGTTGTCTTTATGGCTGCCGGTCTTCCGCTGGTCCTTAAAGTCTGACGAGCGCAGCCGCCGCAAGCGTTAACAGAATTCCGCCCAATGCGCGATCGGTGAGCGCCAGCGCCCGGCCGATGTCGTGCGGCGTGGCAGCGGCGGAACCGTCGCCGAGCCAGGCGCCGTCGACGACATGGCCCTCATAGGCGCGCGGACCGCCGAGCGACAGGCCGAGCGCGCCGGCCATGGCGGCTTCGGGCCAGCCGGCATTGGGCGAGCGGTGCAGCGGCGCATAGCCCAAGGCGGTTGTCGCGGCGCGCTTCGCATGGGCGAAGCCGCTTCCCCATGCCGCCGCGGCAATGAGCAACGCCGTTAGCCGCGACGCCGGCAGATTGACGAGATCGTCCAGGCGGGCGGAAGCCCAGCCGAACGCCTCGTAGCGCGGGCTGCGATGGCCGTTCATGCTGTCGGCCGTATTGATCGCCTTGTAAAGCGCGATACCCGGGAGCCCGGCCGCGAGATACCACAGCAAGGGCGCGATCACGCCGTCGGAGAAATTCTCCGCCAGGCTTTCGATTGCCGCCCGGCTTACGCCGCTCTCGTCCAGCAGATCGGGATTGCGGCCGACGATGCGCGATACCGCGTTGCGGCCGGCTTCAAGTCCTTCGCTTTCGAGCGCATCGCGCACCGCCCGGACATGATCGCGCAGATTGCGCGGCGCGATCAAAACCGCCACCGCAAGGCAGCGCAGAATTCCGCCGAGGGAGGAATGCGGCAACGCCAGTTGCAGCCCGAATGCGACAACGCCGACCGGCAGCAACAACAGCGACAACGCCAGAAGGCCGGCGGCGCGGCGTGCGCCGGAACTCCAGTCTTCGCGATTCAATTTGGCGTCGAGCACCTGCAAGAAAGCGCCGATCCAGCTCGCCGGATGGCCGATCCGCGCATACAGAACGTCGGGATAGCCCACAGCCAGCTCGACAACGACGGCGACCAGGGCGATGCGGAGATCGCCCAAGCTCAGAAGTCTATGCCGCGTTGCGCCTTCATGCCCCGATCGTAAGGATGCTTCACGAGAGTCATCTCGGTGACGAGATCGGCCATTTCTATAAGCTCCGGCTTGGCATTCCGCCCGGTTATCGCAACGTGCAGACCGTCGCGCCGCCCGCGCAGGCCTTCGACGATTTCCTCTACCGGGAGATAGTCGTAGCGCAGCACGATGTTGAGTTCGTCGAGCAGAAGGAACCGGATGTCCGGATCCTGCATCAATGCGAGCGCCATATTCCAGCCCGCCCGCGCCGCTTCGATGTCGCGCGCGCGGTCTTGAGTCTCCCAGGTGAAGCCTTCGCCCATGGTCTTGTAGACGCAGGATTCCGGGAACCGCGCAAAGAAGGCTTTCTCGCCCGTATCCCAAGTCCCCTTGATGAATTGCACGATACCGACCTTCATGCCCCAGCCGAGGCAGCGCGCCGCCATGCCGAAAGCCGCCGTCGATTTCCCTTTGCCGTTGCCGGTGTGCACGATGAGCAAGCCGCCCTCGCGCGTCTTGGTCGCCTGAATTTTGTCGCGCGCGACCTTGATGCGCTTCATCTTTTCGTTGTGACGGGCATCGATGTCGTTTGAGCCGCTCATGCTCGCTCCTCCGCGAATTCCTCCAAACTCGCCGCCAGGCGCCGGCGCGCCGCATCCTCGCGCGGCAGTCCGAAGCGAATCCAGCGTGGTTCGTAATCGAAGATACGCGTCAGAATCCCCCGCGATGCAAGGTGCCGGAAGAGCGGCGCTGCATCCGCCACCGCAAGAAGCCGAAACAGGTCCGTACCGCCGACGACCGTTCCGTGCTGCCGCAGAACCGAATCGAGACCGGCCGCGGCGGTTTTCAGCCTTTGCCGCGTTTCCCGCTGCCACACCTCGTCCGATAGTGCGGCGCTCCCGACCGCAAGCGCCGCCGAATTGATCGGCCAGGGCCCGAGGATGCGGCGAAGCAAATCGACCAGGCGCTCGTCGCCCATCGCGAAACCGAGACGTAAGCCCGGCAATCCGAAAAATTTGCCGAAGGATCTCAGTTCCAGGAGCCCTCGAGCGGGCGGCAGCGCGCCGGAGGCTTCGTCGAGATCCCCGAACGAGCGATCCACGATCAGGGTTGCGCCCGCGCGGTTCGCCTCCTCCGCCAGCGCGACCAGCGTCTCTTCCGGCGTCACGCGCCCATCCGGATTATTCGGCGTAACGACAACGCAGATGTCGCAGTCTTGCATCGTCGCCTCGCCGGACCTGAGGGGTCGCACGGCATGGCCTGCCTGTCGCCATGCATCGGCATGCGAAGCATAGGTCGGTCCTACGACATTCACGCGCAACGCCCGGCCGACGAGATGGGGCAGCAACCTTATCGCCAGCTCGACGCCTGCGACCGCGGTCAGCGGGCACTCCGGCGCAAGACGATAAGTGGACCTGGCGGCCGATAAGAGGGCTTCGAGTTCGCCGGGATAGGGAAGCCTGTTCCATTCGACGTCTCTGTGCGGATAGCTCCACGGATTGATGCCCGTCGATAAGTCGATCCACGGCGGCGGCGCCGACGGAAACGCCGCCGCGGCCCAGGCCAAATCTCCGCCATGCAAGGGCATTGCGTCCATGCCCGTCTCGTTATCGGGGCGTATCGTGGAGGGGTAGCTGCAATTTGGCGTGGTATCAAACCGTTCCAGGCTCGAGCAGGCATGGCTTATAATGCCGCCCTGGCGGCTTGACTGGCCCCGACCGTCTCGCTACATGCCGCTGCCTCGGTCGTTCCGGGGTCGCGAGACGAGCCCGGCTTGCTGCATGATCGCGAAAACTTGGGTAGGGCGCATAGCTCAGGCGGTAGAGCAGCTGACTCTTAATCAGCGGGTCGCAGGTTCGAGTCCTGCTGCGCCCACCATTGCTGGAATGCACACCGCAATTCTGAACTGCATGTCGGGGGAATTGCAGGTTGCTGCATGACACACCAACGGCCGGCTAGCTGCAGCACCAAGTCGCCCAGCGTGCGCCGAACCTATCGCAACGATCCGATGCGCCGGTTGAATGCGGACGGCGGCTGTTGCCAAGGGGGCATAGATCGTGCGCTCGGACAAAGGCAGCTCCGGGTCGCCGGCCATGCCATGCACATGGGATGCAAGTGTCAGATTCACAGCACGAGTTCGGACACGTTTTTTTTCGCAGCCCAGAATTTTCTCGCGCAATTCGGCAAATCGGGCCTATAAAAATCTGCGTTCAATGCTGCCGAATCGAGCAGTTCGGACGTACGAGACAAGTTATGCTGATCACCGTCTGTACCGGCAAGCTTCATTGCGTGCGCGTCACCGATGCGCGCCTCGATTATCAAGGCAGCATCACCATCGACCGGAAGCTCATGAAGGCGGCCGGCATCGTTCCGTTTCAGCTTGTCCATATCAACAGCATGGCGAACGCAGTGCATTGGGAAACCTATGCCATCCCCGGCAAGCCGGGCGAGATTTGTCTTAACGGCTGTCCGGCGCGGCTTTTTCGGCCGGGCGACAAGGTCATCGTTCTTTCGCTGGCGCACGGCACGTTGCGGGAAGCCGCGAAGGTGAAACAGAAAATCGTTCATGTCGACGACGACAACAATATTCTGCGGGTCGCTATAAAAAAGGCGACGGCGTGAAAATGCCGGGAAAGCAAACCGGCAACTGGCCGCCGCGGGTCGTTCGCGAAGCCGCGCTCGGAGAAATCGAAGGCACTTTGGCTGCGGATCCGCAAGCCGTCGAGCCTCGTTTCGACCGCGCCCGGCTGCTGACCGAGCTTGGCCGCACCGACGAGGCCAAACAGGCGTATCTCGATCTTCTGGCGCTTGCGCCCGGTCATTTCGGCGCCCTTAACAATCTGGGTGCGCTTCTGCATTCCATCGGATTCCGAAGCGCCGCGCGCACCTGCTACGCCGAGGCCGTCGCGCGGTATCCGGACAACCCCATGAGCCATGTCAATCTCGCCAATGTGCTTGTGGAAAACGAAGAGAACGATTTGGCGCGAAAATATTACGAAGCGGCGCTGCGCCTGGCGCCCGATCATGCCGAGGCGCACCAGGGCCTCGCCAATCTGCTACGGGATTTGGGTGAGGAAGAGGCCGCGGAACGGCATCGGCGGAAAGGATTCCGCGACCGCGCCGTGACGGTGCTGCCCTATCGCGGCAAGGGGCAGCCGGTTCCCGTGCTTCTGCTGGTTTCGGCAATGGGTGGAAACATTCCCATCCGCGCGTTTCTCGACGATCGGGTTTTTCTCGTCACCGTGGTCGTCACGGAATTTTACGATCTGTCGCAGCCTTTGCCGCCGCACCGGTTCGTCGTCAACGCGATCGGCGATGCCGATCTTTGCAGGCCGGCGCTCGAGGCTGCGATGAAGCTGGTTGCATCGACGTCTGCGCCCGTTCTCAATGCGCCGGCAGCGGTGCTTGCAACGGGACGCGCGGATAATGCCCGTCGCCTCGGCGCAATTCCCGGCGTCGTCGCGCCGGCCATGATGGATCTGCCGCGTGCGGCTCTGGCTGCACCCGATGCCGTGTCGTTTCTGGCCGCGCGCGGTTTCGTGTTTCCGTTCTTGTTGAGGTCGCCCGGTTTTCACAATGGGCAGTATTTTTCGCGGCTCGAAAACGCGCGCGATCTGGACACGGCGTTGGCCGAACTGCCGGGGCCGAGCCTGACCGTCATGCAGTTTCTCGACGCCCGCCACGCCGACGGCAAAATCCGCAAATACCGCGCGATGATGGTCGGCGGAAGGATATATCCCCTGCACGCCGCCGTCGCCCATGACTGGAAGATCCATTTCGTGACGGCGGACATGGCGGATTATCCCGAACACCGGGCCGAAGATGCGGCGTTTCTCGACGATATGCCGGCGGTGCTGGGACCGGCGGCCATGAAGGCCCTCGAGGGCATTCGCGATGCTCTGGGCCTCGATTACGCCGGCATCGATTTCGGCCTCAGTACCAAAGGCGAAATCCTCCTGTTCGAAGCCAACGCCACCATGATCGTCCATCCGCCGGAACCGGACGAACGCTGGGCCTACCGCCGAGCGCCGGTCGAGCGCGTGCTGAACGCCGTACGCGGGATGCTGGAAATCCGGTGACGGATGAGACAAGGCACCGCGCCGGCACGGCCGGCTTTATCCGATCGGTGCCGCTCCGCGAGAAGCACAACGGCCGGATCGTTTGGGACGGGACGGATATTCGACGATCTTTACTCTGCCCTGCCATGGTCGCGGCAAGCGCATGAAACATTGCGCAAAAGGTTTCCTGGGCGAAGAAGAACTCGCAAAGCCGAGGTCCGAGCGGAACTGGTGGTCGAAATCCGCTAACCCACCGGAGACAACTCCATGAGCATATCCGGTATCGGCTGCTCGCCGTCCGCCTTCAATCCGGTCCAGCAGCCTTCGGCCCGGCAGTCTTTGGCGCAGATCGGCTCGGCGCTGCAAAACGGCAACATCTCGAATGCGCAGCAGATCCTGAGCGCCTTGCAGAGCCCGATGACGGGCGCGCATGGCCATCATCGTCACCATTCGGGGGCTGGCAGCGCAAACGGCATTCAGCCTGCGGCCAACTCCACGACCACGTCGACAACGTCGTCTCTGGTTGCGGCAATGCCGGGAATTTCGACGAGCGCCACTGCCGCGACAAACGTGCTGGTTTAGTACTAACTTTTCTGGCTAGGTGAGACGCGATTGAGATCGGATAATTCCCCAAGTGGCACGAGCTTTTCGCTGCTCATAAAGATGCTCACGCGGAGACGGGGAGCCGCGGAGCGAAATTGCGCGAGTTGAGCATCGGCGGCTGGTTCTCCGCTGGATCGTTGAAGGGATCAATTGCGCGAACGCGCGCCGTTAAATCGCGCACTCTTGCCATTGCCGCAAGCTGATAGCGACGCATCCACAGCATTGCTCCGCGCTTCCCGATCTCCGCGTGATTGATTTGTGGAGGACGAAAATCTAGCTCCCTGCGCTACGCTCGTGTGTCACTTAGCTGTGATTCCGGGTACTAGATCGAACGCTGCCTGAGAAGTGGGCGCGCTTTCGGACTTCCGACGAAGCCGAAAGCGCGCCAGGCACTTATTCCGGCGGCGGACCGGATTCGTCCGGCGGCGGGCCTTCCTCGCCCTGGCTCCCCGGCGGCGGACCGCCATTCTGGCCTGGTGCGCCGTATTTTGCGCGGAACTGGGCACACCGCTGCGCATGCGCAGTGCACCAGGTCGGATCGTTCATTTTTTCGATCTGGCGCTCGGCCTTGTCGCTCGGCGCCGCTTGTCCCTGTGGGCCGCCATCGCCGCCAGGCGGCGGTGCGGCTTCCCCTTGGCCCGGCGGCGGACCGGATTCGTCCGGTGGCGGGCCTTCCTCGCCCTGGCTCCCCGGCGGCGGTCCGCCATTCTGGCCTGGCGCGCCGTATTTCGCGCGGAACTGGGCACACCGCTGCGCATGCGCAGTGCACCACTTCGGGTCGTTCATTTTTTCGATCTGTCGCTCGGCCTTGTCGCTCGGCGCTGCTTGCCCCTGTGGGCCGCCATCGCCGCCAGGCGGCGGTGCGGCTTCCCCTTGGCCCGGCGGCGGACCGTAATTCGACGGGGGCGGGGGGGCGCCTTGATCCGGCGGTGGACCGTAGGCCCCGGGCGGCGGACCGTAGCCCCCCGGCGGCGGGCCCTCTTCCTGCGGAGGTGGCGCATCGCGCGGCGGATACGGGCCGTAGCCCGGCCCATAGGGACCGTTGGGATAATATGCGCAGGCAGACAACGATGCCGCCAGCCCCACCAGGGCCAGCGCAGCGGAGAGTCGTTTCATGAGAATTCGCCTTCTTGAGAGACCGCCCCGTCCGAACGCAGTTTACGGCGGGCATCCCCGCGCATGCAATCCGATTGGCCGCGTTCGCAGGAGCATCGGTCGTCGGCAAGCCGTTTGTGCCGGAGAAACCGTCCCGGAAAACCAAGGCGACGGGTTTGGGTGCCGCACTCTCGCCGCCGGTGCGGCCTCGCCGAAGCGGGCCGGGCTGCCTCTGGCTCATAAGCGCGCGGTTGACCCGCTATGCGAAGGCGGTCATTTGCAATACGACGCCGGTGGTTGTGGATTGCACGTTACGGTGAACGTGCCGTCGTCGGTAGTGTACAAGCCCCCGGTAAACGTCAGCAGATCCGTCGGATCGCTAAATGCATAATTCTCATTATCTCTCGTGAAGAGATACGGTGTTATATTTGGTCATGTGCCGGTCGTAACGAAAATGCCGCCCCAATAGGTCACGCCGCCGGTACTCGTTGGACCACCTCCGGGGAATTGATAAACGTCGTCGAAGCCAAAATTTATGCCACCATCCAAGCTTATCTGCTGGGAGAAGCCGGGGCCGGGGTTACTGATCTCAAAAGTGAAGTGAGACGGATTGTGCGGTGGCCAAGGCGTCGAATTATTAGGCCAGAACTTGATAGGAAGACCGTTAAGGGTGCCGGTCATCGTTGTGACGACGGAATTGTCCCACATGTGCCGACTGCCGCTACCGATAATGTTGCCGTTGGAGTCGGCGAAAGCCCAGCTCCATGGCGCCGATGTCGGAGGTGTGGCTGGCTGTGATTGCTGCGGCTGGCCATCGGCGGATGATTTCACCTGGAAGGCATAGACGGATGACGAGGCGAGCAGAACGGCCGCAAGCGGGCCGGCAACATTCGAAACACGCATAATGTATCCTCTCTCTTGAATGGCATTAAATATCAATAATATCCAAAATTTTTATTGTGTATTCTGTAGAGATAAATTTAGTATAATATACATGTCTGTAATTGGAAATATAGACAAATATACAGATAAAATTTCGCTTCACGAATATATGAGTTGATCTATTAATACGCGCAGAAAAACTTATATCCGAATGGATCGTCTCTGTCTCCCGTGGAGATGTTCCGAGATGTTCGCTCCTGGTCGAAGTTGAGTGTGATCCTTTTGGAAATGACCGAACGATGGCGCGTTCTCGGTTATAGAAGAACACGGAATTGGGATTTTTAAGGAGCGAAGTCTAAGTGTACTCTATTTTGATCGAGCGGCGCTATTTGAACGCATTACGCCACATACAGTTCACCGAAATATCCGCTACTAAAATATCCGCTAATGAGGCGCATTCGAAAGCAAGCAGAAACGCCTGTAGATTCTCGTGCTATTTCGTTTCGATATCGAAACAATGCAATTCTGCGATTGAGCTTTACGTTTTGGAAAAATTGTCGGCTTAGGTTGTTCGCGAGGTCATCGATGGGCTCCGAAGAGCCGATCGGACAGGATCGGATAATCGGATATATGCCTATTTCGCGAGCAAGTCGGAGAAGGCGCAGTGAAAAGCGCAAGGAAGACCGCTCGGACCTGAGCTTGGCCGGCCGCCTGTTTTTCCCTGACCGCACGGTGGAGGACGTCTGCCAGATCGTCGACCTTTCCCCTTCGGGGGCATGCCTGAAATCGACGGCTTCGGCGCCGATCGGGACCCGCCTCGTGCTCTATGCCGACGCATTCGGACGTTACGAGGGATGCGTCGTTTGGCGCGACCGGACGTTGCTTGGCATGGAATTTCGCTGTTCGCAGGCCCGGCGCACCCGCACCGCGGAACAGATCGCGAGTTTCCTCGCCGACGGCGGAAAATTCGGCTTGGATGTGCGCCGAACCGCAAGATTTCGCCAGACCCCCAGCCTGCATGAAATCGTGACCTCGCAAGGCGAGCACATACCTTGCAACGTCATCAACATCGCGCTTGGCGGTGCGGAGCTCAAATCGAGCTTTTGTCCCGAGATCGGGGAAGTGGTCAGCTTCGGCGAATGCAGCGGCCGGGTCATACGGCATACCTCGGTCGGATTCGTGGTCGAATTTTCGACCACGGCGTCCGCAGGCACCTCGGACACGCCGACGAGCTCCGGCCGGCCAAGTACCTCGCCATCGTGAATTTGACGGTTTCACCGGAACCTGCAGATTGGGGTTCGGGAGCAGCACGGCCGTCATGCTGGCCGGACTCAGACTTTCGATGTCTCTGCAATTGATTCACGCGGCCAGCCTTCGCTGAAGTTTCGGCTGGTCTTGTGGATCGATCGCCTCATCCGCGGAAGCCTTGTCTGCCTGCCCGAAGCCGGAGCTTTGCTTCGGCGGAGCCAGTGCGCAGGCGGAAGACGCGGGCACGCGGAGGGAAGGAACTGGCGCGTAGCGCCAAGACAATGACGCAGAGTTGAACCGCAAAGCTCCCGATCAGGTCGGGGGCAAGACATCCTCGCTTCGGATTTCGTGCTCTGAGCGGGTCAGCAGGAAACCCTAGCGCGACAAATTTC
This sequence comes from uncultured Alphaproteobacteria bacterium, assembly GCA_963805005.1. Classification (GTDB taxonomy): domain Bacteria; phylum Pseudomonadota; class Alphaproteobacteria; order Micropepsales; family Micropepsaceae; genus Rhizomicrobium. The sequence continues at coordinate 1,379,142 of CAWDSJ010000001.1, forward strand.
GGCCCGGCTACGGCCCCGTTCAGCGAAGAAGGCAGGCCGTCGAACGCAGAGAGGAAAATCGCGGCGTAGGGACCCATTGGGTGAGAAAGTCCCTACGCCGCAAGTTTGACAGCTCTTCAGGGAGCAAAACGCTACGACGGCGCAATTGTAAGACAGCTCAGCTTGATAATGAATTATGGGTGATCGCAAAATCAGTGAAAAAATGCCCATTGGAGGTGGTCCAAAATTCCATGATGCAAGACGAATTCCCTCAAACCCATGGTGAGGAATGTCGCCAATAAAATAATAATAATCCGACTTTTGTGCGTCACTGCGCGAGTCGAATTTATAATATATATTGAGTTTTTCCGACGATGATCGTACATTACTTCGTTCCAATAGTTCGACAATCCCGCGCCTTACTCTCTTAGATCACCAATTGCCTAGCCGGTGACCGAGGACGTCGCGCCGAAGCCCTTGTTGTCCACGAATTGAACCGACAGCGTGACCGTACCATTTCTCTACACCGGTTGAACCCGTACTGACCTTCCGGGCTGCGTAGGCCCCCTACGCTAGACAGCGCCTCGCGCCAAACAGTTAAATTCTAACGCATACTAAGACGAGATTTCAACTCTCTCGAAGCGAAATGACTTTATGCGATTACCGACTTGATATCAAGATATAATTATATGAATATGGAATATGAACATTATGTCTTCCGATATATTTTAGTGATCTTTATTGATCGTGACCGTCGAAAATTATCCTAATCGGCCTTGATAGAATGAACTCTATGATCGTTTGGCTGGGCTGGCGCTCATCGAAATGAGCCAGAGCAAATCTGCGCGGAAAATCGACTCGTTCGCCGATGCCCTTCGGCAAATGGTGCCAGAGGCAGAAAATGGCAACCGCTGGGAGACGGAGGGGCTCCGGTCGCCAGCCTTGCCGTGTCCCGCGCCACACTCCGGCAAGCGGCGAGGCTACTCGAACGCGAACCCCGCCGATCGCGACGACACGAGCGCAAACCGCGAATTCGTGCGGCAATGGCGGCAGGTAAAGCTCTTGGAGTTCGAAGCCATCGCAGACGCAACCAGGAACTGGCCATGATCGCCGCGCGGCTTATGCGAGATTTTTCGCACTGGCGCGTCTATGGCCGCATTTTTTTTGGATGGGCTGTCCAGCGTGAGGAGGGCCGTGCGGCAAGCAGCGCATTGACTTTATGCAGGGACGCGCTTGGGATGGCCGTAATAAATGCGAAGTTTTATATGCACTTTCTGCCAATTCAGTGCACCGTATGCCTTTAGAAAGTTGAAATCACGGTAGTTGGGATAAATAGAGTTTTCTCTAGACACAATTTGTTGCGCCCGGGCGGACCAAAATGAGCCGGAGCCAAGCTGCACCGATCATCGACTCGATTTTGGATTGCCTGCGGAAAATGGCGCTAGAGGCAGACAATGGCACACTGCTGGGAGGCGAAGGGGCTCTGGTCGCCAGGCTCGGTACTTCTCGCGCCACACTCCGGCAAGCGGCGAGGCTGCTCGAACGCGAAGGACTGCTCAGAGTCCGGCGCGGGATCCGTGGCGGATATTTTGCCGCTCGTCCTGGCTTCAATGCCGTCGAGTACGCAGTCGCTGTCTATCTCGAATCGCTCGATGTGGACCCGGAGGAAACGGTCATTGTGGCCTCGGTTCTCTGGGTCGAGGTTATGCGCAAAGCTGCCGGTGTGAGAACTGAAGATGCCAAGGGGCTTGTGGAACACTTTCGCAGAAGACTCTTCGCGCTTCGGCTGGATGCTTCTTGGGACGATGCGCATGAAATCGAGCGCGATTATCGAAAGGCAATCTTTGATCTCGTCAAGACCCCCTATATCGAACTCATTTTCAACATCAACTTTGCGTTTGCCCATAAAATAGGATTTCCCGACCCTGCCGATCGCGACGGCACGACCGAGCATCGCGAATTCCTGCGCGGATGGCGCCAGGCAAAACTCATGGAGATCGAAGCCATCGCAGAAGGCGACCTGGAATTGGCCGTGATGGCGGCGCGGCATAATCGATCTCTTTGGAGCCGGCGCGTCTGGGGCCGCGATTCTGGATTGGCCCGTCTTGCGTCGTCCGAATCCGCGGTTGGGTAAATGCCGATGTTGCGGTAGGAGGCCGTGCGCCTGGCAACGCAGGTGCGACAAAGGCCGTGCTTAAGGATTTCGGTGCCGGGCAGGCCGGATTTTGCGGTTCTTTCCCGAATTCGTCGGAGACCGAACCTGCCAGGGCTAGGCTCCCGAATCGGCTCCATGACGATGCCAGCTGAGTGAAGCCTGGTCCCGCAGGGGAATCGCGTGAAGGAATAAATGCCGAATCCAATTCGGCAAAGTGTTCGCCGATTGCGGTTTTGGCACCCGCATAACGCGAACCTCGGCCAGCGATACCACCCCGTGAGGATGCGTAAGTGGCGCCCTCGCGGCGTCGTTGTCACAAATTTTGGTATCCCAGTCGCTTGCGAGGCTCTTCACCCGATTGACCTGCTGGTCCCGTGCGTTGCTCTTGCTCTGAAGGTCGCAGCCCACTACATCGATTCAGGCGCCTCTATTGGTCCACCCAAGGTAGCTGAAGCGGGCGACTAATTTGGGGCATGTCGGATAAAATGTCCGGCTGCAAGCACCGGCGATTATTCGAAGAGAGTTCGGTCCATGGAAGAGGTCTATGCCCTCGTTGAAAAGAACCGTCTGAAAGCCGTTCAGGTCGCGCGCGAGAAATTTCGTCTCGAAGTCGAGACGGCGATTGCCGCGATTTCCGGGATCAGCGCAGTCGCTGCCGCCAAAATATCGGCGGATAGCCGCGTCGCATCCGCAAAAGTGTTGGTCGATGCCGAAATATTTGCAACGCGTCTGTTATCGGAGGCGGAACTCAAGGCCGCGAAATGCGCCGATGCGATTCTGACCAAGCCAGCTGAAATTGTGACATCGATGATTATGCAGATCGGCCGTTCGACGGCAGATGAATTGAGGGAGGCGGCGCGTGCATCGATCGAATCGATAACGCGCGACGCCGAGCGCGCAGTCCAGATTCTGAAGGACACCGGTGACAGCGCTATTCGCGAGATGCAAAATCTTGCTGCGAAGGCTTCGGCCCAGATTCAGGCCAATGCCGAGGCTGCGGCAGCCAAATTCAAGGAGTTCCGCAAACAGCCGCACTCGGCCGAAGAAGCGCGCAATGCCGGCGAAGATGCAGCGCGGCTCGTTATCGTAGCCGCCGAGGAAGCCAGTGTGGGTCTTCGTGCGGCCGTCCGCGCGTCCGCAGACAAGATCAAAGCGCATACCGAAGAGGCGTACGCGGCCGTCCGGACGGCGGCGCACGCGGCCGAACGACGTTTGAACCAGGGGCTGGATCGCGCGATCGCACATCTTGACGAAATCATCCGATTGCATTTGCCATGAGCATACGCGAATAGATCTGCTGATCGGCCGCGACGGGGCGATAGTCTGGTGCGCGCGCCCCAGAATATATTATCTTCAGTTCCGTTGCCGGGGGCATTTAAGTGCGCTTTGAACTGCATGATAGTTTGAAATCATCATGATAGGGCGGGTTAAAGTGCCCTCTATTCTCATTTTGCTATGCTTGAGCGGACAAAAATGAGCCGGAGCAAAGCTGCATCGAGCATCGACTCGATCGCCGCCGCCCTGCGAAAATCGGCGTTGGAAGCGGAAACCGGGACACTCCTGGGAAGTGAGGAGGCACTGATCACTAAGCTCGGCACCTCACGCGCCACAATCCGGCAAGCGGCGAGGCTTCTCGAACGCGAAGGACTGCTCAGAGTCCGGCGCGGAATCCATGGCGGGTATTTCGCCGCACGTCCTGGCTTCAATACCATCGAGTACGCAATTAGTGCCTATCTCGAATCGCTCGCTGTGAGCGCCGACGAATTGACTACGGTACGCTCGATTCTTTGGGTCGAGTTTGTGGGCAAAGCCGCCGGTATGAGAACCGAAGATGCCAAGGCGCTTGCGGAACACTTTTGCGGAAAAGTCGGTGCGCTTCGGCTAGATGCTTCACTCGACGATGTGAAGGAAATCAACGAAAATATCCGAAGGGCAATCCTCGAACTTATCAAGAGCCGCTATATCGATCTCATATTCAACGTCAACACCGCGTTTGGTCGTAGAAAACAGCTAGCCAACCCTGCCGATCGCCACGACACGAGCGAGCATCGCGAATTCGTGCGCGCATGGCGTCAGGCAAAACTCATGGAGCTCGAAGCGATCGCAGACGGCGAGCCGGAATTGGCGATGATGGCCGCACGGCATTTGCGAAATATTTGGCACCGGCGCGTCTGGGGCCACGATTGTAAATAGCTCTGGCAAGCGTCGTCCGATGCGGTGGTTGGGTGATCGCCCTGGCGCGCCGTTGCGTTGATCACGCGATGGCGCCGGATGCCTTCAGGCTTTCGATCCGATCCCAATCGATCCCCAACTCGATGAGGAAGGTCTCGGTGTGCTCCGAGGCCTGCGGCGCGCGCGTGGTCTTCGTCGGCTCGTGATTGAACTGGATCGGTCCGCGGACCAGGCGCAGCGGCTTGTCGCCCGCCGAAGCTTCCACCTCGACGATCATGTCGTTGGCGACGGCCTGTTCGTCGTTGACGAGGTCGAGCAGGCTCTGGATCGGCGCCCATTGGCCTTTCATGGTTTTCAGATGTTCGCGCCAATAGGCGAACGGCTTGCTGCCGATCGCCTTGACGATCAGGTCGCTGGCGGCTTTGGCATTTTCGATCAGCTTGTAGACGTCGGCGAAGCGCGGGTCGTCCGCAGCCTCGGGAATGCCAAAATGCTCGAATGCGTCGCGGATCAGTCCGGTCGGGCTCACCATGCAGAGATTGATGGTGCCGTCGTCGGAGGTGCGGAAATTGCCCATCAGCGGATTCTTCGCGGCGCCGCCGGAGTTCGGCATCGCGTTGCGAGTGACGACGCCCGTCTCCATGCCTTGCGAAATATTCGCGCCGGCCGCCCACCATGCCGTGCTGAGCAGCGACACGTCGAGCTCGATCGCTTCGCCGGTCCGCTCGCGATGCAAAAGAGCCGCGGCAATGCCGCCGGCGATGTTCATGCCGCCAATGGAATCGCCGAACGCCGGAATTCCCTGTCCCAATATTCCTTCCATTTCGGGCGGCGTCATCGAATAGGCGATGCCGCTGCGCGACCAGAACGCCGTGCCATCGAAACCGCCGACTTGCCGCTCCGGTCCCTTGTCGCCATAGGCGCTGCCGCGCGCATAGATGATCTTGGGGTTTGCGGCGCGGATGTGCTCGATATCGAACTTGTTCTTCTGCCGGGCGGAGGGAAGAGCGTTGGTGAGGAAGACGTCGGACGTTTTGGCGATCTCGTAGAGCAGCGCCTGGCCGTCCGGTTTGGAGACGTCGATGCCGACGCTGCGCTTGCCGCGGTTGGGATGCTCGATCAGCGTATTGCGGTTGGGGTCGAGCGCCACGCCGCCCATGTTGAGGAAGCCGCGCTGGGTATCGCCGCGCACGGGGTGCTCGATCTTGATGACGTCGGCCCCCCAGTCGGCCAGGATGCCCCCTGCCGCCGGCACGAATGTGAACTGCGCCACTTCGAGAATCCGGAAACCTTTCATCACCTGAACCATTTGGAACGCCCTTTCGTCGAATGATGTTTTCCCATGCCATAATACCCATGTTCGCGCGTTCGGCGCTGCCTTGCCGATCGTGACCGCGATATCGCCGCGCCGACAGCCGAGCGATCGGCGTCTTATAGCATGATTTCCCGCACGATGCCGTTGTATGCATCCGTGCACGAGCAACCTACAGTTCGACGAAGACGCTCTGGCCCTCGACGCTGACGGGAAAGGTTCGGATCGGCTGCGGCTTCTTGCCGAAAGAGAGCAGGCCGCGCGACCATTCGGGAATCTTCATCCCGGCGACGGCCGACACCCAGTCGGTGTTCTCGCCGGTGCGAATGTCGAACCGCGAACCGTGAAACGGGCAGACGATTCCGCCGTTTTCGATTCTGCCGCGGCCGAGCGGCAGGCCCAGATGCGGGCATTTGTTTTCGACGGCGTAGACAGTGCCGTTCGCCTTGATCAGCACGATATTCACGCCGTCGGCCTTGACGCACAGGCCCTTGCCTTCTGCGAGCGATCCAAGATCGGCAATCTTCGTCTTCATGGTCTCCCCCGGGTTTTCTCTTGTCTACAGCAAGCGGGAGGCGCCGGCCATGACAATGAGGGGCCAACGATCTCACATCGACGCACGCCGCTCTAGAGAAGCCGATCGTTGTCGGTGATAAAGATCGGCTTGCCCTGGCGGGCGAACTGCAATTTTCACCCGGTGTTGCAAGCGGGCCACGAACGCAGTGCGGCAAGCAGGGAAAAATTCCCTGCTCTTCGAAGACGGAACGCGTAAGCGCGCCGTGGCGCGATTTCACATTCGCCGGCTGGGGGATAGAATGCGCCATTCCGCCAAAACGCAATCGCGCATGCGCCGTTCGGCGCGCTCTTTGACATTGTGATTCCATACCACGTCCGCCGCACGAGGCGCGCATGCCCACCTGCCGGCGCGGACGGATTGTTTCCGGAATGTGCGCTTCCGGGGGCTTTTCCGACAGCGCACTGGGAGCACGCCCATTCTTGGGCGTCACCATCTCATGACGCCCTGGGACGGGCGCGCTTCCAGTACATTTGACGCGGATTCGCTGCTCATTCGCTGCTCCGTGGCGCGCGCGAATCGGGAAACACGCGATGGAATGCGGGTTTTCCCGCAACCTTTTGCCGAAATTCGCTGCAGATTTCCCTGCTAGCAGCGAATTGGGGTCGCAAAAATATGACGACGCCACCATCGGCGGCAGAAAGCGAGCCCAGAAAACGCAGAAAACGAGCCAGAGTCATTATGCGAGCACCTCGCTCTATTTTCAGGGGCGCGCCGGGAGAGACCGAGGCCGGGCGGGTCATGGCCGTTTATGGGTCCTGCGGAATATGCGGCGCCACGCCCTCGGTGCCCACGATCGTCCGCTGCAGCTCGCGCTTGCCGCAATCCTTCAATGAGCCGCGCATGTGCTGCAGAGCGATATCGTCCCAGATGACGAAGTCGCCGTTGCGCCAGCGATGGTGTCCTACAACCCGCGGCCGCTGCAATCTCTCTGATCGCAAGGCAGGGCTGTCGCATTTGCGCTTCGATAGGCAACAGCGACCGCGAAGAGTACGCTCGTGCGAGGGGAAGGGGATTCGCAGATGCCCGTGGCCGAAACCTTCGAACGGCTAGGCGTCGCGCTGGCGATCGGGATGCTGATCGGCATCGAGCGCGGCTGGCAGGAGCGGGAAGGGGCTCCCGGCTGGCGCGCCGCCGGAATTCGCACCCATGCGCTGATCGGATTGTTGGGTGGCGTGTGGGGAATGCTGGCATCGCTGACCGGTCCGGCTGTTCTCGGATTTGCGGCGGCCGCATTCGCCGGCACCTTCGTCCTCTTCGAGTGGGCCGAGATGCGCGACGCGAAAAGCCATTCCGCCACGGGATTGGTGGCGGGCCTGCTGGCCTTTGCGCTCGGCGCCTATGCGGTGCTCGGCAGCCGGCTCGCCGCCGGATCGGCCGCCGTCGCCGCCACGTTCATCTTGGCCGAACGCCGCGCCTTGCACGAATTCGTCGAGCGGTTGACCTGGCCCGAGCTGCGCGCCGCGCTGCTGCTGCTCATCATGACGGTGGTCTTCCTGCCGCTGCTTCCGGACCGCGCCGTCGATCCGTGGGGCGCATTTAATCCGTTCCAGATTTGGCTGATGACGGTAGTGATCGCTGCTTTCTCGTCTGTCGGCTATGTGGCCGTCCGCCTGGCAGGGGCGCGCAACGGGTTGCTTTACGCCGGCACGGCAGGGGGCGTCGTCAGCTCGACGACGGTGACGTGGCGATTTGCCGAGCTCGCACGACGGCAGCCGGACATGCGGTCGAGCTTTCTGGCCGGGATCGCGGCGGCATGGATCGTATCGCTGTTGCGCGTTCTGGCGATCGCCACCGCCATGTCGCCGCTGCTGGGCCTGAGCCTCGTCAAGCCGGTGGGTTGTGCCGCGATCTTCGTCGCGGCCGCCTGCGGGTATTTCTACTGGAATGCCGAACGCACCGGCGCCGGCCCCGAACTCAAGCTCGACAATCCCTTCGACCTGGCGGAAATCCTGCGCTTCGGCGCGTTGCTTTCGGTGGTGATGATCGCGTCGAAATGGCTGCTCCGCGTCGCGGGCACGGGAGGGGTCCTGGCATTGGCTGCCGTCTCCGGCCTTGCCGACGTCGATCCGATGACGCTGTCCATGGGGCAGGCGGCCGGCCACAGCGTCGCGGTCGGCTATGCGGCGATCGTCGTGCTGGTCGCGAATGCCGCCAATCTGCTGGCGCGCTGCGTGCTCGGGGGGATTTTCGGAGGCGTTCGTTTCGGCCTGACGCTAACCGCGATTGCGGTCGCCGCCGCAGCCGCCGCGCTGGTGGGCTTGGCGGTGTGAAACCGTTGTTGCGGCCCATCAATGCGTTCGACAAATATTTCCGTAAAATGCGCTGCGAAAAGCCACGACGAGCGCAACGGGATGAGGCAGCAGGCTGATAGCGCGGTTCGTGCCGTGGGCGCGGTTGCGGCGCGGCGCCGGCCGATATGCGCGGCCGCGGCTGCGTGGATCGCCGCCGCACTCATCGCAGCCGTCTGGTGCGTGCCGGCGCGCGCCGCGCCGGACGGCAGGATAGACCGCGAACTGCGCACATTGCTGGACGCCGGCCAGGCGCCCGATATCGCGCCGCCCGACTTCGCCCTGCTGAAACGCTTCTATGCGCTACGTCACGATCGCGCCGCGTGGCCGGAAGGTGCAGCCGCCGTCGCGACGGCAGCACTCGAACACGCCGATGCCGACGGTCTGGACCCTGCCGACTATCATACGCGCACACCGCTCCTCTACGCGGTTGGAGATACCCCTCTCGAAGCGGCGGAGCGCGATCTCCTGTTGAGCGACGGCGTCCTGCGTTATGCGCGCGACATGCAAACCGGCCGGCCCGTCATCCGTGCCATGGAAAGCGATGTCGCACTGCCGGAGCAGCACTTCGATGCCGCTGTCGCGCTCGATGCCGCGCTGCGCCAGAGAAAGATCGGCCGCTTCCTGGCGGCGCTTGCCCCGCCGGCTCCCGAATACGCGCAGCTCAAACAGGCGCTCAAGCAGTACCGCGACATTGCGCGCGCCGGCGGATGGCCGGCATTGCCCCTGTCCCCGACGGCGAATTCTGGGGACACGACCATGTCCTTGCTGCGCCAGCGTCTGGCATTCGAGGACAGTGCGGCCGATGCAAGCGAGAGTGGGCTTGCCGATGCCGTCAAGCGGTTTCAGCTGCGCCATGGCATCGACCCCGACGGACTTGCCGGGCCGCGCACGATCGAAGCCCTGAATGTTTCGGCGGACGACCGCGCCAATCAGATCCTGGCCAACATGGAACGCTGGCGCTGGATGCCGCGGCAGCTCGAAGCCGTGCGCGTCGTCGTCAACGTTCCGGACGACAGGCTCGTCGTGGTGGCGAATGGGCGCATCGTGCTCACCTCGCGTGTCATCGCAGGTAGTCCCGGCAGTCCCACGCCGATCCTGCGCGCGCTGGCGACCGCGGTCACCGTCAACCCGCCGTGGGACGTGCCGCCGGACATCGCCAATGCGGAGATTCTGCCCAAGCTGCGCGAGCAGCACGACTACCTGCTGTCGCAACGCATGATCCTGCGCGATGCGCCCAATGCCGATCGCTACGGGCTTGCCATCGACTGGGATAAGGCCCAGACGCTCGATTATCATGTCCGCCAGTTGCCGGGCCCACAGAACGCGCTGGGGCAACTCAAGCTGGAACTGCCCAACCGCTTCGCCGTCTTCCTGCACGACACGCCGAGCAAAGCGGGCTTCAATCTCAGCGGCCGCAACTTCAGCCATGGCTGCGCCCAGGTCGAGCAAATCCTGCCGCTTGCGTCCTATGCCCTCGCCGGCGATCCGGAACGCATGGCGGCGCAGCTCACGCAAGCCATCGAATCCGGCGCCACGCGCCGCTTTCGTTTGCCCAGACCGCTTCCGGTTTATCTCGTCTATTGGACGGCGTTCGTCGATGCCGACGGAGAGGTCGAGTTTCGCCCGGATGTCTATGGGCGCGACGAGCGGTCGATTGCGGCCCTGGGCGGCCGTGGCCAGCGGTTGAGCGCCAATCCGCCGCCGCAATGCCATCGTGGATAAAGGATATTCACCACCGAGGCACGGAGCATTTCCGCGCGCAGCGCAAGTTGATGAATGCGGAACTAAACCGCCAGGCGCTAAGACGCCAAGGGCCTGCGAGCTCCGATCACCTTGACGTCTTGGCGGTTTTGCGGTGAAAAGTGCATGAAAGCTGCGCTTCGCGCGCCAATGTCGCCTCCGTGCCTCCGTGGTGAATTTTCTTTACGACGAGGCTGCAGGTTGGCGGCTTACGGTAGTCTGCATCATAATTGTTTTCGGTTGAAAAAGGGGATGGTGCCATGAAGCTTGCGTATTTCGACGATTACCGCCTGGGCGTGGTGAAGGGCGAACGGGTGATCGATGTAACCGCCCATGTCGCCGATCTTGCGCATGGCGAGCGCGAGGACATTTTGAACCGTCTGATCGCGCGGTTCGACGCGTATCGCGCAAAGCTGGAGCAGGCGGCTTCGCAAGCCAAGGGCATCGCGCTTGCTTCCGTCACACTGAGACCGCCGGTACCCAGGCCCAGCTCCATCTTTTGCATGGCCGTCAATTATCTCGACGGCATCGTCCCGCCGAAAGAGATCGATGCGTTCCAGAAGGCGCCGTCCACGATCATCGGCCCGGACGACACGATGGTGCTGCCCGATATTCCCGCTTCGATTTTCGAAGGCGAAGCCGAGCTTGCGGTGGTCATCGGCGCGCGCGCCGACGCGGTGCGCGAGGCCGACGCCATGCAATACGTGTTCGGCTACATGAATTTCATCGACGGCTCGGCGCGCGATTTGCCGGGACGGACCAACCCGTTCTTCCAGATGAAGTCGCGCAAGACCTTCGCGCCGATCGGGCCCTATCTGGTGACCGCCGACGAGGTTGCCGACCCGCAAAATCTCGACGTGAAGCTCTGGGTCAACGACATCCTGAAGCAGGATTATTCGACGCAGGACATGAACCACAAGATTGCGCGTTGCATTGCATGGCTGAGCGGGATGCAGCCCTTGGCCTCGGGAGATATTATCGCCTGCGGCACCCACCATGGCGGTCTCAGCGCGTTCATGGACGGCGACGCCGTCGAGATGGAAATAGCGCCTTTGGGACGGCTCAGGATCGGCGTACGCGACGACCTCAAGCGCACGTGGAGCCGCGAGACTCGCGCCGACAGGAAAGGCATGACGCCGCCGACCGCGCCGCAGCTGACGGGCAAGTATGCCGGGGAGGGGAGGTAGGTGCGGGTGTTTCTTGCCGTCCGGTGCGGCACCGTGGATGGTCGGCTCAGGGGAGGTGGGCAAGCGTACGGCAAAAGCAGGTCCTGCCGTCCGCTGGGCTAGCTATTCCGCTGCGGAAAGCTGCCGAGCCTTCGCAATTGCGGCAAGTTCCGGGTGGCGCTTGAGGAACGACTCCATGATGCGGGCGATGAGGTCGCGGTAGGCCATGCCGGCGAAGCGCGTCAGAAACACCAGATCGGACCGCTCGGGGTTGAGGCCCGCCAGCGGATTGACCTCGAGAAAATGCGGCCGCCCCTGCTCGTTGCTGCGGATGTCCACACGCCCGCCGTCGCGGCAACGCAGCACGCGCCAGGCGGCGAGCGCCACCGCGGCGGCGGCCTGGGCTTCCCGGTCGTCGACCAGCCGATAGAGCATCTTGCTTTCGAAGTGCTCCTTGTTCTCGTAGCCGTAGCCGTGCGCGTCGGCGTTGCCGGTGAAGATCACTTCCAGCACGCCCAGCGACCGGGCGTCTGCGCCGGTGCCGGTGATCCCCACCGTGAACTCGCGGCCGGGCAGAAAGCTTTCCACCAGCACAGGCTGGCGGAATCGCGCGATCAGGTCGCGAACGACGCCGGCAAGCGCGGCGCGAGTGGTTACCCGCGATGCGGCGCTCACGCCCTTGCCCGAGCCTTCGGCCACGGGCTTTGCGAACAGCGGGAACGCAAGCTCGATCGAGTCCGCATCCTGTGCGGTCTCGATCACCGCAAAATCCGGCGTGGGAACGCCGGCATCGCGCACGACGCGTTTGGCCATTGCCTTGTCGAGCGCCAGCCCCAAGGTCAGCGCGTCCGAGAAGACATACGGTATTTGATAGGCATCGAGCAGTGCGGGAACCTGCGCCTCGCGTGCGACGCCGTGCAACCCTTCGCAAATATTGAAGACGCCGTCGAAGCGTTCGCCGGCAGAAAGCCGCGCGATCAGCTGATGGATATTCCCGATGCGAACCGGCGTGTAGCCGAGCTCGGCCAGCGCATGGCAAATGGCCGCGATGGTGATCTCGCTGTCGAACTCCGCCGTTTCCTCTTCGCCCAGCCCCTGTGCCAGATAGTCCGCACGAAGATCGAAGGTTACGCCGATGCGCATGGGTTTCTCAGGCGTCCGGCGCAGCCCTGTCGCGACCGAGCGTGCCCTCAGGATCGGTATAGCGGTAAATCTCGCCTTCGAAGTTCTTCAGGAGAAGATCGTCGCCATCGCGGCCGACGATGCAATCCGGAGCGACGAGAACTTTTCCTCCTCCGCCGGGCGCGTCGACGCAGAACATGGGCGTCGCGTAACCCGTGGTATGCCCGCGCAGTGCGCGGACGATCTCGATGCCCTTGTCGACACTGGTGCGGAAATGGTGCGACCCGCGGATCGGATCGCATTGAAACAGGTAATAGGGTCTCACCCGCCGTGCGAGAAGCCCCTGCATCAGTTTGAGCATAACGGCCGCATCGTCGTTGATGCCTTTGAGCAGCACGGTCTGGCTCCCGAGCGGGATGCCAGCATCGGCCAGACGGGCCGTCGATTCGGTCACTTCCGGCGTCAGCTCTCGGGGATGGGTGAAATGCACGCTCATCCACAGCGGATGGTGCTTCCTGAGCATCTTGACGAGGCTCTTCGTGATGCGCTGCGGCAGCACCACCGGGATTTTCGTCCCGATACGGATGAATTCGACATGCTTGATGGCGCGCAGGCGGGTGAGAAGCCAGTCGAGCTTGTCGTCGCCGATGCTGAGGGGGTCGCCGCCGGACAACAGCACGTCGCGGATTTGGCTGTGGCTTTCGATGTAGCCGAGCGCCTTCTCCCATTGGCGCACCGAGAATTGATACTCGCCGCCCGGATTGCCCACGAGCCTCGAACGCGTGCAATAGCGGCAATAGGTCGAGCAGGTGCCGGTGGTGAGAAACAGCACGCGGTCGGGATAACGATGCACGAGTCCAGGAACGACGGTATCGTGATCCTCGCCCAAGGGGTCGTCCGCCTCGCCGGGGGTACGCACATATTCGTCGCCGGTCATGATGTGCGTGCGTCGCAACGGCTCCGAGGGATCGTCCCGCCCCATCAGGCTCGCGTAATACGGCGTAATGCCGACCGGCAGCGCACCTTCGTGGCGCGATACGGCTTGCCGTTCGTCTTCCGAGAGCGCGAAGATCCGCTCAAGATCGGCCAGCGAGCGGATGCGGCTGCGGAACTGCCAGTGCCAATCGTTCCAGTCCTGCGCCGACAAATCCGGGAAGAACCGCGCGTAAAACGCCTTCGAGTCGGCGCTCGCCGGAAAGCGCAGCGCGGCTTTCCTTCTGCCGATGGTGGGAATTTCGACCGCTTCCTGGGATGTCGTGCCGGGCGCAGTGCCCGGGGTGCGGACGGGCCGCAGCGGAGGTTTCAATTCTTTCCCCCGCAATATGTGGAGACTCATTGTGGTCTCACGTCGCTCCGGAATGCCACGCCTCGAAAGCCCCAGCGACTTTCCATCGAACGGCATGGCCGACTGTGCCGGATATTTAGAGGCTGATTCCGTCTCGTCAAGCGAAACCTCACGAATACTGGAATTCGCCGGGGAGTTTTTCAATATAGGGTACGTATAAGCGCCAAATAAAAGGACTGAATTACTGAAGCCATGCCAAATAAAACCCCTTCGGCTTCCTCCGGCCTCCGCCGCAATCGTCACGCGCGCGACGTGTGATGGGCGAGACGAACGCGCCACAACGCTTTCCACTCTCGCGCAAGCACTCCGCGCATTCGCGCCGATGCGCTTTGCCGTACGGACGAGTTTTTCATATGTCACACCGACGACTAACGGACCGGCGCGACACCTGGGATCGCGAAGCCGCGTGCATCGAAGAACTCCGTCAGCCTCTTGGCGTGCCCGCCAACCGGAATCGCGATCGCCGCCAATGCCGTCTTCGAATCAAACAGTGCAAGAGTGGCCGACGCCTCGCCAGGTTCGGTGACGACGAGCACGTGGGATTCGGAAGGCAACAAGGGAATCGTCATCTGGAAGTGGTCGTTGGGCGGTAGACCGTTGCGCACCGCCCGCAAAGGCAGACCAAGCGGCCGGGCGTAGTAAAGCAGTTCGGCGATCACGCTGCGGTTGTCGGCCGCCACGGCATCATATCTGCTCCGCGCGGCAGCCTCGCGAACCTCGGCGGCGAGCGCTCGCCAGCCTTCTTCCCGCTTGAAGGCGTTGTCCAAACCGGCGGCGGCGGCCAGTTCCGGCCTGACGAGCGCCGCCCACAGCAGCAGCATTGCAACGCCATCGACCGCGAAGGATGCGCACAGGGCTCGCCCGCGTCCCCACCGCATCAGCTCGCGAACCGCAAGCGGGCTGGCACCCACATAGGCCGGTGCCGCCCAGTTCGCGTTCGCCGAGACGAGGAATGCCTGGAGCAGCATCAAAACCACCGGCGGCACGGAAACGGCGGCAAGGACGATCTCGTCCTCGCTGCGCCGAGGGTCTCGCACGATGCGCAACACCGCCGCCAGGAATCCCGCCATGAGCAAGGGACCGAAAACGCCGAATTGGCCGAGCAGAAAGCCAAGCAGGCCGGCCGGACTGAAGCGGGCGTGGCTCCAGCCCGCGTTGTACGCCGTATGAAGGATGGAGGGAAATCCGTGGGTCGCGTTCCACCAGAGATTCGGCGCGGCCACGACAGCCGCAATGGGCAGGGTGAGTGCCGCGCGCAGGGCAAATATCGCTTTGCGTTCCCGGACGACCGTGATGGCCGCCATCGCAAGACCAAGAAAGAAGTAAAGCATGGCGTATTTCGCCAGCAGCCCGATCCCGACAACGACCCCGCACAGAATGGTCCATCGGCAGCCGGGCTCCTGCACCGCACGAAGAAAGGCGTAGAGGGCCAAAGCCCAGCACAACAGCAGCGGCACGTCGGTCGACATGAGCCAAGCGGAGTAGGACACCCCCGGTGCGGTCAGATAGGCGAGCGCGGCGAAGAACCCGGTCCGCGGATCGTACACGCGCCGGCCGATCGTGCATATGACGAGCGCAGTCACACCGTGCAACACGGGCGAAGCGATGCGAACCGCCCATTCGCGGTCGCCGAACAGCATCGTCGCGATGTGGATGATCCATGCCGTGAGCGGCGGCTTGGAGAAATAACCCCAGTCCGGAGATTGCGACCACCACCAATACTGCGCTTCGTCGGGATGCAGTTCAAGCGGCGAGACGACGAGCACGATCACGCGCAAGACCGTCACGGCCGCAACGAGAGCGATTGCGGCCCTCATGCTTCTGTCGGGTACTCCCAACCTGCTCATCGCGTCACGCGTCCGGCCGGTGGCGTTTCGTTGCGTCGGGGGCGACGCGATAGAGGATGAGGTGTTGCATTCTGCCTTTCGAATAGTTGAAGCCGGACACCTCGCCTAAGGGGGCCGCAACAGCTCCCCGTTCGGCCAAGCCTGCAAGAAATCCCTTTCGCTCGGCATCTTCGATCAACGCAAGATCGCCGGTCGTTGCCGCAATGGCGGCAGCGTCGCGTCCGGTGGAGAAGCGCACTTTATCGCCCAGCAGGAAAACAAGGCTGGGCTCCGCGTAGCCCGCCGCAACGATCGGCTGGCGGAGCGCGCCTTGCCGTTGCGAGACGAGCGCCGCCGTTCGTTCGCTGAGCCAAATCAGTTTCAGCTGCGGCGCCACGCCCAACATCAGCATGACGTAGAAAACGATCACGCATGCGCCGGAGGCAACGAGTGCAGCCGTGTTTTTGCGGAACACGATCGCCGCCGCAGCGCCCAATGCCGCAGCCAGCCCGATCGCCGCGCCGGCTGCAACCCAAGCGGGCGCCGGTGACCCGCCGAAGCGCGGCAGCAGAATCAGCGGCGCGGCGGCCAAACCCGCCGCCACCAGGAGGAATTGAACGGCTGCGAAATAACGCAAGAATCGCTCGATCTGCGTGTCCGTGTCCGCACGCGGCACGCGGATCCAGTTTACTGCGAGCAGGGCAAGTGCCGGATAGGCGGGCAGGATGTAGTGCGGCAGCTTGGTCGGCACGAACTCGAAGAGAAGAAAACTCGCCGCCGCCCAGGCAAGAAGAAATTGGACGGGAGGAGAATGGCGGCTGCGGATTGCTCGCGCCAGCGCGGGGGCCAGAAACAACGTCGCCGGCCAGAACGTGAAGCTGAGAAGCGCAAGATAATAGCCCGGCGGAGCGCCATGGCTCTCCTGTCCCCCAATCAATTTGGCGCCAAGGTCGTGGCCCAGCGACTGGCGATAGAATGCGCCGTGGCTTGCAAGCCCGATGGCGACCGCCCAGGGTGCTACGATCAGGACCACGACAGCGAGCCCGGCCAGCGGCCGAGTCTGCTTCAGCCAGCGCCATTGGCTCTGCCAGAGCGACAGCGCAACCGCGGTGACAGCCGACACGGCCACAATCACCGGCCCTTTGATCAGGATACCGGCCCCCAACGCAGCCCAGCCGGCCAGAACAACTCGGCGCGGGACCTGGCGGCGGCCGCGCGCGGCAAGCCAGACGCGCAGCAACGCGCCTTGCACGCCCACCACGCAGGCCAGCAATGCCGCGTCGGTCGTGGCGATCTCGCTTTCGGCGGTCGTCATCAGCGTCAGACCCAGCAGGGACGCACCCACCAGCGCGGTCGCGGGCGGCGCATAGGCGCGCGCCGTCCAATAGGTGAGGAAAAGCGCGAGCAAGCCTGCGAGAAACGAAGGGATGCGATAAATCCAAATTTGGTTCGCGGCATCGTGATCGATGGCGCTCGCCGCCGTCACGGCGGCGGACTGCAGCCAATAAATCCCGGCCGGCTTGTTGTAGCGCGGCGTATCGCTGAAGCGGATATCGACATAATCGCCGCTCTCCACCATCTGCCGGCTTGCCTGCGCGAAGCGGCTTTCGTCGCGGTCGAGAGCCGGCAGGGCGAAGAGGCCCGGAAGCCACGCCAAAATCGCAATCGCCAGCAGCAGGGCGAGACGGGACGCGGCGAACCGCCCGCCCTGCGGTCCGGCGGCAAACTCGGCGGCAATCGAAGTCATCCGGCGCTGCCTCTCGATTGCCGCCCTGAACGAAAACCGCGGATGCCGCATGGCCCTGTTTCAATCCGGTGCGTGCCTGTATAAGGCGCCGCCGCCCGCCAGGCCCGCGAGAGATACGGCATCGACCCGCTTGCGGCGCATCTTAAGGTACCAAGGGTTCGAACGGAAAGCATTTGCATGGTCGCAATCTCGGTGGTCGTGCCGGTCAAGGATGAAGCCGAAAACGTGGAGCCGCTGGCGCACGAGATCGCTCAAGCCGTGGCGCGCGACGAGCAGGTGGAAATCATTTTCGTCGACGACGGCTCCGGCGACGGCACGAGCGGGAAGCTCCAGTCCCTCAAGGCGGCGATACCCTGTCTGCGGGTCATCCGGCACGGGCGCAATCTGGGCCAGAGCCGTGCCATCAGGACCGGTGTCGACGCGGCCCGCGGCGCGCTCATCGTCACGCTCGACGGCGACGGGCAGAACGATCCCGCCGACGTGCCGAAGCTGCTGGCCGAATTTCAAAAATCCCCGGCAGGCACCGGGCTCGTCTCGGGTGTGCGCGTGAATCGCCGGGACACGCTGCAGAAGCGATTGGCTTCGCAGATCGCCAACGGGTTTCGCCGCTGGATGCTCGACGACGGCGCCAGCGACACCGGATGCGGGTTGAAAGTGTTCCGCCGCGACGCCTTTCTCGAACTGCCCTATTTCGATCATATGCACCGCTATCTCGTGGCGTTGATGCTGCGCGAGGGATACGACGTGCGCTTCGTCGCGGTCGGCCATCGCCCGCGCCTGCACGGCCGCTCCAAATACGGCGTGCTGGACCGGCTGATCGTCGGCGTCAGCGACGTGCTCGGCGTGCGCTGGCTGCAGATGCGCTACGGCGGCAGAGCCGAGGCGAAGGAGATATAGATGTTCGCTCACGCGATGGAATGGCTCACTGCGGCGCATGTGTGGCTCCTGATCGGTTTTGCCGGACAGGCGCTGTTCGCCTCGCGCTTTATCATCCAGTGGTTCAAGAGCGAGCTGGAAGGACGCAGCGTCATCCCGATCGCGTTCTGGTATTGCAGCCTGGGCGGCGGAATCGTGCTTCTCGCCTACGCCATCTACAAGAAGGATCCCGTCTTCATCATCGGCCAGGCGAGCGGGCTCTTGGTCTACGGCCGCAATCTCCATCTCGTCTTCCGCGAGCGCGCGCTGTTGCGCGAGGCCGCCGCGAAAGCGTGAAGGTGATCCTTGCGGCCGGCAGCCGGGATTCGAACGAATCTGCTACAATGCCCTATTGAACCTCGCGCCTCAGGGAGAGACCATGTTGCGAATCTTTCCGCTCCTGCTCGTTTCGGTCATCGTCTACAATGTCCTGGCGCTGGCTCACGGCCTCGCCGGACACGCCCAGATGGAAGCCTTCCTGGCCCATCGGGTCACCTTCCACATGTTCTCCGGCGACGATTGGGATTTCAGCATCGGCGACTCCCTGATTCTGTTTTCGCTGACGATGCTGTTCTTCGAGGTGATCAAGGCTACCCGCACGACGCGCCGCGAACTGCTCAATCACGGGCTGTCGGTGCTGACTTTCGTCGCGGCGCTGGTGGAGTTCATCACGCTGCGCGGCTTCTCGACCTCGGTGTTCTTCTTCATCATGATCATGGCGGCCATCGACGTGGTGGCGGGCTACACCATCTCGATCGTCGCCGCCGAGCACGATCTGGGTTTCGGCCGCGCCGGAACCGATTGAACGACCCGGTTCTTGCCGCAGGCGCACAAGCGGCTATAGTCGCGCCCTTTTCGGGCTCTCCGCCCGAGGCATGGACAGGTGGCCGAGCGGTTGAAGGCGCACGCCTGGAAAGTGTGTAACGGTTAACAGCCGTTCGAGGGTTCGAATCCCTCCCTGTCCGCCACTGAACAGAAGGGGCCCGCATGGGCCTCTCCTGTTCAGTGGTCGATCGGGGAACGGTGGACGAACCCTTGTTCGACAAAAGCGCCGACAGGCGCTTTTGGGCGCCGAGCCAAGCGAGGCGATCCGAGCGCGTGAGCGCGAGGACGAAAATGCGCCAAGCGCATTTTCGCAATCCCTCCCTGTCCGCCACTATTCGCCTTGGCGCGTGGCGTTATCCTCAAGCCGCCAACGCTACGATTGATAGCGGCCTTCGCCGATCCGAAACGGATTGAGCACCGCGGCGCCAAGGCCGGCGCGACTTCAAGCCTGACATTGCCTGCTATGGGGCTATACCGCAGACACACCAGACGGCGGCGTTAGACACGGCCGGCCAGAACTTGTTCGGCCAAACGCAGATCCTGTTCATTAAGGGCCGGGCAATTGATAACCGGAAATCCCTTATAAGGCCATTGACACCATATGGTCTAATATACCATTGTAACCTCCAGAATGAAGGCCGAACTGCTCTTTCACCAGCGCATCCACTATGACGATGGAGCGATTGTGGAGATGGTGCTGTGGCGCGTTGCGTCGCCGGTGCCGCCGTCCGTTCATGGCCTGAAGTATTCGTTGTTCTACGGCCGTCAGGGCATTCGGGAGCTGGGATACGATAATGAGCGCGGCAAAGGCGATCATCGGCATTTTAAAGGCGCGGTGACGAGCTATGAATTTACAAGCGTCGAGCAGCTAGTGCACTGACTCATACAGAGGATACAGGGAGCTTGGCAATTTTTTGAAGGATGGCGTCGGCGGATTTGGTCCAGACGAAGGGCTTGGGTTCGGCATTGTATTCCTCAAGGTAACGCTTGATGGCGGATTGGAGTTCGACGACGGATCGGAAGACGCCGCGCCGGATGCGCTGGCGGGTGATTTTGGAGAAGAAATTTTCGACGGCATTGAGCCAGGACGACGAAGTCGGCGTGAAATGGAAGGTCCAGCGGGGATGTCTGGCAAGCCAGGCCAACACCTTGGGATGCTTGTGGGTGGCATAGTTGTCGAGGATGGCATGGACCGCCTTTCCGGCCGGCACCTTGCTTTCGACGCTGTTGAGGAAGCGGATGAAGTCCTCATGGGTGTGACGCTGCACGCAGCGGCCGAGCACGGTGCCTTCCAGCACATTGAGGGCGGCGAACAAAGTCGTGGTGCCGTTGCGCTTGTAGTCATGGGTCATGGTGGCACATTTGCCCCGCTTGAGCGGCAGGCCCGGCTGGGTGCGGTCGAGCGCCTGAATTTGCGTCTTCTCGTCGAGCGAGAGCACAACGGCGTGCTCGGGCGGATCGATATAGAGGCCGACCACATCGCGCAGCTTGGCCTCGAAATTGGGATCGCGCGAGCGCTTGAAGCTTCTTATGCGGTGCGGCTGCAGCTCGTGCGCCGTCCAGATGCGCTGCACGGAGCGCAACGAGATGCCCACAACCTTGGCCATCATCCGGCCGGTCCAATGCGTCGCCTGGCGAGGGGGCGGGCTCACCGTCAGTGCCACCACGCGTGCCACCGTCTCCTGCGCAATGGGCGCTTTACCGGGCTTGCGCGACTTGTCGCGCAAAAGCCCATCGACGCCTTCTTCCGCGAAACGCCGCTGCCAGCGCCACACCATCGGCCGGCTCGCATCGGCGATGGCGGCCACGCGCTGAACGGGTCTTCGTTCGCTGGATTCCAACACGATCCTGGCCCGCTGCACATGCTTGTGCGGGGCTTTGCGATTGGCCACGATCGCCTCAAGCCGAGCGCGATCCGCAGCAGATACGAAAACACAAACTGTCTGAGCCATGCGCTCAGATTCGCACGCCAAAACCGATTTGTGAATCCTATGAATGCATCAGTGCACTAGTGGCCGATTTTTGGTCCGATGTACGGACCTTGCGAGGTAACAAATGAGTGATGTGAAGATCACCGTCGGCGGGGCGATGGAGGAAGAAGCTTCACGGCGGTTTGCGAACGCTTGGCACCGAGCCGAGCGCGGCGAGACCTTCCATGAGCGCCATCTTGCGTTCGAGAGTTGGGACGCGCTCGCCCGCGTCATGACGGGAAAGCGGATGGAGCTGCTACGTTACGTCCGCCGGCACAAAGTGGCCAGTGTGCGAGCGTTGGCGAAGGCCCTGGGCCGCGACTACAGCAATGTCCACGCGGACGTCCAGGCGCTATCGGCAGCAGGGCTTCTCGACACCGCCGATGGAGGCGTGCAGGCCGATTACGACGTGATCGAAACCAAAATCGCGATTTGAGATCACGAACCATGAGCAGCGGCACGAACAGGCTGTCAACTCGGCGCCGGAGCCGCGAAGCTGAACACGACGCCTGGAAAGGCGGAATTTGAGAGGTCGTGCGGTATCCCGACGAACCGTGAAATCGGCGCGAAATACGGTGATGGGGCAAACGTTTCCCTGATGGGGAATATTGCTCCTGTCGCAGGATTTCCAGGCACAATTGAGCAAATACCACACACGCGGAATGGCCCATGCCTACGCCGGGACACCCTTCCCGTTCTCGGCAACGACGTGGCGATTGGGATCATGCTGCTGCGCTTAACGGCTTCGCCCGTTCGATTCGCTCGCGCTCGCGGGGGCTGTTCATCGCCTCCCACAGATCGCTGCGCCGCTGCACGTTGAGCCAGAAGTCAGGGCTGTTGCCGAACACACGCGCGAGGATCAGCGCCGTCGCCGCCGTGACGGTCCGGCGGTTGTTGCACAGCTCGTTGACGTGCTTGCGCTGAACGCCCATTGCCTCGGCCAGCGCTCCTTGCGTCAGCCCCATCGGCTGCATGAACTCCTCCACCAGAATTTCGCCGACCGTGGCCGGCTTGCGCTTCGTCGTCAGCATCGTTCACCTCATTTGTAGCTGTGGTCGTCGAAATAGACGCCCTCCGCCTCTCCGCGGCTACCGTCCCACCGGAACACCAGCCGCCACTGTTTGTTGACGCGGATCGAGTGCAAGCCCGCGAGGTTGCCGCGCAGCTTCTCGAAGTGATTGCTGGGCGGCACTCGCAGGTCCTGATCCGTGGTCGCGTCGTCGATCATCTGGAGCTTGCGGAAGAGCCGGCCTTCGAGGTCGGGTGGGATGGCCCGAGACCGCGTGTCCTCGATGAAGAAGGCACGTAGCCAGTCGTCCCGAAAGCTCACGATCAAGCCGCGACTCCACTTTTGTATCTATGTACCACTCCTCGGTACAAACCGCAACCGCAGAAGCCTCGTGGTGGCCGCCGAGCTTGTCGCGTATTCGGTTTTGGAGCGGATATCCGAACTCCCGCCAAAGCGCATCGCGGGGGAGTGACTTTTGCGCGGGCTGCGATAAGCTGAAGCTTGTCCGATTGCCGTCAGAAGCAACATCTCCATGAATCCCAGGACTCTCCGGGACGAAAACGACAGGGAATACGTGTTCGTCCTTCCCGACCAGAACGACGCCGCCACCCGTATTCCCGGACTGGTTCTCATCGCAAAGGACGACAAGCCGGTTTACATCGGAGAAACCCACGACATCCATGGGTTCATTCGCAAGTCCGATTGGGTCAATCGAGCATTGGAAGAACACGGGGCGACCGGCATCTATGTCTGCCGCGGCCGTCACGACCCTGCCGAGAGACGCGCAGCGAAGACTGCCCTTGTCCGCCGCAACAGTCCGATACTCAATCCTGCGACCGATCATCTTTGAAGTTTGCTGGTCGTTGCGACGGCACGACGGACTGTGCGCGTCGACTTGCTTGGTGCGTGGCGCGCCCAGCGCGCCGCCGACCGTTACCGCCGCGATGGCAGGGCTGTCGCGTATAAATCTTGCACGCGCGGGGCGCGGAATAAAGGTCCGGAGCTCCTCCAGATCGCTATCACCACAAGGGCACGAAGAACGCGAAGCAACACGAAGATATGCCGGACTCATGCGCGAAGCGCAGATGAAACTGATATCGCATTTTGGCACACGGAGACACGGAGCGGCATCGTTACTCTCTCTGTGCCTCTGTGTGAGATATTTTGCGCTTCGCGCGGGAAACTCGGCGGCGGGTTTCCTCCGCATCCGCGCGAAAATGGTTTTCTTCGCAGTCCACAGGCACATACGATTGCCCTGGCCCCTGTGGCGGAGCATCTGGAGCCCCGCTATAGTGTCGTGACCGGGATATGGGTTTTTCGGGGGACACTTGTGAAAGCGCGAAACACTTTGGCAGCCGGCGCTGCCGCCATGTTTTCGCTCGCCGCCGCGCACGCCGCGAACCTGATCAAGGACGGCGGATTTGAAAATCCGCCGGTTCAGGCCGGTAAATATGCGGCTTTCGCGCCCGGTCAGAAGCTTGGCGACTGGAGCGTCATCGCAAGCGCCGCCGTCAGCCCGTGTCCGCTGTTTCTGATCGGCACCGGCTATCGGCAGGACGGGATCGCGTTCGCGGCGCGGTCCGGCAATCAGTGGCTCGATCTCGGCGACCTCAGCGGCGCCAGCTGTTACAACGCCGCCTCCGAAGGCGTTCAGCAGACGATAGCGACGATTCCGGGCGCCGCTTACACGCTTACCTTCTGGGTCGGCAGCATCTACGACCCGACGACCAAATTCACGGAAATGCCGAGAATCTACGCCTTCGAAAACGGTAACATGCTGACGTCGGCCGTCGTATTCGGCCTGCCGGGAACCGCTCAGCAGTGGAAGCAATACACCGCCTCGTTCACCGCTGCTTCCGACCGAACCACGATATCGTTCCTGGCGCCGGTATTGGACCCGCAGGATGTCGGGCTCGACGATGTGGAGCTGGTGCCCGCGCAGTGAAACGGCTCGAGCTCACGCGACTTCGCGCTTCTCCTCCCGAGGATGTCTTGCGGCGGCGAGCGCGGCAGCCACCATGCTCTGCAATTGCGAGATGTTCAAAGGCTTTGGGATGATCCCGTCAAATCCCTTACTGCGAAGGGCGGCAAGCCGCGCGCTGTCGCCCTCGGCCGTGAAGGCGAAGATGGGCGCCGAGGCAGAAGCGCCGTGGCCCCCGCGAATGGCGCGCATGGCGGCGATGCCGTCCATCTCCGGCATGTGCACATCCATCAATATCAGTTCGTAGGGCTGCTCCTGCGAGAGTGCCAGCGCTGCCTTGCCGCTGGCGGCTTCGTCGGCTTCGATCTCCACCCGCGACAAGGCCGCGCGCACCAGCGTGCGGTTGGCCGGACTGTCATCGACAATCAAGACACGTGCGCTGCCGGCAGCGTGACCGGGGTCCGATTCGACACGGCTGACCGCACCGGCCTCGCACAATGGTACCTCGAACCAGAACACCGAGCCTTTGCCGAGCACGGAAGACACCCCGATTTTGCCTGCCATCGCCTCGACGATGGCTTTGCAGATCGCCAGGCCAAGCCCGGTGCCGCCATGGCGCCGCGTGCTCGATGCATCGACCTGGGAAAAGCGCTGAAAAAGCTTGTTCAATTGGTCCTGTGCGATTCCGGTGCCGGTGTCGCTCACCTCGTATCGCAAATATGTCCGGCCGTCGCGCTCGATCGGCCGAAGCGAGAGGGCGACGCAACCGTTGTCCGTGAATTTGATGGCGTTTCCGACCAGGTTGACGATCACTTGGCGCAGGCGATGCGGGTCGGCGACGCAGGTCTTGCCGTGCAGGCCGGGAGAGCAGCGGAAGACCAGCTCGAGGTGTTTTGCGTTGGCCTGCACCGTGAGCACGTCCAAGATCTGTGCGGCGTGCTGCGAAACCTCGACGGTGTCGCTGGCCAGTTCGAATTGGCCGCTTTCGAGCTTCGAATAGTCGAGCACGTCGTTGATCGTCGAGAGCAATGCCGCGCCGGCCGCCCGGATGCGTTCGACGAATTCCTTGCCTTTCTGATCGATTCCGGGATGCTCGCTCAGGAGATCGGCGAAGCCCAGAACCGAAGTCAGCGGCGTTCTGAGCTCATGGCTCATATTGGACAGAAATTGAGCCTTGGCCGAGGCTGCGGCTTCCGCATGATCGCGAGCCTCGATCAATGCCGCTTCTATCGCTTTCCGATCCGTAATGTCGCGTGCGATGTCGAAGACGGCGACGGCCCTGCCCTGATCATCGCGAATGTAGGTGGGATGGGATTCGAGCCAGATCTCGCGGCCGTCCTTATGAGAAACGCGGTAGCTCACCGCCTTGCAGGCGCCCCCACTGTTCAGCGCTTCGGCAATTACTTTCCGCACCGAGACGGAGACCTCCGCGCTCCATAAGGGCTGCATTTTCAGGCCCATCAGCTCTGCCGGGTCGTAACCGGTGACTTGCGTGACAGCAGGGGAAATATATTCGATCCGACCGGAAAGGTCCGATCGCACGACGATATCCTGGGCGGTTTCGGCCATTAGGCGAAATTCGGTCTCGCTCTGCTTCAATCGCGCGAGAGAGCGCGTCAAATCCCACCGCAGCCGTTCCCTCTCCGCGATCGCCGCGGCGGCCGGCAGCAGCGCAAACGAGATCAACGCCATGTAAAACTGAGCCGCCATCAGCCGAAAGGCCGTATTCCCGGGCAAGAGATGTAACGGGCCCATATCCGACGACACGAACGCGAAAAGGATCAGGGCGTCGATCAACAGGCTGATCACCGTCGCCTCAAGTCCTCCCGCCAGACTTGTGACGATCAAAGCGCATGGGACGATGAACGGAATCGGCACAGCCCGTTGGCCGAAGGCGACAAGGGCAATCGCCATGTTGATCAGGCAGGCAAGCGCAAGGCGGCGCAACTTGAGTGGCGGGCTTACCTGCGATGACCGCAAATCTGCCAGCAGAACAAGCAGCGGCGTGAAGATCGCGTAGGACAAGCTTCCCGAGACGGTCCAGCCGAGCCACAGTTTCCAGAAACCCGCATGTGCCGTAGCGGAATAAAAGATGCTGGCGACAAGGCCGGTGGCAGATGCCGCAACCACGATTGCGCCAAGGAATTTGAGCAGCGGCCGCCACTCGCGAAATTCGTGGCTATCGCCAATCGCCCGATTCGCAAGGATGTTCGCGAGAAAAATGCCTGCGCTACAGATGACGGGACTCACGAGCACCGAGATCAGTCTCATCCCGGCCAGACTGTCGGCCACCACGCAACCGACATAATATCCCGTCAAGATCGATAATCTGCGTTGCGGATGAAGGAGCAGCGCTGCCAGCACAATTCCGGTTGCGGGCCAGAAGGCGGCAAGCTGCGTCACCCGCTGCGCCAGCTCCAGGCTGAGCCGGTTGATTCCGGCAACTGCCAGTGCAACGGCAGCGACGATCGCCAGCGACTTCAGCAGCGCCGGTGTGGAGGCTGGATTTGACGTTGGCACGCCGCACCCTCGAAATCTCGAACGCACAGGTTGCAGTGCCACAGACTAAAGCCGCGTTAAGAATGGGCGCACGTAACCGTTAAAATTGCGCGCGCGGATTTTGCGTCGAGCAACGATCGGGCCGCGAGATTCGCGTCAGCGTCTTATTTGCAATCCGGCCGTCAGTCCCCCGTCCACCGGGAGGTTGACACCGGTGATGTTGGACGCGAAATCGGATGCCAGGAACAACGCGGCATTGGCGCAGTCCATCGGATCGATGGCGCGTCCCAGCGGATGCGCCCTGCCCATGCCGCTCTTGATCGCCTCCGCGTGCGGTCCCTCGGGATCCATCCCCGCAAAATGCGTCGGCATACCGGAGGGGCAAACCGAATTCACCCGGATACCTGCGGCGGCGACTTCGATGGCCAACGTGCGCGTGAGCGCCACGACGGCGCCTTTGGTCGCGCCATAAACAGTGCCGCCATATCCGATAAGTCCCGAGACCGACGCCGTGTTCACGATCACACCGCCGCCGCCCTGCGCTTCGAACTGCCGGATGGCGACCTTGCAGCCATTGATCACACCGGTGACGTTCACGGCGAGGAGGCGATCGACTTCGGCTTGTGTGGTATCGACGAAGCGCCGTAGCCCTTCGCCCGAGCGAGGCGTGACGGTGATCCCGGCATTGTTGTACATGATATCGAGCCGTCCGAACCGCTCCACGCCCGCCTGCACCGCCCGCTCGACGGCGATCTCGTCCGCCACGTCGCAGAAAACGGCAAGCGCGCTGCCGGCTTCGGCGGCAATTGCGCTGACCGTTTGTTCGGCCCAAGCCAGGTTCAAATCGGCGGCAACCACCTTTGCTCCATGACGCGCGAACAACAGCGCCGCGGCGCGGCCCGCACCGGAACCCGCTCCCGTAATCACCGCAACCTTTCCGGCGACAATGCCCTCCATCTCATCCTCCAATTCTTGTTCTGGACAGAGCTTTTCGCGAAGTCGCGCGGCCTAACGCTCTCCACTTTCACTTTTCAGCGACTGGCGGCTACTCTGAGGGGCGCGGAAAAGGAGGATATGCGGTTGCAGGCTTCGCGCAGCCGGGTACCTATTCGCATCACTTCCGTGCCACTTCTCGTGCCCGTCATGCCGACCAGCCCGATCACGAAGGCAACATGGCCGTCCGCTCCAAATACAGGAGCATCGAAGGCCGACACCGTATAGTCGTGGTCGAGCTCGAATTTCAGCATGATCTCCACCGGACTGCTTGCGCCGCCTGACACCAGCCAGTCGGTGGTGGCCGAAACGACCGGAGGACGGGTCACGCGCATGCACAGAAAACCGTATTCGCGTGCGAACGCCATCGATTCCCGCATTTGCGCGCGCTGCCGAGCATGCGCCGGAGGATCCAGCCCGTCGAGCCAGGATTCCGCTTCTGCCGCAGACGACCACGCAAAAAAAATCGCGGCAAATGGCGGCCGCAAGGGCAAGCGCGCGCCACGTGCAATCGACCAGCCAAGATGCGAAACCGCAGCCGCCCGTTCGCGTGCGACGACATCATTGCCGTCGCGGAAAAAGGCCGAGCAGATTGCATCGAACTCGTCGGCCAACGCCCGCATTTCGGGTTGCGCGACCTGCAAGGGCGAGTAATTCGTGCTCGCGCTTCGCCCGATCGCCGCCAGCGCCGGTCCCAGCACGTAAGTCTTCTCGCTGGTGCGGTAAAGATAGCCGACCTCCACCAAACCGACCAGGAGCGCATGGCAGGTAGCGCGGCTCAGCTTCAGTCCTTTGACCAGATCGCTGAGCGTGAAGGCGTGCCCGGGATGTTCGGCGAAGAAGTTGAGGACGGAAGCAACTCTTTGAACTGCAGGTGAGGACCGAGCCATTTTCAGAATTCGCAATTTCGAACTGCCGTTCTCATAGGACCGACTACAGGCCCGGTCAACGAGAGGAGGGCGCCGGACCTCGCCCCAGGAAAACCGAATGATCAGGCGGCCCTGAGCAGCAGCGCTCCATAGCCATAGCCGCCATTGCTGACGGCGCAGACACGCGCGCCGGGGACCTGTCGCTGACCCGCCCGTCCCCATAGCTGCAGACATGCCTCGTAAGTATGCCCGTAGCCGTGAAAGCGGCCGGCCGAGAGCTGACCGCCGCTGGTGTTCAAGGGCAGTTCGCCGTCCAAACCGATTCGCGTGCCGGCTTCGACGAAACGGGCGGCATCGCCCCTGCTGCACAGCTTCAGACTCTCGAGCCAAAGCAGGGTGAGAATGGAGAACCCGTCGTAAATTTGCGCAACGTCCACATCGCCCGGTTTCAGATCGGTGCGGGACCACAGCATGTCGCCTGCTCGGTTCGCCGGCAGCGACGTGAAATCGCCGCGATGCCATCCGAAGCCGATCCCGCCGAGTGCCATGCCGGTGGCCTCGATCTCGATCGGCGGACGCGCGAGGTCGCGCGCGGCATCCCGATGCGACAACAGGAGAGCCGTAGAGCCATCGATATGCGTGTCGCAATCGTAAAGCCGCAGCGGCGAGGAGATCATGCGCGAGGACAAGTAGTCCTCGATGGTGATGGGCGTGCGATAGATGGCGTTCGGATTGAGCGCCGCCATGCGGCGGCTGTTGACGGCAATAGCGCCGAGCTGCTCGGATGTCGCCCCATATTTTTCGAAATAGGCCTGCGCATAGAGCGCGAAAACATTTGCCGCCGACAGCGCATTGAAGGGAACCGTCCAGGCATTGTTGCCGCGCACGCGGCCGCGCTCCGGCCCGTCGCCCAGGACAGACGCGTGACGCAGCTTGGCGCGCGCACTGGCCTGCGCGACGGTGCGAAACACCAGCACGTGACGACAGAGGCCGCAGGCGATCGCCTGAATGGCGCTGAAGATCGCACCCATGTGACCGTGGCCTTCGGTCGACGCCCCGATCCATGCGGGTGAAAATCCCAGCGCCAGCATGACCTCGGTGGAACCCACCGGCGATATCCCGCCGCCGTCAAGCGAGGGACCAGGATACGTCGTCAATCCATCGACATCCGACAACGCGAGGCCTGCGTCTGCTACCGCTTCCAGGCACGCATCGATTGTGAGACGAAGCGCGCCATGCTGCGAAGGACGGCCGACGGCAGACTGACCGATGCCGGAGATGCAGACTTTCTTCTCCGGATATTCTCTAACCGCCATCGGTCGCTCCGTATGGCCGAAACAGCGGCAGGAAAACATCCTCGTGCGGTTCGAAAACGACCTCGACGTTCATTCCGATCTGCACGTCTTCCACGGGACAGCCGACGATATTGGTGAACACATAGAGCTCGGGTTGTTCGATCAGCTCGACGGCGGCGAAAACGAACGGCACCGCAAGGTTCGGAATCCACGGCTGATGATTGATTGTGAAGGACGCGACGCGGGCGCGCCCGGAAACCGGCGCAGGGATCATCTGCATGCTCCCGCACGCGATGCAGCGCGGCAGCGGCGGATGCTGGTAGCGTCCGCAATCCCGGCACCGGCAGATCAGCAGGCGGCGCTCGGCACCGGCGGTCCAGAAGAATGCCGTCTCGGCTTCCAACGCGGGGAGCTGACGACGCGCGGGATCGGGTGCTCGCGTCAAAACACGATTCCTACGATGTCCAGATCGATGATGCGGCCCTCGTCATAGCCAAGCTGCCGAAGAAGCGGCTCGCTGTCGGCGCCGAGCGCAGGCGTGATGCTGCGCTTGCCGCGATTGTAACTCTCCCAGGAAACCACAAAGCCGCTCGGATTGGCCCCATAACCGGTGGTGACGAGCCCGCGCAACGGGTCGCCGGTTGGCGGCTCGACCTTGATCACGCCGGCTCCCATATCGGACAGCATCGCGCCTGCGGCCGGAACGAAGGCCCACATCGCGACTTCCACAACCTTGATACCTTCCAGCGGCCGCGGCACCTTTTTGTCCGTCTCAGCTTACAAGCGCACGACACAGTTCGAAACTAAGGCGACGACAGGCGGTCCAATACGACGACGGGGATCTGGCGCGATGTGCGCGATTGGTAGATGTCGTAATTGGGCCAGATCTTGCGGGCTTCCGTCCAGATCCGCTCGCGTTCGGGAGACGGTGCGGTGCGCGCGACCGCAGCGAATTTTTCCGCCTTCACCTGAACTTCGACACGCGGATCGTCGAGTATGTTCAGATACCATTTGGGATGCGTCGGCGAGCCGCCTTTGGAGGCAATGATGACGTGGCTCCGGCCGTATGGCGTGAAGATGATCGGAATCGTCCGAGGCTCGCCAGATTTGCGGCCTCTGGTCGTCAGCAGCAGAATGGGCGCCCCGTTCCAAATGGAGCCTTTCTCGCCATTGGTCTCGCGGTAGACGCGGACATGCACCTCGCCCAGAAGGCTGATGTCGGTCGTCGGCGACGGCTTGAACTCACTTTGCTCGCTCATGGGCAACTCCCTCTCATCAATTCTGCTGTCACCGAAGTAAGACGGGTACCGCCGACACCCCGCGTTGCTCGAGGCCGCCGGTGAGATAGGGAGATGGCGCGTCCGGATCGAGGCGCAGATTGGGGAATGCATCCAAAAGCATATTGAGGCCGACGATGATCTCGCTGCGGGCGACATCTCTTCCAAGACAAATGTGCGGTCCGATCGCGAAGCCCAGGTGTCCCTGAACTGGGCGGTGCACGTCGTAGACATCGGGATTTTCCCAACGCTCCCGATCGCGATTCGCTGCGCCAAGGCACATATCCAGCACCGAGCCCGCCGGCACGAAGACGCCGTCGAGCCGGGTATCCTCGGTCACAAGTCTACTGAATACAGGATCCGTGGGATTCCATCGGGCCAACTCCTCGACCGCATTTTCGACCAGTCCCCGCTCGGCCTTGACCGCCTCGAGTTGATCGCGGTTCGTCAAAAGCGCCCAGAGCGTGATCCCGCACTGCCGCCATGTCGTGCCGCCTCCGGCAAGCATGACAAGCCGCGAATTGATGATGATTTCGCGGTCGGTGAGCGGACGTTTGGTCCCGTCCGGCAAGTCGAGCTCCGCTTGAATGAGACCGGTGACGACATCGTCCCCCGGCTCGGCGCGGCGCTTGACGATCAGGTCAAGTAACATTCGTTCGACAGTCTCCGACGCTGCGCGGCGCTCTTGAGGGGGTAACGAAGGGTGCAGGCTCTTCGTCAGCGCGTTGCGGAATACAAGCGAACTCTCGCCGTCCATGCCCCAGGCGCGCGTGATGGTGTGCACGGGAATGCGGGCGCAGAATTGCTGGTTCAGGTCGGCGCGGTCGAAGCGTTTCAAATTCTCGACCAAGGCCGTAACGATGTCATTGATCCACCGCTGCCTCCACCAAGTCAGGGTGCGGGTTTTCAGGAACATGGGCTGCAACGCGCCGCGATAAGCACGATGCTCCGGCCCGTCCATCTCCAAGATGCCCATGCTTCGCTCGCCGCTCGCGGACGGATGATGAAAGATGCGGGAAGAGAAGCGAACGTCGTCGCGAAGAGCTGTATTGCAGGCACTGAAGCTGAAGCTGGTGTAACCGTCGCGGCCCGCCGCCAATGCGTGCCGCTCGAGCGGCGGCAGTCCCAGAAGTTCGCGCAAGGTGCCTTTGTGAACCGGTGCGCGATCCCGCAAAGCGCACATGGCAGGGTTCAAATCTTCCTCGACGAGATTACCGATATCCAATGCTTCCCGCCGGATATCGTAAAGCTCTTTGTAAAGCGGATCGTCGGCGACCAGCGTATCAGCCATCCGAATACCTTCCTTCTGAATTTCTTGCCGTCACTTGTCGGCGCAGGGAAACGGGCCGCGTTCAGCTCACGGAATAGACGCGCTTGGCGCGCTCGCAAATGATCTCCCGAACGTCTTCCTCGGGTACGCCCGCGAAATCGCGGGCGATGACGGCGTGCGACTGCGGGAACGTCGTCTCCGAATGCGGATAGTCGGACGACCACATGATGTTGCGCCCGCCCGGCGCATAGCGATTCATGATTCCCAGCCGATCGTTGATGAACGAGCCGTAGACGTTGCGGTCCATGTAGAAGCTCGGCTTTTCGGTGAGTTTGCTTTCCGTCCAGTAGCGCTGCTTCTCCCACGTGCGGTCCATGTATTCGGCGACGAAGGAGAACCAACCGACGCCGCTTTCCACGGTGACGAACCGCAGCTTCGGAAACCGCTGGAAAACGCCGCTGAAGATGAGAATTCCGATCGGCTCCGCCATAGCCAATTTGCTCATCACCATGTCCGCCAGAAAATGATCCTTCTCGCCGAAGCGGGGAACGCGGCCGCCCAGATGAATGGTGATCGTCATGTCGAGATCGCCGAACTCGGCCCAGACGCGGTCGAATTCCGGATCGCTGTACTGGCGACCACCGGTGGGGTCGCCGGTCAAGGCCGCCCCCTTGCCTTGCTCGATCGCCCGGACGACAGCCGAAGTGGTGAACCCGCCGGCGCCCTGGGGAAACGCAGGAATATTGGCGCTGCGGAAGCCGAGCTTGGCCGCCTGCCGCAAAAACCCGATCGTCTCGTCGACGTCGCGCATCGGCAGATACGCGACTGGCACCAGCCTGCGGCGCTCGGCAGCGCAGAAGTCCCAAACCCAGCGGTTATAGGTCTCGAAACTCGCGATATAGAGTTCGGAATTGGTCGTGCCGAGCGGACCGCCGCCGAACAGGACCGCGGACTGGATGCCGTCCTGGTCCATGTCGGCAAGGCGCTGATTTGGCAGCCACACAGCGCGCATCTGCGCGCGCTTGCCGATCATCTTGAAGTCTTTGCCCGTGCGCCCTGCCTGATTGCTGATCATGCGGATGGGACGGCGCCGGCCTTCGAAGACCACGAAATCGCATTCGTCGCCTTCTTCCACGCGAGGCGCGAGTTCTCGCAAACCAGCCGGAAGATATTCGGACCACATCTCGTAAGGCGGATCGATATGGGCGTCCGCATCAACGACACGGCGACGCGTCGACGATTGCATGGAGCCATTCGGACGGTCGGCTAGGAGCGTATCGGCTTGGCTCATGCGTGAATCCTCGCGTTCGGCACTCGCGGATCATAAGCATATAATTCGCTATTACGAACTAATTATCGCAATTCCGAATTATAATCAAACATCGCTGTTTGCGTTCGGTCTTTCCCAGTGCCGAGCCCTGCCAAGCGTGAAATAGAGGGGAACGCGCCAAATTGCGATTAATCATTCACGACAGGAAAAGTTTGCCGTCTTGCTCTCCACCCGATATCGATGGCGGCGAAAAGACAGCCGTAGTGCGATCACGCTTCAGGGGGAGAAGATTCGCGTGCCGGTCAGCGTCTCAAGGATTCCATATTCGGGCCGGCAATTTATCGCTGGCGCCGCGCAAGCCGGAGAGGGCGAGACCTTCGCCGTCGTCAATCCCGGCACCGAGGAGATCGTGGCCGAGCTGCGAGGCGCCTCAGCAGCGCAGGTCGAAGCCGCGATCAATTCTGCGCGCCGCGCCTATGACAGCGGGGTGTGGAGCGGGCTGCCGGCTGCCGAGCGGGCAGCGTCGTTGCGCCGGCTGATGACCTGTCTCGCAGCGCAGCGCCAGCGTTTGATCGAGCTCTCGGTGCAGGAAGCAGGATGTCCGGTCAATTCCGGGGCGATGCAGGTGCAAGTGAGCGCACCCTTGCAGCACGGCATGGATGTCATCGATCTCTTTCTCAAGCTGCCGGAATTCGAGGAAAACCCCTTGCCCTTCGAGCAGCGGGTCACGCCGAAAGGCGGCGTCCTCCAAAGTCTCCGCCGGCATTTGCCGGTCGGCGTCGTCGCCGCGATCTCCGCCTACAACTTTCCATTTTACACCAATCTTTGGAAAGTCCTGCCGGCGCTCCTCACCGGCAATTGCATGATCCTGCGACCGAGCCCGCTGACCCCGCTCGCCGCACTCATGTTTGCGGAAGCGGCCGAGGCAGCCGGACTGCCCGCCGGCGTGCTGAACGTGATCGTCGAAAACGGCGCTTCCGGCGGCATCGCCCTGTCGACGCATCCGCACGTCGACATGGTCGCGTTTACCGGCTCGAGCGTGGTTGGCAAGCAGGTGATGGCGCAAGCCTCGACGACGATGAAGCGCCTGCAGCTCGAGCTGGGCGGCAAATCGGCGCAGATCTATTTACCTGACAGTTTGCAGGACGCACGCATGGCAGCGGCGATCGTCTGCTTTGCGCATGCCGGTCAGGGTTGCGCGCTGGGCACGCGCATTTTCGTGCCCGAAGCCGACAAGGCGCAGTTGCTGGAAAGCATGGCCGCGCCGTTCGCCAATGTCGCGATCGGCGATCCGGCCGACCCGAAAACCACTCTCGGGCCGGTCATCAGTGCCGCCCAGCGGGCGCGCTGCCATCGCTATGTCGATCTTGCGGTCGCTCATGGCGCGCGCATCGTCTGCGGCGGCAAGGCGCCGGATTCGCCGAAGAAGGGCTTCTATTTCGAGCCGACGATCCTCGATGTTCCGGACAATCGTAATCCGGCCGCCCAGGACGAAATTTTCGGTCCCGTCGCCTGCGTCATCGGCTATCGCGACATCGATCACGTCGTCGAAATGGCCAATGACAATTTGTACGGGCTTTCCGGTTACGTCACCGGCAAGGACATCAAGCAGGCCGTCGCGGTCGCTTCCCGGTTGCGGACCGGGACGGTGCAGATCAACGGCGGATTGCTCAGCGCCTACGTGTCTTCCGGCGGCTGGCGGCTGAGCGGCATGGGACGCGAGCGCGGCGTCGAGGGCTTGCGCATCTACCAGCAGATGCAGGTGATGAACATTCAAGGGGCTTAGAGCGCCGCCTCCCGCCATCCCCCGCGAGGCCCCCTCCGTCTCGCAGTGCTTCGCACTGCTAGACACCTCCCCATGCTTCGCACGGGGGAGGAAGACTGTTTGCAACGTGCGCGCGGGCGCCTGACGGCCAAACCCGTGGGCATTGGCCATGCCGAGCCCCGGCGCGGAAATATGGCGAATAAGGATTCGCTGTGATAGCTGTCAGGGCAGAATTTCGGAGGAAAGAATGGCAGCGATCGAGGTCATGCCTCTGCAGGACGATCTTCCTTTCGGGGCGCGCATCGCCGGCGTCGCCTGGGAGAGCCTGAAGGACGAACAGGTGCGCAAAGAGATCGGCGACGTGTTCGAAGACCGCGGCATGATCGTGTTCGAAGACATCGAGCCGTCCAGCGAAATGCAAGTGGCCCTTAGCAACGTGTTCGGCCCGCTCAAGGACCATCCGGTGAAGACCGTCGCCCGCGTCGATCAGAAGTCGATGCCCGGCGTCATCGAAATGAAACCCGATCCGAAGACGGCTGCCATTGTCGAGATCGACGGCCGGCGCTTGATGAGCTGGCAGCCCTGGCATTTCGATCACTGCTACAACAACGAGCTCAATCGCGCCGGCGTGCTGCGGTCGGTGGTCACGCCGCCGGAAGGCGGCCTCACCGGCTTTGTCGACGGTGTCGAGCTTTACAACTCCATTTCTCCCGCGCTGCGCGACAAGATCGAAGGCAAGCACATCGTCTACACGCTGGACCTGCTCTACGCGCATATGCGGTTCGGCATTCCGAAGAATTTTCGCGAGGTGCAGCCGCCGGTCACCGGTATCCTTGAAATCGCCAGGACGCTGCCGCGGGCGATCCATCCGGCGGTGTGGACCCGCAAATCGGGCGAGAAGGTGCTGCATGTGTCGCCGTGGATGGCGGTCGGGATCGAAGGTGAAGAGACCTCCGAAGGCGACGCGCTGCTCGAAGCCGTCTGCCAGGAAATCCTGGCGAAGCTGCACGCCTATTATCATCGCTGGAAATCCACCGACATGATCGTCTGGGACAACTGGCGTATGCTCCACAAGGCGATGGGCGTCGATCCGAACTATGCGCGCACCATGCATCGCACGACGATCAAGGGCGATTACGGACTGGGCTACTGGGAGGGCCATGCCGCAGGCCCGGGTTCTTCGATTCGCGAGATGATGTGAGCCTGGGCGTGGTGAACTTTCTTCCGTTACGCGCCGCGCTTCCAATTGATCGAGATGCGCTCTAGCAGCGGTAGGGGTGGTAATAGCACCATCCGCGACCGGAACGGCCGTCGACAACGCAGGCGGAAAGCGAAACCGCGATAAGCCCCAGCGCGGCCAACGGCATGAGATAACGACGCATGGCGACCTCTTCCTGAACGAAGTCGCCCCTCCACAAATCTTATTAAGACAATGCCGGCCAAAACTTCAAGCGCGGCGGTTCGCCCCGGGGGTAACGCCGGCCCCATGGAACTCCGGCTCGAGACGGCGGTCGAAAGCGAGTCGAGGTACCTCCGAATCCAATTCACCCGCCGAATGCGCTACGATTGCCCTCGATTCAACGGCATAAGCTTCCGACAGCGATGTCCGAATCGACGTGCGGGCGCTTGCAACTGCAATGTCATCCGGGAAATGCGGACTTGATGAAGACTTCCGCGCCCCGGACATCGACTTCGAACGTCTGCAGCGGATCTACACAGGGAAAACGCGTCGCCTCGCCCGTCTTGACGTTGAAGCATCCTCCGTGAAGCGGGCATTCCACTATGTCGCCGTCCAGATATCCATCGGTGAGGGTTGCGACACTGTGGGTACACACGTTCGAGGTTACATAATACTCGCCGTCGACATTGTAGACCGCCAAAGGCGGGAGCCCTTCGATATCAACGGGAAGCATCTCGCCCGGTTTGACCTGCGCTGCCTCGCATACTTTGATCAGCTTCATTTTTCCTGCCTAGTCTTACCGAGTTGCAAAGCCGCGGGATGGAAGGGCAGAGACTCGGTTTGGTTGAGAAGATTCATTTTGGCGGGAGAGCCTTGATGGGTCTACAGGCATCTGACGGAAGCGACCCGTGTTTTTCGAGATATGTGGATGGTTCGGTCGGCGTGATCGGTCGCGCGGATCGTGCGGGTCCGCTGCGGGACTACTGCACCGGGCCGATGCTGCCTTGCGAGCGCAACAGCGTGGAGCCGCTGGGCGTCCTTGATGGCAGCGAGCACAGCGCCACACTCTTGCGATCGGGCGATGTAATGGTTTCTCCGCGTGCGAAATCGCCATGCGATAGCCCTGCCCCTTGCGGGGCGGTCGGTCCGTTTAAGTGCCCGCTACTCCGCTGCGGCTTCGATCGCTTTCATCTGGTCGTCCGAGAGGCCGAAATGGTGGCCGATCTCGTGTACGAGCACGTGGCGCACGATATCGCCCAGTGGCTCGCGATGTTTCGACCAATAGTCGAGAATGGGCCGGCGATAGAGCAGGATCATCGTCGGCTCGGGCCATCCCTGGTTGGCGACTCGCGCGCTCAAACGGACGCCATGGAAAAGGCCTAGGATATCGAACGCGCTCTTGAGTTTCATGCCGCGGATGACGTCCGCGTCCGGAAAATCCTGCACGACGAAAACGATATCGCCGGTAAGCGCGCGAAACTCGGCCGGAAGCGCCTCGAACGCATCCGATGCCAGAGCCTGGAGGTCGTCCAGTGAGGGAATATCCCGATCGCGCCAATCCATGACCGCTTGATCGCACAGCCGGGCGCGGGCGGCAACGGCGTCGGCACGGAAGCTGCAGGCCTGGGCCGCATGACCCGGGAACTTGTCTCAAATCTGCCTGCCATGCCGGTTGTGCGACGTAGGAAGATGGCCGATCTCTACGTGCTGAAACGGCTGATGCGCAAAGGTCAGCTCCGCAAGGTGTTCGTCGAGCGGCTGACCGAGCCGCTGCATCTCAACGTGTTGTCCCTTTTTGTGGCGCTGTTCGGCGATTATCGTGCCAAAGTGGCTTGGGACCTCGTGGTCCGGCAGCAATACGCCTTCCCGATCCTCTACGCCGCCGACGCCGCCAAGCAGCACGGCTTCAGCCAGGTGACCGTGGTGGAACTGGGAGTCGCGGGCGGTGCGGGCCTCCTCAACATGTGCCGCATCGCCGAGCGCACGCGCGCCGCCACCGGGATCGATATCCGCGTCGTGGGCTTCGACGGCGGCAAGGGTATGCCGCCCGCTATCGATTACCGTGACCTGCCGGAGCATTTCCAAGAGGGCGATTTTCCCATGGATTTCCCGCGGCTGCGCGCTTCGCTGCCGCCTTTCGCCGAGCTGATCATCGGCGATGTGGCAGAAACCGTGCCTGAGTTTGCCAGAAGGCTTTCGCCCGAGGCGCCGCTGGGATTCGTTGCCGTAGACGTCGACTATTACTCCTCGGCGAAGCTCGCCTTGCAGATCCTCGCGGGCGACGTGCGCGGGCTCTTGCCGCTCATTCCCGTCTATCTCGACGACATCGGCGTGGACGGTGCCAATCCGTGGACCGGCGAACTGCTCGCCGTGGGCGAGTTCAATGCCGAGCACAGCCTCCGCAAGATCGCGCCGTTCACGCTGCTGCGCTCGCGGCGCATCTTCAAGAACACGCAATGGATCGACCGCATGTTTGCGGCTCATATCCACGACCATCCCTTGCGTTCCGCTTCCGTCCGCCGCCCGACGCAATGGGTAATCGGTAACGAATATCTCGGGTGATTTTCCAGGTTCAAGGTTCCCCCGGCCTGCGTTAGACTGTCTGCGAAGTCTGGACGTGGGTGATGCGATGAAGAAGCTCGACGCAGAGGTGCGCGCGGCCGCGCTGAAAGGCCTGCCTCACTGGCGCGAAATTCCCGGCCGCGACGTCATTGCGCGCAAGTTCGAATTTAAGGATTTCAACGAGGCTTTCGGCTTCATGTCGCGTGTGGCTCTGTTGGCCGAAAAGATGGACCATCATCCCGAGTGGGTGAACGTCTATAGGACCGTCGATGTTCGGCTGACCACCCATGACGCCGGCGGCCTGACGGAAAGCGACATTGCGATGGCCAAAGCGATGGACGATTACGCGCGCGGCTGAGCTCTTTTGCTCCCCCTCACCGGCTCGCTCCGCTCGCCTTCCCCCCCCGCTACGCGGGCGAGGAAACCCGCTGCGCGTTCTTAACGAGGTCATCGACGACGCTCGGGTCCGCCAACGTCGAAATGTCACCGAGATTCGCCAAATCGGCTTCGGCGATCTTGCGCAGAATGCGGCGCATGATCTTGCCCGAGCGGGTTTTGGGCAGGCCGGGCGCAAACTGAATCGCGTCCGGTCGCGCGATGGGCGAAAGATGGGTGCCCACCCATTTCTTGAGGTCGTCGGCCAAGTCGTCCGAAGAGGTTTCGCCCAGAACCAGCGTCACGAAAGCGTAGATGCCCTGGCCCTTGATGTCGTGCGGCACGCCGACGACAGCTGCCTCGGCCACCTTGCGATGCGCGACGAGCGCGGATTCGATTTCCGCCGTCCCCAGCCTGTGGCCGGACACGTTGATCACGTCGTCGACCCGGCCGGTGATCCAGTAATAGCCGTCCGCGTCGCGCCGGCAGCCGTCGCCGGTGAAATACTTGCCGCGATAGGTCTTGAAATAGGTGTCCACGAAGCGCCGATGATCGCCATAGACGGTGCGCATCTGGCCGGGCCAGGAGTCGAGCAGCACGAGATTGCCGGTGGCCGCGCCTTCGAGCGGATTGCCCTCGGCATCGACGATCTCCGGGCGAATTCCGAACAAGGGTTTTGTCGCCGAGCCGGGCTTTAAGTCGGTGGCGCCGGGCAGGGGAGAAATCAGAATTCCGCCTGTCTCCGTCTGCCACCAGGTATCGACGATGGGGCATCGGGATTGGCCCACCGTGCGGTAATACCAAAGCCACGCCTCGGGATTGATGGGCTCGCCCACCGTGCCCAGCAGGCGAAGCGATGCGCGGCTCGTACGCTTCACCGGCGCTTCGCCTTCGCGCATCAGGGCGCGGATCGCCGTGGGCGCGGTGTAGAAAATATTGACCTGGTGCTTGTCGATCACCTCCCAGAAGCGCGACGAGGAAGGATGGTTGGGTATGCCCTCGAACATCATGGTGGTGGCGCCGTTCGCCAGCGGCCCGTAGACGATATAAGAATGGCCGGTCACCCAGCCCACGTCGGCCGTGCACCAGAAGATGTCGCCGTCGTGATAA
The DNA here is from genome assembly GCA_963805005.1 of uncultured Alphaproteobacteria bacterium. Classification (GTDB taxonomy): domain Bacteria; phylum Pseudomonadota; class Alphaproteobacteria; order Micropepsales; family Micropepsaceae; genus Rhizomicrobium. The sequence goes on from CAWDSJ010000001.1 coordinate 1,419,679, forward strand.
TCGAACACATATTGGTGTGTCGCGGCCACGTAAGTCAGGTAGCCGCCAGTGGTGTGAAGCACGCCTTTCGGTTTTCCCGTCGAGCCGCTGGTGTAGAGGATGAACAGCGGCTCTTCGGCGCCCATCTCCTCGGCGGCGCAATCGGCGGAGACCGTCTCGCGCTCTTCGTGATACCAGACGTCGCGATCGTGGTGCATGAGTACGTTCGCGCCCGTGCGCCTGACGACGATCACCGTTTTCACCGTCGGACAGCCGGTCAACGCAAGATCGGTGTTGCGCTTTAGCGCCACGGGCTTGCCGCCGCGCAAGCCTTCGTCCGCCGTGATCACGACCGCGCTGTCGCAATCGACGATACGGCCGGCGAGGCTGTCGGGGGAGAAGCCCGCAAAGACGACGGAGTGCACCGCGCCGATGCGCGCGCAGGCGAGCATGGCGTAAGCGGCTTCCGGGATCATCGGCAGATAGATCGTTACCCGATCGCCGCGCTTGACTCCATGGGACTTGAGCACATTGGCGAAGCGGCAGACTTCCTCGTGCAATTCGCCATAGGTGATGGCGCGCGCCTCCTTGGGATCGTCGCCCTCCCAGATGATCGCGGTTTGGTGTGCGCGCTTAGGCAAGTGCCGGTCGATGCAGTTCGCCGCGACGTTGAGCGTGCCGTCCTCGAACCAGCGGATGAAAAGGTTGCCGGGCTCGAACGACACATTCTTCACAATGGAGAACGGCTTGATCCAATCGATGCGCCGGGCTTCGTCACGCCAGAATCCGTCCGGATCCGAGATCGACCGCGCATACATCTCCTCGTATGTCTTGCCGTCGATAAAGGCGCGCCGGCGCCACTCCTGCGGCACGGCAATCAGGGTCTCGGACATCGGCGCTTCCTCGGCTGCTTTTCGTTTTATTGTCGATATTGGCGCGCCGAAGTCCGCGCTTCAAGGCGGCACACGGGGGCTTGGCATCTACCCGGTACGGCTTAGAGTGCGGCCAGTGGGGAAACTCGCCGAGTTTCGCTTCGATTAAGGTGATCAAGGATCATGCAGCTTCACCTCTCCTCCTGGCCGGAAGTCGAGACATATCTTAGGCGATCGAAAGCCATCATCATACCGATCGGCTCGACCGAGCAGCACGGTCCTAACGGGTTATTGGGCACCGATGCGCTATGTCCAGAGATCATCGCCAGGCGCGCAGGCGACGAGGCGGGTATTCTCGTCGGGCCGACATTCAATGTCGGGCAGGCGCAGCACCATATGGCATTTCCCGGAACCATCGCGCTGCGCCCGTCGACGATGATCGCCGCGATGGTCGATTGGGCGCAGTCGCTGGCGCGCCACGGCTTCGAGCGGCTTTACTGGCTGAACGGACACGGCGGCAATGTGCAGACGATCAACGCGGCATTCTCCGAGATCTACCATGCCATCACTTTCGACCGCGCGAGCGCCAATCATCCCCCGCTACGCTGCACGCTGAGGAACTGGTGGGAGCTTCCCACGGTCGGCGAGCTTTGCAAGCAGCTGTTTCCGGTGGGCGAGGGCAGCCACGCCACGCCTTCGGAAGTTTCGGTCACTTATTTTGCGTTTCCCGAGGCGCAGAAGAACGTCGAGATGCATCCCAAGATCGCGCCCATGGGGCCGATCTACGACGCGGAGGATTATCGCCGGCGGTTTCCCGACGGCCGCATCGGCTCCGACCCCGGCCAGGCCAGCGTCGAGGCCGGCGCCAGGATCGTGGACGCCGCGGTGAAGGCGGTGATCGGCGAGTTCCGCCAGTTCGCGGGATCGTAAATTTTGGACCGCGGGGCTTCAGCCCCGCATGCGCGCCTGGAGGCGCGCGCCACGATCTTCTTGACTTGTCCCTTTACAGGTCCATGATCATTATGATCCCAGGGGCGCTCGACCGAGCTGAGATTGGGGAGATTCTCCAAGTCCCTTCGAACCTGATCCGGTTAGGACCGGCGTAGGGAGCGGACGGCCAAAGACGGCTGCCGCTCACCCAATTCACAAGGTGAGCCATCATGAATAAACCCATTCGAAACGTTCCCGCCGTCACCAACGATGTGGTGACGCGCGGGCCGCTGCCCGGTTCGCGGAAAATCACCGTCGACGGCGTGCCGTTCCGCGAGGTGGCACTGTCGGGCGGCGAGGCGCCGGTCAGGCTTTACGACACATCCGGTCCGTATACGGATGAAACCGCAGCCGTCGACATCCAAAAGGGGCTCGTCCCCCGCAGGCGCGCGTGGATTTCGGCGCGCGGCGATGTCGAGGAATACGCAGGCCGCGCGCGCCGGCCGGAGGACGACGGGCTCAAGCGCGGCGAGCTTCTCTCCGTGCCGCAATTCGATCGCAGCAGCTTGAAGCTTCTGCGCGCCAAGTCCGGCCGCCGCGTCACCCAGCTCCACTACGCCCGCCAGGGCATTGTCACCGAGGAGATGAAATTCGTTGCGGCGCGGGAAAATCTCGGGCGCTCGGGCGGGTGCGACGGGCAGAGCTTCGGCGCCGCGATTCCCGACGAGGTCACCGCGGAATTCGTACGCAGCGAAGTGGCGCGCGGCCGCGCCATCATTCCCGCCAACATCAATCATCCCGAGAGCGAGCCGATGATCATCGGCCGCAATTTCCTCACCAAGGTGAACGCCAATATCGGCAATTCCATCGTCACGTCGGGTGCGGCCGAAGAGGTGGAAAAGCTTGTCTGGTCCATCCGCTGGGGGGCGGATACCGTGATGGATTTGTCGACGGGTCGGCACATCCATACCATCCGCGAATGGATCGTGCGCAATGCGCCGGTGCCCATCGGCACCGTTCCCATCTATCAGGCGCTGGAGAAAGTCGGCGGCATTGCCGAGGAGCTGACCTGGGACATCTATCGCGACACGCTGATCGAGCAGTGCGAGCAGGGCGTGGATTACTTCACGGTGCATGCGGGCGTGCGGCTTGCCCACATCCCGCTGACCGCCGATCGCCTGACCGGCATCGTCAGCCGCGGCGGCTCCATTCTGGCCAAATGGTGCCTTGCCCATCACAAAGAGAATTTCCTCTACACGCATTTCGAGGACATCTGCGCACTGCTAGCGCAATACGACGTGTCGTTCTCGCTGGGCGACGGCCTGCGGCCCGGCTCCATCGCCGATGCCAACGATGCGGCGCAATTCGCCGAGCTCGAGACGCTGGGCGAGCTCAACCGCATCGCGCAAGGCTACGACGTGCAGGTGATGATCGAAGGCCCCGGCCATGTGCCGATGCACAAGATCAAGGAGAACATGGATCGGCAGCTCAAGGCCTGCGACGAGGCGCCGTTCTACACGCTGGGGCCTCTGACGACCGACGTGGCGCCGGGCTACGATCACATCACTAGCGCCATCGGCGCCGCGATGATCGGCTGGTTCGGCACCGCCATGCTCTGCTACGTCACGCCCAAGGAGCATCTGGGGCTGCCCGACCGCGACGACGTGAAAGCGGGCGTGATTGCCTATCGCATCGCAGCGCATGCCGCCGATCTCGCCAAGGGCCATCCCGCGGCGCGCATCTGGGACGATGCGATGAGCAAGGCGCGCTTCGAATTCCGCTGGCGCGACCAGTTCGCCTTGTCGCTCGATCCGGAAACCGCGCAGGCGTTTCACGACGAGACCTTGCCGGCCGACGGCGCAAAGCTTGCGCATTTCTGCTCGATGTGCGGGCCGAAATTCTGCTCGATGAAAATCAGTCAGGAAGTACGCGACGCGGCACGCGGCGCAAATGATACGCTGTCGACGGCGGAAATCCGCGCCGCGATGGAGAAGAAGTCCGAAGAGTTCCGCGCCGGCGGTTCGGAAATCTATGTGACGACGGCGGCGGCGGAATAGCGCCGCCCCGATCGTCATTACCGCAGAAGCGTTGCAGTCCGGCACTGAAATCGTGAAGTCGCTGCATTGCGGAGTCATGGACGCGCGGCGGTTGGTTTTCCGCGCGGAGGTGACGGTTTTACGACAGTAAAATTTGCCGGCCGCCGCAACAATAACGCGTGAGCTTTATCGTTACCGATGATATGCTGTTTCCAATGGTCCGCCCGGCAGGGTCAGGCCGCTAAAACTCATCTTTTGAGTTGGAGGAAACGAAGATGCGCGAATCGGACAAATTTAGCCGCTTGGCGTGGGTCGTCGCGATTTTGTCGCCGGCCTTGGCATTGACGGTGCCCGGGAGTGCCGAAGCGACCGTGAAGATTTCCACGACCACAACGAATATGAACTGCTCTGGCTCTGGCGCAGGGCCGTTCGTGTGCACGCCAACGAAAAAAAATGCAACTCTCTCGGTGACCGTACTCCAAGACGACCTGGCAGCAGGCAATGTCACAGTGACGACGGGCGGCTCCCTCGCGTCGGATATCCAGATCGTACAAGGTATATCATGGGACAGCTCCAACACGCTGACCTTGGATGCCTATCATTCCATCTCGGTGACCAATTCAGTACAGGTGAACGAGACGGGCGGGCTGACGCTCATCACGAACGATGGCGGCACCGGAGGATCGTTGTCCTTCACGGGGCGAGGGTCCTTTAGATTCTATGACACGGCGAGCAGCCTTATGATCAATGAGGCGAGCTATACGCTGGTCAACAGCGTGAACAGCCCGAGCAACGCCATCGCCAACCTGGCGAGTGACATTGCCTCCTCTCCCAGTACCAATTACGCACTTGGCACCGATGCCGCTGGCCCGGATTTGACCGGTACCTGCACTCTCGTTCCGGCGACCTTCAGCGGAATTTTCGAAGGGCTCGGACACCAAATTTCGGGTCTAACGCTTAACTACACCGGTTCCGGCGGTTGTTCTCAGCAGGGGTTATTCGCCTCCCTGGAAGGCGGGACGATCGCGGATGTCAATCTAGCCGTCCATCAGATTACTTGTAGCTCGAGTGCTATCACGGATTGCGCCGATGTCGGCGCACTCGCAGCGTACCTCGATTCAGCATCGCAAATCCGTAACGTCTCTGTGACTGCCGCCAAGACCTTGTCGGTCACTACTGCAGCATCCACCGGCGGCATCGGCGGTTCGGTGGGTGTGGGCGGCGCGATCAGCGGGAGTTCTAGTGCAGTGAAGTTAATGGTTGCCGGCACCGCAAACCAGTCCGGCGGGATTCAAGTGGGCGGACTTGCCGGCAATGCGCTGAGCATAACCGGGTCGACTGTCGGTGCCGGTGCAAAGATTCAGGCATCGAATGTCGGTGCGGTTGGCGGCCTGGCGGGAGCGGCGGCGAGCATCGATAATTCCAAGGCAAGGAATTCTGTTCAGGGCAACAACGTGCAAGGCATGACTATTGCCGCCGGTGGGCTCGTGGGCCAAGGCGGCTCGATTTCACAGTCCTTCGCGACGGGTGCTGTGTCCACGACCGAAGCTGGTCTGGTTGGTGGGCTTGCAGGTTTGATCGACAACGGAGGTTCGATTGTCGAGTCGTACGCGATGGGCAATGTGACCGGGAATCAAAACGGTGACCCCGCGTTCAACGCAACCGGCGGATTGGTGGGCGAAATCTCGGGGTGCGGTTCGGGCAGCAGCGATTGTATCGATCAAGCCTATGAGATCGGTCAGGTGACATCTACGACTTCTAACCCTGGAGGGCTCATTGGCTACGACGACGGCACGAACGGGGCGTTGGTCGACGCCTATTGGGACACGACGACGAGCGGTATAACAAATCCCAGTCAGGGCGCCGGCAACGTCGCCAGTGATCCCGGGATCACTGGCCTGAGCAGCCTTCAAGGTAGCCTGCCGGCGGGTTTCAGCTCCTCCGTCTGGAAGGAAAAACCTACCGTGAACAATGGATATCCGTACCTGATCGACAACCTTCCGTAATGACGGATCGCATGTAGCACGACGCTGTCATTCCGGCGCCACCGGTCGGCGCAAAGTGCGGCCTGAGCGTGAACTCCAGCGGGAATCCAGCAGACACATCCAAAACCACGTCATGGCCTGCGAAGGCGGGCCATGACAGTTGGGGGCGAGGAAGCTCTACCTGATCCCCCGCCGTCCGGTGATGGCATGGTAGATGAGAAGCACGACGATTGCGCCGACGATGGCCACCAGCATCGAATAGACGTTGAATCCGTTAACGCCGTGGCCGCCGATCCGCGTGAAGATGAAGCCGCCGACCATCGCGCCGACCAGCCCCAGCACAATGTTGAGGAAACAGCCTTCGCCGCGCGCGTTCACGACCTTGCTGGCGATGAAGCCGGTCATCAGACCGAAAACAATCGTCCCGATCCATCCTAGGTGTGCCATTTGCTTGCTCCCGTTCCTCAATCCATCGTTTACCGGAGGGAAAACATAGCGTCGAGCGCCGGCGTCAGCGTCTCATCGATGAGCGCGCGCGAATCCTTTTCCAGTATCGCCGTTTGCGAAGCCGTAAGATCGTTCTGCGTCTTGGGCCAAAGGCTCGGTGCGATGACGAGCCAGGGGAGCTTTCCTTCGCTTGCGAGCACCGCTCGCGATGCCAAAATCGTGTCGTTGTGCGCATCGATGACGGCGATGCGATAACAGGCGAACACGGCCGTGCGGGGCCGGTCGCCATCTCTGCGATAAAGGCCGAGCCCGGCGATCTGCTGCGCGCTGCCGCCGATCTCGTCGCTGCGCCAGTCCCGCAAAATCACGACATAGGCGTCGACGCCGTGCGTCGGCAGCTGCTGGATGCGGTCCAGGAGCGTCGGCCACGTCCAGGTGTCGAAATCGGCTTCTTCGAATGCCACGGGCTTCACGACGAACGTCTTCGACAGCGCCCGAGCCGCTTCGCGGGTGACGCCCGCATCGACGCCCCAATCGCCGATTTCCAGGAACGACGCGTCGGGCGGCCCCAGCCATTGCAGCGGCGAGGCCGATACGTGCTCGAACATGAACGACTCGCCGATCGCAGAAATGATTCCGACGGTCTTGATGCCCGTGTGCGGCGGCAAGCGCGTGGTGTACTGCCCTTGCGCGCCAAGCAACAGCATAAGACCCGCAGCGCAGATGCGAAGAAGTCGGTTCATACGAGAGTACTTAAGGAACGACGACGACTTTGCCTTGCGCCTTGCGGTCCATCAGCATGCGGATGGCTTCGCCGGCGCGTTCGAGCGGAAAGCGCGCGGAGATGTGCGGCTTGAGCTTTCCTTGCGCGATCCAGTCGGCGAGCTGCTTGAGGTTGGCGAAGCCGCTCGCGGGTTCGCGCTCCATCCAGGCGCCCCAGAACACGCCCACAATATCGCAGCTCTTCAGTAGCGGGAGATTGAGCGGAACGCGGGGTATTTCGCCGGCTGCAAAGCCGATGACGAGATAGCGGCCGTCCCAATTCATGGCTCTGAGAGCCGGCTCGGCATAATCGCCGCCCAAGGGATCGTAGAGAACGTCCGCACCCTGTCCGCCGGTGAGACGCTTGATCGTTTCGGAAAAAGACTTTTGCTGTTCCTTCGAAAGCGGTCCGGCGGGATAGACGAACCCGTCGTCGGCGCCGTACTTCCTGGCGAGATCCACTTTGTCGTGCGTCGACGCAGCGGCAATCACGTGCGCGCCCATGGCCTTGCCGAGTTCGACGGCGGAGATGCCCACGCCGCCGGCCGCCCCCAGCACGACCAGGCGTTCGCCCGCCTTCAGATGCGCCCGCTCCTTGAGCGCGTAGTATGAGGTGCCATACGTGAGCGAAAACGAAGCGGCCACTGCGAAATCGAGCCCGTCGGGCATGGGGACGCAGCGGCTCGCTTCCGCCACCATCTCCTCCGCAAATCCGCCGGAGCGGGCAGACGCGATGACCTTGTCGCCGGGCTTGATGTTGGCGACGCCCGCGCCGGCTTTCTTCACGATGCCGGCCGCCTCCGCGCCGGGGGAAAAGGGCAAGGGCGGCCGAAACTGGTATTTGTCCTGGATCATCAGGGCATCGGGAAAATTCACCCCGCATGCCTTCACCGTCACGACGACCTCGCCCTTGCCGGGGCTCGGGCTGGGAACGTCCCGGACGACCAGCTCCTCCGGCGGTCCGTAATGGGTGCAAAGCGCGGCTTTCATAGGCTCTCCAAAGCAATATCCGGCGGCCGCAGCTTAAGGCAGGGCGAGCGTGTACGCCAACTGCGCCAACGCAACGAATTCCGGCAAGCGGGATTATCGGCTATAGTGGATTTGTGAGGGCGCACTTTTTTTGAAGGATGTTTTCGATGAAAAAAGTCCTTGCGGCAGCCGCGGGCCTTCTGGCTCTTGCAGCGACGCCGGCGCTCTCCCGTCCCGCCTGCCTCGAACTCGCACTGGTGTGGAACTATAAGGCGCTCAACGACAATATCCTCATCGTGGAAGACGAATCGCACCGGAAGTTCAAGCTGACCCTGATGGGCTATTGTCCGAACCTTCCTTACAAACAGAGACTTGGGTTCAAGGTGTTCGGCGGAACGGCGCTCAGCTGCATCTCCAAGGGAGACGAGGTCATATCGCGCGACTTGGGCTTTCCCTATCGCTGCCCGATCATGGACATCGTTCCCTACACGCCCGAGATGGAAAAGGCCGACCGAGCTGCCGCCGCCGCCAAGGCGCAGCAACCGGGGCATTAGAGGCGTCGGCTCACCGCCTGTTTGACCGCATCGACGAACGCGGCCGCTGGTCGGCGCTCGCCGATCATTTCGTCGCGCGTGTTGAGGATCGGCGCTCGGAGCACCGCGCGCGACGGCCGATCGCTGCCGAGGAGGTCGAGGCCGTCCAGCACGGCGGCAATGGCCGTTTCGGCAGCGCGGCCGGCTCCGTCGTCGATCTTGAGCGCGATGCTCAAGCCGCGCCCGGGGATCATTCCGGCATAGACGCCCTCGGCGCCTGTCTTGACGGCAAAAGGCGCTCGCGCTCCGCACATGAGAATCGTGCAGGCGCGTCCTGTTCCGGCGACGAGTTCGGGATGCGCCATCATCGCCGCCAAAATGCGCTTGGCGGCCTCCGAACGCGGGCCGCTCAGAGAGGAAGGGCTGGCGATCCTGGCGAGCCCCCGCGCGAAGGCGGACAGCGGCAGCGCAAAATTGGGCGCGGCGCAGCCGTCCACGCCCCACGGCAGGGGAGCCGGAACTCCGGACAAATCGCCGAGCACGCGCGCCACGGCTTGCTGGACCGGATGATCGTGCCGTTCGTATCCCGCAGTGGCCACGCCCCAGTGTCGCGCCACGGTCAGGAAGCCGGCATGCTTGCCGGAGCAGTTGTTGTGAATGGGGCATGGCTGTTCGCCCCGACCGATCATGTCCCGCCATAGCGGCTCATAGCGCACCGGCTGGGGGCCGCAGGCGAGATCGCGTTCTGAAAGTCCGAGGCGCCTGAGCCATGCCGCCACGCGCGTCGTATGCATCAATTCGCCGGAATGCGACGCGCACGCCAGCGCGATGTGCTCGTCGTTCAAGCCGAACGCGTCGGCGGCGCCGCTTTCCAGAAGCGGAATGGCCTGGATCGGTTTTAGCGAGGAGCGCGGATAGACCGGCGCTTCCACCTCGCCGAGCGACAGGAGGAGCTTGCCTGCCACATCGGCTATGGCAACGGCGCCGCGGTGAACGCTCTCCACGATTTCGCCGCGTGTCAGCTCCACGAGGACGGGATTGGCCAAGCGCGGCACCCCGGGTTGCAGTTCCGCGTTCATACTGCAAGACAGGGAGGAATGCGCGGGATCTTTTTTACGTCGCTGCAACGGTCGAGCTTTCGCGGTTTGCCCGGCACGGTATAGTGAGGCCAACCTGCACTCATGATTCCCGCCCTCTCCATCGCGCATCTGCGCAAGGTCTACCGCCGCGGCACCGTCGGCATCGAGGATTTGTCGCTCGATGTGGCGCCGGGAGATTTCTTCGGCTTTCTCGGCCCTAACGGGGCAGGCAAGTCGACGACCATCCATTGCATTACGGGAATTGCCAATCCGACTTCGGGCAGGATCGAAGTGTTCGGCGTGGATGCGGTGAAGCGTTATCGCGACGCGCGGCGGCTGATCGGACTGTCCCCGCAGGAGTTCAACGTCGATTTGTTTGCCACCCCACGCGACATCGTCGACTGGATGGGCGGCTATTTCGGCATGACCGCGAAAGCCCGTCGCGCCCGGGTGGACATGCTCCTGGAACGCTTCGATCTCGTCCCGCACGCGAAGAAGCCGTTCCGCGAGCTGTCGGGCGGGCTCAAACGGCGGGTCATGCTCGCGCGCGCCATGGTGCACGATCCGGCCCTGCTCATTCTCGACGAACCCACCGCCGGGGTAGATGTCGAGCTCAGACGCGAGCTGTGGCGGTATCTGCAGGAGTTGAACCGCGACGGCAAGACGATCTTTCTCACGTCGCATTATCTCGAGGAAGTCGAGCGCCTGTGCCGGACGATTGTGATCGTGGCAGGCGGGCGCCTCGTCCGCCACGGCGATAAGGAAGAGTTCGTCGGCGAACCCGGAGGTCTCGAGGGCGCCTACCTGCGTGCAACCGGCGCCGAGCCCGACCGGATGGCCGCGGCATGAGCACGGAGCCGCCTGCCATCGTCACGCATGGCCCGCGCGTCAACTGGATCGGGCTGTGGACGATCATCCGCCGGGAATGGTCGCGCATAATGCGCGTGCCAATCCAGGCCTTTCTGGCTCCTTGGATATCGGCGCTCCTGTTCATATTCATCTTCGGCTTCGTCGTCGGCCGGCGCATCGCGCTGATCGGGGGACATCGCTATCTCGAATTCGTTCTGCCCGGCATCCTGATGATGAACATCGTCAATGCGTCGTTTCTGCAATCCTCATCGCAGATCTATTTCTCGCGCTTCCTGCGGTATGTCGAGGAGGCGCTTGTCGCGCCGCTGTCCTATGCCGAGATGATCGCCGGCAGCCTCGTCGTGGTGATCCTGCGGGCGGTGATTACGGCGATCGGCATCCTTCTGATTGCAGCCGCATTCGGCGCCACGACGATGGAGAACCTGCCCGAATTTCTCTTCTGGGTGGCGAGCGTCGCCGTGATCTTCGGCCTCTTGGGAATCGTGATCGGTCTGTGGGCGAACACTTTCGAGCAGCTGACCATTCTCAATGTGTTCTTCATCACGCCCCTGTCGTTCGTGGGCGGCGTGTTCAACACGGTCGGTATGCTGCCCGGCTCGGTCAGATGGATGGCCTTCGTCAATCCGTTTTTCTATTTCATCAGCGGCCTGCGCCATTCCATGATCGGCTTCTCCGAGGCACCGCTCGGCCTCGGCGCCGGCATCACGTTGAGCCTCGCCGCGGTCATGTGCCTGGTCGTGTGGCGGCTTTATGCGATCGGTTACGGCTTGCGCGAGTAGCGTGTCGTTCTTTACGGAGGCCGCTTCGGCGTCTATCTTTGGATCGGCGGATTGAACATACTAATGCCCGAATTTTCCGTGAGTTTTTCCCGCCAAGCCCTCCGGCCAAATTCCAGGATCAAGGAACGCCCCATGTTCGGACTTTCCCCGCGTCGTGCCCTTGTCGCCGGTTTTTGCGGCGCACTTCTCTTGGCTGCCCCCGCCGCAGCCGACGAACCGACCCTGCTCGGCGGTTTCCAGAGCTGGTTCGCCTACAGCCTCGGGAACGGCGATTCGAAAGTGTGTTATGCGCTCTCCAAGCCGACGGCTCAGGAGCCCAGGAAGGCCAAGCGAGACCCTGCATTCTTCCTCATCAACGACTGGCCGGGCAGGAAGGCGAAGGCGGAGCCGGAAATCGTGCCCGGCTATCAGTACAAGGATGGAAGCTCCGTCACGGTCGAGGTGGGCGCCGACAAATTTTCCTTTTTCACGAAGAATGACGGCGGCTCCGGCGCAGCGTGGGTGCTGGCACAGACGGATGAAGAACGCTTGATCGCGGCGATGAAGTCCAACCAGAGCGCCACGGTGATCGGCATGTCCAGGCGCGGGACGACGACGAAAGACACCTACTCGCTTGCCGGCCTCGGCGATGCGTTGGACAAGATCCACCAGACCTGCGGCATGTGAAGGCGTGACGCAAACGCGGTCCCTGATCGGTCTCGAGGCTGACGCTCTCCGCGCTGCGCTGATCGAAGCGGGCACGCCGGCCAAGGCGTCCGCCATGCGCGCGCGCCAGTTGTGGAACTGGATTTATGTTCACGGCGCGCGCGAATTCTCCGGCATGAGCAACCTCGCGCGCGCATTTCGCGATCTGATGTCAGCGCGTTTCTCGCTGGCGCGTCCCGAGGTCGTGACCGGGCAGATCTCGAGCGACGGCACCAGGAAATGGCTGCTGCGCAGCGGCCCCGGCGTCGAATACGAGACCGTATTCATTCCCGAGCCCGGTCGCGGAACCCTGTGCGTCTCCTCGCAGGTGGGCTGCACGCTCAATTGCCGATTCTGCCACACCGGCACGCAGAAGCTGGTGCGCAATCTCTCGGCGGAGGAAATCGTCGGCCAGGTGATGGTGGCGCGCGATGCGCTCGGCGATTGGCCGTCGACGGGCGAGAACCGTCGCGTCACCAATGTCGTCATGATGGGGATGGGCGAGCCGCTTTACAATTTCGACAATGTGAAGGCGGCGCTGGCGATCGTCGCCGACGGCGACGGGTTGGCACTTTCCAGGCGGCGCATCACGTTGTCCACCGCCGGCGTGGTGCCGATGATCGCGCGCGCCGGCGCGGAGATCGGCTGCGCCCTCGCCATTTCCCTTCATGCGGTACGCGACGACGTCCGCGACGTGCTGGTGCCGCTCAACAGGAAATATCCGCTCGCCGAGCTGCTTGACGCGGTGCGCGCCTATCCCGGCCTCTCCAATGCGCGGCGCGTCACCTTCGAATACGTGATGCTCAAGGGGGTGAACGACAGCCTCGCCGAGGCCCGCGAGCTTATCCGTCTCATCCGCGGCATTCCGGCCAAGATCAATCTCATTCCGTTCAATCCCTGGCCGGGCGCGCCCTACGAATGCTCCGATTGGGAGCAGATCGAGAAATTTGCCGAGATCGTCAACCGCGCCGGCTATGCCTCGCCGGTGCGCACCCCGCGCGGCCGCGATATCATGGCCGCCTGCGGCCAGCTCAAGAGCGAAAGCGTGAAGCAGCGCGCCAGTCTGCGCCACGCTGAGTTGTCTGAGACCGCGGGCTTCCAAGCCCGCACGCAGTCTTTCACGTCATAATTGCGCGCTGGGAGGCACGCGGTCCAGGAAGTCGCTGTTGATTTTGCAGCATCCGCGACCGATATAGTCCGGCGTTTTTTCGGGAGAGGCATGTGCCGCAGCACCGCATCAAGAAGGTCGTGCTCGCTTATTCCGGCGGGCTCGACACATCCGTCATTCTCAAATGGCTTCAGACGGCTTATGGCGCCGAGGTCGTCACCTTCACGGCCGATCTGGGGCAGGGCGAGGAACTTGCGCCGGCCAAGGCCAAGGCCGAACTCCTGGGCGTCAAGCCCGAGAACATCTTCATCGAAGATCTGCGCGAAGAGTTCGTGCGCGACTACGTCTTTCCCATGTTCCGCGCCAATGCGCTTTATGAGGGCATCTATCTCCTGGGCACGTCCATTGCGCGGCCGCTGATCGCCAAGAAGCAGATCGAGATCGCCGAGAAGGTTGGTGCGGATGCCGTCGCACATGGCGCCACCGGCAAGGGCAACGACCAGGTGCGCTTCGAACTCGCCTATTATGCGCTGAAGCCCGACATCAAAGTGATCGCGCCGTGGCGCGAATGGGAATTGACCAGCCGCACCAAGCTCCTCGAATTCGCCGAACAGCACCAGATTCCCATCGCCAAGGACAAGCGCGGCGAAGCGCCATTCTCCGTCGATGCCAATCTTCTGCATTCCTCCTCGGAGGGAAAGGTGCTCGAGGATCCGGCAGTCGAGCCCGACTCGATCGTCTACCAGCGCACGCTCTCGCCGGAGGAGGCGCCCGACAGGGCCGTGGCCATCACCATCGGGTTCGAGCGTGGCGACGCGGTTTCCATCGATGGCGAGGCGCTATCGCCGGCGGCGCTGCTCGCGCGCCTCAACGCTCTCGGGCGCGAGAACGGCATCGGCCGAATTGATCTCGTCGAGAACCGCTTCGTGGGCATGAAATCGCGCGGCATCTATGAGACCCCCGGCGGCACGATCCTGCTCGCGGCGCATCGCGCCATGGAATCGCTCACGCTCGACCGCGGCGCCGCGCACCTGAAAGACGAGTTGATGCCGCGCTACGCCGAGCTTATTTATAACGGCTTCTGGTTCGCACCCGAGCGGGAGATGCTGCAGGCGCTCATCGACAAGAGCCAGGAATTCGTCAGCGGCAGCGTGAGCTTGAAACTCTACAAGGGCAACGTGATCGTCACCGGCCGCGCCTCGCCCTTCTCGCTCTATGCGCAAGACCTCGTCACCTTCGAGGACGATCGCGGCGCCTACGACCAGAAGGATGCCGCCGGCTTCATCAAGCTCAACGCGCTCAGACTGCGCACGCTGGCGATGCGGAAACGAAAAGGCAGTAGGCAGTAGGCAATCGGCAGTAGGAGGCAATAAACAGGCTGCTGCCGACTGCCCACTGCCTACTGCCCATTCAAGGGTGCCGCTCCATGACTAACACACGGTCACCTAACGCCCAGCAGATCGAATATTGGAACGGTCCCACGGGGGTAAAGTGGGCGGCGCTGCAGGAGCGCATCGATCGCTTTCTGGGTGCGATCACCGAAGCCCTGATGCCGTTTGCCGATCCGAAGTCGGGCGAACGTGCGCTCGATATCGGATGCGGATGCGGCACGACCACATTGCTGCTTGCGCTCGAGCTCGCGCCCGAGGGGAGGGCAACGGGGGTAGACATTTCCGTGCCCATGCTGAACGTGGCGCAGGCCCGTGCGCAGGCGCAGAATGCCGACGTGACATTCCTCGAAGCCGATGCCTCGACCCACGCGTTCCAGCCCGTCTTCGATCTGGTGTTCTCGCGCTTCGGCGTGATGTTCTTCGCCGATCCGGCGCTGGCATTCGCCAATATCCGTCGCGCGCTGGCGCCGGGCGGCAGGCTGGCCTTCGTGTGCTGGCGGTCGCTCAAAGACAATGCCTGGGCTTCAATTCCCATGGCGGCCGCGAAGCATCTCTTGCCGCCGCAGGAGCCCGTCGATCCGCTGGCGCCCGGACCGTTTGCCTTCGCCGATGACAATCGGGTTCGAGCGATTCTGAAGGCCGCCGGCTACCGCTACATCGAGATCGAAAAATTCGACGGCCGCGTGAACCTGGGCGAGACGCTCGCCGACGCAGCGGCCCAATCGCTGGCCGTCGGTCCGCTATCGCGAGCCGCAGCCGACCTCGACGAAGCCGCGCGGGCCAAAATCGGCGAAGCCGTTGCGACAGTTTTCGCGCCCTACCAGTCGCCGATCGGCGTGACGCCGGGGGCGGCGTGCTGGCTTGTGAGAGCGGCGGGCTAACTCCCTGGGGCCGCGGGCTAATCGCTCTACATGGCCACTGCGAAGCCGATATTTTTCCCGTGTCGTTTGGCGAATTTCGCAATGCGTTGGTCGTAAGTCACCAGAGGACAACCAAGATCTATCGCCGTCGCGATCAATAGGCGGTCGGCGGGATCACGGGGCTCAAAGCCGCGCATTTGGTAGGAGCGCGCGGCGGCATGAACGCTTAAGGATGCTGCCTCGATTCCGGGACGTGCCAGGAAGCGGTCGATCCAGGCGTCGACGTTTACATCCAGTTTGATCCGGTTGAGGTCGGACAACAGCGCGATCTCCCAAGCGCTGATGGCGCTGAGGAATATAGTTCCCCCGCGTTGCCAACACTCATCAATGAGGGAGCGCGTAGGAGAGCGCAGGCGCACGCTGCCGCTGTCAAGCCAGAGCGCAATGTGGGTGTCGAGGAGCAGGGCGTGGGTCACCGCTCGATTTCTGCGCCCGACTGCGCGTCTGGGATCACATCAAGTACCGGAGCAACAAGGTCGACGTTCTCACGGATCTCGACCGAGCCGCGATGCGCTCCGAACAGGGAGCCCGAGCGAGCACTGCCAGCCAGAAGCTTCTGCATGCCGAGCGCGATCACTTCGGTCTTGTTGCCGCCAGTCAACCTCGCAGCTGCCTCTTCAACCAGGGCGACCACGTCCGGACGATTGATTGTCACCATATGCGCCATATTATGTATGTATAACCATACATACTGACCCCGTCAAGCCGGAGATGCCTCTGGTGACCGATTGCTGCCACTCAGCGCACGCTCTGCCGCGTGTTGCTCCAGATCACCTGGCCGATGCCGAAGAGCGCCATGATCGCGCCGTAGAATATCCAATGGCTGTCGCCGACCATGAAACTGGGCCGTCCACCCATCATGGGGCCATTGAATGCGAGATTGAGGCCCTGCAGCATCCAGATCGTGCCGCCCGCCATCATCAGTAACCCGAGCAGCGTACTGACGATCCGCATTACGATATTGAATGCGCGGCGCATGCCTTGCTTCCTCCTACGACCTCGCGGGAACTCCGCTATTCCGTCCAGTGTCATGCAGCCGGTTGGCTGGGGCAATAGAGATTCATTACTGGGAGCGCGGCCGTCCTCGTCCGCATACGATGTTGACACATCCCACATGTTCGCAATCATCAATGCGCCTCACCATCAGCGGATCGCGACGCGGAGCGCGCGGAGAGATGAGGCCATGCGAGCGCCCGACAGTCTTCCTCCCCCGTGCGTAAGCATGGGGGCGGTGTCGCGCGAACGCAGTGAGCGAGACGGAGGGGACTCAAATGTCACCCATCGGCAAGTTTACAAATCATTGAGATGATAATCTCTGTCGCCCCCTCCGTCTCGCTCCCCGGCTCAACGCCGCGGTCGCTCGACACCTCCCGCCTCCTTCGCTGCTCCGCAGCTTCGGAGGACTTTCGAATTAGTCGGCCCTAAAAAACCGCCGTTTCAAGCTGGAAGCAACTTCGGATTCTGTATGTTCTGCCCCAAGATGCGGCTGAACAACAGATACAAAAAGATCCACCTGAGTATCTTCCTGAGGTTGAAGCCGATCGCCATGGCGAGGGCGTTGATTTGATCGCCGCGTTTGCCGTGGAGCCAGTTGCGGGGACCAACTTTACGATCGTTCTTGCAGTGGCCGATGATCGGCTCGATGGCATTGCGGCGTTTCTGGCGTTTTCTTTTGGCCGGCGTCATGCCGCGCCTCTGACGCGCGAGGATGATCTCGATGTCTTCGTCTTCGAGACCATGGCCGCGATAGCCCAGATCGACACACGCTTCTTCGGGCTTGACACCCGTCAGCCTTGCGATCTGTTCCAAAACAGTCGCCAGAGTATGTCCGTCATAAGGCCGGCCGTGATGGGCCATGGCGCCGACGATGAAGTTGCCGGCATTGGTTGAAGCGATGCTGGCCTTGCAGCCAAATTCGTACTTCTTGTGGGCTTTGCCCTTGGCGATGCATTCGACTTCCGGCGCATGCCAGGAATAGATTTTGTCCGGCGTTTTCGGATCGGCCGCTTGAGCATGGATTTTCCGCGCCTTGGCCAGATCGTCTTGGAATAAACCGCCAAGCGAGGGGACTTTGCCAATGGCGCGTTCAATGTCGCGGATCACACGGCCCAGATAATTGCGCACTTTGTTGATCTGTTTGCGGCCACGGTTCATCTGCCGGGCTGCCAGGTATTTGTTGGCCAGAAACACAGCCTGCTTGCTCTTGCGCACATAGCTTTGCCGCAGTTTAACACCGAGCTTCTTCGCCGTTTTGATCAGTTCCTCGCGCGCCTTGTGACAAAGCTGCGTGTCCGTCGGAAAGCGGATTGCCTTCTCCTGCACCGTCGTATCCACACTGACCTTTTGCAGGGCGCCCGCCGTGATCACCCCGCTCTTCAGCCCCACGCGAACCGTTTCCTGCAACAGCCGCTCCATTCCCTCCTTGCCGATCCGCTTCCTGAAAATGCTCAAAGATGGGGGTTCGACCGGCAGCCGGTGCTGAAAATATTCTTCCCCGCAAAAATATTGAAAGTATGGGTTCTCCCGCCAGACTTCGCACACTTCCTCGTCCGACAGCCCTTTCATGTCTTTCAACAACACCAGCCCGGCCATCAGCCGGATCGGTTCCCCGGGCCGGCCATTGTCGGCGCAATAGTAAGGTTTCAGATCGCCAGCCAAATCGCTCCAGCCCACCAGCCGACTCATTTTGACCAGCTCATGCGTGGGATCGATGATCGCTTCCAGCCGCGACCGGTACAGGTCCTCCTGTCGGCTACTTCGCGGATTGTCTTTCAGCACAAATTGCAACCTTTCAGGCCAGCAGCCCCAATTCGTTGCAATTTACATCGCCCATTTCTCTCAGGGAATCGTTCCCCCGTAACGCTCATCCGCGTTTTTTAGGGCCGACGAATTAACCCGCCGAAGCTCGCGGAGCGAAGGCGGGCCATTCGCTGTCGCGAACGGGGGAGGAAGAAAATTGGTGCAAAGCTTCCACAGAAGGCGCCAGCGATCGCAGAAGCGCTCACGTAGCGTGCCGAATGCGATCGCCCTGCATCAAGCCGGGGGCTGGCCCCCGATCTATCCTATCTTGACGCCTATGCTACCTGGTCGGGGGCGGCGCTCCCAGTGGCGCAATGTGCAATTCGATGCTTCAGTTCCGCGTCTCACACGTCCAGCGCGGCGTAGAGCGCATTGTCCTGGATGAATTCGCGGCGCGGCTCGACGACGTCGCCCATGAGCTTGGCGAACAGGTCGTCGGCGGCGTCGGCGTGCTCGACCTTGACGAGCAGCAGGGTGCGGGCATTGTCGTCGAGCGTGGTTTCCCAGAGCTGCTCGGCGTTCATCTCGCCCAGGCCTTTATAGCGCTGCAGCGCGAGCCCTTTTCGGCCCCACTCGAAGATCGTATCGAGCAGCTGAGTCGGCGCGCGCACTTCGCGGCGTTCGTCCTTGCGCGTCAGCGTACCGGCCTTGAGATAGACCGTCTGCAGGTCGGTCGCCATCTTGTCCAGCTTGCGCGCGTCGGCACTGCCGATCAGCGCGCCGTCGATAGCCACGGCTTCGCGCACGCCGCGCACTTCGCGCCAGAATTTGACTCCGCCGTCCGGCGTCGGCTCGCCGTGCCAGCCGCGTTCGGTCTCGTCGGAGAGCAGATCGAGCCGGCGCGCGATATAGCCGGCGGCCTCTGCGGCGCGCGCCGCGTCGCCCAGGATTTCCGGGTTGAGCGCGCCCGCGATGGCGGCCTGCTCGAGCACGAAGCGGGGATATTGCGGCGGAAAGCCGTCCAGAGCCGCCTGCGCCGCACGCGCTTTGACGATGAGCGCCTCGAGATCGGCGCCGGCCAACGTCTCGCCGGTGTGCAGCGTGAAGGTGGCGCCGCTCGCGCCCTCCGCGATGAGATATTCGGCGAGTTCGCGCTCGTCCTTCAGGTAGCGCTCGGATTTGCCGCGCGTGGCTTTGTAGAGCGGCGGCTGGGCGATGAAGATGTGGCCGCGCTCGATCAGCTGCGGCATCTGCCGGTAGAAAAATGTGAGCAGCAGGGTACGGATATGCGCGCCGTCCACGTCGGCGTCGGTCATGATGATGATCTTGTGATAGCGCAGCTTGTCGGCATTGAACTCCTCGCGGCCGATGCCCGTACCGAGCGCGGTGATGAGCGTGGCGATCTCCGCATTGGTGAGCATCTTGTCGAAGCGGGCGCGTTCCACGTTCAAAACCTTGCCGCGCAAGGGCAGCACGGCCTGATTCTCGCGGTTGCGCCCTTGTTTGGCGCTGCCGCCGGCCGAATTGCCTTCCACGATGAATATCTCGCATTTGGCAGGATCGCGTTCCTGGCAGTCGGCGAGCTTGCCGGGGAGGCCCGAACCGTCGAGCGCGCCTTTGCGGCGCGTCAGTTCGCGGGCCTTGCGTGCGGCTTCCCGAGCCGCAGCCGCTTCGACGACCTTGCCGACGATCTGTCGGGCTTCCTGCGGATGTTCTTCGAACCGGCGGCCGAGCTGCTCGAGCACCACGCCTTCGACCACCGGACGGACTTCGGAGGAGACGAGCTTGTCTTTCGTCTGCGAGCTGAACTTGGGATCCGGCACCTTGACCGACAGCACGCAGGTGAGCCCTTCGCGGCAATCATCGCCGGTCAGCACCACCTTGTCTTTCTTCGCAGCGCTCGATTCCTCGGCATATTTCGTGACGACGCGCGTCAGCGCGGCGCGGAAGCCGGCCAGATGCGTGCCGCCGTCGCGCTGGGGAATGTTGTTCGTGAAGCACAGCATGCTCTCGTGATAGGAATCGTTCCAGGTGAGAGCGGCTTCCACCATCATGCCTTCGCGCGTCGCGGCGATCATGATGGGCGTCGCGATGAGGTTCGTTTTGGCACGGTCGAGATAGCGCACGAACGCCTCGAGCCCGCCTTCATAGTGCAGCGTGGTTTCCTTCTTCTCCACGCCGCGCAAATCGGCGAGCACAATGGTGACGCCCGAGTTCAGGAAGGCGAGCTCGCGCAGGCGATGCTCCAGCGTGGCATAGTCGAACTCGAGCTTGGTGAAGGTCTTGGCGCTGGGGAGGAACGTGACTTCGGTGCCCCGCTTGTCCGTGGCTTCGCCGACTTCGGCCAAGGGTGATTCCGGGACGCCCTCGTGGAAGCGCATGAAATGCTCTTTGCCCTCGCGCCAGATGCGCAGTTCGAGCCATTCCGAAAGGGCGTTGACCACCGAGACGCCGACGCCATGGAGGCCGCCGGAGACCTTGTAGGCGTTTTGTTCGAATTTTCCCCCGGCGTGCAGCTGGGTCATGATCACTTCGGCTGCGGAAACGCCTTCGCCTTCGTGAATACCCGTCGGAACGCCGCGGCCATTGTCGCGCACGGTACAGGAGCCGTCGGCATTGAGGACGACGTCGATGCGGTCGGCATAACCTGCCAGGGTCTCGTCGATCGCGTTGTCGACGACCTCATAGACCATGTGGTGCAGGCCCGAGCCGTCGTCGGTATCGCCGATATACATGCCCGGCCGCTTGCGCACGGCGTCGAGGCCCTTGAGCACCTTGATGCTATCGGCGTCGTAGGCATTGGGATCGGGCATGGCAGCGGATGAGGCCATATCGTCTTTCTTAAGCGTGTTGCTGGAGCTTGCCGTCGGCGATGGTGAAGATATCGGCACGCCGGCTCAAAGTTTCAAACTGCGATAGCTCGGTTCCCGTCATCCAGGCCTGCGCACCGAGCGCCACGATCTCCTCCAACAGCGCGGCGCGCCGGCGGCCGTCGAGATGGGCGGCAATTTCATCGAGCAGAAGCACCGGCGGCCGGCCGCTCCGCAGGCGCGCAAGCTCCCACGCATCGGCAAGGACGATGGATACCAGCAGCGCCTTCTGCTCGCCGGTCGAGCAATCCCGTGCATCCATGCGTTTTTCGCTGTGCCGCGCGGCGAAGTCGCTGACATGGGGGCCGAATGTCGTGCGCCGCAGCTCCGCGTCGCGCATGCGCAGCTTCGCCAGCCGCGCCTTGAACTCGTCGCGGGCGTGCTCGCCCTGCTCGCTCAGGAGTTCGTCCATGTCGCCTGCCAGCGCAAGATGGGCGCAAGGAAAGGCCCCTTCTCGTTCGCGCTGTGCCAATGCCTGATTGAGCCTGGCCACGGTTTCGGCGCGGGCTGCGGCAATGGCGGTGCCGGCATCGGCCATCTCCGTTTCCAGGCCGTCGAGCCAGGCCGGATCGCGCGGGCCGTATTTGAGCAGCCGCGCCCGCTCGCTCATGGCCTGCTCGTAGCGCAACGAGCGCCGAGCGTGATCGGGATCGAAGCCGAGCACCAGCCGATCCAGGAAGCGCCGCCGGCCGCTTGCCCCTTCGATGAAAAGCCGGTCCATCGCCGGCGTCAGCCACGTTATCTGGATGACTTCGCCCAGTTCGGCCGAGCTTTGAGCGGGGGCGCCGTTCAGATGCACCACGCGCTTTTCGGTTTGTGCGGACGGCGACGGCACAAGGCCGGTGCCGATCTCGTAGGCTTCGCCGTCGCGCAGCACCGTCGCGGCCACGGCCCAAAGCGCCGTGGCCGGGCTTGCGAGCGGCGCTTTGCGAATGTGATCGCAGTGCCGAGCGCCCCGCAAACCCCTGCCGGGAGACAGCAGCGAGATCGCATCGAGCACATTGGTTTTTCCCGCACCGTTGGGCCCGGTCAGAACGACGGGCCGTCCGGACAGAGCCATTTCAGCCGAGGCGTAGGACCGGAAATTCGTCAGCGCAAGCCGAAGGACGGCAAGGCTTGCGTGCTCGGCCACGGGAAGAACGCCCGGCGACGCGGCGCCTGATGAAGGATTTGCTGATGCCAAGCCTACACCCGCATCGGCATGAGGACATAGAGGGTTCCCTCGTCCTCCGTGTCCTCGATGATCGTGGGCGAGCCGGCGTCGGAGAGCAGGAAACGCACGTCCTTGCCCTGGATCTGGCTGGTGACGTCCAGCAGATAGCGTGCGTTGAACCCGATCTCGATCGGGCTTGCACTGTATGTGGCGCCCAGCTCTTCGGTGGCCGTTCCGGAATCGGGATTGATGACGGAAAGCACCAGCTTGTCCTTGGCGAGCGCCAATTTTACCGCTCGCGTCTTATCGGCCGAAATGGTCGACACGCGATCCACGGCGTGCGCAAATTCCCTGGAATCCAGCGTCAGCGCCTTGTCGTTGGACGAAGGGATCACGCGCTGATAATCGGGAAACGTACCGTCGATCAGCTTGGACGTGAGCTCCACGCCGTTGCAGACGAACTGAATTTTTGTATCCGAAAGCGACACATCGACCGCGCCTTCGCAGTCGTCGAGCAGGCGCCTGAGTTCGCCCACGGTCTTTCGCGGCACGATCACGCCCGGCATCTCGGCCGCACCGTCGGGCAACGCGAGCTCGAGGCGCGCCAATCGGTGGCCGTCCGTCGCCACGGCACGCATCACGCGCGCTTTACCGTCCTTGGAGACGTGCAGGTAGATGCCGTTCAAATAAAAGCGCGTCTCTTCGGTGGAGATGGCAAAGCGCGTCTTGTCGATAAGGCGCTTGAGATCTTCGGCCGGAAGCCGGAAGCGGTGCGGCAGCACGCCGGCCGCCATCTGCGGGAAGTCCTCCTTGGGCAGGCAGGCCAGCTCGAAACGTACGCTGCCGGCGGAAACCGCGAGCCGGCCGCCTTCTTGCGTCAGTAGCTCGGCCTGTACCTGAGCGCCTTCCGGCAGCTTGCGGACAATGTCGTAAAGCATGTGCGCCGGCGCGGTCACGGCCCCATTGCGCAGCACGTCGGACGGGATGGCTTCCACAATCTCGATGTCGAGATCGGTGGCCGTCAACTTGAGCTGGCCCTTGCCGGCTTCCAACAGGGTGTTGGACAGGATGGGGATGGTGTTGCGTCGCTCTACGACGCTTTGGACATGTCCCAGGGCCTTCAAGAAGGCGCCGCGTTCGACAGTGATCTTCATGGTTTATCGCGCTTGAACCGCTCGTATCCGTTTGCCGCCGCGACCGTGTACCGGTGCCGCAAGCCGCCTGAAACCCCTTGATTTGCCGGAGTTCTGCAACTCGGCAAACTCAAGCAAAAAACTATATCAGGGGCTTTGGGAGAGGAACAGGTGCCAGTTTCGTGTCGATGGCGCGGATCGCCGGCTCACGCGGCCTGGCTCGACACCGGCGCGCGCCGCCGGCCAACCGGGTTTGCGGGACGGGTCATGCCCGAAGCTTCGGCATGACCGTCTTGAGCAGCTCCAGGCTCTGCCAGCCCGCGTTGGGCGATAAGCCGCCGAGCAAGGGCATGAAGCTCAACGAGCCGCCGCCCGCAACCAGCGAGGGCGCCCTTTCGACCAGCTCCTCGGGCGTCCACACCGCGAACATGCCCGACTGGCGCAGCGCCTGCTCGTTCTGAAGCAGGCCTTTGAACGGCGAATTGGACCCCGGCTCGGCCTCGGCCCATTTCGCATATTCTCCCACCACATGTTTCAAGTGCGGCATCAGCTGCGACCAGGCCCGCTCGGGGTCTTGCGCCAGATGGATGTTGCTCGGCGGCGAGGGCCGGAATGTTCGGCGCGGTTCGCGCCCGAGCTTGCGGCATTCCGCATCGTACACGTCGATCAGATCGGGCCGGAGCGGCGAGAAGCCCAGGCCGAAGCGGGCCGCCCGCTTGGCCGAAGCCGGCACCCCGCCGCCGACAAGCAGGACGTCCTCGGGCGACTGGACGGGCAGGGGACGAACGTAAACTTCCCGTCCTCGCGCCTTGAAACGCTCGCCGTGCAGGGCGCGCAGAACGATGTCGATCCCCTCGTCGAGCAGCCGGCCGCGATCGTGCAGCGAAACGCCGAAGGCGGCGAATTCGGACGCGACGTAGCCCGCGCCAAAGATGACGTCCAGCCTGCCGCCGCTCATCTGATCGAGCACGGCAATCTCTTCGGCAACTTTTACGGGATCGTGCAGCGGCAGAATGACGGCGCCCAGGCAGATGCGGCATCGCTTGGTGCGTGCTGCAACGCCGCCGCCCATCACGAAGGGGGTCGGCAGGTAGCCGTCCGGCGAACCGTGATGCTCCATCAGGTTGACCCGGCCGATGCCGATCTCGTCGGCAAAAGCCGACATGTCGAGAGCGGCGGCATAAAGCGCCGGCGCGGGCGTTGCGAATGCCGGCGCGCGCATATCGAACAGGACGGCGCTTCGAATTTCGCTCATGGCGGCTCCTCGTGGCTATCGCGTTGCAATGATGCAGCCGGAGCGGCTCCGGTAAAAGTGCGAGCACGTTTGCGTCAGGAACCGCGTCATAACAAGAACTTGGAGCGAAATGACGATTCCAAGAAAAGTTATTTCGCTCTAAGTGACCGACCAGCCGGCGTCCACCGCGATCACCTGGTTGGTAACATAACGGGCAGCGGGTGCCGCGAAGTACAAAACCGCCGCGCCAATGTCGCGCGGTTCGCAAAAACCAAGCGGCGGCATGCGGCGAGCCGGTCCCTCCGGGGCCGGGCCTCGTGCCCCGATGGCGCCGGGCGTTGCAACCCCGCCGGGCAGGATGGTGTTCACGGTGATCGCGTGTTCGGCCAGCTCGAGTGCACTGGCACGGCCAAGCGCGAGCAACGCACCCTTGGAGCCAGAATAGGCCGCAAGCCCCTTGATCATCGAGCCGATCAGTGCCGCCGAGGCGATGTTGACGATCCGGCCGCCCTCTCGCCGGGCCACCATGGCGCGGGCAACCTCGCGCGTCATCAAGAAAGGTCCGCGGGCGTTGACGGCATTCATGCGGTCCCATTCCGCAGCAGTGCCTTCGAGCAAGAGTTCTCGATCCTGCAGACCGGCGTTGTTCACCAATACCCAGGGGCTCCCGTGCGCCGCCACAACTTCCGCGCAGCCGCGAACGATCGACTTTTCGTCTGCCAGATCGATGCGCAGGGCTTGGGATTTCAACCCTCTTTCGTTCAGGGCCTCGGCGTGCCGCTTGGCGCCGGCCTCGTCGATATCGGCAATCACGACCGTGGCACCGGCTTCGGCCAGGAGTTCGGCAATACCCTTGCCGATCCCGCTGCCGCCTCCGGTCACCAGCGCGACGCGGCCGGCCAGGCCGAACGGATGTGCCATAAGCTGCGTCACATGTGCTCCGTCGGATTCGGCGAATTTCACGCGTGCTCCCCGGATGTTAGAGCAGTTCCGGCAAAAGTGTGCGCACTTTTGCGTCCGGAACCGTGCCAAAATAATAACTTAGAGCGAAATGACGATTCGAAGAAAAGTCATTTCGCTATAGATCGAGCCTGCCAGGGTGTCGACGCATCCGCTTCCCCGCCGGCAGGGCGATCGCATTTGGGCGCACGGATCGAGCGCGCCCTGAGATTATGGGCCCCCTGCTGCCCCAGTCATGCGCCGAATTCTTCCTCCCCCATTCGCTCTCGCGAACGGGGCAGGAAGAATGTTGGAGGAGCAGGGACACGATGCGCAATTGACAGGGGATGCGCGGAGGACGAGGCTGAAGCATGGCAAGACTGGCGAGGATCGTCGCGGCGAAGGTGCCGCATCTGGTGATGCAGCGGGGCAACCGCCGGCAAAAAGTGTTCTTCGGCGACGAAGATTACAAAACCTATATCGATCTCGTTGCGGAGAGTTGCCGGGAAGCCAAGGTCGGCGTTTGGGCCTATTGCTTGCTGCCGCGGCAAGTCCACCTTCTGCTTGTTCCCTCCGATGCCAACGGACTGCGCGCGGCCTTGGGCGAAGCGCATCGGCGATATACCCGGGCGGTGAATCTGAGAAAGGACTGGCGCGGCTATCTGTGGCAAGGCCGCTTTGCGTCGTTCCCGGTCGACGAAGGTTGGCTGCTCGCCTGCGCCCGTTATGTGGAGCTTGCGCCGGTGCGCGCAGGTCTTGTCGGGCGCGCCCGCGACTGGCGCTGGTCCAGTGCGCGCGCCCATCTTGCGGACCGCGATGACGAGATCGTCGACGTTGCGCCGCTGCTGGAGCGGGCCGCCGATTGGAAAGCACATCTCGCGCAGGGGCTCGACAAGCCGCACCGCGAAGAAATCGAACGCCATGAGCGCACCGGCCGGCCGCTCGGCTCGGCCGCTTTCATCACGCGGCTGGAGAAGCGGCTCGGCCGCACGCTGGCGCGTCAGAAACCCGGCCCCAAGCCGAAGAAGAAACCGTCGCGGTAAAGTGCTTACGGCACTGGGAGCGCGGACCTTCAGGTCCGCATCCTCCTTCGCGCTTCGCGCTACGCAGGACAGGTGCGGCGATATTGTCCGCCGAAGCTTGGCGAAGGCGGGCTCAAGGCCCGCTGAGCCGCAGCACCGTTCTGGCTGCTCAAGCTTCGCTTCGCGTGGAGAGCGCGTCGGATGGCCGGGTCGATAGCCCGGCCATGGAGACGCGCGCTCTTTCCCGCGTCTGGCAGGCTCGGAACCGACGAATCGTGCCGTGACTCACGCTCACTGTTCCTCACCGATGGAAATGTCACAAACGAGGCTCGGTGTCGGCTTGTCCGGTAGCCATAGGAGCGAGCCGGGCGTGACGCGCAGTGCCCTCACAAGCGACGAAGCGGCACGCGCGGGAAGTGCCTGTTCGCCGACCGGGGCAAACCGGGGATGGGCGCGCGGGGGACCGGGTGTCACCCGACTTTGGACATATGATCGCGCTGGCCGCGTCGTTTCGGCGCTGCGGCGCTGCGGTTTTGGGGCATCGCAAGCTGTTGCTCGCGGATCGTCGCCAGTGCCGTCCCACGACGCCCGCGGGCGAGCGCCGGTGGTTCGGAGATGTACCCCGGACGTTTGCCGGTTCTGCCGCGAGAGCCTGACATGGAATGGAACGCGTCGCCATTCTGCGGTTGACACTTTTGATCAAATATACTACCATTTTGGTTATAATGCCGCCGTGCGCCCAGGGCGCCGGTTTTTGCCGGGCTTCCTCGCCGGTCCCCGGCGCGCCCGCCGCGCGAATACTGCTGGAGGAAGGGAAAATCCGGCAATTCCGCCGGGCGCAAAGATGCGCCCTTTTCGTTCCAATCGTGCCATGAGCCCGGGGGTGGCAAGGCGACAGGTTTACCTGTGCCCATCAGCCCAACAACATTGGACGCATTGGCGGGCATGGCACTATAATTTGTTGAATTCGCATCGGAGCCCATAGCCCATGATGGCATCGACAGGCTTGAAACGCGCACTGGACCTCGCGCTCGAGCTCCCGAGGGAGGAGCGGGCCTCGCTGGCTCACGACCTCCTCGCCAGCCTTGATGGCGAAGCCGATCCCGATGGCGCGCAGGCGTGGGAGAAGGAGATCGCCAGGCGTCTCGATGTCCTGGATTCGGGCCAAGCCACAATCGTCAAAACGGAAGAGGCTCTTCGCAGCATCGACGACCGTTTGCGGCGCTAATGCACGACGTCAGTCTCCTCGAAGACGCCGTTATGGAAGCACAGGAGGCTGCATACTGGTACGAGACGCAACGGGCGGGCCTCGGGCGGGAGTTTCGACAGGCGCTCAAGCAATCCCTCGAAATTCTTCGCGAAGGCATCGTGACCGGCATTCCCTGGCCCGGCGCGCTCGGCGAGCGAGGTGTCAAACGCATCCCGATGAAGCGCTTCCCGTATAATGTGGTTTTTGCCGCGATCGATGAGAACATTGTGGTCCTGGCGGTAGCACACCAGCGAAGGCGTCCCGGATACTGGCGTCATCGAGTGAAGTGAATAAAATTCGGTGGCTGCATGCGCATAGGATGGCAGGGGACAGGTCACCTGTCCCCATCGGCCCGTTCTCACACTCCCGACGCGTTTTTCACAGTGCAAGCGACCCGTGGCAATTGCGCGATGCCGTCTGGTGGAGCCGCTTCAGTCTTGCAGCCGCTACATCGCGATTCTGCCGTTGACACGCTTGGTCAATCATAATACCTTATTGGTTATAAGGCGCCGTAGGCTCGGGACGCCGGTCTATCCGGGGGCCTGCCTTCTCGATGCCGGGACCCGCCGGGGCCCCGCCGCAGCACCGTCCCCAAATCCCAAGGAACACTCGATGAGCAAGAAGCCCGCTTATAGCGTCGGGCATAAGCGCCCGCCGCGCGAACACTGCTGGAAGAAGGGGCAATCCGGCAATCCCGGCGGGCGCAAGAAGGGCCACAAGACGCTGGCCACCGTTCTTGCCGCCGTGCTGGCCGAGACGACTGCCGTCACCGCCAACGGCCGGACGCGCCGGATGTCCAAGCTCGAAGCGGTGACGCGGCAGCTTGTCGACCGCGCCGTCGAGGGCGAACCGCGGGAGATCGGCCAGCTGTTGTCGGAGCTGCACAAGAACGAAGCGACGATGGAACGCAACGCCTGCGCGGAGACGCTCGGCCCGGCCGACGAGGAAGTTTTGAAGGCGCTCTACGCGCGGCTGACGCACGATGCGCTGGCGGCGAGAGGCAAGTGACGGTGGCGCAATCGCTGCCGCATCTCTATGAGCGCGCGATGCGATGCGGTTCGCGCAACTGGGAGCGCGGGCTTCCAAGCCCGCATCGCGCGGAGCCACAGCGGAGCGCGAGTGAAAGTTTCCGCCTCGACGGCCATTGAGGCCGTCTCAGCGGATGCGGACGAGGACGTCCGCGCTCCCAGGCACGTCCGCGTTCCCAGCGGCACTCCACGTCTCGCCACCATACCAAGGACTCCCCCATGACCGACCCAACGCCCGGCGCGGTTGCCGTGCCCGATTACCGCCGGCTGCTGAAGAGCAACTTCCATCTGTTCCTGCAGCGCAGCTTTCACGAGCTCAACCCGCGCACGGATTTTCACGACAACTGGCACCTTGCCGTGCTGGCGGCCAAGCTCGATGCGGTGCGCCGCGGCGAGATAAGACGGCTGATCGTCAACCTGCCGCCGCGCCATCTCAAATCGCACGCCGCGTCCATAGCCTTTCCCGCCTGGTGGCTGGGGCAGGATGCGAGCGCGCAAATTCTCTGCGTCAGCTACGGCCAGGAACTGGCGGACAAGCTGTCGCGCGACTGTCGCGCTTTGATGAGCAGCCGCTTCTACAGCGAGCTGTTCGCCACCCGGCTTTCGGAGGAGAAATCGGCCGCCAACGAATTCGCCACCAGCGGCCACGGCTTTAGGCTCGCCACCAGCGTCGGCGGGGTGGTGACGGGCAGGGGCGGCGACGCGATCATCGTCGACGATCCGCTCAAGCCCGAGGAGGCGGTGAGCGAGGCGCTGCGCCGCCGCGTCAACGACTGGTACGACAACACGCTGTATTCGCGCCTCAACGACCGCAAGACGGGCGCCATTGTCATCATCATGCAACGGCTGCACGAGGACGATCTGGCGGGTCACGTGCTGGCGCAGGAAAACTGGGAGGTCTTGAGCTTTCCCGCCATCGCCGAGCGCCACGAGAATTTCCGTATACGGACGAGCGAAGGCGGCGTGCGCCGGATAAGGCGCAAGCCGGGCGACGTGCTGCATCCCGCGCGCCTGCCGCGGGAAGAACTCGAACGCATAAGGCGCGCGCTGGGGGCGTATAATTTCGCCGGCCAATTCCAGCAATCCCCGGCGCCGCAGGGCGGCGGCATGGTCAGGCGCGAATGGTTTGCGCTGTACGATGCCGCGCCCGCCCCGTTCGAACGCATCGTGCAGAGCTGGGATACGGCCAACAAGGCGACGGAACTCGCCGACTACAGCGTCTGCACCACCTGGGGCGAGAAGGCCAAGCACTTCTATCTGCTCAACGTGTTCCGCGCCAAGCTCAACTATCCCGAGCTCAAGCGCGCGGTGCGCGAGCAGCTCATGGCATTCGCCGCCACGGAGGTCCTGATCGAGGACCGCGCCTCGGGCACGCAGCTCATCCAGGAGCTGATCGCCGAGGGCGTCGCCCAAGTGCGAAAGGTGCTCTCCGCCGACGAAAAGGTGATGCGCCTGCACGCGCAGACGGGCGCCATCGAGAACGGCTTCGTCCATCTGCCGTGCGCCGCACACTGGCTGGACGATTATCTCGCCGAGCTCATGGCCTTTCCCCGCGCCGCGCACGACGACCAGGTGGATTCGACATCGCAGGCGCTCAAGTTCCTCACCGCGCCGGTGGCGGGGCAGGGCTGGATCGATCTCATCGCGCGGCAGCTGGCGGCAGTGGATCGGACCGGAGGATCGTATGCGGACAACCGTCCGCGCGTCCGCAGCATGGCCGGCTTCGCCGCGCCGGGGCGCTAATATTCTTCCTCCCCCCGTGCGAAGCATGGGGGAGGTGGATCGCGGGCCGCAACGCGGTTCGCGAGACGGAGGGGCGCGACTGGACGCCGTGCGCTCCTGTCTGCGAAACCTGCCGATTTGCATGTCCATGTAACGGAACCGTCTTGACGCCCCCTCCGTCTCGCAACGCGTGACGCGTTGCTCGCCGCCTCCCCCATTCGCTCGCGCGAACGGGGGAGGAAGAATGCCCGTTCGTTGCTCAATTCCCTGCTCAATTCGCTGCTCGCGCGGGGCGCGAATCGCGAAAAGCGTTGGTATTGTTGAATTTAGGCAGATGGTCCGGCCGAAAATTCGCTGCAGATCTCGCTGCTACCAGCGAATTGCGGTGCGCGTCGCGTTCGCCGACCCGCGAATCAATTCAGCTTGGCCGGAAGCTCGCCGATGCTTTGCGCAATCAGGGATTGGGACTTGGTCTCGTCGAGGCGCGCGGCGATGAGCCGGCCCGCGGCCAGCGCGGCGGCGTCGGCCGCCAGAGCGCGGATCTCGGCAATGGCGTTGGCCTCGGCCTGCGCGATGCGTTCGCGGGCCTGTCTGGCGCGCCGTTCGAGCTGCGCAGTGAGCTGGGACTGTGCTTCGGCCTTGAAGCGTTCGGCCTCGGCGCGGGTTTCCGACAGGATGCTTTGCGCTTCGGCTTCGGCGGCTTGCGCCTTCTCGCGGTAGCCGACGAGCAGGGTCTCGGCTTCTTCCCGCAACCGTTTGGCCTGATCGAGTTCCTTGGCGATGGCGGCAGCCCGCGCGTCGAGCGCCGACGCGACGAACGCCGGCACACGCTGATAGAGGAATATGGCTACGACCGCGATCAGGCCGAGCCACTCCCAGAAATCGGTGTTGGCGATCGTCCAGTCTTCGATGAGCTTCAGCGCGTCCATCAGCTGTTTCCTTGCGCCTCTCGAACGGCTCTGGCGGCTTCGTCCGGAGCCACCTTTTCGCCGGTGAGGCGGGCCACGATCTCCACCGCCGCATCGCGTGCGGCGGCGGCAATGTGCCCCTTGGCCTCTTCGCGAAGCTGGGCGAGGCCGGCTTCCGCCTGGGCGATTTCCGCTTGTGCGGCCTCGTCGGCGGCGGCTTCGGATCGCTCCGCTTCCGCCACGACCTGGGCGCGGTTCTGTTCGGTCACGGCCCTGGCGCGCTGGCGCGCTTCGACCAGCGTGCTTTGATAGGTAGACCACGCCGTCTCGGCCTGCTTGCGATCGTCTTCTGCGCGCGCCAGCTCGGCGGCAATCCTCGACTTGCGTTCGGCCAACGTGCCGCCGATGCGCGGCACGACGAACCGCCACATGACCAGCAGCAAGAAGGCGAACGTGAGCACGAGCCAGAACACCTGGCCCGGGAACGTCGCCGTCTTGAACGGCGGAAACCCTCCATGGGGGTCCGCCGCCGTTCCGGACGTCGTGTGCGCCGGCTCTGCCATCACGTGAACAGGATGATGAGTGCGATCACGAGGCCGAAAAGGCCGGTCGCTTCGCAAAGCGCGAAGCCCAGGAGCAGGTTGGTGGTCTGGCTGGCGGCCGCTCCCGGATTGCGCAGAGCGCCCGAGAGGTAGGAGCCGAACACATTGCCGATGCCGATGCCGGCGCCGACGAGCGCGATGCAGGCCAGGCCGGCACCGATCATTTTTGCTGCTGCTAATTCCATTTTGGAAATGCTCCTTGGTTCAGTGATGTTCGTGGAGATGGAGGGCTTCGTTGAGATAGATGCAGGTCAGGATCGCGAAGACATAGGCCTGCAGGAACGCCACCAGGATCTCGAGCGCCGTGATGGCGACGATGAGGAACATCGGCGCGATCGACAGCGGCGCAAACCAGGGCGTCGGCGTAATCAGCGTGGCGCCCAGTAAAATCACGAAGCTCGCGAACACTTTGAGCATCGTGTGTCCGGCGAGCATGTTGGCAAAAAGACGCACCGAGAGGCTGACGGGCCGCGTGAGAAACGAGATCACCTCGATCGGCACGAGCAGAATGAGCAGCAGGAACGGCGCCTTGGGCACGAAGAGCTTCAGAAACCCGATCCCGTGCTGCATGAAGCCGGTGACGATCACCATCGCAATGACGACCGCGGCGAGCGCGAAGGTGACGCAAATCTGGCTGGTCACCGTGAAGGAGCCGGGCAGCAGGCCGAAGAAATTCGACGTGAGCACGAACATGAAGATCGTGAAGACGAAAGGAAAGAATTTCAGTCCCGCTTCGCCGGATGCCGAACTCGATCATGGTGCCGACGAATTCGTAAGCCAGCTCCGCCATGGACTGCGTTCGCGTCGGCACGAGCCGGCGGCCGGTGCAGGCGTAAAGCAGGAACAGCGAAGCCGCGCCCACCACGATGCACATCCAGAGCGATTGATTGGTGAACGACACGTCGTAGCCGCCGACGTGCAGCGGTATGAGCGGCTTCACCTCGAACTGCTCCATGGGATTCATGGCCATGGGGCTATTGCTCCTCGTTCTCTTTCTTGCCGGCCGCAGCCGCTTGCGCATTCAGTTCGGCGGCTGCCCGCATGACATTGCGGATACCCGCTGCCGCACCCAGACAAAACAACACGATCAGGAAGATCGGAAACTTGATGCCAATTCGCGGGTCCAACCAGCGATCCAGCAACCACCCCAATCCTGCGCCCACAAACAGCGCCGCCCCAAGTTCCGTGGCGAAGCGGAACGCGATACCCATCGCCGAAGGCGGCTCGACGGGTTTTCGCGCGGTCTTGCCGCGAGCCTCGTCGAGCTTTTCGCCCAGCGCGCGCAAATCAGGCGGTTCGGGAGCAGGCATGAGCTACGCTCCCGCCGGACCACGTCCCGCGGGCCTTTCTCGAAGGCGCGCGGACCATAGTGGCGAGCCCCAAATCCTGTCAAGAATGCGGGTGCTATCTTAAGCCCTTGAATTTGCTCGAAAAGAACCAAGCGCGGCGTTTTGTGCGCGCCAGTGCCACGAGATCAACCCAACTCTTCAGCGGTCGGAAGCTTTCCCGGGAACCGTCAGCACAAGCCCTTCCATGTCGCCCTTGTCGCGCCATGCCTGCAGCATGGTCTGGAACGAGTCCCAGCCCGGTCCCCAGCCGTGGAACAACGCCCATTTCGGTTTCGTTTCGCCTTCGTTGTTGAAATAGCTGGGCGGACACAGCGCCTGGAATTCGGATTGGTCGAGCTCCAGTTCTTCGAAGCGCCGGACATACGCATCCTGAGCTTCCTTCGTCGGTTCGACGACCTTGGCGCCGCGCTTCAGCGTTTCGCGGATGATATGAGCGGCGTGATAACCCTGGCTGCCGAACTGCTCGGTGACCGAGGCGTTGAGGCCGCCCTGGATGTAGCCGATGTAAAACTGGTTGGGGAACCCGTGCGTCATCGTACCGTGCAGGGTTTTCGGACCGTCGGCCCAATGGCTGTAGATCGACTTGCCGTCCCGGCCTTGCACCACGTCGATTCCCCAGCGGCGGTTGAGATCGCTCGTCACCTCGAAGCCGCTGGCGAAAATGATGCAGTCGACCGGATATTCCGTGCCGTTGGCGACGAAGCCCTTTTCGGTAATCCGCTCCACGCCCTTGGTGTCGGAGACGTCGATAAGCGACACGTTGGGCCGGTTGAAGGTGGGATAATAATCGTCGCTCGATAGCGGCCGCTTGCACATGAAACGGTAATAGGGCTTCAAGGCTTCGGCCGTCTTTTTGTCTTTCACGATGGCTTCGACCCGGCGGCGCAGCCGTTCCATCACCCGGTAATCCATGAGCTCCCGTCGCGATACAAACTGTTCCAGGCTCAGCTGCGGCCAGCCTTCGGCCTTGAGCTCAGCCGCCAGGTCGCGGCTGATTTCCGTCCAGATGTCGCAGATCACGTCGGGCTCGCCCGGCGCAAACTGCTCAAACACGGCACGCTGGAAATTCTGCTGGCGCTCCTTCTGCCATCCGGGTTTGAGCGATTTCACCCATTCCGGATCGGTCGGCGGATTGGGCCGCTCGTCCACGCTCGAAGGCGTACGCTGAACCACGTAAAGGTGCTTGGAATATCTGGCGAGATAAGGAACCGCCTGAATCGCGGTTGCGCCCGTTCCGACGATCGCGACCCGCTTGTCCGCCAGCTTGTCGAGAACGGGATTGCGATAGCTGCCGCCGGTGTAGTCGTAGTCCCAGCGCGCGGAATGGAACATCTTGCCCTGGAAAGTGTCGATGCCGGGAATGCCGGGCAGTTTCGGCATGTTCAAGACGCCGCTGGCAATGATCACGAAACGGGCACGAATGTCGTCGCCGCGGTTGGTGCCGACGCGCCAGCGTTGAAGTTTCTCGTCCCAGCGCAGGGAATTGATCAGTGTGTGGAACAGCGCCTTGTCGGCAAAGCCGTATTTCTCGGCGATCGACCGGCAATACCCGTAAATCTCATATCCGTCCGCGAATTTCTTGGACGGGATGAATCCCGTCTCCTCCAGCAGCGGAAGATAGCAGTAGGATTCGTTGTCGCATTGGATGCCGGGGTAGCGGTTCCAGTACCAGACGCCGCCGAAATCGCCGGCGGTATCGACGTTCCTGAAATTGGCGATCCCGGCTTGCGTCAGGTGATAGGCCGCCATCGTGCCGCCCCAGCCGGCGCCCAGCACGATGACATCGATGTCTTCCGCAATCGGATCGCGCGGCGCGACCGGCTTGTGCGGATCGACGGCGTAATTTTCCGCCACTTTGCCGGTCGGCCTGAAATACTGCGTCTGGCCATCGCTGCGCAGGCGGCGGTTGCGCTCCGCAAGGTATTTTTTCCGCAGCGCGGGGATGTCGATTTCTTCGGCGGCTGGCGTCTGCGTCGGCTGACAGGTCATCGTTGCTCCGGATAACGGTCTCTGCGCCATCTCCCGTAGCCAGGGCTGGCGCTACCTAAGTAGGGGCTCGGGAGGTGTGTCTGCAATACCATGCGAGCGGCGGCCAGCCTAACGATTGCCGGGGGGCTTGCCGAAGAAGGTTTCGCTGTGGTCGCCGACCGCTCTGCCGGAATAGTGGCCGGCGCTGAACGGCAGTCCCATCACGCCCTGCGACCAGTCGATCGAGAGGCCGAAATCCCGGTACCAGTCATAGAGCATCGTGCGTTGCGCGATGCGCCATTCTCCCGCACGCTTTTCCATCCGGTCGAGATAGCGGCCGCCGATCGCCGTGTCGCGTTCCTCCTGGCCGGTGTTTATCCGGTGGTAGGCCAGCACGTGGGTCTCGACGAGGGCCGTCTCGCCCTTCAGTTCGATCACGCTCTGTCCCAGGACGTGCTGGGTGACCGGAATGGCCGGCGATCCCGGCACAACCCAGGCGAGATATTCGTCGAAATTGCCGGCGAACACGCCGTAATCGGTTTTCGAATCCGGCCAATAGCAAGCGCCGATGGCCTTCCCGTCGCGCCGATCCTCGGCGCGGGCAAGGCGGGCAATACAGTCGCGGATATTCTCGCGATCGAGCAACGCCCGGAGTTCGTCGGCGACGTCCGCCATGCTCGGTTTCTCCCGTATCGTGGTCTATTGCAGCAGCGCCATTAAAGCGCATTGGCAGCGGCGCCGGAAGGCGGCGGCTATTCCGCGGCGACGGCCTGCGCCGCTTCGGCGAGGTTGACGGACACGAGCTGGCTGATGCCGCGCTCGGCCATCGTGACGCCGAACAGCCGGTGCATGCGCGACATGGTGAGCGCGTGATGCGTGATGACCAGGAAGCGGGTCTGCGTCAGCCGCGTCATCTCGTCCAGCAGGTTGCAGAAACGCTCGACATTGGCGTCGTCGAGCGGCGCGTCCACTTCGTCCAGCACGCATACCGGCGCCGGATTGACCAGGAACACGGCAAAGACCAGCGACAACGCCGTCAGCGCCTGCTCGCCGCCCGAAAGAAGCGACAGGGACTGCAAACGCTTTCCCGGCGGGCGCGCGAAAATCTCGAGTCCGGCTTCAAGCGGATCATCCGATTCCGTGAACGTAAGACGGGCTTCTCCGCCTTCGAAAAGCTTGGCGAAAAGAAGCTGGAAATTCGCGTTCACTTTCTCGAAGGCTTCGATCAGCCGTTCGCGTCCCTCGCGATTCAGGCTTTGGATGCCGCGTCGCAGCCGCTGAATGGCGCCGTCGAGATCGTTACGTTCGGCGGCGAGATTTTCCAGCCGTTGCGCCTGCTCGGCGGCCTCTTCCTCGGCGCGCAAGTTGACGCCGCCCAGCTGCTCGCGTTCCTGCTTGAGCTTCTCGACGCGTTTCTCCGCATGTTCGAACGAGGGAAGTTCCTGGTCGCTTTCGATTTCCGCCCGATCTGCCAGTTCCTCGGGCGCGGCATCCAGTTCGTCGCGAATACGCGCGGCGAGCTCGGTCAGGCGATCCTTGGCGGAGCCGGCGAGCGCTTCCAGCCGCGCCCGCTCTTCGCGCGCGGCCGCCAGCGTCGCGTCCGCAGCCTTGGCTTCCTTGTCGGCCTCGCCGAGACGGTTCTCCGCTTCGGTTCGCGCGTCCGCAGCCAGGTTGCGTGCAGCTTCTGCGTCCTGAATGGCGCTCAACAGTGCTCCGCGTTTGACCGCGATGGCCCCCGGCACGGCTTCCAAAGCGACGAGTTCCTCGCCCATGATTTCCTGGCGCCGGTCGAGCTCCTCGATCCGGCCAGCCGCCGCATCGCGCCGGCTCTGCCATCGCGCGCATTCCTCGGCTATGGCGGCAATTCGGCCCTTGCGCGCCGCATGTTCGCGTTTCAGCGTTTCCAGCGCCGCGCGCGCCTGCGCGTGGGCGGAGCGGGTGTCGGCGGCGGCTTCGCGCGCTGCAGCAAACGCTTCCTGAAGGCTGGCTCCGTCGCCCAACTCGCCGAGAGCCTGCTCGGCGGCTTGCTGGGCCTCGCGCGCGGCCTCGCGCGAGGCCGTGAGTCGGCGGATTTCGGCCTCGAAGGCAGCCAACTGGGCGATTCGTTCCGCCGCTGCACGCGCGGTCTTCGCCGCGAACTCCTGCGCTGCCAACGCGGCCTGTTCGGCTTCGCGGGTTTCCTGCTCCGTTTCGCGCATGCTGGAGCGCGCGGCGTCGCTGGCCTGCCTGGCCGTCGAAAAACGATTGAAAGCCGCCGCGCGCACCTGCCTAGCCTCTTCGACTTGGCGCTCCAGCGCTTCGAGCCGATTGCGCTGGGCAAGCCGGATGGCTGCGGCGGTCGGCGCATCCGCCGAGGCCGAGTAGCCGTCCCAGCGCCAGAGATCGCCGCGTTGGGAGACAAGCCTTTGCCCCGGCATCAGGAAAGATTGCAGCGTTTTCCCGTCTTCGGGCGCCACCAAGCCCGTCATCGCCAGCCGGCGGGCAAGTGCCGGCGGAGCATCGACGAACTCCGAGAGTGGTCGCGCCGCGCCCGGCAAGGATTGGAACGATCGCACAGGCCCGATGTTCCGCCAATGGCGTGGCGAAGCCTCGTCCAGGGGCGCCTCGAGGTCGTCGCCGAGGGCGGCGGCGAGGGCGGCCTCGTAGCCGGAATTGACGCGAACCGAATCGATGAGGTGCGGCCAGAGGTCGGGCCCCTCGGGCCGCAGGAGGTCGGCAAGCGCTTTGGCTTCGGCCGAAAGAGACTGGACCGTGCGTTCCGCAGCTTCCAGTGGGGCGCGCACCTCCAGCTCCTCGCTCTGGGCGGCGGCGAACCGCTCGCTTTTCTCGGTAAGCCGAGCACGCGCCGACAGGGCGGCGCGCTGCGCGGCTTCCGCCTGCGCTTGCGATGCCTGGACGTCCGGAGTTTCCTTTGCGCTCGCGCTGGCACCGTCCAGCCGCGTCTGCGCTTCGTCGAGCTGCTGGATGCTGGTTTCCCACAGTGCTGCGGCAACCTCGCGGGCGCGCATCTGGCTTTGCTTCCTGGCGTTCCATTCCGCGAGATCGGCCGTCGCCCGATCGAGCGATCGCTCCGCCGCGGCCAGAAGATCGTTCAGCTCTGTGTTGCGCTCTTCTGCGGCCGACAGCTCGGCATCGGCCTTCGCCGCCGCTGCCGCAAGCGATTCGTTTTCCTCGTTCAATTTGCCGATGGCCGCTTGCGCATCCGCATCCAGGGCTTGTTCGCGGGCGAGATCCTGACCAGCCTGAGCAATGCGCGCCCGCAGCTGTTGGCCCTGTTCGCGCGCCCGCAGCTCTTCCGCATCCAACGCTTCGCGCTCGACGACGAGGCGGTGGAGGGCGGCTCCCCTCTCGGCTTCCGTCTGCCGCAACGGCGGCAGCAAGTTTGCGCAATCGGCCTGCACCGTTGCCGCCGCCGCCGCTCTGGCCGTGCACTCCGCAACCAGTTCGACGGCTTCCTTGAGCGATAGCTCTGCTGCCAGCGACTGTGCTTCCGTCGCGTTCCAGCGCAGATACATGCATAGCGCTTCGGTCTTTCGGATGAGGCCCGAGATGTTGCGATATCGCGCCGCCTGCCGCGCCTGCCGCTTGAGATTCTGGAGCTGACCCTCCAGCTCCCGGATCACATCGTCGACGCGCCCCATATTGACTTCGGCCGCGCGCAGGCGAAGCTCGGCTTCGTGGCGGCGCTGGTGCAACCCGGAAATGCCGGCGGCTTCCTCGAGAATGGCGCGGCGCGCCAACGGTTTCTGGCTTACCAGCGTGCCGATCTGGCCTTGGCGGACAAAGGCCGTCGACGCGGCACCGGACGAGGCGTCGGCAAAGAAAATCTGCACATCGCGCTGGCGGACGTCGCGGCCATTGATCCGATAAACCGAGCCTGCCTCCCGTTCGATGCGCCGAGAGACCTCGATCGAGTCGAACTCGTGGTAGGGCGCCACGGCCGTGCGGTCGGAATTGTCGATCAAGAGCGTGACCTCGGCCGTGTTGCGCGACGGCCGTCCCGCGCTGCCGGCAAAGATCACGTCGTCCATCTCGGTGCCGCGCACCGAAGTGGGGCGGGCTTCGCCCATGACCCAGCGCAAGGCGTCGAACAGGTTGGACTTGCCGCATCCGTTGGGTCCGATGATCGCCGTCAGGCCGGGTTCGAGATGAAGCTCCGTTGGCTCCACAAAGGATTTGAATCCGGACAGCCTGAGCCGTGTGAATCTCATTGCACGGCCGCCCCGTCTTGTGCCGCCGTCGGTAACTTTGCCGCTACGACATGTCCGCAATTGCGGACGCATACCCGCCTCCCCGGGGGGAGGCCGGCGACCACCCGGTTAAACCGGGTGGCGGGTGGGGCGAGCGGAGAAACATTGCGCGCATGTGTTGAGCGTCGCAATTCTCCCCACCCGAAAAATCCCGCTCCGCGTTGCTCCGCTGGGGATTTTTCGGCCTCCCCGCTGGGGAGGCGGGGGAGCATCAGTGATGCCGCCAAATTTGCGTCTCGCCGTCTCAACGTCGGAGCGGCCGGCAAGATGTCATTTCTTCGCAAGCATCGGATCGAGGAATCCCTTGATCTCGTCGTAATCCATGAAAGGACCATGCACCTGTCCGTTGACAATGAAGGTCGGTGTGCCATTGACGCCGTATTTCGCCGTTGCTTCCTGACCGATCTGCGCGATCTTCTGCCCTTGGGCCTGGTTGCCGATGCAGCTGTCTACTTGCGACTGACTTAATCCCGCGATTCGGCCCATCTCCACCAGTCCCGCATGCACATCGGCCACGCGGAATTCCGGGTCCCACTTGGCCTGATTCCGGAACAGGAGGTCAATGAACTGGAAGTAGTTATCCGCAGGCAGGCAGAGGGCGATGTTTTCGGCGGCTACATCCGCAGCGCTCAGCGGGAAGACCCGGAAAATATAGTAGATTTTGCCGGTATCGATATACTGCTGCTTGAGCAGGGGAAAGAAATCCATGTCGAAATGCGCGCAGTGCGGACAGGATGGCGCGGCGTATTCGAGCATGACGACGGGCGCTTTGGGCGCGCCGAGCGTCTTGTCGTCGGGGGCTACCTGCACGCCATACCGCTCGCCCGGCTGGGGCAGGCTGACCGAGTCCGAAGTGTTGCTGGTCAGAACAAAGTAAGCGGCGGCGGCCACGGCGACCAATGCCACGCACACCACCGCAAGAAGAAGCTGCTTCCGTGTCACCGCCGGCCCTCTCGACAATTTACGGTCCTGCTTTTGGCAGAGTGGCGCGCCGGGTTCAATCGCCCGACGGCCGGGTTCAATTGCCCGACGATCGATTGGCGCGCGCGCGCGCTAAGGCAAGCAGGGCGTCCTTAAGACTTGCCGGGCCTTCGAAGCGCCGGGAGGCGTCCTGTGCCGGCGCTTCTTTGGCAAAGGCAGGCGGCGGACTTGGTTCCGGTTTTGCCGCCTGCAGGGTGCCGTAGACAAAGCGGAGCCGATGCACCGCCGGCCGTCCCAAATAGGCGTTGATGCGTTCGCACAAGGTGCGGGTTTCGTGCTGCAGGAAGACGGAGGCCGCCGGCTCGGCCTTCAGTGTCAGAACTCCTCCTGAGGTGCCCTCGGTCAGCTTCAGGGGGCGGGCGAGGCTGGCCACGTCGGCACCGACGATCTCGGACCAGCGCAACACGAGCGTGCTGTCGCCGAAGCCGGCACGGACGAAGGCACGTTCGGCAACCCAGCGTACGTCGTTGCCCACAACCGCAGCGCGATTGCGCCGTTCGGCAATAGGCTGTGCGTCTTGTTCGCGGTTGAGCGCCATGCTGATCATCCCAGCATGAAACATGCCGTCAGGAAAAGATCGCCGGCAAGCCCCTCGGCCGCCGGCGCGGTTCTGCTGCGCTGGTACGACACCCACGCGCGCAAGCTTGCCTGGCGGGCAGAGCGGGGGGAAAAGCAAGATCCCTATCGCGTCTGGCTGAGCGAAATCATGCTGCAACAGACGACGGTCGCCGCCGTCGCACCTTACTACGCGCGTTTTCTGGAGAGATGGCCATCCGTTGCAGCTTTGGCGTCGGCGCCTCTCGACGACATCCTGGGCGCCTGGGCAGGGCTTGGCTATTACGCGCGCGCCAGGAACCTGCACCGCGCCGCGCGCGTCGTCGCATTCGAGCTTGGCGGCCGATTTCCCGAGGATATCGCGGGGCTGCGTAAATTGCCGGGCGTCGGCGCTTATACCGCCGGGGCGGTCGCCGCCATCGGCTTCGGTGCGCCGGAGGTGGCCGTAGACGCCAATGCCGAACGGGTATTGGCGCGTTATTTCGCAGTCGAACAGCCGCTGCCGCAGGCCAAGAAGCGGCTGCAAGAGCTGGCGTCCGCATTGCTGCCCGAGAGCCGGGCGGGAGATTTCGCGCAGGCCCTGATGGATTTGGGTGCGCTGGTTTGCACGCCGAGAACGCCTCTCTGCGGCGACTGCCCATGGGCCACGAAGTGCCGCGGCCGTGCCAAAGGCATCGCTGCCGCCTTGCCGCGCAAGGCCGCCAAGCCGAACCGGCCGGTGAAGCGGGGCGCGGCCTTTGTCGCGCGCGACGGGAATGGCGCGGTGTTGTTGGAACGGCGGCCGGAAAACGGCCTGCTTGGCGGGATGCTACAGCCGCCGCTGGGTCCCTGGGGTGCGAAATTTCCGAGCGCCTCCGAAGCATTGCGGCAGGCGCCGTTTTGCGCGCCTTGGGCTCGAAGCACCGCTGTCGTGCGGCATGGGTTCACGCATTTCGAGCTGGAGCTGCACGTCTATTGCGCGGATGTGGCGGTTCGGCCCGAAGCGGCGGGACTGTGGCTCACGGCGGAGCAGCTTCGCAGCGCGGCGCTGCCGACGGTGATGCGCAAGGTGCTCGACAGCGCGACGTAATCAAGGTCAGGCGAGGTCGGCCCGCAGCCGCTGCCGCAACAGGTCGATGGGCACGAGGCTGCCGTTCGACTCGAAATGCCAGAACGTCCAGCCGTTGCAGGCGTCCAGGCCCTGCACATGCGCCGCGATGCGGTGGATCGAACCGGTCGCGCCGGCGCAAACGAGCGATCCGTCCGCCCGCACCTTGGCGTGATGCCGTCGCGTCGGACCGTGCAGCATGGTTCCTGCCGTAAGCAGCCCGCGCTCGACGACCCAGCCGAAGGGAATGCGCGCTTCCGCGCGTTTGGATCGCATGGTCTCGACGGCTTCGGCAGTCAGCGGCTGCGTTCTTGCGATGCGTTCCCGCGCCAGCCGCGCATAGTTCGGCTCGCGCTCGATGCCGATGAACCGGCGGTCGAGCTTCTTGGCAACGCTGGCTGTCGTTCCGGAGCCGAGGAAAGGATCGAGGACGATGTCGCCGGGGCGGGTGGATGCAAGAACGACGCGATGGAGGAGCGCTTCGGGCTTCTGTGTGGAATGGGCCTTTTCGCCATTGGCCTGCTTCAGCCGCTCGCCGCCGGAGCAGATGGGAATGACCCAATCCGAGCGCATTTGCAGGTCCTCGTTGAGCGATTTCATCGCTTCGTAATTGAAGGTGTAGCTCTTCTGGTCGCGGCTCTTGGCAGCCCAGATCAGCGTCTCGTGCGCATTGGTGAAGCGGCGGCCGCGAAAGTTCGGCATGGGATTGGTCTTTCGCCAGATCACGTCGTTCAGGATCCAGAAGCCCAGATCCTGGAGGATGGCTCCGACGCGGAATATGTTGTGGTAGGAGCCGATCACCCACAGCGCGCCTGTGTCTTTGAGAACGTGCCTTGCGGCGCCGAGCCATTCGCGCGTGAAGTGGTCGTAGTCGGCGAAGCTGGCGAACCGGTCCCATCCGTCGTCGACGGCATCCACTTT
Source organism: uncultured Alphaproteobacteria bacterium (assembly GCA_963805005.1). Classification (GTDB taxonomy): domain Bacteria; phylum Pseudomonadota; class Alphaproteobacteria; order Micropepsales; family Micropepsaceae; genus Rhizomicrobium. The sequence continues at coordinate 1,462,733 of CAWDSJ010000001.1, forward strand.
GGAATTGTCCGGGCGGCGCAGCTCGCCTTCGAGCTGAAGGTTGTAGGGCGGATCGGCGAAAATCAGATCCACGCAGCCTTCGGGCATCGCGCGCATGGTCGCGACGCAATCGCCTTCCAGCACGCTGTCGAGCGCGTCGTTCAATTCCAATGTCTTGGTCATCCCCGGTACCGGCATTGTTCACCGCCCGTCCACAGTGATTCGCCGGAATCCACAGGTCAAGAGTCTTTATGAATCAGTGGGTTATACTTGAGTCTTCACGGCTTCTACCATACAAGATGTTGTGCCGGCGGGGATTTGGGCTTGACAATGCGGCCATCAAATCTAGATAGAATCATATAGGTGTATACACCAGATGGTCTATCATGGCGTTTCATGTGAAGGACGCGACAACCGATCGGGCCGTGAGAAAATTGGCAAAGCTTAAGGGGACGACGCTGACCGACACGATCCGAGAGGCCGTGGAGCAGGAATATGCGCGGGAGCGCCGCCGAATGCCGCTTATCGAACGGTTGCGTCCGATTCAGAGTGCGTTTTCCAAGCTGTGCCGGTCCGGCGGAAAGCCTGCCGACAAGGCATTTTTCGACGAATTGTCCGGCGATATGTGATGTTTGTCGACGCTTCCGCACTCATCGCCATCATCGCAGACGAGCCGGAAGCCAGCGCGCTGGCGGCGAGGCTGGATCAGGCGGGAAAGGTTTTGCTTTCACCCGTCGCGATCTTTGAGGCTACGGCAGGATTGGCGCGCATCGCCAATGTCGCACCTTCCCAAGCGCGTCAGCTGGTCCGGCAATTCATCGAAGAAGTCGGGGCGCAGATCGTCGCTATCGATGCCGCGATTTGCGAGGCCGCCATCGAAGCATCCCAACGCTTTGGAAATGGCCGGCATCCGGCGCGGCTGAACATGGGCGATTGCTTTGCTTACGCATGCGCAAAGGCGCTCGATAGCCCACTGCTGTTCAAGGGCGGGGACTTTTCCTTGACGGACGTGATCGTTGGGTGAGCTTCATCCGTAGAGAAGCTTGTGCACAGGCGCGAAGCTGCGGCGGTGATGGCGGCAGGGGCCGAGGGTTTGAATCGCCGCCAGATGTTCTTCGGTGCCGTAGCCCTTGTTGGTCCGCCAGCCATATCCGGGAAATTCATCGTGCAGGATCGCCATCTGGCGGTCGCGCGTCACCTTGGCCACGATCGACGCTGCCGCGATCGATACCGAACGCGCATCGCCGTCCACGATGGTCTGACACGGACAGGGCAGGGCCGGCGCGTCGTTGCCGTCGACCAGTGCAAATTGCGCCACCGGCGTCAGCGCCCGTATTGCGCGGGCCATTGCCAGATGTGTCGCCTGTCGGATGTTGACGAGATCGATCTCGTCGACGCTTGCTTCTCCCACGCCGACCGCAACGGCCATGTCGAGAATTCGCACGTACGCATCTTCGCGTTGACCGGGCTGCAGCTGTTTCGAGTCGTTCAGGCCCTTTGGAATGCGTTTGCGGTCGAGGATGACGGCCGCAGCCACCACGGGGCCGGCCAAGGGTCCTCGTCCCGCCTCGTCTACCCCGGCGACAGGGCCCGGCATCGACTTCAGATGTCTCGCCTCGAAAATGTAATGCGGCATCCCCTCTTGTTAGAGAAGGGCCAACTGCTCGCCAAGCCGAAGCGGCCGCTTAAACCTGTTGAGAACCAGCGGAATATGCTCGCGGTTGAGCCCCAGCCGTTTCACCGCGAGATGGAATCTCTGTGCAATCATCTCCGCGTAGGCACCGGTTCCTTTCATCCTTGTATGCCACTGGCTGTCGTAATCCTTGCCGCCGCGCATTTGCCGGATCAGCGACATGACATGGCCGGCCCGCCCCGGCTCGTTGGCGGTGAGCCATTCGCGAAACAGATCCTTTATCTCGAGCGGCAGGCGCAGCAGCACATAACCCGCACTTTGCGCGCCGGCCTCGGCAGCCGCGCCAAGAACGCTCTCCATCTCGTCGTCGTTGAGCGCCGGAATGACGGGGGCAAACATCACGCCTGCAGGAACGCTCGCCGCACGTAATGTGCGGATTGCATCGAGGCGCCGCCGCGGCGTCGTCGCCCGCGGCTCCATCGTGCGCGCAAGGGTTCTGTCAAGCGTCGTCACCGAGAGCGCAACCTTTGCCAGCCCCATCTCGGCCATGGGCGCCAGAATGTCGAGATCGCGCAGGACCAGCGCAGACTTCGTCACGATCCCCACCGGATGACGGAATTTCAGAAGCACTTCGAGAATCGCGCGGGTGATCCGCATGTCTCGCTCGATGGGCTGATAGGGATCGGTGTTGGTGCCCATGGCGATCACCTTCGGCACATAGCCCGGCGCCGAAAGCTCCTGCTCAAGCAACTCGGCTGCGTTGGGCTTGGCAAAAATGCGCGTTTCGAAATCGGCGCCCGGCGAAAGCCCCAGCCAGGCGTGCGTCGGCCGCGCGAAGCAATAGACGCAGCCGTGCTCGCAGCCCTTGTAAGGATTGATCGACCGATCGAAGGAGATGTCGGGCGATTTGTTGCGCGTGATGATCGTGCGCGACGCATCTCGCAAAACCTGCGTCTTGAGCGACGGCAACGCCTCGTCGCTCGACCACCCGTCGTCCAGCAAAACCCGCGAATGCGGTTCGAACCGTCCGGCGTCGTTGGAGAGCGCCCCACGGCCTCTGAGCCGGCGAGGATCGATGCTGATGTCGAGAACCGTGATCATAGCGGCACATTAGCCCAATGTCGGAACAAAGCAAGAACATTTGTATTTTGCTATGCAACATTTTTTTGAACGTTTTGGCCGCTTGAGCCATAGTCCTGCGCATGATTAGTGTTGTAATCCCGACGCTGAACGCCGCCGCCGGCCTGCCGCGCTGTTTCGACAGCCTCCTGGAAGCGGCGATGCGGGGCTTGGTGCGCGAGGTCATTGTTGCCGACGGAGGCTCGACCGACGAGACGCTGATGCTCGCGGATGCGGCCGGGGCGCGCGTGGTTTCGGCCTCGCGGTGCCGCGGCCATCTAATGGAAAAAGGCGCCGAGGCGGCGCGGGGCGATTGGGTATTGTTTCTTCGGCCCGACACGGTGCTCGAGGCCGGCTGGGAGGACGAGGCGCATTCCTTCATCGAGCGATCGTCGCACGACAATCCGCGCGCCGCGGCGTTCCGCTTCGCCATCGACGATTTCGAGCCGCGCTCGCGGCGGCTGGAATCGGTAGTTGCCTGGCGCTGGTGGCTCTTCGGCCTTCCCAGCGGCGATCAGGGCCTGCTGATTTCCCGGCGCTTCTATCACAAGCTCGGCGGCTTCAGCCGGCTCGAAGCCATGGAGGATATCGACTTCGCACGGCGGCTGGGACGCAAGCGGATCGTGATGCTGCGCTCACGCGCCATTAGCCGCGCCGAGCATTTTCGATCGCAGAGCCGCCTGCAGGAATACGCACGCAATCTGGGCCTGCTCTTGCTGTACGCGCTACGCGTGCCGACGCCATTGCTTATGCGGCTTTACGGATAGTACCCACTTTTCTCAAAAAGCGATTCCTCCAACGTGGCGGCATTTTTAGCGCAGGGTACCCAAGGTTGCGCGGAAGACGCAGGGGATGCTGCGCCGCAAACCCCGGACGCCGGATGAGGCACCAAATGCCATCCGGCATTCCGTCGCCGAATGCGCGCAGTGGGGAACGACGGGATTACCGCCGGGCCATCGTGCGCCGGGGCCGGTCGCTCGCTCAATTTGCTTTCGGAACCGTCCTCTGCCCCAACCGTCGATAACATTCGAAACGGAACATTGGGACGAGCTTAACCCATAGCGGAATTGTGCGGACACGGATGCCGGCGGAAATGGTATCTTTCGCCGGTCGCCGGAGAACCATCGCATGGATAGATTGCTTCCGGCCGCTGCCGCCGTGGCTTTAGCCTTCTTCGCACCGTGCGCATCGGCCTACGATGGACGAACGGCGCTTAGCATCACTACGACGGAATGCCCCGGGGGCAGCCAGGGTAAGGCTTATGCCGGGTGCTCGATTGCGGCGGCAGGCGGTGTGCCGCCATACACGTTCTCGATCGACGGGACGGATAATTATCCGCCGCTGCCGGAAGGCTTGTCGCTCGATGCCGCAAGCGGGCTTGTCGGCGGCGCTGAGATCGGCGGCCAGGGCACTTACTTTCCGCGCATCATCGTGAGGGACAGCGACGGTGCGCAGGCCAGCCGCCAGATCGCATTTGCGATCGATGGCGCAAACACGTTTCTGGCGAAGATATTCCCGGCAAATTCGATCTTCCATCACCGGGTGGATGCCGCGTTCACCGGGCTGCCTGTGGATACTTCGCCGGCGGCGCCGATCTATTCCGCTTATCTTTCGGCGACGGTGAAACCCTTTTTCGGCAACACCTCGGCGAGCCCGTTTCCGAACGGGATTCCCTCGTTCTCGGTGCCCTACGATCAGCCCGATGTGGCTGTAACGACGACGGTATACCAGTCCTATTTCACCTCGGGCCCGATCCCTGCGAATGCGCCGGTGGAAGGCACCAGCCATTCGACGGGCGATCGGCATGTGCTGATCTATCGCTCGCCCGGCCCCAGGACGACGCCAGCGCTTTATGAGATGTGGCAAGGGATTTATGAGAATCCGGGATGGACGGATTCGTCCAACGCGCTGTGGCCGAACGTGAACGGCAATAAACTGACGCCGCAGGGCGAAGGCACGTCGGACGCAGCCGGGCTGCCGGTGGCGCCATTGTTGGTGAATGCCGACGAGGTGATCGGCACCGGAACGCCTTCGGCGCCCAATGGCACCGTGAAGCACCCGATCAGGTTCACGCTGAACCACATGCTGAATTACTGGGTGTGGCCGGCGACGGAGACGGCCGGCGTCGGAAGCTGCGCGACAAAGCGGGGTACGATTCCGGTCGAAGCGGAAATCTCGCAGGCGAAACCGCCGGTGAGCTGCACGATGACGGGACCGGCGGGGGAAATCTACCGGCTGAAAGCCTCGGTGGCGACGCCCGCCTGCGCCGCGAGCAGCCCGCAGGCGGCGATCGTCATCGCGGCGTTCCGCGATTACGGCATCATTCTGGCCGACAACGGCGATAGCGGCGGGCTGATCGGCACACCGGATGCGCGTTGGAACGACACAGATTTATCTTGCCTGACAAGTCTGACGCTCGCGGATTTCGAACCGGTGAACGTCTCCAGCCTGATGGTGAGAAACGACAGCGGCGCTACGAAGGAGTAAAATTTTTGCGCGCGCAGCTGCCGATCGAGGCGCCAAATCGGGGGACACGAGCACGGGAGGAGATTTGTAACCGGCCTTGATCGCGTCCTCGGCAGGCGATTGGCGCGCCGCGGGCCCGGCCGCAAGTCTCGACCGCGTGACGAAACACGCCGGAACTGCGGTAATGGAGCCAGTGTCACTGTATTTTGCAAATTGTTCCCACTGACTGCCGCCGAAAGCATATCGCCGATGGCGCCATAGGCCGGCACGCGCAACACGTGACGGCTGCGCCACAGTTCGTGGAAGAGAAGGCTCGAGGCGGCTTGCGGAAATTTCGCCGGGATTGCCAACCCCTTGCAAAGCCTGCCGGTTTGATGTGATATCCGTTTAGATATCACGATGCGGAGGGGCAGCATGGCGGCCAATAGAACTTGGAGAATTGTCGCAGGCGGATTGCTGCTGGCATCGCCGAGCGCGTGGGCGGCCGACACGGCCGCACCGGCGGCATCGCTGCCTCTGCAATTCGAAGTGGCCGATAATGCGAGCCCTGCGCCCGCCATTTTCTCCTGCGGCCTTCCGCCTACGCCAAGGCTCCGGCGGACAGGGTGACACACAAGATCCGCCGAAGCTTCAGCGAAGGCGGGCTGCCAATCCTCTGCGATCACCGCGCTAAATCTTTTCACATGTCAGCAACCCGTGATTCGCGGTACCAGCGGGATGCGGGCAGACGGAAGCTCAGTACTGTCCCAAAATCATGAAGCCGTCTTTCAAAAAAACATCGCGCGCCCGCGTGCTGCTCAGGTAGCGGAGGAAATCTCCGGCGAGCGGCCTTGCATCTTTGGTGAGGGCAACCGGATAGACGATGGGTTGATGCGAATCGTCGGGAATGGTTGCGATGATCCGCACACGCGGGTCCGACAGCGCGTCCGTCGTATAGACGATGCCCAGCGGCGTCTCTGCGCGCGCGACATAGGCCAGCGCAACCCGCACGTTTTCGGCCGGAGCCAGATGATCGGCGACGGAATCCCACACGCCGAGCGTTGTCAGCGAGGCTTTCGCGTATTTGCCGGCCGGAACCGAATTGGGGCTGGCGATGGCGAGGCGCCCTCCGGCCAGCACATCGACCAGGTCGAAGTGCGGCGCGATTCTCAGCCGGATATGCCGGCCCGCCGGCGCGATGAAAACGAGGCGATTGCCGAGAAGATTTTTGCGCGTGTCGCGTGCGATCAGATGATGACTGTCGAGCTCGTTCATCCAGTCGGTGTCGGCGGAGATGAACATGTCCGCACCGCCCGACGCTTCGATCTGACGCGCCAGCACCGAAGAAGCGGCAAACGAGAAAGCGACAGTATGTCCGCTTTGCGCTTCGTACGACTGGCCGATTTCCTGCAACGCGTCGGTGAGCGACGCCGCGGCAAAGACCGTGATGTCGGCGGCGCGCGCCGCAAGAGGCGCCAGAACAAGAAGCATTGCGGCCATGACGAGCCGCGCCTTGCAAATCCACCGCATCGAGGCACCCCACCTGCATTGGCTCGTGATATCAGGTTCAATATCATGCCGGGCGAACGCGCACAATGATGGGGACTGGACCTCGGTCGGCGCACCGGGCATTGTTTCGTCATGGCGCGCCTGACGATACGCATCGACTTGGGAGACGGAGCCGCACTTGGACCCGGCAAGGCCCGGCTGCTGGAATTGATCGATGCGGAAGGCTCGATCAGGCGGGCAGCCGCCGCGATGGGAATGAGCTACCGCCGCGCCTGGCTGCTGGTTCAGGAAATCGAGGCGGTCATGGGGGCCCCCGCCACTGCCGCGGCAACGGGGGGCGTGAAGGGCGGCGGCACGTCGTTGACGGAAACGGGCCGCGCGGTGGTGGCCCGATACCGCGCCATCGAAACGATTGCATCGCAGTCGGCGAATGCCGAAATACGAGCTCTTGCGCGAATGGCCAAACCTGCTGTCGCGCGGTCGTCGACGAAACGGAAAAACAGGCTAGGGGTTACGCGACGGAAATAGCGGCGCGAACGGCCGACTGTCGAAAAACGGGTTCGGAACATCATGCGGATTGAGTTCGCGCATCGGATTACCGTCGCGGCCTTCGCGCTTTTGTTCGCGCTATGCGACCCCGGCCGGCACGTTTCGGTCGCTGCACCGTCCACGGCGCAAGCCATTATGCTTGACGGGCAAGTCCGGAAGCCCGGGGAGTTCACGCAAAGCGTTTTGCAGGCGTTGCCAGCCACGAGCGTCACGGTCTCGTTCCTGACGGAACACGGGCAGGAGACGGGAACCTATACCGGCGTCCTGTTATGGACGCTTCTTGTCAACGCCTCGGTCGTCGATGCACCCGAAAAGGGCGCACATCTCAGCCACACGATTTTCGTCACCGGCAGCGACGGTTACGCAGTTGCCCTTTCCATGGGCGAGCTCGATCCCAAATTCGAAGGCAAGTCAGTCATCATCGCCTATGCGAAGAACGGCGACGCACTCGGCGCGGAAGACGGACTGCGGTTGATCGTTCCGGGCGACAGCCACGGCGGCCGGGCAGTTCGCGATGTCGTCCGTATTGAGGTAAAATGACGCGGTCATATCGACAAGTACCAGACGGCGAAGACACGCCGCTACCGGCGGCAAGTATCAAATCGTGAGGACCGCGCAATCTCGTGCGGCTCGAAGTCGAAAGCAGTCACGTCCGCGCCCATCAAACGGATTTCCGCTTTTCGTGGTAAAACCGCAGCCGGAAAATGGAGCAATGGCGCAAATTGGCTGAAGGCGAACGAATTTTCTTGCCGGTGGCGGCAGCAGATCCGTCGAGCCTCTCTCTCTTCGATGCGCTCGCGCGCCGGAAAACGACGCGGGAGATCGCAGCAAGACCGCTCTCGCTGCAGATGCTTGCGAACCTTTTGTGGGCGGGTGACGGCGTCAACCGCGCGAAGAATGGTCCTTTTGGGCTTACGGGCAGAACGGCTGCCTCGGCAAGCAACTCGCAGGAGATCGAGATCTATGTCGTTCTGGACCAAGGCGCTTATCGCTATGAGGCGCTCGAAAATGCCCTCGTTTGCGTCGCGCCGGACGATCTGCGGAATTTGACGCTTACACCCGGCCAGCGTGGCATCGACGCGAATGCGCCCGCAGCCCTCGTCTATGTTGTCGACATCGATCGGCTCGTTCATTCCAAAGGATATCAGGAACCCGGTTTGCACGACGCCGAGATCCAAAAATCCTACTATTTCGTCGATACGAGCCTGATCGCGGGGAACGTGTATCTCTTTGCGGCAGCCAATGGACTGGCGGCCTGGTTCCACAATTGCGATCGGGCGGGGCTGGCGGGAAGATTGAGTTTGAAGCCCTCTCAGCGCGTCCTGTTTGCCCAGTCCGTGGGCTATCCCGCAAAGCCGCAAAAGGAACGGGCTCATGCAGCTGTCCGGTAATACGATCCTGATCACGGGAGGCTCGAGCGGGATCGGCTATGCCATGATGGAAGCGTTTCTCGCGCGGGGAAACACGGTGGCGATTTGCGGGCGCAGCGAGCAACGGCTCGGCGAGGCCAAGCGCAAGCATCCGAGCCTGCACTGCTATCCTTGTGACGTCGCGTGCGAGCAGAATTGGGAACATTTGGTGGAACGCGTCCGCGCCGACTTGCCGGGCCTCAATGTGTTCGTCAATAATGCCGGCATACAGCGCGACATAGACTTTACAAATGGTCTTGAGGAGTTTCTCGCAGGCGAGAACGAAATCCGTGTGAACCTGGAGGCACCCATCGTTCTTTCCGGGCTCTTCATACCGCTTCTCGCGAAGAACCCGCATCCGGCGATCATCAATGTCTCCTCAGGTCTCGGCTTCGTGCCCGCTGCGCGGATGCCCGTCTATAGTGCCAGCAAAGCCGGCATGCATGCCTGGTCCATGGCCATTCGCCTGCAGCTCGCGAAGGTCGGTATCAAGGTGTTCGAGATCGTTCCACCCGCGGTCGACACCAACCTCAATCCTGAGGGACGGGCAAGGCGGGGCAACTTCCGCGCCGGCCTGGAGCCGGAGCAGTTCGTTTCAGCGGTCATGATCGCTTTGGGCCAGGACGTATTCGAAATCGGCTACGGAATGACCGCGGAATTCATTCATGCGTCTCGCGCCGAATTGGACAGACGATTTCAACACATGAACAGCCGAATGTAGAGCGGCGGATATTCAGATGGAATCACAATCATGTCATGGCCCGCGAATGCGGGCCACCCAGGTCACACTCTTCGGGCCGAGCAGAACGAACATCGCAGCCGAATCTTCAACATTTTGCTCGTTCCAACTGGGTGGCCCGCATTCGCGGGTCATGACAATGAGGGGCCAGCGATCTCACACGAACGCACGCCGCTCCAGCAGGCGAGGTTCATCGCATCCTGGATTTCAGCTGAATTGACCGGCCATCGACAACGAAGCGGCCGAACCCGCAATGGTGGATGAATTTCGCGTTTTTCTTCGCGGGATCATGCCAGGCTGCAAGCACTTCGAGAATGAAAAGGTTGAATTTGTTTGCAAGCCGCGCATCGACGATTCTGCATTCGAGATTTGCGGCGCATTCGGCAATCAGCGGGGCGCCTACGCTGGACGCAGCCAAGGGCGTCAAACCGAATTTGGCGAATTTATCCGCGTCCCGGCCGGAGCAATTGCCGATGCCGACAACCGTTTTCGCCAGTTCGACCGCGGGCAAAGCGATGACGCATTCCCGCGTCGACCGTAGGACGGCGAAGCTGTGATTGTTTTGCGAAACGATGCAGGCCACCAGCGGCGGTTCGAAATCGACCATCATGTGCCAGGACATCGTCATCATGTTGGCTCTCTTCCGTTCCGCGGTCGTCAACAGGACGACAGGACCGGGCTCAAGTAGCTGGTACACTTTTCCGAGTGGCAAGCGTCGCATGGTCTCGAAATTCCGGGCGGGCTTCCGAGGCAGTCGAACATGCCGTGCCGGTGGAACCCTTGATATCCGTCAAGGCCGCGCCGGGAGCGCATTTCTCGCGCCGTGAAATATGCTCCGCTGGGAGCGGGGCCGTCCTCGGCTGTGAAAGGAATGTGACGCGCAGGGACGCGCGCGCTCCCACTGTGATCCGTCACATCGCGCTGTAGCGAAATATTTTGCGAGCGGATGCATTCTGTTCACGTGAACCGCGTCTGAGCCGTGCCGGTTGGAAGCCTGCGGTCGTAAGGAGTCACGCCCGCGTCGCCGCCGAAAGCACGTCGCCGATGGTGTCAGAGGCCGGCACGCGCAGCACATGGTGGCTGTGCCAGAGGCCGTAGAAGACGAGGCTCCAGGCGGCTTGCGGATATCTCGTGGGATTTGCCAGCGCCTTCTGCACGGCTCCCATTAGCGACAACTCGCGGATGCCGGGCTGGGCGGACAGAAGCGGCAAGAGTTGCGTCTTGTAAGAGTCGATCCACTCGCCGACGGGCGGATTGAATCCCTTCTTTTTCTCGAAGGCGCCGGCTTCGGGCAGGTTGACCGACAGCCATTTGCGCAGCAGCCATTTGCCGAAATTGCCTCGCACCTTCAAATTGTTGGGCAAGGCAAAGCCGAACGGTCCTACGATCGGATCGAGGAATGGCGTGCGGCCCTCGACGCCGTTGGTCATCAGGCAGCGGTCGAGTTTGACGAGCAGATCGTTGGGCAGCCATTCGGCGCAATCGACGGCCTGCAATTTCTGAACGGCCGACCACGCGTCGCTGAGTTCTTCCCGCTCGACGCGTTCAAGCCCGTCCCGCCAGTTTGCGAACGCCGGGGTTACAGGGCTGTCGAACAATTCGTCCAAGACGCCATGGCTGCGCGATTTTCGCGCCAGCAGCCCGCCCAGCCACGCCGCGCGGCGGTAACGGCTGTAACCGCCGAAGATTTCGTCGGCGCCTTCGCCGCTGAGGACAACTTTTATATGTGCATCCCTTGCGGCAGCGGCGAGCTTGAACGTAGGCAGGGCGGCGGCATCGGTGGTCGGGTCGTCCAGGGCGGCGGCAACGCGCGGCGCAGCGGTCCAGAAATCGTCCCGTGTCAGCTCGACGATGTGATGCTTGGCGCCCACCGCTTTTGCGACCCGGCGCGCGGCCTCGCTCTCATCCGCCGCCCGGCTGTTGGGAAAGGCGGCGGTAAAAGCACAAACCGGTTGGGACGAGACGCGCGCCATCAACGCCAAAATCGTCGACAAATCGATGCCGCCTGACAGGAACAGGCCGTACGGCACATCGGAACGGACATGCGCCGCAACGCTGTCGGCAAGAATATCGTCCAGGCACCGCAAAGGATTGCGCAAACGCCGGCGGGGGCTTTGCTCCCGCGGCAGCGCAGCCCTGTGACGGCGCTCGACGATCGCTGCATTTGCCACCACGATGGTCTCGCCGGGCAACAGCCGCTCGACCTGCGCGAAAACCGTCTGGCGGCCGGTCGTGAACTTCAGCTGCAACAGCTCGGCGCATTTGGACCGGTCGATCTCGTTGCCGGCGAGGCCTGCGGCGATCAGGGCCTGCGCCTCGGACGCGAAGGCGAAGTAGTCCGGCGCGGAGACGAAATAGAGCTGCTTGATCCCGAACGGATCGCGCGCCAGCATGAGCCTGTCGTGAGCCTTGTCGTATATCGCGATCGCATACATGCCGCGCAGATCGTCGACGAATGCCAGTCCCTTCTTGCGATACAGAAAGAGCGGCGGTTCGCAATCCGAGCGCGACCGGAACGGTGTGCCCGCCAACGCAGCGCGAATTTGCGGATCGTTGTAGATTTCGCCATTCGCGACCAATACCGCGCCGTCGGCGCATTCAAAGGGCTGGTCGCCGGTTTCAAGATCGATGATGGCAAGGCGCGTGTTGATCAGTCCGACGCGGTCGTCGATGAAGCGGCCGCTGCCGTCCGGGCCGCGATGGGCGAGCGCTGCGGACAGACGATCTAGAACGGACGGATCGAGCCTGCCACCGTTGCGCATCATGATTCCGGCAATGCCGCACAAACGTTTAGCTCTCCTTAGCTGTTGGTTCCTCCCCCGCGCAGCGGGGGAGGGGGGCCGCGAAGCGGTGGAGGGGGTGGGAAATCGACAGGCATTGCGAAATCGCCCCCTCCGTCTTGCGTCGCTGCGCGCCGCAATCCGCCTGCCCGGCTTCGCTTCGCTCGCAGGGGAGGAACCCCGCCTATGAATTGCGTGGATTGCATTCTAGGTTTTTGGTGCAAACTTGGGTTCGAGCTGGATGGCCTGAAAGCAATCGCCGCAGCCATGCGCATCCAGCCATGCCTTGCATTTTTCGGGCGTATAGTCGGTCTCGATCCACCGCCGCAACGGTTTCGATCCCGCGTCATCCCGGGCAAAGTACAGGAACAGCTTGAGCCAGCGCTGATTTTGCCGCGGCAGGTGAAGATACGGCCACCACGAGAACTGTTCCGTCGCCCGGTCGAAGGCTTTCCAGCCGCCCACATGCAGCAAGTAAAGTGCCGCGGCGAAGCTCGTCCGATCCTGACCGCCCGAGCATTTCATGAGGAACGGCCGCGCCGCACCGTCGAATGCATTCAGCATCGTCACCAGCATGCCGCGCGTCGGGAGATTCTTCGAACTCAGCATGACGTCGTGGTGCTCGATGTTCAGTTGCGCGCAAACACGCTTCTCATAACGCCACCACTGCCATCCGGGATTAGGCCCCCTGAAATTGATCATCGCCTCGATGCCGTGGGCGCGCAGAAACGGACCGAGAAATCCGGCGTAAGCCTGCGACGATCGGGCGGCCTGCCCCGGCACGATCCAGTGAAAATTGTAGACAATTTCGGCAGGAGAACGCATTGCCGGTTATCGTCCGATCAGCGTTTTATAGAACGCTAGCGTCTTGGCCACATGCACCTGCTTCGTGAAACTGTCCTCGAAAGTCCGTCTGCCGCCGGCGACGATCTCGGAACGAAGCACCGCATCGTCGATGACGTTGCGTATCGCCGCCGCGAGCGCGGGTGCATCGCCGATCGGCACCAGTATTCCATTCTCGCCGCTCTTGACGAACGCGGCCGGCCCTAGCGCGGCAGCGGCGATCAACGGCTTTCCCGCCGCCCACGCCTCGATCATGACGGCGCCGAACGGTTCGTCGCGCGAGGGAAACACGCAGATATCCGCCGCCGCCAACAGCGCGTCGCGATCCGTGCGCCAGCCCAGGAAACGCACGCGGTCCTGGAGCTCAAGACGCGCGGCTTGCGCTTCGAGCTTTGCCCGGTCGGGCCCTTCGCCGGCAATCCAGAGACGGGCGTCGGGTAAATCTGCCATTGCGTCCAGGAGAACGTCGATACCTTTGTGCCAGTGCAGGCGTGCCAGCGCGAGGAGCAGGGGTGCGTCTGAGGGCGTTGCCAACGTCGAGCGCGGCACGGGTGGTGCGGGGCGCGGTTCGGCAAAAATGTAAATCAACGCGGCATGATCATCCGCGATGCCCTCGGCGCGGATGTGGCGCATCAGGTCTGGCGTGATGGCTATGAAATCGGTGCAGGTGCGATAGTCCTTCCGCCGGCGGTAGCCGCCATACCATCCCACCTGGCGCGCGTCCGTCCTGGGCGCATAAACGGCGGCCCGCCCCGTCCAGTACTGAACGATGCCGGGCTGAAATTCGTCCACGGCTTTGCGCAAGGCGCGGCGGGTCGGCCACGACCACCAGGAGCTGAATTCCGCTGTTGCGCTGGGTATGCCGCGCGCGCGCAATTGTTGGAGCCCCGCATGCATGTTGGGGCGGACGACCGCATATTGCTCGACACCGGCATCGGCCAATGCGCATACGGCGTCGAAGAAGAACGTCTCGATGCCGCCTACTTCGGCACCCGCCATGATCTGCATCACCCGCACGGATTGGCCTCGAAAGGTAAGGGGGCGACCTCTAAAGCTCGGGACAATCCTTGGCAACCGCGAGGCTTCCCGCCGGCTCGACGGCGCGGTAGCGTCGGTCTCGTCATTGGCGGCCTTCCAGGGGCGGCCGGCGATGCCGCAGCACGGCTCGATGCGCTCCTGCGCGGGAATAGGGCGGAGCGAAAACATTGAATGGGAAACGGATCGCAGACATGACGGACGCATTCGATCTTCTCATTACGGACGGTTTGGTAGCCACGCCCGACGGGCTGGCCGTCGCCGATATCGGCATTCGTGGCGGCCGGGTTGCAGCGCTGGGCAATCTGGGAGCCGGCCAGACGCGAGAGACATTTTCCGCGCGCGGGCTTCATGTCCTGCCCGGGGTGATCGATACCCAGGTTCATTTTCGCGAGCCGGGAAACGAGCACAAGGAAGATCTGGAGACCGGCAGCCGCGCGGCGGTGCTCGGCGGGGTCACGGCCGTGTTCGAAATGCCCAACACCAATCCGCCGACCGTCACGCGGCAAGCCATCGAGGACAAGCTGTCGCGCGCGCACGGCCGCATGCATTGCGATTACGCCTTTTACGTGGGAGCCACGCCGCAGAACATCGGCGCGCTGGGCGCTCTCGAGCGAATGCCCGGCGTGGCGGGCGTCAAGGCGTTTTTAGGATCTTCGACCGGGACGCTGCTGCTCGACGAGGAAGACGCGATCTTTGCCGCGCTCAAGGCCGGATCGCGGCGGATGGCGGTTCATTCCGAAGACGAGGCCAGGTTGAAAGAGCGCAAAGCGCTGGCGCGGGCTGGCGAGCCTGGCACTCATCCCATTTGGCGCGACGAAGAAACGGCACGGCGATCCACCGAGCGCGTGCTCGGGCTTGCGCGCCGCGCGTGCCGCAGGCTGCACGTGCTGCACGTCACCGCGGCCGAGGAGCTGCCGCTGCTGGCGGACGCCCGCGATTTCGCAACGGTGGAAACGACGCCGCAACATCTCACGCTTGCGGCACCGGAGTGCTACGAACGCCTGGGAACCTACGCGCAAATGAATCCGCCCATTCGCGACGCGCGCCATCGCGAGGCGCTGTGGCAGGCGGTGCGCGAAGGCCTGGTGGACGTGATCGGCTCCGACCACGCGCCGCATACCCGCGAGGAGAAGGACAAGGTCTATCCCAATACGCCTTCGGGAATGCCCGGGGTGCAGACGCTGGTCACGCTGCTGCTCGACCATGTCCATTCCGGCCGTCTGTCGCTCTCGCGTTTCGTCGATCTGACGAGCGCCGGTCCTGCGCGCGTGTTCAACATCGCGGGCAAGGGCCGGATTGCTCTGGGATACGACGCGGATTTCACGATCGTCGATCTTGCCGCCAGGAAGCGGATCGAGAACAGCTGGATCGCGTCGCGATGCGCATGGACGCCGTTCGACGGAATGCAAACCACCGGCTGGCCGGTCGCCACGATCATCCGTGGACAGATCATCGCGCGCGACGGCGCGCTCGTGGCGGAAGGAGCGGGCGCGCCCGTCCGCTTCCTCGAGACTCTTCAGCCTAGTGGAGGCGGAATTCTGCGCCGGCCAGTTTGAGCTCCGCTGGGGCAATGAGCCCTCTCGTCGCCACGCGCACCGAATGCAGTTTGCCTTCGATGTTTTCTTCCCAGAAATGGAGGAATTTGTTCAGCACCGGCAGCCGCGGTACCAAATCCAGCTCCTGCCAGATGAAACTTTGCAGGAGATCGGGATGATCGGGCATGCGGTAGAGAATTTCCGCGGTTATCAGCCGGTAACCCAGCAACTTCAGTTCAATTGCCTGCATGACGCCTCACCAGTGGGTCGGGTTTCCTGCCCGGCCTATCCTTCCCTTCGCGGATACTCTCGCGGGAATCTTAAGAAAAATGGTTGTGCCGCGGTTGCCGTTCTGTCGAGTCCCTGCGCAGTCGAATTTTGCCCGACCTTGACGGGCGCCGCAATTTTTGCGCCTTGTGTTTTAATGCGGACACAGAGTCGTCCGTTGGCAGCAATCGCGCTCTGGAAGTGCCAAGGGAAAACTGCTTCAAGGCTGGCGTCGTAGCAAAGAGACGGATGCAGCCCGGGTTATTTGTGGATCGGCTTTCTGGGAATTGAATTCATGAGAATCGCAATCGGGCTCGGACCTTCGGCCGAGTCCATCACTGCAGGGTGCGGATCGTCAGCCGTCCCGACCATACGATGGCAGCTGCCGTGAAACGCTTTCAGCGCACCGGATGAATTATCTGTTCTATATCCTCTCGGGCGTATTCATTGGGCTGATCGTGGCTGTCCCCATCGGCCCCGTGAATCTCCTTTGCATTCGCCGGACGCTCGCGTGGGGCCCGCTGAACGGCTTCCTGGCGGGGGTCGGCGCCGCCATGGGCGACGCCACGTTCGCGATTGTGATCGGCTTCGGACTTACAGCCATCCGCGATTGGATCGAGCACCATTCCACGGTTATCCAGCTCGCCGGCGGCTGCCTGTTGCTGATCTTTGGGACCTACACCTATATTGCCGATCCTCTCCATGGCCGGCCGCTCGAGGGCAACAACGACATACGGGACCCGAAACGCCCTTCGCTGGGGCGTATGGTGGCGTCGACCTATGCGCTGACGATCAGCAATCCTGCAACGCTGTTCGGATTTGCCGCCCTTTTCGCGAGTGTTGGAGGGATTGCCGCAACCGCCGGGGACGGCCGCTTCGACGCGGCCTTCATCGTGGCCGGTGTGTTTGCCGGCTCCGTTCTCTGGTGGTTCACGCTGACCACGGTCGTGGGATTTTTCCACGCGCGCATCGATACGCGTGTGATGAAAATCATCAACCATGGGTCGGGTCTTGCCGTCTGTCTTTTTGGTTTTCTCGTGCTGGGACACGTGGCGCTGCACCATTGGCACGTCGCGGTGCGGTTTTTGGTTTGAGGCGATGTTCCTCCCCCGCGCAGCGGGCGAGGAACTGCAACTGTGAACAACTTCGCGTCGGCGTTGACTTGCACGCCTGGCCGCTTATGATGCGCTGCAACGTACCGGCCCGCCGCGAGGCGCGCGGGTGCGGCCATCACATGACCCCTCGCGGGAGAGAGCCGTCGCCAACACGATGGACGCCGAAGGAGCAACCGCCCCGGAAACTCTCAGGCAAAAGGACCGCGAAGGAGATGACGTTCTGGAAAGAAGGGCATCACGGCGTGGTGCCCTCACCGAAGGGGTAAGCCGGCCAGCCGGCGAAATCTCTCAGGTCCGCTGACAGAGGGGCGCGGGTTTCCGGTTTGCCGGGCGCGCCAATTCAACCCTTTTGCCGGACCATCATGGCCGATATCTCAAGCCAGACGTTGCAAAGAACCCCGCTTTACGATCTCCATCGCGAGCTTGGCGGCAAGATGGTCGCATTCGCGGGCTACGAAATGCCGGTGCATTATGCCGCCGGCATCCTGAAAGAGCATTTGCACACCCGCGAGCAGGCTGGACTTTTCGACGTTTCCCACATGGGAAAACGCATTCTGGTCGGACCGGACCACGAAACCACTGCGCGCGCCCTCGAAGCGTTCACGCCCGGGGATTTCCGCAGCCTCGGATGCGGCCGCACGCGCTACTCGCTGCTGCTCGACGAAGCGGGCGGAATCGTCGACGACCTGATGGTGACGCGCTCCATCTCCGCTGCCGACGACGGAGTCCTGGGGCTCATCGTCAATGCCGCGCGCAAGGAGATTGACGATACCTTCATCCGGGCGCGGCTTGCTTCCAACGTCGCATTGAAGACCGCCGACGATCGGGCTCTCATCGCGCTGCAAGGCCCTGCTGCAGGCGCGGTGATGGAACGTCATTGCCCGAAGGCGGCGGCGCTCGTGTTCATGACGGCGACCAGCGCCGAGTTCGATGGCATGGACTGCACCGTATCGCGTTCGGGCTACACCGGTGAAGACGGTTTCGAGATTTCGATCAAAGCCGAGCATACCGAGCGCGTGGCCCGTGTGCTGCTGGCGGAGCCGGAGGTGTTGCCGGTCGGATTGGGTGCGCGCGATTCCTTGCGGCTCGAAGCGGGTCTCTGCCTTTACGGTCACGACATCGACGAAACCACCGATCCGGTCACGGCCGATCTGGCGTGGGCGATCGGCAAGCGACGCAAGATGGAGAAAAACTTTCCTGCGGCCGAGAAGATCGTGTCGCTGCTGTTCGATGGGGCGCCGAGCAAACGGGTCGGAATCCGTCCCGACGGCAAGGCGCCGGCGCGTGAGGGAGCGGCTGTCGCCGACAAGACCGGACGGATCGTCGGCCGGATCACCAGCGGAGGGTTTGGCCCATCCGTCAATGCGCCGATTGCCATGGGCTATGTCGAGACTGCCTTTGCCGGCGACGGCACGCAGATCGATTTGATCGTGCGCGGAAAGGCGTTGCCGGCCCGGATCGCACCATTGCCGTTCGTTGCGCACCGCTATCGGCGCGCGTCGTAAAATTCAAGACGGGAAAAAGGGATATGAGCGAGACACGCTACACCGACGACCATGAATGGATTCGCTTGGACGGGGATGAGGCAACCGTCGGGATTACGAAATTTGCCGCTAACCAGTTGGGCGATGTCGTCTTTGTCGAATTGCCCGATATCGGACGCAAGGTGGGGCAGGGCGGCGAGATTGCCGTGGTGGAAAGCGTAAAGGCGGCAAGCGAAATCTATGCGCCCATGGGCGGCGAGGTGACGGCCGCGAACGGAGCCGTGGACGAGGACCCCGCCAAGGTGAATTCCGATCCCGAAGGGGAAGGCTGGTTCTTCAAGCTGCGCGTGACGGACACCGAAGAATTCGGCAAGCTCATGACGGATAATCAGTACACGGAATTTCTGAAAGGTCTCTGAGGCGATGCGCTATCTGCCGTTGACGCCGGAAGACCGGCGCCAGATGCTGACGAAGATCGGTGCCGCGGACATCGACGCGCTTTATCGCGACGTGCCGCGGTCGGCGACGGCGGCGCGTGGCGCCTTCGCACTCCCCGATACGCAAGGCGAGCTCGAGGTGGAGCGGCATCTTTCGCGTCTTGCTCAGTCCAGCATCGCCGCCGGCTCGGTGCCGTTCTTTTGCGGCGCGGGCGCCTACCGCCACCATGTTCCGGCAGCCGTCGATCATCTGATCCAGCGTTCGGAGTTTCTGACGTCCTATACGCCGTATCAGCCGGAAATCGCGCAAGGCACGCTGCAATATCTGTTCGAGTTCCAGACCCAGGTTGCGCTGATCGCCGGCATGGAGGTGGCCAATGCCTCGATGTACGACGGATCCACCGCATCTGCCGAAGCGGTTCTGATGGCGCAGCGCGTCACGCGCAGGCCCAAGGCAATTCTTTCCGGCGCCCTGCATCCCCATTACGCCGAGACGGTCGAAACCGTGGCGGCGCTTTCGGGCAGCGTCGTGCGCGCGCCGACCGTAGCTGGGGCGGCCGAAAATCTTATCGACCTGATCGACGACGAAACGGCATGCGTGGTCGTGCAGAGCCCCGACGTGTTCGGTCTCATTCGCGACTTGCGGCCGGTCGCACTGGCCGCGCACGCCAAGGGCGCGCTCCTTATCGCCGTCGTCACGGAAGTCGTTTCGTTGGGATTGCTCGAACCTCCCGGCGCCATGGACGCCGACATCGTCGCAGCCGAAGGCCAGTCGATCGGCAATGCGCTCAATTTCGGCGGCCCCTATGTAGGCCTGCTTGCAACACGGGAAAAATTCGTGCGCCAGATGCCGGGCCGGCTCGCCGGCGCGACCGTGGATGCCGAAGGAAAACGCGGATTCGTGCTCACCTTGTCCACCCGCGAGCAGCATATTCGCCGGGAAAAAGCGACCAGCAACATCTGCACGAATTCCGGGCTTTGCTGCCTGGCGTTCACCATTCACCTGTCGCTTTTGGGAGAAGAGGGTTTCACGCGCCTCGCCCGCCTCAATCATGCGCGCGCCTCGTCGCTGGCGGAAAGGCTGAAAGGGATCGACGGCGTCGAGCTTGTTACTCCGGCATTCTTTAATGAGTTGACTGTCAAGCTGCCTGTGCGCGCCGATGCGGTCGTCGATGCGCTCGCCGACCGGCATATTCTGGGCGGGGTGCCGGCGTCGCGTCTGTTTCCGCATGATGCAAACACCGACAATCTGTTGATCCTTGCCGCCACCGAGACCGTTACCGAACAGGATTGCCAGGCATTGGCTCAGGCGCTTGCGGAGGTGCTGCAATGATGCAGAAGGAAGGCCGGCCCACTACGCCCGGCTCTGCAAGAACGTCCGCAACGGCCACGATCTCGGGCGACCGCGGGCTCGACCATGAGGAGCCGCTGATCTTCGAACTTGGACGCGGCGGCGCAACCGGGGTCGATTTTCCGGACATCAAGGTTTCGGACGAGCGGCTGGGAGGATTGCGGCGCAAGGCGAGGATCGGGCTGCCGGGTCTGTCGGAACCGGAAGTCGTTCGACATTACGTGCGCCTGTCGCGCATGAATTACGCCATCGACGCCGGGCTCTATCCTCTGGGGTCCTGCACCATGAAGCACAACCCGCGTCTCAATGAGAAGATGGCGCGGCTTCCCGGGTTCGCCGACGTCCATCCGCTGCAACCGCAGAAGACGGCGGGCGGTGCGCTGGCGCTCATGGGCGAGCTCATGAACTGGCTAAAAGAGCTGACGGCAATGCCTGCCGTGGCGATGAGCCCCAAGGCGGGCGCACATGGCGAGCTTTGCGGCCTGCTGGCGATCCGGGCAGCGCTTCAGGCGCGCGGCGAGAAGCGCCGGCGCATTCTCGTTCCTTCCTCCGCACACGGAACAAATCCCGCCACCGCCGCGCTCGTCGGTTTTGAAGTCGAGGAGGTGCCCGCCAAGGACGGCGGCCGGGTAGATGCGAATGCGCTCGAAGCGATGCTTTCGCCCGACGTGGCAGCCATCATGCTGACCAATCCGAACACCTGCGGATTGTTCGAACGGCGCGTGGTCGAGATCGCGGACCATGTGCACAGGGCCGGCGCCTATTTTTACTGCGACGGCGCCAACTTCAATGCGATTGCCGGCCGCGTGCGCCCCGGCGATCTGGGCATCGATGCCATGCATATCAACCTGCACAAGACCTTCTCCACGCCGCATGGCGGAGGGGGGCCGGGCGCTGGCCCGGTGGTTCTTTCGAAAGCCCTGGCGCCCTTTGCCCCTCTGCCGCTCCTGATTTCGGACGAACAGGGCCTGCGTCTCATAGAAGATCGCAACGCGCTTACGCCCGACAGCAAACCGTTCGGGAGGATGTGCGCCTTTCACGGTCAGATGGGCATGTTCGTCCGCGCGCTGGCCTACATGCTCAGCCATGGCGCCGACGGCATCCGCCAGGCCTCGGAAGACGCCGTGCTGGCTGCGAACTACGTGCTGGCTTGCCTCAAGGACGTGATGAGCGCTCCCTTCGAAGGCCCGTGCATGCATGAGGCCTTATTCGACGACCGCTTCCTGGACGGCACCGGCGTCACCACCCTCGATTTCGCCAAGGCGATGATCGACGAGGGCTATCATCCGATGACCATGTATTTTCCGCTCGTCGTGCACGGCGCCATGTTGATCGAGCCCACGGAATCGGAATCGCGCGAAAGCCTGGACCGTTTCATACACGTGCTACGCGGACTGGCGGCAGCGGCGCGAGCCGGCGAACGCGAACAATTCGCGGATGCGCCGCGCTATGCGCCCCGCCGCCGGCTCGACGAGACCGCAGCCGCCCGCAAGCCTGTTCTGCGCTTCAAGCCCGATACGTTCGCGCAAGCTGCCGAATAGCGGGGGCTCACCAAATCCCCGGCAGCAGCCGGTAGGGAACGCGGCGCGCATAATCGGCGTAACCTTCGATCTTCGCGCACAGCTGGCGGTCTTCCATGGCGACCCGTACGGCCAGACACGCCGCCAGCAGCAGAACACCTCCCAGGCCCACCCAGGAACCGAGAAGCAGCGATGTGGAGGCGCAGAAGAAGAGGACGGCAGCATAGAACGGGTGGCGGATGACGGCATAAGGGCCGGTCGAGACCAGCTTTTGGCTGAGGTCGGTGCGGGCTCGCATGATGCGCGCCAGGAACGTATTTTCTTCGAAGACGCGATAGACGAACGACAGCGCCATCGCCACGCCGATGCCGCCGACGATCTGCAGCCAATCCGGCATCGACGTCCAGTCGAACCGTACGGCATCGAGCCCCATCAGCGCCAACCAGCCGGGAAACAGGACCGTGAAGATGACGATGAGAATTCCGTCCCACGGCAAAGGTGTGCGCCGGACCGGCCAGCGCCGCCGTTCGTGCAGCAGCGCCGGATCTTCTCTCAGCACCAGCCGGGCGATGAGAACGCCCGCGACGGACACCACACCCAGGAAGGCCCACGCCGGCGGCCAACTGAATGTGCCGGCCGCCCCGAACAGGAAACCGGCAACTACCATCGCTTCCGCGGCCAGCGCGACCCACAGCTTCGGCAACATGACCGTTCCAACTTCCCCGACTTACCGGTGTTCATTTTACAACAGATTTTTTGAAACTTCGATTCCCTGTCGCGGCGCCGGGATGAAAAAAAGCCCGGCTTCGGTAAATCCGCGAAGCCGGGCTCAAGGTTGCTGGAGGCAAAATAGGGTTAAGAGCAGATATGCGCCCTCAGGTCGGCGGGGACCTTGGTTGCCGCATCTGCGCAGGCCTGGTCGAGCTGGTGCTGGGTAAGACCCTTCGCATGGGAGAGGTCCGTCCCCCTGAGGCTGGTAATGGTGAGCGTCGCGCCGGTCAGGTCGGCGCCATCGAGCTCGGCGTGCGCCAGATTGGCCCCCGAAAGATCGGTGTTACGGAAAATCGCACCCCGGAAATCCGCGTAGGACATGCACATGAGCACGAGCTTCGCGCCGGCGAAATCCGCGCCCTGAAGGTCACCCTTCTTGACGCATTGGTTGGAAAGATCGGCGCCGGCGAGCTCGCAATGCGGGCAATCGTGGCGGCCGGCGCGAATGCTTGCGACAGCAGCGGGATCCGCGGCCTGGGCAAGACTGGCAGCCATGAGCAGGGAAAGGAGCATGGAGTGTTTCGCTTCGATACGTGCGACATCCTGTATCGCAAGCCGCGTGCCGCACCTCGAGGATCGCAAAAAGCGGGTCGTCCGCGCGGGCATTGGGATGACGGTTGCAGGAGCGTCATAGTAGCAACCGCGCGGGATTGCTTCGCGGATCGTTCTCGGGTTCTCTATCGGCGCAGCGTCGAGGATTTGCATATGAGGCGGGTGTGTGTGGCGGTTGCCGGTCTGTGGCTTCTTGCCGGTTGCAGCACTGGCGGCGGAACGGCGCAGAACGATCCCTACCAGTCCACCAACCGGTCATTTTACGCATCCCACCAGGTCCTTTATAAAAACGTCGTCAGGCCGGTTGCCGTTTTCTATAACGACACCGCACCGGAGCCGGTGCGCGACGGAATCCACAACTTCCTCGTCAACATCGATCTCCCCGTGACGTTCGCCAACGATCTGCTGCAGGCGGAATTCCTGCGCGGCGGACAGACGCTGGCGCGCTTTACGGTCAACACGACGATCGGCGTCGGCGGTTTCGTCGACGTGGCCGAGAAGATCGGCATTGCCGAGCACGAGACGGATTTCGCCGACACGCTGGCGGATTACGGTATAGGCGAGGGCCCTTATCTCTATCTTCCCGTCATCGGCCCGATGGTTCCGCGCGAACTCGCCGGCAAAGTCGCCGATTTCGGCATTCGATCCGCTGACTTACGTCACCTATGGGGCCAGCGCCTTCGTCGATTTGGGCCGCAGCGGCGCGACATACATGGATAAGCGCGCGCGCGGCGTGGCCGTCGCCGACGAGATCGAAAACACCTCTCCGGATCCTTACGAGACGACGCGGATTCTGTACGAGAAACATCTTGCGGCAGCGGCCGGCCACGTCGCGCCCGATTCCGACTACGACGCGCATCCGGACGACGTGAGGTTGGCCGTTGAGGAAACGCGCACGAGGATGGCTTCGAGCGGCTCGCCCCTCAATGCCGACCCGCCGCCGGATGCCGGAACCTATTGCGCCTCGGTAGCCGACGCGCGCGCCGAGGATGCCGCCGCAAACGACTACGAGGACGCTGATCAACAGGCGGTGCGCGACGGCGTCTACAAGGAATGCACGCGCTGGCAGACGGCCCATGCCGGGCAGATGGGCGCGGTGACGCGGCTGAGCATGTTGCACCCGGCGGCAGCCGAAGATCGGTCCGCCTCTTCGGATCGTGGTCTTCCGGAGACGCGAGAATAATCTCTCAATTCGTCCTGGAGAAGGGCGGGCCTCAATGAGCAAGGCGCCTGTGCCCGACGAAACCAAGCATGCGGCCGCAAGCGGCCGCATGCTGATGATCGGCTTCGGCAGCATCGGGCAGGGCGTGATGCCGCTTATCCTGCGCCATGTCGATGTAAAGCCCGAGCAAATCTCGATCCTCACCGCCGACGAACGCGGACGGGACGAAGCCGGGCGCTACGGCATCGAGTTTCTGGTCGAGCCTGTTACGCGGGACAATTACCGCGCGCTGGTCGGCGGACGGTTGAACCGAGGCGATATCCTCGTCAACCTTTCGGTCGACGTGTCGTGCGTGGCGCTCATTGAGCTCTGCCAGGAGCGCGGCGCGCTTTATGTCGATACGGTGGTCGAACCGTGGCGAGGCACTTACACCGACCCGGCGCTGACGGTTTCGCAGCGGTCCAATTATGCGCTGCGGGAGACGGCTCTGGCGCTCAAGGCAAAATATCCCCGCGGCCATACCGCGGTGATTTGCCATGGAGCCAATCCCGGCCTGGTCAATCATTTCGTCAAGCAGGCTCTCCTCGATATCGCTCGCGATACGGGCAAGGCCGCGCCGGTACCCAACTCGCAGGAGAGATGGGCAGAGCTCGCGCGCGATCTCGGTATCAAGGTCGTCCACATCGCCGAGCGCGACACGCAGGTCTGCGACCGGCCCAAGGATGTCGGGGAGTTCGTCAATACGTGGTCGATCGAGGGATTTGCCGCCGAAGGACGGCAGCCGTCGGAGCTGGGTTGGGGCACGCACGAAAAGCTCATGCCCGCCGACGGTCTGAGGCACGATTTCGGCTGCGACGCCGCGATCTATCTCATGCGGCCGGGATGCGCCACGCGCGTGCGCAGCTGGACGCCGCTCGAAGGGCCCTATCACGGTTTTCTGATTACGCACAACGAGGCGATTTCGATCGCCGATTATTTCACCTTGCGCGAACACGGAAAGACGGTTTACCGGCCGACCTGCCTTTACGCGTATCACCCGTGCGATGGTGCAGTCCTCTCGCTGCACGAGCTGAACGGCAAGAATGGCCGTCTGCAGCCGCGCCAACGACTGATGATGAATGATATCACCAATGGCGTCGACGAGTTGGGCGTTCTTTTGATGGGTAACAGCACAGGCGTTTACTGGTACGGCTCGCGGCTTTCGATCGAGGAGACCCGCAGGCTTGTTCCCTGCAACAATGCCACGTCGCTGCAGGTCGCGGCGGCGGTTCTGGCGGGCATCGTCTGGGCGATCGAAAATCCCAATCGCGGAATCGTCGAATCCGAGCAGATGGATTTTGCCCGCGTGCTCGAGATCGCCAATCCTTATCTGGGCGAAGTCGTGGGCGTGTGGGGAGATTGGACGCCGCTCGAGGATCGCGAAGTATTGTTTCCCGAGGACATCGATACGTCCGAGCCCTGGCAATTCAAGAATATCCGGGTGGTTTGAAGCATTATTGGCGTCGGCGGCCCATTGGAGGTAATGTCCCGTTCTGGTACAGCGGAGACATTAACCATGCATACGACTCGTGCATTTCTTATCGCAGGATCGATCGCAGCCGTCATGCTTGGGCGCGTCGCGCAAACCCAGGCGCATGATTGCCGCTGTTACGGGATCGTGCTGAACGGCAACCTCGATACCGCCGATTTCGACGGCGGGGTCGGCTATGGCGCCGCTTATGGCGGCGAGGAGGTGCTCGGTTATACGATGAGCATCCCCTCCACATCGGCCTTTGCGTTTGCGCGCACCCATGCCATCGCGTTCGCGCGCAGCGAGAGCGTGCGTGGCGGGCGTATCGGCGGCGGGCATGGCTGCCATGGCGGCGGACATCGCTGAGCCCGAAAGGCCAGGAATTCCTGCACGGCTGCGAAGGCGGCGATCGACTTTCGTCGCGCGCTTGCAATCGTCGTGAAAACCGTGAAGTCGTAGATCATGAATGCAATTGCATTGCACAATCGGAGGAAATCCCATGGCCATCAGCCTTTATGAAATCACCGTTCCCAGCTTTCTGCAGGTATTGGGCGGCCTCAAAGGCGTCCTCGACAAGGGGCTCGCCCATGCCAAAGCGCACGACATCGATCCGGAGGCGCTGGCCGAGGCACGGCTGGTCGACGACATGTACCCCTTGCGCTTCCAGATCGAAAGGGTGGCGGACCACTCCGCTGGCGCCTTGCGCGACGTGAAGAACGGAGCCTTCGTGATGCCCCAGAAGACCCAGATGGATTATGCCGGACTGCAAAAGCTGATCGCGGAAACCGAGGCCGCCGTCAAAGCGTGGACGCCCGAGGCGGTGAATGCGCTGGAAGGCCGCGAAGTCGTTTTCGATGCCGGCGGCCACAGAGCTTCGTTCGTGGCCGAGGGATTTCTGCTCTCCTTCTCCTTGCCGAACTTCTATTTTCATGCCGTCACCGCCTACGACATCTTGCGCATGAAGGGCGTGCCCATCGGCAAGCGCGATTATCTCGGCCAGATGCGTCAGAAGCTCGGATAGGGCGCAGGCGACCGACTGTTGACAGCTTTCTGCCGGCTGCCTCCAATAACGTGTTGCAGGGAGGCGGATCGTGGACGAAGCGCTCATTGGCGAGCTGCGGCAGCTTCTGGACAAGCAGGCGATCGCCGAGTTGATCTACCGATATGCCGAAGGCATCGACCGGCGCGACGGCGACCTGTTGGCCACGCTGTTCACGCCCGATTGCAGGCTTCACTACGCCGCAGATTACGACCAGCCGGCAACGACGCTGATCGAGAATTGGCGGCCTGGAGCGCCATCGCCGTTTCTGGCGACCCACCATCACGTCGGCAACATCGAGGTCTGCTTTCTTGGCGAAGGCCGGGCGCGGTCGATTACCTATCTCCATGCCGTGCATCGCGCCGAGCGCAACGGCGTGATCGTCGATGAGATGGTGCGCGCGCGTTACCTCGACCGTCTCGTCAAACAGGACGCGCGGTGGCGCTTCGCCGAGCGCTGGATCGTCTATGACTGGAGCCGCGTGGCCCCGTCGGACAAGACGAACTGGTGGGATCTGCCGGGCGGTACGGCTTTGAGCGGCAAGCACGGTGTCGCAGATCCGGCGTACGGGTTTCTTTCGGGAGAGAAGACGCCGGGGTGATTTACAACAGGGACGGGTGAAGATGAGCGCAAAGACGTTCAAGATTTTGATCTTTCTGAAGCGGCGGCCGGGGATGTCGGTCGAGGCGTTTCGCAATTACTACGAAAACCGTCATGCCAAGCTGTGCGAGAAATATACCACGGGCGTTACGCGCTACATGCGCCGCTTCCTCGATCCGCTGCCGAATCCGGAGACGGGAAGAAACGACGAGCTGCCGTACGACGTCATCACGGAATTGTGGTTCGACGACGAGGCAATATTCGAGGCAACCGTGAAGTACCTTTCTGCCAGCGTCATGCCCGCCGAGGTGATCGAGGACGAAATGAATCTCTTCGACCGGAGCAAAAACCGGATGGCAACGGTTATCGAATGCGAATCCCGGCTCTCGGGATAGGGCAGCTGTTTGCTCGTACGTCTGCGGGAACGGGCGACGCAGGGAGAAGGCACGATGCGCCTTTGGCGCCAAACGACTCTTCGCGACAGCTTGGTTCGCGGCTTGGCGCGCCGCATTCTTTTGTGTCTTCGTGTCTCTGCTGAGCATATACCTACGACGATGGTCGGGAACTCGAGATGAAAACGCGTTCGCTGGGCACGCAGGGCCTTAAAGTTTCCGAGATCGGTCTCGGCTGCATGAACCTGCACATGGATTACGGAACCGCCTTGCCCGATGAGGACGCGCTGCTGGCCGTTATCGAGCGGGCCGTCGATCTCGGCGTCACCTTCTTCGATACCGCGGAAGTGTACGGGCCTTTCGCCAACGAGGTGCTGGTCGGAAAAGCGCTGCGGCAGGTGCGCGATCGCGTAGTCGTTGCTACCAAGTTCGGTTTCGACATTCCTTCCGACGGCAGCCGGTCGCGCGGCACCGACAGCCGCCCGGAGCATATCCGCGATGTCTGCGAGGGCTCGCTGAAACGGTTGGGCGTGGAGACGATCGATCTCTTCTACCAGCATCGCGTCGATCCCAAGGTGCCGATCGAGGACGTGGCGGGAACGGTCGGCGATCTCGTGCGGCAGGGAAAGGTGCGGTATTTCGGGCTCTCGGAGGCTGCGGCCCGCACGATCGCACGGGCGCATGCGGTGCATCCGGTCAGCGCCGTGCAAAGCGAATATTCGCTATGGTCGCGCGGCGTGGAGCAGGACGTGCTGCCGACTTGTCGGCGGCTGGGCATCGGCTTCGTTGCCTTCAGTCCGCTGGGCCGCGGATTTCTCGCGGGCGCCGCGTCTGCAATCGGCGAGGGAGACTTTCGCCGCGGCATTCCGCGCTTCCAGGGGGCGGCGTTCGAAAACAATCTCAAGCTGCTTTCGGCCTTCACGGCGCTGGCGCAGAGCAAATCGTGCACACCGGCCCAGCTCGCTCTCGCCTGGCTGCTGCATCGGGGCGACGATATCGTTCCCATTCCCGGCACCAACAAGCTTCGCCGCGTCGAGGAGAACGTCGCCGCGGCAAAGATCGCTCTCTCCCGCGAGGAGCTCGCGGAAATCGAAAGGGCCATGCCCGCCGATGCCGTGATCGGCGAGCGCTACGATGAAGTCAGCAGAGCGCTGGTCGATCGAGGCTGAGCCTTGTGCCTGTCCGGCCGATGGCGCTGGGTTGAAGTTTGTTTGGATAATTATCCGGCATGAAAATGAAGGCCGGATCGGAAACTGAAAGTCTCCGAGCTTGACCCGACAATTGCTTCTTACCCAGGGTTCGTATCGTGCGTGCGCGCGTCAAGACAATCCCTGAGCCAAGGAAAGGCTCGGAAACCGAGGCACGCTTAGCAACTAGGAAAAGTGCTCCGATAGCCGGTACAGGCTTAGTTCCTGTAAATGAAGTGCATGCGGAAGTATCTTGCACGCCGGCGGGGAGGAAAGGTGCATCATGAAACCCAGCGGAAACACGATCCTTATCACCGGCGGCGGTTCCGGCATCGGCCGGGCGCTGGCGCGCGAATTTCACCGCGCGGACAATACGGTCATCGTCGCGGGGCGGCGAAAGGATGCCCTGGAAGAGACCGCCGCCGGCCATCCCGGCATGATCGCGATGACGCTCGATGTGGCGGACGCGCAGGCAATTTCGGATTTCGCCGCCCGCATCGTCGCCGCGTATCCGGCCCTCAACGTCGTTATCAACAATGCGGGCATGATGCGTTTCGAGGACAAGATCGACCTGCCCGCCGCCGAAGCGATGATCGCGACCAATCTGCTCGGCCCCATTCGTCTGACAGCGGCGCTGCTGCCACAGCTTTTGGCGCAGCCGCAATCGACGCTCATCAATGTTTCCTCGAGCCTGGCGTTCGTTCCGGTGATTTTTTCGCCGACATATTGCGCGACCAAGGCGGCATTGCACAGCTGGTGCGTCTGTCTGCGAACGCAATTGCGCAACTCCAGCGTCGAAGTGATCGAAATCATTCCCCCGGGCGTGCAAACCGAACTGTCGCCCGGTCAATCGAAGAGCCCGATGCTGGTGCCGCTCGATGTTTTCACGGCCGAGACGATGGCAATGCTGCGGCAGCAGCCGACGCCCGTGGAGATCTCGGGAGAGAAGGCCGAATTCATGCGCGGCGTGGTCGATCATGCCAGGTTCGACCAGGTTCTGCGGCAGCTCAACATGCTGGGATGACGCGAGAGAGAGGTCGCAGAATGTCCGAAGATCTGGATTTGGCGGTTCTGTTTCGCCGCGCCTACGAACGCTTGATGACGTTATCCAAGAACGACCCGCAAGTTGCCGGGACCGTTCCGCTCGAAGCGGTTTCACGATCGATGCGGGCGCCAGGGCTATCCTACCGCGAAATCATTGCCGCAGCGCTGTCGGGATATGCCGATCGCCCGGCGCTCGGCATACGTGCCTATGAGATCGCCCCCGACGAAAGCGGTCGCAATGTCCGCCATTACCTGCCTTCGTTCACCACCATCACCTACCGCGATCTCGCGCGCAGGATCGAGGCGATTGCCGGCGCGTGGCGGCACCATCCGCATCATCGCGTCGCGCCGGGCGAGTTCGTCTGCCTGATCGCTTTCACCGGCGCGGATATGACCGCCATGGATCTCGCCTGCACTTATGCGCAGGCGATCGGCGTGCCGGTGCAGGCCAATCTGCCCGCGCCCGACATGATGGGCATCCTCGCGGACACCGAGCCGGTCACGCTCGTCGCCAGCATCGACAACCTCGAACGCGCCGTGGACTATGCGCTGCGGCAGACATCGGTGCGCAGTCTCATCGTCATCGATGCCGATGTCGCCGATGACACCGAGCGCGAGCGTATCGAATACGCCCGCAGCAATCTTGCGGAATCAGGCGGCCGGGTTGCGCTTGCAATGTTCGCCGAGATCGTCGAATACGGCACACAGTTCGATTGGACGCCACTGCCCCCGTCCGACGACGGGCAGGACGCGCTTTCCATGCTGATGTACACGTCCGGCAGCACCGGCACGCCCAAGGGGGCGATGATCCACGAAGCGATGTGCAGCCAGATGTGGACCGGTACTCTTCCGATACCGGCGATCCATATCGCCTATGCGCCGATGAACCATTTCATGGGCCTCAACGTGGTTTTTGGTACGCTGGCGCAAGGCGGCACCGTCTATTTCACGTTGAAAAGCGACATGTCGACGCTGTTCGAGGACATCCGGATCGTGCGGCCGACTTTCATGTTGTTCATGCCGCGCGTCGCCGAGATCGTCTACCAGCATTACCGGTCGGAAGTGCAGCGCCGCGTCGCCGAAGGCGCCGATCCCGATAAAGCCGACGCCGATGTCCGTGCGGAGATGCGGAACACCTATCTCGGCGACCGGGTCGTCGCCGGATCCGTCGGCAGCGCGCCGACCGCGCCGGAGGTGCAGGCGTTCCTGCGCGACTGCTTCGACATCGCGTTTACCAACGGCTACAGCAGCACCGAAGCCAGCAGCAGCGGGCTGATCACGGGCGGACAGGTGCAGCGCAACGTCGTGATCGACTACAAGCTGATCGATGTGCCGGAGCTCGGCTACTACACGACCGACAAGCCTTATCCGCGCGGCGAATTTCTTGTAAAGTCGCGCCTTGCGATCAAGGGTTATTTCAAGCGGCCCGAAGCCACCGCCGCGATATTCGATGACGAGGGCTGGCTGCATACCGGCGATGTCATGGAGGAACGGGGCCCGGACCAACTCTTCTGGGTCGATCGCCGCAACAATGTGATCAAGCTCAGCCAGGCCGAATATGTCGCCATCGGCCCGCTGGAAGTGACCTATCTCGGCCACAGCGCGCTGATCCGGCAGATTTACATTTATGGCAATTCCTACCGAGCATTTTTGCTTGCGGTCGTCGTGCCCGATACGGACATTGCCCGCGCGCGGCTAGGCCACGTTGCGTCGATCGAAGAGCTTCGGACGATGGTGCTTGCCGAATTGCAGCAGGCTGCCCGCGACGCCGGCCTGAAATCGTTCGAAGTTCCGCGCGACGTGCTGATCGAGCTCGAGCCGTTCACGCACGAGAACGGCCTGCTTTCATCCGTCCGCAAGCCGCTACGCCCCAAGCTGAAAGAGCGCTATCAGGACGCGCTGGAAGCGATGTACCGGGAGATGGAGCGCCAGCAGCAGGAAGAGCTGGCGCTGCTGCGCCGGAACGGGAGCGGCTTGTCCACGCTCGATCGTGTTGCCGGTGCGCTCAGGGCCAATCTCGGCCTTGCCGCGATCGATCCGGAAAATTCGCAGAGCTATTCCGATCTCGGCGGCAACTCGCTGGGTGCGGTTTCGCTGTCGTTGCTATTCGAGGAAATGTTCGGCGTTGCGGTGCCGGTCAGCATCATTCTCAATCCGGCCGGAAACTGCAGACGCCTTGCCCGCTATATCGATCAGGTGCGAACGGTGGGCGTTGGGCACGGCGCGCCGAGCCTTGCCGCAGTGCATGGAGCCGATGCCACGACGGTGCGGGCAAGCGACCTTGCTCTCGATGCGTTCCTGGATGCCGAAACCCTGAATGCGGCCGGCGATGCTCATATGTCGCGGGCCGAGACGCGCATGGTGCTTCTCACCGGCGCAACCGGCTTCCTTGGCCGGTTTCTCTGCATCGAGTGGATGGAGGCGCTCGCCAAGACCGGCGGCAAGGTCGTCTGCATCGTCCGCGCCGCCGACGCACAGAACGCGCGCAAACAACTCGACGAGGTGATCGGCACCGGGGACCCGGTCCTGACCGAACGCTTTCGCATGCTTGCCGGCAGACACCTGGAGACGGTTGCGGGCGATCTGGCCGCGCCGCGCCTTGGCCTGGACGATGCCACGTTCGCGCGGCTCGCCGAGGAGGTCGATCATATCGTCCATCCCGGTGCTTTGGTGAATCACCTCTTGTCCTACAAGCACCTCTTCGAGCCGAATGTCGTGGGCACCGCCGAATTGATCAGGCTCGCTTTGCTCAAGCGGCAGAAGCGGTTCGATTACGTCTCCACCTTCGGTGTTCCGCTGATAAGTCCGGCTCTGGCGGGGGCGCCCGAGGATATGGATGTGCGCCTGGGGGCACCCGAGATGGCACTGCGCGACGGCTACGCTTCGGGGTACGGCACGAGCAAATGGGCGAGCGAGGTGCTGCTGCGCGAGGCACACGAGCAGTTCGGTCTGCCCGTCACGGTTTATCGCCCGGACATGATCATGGCTCACTCCCGCTTCAGGGGCCAGATCAACGTGCCCGACATGTTCACCCGCCTGCTGTTCAGCCTGGTCGTGACGGGAATTGCGCCCGAGACCTTTTACGAGCGGCAGCCCGATGGCGGCAGACCCAGAGCGCATTACGACGGCATGCCGGTCGATTTTCTCGCCGCGGCCATGCAGCAGCTCGGCGCCCAGCCTTATGAAGGGTTCCAAATCTTCAACACCATTAGTGCGCATCATGACGACGGCATTTCGCTCGATACGATCACCGACTGGATCGCCGCGGCCGGCTATCCTGTCCGGCGGATCGCGGATCATGCCGATTGGGTGCGCCGTTTTGCCGACAAAATGCGAAACCTGCCCGACGCGCAGCGCCAGCATTCGTCGCTGGCGATCCTGGGCCATTTCGATCGTCCTCATCCGGCGAAACCGCCCGCGATACGCAACGACAACTTCGTTGCTGCGGTGCGCGCATTGCCGGCGGGACCGGACGTGCCGCACCTCACGGCGGATTTCATCCGCAAATACCTCGACGATATGCATTTGCTCGGATTGTTGCCTGGCGCGGCGCGCGCGACGGCCTGACGGTCGGTGCAGGTTACCGTCGCGCGCCTGTGTTAAGTCGCCGCGTCGGCGAAGAGCGGGAAGCGGACGATTGGGAGAAAACAGGCGTGGTAGAAATGGCGAACCGCAATCGATCGGCAGAGGACTTGGCGAAGGCCTATCTCGTCGCCCAGCAGGCACACGACAAGCCGGGAATTCTTTCGCTTTTGGCCGACGACTTTGTGTTGGAAGTACCGCTCAACGTATCGGGCACCAACGACCTGTCGGAAAGCTGGCAAGGGCTCGATGCGGCTTCCGCCAATTTCGATATCGCGTTCAGAGAGATCGAAATCTCGACGTTGACCGATATCGAGATTACGCCCGGAAGGGACGAGAACATCGCCTTTGCGGAGGCCCGCGGAATGATGCGGATGGCCGACGGCCGTCCGTACCGCAACACATATATTTTTCGTTTCGACGTCGCAGGCGGGAAGATCAAGCGGGTTCGGGAATACACCAACCCCGTTACAGGGGCGATTGCGTTCGGTATTCCTCTGCCTCGATCCTCCGGCGACTTCGGCGAGCAGTTCGTCACGGCCAAGTCGTAGAAAGCTCGCGGATTTGCCGATAGATTGCCGATGCGACGACCCGAACGACAACCAAGAGCAGAAGGAGTTGAAACGATGGGGACTGGAGTGCAATTGCCGAAGCATGTCGCCGACTTGATCCAAACGACGTTTTCCGTCGAGTTCGCGACGGTCAGCCGCGCCGGGGCGCCGATCGATACGCCGACGCTGTGCTTTCCGAAGGAGGACTTGTCCACCATCGACGTGGCCACCGGTCTCGCCTATCCGGCCAAGGCCGAGAGGCTGCGGCGCAACCCGAAGGCCGGCCTCTGGATCGACGGAATGCTACCGGGCGAGCCCACGATCTCGATTGCCGGGATGGGCGCTACGAAGGATGCCGACATCCAGGCCAACTCGCTGCGCTATATCGAGGAAATCGGCTCCTACGGCGTCGGCCTGATGGCCCCGTGGAGCCTCGAGCACAAAGCGGTGTGGTACTGGTCGCGTATCCTCATGTGCATCGCGCCGAAAGAGATCCTGTGGTGGGACAGTGCCGATAACCTGGACAAGCAACCGCACCGCTGGCAGGCACCGGCCGGCACGATCTGGCCGGCGTCCGACCCGGCGCCCGCCGGCCCTCCGACCGCGGCGCCGAAGTGGCCGCAGCCGCACTGGACGGAATTGGCGAAGACCGCATTCGGGCGCAATGCGGCCGGGCATCTGAGCCTGATCGACGCCAACGGCTTCCCGCGGCCGGCCAAGGCACGCAACATCGTGCAGACGGCCGATGGCTTCGTCATGGATCTGCCCAAATACGCGCCCGGCGAGCGCAACGGCCCGGCGAGCCTGTCGTTCACGGGCTTCGAGAATTTTGTCGGTACGGCATCCGAAGAGGCCGGCCGGGTGCGGCTG
Organism: uncultured Alphaproteobacteria bacterium; assembly: GCA_963805005.1. Taxonomy (GTDB): domain Bacteria; phylum Pseudomonadota; class Alphaproteobacteria; order Micropepsales; family Micropepsaceae; genus Rhizomicrobium. Next base: position 1,497,745 of record CAWDSJ010000001.1, read on the forward strand.
AAGGTCGATCACGCCTTGCCGCTTCTGCCGTTCGTGACGGACCCGCAGGAGCAGTGGGAGCCCAAGCCCGCGACCTACGACGCCATGATGGGACGTCTCAACGCCGAGCTTGCACGACGCGGCCAGCCCCTGCCGGCGATCCCCGAAGTCAAACCTTCGCCCACCCGCCTGGGCAAGCGCCGCGCCGAAAGGTTCGAACGGCTCATGGCCCTGATGGGGCACCCCAAGGACTTGGGTGCGCCCGATGGTGCGGGCTGAGCGTCGCCAGGCTTGTGCCCGCGCCGATAGTCATGAGATCCATGCTCGCGAACGAACTGATTTTTCCCGCCGACATTGATCTGGCTCAAATTACGTCGCCGGGAGACCGTCCAACATCCTGCCTAGTCCGACGCCGAAGCTGCGAGGTGGCGATGCTCGCCGGGCGGGGGGTCGGAAGGTCGATCCGGGAGGTTGTTGCCATGGACGTGATTGTCGAGCCCATCAAGCCGGCCGTCGGCGCCGTCGTTCATGCCGACCGGTCGGCGTTTCATAACAGCGAATTCGCACAGCATTGCCTTGAGCTTGTCGACAAATACGCGGCGCTCGTCTTTCCGCGCGTCGGTCTTAGCGACGAGGAGCAGCTGGCATTCACCGACATGCTTGGGGCGCGGGTAAACTTCACGAGCGGCGTTCCCGGAGGCGATGCGTCCACAAGGGATGTCTACACGATCACGCTCGATCCCAAGGTCAACTTCGATCCCGAATATGTTCTGGGTTCGATGTTCTGGCATATGGACGGCATCGTCATGGATATTCCGCCGCCGAAGGTGACGCTGCTCTCCTGCAAGAGTCCGCCCGACAAGGGCGGACAAACCGAGTTCGCCAATACCGTCGCCGCCTACGAGGCGCTGCCGGAGGACGAGAAGGCCGAACTCGCCGGATTGCGCGTCGTCCATAGTCTGGTCGCGGGCGTGCGCGAGATTCTGAACCCCGACGAAGTCGACCCGCAGCGGCGGCAATTCAAGCACGAACACCCGCTGGTGTGGACGCAAAGGACCGGGCGCAAATCGCTGTTGGTCGGCTGCACCGCCGATTACATTGTCGGCATGCCCAAGGCCCAGGGCCGTGCGCTTCTGGCAAGGCTGCTGGAATGGTGTGCGCAGCCGGCTTTCACTTGCCGGCATACCTGGCAGAAGGGCGATTTCGCCATGTGGGACAATACCGGAGCGCTGCACCGCGCACTGCCCTATGCCGCGGACTCCGGCCGCAGAATGCATCGCACGACGGTGGCCGGAGTTGAGGCGGTGCTTTAGAGCACGATGTGATCAGATCGAATCGCACATGCGTTATCACACCCGCCTCCCCCTTGTGGAGATGGAGAGATTTGTAACCTATTGATTTTATTCGATAAATAATGCACAATTTGAGCTGCTTACCACCTGTGTATTAATTTTCGAGAAAAACGTCGATTCCACTCGATTGGATGGCGGTTCGCCGGGTTCGATGCAGCATTCTAGCTGTCGGGATCGATTGGTCACAAGACTATTGCGTCAACAGAAACCGGGATCGTGCCGGCGCGCTGCGTCCTCCGCTAAGCGCGGCCAGTGCGAAGCCCATGGATCGTAAACGCAGAACCTCGTGATAGTCATGGCCTTTGGATACGGTCGCAAGAATCGCGCGTGAAATTCGTGCGGCGTCAAACCTTAGGAACTGATGGACCGCCTGACAAAAGAACAGCGCTCGGCTAATATGGCCGCGATCCGCTCGACCGGCACAAAGCCGGAACTTCATGTGCGGAAAGCACTGCATGCCGCAGGCTTCCGTTTTCGTTTGCACAGCAATCTGCCGGGCCACCCGGACATCGTGTTGCCGAGGCTGAAAACGGCCGTCTTTGTCCACGGCTGCTTCTGGCACGGGCACACTTGCGCCAAAGGGCGGCTCCCGCGCTCGAATGTCGAATTTTGGGCCGCGAAGATCGCGCGAAATGCAGATAGAGACGCGCGCACGTCGCGCGCACTTAAAAAATGTGGATGGCGCATCGAAATCATTTGGACATGCGGCTTGGAGGCCGGACTTAAGACTCTTTTGCGTAAGCTCAAAAGGCGAAAGCGTGCACTGTCCGCGCGAACATCAAGTTAGGGCCGCCCTTAATGCGCGAACAAAACTCTCGCGTGCGTCCACCGAAACGATAAGCAATTGCTGATCCGCGCTTGGTGCTTCGATTTGCTCAACGCCGCTAGGGATGACCAATATCGCCTTCGCGGGCACGATGTCCGACCGAAAATCGTACAGGTATCCGAAAACCTTGTAGATGCTGTCGCTGATGTATCCGCCGTCGCTGCTTCGTTTTGCCTCGATCAACACAACGCGCCGAGCCTCTCCCGCTCCCGCCACTATGACGATGTCGGGACGGCGCTCTGAACCCGATATACCCACATAACCCCGAACTACGTTGCCGTATGCTGAGGGAGCGCGGATAATTCCTGCGAGTGCCTGATCGAAATGAACTGCTAGCGTTCTATCTTCTTTTTCAAACGCTGCAACATGCTTTCGTCCGGGTATGAGCAGCCCGAATTCGGTCGGCTCTCCGAATCCCAATTCGGCCGAAAGGACATCGAGAGTGAGAACGAGAACGTAAAGTTCAAACAAATCGTCATCACTGATCGGCTCAAGCCAGTTCACCGCGAGAAGCGCCAGAACAGAATACCACCATGCTTGATGATCGCGACTTTCAAGGCTTCGCCGTCTTTCGGCCAGCGCCGCTGCCTTCCTATATTCCGGCATACGATGCCCGCGCGCCGACGAAAGGTGGCCGTATTCGAGACTAATGGGAACCGGGATGGTCGAGAACCAATGGTGAGCATTAGCCGCAGAACACATCCGGTGCAAAATTTGCAGCGAAGGATGAAGGCTTTGCGTGCCTATTCTCCTTTCGATCGCTTCGATGCAGCGGATCAAATCTCTTACGAGCCAGGCGATGAGTTTGTTCTCGGGTAAGTCGAAGCTTCGACGCGCTGTACCGGAGACATAGTGGTTGACTGACAGGCGACCGGAGAGACGCTGGATTAGCGTAGTATCCCACCGCGGATTCCCCCGTAGACCCGGTCCCACAACCTCTTCCTGTCGGAGCATCTCATTCGAGAGAGAGTCCAAGACCTTCGATAACGGCCTGGTAACGAATTCGAGATAACCGCCCGTTATTAAATCCACGGCGTCGCCCAATAGCTGGACATCGTCCGACGCATTCGAGAGGCGGTCCAAGAATGCTCGTAGCGTCTCTTGTTCGATGGCATCGAAAATGCCGGCGGCAACACCGCGACCTATGACGGAAAGGTGTCGGCCGGCATGCCGAGGCGAACAAATGAACTCGCGCCAAGCGTCTCGCGTCACTCGTTCACATACCCTGTCCAAACGGCCAAGTGTCTGCCGAACTGTTGAGCGAAATCGGGAACAGCACCTGCAACTACATCAACACATTGCTCGTGAAGTTCCGGCCTTCCCTGAAATTGCGGCGCAACGTAAAGCTCAAGCGCTGAACAAAGTACTGCCGCAGGCAGGCGCTCTGCATCCGCTCGCCATTCGCTTTCCGCATGGCGTATCATTGCAAGCGGTATTGCAGGGCCGAGCGGCATGCCTATCGAAGCGAATCCCGCGTCGGGACGAGCGAATAATTCCAGCAACGCCTTAATCAGTTTATCTGCCACCAATTTGAGCGCTGGTGAGCCACTTAACTCCAAAAGAGAGTCCTGAAGTATTTTTTCATAGACCGTCCGCGGCGGCAGATCGACGGGAATGAACGCAAAGCGTCGCACAAAAGCGAGCGAGAGCCGCTTTAGGCTCGCCTTATCGGCATCATTCATTGCGCCGATGATGCGCCACCATGGCGGGACCATTATCACTTCGCATTCGTCGCCCGTGACCATCAGTGGTCCGACCTGCAAGCGAATCCGCCGGAATCCGCCGTCTCTATTACGTCGCCGATAAGGGAGCATCACACTATTGCCGCTCAGGAGCGTAAATAGCTCGCCGAACGCTTTGTCGATGTCAGCACGATTTATTTCGTCGATAATCAGGCACCGTCCCTTCTCCAGCAATTCGACAACGGCACCGGGCAGAAAATCCAAACGGTCGGCACCCGCTGTTTCGGTGGGAGTTGGAAAATAACCGCCGATGGTCTCAAAGGTCGTCCACTGGTCAGTCGCCGGAACAGTCCACGACGGAAATCCAGACTTCCTGCAAATACATTCCGCTAATTTCGTTTTGCCCGTACCGGGCGCACCAGTAAGGACGACGTGCATTCCCGCGCGAAGTGCGGCTACCGTTCGGAACGCTGCCTCCTCGACACCTTGCAGCCCGCAAAGATCAAGGAGGTCTGCCGCGGTTAACTCCCAATTGCCCGGAGCGTCGGGCACTTGGAAAACTTAAATCGACGGTTTCTCCGGAAGCGACGACATATCGGCGAGGGATTCATTTTCTGTCTGATCATCCTCTTCTCGTTCGGGCTCAAACGTAGCCAATAGTTGCAACAACTCGCCGCCGTCAATCGGCTCCTGTTGGAGTTGGATAGAAGATAGCTCATTAGGAATTTTGTCCGTAAACAGCGGGCCGAGCATATTGGTTTCGCGAATGCGAAATTCGGCAATGAACGCCTCAACAATTTCGCTCACAGAATTCAATTCGCGTTTTCGGAAACACCAAACACTCAGATGCGCAACGCTTACAGGAATGTCTCCGAGAGATTCGCTTGGGCTCTTTTGAATTTCGCTGATAAACCCCGGCTCAAACGTCCAGCGCCTATTGTTTCCGGCATCTTGTCGAAAGATCGTTTTTCGGTCTGTACGTTGTCTTTGGAGGCTTCGGCCAGCGTAGTTTGCATCACGCCAATGAGTTACCCCCCTTCCGGAGCCGAAGGGTACGAAATACGGTCTGTCTTCCGGGCCGCCAATAGGCGAAAAATAATCTGTTAGCAACTTCCTCTCGTTAACGCTTCCGTACGGAACCGAAGCCGAGGAATCCGCACTTTCAACGCCACCAGACCGCGATAACGCCAGAACACTCATTAAAGTCGGATGAGTGTGCTTCGCCATGTATCCGAGTGAGATGCGCACATGCTCCAGCGTCAGGAATGACATGGTTTATGCTGCTTCCAGCTCCGGTTCCTCGACACCCTTCAACTTACGCGGCGCGCGGAGCTGCAAGATGTCCGCCTCTGCTACCTTGTTCTCAATGCTGATAATATCGCGCAAAGCTGGACCGGGTCGCGCGCCGATATCCTTCATGACAGAAGGCAGTATTGCTTCCGCAATGGCGGCGGCCAACATCGGAGGTACAGCGTTTCCGATTTGGTGGCGAACTTGCGCAGGACTTCCTGCGAACACGAAATGATCCGGGAGCGATTGTAAGCGCGCCGCTTCCCTAAGGCTCAGCGTCCTGGGCTGGCTTGGATGGATAAACGCTCCCGTCGTTGCTTCGTTGAATTTAGTGGTAATGGTATAAGTGGGCTTGTCGTTCTCCAAACGGCGTAGCAGCGTCGTGGCGTCATACGGTCGTATTTTTTTGAATCGCTCCGGTAAAAACGAAACAGGTAAGTCTCGCCAGTTTTGACCGGGCCGCAATTTTTGTGCAGCGGTGCGGTCTAAACTTGATAGTTCAGCGGCAAAATGCTGACGAACGAGTCTGGACCGAAGACGCATCTTACGCTGGTAATCGGTCTGTGCGCGCGCAGGATAAGGCACGCCGTTCACCTCTTCGCCTTCCGAGATCGGAGGTAGGTCTGAGCATGCGTCAGAAAAGGTAACATGGGGCAATACTTGTTCAGACGAGCCGTGCCCAATCCGCGAGAGGTGAGCAAACGGAAGAGAAAAAGTCTTCCATAATTCAAAATCGCCGTGTGTCGCAGCGGGGAAGGCAATGTCCATGCCGGTGCGATTACCCACGAAGACGAGACGCCGCCGGAGCTGAGGGACACCGAAGTCTGCAGCCAAGAGAATCATGGGAACGAGCGAATAACCTATCTCGCGAAATGCACGAATAATTTCAAGTGCGACGCGACCTTGATTGTAGAGTAACAATCCAGGGACATTTTCGAACACCACCCAAGCGGGCCTCAGATGATCGACCAAGTCGATGTAGTTCAAAAATAGCTTATTGCGCGGGTCGCGCTCGTCTCGCCCTGACGCGCGGCTGAGACCTCCCGATGTTGAAAAGCCTTGGCAGGATGGCCCGCCCACAATTACGTCAACACCTTTGTTGCCGACCAAGCTCTGAATGTCGCTGAAGTCGGACTTCCTCAAGTCGCGAAGCATGCCGACAGCGCCGCCGAAGTTCGCTTCGAAGCTTTCAATTGCTGGTTCCCAGCAATCTATTCCGCCGACGATCTGATAGCCTGCTTCGGCAAATCCCCATGCGATACCGCCAGCCCCCGAAAACAAGTCTAAGACGCGAGGGGATTTGCCGCGCTTTGTCGCATCGCGATTCGGACCAACACGCAAGGCCATAGAACCCCCTTGAAAAGAACGAACGGAGAACATAATGATTCGCACGGGTAAAGTCTAGCGGCAATGAGGCGCTGCGCCGAAGGCAAGTTGCCCAAGGGTTACCATCGGCTTGCTGGCTCACGTCGCGCGCGGGCCGTTTCCCGATTTCCCGCCCTAGGGACAAGTATGGACCTTGTGCGTCGAGGATTCATCGTCAAACTGCGAACAGATGGGCGCTCAACCTCTATTTCCTGATGGTCTTGCCCTTATCCAGAGCGAGCTTCCGGGCATCATTGCCGTGGTCGAGCACGCTAACCATGCGTGGCCACCGAAACGATACGCCGCACGCGCCTTGGACGATGGTGTAAACTGTGTAGTTTAAGCTCAGCGAGTTGTGGGACCGTGCATTTAACGGCTGCTTGTGCTCAAGGAGATATTGCCCATGAAGGCGACGGAACGGACACTCAAGCAGCTTCTCCATTCTGGAGACCAGTACGTAATTCCGATTTTTCAGCGCTATTACAGTTGGACGATTGATAATTGGCAGAAGCTGTGGGACGATCTCGCCGGCCTGCTTGATGCGAACGAGAGCGCCAAGCGTCATTTTCTCGGGGCGATCGTTTGCGTTCCCGAACACCACGAACCTGGCAAGGTCGCGGCCTACCAGGTCATCGACGGGCAACAACGGCTCTCCACGCTGGCCATTTTACTTTGCGCTATTCGCAACTCCGTCCACGAGCAGCGTGCCGCAGAAATCCAGGACACATACCTAATTCATCGATACAAACGGGATCGGGAGAAATACAAACTCTTCCCGCGCCTTCGTGATCGTTCTGCATACTTGGCGTTGGTTGATAAGACGGGGCTGTTGCCTGGAGGGATAACTCAAGCCTACAATTTCTTTCTCAGCGTTATCGCCGGACTCGCCGATGACGCAGGAAATCCGGGATCGGCTGAAGCGCTTTTGACGGCTGTTGTCGATCGGCTCGATTTCGTCGCGATTACGTTGGATCACGAGAACCCGTATAAGATTTTCAAGTCGCTAAATTCGACTGGCGTCGATCTCGGCCAAGAGGACTTGATTCGAAACGAGGTTTTCTGCGCGCTGCCTATCGATGAGCAAGACAGTTTTGACGACCATCATTGGCGTCCATTGGAACGGCACTTCGAAACGTGTGGCGCCTTGGACGGAAACCTCTTTGTCGGTTTCTTTCGGCACGCGCTTATGCGGCACGGAACTTACGTAGGTGAGAATGACACCTATGACGCCTTCCAAAAGGCGCATGCAACCGGCTCGCTCGCTTCAAAGCAGGTTGTTGTCGAATACGAGAAGTTGGCCCGTCTCTACGAGATCATAGAGGGGCGATCGCGGCACACGTCTGAGGATGTGCAGCTTGGCGTAAATATGGTGCGTGAGCTTAACGCGACGACCTCTTACCCGTTGGTTCTAAGGCTTCTGGAACTGAACGGTGAGGGGACGTTGACCGACGCGGGCTTGGCAAGATTGCTGACTGCAATCGCAAGCTTTGTCCTGCGCCGGTTCGTGTGTGATCAGGGTTCAAGGACGTACGCGCGATGGTTTTGTGCTGCGTGCCGGGAGCTTGGCTCGGACGCTGAGGCCGGCCTCAAGGCATTCCTGCTCGACAAAGGCTGGCCGCGGAATTCGCAGTTTGAACCTGCCTTTGTCAAAGTTCCGCTCTATGAGAGCAAATATCGTGAAGCCGTCTTGAAACGCTTGGAATTGGCGTCTCAGGCTGCATCCGAGCCGGTCGTGTTGTCCGGATGTTGGATCGAGCACGTAATGCCGCAAACGCTGAGCGATAACGACGATGGCGAGGCGTGGCGGAGCGCCTTGGGCGAAAATTGGCGCGACCTGCACGGGATATGGATGCACACGCCGGGCAATCTCACGCTCGTCGGTGCCGACTATAATATCGAAATGAGCAATCGACGTTTTCAGGTAAAACATCCCGTGTTGGCCGGGAGCAAGGTGTATTTGAATTCATATTTTGCGAAGCTTCCCGAGGTGCACTGGTCACAGGTGGATATCGAGGAACGCGGCGAACAACTTGCTAAGCTGGCGGCTTCGATTTGGATAGCCCCGGAATGAGTGCCGCGTCGCGCTCAAATGGAGATGCCAGGCGGCTCCGGCGCGGAAACGTAGCGGGATCGGGATGTCAATCGGCTGGGAAGGGAAGCTATTCAAGCGGTTGCAGACTTCCCGTTTGCTTCGCGGCGCGCCTCCCACGTCGAGATCAGGAAGGTGGCCATAGTCCCCGCGAGGTTGACCGCCAGCTCTGCATGGCGCGGTAAAGGCTTCGCCCGTTTCGGCCCCTGACTATTTGCATCGCCAAGCTTATTCCGAATCGCACCGAGAGACTCGACTATCGACTGGCAGTTTCCGAGAATCTGCTTGAACACCTGCTCGCTGTGTTCGTCGGGTGCAAGCTTCAGAAGCTTCGCCAACTGGCGATACAGGGCCGGATTAGGTAATGTGGTGACAGCGGCAATGTTCCGCGCGTCGCTTAGAGAAGCTCTCGCTGATTGCTTGGCGGCTGTTTGGGTTCGCGCCCGGGCGCGCGGCGCGCCATCGTGCGGCATGAGGCGAACGCTGTCGCTGTCACCGTATTTGGTTTGGCTTTCACCTGTCGGCATACCTGGCAGAAGGGCGATTTCGCCATGTGGGACAATACCGGAGCGCTGCACCGCGCACTGCCCTATGCCGCGGACTCCGGCCGCAGAATGCATCGCACGACGGTGGCCGGAGTCGAGGCGGTGCTTTAAGTCGACGCGCGCGTTTCACGCAATAGCGCCCTTGGCCTTGAGCGCCTCGATTTCGCTCCAGTCGAGACCGAGTTCCATCAGGAACGTCTCGGTGTGCTCGGAGGCTTCCGGCGCGCGTGTCGTTTGCACGGGTGCGTGGTCGAATTGCACGGGATTGCGGATGAGGCGGATCGGCTTGCCGCCGGAGCCTTCCACTTCGAAGATCATGTCGTTGGCGAGCGCCTGTTCGTCGGCGACGAGATCTGGCAGGCTCTGACACGGCGCCCATTGGCCCTTCATCGTCTTCAAATGTTCGCGCCAATAGGCGTAGGGCTTGGCCGCGATGGCTTCGACGATCAGCGCGCCGGCCGCTTCCCAGTTCTTCATCAATGCCAGTGCTTCCGAGAAGCGCGGATCGTCCGCGGCTTGCGGAATGCCGAGATGGGCGAAGGTATCGCGGATGTAAGGGCCGGGCGTGAGGACGCAGAGATTGATCGTGCCGCCGTCGGATGTGCGGTAATTACCCTGGAAGGGATTGCCGGGTGTCGGTCCGGAACGCGGCATCGGCGAACGGATCTCGATGCCGTATTCCATGTTCAGGTCGATGCTGGAGGCTGCCGCCCAGGCCGCCGTGCCGATCAGCGAGACGTCGACCTCGCTCGACTTGCCCGTCCGCACGCGATGGAACAGGGCGGCTGCGATGCCGCCGGCAATGTTCATGCCGCCGATGGTGTCGCCGAAGGCGGGAATACCTTGCGGCATCACCCCGCCGAGCTCGGCGGGGGTCAGCGAATAACCGATGCCGCCGCGCGACCAGAAGGCCGTGCCGTCGTAGCCGCCCTGGACGCGTTCGCGCCCCTTGTCGCCATGGGCGCTGCCGCGGGCATAGATGATGTTGGAATTCACCGCGCGGATGTGTTCGACGTCCATCTGCAGCTTCTGCCGGGCATCCGGCAGGAAGTTGGTGAGAAACACGTCGGACGTCTTGGCGATGCGGTAGACCAGGTCGCGCCCTTCCGCCGTCGCCACGTCGATACCGACGCTGCGCTTGCCGCGGTTGGGATGTTCCATGATGGTGTTGCGGTCCTGCGGGATCTCGAAGCCGCCCATCCGCAAAAAGCCGCGCTGCGCGTCGCCGCGCACGGGATGCTCGATCTTGATGACATCCGCGCCCCAATCGGCGAGTACGGCGCCGGCTGCCGGAACGAAGGTGTATTGCGCCAGCTCGAGAACGCGCACGCCCTCCATCACTTTGGTCATATGCGGTTTTTTCCTTTACAGGCTCTTATGTTCGCCGGGAATGACAAGGTTTGCGTTGGATTAGAGCGAAATGACAATTCGAAGAAAAGTCATTTCGCTCTAAGTTATTGTTTTGACCCGGTTCCGGACGCAAAAGTGCGCACACTTTTGCTGGAACCGCTCTAAAGCAACGCCGCCGCAAGCGCGCGCCAGGCGGGCAGGGCCGCCGCAACATCGACGCCCGCACCGGTGATCGCCTGCAGGCAGACGTGGTCGGCGCCCGCCGCGAGGTGTGCATGGACGCGCTCCGCGATCTTGTCGGCCGTGCCCCAGGCAAAAACCGCATCGACGAACCGGTCGCTCGCGTTGTTGATGTCGTCGTCGGTAAATCCGAGACGGCGCCAGTTGTTCGCATAATTGGGAAGCTGCTGATACATGCCGAGTGCGCCTCGCGCCAGGCTGCGCGCGCGTTCCGGATCGCTCTCCAGCACCACGCCTTGTTCCGGCGCCAGCAGCTTGGACGGCCCGAGTATCTTTCGCGCTTGTGCCGTGTGTTCCGGCGTCACCAGGTAGGGATGCGCGCCGGCCGTGCGGGCGCGCGACAGCGCGAGCATTTTGGGGCCGAGCGCGGCGAGGCACAGGCTCTCCGCCGGTACGCCCTCTTTCTGCAGATCGTCGAGATATTTGCGCATCACCGCAATCGGATGGCCCCAAGCCTCGCCGATGAGCGGAGAATGGCTCACGCCCAAGCCGAGCAGAACGCGCGCCTGCTTGTCGCCGCCGAGGCCTTTCCACCACGCGGCTACGTCGCGCGGCTCGTGCTTCCAGACATTGAGAATGCCCGTGGCGATGGTCGTCCGTTTCGTTGTCGCCAGCAGGCGGTCGAGATCGCCCGTCACGTCGCCGCCCATGCCGCCGGGAAACCAGAGCGCGCCAAAACCCAATTGCTCGAGCTCGGCGGCGGCCGCAGCCGCTTGCGCCGGATCGCCGAAGCGCAGCTCCATCGACCAAATTCCGATTTTGCCAATCTGCCGTGCCGTGCTCATGGATATGCCTCTTTCGATTGTTGGAGCGTATTTCGTTCGTATGTAACCTCGAACCTACATGTCGTGGTTTGCGAATGCGGGCCACGACCATTTTATGGATGACTCGAATGGATCGGAATCTGCCTTAGCGTTCCCAACCGGACGTTAGCGCACAAGCGGTCCGCAGGCCAAGCCGGCCGTCGGCGTGCCTCGATTGGAAGGATGCGCAGGCCTGCATCGCCGGTACTGGCGGAATTCCGCCAGCGCCGTTTGATCAAAATGTGTATGAATGTCGTCATCACGGGGTAGCGCGCCCGGCACCGGTTCGGGGCAGGGTTTTATTGCCGCCGCAGCCCTTGCTTGTCTGTGGACCACGCATCGTCAACGTCCGGCTGTGTGTACACGCCGGCGGGCCGGCCTCCGGGAGCGGGCAGGGCTATCGCTTTTGCATTGCTGGGAGCGCGGACGTCCTCGTCCGCATATGATGTTGACACATCCCAGATGTCTGCAATCGTCAATGTGCCTCACCATCAATGGCGGACGAGGACGTCCGCGCTCCCAGGAGGCGTTCATCTCTTCTGCCAAAAGCGATATCCCTACCGGAGGCGGGTAGGGGGCGCCTCGTCGCAGATGCGCGCCGTACCGCGTGCGATGTTCGGGATACGCGCATCTTCCGCGCGAAATTCGCTGCTTATTCGCTGCTCATTCGCTGCTCCCGGCGCGGCGGCGGCACAAAACCGCCGGTATTTTGGGACTTTCACGTGCTGCGCGGGCACAAATTCGCTGCAGATTTCCCTGCTAGCAGCGAATTGGACGTGATTGTGATCGGACTGTGCCGCTCGGTCGCTCACCGCAGCGCGTCGCGCGGATCGAGACGCAGCGTTACGTCGACGGCGCCCCGGCGCTGCCTGCCGGGGAAGGCGATGGGCGACGACAGCAGCACCGCGTTGCGCGACACAGTCGCGGCGTGGGGCGACACAGTCACGGCGTGCCGTGCCAGTGCCAGAGAGGCGAGATGCCCGCGCAAATGGTCTCGTCCGTGCCCACCGTGTCTGGCCGGTGATTCCGTCCTCACGGTGCGGGATCGCGGGTGATCATGAAGATGGCCATGTCCCAGGCGTTGCGCATGCCGATGACGAGCAACGCAATCAGCGAAAAGGCGAGAATATCGAGCGCCTTTTCGGGAGCCGCGCCCGCCGTCACAGCAGCCAGTCCCATGGTGGCATAAGCGATGATCGGCAGGAGGACATAGAAGGCGCGATCGTCGCGGTCGAGCTTCATGTGCCAGATGCGGCCCGCAACCACGACGGAATAGGCTGCGCCGGCCAAGCCGCCCAAGCCCAGAAGCACGGCAAGGGACAGTTGGGTCAGCGTGGGAATTGCGAGAATGGCCGAGCCGACGAGGACGCTGGCAAGATGCACGGTCGTGGGCGTGATGAACCCGCGCATGCCGATACTGGCCCGTTCCTTCAATCCGGCAGCAAGCGTGGCCACGACAAACGTGGCGCCGACGATGACGCCGGACGCCGTGCCGATCATCACGTAGAAATCGCGCCATTCCGCGAGCGGCAATTGAGGCATAGCAATCCTGCCGTTTGGGCAAACTCTACGACATTCATCCGCGCAGTCAGGTCGGCGCGTTGAGAGCTTGCCGAACCGCGGCCGGATCGACATTGCCGCAGACGAACGCCCGGCCGATGCCGCGCGCCAGGATGAAATTCAGCCGTCCGCTTTTGACTTTCTTGTCGTGCAGCATGTGCGCCAGGATTTCATCGGCGGCCGGAAGGGGCGGGGGGATGTCGGCGATCTTTGTCGGGAGGCCGATCTGGCGGAAATGCCGTTCGATCCGCTGTGCATCGGATTGCGGCGAAAGCCCCAGCTGCGACGACAGATTGAACGCCAGCACGATCCCGATCGCGACGCCTTCGCCGTGCAGCAGTCTTGGCGAATAGCCGGTCGCCGCTTCGAGCGCATGACCGAAGGTGTGACCGAGGTTGAGCAAGGCGCGGTCGCCGTCTTCGCGTTCGTCGCGGGCAACGATTTCGGCTTTCATCCGGCAGGAATGCGCCACCATGTGCACGAGCGCCGCCCCATCGCCCGCCAGCGCACGCGCCGCATTGGTTTCGAGCCAATCGAAGAACGCCGCGTCGCCCAATCCGCCGTATTTGACGACTTCCGCATAGCCGGCGAGCAGTTCGCGACGCGGCAGGCTGGCAAGCGTGCCGGTATCGGCGATGACGACGCGGGGCTGGTGAAATATCCCGATCAAATTCTTGCCTTCAGGCGTGTTGATGGCCGTCTTGCCGCCCACCGACAAATCCACCTGCGCCAGCAGCGTGGTGGGAATTTGCGCGAAGTCGACGCCGCGCTTGAGAATGCCGGCGGCGAAACCGGCGAGATCGCCGATCACCCCGCCGCCCAGAGCGACGATGAAGCCGCTGCGCTCCAGGCCCAGCTTGAGAAGCGCGCCGGTCAGCCGTTCGAGACCGGCAAAGCTCTTGGTTTCCTCGCCGGGCGCCAGCACAATCGGTTCGGCCTCAATGTTGGAGGCTTTCAACGCCGCGAGCAGCGCATCCAGGTGCAAGGCTGCGACGTGGGAATCCGTCACCACCGGCACGCGGCCGCGCGCCAAGGGCGCGAGGATTTCGCCGGCGCGCGCCAGAAGACCGCCGCCGACGTGAATGTCGTAGCTGCGGGCACCCAACGCGACGGAGATGCGCTCGCTCATGCGGGCTCCAGAAGATCGCGCTCGGCGAGCGCCGAAACGATCCGGTCCACGACCGCGGTGTGCGGTCCGTCTTCGCAGGCGATGCAGAGATCGGCGGTGGCATAAACGGGCTCTCGTTCGGCGAGAAGCCGTTCGAGAATCTCGCGGGGATTGCCGTCGCGAAGCAGCGGTCGCGTCTCCCGCCGCCCCATACGGGCAAGCAGCAGCTCGACCGGCGCCTTGAGCCATACCGATGTCGCTTTGCTGCGGATCGCCGTGCGCGTGGCTTCGTCGGCGAAGGCGCCGCCTCCGGTGGCCAGCACATGCGTCGGTTCGTTCAACAGGCGCGCAATGATCTTGCGTTCGCCTTCGCGGAACGCCGCCTCTCCGTATCGGTCGAATATCTCGGTGATGGAGCAGCCGGCCGCCTGCTCGATCTCGCTGTCCGCGTCGTGGAAGGGCACGTCGAGCTTGGCGGCGAGCCGGCGGCCGACGGAGCTCTTGCCCGCGCCCATCATGCCTACCAGTGCTACCGTGCGTCTCAAACGGCCCATGGATTGGCGGCTTACACGGCCTTTGCGCCGACCGCCAGCGGACACTTGCATGCCGTTTGCTCTTTCCGCCACAAAGAGGATTCGAAACGGGGAGCTTCGGTCGAGCTTCCGCAACGGGGATAACCCATGGGCTGGACAGCTCGCATCGGACTGGCGCTACTGGCAATTCTCGTGCTGGGTGCGGTCGGGCTCGCAATTTATGCGGGCACGCTCAAGCCGCCTCATAGGACATATGAGCAAGTCCTCTCCAATGACCGGTTTCCGGGCTGACGTCGTTTGGGTTGCGGCCGTCGCCGCCGCTTTTCTGACGTGGCTCGGTCCCGCCGCCGGCCAGCCTGCTCCACAACAAAGCGGTGCGGCCTCGGGACCGCCGGCTGTGCTCGGAGAGGCGCAGCCGGGCCCGTCGCCGGCGCACGCAACGCCTGCGGCGTCTGCCGGCAGAGCAGGCGCCGGCGCGATCCAGGTCAGGCCTCTCGGCTCGCCGGACGGCCCGCCGCTGGGCCTTCTCGATGCGAGCAATGGCGGGCTCGGCGGCGACATCTGGCAGGACACGCCGCGTTCGCGCGTGGAGGACATGCTGGAGCGGCTGCCGCTAGCCACTGCAGTCGCCTCCATACGCTCGCTGGCGCGCCGCCTTGTTCTGACCACCGCAGATGCGCCGTTGGGCGACGCACCCCACCGCTTCCTGAGCGTTCGGCTGAAGCAGCTCTTGAACGCCGGGATGCTCGACGACGCAGGAAAGCTCGCGGCCATGGTCGGCACACCCAGCGCCCCGGAACTCGCCCGCCTGGTCGCCAACTCGCTGCTCTATGCGGGACGAACCGCCGATATCTGCAGCCCCGCTACGGGCTTGCGGCTGCAAAGCGGCGATCCCTACTGGATCGAACTAAGGGCCTATTGCTACGCCGTTGCGGGAGACGAAAACACCCTCGATCTCACACGCGCCGTGATGCGGGCGCAGAACATCGACGATCCGGCATTCGAGACGTTATTGGACGATTATTTGTCGCATCGCACGCAAGCGCCGGGCGAGATCCACCAACCGACGGCGCTGCACGTGTTTCTTCTGAAGTCGCTCGGCCTGCCGATCGATCCCGCGTGGTCGCAGAGTCTCGGCTTGCCTGCAAGCGTGGCAGCCATGCGCGACCCGAACGACACGCCCGATCGGCAGCTTGAGGCTGTCGAAGACGTCGCCCGCAGCGGCGCTGCGTCGCCGGCGGAATTGGCCGCCATCGCCGATGCGCAGACCTTTGCGCCCGACCAGCTTGCAGCGGCTGGCTCGGCTGCGCCGACGGCTCCCTTTGTTGCCGGTCAGGCGCTGCTGCGTCAGGCGATCGGGCAGGCAGTCGACGACGATGGCCGCAAGCGCCTCGTATTGGAGGCTCTTCGTCTGGCAGACAAGGCGGGTCTTCTGCCGGTTGCGGCCGGGCTTCAGGGCGATGCGGCTGCAGCTGTACAACCGGATCCTTCCGATCGCGCGCACGCTGCTCTGATGGCATCGGCGCTGATGCTGAGCGGTCACGCCGACGCGGCGGCACGCTGGTACGACGCCCTCGATCTGAATGCCGACGACGACAAGCCGCTGATCTCGCTGCTGCAAGCCGAGATCGATCTGGTGACGCCCAATGCTGCGCGCGATGCGGATGTCCAAACCGCACTGTCGTGGTTTGCGGCCCAGGCGACGGCAAAGACGCCGATCGGCGGCGAGCCGACGCGCCCGCTGGCGCTCCTGGTGCTGGGGACATACGACGCGCTCGGGATGCCCATGCCGCCACAAACGGCGCCGGCGCTGGCGGTGCTGAAAGCCCACGAATCGCCGGGCCGGCGGCCTGGCGCGGAATTGTTCACGCGGCTTGCGGCCGCCACAAAGGACAGCCGGCGCCGGGGCGACACGGTTCTCTCCATTCTCGATTTCATCGGCCCGGGCGGCCCCGGAGACGTAGCACCCGACGCGACCGTGGCATTCGTCAACGCCTTGGTGAAAATGGGCTACGCAGATGCCGCCCACGACCTGGCGGTCGACGCGCTTCTGCTTTACCGGCCGGCTCCGCCGCCGCCTTCCGCGTCTGCTTCATGAGCAAAAAGACGGCCGGGCGCGGCACGGCGAGCGCGGCTTCGCTCGAAGCGTTCCTCGACATGATGAGCGCCGAACGCGGCGCCAGCGCCAATACGCTCGAAGCCTATCGGCGCGACCTCCAGCAGTTGGATGCTTTTCTCGCGCAAACAGATACCTGTGCGCGCAAAGCGACACGCGACGACGTCAAGCGCTATCTCGCCCATCTGACGCGCAGAAGGACCGCTGCATCCTCGCAAGCGCGGCGGCTGTCGGCGCTGCGCCAGTATTTCGGATTCCTCTACGCGGAAGGACACAGAAAGGACGATCCCACGTCGGCGATCGAGATGCCGCGCCGCGCCCGGCCGTTGCCGAAAATCCTGTCGCGGGACGATGTCGATGCGCTCATTCGCGCTGCAGAGGATCATAAAGACCTTTCGGAAGCTGCGCGCCTGCTTTGCATCGTCGAACTTTTTTACTCGTCGGGCTTGCGCGTCTCCGAGCTTGCGACATTGCCGCTTGCCGCAGTGCGCCGGAGCGACGGTTTTCTCCTCGTGAAAGGCAAGGGCGGCAAAGAGCGCCTGGTGCCGCTCGGGGCGTCCGCACGCCAGGCGACTGCGCGCTATCTGGATGTGCGCAGTGAATTTTTGCCCGAAGGCGAAGCCGCCAATCGCTTCCTGTTTCCGTCGCGCGGCGCCGAACGGCATCTGACGCGGCGGCGCTGTCATCAATTGCTGAAGGCGCTGGCGCTGAACGCGGGGATCGATCCCGACAAGCTGTCGCCGCATGTGCTCAGGCATGCCTTCGCCACGCACCTGGTGGAAGGCGGCGCCGATCTGCGCAGCGTGCAGACCATGCTCGGCCACGCCGACATCGCCACTACGCAAATCTATACCCACGTCGCTAACGAGCGTCTGAAGCAGACCGTTCTCGCCGCGCACCCGCTCGCCAAGCGCGGCAGGAAGGGTGAGTGAGGCAATGTGTGCGAATCCGCGTTAACCTGGATCCCTTACCTTGTGGATGATGTCCGGCCGGCTGGAAGCGCGCGCTCCCGGCAGGGCCATCCGACTTTTACTCCGGCGCCAAAGCCTGAACCTGCAGCTTCGGATCCGGCAGAACAGGCGGACGTCTTAACATGTATATGGCGATGAGCGCGGTGCTGCCGGTCAGGAATATGAAAAGAAAATCGTTAGCGTAAGCGATGACTTGCGCATTGTAATTGATGATGGCGTCGAGCTGCGCCGCACCGGAATTGAACCGCGGGTTCCAGAACATGCTCGGCGCGTTCACGCCCAGGCTGCGATTGAAGGGATTGGCGTATTGGGCCAGTTGCGCGTGCATGGCCTGCGTGCCGGCGACGAGAATGGTCGAGGTGATCGAGATGCCGATCGCAGAGCCCATGTTGCGCATGAGATTGGTCAGGGCGGTGCTATCGGTGCGGTATTTTGCCGGCAATGTCGCAAAGCCCACGACGGTCATCGGCACGAACAGCATTCCCGTCCCCATGCCTTGGACGAATGTCGTCGCCATGAGCCAGGTGGCGGAGACTTGGGGCGTCCAGCGCGACATTTCCCAATTCGCGCCCAGCATGACGATCATGCCCACCGCCATGATATGGCGCGGATCGGTGCGCATCACGATACGCCCCACCAAAAACATCGAAATCATGCTGCCGATGCCGCGCGGCGCCATGAACATGCCGGTTTGCAGCACCGAATAGCCGCCGAGATTTTGCAGGTAGGGCGGCAACAGTGCCGTGCCGGCGAAGATGCAGAGGGAAAGTACGAACAGGATGACGAGACTCGAAACGAAATTCCGGTCTTCGAACATTCCGCGCGGAAGAAACGCAGTCTGCGACAGGAAAAGGTGGACGACGAACAAATAGAGGCCGAGGCCGCCGATCACCGCTTCGAGAACGATCTCCGGGGAATCGAACCAGTCCAACGTCGTGCCCCGGTCGAGCATCAATTGCAGCGCGCCGATGGCGATGCCCAGGACCGAGAAGCCGAACCAGTCGAACTTCAGCGCCTTGTCGTGGCGGGTGTCGTGAAAAAGCATGAGAATGCCGAGGACGGCGGCCGTTCCGAAGGGAGCATTGATGTAGAAGACCCACCGCCAATTGTATGCGTCGGTGAGATAACCGCCCAGCGTCGGTCCCAGAATGGGCGCTACCATGATGCCCATGCTGAAGATCGCCATGGTCTGGCCGCGCTTATGCGCCGGATAAAGATCCAGCATGATCGCCTGCGACAGCGGCGCCATCGACGCGCCGAACACGCCTTGCAGGACGCGGAACAGGATCATCTGGTCCAGAGTTTGCGCCGCACCGCACAGCATCGACGACACGGTGAACCCGGCGAGGCTCGCAACCAGCAAATTCTTGCGGCCGAAACGCGCGGCGAACCAGCCCGCCGGTGCGGTCATGATTGCGGCGGCAACGACATAGGACGTGAGCACCCAGGTGACCTGGTCGCGCGACGCCTCGAGGCTGCCCTGCATATAGGGCAATGCGACGTTGGAGATCGTCGAATCCAGCGACTGCATCATCACCCCCGTCATCGCGCACAGCGTAATGATGCGCAGCGTGAGGGGACTGTAGCTGTGGAGGGATGGCTCGGTTGCGCTGCTCATGGCGTGGCGTTGGGTGGATCGTCAACGGTAGGTGCTCAAGTGAAATCGATAGCAATCAGGATGGCCGCTGTCGACGGCTACAGCGCAATCCTTGGCTGTGATGCTTGAGACGGTTTCGCCGCCAATACCACATGCGATTGCACATCGGCGTTAAGATGATGGACCTAAGATGTTTCGGGCCCGGTTAACCTACTCGTACCAGCTGTGGCCGTTGCGCTCGATGAGCGCGAAGGCGCCTGCGGGTCCCCAGCTTCCCGCCGGATAGGGAGAGGGTGCGATTGCGTGCCGCTCCCAGCCCGTGACGATCGCATCGATCCATGTCCATGCCGCTTCGGCTTCGTCGCGGCGCACGAACAGGGTTGGCCGGTTGTTCAAGGCTTCCAGCAACAGCCGCTCGTAGGCGATGCGGCGGCGCGGACGCTGGAACGCGTCGCTGAGGCTGAGATTGAGAGCAAGCGGCTTCAGCTCCATGCCGTTCTGCTCGAGGCTCGGTGTCTTGTTCATGAGAAGCAGCGAAATCTCCTCTTCAGGCTGCAAACGGATGGTCAGCCGATTGGCGAGCAAATCGTTGCCCGAGAAGATGGAATGGGGCACGTCGCGAAACTGGATGACGATCTCCGACGAGCGCTGTGCCATGCGCTTGCCGGTGCGCATGTAGAACGGAACGCCCGCCCAGCGCCAATTGTCGATGTTGGCGGCGATCGCCACGAACGTCTCGGTATTGCCGGGCCGTCCGCCCGGCTCGTCGGCATAGCCCGGGACCGCACAGCCTTCGGAACTCCCGGCGCGATATTGGCCGCGAACCGTCTTGCGTTCGAGATCGCGACCTTCGATCGGCCGCAGCGAGCGCAGGACTTTCACTTTTTCGTTGCGCACCGAATCCGGATCGAGGCTGGCGGGCGGCTCCATCGCTATGAGCGTCACGAGCTGCAAAAGGTGGTTCTGTACCATGTCGCGAGCGGCGCCGTATTCGTCATAGTAAGACCAGCGGTCTTCGACGCCGACGGTTTCGGCTACCGTGATCTGAATCTGCTCGATGGAGACCTTGTTCCACAGCGGCTCGAAGAACGTGTTGGCAAATCTGAGCGCCAGCAGGTTCTGCACCGCTTCCTTACCGAGATAATGGTCGATCCGGAAGATCCGGTTTTCGGATTCGAACGTGCGCGCCAGGCAATCGTTGATCTGCCGGCAGCTCGCCAGATCGCGGCCGATCGGCTTTTCGACGACTACGCGCGACGTCTCCGGGGCAAGGTCGTGTGCCTTTAGATTGCCGCAGATCGCGGCGTAATGGCTGGGGGACGTCGAAAGATAGAAGACGGTTTCGCTGGCGCCGGCCAGCACGGGCCGCAGGGCGGCAAAGGAGTCCGGTTTCGTTGCGTCGACGCTGACATAGGCGAGCCGCTGCCGCAGACGGCTGAAGACTTCTTCCGAAAATTGCAACTCCGCACGGGTGCGCACCGTTTCCTCGACGAGCACGGCAAAGCCGTCGCGCTGGTGCTCGGCGCGCGCACAACCGACGATGGACAGTCCATCGGGAAGAAGCCCGTCCCCCTCGAGGAAGTAGAGCGACGGGAACAGCATGCGCCGGGCGAGATCGCCCGAAGCGCCGAAGATGACAAGAACGGGATGCGGCGACATCTTTGCTCCGTTCGATCTCTACAATCCTAGCGCAAGGCGGCAGGAAAATCTTCCGAAACGAATAAGTCGCCGCGAGGGCATGGGTCGCGGGGCGTCAGACGAGGGACAGATGTTTCGGCGTCGTGGAGGGAAAGACCGTTGCGATCTGCACCGCGTTCAATCCATACAGCCTTTGAAACAGTCCGGCGAGCACGGCGCGATACTCGTTGAGAACGGGATAATCGCGGTTCTGAAACAGCGTGTCCGGCGAGACTTGCGTTTGATCGCCGACAAGCTTGCCGCCTTTGACGCCGCCGCCCAGCACCCAGTAAACACTGCCGTGTCCGTGATCGGTCCCGCGATCGCCGTTTTCCCGGAAGGTGCGGCCGAACTCGCTGATGACAATAACGACGGCGTCGTTCCAGGCCGGTCCCATCCGGTCCGCGAAAACCGCAAGACCGCGCCCCAGTTCGCCGATACGGATCGCGAGATATCCCTCGGCGGCGCCCTCGTTGACATGCGTGTCCCACCCGCCGATGTCGACGAAACCCACATTGAACGTATCCCGCATCAATATCCCGATGCGCTCCGCCGCCAATTCGAATCCCTTGGGGCTCGTCGCATTGCGGCTTGCCGCCTGCATCTCGCGCGAGACGGCTTGATAGACCTCGTTCTGGACGGCAAAGCCTTCGTCGACGGCCGGCGCAAGGTCCGATCCGCGATACATGGCTTCGATCTGCTCGGCGTCGCGATCGCCAATGCCGGGCTTGCCTGCATAGTTGAGCGCGATGTTGGGAACGGGCGGACCGCCGCGAAACGTCAGCGGAAGCTCGGCCGAGAACGCGATCGGCTTGGGGCCGGCAAGCACGGTCGTCAACCGGTTCAAGAATCCCGATCGGTAATTGCGGCTTCCGCTCAACGGCTGCCCCAGCTCGATCGAGTCCTGCGTCTCGAAATGGCTGCGGCTCGTATCGTCGGTGCCGGCAAAGGGGATGAACGCCAGCTGGCCCTTCTGAAACAGGGGGTAAAGGGAGTCGGTGACAGCCGGGTGCAGCGCCCAATCGGCATCCAGGGTCAATGCCGCGTTCGGGCCGCTTCCCGGCCGCGCAATCGCGAGCGTCGGCCGTGCCTCGTAATAGAAGCTGCTGGCAACGGGAATGACGACATTGGCGGCATCATAGGCGCCCCGTAAAAACACAAGCAGCAGGCGCGTGCCGATCGTGGGAAGCGCGTAAAGCCGGCCCGCAAACCCCAGCGCGGGCAAGGCGGCAACGGATTTGAGGAACGTGCGGCGTTGCATGTGGATCGTCCTCAGCGATGCATGAATTCGGGCGACGACAGGTAGAGCATGTTCCAGTCTGCGGGCGAACCGGCCTGGGCGAGTGCCTGATCGGTTTGCGTGCTCAATGTCGGCCGGACGCCTTCGAAGAAGCGGCCCGCGGAGATTGCCGGCACTTGCGGTGTCGCGGCCGAGCCTTGCGGCACGAACAGCGCAGTATGCCCCGATGCGATGATCCGGGCAATCTCGAAGCGCGATGCGAGATCGCCGGAGCCGGACCAGGCGGCTTGCGTGATCGGATAGCCGTCGGGCGTTTGATGGCCGTAGAGCGGTTCGCCCAGCCGTTTGAGCCATGTAAGCAACGGTGCCGTATTCAGGATCGTCTTGTCGCCATACGCCGTACGCACCGCCGACACCATGAATTGAATGGGGTCCTTGAACTTGCGGCCCAACGAGGCGTTGAACTCGGGAGATGCAAACATCGCCTCCAGGATCTGCGCAATGTCGCCGTCCGTTGCTTCGAACCGCGCGGTCATCCGGTCCACCAGGCTCTGCGGCGGATCGTCGGCGACGAAATACTGCGCGAGCTTGGTGCTGATGAAGCGTGCAGTCGACGGATTTCGGCTCAGGATGTCGATCGCCTGGTTCACTTCCGCAAGACCGCTGCCGCCGATCGTGTGACCCAGGAAAGTTTTCGTGCCGAAGTCGTGCCGGTTGGGGTTGAACTCGAACAGCCCCTCGCGCACGTACAGGTTGCGAAGCGACGGTCTGACTTTGGGCGTGTTGCCGCTCGCGTTGACGCCCACGCCGGTCAGAATGCGCGCCAGCTCCTCGACGTCCTTCTGCCCATAACCGCCATGGACGCCCAGCGTATGAAGTTCCATGATCTCGCGGGCATAGTTCTCGTTGACGCGACCGACCGCATTCTGGACATTGTCGAGATAGATAAGCATGGCGGGATGATGGATCGTGGCCGCCAGCAAGTCGCGGAAGCGGCCGAACACATGGGGACGGATCGCCGTCTCCTCGTAGTCGCCGACGAGGGCGCGCAGATCCCCTTTTTGACCCCCAATATTGAAATGATTGAACCAGAACCAAGTCATGACCTCTGTGAGCTGGTTCCTTGAATAGATGTCCCGCAGCAGGGCCCGGCTCTGGGCCTCGTGTTCGAGGGACGTAAGCATCTGCTGGATGTCTTTCTTGGCCGCCGCCGCTTGGTCGGGGTCGTCCATGTGCTTGACCGCCTCGTGCCGGACGCGCAGATCGGCCACGAGCTGATCGGGCCGTTCCTGTTCGATGGTAAGCGCGCCGATCGCGTTTGCGATCGCAGGCGGGAGGTCGTCATCGCCGGCCGGCCGGATCTGCGATTCGAGATAGCTTTGCACGCCTTGCTCGCGCAGCAATTGCGCCCCAGCGGTATCGGCTCCCCAGCTCACGCGATCCAGAAGCGCAATATCCCCGGGATTTGATGCGAGAGGTGCCGGATTGGATTCGCCAAATCTCTCCGCCGCGCAGCCAAGCAGGACCACGGCCGTCGCGACCGTCGCAGTCAGGCGCAGCGTGTACGTAACGCGTTTCATCCGGAAGCCATGAACAACGCCGCGGCGGGCCGTCGACACATTGTCCCTCCGTAAATTATCCTACGCGAATGGGGAGAAAATGTCTCCCTTAATTGCGTGAGGCGGTGTTGGCGCGCGCAACACCTGTTCGCTCACGCCGCAACCAGGGCAACCCCGACCGCGACAACACCCGCGGCCAGCCCTTTTCGGATCAGATTGCGCGCCGAAAGATCTTCCCGGGCAAGGCGAGGGGCGAGCAAAGACAAGACAATCCCGAACGCAAACACGAACAGCGTCGTCGTCGAGGCGATGGCCGAAACCAGCGCCACCGGCGCCAGCAGCGACGCAAACCGCACGCCGAGACCGCCGCCCAGATTGATCAGCTCGTTGGCGCCGTTGACGGCGAGCAACGCGCGGGTATTGGTCTTGAGCAGATCGAGAAACTGGCGTCGGTAGCGCGGGGCGGCGAGTATGCCGGCGCCGAACAGCGCCTCGCCGACGAACGTCCAGAATGTCGTACTCCAGAAATCGCTTCGCACGGCGAAGAGCTTGAAGACGACAGAGGAGAGTGCGATCGCGAAGGTGCAGGCAAGCATCAACGA
Organism: uncultured Alphaproteobacteria bacterium; assembly: GCA_963805005.1. Lineage (GTDB taxonomy): Bacteria > Pseudomonadota > Alphaproteobacteria > Micropepsales > Micropepsaceae > Rhizomicrobium. The sequence continues at coordinate 1,522,229 of CAWDSJ010000001.1, forward strand.
GACGAGCCGCGCCTTGAAACGATAGGCGCGGCCGCGCGGTGCCGCCGCGAGAAGGATCGCGCCGGCAACCATCAACGCCACGCCGGTGATTTTTGCCAGGGTCAGCGTCTCGCCGAGCAGGAGATATCCGAGTATGAAGGTGAAGATGGTGGATGCCTGGAACAGCGGCGCCACGACGGAGGCTTCCTCCGACTGGATCGCGCGCAGATAGAACAGCATCGCCGTCATGTAGAGGATGCCGGAGGCGGTCACGACCGCGGCGCTCGGAGGGTCGAGCCAAAGGGCGCGCGGCTGCAGAAGCGCGATGAACGGCAGGATGACAACGCCGATCAGCGCCGTGAAGACGATCAGGACGGTCGTGTCGGCGTTTCTGAAATAGCGGTCGACGAGATATTTGTCGATGTGCGTCGAGGCGGCCCACAATACGGGGCCGGAAAAGGCGAAGAGTAGCCACATGCCTATTTCGGGCGCATGGCAGCTGGTGTCCGACCGGGCTCGCGATGCATCCAGGGCAGCAGAAGCCCGATCGGAACGATCCACAGCGTGCCGGCGAGCGCGTAGTAGGCGAGCTGCGCAACCCAGTTGTCCCGTGCCAGAACGTGAACGCCCACCGCCATCGCCACCAGCGCGTAGAGCGGGATCCAGAGCACGATTGCCACGGCGCCGATGAGCTTCTTGATACGGGGATGCATGAGGGAGACTTCTCGCGACCGGAATTTTGTCATGGTATTGGAACCGGTCCAATTATTGTACCGAATTCGGGCGTCCCATCCGAAGCAAAAGCGAGGCGATCAACCATGGACGGGAGCGGCGCCTGAGGCTATCAGGCAGCCATGACGAGGACGCTTCCGTCTCTTGCGATGCCGGCGTCCGGCCGGAAGGCCGTGGGCTGGTGGCTCGTCGCCATCGCCCTGCTGATCGCGGCGATGGTGATTGTCGGCGGACTCACCCGGCTGACGGGCTCAGGCCTTTCCATCACCGAGTGGCATCCGGTGACCGGCGTCGTGCCGCCCTTGAGCGAACACGACTGGCAATCGGCATTCGCCAAATACCGGCAGATTCCGCAATACCGCCTGGAAAATCGCGGCATGAGTTTGGCCGATTTCAAGGCGATCTACTGGTGGGAATGGACGCATCGTCTGTTGGGCAGACTGATCGGTTTCGTCTTCTTCGTACCGCTCGTGTTCTTTGTCGCCACCGGCACGCTATCGCGCGCCGAAATTCCCCGCATGGTGGGGCTCTTCGCCCTGGGCGGTCTGCAAGGGTTTGTCGGCTGGTGGATGGTGCAAAGTGGGCTGGAGACGCGGGTTTCGGTCAGCCAATACCGCCTGGCGATTCATCTGGGCGTGGCGCTCGTTTTGTTCGGCGCGATCCTGTGGACGGCGTTTGAGTATCTCTCTCTAAGTCTGCGTAGCTATGAAGCTAACGAAAAAGCTGTCCCACCTCCCCCTCGTGGGGAGGTCGATCCGTTCGAGCGAAGCGAGGACGGATCGGGTGGGGGGAACGCTCGATACCCCCACCCGAAATCGCCTCGCGATTTCAGCCTCCCCACAAGGGGGAGGTGGGTTCATTCTGAACTCGACGAGCTTTGGAAGCCCACGCTGCCAGGGAGGGAAGTTCGCGCTGGCCTTCGTCGCACTCGTTTACCTGCAGATGCTGCTTGGTGCTTTCGTAGCGGGATTGCACGGCGGGCTGATTTACAACACTTGGCCGTCGATGGACGGCCGGGTTTTTCCGGAAGGTGCGCTGTTTCTGAAGCCGTGGTGGATCAATGTTTTCGAGAATGCGGGACTGGCGCAGTTCGATCACCGCATCGGCGCTTACCTCGTTGCTGCCGGGGCCTTGGCACTGTGGACGATGAGCCGGCGCCACACGGGCCTCGTGCGCACGAGCGCCGATCTCCTGATCGCCGCCACGTTCGCACAGATTGCGCTGGGCATTTTCACGCTCGTCAAGCAGGCGCCGGTTCCGTTCGCCGCCCTGCACCAGGCTACGGCGGTCGCGCTCTTCTCCGCCGCGTTGTGGCATCTTTTCACGATCAGGGACGGGCTCTACGCCGCCGCCAGCGCCTGATCGAGATCGGCGATGATGTCCTCGACAGTCTCGATGCCGATCGACAGCCGCACCACATCGGGGCCGGCGCCGGCCGCCAGCCTCTGCTCGTCGGAGAGCTGGCGATGCGTGGTCGAGGCCGGATGGATGACGAGGCTGCGCGTGTCGCCGACGTTCGCCAGATGGCTGAAAAGCTTCACGCCATTGACGAGCGCGACGCCGGCATCGTAGCCGCCTTTCACGCCGAACGTGAAGACGGCGCCGGCGCCGTTCGGACAATAGATGCGGTGAAGGGCGTAGTTCGCATCGTCCTCGAGCCCGGCATAGTTGACCCAGGCGACTTTGGGATGGCTCTTGAGCCAGCGCGCCACCGCCAGCGCATTGTCGCAGTGACGCTGCATGCGCAACGGCAACGTCTCCATGCCGGTGAGCACGAGGAAAGCGTTCATCGGCGAAAGGGCAGGGCCCAGATCGCGCAGGCCCAATACGCGGCAGGCGATCGCGAACGCCATGTCGCCGAATGTCTCCCACAGACGGATGCCGTGATAGGACGGGCAAGGTTCGGACAGCGTGGGGAATTTGCCGCTGCCCCAATCGAACTTTCCGCCGTCGACGATGAGACCGCAGATCGAGTTGCCGTGGCCGTCGAGGAACTTGGTCGCGGAATGAACCACGATGTCGGCGCCCCATTCGAACGGCCGCACGAGATAGGGGGTGGCCAGCGTGTTGTCGACGATAAGCGGCACGCTCGCGCTCTTGGCCACCGCGGCAACCGCCTTGATATCGGTGATGATGCCGCCCGGATTGGCGATGCTCTCGACGAAGATCGCCTTGGTCCTGGGCGAAAGGGCTGCGCGAAACAAATCCGGATTGCGCGTATCGGCCCATTTCACATGCCAGTCGAACTTCGCAAAGCCCTGGCTGAACTGGTTGATCGAGCCGCCATAGAGCTGGCGCCCCGCGACGATTTCGTCGCCGGGTTCCATTAACGTGTGCAGGGCGAGCAGTTGTGCGGCGTGTCCCGATGCGACGGCCAGGCCGGCACGGCCGCCTTCGAGCGCGGCGATGCGCTCTTCGAGCACCGCATTCGTCGGGTTCATGATCCGCGAATAGATGTTGCCGAACACTTGGAGATTGAACAGCGCCGCGGCGTGGTCGGCATTCTCGAACACGAAAGACGTCGTCTGATAGATCGGCGTCGCGCGCGCACCGGTCGCCGGATCGGGCTGGGCGCCCGCGTGAACGCTCAACGTGTTGAATCCGTATTCGCTCATTACCGCCTCCTGGAGCCGAAATAGCCGCTTGTGGATACCGCTTGAAGTTAATCACACAGAGCCGCAGAGACACGGAGCCTGGCAGAAACAAGACATCTGTGGCTCTGTGTGAGAAATTGCGCCGCAGAACGCGTCAGCGTTTCAAGGAACCACCCTTACTGAACAACAGCGGCTTGCGATTGTCGATCACTTTGCGGTTGACCCCCATCCAGCCGATCTCGCCGGAAAGCCGGCCATATTCGATCTTCGGGCAGCGGTCCATGACGACGGCGAGCCCGGCCGCGCGCGCCATCTCTGCGGCCTCCTCGTTGACGACACCGAGCTGCATCCAGATCGTCTTGAGAGACAATCGGTCCTTCTCCGCGATGGCTTCCTTGACGATGCCGGGCGCGGCGTCGGAGGCGCGGAAGATATCGACCATGTCGATGGGCGCGGGAACGTCCTTCAGAGAGGCGTAGACGGTCTGGCGCAAAATCTCCCTGCCGGCGAGCCCGGGATTGACGGGCCGCACCAGGAATCCCTTGTCGAGCAGATACTTCATCGCGAAGTAGCTCGGGCGCATGTCGTTGCCGCTGGCGCCCACCATGGCGATGGTCTTGGTGGAGCGCAGGATCGATTTGATGAAATCGTCGGTGTACTGGGGCATGCGCTAAAGGGTTTCCGGCCATTTCGGATCGCGCTTTTCGACGAAGGCGCCGATGCCTTCCTCGGCTTCCGCGGCAAGCATGTTCTCGGTCATCACTTGCGACGCATAATCGTACGCGTCGGCCAATCCCATCTCGAGCTGGCGGTAGAACGCTTCCTTGCCGATCTTCACCGTCGTTGCCGGCTTGGACGCGATCTTGTGGGCGAGCGCCATCGTCTCCGCGCCCAGCACTTCCGAATCCACGACGCGGTTGACGAGGCCCATGCGCAGCGCGTCTTCGGCCGAAATCATTTCGCCGGTGAGCAGCATCTCCATGGCATGCTTGCGCGCGACGTTGCGCGACAGTGCCACCATGGGGGTGGAACAGAACAGCCCGATGTTCACGCCGGGCGTGGCCAAGCGGGCGAGCGAGGCTGCCACAGCAAGATCGCAGCTCGCAACCAGCTGGCAGCCGGCGGCGGTGGCAATGCCCTGCACCTGTGCGATAACAGGTTTTGGGTGGCGCACGATGGTCTGCATCAGCCTGGAGCATTGGGCGAACAGCGCCGCGAACGCTGCACGGCCTTTGTCCGCCTCGGTGCGGTGCGCCGTCATTTCCTTGAGATCGTGGCCGGCACAAAAGCCGGGCCCTTCGGCGGCCAGCACGATCGCGCGCACATCGCGGGAGGCGGCCGCTTCATCCAGCGTTGTCTGTAAGGCGCCCATCAGCGCTTCGTTCAAGGCGTTGCGCGCGGGCCCGCGGTTCATCGTCAGCCGTAACACGGGGCCGTCGCGGAAGGTGATGACAAGACGGTCGTGATGCGGCGCGTTCATGCCGGGCAATGTAGATGCTGGGAGCCCAGGATTCTACTGGGAGCGCGGCCGTCTTCGGCCGTCATTGGGCGGTGACGCGCAAGGATGCGCGCGCTCCCGGTACAGGTATCATGATACCACATCGCGAAAATCGGCCGAAATAGCGGCTTGCGGGTTGACCGGCCGGAGCGAAACCTCTATACGCCCGCCCCTGACCGGCACTGGGAGTTCTTGCCCATGAAAACCTACTCGGCCAAGCCGTCCGAGATCGAGAAGAAGTGGGTCGTCATCGACGCCGAGGGGCTGGTGGTGGGGCGGCTCGCGTCGCTCGTCGCGCTCAGGCTGAGGGGCAAGCACAAGCCGAGCTTCACCCCGCACATGGACTGCGGCGACAACATCATCGTCGTCAACGCGGCCAAGGTGATTCTGACCGGCGATAAGCTGAAACAGAAGGCCTATCACCATCACACCGGCTATATCGGCGGCATCAAGGAACGCCGAGCCGGCGCCATCCTGGCGGGGCGTTATCCCGAGCGCGTCGTCGAGAAGGCGGTGGAACGGATGCTGCCGCGCGGGCCGCTGGGCCGGCGCCAGCTCGGCAATTTGCGCGTCTATCCGGGGCCGCAGCACCCCCATGAGGCGCAGCAGCCCGAGTCGATCGACATCGGCGCGATGAATCCCAAGAACACCAATTACCGCAGGGCAGGTTGATAATGGCGGAGGATGTCAAGAGCTTCGGCGATCTCAAATCGACGCTGATCAAGGCGAAGCCTGTCGAGCAGAAAACCGAAGCCGTGCAGGCCAAAAGCAGCCGCGATGCGCAGGGCCGCGCCTATGCCACGGGCAAGCGCAAGAACGCCGTCGCGCGGGTCTGGATCAAGCCGGGTCCCGGGCGCATCGTCGTCAACGGCAGGGAAGAGAAGATCTATTTTGCGCGGCCGGTGCTGCGCATGATCTTGCGCCAGCCTCTGGTGGCGGCCAATCGCGACGGGCAGTTCGACGTGATCTGCACGGTGAAGGGCGGCGGTTTGTCGGGCCAGGCCGGCGCGGTCCGCCACGGCATCTCCAAGGCGCTCGTGCTTTATGAAACGACTTTGCGTCCCGTCCTCAAGCAGGGCGGCTTCCTCACCCGCGATCCGCGCGTGGTCGAGCGCAAGAAATACGGCCACCCCAAGGCCCGCCGCAGCTTCCAGTTCTCGAAGCGCTGATCCAGTACCTCAACTTTTCCTTTAAAAACAGCGGCTTAGTAGAGCGATTATGCCTAACTCGACAGGCATAATCGCCCGGAACCGCCGGGTCCCATCCGTATCGAAGGCGTAGCGCAAACACAATTCGGGTGCACGAACCGACAAAACTCACTTGCGGCATTGGGAGCCGCACGGATTTTGGTGGCCGAGCAAATTGGTGCGGGGACTTGAACCGGCACGGATCGATACAACTGCAGACGGGCTGCGAAACAACCAACTCCGTGCACATCATTCCTCGTCCGCTCTACGGTTGTTGCGAGATGATGACAGAATCCTTGAGCGATGGATGAAAGGGATTGATGTTTATTCGTCTCCCCTTGATAGTATGGTCAAAATGAGGGGCCTTCGTGTTCAAATTTCGCTTTGCCGCTTTCGGGCTGTTGTTGGTAGCGGCGTCAACTTATCCGATCACCGCAGCCGTTCCGATTGCCGCAGCCGCTCCGATCGCCAGAGCCGCGCTCCCCGTGGAATACGGCGACTACAAGCTGCCGGCTTCGTACGACGCGGAAGTCACTACGGAGCTCGAAACCGAGGAGTGGGCTCGCGTTTGGCGTCCGGTCCCTGACGCCGTCTATCCTCTCATCATTATGCTGCACGGCAATCACGGCACTTGCGGCTACTACGATCCCGTCCACAAGGTTCGCATCGACGACAACACCGAGTACACCTATGATGGCACCTGCCCATCCGGATACGTCGTGGCTCCCAGTCACCTCGGCTACGACTACATGGCCAGCGATCTGGCGAGCCAGGGCTATGTTGTGGTTTCGATCAATGCAAACCGTGGTGTCAATGCGGCGCCGGGAGATCCGGACGACGAAGGGCTCAATCTGCGTCGCGGGCGGCTTGTGCTGCGCCATATGCAATATCTGTCACAATGGAATACTTCTGGTAGCGCTCCCGGTTCTCTCGGCTTTCAGCTGACGGGAATACTGGACTTCAATCATGTTGGTCTCATGGGCCATTCCCGCGGCGGAGAAGGCATGCGGGCCGCAGTGGCGCAATATCAGGACGCCGGCAGCCCCTGGCCGGCGCGCATCGGTCCGGTGACCTTCGAAGCGCTGTTCGAAATCGGCCCCGTGGACGGTCAGACCAGCCGCATCCTCGACAACACGGGGATGCAGTGGAATGTCTTGCTTCCAGGCTGTGACGGCGACGTAAGCGATCTCGAAGGGCTCAAGCCCTATGACCGGTCGCTGCTCATCACCAGCGAGACCCCGGCGCTCAACAAATCGACATTCGAAGTGTTCGGTGCCAATCACGATTTTTACAACACGCAGTGGCAGGAATCCGATGCCGCCGGATGCAACGGCGAGACGCCGCTCTTCCCGCAATACAAAGGCTCCAAGCCGCAGCGGGAGACCGCGCACGACAGCGTGATTCCTTTCTTCCTGGCCCATCTCGGTCCATCCGCCAAGCCTAACAAGGCGCGGATGTTCGATCCCAGCTATCCCTTGTCCGCAAAGCTCACCTCCATCACGGCCTATGCACGCGGGTTTACCCCCGCCCCTCACACAATCGAGAACTTCGTTATCGACAATTTCGATCGGGCGACGGGCACGTCGTCGGAGGGCGTAGCCGACAATTCCAGCGGGCTCTCCCAATATGTTCACGGGCCGGGCAGCAGCAGCGACGACGCAACTCAGCGTGCGGCCGCGGTGAACTGGTCCCAAAAGGGAGGTTATCTGCAGGTCAACGCGGCCAATAAGGGCAGTTCTGTCGATATCTCTTCGTATCCTGCACTCGAGTTCCGGGTGGCGTTGCGCTGTTTCGGAACGTTGTGCAGCTCGCAGCCCAAACCGACGGGAGACGTCGATTTTTCGATTTCCCTTGCGGACAAGAACGATAACCAGTCGGCACCGGTTACGCTGAAATCGGTTGCCGTCGTGCGGCGACCGGTCGGCGCTTACGGCGACAATACCATCTTCCAGACAGTTCGCGTACCGGTCTCCGATTTCACAGGCGCTGATCCGGCCAATATCCGCGGTGTCCGTTTCACCTTCGACCAGACCAAGACATCGTCGATCTTTCTTGCCGATGTGCGCTTCACAAAAACACCGGCGGGTCCCGGCGGTCTGGACAGAACTGCCCTGCGCCTCGGTGTGGCCATTGCCGCAGCGGAAGCGGCCGATGCCAACCGCATCCTCGCGATCCGCCCGACCGGCGCGGGCGTTGAGATCGAACTGACCTCCTCGAGGCTCTTTTCAATCGGGAACGCGTTGCCGGTACTGACCATCGGCGACCACAGCTATAGCTTGTCGCGGTTTCCGAAGGGCAAGAGCGATCGGATCGTGTTCGTGCTGAAGCCTGCTGAGTACGCAGCAGCACCCCAAGGTGGGCAAGTCACATTGCGCATCGGCGGCGCCCGCCCGTGGACGTTCGGTCCGCTGCTTAAGTAGTAGGACGCAAACCGTTTAGAGTCCGGTGAAATGAAATGCATTCACCGTCTTGAATCTTATGGTCCGGGCGGCTGGAGCTTTTCGGCTCGGCTGCCCGGGGCGATTTCGATCCGCAACGCAGCGATATCGATTTTCTGGTCGAATTCGATCCTCGATACGACGAGGCGTCGTTTCTCGGAGCCTACTTCGACTTCAAGAAGGCGCTGGAGATCGTGCTGGGCCGCTCCGTCGATCTGATCGAGCCGGGCGAACTGCGCAACCCTTATTTGAAGGCCAGCATCGACCGATCGCGGCAGCTGATGTTTGCGGCTTGACCCCAGGACTTTGCTATGAGACGCGCGGGAAGCTGCAGATGCAATCGCCGCCATTTGCACAAGGCGGCTCGGTAAGGCATGTGCTCATCGAACCTGTGATCCGGTTTTGATTTACCGGCAGGGGAGTGTGTTATACTGCCAGCCATGATGACCAAGACCAAAATCGGGCATGCGGGTCAGCGCCCTTTCGTTGACCGAGGCGAGGAGGCTACCGACGCCGAGACGGAACGCTATCCGGCCGCTAACCACGACCTTCCGCGACGGCTGATCCGCCGAACGCGCCGATAACGAAAACTCACCGTCCGCCCAAACCCCGTGCATTTTCCTGCGCCAGCTGGGAGCGCGTCTTCGGACGCGCATCGTGCGCAGCGATTGCGAAGTGCGAGAGGATGTCTCCGGCTCCGCGCCTCTGGCGCTACGCCGGATGCGCGCAAGGATGCGCGTTCTTACAGTGAACTTTCAGGATAGCGTTCAAACCGCCGGTGTGTTCGGCCGCTGAGTTCCACCGGGTGTCCACAGCGGCGGCGGCGGACCATAGGCATTCGGCCCGGCTTCGCCCGGCTGGGCGCAGAAATAGATCAGCACGACGACCGCAGCCAGCGACAGCAGGCTCAAGAACGGCGCCAGGATGAAGAGGATGGCACCGATCCCCAGTGTCAGGACGGTGACGACCGCAAAAACACCCATGAGAACGGCGACGCCGACCGGCACGGCAAGCAGCCACGCCCAGGTTCCGGTACGTCCGGTATCCTGGAGCCGGCGCGCGGTCATGCCCACCGAAGGCAAGAACAGCGCCAATGCATAGACCCCGCGCAATGACATGCCGAGCGAGAGCAAGCTGCCAAGGGCGGCGACACCGATCCCAACAACGACATAGACCAGGACATAATACCAATACTGGGCGCGGCCGACGCGGCCGCCGAAATCCGTATAATGATTGGTGATCGTGTCGACGAAATTCTGCCAAATCTTGTTGAAGTCGATCTGATCCATTGCTACCTCCCGCGTGCGCCCTATTTATCGCGTTGAGGCGGGGTCTTGCGGTGTGGCGCATTTTTCCCGTGAATCCCCCGTAAAATGAGCTAAGGGTGTCGCGCGCTGCAAGTCAAGTCAGGTACTTGGAGGCGGCTTACTGGGAGCGCTGGCTTCCAACCGGCACGCGATGGTGGGTTATCATTAATGCCGGCAGGACGCCGGCGCTCCCGGCGTACCCGGAGTAATAGAATTGAAGCCCAGAATCTTCATTGATGGCGGATCGGGGACGACGGGCCTCGAGATTCGCGAGCGGCTCGAAGCGCGATCCGATCTTTCGCTGCTTCGGCTTTCCGAGCGCGACTGCAAGGACGTGGCCGCGCGCACCGCAGCGCTGAACGATGCGGACGTCGTCATCCTCTGCCTGCCGGACGATGCGGCGCGGCAAGGGGTGGCTTTGGTGGAAAACCCCGCCGTTCGGATGATCGACGCATCGACCGCCCACCGCACGGCGCCGGGGTGGGCGTATGGATTTCCCGAACTCGAAAAGGATCGGCGCGAGACGATTCGCACGGCCGCGCGGGTGAGCAATCCGGGGTGCTACCCGACGGGATTTCTGGCGCTCGTCCGGCCGCTGGTGCGCGACGGGATTTTGCCGGCGGATTTTCCCGTGACGGTCAATGCCGTGTCAGGCTATTCCGGCGGCGGCAAGGCGATGATCGCCGAATTCGAAGACCGCAGCTCGGCGGCATTTACCCAATCCGTCGTGCGCAGCTACGCCCTCATGCTCGCCCACAAGCACGTGCCGGAGATGCAGGTGCATTCCGGCTTGGCCCATGCGCCCGTTTTTGCGCCCCTGGTCGGCCGCTTCTATCGCGGCATGCTGGTGGAAGTGCCGCTGCAATTGTGGGCGCTGCCCAACAAGCCGCTCGTCGCCGACATTCACCGCGCGCTGAGTAGCGCCTATCGGGGCGAGCCGCTCGTCGAAGTGGCAAGCTTGGACGAGGCGCTCGCGATGGCGACGCTGGACGCGGAGTTGCTCAAGCTCACCAATGGCATGAAGCTGTTCGTGTTCGGCAATGACAAGACGCAGCAGGTTCGCCTTGCCGCCGTGCTCGACAATCTCGGCAAGGGAGCAGCCGGCGCGGCGGTCCAGAATCTCAATCTCATGCTGGGTATCGCCGAGACGACGAGCCTTGTCTGACATCGGCAGCGCGCCACGAGACGGCGATGCATATTCCCGGGACACTTCTCGAATATTTCGCATAGCGCTTCGCTCGCATCCTTGACGGCCGAGGGCCACCCGATCAAGTCGCATAGGCGTTAAATCAGGCGCGATTTCCAATGCACAAACCCGCCTCCCCACAAGGGGAAGGTTGGCATCTTGTTGTTTCCTGCAACCCTTATCTTATTGCTATGCGATCAAGTCGGGGGCTGCGTTGCCGGACAACGGACTGTTATTCGGCCGGTGCAGGCACGGCGGCGGCACTGCGCCTTCTGAAAGCCCCGCGCACCATAACGTAGAAAAGCGGCACGAAGAAAATGGCGAGGATCGTGGCCGTGAACATGCCACCGATGACGCCCGTGCCGATGTCGTTCTGGCTGGCGGCGCCGGCGCCGGAGGCGAGTGCGAGCGGGCTTACGCCGGCTATGAATGCAAGCGACGTCATCAGGATCGGCCGCAGCCGCAGCCGCGCGGCTTCGAGCGCAGCATCGCGAATGGATCGGCCGCGCCGCTCCGCTTCGGCGGCGAACTCGACGATGAGAATGGCGTTCTTGGCCGAGAGCCCGATGGTGGCCAGAAGTCCTACCTGGAAGTAGATGTCGTTGTAGAGGCCGCGCAGGGTTGCGGCGAGTACCGCGCCCACGACGCCGAGCGGGATGATGAGGATCACCGAGAACGGAATGGACCAGCTTTCGTAGAGCGCAGCCAGACAAAGGAACACGACCAGGATCGAAATGCCGTATAGCGCCGGCGCCTGGGAGCCGGAGAGTTGTTCCTGATAGGAAAGCCCCGACCAGTCGTAGCCGATATCCTTTGGCAGCCTGGCGATGAGCTTTTCCATCTCGCGCATCGCCGTGCCCGAGCTTTCGCCGGGAGCCGCCTGGCCTTCGATCTCGAGCGACGGGAAGCCGTTGAAACGGTCGAGATCGGAAGGGCCGAGCGTCCAGGACGTTTTGGCAAAGGACGCCAACGGAGCCATCTCGCCTGTGCTCGTGCGGACATACCAGCGATCGAGATCTTCGGGTTTCATGCGAAACGGCGCATCGCCCTGCATATAGACGCGTTTGACTCTTCCGCGATCGATGAATTCGTTGATGTAGGTGCTGCTCCAGGCGGCGCCGATGGTATTGTTGATGTCGTTGATGCCGACGCCCAGTGCGGCGGCTTTCTCCTGATCGATATCGAGGTGCAGCTGCGGACTGTCGGGCAGCCCGCTTGGCCTGACAGCTGCCAGCAACGGGTCCTTTGCCGCCATCGCCAGCAGCCGATACTGCGCGGCGACCAATCCGTCATGACCGAGATTGCCGCGATCCTCCAACTCCAGATCGAAACCCGAACTCTGGCCAAGCTCCGGCACTGCCGGAGGAATGGTTGCGTAGATCTGGCCGTCGCGGACGTTGGCGGTGTCTTGCATGATGCGCAACGCGATGGCTCCGGCGTGGTTCTCCGCCCCGATCCTCTGGCTCCAGTCCTTCAAATGCAAAAACGCGATTGCCGTGTTCTGGCCCTGGCCGACGAAGCTGAAACCGACCAGCGAGAACATGGCGAGGAAATTTTTCCGCTCGTCGACCATGAACGCATGCTCGACCGCCTTCATGACCGCGAGCGTCCGCGACTGCACGGCACCGGCCGGTAAAGTCACGATCGCGAAGATGGTCCCCTGATCCTCCTCCGGCAGAAATCCGGTCGGCAGGAAATAAAGCAGAAGCGCCAGAACGACGACGATCACCGCATAAGCGGTCAATGCGGTGCGCCGGAGCGGCAGCAACCGTTTGAGGGCGCGCGTATAACCGACGACGGAGGCCTCGAACGTCGAGTTGAATTTGCGGAAAAAAGCGCCTTGCGCTTCCCGGGCACCGGGCGCCACCGGCCTGAGCAATGTCGCGCAGAGTGCCGGGGTGAGCACCAGCGCCACGAGGATCGACAGGGCCATTGCCGAAATGATGGTGACGGAGAACTGCCGGTAGATGACGCCGGTAGAACCGCCGAAGAATGCCATCGGCAGGAAGACGGCGGAGAGCACCAGCGCGATTCCCACCAGCGCGGAGGTGATCTCATCCATCGATTTGCGCGTGGCTTCGCGGGGACCGAGGCCCTCCACGCGCATGATGCGCTCGACATTTTCCACCACGACGATAGCGTCGTCGACGAGAAGGCCGATCGCGAGCACGAGGGCAAAAAGCGTCAAAAGATTGATAGAGTAACCGGCGGCGGCTAGACAGCCGAACGTGCCCAGCAGCACGACCGGAACCGCTACGGCAGGGATCAGGGTCGTGCGCCAGTTCTGCAGGAAAAGAAACATGATCAGAATGACGAGGCCGATGGCTTCGGCCAGGGTCTTGATCACGTCGCGGATTGAGAGCCGGATGTAGCTCGTATTGTCGAGCGGATACGCGAAGTGGATCCCCGGGGGTACGGTGGATTGGAGCTGGTCGATCTTGGCGCGGACGGCATCGGCCGTCGTCAGCGCGTTGGCGCCCGGCGCGAGCTTGACGGCCATGCCCGAGGCGGGCATTCCGTTGAAACGTTGAAGCGCTCCATAATTGTCGCCGCCCAGCTCGACACGCGCCACGTCGGCTAAATGCACGACGGCGCCGGACGCCGAGCTCTTGAGGATGATGCTGCGGAATTGCTCCGGCGTTTGCAGCTGCGACTGCGAGGTGACCGTGGCGTCGAGCTGCTGGCCGGGAACGGCAGGCTGCGCGCCGATTTCGCCGGAGGAGACCGCCACGTTCTGCGCCAGCACCGCCGCGCCGACGTCCGACGGCATGAGGCCATAGGCCTGCAGCTTGTACGGATTGAGCCAAATCCGCATCGCGTAAGCCGCGCCGAAGGTTTCCACATCGCCCACGCCAGGCACACGGGCGATAGGATCGTGCAGTTTGGCCGAAAGATAGTCGCCGATGTCCAAATCCGTGTAGCGGCCGCTTGTGTCGTAGACGGCAACGATCAGGATGGGGCGGACTTGCGACTTGGCGACAGTGATACCTTGCTGCACCACGGGGGCGGGCAGGAGCGGCACGGCTTGCTGCAGCCGGTTTTGCACCTGCACCTGTGCAATATCCGGATTCATGTCGGGAGAAAATGTCGCCGTGATTGTCACACTGCCGCTCGAATTGCTCGACGACGAGAAGTAGAGAAGATTGTCGAGGCCGGTGAGCTGCTGCTCGATGACCTGGGTGACCGAGTTCTCGAGCGTTTGCGACGACGCCCCAGGATAAAATGCCGAAATATCCACCGCCGGCGGGGCAATCGTCGGATACTGCGCCACCGGCAGCGTGAAGATCGAGATCAATCCCCCCAGCATGATCGCAATCGCGATGACCCAGGCGAAGACCGGGCGATCGATGAAAAAGCGTGACATGCGCGCCTCTTACGACGGGCGCGCGGAACGTGCCGCGCCCGCTGCGGATTCGGCCGGAACCGCGCGCACCGGCATGTCGGGGGCGACCTTCTGCAGGCCGTCGACGATCACCTTGTCGCCCGGTGCAAGACCCGCCGTCACCAGCCACGAATCACCGACTGCTTGCGAAGTTTTTAGAACGCGCAGCCGGGCGATGCCGCGGGAGTCGACGACAAGAGCGGTGGGCTCGCCTTTTTCGTTGCGGCTCACTCCGCGCTGCGGTGCCAGGATCGCGTGCTTCTCCACGCCCTCGACAATTCTCGCGCGCACATACATCCCCGGCAGCAGGAGCCCATCGGGGTTGGGGAAAATCGCGCGCAAGACAACGGCGCCGGTATTCTGATCCACCGTCACTTCCGAAAACTCCAGCTTTCCCGGACGAGCGTAGGGCGTGCCGTCTTCAAGCAGCAATGTTGCCGGAGCGTCCTGCACGGCGGCGGTCAATGCCCCGTGCGCGAGTTGGCTTTTCAAGCCGATCAGCTCGCTTGTCGACTGATTGATATCGACATAGATCGGATCGAGCGTCTGGATGGTCGCCAGCGGCTGCGACTGGTCTGCCGTGACAAGCGCGCCTTGCGTGAACGATGAGCGGCCGATCCGGCCGCCGATCGGCGCCGTAATCCGCGTATATCCGAGATTGATACGTGCGCTTTCTACGGCGGCTTTTTGTTGCTGCACGGCAGCGGCGGCCTGCTTGTAAGCCGCTTCGGCGTCGTCATAGTCCTGCCGTGCGATCGCATTTTGATCGGCAAGCGCGGCATAGCGGTTGGCCTTCAACCGCGCCGAGGAGAGTACGGCCTCAGCGTTGGCGAGGGTGGCCTGGGCGCTGTCGAGCGCCGCTCGGTACGGAGCCGGGTCGATCTGGTAAAGCGGCTGCCCCTTGTTGACGAGCGAACCCTCCGTAAAAAGGCGCGCCTGCAAAATCCCGCTCACCTGCGGGCGCACGTCGGAGGTTGCGGTGGGGCTGGTCCGGCCGGGCAGCTCCGCCGAAAGTTCGGTATTATGGTAGACGATGGTTACCACGCCCACTTCGGGCGTCCCGCCATAGCCGTTTGTGCCGACGTCCGAGGAGCGGCTGCAAGCCGACACGCCAAGGGCGAGGGCGCAGGCAAGGCCGGCGGCCGGCCAAATCGGGTGCCGGCGGCGGGGCGCGTGCTCCGTGCGAGTGAATTTGGCAGTTTCGGGCATATCTTCCCTTCGCACATGCGGCCGTCCGATGGCAACCGGCCATTAGCGCAAGGCTGGTCCCCAAGGTTTGCAATCCGAACGGATAGCGGTGGCGCGATGGGTTTCATCGCCGTTTACCATACCGCCCCATTGCGACGCGATCACGTTCCCATGATTCCGCGCTCGCTCACGATCGCGGTGCGCTGCACGAATTCTTGCGTTTGCCCGCGATAGCGTCAGGGAGATGATGTTCGACCCTCATTTATCCTAAGGTCTTCAGTGTTGGAAGCACCAGCGAAAATTCAAGCGTGACGGCGCCGTCAAATGCGGCAGGCGGCGGGGACGTAAAGAAAAATATGGCGATAGATGAAACTGCCGAGCGCCATGGTTTGAAATCCATGCGTCGCAGCATAATCGTCCATCACCTTCTCGAAGGGACTCTTCGGTTCGACGGTCGCATCGATGTAGAACCCGGACAGGATCAGCGAGCGGCTCGTTAGGTAGCGCATCGGATCCGACATCCAGCGATAGGCTGGAGCTTTTTGCACGAAGATGTCGTCCAGCCGCATTGCGAACGATCCCGTCGAGGCGATGGGCGCGAATTGAGCGCCGGTTCCGATGGCCGGCACGCCGAATGCGGTGACCAGATCGCCGTGGCAGTGCGGGTGGGCGCGATCGATGCGCCTCAAGATATCTGAAAGCTCGTCGCGCATGTGCGCCACGGCGGTAATTCCGTATTCTCCGTCCCGCTGGTAGTGGATGGTTTCGATCGTCAGCGCGTAAACGCGCGAGACGGCGAGGGCCATGGCGACTGCCGGAATGCCCGCAGCGAGACGGGCGCGCCATGCGATGCCGAAGCGCCCGCTCGCCAGCAAACGGTCGAGATAGAGCGCAAGAAACAGGCAGAAAGCGAAGGCCGGTCCTGCAAGATACTGGGCGAAAACGATCACCGGCGTGACGGCGCCGATGACCGTGGCTGCGGCAATACTCAGGATTTCCTTCTCGAAAACCGTGAGCGGCATCGCCACAATACGCGAGGCGGGCCATAGCCGTGCCGCGAGCCGCGCCAGAAGATAGGCGACGGCACATCCGCCAAACAGCTTCGCGAGCGGCACGATGGCCGAGCTCGCCGAGAATATTCCGAGGTTGGAGAGGCCGGGAAAGGGCGCGAGCCCGCGATAGATGTTCGAGAGATAGTGGAAGTGAACGTTCTCGAACAGGAAGATGTCAAACCGCGAAAAGAGGTAATAGAGAATGGGCGTGACGCCGATCAGGACGCCCAGGCCATAGGCAGCGGCGCGCAAGAACAGACTCTTGGGCGCACCCTCCCACAGCAAATACACCAGTGCGAATGCCGCGACGACATAGATGTAGCTGAGCTTGGCCGAAAGGGAGAGGCCGGCGAATAAGCCGACGGCGAAGGGCGTCCAATTCCTCCCGCGAAATGTGTCGAGAACGACGAGTGCCAGCGCCGTCAACACCAGCGAAAGTGTATAATTTCCGATCTCCGCGCCGATGATGTCGGCCGGCCTGTAACTGACATAGAGGCTTGCGAACAGCAGGACGGCGAACAGCTTGCGCTCGGCGCGGCGAAAGCATAACGCGATGCCAAGTCCGATGGTCGACAGCTGCAGCGCCAGCGAGAAGAGCCGCAGCGAGAGATAGAAGTCGTGTCCGCCGACGAGTTGGTATATCTGCGTGAAAATCAACAGGCTGAGCGGCGTCTGAACGAAGGCAAAATCGGAATATGCATGCAGATGCTGGGCGATCACGGGCGCCACGGCATACATGTGATCATTATGGTCGTAGTAACCGAGCGAATAGTAGGAAAGCGCCGCAAAAAGGAAAAGGATGAACGCCCACGCCAGCAGATATGGCCCAAGCCGGCTTTCTGCCATAAAGATGCCTCATGGACACTTGCGATTCGCCGCGAGTCCTAGGTGAAATTTCGGCGGTCAGCTACAGGAATTTCGGACGCCGCCAAACCGTGCGCCGCAATCCCGCGAATGGCTACTGCGCCATGATCTTGACGTAGGAGCCCGGAGCGTTGCCCAGCGGCTTGAGCTTGCCGGCGCCTGGTTTGCGCGCCGGCACCTTGGGACCCGACAGTTTGGCAAGCCATTCGTCCCAATCCGGCCACCACGAACCCTTATGCTCGCTGGCGCCTGCCTGCCATTCCTCAAGGGTAGGCGGAAGCTTTTCGTTCGTCCAGTACTGGTATTTCTTTGCCGCCGGCGGGTTGACCACGCCCGCAATGTGTCCGGAGCCCGCCACAATGAAGCGAATTGGCCCCTTGAAGAGTTGCGTCGATTTGTAGACCGAACGACAGGGCGCGATGTGATCTTCCTTTGCGGATTGAAGGTAGACGGGAACCTTGACCTTCGCGAGATTGAGCATCACCCCGCCGAACGTCATCTTTCCCTTGGCCAGCGCATTGTTTTTGTAGAACTCACGCAGATAGAAAAGATGGGTGGCCTCGGGCATCCGCGTCGTGTCGGAATTCCAGTAAAGCAGGTCGAAGGGGACGGGATCGCGGCCGAGCAGATAATTATTGACGACGAAAGACCAGATGAGGTCGTTGGCGCGCAGCATGTTGAAGGTCGTGGCCATCTTGCTGCCGTCGAGAACGCCGCCGGCATTCTCCATCAGCTGCTCGAGGGATTCGAGCTGGGCATCGTCGATGAAGACCTGCAGATCGCCGGCTTCGCTGAAGTCCGCCTGGGCGGCGAAGAAGGTCGCCGAATGGATGCGGCTGTCGGACGTTGCCGCCATATAGGCGAGTGTGGCCGCAAGCAGCGTGCCGCCGATACAGTAGCCGATGACGTTGGGCTCGCGAATGCCCGTCGCCTGCTCCACCGCGTCGACCGCGGCAAAGATGCCTTCGCGCATGTAATCTTCGAAAGTTTTCTTCGCCAGCCTGCGGTCGGGATTGACCCAGGACACGACGAACACGGTGTAGCCGCGGTCCACGGCCCAACGGATGAACGAGTTCTCCGGGCGAAGATCCAGGATGTAGAACTTGTTGATCCACGGCGGAAAGATCACCAGCGGCCGTTCGTACACCTCGGCTGTCGTCGGCGCGTATTGCAGAAGCTCGATGAGCTCATTGCGGAATACGACCTTGCCGGGCGCGGTGGCGATATTCTCGCCGACCTTGAACGCGTCGGTCGTCTGGCGGATCGCAAGCTGGCCCTCGCCGCGATCCAAATCCTCCAGGAGGTTGTTGAGCCCGCGTACGAGGTTTTCGCCATTGGACTGCAGCGTCGTGCGCAGCACTTCGGGATTGGTCAGGATGAAGTTGGTCGGCGCCAGGGCATCGGCGAACTGCTTGGTATAGAACTGAATGCGTTGCCGCTCGCGCGGATCGAGATTTTCGACCTTGGCGACCGTGTTCTGGAGCCAATTGGCCGTCAGCAAATATGACTGCTTGATGAAGTCGAAAATCTGGTTTTCCTGCCAGTCCTTGTCCTTGAAGCGCTTGTCTCCCTGCGCCGGGGCGACGATGGGCTCGCTTTCTCCTCCCAGCATGCGCCGCGCCGCGCGTTCCCAGAGGTTCATGTAGTCGCGCCAGAGACCGAACTGAGCTTCCATGATCGGCGCCGGATCGGCCACCATGCCGCGCAGCAGAGGCGTGAAGGCGCCCATCAGATTGAGCGGATCGAGCGGCTCCTTGCCAAGCTTTTCCGCCTGACGCTTCATGAAATTGGCAAGCAGCTGCTGCGACTGAACGCCGACCCGCACCATGTTGCGGGCAAATTGTCCCGGGTCGCCGACTTTGTAGGATTCGTCGACGGGTCGCGCAGTTGCCGCGGCAGCTGTCTGCGAGCGGTTGTTGACCCCGGCGTCCGATGACTTTGGGTCGGCGCTTCGGGGCGCTTCCGGCTTGTCGTTCATCGATTTTGTTCCTGGCTGCCTTTGATTCTCGTTGTGCAGCTTGACACACCCGCAAGCATGCCGCGGCGGGGAAATCAAGCTAACCGGTTCGCCGCGCCCAAACCGGGATTTCGCTTGGGAGCACCGGCCCTGCTTGATATATGGTGATCCGTAAAGATGAATTCGCGGTATTCCCCTTGTGGGTGTGCGGAGGTCCTCCATGGCATTGCAACCCGAGCTACGTAAGCTGCTGACCCGCATGGCTGTCGTCGTCTTGATGGCGGCCGGCGCCGGCGCGTGCTCGAGCATTCCCGGCTGGGTCGATCCCACGACATGGGTGGGCGGAGACGACCAGGATGCAAGTCAGGATTCCGGCAGCGACAACGCGCAAACGCCCGATCTCGCCAGCATCCCCAACAAGCCGGCTCCGCCATCGACGTCGGACGAGCAGAAGCAGGTTTCCGACAGCCTTGCGGCCGACCGCGCCAGCGCACAATACAGCGCCGAGGCCCTCAAGGGCGGCACCGAGGCCAGCGCGCCGCCGCCGGAACAGGCTGCATCCAATCCGCCACCCGAGCCCAGCTCCTCGAACGCCGATCGGACGGAGCAGGCGCCGCCCGATCAAGGCGCCACGTCGGCGCCGGCTTCGCCCGCGGGCACGACACCTTCGGCTCCCGCACAGCAGCCTGCGGGCGAGGTCGCCAGTATCGAACCGGCCCCGACCGCCACGGTACCGCCCGTCGCGGCACCGCCGCCAGCGGCTCCCGCGACTCAGACCGAATCGGCCAGCGATGCGCAGCTGGGTTTCGAAGCTTCGAAGGCGCCGCCGCTCGACCCCAGCGTCTCGCGCTATGTTCCTCGCGTGATTTTGGACCAGGTCGAGCAGTCGTCCGGTTCGCCGCCGCCCAAGCCGGAGCCGGTCAAGCGAAGCCCTGATCGATCGTCCGCCAACGACCGGTCAACCAGAACTCCGTCTACTGATAATCAGCGCGCAGATGTTTCTGTGCCGCCCACCGCCGCTGCGCGGCCGCAAGCCGGTGCCGTTGTGCCGGGCATCATGCGTGCGTCCTACTCGCCGGGCGAAGAGGCGCGCCGAATTTCCGTTGCCTATTTCCCGAACGATGCGGCGGCGCTGACGAATGAGGCCAAAGCGGCCGTCTACGCGGCGGCGCAGGCTTTTGCCGCCGCCGGCGGCACAGGATTCATTCATGTTGTAGGTCATTCTTCGAGCCGTACCTCAAACATGCCGACGGCGCGTCGTCTGGAAGTCATCTTCGAGCGCTCGCAGGATTATGCTGCGGCGGTTGCCCAAGAACTGATTCGCGACGGCGTGCCGGCGGAAAAGGTGCTGCTCGAAGCTGTCGGCAACTCCGAGCCCGCCTCCTCCCCGTCCACGCCCAAAGACGAGACGGGGAACAGTCGGGCAGAGATTTTCATGTAAGCTTCCTCACGGCTCGTTCGGGGCACTTGCGCCGCGGGCCGAGGCGTCGGCACGGTCGCATATCCGTTGCGAGCAAAGAGGAATGAAGGTTCGGTTCATGCAAAGCGAATTCCACCGCATACGGCGGCTTCCGCCTTACGTCTTCGAGGAAGTCAATCGTCTGAAGGCGACCGCTCGCGCGCAGGGCGAAGACATCATCGATTTCGGCATGGGCAATCCCGATATGCCGACGCCGAAGCACATCGTCGACAAGCTGATCGAGACGGTTCAGGATCCGCGCGCCAATCGTTACTCGGCATCGCGCGGCATCAAGGGCCTCAGGCGTGCGATGGCGGCGTATTACGAACGGCGATTCGGCGTCGGGCTCGATCCGGATACCGAAGTCATCGCGACGCTCGGCTCCAAGGAGGGCTTCGCCAATCTGGCGCAAGCCATCACGGCGCCCGGCGACGTGATCCTGGTGCCCAATCCCGCCTATCCCATTCACGCCTATGGGTTCATCATGGCGGGCGCTGCGATCCGGCACGTGCCGGCGGGGTCGCCGGAGGAATATCTGAGTCGGCTGCAACAAGCGGTGCGCCACTCGGTTCCCTCGCCGTCGGCGGTCGTGATCAACTATCCCTCCAATCCCACGGCGCAAACCGTGGGCCTCGACTTTTATCGCGAAGTCGTGGATTTCGCGCGCAAGCACGAGATCTGGGTGCTCTCGGATCTCGCCTATGCCGACATCTATTTCGACGATCCGCCGCCGTCGATCCTGCAAATCGAGGGCGCCAAGGATGTGGCGATCGAGTTCCAGTCTTTGAGCAAGACCTACGCAATGCCCGGCTGGCGCATGGGCTTTGCCGCGGGAAACCACAAGCTGATCGGGGCGCTGGCGCGGATCAAATCCTATCTGGACTACGGCGCATACACGCCGATCCAGGTCGCGGCCGCCGCAGCGCTCAACGGGCCGCAGGATTGCGTCGCGGAGATTCGCGCGATCTACAAAAACCGGCGCGACGTTCTGGTCGAGAGTATGGCGCGGGCCGGCTGGGATATTCCTTCGCCGCCGGCGTCGATGTTTGCGTGGGCCCCCGTGCCCGAGGCGCTGCGGGACATGGGCTCGCTGGAATTTTCCAAACGGCTGCTCACCCACGCCAAGGTTGCGGTATCGCCAGGGCTTGGTTTCGGCGAATATGGCGAGGGATATGTGCGCATTGCCCTCGTCGAGAACGAGCAGCGCATCCGTCAGGCGGCGCGCAATGTGAAGCGGTTCCTCTCCATGCGGACCAACGAGTCTGTGCTGGAACCGGCGCCATGACCGAGCCGCTGCGCATCGCGATCGCCGGACTGGGAACCGTCGGCGGAGCCACGGCGCACATCCTCAATACGCGGGCCGGCGAGCTCGCCGCAAGGGCGGGAAGGCCGCTCGAGCTGGCGATGGTTTCCGCGCGCGACAGGAAAAAGCCGCGGGCGGTCGATCTTTCCCATGTTGCTTGGGCGGATGATCCGCTGATGCTGGTTGGATGCGAGGCGGAGGTCGTTGTCGAGCTGATCGGCGGCGAGGACGGCGTCGCGCGCCGGCTGATCGAAGCGGCTCTCGCAGCCGGAAAGCATGTGGTCACTGCTAACAAGGCGCTGCTCGCTTATCGTGGCGCGCATTTGGCGGGGCTAGCCGAGCAACATGGCGTCACCCTGCGGTTCGAGGCAGCGGTTGCCGGCGGCATCCCGATCGTCCGGTCGCTGCGCGAAGGCTTGATCGCCTATGGCGTGGATGCCGTGCGCGGCATCCTGAACGGCACTTGCAATTACATTCTGACGCAGATGGAGGCGACGGGGCGTTCGTTTGCCGAGGTGCTGGCCGAGGCGCAAAAGCTGGGCTTCGCGGAAGCCGACCCATCGCTCGACGTCGAGGGCGGAGACACCGCCCACAAGCTCGCAATTCTGTCGAGCCTGGCGTTCGGAATAGAGCCCACCCTTGCCGGAATGCCGGTGCAAGGCATTTCCCACATCACGCCGCAGGACATCGGATTTGCACGGGAATTTGGCTGCCGTATCAAGCTCTTAGGGGTAGCCCGCCGGGTCGGTGACGCGGTCGATCAGCGGGTCAATCCGGCGATGGTGCGACTGGGCACGCCGCTCGCCGATGTCGAGGGAGCGTTCAATGCCGTCGTGGCCGACGCCGGCGAGGCGGGGCCTTATTTTTTCGAGGGCCGCGGCGCCGGTGCCGCGCCGACCGCCTCGGCTGCGATCGCGGATATTGTCGATATTGCGCGGGGCGCGCGCGGACCGGCCTTCGGACGTCCGGCGGCCATGCTCAAGCCGGTCGATCCGGTTGCCGCCGTTGCCCGCAGCTGTGCCTATTATTTGCGCTTCCAGGTTCTCGACGTGCCGGGGGTCTTGGCTGAGATCGCCCGGCATCTGGCGGACTGGGACGTCTCGATCGAGAGCATGATCCAACGCGGGCGGGCGCCGGGCGAGCCGGTGGCGATCGTCATGATCACGCACGAATGCCCCGAAGCCAAGCTGGCGCGCGCCTTGAAGACCATCGCCGCCTCGGACAAAGTCTTAAGCGCTCCGTGCATGATTCCCATGGAAGCGGGCTGATCGCCGCGCGGCACCACGTTCACCAACTTTAGGAGATCACGATGTCGCAACCCATGGACCGCAAGCTGGCCCTGGAGGCAGTCCGCGTCACCGAGGCCGCAGCTATTTCCGCCGCACGCCTTGTCGGCCGCGGCGACGAAAGGGCGGCCGACCACGCCGCCGTCGAGGCCATGCGGGCGGCCCTCAATGGGCTGGCCATCGACGGTACCGTAGTGATCGGCGAAGGCGAGCGGGACGAAGCCCCCATGCTCTATATCGGCGAGCGCGTCGGGCAGGGCGGAACGCCCGTCGACATCGCTTTGGACCCGCTCGAGGGCACCACCATTACCGCCAAAGGCTTGCCGAACGCGCTTGCGGTCATCGCCATCGCGGAGAAGGGCTCGCTGTTGAACGCGCCCGATACCTACATGGACAAGATCGCGATCGGTCCGGGCTTTCCCGACGATGTGATCGATCTGGATGCTTCGCCCGCTCACAACATCATCGCGCTGGCGCAGGCCAAAGGCGTCAAGCCCTCGCAAATTACCGCGTGCGTGCTGGACCGTCCCCGCCACGGTCACATCATCGAGAGCATTCGCAAGGCGGGGGGCGCGGTATATCTCATTCCGGACGGTGATATCGCCGGGGTCATCGCCACCAGCGACCCGACGACCGGCATCGACATTTACATCGGCCAGGGCGGAGCGCCGGAAGGCGTGCTGGCGGCCGCGGCACTTCGTTGCGTGGGCGGGCAGATGCAGACCAGGCTCGTGTTCCGCAACGACGAGGAGCGGTCCCGTGCGGATCGGCTCGGCATTCGCGACTTCAAGCGGAAATACAGCTTGCACGAACTTGCATCCGGCGACGTCGTTTTCGCGGCGACGGGCGTGACCGACGGCTCGATGCTGAAGGGCGTGCATTGGCAGGGCAACTTCGTCACCACCGAAAGCATCCTGATGCGCTCGGGCACGCACACCGTGCGCTGGGTGAAGGCACGGCATCTGCGCGGACAGGAAGGCTGAGGCGCCGCATGGTGGCGCTGGGGGTCGAGCGCTCCTATTCCGGCCGGCGGTGGGAGTTCGCGGCAGCGGATGAAGACGCGGTGCGCGCCTTGTCGCTGACGGCAAACGTCTCGCCGGTGCTGGCGCGCCTGCTTGCTTCGCGGGGTATCCGCGAGCAGGACGCGGAGCTGCACCTCAATCCGACGATCAAACACCTTCTGCCGGAACCATTTCTGCTCAAGGATATGGACGTTGCCGTGGAGCGGGCGCGTCATGCCGTCGAGAAGGGCGAGCGCATCGCAATCTTCGGCGATTACGACGTCGACGGATCCTGCGCCGCGGCGCTTCTCTGCCAATTCCTCGCGGCGATCGGGCGGTCTCCCATCGTCTATATTCCCGACCGCCTGCGCGAAGGTTATGGGCCGTCCGAAAGCGCGCTGCTGCAGCTGAGAGCCCAAGGCGCCGGTCTCGTCATCACGGCCGATTGCGGGGCTGCGGCGGATGTTCCGCTGGGCGCCGCGCGCCGGGCAGGGCTCGATGCGATCGTGCTCGATCACCACGCCGTCGAGAACACGAGCGAATGGCCATACCCGCACGTCAATCCCAACCGGATCACGGATCGCAGCGGCCTCAACCAGCTCTGTGCGGCGGCGATCGCTTTTCTCTTCGCCGTGGCGCTGAACCGCGCGTTGCGCGACAGCGGATGGTACGCGAACAACCGCGTCGCCGAGCCCGACCTGCGGCAGAGCCTCGATCTGGTGGGCCTCGCCACAATTTGCGATGTCGTTCCTCTCAAAGGCGTCAATCGCGCATTTGTGCGGGCCGGTCTCGCCCGGGCACCTGCGAGGCCGGGGCTCAAGGCGCTGGCCGCCGTTGCCGGAACCGAAGCGCCGTTCACGCCGCACCATTTCGGCTTCGTTCTGGGACCGCGCATCAATGCGGGGGGACGCGTCGGCCGTTCGAGTCTCGGCGTGGATTTGCTTTGCGCCGCCGACGAAGAGGCTGCGATGCCGCTCGCGGCCATGCTGGATCGCCACAATCGCGAACGCCAGGCGATCGAACGGCTGATCGTCAAAGAGGCGACGGCGCAGGCGGCCGTGCAGGACAATGCGCCGTTCATTCTGGTTTCGGGGGAAGGCTGGCATTCCGGGGTCGTGGGGATCGTGGCGGGGCGATTGAAGGAGCGATTTGGCCGGCCGGCACTGGCCATCGGCTTCGAGAGCGGCGCGGGCCGCGGTTCGGCCCGTTCGATACCGGGAATCGACATCGGCGCGCTGGTGCGCCGGGCCCGCGAGGCGGGACACCTTCAAACAGCCGGCGGCCATGCCATGGCGGCAGGGTTCAGCCTGTCGGAAGCCAGGCTCGGTCCATTAGCCGAATTCCTTGCAGGAGAGCTCGCGAGCGCCGGGGCCGCTCTCGACGAAGCCAAGGCGCTGACGGTCGACGCCGTCCTGGCCCCATCCGGGGCAACGCACGAAATCATCGATCTGATCGGCAGGGCCGGTCCGTTCGGCGCAGGCAATCCCGAGCCCTTGCTCGCCATGCCAGATCTGCGCGTGGTCTATGCGGAAGCGACGCAGGGCGGACATATTCGCGCGCGCCTGCAAGGCAGCGACGGGACCACTCTTCCGGCCATCGCGTTTCGGGCGGCAGGCTCGCCCTTCGGCGAAGGCCTGCTCAAGGACCGCGGTCGGCGCGTTCATGCTGCGGGCCATCTCAAGCCGGACACCTATAATGGAGGGAACCGCGTGCAGTTCGTGCTCGAGGACGCGGCGCCCGCCCAGGCTTAGAGCTGGCAGCGGGAATCTGGACAGTGAGGTGAGTGGATTTCCTGCCTGACAGCGGCGAGGATTGCCGCGGATTCAGGAGAGATCATGACGAGATGCCGCCGCCGGAACCACACACCGGTTTAAAAAACGATGGATTGCAGATTACTCCAAGGCTGTTTGGAAGTATCGTTCACACGCGATGCCGGAGGAACTCATGAGCCATCAAGAAACCAACGCTGGCGAAACCGAATTCACGATATTCCGTGGTTGCGATGCACCGCTCCTGGAGATAACGCAGACAACCGGCCTGAGCGAAATTGCGCTGGCAGGAATGAAGAAGCTCGAGGAAGCGGGCGGCCTCGATAACGGCCACGACACCCGCGTGGTCTTCGAAGTCCCCGGCTTCAGCCTGACCTATCTCTGGTTCAAGAGCGGCTTTCCTCTGCCGCGGCATTCGCACAGCATGGACTGCGCCTATTACATCGTCGACGGATCGCTTCGGATGGGCACCGAAGTGCTCGGCAAGGGCGACGGTTTTTTCGTGCCGGCCAATGTTCCATACGCCTATACGGCCGGACCGCAAGGTGTCGAGGTTCTGGAGTTCCGGCATCACCCCTGTCGCGACTTGCGCCTGATGGCCGACAATTGCGCTTTCTGGGACAAGGTGGCGGCGACCGCGCCGCTCGATCGTGCGCGCTGGGAAACCGAACCGCGGCCTTCTGCGACGCACGCAGGCGCGGTCGGCTGACGGCGCGCGCAAGCGAAAGCTACGTCCGGTTGCCGTGGGCTGCGGCCTCATACCGACAGCATGCGGTATCAGCGGTACCTCCAAGGGAGCGGCGCGTGGAAACGGCATCCCTGCGGGGGCATTTGGCGCGACCATACCGGGCTTGTCGCACATACGAGCTAATGGCTATCTGCAGGCGGAATCTGTTTGGCGGCGATACCACTCGGCGGCGAAGGGTTTCCTGGCACATAGGCGATTGGGGGGCGATTGGGAGGCAGTAGTGTCATATCGGGGATTGCGCGACCATGCCTGCTCGCCGCTTCTGCTGCTGGCAGTGTTGAGCGTATGCGCCTTTCCTGCCCGCGCCGGTGCGTCCGACGGGCAGCCGGAAGATTGGGCGATCCACGGTCAAATTACGGCAGTCACGCAGTATCATCCGGCCTTTACTTCGCCTTACCGCGGCGCCAACAGCCTCAACTCCGGCAGTCGCGGCGTTAAATCGATAAGTTCGACCGCGTATCTGGGGGTGAGGCCCTGGACGGGCGGAGAGATTTGGGTCGATCCCGAGGTCGATCAAGGGTTCGGATTGAACGATACTTTGGGCGTTGCCGCCTTCCCCAACGGCGAAACGGGCAAGGTCGGTTCCTCCGCACCTTATTTTCGGCTTCAGAGATTGTTTCTCCGCCAGACGACAGATATTGGGGGCCGGCTGGAGCAGCTGGATCCCGCGGCAAATCAGCTGCGAGGCGATCGCTCGGCGGATAATCTGGTTGTCACGCTCGGCAAGTTCTCGGTCGTCGATATCTTCGACACCAACGTGTATGCGCATGATCCCACGAAGGATTTCCTGAACTGGGCGGCAATCGATTCGGTAGCGTACGACTACGCTGCAGATGCATGGGGTTATTCCTACGGTATCGCCGCGGAATGGACCCAGGATTGGTGGACGCTTCGTGGGGGGCTCTTCGATCTCTCGAAGATTCCGAACGGAAAGGCGCTGGAGACCGGATTCGGACAGTTCGAGCTTGTCGCGGAAGGCGAGGAACGGCATACGCTGTTCGGCCGCGATGGCAAATTGAAACTTCTCGGCTATGTCAATCGCGGCCGCATGGGCAGCTACGACGACGCCGTCGATCTTGCCGACGTTACCGGCGGGGTGCCAAACACCGCCCTTGTGCGGAGATACAAGTCGCGGCCCGGCGCGGCACTCAATCTCGAGCAGGAGCTGACCGACGATCTGGGGTATTTCGCGCGTCTCAGCATCAATGACGGCAGCCAGGAAGCCTACGAGTTCACCGAAGCCAATCGAGCGTTTTCGACGGGCCTTTCGCTCAAGGGAACGGCATGGCAGCGGCCCGACGATATGGTCGGCGCCGCTTATATGGTCGATGCGCTGTCACGGGCGGCACGCAACTATCTCGCAGCAGGCGGCTTGGGCATTCTGATCGGCGATGGCCGCTTGCCCCACTATGGGCTCGAGAACGTTGTCGAGACGTATTACAGCGCGCAGATCGAGAATTGGCTCTCCGTAGGAGTCGATTATCAGCTGATCGTCAATCCGGCCTACAACCCCGACCGTGGGCCGGTGTCGGTGCTCGGCGCGCGCATTCACGCGGAGATGTGAGGCACCAAATAGGGCTGGAGCGCCGTGCCCAGCAGCCCGTTCACGAAGGTCGCAACATAGGGAGGGTCTTCGGATGACCGATTCGAAAACGCTGCAAGCCGTCGTCGACCGCCAGGCGATTACGAACTTGATCTACCGCTATTGCCGTGCAGTTGACCGGCTCGATCGCGAACTCGGATACAGCATCTGGCATGACGATGGGCTTGCCGAGTATGAGGGCTTCTATAGCGGGACCGGACGCGGCTTCATCGACGCCGTGTGCGAAGCGCACAAGAAACTCGTCATCCATTCGCATCAAGTCACGAATATTATCATCGATCTCGATGGCGACCGGGCATCGAGCGAGGCCTACGTGACAGCCACGCTATGGGCGCAGGACGGAGCGCACATGAAGCGGATTTCGGTTTGGGGCCGGTATCTCGATCGCTGGTCGCGCAGGAACGGGCTGTGGGGCATCGACAAGCGGATCGAAGTCAACGACTTCGACGAGTTTTGCGACGTCCTGCCGAGAAGCAATTACCCGAAAATGAGTCGCCGCGATCGGGAGGATCCCTCCTACACGGTCTTCAATGGATGAAGGAACAACGGGGCGGGCGCCCGCAAATGCTGCCGCGCTGGCCCGGGCCGCGGGGTATCCTTGGGGCGGCGTCGGCTAGCGGGTCAAGTAATATGCATGGCCGGTATCCCTGCCACGGCGGCGCCGATTGCAGCGCCGGATGAAGCAAGCATCGGTGGGCCGAAATCGGCGACCAAACCTGGCGGAAGGCGCCCGGCCAGAGCGGAATTCGCGAAGCAGAAACATGGATATGGCTTTGGCGCCGGCCAAATGAGAACGGTGGGTGTCTGTCGCAGCACCTCGAAAAGCGCGCACCAGAACTCCGGACACTGGTCATATGGAGAAGGGCGATTGATCGAAAACCTGTCTATCAATTCCGCCTTCTCGATCGCCATGGCGGATAAGAAGAAGCCCCTGGTTGCGTCACCAAAATAGAGCGCGCCAAGCTTCGCATCCCGGACATAGGTCGCGAAGGCGGCCTCGACTGTGGCGCGTTCGAACGTCTGGCCCTTTGCAATCGTGCACACGAATAAATCGAAACGCATCGCAGTCGTTCCCCGGTTGCAGCAGGTTCATGCTGCCACAGCCTTGTCGGGAAAATTTCGCGGCTTCGTCGCAAAGTGTATCAATCATCGCCGACGCGCAGGACCTGCCCGAACTCGCATACAACAACGCTGCCGGAAGAGGTTCCGGCAGCGTGTCGCAATAGCTTGGTCGCTCAGTTCAGAACGATACCTGAATTCGTGTCGAGATATCCGTAAAATGACCGTTGTGATCGGCATTGGCGGTGGTCAGGCCGCCGACATTATTAAGACCGACAATATCGTAATCGAGCATGAGCTTGACCGGATCGATGGGATACCAGTTCAGCCCCATGCTGACGATGCTCTGCCGCCCACCGTAGACGGCATCCTTCAACCCTTCGTGGTAATTGAGATCGGTCTCGCTGTAGCGGCCCGCGACCTCGAAGGCGCCCCAGCCACCCGAAGCCGGGCTAAACGGCTCAGCCGGGCTCGGGCGCAGGTAGGATGCTGTCGCCATGTTGTACGGGTGCGATTCGCCAGTGAGCAGCCAACTGCCTTCCACGTACCACCCCTCGAAATTGGGGTTAGACAAGCCTGTATTTGGCGTTCGATTGACATCGTACCAGAAATTCTCCGCCTGCACGAGCAATGGCCCCCAACTTGCGGCACCTTCCAGTCCGAATGCCCGAAGCGACTGCGCCGCGATGCTGCCGGTATTCAGGAATGTCACATTGTCGACGCGCAACTCGGGCCGATCAGACAGTGTAACGAATGTGCCGCTCACGTTCGTCGTGCCGTTGAACGACGTCGATTCCTGAGGACGGATCACGTCCGTGAAATTGCCGCCCAAATGAACGTTGAAATTCGTAGCCGGATCGTACCAAGGCGCAACAGCCGCGCGAAGCACGACCGCTTCCTGGCCCGAACCAGGCGGGATCAGATCCGCTTTGCCGACGGTGTCACCAGTCATAAACGCCGAGCCGTACCACCAGTCGCCATTGCCGATGAAACCGACAAACTCGCGTCCGTCGTCACCGGCGATGCTGCGGTCGATCTGGGCGGGAGAGGGCCGCTCGTTAAACAGCAGATCCTCCGAAGCCGTCATGTCGGCGAGGTTGGCGGGAGCGGCCATGGCGCCGACGCGCAAGGTGAAGGGATCAAGGATGCCCTTGTAGCCAACCCAGGCGTCCTTGATGTGCGGACCTGTCCCGGCTCCCGTGGACGACAGCTTCGTGTTGGTACCGTTGAAATAGGTCTGGTATGTCTCGTTGCCGTTCGAACCGCCAAAGTCGTAAAGAAATCTGTAGCTGAAATCTCCGGCGAACGTGCCCTCGAAGCCGATCTGCGCCCGGCGGAAATTCTCTCCGGATTGCTTGAGTGTCGCATTGGTCGCCACTCCGGCCTTGCCGGGATCGTATGACGCCCAATCGCCCATCACGATAGCGCGCGGGGAGAACGTCCATTTTCCATCCGGCGTAGCGATCGTTGGACGCCCCTTCTTCAACGTCACGACGGCCTGTCCCTTCGTCGCTGCGGCCTGCTCATAGACTTGGTTCTGAAGCGCCTCGAATTGCTGGGCGGTCACTTCGGGCTGCTGCGGCGGCGGCGGCACTGCTGCGGCGCTGGTTGCGCCTCCGCTTACAGCACCTTGGCCCAATTGCGCTTTGAGCTGGCGAATCTCGGTCTGTTGCTCTTCGATGACGTGCTCCAGACGGTCGAGCCGTGCGCCGACAGAGTCTGCGTGGTGGAGCTTATGCGGAGGCGGCACGCTCGCCTCGTCTTGCGCCATGGCAGACGATGTCAGCAAAAAGAATGCCGTCGTTCCTAACAGGATGGTCTTCAGTCTCATGTGATTCCCCATTCGTAAAGCTCAGCGCCAATTCAAGAAAACGCCAACCCCGGCGCAATACAGGTTGGTTTCAGATTAGCGGCCAAATGCATCGTTCCCATGACGCATGGGCGACGAAATCAGCTGCGAACGACCCACATATTGAGGATATATAACATCAATAGTGCCAATAGCGGCCCAGCCGCAGCGGCGCGTAAACCTATCGAGCCTATTTGTTCCAGGTGATCGCGACCATCTCGGGATCGTCCTGACCGCGGCGTTCGGACATGAGAAAATCGTAATAGCCGCAACGGCCGCCGGGATAGTCCCGGCAGATTGCCGGTCGGGCCTTATAGACCGTGCAGCGGCGCGCTTCGGTATCGAAGAACTGGCAGATACGC
The DNA here is from genome assembly GCA_963805005.1 of uncultured Alphaproteobacteria bacterium. Classification (GTDB taxonomy): domain Bacteria; phylum Pseudomonadota; class Alphaproteobacteria; order Micropepsales; family Micropepsaceae; genus Rhizomicrobium. The sequence continues at coordinate 1,554,032 of CAWDSJ010000001.1, forward strand.
CCAAAATGCTTGTCGGCCTTTCGGCGCATGGAGTACTTCGCACCATAGCGCTCGACCGTGAACTTCGTGCGGGCCTTCTCGAATGTGAGGCCGAAGTGCTTGGCGAGCCGCTCGATGTCGCGTTTGGTAAGGGCAATAAGCGGATAGGAGCAACAATAACCGGGGCAGTTTGCGCAATTGTACATTCGTGGCACCGCATGAGGCTCTTGCGACTTACACGCAATCGTCCCGGCGAAGCAATGATTCTTCGATGAAGCAGGTGTTGTCTGGCCATGCGCGTCACCCCGGTTGACTCCGTAGGCCCACTACGCAAGGTTCCCGGTCGGTGAGATTGACGACGTTCCGCGCCGGCCGCGGCGCGGCACGAACGTTTCCGTGCGACGCCTGCTCAAGGAAGCCCGACACGAAGCTGGTGGCCGGTGCCATTAACAGCTCTTCCGGAGTACCGATCTGCTCGATTCGCCCGGCGTTCAAGACGGCAACCAGATCCGCCATCTGCAGGGCTTCTTCCTGATCGTGGGTAACGAAGATCGTCGTGATCCCGGTTCGATCGTGCAGACTTCTGAGCCATATACGGAGTTCCTTGCGTACCTTTGCGTCAAGGGCGCCAAAGGGCTCATCGAGAAGGAGCATGCGGGGCTCGATAGCAAGCGCGCGGGCAAGGGCGACACGTTGGCGTTGGCCGCCGGAAAGCTGGCTCGGATAACGATTGCCCAAATCGTCGAGCTGAACCAACCGCAAGAGCTCATCGACCCGGCGCGCAATCTCGCCGCGACCCGGACGTTCGTGGCGCTTGCGTACCTCAAGTCCAAAGGCAATGTTCTTCGCCACCGTCATGTGGCGAAATAGGGCATATTGCTGAAAGACAAATCCTGCGCGTCTTTCGCGTGCGGGAATGGAGAGCCAATCAAGCCCGCCAAATGCGACACGGCCGACGTCGGCAATCTCCAATCCGCCCAGAATGCGCAACAGCGTCGTCTTGCCCGAGCCCGAAGGTCCCAGCAATGCCACAAAGGCCCCTTCCGGCGCCGAGAAGCTCGCACCGTTCAGAGCAGGAAAACGTCCAAACTGTTTGGCGACCGATTCCACTACAAGCGTCATGACCTGCTCCGTTAGTGACGGTGGACCGCGGCGATTTCGTCGGCATAGCGCCACTCGAGAAAGGATTTGAGAGCAAGCGTCACCACGGCCAGCAACGCAAGCAGCGATGCAACCGCAAATGCACCGACATACTGGTAGTCGTTGTAGAGAACTTCGACGTGCAGCGGCATCGTGTTGGTCAGCCCGCGAATATGGCCGCTGACCACCGATACCGCACCGAATTCGCCCATGGCGCGCGCATTGCACAAAAGAGCTGCGTAGAGCAGCCCCCATTTGATGTTGGGGAGCGTAACCCGGAAGAAAGTCTGCCAGCCGGAGGCACCAAGAGAGACGGCTGCTTCCTCCTCGTCACGGCCCTGGTCGGTCATCAACGGGATCAGCTCGCGTGCGACGAACGGAAACGTGACGAACGTAGTCGCAAGGATAATCCCGGGCAGCGCGAAAATGATCTTCACATCCATGTCGCGGAGATAGCTTCCAAACCAGCCCTGCAAACCAAAGACAAGAACGTAAATGAGGCCGGAGATGACCGGCGACACGGAGAACGGGATATCGATCAGCGATGTGAGAAAGCTTTTGCCGACAAAATCGAATTTGGAGATCGCCCAGGCGGCGGCGATCCCGAAAACGATGTTGAGCGGAACCGCCGCGGCCGCGACCAGCAATGTCAGACGAATTGCCGAAAGCGTGTCGGGCTGCGCAAGGGCGTCCCAGGCCTCGGAAATCCCGTGCGCCAGCGCCTGCGAAAACACGGTGACGAGGGGCAGAACGAGAAACAGGCCGACAAATCCCACCGACAACGAAATCATGGCAAGCCGGAAGGTCGGATGATCGTCCGTCGGGCTTAATACCCGCTGCCCGCACCGCGTGGTGATCGTGCCGCTCATCGCCGTGACTGCAGCCAAGCCTGCAAGACATTCAGGAACAAAATGATCGAAAAGGATAATGCGAGCATGATGACGCCGATCGCTGCGGCGCCGGCATAGTCGTACTCCTCGAGCTTGATGACGATGAGGAGCGGCGCGATTTCCGAGACCATGGGCAGGTTGCCGGCAATAAAAATGACCGAACCGTATTCGCCGACTGCGCGGGCAAAAGCGAGCGATGCTCCGGTAATCAATGCGGGGGCAAGACCGGGAAGAATAACGCGGCGAAAAGTCTGCCAGCGGGTTGCGCCTAGCGTGGCGGCAGCTTCCTCGGCATCCAGCCCGATCTCGGCGAGAATGGGCTGCAAGGTGCGTACGACGAACGGCAGACCGATGAAAGTGAGCGCAAGTACGATGCCCAGCGGGCTGAAGGCTGCCTTTATCCCTACGCGGGCGAGAACCGAGCCCAACATCCCATTGGGAGCATAGATCGTGGCTAGCGCGACACCGGCCACTGCAGTCGGCAGCGCGAAGGGCAGATCGACTAATGCGTCGATCAGGCGCTTGAACGGAAATTCATAGCGCAGCAGCGCCCACGCAACGATGAACCCGAAGATCGTGTTCACCAGAGCCGCGATTGCGGCCGCTCCAAACGAAAGGCCCAGCGCATGCAGGACGCGCGGTTCGGAAATTTCGCTTACGAACCCACTCCAGCCCAGGGAAATCGGCCGCAAGACCAGCGCGCTCAGCGGAATCAGGACGATCGCGGAAAGATAGAAGAGTGAAAACCCGAGCGATATCCCGAAGCCGGGCAATGCGCTCGGGCTACGCCACCGTCTGACGATCGCAAGCCCGCTGCTGCTCATTGCGACTGCGGCCGGTAGATCTGATCGAAGATGCCGCCGTCGGAAAAATGCGTCTTCTGCGCTTTCTGCCAACCACCAAAGGCGTAATCGACAGTATAAAGCTTCAATTCGGGGAAGTCCGCACCGTGCTCGGCCAGCACCTGGATATCGCGCGGCCGATAAAAGTTCCTGGCTTCGATTTCCTGACCCTGCTTGGAGTAGAGGAAGTTCAAATAGGCTTCGGCAACTTTTCGCGTTCCGTGCCTATCGACATTGGCGTCGAGTAGCGCAACCGGCGGTTCAGCCAGCATGGAAACCGATGGGTAGACGATCTGGAACTTTCCAGGTCCCGCCTCAGCCAACGCCAGATGGGCCTCGTTTTCCCAGGCGAGCAGGACATCGCCGATGCCGCGCTGAACGAAGGTCGTTGTCGAGCCTCTGGCACCGGCGTCCAGAACCGGCACATGCGTGTATAGCTGGGCGACGAAGTCTTTCGCCTTTTGCCAACTGCCTCCGGGCTTGCGTTCGGCATAGGCCCAGGCCGACAAGTAGGCCCAGCGCGCGCCGCCCGACGTCTTGGGATTGGGCACGACGATGGAAATGCCGGGCTTCACCAAATCGGTCCAATCGTGAATCCCCTTTGGATTGCCGTTGCGGACCAGGAAGACGATCGTTGACGTGTAGGGCGTGCTGTTGAAAGGCAGCCGGCGTTGCCAATTGTCCGGCAGAAGCTTTGCCTTTTGCGCAATCGAATCGATATCGTAGGCAAGACCCAGCGTGACGACATCCGCATCAAGGCCGTCGATCACCGCCCGCGCTTGGGCGCCCGAACCGCCATGCGATTGGTTGATGGTAACCGTATCGCCGGTTTTCGCCTTCCATTCCGAGGCAAAGGCCGTGTTGATAGCCTTGTAGAGCTCCCGCGTCGGGTCGTAGCTCACGTTGAGCAGCGTAACCTCTGCCGCCGATGCGCCAAGAGCCGAGAACAGCAGTGCCCCTGCTACGATTGCATACAATTTCATTCCACGCTCCCCGACCGGGCTGTGCGACGTACCCGAGCGCCCGACACCGTGAAAAAATATGCGATAAAATAGACCGAGTCAATAGAGTATATTATGTAAATGATTTTGTCCCATACGGGGAATGCCCTAAAAGCCCCAGCTCGGACATTCTCCATTGAGCCCTCTACCGCGATAAACTAGCCTCTTGCCGCAAGCGAGGAGGCGGCATGAGCCACACGCAAGCGGAGGTCGTTGCGTTTCTGTCCCGCCCGGAGAGCTACGGCGGCGAGGTCTCCGTAGTGGAACGGCATGACACGCACGCCTCCATCGTGTTCCTCGCCGGCGCCTTCGCGTACAAGCTCAAGCGCGCCATCCGCTATCCCTATCTCGACTATTCGACGGTCGAGCGGCGGCACGAGATGTGCGACCGCGAGCTCAGGATCAATCGAAGGACGGCACCGCAGCTGTATATCGCGGTAAAGCCGATTTTACGCGGCCAAGACGGGTCTCTGCGATTCGGCGCAAGCGAACGGCAAGCACCGGCCGAGGATTGGGTTCTGGTCATGCGCCGCTTCGACCAGCATTGCCTCTTGGAGCAGATGCGTAAGGACGGCCGGCTGACGCCGGCGATGGCGCGCAGTTTAGGCCAGGTCATCGCGGAGTTTCACAAGAGCGCAGAGCCGATGCGCGCATTTGGCGGCGCGGAGGCGATCGCATCGGTGCTCGATGAAAACGTCTCGCTGCTGTTCGAGGCGTCCGTGCTCGATCCTGCCAAGGTCGGACGGCTCGACAGCGATTCGCGAACCGCGCTTCTGCGCGTTGCGGACCTGCTCGATCGACGGCGCCGCGAAGGCCTGGTGCGCCGATGTCATGGCGATCTGCACCTGAACAACATCTGCCTTGTCGACGGGACGCCCGTCCTGTTCGACGCCATCGAGTTTTGCGACGCATTTGCCTGTATCGACGTGCTTTACGATCTTGCGTTTCCGTTGATGGAGCTGATGCGTCATGGCCTAGCCGCCCACGCCAATGCGCTTCTGAACCGTTATCTTGAGCTCGCAGGCGATTATGGCGGTCTTGCCGCGTTGCCTCTCTTCCTGTCGGTGCGGGCGGCAATCCGTGCCCATGTCGCGCTCGCGCGGAGCAAAGCGGGAAACTTCCGAGACGACGCGTCGGGGGAGGCGCGTGCACTGCTGGATCAGGCGATCGCCCACCTCGCCCCGCGCAAGCCTCGCCTGCTCGCCATCGGCGGCCTCTCGGGGTCCGGCAAGTCGACCTTGGCCTATGGTTTGGCCCCGGCGATCGCCCCCCGCCCCGGCGCGGTGGTCATCCGCAGCGACGTCACGCGCAAGGCCTTGCTCGGCGTTCCGGAAACCGCCCGCTTGCCGGAGGTGGCCTATACCCGGGAGATGCATGCCCGCGTTTTTTCCACGATGGCCGATCGTGCCCGCACGGCGCTCAAATCGGGGTTCTCGGCGATCCTGGACGGTGTCTACGGCTCGGCGCCCGAGCGGGAGGAGGCCGCGGCCGCCGCCCGAGACTGCGGGGCGCAGTTTGCCGGCCTCTGGCTCGAAGCGCCGCAGGCGATCCTGGAGGCGCGTATTGCGGCCCGCCGGGGGGACGCCTCGGACGCAACCCTGCCGGTGTTGCGCCGGCAGCGCGAAACCGTCATTCCTCCCACCGATTGGATTCATATCGACGTGGGCAAGTCGGCTTCCGATGCCCTGCGCGCGACGAGCGACCATCTGGCCCTGTGCGCGTCTTGACTTGTGGCGGCCGAATCTCGATATAAGAGGTTGAGATTGTTGAAATAATTCAGATGCTCTCGCAAAAAGCCCGGTACGCGTTGCACGCCCTGCTTGTGCTGGCCCAGCATGACAGCGACGAGCCGATGATGATTGCGGATATCGCCGAGGATGCGCGCGTACCGCGGAAATTTCTCGAGCAAATTCTTCTTTCCTTGAAGAAGAGGGGCATCGTGCGCAGCCTTCGCGGGCGCCAAGGGGGCTACCTCCTGGGCAAGCCGCCGCAGGAGATCAGCTTTGCCGACGTCATCCGGGAGACCGACGGACCTCTCGCCTTGAGCCCGTGTGTCAGTACCACCGCCTATCACAAGTGCGACGACTGCGAAGACGAAGCGACCTGCGCGATCCGCAAGGTCCTGTTGGCGGCGCGCGATGCGACCGCAGATGTTCTCGAATCGCGCACCCTGGCGAGTGCTCTGACCGCACAACGCCGCGCGCGCCGCGCCGCCTGAATTTCAAGCACAGCTCTCATCGGAAAACGGCCTGCCGGCGCTGCTTCGACGCGGCCGAATTGGCGTCCTTGACGCGTGGCGTTTGCGAGCGATCGCTTCGCAGCCCGCGCCGAGGATGGCGGATGGAGCCATGCCGCTGATATATTGACCCTATTATAATAGTCGATTATACTACACTTATCGTGGGAGGGGCTATGGCACATTTCCTGTCCAACATCGATCCGCTTTATGTGCTTTCCGGCGTGCTTGTCGGGGGCCTGGTCGGCTTTACCGGCGTCGGCGGCGGCTCGCTCATGACCCCGCTCCTCATACTACTGTTTGGCGTTCACCCGGCGACCGCGGTGGGAACGGATCTGCTCTACGCCTCGGCGACCAAGACGGCCGGTACCGCCGTCCACGGATTTAACAGCAATATCGATTGGAAAGTGGTGGGCTGGCTGGCCCTGGGCAGCATCCCCACCACCGCTCTCACCGTGCTGCTGCTTTATTGGCTGGGAATTGACAGCAAGGCCGCGCAATCGGTCATCTCTAAAGTGTTGGGCTTTGCCCTGCTTCTCGCCAGCGTATCGCTGTTTCTGCGCACCCCGCTCTTGCACGTCTACCGCGAACGGGTCGGCACGTTGCCTCCCGGACGCGTGGCTTCGCTTACCGTGGCGACCGGTGCGGTTCTGGGCGCCCTCGTCACGCTGTCCTCGGTCGGCGCCGGTGCGATCGGTGTTACCGTGCTTATCATGCTCTATCCGGAAATGTCGCCGCGCAGGATCGTGGGCACCGATGTCGCGCATGCCGTCCCGCTCACGCTCGTAGCGGGGCTGGGACACTCGATCCTGGGCACGGTGAACTATGGGATGCTTGCATCGCTCCTCGTCGGGTCGCTGCCGGCTATCGTTGTCGCCAGCATCGCCGCCAATCGCGCTTCGGACAACGCCGTCAGGCTGGCATTGGCAACGGTCTTGTTGCTCGTATGCGCGCGTTTCTGGTTCCTGTAGATCATCGATACAGATATCACTCTCGTCACCGTTAGTGCCCGTAAGGAAATAAGTGAGTCGATTAAATCGCACTTTTTGCGTCAGCAAGAGGCTTTTCGAAGACTGAGTGTCGGACTTATTTCCTTACGGGTCCTCTAGTCTTACTGGGTCACAAATGAAGGCGCTGGCTCTGAGGATTTCTGCGTGCGCAGCAGGGACATCGAGGAACGTTTCTGACGTGCGCGCGTATCAGCCGTCGTCGCATTGTTGCGATCGAGTTTGCGATGTGGCGCTCTGTTCGGATCGGCGGCGCTTCTGGGTCTGTAACCGGGGGGAAGCGCAAGTTGCGCGAGCCACGCGGCGGTGTGTGTGGTCCTGAGGGGGGAATCGTCTCCCGTTCGGAGATCAGGAAGCCGTAAGCGACGATGCACAGCGTGGCGTGATGATGGAAGCCTCGCCAGCGGCGGCCTTCGAAGTGTCCGAGGCCAAGTTCCTGATAGTCGCGCTCGATACGCCAGCGCAGCTTGGCCAGATCGACCAATCGTTCGAAGGTGATGTCCTGCGGCGGGGTGGAGAGCCAATATTTGGTCGGCTTTTTCTCGCCTTTGGGCCATTCGATCAAGAGCCATTCTTCGTCGTGCATCTCGCCCCGATGAGCCGCGTGCACGCGCGCAAAGCGCGATGTCAGCCTTTCGCTGGTGCCCTAGCGTCATCCGATCGTCCGCCAGGCGCGCTTGGGCAATGCGAACGCAAGCTCTTTCACCGATACAGGCTTGTACCCGGCGCTGCGGCGCAAGCGCGTCGGCCGGCGTCCGCGGCCAGACCATCGCTCGGGCGGCAGCGGCTCGGTGCCGGGCGCCCAAACCGATGTGCTGGACAGAATGCCCGCGACGTAGTTCAGCCCAAGCGTGCCGATCTGCGTGCGCAGGATTGTGTGATTTGTTCAACGCCGGCTTCGAGGTCCTGCTCTACGATCTGACGAGCACCTATTTCGAGTCCGATCCGCCCTTTCCCGAAGGCGACAAGCGCCGCCGGTAGCGGGCCCAAAGGGTGCAGCCAGCTGCAGCAGTTCTTTTATCGACTATTGGGAGCGCGGCCGTCCTCGGCCGTCAGGAGAAGGCGACGCGCAAAATACGCGTGACGCCCAAGGATGGACGCGCGCCCAGTGACGCCAAGCAACGCGCGCGTTCGCAGTTTCACGCAGCCGCCGACTCCTGCGGCAGCGACAGGCGGGCGCGCAGGCCGCGATCCTGCTTGTTTTCCAGCGCGATCGTGCCGCCATGGCCTTCGGCGATGGCTTTGACGAGGGTGAGACCGAGACCGGAGCCGCCCGTCTCGGTGCTGCGGGAGGCCTCCAGGCGCACGAACGGCTCGAATACCCGCTGCCGGTCGGCTTCGGGAATGCCCGGACCCTCGTCTTCGACGATCACCTCATAGCGCCCATTTGCAGCGTCAAGACGAACCGCAGCCTTGTTTCCATAGGCGACGGCATTCTCGATAAGATTGCGGACGGCACGCCTGATCTCGTTGGGACGGCAGTTGACCGGTGCGGCGCCGCGGGCTTCCCACGAAACCGGCGTGCCGAGTTCGTCCAAATCCGTACACAGACTATCTATCAGGGCGGCGAGGTCGATCTTGCGCATCGGCTCGCCGCCCGCTCCGCGCGCCGCCGACAGGACGGCTTCGGTGAGCTCCTGCAGTTCTTCAAGATTTTTTTGAATGCGTTCGCGTAGGTCTTCGTCTTCGATGAATTCGGAGTTGATGCGCATGGCGGTGATGGGCGTGCGCAGATCGTGCCCGACCGCCGAAAGCAGCTGACGCTGGCTTTGGAGCGTGCGCCGGACCTGATCGGTCATCGCGTTGAAGGCGCGGGCGGCGCGCCGGACGTCGTCCGGGCCATCCTCCGGCACGCGCGAAGCCGAGCCGCCGCGCGCGGCTTCCGTGGCGGATGCTGCAAGCTGGGACAGTGGGCGTGCCACGCGGCGCGCCATCACCGCGGCCGCCGCCGAGGTCATGAGAATTGCCACGATGCTGGCGACGATCACTTCGGAGTGCCACGGTTCGGGCTCCGGCCGGTAGAATGTCGAGACGAGATAGGAATTGCGGACGACCGGCAGGATCACCTCGATGACCGGTCCGACATGGGCCTGTTCGTTAGGCAGGACGGCCGGGACCTGGCCGCGCCTGACGGTCACGTAAACCGCCTGCCGGGCGCGGCTCGCGGGAAGTATCGCACGCACGCGTGCCGCGTCGCGGGCTTCCCGGTCCGTCATCGGCACGGGGGCCGGCTTGCCGTAGCCGAGCCGAAAGCGCCACGCGCCGGAGCTCAAGGCAAGTACCGCGGCCTCGCGCTCTCTGGCCGGTATTCCGCTCAAGAGAGTCGCCGTGGAGGCCGCCCGGTCCAGCACTCGTTCGATGAAGGCATTCTCGCTCATGCTCGCTTCGGTCGTCGTGAACCAGACGGCGACCGCAAGATTGGAAACGATGACGGCCGTCCCCGTGATCAGCACGAGCTGCGCCGCCAAAGTGCGCGGCCAAATACGCCAGAATTTCATCCCTGTTCGGGTTCTACTGCGAACATGTAGCCGCCTCCCCAGACCGTCTTGATATAGCGCGGATTCTTCGGGTCCGGTTCAAGCTTCTTCCTGAGCCGGCTGACATGGTTATCGATACTGCGGTCGAAGAGATCGGCGTCGCGGCCCTTGGTCAGGTCGAGCAGCTGGTTGCGGCTGAGCGCGATTTTGGGACGTTCGAGGAGCGCGGCGAGCAGCCGAAACTCGCCGCTGGACAGCGGCATCGCCATGCCGTCGCTGCCGATCAGCTCGCGCTGGCCGGTGTCGAGCATCCAGTCCCCGAATTTGATGCGTTCGGTCGACGGCGGCTTCAGCCGGGGCGGCAGGGCCTGGGTGCGCCGCAGAACGGCAGCGATTCGCGCGATCAGTTCGCGGGGGCTGAAGGGCTTGGCGATGTAATCGTCGGCACCCATTTCGAGCCCGACAATGCGATCCACCTCTTCGCCGCGCGCGGTCAGCAGGATCACCGGGATTTGCGAGGTCTCGCGAATGAAGCGGCACAGGCTCAAGCCGTCTTCGCCGGGCATCATGATGTCGACAACGACCAGGTCGATTGCGGCGGCTTTGAGAATCCTGCGCGCGTTCTGCGCGTCGGGAGCGGTGGTGCTTCTGTACCCGTGCTCGCGCAGATAGCGCCCCAGCGGCTCGCGAATATCGCGGGCGTCTTCCACGACCAGCACGTGCGGTTTGGCTTCGTCCTTGAGCATGTCGGCCTTTCTCCTGAACGGGAGAATGAAGGCTGGCGGGATCGAGTGCAAATTTTAATTGTCTCAAATCTTCGCGGAAAGACGCCGCGCGCAACATTGGCGACGAAATTCCGGGATGGGGACACAGTTTCGGGACGGTCGGAGACTATTCCTTGCGGCGTCGGCAACGTCCAAAGGAGGGACTTCGATGAAATATCCGCTACGTTACGCATTGCTTCTCGGCTCGGCGCTTCTGCTCGGCGGCGGCCTGGCCGTCGCGCAAATGACGTCATCCCATGCAACCCACGCCCAGGCATCCGCGACTGCGCCGGCCGATGGGGACGGCTACCAGGTTCGCGGTCGTTCGGCCGAAAAATTCCTGGCCGAATTCGACCTGAAGAAAGACGGCCGCGTCACGCACGACGAATTCAATCGGACGCTGGCGCATGAATTCTCCGTCGCTACGGGCGGTCAGCCGACCATGACGCTCGAGCAATACACCAGCCTGCACGCAAAAGACCTGCGCGACGAGGCGCACACTCTGTTTCATAGCATGAACTGGAAGGGCGACGGCAAGCTTACGCTCGACGAGTACCTGGCCGCGGAGCGCTCGCGCTTCGAATATCTCGATCGCGACGGCACGGGCGTGATCTCGTGCCGCTCTTCGCGCGGCCGCGGCGCGGGCAACGCGTCGCGCAGTTCGAGCCGCTCCAGCTCGTCGGATACGGGCGGTAGCAGGGAATTTGGCGGCGGTGCGCGCGGCCGCACCAGCATCTGCTACACCGACGATCTCGACAAGGACGGCGAGGTGACCCGCGCGGAATTCGACAAGGCCAACACGCAGGCCTTCGACCAGTTCGCCAAGGGCGGCGCAATGAACGAAGAGCAGTTCTTTCAGATGCTGTTCGCGCAATCGCGCACGATATCCGAGCGCGTGTTCGGCAGGCTCGATCGTGACGGCACGGGCAGGATCACGCTGCAGGAATGGGCGGCGCCGCAGGAGCGTTTGTTCGCGCGCCTCGACAAGAACAATGACGGCGTCGTCACGGTGGACGAACTGACCTCTTCGCGGCGCGGCCGTTATGCGAGCCGCAACTGAAAACGAAGGCCGGCGCCTTCGTTAGGCTGACGCACGGATGGCGGCACGCTCCCACCCGCCGTCCGTGCGCAGCTGCTTTCTCATCGCCCCGAGGGCGAAATTGCAGGACATTCGAACTGAACCAATCACGTCGTTGCGAAGACAATGATTTCCGACGCAAGTGGACCGAAGGAAGAGGAACCGCCAAGGCGCCAAGACGCCAAGGCGGTCGAACCGAGTAAAGAACACGATCGCGTTGCACGGGAAATCGTCGATGCGGCATTTGCCGTGCATCTCGCGCTCGGACCAGGTCTCCTTGAGTTGGTTTACGAGCAATGCCTACTTTACGAGCTTGTAGCTCGCGGACTTGCGATCGAGCGCCAGGTCGCAGTTCCCGTGATTTATCGGGGCATTCGGATCGATGCGAGCTTCCGAATGGATCTGCGCGTCGGCTCGCTCGTCGTCGTGGAAATCAAGGCTGTCGAGCGTCTCCTGCCTGTTCACGACGCACAGTTGCTGACCTATCTGAAATTGAGCGGCCAGAAATTGGGGCTCTTGATCAATTTCAACGCGGTACGCATCAAAGATGGGCTCCGGCGCATCGTGCTATCGCAATGATGCTTGGCGTCTTGGCGGTTTTCACGTCATTCCGCAGAGATCAGTTCCTGCAAGGCCTACTGGGATGGTTCGTAGCGCAGGCGCAGGTCGCGGGTCATTTCGGCCAGGATCGAGATGGCGATCTCGGCCGGCGAGCGGGCGCCGATGGCAAGCCCGATGGGGCCGTGGATGCGCGCCAGTTCCGGATCGGAAAATCCGTGCGCCTTCATCCGATCGAGACGATTGGCATGGGTTTTCTTCGAGCCCAGAGCGCCGATGTAAAAGCAGGGCGAGCGAAGGGCGGCGGAAAGGGCAGGGTCGTCGAGCTTGGGATCGTGCGTCAGGGCCACCAGCGCGCTACGCGGGCCGAGCGGGACGCGGGCCAGCGCTTCGTCGGCCCATTCGTGCGAAAGCCGGGCTTGCGGAAATCGCTCCGCGGTGGCGAAGGCCGTTCGCGGATCGACGATCAGAATATCGTAACCCGCCAGGCGCGCCATGGGGACAAGTGCTTGTGCAATATGCACGGCGCCCACGATCACCAGTTCGAGCGGCGGATTGTAGACCTCGATGAACCAGGTGCGGCCTTCGATCTCCGCCGGCGCACTCGAATCGGCGCCCGCGGCGCGCGCCGCGACCAAGCCCAGCGCCGATCGGTCGAGAGCGGGATCGACGAGGACTTCCTCGCCCAACTCAAGATCGACGGCGCGCACGATGGCCCGCCGTTCGCGGCGCGCCGCGTTCAAGGCCTCGAGCGTCGAGCGGCGCATCCGAGCTAATCCACCGCTTCGACGAAGACTTCGATACGGCCGCCGCAAGCAAGCCCCACCGACCAGGCTTGTTCGTCGCTGACGCCGAACTCCATCCGGCGCGGGCGTCCGTCGCGCATCGCCGATTGTGCTTCTTCGATTACCGCGCCCTCGATGCACCCGCCGGATACCGAACCGACAAAGGAACTGTCGTCGCGCACTGCGAGCCGGCTGCCGGCGGGACGCGGAGAGGAACCCCACGTCTTCACGACGGTTGCCAGCGCAACCTTGCGGCCGTCGGCGAGCCATTGTTGCGCGGTGTCGAGAGGATCGTCCGTCATGGCGTCAATGCTCATGCAGCGCCGCCGCCACTGCGCGTTTGGCCATGACGGCGCCCAGCTGCGCCCGATATTCGGCCGATGCATGGATGTCGGAGTTGAGATTGTCGGCGGCGACCTTGATGCCTGCCACGGCTTCGGGACGAAAATCCTTCGCGAGTGCCGTCTCCATTTCGGATTGGCGGAACACGCACGGCGCCGCGCCGGTGACCGCAACCCGCACGCCATTGCCGGTTTTGGCGACGAATACGTCGGCCAGCGCAAAGCGCGATGCCGGGTTGGGAAATTTCATGTAGCCGGCACGTTCGGGGATCGGGAATTCCACCGCCGTGACGATCTCGCCGTCTTCCAGCGCGGTGGAGAACATGCCGGTGAAATACGAGTCGGCGGGGATACGGCGCCGATCGGTCCTGATCGTGGCGCCAAGACCGAGCGCAGCAGCCGGGTAGTCCGCCGCCGGATCGTTGTTGGCGAGCGATCCGCCGAGCGTTCCCATGTGCCGCACGGCGGGATCGCTGATCGTTTCCGCAAGCTCGGCGAGTGCGGGAAGCGCGTTTCGGATTTCGCGCGAAGCGGCAACGCCGGCGTGCGTGACGCCGGCGCCGATGACGACGCTGGTTTTTCCGATCTCGATTTTGGAAAGCTCCGGGATGCCAGAGATGTCGATGAGCTGCGTCGGGCTCGCCAGACGCAGTTTCATCGTCGGGATCAGGGCCTGTCCGCCGGCAAGATATTTGCTCTCCGCGGATTGCGCAAAGAGCGCCTGCGCGTCTGCGAGCGTTTCCGCGCGCCGGTATGCGAACGGGTAGGGGATCATGCGCCACCTGCCGACATGCGTTTGGCAGCGTCTTCGATCGCACTGACGATGTTGTGATAACCCGTGCAGCGGCAAATATTGCCCTCGAGCTCGGCGCGAATGGTCGGCCGATCGAGTGCGGGTTTGCGGCGGATCATGTCGACCGCGGTCACGATCATGCCGGGCGTGCAAAAGCCGCACTGCAAGCCATGGTGTTCGCGAAACGCTTCCTGGACCGGATGCAGCTTGCCGTCGGCGGCCAGGCCCTCGATGGTTGCGACGTCCGCGCCGTCGGCCTGCGCCGCAAACAGGGTGCAGGATTTCACCGCCCGCCCGTTGACATGCACCACACAGGCGCCGCACTGGCTGGTGTCGCAGCCGACGTGGGTACCGGTCAAGCCAAGCCGGTCGCGCAAGAAATCGACGAGCAGCGTGCGGTCCTCTACTTCGGCCGAAACGGGTTTCCCGTTCACCTTCATCGACAGCACGGCCATGCGGGCCTCCCGAACGAGCGAATGGGCGCAACCATCTCCGTGCGCCGGCCTATGGTCAAGCCTATGCGAACACCAGTCCGAATATGGCAAGCAGGACGATGACGACGCCAAGCAGGCCGGCGACCCAAATCTTCGGCGCCAGTCCCTCTCGCCGGCTCTCGACCGGCAAATCGCCGGCGATCCGTTCCGCAGCCGGCGGGACGGGAGACGGCGGTGCTGCCGGCGCCTCGGCCGCTGCAGCGTCGGTCTGGGCACTTGCGGCGATAAGCGCCGCGAAACGCGAGAAGAAATCGTCGGCAATCTGTTTTGCTGCACCGTCGATCAGGCGCTGGCCGATTTGCGCCAGCTTGCCGCCAATGCTGGCTTTGGCGGTATAGGAAAGGACGGTTCCGCCGTCTTGCGGCACGAGCGAGACTTCGGCTTCCCCACGGGCAAAGCCGGCAACGCCGCCCTGACCTTCGCCTTTGAGGACGCACCGGCGTGGAGGATCGAGCTCGCTCTGCTCAATGGCTGCCTTGAACGTCGCCTTGACCGGTCCGATCTTGAGGATGGCCGTCGCGGCGAAATGCGTCGCATCGGTTCGTTCGAGCCTCTCGCAGCCTGGAATGCAGGCTTTCAGGGTATCGGGATCGTTCAATGCCTCCCACACCATGTGCGGGGGGGCGGGGATGCTGTAGCGGCCATGGAAGTCCATGCGGGGCGCCTTTCGACCCAAGGGAATTACAGGAATTTGGCGCCTCAGGTCGAATCGCTGCGTCAACTGTGCACGTTCGGCTTTGCATTATGTGACACTTATGCTATCATTTACTGTAATTTAACTTTTTGTTGGGGATGGGGATGGCAACGGATGTGGGGCAAGCCTGTGTCGGCGCGGATACGGCCTTTGAAGTAAGCGGCCTCGTGAAGTGGTTCGACCTTACGAAAGGCTATGGTTTCATCAAGCCGTCCGGCGGCCAGCAGGGCGATATTCTCCTGCACCAAGCCTGCGTGCGCCAATCCGGCTTCAAATTCGCGTCGGAGGGCGCCAGGGTCGTTTGCGAGGCCGTCCAGGGTCCGAAGGGGCTGCAGGCGCGCCGGCTGATCGCGCTCGACAATTCCACGGCGGCATCCGATTCGATGTCGATGCAGCGCAGTCCGCGCTTCACTGCCGAACCGAGAGGGCCGGCGTTCGACGCCACGGTCAAATGGTTCAATCGCGGCAAGGGTTATGGCTTTGTCTCGCGGGGGCCAAACACGCCCGATGTGTTCGTTCACATGGAAACGCTGAGACGCTATGGCATCCGGGAATTGCACCAGGGACAGCGCGTGCGGGTGCGGGCGGGCGATGGCCCCAAGGGCGAGCTTGCCGCGGAAATCACGGTTCTCGAACCATAGCTTACCGCGCGCGGGGACGCCTTTGTCCGCGTCCGCGCTGGGTTTGACGGCATTCGATCGCGGAGGCGGCCTGGTCAAGGCTTGGGCCGCGCTCCAGCCATTCCGATTGATAAATCAGCCCGGATAAAACATGATGCGCCCCTACCGTTGGGGGATGCGGGCAGCGTCGTGTCGAAAACTCGAGAAATTGTGGGAATTCTGGCAATCGTGCTCCTCTGCGGAGCCGCGGCAAATGCACCCCCGCCGCTACCGGTTACCACGGTCGTCATCGATTCCGATCATGGGCCGGTCACGTTCCGGACCGAAGTTGCCGCCGATCCGGCATCGCAAGAACGCGGTCTGATGTTTCGCACCAAGCTCGCCCCCGATGCCGGGATGCTGTTCGATTTCCACAAATCGGATTTCCAAGCCTTCTGGATGAAGAATACCGTCCTGCCGCTCGACATGATCTTCATTCGCAGCGACGGCACGATCTCGTCGATCGCCCCCGAAGCGGTACCGTATTCGGAGACCCCCATCCCCTCGGCGGAGCCGGTGCGGGCAGTCCTGGAGATCGACGGCGGTCGCGCGGCGCAACTTGGCATTGAGCCCGGCCAGCGCGTACACAATGCAATCTTCGGCGATGCTCTTCCCGGTCAAAAGTGAGCAGGCACATTGAAGCGCGGCGGCTGGACGTGTAAAGAGACGGGCGTTCGAGCAATACGGGTCCGGCGTTCTCGAATTCGGGGCGTGGCGCAGTCTGGTAGCGCATCTGCTTTGGGAGCAGAGGGTCGCGTGTTCGAATCACGCCGCCCCGACCAGCCGTCGCTCGCTTCGCGAGAGCTACGGCTCGGCTAGCCGGTTCGAATAACGGGTCAGGCGAAGCGAGCGAAGGCTGCCGCGCCGAAGCCCGCAGGCGGGCTGTTGGCGCAATTGGGGCGCCGCGAAGAGGGAGTGAGGCATTTGCGCGCGCGCATTTATCGTCCTGCCCGCACCGCCATGCAATCGGGCAAGGCCCTGACCAGGCGCTGGGTGCTGGAATACGAGCCGGAGCGGCCGAAGGAATTGGAGCCGCTGATGGGCTGGACGAGCTCGGCCGACATGCGCAGCCAGGTCGTGCTGGAGTTCGACACAAAAGAGGAGGCTGTGGCATACGCCGGGAAGCACGAAATTCCCTACCGGGTATTCGAGCCCCAGGACGCCAGGGTCCGGCCGAGATCCTACTCCGATAATTTTCGCTTCGACCGCAAGGTTCCCTGGAGTCATTAGTTCCAGAAATCAGAAATCAGAATGATTTCCGCTTCTGATTTTTGACTTCAGGCTTCTGGCCCGAATGGCCCCGTAGCTCAATGGATAGAGCAACAGCCTTCTAAGCTGCGGGTTGCAGGTTCGATTCCTGCCGGGGCCGCCATCCTCCTGCCGGGCGTCATGTTGCTGACAGGGCGCGGCAGGCATGCAAGAACACCGACCGATTGTACCTGCGGCTCTGGGTTGGGGCGGCTTCCGGCACGGCAAGAAATCACGAAAGGGACGGCATTGAATTCCACGAGAGCCGAAAGCTATTGCTCGGACATCCCATGGCGGATGAATGGCATGCTGTTCGGCGTTTTTGTCGCTCTGGCATGGCTTCAACTGTTCGTGTTGCCCGTGTGGCTTTTGCGGGCTAACGGCTTGTGGGCGCTTGCCCTGATCGCGTGCGCACTCTCCACCACCACCAACTGGTCGCTCATCCACGAGGCGATCCATCGCCTCCTTTTTCCCAACGCCCGCATCAACGATGCTTGCGGCCGTCTGCTGGCCATTCTTTTCGGTTCGCCTCTGGAGATATTGCGCTTTGGCCATCTGCTGCATCACCAGCTGAACGGCACTGCTTCCGACCGGCCGGAATATTTCGAGGCTGCCGCCACATCGCGCCGGTCTGTGGCGATCGGGTATTATCCCTATCTGGTGTTCGGCATCTATGCGGCGGAAATCGCCGGCACCATTGCGTGCCTGATGCCGCGCCCGGTCCTCGAACGCATGACGCGTCTTTTTCCCGCCGAACACGGCGCGGACGCGCGCGCCGCCGCCTACCTCCTGCAGCGTAAGCGGCTTGTTGAATTGCGGCTTGACGCGTGCGCGGTAATTCTGATTTACGGCCTTTCGTTCTGGTGCTATGGGCACCTCTGGCCGCTTCTTGCGCTCTCGATTGCCGCGCGCGGAACGATCGTTTCCGTTGCCGACAACTCTTATCACTATGGGGCGCCAATGGGCGCCGGAGTTGAACTCGGCGCATAATTTGAAATCCAGTTTGGGTTCCGGTATTTTGTATTTCAACCTGCACCGCATTCACCACGCCCATCCGAGCCTGCCTTGGATCAGGCTGCCGGACGCGTTTCATGCGGACGGCGAACACTATGACAGCGGTTATGTATCGGCACTTTTGCGCCAGTTCCGCGGCCCTGTATCCGATCAGGACTATGCCCGTTTGTCCGACAGGTCATGAAAATCGTCGCAGGAAAATGGACGAATTGGTCGGGCAGCGTGGTCTGCAAGCCGCGCAAGGTCATCGCGCCCAGGGACGAGGTCGAGCTTGCCGCCGCAATCAGAAGCGCCGAGGGCACGGTTCGCGTTGCCGGATCGGGCCATTCCTTCACCCCGCTTTGCGCGACCGACGACGCCTTAATCGATACGGCCGCTTTCCGCGGGCTGCTCTGCGCCGACAAGGCAAACTCCACTGCGACGTTCGGGAGTGCAACGGCGCTTTGGGAAACGGGACCGGCGCTCTATTCGCATAATCTGGCATTCGTCAATGCGAGCGATGTCGACCGGCAGACATTCGCAGGAGCAATCAGCACGGGCGCGCATGGAACCGGGCAGACGCTCCGCAGTCTTTCCGGCGAAGTCTCCGGATTCAGGCTCATCCTGGCGGATGGAAGCGTTTTGCCATGCTCCAGAACCGAAAACCCCGAGATTTTCGCAGCCGGACGCCTGGGACTGGGGCTGCTTGGAGTGATGACCGAAATCGCGACGCACGTGCGCCCCGCCTATCGGCTCCTGTACGAAACGTTTCTTCTCTCACCGAAGGAATTATTTCGAAAGCTCGATTCGCTCATCGCGAAAAACCGGCACTTCGAGTTCCTCTGGTTTCCCTACGCGGATGTGGCCGTCTGCCGGACGCTCAACGAGACAAACGAGCCCGCAACCGGGCCCCGCACGTCGGAGGAAATGCGCGTCCGCGACCAACGCATGACGATCGACTTGCGCATCTTCTCGGCACTCAATCGCGTGCTGCCGTTTGCGTCGTTTCTGCTGAAGCCGGCACACCGGCTCTTTTCCCGGAGCAGGTCGGTGCGGCCAAGTCCGCGCTGGAGCCACGAAAGCTTTCCGAGCGCGCGGCCCGTGCGCTACAACGAGATGGAATATGCCGTTCCTGCCGGAAGCGGCGCCGATTGCATCAACGAAATCGTTGCCATGATCCGCAAGCGGAAGATAGCCACCGGCTTTCCGCTGGAGTTTCGCACCGTCGCCGCCGACGACATTTGGCTCAGTCCCTTCCAGGGGCGCGAAAGTGCGACCATTGCCGTTCACCAGCACTACCGGACCGATTACCGGCGGCTGTTTGGGGCGTGCGAAGAGATTTTTCGCGGCTATGGCGGCAGGCCGCATTGGGGCAAGCACCATTCCGGGACGAAGGAGGAACTGGCAGCCCTCTATCCCGATTTCGATCGCTTCCTGGCGCTACGGCGCCGTCTAGATCCTGCCGGCAAATTCCTCAATCCGTACCTGAAACCGCTGTTCGCGTAAGACGGCGGAAGAAACAGGTGGGCGCTCCGGTGTGACAAGCCGGGCCGGTCTGCTCGACCTTCATCAACAAAGTGTCTCCGTCGCAATCCACCATGGCCTCGACGAGGCGTTGCGTGTGGCCCGATGTGGCGCCCTTGCGCCAAAGCTCGCTACGCGAGCGCGACCAATAGGTGACATCGCCCGTCTCCAGCGTGAGATCCAAGGCTTGGCGATTCATCCACGCCAGCATCAGCACCGCCCCGGTGGAGACGTCCTGGGCAATTACCGGCACAAGACCTTCGGCATTGAAAGCGACTGCGCGTGCAAAGTCTCGACGCGATAGGCTTTCGTTCACGACGCGGCACTCATACGTTCAAATCCGGCTGCAAGGTCGGCGACGAGATCGTCTGCATCTTCGAGCCCTGCGTGGATGCGCAACAAGGGACCGTCTGCGGCGAACGGCTTGGCCGTTCGCACGAAATGCGCCGGCACGATCAGGCTTTCATAGCCGCCCCAGGAATAGCCGAGGCCGAAATGCCGAAGGCCGTTCGTGAACGCTGCGATGGCGGCGTGCGAAACCGGCTTGAGGATAATGCCGAACAGGCCGTTTGCGCCCGTAAAGTCCCGCCGCCAGACGGCGTGCCCCGGATCGGAATCGAGCGCGGGATAGAGCACGCGGTTCACCTCCGGGCGGTCGGCAAGCCAGCGTGCAAGCTTGAGTGCCGTCTCCTGGTGACGCTTGAGTCGGACGGGCAGGGTGCGCAGGCCGCGCAATGCAAGGAAACAGTCGTCGCCGCTCGCGTAAAGCCCGCTCAGCGCGTGATACTCCGAAAGCCGCCGCGCATGGCCTTCATTCGCCGTCACATAACCGAGCATCACATCTGCGTGGCCGCCGACATATTTGGTCGCCGCCTGTATCGAGAGATCGACCCCGTGCGCGATGGCATTGAAGTAGATCGGCGTCGCCCAGGTATTGTCGAGCAGCACGCTGACGCCGCGGCCGTGCGCTGCTTCTGCAATGGCCGGTACGTCCTGCACCTCGAAGGTAAGCGAGCCAGGGCTTTCGCAGAAAATCGCCTTCGTATTGGCGCGGATGCAGCGCTCGATGCCGCTGCCGATCAACGGATCGTAATAGGTCGTCTCGACGCCGAATCGCTTCAGTACCTTGTCGCAAAAGATGCGGGTGGGTTCGTAGCAGCTGTCGACGACGAGAATGTGATCGCCGGCGCCGCATACCGCAACGAGGGCGGTGGCGATCGCATTGAGGCCGGACGGACAGATGACGGTGCGCGCGCCGCCCTCGATCGCCGTAATTGCCTCCTCGAGGCTGCGCGATGTCGGCGTCCCGCGCCGGCCGTAAACATAAGGCGCATCGCCGGATTCCAGTGTTGCAAGATCGGGGTGGAGAACCGTGGATGCGCGATAAACCGGCGTATTGACGACGCCGAAATGTTCCGTGCTCATGCGGCCGGCCTGAACGGCGATGGTGTCTTTCTTTGGACCTTCGGACATGGCGCGCGGGACGATCGTCACTCCCCGAGCTGGGGATTGGCACGGGTTTCCGTCAGGGAATTTCCGGCGATACCGTCGGTCTGCGGTTTGGCCTCGAGGATCGCGCGCAGCGGTCGCTCGAATAGCCAGGTGGCGACCGCAGCGATGCCGCCGACACAGGCGCACAGTAGGAAGAAATGCACCTTGTCCATCTGGCTGTAATAGCTGCCGATATAGCCTTGCAGCTGGTTGCCGAGAAAATTCGTGATGAACCATACACCCATCATGGCGGAGAGAATCTGCGCGGGCGCAACCCGCGCCACGAGGGCGAGACCTATTGGCGAAAGATACAGTTCGCCAACGGTGATGACGGCGAAGAACGCGAGCAGCCAGAGCCAGCTCGATTGGCCACCGCCCGTCATAAAGGCCGCCGCGGCCATCACGAGGTAGGAAAGCCCTAGAATGAAGTTACCGAGAGCCATCTTGGTTATCGTAGAGGGTTCCTTGCCCCGCGTCGACTGCCAACTCCACAGGCCGACGACGAGCGGCGTGAAGGCGAAAATCATGAACGGATTGAACGCCTGAAACCACGTGACGGGAATCTGCCAATCTATTATCCCCGGTAACAAACGGCGGTTGGTGAAATCCTGCGCCCATAGGCTGATGGTATTGCCCTGTTGCTCGTAGGAAGCCCAGAAGAGACTCGTCGGAATGAAGAGCAGCATCAGCGCGATCACGGCCTTCCAGTCTTGCCCGCTGAGTGGTATTTTCTCCTCGTCCTTGGTCCTCGAACGCGCCGCGCGATCCGGCGGCAAGGTTCCGAGCGCAAAGAGATAGATAAGCTGGCCGATCGCCATGCCCACGCCGGCGGCACAAAACCCCCAGTGGTATGCGATGTTCTCGCCAAGCGTTCCGCAAATGAGCGGGGAGAAGAATGCGCCGACATTGATGCCCACATAGAAGATCGAATATGCGCGATCGATGCGGGCGTCGCCCGGACGGTAGAGATTTCCGACCTGCGTGGCAATGTTCGGCTTGAAGAAGCCGTTGCCGAGGATCAGAAGCAGCAAGCCCACAAACAGAAGCTGCGGCAGCATCAGCGTGAACTCTGCCGCCGTCATAATAATGCCGCCGACAATGACGCTGTAGCGCCGACCGAGCCAGCGGTCCGCGATGATGCCGCCCAAGACCGGTGTCAGGTACACAAATGCCGTGTAGTTTCCGTAGATAATGGACGAGAGCGGCTGAACGGCAAGCGGCCGTCCGCCGTTGAAGACGACCTCGAGAGTCCTCTTGATCGCGTGATAGCCGAGGACACCGTCCGCTTGGGGATGCAAGAGCAGGAAATTCGTCAAATACAGAATGAGGATCGCTCTCATGCCATAGTAGGCGAAGCGTTCCCACATTTCGGTCGCGAACAGGTAGGACAGCCCGCGGGGATGCCCGAAAAGCTCTTTTTCCGGAACGAGGCCCCTTCGCGCCACGGACATCCGCTGTCCTCCTATCCCTGTAACGGGGACGAAATCGGCGTTTGCCGTGCCGAAAGAGACTTGCTCTTGCTCAACTCGCCAGCTCCGGCGGGATTTCGATGTAGCGATCCTCACGGCTGTACGGCACGAACCCCAAGCGCTGATAAAGCGGCAACGCGCGGGGATGATCGAGCGTGCAGGTGTTCACGAGGAGCTTCGTTATGGGTTTCACCCAGGCGTTCATCGACGAGTGGTAAAGGAAGTAATAGCCGAGTCTTCGGCCGACGAATTCCGGCGTTAATCCGAAATAGGCCAAGTGTCCGATCTGCGGTTCGCGGAAATCGAGTTCGGCCAAGCCTGCCGGGCAACCGTTCACATAGAGGACGTAGATTTCCACCTGCGGGTCGCCGAGCAGCTGCGCCAATTGCGCATCGGCGAGCTTCTTGCGGTCCACCCATTTGTAGGGCCGCCCGATGACGTCGTAGAGATAGCGGTAGAAATGCACCGGCGGGCTTTCGGCGCGAAGCAGCGCAACCTTGCCTTTGGGGTGCGGCGGCGGAATGGCCGCCGGCTTCGTCTTCATTTCCAGAAAGGTGACCACGGTGGGTATGCGTTGCGGTTGTTGCTTCTTCATTCGCATGCCACAGGCGCTTCGGCGCGTGCTCCCCATTCCGCCCACGAGCCGTCATACACTGCGCCGTCGCGATTGCCCGCCGCCGCGAACGCAAGCAGCAGAAGCGCCGCGGTGACGCCCGAGCCGCAGGTCGTCACGACCGGCCGAGCGGGGTCGACGTCATGGGCGGCAAAAAGCTCCAGGAGCTCTTCGCGGCGCTTCAGCGTGCCGTCGCCGGCAGTTAGCTCTGTGTACGGAATATTCACGCTGCCGGGGATGTGTCCCGGCCGCACGCCCGGGCGCGGCTCTGCTTCCCTGCCCAAAAACCTGTTGCGGCTGCGGGCATCGACGACCGTTTCGTGTCCGCTCTTCGCATTGACCAGCATCTGCGCGAAGTCGCGCAACAGCGAGAAATTTTCCCTGGGCGTAAAATGGCGCGGATAAGGCTGGGGCGCCATATCCTCGATCGGTCTGAGCTCGCGCTTCCATTTGGGCAGGCCGCCGTCGAGCACGACGACGTCCTCATGCCCCATCGCGCGCAGCATCCACCAGGCGCGGGGTGCGGAATAGATGCCGGCACCGTCGTAAACGACGATCAGATTGCCGTCGCCCAGGCCAAGACGCCGCATGCGGCTGGCGAACTTGATGGCCGGCGGCAGCATGTGCGGCAGAGGCGAGGCTTCGTCCGACAGATCGTCGATATCGAAGAAAACGGCGCCGGGAATGTGAGCCGCCTCATACTCGGCCCTTGCATCGCGCCCGGCCTGAGGAAGGTACCACGAGGCATCGGCTATGCGGATGTCGGGCGCGCCGAGATGCTCGGCGAGCCACTCGGTGGCGACGAGGGGGGACGATGGCCTCATCGCACGAACGGAAGCTGGGTAGTTGTGCGGGGCTGATCGAGCCAATGGGGCGTGGGCAAGCCCTTCGATCGCAGAAACGCGGGATTGAACAGTTTGGTGTGATAGCGGCTGCCGTAATCGGCAAGGATGGTCACGATCGTATGACCTGGTCCCAAATCCTTCGCCAGGCGGATGGCGCCAGCCACGTTGACCCCGGTCGAGCCGCCCATGCACAGCCCTTCATGCTCGATCAGATCGAAGACGATCGGCAGCGCTTCTTCGTCTGGAATCCTATAGGCGTCGTCGATTGGCGCTCCCTCGAGGTTGGCGGTCACGCGCATCTGACCAATTCCTTCCGTGATCGACGAACCTTCGGCGTGCAGCTCGCCGGTCTTGATCCAGCTGTAGATTGCAGCGCCCATCGGATCGGCTGCGGCGATCCGCACCGCGGGATTGCGCGCCTTGAGCGCAATGGCGACACCCGCCAAAGTGCCGCCGGTTCCCACCGAGCACACGAAGCCGTCGACTTTGCCCTCGGTCTGGCGCCAGATTTCCGGCCCCGTCGTTTCGATATGGGCCCGGCGGTTGGCTACATTGTCGAACTGATTGGCCCAGATGGCCCCGTTCTTCCCGGATTGCGCCAGTTGCTCGGCCAGCCGGCCCGAGAACCTCACGTAATTGTTGGGGTCCTTGTATGGGACGGCGGCAACCTCGATCAATTCGGCGCCCATGAGTCGCAGCGCGTCCTTTTTTTCCTGGCTTTGCGTGTCGGGAATGACGATGACGCATTTATGCCCCAGCGCGTTGCCGACCACGGCAAGACCGATGCCGGTGTTTCCGGCGGTTCCCTCGACGATCGTTCCACCGGGTCGGAGCTTGCCGCGCTCCAGGGCGTCTTTGACGATAAAGAGCGCAGCGCGATCCTTGACCGACTGGCCGGGGTTCATGAACTCCGCTTTGCCGAGGATATCGCAGCCGGTGACGGCCGAAGCGTGCCTCAGCCGGATGAGGGGCGTATTGCCGATGGCGGTCAGGGCGTCTTGCTTGATATCCATGGGCGTTCAAAAATTGCGTGCGCGGTCAACCTAAGGGGTAGGGCAGAAACGTTCAATCGTTTCCGGTGAGCCTGCACATTTCCAGCGCGCCGGACCCGCCTGAGCATCTGCGATGGCCATGTGGAGCAAGGACGATTGATCCCGACCGAAGGCAAAGCCACCCCAGGGCGTCCTGTCGTCCTTTGTGCCGACGACTACGGGTTCTCCCCGGGCGTCGGCAGCGGCATCCGCGCGTTGATCGAGCAGGACCGGCTTTCGGCCACCAGCTGCATGGTCGTTTATCCGGAGTTCGAAGCGGAAGGGCCGCTGCTCAAACCCTATGTCGGCCGGGTCGATATCGGCCTGCATTTCACGCTCACGGCGGATCGATCGGTCAAGTCTCTCATGCGCGATGCCTATCTCGGTCGGGTGGAAGCGAAGCGGATTGCCGAAGAGCTGGAGCGGCAGCTCGGCACCTTTGCCCGCGTGATGGGAATGCCGCCCGATTACATCGACGGCCACCAGCACGTGCATCTGCTGCCGGGGGTCCGCGAACCGGTAACGGACGCGGCTGTGCGGCTTGGCGCCTATGTGCGTTCGACCCTCGAGCCGATCGACTGGCGGATGGCCACGCGTCCGTCTGCCGTCGAATCGGCATTCCTGTCGCTGACCGCACGCCCGCTGGAGCAGCTCATCCGTGCCGAAGGGCTCACGAGCAATCGGGGATTTCGCGGCGTGCGCGGATTCCGCGAGGCTGTTCCCTATGCCAAGCTTTTCCGGCGCATGATTGCCGGAGCGGGCGCCGGTTCGCTCGTCATGTGTCATCCGGGCATCGCCGACGGCGTGCTTGCCATGCGCGATCCGGTGACGGACGCGCGCGAAGACGAATTGCGCTACTTCGCAAGTTCTGACTTCTTGCACGATCTCGCCGCGGAGGGCCTTATGCTGAGCAGGCTGCGCGATGCGCTTGCAGAGCAAGGCTGATGCAAACGGAAGATGATGACGATCGAAGGCGTTAACGTATCGGCCACGGAAGCATATTGGCGATGAGGTATGGTCAGATGAAACACGACGAGCCCACTTTCCTCTTGAGGGTAGCGGCGGCACTCGCGCTGATAACCGCACCGGCTGCCGCGCTGGCGCAAGACGCCATACCGCGCTACGCCCACGTCATCGTTGTCATCGAGGAAAATCACACCGCCGACGAGATCGTCGGCAACGCGGCTGCGCCCAACATCAACCGCTTGGCGAAGCAGTACGGCTACGCCTCGCAGTTCTATGCCGAGCGGCACCCGAGCGAGCCGAATTACGTCGCCATCCTGGGCGGCGACACGTTCGGTATCGCCGACGACGACGCCTATTACTGCAAGCCGCACATGACGGATTGGGGTTGCCCGAATTCCGACAAAGCCGGCTATGCGGACCACACCGTCGCGGCGCCCGGCTTGACCGATCAGCTGGCGGCCCGCGGCTTGCGCTGGAAAGGCTATTTCGAAAGCATTCCGGCCGCCGGTTCGCCCGCCTACCGCTGGCCGTCGGCAAAGGAACCGGCGCCCGGCAAGCCGGACGCGCTTTATGCCGTCAAGCACAACGGCTTCATGAATTTCAAATCGGTGCAGAACGATCCGCTGCGGGCCGAGAAGATCGTGTCCTTCGACGCGCTCGATAAGGATCTGGCCGCCGACAGCTTGCCGGCCTATGCGCAAATCGTGCCCGACCAATGCGACGACATGCACGGCCTCAGGGGCGCCAACGTGCCGCCGGATTGCTCGAGTTCTTCCGGCCTCGTCAGTCGCGGCGACACGATGGTGGGAACCCTGGTAGGCAAGATCATGCAGTCGCCGGCATGGAAGGGCGCCGGCAACACCGCGATCGTCATCACCTTCGACGAGAATGACGACGAAACGCCCAGCGATCATCCAAACGGTTGCTGCGGCACAGGCCCCGGCGATCCGC
Source organism: uncultured Alphaproteobacteria bacterium (assembly GCA_963805005.1). Classification (GTDB taxonomy): domain Bacteria; phylum Pseudomonadota; class Alphaproteobacteria; order Micropepsales; family Micropepsaceae; genus Rhizomicrobium. The sequence goes on from CAWDSJ010000001.1 coordinate 1,580,901, forward strand.
ACAACCCCGGCGGCGGCTGGATTCCGACCATCGTCGTCACCAACCACGGTCCGCGCGGCCTCGTCAACTCGACGCCTTACGACCACTACTCGCTGTTGCGCACGACCGAAGCGGCGTTGGGGATCGACCGGTATCTCGGCCACGCCGCCGACGCATCGAGCGGGGTGAAGACGATGTCGCCCCTCTTTGCCGTCGGTCCATCGAAATAGCGCGGCCGGCATTGCTCGCACCCCGGCCCAAATTCGCTGCTAACAGGGAAATCTGCAGCGAATTTCGGCAACGGGTTGCGGGAAAACCCCCATTCCATCGCGCGTTTGCCGATTTGCGCGCCAACGGAGCAGCGAATAAGCAGCGAATAAGCAGCGAATTTGCACTAAATGTACCGGGAGCGCGCCCGTCCCCGGGAGCCATGAGATGGTGACGCCCAAGGATGGGCGCGCTCCCAGTGGGCTCTCGGAAAGGTTCCCGGAAGCGCACGTTCCGGACACCAACCGTCCACCGGCAGGAGTGCCCGCGCGCCTCACGCCGCGCTATGGATTCACAATGTCAAAGAGCCGCGCCCAAACGCGGCCGCGCAATTCCGCTTCGGCGGAACGAGGCATTCTATCCCGCACGTGTATGAATGCGAAATCGCGCCGCGACGCCCCGGCTCGTTGCGTCTTCGAAGAGCAGGGAATTTTTCCCTGCTTGCCGCAATGCATGCGTGATCCGCGCGCAACACCGGGCCGGAATTGCAGCTCGGCGGCTTCGCCGGCGCGCCATCGCGCTGCCGCCAAGAACAAGGCAACATTAAACCTGCTCCCCAATTCCGTTGTGCCGGCGTCAGGCTGCCGGGTGAACCGGACCTCGCACCCGATGCGACGCACCGCGAGATCGCGGCGCGCGAGACGCGGATCGTCAAATAGGACCGCGTGCCCGAGATCGAAGGCGACCACATGCCCGCGGAAATTTGGGCGACGGCATTTCATGTCGCCGATGTACCGCGAGTTATTTAGGCTTTGAAGACGCGGCCGGTTGCTGGTCCCCCTGCATGGTCTTTTGCGCGTGCGCAAGTGCGATCGCTTGCCGGGCTTTCACGTTGGCGCGGATGCGATCCATTGCCAGCAAATGCGTGCGGCATGCCGGCACCAGCTCGTGCATATGCCCGTCCAGGCAATCGAGCAGACGTCCTTCGCCTGGTTTCACAGTGCGGCAAAAGCGCATGAACGCCGATGCGCAAGGATTCTTGCTGCGCAATAGCGGATCCGGCGGCGCGTTGATGCGAATTTGAGAAAGTGCGCCTGTGCCGGACACAAGCAGTGCCGCGCCGAATGCGAACCCGGCGATACGAAATCGACGCTTCATATTCCGAAATCCTTCCCATCAACGAATACAAGCGCTAATCTCTAGGCGGGACGGGACTTGCCGTCCAGACAGTTTGGTGGGAATTTGCATATGCCTTGCGGGCCGTTCGAACGTTATGGTAAATCGCGATGGGCGAGGGGGCTCGTTCTCGATTTGACTTGTGCTCGGTTTTGCAACGGCAGAGGGGCGGGGCGCAGCTTTATTGGCCACAATTTTCGCCCGAACGGGCGCGAGAACATCGGTAGCCTGGGACGGAATTCGCGGCCGGGGAGTGGCCAATTGGATGGTGGAGATTAACAAAGCCGAGCCGGTACCTCCCTTATGGTTCGTTTTGGCAAAGTTGGCCGAGGGTTTGCGTACCGAACCCGGCCGCGTCGTGGAGCAAGCGCGGGAAGTTCTGAAACGCTTTCCGGCTCAGGCGCACGTTCTTCAACTCCTGGTTTGCGCGCAGAGTGCCCAAGGCGGCACGGCTAGTACGCGGACAATGCTCGAAGGCCTCGCGGCCGAATGGCCGAACGTGGCTGCCGTCCATTACGAGCTAGGCTTGTTGTTGGGCCAGCTGGGCGAGCCGCAGGCGGCGGCTGGCGCTCTTTTTCGGGTCGTCGAACTGGAGCCCGAACATCCGACGGCATGGCGCGCTCTCGGCGATCAACTGGCTGCAGCCGGCGACGCCGCAGGCGCAAAGGACGCTTATTTGCGGTTCTTCAAATTGTCCGTCACGGACGTTCTCATGCTTGAGCACGTCATGGCGCTGCCTGCAGATCAAATTCAGAGCGCAGGAACGATGCTGCGCGAATTTCTCACGATCTATCCCACAGATGTCGCGGTGATCCGCATGTTGGGCGAGATTTACATGCGCGTAGGTCAACTCGAAGCCGCCGAGGCAATGTTTGCAAGAGCTCTTGAGCTCGCGCCCCAATTCCTCGCGGCACGGCGCGACTACGCGGCGTCGCTGCATCATCAGCTACGCTGGGACGAGGAGTGCCAGCAGCTCGATTGTTTGCTGGAAGCCGATCCGGAAAGCCCGCAATACCGATATTTAAAGGCGACGGCACTGTTCCGAATTGGATGGGTGAGTGAATCGGTTGCATATTGCGAGCAATTGCTGCACGAGGAGCCCGGAAACGCCAGCTATTGGATGGCCTACGCGTATGCGCTGCGCGCTGCAGGCCGACCGCAAGACTGCATCGCCGCACTCCGCCAGGTCATCCGCATCGAACCGGGCCATGGCGAAGCATGGTGGGGATTGGCCAGCCTCAAGACATTTCGTTTCGAGCCCGCGGATATCGCAGCGATGCGGCGAGAGCTTGCACGCTCGGATTTGTCCGATGAAAGCTTGGGCCAACTGCATTTTGCGTTGGCGGCGGCGTTCGAGGCCAACGAGGACTATGCCCAATCCTTCGAGCAATATCGCTGCGGGAACCGGCTCCGTCGCGCCGGATCGTCATACAGCGCCGATGACTTTACGCAGAGCATGCGGCGGGACAAGGCGCGGTACACGCGCGCGTTCTTCGACGCCGTTGCAGGCAAGGGATGCGAGGCCCAAGACCCGATATTCGTGGTGGGATTGCCGCGCTCGGGATCCACGCTCGTCGAGCAAATTCTTTCGAGCCATTCATCGGTCGAGGGTGCGGGCGAGCTTGGCGCCTTGACTGCCATCGCAAGCCGCCTTGAGGCAAAGGCCGATATTCGCCGGGAATCCGCCACCAGTGAATTCGAGGCGCCTCTGCTCGACCAGGATCTTCGGTTTTTGGGTGAGGATTACCTGAAGCGAACACGGCCGTTTCGTTCGCTCGCTCGTCCGTATTTCGTGGACAAGATGCCGAAGAATTTTCATCACCTGGGCCTGATCTGCGCGATCCTGCCCAACGCGAAAATCATCGATGTCCGCCGCCACCCTCTCGCCTGCGGGTTGTCGATCTACAAGCAGATTTTCGCGTCCGGTATGGGTCCGTTCTACGATCTTTCCGATATCGGGAGGTATTACGCCGACTATGTGGGTCTGACCGCCCACTTCGATGAAGTGCTGCCCGGCCGGGTTCATCGCGTGATCTACGAGGATTTGGTCCGCAATCCGGAAGAGGAGGTCCGCCGGTTGCTCCGCTACTGCGGACTGCCGTTCGAAGAACAGTGCCTGCGCTTCCACGAATCTGCGCGCAAAGTCTTGACCGTCAGCTCCGAGCAGGTGCGACGTCCGCTATACGCCGACGCGATCGAGCATTGGCGACATTACGATCGTTGGCTCGGCCCGTTGAAGGCGGCGCTGGGTCAAGTGCTGGACGACTACCCTGCTTCGCCCGCCAGGCACAAAATGGTGGAGTTCGGTTCTTGAGCGGCGCTCCTGCAGAGTCGCCGCCGCTCTCGGCGGCCCTGATGGCCGCAGGAGAGCATCTTGGGTCGGATGGCGCCAAAACCGCCGAGATGGCCGAGGACATTCTCGACGCCGTCCCCGGACAACAGCAAGCCCTTCTGCTGCTGGTGAGTGCCTATCGAAGCCGCGGCGATATTGCGGGCGCCTGCGCGGTTTTAGAGGCAATGTCCGAAGAGCTGCCTCAACTTGCCGCCGTTCAACACGAGTTGGGCCTGTTGCTGGCAACGCAGAACAAGCATCGGGCAGCGATAGAGCGCTTCTCCAAAGTCGTGGCGCTGGAGCCCAAGCATCCGACGGCATGGCGCTCTCTTGGGGATCAGCTCGCGTTGGCCGGGGACGCCGCCGCCGCGCGCGACGCCTATGTCTCGCATATGAAGGTCTCCGTCAGAGATCTCAAATTGCTCGAAGACGCGGCGCACGGCAGCGATTCAACCAAAGCTCAAAATGTGCTGCGCCAGTGCCTCGCCGTAAATCCGACGGATGTCATGGCGATGCAGATGCTGGGCCAGAGCGAGATCTGGCACGGTCGGTTTCACAGTGCGCGCACGCTGTTGGAGCAGGCATTGGCGCTTGCGCCGGAACACGCCGACGCTCGCCGCGACTATGCGCTGGTTCTCAACCGTCAGCTGCAATGGCGGCAATCGATCGCACAAATCGACGAGATTTTGCGCCGCGGCTCCGCGGAGCCGATGGTGCTGGCGCTGAAGGCTTGGGATCTCATTCTGCTGGGCGAATACGACGAGGCGTTCGGTCTGTTCGACGCGATAAGGCCCAAGCTGATGAACGAGCCGCAATATTGGCTGAACTACGGTCACGCCCTGCGCACGGTGGGGCGGAGCGAAGAAGCGATCGAAGCCTATCGCCGGTCTGTCACGCTGGAACCGGGTTTCGGATTGGGTTGGTGGAGTCTCGCGGATCTGAAAACCTACCGCTTCTCCCCCGACGAGGTCGAGGCTATGCGCCGTCAGCTCGAACGCGAAGATCTCTCGGAGGATTCCCGCTGCACCCTGGAATTTTCTCTCGGGAAGGCATTGGAGGACGCGCAAGCCTACGCCGAATCCTTCGAACATTATCGGCAGGGCAACGCGCTCAGACGCTCTCGCGTGAGCCACGATCCCGAAAGGATTACCGCGCAAATCGACAGAACCAAGGCGCTGTTCACGCCGGAGTTCGTTGCCAGGCGAAAGGGGCTCGGGTGTGCCGCCGCGGATGCCATTTTCGTTCTTGGTCTGCCGCGTGCCGGTTCGACCTTGATCGAGCAGATTCTGTCCAGCCATCCCGATGTCGAAGGCACGGCGGAGTTGCCCGACATCTTCGATCTCGTGGCCGAACTCAGAGGGTCGCGCGAGGGCGTGGACTATCCGGAGATTCTCGTGGAACTGGATGGGACGGCTCTGAGGTCCCTGGGCGAGCAATATCTCGAACGCACGCAACCACAGCGGAAACTGGGGCGCCCCTTCTTCATCGACAAGGCACCCCTCAATTTTCAGCATGCGGGATTCATTCACCTGATCCTCCCGAATGCGAAGATCGTCGACGCACGCAGGCATCCGATGGCGTGCTGCTTTTCGGGCTTCAAACAGTGCTTCGAGATGGGTTCCATGCCGTTCACGTACGATCTTTCCGAGATCGGGCGTTACTACAGGAATTACGTGCGCCTCATGGCTCACTTCAACTCTCTGCTTCCCGGCGCGATCCATCGCGTTTTCCATGAGGAAATGCTACGCGATCCCGATTCTCAAATTCGGCGGTTGCTCGATTACTGCGGCTTGCCGTTCCGCGAGTCGTGCCTGCGGTTCTATGAAACGGACCGCGGCATTCGTACGTCGAGCTCCGAACAGGTCCGCAGACCGATCGCGGCGCCGGCACTAGAGGCGTGGCGTAACTACGAGCAATGGCTGGATCCGCTCAAGAACGAATTGGGTGCCGTGCTCGAGCTTTATCCGGCAGCACCTGCGTTTTGAGCCATCGGAAAGACCAAGCCGTTCGCCATCGACGCAAAAAAAAGACGGCGCGATGGGCGCCGCCTTCAAAATCGTGAAGGTCTTTAAGCTTAGGACTTTTTGTGCTGCTTGGCAGCGGCTTCCGCGACTGTCCTGTTGGCCACCTTGTGCGCACCGGACTTCACGGCAGCCGGCGCCCCCTTGTAGTAGTTGCCGGAATTGATCTCGATGCTCGAATAGCCGGAATCGTAGTAGAGCGCCCACGTACCGCCGTTCTTGATCGGGGTGGAGAAATCGAGATTGATCGCGACAGAACCGCCGGCGAACACGTCGGAGACATCGACGTTGTTGCCAATCTTCTTGGTGTTGCCGGCGATGCCTTGTCCGATGCCGTTGGTAGAATAGCCGCAGTACGCCGTCTCGTTGTCGATATATGTATAATAATTGGTTTTGGTCCACGCGAGTTGGTCGGCATCGCAGTAGGTGACGCCGGTGCCGCTTACCTGGTATACGCTCGCCGATCCCGATTTGCTTTCCTCCGCGGCGGACGCCGCGGTTCCTGCGGTCGCAAGAACTGCGGCCGCACTCAGCAAAAGGTACTTGTTCATGAAGGTCTCCCAAGGTTGAAGATACAGAACTTAAATTTGAATTAATCTGCCGAAGGTGTCAACGGCAATCAATAAGACAATTTTTTAACAAGCCGGCTTGCTCTCTCCCGGTCACGCCTCACGGAGCCTGCAAAAATAGACGAACAATGACTCCAACCTATCTGCTACGGTTAACAGGCCGATGTGGTTAAAAAAAAATCTGATTTTATGGAGATTTGCGGCGGGGTTCATGAATATGTAGTGCCAGACTAACGTGATGATATGCTTGATTAGGAAGGGATGTTCTTCGTAATCTGTATCGGAACGTCGAGCTTGGCCGCTCTTTCTCGCAAAACGACATGCCACTACATGCAAGTTCCCTAATTAGATCAAAAAAAGAACGACGGCAGGGCCGTGCCGCTTGTGGCTTATCCCGTTGGCTGAGGTTGCTCAACATGTAGCATCGCGCGATGAAGTCGCGCAGGCCCGCTGAGCGGTCCTCCCGCAAGCCGCGCTCGGGCTAGCGTTCAGCGGAAATTCGCTGGAACTATGGACAAATGTCGGTCGTGCGGCTCCCCTGCGCCAACGTAAAGTGCGTTGGCAAGCGATGGCCTCAAATGCGTCATACCACCATATCTCGTGCCACCTGAGTCAACGGGACATCTACGCACGGACGACGAAATTGAGACATTGGCCTGGATGGAATTCGAAAGCGGGATTGTACCGGGGAAGGTAGAGAAGCTCGTCCCGCTGGCTTGTGTGGCCTGATTAACGCGGACGACTTTGTGGGTCGGCAGATTTGCTTAACGCCGCCGGAACCCGTCGGCAACCCGCAAATGACGGGGTGGGCGTCCCGACTTTCCTGAAGCTCCCAGGCATATCGCCCGCCCAAGCGTGGTGTTCGAGCAAAATCTGCGGCTGAGCGCACGATGAAGACGGCAGGCGTGTGAGTGAATGTCGAGAAATCGTTTTCACAACAGCCCCTCTTACCGTTTTTACTCGAAAGTGCAGGTAGGCGGCGTTGGATGCGGCCTACCCGGCTTCCAGCAGCGTCAAAAACGCGCTATTGTTCGTTCTAGGCGGGCTCATCTGGCGAATGTCGGTTGACAAGAGTGCCTCTCGTTCCAAGACTGCAATGCGAGCGTTTCAGCCGTTCGACAGCGCAGGTTGGGGTGCCGTCGAGAGCGAACCACGGGGAAACATCGACCATGAAATTCAACCATTCGACAAACGGGCGAGTTGCGAAGCTTCTTGGAATCGTCGCCGCGGCTGGCCTGACTTCGACATGGCTGGCGACGGCCGCGCAAGCCGCGGACACCGCGGACACATGGAACAGGATAATCTCGAAGACACCCGTACCGCATGCGGGTTGTTTCAAGGCGAGCTATCCGAGCACGATATGGAAGGAGGTTCCCTGTCAGGTTGCTCCGGCGGTTCCCTTTCTGCCCAGCAACGGAGCGGGATCGCAAACGGTGGGCAACGGACACGACTATGCGGCCGAGGTGTCGAGCACGCTGATATCTGCGGGGCTCGGCTCGTTCCCGGTTGTCAAGAGGCTGGAAACGGAAGAGGACGGCGGCGAGTCCAACAGCTATTCGCTGCAGCTCAACTCGAACTTCATGTCGGGCAGCCCGGCCTGTGATGGCGCGGCCGTTCCATCGGAATGCCTAGCCTGGGAACAATTCGTCTATTCCGCCGCTCCCTACAACCAAGCCTTCATGCAGTACTGGCTGATCAACTATAACACCACATGCCCGGCCGGCTGGAATACCTACAGCAACGACTGTTACAAGAACAGCACGTCGGTCCGCGTGCCGCTGCAGGCGATCAACCAGCTCAAGCACCTGTCGCTGTCGGGCACGGCCGTTGCACGCCGCAAAGATACGCTCGTTTTGACCACGAAGACCGACGCCTACAGCACGACGGGCAAGGACACCGTCACCTATCTGGCCGATTACTGGACCGGTTCGGAATTCAATGTCATCGGCAATGGCGGCGGCAGCCAAGCCGTATTCAATGCCGGAACGTCGTTGACCGTCCAGATCGATCTGACCGACGGTCAGACGACCGCGCCGACCTGTGCGTCGAACGCCGGCACCACCGGCGAGACGAACAACCTGAACCTGGGCCGCTGCACCGCGGCAGGCGGGTCAACGCCATCGATCTCCTTCGTGGAATCCCTCAAGAAGTAGAAGTAATAGCGGCGCGAGATCGAGAGCCGCGCGCGACCAGCGCGGCGGGTAAGTGCCGGCGAGCAACGCGCGATGGGAGCGTCACCTTGGGCCGAGACCAGGCTTGGCGGTTTTCCAACAAGCCGTCGATTTCATTGGTGCCGGCTACAGGATTCGAACCTGTGACCCCGTGATTACAAATCACGTGCTCTACCAGCTGAGCTAAGCCGGCCCGCCGCGGAGATAGCCTCAAGCCGGATGCCGGCGCAATGGCTTGTCGGTGCTGGTGATAGGAACTCAACGCTTGCTTCCCATCCCAACTGTCATGGCCCGCGACGGCGGGCCAGCCAGTTTGAGCTGCGAAATGTCCGAAATTTCGGGAAATTTTGCATTTGCCAAGAATCCGAAATCGGTGATTGGATAACCTGGGTGGGTGGCCCCCTTTGCGGGCCATGACATGTAGGTTAGAGGTTCCAAACGAACGAAATCCGCTCTGGTGCCCGCTTTTCCGCGTAGATGACGTGTCCACGGCGCGAGCTTTCCGAGCGCGGGGTAAAGGGCCAGCAACACGCTTCCCTGGGACCGTGGCCTGCCTACGCAAAGCCGCAGCTTCGGCAAAGGCGGGCGCTGCATAGCAGCGTAGGAGGAACGCCCGCAGTCCCGGGGAGATGGTTGCAGCGCACGTGCCACGCATTCATGAATCCGGGGCTAGCCATCGGCGGCTTCATCGGCAACCGATAGACGAAATTGTCGAGCCGCGGCCAGCCGGATTTGGATGGAATTGTGCGACGGGATAAGCTTTCGTCCGGCACCCGGCATTTCCAGCGAAGGCAAGATGTCCCGCATACTCATTACCAGCGCGCTGCCTTACATCAATGGCGTCAAGCATCTGGGCAATCTTGTCGGCTCCATGCTTCCCGCCGACGTCTTCGCCCGGTTCCAGCGGGCGCGCGGCAGGGAAACGCTTTTCATCTGTGCGACCGACGAGCACGGCACGCCTGCCGAACTGGCGGCGCTGGAGGCCGGCCAGGACGTGGCGACCTACTGTGCCGAACAGCATAAAATCCAAAAAGACTTGGGCGAACGCTTCGGCCTTTCCTGGGATTACTTCGGCCGCTCGTCGGCCCCGCCCAATCACGAACTGACGGTGCATTTTGCGCGCGCTCTCTGGCAGCGCGGCCATCTCGAGGTGCGCCTCACCAAGCAGGTCTATTCCAACGCCGAGCTGCGGTTCCTGCCCGACCGCTATGTGATCGGCACGTGTCCGCATTGCGGCTACGAACGCGCCCGCGGCGACCAGTGCGAAAACTGCACGCGTGTGCTCGATCCGGCCGATCTGATCGACCCGCGCTCGGCCCTGTCGGGTTCGCGCGACATCGAGATTCGCGACAGCGCCCATCTTTTCCTCAAGCAGTCGCAGTTCGTGGACCAGCTGCGCCGCTGGATCGACAGCCACAAGAACGACTGGCCGGTGCTCGTCAGCTCCATCGCCACCAAATGGCTCGACGAGGGCCTGCACGACCGCGGCATCACGCGGGATTTGGAATGGGGCGTCCCGGTGCCGGACGACATCGGCGAGGGCAAGCTCAAGGGCAAGGTGTTCTACGTCTGGTTCGATGCGCCGATCGAATACATCGCGGGCACCAAGGAGTGGGCCGACGCGTTCGGCAAGAAAGATGCCTGGCGCGACTGGTGGTTCGGCGAGGCGGCGCGGGACGTCACGTATTACGAGTTCATGGGCAAGGACAACGTACCGTTTCACACGGTGGGTTTCCCGGTAACAATTCTCGGTTCGGGCGAGCCGTGGAAGCTGGCCGATCGCATCAAGGGCTTCAACTACATCAACTACTGCGGCGGGAAGTTCTCCACCAGCGAGAAGCGCGGCGTGTTCATGGACAGCGCGCTCGAGATCCTGCCGGCGGATACTTGGCGCTATTATCTGATGGCCAACGCGCCCGAGAGTTCCGACACGAATTTCACCTGGGAGCATTTCGCCGCGGTCGCGAACAAAGATTTGGCCGATGTGCTGGGCAACTTCGTCAACCGAATAACGAAATTCTGCGCCACGCGATTCGACGCTCGGGTGCCGGGCGAGGGCGCATATGGCGAGGAAGAACTCGCGCTTGCAACGGAACTCGACGGTCGCATCGGCGCTCTGGCCGGTTATTTCGAAGCGATGGAATTCCGCAAGGCGCTGGCCGAGCTGCGTGCCATCTGGGTGGCCGGAAACGAGTATTTGACGCGTGCCGCACCATGGACTGCGATGAAGACAGACGCAGCCAAAGCAGCCGTCGGCGTGCGCATGGGCCTCAATCTCGTCCACCTCTTCGGTCATGTGTCGTGGCCGGCGATCCCCGGCGTGGCGCTGCGAATTCACGAGGCGATCATGCCGGCGCCGCCGGTCGTTCCCTGGCCGGACGAACCGATGTCCGAATTTCTCGACCAGCTCGATGCCGGCCGGCCCATTCACCCGCCCGAGGTACTGTTCGCGAAGATCACCGACGAGCAGATCGCGGCGTGGACGGCGCGTTTCGGCGGCACTGATACGGGGCTTCGTTGAAACGTGACGCGTGTACCGGTGCCTTTTTTAACGCAGAGTACGCAAAGGTTGCGCGGAGGACGCAGGGCATTCTGCGCTGCGCGCGAGGCGCAGTTCTTACTCCGGGTCCCCTGCGCATCCGCAGCGGCCTCTGCGTTAAGAAAAACGTTTGTGTGTCACTTTGCTTCGATTCCGGGTACTTGAGCGGTTCTGGACGCAAAAGTGCGCACACTTTTGCTGGAACCGCTCTATGGCTTGATACGCAGCCAGCCCTCGGCACCGAGCGCTTCAAGCGGACGGAAACGCGCTTTGTAAGCCATCTTGGGGCTGCCGCTTACCCAGTAGCCCAAGTAAACATAGGCCAGGCCGCGCGCCCGCGCCGCGGCGATGTGGTCGAGAATCATGAAGGTGCCCAGGCTGCGCGCTACTTCCCCGGGATGAAAGAAGCTGTAAACCATCGAAAGACCGTCGCTCAGAACGTCCGTCAGCGCGCAGGCGACCAACCTGCCAACCTCGCCGTTAGGCGCCCGGCGGCGGTACTCGACCAGATGTGTTTTCACGGGCGTTTCCTCGACCATCGCCACATAATCGAAGAGCCCCATGTCCGACATGCCGCCGCCGGCATGCCGGGAGTCGAGATAGGTTCGCAGGAGCCCGAACTGCTCGCGGGTGGCCTCGGCGGGGGCTTCGCTACGCACCAGGTCGTCATTGCGTTTGCCGATGCGCCGCTCGCCCCGGGAAGGGAGGAACTCGTTGGCCACAATGCGGACCGAGACGCAGGCCGAGCATCCATCGCATGCGGGCCGATAAGCGATCATTTGGCTGCGCCGGAACCCCGAATGCGTCAACGCTTCGTTGAGGGGCTGTGCCAGCGAGCCGGTGAGGCGCGCAAAGACCTTCCGTTCGGTCTGGCCCGGCAAGTAAGGGCAGTGCCCCCCAGGCGTCAGAAAGAACTGGGGGAGCCGCGAGGTACGTTGCTCTGTCACCTGGAGGGTCTCGTTCTGCTTCAGGCCTCCGCCGATTATGACTACGGAATCGGTCGTTGCGCCATACTAGAGCGAATTGACTTTTCGTCGAATCGTCATTTCGCTCTAAGTCATTGTTTCGACGCGGTTCCGGACGCAAAAGTGCGCACACTGTTGCGGGAACCGCTCTATCGGCGCCGCCACGCCTGGATTAAAATTTTCGATCCGGCGGAAGCGGCGGAGCCTCGCGAAGCAGAACGATGCTCAGGCGGCGGTTTGCCGAAGCGCCGGGGTCCTCCGGCAGCAAGGGTTCGGAGCCGGCTTTGCCGGAAATCTCGTAAATGCGATCGCCATCCACCCCGGCTGCGGCGATGACGGCCCGTGCCGCTTCGGCGCGTGCCGCCGAAAGCTCCCAGTTCGAGGCGGCCGAGCCGGAATCGGGCCCTGCGGTGTGGCCGCTGATCGAAATCCGGTTGGGAAGACGATCGATCGTCCCTGCAATGACCTGCAGCAGCTTCTTCGTGTATGGCAGGGGTTCGGCAGAACCGTCGGCAAACATCGGCCTGCCGTCTTCATCGACCAGCTGAATGCGCAATCCCTCCGGGGTTTGATCCACAATGACCTGGTGGGACAGTTCGGCGATGTCCGGTTCTTGCTGCAGGGCTTGCCGGATCGATTCTGCGGCGCTCTCGAACTGTTCGTCCTTCGCGGAGGGGGCGGAATGTTCGAGGTGGTCGTCGCTATGGACCTGCGAAGCGGCCGCATCACCTCGGGCGCGCGTCGAGCCGCCGCGCCGCTGTGCCGATGACGTGGTTTGGGATTGCTCGGAGACGGTGGTCGTCACGGTCCGATCCTCCAGCGCGATCGCGCCGCCCGCTTTGGCGCCAGACTGGCCGAATACCTTTCCCGCCAGCATTCCGTTGGAGCCGTTGAAGGTCTGCGAAATGCTCTGGGGCGCAAAATAGTCGGCTATTCCGCGCTTCTGCTCCGGAGTGGTGGTGTTGATCAGCCACATGAGCAGAAAGAACGCCATCATCGCGGTCACGAAGTCCGCGTAGGCGACCTTCCAGGCGCCGCCGTGGTGAGGGTGGTCCCCGCCGCGCTTGATCCGCTTGACGACGATCGGGTTATCACCCGCCATCCGTGACCCCGCCAAATACCGGCTATCGCCGTATTACCCGCTACGACAATGCCTCAGTCGGCCTTAACCGAGGGTTGCGAACGGCCAAGTGCCGCAGGCAGCAAAAAAGGACTTGATGCTTATAATAAGCAGGCTTATGTTATCGTTGCTTAGAGGTTGCCGCGATGCAAAATCTTGCTCGAGATGTCCTGATACTCGTAAACGACGTGGCCCGCCAGGTCCGGACCCGTTTCGACCAGCGGGCGCGGGCCAAAGGCATGACGCGGGCACAATGGATGATTTTGGCGATGCTGGAACGGAGGCCGGGCCTATCCCAAAACGAAATGGCTTCCAGTCTGGAAGTCGAGCCGATCTCGGTCGGACGGCTGATCGACCGGCTGGAGGCGCGTGGATTGGTGGAGCGACGGCCGGACCCCACCGACCGGCGCGTACGGCGGCTGCACCTGCTGGCCGAGGCCCAGCCGTTCCTCGAGGAGATCGAAACCCAAAGAGAGCTGCTGAGCGCCGAAATCCTGGACGGGATCGATCAGAATGCCCGTTCACAGCTTGTAGAATGCTTGCTGCGTATAAAAAGCAACCTGACTGAAGCTCCACAGTCAAAAGCGGTGGGAGAATAACAATGTCAGCCATGCAAACCGATTCGATCACGGGGCCCTATGCCGACGAACTCAGACGCGGCGGCCTGTGGGACGGCCTCGAGCGTCTGGTGGCTAACCGGACGCTGCTGCGGCGCATTCTGATGCTGGGAGGCGTCGCGATCGTGGTCATTGTCGCGACCACATTGTGGCTCACGGGCGGACGTTATGTCGGCACCGATGATTCCTATGTTCACGCGGCGCAGCTTTTGGTGTCGACCGACGTATCGGGCCTCGTGAAGGAAGTGGATGTCCACGAAGGGCAAACCGTCAAGAAGGGGCAGGTGCTGTTTCGCATCGATCCGTTGCAGTTCCAGATCGCGCTCGACAATGCGAAAGCCAACCAGCAGAATACCAAGCTGTCGCTGATTGCTGCGCGCAACACCTATGCCCGCATGCTGCAGGATATCGCCACGCAGGCTGCGCAAGTGCAGCTCGATCAGGCCAACTTCAACCGGTATGCCGCGCTCGTAAAGGTCAACAGCATCGCCCCGACCCTGTACGATCAGGCACGATTCACGCTGGCTTCGGCCCAAAGCACGCTGGCTTCGTTGAAAGAGCAGGCGGCAACCCAACTCGCGACGCTGGGGGGAAACATCGGCCTGCCGATCGAGAGCCTGCCGCAATATCGCGCCGCCGAGGCGCAGGTTGCGGAAGTGCAGCGCCAGCTCGATCATACGGTTGTGCGTGCCCCGTTCGACGGCATCGTTACCGCAGTGGATTCCTTGCAGCCGGGCACGCTGGTAATTTCCGCGCTTTCCGCTTTCAGCAGCACGAGCGCCGTCGCCCTTGTGTCGACCAAGGATGTTTGGGTCGAGGCCAACATGAAGGAAACCGATCTGACCCACGTGCACATCGGAGATCCCGTCGACGTGACCATCGACACGTATTCCGGACGCACCTGGCACGGCACCGTCGATGCGATCAGCCCGGCCACAGGATCGGATTTTTCCGTGCTGCCGTCGGAAAATGCCAGCGGCAACTGGGTGAAGGTGACCCAGCGCGTGACAGTGAAAATAAGGCTGCATATGCGGCCGAACGACCCGCCTCTGCGCGCCGGCATGAGCACCTATGTCAGCATCGACACGGGACACCCGCGGTGGTGGAGACTCCTCAACGGATGAATCAGAGGCCAGAAATCGGAAATCAGAAATCGGAAGTTGGAACATCGGGGGAGATTGCGAATTCTGGTATAGCCATTTCTTATTTCCGATTTCTGGCTTTTGAGTTCTGACTTCTGGAATCCTACTTCTGAAAATGAACGATCTTTCCTACCGGCCCTACAGCACATTCGATCTGCGGGTCGTGATGCTTTGCGCCATGGCAGGCACCCTGATGCAGGGGATCGACAGCACGATCGCCAATGTGGCATTGCCGTATATGCAGGGCAGCCTGGCGGCCTCGCGCGACCAGATCACCTGGGTGCTCACGTCCTACATCGTGTCGGCGGCCGTTATGACATCGCCCGTCGGCTGGCTTGCGTCGCGCTTCGGGCGCAAGCGTTTTCTTATCCTCAGCATCGCGGGTTTTACCATAGCCTCCATGCTCTGCGGCGCGGCGCAGACCTTGGAACAGATGATCTTCTTTCGCTTTCTTCAAGGCTGTTTCGGCGCATCGCTTTCTCCGCTCGCGCAGTCGATCATGTTCGATCTTTATCCGCCGCAAAAGCGCGGCAGCATCATGGCCATCTGGGGCATCGGTGTGATGGTGGGCCCGATCCTCGGCCCGACTTTGGGCGGCTATCTGACCGACATGTACGATTGGCGCTGGGTCTTTTACGTGAATCTTCCGATCGGGATTGCGGCGGCAACTGGGCTCTGGTTCTTTTTCCGCGATACCCAGCATGACAGTTCGCTGAGGTTTGACTGGTTTGGATTCACGCTCTTGGCATCCGGGATTGCTTCGCTGCAACTGATGCTGGACCGCGGCACGACCAAGGATTGGTTCTCCTCGCCGGAAATCGTTATCGAGGCCCTCATAGCGGGGCTCGGCATTTATCTCTTCGTCGTCCATCTGCTGATGGGCAAGGGGTCCTTCATCCGGGCGGACGTGTTCAAGGACCGGAACTTCCTTTCGGCGATGTCGCTGATGTTCGTGCTGGGCATGATCACGCTGGCAAGCTCGGCCCTGTTGCCGCCCTATCTGCAAAACCTCGGCGGCTACAGCGTGATGGACACCGGCCTTCTGATGGTGCCGCGCGGCGTCGGCACAATGGTCGCCATGGTGGCGGCCGGGCAGATGGCCATGCGCGTCGACGCGCGCCTTATGATGGGAATCGGCATTGCGTTGCTTGCGTGGTCGTTGTTCCAAATGTCGCAATGGATGCCGCATGTGCCGTGGCAATGGCTTGCATTCACGACGGTCATGCAGGGCGTCGGAATGGGCCTGGTTTTCGTTCCGATGAGTCTCGTCGCATTTGCGACCCTTCCCGCCGGGTTTCGCACCGACGGTTCGGCGCTGATCAATTTGATCCGCAATATCGGGGCTGCCATGGGGGTCTCCGTGACGACGACCATTCTGGCCAACGATATCCAGGTCGCCCATGCCCAACTTGCGCAGCACGCCAATCCCTTCAACCGCGCGCTGGGCGTAAACGCTCCTTCGATGAATTGGAACCTCAGTATGCCTGTCGGCGCCGCGCAGCTTGACGGCGTGATACAGGTCAACGCACAGCTCATGGCTTATGCCAATGATTTCTTCTTTATGTTTCTTCTCAGCCTCGCGGGATTGGTCGTCATCGCTCTCATCAAGCGTCCGGACATGCTTATCCCGTCCCACTCATCGTCTCATTCGCAATATGAGATGATGGAATAGGGGCGGCGTTTCCGTGCATTGCTGTCGGCGCGGCTCGCGGAGTCTTTTGTTGGCGGGAGACGATGGGATCGAAAATCAGGGCAGGTAGCCCCGCTCCTCTGGGCGCAACGCCTTCCGAAAATGGGGTGAACTTCGCCATTTTTTCCGCAAATGCGGAAAAGATCGAACTCTGCCTCTTCGATGCAGCAGGACTGCAGGAGCTCGCACGCATCGTTCTCCCCGAGCGGAGCGGCGATGTCTGGCACGGCATTCTTCCGGGAGCAACCGAAGGGCTTCTCTATGGCTACCGCGTTCATGGGCCCTACGATCCGTCCAACGGTCACCGGTTCAATCCGAACAAGCTGCTGATCGATCCTTATGCGCGCGCGCTGGACCGGTCTCTGGAGTGGAGCGATCTCAATTGCGGATATGTCGTAGGCGACCCGCGCGGCGATCTGTCTTTCGACGCCCGCGACAATGCGGATCGGATGCCAAAATGCCGCGTTATCGGTCCCCTGACGGAACGCAAGACGCAATTATTCCAGCCCCAGCAATGGTCTTCGACCGTCATTTACGAGCTCCATGTACGCGGATACACGCAGCGGCATCCCGGCCTGCCGCGCGGGATCAGGGGAACGGTCGCAGCTCTTGGACATCCCGAGATCGTTCGATATCTGCGCGACTTGGGTG
Organism: uncultured Alphaproteobacteria bacterium; assembly: GCA_963805005.1. GTDB lineage: Bacteria > Pseudomonadota > Alphaproteobacteria > Micropepsales > Micropepsaceae > Rhizomicrobium. The sequence continues at coordinate 1,598,080 of CAWDSJ010000001.1, forward strand.
TCACCGCCGTGGAACTTATGCCGATTCATCCTGTCGCGTCGTCCCGCACGCTCCGGCGGAGCGGGCTGAGAGACTATTGGGGTTACAACCCGATCGGCTTTTTCGCGATCGAACCGCGCTATCTGTCGGGCGGCGACCGTGCCGAATTCAGGAATACCGTCGATGCGCTCCATGACGCCGGCATCGAAATCATCCTGGACATGGTCTTCAACCACTCGGGCGAGGGCGGCGAGCTTGGCCCGACGGTCTGCTTTCGCGGCATCGACAACGCGTCCTATTACTGTTTGGCCGAGGACAAGCGCCGTTACTTGGACGTGACAGGCTGCGGCAACACGCTCAATGTGGGACATCCCTACGTTTTTGGAATGGTCATGGATTCCCTGCGTTATTGGGCATCGGAAATGCTGGTGGACGGGTTCCGCTTCGATCTCGCGACAACCTTGGCGCGGCAGGATCGCCACTTTCGTGCCGACGCGCCGCTTTTCGGCGCCCTTGCGCAGGAGCCGGCGCTCGCGGGCAAGAAACTGATCGCCGAGCCCTGGGACCTCGGCGTGGACGGGTATCAGCTGGGTTCTTTTCCGGCGGGCTGGAGCGAGTGGAACGACAGGTATCGCGATAGCCTTCGTCGATATTGGCGCGGCGACGGCGGCATGTTGGGCGAATTGGCCACGCGGCTGGCCGGTTCGAGCGACGTTTTCGGAAAGTCGGGGCGCGGGCCGGCCGCAAGCATCAACTTCGTTACGGCACACGACGGCTTCACGCTCGAAGATCTCGTCAGCTACGAGGTAAAGCACAATCGCGCAAATGGGGAAGAGAACGCCGACGGCGTCGACGAAAACTTCAGCGCGAATTACGGCGTGGAGGGGCCGACCCAGGACCCCGCGATTGCGGCCGTTCGCCGCCGGCAAAAGCGCAACCTGATGGCGAGCCTGCTGCTGTCGCGGGGCGTTCCGATGATCTCGGCGGGCGACGAGTTCGGCCGCACCCAAGACGGCAACAACAACGCCTATTGCCAGGACAACGGAATAAGCTGGATCGACTGGTCTCAGCGCGAATTCAACCGAGATTTTCCGGAATTTGTGGAAGGATTGCTGCGCCTGCGCACCGCGCATCCGGTTTTCCGGAGCACCGAGTTTTTCCGCGGAAATGGCGGCGACGGAAAAAGCGATGTCGTCTGGCTGTCGCCGCAAGGCCGCGAGATGGCCGTGGACGATTGGAATGCGCCGGAGGGCAGGTGTATTGCCGTGCATTTCGTCGCCGACCGGGATGGCGCAACGGATTCGCCCGATGCGTGGCTCCTCCTGTTGAATGCATCCGATCGCGACGAGACGTTCGTTCTTCCGGTCAGGGAGGGTTCGTTCTGGCGGTGCGCGATCGACACCGCGGATGAGGTGCCGCTCGCCGCGTTGGAAGTCTTGACCGGCGGGAACCGTGATGTCCGATCCCGCTCGCTCGTGCTGTTCTCGAGCGGGAAGGCCCCGGTAAATACATGAACGATGCGCTCCAAAAACTTGCCGGCGCCGCGGGCATCGAGCCGCACTATTGGGACATCCAGGGCAACCTTCACGAATGTTCCGCGGAATCGGCGCGTGTTTTGCTCGAAGCCATGGGCATTGCAGCCGAACGCGAGGAAGACGTCCATGCAAGCCTGAAGGCGTTGAACGAGGAGGAATGGCGCGAAATCCTGCCGCCGGTTCTGGTCGCGCGCGAAGGCGAAGAGATCGATGTCCCCGTGCGGCTGCCTCACGGCGACGTAAAACGCCGCTTGTGTTGGTCGATCCTGTACGAGGGCGGACAAGAAGCACACGGCGAATGGCTGCCCGCAGATGCGGCGGTGGTGGCCACCGGGGAGGCCGACGGCCGAAAAGTTGAATTGCGGCGGCTGCGGCTTCCGCCGCAACGGACTGGCTATCATCGAATGCGATTGGCCGGCATCGGCGAAACCGGATTGATCGTCTCGCCGCCACGCTGCTATCTGCCGCCCGATTGGGCGGCGAGAAAATACTGGGGCATTGCAGTTCAGCTTTATAGCCTGCGGTCGGATCGGAATTGGGGAATGGGCGACTTCGGCGATCTCGTCCGGCTGACGACATGGCCCGCCGATACGATCGGCATCAATCCCCTGCATGCGCTTTTTCTGGACGCGCCCGACAGCGCCTCGCCTTATGCCCCGTGCAGCCGCCTGTTCATCAACCCGCTTTATATCGATGTCGCGGCAGCTGCGGCGTTTCTCGGGCTTGGCATCGATCGGCGGCCCGCCGAGATCGGCAACGCGATCGAACGGGCGCGAGCCTGCGACATCGTCGATTATTGCGCGGTTGCCACCGCAAAGCTCGCGGTGCTTGCACGGCTGTTTGAAGAGTTTCGCACCACGGCCGACGCGGTAGACAACGATAAATTCCGCGCCTTCGTGGCGTCCGGCGGCATCGATCTCGGCCGCTTTGCCGCCTTCCAGGCGTTGAGCGAACATTTCGGCACCCATGACTGGACGCGATGGCCGCAAGAATTCCGCGACCCAAGTTCGAAGGCCATACAATCGCTTGCCGGCGAGCTGGAGGAACGGCGTACCTTTTTCGCATTTCTGCAATGGCTGAGCGATTTGCAGCTTGGTGAAGCGGCACGGAAATCGCGCGAACGTGGAATGAGGCTCGGGCTTTACAAGGACCTAGCCGTGAGCAGCGACGCGCAAAGCGCCGATCACTGGGCCAATCAGCAGACCTTCATGCGCGGCGCACGCGTCGGCGCGCCCCCCGATCCGTTCAACGAAAAAGGACAGGAATGGGGCATCGTGCCCCTTAATCCGCGCCGGCTGCGGACGGAGCGTTATGCATATTTCATTGCCCTGCTGCGCGCCAACATGCGGCATGCCGGTGCTCTGCGGATAGACCACGTGATGGGGCTGATGCGGCTGTTCGTGATCCCGGAGGGGGCATTGCCCGGGCAAGGCGCCTATATGCGGCTTCCGTTCGAAGATCTGCTCGGGATCGTCGCGCTGGAGAGCACGCGGCATGAATGCATCGTGATCGGCGAGGATTTGGGAACGGTGCCGAGCGGATTCCGCGAGCGCATGGCGGACGCTGGAGTTCTGTCATCGAGGGTTTTTTATTTCGAGCGGGACCATGGCCGGTTCCGCAGCCCCGGCGAGTTTCCGTCGCTCGCCGCCGTATCGGTTTCCACGCACGATCTCGCAACATTGCGCGGCTATTGGGCGGAAGAAGACATCCGCGCCAAAGACGCGCTCGGCATCTTTGCTTCACCCGAGGAGAAATGGAGAGCACAGGAAGAGCGCGCTTCCGACAAGGCTTTGCTCTTGCAAGCTTTGGCCCATGAGGCGCTCCTTCCGCCCGGACTCTCGGCGGATGCGGCGAGCGTGTCCTGGAGCCCGGAACTTGCCACGGCCGTGCACGCCTATCTTGCCCGTTCCCAAGCCAAATTGCTGCTGGTGCAGTTGGACGACCTGGCGGGCGAGGAGCTGCAAGCAAACCTTCCGGGCAGCACCTCGGGATACCCGAGCTGGCGGCGGCGGCTGCGCCGCTCGATCGAGGAGCTGTCGGCTGCCCCGCAAATTCGCGAGGCGGTCGCGATTATTGCCGCCGAACGCAGCGACAAAACGGAGCCGCGAGGGATCGGTTAGAGCGGTTCCAGCAAAAGTGTGCGCACTTTTGCGTCCGGAACCGCGTCAAAACAATAACTTAGAGAGAAATGACGTTTCGAAGAAAAGTCATTTCTCTCTAGGCGACGGATTTCATGGGCGGGGGCGCCGACGGCGACTTGCGTTCGGCTTCCGCCACGATCCGGAAGGTTTTCACAAGGCTCGCGGGATTGACGCTGATGGAATCGATGCGCCATTGAGCCAGGCGTTCGGCCACCTCGGGGTAGTTTGCCGGTGCCTCGCCGCAAATTCCGATGTGGCGGTGGTTGCGGCGGGCGCCTTCGACGGCCAAATGCAGCATCTCGGTCATTCCCGGATCGCGCTCGTCGAAATCGAAGGCAACGATTTCCGAATCGCGGTCTACACCCAATGTAAGCTGGGTCAGGTCGTTCGAACCGATAGAGAAGCCGTCGAATAGTTTTGCGAACGCATCGATACGAATCACATTGTTGGGGATCTCGCACATGACGTAGATCTCGAGACCCATGTCTCCGCGCCGTAACCCGTTTTTTGCCATCGCTTCGAGCACGCGAGCGGCCTCTTCTTCCCGGCGGCAGAACGGCACCATGATCTTCAGATTGTCGAGCCCCATGCTTTCGCGCACCCGGCGTAGCGCGGCGCATTCGAGCGCAAAGCCTGCCGCGTAAGCAGGGTGGGCATAGCGAGAGGCGCCGCGAAAGCCCAGCATGGGATTGGCTTCGACCGGCTCGAATTGCGCCCCGCCGATGAGCTTCGCATACTCGTTCGTCTTGAAATCCGATAGCCGGACGATCACCGGCTTGGGATAGAACGCCGCGGCGATCGTGCCTACGCCTTCCGACAATCGTTCGACGAAAAAATCCTTCGGCGCCGCATAAGCGTGCGTCAGCGCGTCGATTCTGCGGCGCAAAACGGGGCTCTTGATGCTGTCCGGTTCGGCAAGCGCCATGGGGTGGATGCCGATCTGCTCGTTGATAATGAACTCCATGCGCGCAAGACCGACGCCGTCGTTGGGGAGCATGGCGCATTGGAAGGCGAGGTCGGGATCGCCGAGATTGACCATGATTTTTGTGCGCGGGCGCGGCAGCTCGGTAATCTTGACCTTGTCGATCTCTATGGGCAGGGCGCCGGCATAGACGTGGCCGATATCGCCTTCGGCGCAGGAGATCGTCACCTCTGTGCCCGTCTTGAGCTTTTGCGTAGCAAACTCGGTACCCACCACCGCAGGGATGCCCAGCTCGCGCGCCACAATGGCGGCGTGACAGGTACGCCCGCCGCGGTTGGTGACGATCGCAGCCGCCTTGCTCATGACGGGCTGCCAATCCGGTGTCTTGGTTTCGGTCACCAGAATTTCGCCGGGCTCGAAGGCCGCGAGATCCCGTTGGTTCAGGACAAGACGGACTTTGCCGCTACCGATCTTTTCGCCGATCGCCCGGCCGGAAACGACGATCTCGCCCTTCTTCTTCAGGGCATAGATATCGATCTCGTCGGTAGCGCGCTGCGACGCAACCGTTTCCGGACGCGACTGCACAATGTAGAGCTTGCCGTCGATGCCGTCTTTTGCCCATTCGATGTCCATCGGTGTCGGACGGCCGTTGAGGGCGGAATAATGTTCCTCGATGGCAAGGGCGTTGTCCGCGAGCGTCAGCGCCTCTTTGTCGGTGAGGCAAAAGCGCTCGCGCAGTTTGCGCGTGACTTTGGTGGTGGCGACTGTCGCCTTTGCTCCGGCGCGGGCAAAGGTCATTTTGGTCTGTTTTTCGCCCAGCACGTGCCGCAGCACGCAGCGGTGCCCGGCACGGAATGTCGGCTTGTGGACATAGAATTCGTCCGGATCCACCTGACCCTGGACAATGCTTTCACCCAGACCGTAACTGCCGGTGATCAGTACGACGTCGCGGAATCCCAATTCCGTATCCAGCGTGAATGTCACCCCGCTGGCCGCCAGATCGGCTCTTACCATCTTCATGATGGCAACCGACAGGGCGACCTTGAAATGATCGAACCCGTTTTGGGCGCGATATACGATCGCCCGGTCCGTAAAGATCGAAGCAAAGCAGCGCCGGCACGCATCCAGAACCGCCCGTTCGCCGCGGATATTGATGAAGCTTTCGTGCTGGCCGGCGAAACTCGCGTTGGGGAGATCCTCGGCGGTTGCCGAACTACGAACCGCCACAGCCACCCGCTTGCCGTATTCCTGTTCGAGGACCCGGTACGCGGCACGGACCTGGGCGGCGATCTCTGCTGTGTCCGTCGCGGCATAGACGATCTCCCGTGCCGCTGCTGCGCGGACGGAAAGGTCCATGACGTTCGCCTGCTGAATGCCATCGAGAAGTTGAAGGAGCCTGCTCCGCGCGTCCGCAGTCTCCAGCGCATCCCGGTAGGCCTCGGCCGTCACGCCGAAGCCATTCGGGACATTGATGCCCTGCGGCGAAAGCGCGGTGTAAAGCTCGCCCAGCGAGGCCGTCTTGCCTCCCACCAGCGGCACGTCGCCCATGCCAAGCTCGCGAAACCACCGGATGTAATTTTTTGAGGACATCGGGGTATCCTAAAAGAACCTGGAGATGTTTCCTGCGAACCCCCAGCAGGTCGTTGATTTCGCGCAAACCGCAGGCGCCTCCGTCTGGCCGCGGTCGGAACGTCGAAAACGCAGCCGCATTTACCAACAGGCCATTGCGATAACAGCAGGGAAAGCTTAAACTTATTCAAGCAATGGGGGACTATGCATGAGGGCGATATTCCTTCGCACATGTGCTGCGCTCGCGTTGACGCTGGCGGCGGCTGCCGCGCCGGCGCAATCCGCCGGAAAGAGCCGAGACACTCAGGTCGCGTATTTCCAGGACAAGAACATCTTTCACTCGGGCTTGCGCGATGCCCACACGATCGCGCTCACATTCGACGACGGGCCCAACGCCTATACGCCGGCCGTGCTTGACGCGCTGAAGGATCAGGGAGTCAAAGCGACGTTTTTCATCGTGGGGCGGATGGCGAAGGCGTATCCCGAGGTGCTGGCGCGCATTGCGGCGGAGGGGCATCTGCTCGGCAATCACAGCGCGACGCATCCTGTGTTGGGCAGGCGCTACGACGAGCATCCCGAGCTGTTGCTCGATCAAATCCGCCAGGTGGATGACGAGATTGCGCCGCTCATGCCGGCAGGCACCGCGATGTTTTTCCGGGCGCCTTACGGCGCATGGCGGGCGGAGCATGCGGTCTTGCTCAATGCCGATCCCGTGCTCAAGAAATATATCGGTCCGATCTACTGGGACGTGGGCGGCGACGTTGCGATGAGCGATGACGGTTATATCTTGAGCGCCGCGGATTGGTCGTGCTGGCATCGGGGATGGGACGCGTCAACCTGCGCCAAAGGATATCTGCGCGAAATCCGCCGCAAGGACGGCGGCGTGGTGATCATGCATTGCGTCCACGCCGAGTCCGCTGCTCTGGTTTATGCCGTTGTGCCTGCACTGGTGGAAGAGGGATACACATTCGTCCGCCTGGATCAGGTAGCGTCATATCTGCGGTATCGGACCCCGCCGTCCGAATCGGAACCCTCGGTTGCAGCGAATGACCGCCATGTCCGCATGGCATCCGCTATTCGCTAGGGCGCGTCCTCGATTGAGGCAAATGACTGCGGCGGCCAAGTGGATGCCGGCAAAGCCTTCCTGGACGGACATCGGCCGGACTACTGGGTCTGCGATCGTTTGGCCACCCTGGGGGCGCGGGCGTCCCCGCCCGCATCGCGCGCAGCGGACCCGTTCAGGCGTCTGCGGTCAGGAACAACGCCTGTTCCGTCTGGCGCCGCTTCAACAAACCCGGCACGACGACGAGCTGGCCGTTGACATGCGCCTTGTCCCACAGAAGGAAAGCGTCGGCCGCCGCCTGGAGATTGCCGGCGTTGAACTGGCGAAGCACGGTCGAGCCCGAGAAGGCGGGGATGCCGATATTGTAACTGAGGGACAGCATGGCGGCGGCTTGATGCGCCGTGGCATCCGCCGTGACCACGTGTTGCAACGAGGCGCATTTGCCCTGCATTTCGAATGTCAGACAGTCTTGCGCGTACGCCTCGGAAATCGGCGGGTCCTGCATCGTCACCGGCCGGCTGTTCGGATAGCGGATCGTTCCCCAGCCGATCGTGGGAATACCGGCCGAATCAAGATAGGGGGCAGCTTGATATCCTTCCGCGTCCTTGATGAACGGCATGGCGAGAGCGAAGATGGCTTGTTCGGACGGCCATTGGGCCATGGGGGTCTCCTTTAGGTGTTGCGTCGAAGGTTCCTGAGATCATCGGCTCCGAGGCGTGGAGATGATGACCTGCAAGTTGCGGCGCGTTGATCGCCGAATGACTCCTTCCTGCGCACTCGGACCCTGACGATACTGCCGTCATTCGGAACGGCGCCATCACTTCCCGGTTTTGGGTGTCGCCTTATACCCGAGATAGGCAGCGTGGCTAATGCCAAGCAGCCATACGAACGTGGCATCGATGTTCGGCATGTCGCTAAACGTGCCGCCTTTGAGAGCAAACGTACCTCCATGCGTGTTGGCAAGAGCTAGCCAGATGCGTGTAATGTATGCGAAGAGGAGCAATATCGTAATGATCAGTTTCTGAAGCCTGCTAATGTCGATTGCATTCCGGTTCGCTACTTCATCCCCAAGGTAGAGGTCCGCCCAGCAGGCCTCGGAGGGATCGACATTGTAGTCGACCAAACCAAGCTGCGTGGGTTCGCCGATCTTTGGATTATCCGGTGGCGGTGTCGCGCCAGGTGTGTTTTTCTGCCTGTCGGAGATGACGTTGCTGACCACGGTCGAGCCGCTGACAATTCCAAGAAGCACCAACAGTTCCTGCTGTATATGCGGGAAGGTCCCGTGGAGAGCAACGTTCCACACGGATATCGTGAAGTACCCCCCGAGAAGCACGATGAACCACGCGACCCACTGAAATCGAGGCAGGCTGATCCGATTTTCGACGCCGACCAGAACGCCGTCGAGCCGGCGGTTGACCAAGTATCCCGCGCTAACCAAGAGGCCGATCAGTACTGCCTCCACGAGCAACCATTCGCACAACAACCGATCTGCTTGCTTCGACCACGCGCTCCGCGTGATCAATATCCCGCACAGCGTGAGAAAGACGATCAAGACTGCGGTGAGACCGCCCCACCAGCAGCAATCCGCAACCGGAGTCGTCCGCGGCTTCGATATTCCCGCGGCAGCCGGCAACGCGTTAGCGAGCTTGCTGCGCTGCCGAGCCTTCGTTCCTCGCCGTCTGCGGCGGCTGTAGGGTGTTGAAAATGTATCGACCGCTCTGCCGCCCGGTGTCTGCCCCGCGTTTTGCTGCAGGCCGTTTACGGGATCCCACGTCAGTTGGTATCCGCCCGTGGCGAGCGTGTTGGGCGCGGCAAGCTTTTTCTGATAGTCCCACGGACCGGCGCTTCCCGGCACGAAATAGGCCGGCGTAACGAAATCGGAAACGAGAACGCCCGCCGTGCCGGGATATGCAAAGCTGTCGTCCTCTACCGGATCGCACAGCTCTTGAGCGAGGAATTGCGCATTGGGAACATCGCTCCATAAGCAGTATTGGTCGATGAGGGGATCCCCCAGCATTTCGAGAATTTCATGGCTGATGGTCACGCTGGGATGCATGCCTGCATCGAGCGTAATCCCCACAAACGCGTAACCGGTTGGCGCGCCACCCTGTTGATCATGATCGCCGGCTGCGCCGGGCGCGTTCTGGTTCACTTGGTCGGGGGTGTCGGCCACGAAGAAACGCCATGCTCCGGCCGTCCAAGGGTCTCCGTTTGCAATTTTTACCAGCGCGATCCGGCCTGTTTCCCAGATTTTGGAAACTTCTCCGTTGGCCTGATCCTGCACGGCGTTCAGTATGGGTACGAGATCATCATCTGATAGTCGGGTCGAGATGTTTTTCACTTCAAGGCGCTGCGACATGTTCCTCTCCCTATTCTTTTCCCTATTCTTTCCCGTGGGCCTTGTCTCCGCTTGGAACCGACAATGTGCCGTCTTCAGCCATGTTCCATCCTCGACAACCCAACTAAAAGCCTAGGCCGTCAAGAGTATCATGACAAAATTCAGCCGCTTCGTTCATAATGGTTCGTTACGATCCAATCACAATTCCATATACTGTCCCTTTTTGTACTTGTCCGGCTGTGGGCGCGCGCTGGTTGGTGTCTCGTGCTCAGTCGTACTTGAAATCGATTGCCTTCAGAATTCCAGCGACGGCGTCGTATTTCTGGCCGGTGGGAACCGCGGTGCCGTGGGTTGCCGCGCTCGCGCGGCGGATGTCCAGCGACAGGTCAAGCACAGGGTCCCAGCCAAAAGGCACCTTCTGCAGGAGCGTATCGGCCTGATACGCGAGCGTGACGTCGGGTTGCTTCACGGCATTGACCCCCTCGTGCTGGGCGATCGACGTCAATATCTCCTGGGCCATGATGGTGTAACCCACGATCGTGGGGTGCATGCCGTCGAGGCCCATTAGCCCGCCGCGCCAGAAATCGGGAAATAGCAATCCGGGGCCTTCGACCATGAGGTTCGATAAAACTTTGCCGCCAACATTGACGGTCTTGGCATTTGGGTCGGTTTTGAAATCGTATGCCGTAAACGCAGTATCGATCGGTACGGCGTGAATTCGCGGATCGGCAGCAGCGAGCGTGACTAGGCGGGTGTTCATCGCTTTGACCACCGCGTCGTTTGCCGCCATCTGCTGGGCGGTCAAGGTCGCATAGTTGAATCCGAACCTGTTCTCGTAGGTCGCATAATAGTTGCCTGCGCCCGGTTTGTGCATGTCCGCGTCGTCCGGCACCGGCATCATGTCGGCGACGCAGCTCGGCATGGGTAGGGCGTTGACATAGATATGCTTAACTTCGGCCGGCAATGCCTTGAGGCCGTCGACGAATGTCTCTTGATCCAAGAGGTCTTGTTGATTGAAGGGGCGGGTGGGATTGGGATCGCCGATGTGGCCGGTCGAGGCTTCCGCCGCAAATCCCATCTCCCAGAGTCCATTATTGTGGCCGATGCTGACAAGAAGGCGCGCGGGCTTGCGTTCCTCCACGATCTGCAGCGAGGTTTTTGCGGGTGCCGCCGAATCGGAAGTTGGATTAAGAAGAAAGCGCGTGTTGAAGGCGAAGAAGAGATCGGCGAGGTTCGCGCCAATCTTTCCGAAATTGACCCCTAAGGAGCCGTGCAACTGTTTGATCTCTGCATCAGCCGTTTGCCAAGTGCGCTTAAACATATCGGCATAAGTTGACGAGGCGATTGCAATGTTATCGAAGGCGGTCAAGGCGGATTTTGGCCGTTGGTCCCAGAAGGCGACGTTGCTCTCGACATCAGTCGCCACGCTGACGAGGACAGGAAAATCGCGCAGCCATTGCTCGAAATTGATCACGACGTTGCGCGGATAGTCGGGGTTCGCAAAGGGAATACCGAGCGCCCGGGCGACTTGGGCCGGCGCACTCCATTGCGCGAGCTGCTGGTTGATCGTGAGCGAGCGGACTCCGTTGAAGAGGGAGTCGCCGATGGCCATCATTGCGGGTTTCGACATTTCAGCCTCCAAGTGTTATCGATAGGCGTTGTCGAGCGTCCGGGCGCAGGGACCGCCCGACCGAAGATGTTAGCCCGTGACGAGACCACGCTGCAAAGTTATCTACACCATGCGTCCACACCGCGTCGCACATGGGGAGCCCACCAATGTATCTAAATGGTCAGGTTCACCAAATCTTCGGCCGATCCATTGAACCTATCGAGATCGACGTGGCCGTTAGCTCCGTCGACGGTCCCGCTCTCGCTGTACTGCCAGAATGCATAGTTATTCCAGCCGTTTGGAAGTTTGGGCTTGCTTGCCCCGTAGTTGGCCACCCACAGTGGGTATTGATTGAACCCGCCGGGATTTCCGAGCACATCCCAAAAGCTTGCGCGCGTATAGATGATCGGCGGTTTGCCGAATTCCGTCTGTAGCGCGTTGAGCCATGTGTGAAGCGCCGCGATATAGGAGGGATTATTGGCGGGGTTCCAATTCCCATCGTATTTTGGATTATCTTCAACGTCGATAACGGGCACCAGGTCACCCGCGCGGAGGCCGGCGGCGTGCGCCGCTGCGATCATCGTTTGGATCTGCGCATTTGTATCGAGAGGTTGACGAAAGAAATGATAGAGCCCGCAAACAAGTCCGGCCGCTTTAGCGGCCGCCAAATTGTGGGCCGATGCTCCGTCCACGTGTGTACCATATGCACCGCGGACAAATGCGAAAGTCTTGCCTGAATTGCGGACACGCTGCCATTCGACGGCACCGTCGCCTTCATAAATGTCAATTCCTTCGAGAACCATGCTTCTTTCCTTCCACGCTGAAATCACGCTTTTGAATAAGTGCCGCTAGCTGTTTATGCTCGACGGGGGTCATAGACCACATTTATTCCACTGCCACCTAGCTTGTTAATTGCGTATACTGTCCCTAAGTTAAGGCACCTGGTTTACTGGTTCTTCTCGAGATTGAGAACGAGCTGCCGGTTGCCCGACAAAACCTTAAGATTTACGCGCGCAACATCCGTGACTTCCTGCTGGTGTGCGGGGTCGAGGCGCGTGAAGGCTTCCAAATAGTAGCTCGTGAGACGGTCCGCATCAGAAAGCTCCCCGTTCTGGATCAGGGAGTGAACTTTATCGACGTCGCGCCAGCTGAAGTGCACGGACTGCTTCAACATCGCCTGATAGTAGTTGTCATCCGAACGGGCCACCAGCGCTACAATTTCTTCGTCGCGATCCATCCAAGGGAAACGCGCTGCCAACTGGTAAGCGCTGTCAAACCATGCCCGCTCTGCATGGTCGCGAGCACCCGTGGGCGTGTTCGCCAGACCGCGATACGTATCCCTGGCGACGCAGTAGGTCTCCAACAGCGTATCAAAATCCATCTGTTGGTATGAAGTTCCCCAATGCATCGCTATCCAATCCAGTGTGCCCTGGGTCGCCGGCAAACCTTTCGCGTATATGGTCAAATGTGGAATGGGGGTCAGCGGGTCGGTCCTGATCCACAGCTGGCGAATTGTGTCGTCGGGCCATCTCGCGACAATCTGCAGATGGTCTGTCCAGCCATTGCCGGTCGGCACCGAGAGGTCTGTATGGAAACTCCCGTCAGCCGCATCATGATCCAGCGACCCCGGAGGGAGGCCCGGCATTTCAAGTGTTACTTTCTCGGGTGCCGCACTGTTGGGATCAATTGCGACTACGACCTGCGCCGCCTCGACTTGCGTCGCGATCAAGAGGAATAGGAAGATCACGCACGACGTAACTTCTGCAGGGTTCCAGCGCGCGCTCATTGAGGTTGTTCCGTGGCTTTCAAGCCGAACAGGAGAAGAAGGTACATGGTCAACGCTTCCTGGGTCCGGTTGAAATAGCTACTCACCAGCTGCAGCCCTGCCGTTTGAGCGATTTGAGCCTGATCTTGGGTCGGGGGCGCGGATGTGCCCGGCACCGGGAAAGCCGTGTTGGCGAACAAATTGGCTTGAACCCATTGCGCATTGAAAAGCGCCTCGAGAAAGAGCGAAAGTCCAATTGCGGCCAACAGGCCCAGCATGAGCAGCGTTGCCCAGCGATCAGAATGGTCGCCCCGAAACGCCACCGGAGCGAACGCCCCCATGACCGGCAAGATGCAACGATGCAGAAGCGCCAGTGACTGATCCTGCGACTGTGTAAAGCCGATAAATCCTTGGAGGATCAAGTCGCTTCGTATGCGCCAACCGTCGGTAACGATGCATGACAGTGCCAAAAACACCAGCGGCGAACAATAAATGACGAAGAGACCCGTGATCGCTATGCGTAATGCAAGTAAGGACATCCGTCACAACAAGTGAATCGGATTTGGCGTTTGCGCCATGTGGTGATGTGAACTCGGGGCGTCGAGATTCCTAGGATTGCGCTGCGGCGGTATTCGGGTCGGCATGATCGACATGCAAGCGATTCGGCAAAGGTGGGAGCTTGTGGGCTCGAAGCTGGATGAGCGGGGGCGGCGGATGTTTGCAGCCGGCGAGGTCCGCGCGGCTGGCTGGGGCGGTCTGGCGGCGGTCTGCGAGATCACTGGGCTCGCGCGCTCGACCATCGGCCGGGGACAGAAAGACCTTGACGCCGCGCCCCTGTCGAAAGGCCGGGTGCGCCGCAGGGGAGGCGGCCGGCGGCCTCTATCGAGCCGGGACGCGACGCTGATCGAGGATTTACGGATCGTCATTGAGCCGGCCACGCTCGGCGATCCGATGCGCCCGTTGTTGTGGGTGTCGAAAAGCCACGACAAGCTGGTTGTCGCATTGCAGAAGAAGGGCCACGAGATCAGCGCCAGCAGCGTGAAGAGACTGTTGCCGAAGCTCGGCTATAGCCGGCAGTCGAACCGCAAGGCCGACGAGGGCTCGAACCATCCCGACCGCAATGCGCAGTTCGAGCACATCAACGCCAAGGCGATCGCGGCACAGGCTGCGGGGCAGCCCGTCATCTCGGTCGACACCAAGAAGAAAGAGCTGGTCGGCAACTACAAGAACGGTGGCACCGACTACCGCCCGAAAGGCGATCCGCTGCGCGTGAAGGTGCACGACTTCGAAGATAAGGATCTCGGCAAGGTCGTACCTTATGGCGTGTACGACGTTGGCGCCAATGCAGGGTGGGTGAGCGTCGGGATCACAAGCGACACGGCTCAGTTCGCTGTCGCCTCCATTCGCCGCTGGCTCGACGCAATGGGGCGCCAGCGCTACCCGAAAGCCCGCGAGTTGACCATCACGGCCGATGGCGGCGGCTCGAATGGAACGCGTGTCCGGCTGTGGAAGGTCGAGTTGCAAAAGTTCGCCGACGAGACGGGCCTCGTGCTCCACGTCCATCACTATCCGCCAGGCACCTCTAAGTGGAACAAGATCGAGCACCGCATGTTCTGCCACATCACGCAGACTTGGCGTGGGAGACCTCTCGTCGATCGCATGGCCGTGGTCGAACTGATTGCCGCGACGACGACCAAAGCCGGCCTCAAAGTCGAGAGCGCCCTCGATACTGCGATCTACGAAAAGGGAATCAAAGTGAGCGATGCCGAGATGAAGACGCTCGACATCCGGGGCGATGAATTCCATCCTGAATGGAACTACACAATCCGACCGCGATCAGCCGACAATAGGAGCGGTTAATTTGGCCAGTGTCCTAACTTCGATTCACTCATCGCCCCCCTCCCTCATTAGGCCTGTCGTCCCAAACCGGCATGCCGTCAATGCAACGCAGCGTTGAGGTATGGGGAACTCGTCCAGCGCTGACCAACAATCCATAATTCGCTTTGCGCCAACTGCGGCTATGCGCGACGTCCCAATCTATTCGATGCTGCGCCGTCAGAGCCTGGCGATGAGCGTGATCGCCTGCGCGATATAACCCGCAATTTGGCCCGCAAGCGCGACGTCCGAAACGATATCGCTGATATGCGTCTCCATGCCCTGCAGCATGTCGGCCTGCGACTTGATCTGCGTGGCGGATTGTGTGAACGCCGCCGTGTTGGCCGCGACCTGGGCCTGCGTAGCCTGGCTGAGAAGCGTCTGGACCGCCGAATACTCGTTGTTGATTTGGAGTAGCACCGTATCGTCGGTGGTGGCCCGCGATGCCGCCAACAGCGCGGTGAGCAAAGATCCGAGTTGGGATACCAGCGCGTTTACGGTGACCGTCTTGGCCGGATCAATTCCGTTTGCTCCATTTGGCATTGTCGTTCCTCCGGTGGGCTTTATTTTGCCGATGTGAGACCGTTGTAGAACGCGTTCGCGGTGTTGGCGCGGCTATAGAGATCCGTCGCAGCAGCGGACAAACCGCCAGGTGCAACGTTCACGATTGCGTTGTTTCCGGACACGACGGCGTCCAGTGTATCGTTTATGGGTTTTGCGATTCCACTGGCGGAAGTGTCGGCACCGTTTGTTGCGGCGGCGAGAGATTCCTTCGCAATCGGATTTTCCGCGATAATGATGTTCCGGGCCTGCACAATTTCGAAGAAAATCTGGTCGGGGAGCTGCCCTCTGTTGTGGCCGAGAACGATCCCGGTACGGAGTAGAATCTCGACATGCCCCAGATGGCCGGCCAAGCTCGTTGCGAGGGATATGTTTTCTGACTTCAGCGCGCCGACAATCGTCTCCAGCGGTTTCTGCATCGCCGATGCGGCTTTCTTGATGTCGTCATATTTTTGCTGATCAAGAGCCATCTCTGCTATGGAGACAAACGCCGCTTCAACGGCATGCTCGACCGTTGCGTCACCTCCCGTCAGCACGATTCCGCCTGCTTTTCCGAGCGCATCGAGCTTCTGGGCGGTCGTGGTCGCGGCGCTATCGAGCGATTTGTTGTTGTTTGTAGTCGCCAAGGATTGCATCTTGTCCGCGTACAAGACCAAGGCCGCCATCAGGCTGGTCCGCACAGCGAGCTGTTGAGGCTGGATATCGACCGGTTTGCAGCTACCCGTCAGGTCGAAATTGGACGCGACGACTGGCGCGGGCGCGGCCCTTTTACGCGGGTGAGACAGTGCAATGGGCGACGTTGCCGACCCGGAATAGCCGAATGCTGCCGTGTAGAATTGATCTTCGCATTCGGACGTCTGTTCGGCATTGAGAAAGGACGTCTCTGCAGTCGAAGCGGAGTGAGCCGCATCGTCGAATTTTGAAACGGGCGCTTGCATCTCGGACAGGCCGGCGCATCCGGCAAGGGTGAACGGCAAAAGCGCTCCGAGGAAAACCCTGGACCTAATATTCATGTTCGCTCCCCTACAAATATTCGACCGAGACCCCGATCACATCGCGTAAGACTAGCCCACGGACAGGCACCTGAATATGGGGACAGCTTACATATTTTCCACGACCGCGGCCGGTGGGCGGGGTGAGCGCGTTGCGGCGGTTGTGCCGGATCCGGAACGGGATCGTCGCTCACTGTGCTGTTCGGCGGCGGTCAAGCGGTCGATACAGACGTCGGCCGAGCCGTCCTTTGATATTCGCTGGGTAGGCTGCGAGAGTGTGCGTGCTGCACTTCCGGAATAGCGCCGGGTTGCCGAGCCGTTGTCTCGGTAAGTCCTGGCATCGACAGGACTTTTTCCAGTAAATCCGGTTGAATTACTGTCTCGACTGCCCGTGCCTCTAAGGCACAGCAAGCCCATCTTGGCTCTGCCAATCTTGGCAGCGCCACCCCATGTTTGTGCGGACACGTGTGATTACCCCCAAGCCAGAATTAAACAGTAAACAAGGGTTAAAACGTGAGTCAAGGGATTGTGCAAAATTTTTTAATTTGGAAAGAGTCGCCTTTATTTGGATCGGGTAGTCTCGGCGAGATCGTCATAAAAGTGATACAAAGCGTCAGCCGATAACATTCTTGTCAGGCCATGCATTGAGATGAGCACGATAAATGAGAGAGGATTATTTCAATTTGGGTGCGGGCCGAGATCGCCAAATATGGCGTCTGATATTGTAATTTATTCAAGGAGATAGAGGGAAGTTCCTCAACGAGAACGCGCGGGGTTTCGATCCGCAAGGCGCGAGCGGGGCGGTGTCGCGCGGCGGCTTTCAGGCGCATGATTTCAAGGTGCTCGCTCCTGTTTTTGATATGGTGCGGCAAGACAGGAATGCGCCGGATGCCGCGCCGATTTAGCGATGTGCCGCAGTCGAAGGTGTTTCTTTTCTGCGCGCGCGCGTTATCGCTTTTCGCAGAGGAGATGAACGCATCCTGGGAGCGCGGACGTCCTCGTCCGCACATGATGTTGATACATCCCAGATGTTCGCAACCATCAACGTGCCTCACCATCAATGGCGGACGAGGACGTCCGCGCTCCCAGGCAATGACAAACATGTTGGGCGCGCGGCTGTTGGTATTCATGGCCGCCTTCGGCGGTCCCCCTTCCCCGCGGTGTGAACCAGATGTGTGAATGCCGTTGGCTAAGGCGGGGGAAGAACAAGTATGCCGCCGTGCTTAATTCCTCGCACCCTCCGCGGCTGTCGCCTTGACGGCCGGGGCGGGCGCCGTCTCGCTCATGCGCCGGGGCAGGTGGCAGCGCACCAGCGTGCCGCGGTCGGTGCTGTCGATTTCCACCCAGCCGTCGTGCAGCTCGACGAAGCGGTTGACGAGCGCAAGGCCCAGCCCCGCGCCGGCGCTCTTGCCGGCGCGGCCCTTGGCCGCGAAACGCTCGAAGACGTTGGCCTTCACGTCCGGCGCAATGCCGGGCCCGGTGTCAGACACATAGATTTGCACGTCGTCGCGCTTGATCGTAGCGCCCAGCACGATGGCGCCGCCGCGCGGGGTGTATTTGAAGGCGTTGGACAGCAGATTGAAAACCACCTGGCGGATGCGCCGGGGATCGAGGACGACCTGTCCGACATCGGGTGCGCAGTCGAGCCTGAAGGCGATGTCGAGGCTTTCGGCGTGCTTGGCGAGCGGCTCGGCAGCATGCGTCAAGAGCTCGTAGAGGTCGACGCGCGCCAGCTCCAGCCGCATGGCGCCGGAATCGATCATCGCCAGGTCGAGGATGTCGCTGGTCACTTCCGCCAGCTTGTCGGACGCGGTCAGGATGTTCCGGACATAGGCTTTCTGCTTCTCGCTCAAGTCGCCGGCGAGGCCTTCGAGCAGCAGGCTGGCAAAGCCGTGCACGGCGTTGAGCGGGTCGCGGAACAGGAACGAGGCGTGATGGATGAAATCCGATTTGAGCCTGTCGCCGGCTTCCAGCGCCTCGGCGCGGTCCATGAGCGCGCTCTCGATGCGGAAGCGGTCGGTCACGTCGGCGAAGGTGACGAGCGTGGCGCCGTCGGGCAGGGGGGCGAGCGACAATGCCAGGATCGTCTTGTCGCGGCGCTCGATCTTGCCCCAGTCGCGCCGCCTCTCGGCGCCGGAGGCGATGGTGGCGACGAGCTGCTGCCAGAACGGTCCCTCGCCGAAGCGGTCGATGCAAAGCTCGGCGATCCTCTGGATGTGCGGCTCGCCCGCGAGTTCGCCCGGCTCGAATTCCCAAATGCGCGCGAAGGCCGCGTTGTGCAGCTTCAGGCGCGCATCCGGACCGAACACGGCCACCGCCTCGAGCAGCGTGTCGAGCGTCGCCGATTGCACTTTGATGAGCGTGTTGTAGGAGCTCTCGAGCGCGAGCTTTTCGGTGACGTCTTCGTACAGGAAGGTGAGACCGCCGAAGGGATGCGGCTGCGCCACCACGCGCAAGGTCTTGCCGCCCGGCAAGTGCCAGAGATCCTCGGGCACGGTTTCGCCGGCCTGATCGTAGAGCGCCAGGCGCTGCCGCTTCCAGGATTGGTAATCGCGCTGCTCCGGCAATTTGCGCAGCTCGCGCAGGCGGTCGAGGATTTCCCCATCGGCCGGTTTGGTGTCGAGCCAGTCTTCCGGCAGATTCCACAGCTGCGCGAAGGCGCTGTTGTAGAAGGTAAGCTTCTGGGCGCGGTCGAAGATCGCCACCGCCGTGGCGAGCTTGTCGAGCGTATCGGCATGGGCGTCGATGTGCTGCTGCAGGCGCGCCTCGGCGCTGGAAAGCTCGGTCACGTCGATCGCCGTGGCCACGATGCCCTCGGCGGTCGGTGCGTGCGTGAAGGAAAGAGCGCGCCGCTGTCCGCCGATCGCCGCAAAGCGCTTGGCTTCCAGCGCCGTGCCTTCGGCGCGCGCCGCGGCGGCGAGATCGCGCTCGGTTTTCTCCAGCGTCGCCTGTTTCGCCACCGCGTCGGCGCTGTCGGCGGTTCCCGTCGCGGCGGCAAAAGCGCGATTGGCCCATTTCAGCGCCAGCGAGGAATCGCGCAGCCATACGGGGATGGGCAGCGCATCCAGGACGGCCTGAAAGTCGAGGCTTTGCCGCGGGCTTTCTTCGCGCCTTTCGAGCCACACAACAGCCATGGCGCCGACGGCGCGGCCGCGTATGGCAATCTTGCATCCGTCGCTGTTCGTCGCGATAAAGGCGAAGCCCGTGCCGCGATCGCTCAAGGCATCCAACGCTTCGGCAAGCTGGGTTGCGTCGGGTCCGGCCAGGCAGGAATCGAGCAGCTTTTCGGCGTCGCCATACGCGCGCAAAGCGCTGCCGTCGCGCCCCCAGGCGAGAAGCAATTCGCGGCCCGCCGCTACCAGCGCGTCGCGCGATTCCGCGAAGGAACGCGCACGCGCCTCGACGCCGCGCAACAGTCCGCGCGCCCGGCGTGCGACGCGCTGTTGCGCCAAAGCCCACAGCGCGCAGGCGATCGCCAACGCGATCGCGCCGCCGGACACCGCCGTGGCGACGGGGTCCGACACAGGCTGTGCCATGGCCGATTGGGACGAGGCGCAAAGAACAAGCGCCGCCCAGCACAGGCTAGCGGCGCTGCCCCCCTTCCCCGTACCCCGGCTTGCCTGTCCCGAAATGGGACGCATCCTCGCCGACCCCGCTCTTGCCCCAATGAACGAATCACTGCGGAATCAAGATGATACGCGCGAGGTAAGAGTTGGGATAGAGAATGTGGTTAAAAAAGTGTGAACGGCAATGTATAGGTAAATCTACCAGATGCGCCGGCTCTCATGAGGCTCACACACAGGCACGAAGCCACAGAGGCAGAGAGGGCGCGCGAAGGGAATTCAGGCGGTCTTCACCGCCAAGTCGCAAAGACGCCAAGGTGCTCGGAGCTCGAACGTCCTTGGCACCTTTGCGTCCTGGCGGTTGGATTCCTCACGCTTCGCGCGAGAAACTCGGCGGCGGTTTTTCCTCGGCATCTCCGCGCCCCCCGTGTCTCCGCGTGAAAATAATTCGGCCGCACAGCCCGGATTATTTGCAATAGCCGTGCACAAGTGGGGGAGGAATTATCAATACCGGTAATGCTCCGGCTTGAAGGGGCCGGCTTCGGGCACGCCGATATAGGCGGACTGCTTGTCGCTGAGCTTGGTCAGCTTCACACCGATCTTGTCGAGATGCAGGCGCGCCACCTTCTCGTCGAGCTGCTTGGGCAGCGTGTAGACCTTCTTGTCGTACTTGCCGGGATTGGCGAAGATCTCGATCTGCGCCAGCGTCTGATTGGTGAACGAGGAGCTCATCACGAAGGAGGGATGGCCCATCGCATTGCCGAGATTCACCAGCCGGCCTTCCGACAGCAGGATGATGCGCTTGCCATCGGGGAATTCCACTTCGTCCACCTGCGGCTTCACGTTGTGCCATTTGAAATTGCGCAAGCCCGCAACCTGAATCTCGGAATCGAAATGGCCGATGTTGCAGACGATGGCGCGGTGCTTCATCGCGCGCATGTGCTCGATGGTGATGACGTCGACATTGCCGGTGGCGGTCACGAAGATGTCGGCGCGCGGCGCGGCGTCCTCCATCGTGGTCACTTCGTAGCCTTCCATCGCCGCCTGCAGGGCGCAGATGGGATCGATCTCGGATACCATGACGCGGCATCCGGCCTGCTTCAGCGAGGCGGCGGAGCCTTTGCCCACATCGCCGAAGCCCGCCACCATGGCGACCTTGCCGGCCATCATCGCATCGGTGCCGCGGCGGATGCCGTCCACCAGGCTCTCGCGGCAGCCATAGAGGTTGTCGAACTTCGATTTGGTGACGCTGTCGTTGACGTTGATGGCGGGGAACAGCAGCGAGCCGTCCTTTTCCATCTGATAGAGCCGGTGCACGCCGGTGGTGGTTTCCTCCGTCACGCCGCGGATTTTCGTGGCGAGTTCGCCATACCAGCCGTGCTTGTGCTTGAGCCGCCGCTTGATGGCGGCGAACAGCACTTCTTCCTCTTCGTTCGAGGCCTTGTCGAGAAAGGCCGTGTCGCCTTTCTCGGCCCGCGATCCCAGATGCACCAGCAGCGTCGCATCGCCGCCGTCGTCCAGAATCATGTTGGGCACGCCGCCGTCGGCCCATTCGAAGATGCGGTGGGTGTATTCCCAATAGTCCTCGAGGCTCTCGCCCTTGACGGCGAAGACGGGTGTGCCGCCGGACGCGATGGCCGCAGCCGCATGGTCCTGCGTCGAATAGATGTTGCACGAGGCCCAGCGCACCTCGGCACCGAGGGCCTCCAGGGTCTCGATCAGCACCGCGGTCTGGATGGTCATGTGCAGGGAGCCCGCAATCCGTGCGCCTTTCAGCGGCTGGCTGGGGCCGAATTCCTCCCGCGTGGCCATGAGCCCGGGCATCTCGGTTTCGGCGATGTCGATTTCGCGGCGTCCCCAATCGGCGAGGTTGATGTCCTTGACGGCATAATCGGGCATGGCGGGTTCCTTTGAGCGGCGGGCAGCGTATAGCAACCGGACGGCGCGCCTTCAAGCCGGATATAAAGAAATCTGCATATGTTTATTTCCTTGGCGAGAGCAGCTGGCCAAGCGAGGCGGTTTGATGCTGCACGAGGCAGCTGCCGCAGGCGATGTCGCTCGCGTGTGCCTGCTTGCGTGCGGTGCCGACTTCCGGCAATGGGGCGCATGCTCGACGCCAATCCTGCCATTCATTCGGTCGCGGGCGCTTTCGTTTAGCTGGATAGCCGCTTCGCGCGAAATCCGCCTCGTGCTACCGCAGCCGAAAAAGCTGCATTCGACGATTTCGCCTACGCTCGCCAGGCGACGGTGCTGCATCGTATGCGATCGTTTCTGCATCGCGGCTTTCAACGGCATGGGAACGGCCGACTGCCGCGGAGAATGTTTGCGTCACGATAAGGATCGCGAGGCGGGATCCGTAGCCAAATTCGCATCGCGCCGGTCGCGCGCCCGAATGGAGACGCCTCTTTTTTCAAGACTATTTCTCATGTCGTGGAGGAATTTCTCGAAAGCATTGACGGTCACCAGGCGAGGAATATCGAAGTCGTCCAAATCCTCCGGCAGCAGCCTCTCGATTTTCGTGGTGATGTAGCGTTTCATGCTCCGCCGATGGTAGTGGACGAGGTAACGGCTGCATTCGTGGATTTTGACGCCGCTGAGCCGTAGCATCTCGGAAACCGCGAATTGTTCGATCGTGTGTGCCCGATATGGATAAGCGACCAATGCTTCGATCAAGCTGACGGCATCCTCCAACATCGGTGCCGCGTCCGGACCGACGCCTATCACACCGCTGTTGTACATGCGAGCGACGCAAGGATTGTACATATACGTCCCCGAATGCGGCAGATCGGCGCGGAATCCGTAAAGATCCGGATACGGATCATTGCACTCGAAGCTATTGAGCATCACCCCGCTACGGAGTTTCCAATGGATATCAAACTCGAACCCATCCGTGACGTAAGTATCCGCATCGAGAAGAAGGGTTGGAACGCGCCAAATGCGCAAAGCGCGCATAAGGACGAGCGGTTTGAGAATGAAATGGTAATTGATTTCCCTGCGGCGGAGCCCTGTCACCTCTTCAAGCGGGACGACCTTTACAGGCCAGCCCCGATAGCGATGGGGAGCATCGGTGAAGAGAACGACGTTGTCCCTGGCACTGGGAACGTACCGCAAGAGCACAAACAAACTGTATTTCAGCTGAATCTGTATGTCAGTGCGCGGCCCGTAGGCCAAGTATGCAAACAGCATGCAGCCCTCTCGTTTGTGGCCGGAAAACCATCTGACGCGCAGGGCAGCGGCGCGGATCAGACCCCGATCCGATCGGAAATATCAATTACGAAGTCAGCCCAACGCAGGTTATGAACGCATCAAGCACGAGTCAATTGTTCGTCCTTGGAGCCCGCCCGCGATTTCCACTGCATTGCGCCAGGACCGTGTCACGTGCGCTTTGAAGGGTTTCTCCTCGCGCCGCCGGCCGATGCTTTTCCGGCTCGGTCGATCTACGGAATGGTTGGCCGCAGGGCCGGTAGAAGACTTGCGCGGCTGTAAGCTCGGGCCGCATCGGGCGGCTCTTGCTCCGTAGCGTGCACGGAGTTTTCTTGTTTACCGAATCCGCTTCAAATACGCGTCCGGCCAGTGCGTCACCCGCGTACGTAGCTCGCTTTCATTGAAGGGCCAGACCGGCTCCTCCATCGCAAAGTCCGGATTCTCGCGAACAAAATCGGACGCCGCGCTTCCGGGGTTGTCCTTGTCCCAGGCTGACTGCCCCCGCGGAACGTCCGTAAGATCTTTCATGATGCCGTCAGTCGCAATGATGAAGGAGCCATTCGTTACCAGCGGCGAATAAGCCTTCAATTCCGCCATTACGTGCGCATAGGAGTGATTCGAATCGAGGACGACGAGCACGCAGTCGGCGGGCTCGATGAACTTGCGGACCTGTGCCACGACGTCTGTCGCCGCGGAATCGCCGTCGATCAGCACGATCCGTTCGGCAAGCGGGTGGGTCTGAATGCGCTGGCGATTTGCGGGCCGTATCGCAATGTCGACGCCGATCACCCGGCCCTTGTTCATCAGCGCGCAGAGGCTGGCGGAAAACACGAGCGAGCCTCCATGTGCTACTCCCGTCTCGATGATCACATCGGGTCGCAGCGCGAAGACAAGCTCCTGATACCGGATCATATCTTCCGGCAGCTGGATGATCGGAACACCGAACCAAGTGAATGTGTACGGATATTTCTGGTTCCAACCGACCTTGAGCCAGAGTTTCGAGAGAAACTCGAACCCCTCCGTGGAATAGAGCGATGCCTCGCGGCCGTCAGCGCAGATGATCCCCTTATCGGTATCGAAGCTTACGATCATGGTCGGGTTCTTTTCGAAAGCGCGGCTGCAATACTTGGTTCATGTCCGACCGCCAGTCAAACACGCGGCGCGTGCTCGCGCCAATAATCCAAGACGTCGCTAAGGCCCTGTTCGAGCGAAATGGAGGAGCGAAAACCCAGCTCGACTCTCAGCCTCGCAACATCGGCCACCAAGGAGCCCGGTTCGCCGGCGCGATCCGGGATTGCGCCGGGAAAGAGCAATTCGGGGCGGCCCGCGATTGCGGCGAGCTGTTCACCCAGCGCGCGTAATGCGATCGCCTCTCCCGATCCGATGTTGACGGGGCCTTGCAGGCGGGAGGCCGCCAGGGCTGCGATGGCAGCGCCCGCGTCGCGCACGTCGAGAAAGTCGCGCACGATCCCGCCGCTGGCCATGCGCGCGGGCCGACCGGAGACGAGTGCGCGCGCCAGCGAGGCAACGAGGCGGTCGGGGTGCTCGCCCTCGCCATAGAGCATGAAGATTCGTGCCCAGGCGCATTCGATGCCCTGCACCGCCGCGTATCGTTCGGCAATGCGGCGCAGCAAATCCTTGGCCGTTCCGTAGAGGGTCGATGGCGCGATTGGGGACCTTTGCTCGTGCCTCGGATCGCCGGCAGCGGGATCATATTCGGCGCATGTGCCGACCCCTACGAAGCGGCGCATGCCCGCGTCTTTGGCGAGCCGCAGCAGCGTCACGCTGGCAGCCAGCCAATCAAGGTTTTTCGGCGATTGCCAGTAAGCGCCGTGCGTGGTCACCCAGGCGCAGTGTACGAGAATGTCCACGCGCAGTTTGCCGAGCAGCGCTTCGGCGGCCGCATGGTCCAGGAGATCGCAGACATGCATTGTGACGCCGTGTGGTGCCGAAGGCGTCCGTGCGCAGCCATGGACCTCGATGCCCTTTTGCGCGAGAACGGTCGCGACCTGCCGGCCGATGAACCCGCTGGCCCCGGTGACAAGTGCCCGCGTCATCGAATAAGCGCCAATTTGTGCATGAGGCCTCAGCCGAAATCCGGATAACCCGCGTCGCGCTCCGAGATAATGGCGGGCGCGGCAGGCCACGCGATGCCGAAGGCTGGATCATTCCAGCGGATGCCGCGATCGAATCCAGGAACGAACGGTCGCCCCATTTGATAGAGCAGCGCAGTGTCGTCCTGAAGGGTCAGAAAGCCGTGTGCGCAACCTTCGGGAATAAACACGGCGGCAAGCGAGTCCGAATCGAGGTCGAGAGAGTCCCAACATTTGTACGACGGGCTCTCCGGCCGCAGGTCCACAATCACATCGAATGCACGCCCGCGCACAACCCGCACCAATTTGGATTCCGCGTACGGGGCGGCATGGAAATGCAAGCCCCGCAAGGTGTGCGATTTCGTATTGGCGGACAAATTGATCTGCGAGGTCGTGAACTCTAGACCTTGCCCGGCGAATTCCTCTGAACAAAACAGGCGAACGAAGGTTCCGCGGTCGTCTTTGTGCGGTTCGGGATCGATGCGATAGGCGCCCGCGATCGAGAGGGGAACGAATTTCATGGTATCACCGCGAGCTCGGGGATGGCCACGACGAAGCGCCCGCCCCAATCGCGGATATCGGCAAGCCGCGCCATGATTTCTGCCTTCAGATTCCAGGGCAGGATTAGCACATAATCGGGCAGAAATGCCCGCAGTGCGTCGGCTGACACGATGGGGATGTGGCTCCCTGGCATGGCGCGACCCTGTTTGTGTTGATTGGCATCGGCGACGAGCGCGATATCGCGGGCCGTGAGCCGGCATGCGTTCAAGAACGTGCTGCCCTTCGCAGCGGCTCCGTAGGCGGCCAAAGACTTGCGTTCCCGGCGCGCGGTTTCGACGAAATCGTGCACCTCGCACCGGATGCGATCGACGAAGCTCTGAAGACCCACATAACCAGAGGCATGGCCGAAGCCGGCTTGTTCTTCTTCCAGGCGAAGCTTGCCGACTGCCGCCGTTTCCACGTGCCGCGATGTTCGGTGACAGGCAAAAACACGCAAAGAGCCGCCATGGGTTGGAAGTATTTCAACGTCAAACACCCTCAATCCTGCATCGGAAAAAATGCGCTCGACCGCCCGAAGCGAGAGATAGAAATAGTGTTCATGGTAAATGGTGTCGAATGCGTGCAAGCGAAACAGCTGCAAGACATGAGGAAATTCGAAGGTCGCCACGCCCTGCGGCTTGAGCAAAATCGCAAAGCCGCGCAGAAAGTCTCCAAGGTCCGGCACATGCGCCAACACATTGTTGGCGGCGATGAGGTCGGAGGCATGGCCGCGGGCCAGAATCGCGCGCGCCGCTTCGCTGCCGAAAAAGGCGATTTCCGTCGGAACGCCTTTGGCGATAGCGGCCAGCGCCGTTCCGCGTGTGGGCTCGATGCCGAGACACGGAATCCGGCGAGATACGAAATGTTGGAGAAGATAGCCGTCATTGCTGGCGATCTCGACGACCTTGGAGCGGCCGTCAAGAGCGAAGCGCGCGATCATCGCGTCCGCATATTCGCGCGCATGTGCAACCCAACTTGTGGAATAGGAAGAATAATAGGCGTATTCCGGGCCAAATAATTCATCGGGCGGCGCAGCGAAGTCGGTTTGCACCAGGAAGCATTCCGTGCAGACCCGCACGCGCAGCGGGTAGCGCCGCTCCCGCCCGGTCTCTTCCGGTAGCGGGTAGCTGTTGGCGTAAGGCTGAAGGCCCAAATCGACGACATTTGCGTGCAATGGCGCGGAGCAATAGCGACACCGATCGATAGTCTTTCCGTTCATGTGTTGTCCACAAACTTCGCAATCTGCCCCAAGGTCGTCGACCGTATGTCGCGTCGATCGGAGAATGCCCGATACCAATTCACGGTCCAATCGATGGCAGTCTCGGCGTCGAGAAGGTTGCGCCATCCGAGAGACGCAGTCGCTCGCGCCGACGACAATCGCAACATCCGCACTTCCTTCGAAAGTACGCCGCGGTTCTGCTTCCAGCCTGCTTGTACGCCAAATCCGAGCTGCAGCCGGGCGACCATCGCAGAAACGCTGAGGGTATCGCTTTCGTCGGGTGCGAAATTGAGCGTATTCGGCACGGGGGTATCTCGCGCAAGTTCCTCGAGAAACAAAAAATATCCGTTGAGGCAGTCCAAAACATGCTGCCAGGGCCGCGTGGCGTCGGGATAGCGAAGCTCAACGCGAGCGCCCGTTTCGGCAGCGCGCCAAACATCCGGCACGAGCCTGTGTGCGGAAAAATCGCCGCCGCCGATGACATTGCCGCCGCGCGCCGTCGCAATGCGCGCCTTCCGTTCGCCGAAGAAGGAGCGCGCATAAGAGCGCGTGACGATCTCGGCGGCAGCCTTCGAGGCCGAATAGGGATCGTGCCCGCCCAATGGATCGTCTTCGCAAAACGCGCGACCATCCTCGGTATTCTCGTACACTTTGTCCGTCGTGACGACGAGAACCGCTCTTGTCCGCGGCGCAGAGCGTAGCGCCTCCAGCAGGTTCGCAGTGCCTTGTATGTTGACGGCGAAGGTATCGAGGGGCGCCGTGTAGCCTTTCTGCACGAGCGATTGTGCGGCAAGATGCAGAACCAGATCGGGATCGGTCCGCTCGACCATCGCTCGCAAGCGGTGCAAATCGCGAAGATCGCCGATTTCCGACTGCACGTCTTGCTCGATATGACAAAGCGCGAACAGGTTCGGATCGGTCTCCGGGGCCAATGCGAACCCTGTCACCTGTGCCCCAAGCTGCGACAGCCAAAGACCGGCCCAGCTCCCCTTGAAACCGGTGTGGCCCGTGACCAGCACACGCTTGTCTTTCCAGAAGCGGGGATCGAGCTTGCGGGCCGGAGTCATAGCCACGTTTTCCAGGGCGCCGCGCCGTGCGCCCAGCGCTCCTCGAGTTGAGTTTTGTCGCGCAATGTATCCATGGCCTGCCAGAAGCCCGTATGGACGAAGGCCATCAATTCGCCGTCGCGTGCGAGCCCTTCCAGCGGCTCGCGCTCCCAATAGGTCGCATCTCCCTCGATCCTGTCGAGAACCTTGGGATCGAGGACGAAAAAGCCGCCATTGATGTGCGCGTTGTCGCCGGGCGGCTTTTCGGCAAAGTGTTTGACCCGGCGATCGTCGAGCTCGAGCGCTCCGTAGCGTCCGGGCGGCACCACGGCGGCGATCGTGGCGAGCTTTCCGTGCGCGCGATGAAAGGCGATCTCGGTGGTGAGATCGATGTCGCTGACGCCGTCGCCATAGGTTATGCAGAAGGGTTCGTGGGGATCGAGGAATGGTCGAATGCGCTTGATCCGGCCCCCCGTCATCGTCGTCTCGCCGGTATCGACGACCGTGATGCGCCAGGGCTCCGCATCGGAGCTGTGATAGGCAATCGCGCCTGCGCCGACGTCGATCGTGATATCGGAGCGGTGCAATCGATAATTCGCAAAATATTCCTTGATCATATAGCCACGATAACCGGCGCAGATGACGAAGTCGTTCAATCCGTGCGCGGAATAGATTTTCATGATATGCCACAGAATAGGCCAGCCGCCGATTTCGACCATCGGTTTGGGCCGCAATAGTGTTTCCTCGGAAAACCGTGTGCCTAACCCGCCTGCGAGGACGACCACCTTCATTGAGCTTCCATGACCGTGTGCGGACGTCAAAAGATTCGTCCGGCGGTGGCGTTCTGCGCCGCCGCCGGATGCGAGTTCTCGCGGCGCCCTGTTCGCGTCGCAGCCATGGCCCGTCCGAGCGCCCGGATCCACGCCGATGCGAGATCGAGCGCCTGCCTGCGATGGGCATCCGATGAGTCTTCCAGTACGAGGTCCGTTAACGAAGCGGCTTCGAACGCATTGCTGCAGCGCCCGGCCTGCGAAGCGATGCACATCCGGTACGGCAGAAATAGGCTTCGGCGCATGGGCGGGTGCTGGCGTGCGCGTTTGGCTTTCGCCTTTTCGCTCCAGCGACGATCAAGGCGCAGACCAAGCGTTTCGAGACCGAAATCGATCAGGTCGGCCTGTTCGGATCGCGCAGGTTCCGGCAACACGGCGAGTTCGGATTCGATGAGAGGGAGCCAAGCGCGCTCGTTGGCGGAGAGGTCTGACGCGCCCATTCTGCGTATCGACTCGATAAGTGTAAAAAAGGTCAGTGCCGCGCCGGGGCGAACGCGAGCGTCGGCAATTCCCGTGTTCGTGCCTTGTGTGTTCTCTTGGATGAACGTGGCATAGGGATTGTCGGGCCGGCGCGCATGCGTCTCCTGAAATCCCTGGGACCGGCCATTGCTCGCGCGTGATTCGCCGCCAAGCGTGCAGGGCAGTCCGAGGAAGACGATTTCATTCACGACAAAGAGATTGGCGATGGCGGCACCGATATCCGGCCATGGCACGAAGAAGTACCCGCCGGCACGTTCAACCACTCGATCGACGACATCCCTTGCGACGCAGCCATGATATATTTTGGCGCCGATCATGTGATAGGCGGCGCGCGAACCCCTCAGCAAATCTTGTAGCAATGCGCGGGCGCTCAACACTGTTTTGCCGCCCCGGAGATGAAGCGGTTTGAGCGTGAGCAGCCCAAGTTCGCCATTGGACGCACCGGGCCAGACATAATGTGGAGTGTGCCAATTCACGACTTCGGGCGTCTCGGAGCGCAAGATTTCGAGAAGGCGGGCAAGGCGCGCCGGCAGCACCGCGTCGTCGTCCCCGACAAACATGAGATACCGGCCCTGCGCCCGCGAGAGCGCGAACGCGAAATTGTCATGCATGGGCATGCGCGTCCCGGTGTTGGCGTAAACGAGACGCTTATCCGAGATGGAACTAATCACGGATTTCGTGTCGTCCGTGCTCGCATTGTCGCTCACGACGACTTCGATTTGCGGATCCTGGCAGGCAAGCGCGCTGTGCACGGCCGACGATACGAATTCTCCGCGCTCCCGCGTGGGAATGACGATCGAAAGGAGAGGGGCGTCACCCGTTCCGGAACGCTGCATAGCCGCCAAATCCAATCTCACCTGCTGAACGGACCGTGCACCGATAGCAGAGCCGAGGTAGGGCCTGTCAACAGAAACGCCGCCTGCCGCCCGCGGTCTGCATTGTGCGAGCGGTTTCGTAATGGCATAGAGTGGCCGTCGACCGGCAATCGCCACCGGCCCGGGGCCGTCATCGGCCGGGAAAATCAGGCATGCAGGAAACCGGATGAGAGACGGTGAGCTTTCGGCGCTGAATCGCGTGTTGCTCAGGGCGCGCTATGCTTCGAAATCGCTCGCACGTTGTCTCGTCGGACAACGTCGGTTGCCCATCATTTTCATCCACGTTCCAAAGACGGCCGGCAACTCCGCGATGGAGTACATTCAGGCATGCGTTGGCATGAGGCGCCCGCACGGCCGCGCGATTGTTCACGACAACGAGACGAAGCTGGGACGCGAGGAGGATATTCGGCGTGCTCGCCAAGCAGCTTTCGTGGGCGGTCATATGTCGTGGCAGACTTTCGAGGAAATCCGCAATGGCCGGCGCGTGTTCTCCTTCACCTTCCTTCGCGATCCGCTCGATCGATTGCTCTCGAATTTTTCGTTTTTGAAGACGTTCAAGGATCCGGCGCATGCGGAAAAGCACTTTCCCGGAATTTCGGCGATGTCTCTTGCCGAATATGCGGCATGCACCCATCCGCGATACCGCTATGGTCTCGATAATTTCATGACCCGGCAGTTCGCAGGCAGCTTGGATGACTATCCCGACAATGCCGTCTTGGCTTCCCAGATGCTGGCGCGGGCCAAGGCACATCTGTGCAAGCTCGATTTCGTGGGATTTACCGATAGGTTTGACAACGACTTTGACGAAGTCGTTAAGCAGGCGGGGCTGCCGCAGCTCGGCATCACGCCGCGCTATAACGTTACGGGCCGGGCGGACTGCAAGAAGGATTCGCCAACGCTGGACGCGGGCATACGCCGGCAGCTCCTGAATCGTGTTCATATCGACATGGAGTTGTGGCGGTTCGCGCGGGAGCGATTTCTTCGAGAGTGACTTCGAAGCGCATCGACCCGAGGACCTTTGTCTTTGCCGTAGATCGAACCGGCGTCTCTATAATGCGCGCTGTAATTAGAAAATATCCGTTGGCCAGGCGTAGCTGCGAGAGGGGCTATGACCGAATGTCACGTCGAGAATCCATTGCGAGACAAGAGTTTCCGAAAAACACGCGTGAACTTTTTTCCAGCCTCTGCTCGCGATCTCTCTCCTGAGGGCATCGTCGGATTTGAACTGCGCGATCTTTGCGATGAGATCGTCGACCCCATTATAGAACACAAGTTCATCAGGCCGGAATATCGCTTCGAAGCCGGCTCTTCCGTCCACGAAGGTGAGCACGCCATTGCCCATGAGCTGGGCCATGCGGTCGGATGAGTAGAGGAATGCGTCGTTCGGCCGGCTCAACGCCAAGCCCATTTTCGATCGAGCAAGAATGGATTGGAGCGTTGCCCCTTGTACCCGCGGTTTGCCGAGTAAGCCATGAACGGCGAATTTGAGGTCCGGAAGTTGAGCGCGTATGCGGTTGCAGATATCGATCCTCTCGGGGTCCGGTCTTCCTACGAATACAAGGTCGTTTTCGAGATCGGTCTGCTCGAAAGCCTTGCCCGATTCGATGGAGCTGTCGACCGGATTTGGCATATAGGCGGCGCGGCCGCCACAGTCGGCAATTTGCTTCAGGGCGTCCCCGGCAGTTGTCACGAAAGTGGCATCGGCGACCGGAGCTAGTGATTTGAGCAGGCTCAAATTCTTTGGGCTGAAGGAAAGGGAATCGCAATTCCAATGGGCGATGCGGATCCCCGGCAGCCGCCTGCGAACGACCTTAAGTGTCGCGGGCGATATCAGATCGGCGTGACCGATGAGCAGAAAATCGGGACGCACGGTGTCGCAAACGGCAATGAGCTTTTCGTTGGCATGTCGTCGGCCGACTGCCTTAATTCCGGCGAAATAGCTCCTGGCAATATCGCGGTCGCAATAGGGGACGACGTGATGTCCGAGGCGTGTTAGGCCATTGCTGAGCTTGTACTCGATGGTCCCATAATTGCCGCCGTTGCGCGTCATCGTGAAATTGGAGACATGAACGATTTTCATGGTGGCTGCCACCAAGGCTTTCCGAACGTGTACGGAAATCGCCCGGAATGTCCTCGGAAGCAGCTGATCGAGAACCTGTGCATTAAAGTCCTCCAGGCGCAGTTGAGGCTTTGTGCTTATAGCAGCTGCTCTGCCCGACAAAATGCGGGGTCGCGATTGGCTGGCGCGATTCGTCGCATGGCGTCATATTCGGTTTGAGGCGAATGCCGACAGGTACGCGCGGGGGCGATCTCGAACGAGGATCGCTAGCCAAACTTGCCGGGTTGCCGTTTGAAAGGGGGGCTTCATGTTGCCTGAAAGCGGGGTTCGCGCGTGCTCGAGCATTATACTTCGGATAGGGAAAAAGACGGAGACCGGTCATGGAGATGGTGAAGCTGGGTTCGACGGGCCTCAAGGTGACGCGCCTGTGCCTGGGCACGATGACGTTTGGCTCGCCGAAATGGCGCGACTGGGTGCTGGATGAGGATGCAAGCCGCCCCTATTACAGGCAGGCGGTGGAAGCGGGGATCAATTTCTTCGATACCGCCGATGCCTATTCGCACGGCGTCAGCGAGGAGGTTCTGGGTCGCGCCCTGAAGGCGCTGGGCGTCAAGCGCGAGCAGGTGGTCGTCGCGACGAAGCTTTTCATCCCTATGGGCCCTACGCCCAACGAGGCAGGCCTGTCGCGCAAGCACATCCGCCATGCGATCGATGCCAGCCTGAAGCGCCTGGGAATGGACTATGTGGATATCTATCAGATCCATCGCTTCGATCCCACGACGCCGATCGAAGAAACCATCGCGGCGCTCGACGAGGTGGTGAAAGCGGGCAAGGCGCTCTATGTCGGCGCTTCGTCGATGCATGCGTGGCAGTTCGCAACCTATCTGCATCGCGCCGCGGCACTGGGCATGACGCGGTTCGTGTCGATGCAGAACCACTATAATCTCGTCTACCGCGAGGAAGAGCGCGAGATGCTTCCGCTCTGCCGCGCCGAAGGCATCGGCGTCATACCCTGGAGTCCGCTGGCGCGGGGCTTTCTCGCCGGCAACCGCCGTCAGGGCCAATGGGGCGACACCGCGCGCGCCAAGTCGGACGAATTTGCCCACACGATGTATTACGAGGACAGCGATTTTGCGATCGTCGACAAGGTAAGCGAAGTGGCAAAGGCCCGCGGCATCTCCAACGCGCAAGTCGCACTGGCCTGGCTGCTGCATCAGCCCGGCGTCACCGCGCCCATCATCGGTGCTTCGAAGCCGCATCATATTCCAGAGGCCGTAGCAGCGCTCGATCTCAAGCTCGACGATGCCGAGCTCAAAGCCCTAGGCGAACCCTATCGTCCGCATCGCGTGTTGGGGCATTGAGCTGGCCCCTTGCCCCCTCGGTCTGGCTCACGGAGTTTATCCTCCGGCCGCGCTTCGCGCGGACCGGGGGGCTCGCTCGACACCTCCCCCATGCATTCGCACGGGGGAGGAAGAGTGCGCTCTAGAAACACAATGCCGAGAGAACGCACCATTCATGCGCTTCGGGCTTTGGAGGTTCGGGCGGATTGGGACTTGTTTCGACTTGCGTCTTGTCGTCGGGATTCTCCGACCAGCCGCCGCCCAGCGCCATGTAGAGATTCACATCCGCCTGTAGGCGGGCAAGCTTCACCTGGATGAGCTGATTTTCCGCGGTGAACAGCGTTTGTTGCGCCTGCAGGAGATTGAGCAGCTCGATAATGCCTTCGCGGTATTGCAGTTCGGAAAGACGGAACGCCTCCGCCGAGTCCTTCACTTCGCGTTCAAGAGCTTCCTGCTCGACGCCGAAATTCGATACCTGTCCGAGCGAGCTTTCTACATTCGAAAAGGCCGTCAGCACCGTTTTTCGGTATGTGGAGACCAAGCCTTGTTGCTGAGCTCTTGCGACATCGCTCTCGGCCATGAGCTTGCCGCCGTCGAATATCGTTTGCAGCACCGATGCGCCCACGCCCCAGCCCATCGTCGAAGCGTGAAAGAGCAGGCTCGCTTTGGAGGCCGTGGTGTCGCCGGAGCCGGTCAGTGCAAACTGCGGGAAGAAGGCGGCGCGGGCCGCGTCGACATCGGCGTGAGCGCTGGCAAGATTGGCCTCTGCCTCCGCCACATCGGGGCGGCGTTCCAGCAGGGCGGATGGAATGCCCGGCGCCACCGGGGGTGCTGCGATCCCATTCATGTTCTGGGCGGTGACATTGACGTTTTCCGGCGGCTGCCCGAGCAGGATCGCAAGCGCGAAAAGCGCCTCGCGCTCTTGTTCCCGCAACGGCGGCAGTTGCGCCTCCTGACCGTCGATGATGGCTTCCTGCTGGGCGAGATCGAGGTTGGAGGAAACCCCGTTCGTTACTTTGGCCTTTGTGATCGTGAGGATTCGCTTGGCGTCTTCGATGTTCGTTTCGGTGATCGCCACTTCCTGACGCAAGGCGAGCACGTCGAGATAGGTGTTGGCGACCGCGGCTGTGATCGTCAGGGCGACGACCTCTTGCGCAGAGCGGGCGGACTTCAGCGATTCCTGCGCCGCCCGCAGGTTGTCCTGTGCCAGACCCCACACATCCGGCATATAGCTTGCGCTGAGGCCGAGGCTGAATGTGTTGAGCGTCGAAGGAACGCCGAAAACATTCGATCCGGCTCCGGTTCGCGCGCGTTGCGCGCTTCCTTGCGCGTCCAGATTGGGAAACAGGGCAGAGCGCGCAACGTTTTTTTGTCCTTCGGCCTGCAGGACGTTCGCCATGGCGACGGCAAGGTCGAGATTGTTGCTTTGAGCGGTGGCGATGAGGCCGCTCATCTCGGTGCTGTTGAAGCCCTTCCACCAATCCGCCTTGGGCCAGACGTCGGCGCCGTTGGTCATGGGACTGGTGAAGGATTTCGGGACGTCGGTTGGCAGCAGGGCCTGCGGAACCGGAGTCTGACACCCCGCTACGGCGAATACGCCCACCGCAGCCAATGCCAGTCGCAAATGGTGGATCATGAACTCTGATTCCCGCTCGGTTGTTTGCCTAATTAAACGACACCGGGCCGAAAACAAGGCCGGCTCCGAAGGCGCAGGGTGGAGAGGGGACTTATACCCAGGCATGGATGGCGCTCGATCCTCCAATCGGTATCCGGAAAAACGGAACGCGCCGCCCACGTGCCCATGCCCGGTTGGAGCGCCGATCGGGCACGGTCGCGAACTCGCCCATGCAATGCTCGCATGGGTCATTTTCGCAGTAATTTGAACCGAAAAGGGGAAGCGGCGCGATTGGCCTGCCCATAATCGACCGCATCCCGCAAATCTATGTCACCCTCCCAGAAAGGCTCGGCTAGCAATATCCGCGCGCATCAAGCGGGCAAACAGCGAAATTGTGTCAAAGTGTCGTCCGGCGGATGGCAGCTCAGCCGCTCCAGGGATCGGCGCTGAATGCCGGCACGGCGCGCAAGGGAACCCGGATGGCCGGCCGCATTCCCAGGTAGACGACCGCGGTCATTTGCGAACCGTCCCACTCGAGCTGAGGCGCCACGCCACCGGGTTTGCGGAAGACACGGCCGTCGAAGTCGAATCGCCGCGGCTCCACCTCGGGCCATGCCTCCTCCAGGCCTTCGGCAAGCTTGGCCTTGAGGGCTGCCCGCTGATCGTCCGGGACGCCGCTCACATCGGCGGCATCGGGGGCGCTAAGGTAGATATTGCCCTTGGCGTCGATTTGCAGGCGCGCCACGACCATCACGTCGCTCGATGCATAGGCCCCCTGCCAGCGGCCGCTCGGCGGCGCGGCGCGCGTGCAGGCAAAAGCCGTGACGAGGCATAATCCGGCAATCCAGGCCGCGCCAAGGATACGCATGGCGTATCGCTTCCTTCCGAGCCCATGGCGGCAGTCGAGCCTAATCTGCAGAAGCTGAAAAAAGCGTTATTGCCCGCGGCTGCTGCTTGCGTTGGCGGCCGCAAGCGCGGATATCTCCGCAGCATTAAACGAGGATTTCAGCGATGAGTGCGCTGCCCAAGGGCTTCCTTTCCGAATCGATCGGGCGCATCCAGCCTTCTGCGACCATTGCGGTCACCCAGAAGGCGCGCGACCTGAAAGCGGCCGGGCGGGACGTGATCGGGCTGGGCGCGGGCGAGCCCGATTTCGATACGCCCGACAACGTTAAGGAAGCGGCCATAGCGGCGATACGCCGGGGCGAAACCAAGTATACCGCCGTCGAGGGGATTCCCGAGTTGCGCAAGGCCATCGCGGCCAAGTTCAAGCGCGACAACGATCTGAACTACACCCCGGCGCAGTGCTTCGTGGCGCCGGGCGGCAAGGCCGTGATTTACGCCGCCATGATGGCCACCCTCAATTCGGGCGACGAGGTGATCGTACCGGTGCCGTATTGGGTGAGCTATCCCGACA
This sequence comes from uncultured Alphaproteobacteria bacterium, assembly GCA_963805005.1. GTDB lineage: Bacteria > Pseudomonadota > Alphaproteobacteria > Micropepsales > Micropepsaceae > Rhizomicrobium. The sequence goes on from CAWDSJ010000001.1 coordinate 1,634,710, forward strand.
TCGTGCATCTGGCCGGCGCCCGTCCGGTTGCCGTCGAGACGACGCTCGAGGAGGGCTTCCGGCTGACGCCGGAGGCGCTGGCGCGCGCGATCACGCCGAAGACCAAATGGCTCATCTTCAATCAGCCGTCGAACCCCACCGGCGCCTGCTATACGCACGCGCAATTGAAGGCGTTGACGGACGTGCTGCTTGCCCATCCGCATGTGTGGATTCTTGCCGACGATATGTACGAGCATCTGGTCTATGGCGGTTTCAAATTCGCCACCGTCGCACAGGTCGAGCCGCGGCTTTACGAGCGAACCCTCACGATGAACGGCGTTTCGAAAGCCTACGCGATGACCGGATGGCGCATCGGCTATTGCGGCGGGCCGGAGCCGCTCATCAAGGCCATGGCGAAATTGCAATCGCAGACGGTCAGCAACGCCGCGTCCATTTCGCAATGGGCCAGCGTCGAGGCGCTGAGCGGTCCGCAGGATTGCATCGCCAAGTTCCAGCGCGCCTTCGAGACGCGGCGCGATCTCGTCGTGTCGATGCTCAATCAGTCGCACGGCATCGAATGCGCGAAACCGGAAGGCGCCTTCTACGTCTATCCCTCGATCCGCCGGCTGATGGGCAGCCAGGCGCCGTCGGGCCGGACAATCGGAAGCGACGAAGATTTTGCCAACGAGCTGCTCGAGGCGGAAGGTGTCGCGGTCGTGCACGGCGCCGCGTTCGGGCTTTCGCCCTTCTTTCGCATCTCCTATGCAGCTTCCGACGCCGTTCTGGAGGAGGCGTGCCGGCGCATCCAGCGTTTCTGCGCTTCTTTGCGGTGAACCTGGGAGCGCGGACGTTCCTGGGATCGCGGATGTCCCTGGGAGCGCGGATGTCCCTGGGAGCGCGGATGTCCCTGGGAGCGCGGATGTCCCTGGGAGCGCGGACGTCCTCGTCCGCGAGTGACGGCAACGTCCCTTGATCGTGGAGATGATCGTGGATGCGTCATCATCAGGCGCGGACGAGGATGTCCGCGGTCCCGCGGCAACGACATTTTGCGACAACAATGGCAATTTTTTGCGACGGATTTTCTGCATCCTGTCGAAATGGCCGGGAGACATCATCGCTATTGGCACAGGCGTGGATATCTGCCGCACTTCGATGCGGCAGGCACAACGCAATCCGTGACATTTCGTCTGGCGGACAGCGTCCCGCCTGCGCTCAGGGCGGGTATTGCAGCGCTCGACGAGGAAACGCGACGAAGAAGCATCGAGAGGCTGATCGATGCAGGTTACGGCTCCTGTCTGCTGCGCGAGCCACCCTATGCAGGGATCGTTTCCCGTGCACTCTCCTATTTCGATGGGACGCGCTATCGCCTCATAGCGTGGGTTGTCATGCCCAATCACATTCATGCGTTGATCGAGCAAATCGAAGGCTGGCCACTGGCGACCGTCGTTCAGGGCTGGAAATCTTTCACCGCACGGCAGATCGGGCGCGCCAAAGGCACGAAAGGTAAAATCTGGGCGGCCGACTATTTCGATCGCTTCATCCGCGACGCGCTACATTTCACCAGCGCGGTCGCATATATCGAAGAAAATCCGGTCAAGGCCCGTCTTGTCGGCAATGCCGAGGACTGGCCTTTTTCTTCTCTGCGAGCGCGGACTTTGCCTGGGAGCGCGGACGTCCCTGGGAGCGCGGACATTCCTGGGAGCGCGGACGTCCTCGTCCGCGAGTGACGGCAACGTCCCTTGATCGTGGAGATGATCGTGGATGCGTCATCATCAGGCGCGGACGAGGACGTCCGCGGTCCCGCGGCAACGACATTTTGCGACAACAATGGCAATTCTTTGCGACGGATTTTCTGCATCCTGTCGAAATGGCCGGGAGACATCATCGCTATTGGCACAGGCGTGGATATCTGCCGCACTTTGATGCGGCAGGCACAACGCAATCCGTGACATTTCGTCTGGCGGACAGCGTCCCGCCTGCGCTCAGGGCGGGTATTGCAGCGCTCGACGAGGAAACGCGACGAAGAAGCATCGAGAGGCTGATCGATGCAGGTTACGGCTCCTGTCTGCTGCGCCAACCGCCCTATGCAGAGATCGTTTCCCGTGCACTCTCCTATTTCGATGGGACGCGCTATCGCCTCATTGCGTGGGTCGTCATGCCCAATCACGTTCATGCGTTGATTGAGCAAATCGAAGGCTGGCCTCTGGCAGCCGTCGTTCAGTGCTGGAAATCTTTCAGCGCACGGCAGATCGGGCGCGCAAAAGGCACGAAAGGTAAAATCTGGGCGGCCGACTATTTCGACCGCTTCATCCGCGACGCGCCACATTTCAGCAGCGCGGTCGCATATATCGAAGAAAATCCGGTCAAGGCCCGTCTTGTCGGCAATGCCGAGGACTGGCCTTTTTCTTCTCTGCGAGCGCGGACTTTGCCTGGGAGCGCGGACGTCCTCGTCCGCGAGTGACGGCGACGTCCCTTGATAGTGGAGATGATCGTGGATGCGTCATCATCAGGCGCGGACGAGGACGTCCGCGCTCCCAGGCAGGCCCCGTTCCGTGAGCTTTCCCTGCTCCAACTGCTACGAATCTTGTAAGCTGTTGATTCTACTAATATTTCTTATGGAACGACCCGGATTTTTTATTTTTCCCTGAGATTTTCCCTCACTGAGGAAAAGAGTCCTCGGTTTGTACACGCTTTCGTTCATCTTCGGGCGAACGTGTACCAGCCACAGGCTGCGAGCGATTTATACCAAAATGGTTATACCGTCAACCTTGCGCTGCCGGATATTGGCGAGCGCTCCGTCCTCATCCGTCCTGTTCACATGCGCGGCCGCCACGCCTTGCGGATTGTGCATGAGATCGGACACGATCTTCGTGTCCAGAAGAAACGCCATCAGCGCTTAACCGGCCCAAGGGGGAGCTCCGGGATATCCGCAAACGCGTCAGGGATCGGGTCGAACGTCGCCACCTCTCAAATCAAGGGGAAGTTCACTCTGGGCGCTGGGCGAGATCGGAGCAAATCGTCGAGCAAGCCGAAAATGTGTAATCCATAGCAGTCCGGTCGGAATACCCGGAAGACAAGCGAAATCGATCAAGGAATGACAATGCCGCGAGGACGACCGCCGAAATCGGATGCACCGCCAAATCCGTCCGCTTCCCCGGATGCGGAGACGCTCATTGCCGCGGCAGGCAAGCCTTCAAAGGGGAAAAATGAATCCGGCCCGCTCGGCTTCGAAGCGAAGCTCTGGGCCGCGGCCGATGCGCTGCGCAACAACATGGATGCGGCGGAATACAAACACGTCGTCCTGGGACTCATCTTCCTCAAATACATCTCGGACGCATTTGAAGCGCGGCAGAGTTATCTCAGCGCGGCGGTCGACAATCCGAAGGACGAATATTTTCTTGGTCCCGAAATCCCGAATCGTTCGAGCGCGATCGCGAAGCTTCTGGAAGACCCCGACGAATACAGAGCGGTCAATATCTTCTGGGTGCCGCCGGAAGCGCGCTGGGCCTATCTCAAGTCGCAGGCGCCGCAAGCGACCATCGGCCGGCTGGTCGATGACGCGATGGAAGCGATCGAGCGCGACAATCCTTCGCTCAAAGGCGTATTGCCGAAAGACTTCGCGCGGCCGGGGCTCGACAAGCAGCGGCTCGGCCAACTCATCAATCTGGTCAGCGACATTGCGCTCGGCAGCGAGGCTGCCCGCGCGCGCGACACGCTCGGCCGCGTCTACGAATATTTTCTGTCGCGCTTCGCCAGCGCCGAAGGCAAGAGCGGCGGGCAGTTCTACACGCCCACCCATGTCGTGCGCGTGCTGGTGGAGATGCTGGCGCCCTATAGCGGGCGCGTGTTCGATCCGTGCTGCGGCTCTGGCGGCATGTTCGTGCAGAGCGAGAAATTCATCCACGCCCATCGGAACGGCAACGGCAATGGCGGCAAGGCTAAGACCGACATCTCCATCTATGGCGAGGAATCGAATTACACGACGTGGCGCCTCGCCAAGATGAATCTCGCCATTCGCGGCATCGACGCCCAGATCGCCCATGGCGATTCGTTTCATAATGACCGCTTCCCGGATTTGAAGGCCGATTATGTGCTCGCCAACCCGCCGTTCAACGACAGCGATTGGCGCGGCGAATTGCTGAAGGGCGACAAGCGCTGGGTCTATGGCGCCCCGCCTGCCGGCAACGCCAACTACGCCTGGGTGCAGCATTTCCTCTATCACCTGGCGCCGACAGGACTTGCCGGCTTCGTCCTTGCCAATGGCTCGATGTCGTCCAGCCAATCGGGCGAAGGCGAAATCCGCAAGGCCATCGTCGAGGCCGATTTCGTTGATTGCATGGTGGCGCTGCCCGGTCAGCTGTTTTATTCGACGCAAATTCCGGTCTGTCTGTGGTTCCTCGCACGCACAAAAAGGAACGGACGGTTTCGTGACCGGCGCGGCGAAACGTTGTTCATCGATGCCAGAAAGCTGGGCACGCTGACGGACCGCATTCATCGCGAATTGTCGGATACAAATATCGCCAAGATCGCGGGCACGTATCATGCCTGGCGCGGTGATAAAGGCGCGGGAACATATGCCGACGTGGCTGGCTTCTGCTTTTCGGCCAAGCTCGATGACATCCGCAAGCATGGTCATGTGCTGACACCCGGCCGCTATGTCGGCGCCGAAGCGGCCGAAGACGATGGCGAACCGTTCGACGAAAAGATGAAGCGGTTGGCCGCGCAATGGCGCGAGCAGCAGGCGGAAGCCGCCAAACTCGACGTCGCTATCGCCACAAACCTCAAGGAACTCGGTTATGAGCGATGAGGCGTGGCCGATGGTTCACTTGGAGGATGTGGCCAGTGAGCTAACCGTCGGCCATGTCGGCACTATGGCATCCGAGTATGTCGAACGAGGGATTCCGTTCTTGCGATCCCAAAATGTCGAGCCGCATCGAATAAATACGGAAGATATTAAATTTATTAGTAAGGAATTTCACGCCCGACTTCGAAAATCTGCGCTATCACCCGGAGACGTAGTGATCGTTCGGACGGGAAAACCTGGTGCGTGTGCAGTTATCCCGAAGTCACTTCCTGAATCGAATTGCTCTGATCTTGTCATAGTGAGATGCGGTCCGCGTCTTGATGCCAATTTTCTGGCCTATTTCGTCAACTCGGTCGCGACCCACCATGTGAATGCCCATCTTGTTGGGGCAGTTCAGCAGCACTTCAACGTGGGCTCAGCTCGAAGACTGGTGATGCATTTGCCTCCGTTGGCCGAACAGCACGCCATCGCCCAAATCCTCGGCACGCTGGATGACAAGATCGAGCTGAATCGGCGGATGAATGAGACGCTGGAGGCGATGGCGCGGGCGCTTTTCAAATCCTGGTTCGTCGACTTCGATCCCGTCCGCGCCAAAGCCGAAGGCCGCGATCCCGGGCTACCGAGACCGATTGCCGACCTGTTCCCGGATTCATTCGAAAACTCCGAGTTGGGTGAGATTCCGAAGGGGTGGCGGGTCGAGCGTCTGAGTGATCTGATGACTTTTGAAGGTGGTTCTCAGCCACCTGCGAGCGAATTTATATCCGAGCCGCGTGAAGGTTATGTGCGGCTAGTTCAAATTCGTGACTTCTATACAAATAGCCACATGACCTTCGTGCCTGACACTTCAAGGCTACGAAAGTTCACAGTCGACGACATAATGATCGCCCGCTATGGCTCTTCGGGAAATTCCGAAAAGATGAATGACTCCCTCGCTCGCGTTTGCAGGGGTTTGGCGGGGGCGTACAATGTCGCGCTTGTAAAGGTTGTACCATTAAGAGCTTGCCGGGAGTTCTTATTTTATTTTCTTCAATCAACAATCTTTCAATCCACTATGAAGGGAATGGGTGCACGTAGCGTGCAGTCCGGCTTTCGCAAAGAAGACCTTCAAACCATCCAGTTGGTTACTGCACCCCAAAATGCTCACGCTCAATTTGAGATGTTTGCCGATTCGATATGGCGCAGCACTTTTGCAGCCGATGCGACGTCATCAACTATCGCCGCGCTCCGCGACGCACTCCTTCCCAAGCTTATCTCCGGCGAAATCCGCGTGAAGGACGCTGAACGCTTGGCCAGCGACGTCGTATAGTTGTGGACCCGCGCGTCACCGAGCTGCATTGCATCATGCCGGTGGCGAATGTCGGCTCGGTCATGGCGCACGGCATTCTATCGTACGAGCGCGTGGCAAAGCTTCCGCATCGTTCCGTTGCCTTGCGTAACCGTACGCCGAGGGCCGCGGATCGGATTGGGCGTTTGTGCTTGACAGTTGGTTTTGGTGCGCGGCTTGCCGTCGTTGAGGGTGATTTTGAGGGGCGACGGCGGTCATGCCGCCAGTTTACGCAAGCCTTTGTCTTTCGCCCAGTTCCAGGGAAGCAGCTCCGCAAGCTTGTTCACAGGATGATCGGCGATGCGGGCCAGCACGTCGGCAAGCCAGGCTTGCGGATCGATATCGTTGAGCTTGGCTGTTTGAATGAGCGTGTACATCATGGCTGCTCTTTCCCCGCCGCGCTGGGAGCCGACGAAGAGCCACGCCTTCCTGCCCAGTGCCGCGCCTCTCAGCACGCGCTCGGCCGCATTGTTGGATAGGCAGATGCGTCCGTCGGAAAGAAAGCGCGTGAAGGCGTCCCATCGCTTGAGCATGTAGTCCATGGCTTTGGCGGGATCGGCATGGCGGGAGAGCTTGGCGCGCTCGGTTTGCATCCACGCATGAAGCTCTTCCACCAGCGGCGCCATGTGCTCGCGTCGATAGGCAAGCCGTGCAGCGGCGGACTGCCCGTTGATGACGCGCTCGTGGGCGAAGATGGCGTCGAACTTCTGCACCGCTTCGAACGCGAGCGGCGAGATCAGGACCGCCTTTTGGCTGCGGGCCTGCGAGGCGATGTCGGCAAGCACGAAGAACTTGCGCCTGGCGTGCGCCCAGCACGCGGCCTCCGTGATGGGCGCCGGCTTGCGGCCCTGCTCGTAGAGCCCGCCGAATCCGGCATAGGCGTCGGCCTGCAGGATGCCGCCGTAATGGCAAAGGTGCTGCTCGGGATGGATGCCGGCACGATCGCGCGAGAAGAAGAACACTGCGGCCGGCGGCTCGGTGCCGCCGAAGGGTGCATCGTCGCGCACATAGGTCCATAGCCGGGCCTTGATCGTCTTGGTTTTGGCGAACAACGGGATCGGCGTGTCGTCGCCGTGAAGGCGCTCGCCGGCAAACACATGGGCGCCGATCAAATCGGCGAGCGGCGCAAGCAACGTCGTGCAACTGCCCACATGATCGGCCAGCGTCGAGAGTGAAAGATCGATCCCTTCGCGCGCGAAGCGCTCGCTCTGCCGGTTCAAGGGCTGATGCAGCGCGAACTTGTCGTGCAGGATCATGGCCAGCACGTTGGGTCCCACATGGCCGCGCAAGAGCGTGTGAAAGGGCGCCGGGCTTTGCGCGATCTTCTCGCACGCCCGGCAGCTGAACTTCTCGCGCACGGTCTGGATCACCTTCCAGGACCTGGGGATCACCTCCAGCGTCTCGGTGATATCCTCGCCGAGCTTGTGCAAGTTCGTTCCGCCGCAGCAGGGGCACGCGGCCGGTCCCGGTATAACGACCCGTTCGCGTGGCAGATGCGCAGGAAACGGCTTCTTGACCGGCTTCTTGCGCGTGTGCGCAGGCACGAAGCTTTCGCCTGCCGATCTTGCCGCTTTCAGCGCGGCAAGCTCATCTTCGGCTGCCGAGGCCTCAAGCTCCTCCAGCTGAAGCTCCAGCTGGTCGATGAGCTTCTTCGTGCGCTCGGATCTGGCGCCGTAAAGCTCGCGCTTGAGCTTCTCGATGGTCAGCTTCAATTGTGCAATCAGCGCCTCGGTGCTCGAAACGCTCGCTTTGGCACGTGCCGCTTCGGCCTTGGCTCGGGCCGCTTCCTCGCAAACGCGAACAACTTCGCCTTGCGCCGTCTGAGCATCGATCCGCGCCGCAATCACCAGCGCTTTCAGCGCTTCAATATCGTTGGGAAGCGAATCAATTGCACCCGCCATAAGGCGATGGAATCACAACGAGCGCGCAAACGCGATTGCTTTTGGCCCGCACGGGAAAGACAAATCGACAGACAGCTGTGGATGGATGGCGTTGGAGATCAACCTGCCGCTTGCGGCTGGAATGTGCGAAGCGGATGTCTCCAGTCGATCCCCTCGAGCATGTAGCCCATCTGCGCTGGCGTGATCGCAACAGTGCCTTCGCTCGCCGACGGCCAGACGAATCGCCCCCGCTCCAGGCGCTTGGCGTAGAGCGACATGCCCAGCCCGTCATGCCAAAGAACCTTCAAAAGGTCGCCTCTGCGCCCGCGGAAAACAAAAAGATCGCCACCATGAGGATTGCGCTTCAGCACCTGCTGCACCTGAAGCGCCAGGCTGTTCATGCCACGGCGCATGTCGGTGTGGCCCACAGCAATCCACACCCGCACGCCGGACGGAACCGGAATCATCCGGTGCGCCGGTCGAGCACGGCAATCACGCGCACAATGGCGGCCGGATCGATATCGCCGTCCACAATCATCCGGCGCGGCTCCGACAATACAATCTCGATGCGTCCGCAACGCGCCGTATCTCCCGCCGAAATTGCCGCAACGCCTGGCGACGGCGCGACAATCGCAGGAACAAAACCCGGTTCGTTCGGAACCAATTTGCCGTCGCGCGCCAGCCGCAGCCACGTGAACAGCTGGCCGTTCGACAATCCATGCCGCCGCGCCGTCGCCGATACGTTCCGCGGTATCGAAAGGCTCTCCGCGACAATCCGCAGCTTCTCTTCCGGCGTCCAGCGCCGGCGTGCCCCCGTCTCGATGACTTCAAGACGCGAGGTCGTGGGTATAGTCGTATGGTTAGTCATACGACTATACCGCCATGTCCCTTCACCGACAGCAAGACGGCCATCGGCGTAGGGTTACTGCCTTGCAGCCGGTGCAGGACAAGCGCGACAGGAAGCAGGTGCCGGGCGGCATGAAGCTGCATCAATACGCCAACCTCTATTTCCATGCGCGCAATCCGATGATGTTCAAGCGGAAGGATGACGCCCCAAACCTGTGCGTCTTGCGCGTCTCGACGCAGGTGTTGCAGCTCAACGGCACGGTGATTTCGGACCAAAACGCGGCCAGCGACTATGTGCGCTATCTGGCACCCGCGCAGTGGCAAGCGCTGGATTTCGATGCCATCTTCGCAATGGACTGGCGCCATCCCGATAATCCGCCGGCATATTTCCGCCATAAGGCCCAGAAGTGCGCCGAGGTGCTGGTGCCCCACCGGGTGGAACCTGCTTATCTGACCGGGGCTTATGTCGTGGATAATGCTGCGGCAGCCCGGCTGGTGGACCTCGGATTCGCCTTACAGGTCACGGTCAACCCCATGTTATTCTTCCGCTAAAGGAATCAACCATGTTCAAGGCGCTCATCGGCGATTTGTTCGAAAGCCGGGCACAGACCCTGGTGAACACGGTCAATTGCGTCGGCGTGATGGGCAAGGGCGTGGCCGAGCAGTTCAAGCGGCGTTTTCCCGCAATGTTCGATGACTACAAGCGACGCTGCGACGAGAAATCCGTGCGCCTCGGCGCGCCTTACCTCTACCGGGATGCGTCCGGAACCCGGATAATCAATTTTCCGACCAAAGACCACTGGCGTTCGCCGTCCCGGCTCACGGATATCGAGCGCGGGCTCGACTATCTGGCGGCGCATGTGGCGGATTGGGAGATCGCCAGCATCGCCATGCCGCCGCTCGGCTGCGGCAATGGCGGCCTCGAATGGTCCGAAGTCGGGCCGCTGATCTACAACAAACTGCATCGCCTGCCGGTCGATGTGGAGGTCTTTGCGCCCTACGGCACGCCCAAGAATGAATTGACGGAGGAATTCCTCGCCGCGCCGTCGCAGATGAGTCTGGAAGGCAAGGGCCGCAAGGCGGACCCGCTCAAGCCGGAATGGGTGGTGCTGATGGAAGTGCTGCGGGCGCTGGAGGCTCAGCCCTACGCCAATCCGGTCGGCCGTACGATCTTTCAGAAAATTTGCTACGTAGTCACCGAAATGGGCGTGCCTACGGGCTTCCAGTTCGACAAGGGAAGTTATGGCCCGTTCTCCGGCGAGGTGAAGCTGGCGCTGCACGATTTTGCCAATCGCAATTGGCTGAGCGAACAGCAATTGGGACGTTTGCTCGCGCTACGCGTAGCGCCGCAATACGAAACGGACCGCAATCGCTACAAAGAGCAGATCGAACGCTATAGAACGAAGATCGCCAAGGCCGTCGATTTGTTCAGCCGGATCAAGAGCACGGAGCAAGCCGAGGAGGTTATGACCGTGTTGTTCGCCAGCCGGCAGATTAAGCTATTGAAGCCCAATGGAGACGTGGCCGAACAGGACCTCTACGACTTTATCCTCAATTGGAAAAAGGCTTGGCGTGCCGAAAGCAAGCAGCAAGCCGTGGCGAGCGCCATTCGCAACCTGGTTTTGTTGGGTTGGTTGCGTCTGACCATCAGCGAGTTGATGACCGAGGCGGCCTGAGTTGGCGGGCTTCACCGAATCCATCGTCGAACAAGCGGCACTCGCCTGGCTGGAAGCCCTCGGCTACGAAATCCTTCACGGTCCCGACATTGCTTCAGGCGAGCCGGGCGCCGAACGCAACGACCCGAATTATCGCGACGTCATCCTGGAACGCCGCCTGCTCCAAGCGATCGAACGGCTCAATCCGAACCTGCCGCCGGAAGCGCAGGAGGACGCGTTCCGGAAGCTCACCCGCGCGGCTGCGCCGTCGCTGATCGAGCGCAACCGCGCCATTCATCGCATGGTGGTCGATGGGGTCACAGTAGAATTTCGCCGCGATGACGGCTCCATCGCAGGAACGCAGGCGCGCATCGTTGATTTCGACAAGCCGGACAATAACGACTGGCTGGCAGTCAATCAATTCACGGTCGCCGAAGGCCAGCACACAAGGCGACCGGACGTGGTGCTATTCGTCAACGGCCTGCCGCTCGCGGTAATCGAGCTGAAGAACCCTGCCGACGAAAATGCCACCGTCTGGTCCGCCTTTCAGCAGCTTCAGACCTATCAGGCGCAAATCCCAAATTTGTTTGCGACAAACGCCGCGCAGATCGTCTCGGACGGCGTGCAGGCGCGCATCGGCGCCATCGGTGCAGGCCGCGAATGGTTCAAGCCCTGGCGGACCATCGACGGGCGCGGCGAGCCCGCGGGAATGGCCGAATTGCAGGTGCTGCTGGCGGGCGCCTTCGCCAAGGAACGCTTGCTCCAGCTGGTGCGGCACTTCACCGTGTTCGAAGACGAAGGCGGCGGCAAGATCACCAAGAAGCTGGCGGGCTATCATCAGTTCCATGCCGTGAATGTGGCTATCGAAGAAACCTTGCGCGCTGCCGGCGCCGAGCGCGGAATAGCCGAACATGGCGGCTTCTTTGCGCGGGCGCAAAAGGGCGGCGAGCAGGGCGACCGGCGCATCGGCGTAGTCTGGCATACACAAGGCTCCGGTAAGAGCCTGACCATGGCGTTCTATGCCGGCCGCGCGATCCTGCATCCGGCGATGGAAAATCCCACCATTGTCGTCATCACCGACCGCAACGATCTCGATGATCAGCTCTTCGGCACCTTCGCGCGCTGCCAGGAGTTGTTGCGTCAGCCGCCCGTGCAGGCGAATGACCGCGACGATTTACGCGCCAAGCTCGCGGTGGCCGCCGGCGGGGTCGTCTTCACGACGATCCAGAAATTCTTTCCCGACGAGAAGGGCGACAGGCACCCGATCCTTTCCGAACGGCGCAACATCCTGGTGATGGCCGATGAAGCCCACCGCAGCCAATATGATTTCATCGACGGTTTCGCGCGACACATGCGCGATGCCCTGCCGAATGCCTCCTTCATCGGCTTTACCGGCACGCCCATCGAAAAAACCGACGCAAACACACGCCAAGTGTTCGGCGATTACATCAGCGTCTACGACATCCAACGCGCCGTCGAAGACGGCGCTACTGTGCCGATCTATTACGAGAGCCGTCTTGCCAAGCTGGAGCTGAAGGCCGACCAACGCCCGCAGATCGATCCCAAATTCGACGAGGTGACCGAAGGCGAAGAAGTCGAGCGCAAAGAGCGGCTCAAGAGCAAATGGGCGCAACTCGAAGCCGTGGTCGGCTCGGAAAACCGCGTCAAGCTCATCGCGCGCGATCTGGTTGCGCATTACGAAGCCCGCCTTGCGGCGATGGACGGCAAGGCGATGGTGGTTTGCATGAGCCGGCGCATTGCCGTGGCGCTCTATCGCGAAATCGCGGCGCTGCGGCCGGAATGGCACGGTGGCGGCGACGAGAACGGCTCGATGAAGGTCGTCATGACCGGCTCGGCGTCCGATCCGCTCGACTGGCAGGATCACATCCGCGACAAGGGCCGCCGCGAGGAATTGGCGAAACGCTTCCGCAATCCGGCGGACCCGTTTCGCCTCGTCATCGTGCGCGATATGTGGCTGACCGGCTTCGACGCGCCGAGCCTTTCGACCATGTATGTCGACAAGCCGATGCGGGGGCATGGCCTCATGCAGGCGATAGCGCGCGTCAATCGCGTGTTCAAGGACAAGCCCGGCGGCTTGGTGGTCGATTATCTGGGGCTCGCCCAGGAATTGAAGGAAGCGCTCGCGACCTATACGGAAGCCGGCGGCACGGGCAAGACCGCGCTCGATCAGGCCGAAGCCGTGGCGCTGATGCAGAGCAAATACGAAGTGTGTCTCGGCCTGTTTCATGGGTTCGATTGGGCGCATTGGCAAACGGGATCGCCGGCGCAGCGCGTCACGCTTCTGCCGGCGGCACAGGAACACATCCTCGCGCAGAAGGATGGCAAGGATCGGCTGCTCAAGGCCGTGACCGAATTGTCCAAGGCGTTCGCGTTGGCCGTTCCGGACGACGAAGCGTTGCGCATTCGGGACGATGTGGGCTTCTTCCAGGCCGTGCGGGCTGTCCTCGCTAAAAGCGTACAGGGCGAGCGCAAGACGGACGAAGACCTCGATCATGCCATTCGGCAGATCATTTCGCAGGCGATGGTCTCGGATGAGGTCATTGACGTGTTCGCGGCGGCGGGCCTGAAGAAGCCGGACATCTCAATCCTCTCCGACGACTTCCTTGCCGAAGTCCGCGACATGCCCCAACGCAATCTCGCGGTCGAGTTGCTGCAAAAGCTCCTAAAGGGCGAAATCGGCACGCGGTTGCGAAAGAATGTGGTCCAGGCGCGGTCATTTGCCGACCTGCTCGAACAATCGTTGCGGCGCTACCAGAACCGCGCCATCGAGACCGCCAAGGTCATCGAAGAGCTGATCCAGCTCGCCAAGGACATGCGCGCGGCCGAACGGCGCGGCGAAGAATTGGGCCTGACGGATGACGAGGTCGCCTTCTACGACGCGCTCGAAACCAACGACAGCGCCGTTAAAATCATGGGCGACGAGGCCCTGCGCAAGATCGCCCGCGAATTGGTGGCGACCGTCCGCTCAAACGTCACCATCGATTGGACCGTCCGCGAAAACGCCCGCGCTCATCTTCGGGTTCTGGTCAAGCGCATCCTACGGAAATACGGCTATCCACCCGACCTTCAGGAAAAGGCGACGAACATCGTGCTGGAGCAGGCGGAAGTTCTCTCCGCTGATTGGGCGGCGTAGAACGTGATGGCGAAGCGGCTCTCAAATCCCGTCTCGGGAAGCGGTTGTACTTGATACGGACTGCGTATCACACTATATTCGGCAACGATGAATGATCCGTTCTTTTCGCTGCAAGGAGACCGAAGGCATCTGGCAGGGCCAGCGCAGCCGGAAGTTTCCGGGCGACATGCAGGAGCGGGCGCTGCGGAAGCTGCGCCAGCTCGATGCGGCCGGAATGATGGACGACCTGCGCAACCCGCCGGGCAACCGGCCGGAGGCGCTCAAGGGAGATCGCAAGGGTCAGTGGAGCATTCGGATCAACGATCAGTGGCGGATTTGCTTCCGCTGGGGCGACGGAGACGCAAGCGACGTTGAAATTGTCGATTATCATTGAAAATCGTAGCAATCTGGAAGGACGTAATATGAGCCTGTTGCGCAACCCGCATCCCGGAGAAATTCTCAAAGAAGAGTTCCTGAACGAGATCGGGATGAGCCAGAACCAGCTGGCCCATGCTATCGGCGTACCACCGAACCGTATCCACGCCATCGTGAACGGCACGCGCAGCATTACCGCGGATACCGATCTGCGGTTGGGCAAGTTCTTTGGCCTGTCGGAGGGTTACTTCCTGCGGTTGCAGAACGCGTTTGACACGCTCGAAGCCAAGCGTCAGATCATGGGTCAAATTGCCAAGATCAAGCCCTACAAGTCTGTTCGCACCCAGCACGAGGAAGCGAGCGCATAGCCGTAGTGGCAGGAGCTGAACAGATGACAACCGAAGACAGAGTTCGCAGAATTGCGACCGTCAAGGCCAAAGCCCCTGCAACTCTTGTTCTGAAGTGGTCGGATGGGACGCGCTATCGCCTCATAACGTGGGTTGTCATGCCCAATCACGTTCATGCGTTGATCGAGCAAATCGAAGGCTGGCCTCTGGCCGCCGTCGTTCAGGGCTGGAAGTCTTTCAGTGCGCGGCAGATCGGGCGGGCCAAAGGCACGAAAGGTAAAATCTGGGCGGCTGACTATTTCGACCGCTTCATCCGCGACGCGCTACATTTCACCAGCGCGGTCGCATACATCGAAGAAAATCCGGTCAAGGCCGGTCTTGTCGGCAATGCCGAGGACTGGCCGTTTTCCTCTCTGCGAGCCTGGACTTTGCCTGGGAGCGCGGAAGTTCCTGGGAGCGCGGCCGTCCCTGGGAGCGCGGACGTCCTCGTCCGCGACTGATGCTGACGCTCATTGATTTTCGCGATCATCGGCGTCGCGTCACGATCAGGCGCGGACGAGGACGTCCGCGCTCCCAGCCCCAATAAGGCCTTTTCCCTAGGTAGAATTCCGGGCTGGCGCCGGTCGCCGCAATAGCTTCGAAATTGCGCTGCAGACCGGCGGGACACGGATCATGGGCATGTCAAAGCCCGGCAAGGTGCAGCGGGCGCGCGATTTGGCGCGGGAGGTGACGAAGCGCGGCCGGCGGCAGGCGCTTGGCTTCTTCTTCGAACGCACCCTCTTGCCAGCGCCGTCCATCGGCGCGAGCATCCCAATCCGGGGCGCGTGACGCCGCCCATCCCTTTGACGGGATGCGGGCAGCGCCCGCCGCGCCTCGTTCTCGCAGGCAGCTTGCGAGGATAAGGAGGCGCCGATGACAAGAAAGAACGGAGGGAGAGGGCCACGTGCAGTGGCCCTCGTGGGGCCTTACGGCAGCGGCAAGACGACCCTGCTCGAAAGCATCCTCGCGGTGACCGGTGCGATCGGGCGCAAAGGCAGCGTGCCGCAGCGCAATACGGTGGGAGATTCCTCGCCGGAAGCGCGCGCGCGCGAGATGAGCGTCGAGGTCAATTGCGCAACAACCAAATATCTCGACGAAAGCTTCACGTTCCTCGACTGCCCGGGCTCGATCGAATTTCTGCAGGACACCCTCAACGTCCTGCCGGGCGTGGATGCCGCGGTCGTCGTCTGCGAGCCGGACGCGGCGAAAGTCACGATGCTCAAGCCGTTCCTCAAGCGATTGGCCGATCTTTCCCTTCCCCATCTGCTGTTCGTCAACAAGATCGACAAGGCCGACGGATCGCTGCGCGATCTGCTCGCCCGCCTGCAGGAGGCCAGCGACAAGCCGCTTTTGCTGCGCCAGATTCCGATCTGGGAGAAAGGCATCGTCACGGGCTTCGTCGACCTCGCGCTCGAGCGGGCCTATGTCTACCGCGAACACAACGCCTCGCAGATCGTCGAACTCCAGGGCGACATCGCAGAGGAGGAGAAACAGGCACGCTTCTCCATGCTCGAAAAGCTTGCCGACTACGACGAGCATCTGATGGAAGAGCTTCTGTCCGATGTCGAGCCGCCGCGCGACGAGGTGTTCGACGACTTGGCAAAGGAGCTTTCGCAGGGGCTCATCGTGCCGGCATTGATCGGATCGGCCGAGAGGGACAACGGCATCCGCAGGCTGCTCAAGGCGCTGCGCCACGAGACGCCGGAAGTCTCCGACACTGCCAGGCGGCTGGGAATCGCCGCCCATGGCGAAAGCATCGTGCAGATTCTCAAGACCTACAACGGAGCGCATGGAAAGCTCTCGCTCGCCCGTGTGCTCGCAGGATCTTTGAAGGACGGTCAGGTGCTGCATACGCGCGACGGGCGCGACGGGCGCATCGGAGGCATGTTCGCGCTCAAGGGCGAGGCGCAAACCAAGCTTGCCGAGGCCAAGGCGGGCGACACGGTGGCGCTGGGCCGGCTCGAAGGCATAGCAACCGGCGAGGTGCTCGGTACCGGCCGCCAGACATTGCCGCGGGTCGAGATCGAGCAGCTCGAACCGGTGTATAGCCTCGCCATCGAGGCCACCGACCGCAAGGATGAAGTCAAGCTCACGGCAGCCATTCACAAGCTGCAGGAAGAGGATCCGTCGCTGCAATTCCGTCAGGACGCGGAGCTGCAGGAAATGGCGCTGGCCGGGCAGGGCGAGATTCACCTGAAGGTCGGCGTCGAAAAGCTTGCGAGCAAATACGGGCTGAGGATTGCGACGCATCAGCCGAAGGTCCCCTACAAGGAGACGATCCGGAAAGCCGGCAAGCAGCATGGCCGCCACAAGCGCCAGACGGGCGGCCACGGCCAGTTCGGCGACGTCCATATCGAGATCAAGCCTCTGCCGCGCGGCACCGGCTTCGTCTTCGAGGATCAGATCAAGGGCGGTGTCGTGCCGCGCCAGTTCATCCCCTCGGTGGAAAAAGGCGTGATCGATTATCTGAAACAGGGTCCGCTGGGTTTCCCCGTCGTCGATGTTGCCGTTGCGCTGGTCGACGGGTCCTATCACTCGGTGGACTCTTCGGACGCCGCATTCCAGACCGCGGCGCGCATCGCGATGTCCGAGGGCATGCCCGATTGTTCGCCGGTGCTGCTCGAGCCGATCATGCATGTGAAAATCCACGTGCCTAACGATGCGACGTCGAAGGCAAATCAGGTGGTCGCCGGCCGCAGGGGCCAGATTATGGGTTATGACGCGCGCCCGGGCTGGAAGGGATGGGACACGGTGGAAGCCCAGATGCCGCTTGCCGAGCTGCACAATCTCATCATCGATCTGCGTTCCTTGACCCAGGGCGTCGGCACGTTCGAGACAACGTTCGACCATTTGGCCGAGCTGACCGGGCGTCTGGCCGATCAGGTGGTCGCAACGAGGAAAGCCGCAGCCTGAACTTCGGGTCGATGTGGCCGGATTGGCGTCCCAAAAAAGGTCGGCCAAAAAAAACGGCCGGAGCGTGGGGGAACGCTCCGGCCGCAGGCCACTTGCTTGAGTGCACTCACGCCCGAGGGGGCAGGCGGAGGCAAATGTCGCGGCTCTTGGGAACAGCCAGCGACCGACCTAAAATAAGCCGCCCCAAGCCGGATGCAATGGCATTACCGAGATTTAACGTAATATTCCGATGCCCCGTTTCGCGGTTTTTTATTAGAAATCTCGCGATCTGGGGCGGGTTCGCTTGCCCGAAGCGACCGCAGTGCGCTGCGATATGCACATCTCGTTGGCCTTCCACGCGCCGTAAAGCGAACCCGCCTCCACGTTGCGGCAGGGCTATCGCTTTATGGCAGAGGAGATGAACGCCTCCTGGGAGCGCGGACGTCCTCGTCCGCGTATGATGTTAATACATCCCTGATCTTCGCAATCATCAATGTGCCTGACCATCAATGGCGGACGAGGACGTCCGCGCTCCCAGCAATGCAAAAACGATATACCTGCCCACATGGGCGAGGCGGCGACCCGCCGCCAGCGCGATAACAGGGTTGGTGCGGTCGCTATATCAGCACCTTCACAACTCGAGCGAGCGGAAACCGGTGCTCAGTACTTCCAATCCCTCGCGGCACGCACCAGGAAATCGCGGAAGGCGCCGACGCGCTTGGACTGCCTGAGCGCATCGCAATAGACGAGGTGCACGTCGAAGCTCGGACCTTCTATGTCGGGCAGAATGCGCACCAGGCTCGAGCGTTCGGCGGCGACATAGTCGGGCAACGCGGCAATGCCGATGCCGGCTTCTGTGGTGCGCAGGATGCCGGTCAAATTGTTGATGCGCAGGATGGCGCCATATTCGCCGGGCGACAGCCGCCGCGCCGAATCCTGGAGCCAGTTTACGTCGCGAATCTCCGGCGACGCCGTCTCGCCATAGACGACGATCGTGTGCTTGGCGAGGTCTTCCAGGCTTTCGGGCCTGCCCGAGCGCGCGAGATACTGGGGCGCAGCATAGATGTGGTAATGCACAGTGAAGAGCTTGCGCTGGATGAGATCGGCTTGCACGGGCGCG
The DNA here is from genome assembly GCA_963805005.1 of uncultured Alphaproteobacteria bacterium. Lineage (GTDB taxonomy): Bacteria > Pseudomonadota > Alphaproteobacteria > Micropepsales > Micropepsaceae > Rhizomicrobium. Next base: position 1,653,104 of record CAWDSJ010000001.1, read on the forward strand.
CGCATCCGCAAGGCGATATCGGCCTCGCGCTGCGCCAGATTGAGCTCGCGGTCATCGAACAGCAGATGCAGCTGCAGCTCCGGATATTCGCGCAGGAAGCCGTTCAGCTGCGGCACCAGCCAATAGGCGCCGAGTCCGTGGCTCGCCGTCACTTTCAGCGAGCCCCGGGGGGCCGATTGAGCGTTCTTGAGCGCCTCTTCGGCCTGGCCCAGGCGGGTCAAGACGTCGGAGACGGCGCTGTAAAGCAGCTCCCCTTCGTCGGTCAGCGTGAGACCCCGCGCGTGTCGCTGGAAAAGCGGGGTGGCGATTTCTTCCTCGAGGGCGCCGATCTGGCGGCTCACGGCGGATTGGCTGAGCGCGAGCATCTGGCCGGCGTGGGTGAAGCTACCCGCCGACGCCACCGCATGAAAAATCCGCAACTTGTCCCAATCCATTCGCGATCGCATCAATGGCCGGCGAGGAATCGTTCGGCCTCCAGCGCGGCCATGCAGCCCATGCCGGCGGCGGTGACGGCCTGGCGGAACACCTTGTCCTTGACGTCGCCGGCGGCGAACACGCCCGGCACGCTGGTGGCCGTGGAGTCCGGGGCCGTGCGGATATAGCCCTCGGCATCCATCTCCAGTTGGCCCAGGAAGAGTTCGGTCGCGGGCGTGTGGCCGATGGCGACGAATAATCCGTCTACCGATAGGTGTTCCGCTTTTCCGGTCGACAGGTTGCGCAGGCGCACGCCGGTTACGGATTTGGGGTTGCCGCCGCCTATGACTTCGTCGACGGCCGTGTCGTAGACGATCTCGATCTTGGGATTTCCGGCGAGCCTGAGCTGATTGGTCTTGTCGGCACGCAGCGCTGCGCGGCGGTGGATGAGGGTCACGCGTTCGGCGAAATTGGTCAGGAAAAGCGCTTCTTCTGCTGCGGTGTTGCCGCCGCCCACGACGGCCACGCGCTTGCCTCTGAAGAAGAATCCGTCGCAGGTTGCGCAAGCCGAGACGCCGAAACCTTTGAATTGCACCTCGCTCTCAAGCCCGAGCCATTTGGCTTGTGCGCCGGTCGCGACGATCAGCGTTTGGGCAAGATAGCGCGTGCCGGCATCGCCCACGAGTGCGAAGGGCCGGCGGGCCAGATCGGCGGAGGCGATCGTGTCGGATACGAGCTTGGCGCCGACATGGACGGCTTGTGCCTGCATCTGTTCCATCAGCCACGGGCCCTGGATGGCTTCGGCGAAACCGGGATAATTCTCGACTTCCGTCGTGATGGTGAGCTGGCCGCCCGGTTGCAGGCCCGCGATCATGACGGGTTCCAGCATGGCGCGCGCAGCGTAGATGGCGGCCGTTGCACCCGCCGGACCGCTTCCCAGAATCACGACTTTGGCGTGGATATCGGACATGTCGCCCCGGCGCGCTTATAGGACCTGCGCCACCGCGGCCGCCGCCCCTTTCTCGTCTGGATATCGTCGGCCATCCTTGAGTCGTCAAGCCGAGGCATATGGTGCGATGCGTGACAATGCGACAGTGAGGCAATGGGACACAGAAGTGTCTCGCGGCGTGCCGCTCGCCCTCGTTCGTCACGATACCGAAAGGATATTTCCGAGTTGTGTTATATTATTGCGTCATATGCGGTCTGGCTGGTATAAAGAAGTCGATACCCCTATCCAGGAAGTGCGATGGAGCGTCACAAGCTTGACACGATCGATTTGCGAATTCTGTCCGAGTTGCAGGACGACGGCCGTATCACGAACGTGGAGCTGTCCCGTCGCGCCAAAGTCACCGCGCCGCCCTGCCTGCGCCGGATGCGGACGCTCGAGCGCGCAGGCTACATCAAAGGCTACCATGCCGACCTCGACGCCAAGGCGCTGGGATTTGAGGTGACGGGATTTGCCTTTGTCGGCCTGGTCAGCCAATCGGAAGGCGATCTCAAACGCTTCGAAGAGCAGGTGCGCGGCTGGAGTACCGTGCGCGAGTGCTACATGCTGTCCGGCGAAGTGGATTTCCTTCTCAAATGCGTTGCAAAAGATCTTTCGGCTTTTCAGTCTTTCGTCACCGACACGCTGACCGCCGCCAAGGAAGTGGCGAGCGTCAAGACGGCGCTGGTGATCCGCGGCAGCAAGCATGTGCCGGGGGTACCGTTGGAGTTATAGGCAGTATGGAGCACGAAGCGAGGCTGGCAGAGCAGCTTCGCGCCCCTTTGTGTTCTTCGCAACTTGTTTGTGTTCTTCGCAACTTGGCAGCGAAGGCGATCTAGACGCCGAACTTGGCCTCGCGGCACGCAGGCATAGACAGGCGATACGCGCGGCTGGCGCGCGATGCGCTGGCGGCCGCCGAAAGCCTGGATTATCTTCTCTATCCCAATTTGCTTGTCGTAATTCCCGACGCCGCTTTTTACGAAGCCACCCGCATTAGCCACGAGGGACAGAATTTTGCGGGGGTTCTTCCGTCAATTCTTTCAAGCCGTACGGGGGATCGGTAACAATAGCGTGGATGGAATTCGGCGGCCGCTTTGCCATCCAGGCGAATGCATCCACATGGTGAATTTCGTATCGCGTTTCGGACGAAGGGAGGACTACTCTTCGAGCCGTTTCGATTTCGATCGGGAATTCGCGTTCCAGGCTCAACTGTGTTTCGATCCGCATGATCCTCTCCAATGTCTCATTAGGCGATTCGCTGCGCCTTCGCGATTTGGCGGCAAGAACATAAAAGAACGAAACTGCAAACGGTCGTCCAGCGAGCGATCAAATGGATTGCGTAGAATGCTTTGAAATAAGCGGTTCGCGCGTCAACTCGTCTTCCGCTGGCGCCAGCCGGCGTAGATGCTGCCGATGGTGAGAACGCCGAGCGCAAGATCGGCGACGGTTGCCACGTCGGGCGGCAGCAGAAAAGAGGACGGCGCGAAGGCGATGCCGGCCACGATCGACACCGTGCGCCACGGCTCACGAAACGAACGCTTGCGAATCCGGCGCGCTTTTTTCCACTCTTCCAGCTCCTGCTCGACGGACAGGGGGGCTGGCGCGAGTATGTCGAGCGGCGGCGGAGCGCTCGGTGCAATCACCTGCTCCGGGTCGGGCGTTACGATCGCCGGCTCGACGGCCGGCTCGGCGCGAACGATGCGTGCAGCCGGTCTTGCGACCGGAGAGGCTTGCGCGCGGCGCCCGAATGCTTTTGCCCGTTGCATCGGGGCCAGTTTGGCGACGCAGAGTTAGGAGGCCGTTAAGGTTTGGCGGAGATTTCTGACACAACCCCAGGAAAGACACGTGAAATCGATGTAGTAGCCCGCGATGAGGCCCTTGTTATTGATTGCTACAGGGAGCGTGCCCGTGGCACCCACCGGCGCCGGGAGCCTAGCACCCAGTGGCCGCTCAGGGCAGGGTCAGTGCGGCGAAACAGGTCTGACCGCGCTCGGTGAGCCGCTGGCAGACTTCGCGCGCTTCGCGCTCGGGAAAAGGCCCAAAGCGGGCGCGATAAAACGTGTGCCCGTCGGCAGATTGGAACGGAATCACTTCGCGTGTAGCCTGACCCAGCATGTCCATCGACAGATCCGCATAGGAGGCGAGTCGCGCTTTTGCCATGGACAAATCGGCGAAGGCTCCGATCTGAATGGCCCATTGGCGTTCGCGCGCCGATTGCGCTGACACACTCGATGGGTCCGGCGACCGCCTCTCATCCGGAATGGCGGCCCGTGGCTTCGGGACGACGGTTGCGGCTTGCGGACGATAGGAGGCGAGCAGCAGCGCCCGAGGCTTCGGCCGCGGCGTGACTTTTGGGCGGAAATCGGCCCGGATTGGGGCGATCATGCTTTGCGGGAGAGCTGCAGCTTGCGCCGACGCGGGAGATGCCTGCGCGAAAACGGCCTGCGGGACAACCGGAGCCGGCGTTGCCAACGCAACCCGCGTCGGGAGAGGCGACGGCGGTATCGGCAGGGTAGCCGAAGCTACGCGAGCCGGTGCAGCTTGAGGGGCCGCAGGAGCAGCGCCGGCATCTTTGATGCCTGCTGAAAGTGCCTGTCCCGCCGCATCCAGCTCAGGATCCGGACGCAATTCGGCGGCTTCTTCGTCGTCGGAGCCACCAGAGAATATGGACTGCTCAGATATCGCGGTGGAAGCCTGATTCGTGGGCGGGGAAGGCTGCGAACCGCCGAGCTGAAATCCCGCAATGATCGGTGCGGCCTGCATGTTCGAGGCCATGGCGTGCCACGGCACGTCGGCATGCGCCACGATCAGCGGGTTCCGATCGATGGCTGCAAATGTGGTATCGAGCAGCTGCATCATCTCGGCGTCCCGTCGGCGGGACGTGACGCCGCCCATCACCACGCCGATCACGTGAGCGCCATTGCGCACCACCGAAGACACGAGATTGAAGCCGGATGCGTTGGTGTAGCCGGTCTTGATGCCGTCTGCGCCATCGTAACGGCCGATCAGATTGTCATGCGTGAAATGGGTGATGCCGCGGTAGGTGAACGACGGCGTGGAGAAATAGTGGAAATACTCCGGGAAATCGTACGCCAGATGCCGCGCCAGAAGTGCCAGGTCGCTGGCGGTCGTAATCTGCAGCTCGTCGGGCAGGCCCGATGCGTTGTGATAAAATGTGTGGAGCATGCCCAGCGACCGCGCCTTGGCGGTCATCAGCTCGGCAAAATGCGATTCCGTTCCGCCGACGGATTCCGCGACGGCAACTGCAATGTCGTTGGCGGAGAGCACGACCAGCGCCTTGATCGCGGTATCCACGGGCACGGTTGTCCCGGGCCGCGCGTACAACTTGGTGGGCGCCTGGACCGCAGCGTGCTGCGAGATCGAAATTGGTGTTGCCAGCGTCATCTGACCGTTCTTCAGCTGCTCGAAAAGCAGATAAAGGGTCATCATCTTCGTCAGCGACGCGGGGTGGCGCGGCGCGTCCGGATTGCGGGAATAAAGCGTCCGGCCGGTTTGTCCGTCGACGACAAGGGCCGCATCTTTTTGCGGATCGGTCCACTCCGCCACCGGCTGCCAATAATGATGTCGATGAAAGGAAGCCTGCGCCGAGGGCGCCAACAGCGTGCAAGGCAGCATGGCCGCCAACGCAAACACTGCCCGCCCGATCGCGCGGCCTATCGCACGCGGTCGTCCCGCCATTCGGTACTCCACAGCAATCCCAGTCCCTACCCGAATAAGATCAAATCGTCGCAAAACATGCAACGAAAAATCGGAATTCATATTGAACTTCCGACGTTTAGGAATCGTTAACAGCTTGGTGAATAAGCACCTGATTCGTTCCGTGCGGCGGTGAATGTGGCTTGCGAGGGCTCCAAGGAGAACGCCTCTTGACATCCGGTTCGCTGCACTGCATATACTTTCATGTTGCACTGCAACATGGAACTGGTCCTCAGCAGTGCGCCCACCAATGCGGAGATAAGGCGATATGGCGAAAGCACGGGTAGCCGGCGAGAAGATCGACGGCGGCGAGACGATTGAAACGGCTATCAAAAACGGTTCCGAGGCATTCAAGACCGGCTTCGACAAGCTCACCAAGAACTACGATCAACTGCTGAGCTACGGGCGCGACACCATGGAGGCCTACATGAAGGCCGCCAATGCGGCGGGCAAAGGCGTCGAGACTTTGCAGTCCGAGCTGTACACGTTTTCGAAGCAATCGCTCGAGGATTCGATGACGGCGACCAAGGCGCTGATGGGATCGAAGTCGATCCATGAGGCGTTCGAACTGCAATCCGACTTCGCGAAATCCTCATTCGATTCTTATGTCGGGCAGATGAGCAAGTTGAGCGAGATTATGATGTCCGCGGCGAAAGACGCGTTCGTGCCCCTGCAAGGGCGCGTCCAAGCCTGGGTCGAGGTGGTGGAGAGCTCCCGCGCGGCGTGAGTTTCGGCGAAATTTGACGGATAGCCGCTTCCGCACCCCCTTAGGGAGCGGTTTGCACCGGGCCCGAACCCAAAAGGTTCGGGCCCTGTTTTTTTTCCGTCCGGGACATAAAGTCCGGCGTGCTTCGAGGGACCAAGCATAATAGATTTGCCAGAAGCGCCCCGATTGCCGTTAATCTGTCGGCGCGGCAACCATCGGTGATCAACTTCCAATGCCGGTTGACAAGGCATGAGCGACAAGAAGGACGGCGGATCGGGCCAGGGGGCCGGCAACGGCACGGGGGTCGTGACCAAGACACGGCCGAAAACCAAGCGGCCGAGCCTCTACAAAGTGTTGATTCTGAACGACGACTACACCCCGATGGAGTTCGTGGTTCACATTCTGGAGCGGTTCTTCAACAAGAACAGGGACGAAGCGGTTCAGATCATGCTCCATGTTCATCGGCACGGCGTCGGCGTCTGCGGGGTCTTTACTTACGAAGTGGCGGAAACGAAAGTTGCCCAGGTGATTGAATTTTCGCGCCGCCATCAACATCCTTTGCAATGTACCATGGAAAAGGAGTAGCGCCTCGATGCCTTCGCTGTCGCGCAGCCTGGAACAGGCTCTCCACCGTGCCATCAAGCTCGCCAGCGACCGCCAACACGAATACGCGACCTTGGAACATCTGCTCCTCGCACTGATCGACGACAGCGATGCGGCCCAGGTGATGAAGGCGTGCAACGTCGATCTCGAAGCCCTCAAGCGGTCGTTGGCGAAATACGTGGACGAGGAGCTGATCACGCTCGTCATCGAGGACGGGGAAGACGCCAAGCCGACGACGGGTTTCCAGCGCGTGGTCCAGCGCGCGGTGCTGCACGTGCAGAATTCCGGCCGCGACGAGGTCACGGGCGCCAATGTGCTCGTGGCGCTCTTCACCGAGCGGGAGAGCCATGCCGTGTATTTTCTCCAGGAGCAGAACATGACGCGGCTGGATGCCGTGAGCTATATCAGCCACGGCATCGCCAAGCGGCCCGGCATGAGCCAGCCGAAGACGGCGCGCGGAGCGGACGAGGACGAGGACGGCGAAAAGGCCGTCAAACAGGGAACCGAGGCGCTCGAGGCGTACTGCGTCAACCTGAACGAGAAGGCAAAGGCCGGCCGCATCGATCCCCTCATCGGACGGGACGCGGAAGTCGACCGCACGATCCAAATTCTTTGCCGCCGGCAGAAGAACAATCCCCTGTTCGTGGGCGATCCTGGCGTCGGCAAGACGGCGATCGCCGAGGGACTGGCGCGCAAGATCGTCAAGCGCGAGGTTCCCGAAGTGCTCAAGTCGAGCACGATCTACGCGCTCGACATGGGTGCGCTCATCGCCGGCACGCGCTACCGCGGCGATTTCGAGGAACGGCTCAAATCGGTCGTCAAGGAGCTCGAATCGATTCCGGGCGCCATCCTGTTCATCGACGAGATTCACACGGTGATCGGCGCCGGCGCCACCAGCGGCGGCGCCATGGATGCCTCGAATTTGCTCAAGCCGGCGCTGCAGGCAGGGACGTTACGCTGCATCGGCTCGACCACTTACAAGGAGTATCGGCAGTATTTCGAGAAGGATCGCGCGCTTGTCCGCCGTTTTCAGAAGATCGATGTGGCCGAACCGACAATCCCGGACGCGATCAAGATCCTGAAGGGCTTGAAGCCCTATTTCGAGGATTACCACAAGGTTCGCTACACCGCCGATGCGGTGAAGGCCGCCGTCGAGCTCGCGGCGAAATACATCAACGACCGCAAGCTGCCCGACAAGGCCATCGACGTGATCGACGAGGTCGGCGCATCCCAGATGCTGCTGCCCGAATCGCGCCGGAAAAAGGTGATCGGCGTCAGAGAGGTCGAGGACGTCGTGGCCAAGATGGCGCGCATTCCTCCCAAATCCGTGTCGAAGAACGACACAGAGGCGCTGCGCAATCTGGAAAACGATCTGAAACGGGTCGTTTACGGCCAGGATGCCGCCATCCATGCGCTGTCGTCCGCCATCAAGCTGGCGCGCGCGGGCTTGCGGCAACCCGAAAAGCCCATCGGCTGCTATCTGTTCTCCGGGCCGACCGGCGTCGGCAAGACCGAAGTGGCGCGCCAGCTTGCGAGCATTCTAGGCGTCGAACTTCTGCGCTTCGATATGAGCGAGTATATGGAGCGGCACACCGTGTCGCGGCTGATCGGTGCGCCGCCCGGATATGTGGGATTCGACCAGGGCGGCCTGCTCACCGATGGCGTCGATCAGCACCCGCACTGCGTGCTGCTTCTGGACGAAATCGAAAAGGCCCACCCTGACTTGTTCAATATCCTTCTGCAGGTGATGGACCACGGCAAGCTGACCGATCACAGCGGCAAGAAGATCGATTTCCGCAACGTGGTGCTCATCATGACGACGAATGCCGGCGCTTCCGATGCGGCGCGCGAATCCATCGGCTTCGGCCGTGGCAAGCGGGAAGGCGAGGACGAGGAAGCGATCAAGCGGCTCTTCACGCCGGAGTTCCGCAATCGGCTCGATGCCACGATCGGGTTTGCATCGCTGACGCGCGACACCATCGACCGCGTCGTCGAAAAATTCGTGCTCGAGTTGGAAGCCCAGCTGAGCGACCGCGATGTCACCTTCGACCTGACGCCGGAGGCGACACGCTGGCTCGGCGAGAAGGGCTATGACGATCAGTTCGGCGCCCGTCCGCTGGCGCGAGTCATTCAGGACCACATCAAGAAACCGCTGGCCGAAGAAATTCTGTTCGGCAAGCTCAAATATGGCGGCACGGTGCGGGTCCTGCTCGACCGCGAAAAAGACGAGCTTGCCTTCGAGTTCATCGCCAACGACGACGGCCGGCCCAAGGCGCTGCCGCCGCCGAAAAAGCCCAAGGCGGAAGAGAGCGTGTAGTCCTTCCTCCGCCGTTTACGGGCAGGGCAATTGCATTTGGCATGGGGAGCCGCGGTGCGGCATCGTTACACTCTCTGTGCCTCCGTGTGAGAAATTTTGCGGTCCATTAATAATCCGAACAGGGAGTAATTGCGCACAACGATGGCGCCGCGAAAACAGTGTGATTTCGGGGTCTTTGCCCAACGCGTGAGAGTTCCGCCCCTGCCTGCTTGCCTGTCCTTTGGTCTACCAACGCCTGCTCTTCCCGGACATTGGGAACGAAACGGGTTCGCACCGCGCGCTTTTGACACCCGGACTGCACGCTCGGGAGGGCTAAAAGCCCATCTACGCCCGGCGACCTCCGTGACGCGCAACTTCCCGGCTCACCGTTGAGGGTGCGCGGTCCAAATCCGCTGCTATCCTTCGTATCGGTTGCCCAATTGAGAGGCCACGGGAAATGGCTTCTCGCTCCGCCATCGATAATGATCTTGCCGATCGCCGCCGCGCCGGTGGGGCGATCCCACCGCGTGAGGCCAGCCACTTGTGGATACTCGAGCGAACTCTGCCGAGGGCTCGTCCGATATCGCTTAATGGCTCCCCGGCCTTCCACCGGTCCCACAGTTCCCCACGCTGCTGCGGGCTCAACCCGATCCGACTTCGTTGATCCATTTGCACCACCTGCATCACGACTGCCCGTTAGATGGTGTTGCATCGACCCATTGAGAGCGCCCGCGATACTGTTCACTCAATATTGTAGTTTTACGTCGATGAACGACGTGTGAGCAGGTGCTACCGCCAAAAAATGCAGGGCCTACGCGCAGCCTAGCGAGCGGGCAGGCAGCGGCGTTCTCACCCACCTAACTGGCCGTTCTTCCGCGCCATCTACTTCGCCGGCGGATTGGCGATGAGATAGGGGAGGCCGCCGTTGATATTTGGGTTTTCAGCCCAGATGGAGGGATGGAAGCCGGATGGCAGACCCGATTGGAGGTCCTGAGTGGTGAGCCCTTCAATTCCGGCGGTGCTGCCGACGCCCACGCCCCGGAAGGTTCCGCTGGTCGTCGTGTCCCAGTAGGAAGATGCGGCAGTACCGAAGCCGTCCAATACGTAGCCGACGAACCCGCCGACGTAGGACCGCTTTGCGCGCACTGCCGTCGGAATGCCGGTTGAATAGCTGCTATCAACCGAACCCTCGTTAAGTCCGATCAAACCGCCAGCATTCGAATTCTTCCCGCCGGCCGCGGACCCTGTCGCAAAAGAGTTGGCGATTGAACCGAAATTTTGACCAATCAACCCGCCAACGGATCCCCGATTACTCACGCTAACCGAGCCTGAAGCATACGATTCAGAGACCTGTCCGTCATTCCCGCCTGACAAACCACCCGCGATGCTGCCACTCGCAGCGGCGCGCGAATGGGAGCGTGCAACCGCCCCTCCCTCGTTGTCGCCGATCAAACCACCAACGGCGCTCGCAGCTCTCCCCGCCGCAGTACCCGAGGAGTAGGTACTCCACACCGTGCCCGAATTGGCGCCCGCCAGAATCCCAACGTTTATGCTGATAGATGTACCGAGAACTGTCGCGGTTGTAAGACCGATATCGCGCACAACGCCACCCCACCCAATTTCTGCAAAGAAGCCGACGTTGGTGTCGACCGCGTCATTGATCTTGAGATGCGATATCTTGTGTCCCAGCCCCTCGAATGTTCCCGAAAAGGCCATGGCAATCGGCGGGGTACCGTAGGTTCCGTCTGACTTGGCATTGTAATCCGCCGTTAGCGCGAAATTTCCACTCGCATTGGAGGAGATGCCGCTTGCCAGGGCGGCGATATCGCCGACAAGGCTGTAGGCAGCGCCGTTGATCGTCAAGCTGCTCGCGAGATTCCAGAACGTAATATCGCCCTTTGGTTCGAAGGAAAGCGTGCCGCCCGAACCGCCATCGTTGGTAGTCAGCGCCATGCCGCCTTGGCCGCTCACCGTCACTGCCTTTTCGATCGCGATTGACCGATGCGCGTCGAGCGTGAGCGTGCTGTTGCTCGTCCAGGAGAATGCATCGGCAACTCGGATATCCTTTGCCTGTGCCGATCCCGTGGTCGTGATTTCCAAGTTGCCGTTCGCGAGCATGTTCTGAAGATCGGAAACATTAAGAACTGCATGGCTCGCCGTCGGCGCGCAGATGCCAGCCGCGCACGTCATGTTTCCAGTAGGATTGGAAGAAATTACGACCTCGGCACTTGCCGGTCCCACGGCGAAAGCTGACCAAATCAGCGCAGAGGCGTAGCAACTCAAGGAATGTTGCACGTTGGATTTTCCCCAGGTCGCTCCGAAGTCTAGCAGACTGCAGAGCAGTCGCATACCCCTAGCCTACGGCCTCGCTGCGTTGCACCCCAAAAGCGCATCACACCAACCAAGGAAACTCGGCAGCAGTCCACGTATCTTTCGCGCGGAGTTGTTCAGACAAACGGAGCCACCTCACTTCGCGCGGAGACTGAATGCCCTCGCGATCCTTTGTGCTCTTCGTGCCTTGTAAGTCGATTTCCACCGGATCGGCTATAGTAGTTGATGCGGTGGCGGACCTCCGCGCCGCCGCCTGAGAAACCACTATAACGCGGCGCGGATTTTGGCGGCGATGAGTTCGAGTGTTTTCGCATCCTGCACGGTGCGTCCGTGCAGCTTCAAATCGATGCCGGCGGTTCGCGGCAGGATATGAAAGTGGACGTGGGGGACGCTCTGTCCCGCCGCGGCGCCGTTGAGCTGGAAGAGCATGATGCCAGGCGCATCCAGCGCCTTCTTGACGGCCGCCGCCACCTTGTGGGTCGTGCGCATCAGTGCCGCGGCACTGTCGGCGGAAAGATCGAAGATCGTCTCCGCCGGCTCCTTTGGAATCGCCAGCGTGTGGCCTTCCGCCGACGGCATGATGTCCATGAAGGACAATGTCTTTGCGTCTTCGTAGACTTTGATGCAGGGCACCTCGCCGCGCAGGATTTTCGCAAAGATGTTGTTTGGATCGTAGGTCATAGGAATTCCTGTTCAGTTAAGTGAGCTATGGTTTCCGATACGGCGCTTGTTCGGCCAGGTCCTCGATGTGTTCGGCCACCGCCGCCCGTTCGCGTTCCAGATATTCGGCAACCGCCCGCCGGAACCCGGCATGGGCGATGTAATGGGCGCTGTAGGTCGGCGTGGGCATGTAGCCGCGCAGGAGCTTGTGGGCGCCCTGCGCGCCGGCCTCGACTTTCGCAAGCCCGCGCGCGATGGCGAAATCGATGGCCTGGTAGTAGCAGGCTTCGAAATGCAGAAACGGCACGTATTCCGCACAGCCCCAATTGCGTCCGAAGACGGTGCCTTCGCCGAAGAAGTTCAACGCGCCGGCGATCGCCTTGTTGCCGCGGCGCGCGACGATGAGCAGGATCTGATCGGCCATGCTCTGGCCGATGCGCGAAAAGAATTCCCGCGTGAGATAGGGGCGACCCCATTTGCGGCTGCCGGTATCCATGTAGAAATCGAAGAACCGGTCCCATGCGCTCTCGGCGAGATCGGGTCCGGTGAGCCAGTCGAATTCGATTCCCGCTTCGCGGACGGCGGCGCGTTCCTTGCGCAGGTTCTTGCGCTTCGACGAGGAAAGCTCGCCCAGGAACTCGTCGAAACTCTTGTAGCCGCGGTTCTGCCAATGGAACTGCTGATCGGTTCGCAGGAGATAACCCGCCTCGCCGGCGATGCGCCATTCGTCTTCGGTGAGGAACGTCACGTGCAACGACGAGGCGTTGAACTCGCGCACGGCGGAAGCGCCCGCCGTCATCAATCCTTCGACGGTCTTGCGCTCGTCGGCGCCTGCGGCGACCAGAAAACGGCGGCCGGTCGCCGGCGTGAATGGCACCGAAGCCTGCAGCTTGGGATAATAGCTGCCGCCGGCCCGCTCGAACGCCTCGGCCCAGCCGTGATCGAAGACATATTCGCCCTGCGAATGATTTTTGAGATAGAGCGGAAGCAGCCCTGCGATGCGATCGTCGCGCTCGATTAAGAGGTGGCAGGGCCGCCAGCCGGTGCGCGCGGTCGCGGATTTCGACTCCTCGAGCGCGGCAAAGAATGCATAGCGCGTGAACGGATGCGGATCGGTTCTGCCGCTCGGATTGGCGCAGGCGTTCCACGCGGCCGCGCCGATCTCCGTCGCCGCGCCTTTCAGGCTGGTCGTGAAATCGCCGTCGGTCACGCGAGTTCGAACACCGCTTCGACCTCGGCGGCCACGTTACGCGGCAGCGAGCCCGCACCCACCGCCGCGCGGGCGTGCCGGCCGGCGACGCCGAAAATTTCCACGATCAGGTCCGAAGCGCCGTTGGCGACTTCCGGATGCTGCTCGAAGCCCGGTGCTGCGTTGACGTAGACTGTGAGCTTGACGCAACGCTTGACACGGTCGAGATCGCCGCATGCCGCCCGGAGCTGGGCGATGACGTTGATGGCGCAAAGCCGCGCCGCCGCTTTGCCGTCTTCGAGCGTAAGCTCCCTGCCGACGCACCCCACGTATTTCAGCCCGTCCGGCGCGGCGGTAACCTGGCCCGAGATAAAGACGAGATTGCCGCTCACGGCGAAAGGAACATAGCTCGCAACCGGCGCAGGGGGAGAAGGCAGGGCGATGCCGATCTGCTCAAGCCGCGCCGCGATCTTTCCGGACATGTCGCTCTCCTAATGGGCGTCCATACCATAGCGAGACACCGAGGTGAATCTCACTGTCTCATGCCTCCCTGTGAATTTTGCTTTTCCCGCGCTAGAAAGCAGGCATGGCGAAAATGCTCGACGCAGACGATCCGTGCCCCCTGCGGGACGGGTTCAGGATGCCCGCGGAATGGGAAGGCCATGCGCGGACCTGGATGTGCTGGCCCTGCCGGCCGGAGGCATTCGGCGGCGTGGAAGGACTGTTGCGGGCCAAGCAGGCCTATGGGCGCGTGGCGCGCGCGATCTCGACGTTCGAGCCGGTGGTGGTGGCGGTGCGGCCCAACGAGGCGGCCGAAGTCGAATTGGCCTGCGCCGGCAAAGCTGAAGTCTTCGAGGTACCCCTCGACGACTCGTGGATGCGGGATACCGGACCGACCTTCCTGGTCGGCGATCGCGGCGAACGGGCGGGCGTGGCCTGGCGATTCAACGCATGGGGCAACAAATATCGCCCCTATGCGCAGGACGCAGCGCTGGCCCGCCGGCTCCTGGAATCGCTCGGCGTAAGGGCATACGTCGCGCCGCTGGTCTGCGAGGGCGGCGCCCTTCACGTGGACGGCAGAGGCACGCTCATGACGACGGAGCAGTGTCTGCTCAACGAAAACCGGAATCCGGGTCTCAGCCGCCAGCAAGTCGAGGAGCGGCTGGCGCTGTTTACCGGAGCACGTCGCATTTTGTGGCTGGGCGACGGTTTCGCCGACGAGGAGACCGATGGCCACATCGACAATATCGCCTGTTTTGCCTCCCGCGGCCGGGTCATTGTCGGCGTACCGGCCTCGCGCTCGCATCCCGACAGCGCCCCCGTGGCCGAGGCCATTCGGCGGCTGAGACAGGTGCGCGACGCGGAGGACCGCAGCATCGAGGTGATCGAGCTGATGCAGCCGGAAAAGCTGCGCACCGACTGGCGCGGGCGCATCCTTGCGGCGAGCTACGTCAATTTCTACCTGCCCAACGGCGGCGTGGTGATGCCGTCCTTCGACGACCCCAACGACGAGCGCGCCAGAAGCGTGCTTGCCGAATGTTTTCCCGGCCGCGACATTCTGCAGATCGATGCGCTCGACATCGTGCAGGGCGGCGGCGGCATTCACTGCGTCACGCAGCAGGAGCCGGCATGAGAAACGTGACGTTTGCCGCCGCGCAATTTGCGTGCTCGTGGGATCGCGCGGCCAATGTGGCAAAAGCAAAGGCGTTGGCGCGCGAGGCGGCCGGCAAAGGTGCTCAGGTCGTCTTGCTTCAGGAACTGTTCGAGACGCCGTATTTCTGCCAGGACCAGCTTGCCGATCATTTTCGGCTCGCCGAGCCGTTCGAAGGCAATCCGCTGATTGCCGAGATGGCCGAACTGGCGGGTACGCTGGGTGTCGTTCTGCCGGTGAGCTTTTTCGAGCGCGCCGGCAAGGCCTATTTCAATTCGCTGGCGATGGTGGATGCGGACGGACGGGTGCTGGGTCTTTACCGCAAGTCGCATATTCCCGACGGGCCGGGCTACCAGGAAAAATTCTACTTCACGCCGGGCGATACCGGCTTCAAGGTGTGGGTGACGCGCTTCGGTCGGCTCGGTTGCGGCATCTGCTGGGATCAATGGTTTCCCGAAGCCGCGCGGGCGATGGCGCTCAAAGGCGCCGAAGCGCTGCTCTATCCCACCGCCATCGGAACCGAGCCGCCGCCGGCGCCGCTGGTCGACTCGCGCGATCATTGGCGCATCGTCATGCAGGGACATGCCGGGGCAAATTACGTGCCCCTCGTGGCGTCCAACCGCGTCGGCACGGAAAAAGGCGCGGCCGGCGAGATGACCTTCTACGGCTCGTCGTTCATTGCCGGTCCCACCGGCAATGTCGTTGCCGGGCTCGACCGGAAAGAGGAAGGCATCGTTCTTGCGCGCTTCGATCTCGACGAAATCGCGGGCATGCGCGCGTCGTGGGGATTGTTTCGCGACCGCAGACCCGATCTTTACGCGTCGCTCCTGAGCCACGACGGCGGACCCCGATGAGTTTTTGGCCTTCTGGACCGTCAAGACGCAAAGGCGTCAAAAGAAATTTTATCACGCGGAGACGCGGAGGCGCGGAGAGAATACACAACCTCGCGAAAACACTTGGCGCGAAGCGCTGCGAAATAGATGAACCAGTGAGACAACGAGACGGTGAGAATCCGGTGCTCTCACTGCCTCACCGGCCAACAAGAAAATGCCATCCCTGGGAGCGCGGCCATCTTGGCCGCATCACAGCGCTGCAACATCAACTGCGGGCTGGAAGCCCGCGCTCCCAGGGAGAGAATCGTTCTTTTCATTCACGGCGGGTCGGCAGAGCCGGTGGCGAACTCACTGGTAAATTCTTGCTGCGCTTCGCGCCGGCGTTCTCCGCGTCTCCGCATCTCCGCGTGACATCTTTTTTCTTGGCGCCTTTGCGCCTTTGTGGGTTGGCGTGCTTCACGGCGGCGCTTACTTGGTACGCAAATGCTGCGGCGATGCCGATTCACTTGGTTCCCAATAGGGCGACATACGATCTGAGGCTGGAACACACCTCGCCGGGCGGAGCCGTTGCTGCGCATGGCCGGATGGTCATCCAATTTCGCGATACCTGCGACGGCTGGTCTACGGCGCAGCGTACGATCGCCGACTTGACCAGCGCCGACGGCGCCATTTCCCGCTCCGACTTTCTCGTCACGGCGTGGGAAAGCAAGGACGGCAAGAGCATGCGCTTCGACGTCAAGAATGCGAGCGGCGGCAAGCTGGATAAGGAAAAACGCGGCAACGCCACGCTTGCCGACGACGGCGCCGCGGTCGTCAGCCTGCTTGCCCCTGCGCGCCGCGAATTTGCACTGCCCGTCGGCACGATTTTTCCGACTACCCAGACTGAGGCGCTGGTGGCCGCGGCGGCGCGGGGGCAGGCCAACATCAAACGGGTCGTCTTCGAGGGCGGCGACGAAGGGGACGTCTACATTTCGACCGCCGTGATCGGTCACCCTGCGCCGTCGTCGGAAATGCAAACAGAGCGCGCCGCCGACAAGGCGGGGCTCATCCGCAATGTTCCGGCACGGACGGT
The DNA here is from genome assembly GCA_963805005.1 of uncultured Alphaproteobacteria bacterium. Taxonomy (GTDB): domain Bacteria; phylum Pseudomonadota; class Alphaproteobacteria; order Micropepsales; family Micropepsaceae; genus Rhizomicrobium. The sequence continues at coordinate 1,669,561 of CAWDSJ010000001.1, forward strand.
TCTCGTCGGCTATTTCGACAATAAGCGCGGCGCCGAGCTGCCCGAATACGAGATCGCAACCCGGCTCTATGCCAACGGCATCAGCGGCAGCATGTCGCTCGTCTATTCGCGCTACACGCTCAGGGCAACGCTTACGCGCATCGAGCCGCTCGTGCCGTCATGCCCGCCGTCGCAAGGATTGGGCGGGCACACCGAGGCTGCGAGACGATGACCTCCCATTAAACACTACCAACGAAGCACACTTTGGCGGATTTCGTTGGTTTGGAAGCAAAGGAAGCGCTAGCGTATCTAGGCGTCTTCCATCAACGAACACGCAATCGACGTCCGGATGCGTAATCTCGGGTTCGGGTTGCTCCCCCTTTGTGGTGGACCTGCCCGCCGCCATATACGATTGCCCTGCCCACCAGGGTTGGTGGCCAAGCTGTTGGAAAACATGACGCTCCATCTCATCAAGCTTTGCGTCGGCGCGGGCTCCGTCGAGGATCTCGCGCAATGGCAGAAAAGGCGCCTTGCCGAGTTGAAGCAGAAGGGCAGGAAGCCGGAACTCGTCCATGTCACTCGGCAAATGCCCAAACGCGCGGAGGAGCTGCTAGACGGCGGTTCGCTCTATTGGGTGATCAAGGGCCGTATCGCAGCGCGGCAGAATCTGTTGGATATCCGCCCGGCGCGCAGCCAGGACGGCGTCCCGCGCTGTGCACTCGTCTACGACACGGAAATCGTGCCTACTCTGCGCCGTGCCCATCGTCCTTTCCAGGGCTGGCGCTATTTGAAGTCGCAGGACGCGCCGCCCGACGCAAAGCAGATCAAGGGCGCCGAAGGTCTGCCGGAATCTCTGCGTGCCCAACTCGCCGAGCTGGGGTTGTTGTGATCCGAAGCAATCCGCCGGAAGGGGGGTGCTTTTGATGACACGGCAATTGCGCCGAAGAAACCCCACTTGCAGCCCCTTCCAAAAAGAGCTGCACGAGAATAGGTTCCAATTCGCGATGGCAAAGGGCGGCAGGTTCGGGTGAAGAATTTGCGCGCAAGGAAATAGGAGCCTGTGGATGCGCGCTGAATTGCTGTTGGTCGGAGCGCACAACGGGAGGAAGATGCAGAAGCCCATCCTCGATGCCGCCAGCCGCGGCACCGTCATTCTCTTGGAGCCGGTTCCGTATCTGTACGAGCAGCTTGCTCAAACGTTTCGAGGGGTCGATAACATCCACCTGGAGCAGAAATGCGTGGCCGAAAACGCGGGCAGGGCTGCATTTTTCGCGCCGATTCCCGGCTCGACGGCGGTAGAGCCCTTTGCGGACCAGCTGGGTTCGATGAACAGAGATCACGCGCCGCTGCATAACCCGGCCTTAGCCGCCTACGTCAATCAGATAGAAGTTGAGTGTGTCACATTTCAAGATCTGATTAAAAAATACGAGATCGACAGCATCGGGACCTTGTTTACCGACACGGAGGGATTTGATGCTACAATACTCCCGACTTTCCCTTTCAATACGATAATGCCGGATTTCATCGTCTTCGAGTATAAGCACTCGGACGGAGTGTTCAATATTGGACGTAAGTTCGGTTCGCTGATATGTTTTCTGGACACGATCGGATACAATATTCGCGTTCTCGACGTGGAAAACTGTTTGGCGTCTCGCCGACGAACCTAGTAGTCAAAATCTGACGCTTGGTACCCACCCGACGCATATGCCGCATCGTCGTCGACACGTTCGGCTATTAGCCGATGGTGGTTCGATTTGTGCTGGTTTTGGCCCACAGGACACGCGAACCGATATCGACGGACCGGGCACAGTATCCCTCCGCGCCTCAGTCGATTTTCAGACCATCGCGCCAGGCCATGACTTCAAGTTCGCCGCGCACCGCGTCCTCGATCGGAATAACCGGCCTCGCCTGGAATTCGAAAGCCGGGAGCATGGAACAGAACTTATGCACGGTGACCGGATCGTCGCAATCCGCAAGCATGTAGCCTCCCCAGTCGCCTACCCGAATCACGAACAGCTCGATCTTGAAATTGGTGGGCGCTTCCCACCGGCGAAATACATCGAGAATCCGCTTCTGCGCTTTCTCATACTCAATGGCCGAACCTTGTGAGCGTTCGGACCAAGTGATCATATACTTCATGGTGTCATCTTTCGTTTCTGCGGCCGAGCCCAACCGCCGTTCAGCAAGGTCAAGCAGGTTCGCCATTCCGGCGTTAAACGTATCAGCCCTAGCAGCCTTGGCAATGTCCGATCGCAACCCTTTGCGGTCCAAAGGCGGGGGTATCAAGCGTCAGATTCTCACCACTAGGCAGACTAATCCAACTCACGCCGCGACGTTATCGATGAGGCGGGTGCGGCCGAGGCGGGCTGCACCGAGAACTCGCGCGGGTCTGCGGAATTCCGCAAGCGGCTCCAATGTCTCTGCATCGCGCATGGCGACGTAATCCACGGAATCGAAGCCTGCGTCGAGCAGCGCTTGCGCCGCATGGCTCTCCGCCACGGCGATCGCTTCGCCGGCGCGCACGCGTGCGGCAACGTCATCGATCACGCGATGGAGCGATGCTGCGATCTGGCGCTCGTGCGCATTGAGGTAGGCATTGCGCGAGGACATGGCGAGACCGTCCGCCTCGCGCACGATCGGTGCGCCGACGATGTCCACCGGCAGCGCCAGATCGCGCACCAGCCGGCGCACCACGAGCAGCTGCTGGTAATCCTTCTCGCCGAATATCGCGATATCCGGCATCGCCGCAATAAGAAGCTTGGCCACGATGGTGGCGACACCGGCGAAAAAATGCGGCCGGTAATCGCTCTCGAGACCCTGCGCCGGACCGCCCATTTCAATCACCAGGGAAAACCCTTGCGGGTACATTTCTGCGACCGGCGGCGCGAAGACGAGATCGGCGGCAGCCCCCAGCTTTTGCAGGTCGGTTCCGAGGCTGCGCGGATAGCGGTCGAAATCCTCGTTTGGCGCGAACTGGGTCGGGTTCACGAAAATGCTGACGATCACCTGTTGCGAGAGCTTTCGCGCTTGATCCACCAGGGCAAGATGGCCCTCGTGCAAGGCTCCCATGGTGGGAACCAGACCCACGCGGATTCCCGACCCTCGCCAGGCGGCGACCCGCGCCCCGAGTTCCGCAACGGTGGCAACAACCTCCGGCCTTTTCATCTATGGCCCTCTTCCTATACTTCGTGCCTTCGTGGTGAATATCACCACAAAGTCGCGAAGAACACGAAGCATGCCCACCTCCCCCCTCCGCAAGGCTATCTCCGACGCCTGGCTCGCCGACGAAGACCGGCTTGCGGAAACTCTCGTCGAGAAAGCCCGGCTCACTCCCGCCGAGCGCGCCGCCACGGAGGCGCTGGCGCGCGAACTTGTACTGCGCATTCGCCAGGCGCGCGACAAGCGCAGCGCCGTGGACGCGTTCACGCAGGAATACGCGCTGTCGAGCGAGGAGGGCGTGGTCTTGATGTGCCTCGCCGAGTCGCTTTTGCGCGTACCCGACGCCGCCACGGCCGATCGTCTGATCCGCGACAAGATTCGCGGCGGCGATTGGGACCGCCACATCAATCACTCGCGCTCGCTGTTCGTGAACGCTTCGACCTACGGCCTGCTCATGAGCGGCCGCGTGGTGAAGCTCGACGAGGCTTCGAGATGGGATTTCGGCGGCATCTGGAAAAAACTTTTGGCACGCTCCGGCGAACCGGTGATCCGGCAGGCCGTGACGTACGCCATGCGCATTCTCGGCGGCCAGTTCGTGCTGGGGCGCACGATCGGCGAAGCGCTGAAAAAGGCCAAGCCCCTGATTGCGGAAGGCTACCGCTTCTCGTTCGACATGCTGGGGGAGGCGGCATACACCAAAGCCGATGCGGCGCGATATTTCGATCATTACCGCACCGCGCTCGCGGCCGTCGCCGCCGATCAACCGGACAGGACCGCACCGGTGTTCGGACGGCCGAGCATTTCGGTGAAGCTCTCCGCGCTGCATCCGCGCTACGAGTGGGCGAAGCACGAACGCGTCATGCAGGAGCTGCTGCCTTCGCTTGTGTCGCTCGCCGCCCAGGCGCGCGATTGCAACATCGGGTTCACGATCGATGCCGAGGAAACCGAGCGCCTCGACCTGATGCTCGACATATTCGAACTCATGGGCGAATCGCAGGATCTGCGCGGATGGGATGGATTGGGCCTTGCCGTGCAGGCGTATCAGAAGCGCGCGCTGCCGGTCGTTGCCTGGATTGCCGATCTCGCGGCGCGCCAGCGCCGGCGCATTCCCGTGCGCCTGGTGAAAGGCGCCTATTGGGACACCGAAATCAAGCGCGCGCAGGAACTGGGGCTTGCCGATTACCCCGTCTTCACGCGCAAGACGGCGACCGACACGTCCTATCTCGCTTGCGCGCGCGCTTTGCTTGCCAAGCCCGACGTTATCCTGCCGCAATTCGCCACGCACAACGCGCACACGCTTTCCGCCGTCCAGGTCTTCGCCGGACACCGCTCCGATTTCGAATATCAGCGTCTGCACGGCATGGGCGAGGCGCTGTATCAGCTTTACCGCGACGTCAAGAAAGCCGTTCGCGTCGGCCCCGGCACGCGAATCTATGCGCCGGTCGGTAGCCACGAAGAGCTTCTCGCCTATCTCGTGCGCCGCCTGTTGGAGAACGGCGCCAACACTTCGTTCGTCAACCGGCTGGCCGACCAAGAGTCTCCGGTCGACGACATCATCGCCGATCCGGTCGAGCAGCTCGCCCGCGCGTTTCCGCGGCGCAGCGCCCGCATCCCTCTGCCGCCCGATATTCTGCCGGACCGCAAGAATTCGTCCGGTATCTTGTGGGCCGATCCGGAAATCGGCGAGACCGTCATCCGCGACATGCAAGCCTCGCTCGCACAGACGGAACCTGCGGCGCCGATCATCGGCGGCAGGCCGCGCGGCGGCGCACTGCGCGAGATTCGCGATCCCGCCGATCGCCGGCGCATTGTCGGCGAAGTTGTAGAGTCGACGCCGGAGGATGCGGGCGACGCGCTGGCGCTGGCGCACGGGGCGCAGCGGGAGTGGGACCGGCTGGGCGGCAATGCGCGGGCGGCCATTCTCGATCTGGCTGCCGGCCTCTTCGAATCGGAACGGCCTTATCTTATGGCGCTGGCCGTGCGCGAGGGCGGGAAAACCCTGCCCAACGCGCTCGGCGAGGTGCGCGAGACGGTCGATTACCTGCGCTATTACGCATCGCGCGCGCGCGCACTGTTCGGCGCGGCCGTCAAGCTGCCCGGCCCCACCGGCGAGGACAACGAACTCGCCCTGCACGGACGCGGCGTTTTTGCCTGCATCGCGCCGTGGAATTTCCCGCTGGCCATCTTCACGGGGCAGGTTGCAGGCGCACTCGCCGCCGGCAATACCGTGCTTGCCAAGCCCGCCGAAGCGACGCCGCTGATCGCCTCGGCGGCCGTCGATCTGTTGCATCGCGCCGGCGTACCGGGAGACGTATTGCATTTGCTTCCCGGCAGCGGATCGAAAATCGGCGCCGCCATTTTTCCCGATGCGCGGCTCGCCGGCGTGGCGCTGACCGGCTCGACCGAAGCGGCATGGGCGATCAACCGGGCGCTCGCGGCACGGCAAGGCCCCGTCGCACAGCTGATCGCCGAGACCGGCGGCCAGAACGCGATGATCGTGGACTCGACGGCGCTGCCGGAACAGGTAACGCGCGATGTCGTCGCCAGCGCATTCGACAGCGCCGGGCAACGCTGCAGCGCCTTGCGGGTGCTTTTTGTGCAGCAGGATGTGGCCGATCGCATGCTCGAGCTCATCCTGGGTGCGATGGACGAGATCGAGCTGGGCGATCCTTTCCTGCTCGACACGGACATGGGTCCCGTGATCGACGAGACGGCGCGCGACGGCCTGCAGGCGCACGCCGACCGGATGACGCGCGAGGCGCGGCTGTTGCGCAAGCTTCATCTCGGTCCGGAACACGAACACGGCGTGTTCTTTCCCCCGCACGTGTTCGAGATCGAGTCCGTCGGCGTGCTCACGCGCGAGGTGTTCGGTCCCGTGCTGCATGTGGTGCGCTATGCCTCGGACAAGCTCGACAAGGTGTGCGAGGCCATCGACGCGACCGGTTACGGGCTCACGCTCGGCATCCACAGCCGCATCGAAGAGACCGCGCAATTCATCCGCAGCCGCGTGCGCGTCGGCAACATTTACGTGAATCGCAATCAGATCGGCGCCGTGGTGGGCGTGCAGCCTTTCGGCGGCGAAGGCCTATCGGGCACCGGACCGAAAGCCGGCGGGCCGCATTACCTGCTGCGCTTCGCGCTCGAACGCACCTACACCGTGAACACCGCCGCCGGCGGCAACGCGGCGCTGCTCAGCGCGGATTGGGAGGGGGGGTAGCGAAGCCGAACCCTACAGCACAACCGAGTCGGATTTTTCACGGTTGCACTTCAAGCACGTGAGGCGGCCGATAATAATGACTGACTCCTTTCCTGCCGAGCCCTTAGCGCTTACAGTGGCCCGTTCAATTACCAATAAGGTGAGTTTGCAGCCAAGGGATGGTCTCTCTCGCCGCCATCTCGACCTTGGATACGTTGCCATATAAACTCATATGCGACGTCGCTCCGAGCACGACCAACTTCTTCTTCGGGGTCAAGATCGCGTTGAACGCCTCGGTTTCCATATCCCACATCGTGAGATCGTCCTGCTCGGCGATCAGCATTATCGTGGGTGTGTTGACGATACGGCCGACAAACGGCATCACCGAGTACTCGAAGACAAGCTCTGCCGATTCCATCGTTGACCAGTGCTCATGACGCGGCGCCACGGTTGCCTTGAGCTTCATGAAGCCTGAATAGACATCCGGGTAAGGCCACAGAGACATGGTGGTGAAGGGATCGGGCGCCGACATCGGGATGGTGCCGGCCTTCGACGGATCCTTGAAGCGTGCCCGCCGGTTCTCCAGCAGCATCGCCTGCAACTGGCGATAGCGGGCTTCTCCATGCCCGATCCGAAGGTTCTTGGCGCCATCGGCAACAGGGATATTGGAGACAATGCATCGGATACGCGAATCCAAAGCCCCCAGAATGAGTACATGCCCGCCGCTATACGAAATGCCCCAGACGCCAATCCGACTTGGGTCGACATCGGGGAGAGTCTCGGCATACGAAATGGCGTTGCGATAATCCTCGATCTGCATCCACGGGTCGGCGTGCTGACGCGGGGTTCCGTCGCTCTCGCCGAAGGTTCGGTAGTCGATCAGCAAACAGGCGACACCCGCCTCGGCAAAGAAATCGGAATATTCCGGCATTACGATTTCCTTGGTGTAACAGTAGCCGCCGCCCATCACCAAAAGCGGGAAGGGTCCCTTAGCGTTGCCAGGAAGCTTCAACACGCCTCGGCACGTAACGCCTTGGCTTTTGAACTCGATTGCTCTCTCGATTGCCTTTGCCATAACATTCTCCCTTAAAGGTTGGTTGAAACTCGCCGATACGTTGCCGAACCGTCTACGATCGAGCGAGCCGTGAAAAGGCGTTACTTCTCCTTCGACCCGTCACCCGACGCGCGAACGAGCGCCAGACAGGCCTCTTGCACCGCGCGACGATCCAGTTTGCCGGTCGGGGTGATTTTCCAAGTCTCGCTTCCGACGAAATATACGCGTTTTGGAATCTTGTACCCGGCGAGACGGCCGCGGCAGGCGTCCCGTACCTTCCGCTCGGTCAATCCGAATTTCGGATCCGCCTCAATCAATGCCGTAATCAACTCGCCCCACTTTTCGTCGGGAACCCCACATATGACGGCCTTCAGGATGCCCGGTATCTCCGACGCCAGAAATATCTCGACTTCCGAAATCGACACGTTTTCCCCGCCGGTCTTGACGATTTCCTTATAGCGGCCTCGGAAATACAGGTAGCCTTGGGCGTCCATCCAGCCATAGTCGCCGGTGTGAAAGAAACCGTCCGCATCGAAGCAGCGCTCGGTTTCTTCGGGCATCTTGTAATACCCTTTAAATAGCGCCGGCCCCTTGACGCAGATTTCGCCCGGCTCGCCCGGGGATGCCGGTCTGCCTGTCTCCTTCGAAACGATGCGGACTTCACCCGAGGTAACGCGACCGTTCGACTGTTTCATTCGCTCGACATCGAACCGATCCCGGTACGGAAAATAGGTCGAGCCGCCGCCGGTTTCCGACGTCCCGTACAAACTCCCCACATGTCCAAACCCCATGCCGAATATCGCATCGAACGTCGCCGGATTCGAAGCCGACATGGTTCTGGTAATGCTCGACAGCTTGTATTTCCCATAGGAGGGGTGATTTCGCATCATCGCATAATGCGTATCGAACCCCCAGAAGAGAGTAACCGGAGAGCTTTCGATCAGCTTCATCGCCTCTTCCGGATCGAACCACTGCATCAGATGCGAAGTGCCTCCACGAAGAATAGGAATGCACGTGGAGATGATCCCGCCGGCATGGTAGTTCGGCGTTGTAACCAGGAATGTATCGGACTGCGACGCCTCCAACCCGTCGGCATAGCCGCAAATGCCGCATAGCAGCAACTCATGGGTATAAATCACGGGCTTGGGAAACGACGTCGTGCCCGACGTTAGAAGAAGAAGCGCCTGATCGTCCGGCAACGGAGGGGTGCACGCGTGCACAGGCCATTCGGCCTCTTTAGCCGCTTCAAGCAGGCGTTCCAAATGAAAGGCAAAGGACGGAACCGATGCAGCATCTCCGGTAACGACGACGGTTGTAAGGGGTATGCCGGGGCACGCACATTGCCCGGCTTCGAAGCGCGAAAGGCCCGGCAGCGCCTCGGTGAGTTTAGCGACCAAGTCCTCGCCGCGATGTTCGGTCCCGATCAACAAGTACTTCGCATCGGTGAGCCTCAACCCTTGGGCGATCTCATCTCCAACCCAGGTGAGATTCAATGGGACCAGTTTTGCACCGAGGGACAGCACCGCAAAGAACGCCTCGACCCACCGTGTGGAAACGCTCATCATGTATGCAACGTGGTCGCCGGGCCGCACCCCCAGGCGGTGGAGAGCGAGGCTGACGTTTCAAATCCTGCTTTGCAGATCGGCGAACGTAATCGCTTCATCACCCGAGCGAATAGCGATTCGCTCCGGCCAATTTCTTGCGGAGTACTCGATCACCCGAGGAAAAGTTTGACCTCGCCACTCTTGGAACATTTGCAGCCCTGGCAGATCAATCGGTAAGCAATTCACCCAATTCGATATTCTGGTCCATTCCGCGTCGTCTTACGATTTTCTTCCGTGGGTTAGGACGCAGCTTCCCGCGAACGCATGAGCAATGTGAAGGCGAAGGCCATGACGTCTTCGCCCCGCTGATTGCGCACGGTGTAATTGAGAGTCACGACGCCGCGAGAAGGATCCTTTGACCGCCGGGACCCGGTGACCGTCGCAACGACATGCACCGTATCTCCGATAAACACCGGTGCAGAGGCACGAACCTGATCCGCGCCGAGCCAAGCCAATATGGCGTCTCCGTACGCTTGGGATTGGTACATAAGTCCGACGGCCAGCGCGAAGGTGAGCGGGCCGTGGGCGATTCTCTGTTTGAACGGCGATCGAGCCGCCCACTCGGCATCCGTATGGATAGGATAATAATCTCCCGTCAGACCGGCGAACTGGACCAGATGGGTTTCGGTCACAGTAACATGAGGCGTCGTTATCGCCCGTCCAACCGGAAAATCCTCCCACCCAAGTGTCATGCCGCCCTCCCGCCGAACATCAAATCGCGGTCGAAGTCCCGATCAAAATCGCGCCCGCGGGGATGACGACGTCGACCTTACTCGCGTCAGTTCCGCTGACCCGAACGGTCTTTGCGTCATCCCGCCTGAGACAAACGGCAGCGCGTTTTTCGCCACCCCTGCATCCGCCGCCCGGCTTCGCGTTCCGAAATCGATGTAGCATGGAATACACGCTACACGCTTGTCAACAGAAGCATGAATGTCGAGCCAGAATTCATCTGCGGTTCGGTCTGCCCGAGAGGGCAGATATCGTCATCGTCACATCCGTTTCGCCACTTCTTCGAGCATCACTTCGGTGGCACCGCCGCCGATGGCTGAGATCCGCGCATCGCGCACCATGCGCTCGATCGTGGCTTCGCGCATGTATCCGAACCCGCCGTGGAACTGCTGACAATCGTACATTACATGATTGACCAGCTCGCCGCACAAAATCTTCACCATCGACACTTCCTTCACGCAGTCGCGGCCCTGGGTATCCAGCCAAGCAGTGTGGTAGACGAATTGTCGCGCGGCCTCTACCTGGGCGGCGCGCATGGCCAGCCGCTGGCGGATGACCTGTTTGTCCCATAGCGTGGCGCCGAAGGCCTTGCGCTCGCGCACGTAGGCCAGCGTCAGTTCGATCGCGCGTGCCGCCGCACCCATCGTGTGTGCGCCGACCACCATGCGTTCGAGCTGGAAGTTCCGCATGATCTGGTAGAAGCCCTTGTTTTCTTGACCCAGCAGGTTCCCGGCCGGGATGCGACAGTCCTCAAACACCAGCTCGGCGGTGTCGCTGCAAAGCCAGCCGCTTTTCTTCAACGCGCGACCAACCCGGAACCCTGGGGTGCCCTTCTCGACGATGAACATCGAGATGCCGCGCGAGGCCTTGGCTGTCGGGTCGGTTTTGGCGGCGACGAAATAAATATCACCATGCACGCCGTTGGTGATGAACATCTTGCTGCCGTCGATCACCCAATGGTCGCCGTCGCGCACGGCGCGGGTGCGCATGCCCGCCACGTCCGAGCCGGCATCGGCCTCGGTGACGGCGATTGCGCAAATCTTCTCGCCGCGCGTGATTTGGGGCATATAGCGCGCGAGCTGCTCCTGGGTGCCGTAATGCGCCAGGTGGGGCGAGGCCATGTCGGTGTGTACCATCACCGTCCCCGTGAAGCCGCCAAAGGTCGAGCGTCCGAGCTCTTCGTTGAAGATCATGCTGTAAATTGTGTCGAGATCGGCACCGCCGTACTTCTCGGGGTAGCAAATGCCAAGATAGCCCAACTCGCCCATCTGGCGCAGCACCGCGCGCGGCACCATGCCCGCCTCTTCCCACGCATCTGCGTGAGGCACGACCTCTTGATCGATGAACCGGCGCAGATTGTCGCGAAACTGCTGGTGCTGCTCGTCAAAATAGATCGTATCGCTCATGCAATTGTCCTCGTGAATGCGCCTAGCCGCTTCCGGCGGAACGGGTCGTTCGGTCTCTCGCTGCCCGAACTCGGATCGGTCACCGCTTTCAGCCTCGCATTCTCATTTTTGCGACGCTTCAGGCGCAACACCTCCTCAGCGCGTTCCGGTCAACGGCCCGCAAACTTCGGCGGCCGCTTCTGGCGGAAAGCGTTGACCGCTTCCTGATGGTCGTCCGTCGCGTTCGACATCGCCTCGTAGGTGAGTGAGGCGTCCATGATAGCGGACGCAAGCTGGCGCAATCCGATATTCGCCGACATCTTCGTCCAGCGAATGGCCTTGGTCGGGCCCGCCGCGAGCCGATCGGCGAATTGGCGCACACGTTCGTTCAGCTCGGCGGCCGGCACCACATGATTGATCAGACCGATACGCGCCGCCTCGGCAGCCGTCAGAAAATCGCCCGTCATCAGATACTCCTTGGCACGGGCGTAGCCGATCAATTGCGGCCAGATCACGGCACCGCCATCGCCGGCAACGAGGCCAAGACTGACATGCGGGTCTCCGATTTTTGCCGTATCCGCTGCAAAGATGACGTCGCAAAACAGCGCAATCGTGGCACCCAGGCCTGTTGCATGGCCATTCACTTTTGCGATCACCGGCTTTTCGCAGTCGAGCAGCGAGAAAACAATCTGCTTTCCCTGGCGCGCGGTCAGTTCGAAGGAGGCCGGATAATCGATCATCCTTTGCATCCAGCCGACATCGCCACCCGACGAAAACGCACGGCCGGCGCCCGTCAGGACCGCGATATCGCAATCGGGATCATTGGAGACATCGACGAACACCCGTGACAGCTCGGTGTGCATCGCTTCGTCGACCGCATTGAGTTTTTCGGGGCGGTTCATCGTGATCTCGAGAACACGGCCGCGGCGCTCGAACACCAAGGTGTTGTAGTCTACAAACCGCATGTCAGCACCTGATCACGAACGGTTTCGTCCAAATCCAAATCCAGCCGTATCCCGCATCCGCGATTTTCTCCCGGCGGTCAAGACACGGCCTCCCGCGAACGCATTGGATAATAATCCCCTGTCAGGCCGGCGAACTGGACCAGATGGGATTCGGTTACAGTCACACGAGGCGTCGTTATCGACCGTCCAACCGGAAAAACCTCCCACCCAAGTGTCATGCCGCCCTCCCGCCGAACATCAAATCGCGGTTGAAGTCCCGATCAAAATCGCGCCCGCGGGGATGATGACGTCGACTTTACTCTTGTCAATTCCGCCGCCTCAAACGGCCTTTGCGTCATCCCGCCCGAGACGAACGGCAGCGCGCTCTTCGCCACCCCTGGATCTCCAGCCAGCTTCGCGCTCCGAAATCGATGCAGCATGGAATACACGTTACACGCTTGTCAGCAGAAGCATGAATATCGAGCCAGAATTCATCTGCTCCTTGGTCTGCGCGAGAGGCAGATGCAGATATCATCATGGTCACATCCGTTTCGCGACTTCTTCGAGCATCACTTCGGTAGCGCCGCCGCCGATGGCCGATATCCGCGCATCGCGCACCATGCGCTCGATCGTGGCTTCGCGCATATATCCGAAGCCGCCATGGAACTGCTGACAATCGTACATCACCCGATTGACGAGTTCGCCGCAGAGGGCCTTCACCATCGACACTTCCTTCACGCAGTCGCGGCCCTGGGCATCCAGCCAGGCGGTATGATAGACGAGCTGCCGCGCAGCCTCGACCTCGGCGGCGCGCATGGCCAGCCGCTGGCGGATCGCCTGTTTGTCCCATAGCGTGGCGCCGAAGGCCTTGCGCTCGCGAACGTAAGCCAGCGTCAGCTCGATCGCGCGGGCGGCCTCGCCCATCGTGTAGGCGCCGATCACCATGCGCTCGAGCTGGAAGTTGTGCATGATCTGGTAGAAACCCTTGTTCTCCTGACCCAGCAGGTTCTCGGCCGGGATGCGACAATCCTCGAACGCGAGCTCGGCGGTGTCGCTGCAAAGCCAGCCGCTCTTCTTCAAGGCGCGGCTGACCCGGAACCCGGGCGCACCCTTCTCGACGATGAAGATCGAAATGCCTCGCGAGCCTTTGGCGGTCGGGTCGGTCTTGGCGCCGACGAAATAAATATCGGCATGCACGCCGTTGGTAATGAACATCTTGCTGCCGTTGATCACCCAATGGTCGCCGTCGCGCACGGCGCGGGTGCGCATGCCCGCCACGTCCGAGCCGGCATCGGCCTCGGTGACGGCGATTGCGCAAATCTTCTCGCCGCGCGTGATCTGGGGCATATAGCGCGCGAGCTGCTCCCGGGTGCCGTAATGCGCCAGATGGGGCGAAGCCATGTCGGTGTGTACCATCACCGTCGCGGTAAAGCCGCCAAAGGTCGAACGTCCGAGCTCTTCCTGGAAGATCATGGTGTAAATGGTGTCGAGACCGGAGCCGCCATACTGTTCGGGATAGCGAATGCCGAGATAGCCCAGCTCGCCCATCTTGCGCAGCACAGTGCGCGGCACCATGCCCTCCTCTTCCCACGCCAGTGCGTGCGGAACGATTTCCTGAGCGATGAACCGTCGTAGATTGTCGCGGAACTGCCGGTGCTGCTCGTCAAAATAGATCGTATCGCTCATGCAATTGTCCTCGTGAATACGCCTAGCCGCTTCCGGCGCTCAAGACGCGGCTTCCCGCGAACGCATCAGCATTGTGAGCGACAGCGCCATCACGTCTTCGCTCCTCTGATTGCGCACCGCGTAGTCGAGAGACACGATGCCGCGAGAAGGGTCTTTTGACGGCCGGGAAGCGGTGACCGTCGCAACGACATGCACCGTATCCCCGATAAACACCGGTGCGGAGGCGCGAATCTTTTCGGCACCAAGCCAGGCCACTATGGCGTCTCCATACACTCGGGATTGGTACATGAGGCCGACGGCCAGGGAAAACGTGAGCGGGCCGTGCGCAATTCTCTGTTTGAACGGCGCCTTTGCCGCCCATTCGGCGTCGGTATGGATCGGATACCAATCGCCGGTCAGACCCGAGAATTGGACCAGATGGGATTCGGTCACCGTGACGCCCGACGTCGTCACCGTCTTTCCGACCGGAAAATCCTCCCACCCCAGTGTCATGCCATCCGCCTGAAAAAAGGCAGCGACTCGCCCCCGCGGGCGACAAACTCGACCCCGACCTTGTCGCCGATTGCCAAGCTCTCCCACTCGCCCACGATATTGCTGAGAAGGCGCACGCCTTCGTCGAGCTGGATGATGGCGATCGGGTACGGCAGGAGCGGCACGAACGACGGGGGCGGGTTGGCCCGAACGATCGTAAAGGTGTGTACGACGCCGGTCCCCGCGGCCAAGCGCCAATCATAGTCCTCGGCCCAGCAGTGAGGGCACGCAGACCGCGGATAGAAATGCGGCTTCCCGCAAGATTTGCACCAGGGAAGCAGCAGCGTGTTGGCCTTCAAGCCCTCGTAGAACGGTCTTGCAATGTTCATCATCACCGCACCTCGTTGCTCAGGACCATCACCTGCGCATCCATGTAGGTTCCCCCCGACGCCGTCTCTACGGCCACCTTGGCATTCGGAACCTGCCGTGCGCCGGCCTTGCGCATGAGTTGACGAACGGCTTCGACGAAGACCGCCACGCCCCCGCCGGCACCCGTATGGCCCTGCGAAAGCATTCCCCCGTTCGTCGTCATCGGCAGCTTGCCGCCGGGCCAGGTGCCGCGGGCCGCTACGAAAGAGCCCGCCGTGCCGCGCTCTACCAGCCCCAACTCTTCGAGGACGATCAGATTGATGACAGGGTAGGCGTCATAGATCTCGGCGATATCCACGTCTTTGGCGCCGATGCCAGCCATCGAAAATGCATCGCGGGCGGCTTCGGCGTATCCGAACCGCACCATGTCCTGCTCCTGTGACAGCGAGTAGTGTGTCACCCGGCCGCCGGCGCCGAGAATGTAGACGGGGGTATCGGTCACGTCCGCCGCTCTTTCCGCGCTGGTGACGACGAAGGCCGATGCACCGTCGGCCAGCATGTTGGATTCTTTGGCGTGAAGAGGGTCGGAGAGAATCTTCGAGGCGAGGACCTCTTCGACCGACAAGGGCTTGCGAAACATCGCGTTTGGATTCAACTCGGCCCATTTACGCGCCGAGACGCAGACGGATGCCATTTGCTCCGGCGTCGTTCCCGTTTCATGCATGTAGCGCATCGTGAGCATGGCGGCCATCGAACCCATGTGCTGTCCGTATGGTCTCTCCCAATCCTCGGGAATTCCGAGCGTGGAGAACACCTCGATGGCCACATCGATCGAAATGCCGCTTTTCAGCTTGTCGGCGTGCACGCATAGGACGTTCTTCGCAAGCCCGGAGCGCACGAGGGCCGCCGCCGTCTTCGCAAGGGCGCTGCTGCTCGCCCCTCCGGCCATGACTTGCAGGTTGGAATGCACGCTGCCGCAGAGCCCCAGTTCCTCGACGAGCCGGCCGAAGATCAGGTCGCTGTTGAAGTCCCGGCTGAAAATCGCGCCCGTCGGCAAGATCGTGTCGATCTCGCTCTTGTCGATTCCGCTGTCCCGAACGGCCATTCGCGCCACCTGCGCCGCCGCCTCCAAAGCGGAACGATCGGGATAGTTGCCGGTCGGCACCTCTCCAATGCCGACAACGGCAGCGATCGCTCCGCTGCGCTTGCCCATTCGGTTCTCCTTCGATTTCGTTGTCTCGGAACGCGCGCAGAGCATGGAACGCGCTCGGTGCGTGTGTCAACCGAACTATGAACATAGAGCCAGAATTCATTTATTCCGGCGCCGCTGTCGCCGGGATATCGCCGCGCATCGCATGGGCCGCGATTGCGCGCACGGCCTCGAACGCGCCCGACGTCCGGTGATCCATCGTCAGCATTGTGCAACGACCGCAACAGGAAATTTGGTGTCCGGCCCGGACCGGCAGCTTCAGGTCGCGTTGACGCGAACGGTCCGCTGCGGTGCCGGTCTCGCCACATCTTCGCGCGGCGCCGGCTTGGTTGCGTCCTTGCCGGTGGCGAACAGTCCCCGCTCAAGCAGCTTTACATAGGTCGATATGAATGACCGGGCAGCATCTTCGCTCGACGATGTCGGTACATCGCGCGCCAGCATCATGAGATAGCTCCTGGCTCCCATCAGGATGTACACAAGCGTCTTAAGCTCGTCTTCCCGGAACGACCCCAGTTCGCGGTTTTCGTGCTGCAGCTTCAAACTTGCCGCGTAATCCGCTGCGAACGTCTTGACATGCTGCCGGAAGGCGCGCGGTGCATACACCTCTGCCTCGTTTAGAACGCGCAGGAATCCGCGGTTCTGCTGGAAAAACTCGAATGAAGCGACCATCCGCTGTCGCTCGCGCTCGATACCTGACGATCCCCGGTCGACGCGAGACCGAATATGATCGAGCAATCTTTCGCCGACGGCGGGCAGCAGTTGATCGAACAAATCCTGCCTTGTCTCGAAATAATTGTAGAAGGTGCCGTTCGCCACGCCTGCCAGCGCGGTGATCTTGGCTATCGACGCCCCTT
This sequence comes from uncultured Alphaproteobacteria bacterium, assembly GCA_963805005.1. Classification (GTDB taxonomy): domain Bacteria; phylum Pseudomonadota; class Alphaproteobacteria; order Micropepsales; family Micropepsaceae; genus Rhizomicrobium. The sequence continues at coordinate 1,686,201 of CAWDSJ010000001.1, forward strand.
CGTAGCCATATTTGCCGACAGTGGTAGCCGCCGCCGAAAACAGGGCTCGCCGCGTCTCATCTGCTTTTGCTTCACGTGTAAGCCGTTTCTTCACAAAAGATTTGGCCTTGCGCTGAGATTTCAAGAATAATCTCCAAACGTTAAAGTATATGATAAACGTATCATAGACAAGATAAAGTCAATAGCCTGCCGTTTTTGTAACTAATTAGGCGGAGATCGCCTGATAGCATCTGTATGATGAATAGTCTACCCTATTCCCGTGCGCTAATCGATGAGCATACTTCTCATCCCGGCACGACGCTTGTCGTCCGTCCGGCATGGCGTACTTCAATATGAAAATACCGACTTATTGATTGATTGGGAATATATGCGGATTCGTGGCGGATGGGGTGTCCGATTTACCTGTTTCCGCTCCAAGTCGCTCCTGTTCAAAAACTCCAATAAAATCAGTATTTTTTTGAGCCGCATGTCTGGAACTGTTCGCAGGGATTCGCCATATTCCGGAATGTAAGTATGGGTAGGGATATGGGTACAGATGGCGCGCTCGGTTGGAAAGCTTACCGCATTGAGTGTCAAGAATGCCAAACAGCGGGGCTATCTCTCTGACGGGGGCGGCCTTTATCTGCAAACAAGCGCCCAGGGTATGAAATCCTGGGTTTTTCGCTTCCGCGACAGCGGCCGATTGCGGGAAATGGGCCTAGGGTCTGCGCAAACCGTGACGCTGGCAGAGGCCCGCGAGCAAGCCCGAAAGTGCCGTAGCCTTCGCCTAGCGCATCTTGACCCTATCGCCGCTCGCAATGACGCTGTGGCCCAAGCGAAGCTAGAAGCCGCGCGTGCGATGACCTTTCGCCAATGTGCTCAAGCTTACATTGACGCCCATAAGGCAGGTTGGAAAAACGCAAAGCACGCCGCACAGTGGCCTTCGAGCTTGGAAGCCTTTGCCTTCCCGGTAATCGGGGATTTGCCCGTGCAGAACATTGACATTGCGCTTGTGCGCAAGGTGCTCGATCCCATTTGGCACGACAAGCCTGAGACTGCCTCCCGCGTCAGGGGCCGCATGGAAGCCGTGCTCGACTGGGCGAAGGCCGCAGGGTATCGGCATGGCGAAAATCCCGCCCGCTGGCGCGGCCATCTCGACAAGATGCTTCCCGCGCGCTCCAAGGTCCGAAAGCCTCAACACCACGCCGCCCTTCCTCACGGGCAAATCGGAGCATTCATGGCAGCACTCCGCCGCCAAGAGGGTACAGCCGCGCTAGCTCTTGAATTTGCCATCCTGACAGCGGCCCGCACGGGGGAGGTTATTGGCGCGACTTGGGAAGAAATTGACCTAAACGCTGCCATGTGGACCATACCGGCCGAACGCATGAAAGCGGGCAGGGAGCATCGTATTCCATTGTCGGCAAAGGCCCTGTCAGTGCTCAAGGAAATGTCCAAGGCAAGGCCGGACTCTAAGCCCGGTTATTTCGTGTTCCCCGGCGCTAAGGCGAAGAAGCCTCTTTCCAATATGGCGATGCTAAAGACATTGGAGCGGATGGAATGCGCCGACCTGACCGTGCACGGCTTCCGCTCCACATTCCGCGATTGGGCCGCAGAGTGCACGAACTTCCCGCGCGAAGTGTGCGAACAGGCCCTTGCACATTCGCTGCCCGACAAGGTCGAAGCTGCCTATCGTCGGGGCGACCTGTTTGAGAAGCGCCGCAAGCTCATGGACGCGTGGGCGAAATACTGTGCGCGCACTGATTCAGACGAGCAGGTAATTCCCTTCGGAAGGCGGGGCTAAGTTTTGGTGGACCCATCCTTCGAAAAGCTATTGTGTGAAAGCCTTTGCTCACTCGAAAACGGGTTGAAGGATGCTTGCAAAGAATTACAAGCTGATAGGCGCGGCGGAGCGATCACCGCGCTCCAGTCAGTCATAGCGTTTGTGGAGAGCATACCTCGGCTTGAATCGCAGAACCTCTTAAGTCCTCTTGTCGATTTGCTCAGTGCACTGAACGATCTTGAAAATGGTCGCGCTGTTGCGATGTTAGAGCCTACAGGGGTCCAAAATAGAAAGCCGGACCCAGGTTTGCGAAAAGCCATACGAGCCCACGCGATATTCGCAATAGATACGCTAATCAGTCGTGGAATGTCGCAGGAAGAGGCTTGCAAGTTTGTAGCAGCCGAATTGAAGGCCGCAAACATCCCTGTAGGAGGAAGATCAGCGACTCCGCCGTGGAGAACCATCAATTCCTGGCGAAAGGACAATTCGAGGCGAGACGCGGAAGATCAGCAGCAAGACACACTTGAGGAATTAAGGCGTCTGTGCATCTTCCCCGAACTCGGTGACGTTGGGCAAGGTCAAGGCCGGAATTCGGATCATGTTGCAAAATTCGCTGCCAAAACTTCAACGCGGATTGGAATAACCCCCCTCTCTTATCCCAAGAGCGTTCGCGCGAATGTCTCCTTATCCGCCGGGTTGCGGCGGTTGAAGGAGAATCAACATGAATGACACGCTTCCCCTTGAGCCGTTCACCGTGACGGTGCCGGTTGCGCTCAAGGTATCGGGCCTAGGCCGCACAAAGCTGTACGAGCTGATAGGCCAGAATGAGATTGAATCAATCACCGTAGGCTCTAGGCGTCTAGTCAACTACGAAAGCCTTAAGGCCTTTCTGACTCGAAAGGGAGAGGCTTGAATGTCGAAGCATACAAACAGGCCTATGAGCGAATATGAGAATGCAATCTCCTCGGTTTTGAACCTACTCGTTATCGAGCTTGCCAGCGGGCCAAATTGGAGCAGCTTTCTCGCACAGCTGCGAGACATCAAGGCTGATTTCGAATTCGACGGCGCTACCAACGCGGCAGCAACCATCGGGCTTTTAGTGCTGAAACTTGAGAGGGGCTTGGTCCGGGATAATCAACCTCATGGCTGATCAACACCCCGAAGTGGAATGTTCCACGTCAGCCGACGATACGGAAATTGCCCGCCTGAGCGCAATGTCGCCACTGGCCTATGAACGCGAGCGGGTTGTGGCGGCGGAACGCCTTGGCGTGCGGGTTGGTATGCTGGACCGCCTTGTTCAGGCCCAGCACCCACCTGAGAATTGTGCGGATCAAGAGCGCCAGTTGACGCTTGCCGAGCCTGTGCTATGGCCTGATCCGGTAGACGGCGCGGAAGTGGTTTTCGGGCTTGCGGAAATCATTCGACGGCATGTCGTGGTTGAGGAAGGTGCGGACGTGGCAATCGCGCTTTGGGTGCTGCACGCTCACGCGCTCGACGCATTCGCCATAAGCCCGCGCCTCGCAATCACAAGCGCCGAAAAACGCAGCGGAAAAACGACGCTGCTTGACATGCTGGGCTGTCTTGTCCCGCGAGCCTTGACGACTGCGAACGCCACGCCAGCGGCGATATTCCGCACGATTGAAGAATTGAAGCCGACCCTCCTAATCGACGAAGCGGACACCTTCCTGCATAGAAATGATGAGCTTCGCGGCGTGCTGAACAGCGGCCATCGGCGCGCGACAGCGAAGGTGCTACGCCTTGAGGGGGACGACCATAGCCCGCGGCAATTCGGCACCTGGGCCGCGACGGCAATTGCCATGATAGGCCGTTTGCCGGACACACTCGCTGACCGCAGCCTTGAGATTCGCATGAGACGGCGATTGCCGCATGAGCCTGTTGTCAGGTTTCGTTCTGACAGGGCGGCCGATTTGCACGTGCTCGCACAAAGGGCGGCTCGCTGGGCAAGGGATAACCTTGAAGCGCTTCGGCATGCGGACCCAACAATTCCGGCGGGCGTGCATGACCGCATGGCGGACAACTGGGGGCCGCTGCTCGCCATTGCAGACAGGGCGGGAGGCCAGTGGCCCGAGCGGGCGACGCAAGCACTGTCGCGCGCCGCGACACAGGCAGAGGACGCGGACGGCGGCTCAATCCGCGAGATGCTCCTGTCAGATATTCGGTTGCTTTTCGTCGAACTGGACGACCCGCAGAAGCGCTTCCACACGGGTATTTCTGACGAGTTGATCGACCGCGACCGCATCGGCTCGCATGATCTAGCCGGGCGGCTTGCGCATCATCTGGAAGGCCGCCCCTGGACGGAATGGGGGCCGACACGGCGGCCGATATCGACGCACGCCTTGGCGCGGCTTCTGAAGCCCTTCAACATCGCGCCCACGACGCACAGGTTTCAGTACAAGGCCAAGGACGGCACGGTGACAAGCCGGACGGAGAAGGGGTATCTGCGAAGCCAATTCGCGGATGCCTTCGCGCGGTATCTCCCGCCTCTAAGCCCCCCGACGAAACCGTAACACCGTCACAGACGGCGGAATTCCTGGGCTTCGCCAAATCGAAAGCGTAACTTTGTTCCGGTTTGTCCGTTGGCGTGTTACGCTTTCCGCGTTCAAACACCCTTGGAATTCGCGCTGTGTTACGCTGTTACGTTTCCGATGGCCCCTGCATGCACGACTGGCAGGGCGGCGTGGCAAGAGACAGGGGAGCACGATGACTGGCAAATTGAATTGGCAAAAAGGGATGTTTCGAGCTTGGCTTGTGGCGTCTCTGGTTTGGAGTGCTGGCGTGCTCGTGGCCTACCGAAATGAGTTCGCACAGGTGACGGCACCCGTTAGCTTTTATATTTACGATCAGACAATCGAAGTCCCTGCGAACACACCTAGTAATCAGGTGAGGGCGACACTTTCATCCTGGATTAAGACCGCGCGCGCTCGTTGGCTTAAAGAGCATGGTGACCCATTAGCTAAGTGGGGAGAAGAAATCAAACAGGAGCGTGAAGACCGTAATGTTCCGTCTTGGTATGCTGATGCGGACGCTATGATGGCCCGGGGACCCACCGAAGCGGCATCCAAGAAAGAATGGTCGCAGGTCAGGTTTCCAGATAACATGTTAGGTGATGGCATCCCCAGTCCGGACGGCATTGCGCTCGATGACTACCCCCGGATCGCAGATTCTCTCATGATGGATAAAGGCTATGTGCCGAAAAACATGCTCCCCGTGGCGTATCAAGTCGGATTGCGGGCTTTAGGTTTTCCTTCGGCGCTTCTTGTTTCTTGGTTTATAGCCGCTTGGATTGCCGCTGGGTTTCGCCGCGAGTACGGTGGCTCCCACCTGTAGGCCCCATTCGGATGCGTCGCCTGATAATCCGCTCGTTATGATGTTGACGGATTGTATGGTTGATCATCTACGTACTCGTTTCACCGCTCGCAATAATTCGGCAGGGTCGATTCCGAGCGCCCTTGCGATGCGTCCTAGTATGGAAACGCTGGCCGCAGGCTATGCGGTGTCCGTGGCTTCAACGGGCCTCAGAAAAATGCTATTACCCGCTCCAACCCGGGATCATCCGGGCAATGTCGGTTTAACTCGGAACTTGGGCATACTCTCCGAGTAGATCGAAGGGAGCAATCAACACCCGATGACCCGCTTTCCCTCTATTCCGCTCCTTGCAACCGTGACCACCCTTCTGGCTGCCTGCGCTTCTCCGACTTTCAATTATCAGCCGGTAAGTCACGACATAAGCGAACCCCCATTGGGGGTTATCTCGACGGCCATGATAGGCGACAAGATGCTTGTGCAGGGCAACTATCAGGAACAGGAGGGAATTCGACTTTCCTCGGAAGTATCGGTTGGCCTTCTTGGTGCCTACACTTTTGGACCAGGTACGTACGTCAAGAAGGGGCAGAACTCGGGCGGCGAATATTTTGAACCGAGTGGATTGCCCGACAGCGGGCACGTACAGAGACGCGCCCTCGCGGACCCCTTCCAGGCGATGTTGTTGGAGTCCGACGGATCGTTGTGCGGAGTGAGCGTATTCGGCGGAAAGACGATGTGTGCCTCAAACGCCCCGGTACAAAGAATCACAATTCCGGTCCTTTCCGCAAACTCCTTTCAACAAACGCTGCTCTACAACGGCAAGGTCGGCAGCAAGATAAACATAGCCTACCGCGAATTTTCGGGGAGCCTCGCTCGACCGGCTTTCAACAACGAAGTCGAATACGACCTAACGCAATCAAATGTCATCGGGTACAAAAGTGCCCGCATCGAAGTCATTGAGGCTACCAATCAATACATCAAATACATCGTTCGGCAGAACTTCAACGAAGCGGCACACTGAGCGCTCACGCGCGATTTGCACTTGGGGACGCACATTTATTTTCATGTCCGCACCGGGCAAAGAAGCGCGTTCTGAATCTTCCTAGGCGAAAAAATCCGGGGCGTGTGAAAACCGATTAGCAGGACCCGCAATTCTCGAAGGGCATGGCCTTTGGCCCATTCCCCCCGGCAGTGCCGGGGAGGGGCCTGAGTGGGAAATCCTTCAGTCGTGAGGCCGAACGAACTGGATGTTCACCACGGGCGGAAGTGATGGAGGGGCTTGCTGCTTGCTGACGGCCCGCTGGCAAGTCTCGACAAGCTCTGTAAGTGCCGCGGCCTCTTGGATCGTGATAACGCCACGCGAAACCGCGCCCAGCACTTCATTAAGCGCACGTGCCGCGTCGGCTTCGCTCTGGATCATGGGAAGGCGCACAGGCACAGGCCGCTCTTTGCGTGGCGGCAGGATGCGTTCAAGGCAAAGGCGAAGCGCCGCTGTGTCGCCCGCAAGCCCCAATTCAATCGCCTTCCGCGTGAGGCCGTCCGCTTCACCGTCAAGCAATGCTTCCGCTGCGAGCGTAGCGCGATTGCGCGCGCCTTTCGGTCTGCCTTTGGGGTTGCCCGACTGGCCCGGCTTGAATGGCCTTCCGCGCTGTTGTGTGACTGCAATTTCAGTGCTCATGCGCGCACTCTGTTCGCCTCTTACCGCCGCGCGAATATGGGTACAAGTATGGGTACAACGCAAGAGTAAAACGCTAAGACACTGATATTTATAGGATAAAATCTCTTTACTGGCGGATGGGGTGGGATTCGAACCCACGGTGACGTCGCCGCCACGCCGGTTTTCAAGACCGGTGCCTTAAACCACTCGACCACCCATCCGTGCTGAAAAATCAAATACTTAGGCCGGCGAATTTTGGCAACAGGGCCGCTTTGCCACGCATCTGCTACCAATCGGTTTGGCGGCCGTGCACGCTTTGTCCTTGCGCTTGAACCGGTGGCCGTACACTGATCACGAATCGTGGGACGCATGAATCGCGATCGCAGTAGGGACGCGCATTGCTGCGCACTCCGGCCCGAATTCGCTGCTAGCAGGCAAATCTGCAGCGAATTTCGGCGAACGGCTGCGGAAAAACCCGCATTCCATCGCGCGTTTTCCGATTTGCGCACGCCAACGGAGCAGCGAATGAGCAGCGAATAAGCAGCGAATTTGCCCTCGATGTGCTGGAAGCGCGCTCTGCGAAAGGTTCCCGAAAGCGCATATTCCGGACAGCAGCCGTCCACCGGCAGGCGTGCATGCGCCCAGCGCAACGGAAGTGCTATGGATTCACAATGTCAATGAGCCGCGCCGCGACGGAAGACGCAGGCGCCATTCCGCTTCGGCGGAACGGGGGATTTTATCCCGCACGCGTGGGAATGCGAAATCGCGCCGCGATGCCCTGGCTCGTTCCGTCTTCGAAGAGCAGGGAATTTTTCCCTGCTTGCCGCAATGCGTGCGTGATCTGCGCGCAACACCGGTCGGGAATTGCAGCGCGGCAGCTTCGCCGGCGTGCCGTCGCGACCGCGCTGCCGCCACGAACAAAAGAACCAGCCCCCAATCCTTCCGGTCGCAGAAATCGAATTCCAGGAAATCGCCGCCGATCGGCACTTGTGCAATGGTCTGTCCCGTATCGGGGCAACCGCAACAGATCGTTCTTCCTGTCGCGGTAACTCGCAGCTTCTTCCTCCCCCGTGCGCAGCATGGGGGAGGTGGCGAGCAGTGCGAAGCGGTGCGAGACGGAGGGGGCGTCAAGTCCCGCTTCAGTCGTCGTTCTGCGCATGCGCCACAGCACTTCCGCTACGAGCCGACTTCAGCCGCCAATCGGGATGCAGCGTCGATAGCGCCGGCGGATGCGTGTTGCGCTTTTACACCGCGCTGTTCCCGGCATCGACCGCGTAGGCATAGAGATTGTCGGCCCAGGAGCCGATATAGACGACACCGTTCGCTACCGCGGGAGAGGAGAGGACAGGGTTGCCAGTCGTTGCCTGCCACGCGATATCGAGGCTGGCGACACTGCCGGCTGCATCTTCACCCGATATCCCGTCCCCGCGTCTCGGGCAGCAGCAGCAGCGTCACGACAAATCCGGTGGCGGCGACGACCACCGGATACCATAGTCCCGCATAGATGTTTCCGGTCGCCACGACGATGGCGTAGGAGGTGACCGGCAGAAAACCGCCGAACCAGCCCACGCCGACGTGATACGGAAACGATAGGGCGGTGTAGCGGATGCGGGTCGGAAACAGCTCGACCAGTGTTGCCGCCTGCGGCCCGTAAAGCGCCGCTGCGGCGGTCACGAACACAAGGAGCAGTCCGAGCGCGCGAGGAACATCGATGGCATGAACGTCCGCTGCGTTCGGATATCCGGCGCGTACAAGTGCTGCTTTCAGCGCCGCCGAGAATTTGGCTTTTGCCGCGGCGAACGAGGTTGCGCTCGTGGCTCTTCCGTCCGGGCTCGGCAGACGGACTGGTCCAATCGCAACGATCGACTGCGTACCCGTTGCGGCCTGTTCATTGCGATAGGGAACGCCGGCGCCGGCGAGCGCACTTTTCGCCACATCGCAGGACGAGAGGAACTTCGCCTTGCCAAGCGGGTCGAATTGCAGCGAACAATCCGCCGGCGACGCAACAACGTAGACGGGGGCGTGCGTCGATGCCGATACCAGGGCGGGATTTGCGGCTTCCGCCAGCATTTTGAAGCCCGGCATGAAGCTCAGCGCTGCGAGCCCGAGACCGAACAGCATGATAGGCTTGCGACCCGCATAATCGGAAAGCCACGCGAAGAACATCGTCAGCAGCGCGCCGCCGGCGGTTGCCGTCAAGATCAAGACGTTGACGGTGGCGGCGGGCACCTTGATGACGCCTTCGAGAAAAAACTGCGTGTAGAACTGAGCCGTGTACCACACCACGCCTTGGCTGGTGAGCAGGCTGAACAGCGCGATCAGCACGATCTTGAGATTTTCCCATCGCAAGAAGGATTTGGCGATAGGCGCATGCGATGCCTCGCCGGTTTCCTGAATGCGGAGGAACATGGGCGACTCGGAAAGCTTGAGGCGGATGTAAATGGAAAGCGCGAGAAGCAGCGCCGAGAAGAGGAAGGGAATGCGCCAACCCCAGCTCTTGAAGGTCTCCTCGCCCAATCTCGTGCGGCAAATGAGGATGACGGTGAGCGCCAGGAAAAGGCCCATCGCTGCGGCGACCTGAATCCAGCCGGTCGCAGCACCGCGGCGCTTGCTGCTCGCGTGCTCCGCGACATAGATCGCAGCCCCGCCATATTGGCCGCCGATGGCGAAGCCTTGCAGCACGCGCAGCGAGACCAGGGCATAAGGTGCCGCAATTCCGATGGCGCCGTAATCCGGCAGCAGGCCGACGGCGACGGTCGCAAGCCCCATGATGGTGATGGTGACAAGGAAGGCGCGCTTGCGCCCCATCCGGTCGCCGACGCGGCCGAACACGAGCGCACCGAAAGGTCTGACTGCAAAGCCCGCGGCAAAGGTCAGCAACGCGAAAACCAACCCCTGGGCTTCGCCGGCGCCGGCATAGAAATGCGCTCCGATGATCGCGGCCAGCGAGCCGAAGATGAAGAAGTCATACCATTCGAAAACCGTGCCCGCCGCCGAGGCTGCCACGATGAGCGCCATGCGGTGCTTTTCGGGCTCCGCCGATTGCTCCGGTTTTATTGCTGCCGTTGCCATGCCCCCTCGCTCCCTTGGTTGGGCGCATCCCGGCAGGCTTGGCGGGAAAAGGCAAGCGGCCTAAGGAACTGTCGCCGCTGGGAGCGCGCGCATCCTTGCGCGCGCTCCCAGTGATCAAAACGTCAGATCGAGCGTGGCGAAGCCGATGCTTGAAAAACCGGATATTCTCTGCGACGAGCCATTACGGATTTTGAACGGAGGAAGCGATGGGAAAGACGGCATTGGTGACCGGCGCCGCGGCCGGGATCGGCAGGGCGTGCAGCCACAGATTGGCGCGCGAGGGAATGGCCGTAGGCGTGCTCGATATCAATCTGGACGGCTGCAAGCAGGTCGTTGCCGAGATCGAGGCGGCTGGCGGCAGGGCGATCGCGCTCGAAGCAAGCGTTGCCGACCGCGGACAGGTGACCGCCGCCGTGACGAAACTGCGCCAGGCATTCGGTCCCGTCACCGTGCTGGTCAACAATGCCGGCATCACCGGCTTTGTCCCGTTCGAACAGCTGACCGACGAGCAATGGGACCGGATGATGGAGATCAACCTGAAAGGCACGTTCATCGTCACGCAGGTCGTGCTGCCGGACATGAAGGCGGCGAAGTGGGGGCGCATCATCAACATCTCGTCTTCCAGTGCCCAGACCGGTGCGATCAACATGGCGCATTATTCGGCATCGAAAGGCGCGATCGTCACGCTCACCCGCACCTTGGCGCAGGAACTCGGGCCGCTGGGTATCACGGTGAACAACATCCCGCCGGGCTCGGTCATGCATACGCTCATGTCGGAGGCGAACAAGGAGCGGTTCCAGATCCCGGTGGAGACGCTGCTGCAGACGATTCCGGTGCGGCGCACCGGCGAGCCGGAAGACATCGCCAATGCTTGCGCCTGGCTTGCCAAAGAGGAGACCGGCTATGTCACCGGCCAGACGATCGGCGTCAATGGCGGGCGCGTGGTGACGTAATAGTCGTTTCGTGCGTTCCTCTTTGATTGTCATGGCCCGGCCCTGGATCACAGTCCGGGGTCCGGGCCATGACAACCAGAGCACTCGCGGCTTCGTCGAACTCGACGCATTGCAACCACTGCTCGCTGTTGCGGACGACGGAAGCGGTGTTGGGGGGGCGACCGGTATCTCGGCCACGCCGCTGTTCGCCGGGATGGAATAGCGGTAGATTTCCTCCTTGTCGTTTCACAAAAGTGCAGCAGATGCGCGGACCGGCGCGGCTCTGCGGAGGGAGAACGAATATGAACGCAAAGCTCGCCGCGGTGGCGGCGCTCGGTGTCGCTTTTTTTGGGCTTTTCTTGGCGGGATACGCCAACGCCGCTGCCCCGAAGGCGAGCGTCACGACTTACCACAACGACAATTACCGCACTGGTTGGAACGATGGGGAGACCGCGCTGACTCCATCAAACGTCAGCGGCGCCAATTTCAACTTGCTGGCTTCCGCGCTCTTGGACGACCAGGTGGATGCTCAGCCGCTCGTCATGCCGAATCAGACGATCTCGGGCCAGGGCGTTCACGACGTCGTCTATGTCGCGACCGAGAGCAACACCATCTATGCCATCGACGCCGACACCGGCACGGTGCTGCTCAAGAACAATCTCGGCACGCCCGTCTATTATCAGTCGCTTCCGGGCTGGTGCAACAATAACGGGCCCAATGTCGGCATCGACTCGACGCCCGTGATCGATCCCACCTCGGGCACGATGTATGTGATCACCTATACGATGGAGAGCGGCGCGCAGACCTTCCGCATCCATGCGCTGGACCTGACCACGCTCACGGACAAGGTGCCGTCGGTAGTGATATCGGCGTCGGCACAGCTGTCGAAGGGACAGACCTACACTTTCGATCCCACATCGAGCCGGCAGCGCGCGGCGCTGCTGCTGTCCAACGGCAACGTCTATGCCGGCTTCGGGAGCTTTTGCGATTACAATGCGAACGTGTCGCGCGGCTGGGTGCTGGGCTGGCAAACCGGCACGCTCGCACCGCTCGCAAGCAATCACCTCGACAACACCCGCAGCAAATCGCCCGACAATTTCTTCCTCACCTCGATCTGGATGTCGGGCTTCGGACTTGCGGCCAATCCGGCAGGCGACGTCTTTTTCGTCACGGGAAATACCGATCCGAGCGCTACCACCTACAGCACGAAAACCAATCTCTCCGAAAGCGTGGTCTCGCTCTCGTCCGATCTCTCGACGGTCGAAAGCTTCTTCTCTCCGCCGCCCGGTTATAACGATGTGCAGCAACTCGATGTTGTGGATGGCGATTTCGGTGCGGGCGGCGTGATGTTGCTGCCGCCGCAGACCGGGGCGATGCCCGATCTCGCTGTCGCGGCCGGCAAGGCGGGCATCCTTTATCTCCTCGATGCCGACAATCTTGGAATCGACAAGAAAGGTGCGGACACCACCGGAATCGGCGGCTGCTGGTGCGGCGAATCTTATTTCGCCACCACTGGCGGACGTCCCTATGTGATCGCCAGCGGCGGTTGGGGTGGGGCCACGATAGCCATGTATCAGGTGAAGACGCGTGCTGCTGCCAAGCCGTCGCTGTCGCTGAAATGGTCGTCTTCCTCCAATGTACCGACGGGACAGAATGCCGGCGTGTTCACGTCGGTGTCGTCGCACGGCGGAAATCCGAACTCGCTGGTGATATGGGCCGTCAGCCGCCCCACGGACAGCAACCCTGCAGACATCTATCTCTATGGTTTCGACCAGAACGGAACGAACCTGATTCCGGGCGGCACGGGCATTCTTGCCGGCACATGGCCCAATACCGGTGGCGACTCCAACATCGTGCCGACCGTCGCCAATGGCCGGGTCTATGTGGCGAGCTATCAGACGCTCTCGATTTTCGGCGTCGGAACGGCGTCGGCGACAGGCATTCCCAAGATTGCCGCGCCGCAGATGCGCGTGACGTTGGCTCCCGGAGAGCATGAAATCTACGGCCTTGCGAAATCGATCTCCGGCAACCGCATCACGGTCGCGCGGCGAGACGGTTCGCTCGTGGTGGTCGACTCGACTCTCGCACAGAAGAACTACCGCATGGCCGAACCGTCCGTAGGCAACGGGCTGATCGCGCGCGGCAGCTTCGACAAGTCGGGCGTGCTCGAAGCAAATGTCGTTCAGCACACTTTCCGCAGTGCCAAGATGTGGCCCGCCGATCGATAATCTTGGCGCGTTCTCTCGTAGTGCCGGCACCGGCGGATTGCTGGAGTTCCTCCGGGCGCTGCGGCTGAACCCCAGGACCGTTCACGCTGAAGAAGATGCACAACACCTGCTTCAGAACGCGCAGGGGGAAAATGTTGAATGGGTAGGCAAGCGACGGGCGGCCCCGAGTCTCGAGCAGGATCGTCATCGCCTAACGGCTTCCGCCGCATCAGAAAAAGCGTTATTATTCGCTCCAACCCGGGGGGTATCCGGGGAATGTCAGTTGAAGGCCGCGTAAAAAGTGCGTCGAGTAAGCCACCGCTCACTGCGCACCGACTTTGAACGGCCCTCGCGCAAAATACTCGTTGTCCGATTCAACTCGGAGCTCTCGGATTATGGCACTATCTGCTAGAGAACTAATGGATGCGACCAAGATATGGGCGCAAAGCCATAGCGTGACGATTACACCCGGAAGTGAGCAGCAACTGGAGCAATTATTTCAGAAAGCGGAAAGCGAGATCACCAAGAGAACCAGTCAGGGTACGTTTCTCGCGGCCACATCCAGCCAGGTGGACGTTAGCCTCGATAAACTCCTTGAAGAGATGCTCAAGAAGTCTCCTGACAAGGTATTTCACGAGTATACGCCTAATCTGGCCCTCGCAGATCTTTGCCCCGGCTTTTACCCGTTCTGTTGATGGACGAGCGCACCAAAGCAGCGTTTGATGTTGCACAGGACACGATAAAACAACTGATAACGATTGCGGCTGCAATCGTCGGGGCGGTGGTGACGCTTTCCGGGCCCGGTCCCAGCGCTGTGTTTGATACCGAAACAGGTGGGTGGGCGCTGACATTGGCGATATCTCTCCTTTGCCTCAGCGTAGCTTCCGGAGTTGCGGCGCTCTTGAATTTGATCGGTGCGCTGGGCAGTCCGGCAATTAGGAACCCGACGCCATACAGGCCCGCCATCAGGCTTTTCGTCGCCGCGCAAATTATCCTCTTTGGCATCGGCATTATTGTCTTCGGAACGTCCGTGCCCTTATGGGGATGGCTGCATCATGGCTCGCCGCCGCACGCGGCGTCCATTACTCAGCCGAAGCAACAACCGTGAACTTCTAGACAGCAATCCACTGCTTGCGCTGCTCTCAAGAAAGCTTCCACTCCCCGAGCGCGGTTTTCATCGACGTGATGATCAGATCGGCGATACTCTTTTGACCGAGATGAGCTACGGCCCATGCGGCAATTCCGGAGAGAAGTCCGCCTGAGCCTTCATATTCGACAAGAGCGCGGAAGCGAGCCTCGATGGCATCTCGGTAGCTTTCTGGGTCAAGCTTTCCGACCGGCCAGGGGTCGAGGGTTTCGGGTATTCGTGCCGTTCCCATGAGAGGAATAATCGGCAGGAATTGGTTACCGTTCGGGTCCACGATTTTGTAGTCCGGACTGTTCTTTAGTGGCGCCGGCCATGTCGCGAACACGGGGTTGTTTGCGTCGAGCACGAACGTATTTTTGAGAAAAGCCTGCGCATTGGCACGGCCAAGAAGGTAGTCATGGCGCATGAATTCCCGGCACGCAAAACCCATAAATGCGCCAAATCCCGCACTCGCGATTGCCTTATCGCCGACGGTTGTCCCCGAGATCGCCGTCACCATAAACCGGCTAGAGACGGTGTCGTCCAAGGCCAAGAGAATATCCGAGGAGGCATAGCGCGTTTGCTGAATCAGCGCCTCGACTATCGGCCAAACCTGATCCGGCAACTTCAGGCTGCCCACTGGTCCTAAACCTGTGCCCCCGGCGAAGGGATCAACAAGCACAACTCCGCGGTTAGCACGTGTAGGGTCGCGGGGAGTTCGAGCTAACGCTCCAGTTAACGCACTTCGAGCAAGCTCAATCGGTTCATTGTCCGTCGCTCCACCATCGACGACCAGGAATTTATAATCGTTCGGCAGCTGGTTCTGTCCATCGGGCACCAGCATGGCCCAATCCGGAATCATCGGTACGACTTTTGTAGGAAATGCCGCGGTCCCATCACCAGGCAGGACCGCCACGCGCCACCGAAGATGTTCGATCGGCCGCGTCAGAGCCCGCGGCGGAAAGCCAAGCGGAAAAGCCGATGTTCCTTTGGCGAACTCGGCGAAGGACGGCCAGTCGAGGGCTTGTGGAAAGCGGTCGGCCCCGAACCCGAGCACGAACTCGTCAGGTCGCGGCTCGACAAACGGCTGTCCGGGATAGACGAACGCAAACCGTGCGAAATCCGCGTGATCGACGAATGTCTCGCCCATATCAGGCAACGCCCCTCCGAAGGTCGTCCGGAAGGGAATACCCCGAAGGTTAGTCAGGGTAAGAATTGTGCGCAGAGGCTCCGCGATCCATGAACGCTGCCGCCAATTTGGCCCGCTAAACGTCACCCCGGTATTTGCCGCCACGTCCAGAACTTGGCCGTTCAGGAGCGACACGAACTGCTTATTATCAATGTCGGACGTTCCGAGAAAGCCTGTGAGACTCACGTCATTGACCCACAAGTCGTAAAGGGGATTGCCTGTCCTCTGCAGCGTGGGATCAGTAGCGCGTATGATGTGTGGGAATTCGTAGGCTAACGCGCGGGACAGTACGCCCGCATTAACTCCGCCGCCTGACGTTCCGGTTATAAGTTTTAAGATGGCTCGGTGTGGCGGCGCATTAGGATCGGGATTTATCGCGTCGCGGCGCGAGGTCCATTCGTCGAGCGCTTCGACAAAAAAATCGAGAACCCCGGCCGTATAAGCCCCTGCTGAGACCGTACCTCCAAGCACAAGAGCAAACTCATACGTATTCGGCAGAGGCGCAGGTACGTTGACAAAAAGGTTATTGATCTCGTTGCCTGTCGGCGGTGTTGGATAAGACATTTTTGCTCCATCCCTGTCAGCTGATGATCCCTGCCCGGTGGATTCGGCGTTGGTGCGCCCGCATTCCTATTGGGCTTTTGTGCGACGCCGCGCGTTGCTGCTTCGGTCGGCATCGGGCTCGAGTTTGACCATCGAGGTAATTACATATGCACCAGCGCAATTTGGCCGCGCTTTGCGCGTGAGTTCCATGGTCCTATGCGACGCAGATTTTTCGTCAGAGCGATGTGACCCGCTTGGCCTAGCGCGTCGCATGATTGTTCCCCTCGCATGAACAGTCCTCAATATTGAGCCCGCTTCTGCCATCCGGAGCGCAATCTATTATGGCGAATTTTGTGTCGGTTCAATGACAACTACGGGGATTCCAGGACGCCATACGTATACAACAACTGTGGTTGCGTTCGATCGGCTCCCTTAGGTTTTCTTCCCGGTGCGCGGCGGGCATTGCTCGGGAGGTCAAATCCTTAACCTTGACGTCGTAGCCTCGCGCCCCGAACCGGAGATACGCAAGGCCTTGTCCACCACCCGATGCCGCAGCAGCGTCTATGATCTGATCGTCATCGGCAGCGGCCCCGCCGGCCGGCGCGCCGCCGTGCAGGCCGCCAAGCTGGGCAAGCGCGTGCTGGTGGTCGAACAAGGCCATCGTGTCGGCGGGGTCTCCGTCCACACCGGCACCATCCCGTCGAAGACGTTGCGCGAGACGGTGCTCAATCTGTCGGGTTGGCGCGAGCGGGGGTTTTACGGGCGCGCCTATCGCGTCAAACAGGACATCGGCGCTGCCGATCTCTTGAAGCGGCTCCACATGACGCTCGACCATGAAGTCGAGATTCTCGAGCACCAGTTCGCGCGCAACGGCGTCGAAACCGCTCACGGCGTCGCCCGCTTCGTGGATTCGCATCGCATCGAGATCGGCTTCGACGACAACACCGCCAAGGTCTGCGCTGCAGAGCGTTTTGTGATCGCCGTCGGCACACGAACCTACCGGCCCGGCCATATCGCGTTCGACGGCCAATCGATTCTCGACAGCGACGAGATTCTCTCCTTGGCCCGCATTCCGCGGCAGCTCGCCGTGATCGGCGCCAGCGTCATCGGGATCGAATACGCTTCGATCTTCAGCGCGCTCGATGTCAAGGTGAGCGTGCTCGAGCCGTCGGACGGGCTGTTGTCGTTCCTCGACCGGGAGCTGGTCGACGAGTTTGTTCATGACCTTCGCGACCGCGGCGTAAGTTTGAGATTCGGCTGCAAGGTCGTGGCGGCCTCCGTGGGCGATCGCGGTCGTTGCATTATCGAGACCGAGGACGGACGCGCGCTCGCGGCCGACATGATACTCTTTGCGGCCGGCCGGGTCGGCGCCACGGACACGCTGGGGCTCGATGCCTGCGGCCTCACCGCCGATCCGCGCGGGCGAATTGCTGTCGATGCAAAGACCTTTCAGACCGCCGCGCCGCACATCTACGCCGCAGGCGACGTCATCGGGTTTCCCAGTCTCGCCTCGACCTCCATGGAGCAGGGCCGCATCGCCGCCTGCCACGCCTTCGACGAGCCGGCGCACGCGCCGCCCGAATTCTTTCCTTATGGAATCTACTCGGTGCCGAAGATTTCGACCATCGGCCTGACCGAAGAGGACGTCCGCAAACGCGCAATTCCCTATGAGTGCGGCGTCGCCCGCTTTCGCGAAACGTCGCGCGGCCACATCATGGGCTTGTCGACGGGGGTCATGAAAATGATCTTCTCGCTCGAGACGCGCCGTCTGTTGGGCGTGCACATCGTCGGCGAAGGCGCGACCGAGTTGATCCACATCGGCCAGGCCGTGCTCAACCTCAAAGGCACGCTCGACTACTTCGTTGAAAATCCCTTCAATTATCCGACCCTAGCCGAAGCCTACAAGATCGCGGCACTCGATGCGTGGAACCGCATGACGATGGTCCAGCCCAGCACATGCAAGGCCGACGCAGCCCGCAAGCGCGCTCTCGGCGCGGTGGGCTGATCGGGCGGTTTTGGGGTTCGATGTGGGCCACTGTCGCGAGGTGCCGCGCCGATGGCAAGGGATGGCGGAATGTATTGCTTGGAGGGGCCATCGCATTTGGCAGGTGAGTGCCTCCTGGGAACGCGCGTCTCCGGACGTGCTATCCGCGCGGAGCGGAGCGTGAGCAGCGAGCAGGGTGTTGCGGCTCAGCGGGCGTTGAGCCCGCTTCACCGCATGCGGACCCGGAGGTCCGCGCTCCCAGTCGCCCGTAGTCGCTGGGAGATCAATACACCGCTTCAGCCAGAATGTTTCCCTGCGGGGCGTATTCGCACACAAGGTAATCCGCGCCGCCGCCGGTCGCCTCGGCACAGCCGACTTCGGTGGTGCCTCGCCACACGATCTGCGTGTAATGCGCCACCGTGCGCCAATCGCCGGTGCGCGACACGTCGGGGAAGGTTCCGCCGGTGAAATTCGCTTCTTCCGCAGCGAACAGCTGGAACAGCTCTTCCGGCGACTTCCTGCCCGCGGTCCACATCGCAAGATTTTCGCCGAGGCCGGCTGTCCGGCTGTGCTGCAGATGATGCACCGTGCCTGCCAGATGGTCCGCCCAGCGCTGGGCAATGGCCGTGAGCGCGGCGGACCATACCAGCGGCGGCACGCCCACTTGCGCGCGGGTGGCGTTGTGCGCATCCAGCAACGTCTTCTGCGCCGGCGTCATGGCATCGCAGACGGTTTGCAAGGGAACGGGGGGCGGTGGACCGGCGATCCGGCCGGCCGCGCCGCAGCCGCCGAGGAAAGCCCCCGCAAGCAGAACGATCGCCCGCACAGTTCGCCGCATTGTGACAAACCTCTCCGGCCCGCGCTCGGTTGGCCGCGCTGGCCGCATGGACGCGCGGGTTACCGCAAGGCGCAGATTTGCGAGAGAGGCGTTAGCGAGCGGTTAAGGATTCAATTTGAAGCATCGATCCATTCCTTGATCTTCAATTTGGGGAGTGCGCCGACCTTCGTCGCTGCCACCTGGCCCTGCTGGAGGATCATCACCGTGGGCATGCCGCGCATCCCCGTCTGCGGCTCGCTCATCTCGCGCGCCGCGTGCTGGCGGGGAATGGTTGAGAGCCCACTGGGAGCACCGGCATCTTGCCGGCCCGCGATCTCGCCGCTCTGTGCCGCTACCGGCCCGTCCACCCTCCCTCGCGGCTCCGTAAAGCCTGATCCGGGCTTTGAACAAAGCTGCAGGGAGTGCTTACCTCCTGCCGAGGGCAATTCGCTACGGGCTAGGATTGAGCGGGCTACTCGTCCAGAAATATCTGAACGACCTTTCCGATCTGAAGAAGGTTTCAGGCTCGCAGCGCGAAAGCGTCGTGCGCGAAGGCATTGCGTCGGAAGCTGCACGAGCTTGGATATTTGCTCCGGAAAAAGGACAGCTTCACTTGGAGCGGCTTCCCACCGAAAAACATCAATAGAGGTGTCTGGATTTCCCGACCACGAGAACAGCATTGGGGATTTCGGCTGAGGCGTTCGCCAAGGCAGCAAAGCTTGGCGTGACGACAATCCGGCGCGCCGAACTGTGCGAAGGCCCTGTTGCCATGACGGTCGTGAACGTCGAGCGAGCCATCGACACGTTGGAGCGGCTCGGGGTCAGGCTCTTGCCTGCGGAGGGGCGCGACGGCGTAGGTGTGCGGTTGTTCGACTCGCGCGGGCACAAGAGACGGGCGACCGACAGGTGAGGCGTCGGCGGCGTACACCCACTGCGCGGCGGGAAAGCCCATAAAGGCGGGCTTTTCCGCGTCAGTGGGGTGGCGGACAGGGAGGGATTCGAACCCCTATCGACGGCGCGTGGTATATTCCGCGAGTGATGTGGAGCGTTGCGATGGCAGGATCACACACGGTCAGGATCAACCGCGCACCGGTGCTCACTCTGTGGGCAGCAGTAGTAGCCGAACGGCTCGGCTTTGATTGGGAAGAGGCGTTGACGCTGGGCCGGGCTGTGGCGGGGCTCAACGCCCACAGCAAGGGCGTGAAACTGGGATTGTATGAGCCGACGCCAGAGGCAGAACGAGAGCGTCGGCAAAAGGCCAAAGAAGGGCAAACGCTCCACGTTGACCTCCTCCACCGAGCCGTGCCCGTCGTGCAGACGCCCGAGGGGCTGAGAGCGTTGAGCAAGGATCGACCGATTTCTCCGGAGAGCGTTGATCGCTACCTGCGTAGCAAGTTCTGCGAGCAGTTAGATAGCGTGCGCAAGGCGATGGAGACTCTCGCGCATTCTGCGCCGGTCGCGGAGATCGCGAAGTATGGATATGCATTGTACGAACGCTTTCGGCCCGAAATTCCGACAGGCGTCCGTGGCTGGGGAGCCGCCGGTGACCTCGATCTAGACAAGATCGTTTCTCTGGGACGCCGGTAGCTGCTACGGAAGGGTATAGGCGACGCGCAACCGACAGAAAGCGATGGCTTCCCTGTCCGGCTGGCGGCGCTGTTGGACAAGTTCCTACGCAACTAGCCGCCTTTGCGAAATCCCTGATGGCTGCCGAACTTCATGGCAATGTCCTGAAAATGGACATAGGCTCCTGATTAAGTGCCGCACTAAGGAGATTCCCTTGCAGACCCACACGCACGAAATCGCGGATGGCATTTTCAGGTTCTCGACATTGGTTCCCGAAGTCGCCGCGCCCGCCGGCTTCACGTTCAACCAGTTCCTCATCGTGGCGGAGGAGCCCATGCTATTCCACTGTGGTCCTCGCGGGATGTTCCCACTGGTATCGAAAGCCGTTGCGGCGATCATTCCCCTCGAACACCTTCGCTGGATTAGCTTCGGTCACGTGGAAGCCGACGAATGCGGCAGCATGAACAATTGGCTCGCGGCGGCACCCAAAGCGGAGATCGTGCACGGCCAGACGGCCTGCATGGTTTCACTCAATGACATGGCTGATCGAGCGCCTCGGCCTCTCGCCGATGGAGAGACACTTGATCTGGGTGGGAAGCGTGTTCGCTGGTGCGACACGCCACATGTTCCGCATGGATGGGAAGCGGGCTTGATCTTCGAGGAAACGGCGAGGATTCTCTTTTGCGGTGACCTGTTCACTCAAGCAGGCTCCGGTCCTCCAGTAGTTGAGGCCGATATTCTTGCGCCAGCTATCGCCACGGAAGATATGTTCCATTCCATGTGTCTTGGGCCGAATACGGGGGCCGTAATCCGCTCGTTGGCGGAGCTTGCACCTCAAACTCTCGCTATAATGCACGGATCATCGTTTACAGGTGATGCCGCCGGCGCGCTGAGAGGATTAGCCTCGCACTATGAAGCCCAGGCGAGAGCTTCTTTTGACCTCCCGTGAATGCTGCGGGTTTCCGGGGTTTTGCGGCTAAAAGGGCGTGCCACGATCCCCTGGCTTCCCGCTTTTCGCGGGAATGACACGCTTTTTCAAAGCTAACGTTTCGAACCGCCCGAGGAGAGATTTCATGAACCGGGCCGTTCGAGCTTTTGCGGCTGCGTTCGCACTCATGTTCGCCGGCGCGGCGGCGGCGTGATCGATGGATCGCGCAATGTGCGCATTGTGGCTGTTTCTCGCCTTTGCGCATTGAAAAAGGTCAAGCCAAACCACTTTGACATTTATCAGTGTCGTGCCCGAGCATTTCGGTAATTTTGAAAACGACATGAGTAAGTGCGAACCGGATTTTGGAGGATGCCATGCGAAAGACGACTTCGATAACATTGGCCTTTGGTCTGATGGCATCGGCATTTGCCGGAACGGCTGCGGCTTCCGACCCCGGCAGTAGCGGCCACGCAGATAGTGGCGGTCATAGCGGTGGTTTTCAAGGAGGTGGTGGAGGGCATGGTGGTGGTTACCATGGCGGTGGTTGGCATGGCGGCTACGGTGGTTGGCATGGCGGCTACGGCGGCTGGCATGGCGGCTATGGCGGCTGGCATGGCGGCTGGGGCTGGCATGGCGGCTGGGGCGGTTGGTATGGCGGCCCATACTTTGGTTGGCCGTACCCTTATCCCTACTACGATTATTATCCGTACGAAGACTATTATCCGTACGAAGACTATTATCCGTACGAGGACTATTATCCGTACGGTGGGTATCCATATTCAAACGGTGAAGTTCCTGCACCTGGCACACAAGAGGCGAATCCGATGCCATCAGGACCGGCAACTGCTCCGCAGCAACAATATTGGTATCATTGCGATGCTCCGGAAGGCTATTACCCGTATGTGAAATCGTGCACGCACGATTGGCAGCCCGTTCCGCCAACGCCTCATTCTCAACCGCCTGGCTGATAAGTGAAATCGTTGTGGGCTGAGGGTCGATACGGTGGTGGACCTGCGGTGAAGAATATCGGGACGCCGTACGTAAATTGCTTTTTTTGCGAAGCGCGTACCTTTACGTATCATGTCCCGAGATTATCTCAACATCTTCTTCCAGCGGCTACCCCGCTACCCGTTGATGGCCACCACATGGCCCGCCTGCTATCCGACCAAGAGGCGGCCCGGCGTTGGTAGGCCGAGGCGCAAACCGCGCAGTTGCTCCAGGATGTCGGGCACCCCTTTCTTTACACGCCAGAAGATCCGGAGCCTGCGCCTCTTGAAGTCGACCATGAAGCTGGTCCCGTCGGCACCGTGGTAGGTGACCTTCTCCTGATTTTCGTCGTCTTTGACTTCGCCACCGTGCTGCTCAACGATATCCTCCAACATGTCGACGAGGTCGTCGTAATCCAGCGCGACGCCTTCGAACTGGATCACGACGCGGTCGAACATCGGACCGAAGAGTTCGCCCAACGCATCCAGATGTTGCGCCGCCTCTTCACGAAGCTCCAAGCGGCGCGCTAACGCATACTCGCCAGGATCATTTTTACTTTGATGGCTTTCGATCCAAAAGCGGAAATATTCCGTGTCCAGGCTTCCTTGTCCCCCGCCGCTGGTCCGGTCCGTATTCTTGCGCCGGAGCTTGAAAATGTCCTTTGCTTGCTCGTAGAGCTGTTGGATTTCTTCATCGACCTTCGGCGTGAGAAGGCGGCTGATGAAGTCGCGCGACGCGCTACTGATCACTTCCGGCACGAAGTGAATCTTCTTGTTGAAACCCGGGAGCGCCCGGATCGCACCGGTCTCGACGTGCTCGAAATATTCGCGCTTGGCGCGAACCTTCAGCTTCGAGAAATCACCGGCCTCGTCGACGACCGGAGGCGGCAGCGGTATCTCGCGGATGACAAAAGTGTTCGTGGCGTTGATGATCGCTGTGGGTTTCTGCGTCGCTTTAATCTGCATGTTTTTGGTAATGAAGCGCGGAACCGCTATACGCAGATAATCGCGCAGTGTTACATCTGTCAGAAGTCGGTCCTCAGTCAGCGCCTCTTTCGCGTCGCCGCGAAGCGCTTTGAGCAACAGACTTGTCCATATCCCGTGTTTCAGGAGGGCCGACGGGTATGATTTCTGACCAGGCTCGCATGACAGATAGAGTGCGCTAAAATGCGTGTGCGCGAGCAGTTCGTTCAGCTCCGCCTTGTCGAGAGCACTGAAGATGTTCCGATCATCGACCACGTCGTCCAATGCCGTCGCGCAGGCATCGACGAAAGCGATCGCGCGCTGACACGCGCTTTTTGTCAGGGGATCGGACAGCACGTTTCGTAGAAGCAGCGAGGTTCCGTCCAGATTGTGGGCATGAGTGTCCCACGCCGTGATGCGGTTGCCGCCGGCCCCGTGATAACCGTGTCCGGCGTAATAAAATATGAAGAGGTCGTCCTCATTCAATCCGCCGATAGTCTGAACCAGAAGGTACTGCAAATTGTTGTGCGTTGCGTCGCTGTCAAGGAGTAATTCGACCCGGCATTGCGCGTCCGGATACATCAACGGGATGATCTCGGCGATCGCTTTGGCGTCGTCGCGCGCGAAGGTCACGGACGGTAGGCTGTCGACTTTGGGCTGATATTCTTCAATACCTACCACGAAGGCGACGGCGCGGCCCGTCACAGGTACGAAGTTCAGTGTGGGTTGGTTTTTGGGTTTCGATGGCTTCTTCATGGTGTTTCGATTCGAATAGCGCTTCCGCTGCGGCTGGTCCGCAGCGGCGGCGGTAGGTGAACGGATCAGAGAGTGTTCGCTGCGGATCGGCCGACCGACAGCGCGGACCGCCGCAGAGCGCGGAAATATAGAGCAATGACCGCTAGAATAAAAGATGGCGCCGGATGGCGCCACGGACTTTATACTCTAATGAAATCAGACGAATATGGGCGACAGGATATGCAATCCCGCCCGCGAACGTCCGCTTGTGGCATACAGCGGTCGCGTCTAATGTATGGCCCCCGTCCGCGTGACACGCGACGGACGCGTGGCCCGCTACGTCGTGGTACGCTGACGCCCGCGCAAATCGGCGCAGCCAACATAATTTAGCGAAGGAAAACAAAATGACGGAGGAAGGGGGCCAACGGGTCGCATTGATCACCGGTTCCGCGCGAGGGCTCGGCCGCGCGATCGCCCAGGCACTTGCCGGCCAAGGCGTCGCACTCACAAGGCGCGGCGACAGCCGACATATTTCCGATATCCCGTCGCGATCCGAAATCGTCTATTCGCCGATCTTCGGGATGAACGTCACGCCCGGAAGACCGTCGAAGTGCGCATCGCAGGTCAGGAGGTCGGCGCCGTGTTCCAACGCTGTGGCATAAACGATGGCATCCGCGGTCGCCAGCCGGTGTTTGCGGCATAATTCCGCTGCCGCGAGTGCCACGTTCGTATCGAGCGGTTGGACAACGCACATCTGGGTGAAAGCAATCACTTGATCGGCCTTGTCGTCGCCCGCCTCGCGCGTGAGCCATTTGGCCAGTTCAAGCTGAACGATTGTCGGGACGAGCCAGTCCTGTCGCGCGGGGATTGCAACCGCGACGGCCTTCCCGGTTCGCGACGCGATGAGCCATTCGATCCATGCAGACGTGTCGACCAGCCGCATCAGATCCGGTCTTTGCGATCGCGGTAATCCTTGGCCTTTGCGCCTTTCGCGATCCCGGCGAGGTCCGCAAGCTCAGGCACCGGCACGATCATCACGCCGGTCCCCTTGGGAATGAAAACGAATTCCTGACCGGCTTTCCAATGATGGGCGTTGCGTACCGCCTTGGGGATCGAAATCTGGTATTTCGCCGAAAGGGTGGCGGTATTCCGGTTTTTCATGCAATTTCCCCATCGATCTACAATTGGTAAGAAATTAGCATGGACTGAGCCTTATGGGAAGCGCCGGGCGCATACGGATCGCGAAAGGGATCATGCAAGAGGCCGGTCATGCCCATCGGCGACGGGAATAAAACGGGCCAGCTCAAGGCATCTCAGCGAATCTTATCTTCCGGGCTCGGCGTCTCGCCGCCCTTACGACGCATCAGGCGATCGAATGCCGTGAAATCTGCGCGTTCCCGGCGCTCGGCGAAGAAGGCAGCCGTGTTCATGGCCGCGAGTTTTTCGGCAACGGCGGTTGCCACGAATTGGTTGACGCTGATGCCGTCCGCCTTGGCGCGGCGCTCGACTTCCGCCTTCACCGAGCGGGGGAGGCGGAGCGGATAAGTAGTCGGCCCTAAAAAACGCGGATGAGCGTTACGGGGGAACGATTCCCTGAGAGAAATGGGCGATGTAAATTGCAACGAATCGGGGCTGCTGGCCTGAAAGGTTGCAATTTGTGCTGAAAGACAATCCGCGAAGTAGCCGACAGGAGGACCTGTACCGGTCGCGGCTGGAAGCGATCATCGATCCCACGCATGAGCTGGTCAAAATGAGTCGGCTGGTGGGCTGGAGCGATTTGGCTGGCGATCTGAAACCTTACTATTGCGCCGACAATGGCCGGCCCGGGGAACCGATCCGGCTGATGGCCGGGCTGGTGTTGTTGAAAGACATGAAAGGGCTGTCGGACGAGGAAGTGTGCGAAGTCTGGCGGGAGAACCCATACTTTCAATATTTTTGCGGGGAAGAATATTTTCAGCACCGGCTGCCGGTCGAACCCCCATCTTTGAGCATTTTCAGGAAGCGGATCGGCAAGGAGGGAATGGAGCGGCTGTTGCAGGAAACGGTTCGCGTGGGGCTGAAGAGCGGGGTGATCACGGCGGGCGCCCTGCAAAAGGTCAGTGTGGATACGACGGTGCAGGAGAAGGCAATCCGCTTTCCGACGGACACGCAGCTTTGTCACAAGGCGCGCGAGGAACTGATCAAAACGGCGAAGAAGCTCGGTGTTAAACTGCGGCAAAGCTATGTGCGCAAGAGCAAGCAGGCTGTGTTTCTGGCCAACAAATACCTGGCAGCCCGGCAGATGAACCGTGGCCGCAAACAGATCAACAAAGTGCGCAATTATCTGGGCCGTGTGATCCGCGACATTGAACGCGCCATTGGCAAAGTCCCCTCGCTTGGCGGTTTATTCCAAGACGATCTGGCCAAGGCGCGGAAAATCCATGCTCAAGCGGCCGATCCGAAAACGCCGGACAAAATCTATTCCTGGCATGCGCCGGAAGTCGAATGCATCGCCAAGGGCAAAGCCCACAAGAAGTACGAATTTGGCTGCAAGGCCAGCATCGCTTCAACCAATGCCGGCAACTTCATCGTCGGCGCCATGGCCCATCACGGCCGGCCTTATGACGGACATACTCTGGCGACTGTTTTGGAACAGATCGCAAGGCTGACGGGTGTCAAGCCCGAAGAAGCGTGTGTCGATCTGGGCTATCGCGGCCATGGTCTCGAAGACGAAGACATCGAGATCATCCTCGCGCGTCAGAGGCGCGGCATGACGCCGGCCAAAAGAAAACGCCAGAAACGCCGCAATGCCATCGAGCCGATCATCGGCCACTGCAAGAACGATCGTAAAGTTGGTCCCCGCAACTGGCTCCACGGCAAACGCGGCGATCAAATCAACGCCCTCGCCATGGCGATCGGCTTCAACCTCAGGAAGATACTCAGGTGGATCTTTTTGTATCTGTTGTTCAGCCGCATCTTGGGGCAGAACATACAGAATCCGAAGTTGCTTCCAGCTTGAAACGGCGGTTTTTTAGGGCCGACTAAGTACTTTGCGGGCTCTTCATGTCTTGATCCTCCTCAGCATTTCGGCCGGCACGCGACCTCGTGGTCGAGAGCACCGGAGGCCACGAACGGGCCAGGACAGTACTTCTCTCCCCGATGGAAAAACTGGACCAGGTGAAGATGAACGAAAACGAGGACAAACCGGAGTCTCTTTCCCTCAGTGAGGGAACCGCTGAGGGAACCCATGCAAATTCGAATGGCAGCGGCGAAAAAAGCGCGGCGAATCAACCGGTTGACCAAAACGCGACCGCCGGCTCAGGGAACCCTTCAGGGAAAGAGCCGGCCGGTCCGAATGCGCCCCTGCCGCCGCATCAGAAGCCGATCATCCGTATCGGCGGCCGTCTGGTTCAGGACGGGCACTGAGGCTGGGCGCGCCGGACGATCAATCAAGATCAATCCCCTCCGGGGCAGGGCTATCGCATATGCCTTCGGGGCCGTAAGAAATTTTTCTCACGCGGAGACGCGGAGGCGCGGAGACATCGTGCCGCGGAGAATGGCCGAGAACGCTCGTGTGAAGGGATCAGAATGACTCTTTGGCGCGCAAAGCGCGCCGGGTCATAATACGCATCTGCGATCACTTCGGACGTGGCGATGGCCGCATCGCTCCTCCGCGTCTCCGCGTGAGAAAAATTCGCCAACGCAGCCTCGGCCTATATCCATAGCCCTGCCCACAGAGGAAGCGGGTTGGACGGAATTTTCTTGGTGAGTTGTGCGGTGGCGCTGAGCGTCAGATCGAGGATTCGATCCATTCCTTGATCTTGGATTTGGGCAGCGCGCCGACTTTCGTCGCCGCCACCTGGCCCTGCTGGAAGATCATCAGCGTGGGCACGCCGCGCACGCCGTATTTGGTGGGCGTGTTGGGATTCTCGTCGATGTTGATCTTGGCAACCGTCACCTTGCCGTCCAGCTCGGCCGCAAGCTCTTCCAGCGCCGGCGCGATCATGCGGCAGGGCCCGCACCATTCCGCCCAGAAATCGACGACGACCGGCTTTTTCGAATTGAGCACATCGTTCTGAAAGGAAGCGTCGGAAACCTTGAGGGGTGACATCTGGGATCCTTGAGTGGGTAAACCCGACCAAACTTAGGCCAAATCTAGGAACGCGTGCCATGAGGGTCAAGGCGCGCCCGGATGCGGCCGATT
Organism: uncultured Alphaproteobacteria bacterium; assembly: GCA_963805005.1. Taxonomy (GTDB): domain Bacteria; phylum Pseudomonadota; class Alphaproteobacteria; order Micropepsales; family Micropepsaceae; genus Rhizomicrobium. The sequence goes on from CAWDSJ010000001.1 coordinate 1,714,172, forward strand.
TCCCCGTCCAGAATCGCACCCGAGAGCGGCAGCAGCGACGGACCGTACGTCCAGACCAGCGCGCAATCGATTCGCTTGCCTGAGAACATCCTGGCGAGCGCGGCGCGATAAAGCGCCATCTGGGCGAGGTAGAGGGCGGGCACGTCCTGCTCGGCGGCCGGTGGCGGCCGGTTGGTCTTGAAATCGACCGCGAGGACGTGTTCGCGCCCGACGAAAAGCCGGTCGAGACGGCCGCTGATCCGCGCCCCCGGGCCGATCTCGGGCAGCTCTGCTGTGATGGCGACTTCGGCGCGTGCTTGCGGTGCGAAGACGGGCGCGAATTCGGGGTGATCGAGCACGCGCAAGGTTTCTTCGATCAGAGGCGCAATGTCTTCGCGCGGCACGGCGCGGCGTGCCAGATACGTCTCTGCCGCCTTGCGCCGCTCGCCGGCCTCAAGCGCGGGAAGCCTGGCGAGGAGGGTGTGGATGAGCTGGCCGCGCGCGAAACGGTCGGCCGTGCCGACGGGAGATACAACCGCAGGCTCTTCGGCGCCGGCGGCCTGCGAGGGACGGATGAGACGGGGACCGGGTTGCTCCCTCGCGGCAGCGGCATGAATCCAGGCCGGCAACACGACCGGCTGCGCTTGACGATGGCTTTGCCGGCTCGGCTCGACATCGGCAGGACCGATGACAAATCCTGTTCCGTCCTCCCGTTCCACCGGCACGCCGATGCGCCGTGCCGCACGCTCCATCAACGGATACCAGGCGCCGTCGCGCACGCCGCGTTTTCCCTCGAAGCCGCAAATGTGCAGCCGGTCGCGCGGTCGCGTCAGCGCGACATAGAGGAGACGGCGGTGCTCCTTGAGCGTTTCCTCGCCAACCGCCTGCTTGGCGCGTTCCACGACTTCGGGGGCGCGCGCAGCGGGCAGGGGAAAAAACGGGCCGTCATCCGTATACAGAAGAACGCCGCGCCGCCCCGGCGGCAATGGTGGCGCCGTCGTATCGGGCAGCACCACGATATCGGCCTCGAGCCCCTTGGCGCCGTGAACGGTCATCACGCGCACCTCGTCGCGGCCGCGCTCCATGTCGCGCTTGACCTCGGCGTCGCCGCGTTCGAGCCAATGCAAAAATCCTTCGAGCGACGGCGTGTTCAGGGCCTCGTAGGCGAGCGCCAGCGAAAGGAATTCGTCGATGGCGTCGCCGGCTTCGACGCCCAGGCGCGCGAGCAATCTCTTGCGACCGCCGCGCGCGCCGAGTTCGTGGGCGTAGAACTCGAACGGCGGCACGAAGTCGGCGCGGCCCAAACATTCGTCGAGAAATTCCTGCGCGGCGACGAAGCCGGCACACTCGCTTTTGCGGCGCGCCAGCTCGGCCCGCAGCGTCGCCTTGCGGCCGGCGCAAAGGTCGAGCAGCGCATCTTCGGACAGGCCGATCAACGGCGAGCGCAGCACCGCGGCGAGATTGAGATCGTCTTCCGGCAACAGCACGAAACGGCCGAGCGCGATCAGGTCCATCACCGCGATCTGATCCATGAGCCGAATGCGGTCGGCGCCGGCCACCGGCACGTCACGCTGCTTGAGCTGGCGAATAAGCTCGCTTGCGAAGGGCTCGCGCCGCGGCATCAGCACCATGATATCGCCGGGGCGGATAGGCGTTTCGTGCCCCGGCAAACACGTCCGTCCGTCCGTCCAATGTGCGATGCGTTCGGCCACGTCGGAAGCCAGGCGAACCACGGGGCTGTCGCGCGCCGGCAGATCGACTGGCCGCTGCCAGAGATCGGGCTCCGGTCTTTCGCGCGGCTTTACGGTGGGCCAGATCTCGACGCGCCCCTTTGCCGTTTCGCGATGGGCGGTGTGGGCGATCGGCGCGTTGTCGCCGGTCACGCCGTTGCGGGCCGCATCGTCGGCAAAAACCGCATCGACATAGCGTAGGATTTCCGGCGCCGAGCGCCGCGACTTGTCGAGGCGCACCTCGACGAAGTTTTCGTTGGCGCGGCCGATGCGGCTGGCGAAATGTTGCCGTTGGATGTCGAATTGCGCCGGCGCCGCGCCTTGAAAGCTGAAGATGGACTGCTTCTCGTCGCCGACCACGAAAACGGTTCGCGGCGGTCCTTCGCGCGCGCCCAAGCCGGCGAAGAATTCCTCGGAGAGCCGCTGGACGATCTGCCATTGCTCGGGACTGGTGTCCTGGCCTTCGTCGATGAGGATGTGATCGAGGCCGCCGTCGAGCTTGTAAAGCACCCATGCCGCGGCCGTGCGCGTTTCCAGAAGCCGGGAGGTCTCCACGATCAGATCGTCGTAATCCAGCGCGCCCTGGGCGCGCTTGGCGTGCGTGTATTCGCGATGGACGGCATCGGCGAGCACGAGAGAGGCTTGCGCGAGTTGGGCGGCGCGCGCGGCGCGGCATTTGCGCTCGGCTTCGACGAAGCGGTTGGCGAGATTTTCCAGCGCCAGATCGAGCGCGGGGTTTTCCTCTGCCAGTTTTTTTGTCGCCAGCTGCGCGCGCGCACCGCCGGCGTGGGTGAGGAACGCGGCCGCGAAATCCTCGAACGCGCCGCTTTCCACGGCGTGCAACAGCGCATCGCTGCGCTTGCGATCCGTTTTGCTTCCCTGCGCGAGCCAATGTGCGATCGCCCGCAGCGTCGCTTCCTGCGTCTTCATCTCCGCGCAGATTTCCCGGGTGAGCCGCTCGTGGGTGTCGCCTTCGGCCAAGCCATGCGCTGCCCACAGCGCGACGGAAACGGCGCGCATGTCGCGGCCGTGGCTCTCCAGGTAACGCTCGAATTTGCGCCGGTCGCTGCCCAGCGCGGATTGGAGCACGCCGTCGAGCTTGGCCTCGTCGGCATGGGTGGCGATCTCGACAACGGCGCGCGCCAGGGCTTGCTCGCCTTTGCCGGCGCGGGCGAGCACGCGCGTGCGCGCCTCATGGCCGATCTCGCGCGCGGTCTGCTCGTCCAGCACGCGGAAGGAGGGCGGCACGCCGGCTTCGAGCGGAAAGCGCGCAAGCAGGTCCTGGCAGAAGGAATGAATGGTGCGGATCTTCAATCCGCCGGGGGTTTCGAGCGCGAGCGCGAACAATCGCCGCGCTGCGCGCAACCCCTCCGCGTCGCGGGGCGGCGCACCGATGTCGGCGATGTGGCGCGCTAGCGTCGCGTCGTCGAGCATCGACCATTTGCCCAGCTGCTCGAACAGGCGCCCCGCCATTTCCGCCGCCGCGGCCTTGGTATAGGTGAGGCAGAGAATGCGTTCCGGTTTCGCCTTCTCCAGCAACAGACGCGTCACGCGATTGGCGAGCGTGTAGGTCTTGCCGGCGCCGGCATTGGCCGAGACCCAGGCGGAGCGTTGGGGGTCGGCGGCATCGAGCGGATTGGTGGAATGGCCGCTCATTCGTCGTCGTCCTTCCAGCCCGACAACGACCATTCGCGCACGCGTGCCAGATGATCGTAATCGCCGGCGATGTCGCTGCGCAGCGGCGCGATGCGTGGTGCGTAGGCAACCGCGGCGTCGTCGAAGAGGGCAATTCGGTCCTTGAGCAGCTGCGCCGATTTTTCGACAAGCTCCGGAACGTTGGCGCCGACCGGCCGCACCTCGCCTGCCGTGGCGCCGCCGCTCAAGCGGATATAGACGAGTTCCGAGGAGGCGAGCGGACCGGTTTCGGCAAAGCCGCCGGCGGCGAGGATGGCGCCTTCGAGCGGCAGCTGCGGTGCAAGCAGCGTCTCGACCTGTTTCTTGCTCGGCGGATTGCCGGTCTTGTAATCGAGAATCGCGGCGCTGCCGCTCTTGAGCACGTCGATGCGATCGGCGCGGCCGCGCAATGTGAACCGGCCGGCGGGTGCGTCGAACGTGCGGGTGCCGGTGATTTCGGCAAAGGACTTGTCGATGCTAAGGCGCCGCTCGCGCTCCACATCGAGGAACCATTGTGCGGCACGCGCAAAGCGCGGCCGCCACAGCGCCAGGGTCGCCGCCGGCACCGCCATTTCCGTAAAGACCGTGTCGGCGATCGCCATCAGGCGGCCGAAGGCGTCGGGCGGTAGCGGCCCGGGATAGGCTTTGAAGAACTTCTCGAGCGCCAGATGCGTGGCGCTGCCGCGCTCCAGCGGGCCGATCTCGGCATCGAGCGGATCGAGCGGGCGCAAGCCCAGCACATGCTTGGCATAGATCGCATAAGGATCGCGCAGCCAGGTCTCGATTTCGGTGACGGAAAGCGCGCGCGGGCGCAAGCGCACGGCGGGACGGGGAGCGGGCTTCGGTTCCGGCAAGGGTGCGCCGTCCGGAAGATCGAGCGATGCGGCGTAGGCGCGGTAAGGCACCGCGCTGGCGAGTTTTTCTTCCAGCCCAAGTCCGCGCGTCAGCTGTTTCAACCGCTCGATCCAGCGCGACGCGACGGTCGGCGCGCCGTCCTGTTTGAGGGCGCGCGTCAGCACCACGCGCGGCGCCGCGGCCAGGCTGGCGAAGTCGTGGGCGGCAAGCCCGATGCGGCGTTCCGGCAGTTCGAGGCCGAGGGTCTTTCGCATCGGCCGCGACAGCCACGGATCGGCCGCGACGGCATGCGGCCAGCTGCCTTCGTTGAGGCCGCCCAGAACGACGACGTCGAAGCGCTGCAGCCGCGCTTCCAGCGGTCCGAGAATGGCAAGCCGCGGATGGCGGCCATATGCCGGCCGGACCACCTGTTCTTCGGCAAACATGCGGAAGAGGGCCGGGTAGGCCGCCGTCTCTATGGGCGCCAGGCTCGCGTCGGCCTGCCAAAGCGCACGCATCAGCGCGGCGGCCTGCTCGCCGGCTTCGCCGGCCCAAAGACGTTGGGAGCCGTTTTCTTCGCCTGTTGCGGCAAGCCCTTCGGCGACCTGGGCGTGCAGTCTCACCAGTTCGCCGAGGGGCAGGGACGGCTGCTGGAGGGCTTGCTCCCAAGAGCGCAGCAAGAGGGAGACGTCCTCAAACCACGCCGCCAGCGAAGCCAGCAGCGGCGCGCGCGCGGCGCCCTTGGCCCGGGCCGGTTCGGCCGCGATTGTCCTGGCAATCCCGTCCAATCCGGGATCGGGCCGCGGCCCGCGCAGGATCAGCCGGTCAAGCTCGCGAACCCGGTGGCGGAACGCGCCGGGCGCTTGCCCGCCTGTCGCCAAGGGATGTTTGAGCAAGGACAGAACGCCCAGCGGCGGAAAGCCGTCGGCAGCGGCTTGGGCGAGGAGCGACAGGAAGGCTCCCGGCGGCGTCTGGATCAGCGGCAGGCCGGCGGAATCGTCGATCGCGATCGACCAGCGGCCGAGCTCGGCGGCCACACGCCGTGCAAGGTTGCGGTCCGGCGTGACCAGCGCCGCGGTCTTGCCCGGCTCCTCCAGCACATGCCGCAGGATCAGCGCGACGGTCACCGCTTCCTCCGCGGGATGGGCGGTCTCCAGCAAAGTGAGGCCCTGAAGGCCCTCGGAAACCTGACCGCCACCGCCGACGGCAATGGCGCTCCAGGCATCGGTCGTCGGCGCCGGGCGCAAGGTTTCGCGTAAGAGCACGCTGCGGGCATCGGCGGCAGCCGCCGCCACCGGCCAGTCCGCGACGTCCTTCCGGTCGATGCCCAAATGCGCCAGGAGGTGCTTCAAACCGAACTGCGGATGGCATTCGTCGAGTTTCGTCCAGCTTTCCTGGTCCAGGTCGCGGTCCAGCCCCGACAGGACTACGACGCCGTTGGGAAGCCGCGCGATTGCATGCAGCAAAGCTCGCGTTGCCGGGATGCTGCCCGTGGTGCCGGCAGCGATGACCGGTGCCGTCGGCGGATGGTCGCGATAGCGCGCGGCAAGGGCTGCAAGCGCCAGATTGCGCCGTTCCGCCGGATTCACGGCGCCTTCCGCGGTAAGAAGCTTGGGCCATTCCTCGCGCATCAGCGACAGGAAGCTCTTGACGTGCTGCCAGTGTTCGGCGAGCGCGCTGTCGGCAAGCTCTTCGAGCTTGGCGAGATCGACCTGCTGGGTTTCGGCCTCGTCGATGAACTCGGCCAGTGCGCGGGCAAGGCTTAAGGCTTGCGCCGCACCGAACGATGCCGCTCCGCCATTGCGGGCGCGGTCCCAATGCGCGATCAGGCTTGCCAGCAGCAGGCGCCGTCGTGCAGGTGCGATGGCCGGCGGCAGCACGAGATCGTCCTGGCCTGCGTCGAACAACAGCTCTTCTTCGTCGACGTCGCCGAGCGGGCGGATTTGGGGAAGGATTGCAGCGCCGCCGAGCTGGCGGGCAAACGCGTCCGACAGCGTGCGCGCGGCGCGCCGGGTGGGAAGCAGGATCGTGATATCGGCGAGTGCGAGCGGACCGATTTCGAGATCGCAGCGCGACAGAACGCCCTGCACAAGCACGTCGGCGAAGGCTTGGCCCGCCGGAATCGTAAAGACATTCCCCGCCATCGATCAGGCCGGAAGCAGATCGGCCAGAAAGGCTTCCGCTTCGACGAGGGCGGTGGGCCGGTCGATATGCATCCACACCCCGTCCAGCCTTTGGCCGAACAGCCTGCGGCTCTCGATGGCGCGGTCCCAGAGAATGTTGAGGGAGAATTTTCTGCCCGGCAGGTTCTCGAACAGCCGCGGATGCACGATCTGTACGCCGGTCCACACGAAGGGCGCGACGCGCTGTTCGGGTACGCGCGCGAGGCGGCCATCGGCGTCCATCATGAAATCGCCGCTCCCGTCATAGCAGACCGACGTGACGGTCGGCGCAGCCAGCATCAGCGCGTCCATCTCGTCCGGGTTCCAGCGAGCCTTCAGCTTGTCGAGCGCGCGGCCGGTCCCTTCCACCCAGATCGAATCGGAGTTGTGCGTGAAGAAGGGCTCGTTTTCGAAAAGCGGCAGCACCTTGGCGATGCCGCCGCCCGAATCCAGGAGCTCCTGGGTTTCGTCGGAAATATGGATATCCACATCGCTGCGCCTGGCGAGATGCGCTTTCAGCATCTCGGCGCGGTAATGCACATTCACGACGACGAATGTGACGCCGGCTTGGACGAGGCGATCGATGGCGTGATCGATGAGCGGCTTGCCGCGCACTTCCACCAGCGGCTTGGGGCGATCGTTGGTGAGCGGCCGCATGCGCGTGCCCAACCCGGCCGCCAGAATGATGGCGCGCGACGGACCGCTCACGCTGCCGCCTCGTTCGTCGGAATCTGCGCGCGCACCTGTTTGGGTATCGCTGCATCGTACCACGATTTCAAACCGGCAAGCGAGGGATGCTCCAGATCCCGCTCGAGATAGCGCCACACCCGCGGCAGATGGTTCAGATAACGGGGCTTACCGTCCCGCTTGTAAAGGCGCGCGAAAATTCCGGCGATCTTGCTGTTGCGCTGTGCCGCCATGACCGCCATTTCGGCGCGATGGGTGTCCGGGTCCACGCTGGCGCCTTGCGCTTGCATGGCGTCGAGGTAGCGCCCGGTCATGGCTTCGGCAAGCTCCGGGGCCACGTCGCGGCGGGCATCTTCGATGAGCGAGATGAGATCGTAGCTGCGGCTGCCGGCGACCGCATCCTGGAAATCGATGAGGCCGACGCGCGCCTCGCCGTGGCGGTCCGGCAGCCACATCAGGTTTTGGGCGTGGAAATCGCGATGCACGAACACGGACGCACCCGAGAGCACCGTGCTCAATGCGTTGCGCCACAGCGACCGGTGCTCTTCGATTTCCTCGGGGTGTGCCTTGCGGCCCAGCGCCAGCGGCATGAACCAATCCGTCATCAGATCGACCTCGGCGATCAGCGCCGTTTCGTCATAGGCATAAAGCGGCGTGTCGCCGGCAAGATGCCCGGGCGCCGGCGCGGATTGCAGCCGCGCCAGCGAATCGACGGCTGCACGATAGAGCGTCGGCTCGTCGCCGCCGGCGGCGACGACATCTGCAAAGAGATCGTCGCCCAAATCTTCGATCAGAACGAAGCCGTTGACGGTATCGGCGGCATAGATTTGCGGCGCACTCAGCCCGCAGGTCCGCAGATAATTCGCCACCGCGATGAAGCGGCTGCAGTCGGCGCCGGCCAGCCTTGCTATGGCATTGTAGCCCAAGGCGCGGCGTTCCTGCGGCGTGGCTTCGGCCGGGCAGGGCGGAGCTTCGGCATTCTGCGGCTGGTCCATCAGCATCGCGCTGCGGCCGTCGCGTGCCACCCGCACATAGCGCCGGCTCGATGCGTCGCCGGGAAGCGGAAAGAGTTGCGCCGCGCCCCAGCCTTCGCGTTCGAGAAACGCGCGCATCGCGTCGGCGCGGTCAGCCCGGCTGTCCATCCGGTTCGCTCGCGAGAAATTCGGCCCAACGCGACGATCCCGAAATGTCGGCTCGGCGCACATCTTCGTTCATGATAGCCAGTCGCACCCGCAATGTATCCTCGGGCCATTGCCCGAAACGTTCCGGCCATTCGATGAGCGCCACACCATCGGCCAAGGCGTCGTCGAGTGCAAGCTCGCGCAGTTCGTCTGCATGTTCGATCCGGTAAAGATCGTAGTGAAAGACGGTAAATCGGGCCGTTTCGTAAATCTGGACGAGGGTGAACGATGGGCTCGGCACCGCTTCGGTTACGCCCAATGCTTCCAAAATTCCTCTTGCCAGCGCGGTTTTCCCCGCTCCGAGATCGCCTTGCAGCGCGACGGCCGTACCCTTTCGCAGTCCCGCCGCAATCCGGCCGGCCAGCGCTGCTGTGGCGCTCAGGCTGTCGAGCGCGACACTGGTTGTAAAGGGCTCGGGCGCTACCATCGACGCGCCTTCTACGCGCCAGCCGCCGGGGCGACAATCCGGACCCGCATCTTCGATTGCAGAAAAGCGCCCGGACGTGCTAGCCCGACTGGCTTTTGGAGAATTCAAGTCCGGTAATGGCAGAAAACGTCGTCATCGTCGGCGCGGGACAGGCAGCAGCGCAAGCCATCCTGACGCTCAGGGCGGAAGGATTTTCCGGCGCGATTACCGTGGCGGGGGACGAGCCCTATGCGCCGTACCAGCGGCCGCCGCTGTCCAAGGCCTATCTGTCCGGCGCGATGGACCGCGAGCGGCTGTTCCTGAAGCCGGATGAATTCTACGCGGCAGCGAAATGCACGCTCATTCTGGGCGTGGCCGCGACCTCGATCGACCGGGCCAATCGCAGCGTTTCGCTCGCCGACGGCCGCAAGCTTTCCTACGACAAGCTTCTTCTGGCCACGGGAACGCGCGTGCGGCGCATTCCCGTGCCGGGCTCCAATCTCCCGGAAGTTCATTATTTGCGCGGCATTGCCGACGTCGATGCCTTGCGGCCGCGCTTCGTCAAGGGCGCGCGGCTGGCGGTCGTCGGCGGCGGATATATCGGGCTGGAAGTCGCTGCCGTCGCCATCAAGCTGGGGCTCGAGGTGACGGTGTTCGAAGCGCTCGAGCGGGTGATGGCGCGAGCGGTCTCCCGCGAGCTGTCGCAGTTCTACGAGGACGCGCACCGCAAGGCCGGCGTGAAGCTGGAGCTGAAGACCTCCGTCGAAGCGTTCGAGGGCGTGGGCAAGCTCGAAGCCGTGCGGGCCGGCGGACGTAAGCATCCCGCCGATCTGGTTCTGGTCGGGATCGGCGTCATTCCCAATGTCGAGCTGGCGAAAGACGCAGGGCTTGCGTGCGAGGACGGGATCGTGGTGGACACGAGCGCGCGCACGGCGGATGCGGCGATTTTCGCCGCCGGCGATTGCACGCGGCACACCGGCCGCGACGGCGCGTTCATCCGCCTGGAATCGGTGCAGAACGCGATCGATCAGGCCAAGCACGCCGCGCTTGCCATGGTGGGGAAACCGGCGGAATACCGCGAAGTGCCGTGGTTCTGGTCGGATCAATACGATTTGAAGCTGCAGATCGCCGGATTGGCGCGCGACGGCGATACGCTGGTGATGCGCGGCGATTCTGCACAGGGGAAATTTGCCATCTTCCATCTACGCAACGGGGCCGTCGCGGCGGTCGAGGCCGTGAACGCCCCCCCCGAATACATGATCGGCCGCAAGCTGATCGCCGAAGGGGTGGCCGTGCCGGCGGCAAGACTTGCCGACACGTCCATTCCGATGAAGAACATCGCCTAGAGCGGTTCCAGCAAAAGTGTGCAGCACTTTTCAATCTGGAACCGTGCCAATACTCTAACTTACGAGGAGCTGAATGCCCAAGGTCAAGTACATCGAGCACGACGGCAAGGAGCACGACGTGGAGGTGCCGGTCGGCTGGTCGGTGATGGAAGGCGCGGTGAAGAATTTCATTCCCGGTATCGACGCCGATTGCGGCGGCGCCTGCGCCTGCGCCACGTGCCACGTCTATATCGACGAAGCCTGGGCCGGCAAGGTTCCGCCCAAGCACGACATGGAAGAAACCATGCTCGATTTCGCGCAAGATTTGAGCCCGACGAGCCGGCTGTCATGCCAGATCAAGATCACCCCGGAACTCGACGGCCTGGTCGTGCGATTGCCCAAGAGCCAGCATTAGGGCTCGTGGTGCACTTGCATCCGCAATTGCGCTCGTTACTTAATCGACACAGGTGTCATGGCCCGCGAATGCGGGCCACCCAGGTGGATCATCCGCCACGTTAACTGGGTGGCCCGGATTTCGCTTCGCTAAACCGGGCCATGACAGCGAGGTTGGAGCGCGGCAACAGATCACGTCCGCAACGCGCCAATCTCCTCGTGCGTCAGTGTCGTCAGCGTGCCGGGGCGTTGGCGATGCGCGGTATCGACGTGCCGCGAAAGCCCGAGACGGCATAAACATAGAAATTGTCGATCATGACTCCGTTGCGCGCCCGCGCAAGCGCCGCGATGAAGCGGGTATTCGCAAAGCTGCTGCGGACGTGCGGCAGCTCAGTGGCCGGATGCTCGGTCACATAAAGCAGCGGCGCCTGCAGCAGCTTTGCTGGCGCCGGGGGCGCCTGCAGCCAGCGATACTCTTCGGTGATTTGCATGACCGGCAGTTTCGGCACGAGGTAGAACGCAAGCCATCCGGTTGGCGCGTAAGCCGTGGTCACGATGCCCGCATCCCTGTCCCGCTTGGCGACTTGAGCGATGTCGTCGGCAACTGCGGCAAAGCCCACGGCCGTCATGCGGGCGATCGGATCTTTGTGACCGGACCGCAGCAGCCCGCTGACGGCCTGCACGTAAGCGACGAGCAGGATCAGCACCGCTGCGGGTAGGGCGAGCCGGCGCGACAGCTTGAGCGCTGCGCCATGCTTGGAAGGCGCGTCGCCGGCAAGCAGCGCCGATGCCGCAAGCACGGCGAGCGTGGGATAGAGGAACGACGGCCAGTTGCCCTGGACGCGGTCGTGCAGCGAGTGGAACGCGAAATAGATCACCGCCGGCAAGGCCTGCGCCGCGGCGATGGAAAGGGTTTTCGTCGCGAACCAGGATCGCACGTCTTTGATCAGCGCCGCGCCGCCGGCGAAGAGAACGAAGGGCGAGGCCAGTGCGGCCTGCCCGGCGAGGAATTCGAGGGCGTAGCCGGGCGAAAGTGCGCCCGAAACCGTGCGGCCGAACTGGAAGCGGAACGCGATCCAGTCGTGGGTCGCGTTCCAATAGATAACCGGCGCGAAACCCAGAAGCGCAATGACGGCGGCGAGATATGTCCAGGGCGATGCGAGCCAGCTGCGGCCGTCGCGCGACAGTGCCAGCCAGGTGCAAACGCCTGCCGCCATGAAAAACGCCGTCAATTTGGCAAGCAAGGCCAGACCTAAGGCCGCGCCCGCCATCAGCCACCATGCACCGTTGCGGCGCGCGGCGAGCTTGGCTTGGGCAAGCAGGAGAAACGCCGCCGCCGGCAGCACAAGGCTATCCGGGGTTGCCGCCATGGATTGCGAGGCGATCATGAGCGTGGCGTTGTAGAGGCTGCACGCGGTTGCGCCTGCGGCCCTTGCGGGCAGGATGGTTTCGGCCGCCTCCCACACCGCCCAGCTGGCGGCGATCGATGCCGCGAAAGGGACGAACCGCACGCCGAATTCCGTGTCGCCGAACACAAGCGTGCCGATGCGGATCGCCGCGGCGATCAGCGGCGGATGATCGTAATAGCCGAGCGCGAGATTTTTCGCCCACAGCCAATAATAGGCTTCGTCGAAGGCGAGCGGCAGCCACGCGGCGGTGACGAGGCGCAGCACCGTCAGCGCTGCGATGAAGATCAGCGCGTTGCGCCTGGACCCGGTGATGAGCGGCGGGGCGCCGCGGGCCGCTGAGAGTGTTTCGACAGCCATCGCTGCCGCATCATAACGCAAGTGCTTTCGCGGCAACGAGAAAACTTGGCACGGGCGGGGATCATGGCGCCGGGGCGGTACGCCAGGTGGCGGCCTGTATCCTGCTCAGCATCGGCGTGTAAATCTGTGGAACGGCGTGCGTGGGCAGCAAGCCACGCACGCACTGGATCGAGCGCGACATAGCTGGCGGCAGAGACGAGGCGACCTTCGTCGATGGCCGCAGACCCAAAGCTTGCCGATTCGATGCCTTGCGGCAAAGCGTGAACGTTCGCCTGCGTGCGATCGTGCGGCCCGGGGGGGACGCCGCCGCCGTCATCGTATTGCTATTTCGTATTTCCCTATGCCGGAATAAATCCCGATTGATCCATCTTGACGTCGTTGCCTCTTGCTTTGTTGCCTCTTGCTTTATTCCCTCGGCCGTCGCACGATTTTTTAGTGCGCAGTCCCAATTGTCGCCGGAATAAACGGGTGGCCGGTTGCGTCCGATCTGCGAAGCATCGCTGCCCATTTCGGGCGGCATGAGCCTCTTACGGGGAGAATCGCATGAAATCGAAAGTTTTACTGGCGTTGGTCTTTTCGTTGCTCGCGTCGGCAGCCTTTGCCAGCGGATACAACGTTACGCCGCAGGTTTCGGATCAATCCGGCAAAGCACCGAACATCGATGCGTCGCTCGTCAATGCCTGGGGCCTCGCCCAGACTTCGGACAGCAAGCCCGTGTGGGTTTCCGACAACGCAACGAACGTGTCCACGTTCTACAACCGCACGAGCGGCGGCAGAGTTGGACAGGTGGCGGTTACCGGCGGCGCACCAACCGGCATCGTGGCTGGGCCTGGCACCGGCTTCGATGTCACGGAAAAAGGCAAATCCGGACCGAGTAGCTTCATCTTCGATACCGAAAATGGGACGATAGAAGGCTGGGCTCCTTCCGTGGACGGCTCCAAGACAATCATCGCCTATAACGGATCGAAAGGTTCGTCCTATAAAGGCCTGACACTCGACCCCACAACCAATCATCTGTTTGCTGCCGATTTTACCAAGAACCAGGTTCAGATTTTCGACAACACGTTCAAGCTCATCGGCCATTTCACGGATACGACGTTGCCCAAGCACTATGGGCCCTTCAACGTCGCCGTACTCAACGGCAACCTTTACGTCGCATTCGCCAAGCGCAAACCCAACAGCATCGACGAAGTGGACAAGCTGGGCTTAGGCTACGTCGACGTGTTCACCACTTCGGGAATGCTGGTCACGCAGCTGATTGCCGGTGGTCCCTTGGATGCGCCATGGGGACTGACCATTGCGCCATCGGGATTCGGGTCGGTTGCAGGAGACCTGCTCGTCGGGAATTTCGGCAATGGGTGGATCAACGTGTTCAATCCAACGACCGGGGCAGCATTGGGATCGCTCTCCACGCCTAAGGGCAAGCCACTCGTGATCAAAGGACTGTGGGCACTCGACAACGGGCCCGGCACCGGCACTATCCAATTCTCTGCCGGTCCCGATGGCGAAACGCACGGCTTGCTCGGCCTGATCACGCCGAACTAGCGAAACGTCCGGACCGCGCCATCGCTGCACATCCTCCATGCTTGAGTTTGGTGGATGTGGCGCGCGCTATTCGGTCGGCCGAGCGTTCATAAGCAAGAGCTGAAACGCCTTAGTCCGTGTCGCGCGGCTCGATAAGAGGACAGTCCAGTGCAGCGGACTCGCCGAGCCTTTCGCTCAATTCAAGGGCCTCGTCTTCCATTCCCATCCAGCGCAGCTGCAGAATCAGCCCCCGCAGTTCTTCTCTCGACGCGTGTGGATGCGCAGTCGCTGCACGTGTGTGCCCGATCGTGGTTCGCATAAGTTTCCTCCGTTGCTTTTTTCTTGTTTTCTCTTCTTGTCGTTTTTTGGGCGCGCCGGCCGGCTGGAACGGGGGAGCCCTTTAATCCCTCACGGCCCCGTCTCAAGCGCCGGCTTGCCATTGCTTCCGCTCCATGGCGATGGCGTGTTTGCGCGATCCGCGCAAGACCGGGACGGGCCGGAACAGGGCCGGCGTATGGCCGACTGGCGCCAATTAACCTTCATGTTGCGGGCCGTCCGCCCTATGATCTCCGCCATGCAGTTCGATCGCCTTCGATTGTCGGCCGCCCGCGGGGCTATTCTTGCGCACTCCGTGCGCGCGGGAGAACGATTGCTGCGCAAGGGACATGTGCTGTCCGCAATGGACATCGATTCGCTTGCAGCTGCAGGCGTGACCGACGTCGTGGTTGCAAGGCTCGGCGCCGAGGACATAGGCGAGGACGAAGCCGCGACACGCATCGCACGGGCGCTGGCCGGCCGCGGCGTGCGCGTGGGAGCGGCCTTCACGGGCCGCACCAACCTCTATGCCGAAACCCATGGGCTTTTGCGTCTCGATCCCGAAACGGTCACCCGGATCAACGCCGTCGACGAAGCCATCACCCTCGCCACGCTGCCGCCATTCAGCCGTGTCGCGCCGCGCCAGATGCTGGCCACTGTGAAGATCGTTCCCTTCGCAGCACCCAAGGCGGCGGTGGCAGCGATCGAACATTTCATCGGCGCACACCCGAATGTTGAGATCTGCGAATTCGTCGCGAAGAGCGTGGCGCTTGTTTCGACCATTCTGGCGGGCACGAGACCGCAAATGCTCGAGAAGAATCTCAGTGCGGTCTCGACTCGCCTTGAGGCATTGGGTTCGAAATTGATCCTGGAGCAGCGCGTGCCGCACGAGGATGGAGCGGTTGCGAGCGCCATCGAAGACGCGCTTGCCGCCGGCGCCGACCCCATTCTCGTCTTTGGCGCCAGCGCCATAACCGACCGCCGCGACGTGATCCCGTCGGCAATCCTGCTTGCCGGAGGACGGATCGAGCGCTTCGGAATGCCGGTCGATCCCGGCAATCTTCTGCTGTTGGGATACGTACGCAATACCACCATCATCGGCCTTCCGGGCTGCGCCCGATCACCCAAACGAAACGGCTTCGATTTCGTCCTGGAGCGCGTGCTGGCCGATATTGCAGTTACGCAAGGGGATATTGCCGCGATGGGCGTCGGCGGATTGCTGGCGGAGATTCCGACGCGACCGCAACCGCGGGAGGCGCGCCCTGCGGGCGCGCCGCGGGCGCCCGAAGTCGCCGCGATCGTGCTCGCCGCCGGCCAATCTTCACGGATGGGGCACAACAAGCTCACCGCAGTGCTCGCCGGAAAACCGCTCGTCCGGCGCGTTGTCGAGGCCGCCGTCGCCAGCCATGCGTCAGAAGTCATTGTCGTGACCGGAAACGAGGCGGGCGCGGTCGAAACCGCGTTGGGCGGCCTTGCCGTCACGTTCGTGCACAATTCCGATTTCCGCCTGGGCCTCAGCGCATCGCTCAAAACGGGGATCCGGGCGGTGCCCGGGCAATGCGAGGCGGCCGTCGTGCTGTTGGGCGATATGCCGGGGGTCGGCGCCGGCACCATCGACAAGCTGATCGCCGCCTTTAATCCGGAAGAAGCGCGCGCGATTTGCGTGGCGTCCCATGACGGCAAGCGAGGCAATCCCGTGCTGTGGTCGCGGCGGTTTTTCCCGGAGATGCTCGAGCTGGAGGGCGACGCAGGCGCCAGGCATTTGATAGCGTCCAACGAAGAATTCGTTTGCGACGTCGAGGCCGGAACCGACGCCCCGCTGATCGACATCGACACGCCCGAAGCGCTGAACGCCTTTGCAGCCCGGCCGACATGAGCGATCCCCTCTACCGCAAAGGGCTGTTGCGGCTCGCCGCCGATGCGACCGGAGCCGGCCGCCTTCCTCATCCGGAAGCGACGGGAGTGGCGTTCAACGCGGTTTGCGGCGACCGGGTTACGGTCGATCTGAACTTTGAGCAGGGTCGTATCGTGGCAGTTGGCCACGAGACCAAGGCCTGCTTGCTTGCCCAGGCTTCCGCTTCCATTTTGGGCTCGGCGCTCAAAGGCGCACGGCGTCCGGATATCGAGCGGTTGCGCGAGGCGCTTATGTCGATGTTGAATGGCCAAGGCGGTGCGCCCGCACCGCCCTACAGCGCGTATGGCGACTTCGAAGGGGCGGCCGAACACGTCGGCCGCCACCGCTGCGTGCTTCTACCCGTGGAGGCCGTGCTGGCGGCGTTCGATTCCTCAGACGGCCAGGACTGCGACTCCGTAGCCGGGCAGGGCGAGTGAGGCGCCCGCCAAGCCAATCTGCGGCGAGCCCCATAAAAGCCTCGGCGAAGCAAGCCCGGGATCGGTGAACGACGCCTCGCCGCTTCCCATGTTGAAAACGCAAAGAACCTCGTCGCTGTCGAATTTGCGCCGGAAGGCGAGAACCGGCGGCGCGGCATCGATGAATTCGATCTCGCCCCAACGCAACGCCGGCTGCCCACGGCGCAGGGCAAGCAATCCGCGGGTCCAATGCAGTGTCGAGGCGGGGCGAAGCTCCTGATCGGCTACCGCCAGCGAGCGGTGGGAATCCGCCAATGGCAGCCAAGGGGTACCGGTCGTAAATCCCAAATGGGGCGTGCTCGCGTCCCACGGCATGGGCGTGCGGCATCCATCCCTTCCTTTGTTCAAGGGGTAGTAGAGATCGCCGACCGGATCTCGCAGCTGGTGGCGACGAAGATCCGCTTCGGGAAGGCCAAGTTCTTCGCCCTGATACAGAAGCGCCGTTCCCTTGAGCGTCAGCAGGATTGCCACCATCAGCTGCGCCAGCTCGGCCGGCGCGTCCCGGCCGCCAAAGCGGGTAGGCGTGCGCACGACGTCGTGGTTCGAGAAAGCGACCGAGGGCCAGTGTCCCGGATGCGCAGCCAGCATCGCGAAATGATTGCGGATGAAATCCGGAGCAAGCGTCTCGGCTAGCAGGAGAGGAAAGGTGTAGCCGGAGTGAAGCCCCTTATCGGGCGGCAGAAAGCAGCCGCAGCGGTCGGGCGCCTCGGAAAACTCGCCCATGACGAAGCGATCAGCATAGCGATCGACGACCCGGCGAATTGCATCCAAAACCTGAACATTCTCCGGTAAGTTACTATCATAAAAATGATATTGTAGATTTGGCGCGTGCGACCAGTTCCACGAAGTCCGCTCCGCCGGCGGCACGGCCGGATTATCCCTAAGCGCCGCATCGTGAACGTAGCCATTGGCCACATCGAGCCGAAATCCGTCCACGCCGCGCATCAACCAGCGGTCGAGGATGGCCAGGGCCGCATCGCGGGCGGCGGGGTTGCGCCAGTCGAGCTTGGGCTGCTGGCGCAAAAACTTGTGGTGATAATACTGGCGCCGCGCCGGATGGTACGACCACGCCGGGCCGCCGAAGGCCGACAGCCAATTGTTGGGCGCCGTGCCGTCTTGGCGCGGCGGCGCCCAGACGTACCAGTCGCTCTTGTCGCCGCGGTCCAGGCTGTCGCGGAACCAGGCGTGCTCGTCGGAGGTGTGCGCCAGCACCTCGTCGACAACGACCTTCAAGCCGCGTCCATGTGCGGCGTTCAGCAGACGATCGAAGTCGGCGCGCGTACCGTAATCGGGATGGACCGTCTCGTAATCCGAAACGTCGTAGCCCCAGTCGCGGTTGGGCGAAGGATGGACAGGCGACAGCCAAACGCCATCGACGCCCAGCGAGGCGATGTAATCCATCTTCGCGAGGAGCCCGGCGAAGTCCCCGTGTCCGTCGCCGTTACCGTCGGCAAAGCTGCGAATATAGACTTGGTAGATGACGGCGCCCCGCCACCATTGCGGAGTCACACTTCGTCGGCCCGATTGACGATTCGCGATACGAGCCCGTATTGGACCGCCTCTTCCGCCGACATCCAGAAATTACGGTCGGTGTCGGTGACCACCTTTTCATAAGATTGGCCCGTCTCGCGCGCGATCTCGCGATTGATCCGCTCATGCATCTTGAGGATTTCTTCGGCCTCGATGGAAATGTCGGACGCCGGCCCCCTGACGCCGCCCAATGGCTGGTGCAACATAAAGCGCGTGTAAGGCAGCGCAAAGCGGTTCTCTTTCGCGGCGCCCAGAAAAATATGCGCCCCCGCGCTCGCCACCCACCCGGTTCCGATCATCTTCACGCGCGGTCCGACAAAGCGGATCATATCGTGAATGGTGTCGCCCGACTCGACATGGCCTCCGGGAGAATTGATGATCACGCGAATATCCTCCTCCCCGCCCGCGGCATAGGCGAGAAGCTGCCCGGTGACCCGTTCGGCAAGCTTCATGTCGATCTCGCCGAAGATCAGGACCGTGCGAGACTTGAACAGGGCCTGTTGGACGGGCGAGGATTGCGGCTCGGCCGGTTTTGCGGTTTCGGGTTGCTCTTCTTCGTCCAGGCGGGGCATCGAGGCCTCCTTGTTCGATCGTGGAAAATCCGGATCCGTACTAGTACCCGGAATCAAAGCGATGTGACACACAAATGCTTTTCTTAACGCAGAGGCCGCCGGGGATGCGCAGGGGACGCGGAGTAAGAATTGCGGCTCGCGCGCAGCGCAGAATCCCCTACATCCTCCGCGCAACCTTTGCGCACTCTGCGTTAAAAAAAGGTGCCGGTACACCAGTCACGTTTCCACGACGCCAAGTACTAGCCATCGCACGCAAGGCGTCTATGCCCGATGCTTGGGGGTGAATAGGTTAGCTCGGCCTCAAGAGCCCGTCGACCGCAGCGCGCATCGTATCCCCGATCTCGGCGCGAAGCACCAGATCGGCAACCGGGTCCTGCTGCGTCGGATCGCGGTTGACGATAACGAGCTTGGCGCCATGCCGCTTGGCGCGAAGCGGAAATCCCGCTGCCGGGTACACGACCAGGGAGGACCCCAGCACAAGGAAGAGGTCGCAGGCCTGCGTGGCCTCCGTCGCGCGCGCCATCTCCTGCTCGGGCATGGCCTGGCCGAAAGAAACGGTAGTAGTTTTCACCAGTCCGCCGCAGGCGGGACAATCGGGCGGATCGCCATTCTGCTCGAAATAGGCTCGGACTGTTTCAAGTTCCATGCGCCGCCCGCACTCGAGACATTTTACCTGCCGTGTATTGCCGTGAAGCTCGACCACCTTCTCGGCGGGCACGCCCGAATCCTGGTGCAAATTGTCGATATTCTGGGTGATGACGTGGCTGGCCACGCCGCAGGCGATAAGGTCGGCGACAGCGTAATGCCCGGCATTGGGCTTGGCGCGGAAGGTCTCGTCCATGGCGAACCGGCGACGCCATGCCTCCCGGCGCATCTCGGCCGATCTTAGGAATTCATCGAAGTCGATGGGCGCCATGCGGGTCCACAGGCCGCCGGGCGAGCGGAAATCCGGAATCCCCAATTCGGTGGAAATGCCCGCGCCCGTGAAAACCACGATGCGGCCGGCCGATCTCAAAAATGCAGTCAGCCTGGCCGCATCGCTCATCCCAGCCAGGTCTCGCTATTGGACGCCACCGCAATCGGCCGAGACCCATTTCCCTTCAAAGCTGTTGCTCGCGTTCATCGGGTGGCCGTTCGAAGTGCCGCTCATGCTCGTCGTACCCGTATAATGCTCATCGCTGTCGTAAGTAACAGAGAAATGCCCTTGCCCTTCGAATTCGCCGTGGCAGACCTCGTCGCCGCTGAACGTGTGGCCGACGAGCTTGACGTCGGACAAGGTACAGTCCTTGTTGTGCGAAGGCGGCGGCGAATCGGATGCGACCTGCTGTGCGGTCATGCAACGCTGCGCCGTCACGGTGTGGCCCATCGGCATGCGCATGCCCATGGCCTGCATCTGAGCTATTTGGGCAGGAGCCATTTGCGGCATGTTCGGCATGTTCATCGTGGTGGTAATTTCCCAAAGGCCAGCCTTGCCGTGCGATGCAAGAACCGCCCCTGGAAAAGCTACTACCATGCATGCGGCGATCGCGCCGATCCGCACCGCACCTCTTGGCGTCATCTGACACTCCCCTTCGTCGTCACCAGCGAGCGCAATGCTGTCATGACGGCAGGCGCATTGGAAGCACAGAAATCTGCGACTTTGAGCACCACCTTTTTCGCCAAAGAGGGAGTGTGGCTTGCAACCGACCGGCGGGATCGGTCCTCATAACGCCGCATCCCCATGCATTTCGTATCCAAAATTGATTGGGGTCGGGAAGGATTTGGCCCTCGCCGCCCTCCGAACCGTACGGGCAGTTTTCCCGCATTACGGCTCTCCAGTCGGCAGTTTCCTCATCGGGAATCACTCGCTCTAAGCAGGCTGTGTGAAGCGTGACCGTCCTGCGATTGCGAAGAGACTATTGGTTCAGCTTACACTGCTCCAATGGCTCTCTTTGACGCCGTTGCCGGCGCCGTGATCAGGCGTCTCTTCCGGATCGAGGCTTGCGGCCACGAACGCCGCGGGATTCTGCACTTTGTTTAGCCAAAGGCATTGTCGGTGCTTTCTGTGCCTGTCTGCGGTCTTGACGCATCTGCCTTCCTACCCTCCTTCCTTCGGATCGGCGTTGCCTTCCGGACATCCAGCCCCCAATCGGTACTTGTGCAATGGTCTGCTGTGGATTGGCGTAACCGCGAAAGATCGGTGGTCGTTCTTCCTGTCGCCGCAACTCTGCGGACATATCGTGTGCTATCGACAGAAACCGGCGAGCCGGTTGAGGTGCGCGGCGGGCTTTAATAGGATGTTAACCTGCTTAAGTCAGGGCGTTGGGGCATGGTTCGACGCGCGCGGGGATTGCTTGTTGCCGGCATGGCTGTGTGGGCCGCGGCCTGCGCCGGCCCGCGCGGCGAAGGACCTGTCGCCAGGATCCCGGCGCCGGCCGGCGTCTACAAGGTCGGCCAGCCCTACCAGATCAACGGCACCTGGTATTACCCGCGCGAGCAGCCCGACTATGACGAGACGGGCATTGCGTCGTGGTACGGATCGCCGTTCTACGGCCAGCGAACCGCCAATGGCGAGCTGTATGATGCCACCGCGCTGACTGCGGCGCATCGCACGCTGCCGATGCCGGTGAACGTGCGCGTCACCAATCTCGAAAACGGCCGCTCGCTGGTGGTGCGCGTCAACGACCGCGGACCTTTCGCACGCGGGCGCATCATCGATGTATCGGCGCGGGCGGCACAGCTGTTAGGATTCTATGCGACCGGAACGGCCAAGGTGCGCGTCTCCTTCGTTTCGCGCGCCGACCTGCCGGGTGGGACAACGCCGGATGAGACACCGCCGGCGATTGCGCGAGCCTTGCCGGCGGCGCCTACCGCGCAGGTGCAGATGGCGGACCTGAATCCCGTTATCGGTACCACGGTGCTGCCGCCGCCACCGCCTCCGTCCGCCGCGGCGGCCGAGACTTCGCCGTCTCCGGCCGCGCTCGACGTGCAGCCGACAGGGCAGGTCACCGAGGTTCCCGTCCCGGCCGTGACCCACATCTATGTCCAGGCGGGGGCGTTCTCCGTCTACGGCAATGCGCGCCGCCTGCGCGACAGGCTGGCTTCCGCCGGAAACCTCGTCATTTCTTCAATCGACAGACAAGGACGGCGGCTTTATAGGGTTCGCATCGGCCCCTTCGACAACGTGAATGCGGCCGACGCGGCGTTGGCCAGATTGCTCGGACTCGGCAATAACGACGCCAAGATCGTCGTCGATCAATAACCGACCGCGGCCGCCCGGCCGGAAGGAGCGTCCTGTCATGCGGTTCATCCGCTCTCTTGCGTTCGAGCGTGCCGTCAGCTTTACGCGATTTCTCGCTCGCCTCCCCCTTGTTGCAGGGCAATCGCATATGCCTGTGGACTGTGAAGAAAGTTATTTTCACGCGGAGGCGCGGAGCGCGCGGAGATGCCCAAGATGCTCCGATATCTTGGCGGCCAACCTCCAATTTGATCGCTGGCTTTGCGGTGCAACTCTGCGTATTAGTATTGGCGCTATGCGCCGGATATTTCCCTCCGCGTCTCCGCGTCTCCGCGTGCAAAATTTATATACGACAGCCCTGAGACAACGGGGAGGAGGGTGCCTGACACGCCGACCGGTTTCCGCTCGATGGCGCTGTGCCACCGTGTTCTTCGCGATGCTTGCGATTCTCGCGGGTTCGAGCACCGCGCAAGCCGCCGTCGAAACCGCGGCCGAACATGCCGTGATCATGGACGGCGCAAGCGGTGCAGTGCTGTGGGCCAAGGACGCCACAACGCCGACGCCGCCTGCCTCGATGAGCAAGCTGATGACGCTCGAGCTTCTGTTCCAGCGGCTGAAGGACGGGCGCGTGAAGCTGACCGATACGTTCCCGGTCTCCGAGGAGGCCTGGAGCACGCAAGGCTCCAAGATGTTCGTCGAGATCAACGCGCGTATCCAGGTGGAAGATCTGATCCGCGGCATCATCGTGATGTCGGGCAACGATGCCTGCGTGGTGGTGGCGCAAGCCTTGGGCGGAACCACGCAAGGCTTCGTCGACATGATGAACGCGCGGGCGAAACAGCTGGGGCTTGCGCAATCGCACTTCGTTAATCCCAACGGCCTGCCCGATCCCGACGGGCAGTTGATGTCGGTGATGGACCTCGCCAAGCTGGCGCGGCACCTGATCTACGACTATCCGCAATATTATCACTTCTTCTCGGAGCGCAGCTTCGTCTGGCACAACATCACCCAACAAAATCGCGACGCCGTGCTCGACATGTTTCCGGGAACCGATGGGCTCAAGACCGGCCATACCGACGCGGCGGGCTACGGTATCGTCGTGTCGGCGGTGCAGAACGGACAGCGCCTCATTCTGGTCTTGAACGGCTTGCGCTATCCGCAGCTCGACAAGATGAGCCCCGCTGCACAGGATTGGCACGGCGTGCGCCTGCGCGCCGAGGAAGCAGCCCGCATCCTTGGCGTCGCGTTCCGCGAGTTCCGGCGCTATGAGCTCTTCAAGCCCGGCGAGGTGGTGGGGCAGGCGGAAGTCTGGCAGGGCACCAGCAATACGGTTGCCTTGCAGGTCGACGAACCGCTCGCCGTCACCATGCAGGTCGATTCCCATGCCGCCATGAAGGTGACGTTGACCTATGATGGACCGGTGCCGGCGCCGGTCGCCAAGGGCCAGCAGATCGGCGTGGTGAACATCACGGCGCCCGATTTCCCCGGCTTGCAGGTGCCTGTCTATGCCGCCGAATTCGGTGCCTGCCGCGGGATTCTTCAGCCGGATATTCTTCGGCCTGCGGGCTTTGATCTCCGGCAATCACGGGCAATGACGGCCAAGGCGCGCTTCATCACGCTGGAAGGCGGGGAGGGCGCCGGCAAGTCCACGCAGGCCAAGCGTCTGGCGGCTGCGTTGCAGGCGCGCGGGCTTGCGTGCGAGCAGACGCGCGAGCCGGGCGGTTCGCCCGGCGCGGAGGAAATCCGCAAGCTGATCGTCCATGGCGAGCCGGACAAGTGGGATGCCGAGACGGAAACGCTGCTGCTGTTCGCCGCGCGCGCCGATCATGTGACGCGCCGCATCGGGCCGGCGCTCGCGCAAGGCCGATGGGTGGTCTGCGATCGCTTCGTCGATTCCACGTATGCTTACCAGGGCTGCGCGCGCGGCGTGCCGCAGTCCACCATCGCGCAATTGGAATCGCTGGTGCTGCACGGCCTCGTGCCCGACCTCACGCTCATCCTCGATATCGACGCCGAGCGCGGGCTGGAGCGGACGGCGGGGCGCGCATCGGGCCATCGCACGGAGGAGGCGCGCTTCGAGCGCTTCGGACTGGAATTCCATCGGGAATTGCGCCGCGCGTTCCTGGAGATCGCGCGTAAGAACCCGCAGCGCTGCGTCGTCATCGATGCGGATCGTTCGGAGACCGACGCGGCGGATGCGATTTGGGCGACGGTTGCGAGCCGTTTTGGCTTGTAGGGCGGGATGCGACTAAGAACGCGCCGAACGGTTCAGTCCCGGCCGCCCCTGGGCGACATCGCCTGTCGCTGAACGTCGTCCGCCGTCCGCTGTATCTCCGCGGCAAGTTTGCGCGCTTCGTTCGGCGTCAACGTCAATTGAACGGCGCCTTTGTCGAATTCGCCGTCGGGCGTTTGCCAAAGGAATTCCACGCGCATCAACACCGCCATTCGGGACGCCGAGTCCAGCGCATAGCCCGTCAACGGACAAAGTATGACATCTCCGTCCGGTCCAATCTCCCAGTCCATCGTTCCGCCTTTGCATGAAAGGGATCAACTTAGGCCGCTTGCGACCTCTGCGGAAGGCAGACTGCCCTCGGCCGTCAGGGGAAGGTGACACGCAAGGATGCGCGCGCTCCCAGTTCACGATTGCGTTGCTATCCACGGATTCAGACGGGAACCTCGAGCACCATTCCGTCATAGGCAGGTTCGACGCCCGCCGGCAGTTCGCGCCTCAGCATCTCGTAGTCGAGATCCATGTGCAGATTGGTGAGTACCGCGCGGCCGGGCTTGACGCGGGCGATCCACTCGAGCGCCGTGGCCACATTGGCGTGAGTGGGATGCGGCGTGTAGCGCAAGGCGTCCACGATCCACAGTTCGGCGCCTTCAAGTGCTACGAAAGCATCTTCGTCCAATTCGTTGACATCGCTGGAATAAACAATCGGCCCGAAGCGGAACCCGAGGGACCGTGCGCGGCCGTGCTTCTGCCAGAAACTCGTCACGACGATCGGTCCGCCCGGCCCCTCGATGGCGAAATCGCGGAACGGCTCGGGGATACCGTGCCCATTCAAAATGGCCGGATAATCGCTGCCCTCGGGCGTGTGGAAACAATAGCCGAAGCGATGGCGAATGGATTCCATCGCCTGCCGGTCGCTGTAGACGTCGATCCGCCGGCGCATGAGATAGGCCATGGTGCGCAGATCGTCGATCCCGTGCAGCTGGTCGGCATGTTCGTGGGTGATGAGCACGCCATCCATGCGCGTCGTGCCGGCGGACAACAGCTGTTCGCGCAGGTCCGGCGCGGTGTCGACGAGAATGCACGTCTCGCCGCCGTCCTGCTTGCGGCGCAGTAGAATGGAACAGCGCCGGCGCCGGTTCTTCGGATTTTCCGGATCGCAGGCGCCCCAGTCGCCCTTCCCGTCCGCCCCGCCCAGCCGCGGCACTCCGGTGGAGGACCCGCAGCCGAGGATGGTCACTTCCAACGACGCCATCTTCAGGTTCACGCTTGCGAGCGCACGCGCGCGAACAGGCGCAGGAAGTTCGCCGTCGTGGCCGCGGCAAGCGCGTCTGCCGGAATGCCCTTCAGCTTCGCGAGCGCCTTCGCGGTCTCGGCCACATAGGCCGGCTCGTTGCGCTTGCCGCGATAGGGCACCGGCGCGAGATAGGGCGCATCGGTCTCGACCAGCAGCCGCTCGAGCGGAACATCGCGCAACACATGGCGTAGCGCATCGGCCTTCTTGAACGTGAGAATTCCCGAGGCCGAAATGTAAAGACCCATGTCGAGGGCCGCCTGCGCCAGGCGCTCGGTGCCGGTAAAGCAATGGATGAGGCCGGTGAATGCGCCCTTGTCCATCTCTTCGCGCAGGATGGCAAGCGTGTCGTCTTCCG
The DNA here is from genome assembly GCA_963805005.1 of uncultured Alphaproteobacteria bacterium. GTDB lineage: Bacteria > Pseudomonadota > Alphaproteobacteria > Micropepsales > Micropepsaceae > Rhizomicrobium. The sequence goes on from CAWDSJ010000001.1 coordinate 1,739,719, forward strand.
CATCGCGGGTGTGGACGATCAACGGCAATCCCAAATCGCGCGCGGCCCGGATATGAGAGCGAAAATTGGCGATCTGCGCTTCGCGCGGGCTGTGTTCGTAATAGTAATCGAGACCGGTTTCGCCGATGCCCACGACCTTCTTGTGCGATGCGAGCGCAAGCAGCGGCGCTTCGCTCGCAAGCGTTTCGGCTGCGGCTTCGTGGGGATGAATGCCGACGGAACAATAGACGCTCGGGAATTCTGTCGCGATCTCGCGCACGCGCTCGGCGCCCGCAAGCCTGGTTCCGATCGTGACGCAGATGCCGACGCCCGCGGCTTCGGCGCGCGCCACCACTTGCGCAACCTCGGGCGCAAATTCGGGAAAATCGAGATGACAATGGCTGTCCACGAGCATGGGGCGTGCTTAGCGGGATTGCGACGCGTTGGCAAATCGGCACAATGAATTTTCACACAGAGACACGGAGGCCGCCGAGGAGCCGTTTGGTGCGCGGAGCGCAGTGAACATTTTTTTACAATGAGGCAGTGGGACTTTGAGGTATCTGCGGATCTCTCGCTGCCTCACTGTTGATTTTTTCTTGGGCGCTTCGTGCGGCCCTCTGCGCTCTCCGTGGCTCGGTGTGAAATTATGATCGCCCGCGGGTGATGACGGTGAGGGCGCGGGAGGCGGAGAGGATCGTCTGGCGCGGGTCCAGATTGAGCGCGTCGCTGCGGGCGAAACTAGCGGACAGCTTCTCCAAAAGCTCCACCCATCGGCGAAGATCGCCCTCGCCGCGCCGCGCCCGCGACCGCACGCGATCCGACAACGCCTGAAGCAGGAAGCTGCCGAATGCGTCCAGACCGTCGTCCATGCGGGCGATCTTTTCGGCAAGCGAAAAGGTTGCGGCAAAATCGGGCGTGCCGCTACGGTCGATCAGGCGCTCGGCTTCCCCCGCCAGTGCGATCCCGTCATCGCTCGCCAGCGCGAGCGCCGCGCCGATCGAGCCGCAGGCCAGCTTGACGAGCGCCGCGCGCTCGTCCTTCGACAAGTCCGGCAGGCGCCGGGCGAGTTCGCTTTCGACATCGGCATCGGCCAGCGGCCGCAACGCCAGGCGCCGGCAGCGCGAGCGGATCGTGGGAAGCAGGCGGGCGGGCGAATGGGCGAGAACGAGCAGGAGCGCACGCGCCGGCGGCTCTTCGAGCGTCTTCAGAAGCGCATTCGCGGCGTTGTCGTTCATGTCGTCGGCGGTATCGATCATGGCGATGCGCCAGCCGCCGGCGCCCGATGTCAGCCCGAAGAAACTATCCAGCCGGCGGATTTCATCGACACCCAGCACGGTCATTTGCTTGCCGGTGTCGGGGTTCACCCCCCGTTTGAGCACGATCAGCCCAGGATGCGCGCCCGCCTTCACCTGCAGCGATACGGGGTCGTTGGCCGCCAGCGACAGGTCCGGCGGTCCGTCGGCCGTGGCGCCGAAGCGCAGCAGATAACGGGCGATGCGATAGGCGAGCGTGGCCTTTCCGATTCCCGGCGGGCCGGAAACGATCCAAGCCTGCGGCGGGCGTCCCGAGCGAATGGCGCGCGCGACGGCGGTCAGCGCGTCCTGGTGGCCGACCAATGAAAACGTGGCGCTGGGGGGCGTACCGCCCTGCTCCGTTTCCGCTACGGCAGTTGCTCGCGTTCGTTTGGCCATGTCTTTTGTCGTCAACTGCCGGAGGCAGCAACATTCCCATCATCCGGCAAGCGCTACAAGATTCCTATATCCCCAAAAGTATTCGAATGGCGGCCGCCGGCCTCCCCAGCCGCCTAGGTGCGATGCCCCAAAACGCAGCGGCAAGCGCCGAAACGACGCGGACAGCGCGATCATATGTTCAAAGTCGGGTGACACCTCTTCCGCTGCGCCCCCATCCTCCGGCTTGCCCCGGTGGGCGAACAGGCACCTCCCGCGCGTGCCGCTTCGTCGCTCGTGGGGGCACTACGCGTCACGCGCGGGTCCCTCCTGTTCGCTACCGGGACCAGCCGACACCGAGCTTCGGTCGCGACATTTCTATCGGTGAGAATTTGTGTCTTTTCTTTCGGTGAGGAACACACATGTAGCCGCCCGATTAGAATGTCACCCCTCTGCCAGTTTGGAATGACACTCCCCGAGGATTTTTTGGGGGGTGTATGGGGTAACAGTGCGGCCGATGAGCGATGGAAAACTGCTGTGGCGTGCCGGAATCGCGGCGTGGACGTCGATGAATTATGCAGGCGTCGTTGCTTCGGATTGAGGCCCCGGCTTGCGAGGCATCCATTTCGCGAAGTAGTGGCGAAAAGCGGCTTCCGAACGCGCCACGCAAGCAAGCCCTTCATCGATGGCATCACGGGCCCGGTCGAAATCAAGCCAGTCGAAGTTTCTAAGATGCGGTGTCAGCAGGACGTGCGGAGGCTCGCCAGCCAAACGCGCCCGCGTGACGCGGTCTTGCATAATGTTCAGCGAGTTCGCTAGGACCTCGAAATAGCTCGGAAATGTGGGGCGCGCCTCAAGTGCGCGCGCAAATCCCGAGCTGAGGCTTTCTCTCAGCGAGTTGAGCAGCTGACTCGGACCCTTCGCGGGGGCCTCAGCATCGGCCTCGTCGGAGAAACGGCGACCGAGCAAGTCCGCGCTGAGGTCGACCCCGATCACGATATCGGCACCGAGAGCCCGCGCGAGCGAAACTGGGACCGGATTGACAAGCCCACCATCCAGGAGCCACCCGCCGGTCTCCTCATCAGGCGTTGGACTGAAGATTCCTGGCATGCCAATCGATGCGCGGACTGCGCGGCCTATTGCGCCTTTGAGGAGCCAGACTTCGCGTCCTGAAGCAAGGTCGGTCGCTACCGCGCCGAAGCGAATCTTTTGGTCTTCGATGGCCCCCGTGATGTGCAGCGATTCGAGAAAGCTCTCGATGCGCCGGCCCTCAATAAGGCCGCCCGTCGCAAGACGCACATCGAGCAGCCCGACGATCTCGCGCCACCCGAAGTTCTCGGTGATCCTGGTCTTAAGGGCGCTGAGCTTTCCGGTGACGAATGCAGCGCCGACCAGCGCGCCGATCGACGTGCCGCAGACCACATCAGGCACGATGCCGAGCGTGTCCAGTGCTTCAAATATCCCAATGTGCGCCCAGCCGCGCGCAGCACCGCTGCCAAGAGCCAAGCCGATGCGCGGACGGCTTTGTGGGCTCATTGGTTGTCAGCCTGGTAATTCATGAAATCTCGGTCCTTCAAAGAAGCGCGCAGTGAGCGCGCCAAAGATAAGACCCCCAATGTGCGCAAGATAAGCCACCCCGCCCAACTCGGAGTTCGCGATGACGCCGACGCTAATGAGCTGAATAAGGAACCATAAACCGATCAGCAACGCAGCAGGAACAAGCGTGATCCGCACAAACCAACCCAAAAACACGAGCGTGCGAATGCGATCGCTGGGGTAGGTGACAAGAAAACCACCCATCACCGCAGCGATAGCGCCGCTGGCACCGAGATTGGGCACGGTGGAGCTAGGATCGGCGACAATCTGCGCGAACGCTGCGGCGATGCCGCCGAGAAGAAAGAATACAATGTAGCGGACCCGGCCCATCAATTCTTCCATCTCCGGGCCAAAGGCCCAGAGAAAGACCATGTTGCCGATGATGTGCGACCAGCTTGCATGCATGAACATGCTTGTGAGGACCGTCTCCAGGTGATGGCCGGAGACGATGTCGTATGGAATGACCGACCAGCGCGTCACGAACGCATCGCCGTTGGCGAGCTCCAGCAGAAAAACGAACGCATTGACGGCAATAATGCCGGCAGTGACGAATGCAAAGCCGGTGGTATGCCGGAACTCGTCGCCGAGCGGGATCATGTGCGAAAATCTCGACCCGGAACGTCCATAGGCGGCAATGAACGCTCACGCCAGCTTGCCGAACGGGCCAGCCTTGAATTTGGCGCGCAGCCGGAACGCGAAGACGAGCATTGCAATGCCGAACACCAGTGCGTAAGCCCCGATCCACCACGTGAGCACGAGTGCACCGATCATCGGTGCGATAACCAGCAGCCCGCCGTAGATAATCGACGCAATGGCCGCAATGACAACCCATGCGCGGCCGTGCTCGCTGTCGACGTTCATGGCCGCTGCCAACATCAGGCCGCCTGTGATAAGTGCCCAAGCCGCGATCATGGCGACGAAAACGACGACCGTCAGCCCAGGCCATCCCGCCGCAGCAATGCCTGCAAGTATGTCAACTACTCCCTCGAGCACCAACAAATCCCATCGTTCGCCATGCTCGGCCGCGCGCAGCGCGCCAATGATTGCAAAGATGCCGTCCGCGATCGCATAGGCGGCGAAAACCAGTACAAGCGACAACATGGTCACGCCTGGCAGGAACAATGCAATCAAGCCGAACAGAACCGCGAGAATGCCCCGAACGACAAATGCCCACCAATTCTTGATGAGTACTGACAGCATGATTGCCTCCCCTGCCATATTTGAATGTCCTCCGCGGGACAATGATTAAGCCGCCATTTTCCGGATGGTCCCGGATTGGAGCGGACCGTAGCCTTTTTTTGGAGTCCGTTGAAGACCTGGATGCCACAGACGAGGCTGCCGACGTCCACGCGCAGCGAAATTCACGCCCAAGAGGCCAATTCGGCTCGATCTTGAGGGATGTTAACATTGAGTTCGCGTCGTCCTTCGACTGAAACTGGCCGAGTAAGTCATGCAAATCTCAAGGAATTCGCTCAAAAATTAAACCATTGATATTACGAGACATTTTCTGTGCAGAAATCCTGTGCGGAGCTTTTTCCGAGCGCAGGCCGGTCGAGAGTCTTCGTCGGCTGTCCGATATGCGATAATGTTGCATGGCAGACTTGGCTTGCGGCCGACATCGCCGACATCCATGATAAGAACAAACCATGGACAAGAATACCGACCCGATTCTGGCCCGTTTCCGTGCGGCGCTCGACCGACTGTATGGCAGCCGCCTGGAGCGCGTCGTGCTCTACGGCTCGCGGGCGCGGGGCGACGCGCAGCGTTAGGGCGACAGGATGAACAATCATCGATCTGTCGTGATTGCGCCAATCTGCGACAGACCATTGCACAAATATCGATTGGCGGCGTCTTCGTTGGGAGTTCGGGGGCTGACCATCCTGTTGCCGTGACCCGTTTACGTTGCTGTTCAATGCTGTGGGAGCCGACGTTCAGCTGCCCGTCCCATATGCCTCGATGACGGCCAGAGGGTTGAAATACTCGGTGTGCTCCAAGATTTTCCCGTCTCGGATACGCGTCAGCATGATGTAGTTGTTGGCGTAATGCCTGCCCGAAATCAGCTCAACTTCGGACCGCGCCGTGGTGACCAGCAACTCCGGGTCCTCCGTTTTGCGGATGACGACGTCGTGCCAGGCGAAATACCTTTTCGCCGCCCATGAGCCGGACAGGGCGCTGATGGCGCTGTCAATTCCGCGAATTTCGCTCGCGACACCCGGCGGCGCATAGGGCAATCGGATGACGATCTCGTCGGCGACGTTCCCCGGCCAGGCTTCGGCAGGTCCCGTGGCCACCAGATCGAGCCATTCGCGCATACGCGTGATTGCATCCGTCAATTTCCCATGCCTCCCAATGCTGCGCGGTGAAAAGTCTCGGCTGCGCCCGGCTTCGATTGCAGAAATACCGGGACAGCATAGATAAATTTCCGCCTCCATCGAGGCGACGATCCGGCAGTAGCCCGAACGAGCCGGCCGGCCTCAATCCGCTCGCGGAATCCCAGTGATGCGGATGCCGGAGCCCGGCGCCTTGTAGCGCTGGTTGAGCGCGATCAGGACGCTCGTCAGGGCCTCGGCGACGACGGAATTGGCCAGCACGCCTGCGTTCCACGCGCCGAGCCCGATCTCCTTGGCGAGACCGACAACCAGTTCCGCGGCGTGCTTGTCGTCGGAACAGACGAGCACGTCGCAATCGATCGTCTCGCCCAAATGCATCAGATGATGCGCGGAAATATTCTGGAATGCGGAAACGACGCGCACGCCGGCACCCAATAATTTTTGTACCGCGACCACGGCCGATCCCCCTTCCGGCAATTGCACACGGCTGACTTTGGGCGGGACCAGCGGGACGGTCACGTCGACCAGTATCTTGCCCTGCAATGCCTCGCGAACCTCTTCGACGAGCGGGCGCTGCGCGGCATAGGGCACCGTGAGAACCACCAGTTCGGCCTGCTCGGCCGCCGTCTTGTTGTCGGTGCCCGACACGGCGTCCCGTCCCAGGATGGCGTTGATCTCCTGGGCGCCGGTCTGGGCCCGCTCGGCGACGCGGCTGCCGATGACCACATGATGGCCGGCATGGGCCCAGCGCAGCGCCAGCCCGCTTCCTTCTTTTCCCGCGCCGCCCAGAACGGCAATGCGCCAGCGGCGCGACGGTTCTGTCATCCGTGCACCTCGGCAAATTTCCGTAGCTTGACGGGCGGGGTGAGTATCATGGGGGTGAGCGGCGCTGCGGCATGGGCGCGCGCGATGCGCTCGGGATCGGCGGCGGCGTAAAGCGTGGTGCGCGGCGCCGGCGTGCGGCCCAGCGAGCGGATCAATGCCTCCATCTCGGCGGGAGGGAATTCCTGGCCGTGCACGCTGCCGGCGGCGCGCGAGATGCTTTCGTTCATCAACGTGCCGCCGAGATCGTTGGCGCCGCCGTTAAGAACGATGCGCGCGCCATCCGGGCCGAGCTTGGTCCACGACACCTGGATGTTGCGGATGCCGGGATGAAGGGCAAGACGCGCCACCGCATGCATCAGCCGCACTTCGCGGAACGTGGGTCCGCGCCGGGTGCGGCCCTTGCGCGCCAGCGGCGCTTCCATGTGAACGAAGGGCAGGGGCACGAATTCGGTCATACCGCCGGTACGCGCCTGGAGATCGCGGATGGCGAGCAAATGCCGCGCCCAGTGCGCCGGCCGGTCGACATGGCCGAACATGATGGTGGCGGTCGTTCTCAGCCCCACTTCGTGGGCGGTCGCGATGACGGAAAGCCATTCCGCCGCGGTGAGCTTGTCCGGGCAGATGACGGCGCGAACGTCATCATCGAGAATCTCGGCGGCGGTTCCCGGCAACGTGCCGAGGCCTGCGGCCTTCAGCGCCAGAAGAAATTCGCGAACGCCGATCCCCAGCGTCTCGGCGCCATGGGTGATTTCGAGCGGCGAGAACGCATGGACGTGAATATCGGGGGCCGCTGCTTTCACAGTCTTGAGGATGTCGAGATAGGTGTTTCCCGTGTAGGACGGATGAATGCCGCCTTGCAGGCACACTTCGCTGGCGCCGCGCGCGACGGCTTCCTCGAACTCGGCGCGCAATCTCGGCATGATCCAGATCATAGGGCTTGCCACGGAGATCGGCGTGCGTCGGACCCTTGGAAAACGCGCAGAAGCCGCAAGCGAAACCGCAGATGTTGGTGTAATTGATGTTGCGGTTGACGACATAGCTCACGCGATCGCCGCACACCTTGCGCCGCAGCGCGTCGGCCGCTTCGCAGACCCGCTCGACATCGTCTTCGCGCGCGGAGAACAACGTCTCCAGCATGGCGGTATCGGGCGGGGTGCCATCGGCAAGCGCGCCCAGCACGCGGCCGATTTGAGCGTCGCCGATAGGATTGCTGTAAGACCTGCGCTCAGGCGGTCTGTCGCCGCCGCCGGCAGACCAGCCGTCGTCTCTCGCCCAGCCATCGGCGTCGCTGGCGCGCAGAACCGACGCAAGCACCGCCTTGTCGAGCCAGCGCGCGCCGTCGCGAATAGTGGCCGGATAAACCGGCAAACGCTCGACGAGGCGATATCCGGCGCTACGCGTGGCGCTGTCGAGGACCTGGCGCTCGGGCCATGGGGCTTCCGGATTGACATGGTCCGGCGTCAACGGCGACACGCCGCCCCAGTCGTTGATCCCGGCGTCCAGCAACATCGCAAAATCGGCGTGCGACAGATTCGGCGGTGCCTGGATGTTCATGTCCTTTCCGAAGATCGCGCGCGCCGCCGCAATCGTCCACAACAGATCGTCCATGCCGGGCTCAACGCTGCCCTCCAAAGGCGTTCGCGGTTTGGCGCGGAAGTTCTGGACGATGATTTCCTGAATGTGACCGTAGGCGTCATGGAGATCGCGCAGGGCGAACAGCGCATCCAGGCGCTCCTCGCGCGTCTCGCCGATCCCGATCAGGATGCCGCTGGTGAACGGGATTGCGAGCTCTCCGGCCATACGGATCATGTCCAGACGCACGGCGGGAACCTTGTCCGGCGAGCGGTAATGCACCTGGCCCGGTCCGCACAGCCGGTCCGCCGTCGTTTCCAGCATGAGGCCCTGAGACGCCGAAACCGCACGCAATGCGAGCAGATCGTCCCGCCCCATGACTCCGGCGTTGACATGCGGCAGAAGACCGGTTTCCTTCAAAACGACGCGGCACATCTCGATCAGATAGGCTATCGTCGAGGCGTAACCCATTTCCGCAAGCTCGCGCCGCGCCGCCCCATGCCTCAGCTCGGGCTTGTCACCGAGGGTGAAAAGCGCTTCGGTGCAGCCAAGCGCGTAGCCTTTCCGCGCGATGTCCAGAACCTCTTCCGGCGTCATGTACGCGCGTGCGTCGCGCTCATGGGGACGCGAGAACGTGCAATAATGGCAATAGTCCCGGCAGAGCTTGGTCAGCGGAATAAAGACCTTGGGAGAAAAGGATTGCAGCGTGCCGTGACCGGCATTCCTCAGCGCGCGCGCCTCGACGAGCAACTCGCGAAGGCCGGCGTGGAGAAGACGATGCCTCAATACGGAACTGCGATTCGTCCCTGTGCCCACCGGTGCCGCATTCGGCCGGCCCATATCTTGTCCGTGCATGGTTCGGTTTGGCTTCCCATTCCGGGTCCAAGTTCGTCGACCGAACTAAGCCTGTTTCGGAGCCCGACACAATGATTGAAATTCACCCGGTTTTGGGGATTGGGGAGGTGAGAGAAGGCGACGATCTTGGGCTCCTGATGTCCGGCGCGCTCGCATCGCTGGGGCCCGCTTCCGGCGATATTCTGGCGGTGACCCAAAAGATCGTCTCCAAGGCGGAGGGCCGAACGGCATATTTCCATCAGGTCGTCCCGGGGGCGCGCGCGATCGAGCTTGCCGAGACAACGCGGAAGGATCCGCGCTTCGTCGAATTGGTGCTGGCGGAGTCCAGCGAGGTTATCAGGGCGGTGCCGGGCGTGTTGATTACGCGGCACAAGCTCGGCTTCGTGATGGCCAATGCGGGAATCGATTGCTCCAATGTCGGTCCGCACGGGGAGGACAAAGCCCTGCTGTTGCCGGCGGAGCCGGACGCGTCGGCGGCGCGGTTGCGCGCGGATATTCATGAGCGGCTGGGGGTTCGGCTCGGCATCGTCATTTCCGACAGTTTCGGCCGGCCTTGGCGCAACGGTGTCGTGAATGTAGCCCTAGGCTCCGCGGGCATACCCGCGCTGCACGACCGGCGCGGCTCGAAAGACCGGGACGGCCGCGAGCTCAGAGTCACGCAAATAGCCTATGGCGACCTCATCGCGTCCGCCGCCGGGCTTGTCATGGGCGAAGCGGAAGAAGGCATTCCGGCCGCGCTTCTGCGCGGCTGCAACCTGCCGGCGGGCGACATTGCTTCCGCCGAATTGTTACGCAGCCTCGACGAGGATCTTTTCCGGTGAAGGCGGCAGTGCTCACAGGCGGAGTGGGCGGAGCAAAATTCGTCCTCGGCATGCAGGCCTGCGGCCTAGTCGAAGAGCTGACAGCGATCGTCAATACGGGCGACGATTTTCGTCACTTGGGTCTTCACGTTTCGCCGGATATCGACACCGTGCTCTACACCTTGTCCGGCAAGGCGAATGTGCTTCAAGGGTGGGGACGGGAAAATGAGACCTGGTCGTTTTTGGATGCCGTGCGGTCTTTGGGCGGGTCCCAATGGTTCAGGCTCGGCGACGGCGACCTCGCGCTGCATGTTTTGCGCAGTGACCGGCTCGCCCGCGGCTGCGCGCTCACGGAGATCACGGCGGCATTCGCGCGCGCCTGGGGATTGAAGACGTCGGTGCTGCCGATGAGCGACGATCCCGTGGCTACCCAGCTCGACACCGATTGCGGCATGCTCGAATTCCAACGCTATTTCGTCGAGCAGCAGTGCCGGCCCAAGGTCCATGCCATTCGCTTTGCAGGGGCCGAGAAAGCCCGCGCCGCAGACGGCGTCGTGGAGGCGATCGTCGCGGCGGATGCAGTGTTCATCGCGCCGTCCAATCCCTATCTCTCGATCGATCCGATTCTCGCCGTGCGAGAAATCGGGCAGGCGTTGCGCCTGGCGCAAGCACCGGTCGTGGCAGTGTCCCCGCTTGTAGGGGGGCGGGCCGTGAAAGGTCCGACCACAAAATTGATGAGCGAGCTCGGCATCGAGACCACCAACAACTCCATTGCCGCCCACTATGCGGACGCGATCGACGCCATGTTGCACGACGCGCGCGACAGGCCGCCGACCGGGCTTGCCGCACGCGCGACGGATACGTTGATGCAGTCGCTGGACGACAAGATTCGCGTCGCACGCAACGCCGTGCATTTCGCAAAATCGCTCAAATAGCATGAAGTGGATCGCAATCGTTCCCGTCAACTATGGGCGGGATTGCAAGACGCGGCTCGCAACGCGGCTTGACAGGTCGCACCGCACCGCACTTGTCGAGTTGATGGCGCGCCACGTCATCGCACAATTGCAGTCGACCGCGTCCATCGAGGAAATCCGGGTGCTGTCGCCGGAGCGTCCGCCGTTCGCGCCGAGCGGCTGGATCGAAGATCGGGGGCGCGGGCTCAACGCCGAGCTGGGCGCCGCACGCGCAGCTTTCCCTGGCAAACCGATCGCCTTCGTGCATGCCGATCTTCCGTTTCTCACCGCTCGTGACGTGAGCGCGCTGCTGGATGTCGCGCGCATATTCGGCGCGGCGATTGCGCCCGACCGGCGCGAGCAGGGGACCAATGGCCTCGCCATTGCGGACGGCAGACAATTCATGCCGGCATTCGGTCCCGACAGTTATTTCCGTCATAAAAAGATATTACCAGACGCCGCCATCGTTCGAACGGAAGGGTTGGCCTTCGACCTCGACGAGGAAGAAGATCTCGATTTGGCCGCCGCGCGCGGCCTGATCATTCCATAGGCGCGAGATACGATATGCACACATCTCATTGACCTTCCGCTCGTAGTAAAACAGGCCCGCCTCCCCACGAGGGGGGGGCGGGTTTGGATCGTATGCGCGAAGGATGTTTGCATTCGGCAGAGTTGACGGCGGGGCGCAGACTTGCATTGTTGAACGCGCCCGCCGCGCGCGCAGACAGGCACTGGAAAGGAGAATGCGTTGTGAAATCCAGCGAAGTTGCTCTCACGGATCGGGTTGCGATCGTGACCGGCGGCGGCGGCGGAATCGGCCGCGCCATTGCGCTGGCGTTTGCTTCGGCCGGCGCGGACATCGTGATTGCCGACATCGTCCCCGAACGGTGCGAAGAGACCGCCGCGCGGGTGCGCGAATTCGGGCGCAAGGCGCTGCCAATTCCGACCGATGTGATGGATACGGACCAGATCCGCTTCATGGTCGGTCGTGCCGACGAGCAGTTCGGCCGCATCGATCTTCTCGTCAACAATGCCGGCGGCGTCGGTGGGCGTCCGTTTCTCGAACAAACCGAGCGCTCGTGGCGCCGCCACATCGACTTGAATCTCGTCAGCATGCTGGCGGCGACGGCGGCGGCCGTCCCGGCGATGATCCGTGGCGGCCGGGGCGGCGGCATCGTCAATGTCACGAGCATCGAAGCCTCGCGCGCCGCGCCAAACTATGCGGTCTATGCGGCCTGCAAGGCCGGCATGAACAATTTCACGCGCACGATGGCGCTGGAGCTTTCCGATCACGGCATTCGCGTCAACGCGATCGCGCCGGACCTCACCGTCACGCCGGGTATTCGGGGCAACATCAAAGGCCCGGTGGATCGGTCCAAGTGGATCGAGCCGTCGCCGGAGCAAAAGGATTTGTTTGCGCGGCGCATTCCGCTGGGGCGCGAAGGCATCGACGAAGAGTGCGCAAAGGCGGCGCTGTTTCTTGCTTCGCCGATGAGCAGCTATATCACCGGAGTCATCCTGCCGGTCGATGGCGGCACATGGGCCTCGGCGGGATGGATCCGAAATCGGGAAGGCAAGTGGACGCTCATGGATACGCCTGGCGGTCCGCTCGGCAGCAATCATTGACGGACACGTTCAAAAGAGGCGCAACGCACCATGAAGCTCAACGTACCCTTGCCATTCGACCACATCGATCCTCCCGAAGAATTCCTGAGCCCCGAGGCGATCGTGGAAGTCGGCCGGACGCTGGAGCGGGTGGGATTTTCCGCCGGATGCGTGACCGACCATCCTTGTCCGACGGGACGATGGCTGGATGCGGGCGGTCATTACGCGCAGGACCCCTTCGTCATTCTGTCGCTGCTCGCGGCGGCGACGCAGAAGCTGCGGCTGCAGACAGGTATTTTGGTGCTTGCTTATCGCAACCCCTTCCTTACCGCGCGCGCCGTTGCCACGCTGGATGTGTTCTCGCGCGGACGCGTGACGCTCGGCATTGGGGCAGGCTATCTTAAAGGCGAATTCCGCGCCCTCGGGGCGGATTTCGAACGCCGCAACGAAATCACCGACGAGTATCTGCGCGCCCTGAAGCTGGCCTTGAGCGGAGAAGAATTCACATTCGAGGGCACAGGCTATAAGGCGTTGGGAAATCGCATATTGCCGGGGCCGCTGCAGAAGCCGAACGTTCCTTTGCTCATCGGGGGCAATTCCCGCCGGGCCATTCGCCGGGCGGTGGAATTGGGGGACGCCTGGAACCCGTTCTTCACCGCCGCCGCTTTGAGCACGACCGCGCGCACGGTGGCCATAGAGGACGACGAAGACATTGCCGGCGGCATCGCATACATGAGGGAGTATTGCGCGAAGGTCGGAAGAGAAAAGCCGCCGGAAATCGTCTTGGGCGGCCTTAACCGCCCGGGCGAAGCGTGCAGCCCGCAGCAGCTTGTCGACAAAATCGGCCATTATCGTGAAATGGGCGTGACGGCTGCCGGCGTCGGCATCGAGGGCAGGACCCGCCGGGAATGGTGCGACAACGCCGAGCGCGTCGGCTCCGAAATCCTCTCCAAGATCGGCACCGACTAGCGCCTGCGCCCAACTGCGCGTCCCTATCGGCAAATATCTGGGGTGTTCCTTCCGAAGAATTGACGTGTGCGGTGGGAAGGCACGGAAGGGAGCGGCATTCGGAAATACCGCCTGACCAAATTTCCGGCTGTCCGTCCAAACGTTAAAAATGAATTTAAGCCGCGCATGCCAGTGCGGCTCCGGGCGCACCGGCACAGAACTGGTGCGATCGCTTGCGCCACCAGCAAGACGGGCCAAACTCCGAATACAATTTGAATCAACCGCTGCGATGGGGTGCAGCACAGTGTCTTAACGAAGCTGTGTTGTCCTTTGCCATGAAAACGTATGCCCCGATGGGGTCGGGACGGCCGGCTGTTGGTAATGACAAGGACAGTAAAGCGAGAGAGGAAGCATCGCAGCCGGCCTCGGCAGAAGTCGGCGACGCGCTCCTCCATTCTCTCGGCGGCGCGGAACCTGGTGGAACGCTGCGGCCCGGAATCGCTCACGCTTGGCGCCGTGGAGGAGGAAGCGGGTCTCGCGCCGGCTACGATCGATGCGTATTTTGCAGACACGTCCGAGCTGTTCTTGGCGATCGTGGCAGACGATCTGGCGCAATTCGCGCGGCGAATGGGCGAGCAGGAGCAGAATGAGGTTGCGCCCATCGCCGAGATGCCCCCGACATCGCACGAAAGCGTGACTGAGGCGGCGGCGGCTGTCGCACCGGCGGACTATCAAGACCTCGCGAAATTGCAAGACGCGGTGGCGCGGCTTGAGGCGCGTCCCGTCGATGCGTGGCTGGAACGGCGCTTGCGCGAATTCGAGCGCGGTCTTGCGGCGATCGAGTCGAAACTGGCCGGCATGGAGAACACCGGCGCGCAGCTCGTGATCGAGGAATCCGTTCGCTCGCTGAGTACGCGGTTCGAAACGCTCGAAGCCAAACTGGCGCAAACGACCGACGAGACGTTGCGCCGCATCGGCGAGCGGCTGGACGCGTCGCAAGATCAGTCTCGCCAGGCGCATTCGGACATCGACGCCGTGCATGCGCGCATCGCAAGGCGTCTCGATGCCCTGGAGAACGCGGCGTTCGCTGCCGCGCCGGCTTTCTTCCAGCCTCCCGCCCTTGATGAGACACCGCGTATCGGTGCGGTGGCCGAGACCATTGCGTCCCCGGTGCATCAACCCGTCATGCCGGACAGTGGGGCGCAGCTGGTTTCCGCAACCGGCTTTCTTTCTGCGGCTCGACGTTCGGCGCAAGAGGCGCACATGCGCGCCGAAACGGAAAGGCCGCCGCCCAGGAGCGTGCGCCGCCTTGCGCACCGCACGCTTTACTGGATTGCGGGCGGGCTCACCGTTCTGGTCGGGCTCATCTGGACGGGGGTTTACGTCACGGCGCGCGAGGTGGCGGCGCTGCCGACGATCGAAGCGACTTCGCCGGTACGCGCCGCGACCGTATCAAGCAAGCGGCTCGATTTGCCGAAGCCGGCATCGCCTGCTGCCGGTCTGGCGCAGGCCGGCAGTGCAATAGCCGATCTGATGATCGGCTTGAACTTTCTGACCGGCCCCCAGCACAACGACGCGGCGGCCGCAAAATGGTTGGGCCTGGCGGCGCAACAGGGGAACGCCCCGGCAGCGTTGAAGCTGGCAACGCTTTACCGCGACGGGCGCGGCGTGCCGGCCGATGCCGCGCTAGCCTTCCATTGGTACAAAGTCGCTGCCCACGCGCAGAATTGCAAAGCCATGTACGATCTTGCCGTCGCCTACGCCGAAGGTTGGGGCACGGCGAAGGATTACGCCGCGGCCGTACGTTGGTTTGCGCAAGCAGCGTCATTGGGACTGACGGACTCGCAGTTCAATCTCGGCGTCATGTACGAGCGGGGTCTCGGCGTGCCTACGAACCCCGCCGACGCCTATAAATGGTATCTCATCGCGGCAGCCCAAGGCGACCGCCAAGCCGAATTGCGCATCGCCGCGCTGAAGCCCGAGCTGGACTCAAGCGAACTCGCGGCTGCGGAAGAAGCGGCGGCGGCGTTCAAGGCCGCGCCGCGCGATCGCGACGCCAACGAGATTCCAACAGCGCCGCGTAGCTCGGCCAGTTAACCGGGGCTTTTCCCGCTCGATAAAAACGAGAAAACCCCCGCGAAGCCGAAGCACCGCGGGGGCTTCCCGTCGACGATCCGCCTTAGTACCCGGGGGGGGGTGGGGGCGGCGGACCGTAATCTGGTGGCGGGGGCGGGGGACCGTAACCTGGCGGCGGCGGGGGATGGCGTCTGGGGTGACGCGGTCCCATCGAGGGCACTTCGTCGCCTTTTGTCTGCATGCATTGGGCGTAAGCAACGTCGTAGCGTTGCTGCAGCGACATTTGCGCATTGGCGCTGGTATCGGCGCCAACGGCGGTACCGACAATCGCGCCGGAGCCGGCACCGATCGCCGCGCCGCGGCCGCCGCCGATTGCCGCTCCCAGCCCGGCGCCAAGCGCCGTTCCGATAATTCCTTCGGTAACGGCTTTGTTGTTTGCCGCTTCCGCCTGACCGGCGGTGCTTTGGTTGGCGTAGCCCTCGCAGACGGATTCATCCTGCTGAAACGCTTCCAACGACTTGCCGGGGCCTGGCATGACAGGAACTGTGGGACCCATCGGCGGCGTCACGCAGCCGCTGATCAACCCAGCAGTTACCGTCAGCAGGAGAGCGGTTCGAATTCTGGTCATTTGTTTCCTTCTTGCTATTGAGGTGGCGGTGGACCCTGGTCGTTCGGAGGCGGTCCCTGATCTTGAGCGGGAGCCTGCCCCAGATTCCCATTATAGCCCGGACCGGGGCCATAATAGGGCGACGGGCCTTGGTCATATCCGGGCGGCGGGCCTTGGTCATATCCGGGCGGCGGGCCTTGGTCATATCCGGGCGGCGGTCCTTGGTCGTCGTCCGGGTTACCCTGGTATCCCTGATAGCCGGGCGGGGGGCCGTCTTCATAGCCGGGCGGCGGCGGGGTGGGCGACACCGGCTGCCATGGTCCGTTGCACGACGGGACGTAAGGATAATACCCGGAAGGATTTGGGCAGTAGTACCAATATCCCGGCATGTTCTCCTGGTCGGTTGGCGGCTGGTAAGTCGGCTCCACATAATACACGTCCGAGACAACGGTCGGGTAGGGATAGACGGGTGTGTCGTACCACCACCAATTGCCGCCGGCGAACCACCACCATCCCCATCGTCCGTGCCACCAGCCATGATGCCACCAGCCGCCCGTCCACGCCGCGCGCTCGGCCGGTGTAAATTGCGCGAATGCGTGATGTTGAAACACGAAAGGATGCGCGGCCACATTGGCGTGAAATCCGCCAACGAGCACATGGCCCGGCGCAGCACCATGACCGGGCGCGGGCTGAAAACCTTGGTGGGGCGCGGCCATGGCAGGGCCGCGATGCCAATCTTGCGCCGTCGCGGGTGCGACGAGGATGTTGGCACCGGCGGCAAGCAGCGGTGCGACGATTGCGCAACGAAGCGTCTTACGCATGTTTTTGTCCTTAGGTTGACAAATGTTAGCTACCCCAACCTGAACCGCGGATGAACGGCACATCGTTGATTCCGTTTGAAAATCGCGTTGTTCTGCTGTCTGCGGTTGCCGGCGCCGACGGAAAAACGTCCCGAAGATTCGGCGGAGAAATGGAACTGCATCATGGCCGAAATTCTGAGGACTGCGACGCTCTATGAAGGTTGGGCGAAGCTGTTGCAGGCTACCGTACGCGGTCCCGACGGCCGCAGCTTCGAACGGCTCATCGAAGATCACGGTTCTGCGGCATGCGTTCTTCCCTACGATCGCCAGCGAAAGACCGCCATTCTCGTGCGCCAATTCCGTGCACCCGTCTGTCTTGCTTCGGCAAAGACGGAAACATTGGAGGTGATCGCCGGACGCGTCGAGGTCGAAGATGCGCGGACCGCAGCCGTCCGCGAGGCCTTGGAGGAAGCGGGCCTGCGCCTCGAAGGACTGGATCTGGTCAGCGAAGCCTGGACGATGCCCGGCGTCTCAACCGAGCGGATGAGCCTCTATCTGGCGCGCTACACATCCTCGGACCGCATCGGCGCGGGCGGCGGCCACGATCATGAGCACGAAAACATCACTGTAGCGGAGCTTCCTTTGCGCGAGCTGGCGCGCATGGCGGAGGCGGGCGATCTCGATGACCTCAAGACATTTGCGCTGGTGCAATCGCTCAGATTACGAGAGCCGTCGCTCTTCGACTAGCTCGCCTTCTCGGCAGCCGCGCGTTGCCGCAGTCCAATAAAGCCCATGTGAAAACTTGCCGGCATAATTTTGTGCTTCGTTATGCTTGCAGTGTTAACCGCGCGACAATACGTAGATGCTACGTCTAGGGTCTCATTTGAAGAGGCCTTTTGGTCCTGCGGACATGGACACGATCAGCCCGAGCACCACTTCGGACGATGTATCCCGCTGGACTGCGCAACAGCTTGCAGCGGCATGGCCGACGCTGGATTCCTCTCTCACCTGTGCACAAGTCTATGATTGGTTCGAGAGACGGCCCAATCAACCGGCAGCGGCGGTGGTTGACAAGGGCGCGGCCGTGGTCGGCCTGGTCAACAGGGTGCTTTTTCTTTCGAGCTATCCCCAGCGCTACTATGCGGAATTATACGGACGGCGCTCCATTCTCGCGCTTGCGAACAGAAATCCGTTGGAAGTCGACGAGCACGTAAGCGTCGCCGAGTTGGGCGCGACGCTCGTTTTCGAGCGACCCTTCGCTCTGCTGGAGTGCTTTGTCGTAACCTCGGCTGGCAGATATGCCGGAATTGGCACCGGCGAAGCGCTCATGCGATCCAAGGTGGCGCTGCTGCAACAGCGCGAGCAGGAACTCCGCCTGGCGCTCAAGAATGCAACCGAAGCGAGCCGAGCCAAGAACAACTTCCTGGCACTGATGAGCCACGAGCTGCGCACCCCACTCAACGCCATCATCGGTTTTTCCCAGGTTCTCCGCGATGAGCTTTTCGGGCCGTTGGGCAACGAGAGATATAGCCACTATTCCGGCGACATCTATTCAGCCGGCAAGCATTTGCTGTCTCTCATCAACGACATTCTCGATGTCTCCAAGGCAGAAGCGGGCAAGCTTGACCTTCATTTGGAGGCAGTGTCTCTGCCCCAATTGATCGATCAGTGCGTCACGTTGATGGAGGAAAAAGCACGCGAGGGGCAGCTCACGCTCGCGACTGACTGCGCCGAGTCACTGCCGTCGCTGCTTGGCGACGAAATGAAACTGAAGCAGATCATCCTTAACCTCGTGTCCAATGCAATAAAATTTACGCCGCCTGGCGGCGAAGTGAGCGTCGGCATCTACACCGCCTCCACCGGCGGGCTCTGCCTCTTTGTGAGGGACACGGGCATCGGGATGCCGCAGGAGTTGATCCCGGCGGCTATGGAACCGTTTCGTCAGCTTGGATCGCCGCGCGCGCGGCGCTTCGAAGGTTCGGGCCTCGGATTGTCGCTCGTGAAGTCTCTCGCAGAACTGCATCAGGCGGAACTCGCTATCCAGAGCGAGGTCGGCGAAGGCACGGAGGTTCGCGTTCTATTCCCGGTTTCGCGCACCTTGCCCTCGCACGGCTGGGGCTTTGCGGTGGCGCAAAAGCAGCTGGCCGGGTAGCCAGGGCCGATTAGGGCCAGGAATTTTGCCTAAGCTTCGCTGCGCACCTTCTTGCTCGGGCGGGGCTCGGCTTTCTCGGGCTTCGGCAACACGATCGGTCTCAGCAGGAACGCCGGCAAGCGATTCAGATCCTCCGCCTCGGGCTCCTGCCTGGCAGGCTCCCGCCGATGCACATGCTTATGGTCCGATGCTAAAATAGCCTCTTGCGGCGCGCGCGCCGGTTCCGGTTTGCGCCTGCGGGACGATGGCTCGGGGCGGGCGGCCGAAGAATGGCGCTCCCGCTGCGGCTGTCTCTGGCCTTCTTTTCGCGTGGGGCTGCGGTGCTCTTCGCGGATATCGAGCCCTTCCATCACGTGCTTCTCGATGGTGCGTCCCGTCAGCGACTCGATCAATTCGACGAGATTTGCGTCCTTGGGCGTCGCCAGCATCATTGCGTGGCCTTCGCGGCCGGCGCGTCCCGTCCGGCCGATGCGGTGAACGTAATCGTCGGCATGAAAAGGGACGTCGAAATTGAAAATGTGGGAGACGAGCGGGATGTCGAGACCGCGTGCCGCAACGTCGCTGGCGACCAGCAGCTGAATCTCGCCATTGCGGAACGCGTCGAGCGTGCGCGTGCGCACCGACTGGTCGAGATCGCCGTGCAGCGCCGCCGCCGAGAAGCCGTGCTTCTGCAGCGACTTCGCAACCACATCGACATCGCGTTTGCGATTGCAGAAGACGATGGCGTTCTTGACAGCACTCTCGCGAACGAGCCGGCGCAGACATTCTCGCTTGGCCCAGTCATTCGCCGGAACCTGGACGATCTGTTGGGTGATGGCGGCGACCGTGGTCGCCGGTTTGGCCACTTCGACGCGGACAGCGTTGTGCAGAAACTGTTCCGTCAATCGCTGAATTTCCGGCGGCATCGTCGCGGAATAGAACAGCGTCTGCCGGGTGAACGGGATGAGCTTGCAGATGCGCTCCACGTCGGGGATGAACCCCATGTCGAGCATCCGATCGGCTTCGTCCACCACCAGTATCTGTACTTGGCTCAGCATCAGTTTGCCGCGCTCGAAATGATCGAGCAGCCGGCCCGGCGTTGCGATCAGCACGTCGACGCCGCGGTCGAGCTTGCGATCCTGGTCATCGAAGGAGGTGCCGCCGATGAGCAGGGCCATCGACAGGCGGTTGTACTTGCCGTAGCGCTCGAAGCTCTCGGAAACCTGTGCCGCCAGTTCGCGCGTCGGTTCCAGGATCAGCGAGCGCGGCATGCGCGCTTTCGCCCGGCCCCGCGCTAACAGCTCGATCATCGGCAAAGTAAAAGACGCCGTCTTTCCGGTTCCCGTCTGCGCGATGCCGATGATGTCGCGCCGCTTCAGGACCTCGGGAATCCCTTGCGCCTGAATGGGCGTTGGCGTGGTGTAGCCGCTTTCGGCGACGGCCTTGAGGATTGCGGCCGAAAGGCCCAGATCGTCAAAACGGCAGGGGAGGGGGCTTGCTTGAGAAGAGGAAAGTGCGTTCTGAGCAAATTCCTCGCCGGCTTGCGCGCCGGTACTCGTTACTGTTGTCATGCGCTCCTAAACAGGGGCGCACTTCGGGCGCCCACGCCACGAACCCGGATTGGCTCGGGGAATCATCATTACACTGCAACATAGACAGAAAATTTCAAAAGTCAATGAACGCCGTGCACGCATGAACGCCCAGGCTTCAGACGTCCACATTCTTTACGAAGCTGGCATTCTCCTGGATGAACTGGAACCTGAGCTCGGGGCGCTTGCCCATGAGCTGCTCGATCAGCGTTTCGGTTTGCGCGCTCTCGGCTTCGGCCACGTCGACGCGCAACAGACCGCGCGCGCCGGGCTTCATGGTGGTCTCCTTCAGTTGCCCCGGCATCATCTCTCCGAGGCCCTTGAAGCGGGAAACTTCGACCTTGGCGCCCGATTTGAAGGCCGTTTTCAGCAGCTGTTCGCGGTGCGCCTCGTCGCGAGCATATTCGATCTTTGAGCCCTGCGCCAGGCGGTATAGCGGCGGCAGGGCGAGAAAGAGATGTCCGTTGCCGATCAGCTGCGGCATTTCGCGATAGAAGAACGTCAGCAGCAGCGAAGCGATGTGCGCGCCGTCTACATCCGCATCGGTCATGATGATAACGCGTTCGTAGCGCAGATCGTCGTCGCGGTAGCGCGCGCCGGTCCCGCACCCCAAGGCCAGCACGAGATTGGCGAGTTCCTGGTTCTGCTCGAGCTTGCCCGCCGCGGCGCTTGCCACGTTGAGGATCTTGCCGCGCAAGGGCAGGATAGCCTGCGTCGCCCGATCGCGCGCCTGCTTGGCCGAGCCGCCGGCCGAATCACCTTCCACCAGGAATATTTCGGTTCCCGAAGCGGCATCGCGCGAGCAGTCCGCGAGCTTGCCGGGCAGCCGCAGCTTGCGCGTAGCAGCCTTGCGCGAGACGTCGCGTTCCTGCTTTCGCTTGAGCCGTTCCTCCGCCTGCTCGATGACATAATTCAGGAGCCTGTCGGCGTCCTGAGGGTCTTCCGCGAGCCAATGGTCGAAGTGATCGCGCACGACCGTCTCGACCAGCCGCTGGGCTTCGGCGGTGGAAAGTTTTTCCTTGGTCTGACCCTGGAATTCCGGCTCGCGGATGAACACGGACAGCACGCCGCAGGCCGCCGCCATGATATCTTCGGGCGTGACAAGGTTCGTTTTGCGGTTGTTTGCCCGCTCGCCATAACCGCGTAAGGCGCGCGTCAGGGCGTTGCGCAGGCCCTGCTCGTGGGTGCCGCCCTGCGGCGTGGGGATCGTGTTGCAGTAGGAATGCAGAAAGGGATCGAGCTCCGGTACCCAAGCGACGGCCCATTCGACGGCGCCCTTGGAGTCGCGGTTCTCGGTGCGGCCGGCAAAGCGCCGGGCGGTGACGCTGTCGCGGCCATCGATTTCGCTACCGAGAAAATCGAGCAGGCCACCCGGAAACTCGAGGGTGTCCTCGGCCGGAATATCGCTGCCCGGCTTGATCAGTTCGGGCGGGCATTTCCAGCGAATCTGGACGCCGCGGAACAGATAGGCCTTGGATCGCGCCATCTTGTAGAGAGCGGCAGGCGAAAAATGAGTCTCGGCGCCGAATATCTCCGCGTCGGGCTTGAAGCTGACGATCGTACCCCGGCGGTTGACGGCTCCGATCTCCTTAAGCTTGCCAATCGTCTTGCCGCGCGAAAACCGCATGCGGTATCCACGCTTTTCTCGCGCGACTTCGACGTCCATCCATTCCGATAGCGCATTTACAACCGACGCGCCGACGCCGTGCAGACCGCCGGACGTGTCGTAGACCTTGCCGCCGAACTTGCCGCCGGAATGCAGCGTGGTCATGATGACTTCGAGCGCCGGCTGCTTCAGCTTCGGATGCGGATCGATTGGAATTCCGCGGCCGTTGTCGCGGACGGTGAGCACGTCCTCCGGTCCGAGTTCGATTTCGATGCGCGTGGCATGGCCGGCGACGGCCTCGTCCATGGCGTTATCGAGGATTTCCGCCGCGAGGTGGTGCAACGCCCGCGCATCGGTTCCGCCGATATACATCCCCGGCCGACGACGAACCGGCTCCAGCCCTTCCAGAACTTCGATGTCCTTGGCCGTATAAGCCTTCGATCCGGCGTCGGGCAGGCTGTCAAAGAGATCGGGGGGCTTCTTCATGAGCTTGCAGATGGCAATTTGCGAATCGTAGCGATGCGAACTTAACCAAAGCCGGCCCCTTTCGCGACAGAGTATCGTAAACGATTTCTTAGCGCGCGGCCGGCAGTCCTTTCTTAAGGGCCATTGCGTAGCCAAGGAAAAGAGCAAAATCCTGACCGTCGAGATCGAGGAAAGCGCCGGCGGGCGCGCCTATGGGGAATTTCCCCGGCCGCGTGCCGGTCTGCGACTGCCGGAGCGCAGGCATGACCTATGTGACAATCGGCAAGCAAATGTTAGCGGAGTACCGTTAGCATCGTTCATTCGGTTGGTTGCCGGAAAGGAATTCGAGGGAACACGCCGTGGGCCAGGGCTGGAGGCTGAACCTGCAACGGAGTGCGGATGTTCGCGCGCTCAGGGGGCAGCTCGACATCACCGCAGATCTGCTTCGCATCGCACCGTTTGGAGCGATAGTGTGGGCCGGCGCCATGGCATGGCTCGCTTCCTCCTCGTTCGGCGTTCTGGGAAACCAGAATATTCGCATCACAGCAATCTTGCCGGCAGCCGTTGGCGTCACGACGCTGATCTCCTCCGCCGTTACGAGTCGCTACAAGCGGCAAGCAGATGAACACATCGTCGCGGCGCGCCTGAAGCACTGGTACTGGAACTTTCTCGGCGTGCTCGTCGCCTACAATATTGCTTGGGGCCTCGCGCCGTGGCTCCTGTGGCAGCCGCACGATATGCTCAATCATATGTTTATCGCCGCCAGCGTATTTTCCACGCTAGGCCTCCTTTCCACCAGGGCCGTGTACCGGCTGGAGATGTTCTGTGCGCGAGTGATTCCGGTGGTGGCGATGGCCGATCTGCGCTTTCTCTCCGGTGGAACGTGGATCGATACAGGCATTGCCGTTGTATTGTCGCTGCATACCCTGCAATTGTTCATGGGGCGCCGCCGTCTCACGGCTCAGGTCGGCGAAGACACACGGCTGCGTTTCGAGGTTGAGGAGCTGGCGCGCGAGCTCGAAAAGGCCCGCGACGAGGCGTTGCGCAAGCGCGTCGAGGCCGAATCGGCCAACGCCTCCAAGACAGCGTTTCTCGCCAATATGAGCCACGAACTCAGAACGCCGCTCAACGCAATTCTCGGATTTTCCGAGATCATTGCGAAAGAGTGCTTCGGCAAAATCGGTTCGTTGCGCTACAAGGCGTATGCGCACGATATCCATTCCTCCGGCGTGCATCTGCTCAGCCTCATCAACGATCTTCTGGACGTTGCGAAGATCGATGCCGGCAGGATGGAGATTCAGCCGCTTGTGCTCGATCCGGAAACGACGTTCGATTCCGCGTTGAAGATCGTTGCTGCAAAGGTGCGGGAGCGCCGGCAGGACCTGGCGATCGACGTCGATCCTGCCGCGCCCCCATTGCTTGCCGACGAGCGCGCACTGAAACAAATCCTCATCAACCTTACGTCCAACGCCATGAAGTTCACGCCCGAGGGAGGACGTATCCGTGTGATCGCATCGCGCGCGCGGTGCGGCGGATTCCAGATCATGGTCGAAGACAACGGCCCGGGCATTCCGCGCGAGAAACTGGCCCACATCTTCCAGCCATTCAGTCAGGTCGACAACCGTTACGGCCACCAGGGAGGCGGGACGGGGCTCGGCCTTGCATTGGTACGCGGCCTCGCCGAACTGCATGGCGGACGCGCATGGATCGAGAGCGAGTTCGGCAAGGGCTGCCGCGCCTATGTGATCTTGCCGGCGCCTTCGGCGCTCGCCGAGCCCGCTGCACAACCGCGACTTGCAGCCACAGCCTGAAGCGTCGCCCGTAGAAAAATGGGGGCCGGAATTGCTTCCGGCCCGACACTCGCAACCAGGGAGAAAATACTACACGCTGTAATACATTTTGAATTCCACCGGATGCGGCGTGTGCTCGAAGGCATAGACCTCGCCCATCTTCAGCTCGATATAGCTGTCGATGAAGTCGTCGGAGAATACGCCGCCCTTCTTGAGGAATGCGCGATCGGCATCCAGGCATTCCAACGCCTGCCGAAGCGATCCGCAGACCGTAGGTACTTCTTTCAGCTCTTCGGGTGGCAGGGCATAGAGGTCCTTGTCCATCGGATCGCCCGGATGAATCTTATTCTCGATGCCGTCGAGGCCGGCCATCAGCATCGATGCATAGGCTAGGTAGGGATTCGCACCTGGGTCCGGGAAACGGACTTCGACGCGCTTGCCCTTGGGGCTGGCCGAGAACGGTATACGGCAGGATGCCGAGCGGTTGCGCGCGGAATAGGCGAGCAGCACCGGCGCCTCGAAGCCCGGGATCAGCCGCTTGTAGGAGTTGGTGAGCGAATTCGTGAAGGCGTTGACAGCCTTGGCGTGCTTGATGATTCCGCCGATATAATAGAGGCAAGTTTCGGAAAGATCGGAATATCCGGAACCGGCGAACAGCGGCTTGCCGGCTTTCCAGATCGATTGATGGACGTGCATCCCCGAACCGTTGTCGCCGTAAACGGGCTTCGGCATGAACGTGGCGGTCTTTCCGTATGCCGCGGCAACCTGGTGGATCACATATTTGTAAATCTGCATGGCGTCGCCGCAGCGCGTCAGCGTCTTGAACTTGAAGCCGAGTTCGTGCTGGGCGCAGGCCACTTCGTGGTGGTGCTTTTCCGGCTCGATGCCGAGATCGCCCATGATGGACAGCATTTCACTGCGCATATCTTGCGCGGAATCGACCGGCGGAACGGGGAAATACCCCCCCTTTACCGCCGGACGGTGGCCGAGATTGCCGGCTTCGTATTCGGTTCCGCTGTTGTATGCGCCTTCGGCGGAATCGATGTAATAGAATGCGCGGTTCATGCTCGCTTCGAAGCGAACGTCATCGAAAACGAAGAACTCCGCTTCGGGTCCGAAATACACCGTGTCGCCGATCCCGGATGCCGCCACGTAGTTCTCGGCGGCCTTCGCAATCGAGCGCGGACAGCGCCCGTAGGGCTGGCCGGTCGTCGGCTCGAGCACGTCGCAGAACATGGCAAGGGTGGTTTGCGCAAAGAAGGGGTCGACGATCGCGGTGTCGCAATCGGGGACCAGCGTCATGTCCGACTCGTTGATCGCTTTCCAGCCGGCGATGGAGGAGCCGTCGAACATAGTACCGTTGGTCAGGAAGTCCTCGTCGACGAGCGACAGATCAAAGGTCACGTGCTGCCACTTCCCGCGCGGGTCCGTGAACCGCAGGTCGACGAATTTGACTTCCTTTTCTTTGATGAGGTTAAGAATCTCGTTCACTTTGCTCATGATGTTTCCTTCGACAGTTGTACGATCGATAGTTGTACGATGCGGGCAGCACCCGCGGTTCATGCTTCAGATCGCGTCCGCTCCCGTTTCGCCGGTCCGGATACGAATTGCTTCCTGCACGTCAAGCACAAAAATTTTTCCGTCGCCTATTCGGCCCGTGCGTGCAGCTTTCTGAATAGCCTCCACGGCCGCCTCGAGCCGCTCGGTGGGGACGACGATCTCGATCTTCACCTTCGGCAGAAAGTCGACAACGTACTCGGCGCCGCGATACAGTTCGGTGTGCCCTTTCTGCCGGCCGAACCCCTTGGCCTCGGTGACGGTGATGCCCTGTACGCCGACTTCCTGCAGAGCCTCCTTCACCTCGTCGAGCTTGAACGGTTTGATGATCGCTTCGATCTTTTTCATGGACGCGCTCCTGCGCGGGCATCGGACCTTCCGTTCCCGTTAAGCGAATAGCAGGGGTTATGCCAGATTTTGCGCATAAAAAAACCTCGTGGAATCAGTAGGTTACAACCAAACCTCCGGCTGGCGCAGGATAAATGCACAATTTGTCATCACTATGATTGTCCTTTGTGCATCGCGCAAGGCGGTTGGAATGCCGCGTTGCCGGCCGGCCGGCTTGGCTCGGATACCAAATTGCGTCTAAGAGCGACGTCGATGTTACCACAAGATGCCAGCCCTATTTCGAATCCGGTATTCGGTGCGTTGGGCACGACGATCTTTACGATCATGTCGGCGTTGGCGGTGGAGCATGACGCCATCAATCTGGGGCAAGGGTTCCCCGACGAGGATGGGCCGCTTGCCATCCGCGAAAGTGCCGCCAGGGCGCTGATCGAGGGCCCCAACCAATACCCGCCCATGCTGGGTCTGTCCTTGCTGAGACAAGCGATTGCCGATCATGCACGGCGCTTCTACGGGCTCGGTGTGGATCCTGACCGGGAGGTCGTGGTGACGTCCGGCGGCACCGAGGCTTTGACCGCGAGTATTTTGGCCCTGGCCGGTCCCGACGACGAAGTGGTTCTCATCGAGCCGGCATACGATTCCTACCGTCCGATCGCGCTGGCGGCAGGAGCGGCCGTGAAAAGCATCAAGCTTGCACCACCCGACTGGCGGCTTGCGCCGGAGACCATCGCGGCAGCCGTGAATCCAAAAACTCGGGCGATCCTGCTCAACACACCGCTCAACCCTATCGGCCGGGTCTTTGACCGGGAGGAACTCGAGGGCGTGGCGCGCGCGCTGCGGACATCGCAAGCCGTAGCGATCTGCGACGAAGTTTACGAGCATCTCGTTTTCGACGGGGTGGCGCATGTGCCCTTGGCGACCTTGCCGGGCATGCGCGACCGCGTGGTCCGCGTGGGTTCTGCGGGCAAGATGTTCTCTCTCACCGGCTGGAAGGTCGGCTGGGTGACCGGAAGCGCGGCGCTGATCGATGTGATCGCCAAAGCGCACCAGTTTCTGACCTTCACCACAGCGCCTGCGTTGCAGCAAGGTGTGGCGCATGCGCTCGAACATGAAATGGATTTTACCCTGGCACTGACCGAAGACCTCCAGTCAAGGCGCGACCTCCTCGCGAGTGGACTCGGGCGCCTGGGATTCGACGTCCTTCCTTGCCAAGGGACTTACTTCCTGACTGCCGGAATTCGCGCGCTCACCGACGAGCCCGATCGAACGTTTTGCGAGCGTCTCGTGCGGCAAGCCGGCGTTGCGCTCATACCGTTGAGCGTCTTCTTTGAAGACGGTGTGCCCGACCATCTTGTGCGATTTGCGTTCTGCAAGCGCCGATCCGTTCTGGACGATGCACTCGCCCGCCTGGAGCGGTACTTCAAAGGCCGAATCCGGAGATAATGATCGCACCGCGTTGTTTCGATGTGGCACAGCCAAGACGCACCGTATTAAGTCGTAAGTAACATCACTGGTTGTAGCGTCCCCGAAGGCTTGGGCGACGGATCACACTGCGAAATGCGCGACACGAGATCGATCCGATGCTTGAGCGCATTGAAGGACGCTTCCAGCGCACGCGTGCTCAATCTGGTCGCAATCGAAAAAACGCACAAGGATAACCCCGAATACAAACAGGCGCCGCTGTTCGAGTCGCCGGTGCTCAACAGCTCGATCATCGTCAAGCATCGGCTGCGGGCCGACGAGAGTTTCCTGTTCGACGATCCGCCGCTCAATGCGACCAAGATCATCATTCCATTCGACAAGAACGACCTACGCCTGGGCGGAACCTCGCTGCTTTACGGCCAGCGCGGCTGCATGGAGAGCCTACGCGAGGCCGGAAAATACGGCGAGAAGAGCTTCGCACGGGACAAAGCGGTGCTGGATATTCTCGATGAGCTTCCCTCGCTCGATCCGTTCCTGCTCCACGAGAAGATCGCATACAGCGACCTGAGGGTATCGAGCTGCTATTTCGAGCTGTCGAGATCCGACAAGCAGCGGATGCATGAATTCGTCGCCGGCGAGATCACGGAACTCATAAAGCTCGTCCTGAAGGACAAGGAAGGACCCAGCAAGAAGTCTCACATTGGCTCCACCGCACGACTCGTCTCGGCGCTGTTGTCCGCCGGGGCCGAAGAGGAACTCGAGCCGCTGCGCTTGACACTGATGCTGGGCGAGAACGAATTCCGCGATGGCGTATTCAGCTGGCGCGGCGTGCTCTATTATAAGTGGTGTTCAACCGATCTCTTGCCGCAGATCGGCACGATCGCGCGCGAGATTGCGTGCGTCCCCATCAGGAGCGCAGGGCGCGACGAAACGAAATTTCTTACTGCCTCAAAAAGGCAGTTGGTCGACAAGATGGTCGAGACGATTGCCGACGTCGGGCAATCCCTGGCGATTTACGATTCCTTCTACGGGCAACTGGTTGATCACGGACAGCCGAAAGTGTTCCGGGACTTTCTTCTCCGAGCGCCCGATATGTTCGTCGAGCTGGGCGAGAAACTCGGTGGTCTCGCCCATATTGCAAGCTTTTGGAGGTTCCGCTTCCCGCATCGCGGGGGTCAGTCGATAGATGTCGCTTTCGCGCTCTCGATTTTCACCGATTTCATGTCGAGCGTCGGCTTGGCGGTCGAAGAGCCCATGTGGGCTCGCGTGTAGAATTCTGCGATTCTTGCGCTGGTTCTGCCGGATGCAACTGTGTTCGACAGATCGGCACGACTTGGCGTAAAAGCCTCGAAGAGCCATGGCCGAGGAAATTCTCACTACCGCCGAATGTTATGCCGCGGATCGCTACGCGACCGACCACGGCATGGCCTCTTTGACCCTGATGGAGAATGCGGGGGCTGCGGTGGCCAAGGAGATCGCGCAACGCTATGCGCCGCGCCGAACTGTCGTTTTGTGCGGTCCGGGCAATAACGGCGGCGATGGATTCGTTGTGGCCCGCCATCTCGCCGAACGAAACTGGACTGTGTCTGTTGCCCTGTTGGGCGATGCGAGCGCCCTTAAGGACGACGCAGCGGCAATGGCGCGGCGCTGGTTGGGCACCGTATTCCCCATGTCGCCGGACGTGCTTGATGGCGCGGAGCTTGTGGTCGTGGCCCTGTTCGGCGCCGGATTGTCCAGGCCGCTGAACGGCCGCGCGAGGGATGTCGTGGAAGCGCTGTCCGGGCGAAACCTTCCGGTCGTCGCCATCGACTTACCCAGCGGTCTGCAGGGCGACACCGGCAAGCCGCCAGCGGGTGGCGTTTGCGTGCAGGCCTGCCTTACGGTCACCTTTTTTCGGCTCAAGCCGGCGCACCTGCTGATGCCGGGAAGACTTTTCTGCGGCGAGACGGTCGTCGTAGACATCGGAATTCCCGAAGCCGCCATTGCGCGCATTTGTCCACAAGCATTTCACAACGGTCCGGCGCTCTGGGGCTCCCGGTTTCCGTGGCCAGATCCTGTTCAACACAAATACGCCCGGGGGCACGCAGTGGTGGTCAGTGGGCCTAGCCATGCGACCGGAGCGGCGCGCCTGGCCGCCCGCGCGGCGCTGCGGGTGGGTGCCGGGCTGACAAGCGTGGCGAGCCCGCCCGATGCAGTCGCCGTGAACGCCTCGGCCCTGACGGCGATCATGGTTAAACCGTTCTCCGGGGCGGCGGGCCTGGCCTCGCTTCTTGCCGATACGCGGCTTAATGCTGTGCTCATCGGGCCCGGCTCGGGCGTCGGGCGCGCAACCACGGAACTCGTCGCAGCCGTTCTTGCCGGAGACGCAGGAACGGTACTTGATGCCGACGCGATCACGTCCTTCTCGGGCGAGCCGAGCACGCTTTTCCGCCTTCTCCGCCAAAACTGCGTGCTCACCCCGCATGAAGGCGAGTTCGGGCGTATTTTCCCGCAGTTGCTCACGCGGGCGGGCTCGCGCATCGAGGCGGCGCGCGCCGCTGCTGCTGCGGCGGGCTGCGTCGTTCTGCTGAAAGGACCCGATACGGTCGTCGCCGAGCCGTACGGTCGCGTGGCGATCAATTCCAATGCGCCAGCCTGGCTGGCGACCGCCGGGGCCGGGGACGTTTTGGCAGGCATCATTGCCGGCCTCATGGCGCAGGGCATGAATGCGTTCGACGCGGCCAACGCGGGAGCCTGGCTGCATGGAGAGGCGGCAAACCTCTTTGGTCCGGGCCTGATCTCCGAGGACCTGCCGGAGAAACTCCCGCAAGTGCTGCGGGATCTTCGGTGCCGGCTGACCCGATGATCCGCTTGTGGCCAGTCATACCCGTTTGTTAAGGCTGGTCACCCTTCCGAACCCCTGCTATAGCGGCGCCCTTCCGGCATTAGCCGGGGCCCCGGCGCGGGCGTGGTGGAACAGGCAGACACGCGAGATTTAGGTTCTCGTGACGAAAGTCGTGGGGGTTCAAGTCCCTCCGCCCGCACCAGCGCCAGCCATGCTCAGGGATAGTCCAACATGCAGGTCACTGAAACCGTCTCCGAAGGTCTCCGCCGCGAATACCGAATCGTTATCGGCGCCGACGATCTCGATGCCAGGCTCACCGGCCGCATCGAGGAAATGAAGCCAAAACTTCACCTCAAGGGTTTTCGCCCCGGGAAGGCGCCGCTTTCCTATCTCAAGAAGACCTTCGGCAAGTCGATGATGGGGGAAATCGTCGAGCAGGCGGTTTCGGAGACCAGCCAGAAAGCCGTCGCCGAACGGGAGCTCAAGCCGGCCTTGCCGCCCAAGGTGGATTTGGTGAGCGAACTCGACCAGGTGGTCGAGGGAAAATCGGACCTCGAGTTTACCGTGAAGGTCGACCTGATGCCGGAGTTCGAGTTGGCCGATGTCTCGGGCCTCGCGGTGGAGAAGCTCGTCGCCGACGTCGCCGACGAGGACGTCGAGGTTTCGCTGACGCGGATGGCACAGCAGGCACGGACCTATTCCCCGCGAGGCGAAGGCGAGGCGGCCGAGACCGGCGATGAGGTCCAGATCGACTTCGTCGGCCGTCTCGATGGCGAGGAGTTCGCCGGGAGCAAAGCGGAAGATTTCAGTCTGATCCTCGGTTCGGGCCAGCTGGTTCCGGGTTTCGAGGACCAGTTGGTGGGCGCCAAGGCGGGCGAACACCGCGAGGTCAAGGTCACGTTTCCCGCCGATTACCCCAATGCCAAGCTTGCGAGCCGCGAGGCGGCATTCGATGTAAGCGTGAAGGAGATCAGAAAGTCCGATCCGTTCGAAATCGACGACGAGCTCGCCAGGAAGCTCGGCGTTGATTCTCTGGCCACGATCAAAGAGCGAATTCGCGACCAGCTGAAAAGTGATTACGCGCGGGCGAGCCGGATGCACCTCAAGCGGAGAATTCTCGACGCTTTGGATGGCGTGCATCGGTTTTCCTTGCCGCCGACAATGGTTGAGAGCGAGTTCGAGGCAATCTGGAAGCAGGTCCAGGTGGAGATGCAACGCGAAGGCAAGAGCCTGGAAGATGTAGGAAAAACCGAGGAGGAGCTGCGCAAGGAGTACCACGACATCGCCGAGCGGCGGGTGCGGCTGGGTCTTGTACTCGCGCGAATCGGCGAGCAGAATGGCATCGTCGTCGCTCCCGACGAAGTGCAGCGAGCAATTGCCGTCCGAGCGAGGCAATTTCCCGGCCAGGAGCAGCAAATCTTCAAATTCTATACGGAAAATCCACAAGCGCTGGCGGAAATCCGCGCGCCGATCTTCGAGGAAAAGGTCGTTGACTTCATCGCCGAGCTGGCCCAGATCACAGAACGGAAAGTGGATCGCGCGACGCTGTTCCTCGATCCCGACGAAGCGGCGGAAAAGCTGAAGTCCCTCGGCTAGAGGCGGCTTGGTCTGCCGCGGCTCTCTGAACTAGACTCATGTTAGCCGCTTACAAGGCTTCTGGCGAATTGACATTGCGAGGAGTCCGTCCCCAGCCTCACCTTGGCCCGTCAGCATTCGGTGGAAAACCATGAATGATATTCGCGAGATCCACATGAGCACATTGGTCCCAATGGTGGTCGAGCAGACCGCGCGGGGCGAGCGCGCGTATGACATTTACTCGCGCCTGCTCAAGGAGCGCATTATTTTCGTCACCGGCCCGATCGAGGACTACGGTGCGAGCCTGATCACGGCGCAGCTGCTTTTTCTCGAGGCGGAAAATCCCAAGAAAGAGATTGCGATGTACATCAATTCGCCGGGCGGTGTCGTGACGGCCGGGCTCGCAATCTACGACACCATGCAATACATCCGGCCTTCGATTCAAACCTTGTGCGTCGGGCAGGCAGCCTCGGCGGCGACGTTGCTGCTGTGCGCGGGGCAGAAGGGGGCGCGGCATTGCCTGCCCAATTCGCGTCTTTTGGTTCACCAGCCGTCGGCATCGTTCTATGGCCAAGCGGCGGATATCGCCAGGCACGCCCAAGAGGTGGTCAAACTCAAGCGGCGATTGAACGAGATTTATGCCAAGCATACCGGCCAAAGCGTCGAGGTGGTTGAAAAGGCGCTCGACCGGGATACTTATATGACCGCAGAAGAGGCAAAGG
Source organism: uncultured Alphaproteobacteria bacterium (assembly GCA_963805005.1). Taxonomy (GTDB): domain Bacteria; phylum Pseudomonadota; class Alphaproteobacteria; order Micropepsales; family Micropepsaceae; genus Rhizomicrobium. The sequence goes on from CAWDSJ010000001.1 coordinate 1,772,358, forward strand.
CCTTCGGTCTCGTCGACAACGTGCTGGAGCGTCGCGCCGATTCGGACGGGGCGCCGTGAAACCGCCGCGAGAGCCGATGGGCCGGGCAGCTAGAGTGGACCGAATTAAACAATTCTTGATCCCGTTCGGTCTATCGTGGTCGAATACCGTTGAGCGGAGATGGGCCATTCTGGCGCGTTTCATGCTACCGGCGGAGCAGATGACCGGGCTCGTTAGTCTCGGGAATGGTGGAGACAGGAAACTGTCCGGGAGTGCTCATGAGTAAAGCGGGCGGCGGCGAATCGAAGAACACCCTCTATTGCTCCTTCTGCGGAAAGAGCCAACACGAGGTTCGCAAGCTCATTGCGGGCCCTACCGTGTTCATCTGCGACGAGTGCGTCGAGCTGTGCATGGAGATCATCCGCGAGGAGAACAAGACGTCGTTCATGAAATCCCGCGACGGCGTTCCTTCGCCGGCCGAGATATTCAAGGTCCTCGACGATTACGTAGTCGGACAGCAGCACGCCAAGAAGGTGCTCTCGGTCGCAGTCCACAATCACTATAAGCGCATCAACGCGTCCGGCAAGACCAGCGACGTCGAGCTTGCCAAATCGAATATCCTGCTCATCGGTCCGACCGGCTGCGGAAAAACGCTGCTTGCGCAGACGCTTGCGCGCATTCTGGACGTGCCGTTCACGATGGCGGACGCGACGACTCTCACCGAGGCAGGATATGTCGGCGAGGATGTCGAAAACATCATCCTGAAGCTGTTGCAGAATGCCGACTACAATGTCGAGCGTGCCCAGCGCGGCATCGTCTACATCGACGAGGTGGACAAGATAAGCCGCAAGTCGGACAATCCTTCCATCACGCGGGACGTTTCCGGCGAAGGCGTCCAACAGGCGCTGCTGAAGATTATGGAAGGCACGGTTGCAAGTGTTCCTCCGCAAGGCGGCCGCAAGCATCCGCAGCAAGAGTTCCTGCAGGTCGACACCACCAATATCCTGTTCATATGCGGCGGCGCCTTTGCCGGACTGGAGAAGATCATCTCCTCACGGACGCACGGCACTTCCATGGGCTTTGGAGCGGCCATCCGATCTCCCGACGAGCGCGGTACCGGCGAGGTTCTGCGGGAGGTCGAGCCGGAAGATCTGCTGAAATTCGGTCTCATCCCCGAGTTCATCGGCCGCCTGCCGGTAATTGCAACGCTGGGCGATTTGAGCGAAGGGGCACTGATCGAAATCCTGACGCGCCCGAAGAACGCGCTGGCAAAGCAATATCAGCGGATGTTCGAGATGGAAGGCGTCAGGCTGCGCTTCCAGGAAGAAGCATTGCATTCGATTGCACGGCGTGCCATCCAGCGGAGGACGGGCGCGCGCGGCCTCAGATCCATCATGGAAGGCATCCTGCTCGAGACGATGTTCGAACTGCCGACGCTCAATGGCGTACAGGAGGTCGTGATCACGGCGGATGTCGTCGACGGCCGCTCCCGGCCGCTCTACACATACTCGGACAAGGGCCAGGCTCGCGAGCAATCGGCATCCTGAATTATGGCGATTGTCGCCATTTGGCCATAATCCACCTAGGCAAGATTCGTCGTCTTGAAACTGGCCGATAGGGGGACCACCTTACCCCCCAAGGAGTCGGCCGGTCGCGCGGCCCTTTCAATACCGGCGCGTGGAAACGCGAGCCGGCGCAGCCGGTTCTAAAGGACCGGCCAGGAGAAAAAAATGGCTGAATCCTCTGATATCTCTTTTACCGAAGCCGGACGCAACTTGGCGCCCGTGCTCCCGTTGCGCGACATCGTGGTGTTTCCCCACATGATCGTGCCGCTGTTCGTCGGGCGCGAAAAATCCGTCCGTGCGCTCGAAGAGGTGATGAACGATGAAAAGCAGATTCTTCTTCTGACCCAGAAGAACGCAGCGGACGACGATCCGACATCGGAAGCCCTGCACAGCATCGGTACGATGGCGACCGTCCTGCAGCTCCTCAAGCTTCCCGATCAGACGGTGCGCGTGCTGGTCGAAGGCAAGTCGCGGGCGCGCGTGACCGGATTTGTTCCGCGTACCGATTTCTTTCAGGCCGACATCGAACCGCTTCAGGATCACGCGGGTGACGTCAAGGAAACCGAGGCGCTGGTGCGCACGGTGAAAGCCAATTTCGAAAGCTACATCAAGCTTAACAAGAAGATACCGGCCGAGACGCTGGCTTCGCTGGCGCAGATCGACGATCCGGCCAAGCTCAGCGACATGGTCGCCTCGCACCTGTCGGTCAAGATCGCCGATCGCCAGCAGCTCTTGGAGACGCTGAACACGGTCGAGCGCCTGGAGCGCGTTCTCACCCTCATCGAAGGCGAGATCGGCGTCCTGCAGGTCGAGCGCAAAATCCGCACGCGCGTCAAGCGACAGATGGAGAAAACGCAGCGCGAATATTACCTCAACGAGCAGCTCAAGGCGATCCAAAAGGAGTTGGGCGAAGGCGAAGAGGGGCGCGACGAGCTCAACGAGCTGGAAGAGCGGATCCGCAAGACCAAGCTGTCGAAGGAAGCCAAGGAGAAGGCCCAGGCCGAACTGAAGAAGCTTCGTCAGATGAGCCCCATGTCGGCCGAGGCGACGGTGGTGCGAAACTATCTCGATTGGCTGCTGTCTTTGCCCTGGGGCAAGAAGTCGAAGGTCAAGAAGGACATCAAGCTCGCCGAGTCGATTCTCAACGAGGATCATTTCGGCTTGGACAAGGTGAAAGAGCGGATTCTCGAATACCTTGCCGTGCAGCAACGTGCGGGCAAGATGAAAGGCCCCATCCTGTGCCTCGTCGGACCGCCCGGCGTGGGCAAGACGTCGTTGGGCAAGTCAATCGCGCGCTCGACCGGGCGCGAATTCGTTCGCATGAGCCTCGGCGGCGTGAGGGACGAGGCCGAAATTCGCGGTCATCGCCGTACCTATATCGGCTCGATGCCGGGCAAGATCATCCAGTCGATGAAGAAGGCGAAGACGGCCAATCCGCTCTTCCTGCTGGACGAGATCGACAAGCTTGGCGCCGACTGGCGCGGCGATCCGTCGTCGGCGCTGCTGGAAGTGCTCGATCCCGAGCAAAACCATGCGTTCAACGACCATTATCTCGAAGTGGACTTCGATCTCTCAGACGTGATGTTCATCACCACGGCCAACACGTTGCGGATGCCTCAGCCATTGATGGACCGAATGGAGATCATCCGCATTCCGGGCTACACGGAAGACGAGAAGGTGGAGATCGCGAAGCGGCATCTGATCCCCAAAGGGCTCAAGGCGCACGGCCTGAACGACGGCGAGTGGTCGATCACCGATGCGGCTCTCTATGACCTGATCCGCTATTACACGCGCGAGGCCGGCGTACGAAACCTCGAGCGAGAGATATCGAATCTTACGCGCAAGGCAGTCAAGGATATCGTCTCCGGCAAGTTGACGGCCGTGCAAGTGACGCCGGAAATTCTGGGGACTTATTCCGGCGTCCGGAAATTCCGGTACGGCGAGATGGAGGGGGAGGATCAGGTCGGCGTCGTCACCGGTCTGGCTTGGACCGAAGTGGGCGGCGATACGCTGCAGATCGAAGCCGTGATGTTGCCTGGCAAGGGGCGGATGCAAACCACCGGCAAGCTCGGCGATGTCATGAAGGAGTCGATTGATGCGGCTAGGTCGTATGTCCGTTCGAAAGCCACGACCTATGGCATCAAGCCGCCGATCTTCGATCAACGCGACATCCATGTGCACGTGCCGGAGGGTGCTACGCCCAAGGACGGACCGTCTGCCGGCGTGGCAATGGCCACGTCCATCGTCTCTGTGCTGACGGGCATTCCCGTGCGTCGGGACGTCGCAATGACGGGAGAAATTACGCTGCGAGGACGTGTTCTCCCGATCGGCGGTTTAAAGGAGAAACTGCTTGCGGCATTGCGAGCGGGTCTGAAAACCGTGGTGATTCCGGCGGAGAACGAGAAGGATTTGGCGGAAATTCCCGACAATGTGAAATCGGGGCTTCAAATCGTGGCGGCGACAACGATGGACGAGGTCCTCAAGGTGGCACTCGTCCGTCGGCCGGAACCCATCACGTGGGAAGAACCTGAGATCGTCGCGTCAGCACCCGCTCTGTCAGGGACAGAAACGGACGCGGTTGTCACGCATTGAACCAGAAAGTCCAATCCAAGGCGGCGCCCTTCGGATCGGCCAGATAGGTCGGTATCGGCGGGCACCTCTAGGGCAATCGGGTGAAGAGCCTCGCAAGGGATTGAGACACCATAAATTGTGACACGGACGCCGCGAGGGAATCAATTACGCAACCTAGCGGTAGTATCACGGAGCCAGGTTCGCGTTATACGTGTCCCACAACCCCAGTCGGCGAATCTTTTTCCGAATCAAATTCGACATTTGTTCCTTCACCCGATTCCCCTGCGGGCTCTGCGGATTTGGCTTTGCGGCTTAGCCTTCGAAGCTTTAGAATCACCTTCTTATGGGAGCGAATCGCGCAGAAGGAGCCCTTTGTGAACAAGAATGATTTGATCCAGCAACTTTCGGATCGCACCGGTCTGGCCAAACATGATGCGGCCAAAGCTGTCGACGGAATTTTTGAGACGATTGCCGATGCACTCAAAGCCGGGGACGAGGTGAGGTTGACTGGCTTTGGCGTGTTCGCCGTCGCCCAGCGCGCCGGCGGCAAAGGGCGCAATCCCCAAACCGGCGAAGAGATTGTGATCAAGCCCTCCAAGACGCCGCGTTTTCGCCCCGGCAAGCAACTCAAGGACGCTCTGAACTAAATCTCCTTATTCCACGGATTGAGCTGGCCTGGACTTGCAAACATAATAAGCAGCAATAAGGGCGGTTAGCTCAGCCGGTAGAGCACTTCGTTTACACCGAAGGGGTCGGCGGTTCGAATCCGTCACCGCCCACCAACCTTCGCTGCGCAGCAGCGAAGGTTGCCCGTCAACGCGCGAAGCAAGGGGGCTGCCGCGCCGATATCGCGTGGCGCAGGCGAGTTGGAAGGATGAAAGCCGCACTGTCGATAATTGCGGTCTTAGGCTGTGCCCTCACTGTTATTGGGTGCGCTGGAGCTTCTACGCACCCCCGTCCTCGCCAGCCGGCGGAAGAATGGCATCCGCCCTCCGAAATGCTCGACAAATATGCAGACAAGGACGAAGTCGTGACCCGCGCAGCTATGGAGGCAGGACTGCGCGCGGATTTCGCGAAAGCCGATACCAACCATGATGGTTGCCTGGAAGCCAACGAAGTACGCACCGTCAACGAGGAGCGCTGGCGTGTAGATGAATCGGCCGCTTCGCCGCTGATCGATTTTGAACATAATGGCTGTATCGACTTCGATGAGTTCGTTGCAACGCCCCGATCGTTGTTTGACCAGCTCGACAAGAACGGGGACGGCAAATTGACCCCGCAAGAGTTGCATCCGGGCCGCAAGCTGCCGCCCGCCAAGGCGGTCACTTCGGGATCTGGAAGCGGAGGCTGAAATCCGATCATTCTCGTCCGCGCAGCTTGACACGGTCGGGGGCGGGCCTTACATCGGCCCTCTTTCGCGGCTGGCGCCGATTTGCGCCGGTGTCGCGGGGGGGCGTAGCTCAGTTGGTTAGAGTGTCGGCCTGTCACGCCGAAGGTCGCGGGTTCGAGCCCCGTCGCTCCCGCCATCCCCGCAATGGGGATCCGGAAAATATCCTGTAGAAATCCTTTGTGGGCGCGGCGAATCTTGAGCTAAACCCGCGTTGCACGCCAAGCCATGGCGTCTATACTGCGCCCGCGAAGTGCGGACCGCTGATGCGGGAACTTCCGCGGACAACAGACGCATCGGGCTGCCGGGCACGCGACATGAATGATTTTCTTCTTCAGTATCTTCCCATACTCATTTTCATCGGTATCGCGGCCGTGATCGGTGTGGCGCTCATCGCCGTCCCCTTCGTCGTCGCTCCGTCAAAGCCGGATCCCGAAAAACTCTCGGCGTACGAGTGCGGCTTCAATGCGTTCACCGACGCCCGTATGAAGTTCGACGTGCGGTTCTATCTGGTCTCTATCCTGTTCATCATCTTCGACCTTGAGGTCGCATTTCTGTTTCCGTGGGCGATCACGCTTGGGACGACCGGGGTGTTTGCATTCTGGTCTATGGTGGTCTTTCTCGGTGTGTTGACCGTCGGCTTTATCTACGAGTGGAATAAGGGCGCGCTGGAATGGGAGTGATCGCAGCGGGGCCCGTTCCTTTGCCGGAAAGCGATGCAGCAGTGCCGCTGGCAGGGGATTCGGCGCCAAGTGATCCCTATTTTGTGGCGCTGCAGGAGCAGCTCCGGGACAAAAGCTTCCTGGTCGCGAACCTCGATGCGCTAATCAACTGGGCGCGGACGGGGTCGTTGATGTGGATGACGTTCGGTCTGGCGTGCTGTGCGGTCGAGATGATTCAGGCCAGCATGCCGCGCTACGACATGGAGAGGTTCGGGGCTGCCCCACGCGCCAGTCCTCGACAATGCGATGTCATGATCGTGGCGGGAACGCTGACGAACAAGATGGCTCCTGCGCTGCGCAAAGTCTACGACCAGATGCCTGAGCCGCGCTATGTGATCTCCATGGGATCCTGCGCCAATGGCGGAGGATATTATCATTATTCCTATTCTATCGTACGCGGCTGCGACCGCATCGTCCCCGTCGACGTTTACGTGCCGGGCTGTCCTCCGTCGGCAGAAGCCCTTGTTTATGGGGTAATGCTGCTGCAGCGGAAAATCCGCCGTACCGGCAATATCGTTCGTTGAGGGTCCATGTTGCAAAACCTCGACGAGCTTGGGCAGGAAATCGACGCGGCGCTGCCGGGCGCGATCAAAAGCCGCTCGGTGGCGGTCGATCAACTCTCCTTGGAAATCGAATCCGGCGACGTTGCCCGCGTTCTGCGTCGGCTACGCGACGATCCGCAATTTGCCTTCACCATCCTCATCGACATCTGCGGCGTTGATTGGCCGCAGCGCGTCAAACGGTTCGATGTCGTCTATCACCTGTTGTCGATCACAAGGAACCGGCGCGTGCGCGTGAAGCTCGAGACGGACGAGACCACACCCGTTCCATCGGCGGTAGGCGTGTTTCCGGCCGCCAACTGGTTCGAGCGCGAAGCATTCGACATGTTCGGCATCGCTTTTGCGGATCATCCGGACATGCGGCGGATTCTGACCGATTACGGATTTTCGGGTTATCCGTTGCGCAAGGACTTTCCGCTCACCGGCTATGTCGAACTGCGTTACGACGAAGAGCTCAAGCGGGTCGTGTACCGCCCTGTCGACCTCGTCCAGGAATTCCGCGATTTCGACTTCATGAGCCCGTGGGAAGGCGCACGCTATGTTCTACCGGGGGATGAAAAAGCCTCCAAGGGGGACGGCTGATGGCGAACGTCCTGGACGAACAGAAAATGACCATGAACTGGGGGCCGCAACACCCGGCCGCCCATGGTGTTTTGCGCCTGGTGATGGAACTCGACGGCGAGGTCGTCACGCGCATCGACCCGCATATCGGGCTTCTGCACCGCGGGACGGAAAAGCTCATCGAGCATAAGACTTATCTTCAGGCGCTGCCTTATTTCGACCGGCTGGACTATGTCGCGCCGATGAATCAGGAGCACGCATTCGCCCTTGCCGCCGAGAAACTTCTGGGCATCGAGGTCCCCCCACGCGGCCAATACATTCGTGTTCTATTCTCCGAAATCGGCCGGCTGCTTTCCCATCTCCTCAATGTCACCACTCAGGCCATGGACGTGGGGGCTCTGACGCCGCCCCTATGGGGTTTCGAGGAGCGCGAGAAGCTCATGGTCTTCTATGAGCGGGCCTCCGGCGCGCGTCTGCACGCCAATTATTTCCGAACCGGCGGCATCCACCAGGACATGCCGACCGGACTCGCCGAGGACATCTACGGGTTCTGCGCGCATTTCCCGAAAGTCCTCGACGACATCGAGTGCCTGTTGACCGAGAACCGGATTTTCAAGCAGCGCAATGTCGATATCGGCGTGGTTTCGCGAAAGGACGCGGAAGCCTGGGGCTTCACGGGCGTCATGCTTCGCTCCACAGGCGTGGCCTGGGACCTTCGCCGTTCACAGCCCTATGAATGCTACTCCGATCTCCAGTTCAAAATTCCCGTCGGCAAGAACGGTGACTGCTACGACCGCTACCTGATGCGCATGGAGGAAATGCGGCAGTCGAACCTCATCATGAAGCAGTGCATCGAAAAGATGCCGACCGGGCCGGTCTCGTCGCTGGACAAGAAGGTTGTTCCCCCGAAGCGGGGCGAAATGAAGCGGTCGATGGAAGCCCTCATCCATCACTTCAAGCTCTTTACGGAAGGTTATCATGTCCCGGCAGGCGAGGTTTATGCGGCCGTAGAAGCGCCCAAGGGCGAGTTCGGCGTCTATCTTGTCTCGGACGGGACGAACAAGCCGTACCGTTGCAAGATCCGCGCGCCAAGCTATGCGCATCTGCAAGCCGTGGATTTCCTGTCCAAAGGGCACATGCTGGCCGACGTATCCGCAATCGTCGGTTCCCTCGACATCGTGTTCGGGGAGATCGACCGGTGAGCTTGCGGCGCCTTTACCCGAACCAACCCTCAAGTTTTGAATTCGCTCTTGAGAACAAGTCTTGGGCAGAAAAAGAAATTCTGAAATATCCGCCCGGGCGTCAGGCTTCCGCGGTGATCGCACTTCTTTGGCGCGGACAGGAACAGGAAGGCTGGGTCAGCAAGCCCATGATCGAAACTGTCGCCAAAATGCTGGCGATGCCCTATATCCGCGTCCTCGAAGTGGCCACGTTCTACACGATGTTTAACCTGGCGCCTGTCGGCAAACATTTGGTGCAGGTTTGCACGACCACCCCATGTTGGCTCGCGGGTTCCGACGAAGTTGTCGCTGTTTGCAGGAAGCAAATTGCGCCGGAGCAACATACGATTTCCGAGGACGGCGTGTTCTCATGGACGGAAGTCGAGTGTCTGGGGGCGTGCGTGAATGCCCCGATGCTCCAGATCGGCAAGGATTTCTACGAGGATCTCAATGGTCCGAAGACGGAGGCGATTCTGGCTGCGTTCCGCCGCGGCGAGGTGCCGCGCGCCGGGTCTCAATCGGGTCGGCATTCGTCCGAGCCGCTGGGCGGGCCGCTGACACTGACGGACCGCTCGCTTTACAATTCGAGCACGAGGGGCGACAGCGGCGGCAACGACCGTGGATCGCCGGACCGGAAGCCACCGGGAGCTGCCACGTGAACGCCATCTCCGGAAGCTGCCATGCTCGCTGATCGCGACCGCATTTTCACAAACCTTTACGGCTTCGAGGACTGGACGCTTCAGGGTGCACGGGCGCGGGGCCAATGGGACGGAACCAAGGCCATCCTGGAACGCGGCCCGGAAGCCATCGTGGACGTCATGAAGAAATCCGGATTGCGCGGACGCGGCGGCGCCGGATTTCCGACCGGCTTGAAATGGTCCTTCATGCCCAAAGAGGTGAAGGAACGGCCGCACTACCTGGTCGTGAATGCCGACGAGTCGGAGCCCGGTACCTGCAAGGACCGGGACATCATGCGCCACGATCCGCATCACCTCGTGGAAGGCTGTCTGATCGCGTCCTTCGCGATGCGCGCGCATGCCTGCTACATCTACGTCCGGGGCGAATTCATCCGCGAGCGCGAGCGCCTGCAGGCCGCAATCGACCAGGCTTACGAGGCGCGGCTGATCGGGAAGAACAATATCCACGGCTGGGATTTCGACTGTTACGTGCACCACGGCGCCGGGGCGTATATCTGCGGAGAAGAAACCGCGCTCTTGGAAAGCCTGGAAGGGAAGAAAGGCCAGCCTAGGCTAAAGCCGCCCTTCCCGGCCAATGTCGGCATTTATGGCTGTCCCACAACGGTCAACAACGTGGAATCCATTGCCGTCGCTCCGACAATTCTGCGCCGCGGCGCCGATTGGTTCGCGGGTATCGGCCGACCGAACAACACGGGCACCAAGGTTTTTTGCATCTCCGGCCACGTCAACAAACCTTGCAATGTGGAAGAAGAGATGGGCATTCCGCTCAAGGAACTCGTCGAAAAGCACGCCGGCGGCGTGCGGGGCGGCTGGGATAATCTTCTGGCCGTGATTCCCGGCGGTGCCTCCGTGCCACTGATTCCCAAATCCGTCTGCGAGACGGTCCTGATGGATTTCAATTCCCTGAAAGAGGTTCAATCTGGTCTTGGTACGGCTGCCGTCATCGTGATGGACAAATCAACCGACATCGTGAAGGCGATCGCGCGTCTCGCCTATTTCTACAAGCACGAGAGCTGCGGCCAGTGCACTCCCTGCCGCGAAGGAACGGGCTGGATGTGGCGGGTGCTGACGCGGATGCAGCGCGGCGATGCCGAGCCCGGCGAGATCGACCTGCTTCTCGAGGTGACGAAGGAAGTGGAAGGCCACACGATCTGCGCGCTGGGCGATGCGGCGGCGTGGCCGATTCAGGGACTCATTCGACATTTTCGCTCCGAAATCGAAAGCCGGATACTGGCGCGTGAGGGTCAGATCGCAGCGCAGGCGGCGGAGTAGGCCGATGCCTTCACGCAAACTCATCGTCGACGGCACGGAGATTGAGGCCGATGACGGCTTGACGCTGTTGCAGGCCTGCGAGCAGGCGGGCGCCGAAATCCCGCGCTTCTGCTATCACGAACGGCTTTCGATCGCCGGCAATTGCCGCATGTGCTTGGTGGAGTGGGTGGGCGCGCCCAAGCCGCAGGCGAGCTGCGCGCTGCAAGTGCGCGACATTTTCCCGAATAAAGACGGATCGCCGGCGCGCATCAACACGAAATCTGCGCTCGTCAAGCGGGCCCGCGAAGGCGTGATGGAATTTCTGCTGATCAATCACCCGCTGGATTGCCCGATCTGCGACCAGGGCGGGGAGTGCGATCTACAAGATCAGGCGATGGCCTATGGCCGGGCAGCGTTCCACCGGTTTAACGAGAACAAGCGCGCCGTCGAAGACAAATACATGGGTCCGCTGATCAAGACGGTCATGACCCGCTGCATCCAATGCACTCGCTGTGTGCGGTTTGCCACCGAAGTCGCGGGCGTTCCAGAGCTCGGAGCGACCGGGCGCGGCGAGGATATGGAGATCACCACCTATCTCGAGAAGGCCTTTGCGTCGGAACTTTCGGGAAACGCGGTCGATCTCTGTCCGGTTGGCGCGCTCACCTCCAAGCCCTATGCCTTCAATGCACGACCGTGGGAGCTGCGTAAAACCGAGTCCGTCGATGTCATGGACGGGCAGGGTTGCAACATCCGCCTCGATACGCGGGGGCGCGACGTGATGCGCGTCTTGCCGCGTCTGAACGACGACGTGAACGAGGAGTGGATATCCGACAAAGCAAGGCATGCATGCGACGGGCTGAAGCGGCAGCGACTCGACAGGCCCTATGTGCGCCGGGCAGGGACGCTCGAACCTGCAAGCTGGGCGGAAGCCTTTGCCGCCATTGCGGCGCGTATGGCCTCGACGAAGCCCGAGCGCATGGCGGCCATTGTGGGAGATTTGGCGGCGGCCGAGGAGATCAAGGCGCTCAGGGATCTGATGACGTCGTTGGGTGTCATTCACCTCGACTGTCGGCAGGATGGCGCGAAGCTCCAGGCGTTGCCGCGCCAATCCTACCTTTTCAACACGACGATCGGCGGTATTGAAGCTGCCGACGCATTGCTCCTCGTCGGATCGAACTTGCGCTGGGAAGCGCCGGTCCTCAACGCCCGGGTGCGCAAGGCTTGGCTGTACGGCAATCTCAAGATCGCCAATATTGGGCTGCCCTACGATCTGACATATCCCGTGGAGCAGCTCGGCGCAGGCCCAGCGGCACTGCGCGCGATCGCGGAAGGCCGCCACCCATACGCCCAGGTACTCAAGGATGTGAAACGTCCCATGCTGATCCTTGGCCCCGGAGCGCTGGGCCGACGCGACGGGGCGTCCGTTTTGAAGCTGGCAGCCAGCCTGGCTTCCGAAACCGGGATGATCGGTCCGGCGGCATCCGCAGCCGAAGGCGGCTGGAATGGATTCAACGTGTTGCACACCGCCGCCTCAAGGGTCGCTGCGCTCGATCTCGGTTTCGTGCCGGCGCCCGGCGGCTGCGATATGGAAGGAATCTTGGCGGCAACGACATCGGGCGACATCGATTTCGTTTATCTGCTGGGTGCCGATGAGTTCGATACAAGCCGCCTTGGCAGGGCGTTCGTGGTGTATCAGGGCACGCATGGCGATGCGGGCGCCCATCGCGCAGACGTAATTCTGCCGGGGTCCGCGTATACGGAAAAAGACGGCCTCTATGTGAATTTCGAGGGCCGCGTCCAGCGAACGCGCCGTGCCACCTTTGCTCCCGGCGAAGCGAAGGAGGACTGGGCGATTTTGCGGGCGCTCTCGGACGTCTTGGGAAGGCGTCTGCCTTATGATGACCGCGACGCGCTACGGCGGACGATCGCGGCGCAGGTGCCGCACCTCTCGGAGCCCGGGGTGTTGCTGCCCCGGCCGCCCGCAGACTCGGCGATCTGGGGCGCCATCGGAACGCTCGGGCCGACGGATGAATCGCAGCCCTTCACATCTCCCATCGCGGATTTCTACCTTACCAATCCCATCGCGCGCGCCAGCGAGACGATGGCGGAATGCAGCCGCCTCTTCGTCGGCAGGACGCAGCAAATGGCGGCGGAATAAGACATGGCTTTCGTTCGCGCATTTCAGAGCCTGGGTCTTCCTTACGCGTGGGCGTGGCTGATCGGGGAAATCTGCGCCATCGTCGTGCTGGCGGTCGTGCTGCTGCTGATGCTTGCCTACATTCTGCTGGCGGACCGCAAAATATGGGCGGCCGTGCAGATGCGCAAAGGGCCCAATGTCGTGGGCGCCTTTGGGCTTCTGCAATCCTTCGCCGATTTCTTCAAATTTGCGTTCAAGGAAGTCGTGATCCCGGCCGGCGCCAACAAGGTCGTTTTCCTGCTCGCGCCGCTTCTCAGCTTCGTTCTGGCGTTTGCCGCATGGGCCGTCGTACCGGTCAATGACGGCTGGGTGATTGCCGATATCAACGTCGGAGTTCTTTACCTCTTCGCGATCTCTTCGCTCGGCGTCTACGGCATCATCATGGGGGGCTGGGCGTCGAACTCGAAATATCCCTTCCTGGGCGGTCTCAGATCTGCTGCACAGATGGTCTCCTATGAGGTCTCCATCGGGTTCGTGATCATCACGGTTCTGTTGTTCGCCGGCTCGCTCAATCTGTCGCAGATCGTACGGGCGCAGGCGCATGGCTGGTTCGCGTTCACGATTCTATTCCCGATGTTCGTGGTTTTTTTCGTTTCGGCTTTGGCCGAGACCAACCGGCCGCCCTTCGACCTGCCGGAAGCGGAGTCCGAGCTCGTGGCGGGATATATGGTGGAGTATTCCTCCACCCCCTACCTGCTGTTCATGATTGGCGAATATCTCAACATCGTGCTGATGTGCACCATGCTCTCCATCCTATTTTTCGGAGGCTGGTTGCCGCCCTGGAATATCTGGCCTTTGGCGGCGGTGCCGGGGGTGATCTGGCTTCTTTTGAAGATATGGTTCTTCTTCTTCCTGTTCGCGATGGTGAAGGCGATGGTGCCGCGCTACCGCTACGACCAGCTGATGCGCCTGGGGTGGAAGGTGTTCCTGCCGCTCTCGCTCGTCTGGGTCGTGGTGTCGGCAGGTTACGTGCTTCTCGTCCTGCATCGTCACGCCACGTGAGGTGACCATGGCTTGGCTCGATCGCACCGCACGCTCGATCTTCTTCTGGGAGTTCATCAAGAGCTTTGGGCTGTCGATGCGCTATTTCTTCGCGCCCAAGGCAACGTTGAACTATCCCTTCGAAAAAGGCCCGCTCAGCCCACGCTTTCGCGGCGAGCATGCGCTCAGGCGCTATCCCAACGGCGAGGAGCGGTGCATCGCATGCAAGCTGTGCGAGGCGGTGTGTCCGGCGCTCGCCATCACCATCGAGGCCGAGCCGCGCGAGGACGGCAGCCGCCGCACCACGCGCTACGACATCGACATGGTGAAGTGCATCTATTGCGGCCTTTGCCAGGAGGCCTGCCCGGTGGACGCAATCGTGGAGGGACCAAACTTCGAGTTTTCGACCGAGAACCGCGAAGAGCTCTACTACGACAAGGAGCGCCTTCTGGCGAACGGCGACCGCTGGGAACGTGAAATCGCGCACAACCTCGAGCTGGATGCTCCATATAGATGATCGGCAAACTTTTCCACCCGCGCTGCGCGGGGGAGGTATCGGGCGCGCGGAGCGAGCACGACGGAGGGGGCAAGTGAAGCAACAAAAGTCGTTACGAGCGCGATCCAGTAGGAGCGCCCCTTCCGCCTCCCCCGGCACATGGCTGGGGTCGGCACCTCCCCCGCTGCGCGGGGGAGGAAAGGGGGCGGCATGATCTTGCAGGCGGTCGCCTTCTGGTTTTTCTCGGTTGTCCTCGTCTTTGCGGCGCTGATGGTGATCGCCGCGCGCAACCCGGTGCATTCGGTGCTTTTTCTCATCCTGGCATTCTTCAATGCGGCAGGGCTCTTCGTTCTGCTCGGCGCCGAGTTCCTGGCGATGATCCTCGTGGTCGTCTATGTGGGCGCAGTCGCCGTGCTGTTCCTCTTTGTGGTCATGATGCTCGACATCGATTTCAGCGAACTCAAGCGCGGCGCGCTGCGCTATCTGCCGCTCGGCGCGGTCGTCGGCGCGGTGCTTGTTTGCGAGCTTGCGTTCGTGGCGCTGAAGCTGTTCGGGCCGCGAGCGCGCGGCGCCATTCCCCATGCCACGCCTGCGAATTTGACGAACACGGAAGCCCTGGGCCGCGTCCTGTATACGGACTACGTCTATTATTTTCAGACTGCCGGGCTCATCCTGCTCGTCGCCATGATCGGCGCCATCGTGCTCACGCTGCGGCATCGTGAAGGCGTGAAACGGCAGTCGATCCGGCGGCAGAATGCGCGCGAGCCGGCCTTGGCCATCGAGCTTGTGGATGCCAAACCGGGGCAGGGAGTTTAACCGTGCGGGTCGGGCTTGAGCATTATCTTGTGGTTGCGGCGGTGCTGTTCACCATTGCGGTGGTCGGCATCTTTCTCAACCGCAAGAACGTGATCGTGATCCTGATGTCGATCGAGCTCATCCTGCTCGCAGTCAACATCAATTTCGTGGCATTCTCCGCCTTTCTGGGCGACCTGACGGGGCAGGTCTTCGCGCTTTTCGTGCTTACGGTGGCGGCCGCCGAGGCCGCTATCGGCCTTGCCATACTCGTCGTCTATTTCCGCAATCGCGGCACGATCGCCGTCGAAGACATCAACCTGATGAAAGGCTGAGGCGTGTATAGCGCGATCGTTTTCCTTCCTTTAATCGGATCGATCATCGCGGGGCTCTTCGGCCGGTTGATCGGCGCGCGCGCCTCGGAGATCGTCACGACAGGGCTATTGTTCGTCTCGGCAATCCTGTCCTGCGTTGCCTTCCAAAACGTGATGTATCTCGGCCAGGCCACCACCCTGCACGTGCTCGAATGGGTAGTTTCCGGCGGCTTCGAGGCGGATTGGACGATACGGGTGGACGCGCTGACCGCGGTGATGCTCGTGGTCGTCACCGGCGTCTCCGCCCTGGTGCATTTTTATTCGATCGGCTACATGCACGAAGACGAGCACCGGCCGCGGTTTTTCTCTTACCTGTCGTTCTTCACCTTCGCGATGCTCACGCTCGTGACCTCGAACAATTTCCTGCAGCTTTTCTTCGGTTGGGAAGGTGTGGGTCTGGCTTCGTACCTCTTGATCGGCTTCTGGTACACGCGGCCTTCGGCGAATGCGGCCGCCATTAAGGCGTTCGTGGTCAACCGCGTGGGCGACTTCGGCTTCGCGCTGGGAGTTTTCGGAATCTATTCCGTCTTCCACACGCTCGACTTCAGCGCCGTATTTGCGGCAGCGCCGGCCGTCGCCGGCAAGAGCTTCGTCTTCGCCGGCCACTCGGTCGACATTATGAACACGCTGTGCCTGCTGCTGTTCGTGGGCGCCATGGGCAAATCGGCCCAGATCGGGCTTCACACCTGGCTTCCCGATGCAATGGAGGGCCCCACGCCCGTCTCCGCGCTGATCCATGCCGCCACCATGGTGACGGCAGGAGTTTTTCTCGTCTGCCGCTGTTCGCCCCTCTTCGAGCACGCCCCAACGGCTCTGGCGGTTGTCGCCATCATTGGGGCGACCACGGCGTTCTTTGCCGCGTCCGTGGGCCTGTTCCAGAACGACATCAAGCGCGTCATCGCCTATTCGACCTGCTCGCAGCTCGGCTACATGTTCGCCGCCGCCGGCGTTTCCGCCTACGGCGCGGCGATGTTTCATCTCTTCACCCACGCCTTCTTCAAGGCGTTGCTGTTCCTCGGCGCGGGTTCCGTGATCCATGCCATGCATCACGAGCAGGACATGCGCAAAATGGGCGGCCTGGTGAAGCTGCTGCCTTACACATGGCTCCTTATGGGTATCGGCAATCTCGCGCTGACGGGTTTCGGCATTCCCTTTATCGGCGGTACGGCAGGGTTCTATTCGAAGGACGGCATCATCAATGCGACGTATTTGGCCGGAACGCCCGTCGGCACGTACGCCTTCGTGCTGACGCTCACTGCCGCTCTCATGACCTCGTTCTACTCCTGGCGCCAATTTTTGATGACCTTCCACGGCTCCTATCGCGGCCCGCACGAAAGCGGGGTACCGCACGCCGGCGAACACGCCCATGAACAGCCGGCGGCCGGACACGAACACGGGTTACGTCTTTCGGAGGTTCGCGAATCGCCGCCGGCGATGCTCTTGCCGCTCGTGGTCCTCGCCGCCGGCGCACTGTTTGCCGGCGCGATCTTCAATCGCGATTTCGTGGGACCGGACGCGCTCGGGTTCTGGCACGGAACCATTGCGAGTATCGCCGGTCATGCTGCGCACGGCGCGGAGCTGCCCTTGTGGGTCGAGCTGGCGCCGTTCGTCGCCACCATCGTGGGATTTGCCGTTGCGTACTACTATTATATCGCACGCCCCGAACTGCCGCCCAGGATGGCCGCGCAGGGCGGTTTCCTTTACCGATTCCTCTACAACAAATGGTATTTCGACGAGCTCTACGATTTTCTCTTCGTGCAGACGGCGCTGAAGCTAGGGCGCTTTCTTTGGAAAACCGGCGACGGCCGCATCATCGACGGCATCGGACCGGACGGTATTGCCGCTCGCGTGATCGACACGACTCGCGGGACGGTCCGCCTGCAGTCGGGCTACGTCTATCACTATGCCTTCGCGATGCTGGTGGGCGTAGTCCTGCTTACTAGCTGGTTCATGTATTGGGGAGGCATCCGGTGAGCCACCTCCCGCTTCTCAGCATCGTCAATTTTCTGCCCCTGCTCGGTGCATTGCTGATTCTGATTACTTCGGGAGACGGGGAAACGAAGGCCCGCAACGCCCGCGCCATTGCCTTGATTTTCACGCTCGCCGAGCTCGCCGTGGTGCTCTTCGTCTGGATGCACTTCGACCAGACCACAGCGGCCTTTCAGTTCGTCGAAAACGTGGCGTGGCTGGATACCGGCATCACCTACCATTTGGGCGTCGACGGAATATCGGTCCTTTTCCTGGTGCTGACGGCGGGGCTTATGCCCATCTGCATCATCGCGAGCTGGCAGTCGATCGAAAACCGCGTTCCGGAATACATGGTCGCGTTCCTGGTTCTGGAAACGATGATGATGGGCGTCTTCACGGCGCTTAATCTCATCCTCTTTTACATCTTCTTCGAGGGCGGCCTTATCCCGATGTTCCTCATCATCGGCGTGTGGGGCGGCAAGCGGCGCGTCTATGCGAGCTTCAAGTTCTTTCTCTACACCCTCCTCGGTTCAGTGCTGATGCTGCTCGCGATCCTCGCGATGTATCTTTACGCGCATACGACCGACATCGAAGAACTCATCAAGACGGCGCATTTCCCTGCCACCATGCAGGCTTGGCTTTTCTTCGCGTTCCTGGCCTCCTTCGCAGTCAAAATGCCGATGTGGCCGGTCCATACCTGGCTCCCGGATGCCCATGTCGAGGCGCCGACGGCGGGCTCGGTGCTACTCGCCGGCGTCTTGCTCAAGATGGGCGGCTACGGCTTTTTGCGCTTCTCGCTGCCGATGTTTCCCTTAGCCTCCGAGCAATTCGCTCCTCTCATCTTCGCCCTGTCGGTAATTGCCATCGTTTACACGTCGCTGGTGGCGCTCGCGCAGGAGGACATGAAGAAGCTCATTGCCTATTCGTCGGTAGCCCATATGGGCTTCGTGACGATGGGCATTTTCTCCCTTACCAGGACCGGCGTCGACGGCAGCATTTTCCAGATGCTTTCCCACGGAGTCGTCTCGGGAGCGCTCTTTCTCTGCGTGGGCGTCGTCTACGACCGGATGCACACGCGCGAGATCGACGCCTATGGCGGGCTGGTGAACCGGATGCCGGTATATGCGGTGTGTTTCATGGTTTTCACCCTCGCCAATATCGGATTGCCCGGCACCAGCGGCTTTGTCGGCGAATTTCTGACCATGCTGGGCACTTTCCAGGCGAACAACACGGTTGTGATATTCGCCGCCCTGGGCGTGATTCTGTCGGCCGCCTACATGCTCTATCTCTATCGCCGGGTCGTCTTCGGCGATCTCGTCAAGCCGGCTCTCAAGACCATTCAGGATTTGAGCGCCCGGGAAATTCTCACGCTGGCGCCGCTGGTGGCGATCACTATTGCCATCGGCGTCTATCCGAAACCGATTTTCGACGTTACGTCGGTCTCCGTGGCGAATCTGGTCGCGCAGAGCAGGGTCGCGGCGCAAGCGCCGCCGCAGCGCGTTGCGGTTATCGGGCGGGAAGGCCGGCGATGAGCACGATTTCG
Source organism: uncultured Alphaproteobacteria bacterium (assembly GCA_963805005.1). GTDB lineage: Bacteria > Pseudomonadota > Alphaproteobacteria > Micropepsales > Micropepsaceae > Rhizomicrobium. The sequence continues at coordinate 1,791,223 of CAWDSJ010000001.1, forward strand.
TCCGATGTGATGACATTACTGCCGGAGTTGATTCTCGCGGTCGGCGCCATGGTCCTTCTCGTCCTGGGGGCCTGGCGCGGCAACCAGAGCACGCAGACGGTCACGATTCTCGCCGCGCTGTTGATTGCGGCGTCCGCCTATTTCTCGTTCGTCGGGCCGGATGCGACGGTCTTCCACGGGGCGTTCGTGGTGGATGGGTTCGTGCGTTACATCAAGGCGGCGATTCTATGGTCGTCATTTGCCTGCGTGCTCATGGCGCAACGCTATTTCTCCGACGAAAGGCAGGCGCGCTTCGAGCTGCCCGTGCTGATGTTGCTGGCGACCTGCGGCATGTCGCTGATGGTTTCCGCCCAGAGCTTCATCGCGCTTTATCTGGGCATGGAACTGCAGAGCCTGTCGCTTTACGTGCTGGCCGCATTCAATCGGGATTCGCTGCGGTCGAGTGAAGCGGGCCTCAAATATTTCGTTCTCGGCTCCCTGTCGTCGGGAATGCTGCTCTACGGCATTAGCCTGATTTACGGATTTACCGGCACCACGGAATTTGCCGCTGTGGCGGGCGCGGTAAAAAGCGGCGGAGTGTCGATCGGCCTCGTCTTCGGAATGGTGTTCCTGCTCGCCGGTCTGGCATTCAAGATTTCAGCCGTGCCTTTCCATATGTGGACGCCGGATGTGTACGAAGGCGCGCCGACGCCGATAACGGCCTATTTTGCCAGCTCCGCCAAGATTGCGGCGTTCGCATTGCTGGTGCGCACGCTCCTCACCGCGTTTCCCGAAGCCGTCCACGAGTGGCGGCAGATCATCGTTTTCATATCCGTTCTCTCCATGGCGCTGGGAGCTTTCGCCGCCATAGGACAAACCAACATCAAGCGTCTGCTGGCCTATAGTTCCATAGGCCACATGGGATACGCTCTGCTGGGCCTTGCGGCGGGAACCGCGCTAGGTGTGCGCGGGATGTTATTCTATCTGGTATTCTACGCGGTCACCAACCTTGGCATCTTTGCCTGCATCCTGGCGATGCGCCGCAAGGGTCAGTATGTCGAGCAGATCTCCGACCTGGCCGGACTGGCGCGAACGCGGCCGCGGCTGGCATTTGCGCTGGCCACGATGATGCTCAGCCTCTCTGGCTTGCCGCCGCTGGCGGGAATCCTGGCCAAGGCGTATATTTTTCTCGCTGCCCTCGAGGCCCATCTCTACGTTCTGGCTGTCTTCGGGGTACTGACCAGCGTCGTGGCCGCCTACTATTATCTGCGCATCGTCAAGGTGATGTATTTCGACGAGCCGGCGCCGGCCTTCGACGGCAATCCCGGATGGAGCGCTGCAACCGTTGCCGCCGCCGGGACGTTATTTTCGCTATTCTTCGTGATCAATGCCGGCAGTCTGATCTCGGCGGCAGGTACGGCCGCCAAAGTGTTTTTCAAGTGACGCGCTGGCCTGAAGGATACGCGCTCAAGCACGTCCACGAACTGGATTCCACCAACGAAGAGGCACGGCGGCTGGCGGGATGCGGCGAACGCGGCCCGCTTTGGATATTGGCAGACCGGCAGACGAACGGCCGCGGGCGTCGCGGCAAGACCTGGGAGACGTTGCCGGGCAACCTGGCCGCGAGCCTGCTTTTGTGTCCCGGCAAACCCGCGCGCGAATGCGCGCAATTGTCGTTCGTGGCGGCGCTGGCCGTTTCGGACCTTGTCTGCTCCTGCCTTCCGGATGCGGAGGTTCGCGTCAAATGGCCGAACGACGTTCTGGCCGACGAACGCAAGGTCGCGGGCATTCTGCTGGAGTTTGCGGCAGCGGGCGGCGATCGCCTGGATTGGCTCGCGGTCGGCATCGGCATCAACCTCGCACAATTCCCCGCTGAGACGGAGTTTCCGGCCACGTCGCTCGCCGCATTGGGGTGCCCCGGCCTCAGCCCCCTCGAAGCCTGTACGCGGCTGGCAGGGGCGTGGGCGCAGTGGTATGGCAAGTGGGAAGCGCACGGGTTCGAGAGCGTCCGCGAGACATGGCTGTCGCGTGCCGCGCGGCTGGGAGCGCGAATTCGCGCCAGATTGGCGGCCGGGGAGGCGATGGGCGTGTTCGAGGGGATCGACGAATTGGGCGCTCTGCTGCTTCGCGTGTCGGCGATGCAGACCCGCCGGATCGCCGCCGGTGAGGTCTTTTTCGGGTAGCCCATGCTTTTCGTGATCGATGCCGGCAACACCAACATCGTCTTCGCCGTTCACGACGGCCAGAGCGTGCGCGCGGAATGGCGCGCGGTGACGGAAACCACGCGCACCGCCGACGAGTACGCGGTGCTGCTGGCGCCGTTGTTTTCCATGCATGGGCTGAGTTTTTCCGACATCGAGAGCGCGATTATCGCCAGCGTCGTCCCGGCGGCTCTGTTCGATTTGCGGCTGTTCTGCCGGCGTTATGTCAAATGCGAGCCGCTGGTGGTTGGCGAACCCAACGTCGATCTCGGCATCGGCGTTCGCGTCGACCGGCCGGAAGTGGTGGGAGCCGACCGGCTTGTAAACACCATCGCGGCGCATGATCGCTACAAGGGCGCACTGATCGTCGTGGATTTCGGAACAGCCACGACGTTCGATGTGGTGAGCGCCGAGGGCGATTACGAAGGCGGAGCGATTGCGCCGGGCGTGAACATTTCCGCCGAAGCGCTCCATCAGGCTGCCGCCATGCTGCCGCGCGTTGCCGTGCATCGGCCCCAGTCGGTCATCGGCAGGGACACGGTGCCGGCGATGCAATCCGGCCTTTTCTGGGGCTATATCGGCCTGATCGAGGGGCTCGTCTCGCGAATCAAGCAGGAATACGGGCAGCCGATGACGGTGATCGGGACCGGCGGCTTGGCGGCTCCGTTCCACAAGCAGACCCAGGCGATCGATCATTTGGATCCGGATTTGACCATCCGCGGCCTTGTCTTGATCTATCGGCGGAACGCCGCGCTGGCGGGATCCAAACCCTGATGGACGCGACGGAGCCGGCCGAAGATCTGGTGCTGTTGCCGCTCGGCGGAGCCGGCGAGATCGGCATGAATTTCAACGCCTACGGCTTCGGCCCGCCGGAAGACCGCGCCTGGATCGTGGTGGATTGCGGCGTGCTGTTCGGCCGCGAAAGTGCAACCCCCGGCGTCGACGTGATCATGCCGGACATCCGCTTTTTGGCCGAACAGCGCCGAAATGTTCTCGCCATCGTCCTGACCCATGCCCATGAAGATCACATCGGGGCGGTCGGCCGGCTATGGCCGCAGCTCCGATGCCCGATCTATGCCACGCCGTTCACCGCGCGCCTGGTACAGGGCAAGCTCGACGAAGCCGGAATTACCGACAAGGCCCGCGTCACGGTCGTGCCTCTGGGCGGCAAGCTTTCGCTGGGGCCGTTCGCCATCGAGTTCATGAGCATCACCCATTCCATTCCCGAACCGAATGCTCTGGCCATTCGCACGCCTCTGGGCCTCGTCGTCCACACCGGGGACTGGAAGCTGGATCCGGAGCCGCTGATCGGCGAAGCGACCGATGCAGCGCTTTACCAGCGGGTGGGCGAGCAGGGCGTTCTCGCCGTCGTCTGCGATTCCACCAACGCGCTGGTACCGGGCGAATCGGGATCGGAGGGCAAAGTCGGCAAGAGCCTCTTCGACCTGATCGGAACGCTGAGCGGCCGCATCGCCGTTACGGCTTTTGCGTCCAACGTCGCACGACTGGAATCGATCATTCGCGCCGGCCGCGCCCATGGCCGCGAGGTGGCGCTCGTGGGCCGCGCCATGCACCGCATCGTCGGGGCGGCACGCGAGACGGGATATTTGACCGGCGTGCCGGCGACGATCGACGAAGCCGAGGCCGCCCAGCTGCCGCCGGACCGGGTGCTCTACCTGTGCACCGGCAGCCAGGGCGAGCCGCGCGCCGCGCTGGCCCGGGTCGCTGCTGGCGAGCATCCCAGAGTGAGCCTTGGTCCCGGCGACACGGTCATCTTCTCGTCGCGAATCATTCCCGGCAACGAACTCGCCATCTTCGATTTGCAGAACAAGCTTGCCGCTCTGGGCGTGGAAGTGCTCACCGAACGCGACCATTTCGTGCATGTGTCCGGTCACCCAGCGCGCGAGGAGCTGGCTCAGATGTACCGCTGGCTGAGGCCGCAAGTGGCGGTGCCGGTGCATGGCGAGCTGCGCCACATGACCGAGCATGCCCGTCTTGCCCGGTCGCTGCAGGTGCCCCAGGCGGTCGTGGTTCAGAACGGGCATATGCTGAGGCTGGCGCCGGGCAGGGCGGAGGTCATCGACGAAACGCCCTCGGGCCGCCTGCATCTCGACGGCAAGGTTCTGGTCGAGGAGGGCAAGGGGCATGCACGCGCCCGCAGCACGCTTGGCTACGCCGGTTTTGTGGCGGCGACGATTGCGCTCGATGCCAAGGGCCGGGTCGCCGGCGATCCGGCTCTCATCCTGGAAGGAATTCCCGACGCAATTCATGCTTCTATTCGCGCTGCCCTTGACGAGAGCGTGCGGCGACATAGTTCGCGGCGTGGCGACGAAGACGCCCTCAAGGAGAATGCGCGGCGCAGTATCCGACGCGCGGCGGCGGCCGCCTGGGGCAAGAAGCCCGTCACCCGCGTGGAAGTGATTTGGGTGTGAGGAGAAAAGATGATCGGCAGGCTCAATCACGTCGCCATTGCGACAAGGAACATCGAGGCGGCGGCAAAGGTCTATCGCGACATGCTTGGCGCGAAGGTCTCCCCGGCGGTTCCGCAGCCGGAGCACGGCGTGACGACCGTGTTCGTCGAACTGCCCAACACCAAGATCGAGCTGCTGGAGCCGCTCGGCGAGAATTCGCCGATCGCAAAATTCCTCGAGAAGAATCCGTCCGGTGGAATGCACCACGTCTGCTACGAAGTGGACGACATCACCGCTGCGCGGGACAAGCTGAAGGCGGCAGGCGCGACCGTCACGGGGTCCGGAGAGCCGCGCATCGGCGCCCACGGCAAACCCGTGATCTTCCTGCACCCCAGGGATTTCGTCGGTACGCTGATCGAGCTGGAACAGGCATGAGCCCCACCGCCATGCATTGGGTGGTTCTCGGCGGCGCGTTTGCGATTTTCTGGTTCCTTGCGTTGCAGATCGTCATGCCGATCGGGGCGCAAACTCCGCACGAGGTCGGTGAGGACGTGCAGCATGGGGCCGATCCGGGCGCGCCGGCCCAGCCGCACTTGGCGCTCAAGGCCGCTGTCGCGACGGCAGCGGCGATCGTCGCTTGGGCGATCTTCTATGGGCTCATCCTGGCCCACGTCCTGGATCTCTGATCCCGCCAGAAACGAAAAAGGCCGGTCGCCCGGCCTTTCCCCTCACTCCCAAAACTTGGCCGCTCGTCTCTACGGACGTTTCTTACGTTGCCAAACAGGCTAGCGAAGCATTATGCGTTTGTCACGGCAATTTATTGAAATATAATTGCGAAATTGAAAGGCGAGTGTTCGTCACTCCCCCGATCCGGTATCGGAGCCCGGCCAGGCCGCTGAACCGGTCGCCCCGGTCAGCATCCTATGACATGCATACATGTCATTTGCCTTCCGCGCGTAGTAAAGCAGGCCCGCCTTGTGGGGAGGCGGGCCCACGTTTGGCGCATGCGAGACCTCGACGATCCGGGAGCCTCTTCGTCGGAGTGGAGGACGTGTGGATCCCGTAGGTCAGCACTGAGGAATATCCACCGAAGAGGTCCCGCCGAGGGCTTGCGCGGCCATCTTCTCGACCTGAACGTAATCCGTCTTGCCGGTCCCGAGCACGGGGACGGCGTCCGCGAAAAGGAATCGGCGCGGTACGGCGAGCTCGGAAACGCCGTGATTGTGCGCCCAGCCGACAAAATCTAACCGCTTGGCGTCGGGGCAGGTCGTCACCAGCACGATCTCCTCGCCTTTGCGGCCCCCGGGAACGGCAACCGAAGCGTGGCTGAACTCCGGCCATAGCGCCGAGGCGCAGCTTTCCACCACATCGAGCGAGACGGTTTCGCCGCCGATTTTCGCGAAGCGCTTCACACGCCCCTTGATAACAACGAAGCCCTCCTCGTCGATGGACACCACGTCGCCGGTATCATGCCAGCCTCCCGGCGGAGCAACCACAACGCCGGGATTGTCCCGCTGGATGTAGCCGAGCATGACATTGGGTCCGCGCACAAAGAGCCTGCCGGCATTGGAAATGCCTTCCACCGGCTCGATCCGCGCCTCCATTCCCTGCACAAGCCGGCCGACCGTGCCCGGCCGGTTGGCGCCGGGCTGGTTGGCGGCGATTACGGGAGAGGCTTCCGTCACCCCGTAGCCTTCGATGAGCTCGATGCCGTTTGTCCGGCGAAGCAGCGCGCGCGTCTCGTCGCGCAGCCGTTCCGCACCGCAAACGGCCAGACGCAGGCTGTTCAGGTCGCCCGGCTCGCTGGCGCGCGCATATTGCGAGATGAACGTGTCCGTCGAGAGCAGGATCGTCGCACCGGATGCCTTGATCCGCCGCACGATCTCGCGCGGCTGCAACGGTGTTGGATGAAACACCACCTTGACGCCAATCAGGAGCGGCATGAGCGCGCCGACGGTCAATCCGAAACAGTGGAACGTCGGCAACGGATTGAACAGGATGTCGGATCGATAGAGCGCAATGTGGGCGCGCACCTGCTCGACATTGGACAACAGGTTGAGGTGTGAAAGTGCAACGCCTTTCGGGTCGCCTTCCGTGCCCGAAGTGAACAGAATGACTGCAGGGGTGTCGTGCGCGGGCGAGGCGGCGACGAGGGCCGGCGCGTATTGGCCCAGCGCGGCGCGCGCCTTGTCCATCGGCGAGAGCCTGTCCCGCTCTTCTTCGAGGTACACGAATTGGGCAAGCGGCTTGAGCTCGCCGACCAGGGCCTCGAATTTCCCCAGCTCGATGAAGCGGTGTGCCGTGACGACGCGCTTGATCTTTGCGGTCGCGACAGCCGATTTGAGCGCCGCGGCGCCGGCGGTGAAGTTCAGCATCGCGGGCACGCGCCCATAGGCCGAGACGGCGAAGAACGCGATCACTGCCGGCGCGCCGGTCGGCAGCATGATGCCCACCAATTCGCCCGGTCGCGTGCCTTTTTTGAGCGCGCTGCCGAGCGCCAGCGCGGCACGGATCAGTTCATCGTAGGTGACTTGGCGCTCGTCGCCGTCGACAATGGCGATCTGTTTGCCGCCGAACCTCTTGCGGGCTTCGGCCAGCGCCGCGAACAGCGTTTTGCGCGCTCGGCCGATGTCGAAGGGCACGATTTCTTCGCCAGAAGCGGCCGCCAGAGTGGCCAATGTCACGAATCTGATCCCCGCATGGTCTGTTTCCGGCGCCAACTTATCCGAAAATGAAACGCACAGGGAGCGCGCCGATGGCGGGCGGACCTTGGCCTTCGGCCGGCAAAACGCAGGTGATTTTCCTCGATGGGCGCGATATGTACCGCCCATGACCGTGGTGATCGATCAGACGGGCCGCGAGCGCCATCCCGAAAAGGCCCATCGGCCCGAAACCCCCATTCAACGCAAGCCCGACTGGATCAGGGTGAAGGCGCCGGGCGGCCGCGGCTATGCCGAGACCAAGGACGTGGTGCGGGCGCACGGCCTTCATACGGTCTGCGAAGAAGCCGGCTGTCCGAACATCGGGGAATGCTGGTCGCAGCGCCACGCCACCATGATGATCATGGGCGACACCTGTACCCGCGCCTGTGCCTTTTGCAATGTGAGAACCGGTCTGCCGGGCCCTCTCGACGCCGAAGAACCGGAAAACGTCGGGCGCGCCGTTGCCAAGCTCGGCTTGCGGCATGTGGTGGTCACTTCGGTAGACCGGGACGATCTGTCCGACGGCGGCGCCTCGCATTTCGCTGCCACGATCGCCGCCATCCGCCGGGCCAGTCCCGGAACCACGATCGAAGTGCTGACGCCCGATTTCTTGCGCAAGCCGGGCGCGATCGAGATCGTGATGGCTGCGCGGCCCGACGTGTTCAATCACAATCTGGAAACGGTGCCGCGTCTCTACCTTACCGTGCGGCCCGGCGCGCGCTATTTCGCATCGCTGACGCTGCTTTTGCGCGCCAAGCAGCTGATGCCGGAAGGCTTCACCAAATCGGGCCTCATGGTGGGACTGGGCGAAAGCCGCGAAGAGATCATGCAGGTGATGGACGATTTGCGCAGCGCCGACGTGGATTTCCTAACGATCGGCCAGTATCTGCAGCCGTCGCGCAGACATGCGGCCATCGCACGGTTCTGGGAGCCGCAAGAGTTCGAAGCACTGGAACAGATCGCGCGCGCCAAGGGATTCCGCATGGTTTCGGCAAGCCCGCTGACGCGCTCGTCCTATCATGCCGACGAGGATTTCGAACGGCTGCGCGCGGCGCGCGCGACATCGGCATAAGCATTGCTTACGCACTCCGAAACGCGATTACTTCCGTATACGGCCGATCGCATGTTCGCGATCGTTGCCGATGTGGAGCGTTATCCGGAATTCGTGCCGTGGTGCGCGGGCCTGCGCGTGCTCAGACGCGTCCGCGAGGCCGGCCAAGACGTGACGTATGCCGAGACGCTGATCGGCTACAAGGCGCTGCGCGAGCGCTATACCAGCCGCGTGGTGCTCGATCCGGCGGCCGGCACCATCGACGTGACGCAGACCGAAGGACCGTTCCGCGTGCTGGAAAATCACTGGCGGTTCACGCCGGAAGGCGAGGGCTGCCGCGTCGATTTTTCCATCGTGTTCGAGTTCAAGAGCCGCGTCCTGCGCATGATTGCCGCCGGCGCGCTGGGCCTTGTCATGAGCCGCATGACCGACGCGTTCGAAGCCCGGGCACGCGCGTTGAGCAACAAAAGCTGACCGGCTTTTTCTTTACAGCAGCCGCTGCAACAGCAGCAGCGCGGCCTCGACGCTTGCCAGGCGCACGGCAGTGCGGCCGATGTCGCCGAAGCGGTGCGCTTCGTGCAGGATGGAACGGCCTTCGCGGGCGGCGGCAATATGCACCAGGCCCACGGGCTTGAGTTTGGTACCGCCGCCGGGGCCGGCAACCCCTGTCACTGCCACCGCCATGTGCGCGTGCGAGCGTTCGACGGCGCCTTCCGCCATCGTCCGCGCCACCGCTTCCGACACCGCGCCCATGTCGGCGATGAGGTCGCCCGGCACGCCGAGCAGATCGGTCTTGGCACGATTGGAATAGACGATGAAGCCGCGCTCGAAGACATCCGAGGAGCCGGGAATCTCGGTCAGCAGCGCGCCGATCAGTCCCCCGGTGCAACTTTCCGCCGTTGCGATGCGCAGTCTCTTGTCGCGCGCTTCGGCAAGCACGACTTCGGCAAGGCGCAGCAGGGGCGAGGCGAACATGGCGCTCAAACTATACGCCACGCGGCGAGCAGCGCCACGAGAAAGCCGGCGAGAATGCCCGCCAGGAGATCGTCGGCCATCACGCCAAATCCTCCCGGCAGGGATTCCAGGGCGGAAATGGGCCAGGGCTTGACGATGTCGAAAGCGCGGAACAGCAGAAAACACAGGGCATAGGCAACAACGGTATGCGGCGCGCAACAGCATGCCGCCCATTGGCCGGCCAACTCGTCAATTACGCAGGCGCCAGGATCCTTGATGCCGGTGGCGCGCACGTAGCGATCGGCCGCGATCGTGCCGATTGCGGCGAACAACACGGTTGCGACGATAAGAACGAATTGTCCGGCCAATCCGGCCAAAAGCCACGCCAGCGCAATCGCAACGGCGCTTGCCAGCGTACCCGGCGCATAGGGAAATCGGCCGATGCCGAAGAGCGTTGCGAGGGCGGCGGACACCTTCACCGAAACGCGCCATAAAAGTTGTGATACTCATGCTGCGTTTGGTCTTGCTCCCCACCCCAAAAATTCTGCGCCGCGCTTGACTTTTTCGCCCCTCCGCAGCGGGGCAGGGCAATCGCATATGAGTTAGGGACTGCACGAGAGCTATTTTCACGCGGAGACGCGGAGGTGCGGAGAGATCGTGGCATTTGCAACAGCCGAAGACGCTCGTATCGAGACGTCAGAATCAATTCTTGGCGCGCGATGCGCGCCGCCTCTTTAAAGCTATTCGTGATTCGTCTGGAGATAGCGTAGCCGCAGCGCCTCTCCGCGCCTCCGCGTCTCCGCGTGAGAACAACTCGGTCACACAGCCTCGATCCATATGGGATGCCCACACGGGGGAGGTGGGCTAGTGGTCGCGTGCCGAACGACTTCATCGCATTGCCATGGTCTTTGCAGCACTCACGTCCGCGGCAATCGTACCGTCGCCACGGCTTGCGCCGCCAGGCCCTCGCACCGGCCTGTGAATCCCATGCCTTCGGTCGTGGTGGCTTTGACGGCGACGCGGGACGGATCGAGCTGCAGGATTTCTCCCACGCGCGCGCGCATCGCCTCGCGATGTGGTCCGATCTTGGGCCGTTCGCAGATCAGCGTCACGTCGCAATGCACGACCGCGCCGCCGCGCGCTGCAACCAGCCGGCCCGCGTGTTCGAGGAACTGCGCCGACGAAGCGCCGCGCCATTTCTCATCGGTCGGCGGGAAATGCTGGCCGATATCGCCGGCGCCGATGGCGCCCAGGATCGCATCGGTCAACGCATGCAATCCTGCATCCGCATCGGAATGGCCTTCCAGCGAATGGTCGTGCGCGATACGCACGCCGCACAGCCAGACATGGTCGCCCGGCGCAAAGCGATGGGCGTCGAAGCCCATCCCGGTGCGGAATTCCGCCATGTCGCCCAAGAGCAGCCTCTCGGCATGGCGGACATCCTCGGCCGTGGTGATCTTCATGTTCGCTTCGTCTCCCTCGACTGGGGTGATGGCCATCCCTGCCAGCTCTGCCAGCGCCATGTCGTCGGTCACCTCCGTGGCGGCGTGAGTACGATGAGCGCTCAGGATGGGGGCGTAGCGAAATCCCTGCGGTGTCTGGGCTCGATAAAGGCGATCGCGGGAAACGGTCGCCCAACCGTCGGCGCCATCGCGCTTCAGCGTATCGGCAACGGGCAGCAAGGGAATGGCTGCTTCGGCTCCCTGCTCAAGCGCGGCGATCACCCGGTCGATGAGCGACTGCGCCACAAGCGGGCGCGCCGCGTCGTGGATGAGAACCAGGTCCGGCGTTTCCTCCCGAACGGCTTCCAGACCCCGCAGCACGGATTGCTGTCGCGTGCGGCCTCCGGCCACCGGACGCCTCACCGCAAGGCCCGCCAGGGCGCTGACCGCGGCATCCAGCTGGTCCGCGGCCGCCACAACATGAACGGCGGAAATGTCGTCTCTGCCCGCAAATGCTGCGACGCTGCGCCGCAGGAGGCTCTGTCCGAGGAGCGGCCGAAACTGCTTGGGCTGGCCGCCACCGGCCCGTTCGCCGCGCCCGGCAGCGACAATCAATGCAATCGTTCGAGGCACTGAGAGCGTCCGCAGCGGGTTGCCTGGCAAAGGCATGGAATCCCAATGCCGAGCCCGTCAAGCCGGGAATCCGTTTCTTGAGGCTGGTCAACCGACAATTGCCTATAGTATAATCATTTCTAGGACATGGTCATTTTATAGGCAGAGCTTCGTCACCATGGATATGCCGAGCAAGGATGTTTCCTCCCAGGCCGTGGCCGCGCTGCCTGCGCCTCTGCTCATCGTCGGCAGCAACCACGACATCCTGTTCGTCAACCCTGCCGCCGAACAGTTTTTCGACATGGGCGCGGGCCTGCTGGCAAAGCACAAATTGGGCGAAATCCTCCCATTCGGCAGCCCGGTCCTGCAGCTCGTTGCGCAGGCCCGCCAACGCAATGCCTCGGTGGGCGAGCGCGACATGGATTTGTCGACCCCGCGGCACGGCGAGCGGCTTGCCGATGTCGTCGCCACGCCGCTGTCCGGGTTCGAAGGCGCTGTCATGCTGACACTCCAGGAGCGGGGTTTCGCGCAGCGCCTCGACCGGCAGCTGCTGCATCGCGGTGCCGTCCGCTCCTTGCACGGAATGGCCGCGGTTTTGGCACATGAGATCAAGAACCCGCTGGCCGGCATCCGTGGCGCCGCACAGCTCCTGGAAGAAACGCTGGAAGGCGACGACAAACAGCTGACGCACCTCATCTGCTCGGAGACCGATCGCATCAGCGGCCTTATCGACCGCATGGAAGCGTTCGGCGACAGTCGCGCATTTCCGCGCGCGCCGGTGAATATCCACGAAGTGCTCAGCCGCGTCCGCAGGGTGGCCGAAACCAGTTTCGCCCGCCATGCAACGTTTGCGGAAGCCTTCGATCCCTCGCTGCCGCCGGTGCTTGGCGATCGCGACCAGCTTATCCAGGTGTTCATGAACCTCGTGCGCAACGCCAGCGACGCGTTGCCGGAATCGGGCGGCGAGATCACGCTGACCACGGGATACCGGCCGGGTATGCGCGTGCGCGCCGGCCTCACGGGCTCGGGACTGAACCTGCCGCTGGAAATGACGGTGCGGGACAACGGCTCGGGCGTTTCGCAGGATCTCCTGCCGCATATTTTCGATCCGTTCGTGACGACCAAACAGCGCGGCTCGGGGTTGGGCCTTGCACTCGTTGCCAAGATCGTGGGCGACCATGGCGGCGTCATCGAATGCGAATCCGTGCCACGGCGGACGCTCTTCCGCGTCCTGCTGCCCAAAGCGGGCGAAGGAGCGTAACCCATGCCGGCAGGAACGATACTGATCGCGGACGACGATGCCGCAATCCGCACGGTGCTCAACCAGGCACTCGGCCGCGCCGGCTACGACGTGCGCACAACCGGAACGGCCGCCGGCCTGTGGCGCTGGGTGACCGCGGGCGAAGGCAATCTCGTCATCACCGACGTGATCCTGCCCGACGAGAACGGCTTCGATCTCATCCCCCGCATCAAGCGCGTGCGGCCGGAACTGCCGATCGTGGTCATGAGCGCGCAGAACACGATTCTCACGGCGATCAACGCGGCGGAACGCGGCGCGTTCGAATATCTGCCCAAGCCCTTCGACTTGAAGGAAGTCACCGCGATCGTGCAGCGCGCGCTGGCGAGCAACCCGAAGCAGCGCGAGCCGGCGGCGCAATCCGAGAGCGGCGAAGATCGCCTGCCGCTGATCGGGCGGTCCGCGGCGATGCAGGAAATCTATCGCGTCATCGCCCGGCTGATGCAGACGGATTTGACCGTCATGATCATGGGCGAATCCGGTACCGGCAAGGAGCTTGTCGCCCGTGCGCTGCACGATTACGGCCGCCGACGTCATGGTCCGTTCGTTGCCGTGAATATGGCGGCAATCCCCAAGGAGCTGGTGGAAAGCGAACTGTTCGGACATGAGCGCGGCGCATTTACCGGCGCCACCAATCGCGGCATCGGCCGCTTCGAGCAGGCGGAAGGCGGCACGTTGTTTCTCGACGAGATCGGCGATATGCCGCTCGAGGCGCAGACACGGCTCTTACGTGTGCTGCAGCAGGGCGAATACACCACGGTCGGCGGAAGAGTGCCGATCAAGACCGATGTGCGCATCGTCGCCGCCACCAATCGCGAGCTGCGTCAGCTCATTCAACAGGGCCTCTTCCGCGAGGACCTTTATTACCGGCTCAATGTCGTGCCGCTCAGACTGCCGCCGCTGCGCGAGCGTTCGGAAGACATTCCCGACCTCGTGCGGCACTTCCTGCGCAAGGCGGCAGGCGAGGGGCTGGCCCAGAAACGCATCGACGCGGAAGCGCTGGAAATGCTCAAGCACTATCGCTGGCCGGGCAATGTCCGCGAGCTCGAGAATGTCATCCGGCGGCTTACCGTGCTGCACGCCGGCGACGTGATCTCCGCCGCCACCATCGCGGCGGAACTCAGCGAGCCGGCCAAGGTTCTCCGCAATGCGGATGGCGACGAGACGCCGGAAAGCCTGGGCGCGATCATCGAGCAGCATTTAAATCGCTATTTCGCCGAGCAGAACGGGCGGCTTCCTCCGCCGGGCCTCTACGACCGCATCCTGCAGGAAGTGGAAAGACCGCTCTTCTCCATCTGTCTGGGTGCGACGCGCGGCAACCAAATCCGCGCCGCCCATCTTCTGGGCCTCAACCGCAATACCTTGCGCAAGAAGATCCGCGATCTGGGCCTAGAGGTGATCCGCGGGCTGAGGATGGAGTAGGCGGGCTACTGGGAGCGCCCTAAGCCTTCCGAACGCAGCATTCTTGGCAGAATTGATCCCTGTTGCGACGCTGCCGCAGTGGCGGGGGCCAAAGGCAACGCTGACGACAAAGTCACGGCGATAGAGGCGTGGCTTTCATCCGTAGCTCCGATAACCTTTGGCCAGAGTCAACTTGCCGAGTGCGAGCGTCGATTGACAACACACCATATTGGTTGCTAATATACCGATTGTTCGGAGAACCTCGACACAGGAGAATTCCCTGCAATTCCCTGAAGCAGGGAATTTTTCGGCGGACGGAACCTTGGGCGCGCCAGCCTCCAGCCGGCACGCCAAGGCGCCGCAACGAAAAATGCGGGCAAGATGCCGGCGCTTCCAGCGCGCCTCAAATCAGCCCGGCGCAGCTTTCTTGCAACAGGTGCTGTGGCTTGGCTACACTGGCATCTGAAAAGCGCTGCTTGGCCGAAGGCTAGCGGCAACAGGAAACCCTGAATGGTGACCACGAACGCGGTCGACCCGCCCGCAGGGACCGGCTTGTGGAGTGTGGCTCGTGCCGCGTCGCGGCCATCGCGGCTTGCGGCCGTCGTGGGCGTTCTGTTTCTGATATCGGGCGTCGTGACCTACGCCACCGAGGCGGGACTTGTCGCTTATCGGCCGGCGCCTGCCGCGCTGATCTTCCTGCTGCTGATCAACCTTTCCCTGGCGCTCACGCTGGGCGCGCTCATCGCCTGGCGGCTGACGCGCCTGTGGAGCGACCGCCGCTCCGGCCTTGCCGGAGCGCGGCTTCACGTGCGGCTCGTTACCATGTTCAGCGCCATCGCCGTGGTGCCTGCCATTCTTGTTGCCGCCTATGCAATCGTCTCGCTCAATTTGGGCGTGCAGGCGTGGTTTTCCGATCACGTGAAGGCCGCGCTCTACAGCGCCAGGAACACGGCGAGCCATTACGAGGCGAGCCAGGAAGGGCTGATCGTCGGCGACGCCTACGAGATCGCCAATTCTATCGAACACGATCCCGAGCTTTTCGACGCGAACAACCGCGTCCGTCCGGAAGTGCTGTTTGCAAAGCTCGGCACGCTCACCAAAGATCACGGATTGCAGGCCGCCTACATTCTCGATTTGCAGGGTCACATTCTCGGCAGCACCAAGAAGCTCTCCTCGCCCGACTTGCAGGCGCCCGGCCCCACCGAACTGGCGCAAGCGGCCAAGGGCACGATCGTCATCGATGCCAGTTCGAAGATCGGCGTGGTGCGCGCGCTGATGCGTTTGCAGGCGCTCAACGATGCCTATCTGCTGGTGGTTCGCGGCGTCGACAAGCAGGAGCTCGCCTATTGGCAACAGACCGTCGATGCCGCCACCGAATACAGGCAGCTCGACGAAAATCTCGGCAACATCCAGCTCGTCTTCGCTTCGCTCTACGGCGCGGTCTCGCTGTTGATCCTGTTCGCGGCGATCTGGCTCGGTCTTTGGGCGGCGAACAGCCTCGTGCGGCCGGTATCGCGGCTTATCCGGGCGGCAGAGCGCGTCTCGCGCGGCGATCTGAAGGCGCAAGTGGAAATAGATCGCGGCGACGACGAGATGGGCATGCTCGGCCGGGCGTTCAACCGGATGACGCAGGAGCTCGACGCGCAGCGCAGCGCGCTCGTTTCCACCAACGAGCAGTCGGATGCGCGCCGGCGCTTTACCGAAGCGGTGCTGGCGGGCGTAAGCGCGGGCGTGATCGGGCTCGACGGAGACGGCGTCGTCACCATCGTCAACCGCGCCGCGGCAAGGCTGATGAACGCCGCGCCGGAGGAACTCGAAGGCCGCCATTACGCCGAAGTCGTTCCCGAGCTTTCAGGCCTCATCCGCCGGGCGCTCACCGAACCGGTGGCGCGCGCCAGCGGCGAGGCGACGGTCAAGCGCGGCGCAACCGTTCGTACACTGAGCGTTCAGGTCGCCGGCGAATCCGGAAGCGGCGCCACCGGCTACATCGTCACCTTCGACGACATCACCGATCTCGTCTCGGCGCAGCGTACCGCCGCCTGGGCCGACGTCGCGCGGCGCATCGCCCACGAGATCAAGAATCCGCTGACGCCCATCCAGCTGTCGGCGGAGCGCCTGAAGCGCAAATACGCCCGGGAAGTGGTCACCGATCCCGAAGTTTTTCGCCAATGCACCGATACGATCGTGCGCCAGGTGGAAGATATCGGCAGAATGGTCGACGAGTTCTCCTCGTTTGCGCGCATGCCGACGCCCGTCATGCGCCGGGAGAACGCCGGCGAGCTCGTCATGCAAAGCGTTTTTCTGCAGCGGATCGCCCATCCGTCCGTCACGTTCGAAACACGGCTTCCCGCCAAACCCGTCTATTTCGAATGCGACGGCAGGCTGGTGTCGCAGGCGCTGACCAATGTTCTCAAGAATGCGGTTGAGGCCATCGATGCCCGGGTGCAAAAGGGGGAGGAAGAGCCGGGCCGAATCGCGATAACCCTGAGCGAAGACGACGGATCGGTTGTCTTCCGCGTCGAGGACAACGGAATCGGATTGCCGCAGGACAAACGTCATCGCCTGACCGAGCCTTATGTCACGACACGCGTCAAAGGAACGGGCCTGGGGCTCGCAATCGTCCGCAAGATTGTCGAAGACCACGGCGGCGACATCGCGCTTGCCGATCGTCATGGCGACGGACATGGCGCCGAAGTCAGTTTGCGCTTTTCGTCGAAGGCGAAGAGCGCACGTAACCAGGAGAAAGGTATTGGTGATGAGCAAGAACGGATCGCTACTGGCGCCTGAGATTCTCATCGTCGACGACGAGCAAGACATTCGCGAGCTGATTGCCGGAATTCTTCTCGACGAAGGTTATGAGACCCGCGTGGCCGCAGACGGAGATGCCGCGCTAGCATCGTTCAGGCAGCGCCGTCCCCAACTGGTGATCCTGGATATCTGGCTGCAGGGGAGCCGGCTCGACGGCATCGACGTGCTCGACATTTTGAAGCGCGATCATACCGATCTGCCCGTCGTCATGATCAGCGGGCATGGCACCATCGAAACCGCCGTGGCGTCGATTAAGAAGGGCGCCTACGACTTCATCGAGAAGCCGTTCAAGGCCGACCGCCTCATTCACGTCACGGCGCGCGCCCTCGAAGCGGCGAGGCTGCGGCGCGAGATTCAAGAGCTCAAGCTCAAGGCGGGAGACGACACCGATCTCATCGGGAATTCGTCGGCGATCTCGCAGCTTCGCCAGCTCGTCGACAAGGTCGCGCCTACCGGCAGCCGCGTGCTGATCACCGGACCATCCGGCAGCGGCAAAGAAGTGGTTGCCCGGCTCATTCACGCCCGTTCCCGGCGGGCCGCCAACGCCTTCGTCGCGATCAATTGCGCCACGATGGAACCGCAGAGGATCGAATCGGAGCTGTTCGGCGAGGAAGGCGCCGACGGGCCGCGCAAGATCGGCCTGTTGGAGCTAGCCCATAACGGCACGCTCTATCTGGATGAAGTGGCCGACATGCCGCTCGAGACGCAGGGCAAGATCTTGCGCGTGCTGGTCGATCAGACCTTCCAGCGCGTCGGCGGGAACACCCGCGTGCAGGTGGATGCGCGCATCGTCTCCTCGACGACACGCGATCTGCGGGCGGAGATTTCCGTGGGTCAGTTCCGCGAGGATCTCTACCATCGCCTCAATGTCGTGCCGATCCGCGTTCCTTCGTTGGCCGAGCGCCGCGACGACATTCCGCTCTTGGTCATGCATTTCATGAAGCGGCTGTCCGTCGCGTCCGGGCTTGCGATGCGCGAAGTGGGCGACGACGCGATGGCCATGCTGCAGTCGCATAGCTGGCCGGGCAATGTGCGTCAGCTGCGCAATATCGTGGAACGCCTGCTCATCCTGGCTTCGGACGATGCAATACAGGCGATCTCCGCCGATCTTTTGCCGGCCGATCTGGGGTCCGGCGCGGCGTGGAGCAATGGCGGCAAGAGCGATCTGGTGATTTCGCTGCCGCTGCGCGAAGCCCGCGAGATTTTCGAGCGCGACTATCTCGTGGCCCAGATCAACCGGTTCGGCGGCAATATCTCGCGCACCGCCGCCTTCATCGGCATGGAGCGCTCGGCGCTGCATCGCAAGCTGAAATCCTTGGGCGTGGGCCCGCTCGGACGCGATCAAACGTTCAACGCATGACGGTTTCCCTTACGCCGACGAACCGCTGGCCGCAGCGCGCTCCCGCCGGACGCGTGGCCTATGTGAACGGCCGCTATGTGACGCATGCGCGTGCCTCGGTACATGTCGAGGATCGCGGCTTGCAGTTCTCCGATGCAGTCTATGAAGTGTTCGGCGTTTCCGGCGGAACGATTCTCAACGAGGAAGAACATCTCGACCGGCTCGCGCGCTCGCTGGGCGAGCTTGGCATGACGATGCCGATCGAACGTAAACCGCTGATGCTCGTCGTGCGCGAAATCGCGCGGCGCAATCGGGTGGACCAAGGCTTGGTCTATCTTCAGGTGACGCGCGGGGCATTTCGCCGCGATCACGCCATACCCGATGCGCAGTGCCGGCCGACGCTGATCCTGACGGCGCGCAATATCGCTTCCCTCGATGGTCGCCGGCAATCCGGCGTCTCGATCATAACGCTGCCGGACCGGCGCTGGGGGCGCTGCGACATCAAATCGACGTCGCTGCTGGCCAACGTGCTCGCCAAGACCGAGGCGCGCCGCGGCGGGGCCTACGAGGCCTGGATGGTGGATCGCGACGGCTGCATCACCGAAGGCAGCTCGACGACGGCCTGGATGGTGGACGGGCAGGGCCGTCTCGTCACGCGCCCCTTAAGCCCCTCCATTCTTCCCGGCGTGACCCGGCGGGTGCTCATCGGGTTGGCGGCGCAGGCGCAGATTCCGCTCGTCGAGCGCGCGTTTACGGTCGAGGAGGCCGGCAACGCGGGGGAGGCGTTCCTCACGGCTGCCACGGCCGCCATCATGCCCGTGGTGGCTATCGACGGCCGCCCGATCGGCGACGGCCAGCCGGGACCGATAACCCGTCGCTTGCAAGAGCTCTATGCCGGCCAGCGGGCCCCCACAGGATAGGGGTCATGAGGTGCCTTGGGGCTCTTCCCGCCTCCGAACCGCGCGGGCGGTTTTCCCCCCACGGCTCTCCGTGGTCCATGTCATTCGGCGTTGCTTGTCGGCAGGTCGGCAACGCCAGTCGGGACGCCGCGAGACAAGTTGCGCGCGGCTTTCAAAACCAAGGCGCCAAGTCTTGGATATTTGTCGTCTGTCAACCGTTCGGTTGGAGCGGTAACGGCGACGGCGCCGACCGGGCTGCCATCTGCCTCGAAGATTGGCGCAACGATGTTGGTTACGCCCTCGACGGGCATGTCGACGCCAACCGCATAGCCGTGTAGACGCGTTTCCTGGAAGCGATCGAGGAGATTCTTGTCGGGCAGGGCGCCAAGCATCTCGATTTGCCGTTCGGTGCTTAAAAAGGGCAGGACCGCAAGGCCGGTGGCACTATCACGCGCCAATGTGATCGAGCCGATGCCGGGCGAAGTGCGCAACACCTGCCGGCTCTCGAAAATGTCTGCAATGATGAAGTGGCGGATGTCCGGCATGACCAGCAGCGCGGTCTCGCCAGTTTCGTTGCGGAGCGCGTCGAGTTCGGTCTTCGCCCGCAGCCGCAGATCGTTCTTGCTGTGGCTCCTATACGCCACGGCGAAGATATGCGCGGTCAGTTCCCATCGCTTCGTGGGTCCGGGCGCGGCGCCGATCCAGCCGGCGTGAGCCAGGGTCACGATCGCACGCTGTACCGCGTTCTTATCATCATCGAGCAGCCTTGCCAGCGCACTGACCCCGACAGGCTGATGGTCGGCGATCGCCTCGAGCACGGAGAGAACGCGCACGGCACTTTGATTTGGCTTGACAGACAACGCATTTCTCTGTTCGTTATATTGCACAATGATACATTGTATTGCTATGCGATACAATATCGAATTTAGGCTGCAATATCTTCGGAGCGGAATCACAGGCACCGAAGTTGTTGGTGCATGTCCCGCGCTGTGACCGTTCTCGCCGAGGGCGAACGGCAGTGAAATTTCGCGAAGCTACCAAAAAAGCGAGAGATGACATGGGAGCGAGTGTCGAAAAATTGACGGGTTTTCTCGGCAGCGGACGGCCTTACAGCGTTCCGTTTGACGAAGTGCGCCCGGCCCAGATCGCTGCACTTAACGAACGGCTGCAGGAACGGCTGGGGAAGAATAAGCTCGTCAGCCTGCGGGCAAAGGAAGCAGATGTCACCGAAATCCGCGATTTCGATGATGTCGTTCCGCTGTTGCTGCCCCATACCGCCTACAAAAGTTATCCCGAAAGCTTTCTGATCGAGCAGAAATGGGACCGTCTCACCAAATGGCTCGGCACCGTTTCGAACTATCAGATCGAAAATGCGAACCTGGACGGCGTCGCCGACATCGACGATTGGCTCGAACGCTTGGAAAGGGTTGGCCATTATGTCAATTGCTCGAGCGGTACGACCGGCAAGGCTGCGATGCTCGTCGCGTCGGCGGCGGACTTGCAGTGGACGAAGCGGGACTTTGTAGGGGCCTATGCCTGGGGATCGGGAATTGCGCCCGCTCGGGATCGTCGCATTATGCCCATGTCGCCAGCCGCTGGCGTTCCGCGTCTCAGGGCGACCTCTGAAGCGTTTGCCGAGGCTTACAGCGACCCTTCGGTCGAGCATTTTACCTATCCTGTGCCGTCGATCACGGTTGGCTCAATCACCAAGATGATCGCTCTGCGCAGAGCGATGGCTAACGGCACGGCCAGGCCGGACGATATCGCCGAGTTCGAGGCCGTGTCGGCAGCACGGCAGAAGGCCGTGGACGCCGCTGTCGGCCTCTGCGCCGATGCCTTGATTGCCGCGCGCAAGGACAAGCTCATCGTTTCGGGTATGTGGGCCAACATCTATAAAGTCGCGGAGGAAACCCGCAATCGCGGGTACGGCGCCAAGGATTTCAATCCTGAAAACGGCATTATGGTCGCGGGCGGGCTTAAGGGCGCAAAGCTGCCGGCCAACTACCGCGAGTATGTCTACGAGACATTCAACATCCCCCTCGAATGCAATTTCCAGCTATACGGCATGCAGGAATTGGCTTCCGTCATGCCGCGTTGCCAGAAGGGCGGGCGTTACCACATACCGCCGTGGATCGTTTGCCTGCCGCTGAACAAGGACGGTGACGCGCTGCTGCCGATGGGCGGGGGCGAAGTGGAAGGCCGCGCGGCCTTCTTCGACCTGTCTCTGGACGGGCGTTGGGGCGGCGTCATTTCCGGCGACCGCATTCACGTTGATTTCGGTCCTTGCGAATGTGGGGCGAAATCACCGTCTATCCGCGATAGCATCGCCCGCTACACCGATCTTGAAGGCGACGACAAGATCAGCTGTGCGGGAACTGTCGATGCCTATGTAAGGGGGCTGTCATGAACGCCGTCGACGTCTCGCTCGCTCCCCGTCAGGACACGGCCCAGAATCCGATCCCCGTCACCTTTTTCATCCGAGGCAGAACCGTAACGGGCGATGCCGTAAAGCATCGCTCACGCGATCTCGGCGTCGATTTCGTGACGCCGGAGATCGATCTGAATGCATTGGCCGCACCGCGTTCGGAATTGCCGCCGATGCTTGGTGTTCCGATGAAGGAAATCATCGATTTCCTTGTCGAGACGGGAAAGCGGATGGAGCTCGAGACCAATCCATATTTGCAGAAAGCCATCGAACACACTTGCAAGGTCAACCCGTTGCCACGCCGGGTTATCGAAAACCTGTTCCATAGTGCGCGGCATATGCTGAGCCGCGAAGGGCTGGAGTGCCAGATCAACGCCAACTTCGCCGATCCGGCGGTGCTTGACGGGTGGGTAAACCGCACCGACATGCACGGCAGCCGGGCGGCACTGCGCGCCTTCCCGCCGCGCATGGTCCATATTCTTGCCGGCAATTCCCCCACCGCTTGCATGATGTCGATTGTCCAGGGCGTACTGGTCAAGGCAATCAATGTCTTCAAGATGCCATCGAACGATCTGTTCACTTGCGTTGCCATGCTGCGCACCATGGCCGATATCGACCCAAATCATCCGGTCGTGAAGTCGCTTTCAGCGGTTTATTGGAGGGGCGGCGACGCGCGCATCGAGCGTACGCTTTATCGCCCTCAATATTTCGACAAAATCGTCGCTTGGGGCGGAGGCGATGCAATCAACAATGTCATCAAATACCTTGGCCCCGGTATTCAGTTGGTGTCCTTTGATCCGAAGACGTCGATTTCCATGATCGGCCCGGAAGGTTTCGAGTTCAGACGCCGTTATCGCCGAAATTGCCGAGCTTGCGGCAACCGATGTCTCGGCGCTCAACCAGGATGCTTGCCTCGCCAGCCGCTTCATCTTTGTCGAGGGAGAACGTGCCGGCATCGAGACGTTCTGCGCGAAGCTGCAGGAACGCCTTGCGGTCGACCGCTTTTCGTCTTCCGCGGTTTCGCCACCGCCGCCAGCCGAAATGAAGGACGAGGTGGAAACACTCCAACTCATGGACGAGGCCCGGGTGTGGGGCAAGTTCGATGGCCGTGGCCTTGTCGTACTGACCGAGGATCCCGTGGGCTTCCACCCGAGCAACAAGACGGCGAATGTCGTGCATGTGAAGTCGCTCGACGATGCGATTCGCCATGTGAACGTCGCGACCCAAACGATCGGTGTGTATCCGAGTAAGCGCAAAGAGGACATGCGCGACCGTCTGGCCAGCGCCGGCGCCCAGCGCGTCGTCTTCCTTGGCGGCGCATACAAGCATGTCGCGGGCACGCCGCACGACGCGATGTACCCGCTTCAACGCTTCGTCCATTGGATGTCGGACGAAGACGCATCCTCGGAAGTGATTCTCTGATCGAGGCGCGCAAGGGCCGCTGGGGACCGATCGTCTATCGCACGGTCCTATCGCGAATCCGTTCGGTGAAAGGAGCATGTTGTGGCGACATTCGGATGGCAATCCACCGCCGACGAGGTGCTCTCGGGACAAGACCTCACTGGCAAGCGCGCGCTCGTGACAGGCGCATCGGCTGGCCTGGGGATCGAGACGGTGCGAGCGCTACTGGAGCGCGGCGCAGACGTACTCGGCGCTGTGCGCGATCTGACCAAGGGAAGGGACGCGACGCGGGAGATCAGCGAGCGCTTTGGCGACCGCTTCAAGCTGGCGAGGCTCGATCTCGCTTCGCAGGCCAGCGTCAGAGCCTTTGCCCGCGATGCCCTCGACGAGGGTAAGCCACTTCATCTGTTGATTGCCAATGCCGGAATAATGGCTACCCCGTTTGCGCGTACGGCAGACGGCTGCGAATCTCAGTTCGGCACCAACCACCTTGGCCATTTCGTGCTGGCGAACCTTCTTGTGGGTTTGATGCCGGCGCGCGCGCGTGTAGTGGTGCTGTCATCCTCCGCCCATCACTTCAGTGACATTGATTTGGAGGATCCGAATTACGAGCACCGGCCTTACGTGCCCATCGAAGCCTATGGCAGATCGAAAACCGCAAATGCGCTATTCGCGGTGGAGTTCGACAGACGGCACAAAGAGCGCGGTGTGAGGGCGGTCGCGGTGCATCCCGGTAACATCATGACCGAGTTGACCCGCTACATGACCGCGGAGTCGATGCAGCAGATGATTGGATACGCGATGGCGGAGTTGGAACCCGGCGCGGAACTGAAGATCAAGAGTGTTCCCCAAGGCGCGGCGACGTCCCTGTGGGCGGCCGTAACGGCGCCAGCCGATCTCGTCGGCGGCCGCTATTGCGAGGATTGCGGTGTCGCGGATGTGACGGAGCAGGGCAGCTCGGGCGTACGGCCCTATGCGATCGACCCCGGTCGCGCCAAGCAGCTCTGGACCACGAGCGAGGAGCTTGTAGGCCAACAATTTCCGGAGTGAGCGTCCCGCCTGCGGGCGAGGCGGGAACGTCTAGCGCGGGGTGCCTTTATGTGGATTCACGAGTTTCAACCCGCCTCCCTTTTGGGGAGGCCGGCGAGCCTGCGCGGAGTTCGGCTGCCAATTTCAACCCGCGAGCCGGGTGGGGAGGACGGGGAAACATTGCAAGCATTTGTCGAGCGTCGCGATTCCCCCCACCCGAAAAATCCGCGCTACGCTTGGATTTTTCGACCCTCCGGGGGGAATGTGGGTGATCTTGATTAAACGTCCGCCACTCTAGCGCAGCAGTTCCCCCTCCGTCTTGCGTCGCGGAGTTTGTCCTCCGGCCGCGCTTCGCGCGGACCGGGGGCTCGCAAATCCCCCTTCCGGCTTCGCGGGGGAGTAACGCATGCGATATTGGGGCTTTCGCAATTGCAGCAAATCAACGTATGCTGAGGGGTGCTTCGGCGTGCGGTCGCGGCCACAGTGAAAAAATAAATGGGATCACCCATGAGCGAAAAACAACAAAATTTGCAAGACACTTTCCTGAATGCAGTTCGTAAAAGCAAAGCGGCGGTGACGATCTTTTTGGTCAACGGCGTGAAGCTGCAAGGAAACATCACTTGGTTCGACAATTTTTGCGTTCTCCTGCGCCGCGACGGCCAGGTCCAGTTGGTTTACAAGCACGCGATCTCGACGGTCATGCCGCTGGGCCCGATCCAGCTCCAGGAAGTCGAGCCGGCGGCGGCGGAAAGCGCATAGCACCCGCTTCCGCAACGGGAATGCGCCATCGCCGCTCGCCTGAGCGCACGGCCATCGTCGTTCATGTCGAGCCGAAATGGCGGGACGGCCACGGGCCGGCGAGCCGCGATGCCGAGATGCGGCTCGCCGAAGCGGTCGGTCTGACGCGCGCGATCGGGCTGAGCGTGATTGCCGAGCACATCGTGCCGCTTGTGCGCGCCGTGCCGGCAACGCTGATTGGCAGCGGCAGGGTGGAAGCCCTCGCCGCGGAAGCGCGCGAGAGCGAGCCGGAAGTCATCGTCGTCAATGCCGCGCTCAGCCCGGTCCAGCAACGCAATCTCGAACGCGCCTGGAATACCAAGGTGCTTGATCGGACCGCGCTGATCCTCGAAATCTTCGGCGAGCGTGCCCAGACGCGGGAAGGGCGCATGCAAGTCGAGCTGGCCCATCTCACCTATCAGCGCAGCCGTCTGGTGCGCAGCTGGACCCATCTCGAGCGCCAGCGCGGCGGTTTCGGCTTCCTGGGCGGCCCTGGCGAAACGCAGATCGAAACCGACCGGCGGCAGATCGGCGAGCGGCTGGCGAAGATTCGTCGCGAGTTGGAAGATGTCCGCCGTACCCGAGCCTTGCACCGCAAGGCGCGCAAGCGGGTGCCGTACCCGGTGGTGGCGCTGGTCGGCTACACCAATGCCGGCAAGTCCACGCTGTTCAACACGCTGACGAAGTCCGGTGTGCTGGCCAAGGACCTGTTGTTCGCCACGCTTGACCCCACCATGCGGGCGTTGAAGCTGCCGAGCGGGCGCCGGATCGTGCTCTCGGACACGGTCGGCTTCATCGCCGATCTGCCGACCGAACTCGTGGCCGCCTTTCGAGCGACGCTGGAGGAGGTGCTTGAGGCCGACCTCATCGTGCATGTGCGCGACGCCGCGCACGGCGAGACGGAAGCCCAGAAGAGGGACGTGCTCAAGGTCCTGTCCGAGCTCGGCATCGAGGCGGACGGCGACCGTGCGATCGTCGAGGTGCTCAACAAGATCGATCTCATGGATGCGGCGGCGCGCGACGGGCTGCAGCGAGGCAATGGCAGTCGCGGGCCGATCGCGATTTCCGCGTTGACCGGCGACGGCGTGCCGGACTTGCTGGCTAGAATCGATGCCGTCCTGTCCCAAGGTGCGGTGAGTCTCGAGCTTGCTCTAGACCCAGCAGACGGCGCCGGCGTCGCTTGGGCCTATGCCCACGGCCGCATAACCCGGCGCAGCGACCGGCCGGATCGGGTAGGCCTCAGCGTCTCCGTCGATCCCCAGGATGTCGATCGCTTCTTCGCCCATTATGGCGATAAAATCATGTTTGAATAGATTATTAGAACGGTATCTTGAGGTAAATGTTCCTCCCCGCGAAGCGGGGGAGGGGGACCGCCGCAGGCGGTGGAGGGGGCAGATTATTCAGCATTGCGGAATTGCCCCCTCCGTCTTGCGTCGCTGCGCGATGCAAGCCACCTCCCCCGCACTGCTACGCTCGCAGGGGAGGAGCCATAATTCACCCCACCTCCTGTTTCGCCTGCTGCCAGATGGCATCCATCTCCGCGAGGGAGGCTTCGGCCGGGGAGCAACCCTGCGCCGCCAGCGTGCGCTCGATGAAAGCGAAGCGGCGGACGAACTTCGCGTTGGCGCCGCGCAGTGCCGTCTCGGGATCCACTTTGAGATGCCGCGCCAGGTTGGCGACGACAAATAGCAGGTCGCCCACTTCCTCCTCGAGTTTTTCGGAGCTGGCGCCCTCCGCCTGCGCCTCGGCGACCTCGCGCGCCTCCTCGGCAATCTTTTCGACAACGCCCGGGGCGGAATGCCAATCGAATCCAACGCTTGCGGCTCGTTTTTGAAGCTTTGCGGCACGCAGGAGCGCGGGCAGGGCGTGCGGCACGTCGTCGAGCAAACCTTTGGCGGCATCGTCGCGCTCGCGCTGCTTGTGCGCCTCCCAGGCGGCGGTCTGCTCGGCGGCGGTGTTGACCGCCGCGCCGGAACCGAAAATATGGGGATGCCGGCGCAGCATCTTGCCGGTGATAGCGCTGACAACATCGCCGAAATCGAACAGATTTTTCTCCTCCGCCATGCGGGCATGAAACACCACTTGCAGCAGGAGATCGCCCAGTTCGTCTTTCAGACCGGCCCAGTCGGCCTCCTCGATGGCGCCGGCGACTTCATAGGCTTCCTCGATCGTATACGGAGCAATGCTCGCAAAGGTCTGTTCGACATCCCAGGGACATCCATGATCCGGATCGCGCAAGGCGCGCATGATGGACAGCAGGTCGGCGATATCGCGGGAGGGTTTGGGCGGCGAAATACTCACGCGAGATATCCCTGGGAGCGAGGCCTGCCGGCGCGAAGCCGAAGCTTCGCTGCGGCAAAGGCGGGCCAGCTTGGCCGCAATGATCGATATCGAATTATGTTGCGGGGCGGAAGCCCGCACTCCCAGGTGGTTGGGCTCGTCGAACGTGCTGAATGGCGCCGGCGCTTGCGGTCGAGCCAGAGACCGTCCCCGCGATGATCATCCAGAGCCTGAGCGTCTCGCGCCCCGGAGCAATCCCATCCAGCTGCGGCAACTTTTCCGCAGCCAAGGATCGCGCAGCATCACGATCCGCGTCAGCTCTGCGGCGCTCATGACCCGAACCGCCATCCCGTTAGGCCGCATCGAAAGGGATGATCGTGACATCTCTATCGGTGACGGGAGTGATATTTGTATTTTGCGGCTACAGCCTTTTTACGTATAATCTATATTATGGGAAATCATGAGGCGATTATATACTTGAGTTAATCTGCCGCCAGCCCTAGATTCAGGCTGGCGTGACAGGCCGAAACTCAAGACCACCGGGTCCGGTCCCGATATGTGGTCGCCAAATATTTCCCGTGACGGGACCGGACTCAATAGGACCGCGCTATGGCCGCGCGAAGGTTTACGGAAGCCGATATCACTCCGGAAATGATGGCCGCCGGGCGCAAAGCATATGACAGCTTCGATCCGGAGGATTCGGATTATCGGATCATTTGGGTGTTTCTGGAGATGGCGACCACGGCAGGTCTAATACTCTCGCGGCCTTCTCATCGGGAACGCCCCGAGAATCCTCCACCTCCATCAAACTGAGCGAATAGACCGAACAGGCATCTACGAAAGTTTGGCACGCATCGAAGCGCGCCACGAAATAATCGCTGCGCTCTGTTACGGTAAGATGTTTGCACCCTTCCGCTATCTCTGGCGTCTCAAAGTTGAGGTCCATCCTAGAATGGCCGAATGCGTTCCGGATTGTACGTATAAGCGACAAGTCACTTCTGGCCCGTTCACCTAGCAAACCAAGGGCGAACGCTATTCGGATTTTGGGGTCGAACTCACTGAATGGCGCGTTGTCCGAGTCAAACAGGTAACCTTCGTTTCCAGGCTTGATGCCGGGAAGCTTGGTTAGGATGGCTCCTTCGAGAGATTGATCCAACAATGCGCCTAGAATTAGCACAAGGGACCTGTGTTCCCGCTTGGGGCGTTTAAGGTTGCCTTTAAGAAAACCGGCTGGCAACATGCCGAAGTGAAACAGATCTCTTATCGGATCATCAATCGTGGGGCGTCGCGCCCTAGAGAGAGCCTTTATTGCTTTGACCGCCTGCGAGCGAGTGCCTGATGCAGAAGCCATCTGATGATGTCTATTCCGAGACAGAAACCGTCCGCCGCAGCGAAGCCGCGCTCAAACGGATGCTGAATACGCCTCACCAGCCGCACAAGGCGGCTGGCAAGAAACGTAAGCCTAAAAAATCGAAGAGTCAGGATCGAGCAAAGCCAAAATCGTCCTAAGCCGCCTGCGGCCTTCCCGGAAAGCCCGGCGGTCCTTGTCAGTGAGGCTGGTGATAGGTCAACCGTTTGCCTTCCGCGCCTTTGAGGATGCGGCTGGCGCGTTCGGCGTCATCAACGCCAAGCCTTGCGCGATTGCTCATGCGGAAGTCGAACTCTGCCAGATACCTGTGAAGGTGTTGCTCGGACATATGTTGATAGACGCCGACTAAGCCCCTCTTGAATATGGAAAAATAGCCTTCGGCGCTGTTCGTATGGACCTTCACGCCGTCCTTAGTCGTGCGGACATAGGTCTTGTTGTGGTCCACGGCCTCATGGTCTTCGGTCGCAAATTGCATCTTGTAGTGCTGTGCGCCGTCCGTATGCAGGGAGGACATCGGGTCCATATGGGCGGCAAGGGCTTCGTTTACCTCGACGCCTATGGACTTGTGCGCACCCGTGATGACCTTGGAGCGCACCCGGCCGCCACGCTCGACAAGCGAGACGAATTTCTTGTTGCCCTTGCGGGACTTCCGCTTGCGCGTCTTATGCGATGAGCCGAGTTCTGTTTCGTCGGCTTCGACGATCTTACCCGAGCCGCCAAGCTTGCCCGCGTCATCGGACGGGGCCATGGCTTCCCGGATGCGCATGGCCATAAACCACGCGGACTTGTACGTGATCCCCAGCATCCGGTGCAGCTGATGAGCCGAAATGCCTTTCTTGCTGGAGCCCATGAGGTAGATCGCCAAAAGCCACTTGTGCAGTGGAATGTGCGACCGCTCGAAAATCGAGCCAGTGCGAACCGTGAATTTGCCGTCACAGGCATAACAGACGAACATTCCGGCTTGCGTTTCGCCGCCCATCTTGTGAACCTTGTCCGAGCCGCAAAGGGGGCAGATCGCGCCGTTGGGCCACCTGTCGACTTCCATATGCGCAATCGCGGCGGCTTCGGTTTTGAACATCGGGGCGTTAAGATCGAACGTCATGGCCTGTCTCCTAGGCCATTAATCTAGGGGTCGCGGGCCATTAAGTCAAGTATATAATCGCCAATCATGACCCGACGTTATCGTTGGCATACCCGAGCACAAGGGGTAGAATGTCCGGGTGATTCATGATCGGGCG
This sequence comes from uncultured Alphaproteobacteria bacterium, assembly GCA_963805005.1. Taxonomy (GTDB): domain Bacteria; phylum Pseudomonadota; class Alphaproteobacteria; order Micropepsales; family Micropepsaceae; genus Rhizomicrobium. The sequence continues at coordinate 1,820,838 of CAWDSJ010000001.1, forward strand.
CTGGCTCGCTCGCTATCAGCCGGAATGGCTGGAACGCGTCCGATTGGGCGCGCCGCATTGCATCGGTCCTACGGGCGAGACGGCGCTGTTTCTTGATGGGCGCTGGAATGGCCGGAACATATTTGTGCAGGTCATAGCTAAAATAGACGAAGCCGGAACACATGACGGTTCTCCGTTTATGATCTTGGGCGGCTACATGGCCAAGCTGCACCAATGGAACCGCTTCGACCATCGCTGGAAGAAAGCTCTTCGCAAAGCCCGACTACCGTACTTTCATGTGAAAGAACACGGGTGGCATCCGTTCGCTCTAAAAGCCGTTCGGATTGCGGATGAAAATCTGATGCTTGGCTTCGTGGTTCGATTGGCCAAATCCGACTATGACCATCATTACCGCCATGACAACGGTTGGGGTGGAAAAGTTCAGCCAGACAGCATGTATGGATTATGTTTCCGTTATTGTCTGTCAGTGGTCCTGCGCGCGGCCCTTGCCGAAACGGATGACCAAAAATTGACCCTCAATTTCGTGGTTGGTGACGGCCACCCGAACTGTGGGGCGGCCGCTGAAATCATACGTACTCTCAAAAAGAAGAATATTATTGGCGTCTCCGAATATCTGGGAAACGCTGTAGCGGAAGACGCGGAGAAAACACCCGGATTGCAAGCGGCAGACGGCGTTACCTCTGGCGCTTGGCAGCTTGAAAGCCAAGGGTTGTCCACACCTAACTTAAGCCCGCTAATTGACCCGGCACATTCCCTGAAGCTGTGGGAACCCGCTCGCACGGGATGGAAGGTTCCCGTTTTGCGCTGCGAATTGGATGCAAGGGAGCTACAGGGATTCAAAGGCGACTATTTCGCGCATTTTGAGCATCGCCGTCAGTGGGGTCAGCGAAAAACTAGCCCTTCTTCTTCGGGGCAATCCTCTTGAGAATGCGCGACAACGCCCCCTCGTCCTTGTCCGCCCCAAGGACTTCGGCAATTTCGATGAACCGCTTGGATTCGGCGGGATCGTCGTGGACGCGCTCCGGTTTTGACTTGCGTTTCAGGACCGGATTGCGACCTTGGGGAATCTTGCGCATGCGGTTAATATGGCGCATGTTTGTGGAAAATGGGAAGGAAATATGTCGGGGAGCAACAGGCCCGAGGAAGGTCTTCAGCCGGTCGAGGTTCTGCACATCGATACAGTCAATTCACAAAATTTCTTTGCGAAGCTTGGCGTGAACGCGTCGGAAAAGTGCGATTGCCAAAAATTATTGGAAAACCTCTTCTCCGAGTGCGTCCAGAGATATGGCGGCTGGGTTGCTACGAACTGGCAAGGAGATGGAGGGCATGCATTTTTCCCTGCTAAATTCCAGACGGGCAATAGCGTGAAAGCTGCGAACGAGTTCATTTCCAAATTGTCCATTTTGTCACGCCAAACGGCAGCGATCGTTGGCCGCCAGGGACCCGAAACTGGGTTCACTACTCGACGATTTCGGGTGAAAGCACACTTCGCGAATGTTTATCTGGCCGGGGGAGACTCACGATTCGACGCCGCGCCAGCTGCGGAGTTTGATGCATTTCTCAAGCACGAGAAACAATTGGCCCCAGTTCCAGACGAGCTATTCATTACCGACCAGCTAAGGGAGCAACTCGGAAGCGCCGCGAAACAAAAGTTCAAGAAATATGGAGAAAAACAGGACTACGACAGCCTGCAAACGTCAATATATCATCTAACTTCTGAGCCGACCGAACATGCAAGACCAATTCTTGATGTTCAGCGCCCTCAAGACCTGACAGACAGCGAGTGGCATTATCTCCGTTCTCAGATCACCGCGCAAAAGCTAAACGTAGCGGCGCGGAACTCGATAACGAGCGGCCTCATCAAATTTGTTTCCGACCAAAATAGCGACGGCCAGATTACGCACGATTTGGTGAGGAGGCTTACACTTACAGCGCTCTACGATTATCTGAGAGTCGTGTACCCGCTTCATGAGTTCCGTCTTGCAATTTGGAACCCGATTGAGATCGAAGGACAAATTTATCTGCACAAGGTTGCTGGGTATCCAACTGGTGAGACCATTCATGATCGGCGGGTGAAGGTGACTGACATGCGATACCAAGTGGTTCGGGCCTTCCAAACCTGTAATCCCGCTGTCACTAAGTGCGTCAACGAGTTGCGTCTTGATGGCAGTTGGATTGATTTTGACGATAGCCAAGCCGACCACTCCCGCGGGTTAAACTCTGCCCTTGAAATACCGATTTACAAGAGGATCGAGTGGATCGGAAAGAAGGAGGGGTACTGGCGGATTTTGGCCCATAGTGGCGGATTTTCAAATCCGAGTGGCGGAATTCCGCCAGTACCGCCTTGGGAGACATCCAGCAATTTCGCCGGAACAGGCTGTTCGTTGTCGTTGATGGCGTTTACGCGGCTCAATTCCAGCCCCTCCCAATTCGCGGGTGATGGGGGAAACGTAAGTAAAGCTTTCGAAGGTGTCAAGCGACACTTAGGGTGAGCGCAGACCCGTCATTCCATAGGCTCTCCAGAGATGGGGAGGGGCTTATGTCTCAAGCGCTTGGTAGTTTGGTTGTCCTGCTGTCAATCGGCGCAGCGGTCGCTGGGATCATTTCACCGAAGCTCACCTTATGGTGGCATCCCTACCCCGGCCGCATTCGCGCGATGATTTTTGCTAGTGGCCTGCTTTTTGTCCTAACGGGCCTCGCGATGTTTATCGCACCGGATACAAGCTTGAAGGATACCGGTTCGCCCTTTGCTGGGGCGGTTCTCGGGATGCTTATCATCGCGGCGACCTGGATACGCTTGCCAGGAAGGCGCAAGTGGGTATCCGTGGTCCTGCCGGAACCTGCCACGGTAGACAATTCGCAAGAACTTGACGCCGCCAGAAGCAAGATCGTTGGGCTATTGCTCGCCCGCGGTGCTGGCGTTCCCATTGTCAAACCCGTGCCGACACTCGACGGAATCGAAGCAATCAGAGCCGGCTTGGAGCAAGGCCCGCGGCGCGAATTCGACCGGCTTTTTGCCGAGGGGCAGCGGCACTGGTCCCTATTTGGTCAGAATGCCGTAAACCGGATGAATTTTGATCATGCCTGCCAAACTGCAACTCTTGCCAAGCATATTTGGGTGCTTAAGACAGGTCCTCTTCCAAGTGAGACTGTTCCGATATCGTTGCAGCCAGGGGAGCAATGCACGTGGAGCAGAAGTTGTGACCGCTATGATTACAAGGCTGTTCGCTCCGCCTCTTATGGTGGGGCTGGCGTTTCCGTGCGGGTGGCGAAGGGCGTTACGGTGCGCACCGGTGGCGGACGGATCACGCCCCGTTCGCATGAAGAATTCCAGAAGATAGACACGGGAAGCCTTTACCTGACGACAAAACGCCTGGTTTTCATTGGCGCTCGTGAATCTCTTGCTCTGCGACTGGGCGAAATTGCCGCTTTCAAGCAGAACGGCTGTGACATCGAAATCGGCCGCGCGCGCGGCAGGAACATCCATTATCGAATCAGTGGGGCCGAGATGGAATTCAAGATTCTGCTGGATCGCGTGGCGCCTAGCTGATCACATTCTGCGGGCAAACCAGACGACGCGCCCGACGATGATGGTTTGATCCGCCAGCACCTCATAGGTGCCGTGCAACGGATTGTCCGAAATCCGCTGTAACTTCGACGGTTTTGAATTGGGGACGAGTTCGAGACGCTTGACCACAGTTCCATCGCCGTCCCAAAGCACAAATAGTCCCGGCTGGCTCACGCGCTTGTCGCTCATATTGACAAGCACGCGGTCACCACTGCGAAGCGTGGGCTCCATGCTATCACCGAAGGAGGCAATGGGGGTTTTAAGCCTTGATTCGGACAAACCTGACCTATTTGTTAGGGAAGAAATTGATCTGCTGACCGACGATCTCGTAGGATTTCTTGCAAATTTGGCCCTAGCGGAGCATATACGTCTGCGCCCATTGGGAAGGTAGTTCGCCGCATGACCGAGAAAGAGGAAGCCGCTCTTCGGCAAGAAGTGATTCGCAGCCATGCGAACACTTCAATTGCTATCTTGGAAAAGGCGTTTATTCGGAATGGATCTGGTCGATACCTCACGCTCCGAACGGACGATTTGGGTTTGGCTCTTCGGCGTTCTGCCGCCACTACCGACGACGACAAAGCTTCTTAGCTTCTTTCGTCAGCCTTGGCGCCCCGTCCAATTCGTGGTGGTACAGATTTCCTGAGTATCTCGACTTTGAGAATAACGAAAAAGGAAACCGGAATCAGTCCGGTTCCCCCTCTAGAACCGCGAGAATAATCCGCAGAATATTGCGGCCTTTGCGGAATTCACGCTGTGAGCGAGTTCCCACGAGGCGTTCGATAGGTGAGTCGCTTGCCCTTGGCACCCTCCAAGGCCAGTTCGGCCCGCATGGTATCGTTGACGCCGACTTTCTCGCGGTAGCTCTGGCGGAAATCGAATTCATTCACGTAGCGGTGCAGGTGTTGCGCCTCAACGTGCTGATAAGTCCCGATCATTCCCCGTTTGAAAACCGAGAAGAAGCCTTCCGCGGTGTTGACGTGGACCACGTCGCCCTTTTCGCTCTTACGGGCATACTGGCCCTTTGCGTGGTTGACGGCTTCGTGCTCGTCCACGGGGTTGAATTTGTAGTATTGCGCCCCATCGGTATGCAGGACGCTGTCCGCTTCCACGTTTTGCGCAATCGCGGTGTAGATTTCCGGAGTGCTTGGCGGCTTGTCCAAAACCACGGAACGGGCCTTCCCGCCCCGCTCAACAAGCGACAAAATCGCGATCTTGTGCTGATAGCCGGGACGCTTCTTGGTCTTAGGCGAATTGGTCAGGAAGGTTTCGTCCGCTTCCACAATCTGCCCTCCCCCACCCAGCTTGGGAGCATCGGAATTCGGGGCCATTGCCTCGCGAATGCGGTGGGTCAAATGCCACGCGGTCCGCATGGAGCAATTCAGCATCCGTTGAACTTGCCGGCTGCTGATACCCTTCTTGCTAGCACACATCAGGTGCATGACCTGAAGCCAGAGCCGCAGCGCAAGGTGCGAGGATTCAAAAACGGTTCCCATGCGCACGGTAAAGGGCTTTTTGCATGTGTAGCACTTTCGCAGGCCCGGACGGGTAGTCTTGCCCTGAAGCCTGCCTATCCGCTCGCTCTCGCCGCAGAATGGGCAAATCGGGCCGTTCGGCCACAGGTGCGCCTCAACATAGGCAAAAGCGGCTTCTTCGCTGTGGAAGTGGACGGCATCAAGAACGGGACGGGCCATGGCAAAATCTCCTATGGCCGGAAATCTATATCATGGGGTTAGGTATGTCAAGGGTAACGTCGCCAATCATGAGAGACTGGCCATTGTTGGCGAGTTTTGCCTCGCCAAGGCGCTTGCCCCGGCTCGAAGCGGGATGATAAGTCGACTTGAAAAGTCATATCAATCCGGTCTCCCAATTCCGACATCGCGCAAACCGTTTCACGGGATGACGGCAGCGAAAATAGTCTCGGACCGTTGGAGCGGGCTTGGGTTTTGAGCGAGTGAACATGGTCGATTGGGGCAAAGGCTACATTACCGATATCGAGTATGTGGAGGGTTTTTACCCAGTCATGGCTCCGCAGGGTCTTGCTCTGACGGCGGCGATGAACGGCTTCGAGCCGCCAGACCTCGATGCGAGCTTTACCTATTGCGAGCTGGGATGCTCGCGTGGGGTCACAAGCCTGATTTTTGCGGCGGTCAATCCGAAAGCGATTTTCCACGCGGTCGATTTCAATCCTGCGAGTATCGCTCATGCGAAAGCCCGTGCCCGCGCCGCCGGCCTTGACAACATCACGTTTCACGAACGCAGTTTCGAGGGGCTGACGGAACCGTCCGCCGGGCTGCCGATGTTCGACATCGTCGCGTTGCACGGCGTTTGGAGCTGGATCGCGCCCGAGCTGCAACGGGCAATTATTACCTTCCTGAAGTCGCATCTCAAGCCGGGCGGGCTCGTCTATGTCAGCTACAATGCCCTGCCCGCATGGAACGAAATAGCACCCCTTCAACGTGTGTTGCGGGAGCTGGCAACCGCGCAACCCGGCCGCAGCGATCAGGCCGCGGCCAACGCCCTGGCGACGATCAATCGTTTTTTCGAGAAGAAGATAATCCCGCCGCGCTTTCAGGATGCAATCAATCGATTGAACGAGGACAGCCGGCGTCACTACCTGACATATCTGGCCCATGAATATTTGCACACGGGATGGGCGCCTTACTATTTCGCCGATGTCGCCCGCGCTTTCGGCGAGGCCAAGCTCGGCTATATGGGCTCTGCGCATCTCATGAAGAATTTTTGGAATATCGGGCTGGACGAAGAGCAACTCGCGCTCCTTTCCGGCATCGCAGTTCCCGAGCTCAGGGAGACATTCAGGGATTTCTGTATCAACAACCAGTTTCGCCAAGATGTCTATGTACGAGGCGCCCGAGCCATGCCGGAAGCAAAGCGCCAGTCCTTGCTGAACGATCTCTCTTTCGCGCTCGTGCAGCCTATACCGGAGTTTATCGAGGTCGTTGCCCCCACCGGAGTGAAGTTGCGGCCGCACCCGGTAGCCTACAGGCGGATTCTCGAGGCTCTGGAGGCGGGGCCGCGCAGCGTGAGAGAACTAGTGTCTGTGGCGCGCCTGCAGGCCGATCACACGGTTGCAGCCCATGAGCTCGTGGCCACGCTCCTCGGCTCTAACCTCGCTTACCTCTGGCGGGGGCCGAACCGCGACGCAGAGGACGCTGCGGCGCGGCTCAACGCGGTGCAGGACGATACCTCATTCTTACAAGGCGCGACGATTGCCGTGCCAACGGTCGGTCTCGGTTTCACATTGTCCCCATCCGATTTCGCCGTCTACTCGACGCTGCGCCGCGGCGGGACGCCCGATGCCGCGGCCTTGGCTGCACGTCTTCTCGATGGCTGGCGGGAGGTTGGGAGACGTCCGATGGTCGACGGCAAGGTTATCGAGAACGACACGGAAGCGCTCGCCGCCGTGACCAAGGAATGTGCGACCAAAATTGCGCAGAACGTGCCGATCTGGCGCAGGCTGGGGATGGTATCGTAATCGGTGGATCGTGATGCGGCTGCCGATCGCGCGAACAATATGCCGTTTAGTCCATTCCCTGTCCGTATCCAGACGGCCTGCAAGCACGCACCATAGTCCAGATTCATCCGTTGGGACGAATTCCTCGTCCTTCGTGCGCCGTCCGCGCCGAGCGATCGGGGAATCCCCTCGCGCAAGCCAGGTCAACGCAGTCGTCGACCCCGCCGGTTCTTTCATTCGCGCTGACCCCGCTTAACAGTTTATTACCTTCCCTCATGCAGCATGGCGGTACCTGGAAAACCAACGGCCCTGGGAGCTTGAGGCGGTGAGCCGGCAAGAACGCGCGCAAGCATTGGCGAAGACGGCGCTCGCCCTGATGGCGGAATGCGACGTGCTGCCGAATCCGGAAAATTTTCAGCTCTTCTACGCCTATTCCGCCGGCGACAATCCGACCGTCTCGCGCGTCATCGGCGAAATGATCGCCCGGAAGAAGAGCTTCTCCCCGGAGGTGCTGGAAGCGGTCCGCGACCGCCTTCTCGGCACCAACCGGTTGCAGAGAGCGGTCGAGGACATCGGCAGCGAAATCACCGACACGATTGCAACGGTCATGACCAAGCTTGCGGCAGCGGAGCGCGACACCGAGGATTACGGCCGCAAGCTCACCGCCGCCACGGGCGCGCTCGGGTCCGATCAATCGCCGGCCGGGGTGGAGAAATTGGTGAAGTCGCTGCTCGGCGCAACAGAGGTCATGGAGGCCCGCACCAAGAGCCTGGAAGAAGAATTGCAACGTTCTTCCCACGAGGTCAAAGAGCTTCGCAACAAGCTCGACCATGTGCGGCGGGAAAGCCTGCTCGATCCGCTGACGGGCATCAGCAACCGCAAGGCCTTCGACACGGAACTGGCCGATGCCGTCGAGCAGTCGCGCCAGTCGGGCGAACCGTTATGCCTGTTCATGTGCGACATCGACCATTTCAAGAATTTCAACGACACCTGGGGGCATCAGACCGGCGACCAGGTGCTGAAGCTGGTCGCCCAATGCCTGTCGGAGAACGTGAAGGGCCGCGATACGGCGGCGCGCTATGGCGGCGAGGAATTCGCCGTCATCCTCCGGCGTACTCCGCTTCGGGCGGGCCTAACGCTCGCCAACCAGATCCGCGCCAATGTGGAGTCCAAGAAGCTCGTCAGGCGCTCGACGGGGGACTTGCTGGGACGATTGACCATTTCCATCGGCGTTGCCCAATTGGGCCCGAACGACAAGCTGGCGGAGCTTATCGAGCGCGCCGACACCTGCCTCTATTCGGCCAAGAAAATGGGCCGCAATTGCGTGGTCGGGGAATCGGCGATCGCGCCGGCATTGGACACGATCGTCGCGGCTTAAACCGCATTCCCTTTCGCATCGGCACCGCCTATCCTTCCGGCGAAGGACATTTGACGAGGCGAGATGCGCAAGGATTTCGAACAGGTTTACGTAACGGCATACGGCAGAGTGGCCGTCGTCACCATGAACCGGCCGGAAATGTTGAACGCGGCCTCCGAGGGCATGGCCAAAGGCCTGCGCGACGCGTTTCACTTTGTCGAGAAATCGGGTGAATTCCGTGCCGCCGTGTTGACGGGCGAAGGACGCGGGTTCTCCGCCGGAGCCAATCTCGCCGACCAGACGAGCGATCCCGAGAAGGGGCCCCTCGATACGGGTTATCTGCTGGAAACCGCGTTTCATCCCCTGATCCGCACACTGCGCGATCTGAATATGCCCCTGATTACCGCCGTGATGGGCGCGGCCGCCGGCATAGGCATGAGCATCGCGCTGATGGGCGATCTCATTCTGGCCGCGCGTTCGGCCTATTTTCTGCAAGCCTTTGTGCGTATCGGTTTGGTGCCCGACGGCGCCTCGACATGGCTGCTGCCGCGGCTGGTAGGCTCCGCGCGGGCGCGCGAGCTGTCGCTGCTCGCCGAAAGGCTTCCGGCGGAGACAGCGCTTGCGTGGGGACTCGTCAACCGCGTCTATGACGACGCAGAGCTGATGAAGGAAGCGATCGCGCTGGGAGAACGGCTGGCGGCAGGGCCGACCCGCGCTCTGGTGGCGACCCGGCAGCTTTATTGGGCGAGCCCGCACAACAGCATGGAACAGCAGCTCGATCTCGAATGCCGGCATCAAAGGGCGGCCGGGCTCACCGAGGACTTCGCGGAAGGCGTGGCGGCGTTCTTTGCCAAGCGTCCGCCTGCGTTTAAGGGCAAATAGCCGCGCGCATTGGGAGCGCTGGCAACTGCGCATTGAGATCACCATTCTCCCCCCCGCTTTGCGCAGCAAAATGGGGAAGGTGGCGAGCAGTGCGAAAGCACTGCGAGACGGAGGCTGCCTATCCGGCCGCCGTCACACTTATGCAACGAACGCGCATAACGTCCGAGCCTTCGTAAGTGTCGGCGTCGGGCCCCCTCCGTCTTGTTCACTGCATTCGCTCGACACCTCCCCCATGCATTCGCACGGGGGAGGAAGAATGTCCGCCTACTCAGCAGGCTCTTCCGCCGGCTTCAGCGATACGGATTCGCCGCAGCCGCAAGCGGCGGTCTGATTGGGGTTTTTGAACACGAAACGCGCCGCGAGCTTGTCGCGCACGAAATCCATTTCGGTCCCCAGCAGGAACAGGATCGCTTTCGGCTCGATGAAGATTTTGACGCCCTTGTCTTCCACCACTTCGTCGAGAGGCGCAGCACTCTCGGCGTAATCCATCGTGTAACTCATGCCGGCGCAGCCGCCATTGGCGACGCCCACGCGTACGCCCGCATACGGGACCTCGGCATTGGCCATGATGTCCTTGATCCTGGCCGCAGCCGCATCGGTCAGGCGGATCGGCTTGAGGCGTTCGCGCCGGGGTTTCGCTGCCGTCGTCATGGTCAGTACATGTTCAGTTCGAGCTTGGCTTCTTCGCTCATTCTTTCCGGGGTCCAGGGCGGCTCGAAAACCATATTTACAGCGACCGCGCCGATGCCTTCCACGCCTTCGAGCGCCGACCTTACCATCTCCGGCATCTCGCCCGCCACCGGGCAACCCGGCGCCGTGAGCGTCATGTCGACGGTCACGTCTTTGTTGTCGGCAACGTCCACCTTGTAGATAAGTCCGAGTTCGTAAATGTCCACCGGGATTTCCGGGTCGTAGACGGTCTTGATCGCCGCCACGAGCTTGCGCGTGAACTCCTCCAGCTCCGCGGGCGCAACGGCGGACTGCGTCTGTGGGTGCAGGTCCTGCGGTTCGGCATTCATTGCGTCTTTGCGGTTGCACCGCCCTCCAAGGCCGATTTCATCGTGTGCCAGGCCAGCGTCGCGCATTTGACGCGCATGGGAAACTCCGAGACCCCCGCCATGACGTCAAGCCGCTCGCGATCTTCCGGCGCCAGCGCTGCTCCATCCTCGCCTTTCACCAGGCTGAGAAACCCGCCCATGAGGCGCTCGGCATCCTCAACGCTGCGGCCCTTGACCATGTCCGTCATCAGCGACGCCGAGGCCTGCGAGATGGCGCAGCCGCGGCCCTCGAACGAGATGTCGTCGATCCGGCCCGCGCCATCCAGATGCAGATAGACCTTCACGCGGTCGCCGCAGAGCGGGTTATGCCCTTCGCCATGGTGCGTGGGGTGCGCCAGCGCTCCGAAATGACGCGGATGCCGGCTGTGATCGAGGATCACCTCCTGGTAGAGCTCTCTCAGACTTTCATCCATCGCCAATCAGCCCAGAATTTTTCTTGCCTTGTGAAGCGCCGCAACCAGCGCTTCGACTTCCGCATGCGTGTTGTAAAGTGCGAAGGAGGCCCGCGTGGTGGAATCCACCCCGAACCGCTCCATCAGCGGCTGAGCGCAATGATGGCCGGCCCGAACCGCGACGCCTTCGCGATCCAATATGGTGGCCACGTCATGTGCATGCATCCCTTCGGATTCGAAAGAGAGGATGGCACCCTTGCCCGCCGCTTGGCCGATGATCCGCACCCAGTTCAGCTTTTCCACCTCTGCCGTGGCATGGGCTAGCAAAGCGTCCTCGTGCGCCGCCACCGCGTGCCGGTCCAGCGAGCCGAGCCATTTGAGCGCAGCCGCCAGGCCGACCGCCTGCAGAATCGGTGGCGTGCCGGCCTCGAAGCGCGCAGGAGGCTCCGCATACGTCACCTTGTCGCGGGTGACTTCCGCGATCATTTCCCCGCCGCCGTTGAAGGGCCGCATCCGTTCGAGATGCGCACGCTTGGCGTACAACGCGCCGATACCGGTCGGGCCATAAAGCTTGTGACCGGTGATGGCGTAGAAATCGACGTCGAAGTCGCGCACATCCACCATCTCGTGTACGGCACCCTGGCATCCGTCGGCGAGAACCACCACGCCTTTGGCGTGCGCGCGGCGGACAATCTCCTTGAGCGGCGTGATCGTGCCGAGCACGTTCGACATATGCGTGACCGCAACCAGCCTGGTTCTCGAACCGATGGCCGCGTCGAGAGCATCCACATTCAGCGAACCGTCGTCGTTCACGTCCACCCAGTGCAGCACCGCGCCTTGCCGTTCGCGCAAGAAGTGCCAGGGAACGATATTGGAGTGGTGCTCCATCGTCGTGAGCACGATCTCGTCGCCGCGCGCGATGTGCGGCGCAAGGTATGAATAGGCGACAAGGTTGATGGTTTCCGTACCGCCCTTGGTGAAGACGATCTCGTCGCTGCGCTCGGCATTGAGGAAGCGCCTTACCGTCTCGCGCGCGTCTTCGTAACGCGCGGTCGCCTTGGCGGAGAGAAAATGCACGCCGCGATGCACATTGGCGTATTCGCTGACGGCAAAGCGCTGCACTGCATCGAGAACGGCACGGGGCTTCTGCGCCGACGCCGCACTGTCGAGATAGACGAGCGGCTTGCCGTAGACTTCGCGCGACAGGATATCGAATTCCGCTCGGACGGATTGCGCATCGAACGGCATCGTCGTCTTCGCTTTCGCCTGCGGGTTCATAACTGCGCCATCATCGCTTGCGCAAGCCCGGCTTCCACGAACCGCCACGCGGCGGCGCGGAGAGTTTCATCTTCGATCGTGTCCACCGCCTCTTCGAGAAACGCTCTCAGCAGCAACGACCGCGCCTCGGGCTCGGGTATGCCCCGCGACCTCAGATAGAACAGCGAATTGGCATCCAGGTCGCCGATCGCCGCGCCGTGGGCGCATTTCACATCGTCGGCCAGGATTTCGAGTTCGGGTTTCAGATCCGCTTCGGCGCGCGTGCCCAACAGAATGGCTTTGGCTGTCTGCCGGCTGTCGGAGCCGTTTGCGTCTTTGCGGACCGTGATCTTGCCCTGATAGACGGCGCGCGAATGTCCGGCGGCGACCTTCTTGAACAGCTGACGGCTCGTGGTGTTGCGCGTCGCATGGTCGATGCGGGTCGTCACATCCGCATGCGAACCATGGCCGAGTACGGTTGCGCCCGAAATCTCCGCGTCGGCCCCTTCGCCGTCAAGCACGACGTTCCACTCGGCGCGGGAGAGCTTGGCGCCGCCCTCGATGACATGGACTCGATAGGTGGAGTTTCGGCCCAGCACGGCCGACACCGTCTCGATCGTCGTCAATTCACTCGCAAATCCGGCATGTCGAATGTGCAAAAGGCTCGCACCATCCTCAAGGAGAACGGATACCGAGATATTTCTCAGCCCGTTGCCTTGCGGATGGTGCACGTCCATGAAGGTCAGCGAAGCACCGCGTTCAAGGTGCAGTACGATTTGAGCCGCGCCGCCCGACCGGTAGTCAATACGCAGCGCCTCTGCGCTCCGGACGCCTGCGGGAACGCGAACCGCGACGATGTTCGGGGCGAAGGCACGTGCGGCAGCGTCGACAGCACCGGCAGCCGGCATCCGTTGAACGACTCGCAGTGCCCAATCGGGCAGCGGCTGGTCCTCTAGGATCCTCGTTTCGATATGCGGTACTTCCGAAACGCTGATGGCGAGCCCATTGGGTTGCTCAAACGCGCCCTCGTCGATCGCACTGCGAAGGTCGGTGTATTTCCAGTCTTCCACACGCCGCGTGGGAATTCCCGCCGTCCGGAAGATTTCCAGCGGTGAAAGAGGCGCGTTCATGCCGCGTCCTTTGCGATGCCTTCGTAGCCCTTGGCCTCGAGCTCCAGCGCCAGCTCCTTGCCGCCCGCGCGCACGATGCGGCCCTTGGAGAGCACGTGCACCCGATCCGGCACGATGTACTCGAGCAGGCGCTGGTAATGGGTGATGACCAGCATACCCCGCTCCGGCGAGCGCATTGCATTGACGCCCTCGGCCACGATCTTGAGCGCGTCGATGTCGAGCCCGGAGTCCGTCTCGTCCAAGATGGCAAGCGCCGGCTCGAACAGCGCCATTTGAAGGATCTCCAGCCGCTTTTTCTCGCCGCCCGAAAAGCCGACATTGAGGGCGCGCTTGAGCATGTCTTCCGGTATCTTGAGCTTCGCCGCCTTGTCGCGCACCAGCCGCAATACCGACACGGCATCGAATTCGTTCTGGCCGCGCGCGCGCCGCTGCGCGTTCAGTGCCGTCTTGAGGAACGTCATGGTGGTGACGCCGGGGATCTCCACCGGGTATTGCAACGCGAGGAAGATCCCTTTTGCGGCGCGGTCTTCCGGCGGCAGCGTCGTGAGGTCTTCGCCCTTGTAGCGAATACTTCCTTGCGTGACCTCATAGCCGTCGCGGCCGGCCAACGTGTACGACAGCGTCGACTTGCCGGACCCGTTCGGGCCCATGATGGCGTGCACTTCGCCGGCGCCAACGGAAAGGCTCAATCCTTTCAGGATTTCCTTGTCGTCGACGGTGACGCGCAGATCACGAATTTCCAACATCTAAATCACCTAAACTTGTCATTCCCGCGAAAGCGGGAGTGCAGTATGCGCCCCGCGCGTTCGCGGGGATGATATTTTGAAGGAACCGCGAAGATATCGCTCACCCCACGCTCCCTTCCAGCGAAATTCCCACCAGCTTTTGCGCTTCCACGGCGAATTCCATCGGCAGCTGCTGCAGCACCTCGCGGCAGAAGCCATTGACGATCAGAGCTACCGCTTCCTCCTCGCCGATGCCGCGCGACGTGCAGTAGAAGAGCTGATCGTCTGCAATCTTCGATGTCGTCGCCTCGTGCTCGATGCGCGCGGTCGGATTGCGGCTTTCGATATAGGGCACGGTGTGGGCGCCGCATTGGCCGCCGATCAGCAGCGAATCGCATTGCGTATGGTTTCGCGCGCCGTCGGCACGGGGATGAATGCTGACGAGCCCGCGATAGGTGTTCTGGGCGCGGCCGGCGCTGATGCCTTTGGAGATGATGCGCGAGCGCGTGTTCTTGCCCAGATGGTGCATCTTCGTACCGGTGTCGGCCTGCTGATAATTGTTAGTGATCGCAATCGAGTAGAACTCGCCGACCGAATCGTCGCCGCGCAGGATGCAGCTCGGATACTTCCAGGTGATGGCCGAGCCGGTCTCGACCTGCGTCCACGAGATTTTCGACTTCCGGCCGCGGCAGTCACCCCGCTTGGTGACGAAATTGAAGATGCCGCCCCTGCCCTCCTCGTCGCCCGGATACCAATTCTGCACCGTCGAGTATTTGATCTCGGCGCCGTCCAGCGCCACCAGTTCGACGACCGCTGCATGCAGCTGATTTTCGTCGCGCTTGGGCGCCGTGCAGCCTTCGAGATAGCTCACATAGGCGCCTTCGTCGGCAATGATCAGCGTACGTTCGAACTGCCCCGTCTCCGACGCATTGATGCGGAAATAGGTGGAGAGCTCCATCGGGCAGCGCACGCCTTTGGGCACATAAACGAAAGAACCGTCGGAGAATACCGCCGAGTTCAACGTCGCGAAGAAATTGTCGGTGACCGGCACGACCGAACCCAGGTATTTGCGCACGAGTTCGCCATGATCGCGGACTGCTTCGGACATAGGACAGAAGATGACGCCGGCCTCGCCGAGCTTGGCCTTGAAGGTCGTTGCCACCGAAACCGAATCGAACACGGCGTCGACGGCCACACCCGCGAGCAGCTTCTGCTCGTGCAGCGGTATGCCGAGCTTCGCGTAGGTTTCGAGCAGCTTGGGATCGACCTCGTCCAAACTCTTCGGATTGGCCGCGGCTTTGGGTGCCGCGTAGTAGTAGGCATCGTCGTAATCGATCTTGGGATAATGCACACGCGCCCATGTGGGCTCGTGCATCTCCTTCCAGCGGCGAAAGGCGGCGAGCCGCCAGTCCAGCATCCAGGCCGGTTCGTCCTTCTTGGCCGAGATCAGGCGCACGACCTCTTCGTTGAGACCCTTGGGCGCGCGCTCCATCTCGATATCGGTGACGAAGCCGTATTTGTACCTCTCGCCGAGCGCGGCGACCCGTTGCCTTGTGTCTTCGATAGCAGCCATGATCCTGCCTTATGCCGCGCGGCGGGCGCCAGCCCGCTGCGCGAGTTTGTCAAGCGATGCAAGCGCCGCATCGACATCGGCCGGCACGGAATTCCAGCCGAAGCTCGCGCGCAGTGCGCAACTTGTGAGATCGTCCGAAACGCCCATGGCTTCGAGCACATGGGACGGCCGCACTTTTCCCGACGAACATGCCGCGCCGGCGCTCACCCCGATTCCGTCGAGGTCGAGCGCCATGACGGCGGTTTCCGCAGCTACTCCCGGTACCGCAAAGCACGACGTGTTGGGAAGCCTGGCGGCGCCTGACCCAAACACCACGGTTCCACAAATGCGGGCCTTAAGCTCTATCTCGAAGCGATCCCGCAGAGCGGCTACTGGCGTGACGTCCTCGCTGCGGACCGCATCGGCTGCAGCGCCAAATCCGGCAATGCCAACGACATTCTCGGTTCCGGCCCGGCGGCCGCGCTCCTGGCCACCGCCAAGGATTTGCGCCACGAAAGGCGCACCGTCGCGCAGGATCAAAGCGCCCACGCCTTGCGGCCCGCCGATTTTGTGCGCCGACAATGAGACATAATCGGCCATGGCGCCATCGACTGCGATCTTGCCGCAGGCCTGGACGGCGTCCACGAGCAGCAATGCGCCGTGCTCTTTCGCCAGTTCCGCCACGCTCGCCGTTGGCTGAATGACGCCCGTCTCGTTGTTGGCTGCCATGACGGCCAGTACGGCGCGGCCCTTGCCTTCGCGAAACTGCGCCCGCAGGGCATCCATGTCGATCGTCCCGTCCTGCGTCGCGGCAATCGCCGCGGTGCGAATGCCGGCTTGGCGTTCGCCGATCGCAGCCGCTGTTTTCAGCACGGAATCATGTTCGATGGCCGATACGAAGAGCCGGGTGAGACGCGACTGCGCGTCCGCCGCGCCTTGAACCGCTCCCCACAGGGCCAGCGCGTTGGCTTCTGTCCCGCCGCTCGTGAAGATGACGTCCTGCGGCCGCGCACCCGCCAGCGCCGCCACCTGCTCGCGTGCATTCTCGACGAGAGCGTGCGCCGCCCTGCCCTCCTGATGCACCGACGAAGGGTTGCCGGCGACGGATAGGGCACGCTCCATGGCGGCCTTGGCTTCGGGTCTCAGCGGCGAAGATGCGTTGTGGTCGAGATATGTCATACGAACCTGAATTCCTTACGCAGCGACCCGCAACTCGCCAGCCTTTGGTTCGCCGATATTCGGCTCAAAAGGCTGGGCGCGGCCGAGAACCCGGCGCTCGATCACATCGGCCAAGGACACGGAAGACAGGAAGACGTGGATTTGCCGCCCCAGCTCTTCCCACAGATCATGCGTGGCGCAACGCGACCCCGTGCCTGTGCAACCGACCGGGCTGCCAGGCGTGCAGCGGGTCGCCCCAATCGGCTCATCGACCGCCACGATGACGTCGGAAACGCGTATTTCATGGGCGGGACGGCTCAGCCGATAACCGCCGCCCGGACCCCGCACGCTGCGCACCAGCCCGCGCCGGCGCAGCTTGGCAAAAAGCTGCTCCAGATAGGACAGCGAGATGTCTTGCCGCTCTGCAATTTCGGAAAGAGACACCGCCCGGTCGGCCGAGTCGTGCCCCGCAAGGTCCGCCATCGCCATGACGGCGTAGCGGCCTTTTGTGCTGAGCCTCATAAACACTGCTCCTTTTCCCGGCGACGATTCCGCACTTGCTCAACAGGGGCTTCTTCGGTGTAGAAACGCCTCCCTTGTGCCCGTCGGAACGGCGGGGCTGCGCGCCGGATATAGATTGTCCGACTAACCTAGTCAAGAATTTGAGCCATATTCTGTCGGTCATGCCAGATTTTCTAAAGGAAATAGCGCTTTTTGCAGCCCCGTCCGGACGCATGTATCCCTGTGACGTCGTCAACATGGGCAAGCAGGCACAAGCGCCTGCAGAAGGATAAGGTGGCCGATGCCTGAAATCGTTCTTTCCGGGCCAGCCGGCCGCATCGAGGCGCGCTATCAACGCCAGAAGACGCCCGGTGCGCCCATGGCGCTCGTGCTGCACCCCCATCCGCAGTACGGCGGTACTATGAACAATCCGCTTGTTTACGATCTCTACCATATGCTTTTGCAGCTGGGCTGCACGACCGTCCGCTTCAATTTTCGCGGCGTCGGGCGGAGCCAGGGAACTTTCGACAGCGGTGCCGGCGAGCTTTCCGACGCCGCGGCCGTGCTGGACTGGATGAACACGCTCTATCCCAACCCTTCGTTCGTTTGGGTGGTCGGCATCTCGTTCGGCGCCTGGATCGGCATGCAGCTTTTGATGCGCCGGCCGGAAATCACCAATTTCGTTTCGATCGCGCCGCCCGCCAGCATGTACGATTTCGGGTTCCTCGCGCCCTGCCCTGCTTCCGGCCTGATCGTGCATGGCACCAAGGATCAGGTCGTGCCCGAGCAGGACGTGCAAAAGCTTGTGGATCGGCTTTCGGCACAGAAAGGCATTCGGATCGCCTACGCCAAAATCGACGGCGCCAATCATTTCTTCGATCGCTCCGAAACCGACGTGGTGGACGCTGTTCGAGGTTATGTCGCCAAGACCATGGGCGTCGCGGTTCCGGAATAAGCGCAAAAATTTCTTCCTCCCCCGCTTTGCGCAGCAAAATGGGGGAGGTGGCGAGCAGTGCGAAAGCACTGCGAGACGGAGGGACTTACCTGGCCGTGCCACACTTGTGCGGCAAAATCGCAAAACACCTGAGCCTTGGTAAATGTCGGCGTCCTACCCCCTCCGTCTTGCTTACGGAGTTTATCGTCCGGCCGCGCTTTGCGCGGACCGGGGGGCGCTCGAT
This sequence comes from uncultured Alphaproteobacteria bacterium, assembly GCA_963805005.1. GTDB lineage: Bacteria > Pseudomonadota > Alphaproteobacteria > Micropepsales > Micropepsaceae > Rhizomicrobium. Next base: position 1,839,068 of record CAWDSJ010000001.1, read on the forward strand.
ATCTCCCCCATGCATTCGCACGGGCGAGGAAGACTGTGGGGGATTTGCGCTTCAATGTCATCAGGTCATGCTCTAAATAAAGCCGTCCATAGGAACATCTCGCCGTGTCCAGTGCACCGCCAGCATTCCGCTCCCGATTTCTCGGCAATTTCGTAGCCCGCGGGGCCTATTACGGCTGCACCGACGGCACCGCTCTCGACGCGCTCCTCGAGAAGGAGCAAGTCACCGCCTATATCGGCTTCGACTGTACCGCGCCCAGCCTGCATGTCGGCAATCTCGTCCAGATCATGACGCTACGCCGTTTGCAGCAGGCCGGGCATCGTCCCATCGTCTTGATGGGCGGCGGCACGACGAAGATCGGCGATCCCTCCGGCCGCGACGAAACCCGTCAGCTGCTGACGCCGGCGCAGATCGAGGACAACAAGACAAGCATTCTCAAGTCGTTCTCGCGCTTTCTGACGCTGGGGGAGGGCTCGTCGGATGCGCTTGTGGTCGACAATGACGAGTGGCTGGAAAAGCTGCACTACGTCCCTTTCCTGCGCGACATCGGCAGACATTTCTCGGTCAACCGCATGCTCACCATGGACAGCGTGCGCTTGCGGCTCGAGCGCGACCAGCCGCTCACTTTTCTCGAATTCAACTACATGATCGTGCAGGCCTACGATTTCCTCGAGCTCTACCGCCGCTATGGCTGCCGGCTGCAATGCGGCGGCTCCGATCAATGGGGCAACATCGTCTCCGGAATCGATTTGGCGCGGCGCACCGACGATGCGGAGCTGTTCGGCCTGACTTCGCCGCTGATCACCACGGCATCCGGCGCCAAAATGGGCAAGACCGCCGCCGGCGCTGTCTGGCTCAACGCCGACCGCTGCTCGCCTTACGATTACTGGCAGTTCTGGCGCAACACCGAGGACGCCGACGTCGGGCGGTTTCTGCGCCTGTTCACGGATCTGCCCGAAGCGGAAATCTCTCGGCTGGAACGGCTCGAAGGCGCAGAGCTGAACGAAGCGAAGAAAATTCTCGCCACCGAAGCCACCGCAATGTGCCATGGCGCGGAAGCGGCGCAGGAAGCCGCCGAAACGGCCCGCCGGACCTTCGAGGAAGGCGCTTTCGCGGCCGGGTTGCCGACGTTCGAGATTGCGCGCGACAAGCTCGCCGCCGGGTTTCTGCTGGCCAATCTGGCGCATGCCGCGGGCCTGGCGTCATCCGCCAGCGAAGCGCGGCGCGCTATCGAAGGCGGCGGATTGCGCGTCAACGATGTTCCGGTGAAGGATCCGCGCGCCACAGCCGATCTGACAAGCCTGACGGAATCCGGCGTCATCAAGCTTTCGCTCGGCCGCAAGAAGCACGTCCTCGTCAAGCCAGTTTGACGTTACTGCGGTCGCGGCGGCGAAGCTGCGTCGGCTTGCGGCGGCGGGGCGGATGGCGCGCCGGTCTCGAAAATGCGGCGCAGAATTCCAGGCGTCAGCATCGCCAGGGGATTGACCCTGATCTGCGGCTCGTCGGAATTGCCGCTGGCACTGTAGGTCATCCCAAAAATCCCTTCGCCCTTCTTGGACACGAAGACATTGCCGAGGACGGGGATAGATCCAAGCACGCCGTTGAGTCCATAAAGGGGCGCGATCGCGCCCTGCAGCGCGATCTGGTCACTGGCCCGATCGATATAGCCGTCGGTCGTTACCCCGATCGACGGGCCGGAGGCGCGCGCGTCATGAATGTCGATCACGTCGCCGGTCACCGAAAAGGGAATGCGCAGCGTGTCGATGGCAATGCCCTGTCCGCGCATCAGGTCGAGAAATCCCGTGAGCGAACCCGACGAGAAAAACCTGGTCAAAAAGGCCTGGTCGACGAGCGTGCAATCGCGAATGACAAGCTCGCCGCCGTAATCGGGCGCATCCTTTTGCTGCGGTGCGCCCACCGCCAGCATCGACGCATTGAGAATGAGCTTACCGCCCTTGAGGCTGGTAAAGCCGAACAAGCCTTTGAGGAGCAGGCCGGCATCGCCGGCGGTCAACGACAGCTTGCGGCCGGATGCAGTGCCGCCGATATTCGCGCTCACCGGCGCACTTTTCGACAGCTGCGTGTCGAGCGAAAGCGATTTGACGCGCTGCCCTATACCGCCCGCGTCGAGAACGAAGGGCGACAGGACGATTCCATTGCGCAACACAACCTGATCCACCTTCGCGTCGATGTGGAAAGGTTCCGCAGACTCCGCCGCCCGTTCTTTCGACGAATTCTCTGCGCCCGACTTTTTCCGTGCCAGTGCGCTTCCATCGACGGAGTGCCCGGTTATCGCGATGTCCATTCCGTTCGTGGGAGTCTCGGTCATCGTCAAGGCAAAATCGTTCGCCTTGCCGTCACGGACCGGATCGAAAGTGAGATGCTCCAAATCTCCCGCCGGTCCGAAGCTTGCGCTGCCCAAAGCAGACAATGTCCCTCCCGAAATCGAGACATCGGCGGAACGGATATTGCCGTCGGCGTCAAACCGGGCGGCTATGCGCGCCGAAGCGGGAGCGCCGCTCGGCTTGCCGATGTTGACCGCATCGAACGAGAGAGAGGCCGGCGTCAGATCGGCCGTAATGGCCGCACGCTGGAAGGTGCCGCGATGCCCGTCGAGAACCGCAACAACACCCATCGGTCCCGTCAAGAAATGCCCGGCGGGAAGATCGAGCGCCGCTCGCGCTTCGCCGTCCAGCACACCGCGGACGGACACATGTGTCGTCATCGGCGCCGAGTTGAACGTCTCCAGCCAGTCGACATCGAGATTCGCCGCCCCCAGATCGATCTGGCCGGTCGCACGAAGCGCAGTGTTGCCGATGTTGAAAACGGCATGGCCATTCGTGATTTTGGTGTGCGGTCCCAAGGACAGACCCAATCCGCTTACCGCCGCCTTGACGGCGATGCCGATCTGGCCGACCGGAACGTTACGAACCATGGGGACGCGAAAATCGAGATCGACCACGCTCGTTCCTGCCGCCGAATTGGGACTGAGGTGGAAGCGCGACGGGTATTGAAGCGGCTTCATGTCGATCAAGGCGAGCACGTCGGCCAACGCGCCTTCGACATGGGCGTGAATCGCGCCCAACATGCCGTGCATGTGCAGGTTCGGAATCGTGACCCTGCCTTGAGAAACGGCCAGGCGTCCCACCGACGCCGAGTTGACCTGTGCGCTGAACGTATCGCCGCTCAGCTCTGCCGTGCCATCGAGATTCGTCAAAGGCCGCATTCCGGCGATATAGTTTACGGTGGCGCCGTTGAGCGGAAAGCTCACCGCCAGCGCACTTTCGGGAAGAGCCGGATGGTCGAGAGCACCAGGTGCGAAATCGGCATGCACCAGGATCGGACCCATGCGGCCGACCGCAATGTTGGCATCGATCCAGGCGCGGACACCTGAGCCGACGGTCAGCGGCCAGTAATGCAAGAGGTCGCGAATGCCGATCGGGCCGACCTTGCCGTCCATCGCGATCCCCGGCGACATGCCTGGGTTCAGCGTCACGCGGCCGGCGAAGCTGGCCGAAAGGGGCCCGCCCGACACGACTGCCTGTTCGACGATGAATTGCCGAGCCGATTTCACGTATGTGCCTCGTAGAGAGCACGCGACCTCCGACAAGTCGGAGGGCAGTATGTCGGGCATATTGGCGGACATTCTGTCTACGAAGAGAGCGAAGCTGGGGACCAACTCGGTGGGACTGGGGCCCAAGCCGAGATCGCCGCTTCCCGCAAAATGGGCCCGCAGCCGCTCGCTTTCGATTGATCCGTCATCGATCAGCACCCGCCCCGTTCGACCGTCGTAGCGCCCGGCGACGCGTACGGATTTCAGCTTGAGCGGCCGGCCGAATCCGCCGACCGTTCCGGCTGCGCCGATGCCGAACTCGGCGTAGCCAATGGTCGTGCCGTGCAGCAGCGTGAACGATCCTGTCAGGTCGGCCGAAAGTCCGAAGGGTTTCAGGAAGGCGAAAGTCTTCGAATTGGCGGCCAGCGCTTGCAAACTCAATCCGCTGAGGCTGAAGTCGCCACCGAGTGTGTCGCCGATGCCGGGGGACTTGATGCTTGCGAGCAGGCGGGCGGGCTTGCCCGATATCTCCAGTTGCGCGTCGATATCGGCGGCCAGCGAATGCTTAGCACCGGGCGCTCCCTGCGTAACCGCCAGCTTTGCCTCGGGCGCGACCACAAAGGCTCCGGTTTCCTCGTCGTAGAATGCAAGCCGAGCACGGCGAATTGCGAAGCTTTCGAGCGACGGCGTCCCCTTGGTTCCGGAGCGATCGATTGCGTCGCGAATCTCCTCGATGATGTCGTTTTGGCTGAAGCCGTTCCCGACACCCAATCGCAGCAGGCCCTGCTTGGTATGCACGAGCGTGAGCTGCACGCCCACCAGGGTGATCCGTCGTATGACGATGTTCCCGAGCAGCAACTTCCCGGCAGCCAGACCGATTTCGGCTTCCGGTGCTTGGGCGACGATACGGCCCTTGTTGTCGTAAAGACGCGTGCCGAGCACAACGAGAGTGATGCGGTCTTCGTCGCGCGACCATGCCAGCGCGACTTCATCGAATTGAAGCGCGAGCGTGGGCAGCTGCCGGCGCAATGCACTGTGTAGCTCGCCGTTGAGCGGCCCGAGGGAAACCGGTCCGATCATCAAGCGAACAGCAACGCCGATCGCGAAGAAAACGGCTGCCGTAGCGAGCGCGGCCAGGACCAGCCCCGCCCGCCGCAACAAGTTGCGACTGATGCTCGCTCGCAAACTCTTCAACACGTCTGTCCCGTCAGCGCTTCTAACAGCCTGTGATCGAATCGCCCTCGCCACTTGCGTTGCGCGGCTTCCCAGCTTATCGCCTAAAGTCGAATCTTCGTAAACGGCAGAGGGCTGGGGCCTTACGCTTCAGACGTTACGATGAAAAAACAGCTGTCGCCGGGCGACCCGGTACCAGCGTTCAAAATACTGACGGATGATCGTGGCGAGATTTCGCCAGCCATTTTCAAGGGCAAGCCCTTCGTGTTATATTTCTATCCGAAGGACGATACCTCCGGTTGTACGAAGGAGGCCGTCGGCTTTTCGGAAAGCAAGAAGAAATTCGACACTCTGGGCGTCCCGATCGTCGGGATTTCGAAGGATTCGATCGCGTCGCACGAAAAGTTCCGGAAAAAGCACAAATTGAAGATCAGTTTAGCGTCCGACCCTGAGAAGGAGTTGGCGGAAGCATTCGGGGTATGGGTCCAGAAGACACTGTACGGCAGGACCTATATGGGCATGGATCGGGCGACCTTCCTTGTGGATTCTCAAGGGGTGATCCGGCAGATCTGGCGCAAGGTGAAGGTGCCGGGCCACGTGGATGCCGTCCTTGCCGCAGCCAAGGCGATGTGAAAACCTTGAAATCCACCTCCCAGCCAAGCTCGAGAACCGGATCTTCCTTCTGGGCTAAGCGCTTGATTCAATGCCGGGAAGCGGCTCAAATGCCGCCATCCTGGGACAGCAAAGAACACGCGATAAAAGGAAATACTTGCATGGCCGAAACGCTCCTGGAGCGTGCATGGGCGTGGCTCCATGCGACCTTTCCCGAGCGCCAGATTTACATACGCAGCGGCGGCCGGGTTCAGTTTTTCACCTTCGGACCGACGCTGCAGGCCACCTTGGCAGGGCTTTCCTTGATTTTCCTTGGCTGGGTCGCATTTGCCTCGGTCAATGTCATCTTCAAGGATCGCATTATTGAGGCCAAGGACCACCGCTACCAAGTTATGCAGACCGCCTACGAAAGCCATGTGGCCGATCTGCAGGACTCTTATGACGAGCTCAATAACGCACTGATAGCGGCAGAGGATCACTTCAAAGCGACGGCGGACGAGCTGCAAGCCAAACAGGCGTCGATTCGCAGCCTGTTGGGCCGCAAGCAGGCTGTCGATTCCGTGCTTGCACGCTTCGGGGGCGGGAAGGTGGCAGATGATCCAAGCAAGGACGACATCAGGATGTCTCCGGCTGAAGGCGATGCGATGGCGAGCGATAGCCTCGGATCGGGAGCGGCCCCGCAGCAATATGTCCCGGCTCCGCCCGGTATCGCCGGGCGAGGTTCCTCGGAACTGGAGGTTATGCCGGAAGAGGTCGAACCCCAGCCGCGCACCGCAAAACCGGTAAAAGCCAGCTTTCTCGACGACACGGTAAGCCGGTTCACGGCGATGTTCGAGCGGCCGAAAGTCGAACGCGCGCCTGCCTTGGCCAACCAACCCGGCTTGCGAATTCTTGCCGAGCAGACCAAACGCGTGGGTCGGATGGGCGCGCAAGAAACCGCGATGCTGGAAGGCGTGGATCACGCCATTTCCGGCCGTGTCCAGGATCTACAGGCGGTATTGCACGGCGTGGGGGTCAACTCGGACGCGTTGGAACGCGGCGCTACGGACGGCGGTGTCGGGGGACCGGAAGTGCCTCTCCAGGCCGTGCGGATTGAAGGCATAAGAGACCCGGGTTTCACCGCCGCCTATCTGGGCGCCGCGGCTCACGTCAAGGAGCTGGATACGCTCTTTACCGCTTTGCATCACGTGCCGCTCACCACACCCGTCCACGGCGGCCAGTTTGAGATCACAAGCGGATTTGGCCCACGCATCGACCCCTTTACCCACCGTGTCGCTTTTCACCCCGGCGTCGATTTCGGCGGACCGTGGGGCGCGGTCGTGGCCGCTACCGCGGCTGGAGTCGTCGTATGGGCCGGCCCGCACGCCGGATACGGTAACTTGGTGGAGATCGACCACGGCTATGGATTCCGTACACGCTACGGTCATCTCTCGACAGTTTTGGTCAGAGTTGGCGCCAAGGTCGAGAAAGGCTCGCCGATCGGGAAGCTCGGATCGACGGGACGCAGCACCGGCCCGCATGTCCATTACGAAGTGTGGCTCGCGGACACGTTGAGGGATCCGGCTCGCTACATCGACGCGGGGCATCAGGTTCTTCGGTAGAGCGCGGCCTATTGGGCGCGCTGACGTCAAGGGGAAGGTGACGCGCACGGATACGCGCGCTCCCAGCACGTTTACTCCAGATCCGCGATCGCCTCCTTCGGTTTTCCACCGATGGCTTGGGCCAGTGCCGCTGCCATGAACGGATCGATGCCGCCGTCCAGCACGTCCTGCGGCGTGCGGCTCTCTACCCCCGTGCGCAAGTCCTTCACCAGCTGATAGGGCTGCAGCACATAGGAGCGAATCTGGTGCCCCCAGCCAATGTCGGTTTTCTCTCCGACATGCGCGGCGGTCTCGGCCTGCTTCTTCGCGAGTTCGATCTCGTAAAGCTTGGAGCGCAGCATATCCCAGCACACCGCGCGGTTCTGGTGCTGCGAACGCTCGGTCTGGCAGCTCACGGCGATACCGGTCGGCAGATGGGTGATGCGTACGGCGCTCTCCGTCTTGTTCACGTGCTGGCCGCCGGCACCGGAAGAGCGGAAGGTGTCGATGCGCACCTCCTTTTCCGGTATGTCGATCTCGATCGTCTGGTCGATCACCGGGAAAACCGTCACGCTGGCGAAGCTGGTATGACGGCGCGCATTGGCATCGAACGGCGAGATGCGGACCAAGCGATGCACGCCGGCTTCGGTTTTCAGCCAGCCATAGGCATTGTCGCCTTTCACGAGCAAGGTCGCCGATTTGATTCCGGCGCCCTCGCCCGGGCTCTCCTGAATGAGCTGAAGCTTATAGCCTTTTCGCTCCGCCCAGCGGACATACATGCGCAGCAGAATCTCGGCCCAATCCTGACTCTCCGTTCCCCCAGCACCGGCGTGAACTTCCAGATAGGTGTCGTTGGCATCGGCTTCGCCCGACAGCATCGACTGCAGCGAAAGCATCTCCGCCCGATCGCGCAACGCCGTAATCGACTTCTCGGCATCGGCGATCATCGGCGCGTCGTCTTCCGCTTCCGCCATTTCGAGCAGCCCGACGGCATCGGCCAGCTCCTGATCGAGCGCGCGAAGAGCCGAGATGGACGCGTCAAGACGCTGGCGCTCGCGCATCATGCTCTGCGCCAGTTGCGGCTTGTTCCAGATGTCGGGGTCTTCGGACTTGGCGTTCAGCTCATCGAGACGGCGCAGGGCGCGATCCCAGTCAAAGATGCCTCCTTAGCAGGGTGACGGCCTGCTGGACTTGCTCGACGGTCTGCTGAACTTCGGCGCGCATAAGTTATCCTCCGGCTGGAGGATATGGCGGCTCCGTGACGCGTTGTAAAGGGACGCGTGTCAGGGCTTGGGCAAAGACTGGGGCATTGTCGCCGTTGGGTCGTTGTCGGAGGTAATCATCCCCCGGGCGTCTGTCCGAGCGAGAACAGGTTGGCCTGACCCAGTTCGGCACTGTTGCGGCGCTCGAGCTCCTGGGAATACCGGCGCAGGGCATAGGCTTCGGTTACGTAGCCGACAACGCGCGGGTCAGCGCGTGCCGACAGCACCGGCAGCGCTTCGCACCGCGCTTCTTCGAACCGTGCAAGAGCGGCGCGGATGGTGTCGGGCGGCAGCAGAAAAATGTCCGGCTGCTGAACGATGTCGGCCACGACGCCGGCATCGATCACGTCGTCGAGCTGCGGATCGTGGACGATCGCCATGTCGACCCATCCGGCGTAATGGCCGTCGGGCGTCGCGGCAAAGACCTGCTTGGCGCTGCCCGGCGGATATTTCGCGCGCAAGCTGCGCAGAGGCATCCCGGTTTGCGCCAGCTTGGGATCCGAGCGCATGAGCCTTGCGACCGAAAGCTCGGCCAGCCAGCCCACGTCGTATGCGCCTCGGAGAGGCAATCCGCGAACATGGAAACGCCATGTGGAGAAGGAATAACCGAAGGTCAGCCTCACGATGGTCGAGGAGGCGATGACGCTGACGAGCACGCCGATGGTCATCGGGAAATCCTGCGTGGTCTCCAGGACCAGGAACACCATGGTCAAAGGCGCACCGACGATCGCAGCCGCAACGGCGCCCATCCCGACGAGAAGAAAAGCCTGATACTCCGACAATACCGAAGGATCGATATAGGCCACCGACTTGGCGAACACGCCGCCGAAGAGGCAGCCCAAGAAAAGCGACGAACTGAACAGTCCGCCGCGAAACCCCGAGCCCACCGAGACCGCGGACGCCAGCAGCTTTGCGACGAGAAGCACGACGAGCGGCAGCAGCGGCCAATTCACCGCGAAATGATATTCGATCGCCCCATGACCGCTTCCCAGGACTTGCGGATCGTAAAATGCGATCGCCGACAATGCGAGACCGCCGGCGCAAGGCCGCAGCCAATCGGGAATCCGCCACGCTCTCAGCGTCCGCTCCATGGACGTAACTGCGGTCATGGCAAGCACACCCACGCCGGCGGCAAGCACACCCATCAACCCGAACAGTGCGTAACTTCCCAGGTGCATCGGCATGCTTCCCGAGACGAAGAACCAGGGCTCGCCCTCGCCGAAAAGGCGTTCCGACAATGTCCCGCAGATCGAGGCCACGGCGATCGGCGCGAGCGCTGCCGGCGTATAGCTGCCCAGGATCAACTCGTATCCATAGAATGCTCCGGCAAGCGGCGCATTGAATGCCGCCGCGATGGCGGCGGCCGCACCGGCCGTGACGAAGACGCGGCGATCGGCGCGGCGCAGGCTGAGATAGTTTCCTACCGCCGAGAACAGCCCCGAGCCGAATTGCGTATAGCCCGCCTCCATGCCCAGCGACGCGCCGGCCGCATTGGAGACGACCGTCGACAGCGTCAGCCGAATGCTGTCCAGCATGGACATCCGGCCGCCGTACAGCGCGTTGGCTTCGATGGGGTCGACGATGTCGCGCGCACCGAAGCGCCGGGCCATGAGGGCAAGCCCGCCCAGAACCAAGCCCCCAAGCGCCGGAACGATAACAATTCGCGAACGGTCTAGGCCGGTACCCGTGCTCAACAGAGCATTGCCCGAGATTGCGAAGTCCAGGCGATGCAGCAGCAGCACGAGATTGTGGATGATGGTAACGGAAGCGCCGACCGCAGCGCCTATGACGGCGCAAACTCCCAGTTGGGCGATCGCATTGGACCGGACCTCCCGCTTGAGGCCGGCGTACAGCAGCTTCACGCCGCGCAACGAATCCCGCAGCAATTGCCGCTTGGCATTTGTTAGCCGGCTTGCGTCCGAATAGTCCTGCAACGCCTTTCCAATACTCCTTCAACCCGGCGATAATGGGGCGTCCGCCAAGCAGGACCGCGGCACGATGCCACTAATAAAGACCGCCCGTGCCTTCATCCACCGTCTTGCCCGGATTGCTGTTTGTGGAATCGGCTGCGGGTACGGAACCGACAGGTCCCTCGTCGGCCAAGCCAGGCTCGGTACCCGCCTTGAACGCCTCCTGAATGGCAGAAGCATCGCCGGCGCTGACGAACGCACCGCTGTAGGGATCGACGGGGACGAGATCGATGCCGGGCGGCACCCTGAACGGCGTCGGCGGCTGATCCGCCAATGCACCCTTCATGAAATCCCGAAAAATCGGCGCCGCAGCAGTGGCGCCCTGCTCGAGCTTTCCCAAAGTACGGGGGTTGTCGAAACCGACGAACACCCCGCACGCCAAGTCCGGCGAAAATCCGATGAACCATGTGTCTCGTGAATCGTTGGTCGTTCCCGTCTTGCCGGCGAGCGGCTTGCCGACCGCCTTTACCGCCACGCCGGTCCCCCGCTGCACGACGCCTTGCAGAAGCGACACGATTTGATAGGCCGTACGCGGATCGACGATCTGCTGGCGGTCGTCCGGCAGCAGCGGTTCCTGTTGATCGTGCCATGGCCCGTTGCATCCCTCGCACACGCGAGGATCGTGCCGATAGATGTCGATACCGTTGCGGTCCTGTATGCGGTCGATGAGCGTCGGCGTGATCTTCTTGCCGCCATTGACGAATTCGGAATATCCCGTCGTCAGCCGTATCAAGGTCGTGTCCGCCGCGCCGATCGCGTTGGAAAGCCACGGCGTGAGCGAATCGTACACGCCGAAGCGGATGGCATAAGGAACGACATTCTTCATGCCGACCGCCGCCGCCAGCCGGATCGTCATCAGGTTGCGCGACAACTCGATGCCGCGCCGCAAGGTCTGCAGACCCAGGAATTTGTTGCCGAAATTCTTGGGTGTCCACATCGGCAGCCCGGGTCCTTGCGGCAGCGAAACCGGAGCGTCCTCTATCTTGCTGACCGGCGTAAATCCATGATCTAGGGCGGCAGCGTATACGAAGGGCTTGAATGCCGAGCCCGGCTGACGCAAAGCCTGCATCGCACGATCGAATTGGCTCGACGCGTAGCTGAAGCCGCCCGAGAGCGCGAGAACACGACCTGTGTGAGGGTCCATCGCAACGATTGCGCCGTTCACCTGCGGAACCTGCCGGAGGCCGTAATCGCCGTTCGCATCCAGCGGCTCGACGTAGATCACATCGCCGAGCTTGACGACTTGCCGGGGGGAACTGGGCGCCGCACCGACAAGCGCGTTCGGCAACTCTTTGCGCGCCCATGAAAGCTCCGAGAAGGGAATCGTTCCGCGTTCGCCATTATCAAGTCCGATCTTGACGGAATTATCGTCGCCGAAACCGAGCACGACGGCCACACACCATGTCGCGATGCCGGACTGGTTGGCGGCTTTCGCAAGCGCATCCTTCCAATCTCCCGACACATCAATGTTGCTGACTGCCCCGCGCCAGCCGTGCCGCCGGTCATAGCGCACGAGCCCGGCGCGCAACGCATTCACCGCGAAATTCTGCAGCCTGGCGTCCAACGTGGATCGCACCTGCAGTCCGCCGTCGTAAAGCGCCTTCTCGCCGTACTTCTCGTAAAGGATACGACGCACTTCTTCGACGAAGTAATCCGCATCTTCCGCCTGAATGCCCAAGGGCCTCGTCTGGGTGGCCAACGGCGCGGCGATGGCCGCGCGCGCCTGGTCTGAGGTGATGTAACCGTTCTCGGCCATCTGACCGATGACCCAATTGCGGCGCTCGACAGCGGCTTTCGGATTGTAGCGGGGATCGTAATTGCGGGGGGCTTTCGGCAGCGCCGCAAGAAAGGCCGCTTCCGAAACGTCCAGCTGGTCCAGCGATTTGCCGAAATAGTTGAGCGCGGCGGCTGCGACGCCGTAGGAGTTCTGCCCCAGAAAGATTTCGTTCAGGTAAAGTTCCAGTATCTTCGGCTTCGAATAGGTCGCGTCGATACGAACTGCCAGAATGGCCTCTTTGATCTTGCGGGAAAATTTGACCTGGCTGTTGAGAAGAAAATTCTTTGCAACCTGCTGGGTTATCGTCGAGGCGCCTTCCAAACGCTTATGTTGCACGACGTTGAAAACGTCCTTGATCGCCGCCCGGAGAATGCCTGCGGGATCGATACCCGGATGCGAAAAGAAGTTCTTGTCTTCCGCCGAAGTGAAGGCGTCGATGACGAGCTTGGGCACGAAAGCGATCGGCACGAAAATCCGCCGCTCGCGGGCATACTCGCCGAGCAGAGCGCCATTACTCGCATAAACCCGCGTGGTGACCGGCGGCTGATAATTCTGCAATGCCTCGACGCTGGGAAGATCGCGTGCCAGGGCATAGATGTAAATGCCGAGTACAAGCAGGCCCAGAACGACAAGGCCGCCCAGAGAAAGACCAAAAAAAAGAAAGATGCGCCGCAACATCGCGCAGGAAGCCCTTTTGCGGGAGCTTCGTGCTCCCCGATTATAACGGCCCAATGGTCTGCCGTCACTCCGCCGCTTGCTTATTTGCCGCCGCCCGCACGGAGTTCGCGTCGAATTGGCGGTCTACTGCGTTTGCAATAGCCGAAGCGATGCTCTCACGCCAGCTGCTTGTTCGGGCTTGGGCGCAATCGTGGGGATTTGAAAGATAGCCCATCTCGATCAGGACGGCAGGCACGTCGGGCGCCTTAAGCACCACGAAAGCCGCAGACCGGTGCGGCTCTCGGACCAAAATATCGGTCGTATGCGACAGCGATTCGACCGCGGCTTGTGCGAATTTGCCGGACTGGTTCAGCGTGTCGCGCTGCGCAAGCCCAATGAGGATCGAGGCGACCGGGCTGCTCTCGGCGGAGAGGTCGACGCCGGCAATCACATCCGACTGGTTTTCTTTGCGCGCCAGGGCGACCGCTTCCCTGTCGGAGCCGGATTCCGACAACGTGTAAACGGATGCGCCGGAAACACTGGGGTCCGGGTTGGAATCGGCGTGCAGCGAGATGAACAAATCCGCGTCCATGGCGCGCGCAATGTTCACCCTTTCCTGCAACGGAACATACACATCGGTGTCACGCGTCAGGCGAACGGAATAGCCGCGCTTCACCAGCTCGGCCTGCAGCCGCAGCCCTTCGTCAAGCACCAGGTATTTTTCCATGAACCCGTCGATGCCGATCGTGCCGGAATCGATGCCGCCGTGGCCGGGGTCGATCACCACAAGGCGGCGTGGGCTGCGTCCTTGGGCGGGCATCGCGCCCGGCGCGGCCGTCGCCTCTGTCCCGGAGGACTGAGCCGCTACCAGCTCGCGCCTGTTCAGCTCGGGAGGCCAGCCTGCGAGTTGTTCGAACTTGGTCTGCAAAATCGGCTCTAGATCGATAACCACCCGGTAGCCTTGCTCATGGTCGGGCGGAAGAACCAGGGGCTCAGCCGCCGCTACGGGCCGGTTCAAGTCGATCACAAGCCGGGAATTGCCGGTCCGGAACAGGCCATAGCGATAGCTCCGGATAAGACCGCCGCCTGACGGCCGAGGCGGATGATCGAGACGCCAAAGCACCTCCGGCATATCGATCACGACCCGATCGGGGTTGGCGAGCGTGAAAAGCCGCATCCGAAAAGGATCGGAAACTTCAATGACGAAGCGGGCATGGTCGCGGTCGTCCACGAAACGGGCATCCAGCACGACCGGCAGGATGTCGTTGGGTTCACTGCGGTCCTGGAGTGTTTGGCGACCTCGGGCGGTGTCGCTAGCCGGCGCCGCAGACGAGCTTGGCTGCGCCAGCCCTCCAAGGGAGACCGCAAACAGCAGAATACCCGGCAATATGGCCAGTCTGCAAATCATGGCTCCTACCGGTGAACCCTTGCCCGAAGCTGCGCTAAATCGGTTGATGAACCGTTAGCATTTTAAGAAACCGAGGGGAATTCCCCTTCAACCTCTTGCCGCGTGACGTTCCTCAACCTAAAAGAGACATAATTCTGCTACGCTGGTGCAATCGGCGAGATGCTCGCGCCAGGTTCGTTGGGTCGCCTCCCTCCGGGAGTGCCGCCACCGAGCCCGTGCTCAAGCGGAAAGGCAGACTACCCGGCAGGTGCGCGATGCGCGCCAGCCGCAACACGAATTTTGTCATGATCGACCTTGTCCGAATATTCCTCGACGATCCTGCGAGACCCTCGCGGGCGAGAAGCTTTGGACGCCCACCACCCGCATTAAGACCCGCTTCCCGGACCAGCTGGCGCCCATCGTGCTGTCCAGGGCTGTCGGCGAGGCGAGAGTCAGGAGAATTCGATGCCCAAGCGTATGCTTATCGATGCCAGCCATCCGGAGGAGACACGCGTCGTCGTCCTGGACGGACAAAAGGTTGAGGAATTCGACTTCGAAGCCGCGTCCAAGCGACCGCTCAAAGGCAACATCTATCTCGCCAAAGTAACGCGCGTAGAGCCTTCGTTGCAGGCTGCGTTTGTCGAATACGGCGGCAATCGGCAAGGATTTCTTGCCTTTTCCGAAATTCACCCCGACTATTATCAGATCCCCGTTGCCGATCGGATGGCACTGCTCGCCGAGCAGGAGGCGGAAGCTCGGCATCGGGCCGACGAGGAATTCGAATCGGTCGAAACCGCTATCGCGCCGGCACCGGCGCAAACTCTCGCCGAGGTAGCCGCGGCCGACGGTATTTCGTCGCCCGAAACGGCTTTCGAGCGGGAGCCCGAAGCCGAGGAGAAAAACCAGCCGGACGCGGTCGCCTTCGAGACGGATGCGAGCCAGCCGCTTTCATATCCGGATACAAACTCTGAATTCCCGGAGCAAGAATCGCCCGAGCCGGGAGAAGCAGCTGATCATGAGTTCGACGCGGAGCAATCCGTTACCGCTTCGGCAAGCAACGAACCGCTCCACGAAGAGACCGGCGCCATGACGGAAGGCGCCGCTGGCCCGCAAATCGACGCGCCGGGCAATCGCGCCTCCCAGTCTGTGCGCCCGCCGCAGCGCTGGATGCGCCGGCGCCATTACAAAATTCAAGAGGTGATCAAGCGGCGTCAGATCATTCTGGTTCAAGTCGTGAAAGAGGAACGCGGGACTAAGGGCGCCGCGCTGACCACCTATCTGTCGCTTGCCGGACGCTATTGCGTGTTGATGCCCAACACGCCCCGCGGCGGCGGAATATCGCGTAAGATCACCAGCGCAACCGATCGCAAGCGTCTCAAGACTGCCGCGCAGTCCCTGGAGCTGCCGGAAGGCATGGGCCTGATCATCCGCACGGCCGGCGAGAACCGAACCAAGACCGAAATCAAGCGCGACTACGAATATCTTTTGCGGATGTGGGATACGGTGCGCGAACTTACCCTCAAGTCGAACGCACCAGCCTGCGTTTACGAGGAAGGCGACTTGATCAAGCGCGCCATCCGCGATCTCTACAACAAGGATGTTTCGGAAATCGTCGTCGAGGGAGACGAAGGATACCGCAACGCCAAGGACTTCATGCGCATGCTCATGCCGAGCCATGCCAAGAACGTCAAACAATACAAAGAAGCGGTCCCGCTGTTCCACCGCCATCACATCGAAGCGCAACTCGACGGGATGTTCTCGCCGACGGTGACCCTGCGATCCGGCGGTTATGTCGTCATCAATCAGACCGAAGCGCTCGTCGCCATCGACGTGAACTCCGGACGCGCCACACGCGAGCATTCCATCGAAGACACGGCTTACAAGACGAACCTGGAAGCCGCCGACGAAATCGCCCGCCAGCTGCGCCTGCGCGATCTGGCCGGTTTGATCGTGATCGACTTCATCGACATGGAAGACAGCCGCAACGACCGCAACGTCGAGAAGCGGTTGCGCGACTGGGTCAAGAACGATCGTGCACGGGTCCAGATCGGCAAGATCAGCCAGTTCGGGCTTCTTGAGATGTCGCGGCAGCGCTTGCGTGCCGGCGTGGTGGCGGGTTCGACCGTCCCCTGCCCGAATTGCGGCGGCCAGGGGATCGTCCGTTCCGTCGAATCCACGGCATTGCGCGTGTTGCGTTCGCTGGAGGAAGAAGGTCAGCGCCAGCGCGCAGCGGCGCTCATCGTGCGCGCGCCGATAGACGTGGCGATCTACACGCTCAATCAAAAGAGACCAGAACTGGCGCGTATCGAAACCGAATACGGCTTGTCGGTGCAGTTCGAGCCGAAGGCCGACGTCGCTGCGGGCACGTTCGAGATTGATCGGGTGGCACAGAAAGCGCCGGAAGATCGCATCAAGCTTACCCCGCCGAGCACGCAACCCGAGCCTGCCGAAGCGGCGGAAATCGATCGCAGCGACGAGAGCGAGGAGGAGGCCGAAGAACTCGATCTCTCCGAATCGGAAGCCGAGGTCGAAGAGACGCGGCAGCAGCCTCCATCCGAAGGCCGGCGAAGACGCCGGCGCCGGCGACGGGGACGCGACCATTCGGCAAATGCGGGGGGGCTTCGCGAGCCGGCGCCGGCGTCGGCTCTGGGAAGTTCGGCCTATGCCGAAGGCCTAAGCGAGTCGCCAGGCGATCGGGCCGAATTGATCGTCGCCAGCAATCTTGCGCCAGAGGGTTCGATCTCCGGCGCGTCAGCCGAACGCGGACCGGGCGAGAGCGGCGAGAAGAAGCGCCGGCGCAGACGGCGGCGTGGACGTCGCGGGCCGCGCGAGGAACAACAGGCGACTCCGTTGCACGCGGCGAATGGTTCTGCGGCGACGGATCGCGAAATCGCGGATGCGACTGATATCGCCCCGCATGCGGCCGAGCCCTTGGCCGTTCCGGCCGGACCTATTGCCGACATTGCCGCGGCTATCCCCAACGCGCCTTCCGAGCCCGTGTGGTCGCTTTCGCACGACCGGACCTCGATGCCGCACGAGCATTCCTTTTCGGAGACGCACAACGCTTCCGGAACATCGTCTGAAACGATCGACAGTCGGCCAATGGAGCAAGCGCCGCTGACGGATTTGAAAGCCGAGCCGATTCTTCCATCTCCTAAGCTGGAAGTGGTGGAAGAGACGGCTGTCGTGGAAAGCAACGTTGCGGTGACTGAGGAGAGCAAACCCCAGCAACCGCTGCGACGTGGCTGGTGGCAACGTCCCTTTCGCGCGCGCGATCAGGAATAAGGTTTGTATCGACTGGGAGCACGCAAGAATGCGCGCGTTTCCGGTTATTGCGCCGTTCCGGCCGCCAGTCCCAGGCCGCTGCCGCCGGGATCGGGAACCGCAACGCATATGGCATTCTGGCACGCGATCGCATTGATCGTGTCGTACGGAGCGATTCCGGTTGAATGAATCTGGCCCGGCTCGCCGATGTCGATGCCGCGCGCGAGCTTCAGCAGCGCGAGAGAGGCCGCTGCCGATCCGTTGGGGCCGCCTGCGCCAGCCGCGGCGAGCGTTATCGAACCGGCACTCTCTGCGATGGCAGGAGTCAGAAATCTCGAAGCAAGACCGGCGTCTGCCGGCGACGACGGCGCGCGCGCCAAGGTGATTCCGGTATCTGCCGCGGTATGACCCGACCCGAATGGACCGTTCATCGTGACGGCACAGGCCACGGCCTCGCCGCTGGCGTCGGTCGCGGCGAAGCCCGTGGCGCCAAGGTCGCGCGGAAGGCTGGCGAGCTGAAACTCCTCCATCGTGGTCTTCGTTGACGAAGCCACGGCTGCGGCAAGATCGTCTGGCGTCGCGACATTGCCTTGCGCATCAATAAGGCGGGACAGCAATGCGGCAGTGAACGCGCCGGGGCCCGGCTTGCTGGACGGCAGAAACACGGTCTGATTGCCGATTGTCATCGTGGCGGGATCGGTCCGCATCGCTGCGTATGCTTTGAGATCGGCTAGGGAGAGAGCGCCGCCTTCCGAACTCGAATAGGCCACGAGCTTGCTCGCGACCGAGCCGAAGTAAAGACCGCCCGATCCCCATTGGCGGATCGTCGAAAGGGTTTGGCCCAGCGCCGGATTGCTGACGAACGTGCCCTCGGCCCTGACCTGTCCGGCCTCGTCGAGAAACTCCGACGCGAGTCCGGCATCCAGGCGAATCAAATTTTGGTTTTCGACCAATCGGCCGGCAAGCGCGTGCGAAAGCGGAAAGCCGGTTGCCGCCAGTCTCTCGCCTGGGGCCACGTCGCGTTGCCAGGGTAGCTTGCCATAACGGTCCTGCATCAGCGCAAATCCGCTCACCGCGCCGGGTACCGCGTAAGCCCCGCCTTGCGTGGCGTCATGGGGAAGAAATTCGAATTCGTCGGCTTGATTGCCCTGGGAATCGCGAACGATGCAAATTCCCCCGCCGCCGACGCCAGCCGCTACCGGGTAGGTCACCGCAAGAGCAAAAAAAGTGGCGGTTGCGGCGTCGGCAGCGCTTCCGCCTGCCGCGAGCACGGCCGCCCCCGCGCGCACTGCATAAGGCTCGTCGCCCACCACATAACCGCCGGGCCGCACGTCTTGCGACGCTCCTCCGAACATTTCGGACGCGCCGCCGATCAGGGAGCAACCAGCGAGAAGCAACGCCTGGGCTAGCCCAACCAGCACAAGTAAGCGATACATCGTGGAATCAGTGTCCTAGAATGGGTTCAGGGCGATTATAATCGGCGGCGGGCGCCTCTGCGTTGACGCCCTGCAGCCGCACACCTACCGTCCGGCGCCGCGAGGGGCCCCAGGAGGTGAGAGGAGAGTCCAAACCTTGAAGATTTGCAACTCTTTACGCGCCAAAGCCCGCGCGGCTATCTGGCGCGCAACCGGCCTTGGAGTGGCCTTGCTGTCGATCTTGTGCATGAGCGTCGAGCCGGCCTCGGCGCAGGAGATCGAGCTTGTGAGGGACACCGAGATCGAGCGCGTACTGCACAGCTACGAAGATCCGATCTTGCGCGCCGCAGGCCTCGACCCGCACCTCATCCGTATCTATCTGGTGAACGATCCGGAGATTAACGCCTTCGCCATGCACGGCCCGGCGCAGAGCGAAACGACGGATATTTTCGTCAACACCGGCCTTTTGCTGCAGCTGAAGTCGCCCAACGAAGTGACGGGCGTTCTGGCTCACGAAACCGGTCACATTGCCGGCGGCGACCTTACGCGCGATTTGGGCGCCGTCGCCAAGGCCAGCGTTCCCATGCTCATCGGCCTGGCGGCCGGCGTGGCCGCGATGATCGCCGGTGCCGGCGATGCGGGTATGGCGATCATGGGCGTCGGCGCGCAGGCTGCCCAGTCGCAATTCCTTGCCTTCAGCCGCACCCAGGAGGCGACCGCCGATCAGCGGGGACAGAAATTTTTGCTTGCCACGCATCAATCCGGCCTCGGCATGCTCAACGTGTTCGAGCGGATGGCCGACGATGCCGCCATGTCGGCGCGCTATAATCAACCTCTGATCTCCGATCACCCTGCCGACCGCGAGCGCATCGATCTAATGCAGAGGGAGGTCGATGCTTCGCCGTACCGCGACGTTCCCGACAGCCCGGAGGCGGTGCATGAATTTCAAATGATTCGGGCAAAGCTTGCCGGCTTCCTGGCTCCGGTGGAAGAAGTCCTCGCGCATTATCCGGCGTCGAATACCAGCGAGGAAGCGCGCTATGCGCGCGCCGTCGCCTATTTCCGTCAACCGGACATGCAGAAGGCCCTGGAAGAGATCAACGCACTCGTTCAGGAAGAGCCGAAGAATCCCTACTTCTGGGAATTGTTCGGCCAAATCTATGTCGAGATGAGCAAGCCGGAAAAAGGCGTCCCGCCGTATCAGAAGTCAGTCGACTTGCTGCCCGACGCGCCTTTATTGCGGGTGAGTCTGGCCGCAGCGCAGCTGGCGACCGAAAAACCGCCGCTGGCGGCGCCCGCATTGGACAATTTAAAAATCGCGTTACAACAGGAAAACGACAATACCTTTGCCTGGTTCGAAGCGGCACAGGCCTATAGCCAACTCGGTAATCAGGCGATGGCGGATCTTTCGACGGCCGAGCGTTACTACACCGTAGGCGCCATGAAAACGGCAGCCCATTTCGCCATGCTGGCGCAAAGGAAGTTACCCAAAGGTTCGCCCGACTGGCAGCGCGCCGGCGATATCATGCTCGTCGCCGGGCCCGACTCGAACCGACACGATTGACGGACCAAGGAAAACATGACCCAAACCTTGAAAATCGGCGCCTTAGGCGGCTTCACAGGCGCTGTCGTGGCATTGTCCGCGGCGCTTGGCGCTGCGCACCTGGGCTGGCTTACGACGACCAATAGTGCGGCCATCCACGATTACCTGATAGCCCATCCCGAAGTCCTGGTCGAAGCGACCAACAAGCTCCAGGAACAGCAAGATGCTTCCGACGACGCCGCACGGCAATCGGCGGTGGACAAGATCGGATTGAAGCGTTTTTTCGATCCGCGGCTTGCATTCGTGGTGGGGCCGGCGAACGCGCGCACGACGGTCGTCGAATTTTTCGATTATAATTGTCCTTATTGTCGGGCCTCGGCGCCCACCGTGCGCAAGCTCTACGAAGCGCATGGAAACGTGCGCTTCGCCTTGATCGAGTTTCCGATCAAGGGCCCGCAATCCGCACTGGCCGCCCGCGCCGCGCTGGCCGCGCGCAAGCAGCAGCCCGACAAATATCTGGCTTTCCACTTCGCGCTCATGAACGAGCAGAGTCTTGTCGACGAGAACATGGTCTATGCCGACGCGCAGAAGGTGGGGCTCGATGTGGCCAGGCTGAAGACCGATATGCGGTCGGCCGAAGTGGATTACGCGATTGCCGCAGCCCACAATTTGGCCGAAGCAGTGGGCATCGACGGGACGCCTGCCTTCATCATCGACGGCAAGATGCGCGAAGGCGCGCTCGACGACGCGACGCTGCAGGAACTGACGAAGGAGTGATTCTCCCCGGGACCGCGGGCTACCAGGGAGATTCAAATCAACCCGGCAAGCGGGCTTGAGGGATCGGCATAGCGCTTCTTCGGCATGCGCCCGGCGAGATAGGCCAGCCGTCCCGCCTCCACCGCGTGGCGCATGGCGCGCGCCATCATGACCGGGTCTTTGGCTTCGGCAATCGCCGTGTTCATCAGAACCGCATCGCAGCCGAGCTCCATGGCGACGGCGGCATCGGAGGCGGTACCCACGCCCGCATCCACGATCACCGGCACCTTCGCCTCCTCCACGATCAATCGGATATTGACGGGATTCTGCACGCCGAGACCCGAGCCGATGGGCGCCGCCAGAGGCATGATCGCAGAGGCGCCTGCTTCCTCCAGCCGCCTGGCGATCAGGGGATCGTCGCTGCAATAAACCATCACCTGAAAGCCCTCCTTTACGAGCAGTTCCGTCGCCCGCAGCGTCTCGATCACATCGGGATAGAGAGTCTTGCGGTCGCCGAGCACCTCGAGCTTGACGAGCGTCCAGCCGCCGGCTTCCCGCGCCAATCTCAGCGTGCGCACTGCTTCCTCGCCGGTGTAGCAGCCGGCCGTGTTGGGCAGATAGGTCACTTTCTTCGGATCGATGAAATCGACGAGCCGCGGCTCGCTGGGGTTGGTCAGGTTCACGCGGCGGACGGCGACCGTGACGATTTCCGCGCCGGAGGCTTCGAGCGCCGCCGCGTTCTCGGCGTAGCTCTTGTATTTTCCGGTGCCGATGATCAACCGCGAGCGATAGGTCTTGCCGGCGATCGTCAGCGGCTTATCGGCGGGCGGCGACCCAAGAAGGGCATTGCCCCCGCCGATGAAATGCACGATCTCCAGCTGATCGCCCGCCTGCACCAGCACCTCGTCATATTGCGACCGCGGCACGATCTCCAGATTGCGCTCCACCGCGATTTTTCTGGCGTCGAGCCCGAGGGCGCCGAGCAGTTGGGCCAGGTTGATGGGGGCGTCCAGGCGGCGGCTTTCCCCATTAATCGTGATATGCATGGTCATGGATTTAACCTTTACCGTTTCCGTCTCTGCACCGCGGCCGTTATAAAGCCGCCCGAATCGATATATGAGTGGAGGCCTCATGGCTGAGAACACGGCCAAACAGGGCGCCAAGCCGATATATGTCCTGAACGGCCCCAACCTCAATCTTTTAGGACAGCGGGAGCCGGAGATTTACGGTCGGACGACGCTCGCGGACATAGCAAGCATGGCCGCCCGGCGCGCCGCGAGCCGCGGCTACGCCTTAACCTGCCGCCAGACCAATCACGAGGGGGAACTGATCGGCTGGGTTCAGGAGGCGCGAACCGCTGCTGCGGCCGTGATCCTCAACGCGGGCGGCTTGAGCCACACTTCCGTTTCGCTGCTCGACGCCTGCCGGTCGCTCGACATTCCGCTCGTTGAAGTGCATCTATCCAATCCGTTCGCCCGCGAATCGTACCGGAGGCATTCCTATGTCAGCGAAGCTTCGAGAGGCGTTATCTCCGGGCTCGGCGCCGACGGCTATCTTCTGGCCGTCGATGCCGTAGCGTCGATTCTCGAGGCGAAGGCAGGATGAGCTTCAAAGGCGTTAAGCAGCTGGGTGCGCGCATTACGAACGAGATGAAACCCAAAACGAAGTTTTCGGTGGACACCGCCGCGATCAAGGAACTGGCAGAGCTTCTCGCAGAGACCGGGCTGACCGAGATCGAGATCGAGCAAAACGGCCAAGAACTCCGGGTCGCCCGGCAGCTCGTATCGTCCGCGTTTCTCCGCCCCGAGACAGGTATTTCCGTCATGTCGGAACCGGTGCGCAGCGACATTGCTGTGCCGGACTCGAGGCCGGCAAAGAGCTCCGGAACACCGGTCACCTCGCCGATGGTGGGCACGGTTTACGTGGCGCCCGAGCCTGGCAAGCCGCCCTTCGTCAAGGTAGGCGATACCGTCAAGGAAGGAGACCCGCTTCTCATCGTCGAAGCCATGAAGACGATGAACCCCATCGTGGCTCCGAAATCCGGCACGGTGAGCGAGATCTGCGTCACGGACACGCAACCGGTCGAATTCGGCCAGACCCTGCTGATTCTTGCGTGAACAATCTTCTTATCTCCTCCCTAACTGTCATGGCCCGCCTGAGCGAAGCGAAGTCCGGGCCACCCAGTTGGTGTTGGAGATGACCCACCTGGGTGGCCCGCATTCGCGGGCCATGACATGCGATGTGTAACCATTCTTCGCCCTGGCCCGATGTTTGAGAAAATCCTCATCGCCAATCGCGGCGAAATCGCGCTGCGCATCAACCGTGCCTGCAAGGAGATGGGCATCGCCACGGTCGCCATTCATTCCACGGCCGATGCGGATGCCATGCATGTGCGCCTGGCCGACGAAAGCGTGTGCGTCGGGCCGCCGCCCAGCGCGCAAAGCTATCTCAATATTCCCCACATCATTGCCGCCTGCGAGATCACCGGCGCCGAAGCCGTCCATCCGGGTTACGGATTTCTCTCGGAGAATGCCCGCTTTGCCGAGATCGTGAACGAGCACGGCATCACCTTCATCGGGCCCAAGCCGGAACATATCCGCCTCATGGGCGACAAGATTGCCGCCAAACAGGCCGTCAAGGATGTCGGAATCCCGACCGTGCCGGGCTCCGACGGCGCGGTTGGGGGTGACGCCGACGCCATGGCCATCGCCCGGGACATCGGATTTCCCGTGCTGGTCAAGGCGGCCGCGGGGGGCGGCGGGCGAGGCATGAAGGCGGCGCGAAAGCCGGAGGATTTGCAGCTGGCGCTCACCACGGCGCGCGCCGAAGCCAAGACGGCGTTCGGTGATGACGCTGTCTACATCGAGAAATATCTCGAACGACCGCGCCACATCGAGGTGCAGGTGCTCGCCAACTCTGCGGGCAAGGTTCTGCATCTGGGCGAGCGCGATTGTTCGCTGCAGCGCCGGCACCAAAAGGTGTGGGAGGAAGCGCCCTCGCCCGCCCTCAATGCTGCGCAGCGCGAAGGGATCGGCACCGTCGTGACCCAGGCGCTTGCCAGGCTCGGCTATCTGGGTGCAGGAACCGTCGAATTCCTTTACGAAGACGGCCGCTTCTTCTTCATCGAGATGAATACGCGCCTTCAGGTGGAGCATCCCGTGACCGAAGCGATCACCGGGATCGATATCGTGCGCGAGCAAATCCGGATCGCCGCAGGAAGCCCGCTCGAGTTCGAACAGGCCGATGTGGCTTTCGCGGGCCACGCCATCGAATGCCGCATCAATGCCGAGAACCCGTTCACCTTCCAGCCCTCGCCGGGAACCATCACGCAGTTCCACGCGCCGGGCGGTCTCGGCGTCCGGTTCGATTCGGCCATGTACACCGGCTATCGCATTCCGCCCTATTACGACAGCTTGGCGGGCAAGCTTGTCGTACACGGACGAAATCGCAACGAGTGCCTGATGCGCCTGCGCCGCGCGCTCGACGAGCTGGTGGTGGGCGGCATCGAGACCACCATCCCCCTGTTCCAGAAGCTGGTGCGGGAAACCGACATTTTGAACGGCGATTACCACATCCACTGGCTGGAACATTATCTCGCCGCCCGCGGGGTGTGAGCGACGAGGATGCCATGCCCGCCTCCCCCTTCGGCTACGCCATGCACACATGTTTTTGGGGTTATTTGTGTCCTTCATGGCCTTCGTGTGAAACATTCGCAATGGAAATGCATTTGGCGTGGACGAGCGCATCTTCCAATTTGACCTCCACGGTGCTCTAAAGTCCGCGGCCTTTGGCCATGGCCCTGCTGCCGAAGCGGGTGCGGACGCGGTCGAGCGCGCGTTCGGCCGCCGCGCGTTTGGCAACCGCCTTGTCGACGAGATCGGGCGGATCGCAATACTCCGCTCCACAGAGATTGCTCAAGCCCACCCCCAACAGCCGATAGGCGGTTCCGTCGGCTTCGCGCTGCAAAGCGGCACGCGCGGTTTGAAATATCCGGTCCGCAAGCAGAGTCGGCACATCAAGTGTAATGCTGCGCGTGCGGACGCGGAACCCGGCCGTTTTCAGTTTGAGAACGACCGTGCGCCCGCCCATGCTGTTCGCTTTCGCCCGCGCCGAAACCCGCTCCACCTGCCGCCACAGGATTCGTTCCAGCGCTTCGAACGCAGCGATGTCGTCGGCAAAGGTCGTCTCCGACGAAATGCTTTTCATTTCGCCTGAAGGATTGACAACGCGCGTATCCTCGGCATGGGCGAGGCGATGCAGCCAAAGCCCCGTGCTGCCGTAGCGGCGCACCAGCTCGCGCGGATTTGCATCCTGCAGCTGCGCGATGCGCGTGATGCCGTCCTTGGCGAGCCGGCCCTGCAGCGCCTTGCCCGCGCCGCGGATGAAACCGACCGGCTTGTCGCGCAAAAAGCTTTTGGCTTCCGCCCGGCCGATGACGGCGAAGCCGCGCGGCTTGTCGAGATCGGACGCCAGCTTGGCCAGGAACTTGTTGAAGCTGAGACCGATCGAAGCGGTGATGCCAAGCTCGGATTCGATGCGCCCGGCAAGCTCGGCCATGGTGCGCGCCGGCGTTTTCCCATGCAGCCGCTGCGTGCCTGAAAGATCGAGATAGGCCTCATCGAGCGACAAAGGCTCGACGAGCGGCGTAAGCGCACACATGAGTGCGCGCACGTCGCGGGCGACGGCGGCGTATTTTGCCATACTGGAATTGACGACGACGGCTTGCGGGCACAGCCGCCGCGCCTCGAACATCGGCATCGCCGATTTCACGCCGAAGATGCGCGCGATGTAGCAGCAGGTGGCGACGACGCCGCGAGAGCCGCCGCCGACGATGACCGGCTTGTCGGCGAGCGAAGGATCGTCGCGCTTCTCGATCGCGGCATAAAAGGCGTCGCAATCGAGATGGGCGATGAAGAGCGTGTCGAGTTCCGGATGCGCAAGGATGCGACGGCCGCCGCAGGCGGTGCAGCGCGCCGCCCCTTGCGCCGCATCGGCCAGGCAATGTCGGCAAAACCCGCTCATGCAGGGAGTAGGCAACAGGCAGCGGGCAATAGGCAATGGGCAGTGGGCGAGAGCGCACCATGCGTGTGCAACGCCGCTCCCCACTACGTACTGCCTATTGCCCACTGCCCGCGAGTTAGCCGGGCAACGCGCGGCAAATTTCGTCCTCGCCCCACAGTCAGGCCGCGCCGCGCACGCCGCTGGAGTCGCCATGCAGGTTTTTCACGATGCGCGAGGGCGCTTCGGGCGCGAACGCATACGCTTCGACGCGCGCCGGCAGCTCGCAATAGAGCGCTTCGATATTCGACAATCCGCCGCCCAGAACGATCGCGTCCGGATCGAGGATGTTGACGATGTTGGCAATGGCGCGCGCCAAACGGTCGAAAAATTCTTGCATGACGCGCGCAGCGACGGCATCGCCTGCAAGTGCCTGGGAGGCGATCTCGGCCGCGGAACGCGCGTGGCGCGTCTCTCGCTCGTACTGGTCGGCAAGTGCCGGGCCGCTGCACCAGCTCTCGATGCAGCCCCGTTTGCCGCAATAGCATGCCGGTCCGGGCACTTCGTCCGAGCGGGGACGAGGCAGGGCGTTATGTCCCCATTCGCCGGCGATGCCGTGCGCGCCGGTAAGGACGCGGCCGTCGACGCAGACGCCGCCGCCGACGCCGGTTCCAGCAATGATGCCGAAGACAATGTGAGCGCCGGCCGCCGCGCCGTCGGTCGCTTCGGAAAGTGCAAAGCAATTGGCGTCGTTGGCAACGCGCACCGGCCGGGTAAGCGCAGCAGCCATATCCCTGTCGAGGGGATGGCCGTTCAGCGCCGCGGAGTTCGCGTTTTTTACCAGACCTGTCTTGCTACTGATCGTGCCCGGTATCGCCACGCCGACACTGCCGCTGCGCCCAAGCCTGCTCTCCGCCGCGACAACCAGATCGCGCATCGCGGCGATGCAGGCGGAATAGTCTTGCCGCGGCGTGGGGATGCGCTCGCGCAACAGCACGCCGCCGCCATCCCCCAGCGCAACGATCTCCGTCTTGGTGCCGCCCAGATCGATGCCGAGTTGCATGCGCGGGATCCCTCGCTTATGGCCGCCAGGACTTGCGCGCCTGCTGCAGCGTATGCTCCGCCCGGTGGATATCTTTGGGCTCGATGCCCTGTTCGGCGCAGAAGGCCAACAGCCGTTCGTCGTCGGAAAGCAGGAAGGCCAGCACCGCCGCAAGCACCGCCGGTTCTTCCGCCCGTGCCCGCAGTTCGTCCGGGGCGATACCGGAATTCTCTACGAATCGCGCCAACTCGACCGTCGACCCGGCGACGAATGCCAGCGCCTCCAGTGCGAGCGTTTCAGCCTCTTGCGGTGCGTTTCTTCTGTTCAAGCCGATTCCCCGTCGCGGAGCGAACTGTTGCGATTGAGGCACATGCAGGGCGAGTTTGGCGAGGCGGTCAAGAGGGGTCCGCATTGGCAAGCACGGCCATCGCATATAAATTTTTCACGTCGCGGAGGAAAGTCCGGCGCTCCTCCAGATCGCTTTCACCGCAAAGCACACGAAGGCACACGAAGATGTTTGTGGTGAGCGGCGCGAAGCGGAAATGAAATTGATATCGCATTTTGGCACACGGAGACACGGAGCCGCGGGGCGGCATCGTTACTCTCTCTGTGTCTCGGTGCCTCCATGTGAGAAATATTGCGCTTCGCGCGGAGACTGAGTACCCGCGTGAACCCTTGTGCTCTTCGTGCCATTGTGGCGACCTGCCCTCCGCGGCTCCAGCCGCGATCGCGGCCATGACGGCTTGATATTTGGGTTCGGAACATCGATCATATATATACAGGAGGGGTCCTGACAGGACGCAAAGCCGTATCTTCAGCCGAACCGGCCAACAGGGCATTGCGTCAAGTATGGAGTGACATGAATATGCACGCCAGGACCGGTACATTCAGTCTCATCTTCGCGTCAGCCTTGTTTCTCTCTTCCTCTCTGCCGGCGCTTGCCTTCTCGGAGGCATTTCATCAAGCTTCGCCGGCTGGCGTAACCGTGGCCGGCACATGCACGACGGGAGCCGAGGCCTATAGCGTGTCGACCACGACCCAGGCGACATTCTCGCAGACCTTCTCCGACGTTACTGGGACGGCCGTTTGGTTCACACAGGGGACGGCAGGTTGCGTAGAGGTGTCATTTTCATCGGAAGCGCTCACGTCGCCCAATGAGATACTGCTCACTCAGGCCGTACTTGACGGCAGTACGGTCTGCACACCGGGCGACAATCTCTTTGCGTCGCCGTCCGCGGGTTATCCCGGAACGCACGCGATGAACTACATCTGTCCGGCTGTGGGCGCCGGAAACCATTCCGTCACGATGCAGTTCGCGAGCCGCCACGGCTCGAGGGTGCAACTCTATTATCATACGACGATCGTGCGCTACGCGCCTTGAACATCTGGGGGAGCTGGCATGCCTCGCTCCCCCTCTTTCTTTGGCCTCTTACAACACTGCGAATCTCGTTATCTTGCCCACGAGACACCGGCAATCAGTTTCACGCTGCGACTTGGGCAAAACGCACAATAGTGGCGCCGTCCTGCACCTGATCGCCTGCTGCGACGTCCACGCTCTCCACGCGGGCATCCGCGACCGCCTTGAGAGTGTGCTCCATCTTCATGGCTTCGAGCACGGCAAGCGGCTGGCCGCGCTTCACGCTCTCGCCCGCACGCACCAAGAGTTGCACGATCCTGCCCGGCATGGGCGCCGTGACGCGATCAGCAGCACCGCCTGCGGCCTCGGCTGCCACAAACGGATCGTGGATCGAGATCGTCCACGTCTCTCCGCTTTGCATCACCGCGAGGTCGCCGGAAGAAAGCCGCATCGCGGCGGCATGGGCGGGTTGCACAACAATTCCTGCCACCCTGACGGTTAGATCGCCATCCGCGCGATGCACGATTTCCGCCGGCATCCGCGTTTCGTTGCGCACGAATTCGATCGTCTCTCGCGCCTCGCCGTGGAGACGAAAACCATCCTGTGCGTCCCAGGGATCGACGCTAAGCGTCTTTGCTCGCCGCTCCTCCACGAGGCAGATCGCGGCACGCGCGAAAATTTCCGCTGCCGGCTCGGCGGAGGCCGCAATGAGCGCTTCCGAGCGCGCGTCGATAAACCCGGTGTCGATGTCGCCGGCAAGAAAATCCGCATGGCGCAGAGCGCGCACGAGGAATCCGGCATTGGTGGTCACGCCGGCAATTTCGGAGCCTGCCAGAGCTTCGGCGAGTTTTGCCGCGGCACCCTCGCGCGTCTCGTCCCAGGCGATCACTTTGGCGATCATGGGATCGTAGAACACCGTCACCTGATCGCCTTCGCGCACGCCCGTATCGATGCGCACGCATTCCAAGGGAAGACGCAATCTCTCCAGACGCCCCACCGACGGCAGGAATCCTTTGCGCGGATCCTCGGCATAAAGCCGCGCCTCGATAGCGTGACCATGCGGTGCCAGCGTGTACTTCCGCTGCGGCAGCTCTTCGCCGGCCGCCACGCGCAGCTGCCATTCCACCAGATCCAGGCCGGTGACCGCCTCTGTCACCGGATGCTCGACCTGAAGACGCGTGTTCATCTCCATGAACCAAAAGCGGTCGGGCTTCAGCCCTTCCGATGCGTCGGAAATGAATTCCACGGTCCCGGCGCCGACATAACCGACCGCCTTGGCCGCCTTCACCGCCGCCTCGCCCATGCGCGCGCGCATGGCCTCGCTCATTCCCGGCGCCGGCGCTTCCTCGATTACTTTCTGGTGGCGGCGCTGCAGCGAGCAATCGCGTTCGAAGAGATGGACGGCGTGGCCGTGACTGTCGGCAAACACCTGCACTTCGACATGGCGCGGCCGCGTCACGTATTTTTCGACGAGCACGCGGTCGTCGCCGAAAGCCGACTTCGCCTCGCGCCTGGCGCCTTCGAGCGCGGCAACAAACTCGTCTGCCGAATCGACCCGGCGCATGCCTTTGCCGCCGCCGCCCGCCACCGCCTTGATCAGCACCGGAAAGCCGATTTTCTCCGCCTCGCTTCGAAGACGTTCGGTGGACTGATCATCGCCCAGATAGCCCGGCACGACGGCAACGCCGGCCCCTGCCATCAGGGCCTTGGCGCGGTCTTTGAGGCCCATGGCGCGGATGGCGCTCGCCGGCGGCCCCACGAAGACGATGCCGGCGCGCGCACAAGCTTCCGCGAACTCGGCATTCTCTGAGAGGAAACCGTAGCCCGGATGAATGGCTTCCGCGCTGCTGTCGCGCGCCGCGGCAAGGATCGCCTCGATATCAAGATAGCTTTCGCGGGCGGGCGCTGGACCAATGCGCCGTGCTTCATCAGCCATCGCCACATGCATTGCTCCGGCGTCCGCATCGGAATAGACCGCGACCGTCTTGATGCCTAAATGTCGCGCCGTCCGCATGATGCGGCAGGCGATTTCGCCGCGATTGGCGATGAGCAGTTTGGTGAACATACGGGTCATGATAGCTATATCCACAGCGCCATTGGCTACATCCTGAAAACGCCGAACTTCGTATCCGGGATCGGGCCGTTCAGGCAGGCCGAAAGCGCCAGCGCCAGCACGCGCCGGGTTTGCGCCGGCGCGATGATGCCGTCGTCCCACAGCCGCGCGGTGGCGAAATAGGGATTTCCCTCGGCCTCGTAGCGGGCGCGGATCGGCGTCTTGAAGTCTTCCTCCTCGGCGGCGCTCCAGCTTTCGCCGCGGGCTTCCATCCCCTCGCGCTTGACCGTCGCCAGAACGCTCGCCGCCTGCTCGCCGCCCATCACCGAGATGCGCGCGTTCGGCCAGGTGAACAGAAACCGCGGACCATAGGCGCGCCCGCACATGCCGTAGTTTCCCGCGCCATAGGAGCCGCCGATAATGAGCGTGATCTTGGGCACCGATGCGCATGCTACCGCCGTCACCATCTTGGCGCCATCCTTGGCGATACCGCCGGCTTCGTATTTGCGCCCCACCATGAAACCCGAGATGTTTTGGATGAACAGCAAAGGAATGCGGCGCTTGCAGCACAATTCGATGAAATGCGCCGCCTTGAGCGCCGATTCCGAGAAGAGGATGCCGTTGTTGGCGATAATCCCCACCGGCATGCCTTCGATCCGGGCAAAGCCGGTCACGATCGTCGTACCGTAGAATTTCTTGAACTCGTCCAGCTCGGAGGCATCCACGAGCCGCGCGATGACTTCCCGCACGTCATATTGCACCGACAGCGAGGGCGGCACGATGCCGTCGAGCTCGGCGGGATCGTAGAGCGGCGGCTTGGGGTCGGCGACGGGAATTCCCGGCTGCTTGGCGGAATTCAGCGCAGCCACGATCCGCCGAGCGATGGCAAGCGCATGGCTGTCGTCGTTGGCGTAGTGATCCGCAACACCGGAGACTTTTGCATGGACATCGGCGCCGCCAAGATCCTCGGCGCTGACCACTTCGCCCGTCGCGGCTCTTACGAGCGGCGGCCCGCCCAAAAAGATCGTGCCCTGCCGCCTTACGATGATGGTCTCGTCGGACATGGCCGGCACATAAGCGCCGCCCGCCGTGCACGAGCCCATCACCGCGGCAATCTGGGGTATACCTTCAGATGACATGTTCGCCTGGTTGAAGAAAATGCGTCCAAAATGCTCACGGTCGGGAAAAATTTCCGCCTGGTTGGGCAGATTGGCGCCGCCGGAATCGACCAGGTAGATGCAAGGAAGGCGATTTTCGCGCGCGATTTCCTGGGCGCGCAGATGCTTCTTGACGGTGATGGGATAGTAGGTGCCGCCTTTGATCGTTGCGTCATTGCAGACGATGACGCATTCGCGTCCCGAAACCCGGCCGATGCCGGTAATGATGCCGGCCGCATGAATGTCGCCTTCGTACATGCCGAAAGCGGCGAGCGGCGAGAGTTCCAGGAACGGCGAGCCGGGATCGAGCAGGCGTTCCACGCGCTCGCGCGGCAACAGCTTGCCGCGCTCGGTATGGCGCTTGCGGGCGCGCTCGTCGCCGCCCAATGCGGATTGAGCCAGCCGCTCGCGCAACTCGGACACGAGCCCCGCCATGGCGACGGCATTCGTCTTGAACGACGGGTCGCGGGGAGAGATCGCCGATTTGATCGTGGTCATCGATGTATATCGTCCCTCGCGAAACCGGCTATTGCAAAAACGGATTTATAATGGCGACGCCATCTACCTGAAGACCGTGATGCATACCTTCGGAATAGAGCTCGCGACAACCAAGTGCCCTCGCTGCCGCAACGATGGCGCTGTCCCAATACGAGAGCGCGAAGCGTGCTTTGATGTCGAATGCGCCGTTCAGAATGGCAAGCGTCATATCCTGCACGTGAAACCGCGCCCAAGTCGACATCAGTCCAACGGCCAGGTCGTGCGAGAGCTTGTCTTTTCGGGTCGCGCGCGTCGCCTGAACGTAAAACTCCTGCAGCACCTGCACCGAAAGCGCACCGTCATCCCTGTCAAGCAAAGCAATGGCGGCATCTCGCTTCATCAACTCGCCTAAGTCTTTGCTGATGGAATAGAGCAGAATGTCGGTGTCGATGAAGTGCATCAGGCGCCGCGGTTATGCGCGGCGTCTCGGGACACGCGGTCCGACGCGCTGAAATTCTCGATTTCATCGCGCAGCTCGCGCTCTTTCCGCTTCAGCTTTTCGTATTCGGATTCGGAGGACCCAAGCTTTTCGAGGTAACCTCTTACCAGTGCAGACACCGACGTTTCGCGCTCCGCCGCGGCCATCCGGGCACGCTTATATGTCTCATCGTCTAGTGAAACTGTGATATTTTTCATAATTTCACGGTACCTGGCCAGTAGGGCCTTGGCAAGCGCCAAGCGCTCTTGGAGCGAAATGACTTTTCTTCGAATCGCCATTTCACTCTAAGCTATTGTTTTGGCGCGGTTCCGTACGCAAAAGTACGCACACTTTTGCTGGAACCGCTCTAGCGGTGGGTTACCTCCCTTTGCCCTAGCGTGCGCACACATCTTTTCACGTTCGGTTGCGACAGCGAAAAAAACGCCAGCAAAAGCTGGTTTTCCCGCAAACGAGGTCTTTGGACCGACCGCTAACCGCCACTCCGCTAAGCCATTGTTTTGATTTGAGTTTTTCAAACATGAAAAGATGTGTGCGAACACTAGCCCTTTGCCCCAACGATGACTTCGAACGGACGCTCGAGCTCGGTGCTCACGGTTCCCAAGCGCTCATTGTACTCTGCATGGGTTGGTCAGTGATTTGCCCTGAACCTTTCCGGTATTATGGCGCAAACGCCACCGGATTTTCCCGGTCGGCGAGCCCACATAGTTGACGGGTAGTCAGCTATGGGCAAATCCACTTTCCTCCCGCCAGCCGATACGATGCGCCTCTACTCTGTAGGGGCTACCGATGGACAGCGTACACAAGCTTATCGAGATGCTTGAAAAGCGTTTCGGCAAGTTCTGGGCCGACAGTCTGCTCTTGATCGTGATCCTTGGTGTGGTCGCCATAGCTGTTCACGCACTTTTTGCCGATCTCGTTTTTCCCGCCGTGCGCGCATACGGAGATTTTGTCGGATATTTTCATAAGGGCGGACAGGTTCACATTTCAACCGCAGATGCGTGGGTGGATGCCGGTCAGCTCGTTTTCACCCTAGCACTCGGTCTTCTCGGAATGAAATGGCTAAACGAAAGCAAGAAGCGTTCTGCCGCCGCCTCGGCACTTGCACAACAAACACTTTCTGAGGCCCAGGACATTATAAGGCGACGCATGAAAGGATACGAAGAAATCATTGTAGAATGTCAGGCTTTTACCGATAACACTATCAGAGATTTGCACACAATACTTGATAAAGTCAGGAGCGAGGTCGCTTCTTTGGATCAAAGGGAACGCGAACTGGCCGCTAAATATCCTCAAGCCGAACCCCCTCAAGTTCCAAAGCTGCAAGACAAGCCATCAGGAACGTCGCCGCATACGCTCCCCGAATGATCTTGTTTTTGACGGATACCTCCGTTTCGCCTTTGAAACCGTGCTTTGCGAGCCGTTGTGCAAGCTCGGCATAGGTCACGTTAGCCCGTTTAAGTTCCACTTTGAGGAAGCGGCTAAGCCGATCCCGAAGCTCGGGTTCATCCTTCGCCAATCCCATGCATCCCTCGCATAGCTCCCATTTGACGAAAGTAGCATAAACGCTCCTAATTAGTATTGCAAGGGCGTCTAAAGTAGCTTATATGCTACTTAAGACGCTTGAGTGATACCAGTGAGCCAGCATTTCCTCCTTTCGTCCAAAGCCAAGACGCTCCGCCTCGCGGACGTGCTGCGGATGACCGATGAGGAAGCCGAGACGGCTTTTTGCAAAATCCGTTGGCAGGATACCGCTGGCGAGCCTGTATGCCCGGCTTGCGGCGGACTGGACGCTTACGACTGCCGGCGCCCGAGCGGCGCTCCCCGCTTTCGCTGCCGGGCGTGCAAGGCCGATTTCAGCATCACGTCCGGGACACTCTTTGCCAGCCACAAGAGGCCGCTCCGGGACTATCTGGCGGCGATTGCGATCTTCTGTAACGAAGTGAAGGGCAAGAGCGCTCTGGCGCTCTCCCGCGATCTCGGTCTCGCTTACAAGAGCGCCTTTGTTCTGGCTCACAAGCTCCGCGAGGCGATGGCTGAAGAACTCAAGGGCCGCGTGATCGGCGATGACCATCCGGAAGCGTCGGTTGATGGCGCATATTTCGGCGGCTACGTGAAGCCTGCCAACTATCGAGAGAACCGCCGGGACCGCCGCCTTGCGCACAACCGCTCGGGCAAGCGTCAATGCGTTGTCGTTATCCGCGAGCACGGCGGCGAAAGCCTGCCGGCCGTGTTCAAGTCGGAAGACGCGGCGGTGTCCTGGATCAAGGCTCGTGTCGCGAAGGGCACGAAGCTTCACGCCGACGAAGCGCCGTCATGGAACGATCTGCATGGCCGTTTCGAAATGAAGCGGATCAACCACGAAGAAGCCTACAGCGACGGCGAGGCTTGCACGAATTGGGCGGAGTCCTACTTCTCCCGTCTTCGCCGTGCCGAGCTTGGGCACCATCACCATATCGCGGGCTCTTACCTTCTCCGGTACGCGCAAAAGGCGTCCTGGCGCGAAGATAACCGCCGCGTCTCTAATGGCGAGCAAACGCGCACCGTTGCGGCGCTGGCCATGAAGCGGGGGCCGAGCGTGGATTTCAGCGGGTATTGGCAGAGGCATATCGCGGCCAAAGCCGCATGACGCTCACAGTATCTTGCGTTGCCGGGACAACCGATCTTCTTCGATCGCTCGACGAATGGCAGTTGCACCGATCCCGGTTGCGCGCTCGCATTCAGCGTTACCTTGGCAACGCTCTTCTTCGATCCGTTCTGCGGACAATGCCTCCGCCGCCATGACATACGACAGCTCGGATACAGGCAGATGGTCACGCAAATTCGTTTTCGGCGCGAGGCCGCGCTGCACTCGCACTTGGTACGACTTACCACCGAGCAAACGAAAATAAAGCGCCTCTGTACAATCCATGTAGCCGCGCCCTTGTACGCCATGCGCCTTCAATGTGGCTGTATATTCAACTCTCTGCGCCCGTGAGAGTGCGCGCACGCCTGCCCATGCGTTTGCTTCTGCACTTGCCCGTTGCAGGATTTCATCGGCGAGCGTTGCGTCGCCAGCACGATAGCGAAGCCATATCTCCCGCACTTCCACTTCAAGCTTGGGGCTAAGATAGCCCGCATAGGCCGCTGCCAAGATAGGGTGGGCAAAGGTGCCTTCATTTCCACGCCCGCGTTTAGCGTAAAGCACTGAATGTAAAGGCTTATTTTCCTTAAGGTTGGCGTTGGTTACCTTTTTGTGGACCTCATATATGAGGGCTTCAGCGCTGCGAGTGCCGCGCCAATGTTTCGGGCGCTTCGATTCCGAAGCGCGAGCCAGCTTCCAAAGGTCATCCAGGCAGATATTGCCAAGGGTGTCTTCGCTGATCCGCGTTCCACGAAGTATGAGGCTGCGATGGTCTGACATTGGTCGCTCCAATCCACACGGAGCGGCTCCTTCTAAAACGCGCCCCTATGAGTTGAGACAACATACCACAGTTGCTTGGAAATCTGAATTCCGTTCTGCGGACGTTCGCGTGCCGCTACGGCCCATTTGGCGTTTTGGGCTGCTTGATATCGCGCAATGCGCGCGGCAATCCGCTTGTGTAGCCTGAACTCCCTTGCCGAACCGAACAGGCTCCGGCATTGGCGGCGCAGGGGACTAAGGAGCCCCCTCCTACCAGCGGTCCCTCGCGCTGATATTTCTAGGCGGACGTTTCCCATCGCGCGTCCCGCGTCCTGCCCGTCTTGGCGAACTCGCCTTTCCGAGCCCGGACGTTCAGCACCGTCAGAACCGATTGAACCGTAGCCGCGTGGGCGGACGGCGGGAGACCTTTGGCCGCGATGGCATGGGCGGCGATCTCGGTTGCGGACAGCGGCTTGCCGGCGACCCGTAGCGCGTCCCGGACAAGCCGGGGTAGCTCGCTCCGGGCAAAGTAGTTGGTCCGCTTATAGGACCGCCGGCCGGGCACGTAGTCCGGGTGGTCGGGCGTTAGGATATTCATAGCCGCGTCCAGGTTCGCCAAAGCCGCCCGGAGCTTTGCCAACTTCTTCTCGGTGTCGTGGACCTGGCCGGATATCTCAGCCCGCTTGGCGCGTAGGACCGTCAAAACCTGTTCGCTCATGCTCGGAATTTAGGGGGCGACGGGATTCAGTTCTTGTGGCGTTTGCGCCATAATACCGGACTTTTCTTCGAATCGTCATTTCGCTCTAAGTTATTGTTTTGACGCGGTTCCGGACGCAAAAGTATGCACACTTTTGCTGGAACCGCTTTAGATCGCCTGATGTTGTGTCGGACCCACCGCTCGCTCCAACCGGCCCTACGCCTCCGTGTCGCTCTCCAGCGCCGCCAGGCGGCTCGCTTGGTCTTCCGTGACGAGCGCGTCGATGATTTCGCCCAGCTCGTCGCCGGAAAGGATGCGGTCGAGCTTATAAAGCGTCAGATTGATGCGGTGATCGGTCACGCGCCCCTGGCCGAAATTATACGTGCGAATCCGCTCGGAGCGATCGCCGGAGCCCACCTGGTCCTTACGCTCCGCGGCGCGTGTCGCTGCGATGCGCGAACGTTCCGCCTCGAACAGCTTCGCCTTCAGGATTTTCATCGCCTGGGCTTTGTTCTTGTGCTGCGATTTCTCGGTCTGCTGCGCTACCGCGATTCCCGTCGGCAGATGCGTGATGCGCACCGCGCTTTCGGTCTTGTTGACATGCTGCCCGCCCGCGCCGCTCGAGCGATAGACATCTATGCGGAGGTCCTTTTCGTCGATGTCCACATCGACGTCTTCCGGCTCTGGAAGAACGGCGACCGTCGCGGCCGACGTATGAATGCGGCCTCCGGCTTCGGTCACGGGAACGCGCTGCACACGATGCACACCGCTCTCAAACTTGAGCTTGGCGAAGGCGCCTTGTCCTGCAACTTCCATCACGGCTTCGCGAACGCCGCCCAGATCGCTCTCGCTCACGGAGAGGATTTCCGTGCGCCAGCCCTGCAGCTGCGCATATCGCTGATACATGCGCAACAGATCGCCGGCGAACAACGCCGCCTCATCGCCGCCGGTCCCAGCCCTGATCTCGAGGATGGCGGAGGAGGAATCGGCCGAGTCTTTCGGCAAAAGCTTGAATTGCAAATCGCGCTCCAGTGCGCCGAATTGCTCGTTCAGAGACCGGCGCTCCTCGTCTGCGAGCGCGCGCATTTCCGGATCGCTCGCAGGGTCCTCCGCAAGCGCTTTGGCGTCTTCGAGCTCGCGCCCCGCATGGCGATAAGCTTCGACGGCGGCCACGACGGGGGCGAGTTCCGCATGCTCCCTGGAGAGCTTCGCAAAGCTTGCGCCGCCGGCGCCGGCCGAAAGCTCCGCCTCGATCGCGTGAAAGCGACCGACGAGCCGACTGAGTTTCGATTCCGGTATCATGATCTAGACTACTTTGTAACCGACTTGAGAACTGCCCGCCTCCCCTTGGTGGCGATATCGCATATGGGGCGGACGGCGGACCGAAGAATGTCACGCGGAGATGCGGAGACGCGGAGAGAAATTGGGGAGGTGTCGAAGCTAGACGGGGATTTTCGCGCGCGAGCCGTAGAGAATTTTGCCGCTCGTATCTGCGTTTTGCGCAAGGATCCACTCGGCGCTTCGTGACGCCATGGAAACCTCCGCGGCTCTGCGCCTCCGCGTGAGCTGAACGGTAACGCAACCAAAGTCACGTGCGATTGCCCTGCGGCCTTCGCGCTCGAGCTTTCTTTCGCCATCTACTGCGCGGGTTCGAGGACAGATTCGCGGTCGCGAGATGATTCAATTTCCGCCGCCTTCTTCTCGCATAGCTCGACAATACGATCGACAAGCTTGGCATTGTCGAGCTTATAGGCCGGTTTGCCGTCGAGATAGATCATCCCAGCGTTGCCGCCGGCGCCGCCGCCGGTAAAACCCAAATCGGTTTCGCGCGCTTCGCCGGGTCCGTTGACGACGCAGCCGATGATGGACAGCGTCATGGGGGTCGCAATGTGCTTCAGCCGGTCTTCAAGCGTCTTGACCGTGTCGATCACGTTAAAGCCCTGACGCGCGCAGGATGGACACGACACGATGTTCACGCCGCGATGCCTGAGCCCCAACGACTTCAAAATATCGAAACCCGCACGCACTTCCTCGACGGGATCGGCGGAAAGCGACACACGGATCGTATCGCCGATTCCCGACCATAGGAGCATGCCAAGCCCGATGGCCGATTTCGCCGTGCCGCTCATCAAGCCGCCGGCTTCGGTGATACCCAGATGCAGCGGGTAATCGCAGGCTTCGGCAAGTCCCTGGTAGGCCGCCACCGCGAGGAACACATCGGAAGCCTTCACGCTGATCTTGAACTCGGTGAAATCGTTGTCCTCCAGAATTCTGGCGTGGTTGAGCGCGCTTTCCACCATCGCTGCCGGGCACGGTTCGCCATAGCGCTCCAGAAGCTCTTTCTCGAGCGAGCCCGCATTGACGCCGATGCGCATGGAGCAGCCGTGATCCTTGGCGGCAGCAACGACCTCCCGCACCCGTTGCGAGGACCCGATGTTGCCGGGATTGATCCTGAGGCAGGCGGCGCCTGCTTCCGCAGCCTCGATCGCGCGCTTGTAATGGAAATGAATATCGGCCACGACCGGTACGCGCACCGCCTTCACAATTTGTTTGAGCGCCCGCGTCGCGGCCTCGTCCGGGCAGGAAACGCGCACGATGTCGACACCGGCCTCCTCCAAGCCACGAATTTGCCCGACGGTCGCAGCCGCATCGCCGGTCACGGTGTTGGTCATGCTCTGGACGGAAATGGGCGCATCGCCGCCTACTTCCACATTTCCCACTTTGATCTTGCGCGACTTGCGCCGAACGATGTCCCGGTAAGGTCTGATACTCATGGCATTACCTGTATGGCCGAGCCGCTTCCCGTATCGCTGCGTCCGGGATACGCGAAACCGGCCACAGTTTCAGCCCCCCTGGCCGGGACTGTCCTGGTTGAAACGATCCATGACGGTCTGGGGGTCAAGGGGGAGGCCCTCCATCACTTGCCCGTCCTTCCCGGCGACGCCCATGTCTTGTCCGTCCAGTTCCAGCGCAACCGCGCCCCCGTTGGGAGTCGTGAGCGTCAGGCCCGCTTCATCCGGAACCCGAAAGCTGTCGCCCGGGCTCAGTATCCGATTGATGAACACTTTTCCGTCCGGGCCTTGGACAAGCACGCGTGTCGACGCTTTGGCGTGGAGAATAATGCGCGCGTCGGTGTTTTTAATGCCGTACTCCTGCCCTTTGGGAAGCGCAGCGACCTGCGGGTTCGGCGATGGTGTCGCAGGCCCTGTCGCACCGGGAGGACTGGCAACCGTAGTAGGGGGCGCGGCGACATGCTGCCCGGCGGGCGAAGCCTGCGACACCGCTGCGGAAACCTGCCCAGGCCGCGCTTTGGCGTCGGCCTGGAGAATTGTCGGTGCGGTCCGCGCCGCCGCCGACTGCCTCGGGGGGGCTGGACGCACGAATGTTGTGGCGGGAGGTCGCGGTGCGATGCGGGCGGGCACGGGTGTCACCGGCTGCCTCAGCAGCGTGTCGGCCGACATCGTCAAATGGTATCCGGCATAGGCAACGATGGCGACCAGAACGACGGCCATGACGATCCAGCCAAGAGGCAGCCGCCGTTCATCCGTGTCTGGGACCAGTGTGACCTGGTAAGTACCGTCGCTGCGGCCGACAATTTCCTGCTTGAAACGTTCTACCGCGGCGGGTGCATCAAGTCCGAGATGTTCGGCATAGGATCGAACGAAACCTACTGCATAGGTTCGTCCCGGCAGCGCCTCGAATTGGTCCTCTTCGAGGGCATTGAGATGAATTCTGCAAATCTTGAGCGCGCGCGAAACCGTTGCCAAATCCTCGCCGCGACGCAGGCGCGCGGCGCGAAGTTCCTTACCGACAGTTCCCAATGGCGCTCCGTCATCTCCGGAAATTTCGCGCAGATGCAGTCGTCGCCGATCAAGATCGCCCTGATCGCCAGCCGTCGAATGTGTGACCTTGTTCATGCGCTAACGAATACAGCGAACCGTGGCCGCTCGCCAGCAAAACTACGTTGACATCCTGCGGCGAGAACGGATCGGCTAGGCCCGGCTCATATTGTCATCTTATCACAACGCCCCGCTCCGCCGCAAAGGCGGAAAGGCGCGTGCGCATGCTGTGATCGCCGCGGCCGCACAGACGATCGACGAATTGCGAAATCTCGCGTGTGTCGAGGCTGCGGATCATCATCTTGACAGCCCCGATGTTCGCGGGCTGCATGGAGAGCGTGCGTACGCCGGTTCCGATCAGAGCCATGGCCTCCAGAGGACGCCCTGCCATTTCGCCGCAGAGGGAAACTTCCCCATTGGCTTCCGCGGCGCTCCTCACGATCTGCCGCACCAGCGAAAGTGCCGCCGGACTGAGCGTGTCGTACCGGCGCGCCACGCGCGGATTGGTGCGGTCCACGGCGAACACGAATTGGAACAGATCGTTCGATCCGATGGAGACGAAATCCGCGCAGCGCAGGATTTGCGGCAGCATGAACACGAGCGCGGGCACTTCCAGCATCGCGCCTACGAGAGTCTGCCGGGGTTGCGGCTGAAACAGAAGACGCGCCCGCTCCAGCTCTCGGTCGATGAGCGCGCGTGCCCGGTTGAATTCGGCAACGTCGGTGACCATCGGCAGGAGAATGCGCAGCGTGCCGTTGGCACAGGCGGCTATCAGCGCCCGCACTTGATAGCGAAGCAGCGCAGGACGATCAAGCGCGATTCGTAATGCGCGCCAGCCCAGCGCCGGGTTCTCTTCTCGTTCCCATCGGCCATAGGGCAGGATTTTATCGCCGCCCAGATCCAGAGTACGGAAGATCACAGTTTTGCCTTCGGCCGCCGCCAAAACCCGGCGATAGAACTCGATCTGGTCCTTGAGACGGGGCATGGTCTCGCCGATCATGAACTGCAGCTCAGTGCGGAACAAACCGACGCCGTCCGCGCCCAACTCCTGCAGATGAGGCATGTCGATCAGCAGGCCGGCATTCATCATCAAGCGAATGGAAACGCCGTCCTTGGTAGTCGCCG
This sequence comes from uncultured Alphaproteobacteria bacterium, assembly GCA_963805005.1. Lineage (GTDB taxonomy): Bacteria > Pseudomonadota > Alphaproteobacteria > Micropepsales > Micropepsaceae > Rhizomicrobium. The sequence goes on from CAWDSJ010000001.1 coordinate 1,880,640, forward strand.
GTAAATCTCGCACGGCCGCGAAGCGTGCGACCCGCTGCGCCCTCAGCGTTCGGCGGGCCTCGAAGGCGGCGATCACATCGCTGGGGGGGCGTAGATGCGCCTCCCCCGTCTCTCCGTCGACCGCAATCCTGTCGCCGGTCCGCGCGACGTCCACAACCCCTGTGACGTTGCTGACGACAGGAAGCCCCATGGAACGGGCAACGATGGCAACGTGCGATGTAGCGGCGGCATCCTCGAGCACGAGGGCGGCGAGTGACCGGCCGTAATCCAACAGCTCGGCCGGTCCCATTGCGCGGGCAACCAAGATCGCATTCGCCGGCAAATTCCTGCTTTCCGGCGCGTCCCCGCCGAGATGCTTCTGGAGCCGGCGCGCCAGGTCCTCGAAGTCGTGCAACCTGTCGCGCAGAAAAGGATCTCCCATGCGCGTCAGACGTAGCCTCATCTCGTCCTGCACCCGTTCGACGGCCGCCTCGGCGGTTAGGCCCGAGCGCACCGCGTCGCGCAGTCTGTGGCGCCAACCCTGATCCTGGGCAAAGAGGCGATAGGCCTCAATCACCTCCCGGCTTTCCTCGCTGAGGTCCAATTCGCTGGATTCCAACATCCGGTCGACGGAATCGTGCAATGCGTCGAGTGCCGTCTCCAGCCGGCTCAACTCGGAGGCGGGGTCGTCCGCAATCATACGCTCGACCCTGACGCGCGGCTCGTGCAGCACGACCTCGCCAACCGCGACGCCTTCCGACAATCCCTCGCCCTTGAACGCCCGCGGCTTGTCGGCCCTTAGGTCCGGCTCGTCGAGCTCGGCAATATCGAACAGGGCGCCGTGCGCCACGATCTCGGCCAGAACCATGGCGACGGTTTGCAGCGCCTCGACCTCCTCTTCGTCGTAAAGCCGCGCGGTGCGATTTTGGACCGTGAGGACTCCGAACACCTGCCCGCCTCGAACGATTGGCACACCAAGAAACGAGCTGAAAGGATCTTCGCCTGTCTCGGGTCGGTAGGAGAACCGCGGATGCGATGGCGCCTCGCTGAGATTGATGGGCTCCGCGGATTCGGCCACCGCGCCGACCAATCCTTCCCCCGGCCGCATCCGCGTGCGGTGGACGGCGGCCCTGTTCAAGCCTTCGGTGGCGAACAGCTCGAGCAGATTTCCGGCGCGGCGCAGATAGATCGAGCAGACTTCGGCCACCATGTTGGCCGCGATCAACTTGACCAGACGGTCCAGACGGTCCTGCGCACTGGCCGGCTCGGCCATGATCTCCCGCAAACGCCGCAACAGGACACGCGGAGCACCGGCCGCAATCGCCGGCATCAGCCGCTCACCGCGTCAGGCATTTTCATGAGACATCGAGTTCGTAGGCCGAGTGCAGCGCCCGTACCGCGAGCTCGACATATTCCTCGGCGATGAGAACACTGACCTTAATCTCCGAGGTCGATATGACCTGGATGTTGATGCCTTTCTCCGCCAATGTGCGGAACATCGTCTGCGCGACGCCGGGATGGGCGCGCATCCCGATGCCGATAATGGACACCTTGGCGACGGCGGCATCCGACGTGAGGTCCTTGTAGCCGATCGCCGGGGCCGCCTTCTCGATGGCTGCCAGGGCGCGCGCCAGCTCGCTGCGGCTGACGGTGAACGTCAGGTCGGTCTTGCGACCGTCCTCGGAAACGTTTTGCACGATCATGTCCACGTTGACGCCGGCGTCGGCAAGCGGACCGAAAATGGCCGCCGCAACTCCGGGTTGGTCGGGAATGCGGTGAAGCGTGATCTTCGCTTCGTCGCGGGAATAGGCGATGCCGGTGACGGGCTTCTTTTCCACGATGTCTTCCTCGTCGCAAACAAGCGTGCCGGCCCCATCGGCGTCGAATGTCGAAAGGACGCGGACCGGAACGCGATAAAGCACGGCGATCTCGACCGATCGGGTCTCCAGGACCTTGGCGCCGAGCGATGCCATCTCGAGCATTTCCTCGTAGGCAATCTTTGCGAGACGACGCGCCTTAGCAACAATGCGCGGATCGGTTGTGTATACGCCGTCTACATCGGTATAGATATCGCACCTGTCGGCTTGGAGCGCAGCCGCAATGGCGACGGCGCTGGTGTCGGAGCCGCCGCGGCCAAGGGTGGAGATACGGTCGTCAGGCGCCACACCCTGAAAGCCCGCGACGACTGCAACCTGGCCTTCCGCAAGGCGACTATTGAGCTGTGCCGCCTCGATCTCGACAATACGCGCCGAACCGTGCATGGCCGTGGTACGCAAGGGGATTTGCCAGCCGAGCCAGGACCGGGCGTTGACGCCGATGGCACAGAGCGCAATGGCGAGCAGCCCGGCGGTGATCTGTTCGCCCGCCGCAACGACCACGTCATATTCGCGCGCGTCGTGGAGGGGCGAAAGCTCGCGCGCCCAGCCCACGAGCTTGTTCGTCTCCCCCGCCATGGCCGAAACGACGACCGCGACCCGATGGCCCCGCTCAACCTCGCGCTTCACCAGTTGCGCCACATGGCGAATTCTGTCCAGGTCGGCCACAGAGGTGCCGCCGAATTTCATGACGATCTTGGCCACCGGTCACCAAGCCCAGTATACTGCTGCGGACATTCATAGACGCCACATGCGCAACGCTCAACGCCGAATGGTCTCTGACACCCTTCCCCCCACAGGCGCGTCCGTCGATGCGCAAGAAGTGGAGAAATTCTCGCGGATGGCGGAAGAGTGGTGGAACCCGAACGGCAGGCTGGCCCCGCTTCATCGCCTCAATCCGGTCAGATTGGCCTTTATCCGGACGCAGGCCCTTGCTCATTTTGGGCTGGCGCAACGAGATATCTCGCCGTTTGACGGGCTTGCCCTGCTGGATATCGGTTGCGGCGGAGGCCTGCTCACCGAGCCCATGGCGCGGCTGGGATTCGCGGTCACCGGTGCCGACCCGTCCGAGACGAATTTGCAAGCCGCGGAGCTGCACGCCCGACAGCAGGGTCTCATCATCCATTATCGCTGCCGGACGGCCGAGGCGCTGGCGGAAGAGGGATGCGCTTTCGACGTCGTGCTGAATATGGAAGTTATCGAGCATGTCGCCGATTTGAACAGCTTTCTTGGAGCGTGCGCGGCCTCGGTCAAACCGGGCGGGCTGATGATCGTGGCGACCATCAACAAAACCTTGAAGTCCCTGGCCCTGGCCAAGATCGGGGCCGAGTATGTTCTGGCGTGGGTTCCGCGCGGCACCCACGACTGGGGCCGATTTGTCACCCCTGCCCGACTCAAGGCCACTCTCATGCGTACCGGTCTTCGAATCCGCGCCATCCAGGGCGTGACCTTCGACCCTCTGGCATGGGACTGGCGACTGTCGGACGACGTTGACGTAAACTATATGGTCGTAGCGGTAAAGCCTAGTGCGAAATGACTTTTCTTCGAATCGTTATTTCGTTCTGAGTGATTGTTTTGACGCGGTACCGGACACGAAAATGCGCACATTTTTGTTGGAACCGCTTTAATTCACCTCGTCGAGATCGGGAGGCAGAGGGGCGACGTCCACCCCCTCTTCGATAAGTTCTTTGGCCTCCTGAACGCTCGCTTCCCCATAGATGTGGCGCTCGTCGGTCTCTCCGTAGTGGATCTTGCGCGCCTCTTCAGGAAATTGCCGGCCGACATATTCGGCATTTTCCTGCACGTATTTTCGCAATCCGCTCATGAATTGACGCACTTTGCGCATGTCCTCCAGCGTCGGCTTCGGTTCGCTCCCTGAGCCCTTCAACGCAGGGGCCATGGGCGCTTTCTCGACCTGGTGCGTCAGGCAAATGGGACAGGTGAGCTTGCCCTCCCTGGCCTGATCGTCGAAAGCACCGCTGTCCCTGAACCAAGCCTCGAAAACATGGTCCTCGGCGCATTTCAACGAATACACGATCACGCCGGATACTCCTTCTCGGGCCGCAAACGCCCCTGCGCAACCATCCAGGCCGACCGCGCTCCTCGTCTGCCGTTCCAGACTGCCGGAACCGGGTGCGGGACCAATTACCACTAAAACATGGGGGGATTTTCCGCCGGACGCAAGCAGTCCGAGAGGATAAGTGCCAACGAGGTGTGGTCGCACGCAGCATCGAAGGTTCAAGCAACACAAAGTTGGACGCGCAGCGTATCCGCCCGCTGGGGGATGGAATTCGAAATTCCGGAGCGGTTTGGGCAAAAGCGTGCAGCACTTTTGCGTCCGCAGCCGCGCCAAAACAAAGCATTATACCACGTGTCTGAATCGCATTTTGGAAAATCCAGCCGGCCAGCGCGGCGGCGTCTCCGTTGCGCAATACCTGCAATGCAACAGCATCGTCACGGTTTCACCGCGAACACCGTGCCGCAGCCGTAGCCTCCACAACCCGTGCCACCCTCCACTGTCATGCCGTAGAGGAAGCCGCCCACATGGATCAAACCTGCAGTCGGGTAGGCCCCATCGCTGCCGCCCTGGAAGGAATTACACCACGGTCTCAGTCGCGGCTTGGGCGGAAACGACCGCCGAAAGGCACCCGGCCATTCGCTTGCAAAGCATTATCATCGCGTCCCCCTTCGCAGCCTGCGTGCGACCCGCTCTCGGGTGCCATTCGATTTTTGATTTTTTCTATTTCATCTTCTCTTCGCAAGTTCGAATGACGCGATCGCGACGGCCCGGGCCATACCTTGCCGGCTTGCGCGGGACCCTGTTTTCGCGGCCGAGCGGCGCGCCGATGCAGCGATGATCTCGCCCGCGTCGCACATCGCCCTGCCCGCCGCATCGGCGAGTTGCTCCCTTGAAATTGGAAACAACCCCCTCCTCGGGCAAAAGCCGCCTGCCCCGCGGCGTTCACCGGATGCGTGCGTTACCGTTCGGCGCACCCGCGTCAGACAGCCGATAGGCCACCTGCACGACGCTGACATAGGGCGGCTCAACATTGCATCGGCCTTCGCGATCGGTCTTGCCGATTAACATTGCGGCTGCTTCCCGTACCGGACGTGAATGGCCTCCCCGGCGCCGCGAACGGAGAATAACGAATCGCGCGCGAATCGGTTCAGCTTTGCGGCTGGACGACCGAAGCATTGAGAAACGGATCGTTGCCCACGAAGACCGGCGTGCTGTCGAAGAGCGCGATGCGCCATTGCCCGTCGGCCTCGCGCCGGCACTCCATGCGGCAGTCCGCAACGATCGTGGGGCCGACCAGGTTGAGGATCGGCGGCTTTCCGGCGGCCGAGTAATTGATGATCATGAAAGCGACCTTCGCATGGCTCGCATCGTCAAAAGTGACGAGAAAGTTCGAGACCGTGTGCCGCTGGGTGCGCACGCCGTCCTTCTGCTGCAGGCGGACGCGCTCGCCGCGATCGGTATAAAACTTGGTCACCGCCGCGGGACCGCGATAGGGCCTCCCTCCCACCAGGTAATTGCAGTCCTCGGCGAGCAGGCGTGCGACGGTCAATCCGCCATTGGCGTCGAGTTCCCGCGCCCATTCCGTCACCAGCTGCTGGACTTCGACAATGGAAACGGCGGTCTGTTGGTCCAATCCCGGCATGGTCCTGTCTTCCTGTTCTGGCGCTGCCACGCAGCGACGCGTGAAAATCGTCGGCTCTCCACCCCGCTCAAGGCTCGCTCTGCCCCCCGCTGGACAAGCTGTGAGAGTAGCGGCAGCTTCGTGAAGGCTGCCAAGATTGACTTTTCACAAGACGAAAAGCGAGGGGATTTTCGAGCCGTGGCGCGGCGGTTTCGCGGCCCCCCGCGTTTGGCATCCCCGGGTGCGCTGCAGCCATGCCGGCCCCAGCTTGAGCGAAATCAATACGCAGGCCCGTGCAAAGTGATGTTCTGACTCGCGGGCGGCACCGCGATCCTGAATAGCAATCTCCGGGGCTTGTTCCGAGCGGAGGGCTGTCCTGCACTCCCTGGTGCAGCCGGAAGGGATGAAGGAATGCCGGGTCTCTCGTTTCTGGGTGGGGCCGGAACCGTCACCGGTTCGAAGTATCTGCTGGAACATGCCGGACGGCGCGTCCTCGTCGATTGCGGCTTGTTTCAAGGATTCAAGGCACTTCGGCTGAAGAACTGGGCTCCCTTGCCCGTCGACCCGGGCACGATAGAGGCGGTGGTTCTCACGCACGCGCATCTCGATCACTCGGGCTACCTGCCTCTTCTGGTAAAGAACGGCTTTCGCGGTCCAATCTTCTGCACGGCATCGACGGAGGATCTGTGTCGCATTCTTTTGCCCGACTCCGGCCACCTGCAAGAGCGAGACGCCGAATTCGCCAATCGCCACGGCTTCTCGAAGCACAGGCCCGCCTTGCCGCTGTACACCGAAAAGGACGCGGAGCGCGCGCTTCGGCAGCTCACGGCGCTCGACTTCGAACACGTGCATCGACTGACGGTAGGCGGGTCCATTCTTTTCAGGCGCATGGGACACATACTGGGCGCAGCCTCGGTCGAGGTTCGCTGGGGCGATTGCGCGGTGGTCTTTTCCGGAGACATCGGACGCTATGGCGACGAGTTGATGGTCGATCCCGTCTGCGTCGATGCTGCGGATTATCTTGTCGTGGAGTCGACATACGGCAATCGCCGGCACAGCCCGCTCAAGGCGGAAGATGCGCTGGCCGATATCGTCGGCAAGACTGTGCATCGCGGCGGCACGGTCGTAGTGCCGGCATTCGCAGTCGGGCGGGCTCAGAGCGTGCTTTACTACCTCGAAAAACTCAAAGCGGCAGGACGGCTTCCCAAGCTCCTGCCGATCTATCTCGACAGCCCCATGGCCATTGACGCCAGCGACATATTCTGCTGCCACCCCAACGATCATCGCGTCACGGCCGCCCAGTGCAAAATGCTGGCAGCGGGTGCTCACTACGTGCGCAACAGCGAGGACTCGAAAGCCCTTACGGCGAGCCCGATGGCCAAGGTGATAATCTCGGCAAGCGGCATGGCGACGGGAGGGCGCGTCCTCCATCATCTCAAGCATTATGCGCCCGACCCGCGCAATGCCGTCCTGTTCGCAGGTTTTCAGGCGGGCGGTACCCGCGGTGCGGCGATGGTGGCAGGCGCCCAGTCCATCAAAATGCACGGAGAATATATTCCCGTACGGGCGGAAGTGCACAATCTCGAAATGCTGTCCGCCCACGCCGATTGCGACGAGATTCTCCAGTGGCTGGGAGGATTCGACCGCCCGCCCAGGCAGACCTTCGTCACGCACGGCGAACCGGCCGCTTCGGATGCGCTTCGCCACAGGATCGAAGAGGAGCTGCACTGGAATGTCGTCGTCCCCGAGCACGGCGAAAAGTTCGACCTCCCGCGTGCGTGAACTTCTCCCATGAAGCAGCCTCTACTTCTTCCCTTGCCCGGCAACGAAGCCATGACCGGCGCGTTGAGCCGTGCCCTTGCGTGCGATGTCGGCCGCATCGAAACTAGGAGATTTCCTGATGGTGAGACATTTGTGAGGATCGTCGCCGAGCCCAAGGATCGCGACGTCATACTCGTGTGTGCGCTTGACCATCCGGACACGAAGCTGCTGCCGCTCGTCTTTTCCGCTGACGCGGCCCGCGAACTCGGTGCATCACGCGTGGGACTTGCCGCCCCCTATCTCGCTTATTTGCGGCAGGACAGGCGCTTTCAGGCGGGAGAAGCGGTGACGTCGCACAGTTTCGCCCGCCTTTTGTCGGGCAGCCTCGATTGGCTCGCCACAATCGATCCGCATCTGCACCGCTATAAGTCTCTCGCAGAGCTTTATTCGATTCCCGTCAGAGCGCTCCACGCGGCGCCGCTGCTTGCCGATTGGATCGGCAAGCATGTGCAAGCTCCCGTTCTTGTCGGGCCGGATGCCGAAAGCGAGCAATGGGTCTCGGCGGCGGCAGCGCGCATCGCCGTGCCGTTTACCGTGCTCGTCAAGACTCGCACGGGTGACCGCGTCGTATCGGTTGCGTTGCGCAACCCCCAAGTAATCCGGGGCCGCACGCCTGTCATTCTCGACGATATCGTCTCCAGCGGCGAAACGATGCTGGCCGCGATTCGTACAGTTCGAAACGTCTCGAAGGCCCCGGCCGTCTGCATGGCCGTGCATGGAATATTCGCCGAAGATGCCAATGCGAAGATCGCGGGCGAAGGGGCAAGGCTCGTCACCTGCAACACGATTCCGCATGCAACCAACGCCATCGACGTGTCGGAATTGCTGGCAGCCGGAGTCACAGAGCTGCTGCGCGGAAAGTAGATAGCGCCCTAAGGCCAGCGCCGCGTCGTCATCGCCGCGCGGACTCTGCGCTCCGCGAGCGCCATCGCCGCTTTGCGGGGCATAATTCCGGTGCGATGGATTTCTTCAAGCACGGTATGCGTGTTGCATTTGATCTTTTCGGCGATCGCCGCCAGTGCGGCTGCTTCCGTGCCGCCGGCGTACTCGATCGCAGCGCATATGACGCCACCCGCATTGGCGATGAAATCCGGGAGCACCAGGATATTGTTCGCGTGGAGATATTCTTCGGCGTCCGGCGTGAAGGGAATATTGGCGCCTTGCGCCACGAGCCGCGTGCGCAAACGCCTCACATTGTCTGCCCGGATGACGTCGGGCCGTGCCGCCGGAATCCAGATGTCGCAATCGACATCGATCACGGCCTCTCGATCGAGTTTTTTGCCGTTCGAAAATTCGCGCAGGGCTCTGCCTTCGTTTTTTAGACGGATAAGGGCTGGAACATCGAGACCACCGGTATCGATCAAGGTTCCTTGCGTATCGCTGGCTGCCACCAATATTGCACCGCGCTCGGCAAGGTGACGCGCGGCGTGCTTGCCGACAGCCCCGAAGCCTTGGATTGCCACCCGCGCGCCCTTGAGTTCAATGCCTGCGTCGTCCTTTGCGGCCTCAATGGCGGCGGCAAGCCCGAACCCGGTGGCGCCGATCTCATCGAGGGGAATGCCGCCGATCTCCCGCGGCAGCCCCACCGCCCTGCCGATTTCATCCTTCACCCATGCCATGCAGAGCTCGTCAGTACCCATGTCCGGCCCGACGACGTACTCGGTGACGTCGGCGATCGCGCATGCAAACGCCCGCATGATGCGTTCTTTTTCTGCCGGAGCCATGCGTGGGTTCGCGAAAATCACGGACTTGCCGCCGCCATGCGCCAGCCCCGCTGCCGCATTCTTGAAGGTCATAGCGCGGGCAAGGCGGAACGCCTCCTCCGCGCTGACGTCGACGGCCATGCGGCAGCCGCCGATCGCCGGCCCGCACGCCACATTGTCGATGGCGACCACGGCCTTCAGCCCAAGCGCGGGCCGCTGGATGTAGATGATTTTCAGGGGGCCGAGCGAGTCGGCGAAATCGAATGGATCTGCCATGGAATGTCCTTTCGCATGTCACTCACGCCGGCGCCTCGAGATCGCCGATCGCGGCGCGCAGGAACCGGGCGGCCTCGCCGCCGCTCACGACGCGGTGATCGAAAGTCAGCGACAGCGGCAAGAGTCTGCGCACCGCGGGCCGTCCGTCGATCGGCACAAAGGCTGGTCGCGCGCGGCCGGCGCCCAAAATCGCCACCTGCGGCGGCACGATGTCGAGCACCGCGTAGCGGCCCGCAATCATGCCGAAGTTCGATAATGTCATCGTCTGACCTTTGAGCTCCGCCAATGGAACCCTCCTGGCATGCGTATCGCTGCTGAGCGCATCCAGGCCACGCCGCAGATCGGCAGCGTCACGGTTGCCTACATCGCGCATGACGGGAACGATCAAGCCATCTCCGGTGTCGACGGCAATACCGAGGTCGATACGCGTGTGCAGACGCCTTTCATGCCTGGCGTCGTCATACCAGGCATTCAGGTCCGGCGCTGCCTTGCAACCGGCAACGATGGCGCGAATAAGGCGAACCGTGATGTCCTCGCCAAAGCGCCAATCGCCGATGTCGGCATCGTCCGAAACCGTCGCTGACGCGATTCTTCGTGCTGCGTCCGACATCCTCAGCGCCATCGCCCGTCTGACGCCGCGCAGCGCTTCAGCTCCCTGCCCCTTTTCGGTGCTGGCGGCAGCCGCCTCCACGTCGGCTATCGATATCGTTCCGCCGACGCCGGTCGGCACAACACCCGTCAGATCGACGTTGAGGGCCCGCGCCCGCGCACGGACAACTGGCGAGGCCTTGACCGATGGCTGGCCCGCGATGGGTTCTTTTTCCGCGGAACTTTGAACTGTCGCGGTCCGTGCCAGTTCGCCAACAATCGCACCCGCGTCGGCATGCGCACCCTCTTCGAAATCCACGAGCGCGGCGCCAGTTTTGATTCGCTCGCCAACAGATGCCCGCAAGCGTTCGATCCGACCGGCACGCGGCGAAGGAATTTCGACCACAGCCTTATCCGTCTCCACCGACACCAGCGGCTGATCGGCGACCACGTGATCGCCCGCAGAAACGTGCCAGGCTACGATCTCCGCGTCCGGCAGTCCTTCACCAAGATCCGGCAGCGCGAAGGTCTTCATCTGTAGGCCAATGTTCGCCGCGCGGCCGCAATTATCCGTGCCTCGCTGGGAATATAATGATCTTCCAGCCGTGCCAGCGGCATAACCGTGTCGAACCCGGTGACGCGCTCAATCGGCGCCAGGAGAGAAAAAAAGGCATGTTCAACCACGCGCGCCGCAATTTCGGCACCGAAACCCGCAGTCGACGGCGCCTCATGAACGATCAAGCAGCGCCCTGTTTTGGCGACCGACGCCAGGATCGTTTTCGTGTCCAGGGGCTTGAGCGTGGCGAGGTCGATGACCTCGACGCTTGCGCCGTCCGAAGCCAGGATCTCGGCGGCAGCCAGGGTCTCGTTGACCATGGCTCCCCACGTCACAGCAGTAAGATCGGCGCCCTCCCGCAAAATGAAGGCGCGATCAAGCGGCAAGGCCACGCCGTTGTCGGCAACCTGTTCCTTTGTCGCGCGATAGAGCCGAGTGGGTTCGAGAAACACCACCGGATCGGGATCATGGATGGAGGCAAGCAACAAACCGTAGGCCCGCGCCGGCGACGACGGGATCACGACGCGCAATCCCGGGATATGCGCGAACATCGCCTCCGGACTTTCCGAATGGTGTTCGACGGCGCGGATGCCTCCGCCGCATGGCGATCGCAAGACCATCGGGCATGTCAGTCGGCCACGGGTCCGGTTCCTGAGGCGTGAGGCGTGGTTGATCATCTGATCGATCGCCGGATAGATGAACCCCGTGAACTGAATTTCGACAACCGGCCGAAAGCCTTGCGCGGCCAGTCCAACCGCGGTGCCGACAATCGCCGCTTCTGCAAGCGGCGTGTCGATGACTCGCGCCTCGCCGAAGCGATCGAGAAGCCCTTCGGTCGCGCGGAAGACGCCGCCGTTCCTGCCCACATCTTCACCAAGCACCAACACCGCCGGATCCGAGTCCATGGCGCGCCTCAGCGCGAGGTTGACGGCCTGAACAGGCGTCATCTCGCTCATGGCCTAGCGTGCGCTTTCAAGCGCGGCGGCGCGCTGGTCAAGAACGTCTTGCGGCAGGACGGCATAGGTGAAATCGAAAATGCTTTCCAACTGCTGAGGCGCCGTAGACAGATATTGTTCGGCAGCAGTGTCCATCAGGGCAGCTGTTTCGGCGAGAATGTCCCGTTCGTTCTCGCTGCTCCATGCCGCCAACTCGGTCAAGCGGTTACGCGTCCGCGCCAATGGCTCTTCCGTCCAGTGCCGGCTCACCTCGGCGTCGTCGCGATACCGGCTTGCGTCATCGGCCGTCGTGTGATCGCCAAGCCGATAGGTGAGCGCTTCAATCAAAGTCGGGCCGTCTCCTGCTCGAGCTTTGGCAAGAGCCCGATCCACCGCGTCGCGAACTGCGACCACGTCATTGCCGTCGGACTGCTCGCCGGGAATGCCGGCAGCCATCGCTTTCTGCGCAAGAGTTTGCGCGGCGGTCTGGCGGCGCACTGGCGTCGAAATCGCCCAGCCATTGTTGTTTATGACGAAAACGGCCGGCAGCTTCCATACGCCGGCGATGTTCAGTGCTTCGGCGACATCTCCCTTCGACGTGGCGCCGTCGCCGAAGATGCATACCGCCGCCCGCGGCTCGCGCCGCAGTTTGAACGCGAGCGCCACGCCAACGGCATGTGGCGCATGGCTACCTACGGGTACATTGACGGGAAAATCTTCCTTGGGCCCGGCAAATGCGCTTCCGCGTTCATCGCCGCCCCAATAAAGCAGCAAGTCGACGGGCGTGACGCCCCGCCACAGCTGCGCGCCATGATCGCGGAAACTGGGCAGCAACACGTCGTCCGCACGCATCGCGCTTGCCACGCCAATGGCAACAGCCTCCTGTCCCAAAGACGAGCCGTAAGTTCCCAGGCGCCCGGTCCGCTGGAGGGCGATCGCCTTGGCGTCGAATGCGCGAGTTAACACCATCGCCCGATAAAGGCGCACGAGTTCCTTCGGATCTATCGCCGGTTTTGGGACCGTGTTGACCAATCTCGCGTTGCCTTTGGGTCGGATATCCGACAATCGCAGGGGTGAGCGAGCGAACGGCTCATTGCCTCCCGCGAAAAATCCCCCCTCGGCTAAATTAACAATTTTTTCGGTCAATGCTCAAGATGGCATTGATTCAAATCAATCCCGGCTTGTTCGAGAGGATTTAAAAATACAGGCGGGGTGCTAGCGAATTGCCGGCCCCGAGGATCTGGCTCGCAGGCATGCGATAGGCTCCGTTACTGTTCATAATCCGTCAGGCCGCGTCCATGCTGCCGCAAGAGGGAAGAAAAAAGATGCAAATGAACGACATGCTGATCGTCAGCATTGACGATCATATCAGCGAACCGCCGGGTATGTTCGATAAGCATTTGAATGGCGACGATCTGGCTACCGCTCCGAAATTCCATACGACGGACAAAGGTGCGGACTACTGGGAATATCAGGGGATGAAGATGTCCTCGGTCGCCCTGAACGCCGTTGTGGGCCGGCCGCTGGAAGAATACGGCATGGAACCGCAATCCCTTTCGCAGATACGCAAGGGCGTGTGGGACCCGAAGGCCCGCATCGACGATATGAACGTAAACGGAATTGCAGCTTCGCTGAATTTCGGTAGCGTCGGCGGTTTCGACGGCAGCCGCTGCTACCACAAGGCGCCGGACAAGACCCTCGCGCTCAAGCACCTGCGCGCGTATAACGACTGGCACATCTCGGAATGGTGCGCCTTTGACCGCGGACGTTTCATTCCGCTGGCCATTCTTCCGACCTGGGACATACCCGCCACGGTGGCCGAGATCAAACGCATCTCGCAGATGGGGTGCCACAACGTCACGGTAAGCGACAATCCTACCAAGCTTGGTCTACCCAGTATCCACAACGAATACTGGGAACCGATGTGGAAGGCGGTCGCCGACCACGGCATCACGCTCAATCTGCACATCGGTTCGGGCAATGCCGCCCCAATCGCATCGGAAGAGACACCGATCGAAGCCTGGATCACCACCATGCCCATGTCGATCAATGTCGGCGCCGCGGATTGGCTGCAGCTCGACGCATTGATGCGCTATCCGGGCATGAAGATCATCTTGAACGAAAGTGGCATTGGCTGGGTACCGTATTTCATGGAGCGCGCGGACTTTAGCCACTCGCGCCACAAGGCCTGGACCCATTGCAACTATCGCGGCCTAAAGCCCAGCGAGGTATTCAAGCGCCACTTCCTGACGTGCTTCATCGATGACACTTTCGGTCTGAAAAATCTGACTGAGATCGGCGAGGACAATGTCGCCTACGAAACCGACTACCCGCACTCGGATGCGCTGTGGCCCGAGGTGCCTGAGTTCCTCTGGAAGAGTGTTCGGCTCGCGCGTCTGACCGATTCCCAGATCGACAAGATTACGCATCTCAACGCGATGAACTTCCTGCGCCACGATCTCTTCAGGTATTACGGGCACGATGAATTGACCGTTGGAGCGCTGCGAGCCAGGGCCGCCGCAGACAAGGTCGACACCACACCGATTTCGTCCGGTGGTGTCGCACCGTTGGCTCCCGACGAGCAGGTGCGCCGGGTTACTTCGGGCGACATCGCCAAGATGATGGCACGTCAGGCCAAAGCAGCTTGATCAATCGAATGGGGGGATTCCTCGCGGTTTCCCCCTTTCACACCACCGGACATATCGTGCGTATCGGGCCGTTTCCGGCAAAATTTAGCGCCGCACGATACCCGTCTAGCGACGCCTTCCGCTGTCGGCTTCGGCCAATCGGCCCAAAGAGGACTTGCACGTCCAAGATCAACGCCATGCCTGGGCCTGGCACACAAAGAGGACCCGGAAGGAATGTTCCTTCCGGGCCCTTCGCACTCTGACAGGATCAGCTAGGCCGCTCCCAGTGACGCAACAGCGGTTCGAGCCCCCGCCCCGCTACCAAACCAGCGGTACCGATTTGGGTCCGATCACGCCGCCTGGACGATACACGATCTCGGCACCGGGCTTGACCGAGAAATCGGGAATGCGGCGCAGCCATTCCTGCAATGCGACCTTGATCTCCAGCCTTGCCAAATGCGCGCCCATGCAGCTGTGCACGCCGACCCCGAAGGCGCAGACGGGCTTGCGCGTACGGCCGAAGTCGGTCTCCGTCGGGTTGGGAAATACGTCGGGGTCGTAGTTGCAGGCCGGCAGCAGCGCCACAACCTTGTCGCCATTCTTGATCTTTACGCCGCGGATCTCGGTATCCTGCACGGCGGTTCGGCCGGAGAACGTCACCGACCAGACGCGCAGCAACTCCTCGACGATCGCCATGATGTCGCTGGGGCGGGCGATAATCTCCTTGCGCCGCTGGGGGTTGCGCGCCAGCCACAGCCAGATGTTGTTGAGCGTGGCGTAGACCGTGTCCAGCCCGCCGATGAACAGGAATACGACAAAGCCGAACGCCTCGATTTCGCTCATCGGCCTGCCGTCGATCTCGGCATGGATGATCCGGCTGATCACGCCGTCGTCCCGTTTCCTGGTCCTTTCGGCGATCACGCCCCGCAGATACTCCGTGATCGATTTCATGGCGCCGGCCATCGTTGCGCGGTCCTGCGAATGCAGCAGGTCCACCGCCCATTGAACGAAGGTATCGCGCTTCTCCTGCGGCAGCGCCATCAGGTCGAGGAAGATCGTCACCGGCAGCGGACGGCCGAAATCCGTCGCGAACTCGCAGGCGCGTTTGTCGATGAAGCGATCGATCAGATCGTTGGCGCGCTTGCGGATGTAACCGTCCAGCTTGAGCACGCCTTGCGGCGAGAAGATCGGATCGAGGATGCGACGATACTTGCGGTGTTCCGGCGGTTCGATTTCGATCGGGATGAACTTGAAGGGATAGGCCGGATCGCGCGGAAACGGCGTCGCGCCCTCGTTGGTGAAGAGCTGCGGATTGCGCAGCATCGAGAACGCATCGGCGTGCTTGATGAGCTGCCACTGCCCGCCCATCTGCGGGCTGACGTCGTAGAATACAGGCGGCTGCGTTTTGTGCAGGTTCGCCAGGAACCTATGTGGCGCGGCGAGAAATTCCGGACCTTCGATAATGCCCAGCGAGCGCACCAGCTCCGCGGGGACATGGCTGGGAACCTCGAATCCTCCTTGGGCTTGCATCGGCATTGTCGTTCTCCGTTCTTCGCCGGAATTGACGGCGGCCTCAATACTGTTTCTCGGGCAGAAAGACCACCAGACCATCCAATGCGTCGGTCATGGCGATCTGGCAGCTGAGGCGGCTGTTGGGATTGACCTCGCTCGAGGCGGACTCAAGCATTTCCCTTTCCATCTCGGAAGGCGTGCCGGTCTTGGCGGTCCAAGCGTCATCGACGTAACAATGGCAGGTTGCGCAAGCCAGGCCGCCGCCGCACTCGCCGACGATGCCTGCGATATTGTTGTAAAGCGCGCCGCGCATGACGTTTTCGCCGACAGGCACGTCCACTTGGTGCTTGGTCCCGTTGAATTCGACATAGGTTACTTTGGGCATCGGCTCGTCTCGCCTTTCGTCGTTAACATTGAGAACGACGTTCTCACAATAGCACTAACGCCGTTTCCGTTGCCGGGTTGCAACCCTTTAAGACGGCCAGCGCGCCGGTCTTGCTGCATTGATCAGGATCAAAGACTGCCTGCCGGAGATCAACACGCCGCGTAAATCCCTGTGCCGATGCGACCGGATCTTCGGCATCTCAGCACGTGACATGCATCAGTGCGATCTTGCGTCCATGCGCCCTATTGAAGGATTTGATCGCGTCCTGAGTTGGCTCGAGCAGCACTTTGCAACCTTCTTTCGCGAAATACGCCGCGGCTTCAGGCGAAAGCCGCACATTTCCCTCCTGGCCGGTGCCGATGACCAGAAGGTCGCTTCCCTTTTTGAAAACGCTTTCTGCTTCAGCCTCCGAAATGACGTGCGACGTGCCATACACATCTTTGGAGAGCTTCTTGTGCCGCTTATCGACGCGTCCTGAAAGATCGATCGTCACATCGTGGTCGTAGGTCTTTCCATCGATCGTGATATTGCCAAACTCGCTGCGATCAATGTGCATCTTCGCCTCCGGTTTTGGCGTTGCGCGATGATAAGAACGGAGCATACTAACCCGTGGCATGGACCATCGAATTGATCTTCGTCAAATGCCCTGCGCGATGGCCGTGCGATGATTTTCTGCGGGCGTTCCGTAACGGGTGCCCACCGGCCTAATCTTGGGATCAGGGTGCATGGCAGCGACGCAGCAAGCAGCGCCTCCTCCTCGAAAGACGGCCGCACAGCGTGAGACGGCTGCGAAGGTTGTTGACCTGAGCCGGAACAATCAGATCGCAGCGAAGCTGCAGCAGGCGGCAGAACTGCTTGCCGTAACGGGCGCGAGCCCGTTTCGTATCGCTGCCTATCGCAAGGCGGCCGAAACCATTCAGCGACTGAACCAGGACGTGTCCCAAATCGAAGCCGCAGGCGGGACACAGGCCCTCGATGCTCTTCCCGACGTCGGATCTTCCATCGCCGCAGCTATCGCAGAGCTCTTGCATACCGGCCGGTGGAAGTTTCTTGAACGGCTCCGGGACAATACGCCACCGGGAGCGTTGTTCAGGACGATTCCCGGCATAGGACCGAAGCTAGCCCGGCGAATTCACGAAGTTGCCAACGCCGATACGCTCGAGGCTCTTGAATTGGCCGCGCATGAGGGCCGCCTCGATCAAGTTTCCGGCGTCGGACCACGTCGCGCTGCTGCAATTCGAAACGCCATAGCAGGGATGCTCGGCCGGGTGCGAACCCACGCACAGCTTGACGAACCCGATATCGCAACGCTCCTGGAGCTCGACCGGGAATATCGTGAAAAGGCCCCGCGGAAACAGCTTCCGCAAATTGCGCCGAAACGCTTCAACCCATCCGGCGAAGCCTGGCTACCAGTGTTTCGCACCCGACGTGATCCCTGGGATATCACTGTTCTTTATTCGAACACGGCGCTGGCACACGACCTCGGACGCACCAACGACTGGGTCGTCATCAATTTTCGGATGCCAGGACGGGACGAGATGCAGCGCACGGTGGTGACGGAACATCACCGGCCCCTTGCAGGCAAACGCGTCGTTCGCGGTCGCGAATGCGAGTGCCTGCAATATTACGAGGAGAAGACCAGTCTGCCAGCTATAGCGCCGCCGCAGAAGTAAGGGCCCCGCTGATCATGCGCCCATTCTGGCATCCCCACCTCGTCAACGGCCGTTTCGGCGACCCGGCTCTATACGTTGAAGCGCTTTTCGAGAGGGAAGCAATCCTGTTCGACCTTGGTGACATCCATCTGCTTCCCCCGCGCAAGATCATTCACATCAAGCACGTCTTCATTTCACATACGCATTTCGATCATTTCATCGGCTTCGATCAGCTTCTGCGCGTTTTGGTCGGCAGAGAAGCGACCATCCACCTTTTCGGACCTGCAGGTTTGGTCGACAGTGTTTCCCATAAGCTTCAGGCGTACCGCTGGAACCTGTTCCGCAGCTATGCGGCGGAACTTGCGTTCGTCGTAACAGAAATAGACAGCCGCTATGAGGCACGTACGGCACAATTTCGTCTCAAGAACCAGTTTATCGCCGAGGACGCCGGACGGCGCCTTCTGGCCGACCGAGTGTGTCATCAAGATTCACGGTTCAAAGTTCACACGACGCTCCTTGATCATCGCATACCCTGTCTGGCGTTCGCATTCAAGGAGACGGCGCACGTGAACATTTGGAAGAATCAGCTTTCCGCGCTTGGACTGCCTGTCGGTCCCTGGTTGCGGGAGCTCAAAAGAGCCGTGATCGAGAATCGTTGTGATGAAGAAATCATACGCGTGCCCTTGCCCGTATCGGGGCCCCCACGGGAGCTTGAACTCGGCGAGTTGCGTCAAGTCCTCCGCGTGACGGACGGGCAGAAGATCGGCTATGTCACCGATGCCGCCCCCACTGAGGAAAACCGGCGAGAGATTATCAAGCTCGTGGAAGGCGTCGACATCCTCTTTATCGAGGCCCCATTTGCTGCAGCTGATACGGTGCTTGCGGCCGAGCGCGCCCATCTGACGACAAGCTTGGCAGGTCAGATGGGTCGAGACGCCAAGGTGCATCGGATCGAGCCGTTTCACTTCTCTCCGCGCTACGAAGGAGACGCGGACGCGATGTTGTCGGAGGTAGCCGACGCGTTTGCGCACGAGCCGGCCGAAATGACGGAGCTTGGGTAGATATGGATACCAAATGAGGTCAGACGGATGCATGAGTGGAACGTGATCGTCACCGTTTATCAGGATGGCTTCAGATATGCCCGCCGCCTGTTACGCCAACTCGGATCGGTCGAGAAGACTTCTTATCACAATGTTCTCACCATGGCCGTGGACGACCCTCTCTCGCTTCTTGATACTGTCGAAAAACATGCAGCGCTTGAGCCTCGACTCTACGACGCGATTGCCCGGATCGCGCCGATCTTCGCGTCCTTTTCGTTCGAATCGCCGCAGGAATTCGAGGCCAAGGCCAAGGCCGTCGTTCTGGGATGGTTGCCGCGCCTCGCCAATTGTTCCTTGCATGTCCGGCTCCACCGGCGGGGCCTCAAACACCAGCTCCGCTCCCCTGACGAAGAACGCTTTCTCGACGATGCCATCCTTGACGCGCTGAAGGAGGCCGGAACGCCGGGGTCTATCTCGTTTTCGAATCCCGACGTGGTGATCGCCATTGAGACGATCGACAACCGCGCGGGCATGGCGCTTTGGACTCGCGAAGCCCTCGCGCGCCACCGCTTGCTGCGCTCGGATTGAGCCGCTATCGCTCGATCGCGGAGTGCTCAATTCTTGACATAACGCAATGCGGGCCAATGCGCTCTTGCCGCAATGTTTGCCGTTAATTCCACAAGAGGAGGTCGAGATGAAAGTCAAAGATGTGATGCACAAGGGTGCAACCTTCGTCGACGCTCATGCCTCTGTCAGGCAGGTCGCCAAACGGATGCGAGAGAGCGATATCGGCGCGATTCCGGTCAAAGCAGACGGCCAGTTGGTGGGCATCGTGACCGATCGCGATATTGCTTGCCGTGCCCTCGGAAATGGTAGCGAACTGTCCACTATGACCGCGCAGGACGTCATGACAAAGAACGTGGTGTGCTGCTCACCGGAGGACAACGTGCAGGATGTCATAAAGGTGATGGAGACCAAGCAGATCCGTCGCATGCCAGTGACGGACAACCACAAAATGATGGTGGGCATGCTCAATCTGGGCGACATATCGCATAAGGTCGGCAAGCAAACCGCCGGCGAGGTGTTGCGGGCGGTCTCTGGGCATCACGTATAATTGGCCTGAAGCCGTCTCTGCACTGGATCGGCCGTCTCATGGTAGCGATTGCGAGTGATGCCATGGTGGAATCGTTCGGCTCAGGATCCGCGCGATACTGGCACAAGCTCGCTGATGGCCGCATTCAGTGCGACCTGTGCCCGCGCCTATGTAGATTGCATGAGGGCCAGCGCGCCTTCTGTTTCGTGCGAGCCCGGCAAGACGACAAGATCGTGCTGACGACCTATGGGCGCTCGAGCGGCTTCTGCGTCGACCCGGTCGAGAAGAAGGCCCTGAACCATTTCCTTCCGGGCACGCCGGTTCTGTCGTTTGGAACCAGCGGCTGCAATCTCGGCTGCAAATTCTGTCAGAACTGGGACATCAGCAAAGCACGCGAACATGACGTTCTGGCGGAGCGGGCCGATCCAGAGGATATAGCGCGGTCGGCCGAACGGCTTGGATGTCCGAGCGTCGCATATACCTATAACGATCCCACGATCTTCCACGAATACGCCATCGACACCGCAATCGCGTGCCATGCGCGCGGCATCAAAAGCATAGCGGTGACAGCAGGCTATGTCTGCCCAGAACCGCGGACGGAATTCTACCGTTACATGGACGCGGCTAATGTCGATCTGAAAGGGTTCACTGAAGATTTCTATCACAAAGTCTGCTACGCGCATCTGCAGCCGGTCCTCGACACGCTCGTCTATGTGAAGCGCGAAACGAATGTCTGGCTTGAGATCACCACGCTGCTCATTCCGGGTCTCAATGATTCGGATGCGGAAATCGAGAAGATGACGCAATGGGTGGTCGAGAATCTTGGACCCGACGTGCCATGGCATTTCACAGCCTTCCATCCTGATTGGCGCATGCAGGATATTCCGGCGACTCCTGCTGAAGCCCTGTCTCGCGCTCGCGCCATCGCCATGAAGAATGGGGTGCGCTATGCGTTCACCGGCAATGTTCGCGATTCCGCGGGCCAGGCGACCTACTGCAAGGACTGTCATGCAGCCCTTATCGGGCGCGATGGTTATGAGATTACGGCCTGGCACTTGACCCCAGACGGCAGGTGCGAGATTTGCGGGACGCATTGCGCAGGTGTTTTCGAGGCACTGCCGGGCACTTGGGGTTCGAAGCGCAGGGCAGTCAGCGTAAGCGGCACGTCTCGCAAGTGAAGCTCGGGAACTCCGGACTACAGGCAAAGCAGAGCCCGGCCCGGGTGCTCACGTCACCCGCACCGGCAGTGCCAAGAATGAAAGCTTGCGAGCCCTACAGGTGCGCTAAACGCGACTTTGGGGCCCAGGCAGCTCAGATGGATCCAGGCCAAGATCGAGGCAAATTTGCTGCACGAACTCTTAAATCCAGATGTTGGTGCTTGCCCAACATGGGCAAGATCGCTGTGCGCTGCTCCCTGCGGACCGTAACGACACCATGGCCATGGGCGCGCCCCTCCTGATCGTGGGCATCGAAGCGGCAGGCATGTTCAGCGAGCCATGTCCGAAATGTGGCACTTTCCATGACATCCTCCTAGAATAAATTAATATTACCTGCTTTGCAGGTCTTCGTTTGTTACGCGGCATCAACTTTGAGGGCTCCGGAGAATCGAGACACGCCGAGTGTCGGGCTGGAACAGACCGCGCCGGTAATTTTGCGGCTCAGCCGTCATTGCTAGTCGCGGCCGCCCTAGCCCGAAGTCACGGTTGAACCGACCACTTTTTTTGGCTGTCGCGGTTACTGACTATAATCAGTGCGCAGCCCGCCCAAATCACATTTGATTGGCCGAACTCCAAGGAGCTTTGGTCATGGCAACCTTCATCATGCTCACCCGCCTCAGCACCGACGCCGTCAAGTCGCCTCGGCGCCTGGAGGAACTCGAACGCCAGGTTGTCGACCGCATTCGGGAGGTTTGTCCAAGCGTAAAGTGGCTCGGCAGTTATGCCGTCCTCGGGCCCTACGACTATCTCGACATTTTCTCCGCCGACGACGTCGAGACCGCAATGCGGGTTTCGGCGCTGATACGAACGTTTGGCCACGCGCAAACCGAGGTCTGGCCGGCGGCCGAATGGGATCGGTTCAAGGAAATCGTGCGCACGCTGCCTGAGCACCCATGAGCGTGGGGCGCGCGGCAAAGGGACTAGGTACGATCATATGTTCCCGCTGCGACGCGCCGCTTGGAGCTGTGACGACCGTGCTTTCTGGAAACAGGCGGTGAAATCCACATCAGCTCCCGCTCGCGCCATCGCCATAGCGCACTCCTCGTCCCGACTCCCACCGCGTTCCGCAGACGGGCCCACACACAAGCGGGCGGCACTTAACCTGCATCGTTTTGCTCCTGCTGAGATTTCTGACGGCAAAGAAAAGACGGCCTGACTGGCGTGTCCTCTCCCCCGTGGGGTCTTCCGGGCAGATATGGAGAAATCTCAGAGGGACTTTTTGCTTTCATGCGGTATTTCGATTTCTTATCGCAAAATCCGGTTCAGGCTCCCGATCGCCTTTACGCAGGGACTGAACCGACATACCCGAATTCCGATCTTGCCCTCGACGTTTCCGGTCTATTCACCGGTACCCCTAACGGCATGCTGAAGGGCTTCCAAGCTATGATGAGCAGATCCCCGGAGGGCCAAAGTGGTTGATCAAGTGAAGCTTGCCTGGATCACCGGCGGATCGGCGGGAATTGGCCTCGCGATCGCCCACGCGCTCGGAGAATCGGGCTATTTTGTGGTCATATCAGCGCGTAACGAAAAGCTTCTGAGTGATGCATGCGAGGAATTGAGAAAATCCGGCCGCAATGCCGACCATGTCCTGCTGGACGTGACTCGCCGGAGCGACGTTAACGCCGCGTGCCGCACGATCCTCGATCGGCACGGGCGCATCGACGTCCTCGTCAACAACGCCGGATTCAACATCAAGGCCCGCAAGTGGGAAGATCTCATTCCCGAAGAATTCAATTCGGTCGTTGCCGCCAATCTCACTGGAACCTTCAATGCAATCCACGCGGTGTTGCCGGCGATGCGTGCGCAGAAAGCCGGAACGATCGTCAACGTCTCTTCCGTTGCGGGCAAAGACGTAAATCTGGAAGGCGGCGTGGCCTATTCGGCTGCGAAACACGGTGTGGTCGTCCTCACCGAGCTGGTCAACCAGTCCGAATTCCGGCACGGCATCCGCGCCTGCGTGGTCGCGCCCGGTGGTGTCGATACGCGCGCCCACAGTACAAAGCCGCAGGCGGTGCGCGAGACCATGTTGAGGGCCGAGGACGTTGCCCGAGCCGTTCGCTTCGCCGTAGAGACGCCGCCTCATGCCGCGGTCTACGAGATCGATATCCGCCCCATCCACCGCTGGGATAAAGCTTAATCGTTGGAAAGCCCGATTCGAGCGCAGGCGCATGCGACCGCCGCAATAAAAATGGAGTAATACAATGATTACGTCGGAAGCACTGGCCGCCGGTCTCGCGCGCCATGGTGTGCAAGTCATCTTCAGCCAATGCTTTCCGGTCCGCACGCAGCACGTCGCGCCGAAATACGGCATCCGGCAGATTGGCTTTCGGACCGAAAATGCCGGCGGGGCCATGGCAGACGGCTATGCCCGCATAACAAGACGTATTGCCGTATTGGCCGCACAGAGCGGACCGGCGGCGACGTTGTTGGTTCCGCCACTCGCGGAGGCGTTCAAGGCATCGATACCGATTCTCGCCCTGATCGAAGAATCCGCTGGTGCCGAGGCGGACCGCAACGCCTTCCAGGAATTCGATCATTTCGCGCTGTACGCAAGCTGCTCGAAGTGGACCCGCCGCGTCACCCGCCCCGACCGGCTCGACGACTATCTCGATATGGCGATCGTCCAGGCGACCAGCGGTCGCCCTGGTCCGGTAGTTCTGATTCTTCCGTCGGACTTCATGGGCGAAGAAGCAGTTGTCTCGCCGCGCCGTACTGCAAAGCTCGGCCATTATCCGCTTGATCGGCTGGTCCCGACGCGGGACCGCATCCGCCAGGCAGCCGGATTGCTCACGGCCGCGCGGCGACCTCTGATTATCGCCGGAGGCGGCGCCCAATCTTCCGATGCCGCGGCCGAGATTGTCCGGCTGGCGGAACTCGGAGCGATCCCGGTCGCCACGACCAACATGGGCAAAGGGACGATCGAAGAGCGTTCGCCGCTGTCGCTGGGCGTGTTCGGCAATTGCATGGGACATGGCGCGCGCGCCCAACATTTGCGTTCCTACGCCTCCGAGGCGGATTTGGTGTTGTTGATTGGCACGCGCACCAACGCTAACGGCACGGCGAACTGGACGCTGTTTCCTGCCAATGCCCGCATTATCCATATCGACATCGACAGTTTCGAAGTTGGCCGCAATTACGAAGCCGTACGCCTCGTGGGCGACGCCAAGGCGACTTTGACCGCACTGATAGAGGAGCTGAAGGAGACGGATTTTCCTGAGCGTGCGGCCAACTTGGAGCGGATTTCCAGGGACACGGCGGCCGCCTTGGCGAAGAGCAACGCAGTCCTCGAAGAAATAGGCTCCGGCCACCAGGGAGCGGTTCGCCCCGAGCATCTCATGCGAACGCTGGACGCCATCCTGAGCCCACGGGACATTGTCTGCGCCGACGCCAGCTATTCCACCAACTGGGTCTCCAGCTTCCTCAACGCCAAAGCCCATGGTGCCCGTTTCCTGGAGCCGCGCGGCCTTGCCGGCCTCGGCTGGGGTCTGCCCATGGCCATGGGAGCCAAGCTGGCCAGGCCGGAAGCCAATGTGTTCGCCTTGGTCGGCGATGGCGGATTCGCCCATTGCTGGTCCGAACTCGAAGCGGCAAAGCGCCTCGACATCAAAGTGACGACGATCGTGCTTAACAACCAAATCCTCGCGTATCAGCAACATGGCGAGGAATGGTTCCTCCATCATCATTCCGATGCTTCGGATCTCGGTCCTGTCGATCATGCGGCCATCGCACGGGCCTGCGAGTGCTTCGGCGAGCGCGTTGCCTCGCCCGAGGCGTTCGCGCCCGCGCTGGATCGCGCACTGCGGTCGGGGCTGCCGGCAGTCATCGATGTCGTCACCGACGAAGATGCACGGCCGCCGCTCAATCAATATCTGTCCAGACCGGGACACTGACGACAAGACCGAGCCGAGGGCGTTCCTCGATCGCTCTGAGAGGCCGATCCGGTCTCAGGCGCGGCCGATCTCCACGGCGCGGGTTTCCCTGCGGTACTCCGTTGGAGTCTTGCCCGTCATTCGGCGGAAGGCGGTCGCGAAATACGCCGGACTGCGAAACCCGAGCTTGGCGGAGATTTGGTTGGTTGTGAGCTGGTCCTGCAAAAGCAGCTGTTTTGCTGCCTTCAATCGCTCCTCGGCGACATATTTGTGGATCGGCCAACCGGTTGATGCTTTGAATGTTCTCATCAGGTGGCTTTGACTGATGCTGCAAAGTCGAGCGAGTTCTGCCAGGCTCGGATAACCGGTCTCGCGCGAAGCTGCGATCCGTTCGCGAATGCGGCGCATTCGCCAGGGCGCCATGCTCTGCCCTCCGCGGCCCGGCTGATTGTCTTCGCAAAGACGCCGTCCGTAACGGCCCATCTCGACCAGGATCATGGTGCAGGCCGCTTCGATCAGAAGCGTATGCGCAAAACCGGGTTGAATCACTTCCGAGTAAATGTCCTGCATCAGCATCTCAACCCGGCGGTTCTTGATCGGCACCAGTGCAGCGGTATGCTCGTCCCACAATTCCCGGGTCATTTCGGTTGTATCTTCGAAGAACGCCTTATCGAATACGCAATTCAAAGCTCGGAAAGGGCTATCCACCGGGTAAAGCTGAATCGCGCAGCCCGGCGGCATGAACCCGACCGAACGGACGCGCGGGAAGGCTTCGTTGACAACGAAATTTCCTATCCTGAGCGCCGAATGATGATCGGACAGCCTCTGGCAGATGGAGTAGCCGAAATCAGGGGGTAGAACCTGTTCCGCGTAGCCCCATTGGACAGTTGCAAGCTGCACCGCCACGTGGGACACGTTAACTTCTTTCTCTATGACCTGTTCCATTTTTCTTTATGAACGGGCTCCTCCCCGAGCCCCTCCGCAACCGGGCCGACGGCCAGCATGGTACGATTTTTTCTGCCTTCCGGCAAATAGGAAGCGTACGGCCTGCCCCGAACCGCCCGCGGAGCCATTTGACCCGCAACTTTATCGCGCAGTCAGCCCAGGATTGCCCGGAAGAAGCGGGCAACGAAGCGAATTTTGGAGATACGCAACGCCCTGATATTGCCCGACCAGGATCGGCAGTTCGATCAGCTGCTTGTCGTCCAGGTAGCGGGCCAAGACCTCCCAGGTGGCCTCGGATATCATAGCGTCGTCGAGCAACTCCTCCACCGCCCGGACAACCGCTCGATCGTCCTCGGTCCAGCCGGAAGCCGCCGCGCCCTGTTTCACCCGCTCGATGTCCTCTTCTGTCAGCCCCGCGATTCGCTTGCCGACATCGACATGCTCCCCCCATTCGAACGGCGCCTGACACAGCCAACCGACGCGCAGAATTGCGAGTTCCCTGTGCCGCGCAGACAGCGCGCCCTGGAAAAGCTGCAGGCCCAAAGCGATCTGGCGCCGGTAGAGCTCCGGATGACGCAGCATAATGGCCGTGTTTGCCGCCGGCTTTTCAGGCCGGTTGCGGGAAATCGCGGCCAGAACGCCGGAGAGGATGGCTCGCTCCTCCTCGCTCACCGCCTCCGGCGCGAGCGGCGCAACGCGCGGCGGATGACCGAGAATCTCGGCCTGCCGCGTGTCAACATCGAAAGTCGATCGCATGATCCGTGCTGCGCCCTTCTCCGAATATGGCCGCGCATACCTTGCACGATCTCGGTCCAATATCCAATTCGCAGCGCGCCGGCGTGGCCCACTTCCGTGCAGCTCACGCCTTCGGCTTGACGGTCATTCGGACAGGCAGGTGCTTGTATCCACCGACGGCATTCGAGAAGACGTTTTCCGCCGGCCCCATCATTTCGATGCTGTCCACGCGCTTGAGGAAGTGTTCCAGCATGACGCTGAGCTCAAGCCGCGCCAAATGCATGCCGAGGCACTGGTGTGCTCCATACCCGAACGC
The DNA here is from genome assembly GCA_963805005.1 of uncultured Alphaproteobacteria bacterium. Classification (GTDB taxonomy): domain Bacteria; phylum Pseudomonadota; class Alphaproteobacteria; order Micropepsales; family Micropepsaceae; genus Rhizomicrobium. Next base: position 1,907,404 of record CAWDSJ010000001.1, read on the forward strand.
CAAATGCCGGTTGGGATACCGTTCGATGTCGAGCCGGTCCGGATCCGCAAAGACATTTTCATCGCGATTGGCCGACGGATAGAACATCACCATCGGCTGGCCCGCGCGGACGAGCTTGCCGCCCACTTCGACGTCACGATCGGGGGTGCGGCAAAAATGGATCGCCGGCGACAAATAGCGCAGCAGTTCTTCGATCGCTCGCGGCAGCAGATCCAGATTGGCCTTGAGCTTCGCAAGCTGATCCGGATGTTGCAGCAGGGCGTGGACGCCCATGCTGAAGGTACTCTGCGTGGTTTCATGGCCGGCCGTCGTGAGAATCATTCCCCAAGAGGCAAGCTCGACGTCGGTGAGCGGCTGGCCGTTGACGCGAGCCTGCACAAGGCCCGTCATCAGATCGTCGCGCGGATTCGTTCGCCGATCCGCGAATGTTTCGGCGTGCACACGGATGATTTCGCCCGCAGCCTGGGCAAGAAGCGCGAACGTTCCCTGGTCCTTGGCCACGTTGGGGTCGGCGGCGTTGATGATTTGGTTGGTCCACTCGATGAGACTCGGCCAGAGCTCGCGCGGCGCGCCGAGAAAGGCTGAGATCACCGCTGTCGGCACCGTGTTCGCGACATCCGCCTGCAGGTCGATGATGTCGCCGTTGCGTTGCATCACCTTGTCGAGCGTCTCATTGACAATCTCCTCGGCGTAACGTTTCACCCACTCAATGCCACGCGGCATGAAATATTTGTTGCCGATCGCACGGTGCAGAGAATGGTCGGGCGGATCCATGTTGACGATCATGCGGAACCCGCTCTCGTTTTCCGAGCCCATGATCAGCTTTTGGCCATTCTTGAAGACGTCGGTATTGCTTTCGATGTCGACGATGTCCTGGTATCGCGTGACGGCCCAGAAATCGCCGCCATAACCCTTTTCTACGAAATGGATCGGGTCTTCGCGGCGCAGCTCTTCCCAGTTTTTCCAAGGGTAGCCATGCGCGTGATAGCTGGCCGGATCCATCAGCGCGAGTTCTTCCTGCCGGTTTATCGTCATGCGTGTTGTCCCTTCAAAAGCGGCTCCCCAAGTAATGGGGAAGGCATATTCGGGGGGCGACCGCCCTCGCGTTCACTTTCCTGTCCCACTTTCACAATCTCGGCAAAACCATCCTGGAATTGTTTACCAGTCCGATGGCGTTGCGCCAACTTGCCTCCTTGGTTTTCCCCGCCAGGCTTTCGCATTCCCGCCAAAAACTGAACCTCCAGCCCGGCAGACCACTAGGTCCTGCACTCGCCGCAAACTAATTTGCTACCCGGTCCCCTTGGCCCGGACTGCGCGACAAGGATTTTGAATGAAGATCGGAGTTGTTTTTCCGCACGATACGATAGAGCCGGACTTCAGCGCGATCAGGACGTATGTACGGGCCGTGGAGGAGATGGGATTCAGCCACATCCTCTCGTATGACCATGTTATCGGCGCCAATCGGGCGAGCCGGCCCGGCTGGCAGGGGTACGACCTCGATTGCAAGTTCCACGAGCCGATCTCGCTGCTGTCTTACATCGCGGGTATGACGACCAGGGTCGGCATCGCCACCGGGGTGGTCATCCTGCCGCAGCGCCAGACGGTTCTCGTGGCCAAGCAGGCCGCGACCCTCGATCTGCTCTCGGCGGGGCGCCTGCGCCTGGGAGTGGGGACCGGCTGGAACACGGTCGAATATGAAGCCCTGGGCATGGATTTCAAAAGCCGGGGTAAATTCTTCGACGAACAAATCGACGTGTTGCGTGCGCTGTGGACCGAACGTGCCGTAACGTTCGACACGCCGATGCACCGGATCACGGATGCGGGGATATTCCCGTTGCCGCTTCAGCGTCCGATTCCGCTCTGGCTCGGCGGCGGCGGTGTACATCCGATCAAGGGGTGGGCGAATGTCGAGGCTGTTGTCCGCCGTATTGCCAGGAAGGCGGACGGCTGGATGCCGACCTTCGACCCGGACGACACGGCGGCGGAACTGGTTGGGCGCCTGCACGGCTATTGCCGAGAATACGATCGAGATCCCGCAACGATCGGCATCGAGGCTTTGCTGATCCCCTGGCCGGACAAGGATTGGGCTGAACATACCCGGGCCTGGCAGAAACTGGGTGCCACACATATTTGCTGCAACTGCGCGGTTGGCGGCGTAAAGGGCGTCGATGGCAACCTCAAGAAGCTTGAGGAGATACGACGTACTCTCCGCGGCGCGGGGCTGTGGAACGAATGATGTTGGCGTCCAAAGACCGCAATCAGAGGAAATGCATGCGATGAGCGTTGCTCAACAGATCGGCGCGTCCGATACGGAGAAAGACCGAAAGGTCATTGCGTGGATCGAGAAAAATGTCGGAGGCATGGTCGAACGCTGTGAGCAGCAGCCGCGCTGGCGCGGCGGCTGGTGGGTGGACGTCCGCCGCGATGGTGCATTGAAAAAACTCTACGTTCGGGAAGAGCGCAAAGAGGATTATCCGCCTTGGCCGCTCGAGCATGAGGCCGGCGTACTGCAGCTCCTCGAAACGCACGGAGTGCCCGTCCCGCACGTGTACGGCATCATGGACGATCCTCATGCCACCGTGATGGATTGCCTGCCGGGTCAGCAGAATTTCGCCACAATCAAAGACGAGTCGGAGCGCCTGTCCGTCCTCCGCCACTTCGCCGAAGTTGTGGCCAGGATGCATTCGATCCCGCCGCAAGAACTGGTCAAACTCGGCGTGAAGATGCCTCAGACCGCCGAGGAAATCTCGCTCGGTTGCTTCAAGCTATGCGAGGAAATGTATCTCAAGGGCAAGAAGCAGCCCGATCCCCGGGTCGAGTTCCTGCGGCGCTGGATTTACAACAATATTCCGAAGCACCGGAAGAAGGTCAGTCTCGTCGCCGTCAACTCCGGGCAGTTTTTGTTCGAAAAAGGCAAGGTCACGGGCTTGTATGACTTCGAATATGGCTGCTTGGGCGATCCGATGATCGATCTGGCGTTCATGCCGCTGCGCCTATCCATGGAAAATGTCGGTGACATGAAGCCGTTCTTCGAACGTTACACGGAGCTGACCGGCGACAAACCGGAGATCGAGGTTCTCACCTTCCATGCCATCTGGTGGGGTCTGTGCACGCCCTTTATTCTGACGGCCGACCTCCACACGCCGCCGGCCCACTCGACCTATTTCGAATATGTGGGCTGGTACATCGGCTCGATCTTGTGTGCGTTCGAGGTTCTGGCCGACATGAAGGGGCTGAAGCTCGACAACAAATACGAGGTCACGGCGGCCCGGCCGTCCCGCTGGGCCCAGATTTTCGACGTGATGGCAGCCAAGCTTCCCAAGCCGACGGAGAACGAACCTTATGCGCAGCAGGAACAGCGCAAGTTCATGGAATTCGCCCGGCGGGTGGACGCCCACCGGGATCTCGAGCAGGAATATCTGAAAGGCGTCGAGCGGCTGCTCGACCGTCCCATGCACGATTGGAGGCAGGCGGACGAAGAGTTGGAGAAATTCGTGCTGAGCGCCGGCCCCGAGCACGATGAAGCGCTGATCACCCTGTTCCACCGCTGGGCACTGGCGCAGGCGGTAACACTCATCGACGGGCTTGCCTATCTGCCCATGATCTACAATCCGTTTCAACGATTTTCGGAGATCGTATCTGGGACGAAATCCTAGACGCGCCTCCCTCGGCCGCAAACACTCAAAACGGGAAATTGCTCGCTATGGCAAAAGTTGCATCGATCCTCGCCAAGCCTGTTGGAGAACCTGCAGTACTCAAGACCCATGCACCCGGCGCGACGGGATGGCTGACTCGGGCTGAGGTTGCAGCCCTCACGCCCCAAATCGTCCGCGAGCGAATTACCGCGCTCAAGCCGATGATCTCCGAACATGCCGCTGAATCGGAACGGCTCGGCTACCCCCATCCCAAGGTCTGGGAGGCTTTAAGAGCCACCGGCTTGTTCTACCATTTCGTGCCGAAGAAATATGGCGGCTGCGAATTCGGGGTAGAAGATTTCTTTTTGACCAGCCGCTTGATCGCCGAGGCGTGTGCCTCGACAGGCTGGGCCGCGACCTTCCTGGTGGAGCATAACTGGATTGCATCCCTTTACCCCGAGAAGGCACAGGACGAATTCTTCGCCAACGGCCGTTATATTATGGCGCCGGCCGTCGGCTCGCCGGGCGTAACGGCGGTGCGGGTTCCCGGCGGCTACAAGGTCACAGGCCGCTGGCGTTACGGCAGTGGCGTCATGCATTCCGACCGCTGTATTGGCCAGGCGATGGTGCTGGACGGCGACAAGCCCGATGGGTACTGGATGGCATTTTCCTTGGCCGACGCCCATGTCCTCGACACTTGGCACGTGCAAGGGTTGATTGCGACGGGTAGCAACGACATCGTGGTCAACGACCTTTTCATTCCGGAGCACATGGCGGTCCGCACGTCCGACATGCAGAACGGCACGACCCCCGGTTCGAAAGTTCACAGCAATCCGATCTACAGCATGCCGTCGACCGGGTTCCTTGCGCTCGTGACCTCGGCCCCCGGCATCGGCGCGGCGCGCGCCGCCGTAGAGATTTTCCGGGAACGCTTAAAAACCCGTAAGGTCCTGGGCACGCAGACGATTCTCGCCGAAAAACCGAACATGCAGATCATGCTGGCGAAGGCCGACATCATGGTTCGTACGGCGGAACAGCAGTTGCAGGCGTGCGCGAGAGAAGTGTTAGAGCTGGCCGTCAGAGGCGACACCCATAATGCTGCTGCCCGCATGGAGATAGTGGCGCGGAACTGCTATGCCGCCCGGATCGCCCGCGACGCAGTCCGCCTGATCATCGATAATTCCGGCTCGTCGGTTCACTATCTCACCGATCCGCTGCAGCGGATCTCGCGCGACGTGAACGTGGTGTGTTCGCACCTCATCCAGGACTTCGAGAGCCTGGCGGAACAGCACGGTCGCAGCCTGCTGGGTCTGCCTCCCATCACCTATTTCTTCTGACGCTGTACAACAGGATGGCCGCCGATGCGCCATCCTGCCCGTTCGTTTCAGGTTTTAAGTATGAGGCAACGCCATGAACCTCCCGCCCAAAAAAACATTTCTGAGATCGGAGCCAGTCCGCCCCGATTTTGTCCCCGCCAGCGACTACATCTCCAAGGAGTTCCTTCAGCTTGAAAATGAGCGGGTGTGGCCGCGCGTCTGGCTGATGGCGTGCCGGGTGGAGGAACTCGAAACGCCCGGTTCCTATGTTACTTTCGACATTGTCCGGGATTCCATCCTGCTGGTCCGTCATCCGTCAGACGGGATCAAGGCGTTCTATAACGTCTGCCAGCATCGCGGACGCCGACTGAAGGATGGTTGCGGCCATATCGGCAAGTCGATCTATTGCCGCTTCCATGGCTGGAGCTGGAATCTCGATGGTTCGATCCAGAGGATCGTCCATCGCGAGGAATGGAAAGGATGCTCGGAATTCCAGGACCCGGATCTGCGCCTTCCTGAAGTGCGTGTCGATACGTGGGCCGGCTGGGTATTTGTCACCATGAACCCCGAAGCGCCGCCGCTGATGGAATACCTGGGAGACGTTCCAGGATTTCTCGAATGTTACGAGCTCGAGAAGGTGCGGCTCATCTGGCAGGTGACGGTCAATCCGCCGGCCAACTGGAAGCTCGTGCTCAATGCCTTCAACGAGGGCTATCACGTCGAGGCAACCCATCCGCAGACCCTGCGGCACAACTCGACCTGGATGCCTTCCGAAGCGCACGGGCTGCATTCCATGTTCGGTCCGACTTTGTTCGACGAAGTGGAACTGCCCAATCGACCCGCCGCTCTGGCGGCGCTGAAGCGAGAACCGCGCGAAGCGCTCGTCGAATCCTTCGAAGAGATACACCGCGATCTGCAAGCCATGTACCTCGAGCCCGGACTTGCCGCCACGCGCCGCATTTTGACTGAAGTTCCGGCCGGATCGGACATGATGACCATCGGGGCGAAGCTCCTGCAATTTCATCGGGAAGAGCTCGAAAAGCGCGGTGTGGCATGGCCGGCGGCGCTGACGCCGGAGGCCATGAACAAAGCCGGCTTCGGCTGGCATATCTTCCCGAACTTCATCGTCCTGCTCAGCATCGACGGGGCATTGTGCTACCGCACCCGTCCGCATCCGGAAGATCCGGACCAATGTGCCTGGGATATCTATTCCTTCGGCCGCTTCGCGCCGGGAGCCGAACCTAAGCCCGAGCTTACCGTGATCACGAAGTACGAGGATTTTTTCGACAAGAACCGTTTCCTCAAGGACGATCTCATCAACCTTCCCGAAGTCCAGCGCGGAATGTATTCGCGCGGTTTCCGCGGCCTGCGCACAAGCCCGGTACAGGAGGCATGCGTGTCGAACCTCCACAAGGTTCTGCATGAATTTATCGATGGCGTCCGTTAGGCATGTATCCGATCGGGTGAAGCGATTGCGTCAGCACGCATGTTTTCGACATGGCATGGGCGCATAACGAGCATGGGGTGGCAGTGACTATTTCACGGGAAGAAGAACTCGCGCTGCTGGATCCCGGCAGCTATCACCGGCATGGCTATCCGTGGCAGAGCTGGGAGAAGCTGCGCCGCGAAGATCCGATCCATTACATCGAACAGGAGCGCAATGGCGGCTCCTTCTGGGCGGTTACGCGGTATCAAGACATCGTGAGCATTGAGCGCAACGTCGACGTCTTCAAGAACGGCCCGCGCCTGACCATGGGGACGACCGGGGAACAAGGGCTGCGCCTGATCGTCAACATGGATCCGCCCGATCACACTGCCCATCGCGCGCTCGCCTATCCCTTCTTCGTGCCGAAAAACATCGAGTGGGTGAAGCGCTATGCCGAGGAGATCGTCAACGAAACCCTCGACCGGGCGATGGAACGCAATGGCGAAGTCATCGACCTTCAGGAAGACGTCGCCAATATGGTGCCGACGGCGGTGATTTCCGCCTATCTCGGGGCACCGCGTGAAATGTGGCCGCACATCATCGAATGGACAAACCAGATCATCAACGCCAACGACCCTGCGTACGCCAAGGGTCGGGATCCGGCTGCGGTGGCGGGCGAAGCCGTGGCCGAAATGTGCAAGGTCCATGGCGCCACCTTCGCAGACCGCCGACAGAATCCGCGCGACGATCTGATGACGGCACTGGTCAACGCAAAGGTCAATGGCCAGCCGCTGACAGATATCGAACTCTTCTCGTGGATCATCATCCTGACAACCGCCGGGCATGAGACGACGCAAAGCACGTTCGGCATGGCCATCTACACCTTGTTGCAGTATCCTGAACAATTTTCCAAGCTCAAGGCCAATATGGATCTGCTGCCTACGGCGATCGAGGAACTGCTGCGGTACATTTCACCGGCGATCCATTTCGTGCGCACGCCGGATCGCGATGTGGAAGTAGGCGGGAAGAATATCCGCGCCGGCGAACACATGGTGATGTTCTATCCCTCGGCCAACCGCGACGAAGAGGTGTTCGAGAAACCCAACCTGCTGAATATCGAGCGGTCTCCCAATCGGCATGTGGCGTTCGGCACCGGGCCTCACATCTGCCTGGGTATGCACCTCGCCCGCCTCGAGCTTAAGGTGATGTTCGAACAGTTTCTCCAGCGCGTCGAGAACATCGAAATCGTCGCTCCTCCCGAGAACGTCTATACCAACAGCACAGGCGGCTATAAGAAATTCTCGGTGAGGCTGACAGTTCGTCCTAAGGACATCCGTCACAACAAGTGAATCGGATTTGGCGTTTGCGCCATGTGGTGATGTGACTCGGGGCGTCGAGATTCCTAGGATTGCGCTGCGGCGGTATTCGGGTCGGCATGATCGACATGCAAGCAATTCGGCAAAGGTGGGAGCTTGTGGGCTCGAAGCTGGATGAGCGGGGGCGGCGGATGTTTGCAGCCGGCGAGGTCCGCGCGGCTGGCTGGGGCGGTCTGGCGGCGGTCTGCGAGATCACTGGGCTCGCGCGCTCGACCATCGGCCGGGGACAGAAAGACCTTGACGCCGCGCCCCTGTCGAAAGGCCGGGTGCGCCGCAGGGGAGGCGGCCGGCGGCCTCTATCGAGCCGGGACGCGACGCTGATCGAGGATTTACGGATCGTCATTGAGCCGGCCACGCTCGGCGATCCGATGCGCCCGTTGTTGTGGGTGTCGAAAAGCCACGACAAGCTGGTTGTCGCATTGCAGAAGAAGGGCCACGAGATCAGCGCCAGCAGCGTGAAGAGACTGTTGCCGAAGCTCGGCTATAGCCGGCAGTCGAACCGCAAGGCCGACGAGGGCTCGAACCATCCCGACCGCAATGCGCAGTTCGAGCACATCAACGCCAAGGCGATCGCGGCACAGGCTGCGGGGCAGCCCGTCATCTCGGTCGACACCAAGAAGAAAGAGCTGGTCGGCAACTACAAGAACGGTGGCACCGACTACCGCCCGAAAGGCGATCCGCTGCGCGTGAAGGTGCACGACTTCGAAGATAAGGATCTCGGCAAGGTCGTACCTTATGGCGTGTACGACGTTGGCGCCAATGCAGGGTGGGTGAGCGTCGGGATCACAAGCGACACGGCTCAGTTCGCTGTCGCCTCCATTCGCCGCTGGCTCGACGCAATGGGGCGCCAGCGCTACCCGAAAGCCCGCGAGTTGACCATCACGGCCGATGGCGGCGGCTCGAATGGAACGCGTGTCCGGCTGTGGAAGGTCGAGTTGCAAAAGTTCGCCGACGAGACGGGCCTCGTGCTCCACGTCCATCACTATCCGCCAGGCACCTCTAAGTGGAACAAGATCGAGCACCGCATGTTCTGCCACATCACGCAGACTTGGCGTGGGAGACCTCTCGTCGATCGCATGGCCGTGGTCGAACTGATTGCCGCGACGACGACCAAAGCCGGCCTCAAAGTCGAGAGCGCCCTCGATACTGCGATCTACGAAAAGGGAATCAAAGTGAGCGATGCCGAGATGAAGACGCTCGACATCCGGGGCGATGAATTCCATCCTGAATGGAACTACACAATCCGACCGCGATCAGCCGACAATAGGAGCGGTTAATTTGGCCAGTGTCCTAAGGCCTGAGGGGAACTGACGGCTATGGCGCGGTGCTGCGTACCTGGCGAAATTCGATTTTGCGTTACGGTGCGTAACCCGCAATGGCCTTGGTCTCGAGATACTCGTTGAAGCCGTAATCGCCCCATTCCCGGCCGTTGCCGCTTTTCTTGTAGCCGCCAAACGGAGCGTGGAAGTCGAACGCATCGTTAATCGACACTTGGCCCGTCCGGATTCTCCGGGCGATTGCGCGGGCCTGTTCCAGATCGGCGCCATGTACATAACCGGAAAGACCATACTCGGTGTCGTTCGCAATCTCGACTGCCTGTTCCACGCTGCTATAGCCGAGGATCGACAGCACCGGGCCGAAAATTTCCTCGCGCGCTATGGTCATCGTGTTGGTGACGTTCGCGAAGACGGTAGGCTTCACATAATAACCCCGCTTCAGGTTCTCCGGCCGGCCGGTACCCCCGGTGATCAGCGTGGCCCCTTCGTCGATGCCCTTCTGGATCAGGCGCTGGATCTTGTCGAACTGGGCCCTCGATGATACCGGCCCCATCCAGAAATTGCCGTTGGGATCGCCCACGGTTACCTGCTCGGCGGCTTCTCGAGCGATGGCAATGGCTTCGTCCATGCGCTTGTTCGGTACGAGCATGCGCGACGGTGCGGCGCAGGTCTGGCCGGAATTTCCCATCATCGCGCCGACGCCACGGCTCACGCTGCCGGCAAACGCCGCGTCGTCGAGAATGATATTGGGGCCCTTGCCACCAAGTTCCTGGGTCACGCGCTTGACGGTCGGAGCGGCGTTGCGCGCAACGTCCACTCCGGCGCGTGTCGAGCCGGTGAAGGAAACCATGTCCACGTCGGGGTGGCTGGACAGCGCCACGCCCACCCCCGGACCGTCACCATGTACGAGATTGAACACACCCGCCGGCACGCCCGCCGCATGCATCACCTCGGCAAAAATATGAGCCGAAAACGGGGCAATTTCGGACGGCTTCAGCACCATCGTGCAGCCGGTCGCCAGCGCCGGAACGACTTTGACGGCGATCTGGTTGAGCGGCCAGTTCCACGGCGTGATGAGGCCGCACACGCCGATAGGTTCTTTCACCAACAGCGTCGCTCCGCGCCGTTCCTCGAACGCGAAATCCGCCAGCACCTCAAGTGCAACGGTCAGATGGTTCAGCGCCAGCGGCACCTGGGCGCTTTGGGCGAGCGCAGCCGGTGCGCCCATCTCTTCCGTGACCGCCGCGGCGAGATCGCCGGTGCGCTTCTTGTATTCGTCAGCGATGCTCTGGAGCAGATCGATCCGCTGCTGCCGGCTGGACTGCGACCAGCTGGGAAATGCTTTCCGCGCCGCCTTGGCGGCTATGTCCACATCCGCGGCTGAGCCCAGCGCGATCCGGCCGCAGACCTGCTCGGTCGCTGGGTTTTCAACGTCCAGGGTTTCGCGTTTGCACGGATCGACCCACCGGCCATCGATGTAGAATTTGAGATATTCGCGCATGATCATGATCTCGGCAGTTGCGTGCATCGACACGAAGCCTGCCCAGCCGCCGACGTAAAGATGGCAGGCGGTTGGAACAGTCTTTTTTTAACCGGAAAACGAAAGTTCGGCAAAAACTGTAATATGAGTTCCGGTGCCATTGTCTGCAAGCAGCATGGATTGGCTGCTGCGGACGCCTCATATTCATTATAGCATGAATAGGTAATTCGGGCCGAAAAGCAAAAGCTTGGATTCTTGACGTAGCGAACATATTGTTCGACCCAAGCGTTCGGACAACGAGCGCTAACAGCGTCGACAGTGACACTGGAGGGACCATTGACGATCACCAACCAACCTGACGCAACAACGCAAATAGAGATTTTCCGGCGCATGGCGCTGTTGAAGGCAAACGACGAGCGCAGGCGGAAAGTGATCGCGTCCGGGCGGCTGGTGATGCCGTATTGCGGCTGGTGATGCCGTATTACAGCTATCGTGGTCAGGAGGTCATTCCAGCCGCAAGCTTCGTAAATCTGACCGACCGGGACTATCTCTGCACCATTTGCCGCGGCATTCACGATATGCTCGCGAAGGGCTTTCCGCTCAAGTATTTCTGGGCAGAGACCGCCGGCCGTGCCAACGGAACCTGCAAGGGCAAAGGCGGCCCGATGCATCTCACCGCATCTCACCTATCCGGCGAAGGGGATCATGGTGACGACGGGAATCGTCGGTTCATCGATGCCCATCGCGAACGGTCTGGCGTGGGCAGCGCAATTGTCAGGAAACAGGCGGGTCGCCGTCGCGACCTTCGGAGACGGCGCCTCGAACATCGGCGCATTTCATGAGGCGCTCAATCTCGCCGCGGTGTGAAAACTGCCCGTGATCTTTCTCTGCCAAAACAATCGCTATGGCGAATACACCGCTTACGCAAAGGCGACCTCTGTCAAACAAATCGCCGATCGCGCGATCGCCTACGGAATTCCCGGTCTGTATGTGGACGGCAACGATCCGTTCGCGATGTATGCGGCGGCCAGACAGGGGGTGGAGCGGGCTCGCGGCGGCGACGGCCCAACGCTCATCGAGGCGATAACCTTCCGCTTCTTCGGTCATGTCTTCCGCGACGCCGACAAATACATGGACCCGCACGAAAAAGCGGCCGCCATGGCCGCAGACCCCTACCCCGCCTACCGGACAAAGCTGATTTCGACCGGCGTCGCGACCGAGGCCGAGCTCGCGGAAATCGAGGCGAAATTCGAAGCGGAGCTCGACGAGGCCGTCGCCTTTGCGCTCGATGCGCCGTTTCCCGACGCCAAAGAGTTGACAAGCGACGTGTCCGGAGAAGTGGCATGAGCGATCCAAGATCCCAAGTGAAGCCCGAGAAGACTCAGGCGACGATCATCGAAGCCTTGAACATGGCGCTCGCCGACGCGATGGAAGAGGATTCCAAGGTGCTCGTGCTCGGCGAGGACGTGGCCGATCCTGAAGAAGGCGGCATAACCGGCGGCACCAAGGGTCTTTCCACCCGCTTTGGCGAGCATCGCGTTCGGTCGACACCGATTTCCGAGCAGGCGATCATGGGTGCGGCTATCGGAGCAAGCCTCGCTGGCTATAAGCCGGTCGCCGAGATCATGCTCATGAACTTCACTACCGTCGCCATGGACATGATCTACAATCACGCTGCCAAACTGCGCTACATGTCGGGCGGCCAGACCCATGTGCCGATCGTCATTCGCACCATGACGGGCGCGGGCTTTTCGACCGCCGGCCAACATAGCGATTTCCTCGAAGCCTGGTTTGCTAACAGCGCTGGGCTCAAAGTCGTGGCGCCCTCCACTGCGGCCGATGCCTATGGCCTGATGCGCAGCGCCATCGACGATCCCGATCCGGTGCTTATCATCGAGAACATGCCGATCTATTGGCTGGCCACCGAGCGTCCGCAAAAGGGGCCGTGTTCCGATCGGCAAGGCACGCATCGCCGCAGAAGGCAGCGATCTGACGATCGTCACCTATTCGGGCATGGTCCACAAATGTCTCGCAGCCCTGGAGCCTCTGAAAGCTGCCGGCATCAGCGCCGAGATCGTCGATTTGCGCAGCATCTCGCCTTGGGACGAGAGCACGGTCTTTGCGTCCGTCCGGAAAACGGGACGCTGCCTCATCGCACATGAAGCGGTCAAACCCTTCGGGGCGGGCGCGGAGATTGCGGTAACCGTGTCCGAGCAATTCTTCGGCAAGCTCAAGGCTCCCGTCGAGCGTGTGGCGGCGCCCTTCTGTGCTGTGCCTTTCTCCAAGCCGCTCGAGACGGCGTTCGTACCCGATCCGAAGCGGATTTCGGACACGGCGATCGCACTCGTCAAAGGCAGCAACTGAGCGGGATTAGTATAACTTGTTTTGACGCTTGCGCTTAAGCGGCGCAAATTATGCCGCCTGCATGCGACAAAAACCATTTCGCTGATCCCCGGCCGAAAAAGCCACCGCTTCCGCCTCGCTGGAGGCGGAAGCGTACTTCGGCCGCTGCCCCACTCCAGACTATTCGTTGAGCTTCACGCGAACGCGCACACCGAACATCTGCGGTTCGCCGAGGAGGCGGTTTCTGATGCCCAATAGATTGTAAACCGGTTCCTCGCCGATAACATAGACTTTGTTCGTTGCATTGGTCATGAAGAACTGTCCGTCGACCGGCTGACCGAAGATATCGTTCCAGCTCACGCTGAAATTGAGCAGTCCATAGGCGGGCAGTCTGGCTATCTCCGGTGGCATCCCGGGTACGGGCGATCCCCTGCCGTCGAACACACCGTCCGTATACGTATAAGTCGTGCTGAGCAACACCGTGCCGATGCTCTCGTCCAAAGGCAGCCGGTAGCTGGCGGTAAGCGATGCCTTATGGTCGGGCGCATAGGGCAGCGGATCACCCTGTTTGACGCTGCCGATGATGTTGGTGAACCCGGCGGCGAGCGCTTCCGGCGACGGGGTGAACCCAAATTGCTCTATTTTGGTATTCAAATAGGTGTAGTTGGCATCGAAGTTAAGGCCTTCCATGGGCGTGACGGAAGCTTCGAGCTCGATGCCCCAAATCTGCGATTTGTGAGCATTGATGACCGCGTTATCGAGCTGATTCGTCGTGGGATTATCGAACGTAGCTTGAAGCTGCTGATTCGCGTAATCATCGAAAAAGGCATCGGCGTCGAGCACGACCGGAACCTGGCCATGGAAACTGGTTTTGGCCCCCAATTCATAGTCGTCGACGCGCTCGGCCTTGAAGGTGTTTTCGCCGGGCGGGGCAATCGGCACGATGGCGCCCTGGCGATAGCCGCGGCTGTACTTCGCATAAAACAGCATATTGTCCTGCGGCGTGTAGTCGAAATCGAGGAGCCAGGTCGGCGCGTGCGACTGCTGAGTGAAGGTTTGGAGGCAGCTATTGCGGAATGCCGCCGCATTGCCGGTGACCGGCGGACTACCTACCAAATTGCAAGTGGGAGATTGCACAGTGACTGCCGGTGGTCCTCCCAAAAAACCCTGTATAGGCCCGAAATACGGATCGTTACTTCCTGGGCCTCCGAACCGATACGTGACCGGACTGACCGAGCTCTTCGTGGCGTCGCCGGTGAAGCGAAGGCCGGCGGTGAACTTCAGCTCGTCCGTCAGCGCATAAGTAGCCTGTCCATAACCCGCAACATTGCGATAGGATATCGTTGCCAGGGTCTGACTTACGGCGCCTATAAAGGCAGGTGCGTGAAATGTTTGACTAACGGCATCCCCAATCGGGTCGAAGCATTGGAGCTGGCCGAGATTTGCGCAATCCACCAGCTGCTTCGACCGTGTGCCAGTCGGTTCTTGGGGATTGCTGACTTCGAGGTAGCCGCCGAACTGCCAAGTCAGCGCGTTCTCGAGCGAATGACCCTGGAACTGCAATTCCTCGGTCATCGTCGATTGATCGGCGATCGGTCGCCCCGGATAGGTGGTGATGCTGGTGATGTCAACGGGGACATTGGCCAGCCCCATAGCCGCCAAATTGAGATTGACCCCAGGGGCTAAATTGAGATTGTCCGGCGTAGCCAAGTTCTCGCCGAATATCAGGCTGTTGTAGATGCTTTTGAGCTGGGCATAGCTCGCGATGTTCTTGACCGTCAGATCGTCGTTGACGTTCCAGGTCGTCGTGTTGATAACCTGCCATTCCTCCGTGAACGAGTTTGCACCGGCCAGACCACTGTCCATGGCATAGGTCCCGGCGGCTTTGATCGCCTGGGCTTCCTTGCATGTGCCAAGAAGGGCAACAATTGCGGCAGTGCTCCCCGCAGGCGGAGAAGGATTGCAGCCGTAAAGCTGCGAACCGGGGCCGGCATCATCCGAACGTGTGTAAGAGGCGACCGTATAATTTTCGAGGTCCGATGTGACGTCGACGAGCAGGCTGGCGCGCGCGGCGACATAGTTGATATCGTCGAAGGTGGACGGGCCGACGCCGGAGAAATTCTTCATATAGCCGTCACGCAACTCGTGATCGACGCCCAGGCGCAGGGCGACCTTGTCGTTCAACGGCACATTGAGCACCCCCTGGATCCGCCCCATGTCGTAGTCGCCGACACTGCCTTCGATATAGCCTTCCCATTCCTGGGTGGGCTTATTGGGCACGAGCAGCACATCGCCGCCGGTGGTGTTGCGGCCGAACAGCGTGCCCTGCGGACCTTTGATCACCTGCACGTTTTGCAGGTCGAACATCATGCCCGGCCCCGCGCCGTCGCCCGACCTGGTCACGACGCCGCCGCGCGGCGACACCACATCGTCAAAAATAACACCCACGGTCGGCGTGGTTTGCAGTTCCTGGTAAGCGCCGCGGATCGAGAAGGAGCTATCGTCTTCGCCGAACGAGCTATCCACCGACAGCGATGGCGTGTAGGCCGCCAAATCGCCGATGTTGACGATGTTGTGCTGCGACAGCTGTTGCTGATTGAAGACCGTGATCGAGATCGGGACGTCTTGCAGCCGTTCCTCTCGGCGGGTGGCCGTCACCACCACCTGTTCGATCGACTCGACGCTTTGGCCGGAGGCATCGTCGGCGGCCTTGGCCCCGATTGGAGGAAGCAGGCTCAGGCTCAACGCCGTCGTCGCATAGAGTACGGATTTATGAAACTTGATCACGTTTGCCTCCCCCAGATTCAGATAGACGCGCTCTGCCGCCTGCCCAATGAGCAGTAGCATCGTGTCCGTCAGCGACTAAACGCTTAATTTGAAAAGCATTCTACGGCAAACGAGAGCTATGAGTAACGGAAATTTTATGGCGAGAAAACAAAAAATGGCGCGAAATTGAAAACCGAAGATGGGTAGGCATCGATACTCATCGGTTTCCCTGGGCGAATTTTCAAATTCCGACTACGGAATCGATGCCATCGGGGCGATCTGACCGGCTAAAAAACGAAAGATTGCGGATTACTCCAAATCTGTGTCGGGACATCATCCATGCTTGCTGCCGGAGGAACTCATGAGCAATCAAGAACACAACGCTCGCGAAACCGAATTCACGATATTTGGTGCTTGCGACGCGGGCCCGACAGCAGCCCGTCATCTCCGTCGATACGAAAAACAAGGAACGGATCGGACCCACCACCATCAAAAACGGCCTCAAGGTCGAAAGCGCGCTCGGCACGCGCACCTGCCAAATGGGCATCAAAGTCGCCAAGGCTTGGATGAAATCCCTCGACATCGCCGGTGACCGGTTCCGTCCCGAATGGAGCTATACGCAGGCTGCATTCGTCGGCATGGTACCAGTTATTATTCGGTGCGTCCTTAGTTCAATCCGGCTCCAATGAAGTCGCGCACTGCGATAGCCATAACTTCCGTGCCGCACGACCTCACAGAAGCCTCCCGATTCACTTTGCGCTTTTAACCGGTGGCACCTCCGTTATCCAGCCGGTGGGAGCCCAGCGAAACACGTCGTCCGAGAAGGGTTTCTCGTCATGCGCCATGACGTCGTCGGCAGCATGTGTGATCGACTTCAGCGCGCCATGCATCGTCCCGTCGATGTAGAGCACCACGTCGCTTGCCGGAACCGCAACAAGAAGATTGTCATGGCATCTGTGCGCGGCAGCGGCCCAGAGGTCCGGAAATGCGAACGCGCTGGCCACATACAAATCACCGCCAAGCATTCCCCGGCAAGGGCCCTTTGCGAGTTCGTCCAGCACCGATTGGCGCAACGCGCTGCGCGTGTTGCTGTTCGCAACGGCCAGCGCCTCATTCGGCGTCAACTTGAGCGGTGGCAAATCTGCTTCATCTGCAACCGCGATCGTTGTCGGCGCATCGAAAACAGCGATGACCCAGTAATTTCCGGCAAGCTGCGTGGCGAGCGGCTTGTTGCGTCTGGAAGCGGCGCGCACCTCCGCCACCAAGGCCGATGGCCGGACCACAATCCGCAACGCATCGCGCGTACGGCTGATATCGCGTGCCTTGTAAAGCTCGACCGCCGCGGCCACGAAGGCCGTCACTTCTACAATGCAGTTATCCGGATTTCGCACACAGACCGAATAGACATTGTCCAAATTGGTCGTATGGCCGCCATTCGGTGTTTCCACGTCGAGCCGCAACGGGCCGATGACTGTCACTTTTGCCGAAGGCATCGCGTCGTGAAGGAAGCCGGCGACATATTCCGTGAATGCTGGTGGGGATTCCGCAATGTTTGTGCTGCGTGATTGAGCCACGGACGAAATGCCCATCGAGACCAGCACGAGGAAGAAAAACACGAAGCGTTTCGTAACGCTACAATATATTGGAAGCATGATTGGTCTCCTTCAATTCGTTGCACGTCCCACACGGACGCAACAACCAAGCTAACGCCGGGACACGATGGAGGTTTGCCGGATCTGTCATAGCGCGTGCTCCGACGACAGGTTGAGACAATTTCGTAAGGGCGCTGAAGTACCGTGATTCAGCAGCAGTCATGGTGTCTTTCACGGATGAGCCCCCTGGCAGCGCGGGCGTCCTCGCCCGCACGTGATGGTGAGGCGCCAACAAGCGGACGAGGACGCCCGCGGTCCTAAAAGCGGTTCCAGCAAAAATGTGCGCACTTTTACGTCCGAAACCGCGTCAAAACAATCACTTAGGACATCCGTCACAACAAGTGAATCGGATTTGGCGTTTGCGCCATGTGGTGATGTGAACTCGGGGCGTCGAGATTCCTAGGATTGCGCTGCGGCGGTATTCGGGTCGGCATGATCGACATGCAAGCAATTCGGCAAAGGTGGGAGCTTGTGGGCTCGAAGCTGGATGAGCGGGGGCGGCGGATGTTTGCAGCCGGCGAGGTCCGCGCGGCTGGCTGGGGCGGTCTGGCGGCGGTCTGCGAGATCACTGGGCTCGCGCGCTCGACCATCGGCCGGGGACAGAAAGACCTTGACGCCGCGCCCCTGTCGAAAGGCCGGGTGCGCCGCAGGGGAGGCGGCCGGCGGCCTCTATCGAGCCGGGACGCGACGCTGATCGAGGATTTACGGATCGTCATTGAGCCGGCCACGCTCGGCGATCCGATGCGCCCGTTGTTGTGGGTGTCGAAAAGCCACGACAAGCTGGTTGTCGCATTGCAGAAGAAGGGCCACGAGATCAGCGCCAGCAGCGTGAAGAGACTGTTGCCGAAGCTCGGCTATAGCCGGCAGTCGAACCGCAAGGCCGACGAGGGCTCGAACCATCCCGACCGCAATGCGCAGTTCGAGCACATCAACGCCAAGGCGATCGCGGCACAGGCTGCGGGGCAGCCCGTCATCTCGGTCGACACCAAGAAGAAAGAGCTGGTCGGCAACTACAAGAACGGTGGCACCGACTACCGCCCGAAAGGCGATCCGCTGCGCGTGAAGGTGCACGACTTCGAAGATAAGGATCTCGGCAAGGTCGTACCTTATGGCGTGTACGACGTTGGCGCCAATGCAGGGTGGGTGAGCGTCGGGATCACAAGCGACACGGCTCAGTTCGCTGTCGCCTCCATTCGCCGCTGGCTCGACGCAATGGGGCGCCAGCGCTACCCGAAAGCCCGCGAGTTGACCATCACGGCCGATGGCGGCGGCTCGAATGGAACGCGTGTCCGGCTGTGGAAGGTCGAGTTGCAAAAGTTCGCCGACGAGACGGGCCTCGTGCTCCACGTCCATCACTATCCGCCAGGCACCTCTAAGTGGAACAAGATCGAGCACCGCATGTTCTGCCACATCACGCAGACTTGGCGTGGGAGACCTCTCGTCGATCGCATGGCCGTGGTCGAACTGATTGCCGCGACGACGACCAAAGCCGGCCTCAAAGTCGAGAGCGCCCTCGATACTGCGATCTACGAAAAGGGAATCAAAGTGAGCGATGCCGAGATGAAGACGCTCGACATCCGGGGCGATGAATTCCATCCTGAATGGAACTACACAATCCGACCGCGATCAGCCGACAATAGGAGCGGTTAATTTGGCCAGTGTCCTTAGAGCGAAACGACGCTTCGAAGAAAAGTCAGTTCGCTCTAAGAATGCCCGGCGGCCATGGAGGCGGAATATGCCCGAAGGTTCGAGAGGCGAGCGCCGGCCCGCAGACATAGTCGGCGTCGCGTGGAGGGTGTGGCAGCCACGCAGCTCTTGGGCGCTTGCCAAGACCCGCCGCGGCCAGTATAGCGCACCTTTTCCGCGCCCTTCGTCTATCGGTTAGGACTCAAGATTTTCAATCTTGCAAGACGGGTTCGACTCCCGTAGGGCGCGCCATGTATCGCGATACGGATCGAACAACCAATCCCGCTCTTGAGCGAGCCGCAAGCCGGTTCGGGCTGACGGTGTCGGCGCTGCATTTTGCCGCCACGCTGGAGACATCCTGGGCTATAGAGACGGGAGGAGCCGCGAGGGGATCCGGAAAGACCGAGTATGACGAAGCGAAGAATGGAGCCGGAAAATGCCGCGACGCGCACCGCCCTGATGGATGCGGTAGAGCAAAACTCAGCCCGGCTTTTTAGCGGACGACGGTAGAGAAGAAGATGCGGGAACAAGGTTATACGGTCGTGAGTGCCCGCCGCGTCGCCGCGCGCGAATAGCACAAGACCAAGCCGCGGATTGCATCTTCGTCGACAAGCTTCTGCAGCGCCGTTTCGTCAATCGGCACGTCCGATCCTCCCTGCGTCACGTTGCAATCCATTCCGCGGAAATCGCTCTTTTCGGCCGATCCGAAATCCGGTGCGCAACTACGATCAGGCGCCAAGGTCTTAGGGGGCAACGATGATCTTCATGCAACGCGCATCGCGAGCGTCCTTGGGCTCGCCCTCACCCTGGGTCTCGACCGCCAACGCTACATGCGCGAAGCAGAGTATCAGGTCCATCAGCCACTTCTCCTTCTCACCGAGCTTATTGAGCGGCTTCGCATCAAGATGCACCAGTGTCCGGGCTGGCAAATCGTTCGCGGCATCGAAGACGCAAACGGTCGTGCTCTAACTGAGAAGCAGTCCCGCCATGTCGCCCTTGTCGCGCCAATCCGCGAGCAACTTCTTGAAGGCATTCCAGCCGTGGCCATAGCCGCGCAGCAGCAGCCAGGGTGGATTCTTCTCGCCTTCATTGTTGTAGTAGCTCGGCGTGCAATCGCCGAAGATCGCCGATGTATCGATCTCGATTTCGCGGAAGTGACGGACATAGGCGTCCTGTGCCTCCTGGCTGGGCTCGACGGCTGCAGCGCCGCGCCCGAGCGTCTCATTGACGATATAGGCAATATGCTCGACCTGACGATTGAACTGCTCGGTGGTGTTCGCATTCAGGCCGCCTTGGATATAACCCGTGTAGAACATGTTCGGGAATCCATGCGTCATCACGCCGTGCAAAGTCTGCGGGCCATTCTCCCAGTGCTTGTAGATCGAATGCCCGTTGCGGCCTTCGATGACCGTAATGCCCCAGCGCCGCTTCAGATCGCTGGTCACTTCGAAGCCGCTGGCGAATATGATGCAATCGACTTCGTATTCGATCCCGCCCGCAACGAATCCCTTTTCCGTCATCCGTTCGACGCCCTGCGTTTCGGACACGTCGATCAATTTGACGTTCGGGCGGTTGAACGCCGGATAGTATTCGTCGCTCGAGAGCGGCCGCTTGCAGGGGAAGCGGAAATAAGGCTTCAGCGCTTCGGCAGTCGCGGGGTCTTCGACGAGCGCATCGACGCGATCGCGCAGGCGCTGCATCACTTGGTAGTCGATCACTTCGCGCCGCGCCATGATCTGCGGCAAAGTGAGCTTGGGCCAGCCTTCGGCCTCGAGCTGGGCGTTGAGATTGCGGCTGATCTCGGTCCAGAGATCGCATACGAGGTCCACTTCGCCGGGCAGGAAATTCTCTTGTGCGCCTCGGTGAAAATTGTCCTGGCGCTCCTTCTGCCAGCCGGGCTTGAGCGTCTTTACCCATTCGGGATCGGTCGGCGGATTGGGACGTTCGTAGACGGTCGTCGGCGTGCGCTGCAGCACGTAAAGCTGCTTGGCATATTGGCCGAGATAAGGAACCGCCTGGATTGCGGTGGCTCCCGTACCGATGATAGCCACGCGCTTGTCGGCCAGCTTGTCGAGCACGGGATTGCCGTACGCGCCGCCGGTATTGCCATAGTCCCAACGGGCAGAATGAAACATCCTGCCCTTGAAGCCGTGAATGCCGGGGATGCCCGGCAGCTTGGGCATGTTCATCAACCCGCCCGCCATGATGACGAAACGGGCGCGGATGTCGTCACCGCGATTGGTGCCGATCCGCCAGCGTTTGATCCTCTCGTCCCAACGCAGCGAGGTGACCAATGTGTGGAACAGCGCCTTGTCGTAGAAACCGTACTTCTGGCCGATCAGCCGGCAATAGTTCTGAATTTCCCAGCCGTCAGCGAATCTCTTCGACGGCATGAAACCGGTCTCTTCGAGCAGCGGCAGATAGCAGTAGGAATCGTTGTCGCACTGAATGCCGGGATAGCGGTTCCAGTACCACACGCCGCCGAAATCCCCGGCATGGTCGATGTGCCGGAAGCCTGTGACGCCTAACTTGTGAAGATGGAAGCCCGCCAGCAGACCCGTCCAGCCCCCGCCGAGGACAGCAACGTCGAAATCTTCCGAAGCCGCTGTTCGCGGCACCAACGGCATATGCGGATCATATTCATAGGCATCCGCGAAATCGTCAATCGGCCGGACATATTGCTCGCCCGCTTCTTTGCGGATCCGCTTGTCGCGCTCGTGGCGGTACTTCGCTCTGAGCGCCGGAATGTCGAGGTCTTCGGGCGCACACGTCTTCGTCGGTTCACAGGTCATGGCCGCTCCGCATCGCCGCGGTCGCACGCGATGATCGCGTTGCGCAGTTCATAGCTCATCAGCATCGGCGGCGCCCATCTGATGTCGGGCGGACGGACGAGACGGATACCGGGCACACGGAAGAGCTTGTCCAGAAACACGCGGGTCTCGGTGAGCGCAACCTGCGAACCCGGACAGCGATGGTCTCCGTCGCCGAAGCTCATGTAGGCGGCATTGACGTTGAGCCGCCTGGCGCGGTCGGGATCGAGCATCGTGGGCTTCGGCCCCACTGCCGCCTCGTCCAGATTGGCCGCGCGGATGCAGAGCGAGACGCGAGTTCCAGCGGACATCGGCTCGGTCGAAAGATCGCCGACGTCTTCGCCCAAGGTGCGGTAGATCATGGAAGCCACGGGTTCGATCCGCAGAATCTCCATCAGGATCGCCATCTTCTCGGCGTCGTCGCCGTCGAGGAAGCGCTGGCGCAGCTCCTCGCCTTCGAACAGATGCCAGGCAGCGACGACGATGAACTCGCGGGTCGTGGTCATGCCGGCGAGGCCGAACGTGATGCACTCGATAAGGATCTCCATATCGGACCGGCCCTCGTCGAGCAGCCGGGAAATCACGTCTTCTTTGCGCTGCACGCGCCGCGCGGCGATGGCAGGACGCACATCCATGTAGAAGAACAGCAGGCCGTATATCCGCGAGAGGATGGCCGCCAGCACCTTCCACAATCCGCCGCGTGCGGCCATATTTGCTCGCGGACAACCCTCGATCCGCTTTGCCATCGCGTCGATGTCGCTATTCGTGAGGCCGACGATTTTCGCAGCCACAGCGACCGCCAGCCGCAAGGCCAAATCGTCAAGCCGGGCCCGGCCTCCCGCCTTGAGTTCCGCGATAAGCGTGTCGGCGGTCGCCTGCATCACCGGCATGTGCAGCTTGGCGATCGCAGGGCTGGTGAAAAACGCTCCGATGCCGGCGCGGCGCCTGGAGTGCGCTTCGCCATCGAGGAAGAAGATCGATGCTCTGGCCGGGTCCTTCTTCTCCGTCGGTGCAACCTCGACGCCGCTCTGCAGCGACGAGGTGCTGCGCAAAATCTGGCGCAGATCGGCGAAGCGCTGAACGAGCCGCGATCCCGGTTCCGGCGCAACCCATTCCGCGGCCATAGGTGCGGTCTTGCTGTCGGTGCGGACGGACTGGGCCGGGCACCCACCGGCTAATCCGGCATTCGCGTTCATGCTGTCTCCCTTCTGGCACCGCATTTTTTTGGGAATTGACTAACTTGTCAATATAGTTGTTCGAGGGATCAATTTGTGATTTGATGCGCCGGTGGTCGAGCACGGTGAGGAAAGTTGCCCGAAGGTGCGAAAGTGAGGCTTGTTCCAGTCCGGTCCAATACTGGGAAGCCACAGGTGCCGAAACTACACAAACGCCCCGGAGGGAAGGCAGGGGTTGCCGGGAAACGTCTGGTCGCATTGCCTCAGGATGCGCGCAAATCGAAAGAGGCGATCCTCCTGGCTGCGCTGAGGGCATTCGCTTGTGACGGGTATGACGGCGCCTCGATGCCGAAGATTGCCCGGATGGCAAAGGTCGCGCCGCCGCTCATCCATTATTATTTCGGCTCCAAGGAAAATCTCTGGCACGAAACCGTCGAACATTCACTGGGCGAGCTGCGGCGCGAGGCATCAGCGATCCGCAATGCAACTCGTGCGCTCGCACCCCTCGACCGCCTGAGGGCATTGCTCCAGACCATCACACAATTTGCCGCCCACTGGCCGGATCACTTCGTCATGATCGTTGCCGAGGCGCGGTCGAAGTCGGGCCGGTTCGCGTGGATTCAGGAGAATTATACCGGCGCTCTGTTCGAGGAAATCGTATCCCTGTTGCGGGACGCCAGAGACCGCGGATCGATCCAGGGTGTCGACGTCGAACAATTGGCATTCATGCTGATCGGCGGAATCCTTTTGTACTTCACCGTGCGGCCCGACGTCTTCCGGGACAAGGATATCGACAAAGTCGCCGAGGAATTCACCGATTTGATGTTCCGCATGTTCCTGAATGGCGTTGCCATGCGATAGGAATCGTTCCGGGACGGCAATTCTCCAGAGGCCATTTGCGATGGATGCTGCAGCCGAAATGTCATTGCCGCTGCTGCCGGTGGACACGATTGAATTCGCTGCCGATCCCAACCTCTATCTCGAGCCGGCGCGAGACCAACACCCGTGGCTCGCCCGCTTCTCGCAAGGCTACGTGGTCCACGGCTACAACGCCGTGGCCGATATGCTCGCCGACGACGAGAACCTGAAGCCAGGTCTTGGTCCCATCATCGATTTCTACGGCGTGCGCGATACGATGTGGGGCCGCTTCATGAGCGAGATCGTGCTCTCGATCAGCGGTCCGACACACGCACGGATCAGGGCAAGCGTGGGCGGTGCGTTCACGCCCCGGCGCGCGAACCAGGTCCGCCCACTCATGCAAAAGGTGATCACCGGATTGCTCGACGAATGGGCGCCGAAAGGTGAATTCAATTTCGCGGATTTTGCCTCGTTCTTTCCCGTCACGGTGATGTGCGGCCTGCTCGGGGTTTCGCCGGAGCCCGTGCCGCGGCTTCGCACGGCCGTGGAAGATCACATTTCTTCTCTCGCCATCGACATGGCAACCAAGCCGCGTTTTCTGGCGGCGTGGGAGGTGTTGTGGGAATTCGCCGATACGCTGGTAAGCGATCGCGAGGCAAGCGGCGAACATGACGAAGACTCTCTTCTCGATGCGCTGATCGACGCAAAATTGTCCGGCCAGCTGGACGAGACCGAGCTTCGCTTCATGGTGCTCACCGTATTCCTGGCCGGTTACGATACCTCCAAAAACCAGCTGGCGCTGATGATGATGCTCCTGCTCGATCAGCCTGAGATTTATACGCGCTGTGCCGAAGACCGGGAGTTTTGCGGCAAGGTAGTACAGGAAACATTGCGGCACTCGAGTATCCCTACTGCCTACCGCGAAGCCGCAAGGACGTTTGCCTACGACGGATGCGAGTTCCGGAAGGGTGAACTGCTTCTGTTTCTTCCGCCGCTGGCCGGCCGCGACCCGAGCGTATTCCCGAACCCTGACAAGTTCGACCCGGACCGCGAGAATGCCGGCCGACACCTCGCTTTTGGCCGCGGCGCTCACATCTGCATGGGCATGTTCATTGCCAGAGCACAGCTTCAGGAAGGCCTTCATCTGATCGCCCAGCGCCTTAAGAATCCGCGGCTGAACGGGAAGATCGTGTGGCGACAATTCCTCGGCGCCTGGGGACCACGCGAGCTGCCTATCGCTTTCGATGCCGCGACGATAATCTCTTGAGAAAATCCATGACGGGAGAAGGACAATGAGAGAGGGCAGTAACGAACCGCCGCAGCTCGACTTGAGCGATGTCGACCACCGCGTCGGCAAACTGGTCGGCGGCGGCCAGCTGTGGGAACCTTGCGCCAAGTCGGACATCCGGCGCTGGGTGATGGCTATGGATTATGTCAACCCGCTGCACTGGGACCAGAAATTCGCCAACCAGTCGAAGTTCGGCGACATCATTGCGCCGCAGTCGATGGCGGTGGCGCTGGATTTCGGCCATGGCGTACAGCCGGCCTGTGTCGGCCGCATCCCGGGTTCCCACCTGATCTTCGGCGGCGAGGAGTGGTGGTGGTACGGCACCCACATCAAGCCCGGTGACCAGTTGTTCCAGGAGCGCCGCTTCTACGATTACAAGGTCGCCGACACCAAGTTCGCGGGCCCGACCATGTTCTCGCGCGGCGACACCGTGCATCGCAACCAGAACGGCAATCTCGTCGCGAAAGCGCGCTCGACCGCCATCCGTTATCTTGCCGCCGAGGCTGAGAGGCGCGGCATGTATGACAGCCTTATCGGCGAAGTGAAGCGCTGGACCGCAGCGGAACTCGCCGACGTCAACAAGATTCGCCATGCCTGGCTGTTGTCGAACCGAGAGGGCAAGTCGCCGCATTTCGAAGACGTGCATGTCGGCGACAAGCTGCCGAAGCGCGTGCTTGGCCCGCATTCGATCGGCAGTTTCACCACCGAATACCGAGCCTTCGTGTTCAACATCTGGGGCGCCTATCACTGGGTCGTCCCCCAGGGCGTCGAGGATCCCTGGGTCAATCAGGACGCGGGCTGGCTAGATGAATTCGCCTTCGACTACGGCCGTGCCGAGGTCGATCCGCGCGCCTCAGACGGTCTGTATGTCGGGCCCTCGCGCGGGCATATCGACGACAGCAAGGCCAGCGAGATCGGTATGTCCCGTGCCTATGGCTACGGCGCGACAATGGCGGCATGGAATACCGACTACCTGGCGTTCTGGGCGGGCCATGACGGCATGGTGCGCCACGCCAAGTCGGATTTCCGCAGCCCGGCCTTCGAAGGCGACGTGACGTTCATCGAGGGCGAGGTCGTCGACAAGGTCGAGAACTCGCAATGGGGATTCCCGGTCGTCCAGGTGAAAGTTAAGATGACCAATCAGGCGGGCGCAACGGTTGTCAGCTCACTCAACGAAATCGAGCTGCCGTACTGAACGGCTCGATCGGGGAGAACTTTATGATTTCGGTCCGTGTCGCCGACCGATTGTCGATTGCGCGTGGCAATCCCCTCTCCGAGGAAGAGGGCATTGGTGCGCTCACACTGAGTGGTTACCTGCGGGAGGTGACCACCCGCTTCGGCCCACATGAGGCCGCCTGCATGCGCGCGGGCGGCGGCATGATCCGCTGGACCTATGACGAGCTCTGTCAGCACGCTATGGACGTGGCGCGCACGTTAATCGCCTGCGGCGTGGGAAAGGGAACTCGCGTCGGGGTGATGACCACCAACCGGCTCGAGTTTCTTTCGGCCCTGTTCGGCACAGCATTGGCCGGCGGCGTGGCGACGCCGCTCAGCACGTTCTCGACGTCGGCGGAACTCGAATTTCTGCTCCAGCAGTCGGGCGTCTCGGTGCTGATCTTCGAGCGCAGCGTGCTGAAGAAGAACCTCGCCGAGATTCTGGTCCAGATTGAGCCGCAGATCGCAATGGCCGCACCGGGCGAACTCAGCTCACAGAAATTCCCCTTCCTGCATCACATCGCGATGGTCGACAGCGAGGAGGGCTTCGGCGCCATCGAGGGCTGGGGCGCCTTTCGTGCACGCGGCAAGCATGAGACGCCCGAACTGGTCGAGGCGCGCGCCGCGCAAGTGGCGCCCAGCGATCCGGGCGTGCTCTTCTTCTCTTCAGGCTCCACGGGCAAGCCCAAGGGTATCCTGTCGATGCATCGCGGGGTCTGCCTGCAGCTATGGCGCTGGAAGCGATGGCACAACACCCCGGGAGCCGACCGGATGTGGTCTGCGAACGGGCTGTTCTGGTCGGGCAACTTCGCCATGTTCCTGGGCGGCACGCTTTCCGGTGGTGGCACAATGGTACTGCAGCCGGTGTTCCAAGCCGACGAAGCGATCGCGTTCCTGCAGCAGGAGGGTGTCACGATGCTGCACGCCTGGCCGCATCAATGGGCACAGCTCGAGGCGGCACCGAACTGGGCAACGGCCGATCTTTCGGCCTTGCGCCACGTGTCCTGCCTCACGCCGGTCAAGCTTCACCCCTCCATAAAATCCGATTGGGTCGAGCCGACGGGCTATGGCAACACCGAGACTTTCACGTTGATTACCGCTTACCCCGGCGGGAGACGTGACGAGACCGTCAAGGTCGGGAATGGCATTCCGACCCCGGGATCCACGATCAAGATCGTCGATCCGTTGACCGGCGAGACCGTGCGGCTTGGAGAACGGGGCGAGATCGCGGTCAAGGGCCCCACGCTGATGCTCGGCTATCTCGGCATCCCGCTCGATGAAACGCTTGACGCCGACGGTTTCCTGCCCACCGGCGATGGCGGCTACCTCGATGAGGCGGGCAACCTTTTCTGGGAAGGACGGCTCAACGACATCATTAAGACGGGCGGAGCCAATGTCTCGCCTGTCGAGGTCGACAGCACGATTTCACAGTGTGCTGGCGTGAAGGCATCGCAGACCGTCGGCGTGCCCGACGACCTGCTGGGTGAGCTCGTGGTCGCGTGCGTCGTGCCGCATGCGGGGGCGACGCTTGACGAGGAGACCGTCAAGCGCTTCGCCAGGCAGACGCTCGCCAGTTACAAGGCGCCCCGCCGCGTCCTGTTCTTCGCAGAGGAGGAACTGAATCTTACCGGCAGCGCGAAGATCAAGGCGGCGGACATGCGCAAGCTAGCGATGGATCGGCTCGCAAAGGAAGATTCGTGACCGCGAACGCGATGTGCGGATAGTGGATGTGAGAGACTGGCGAGAGCCGGGTGCATAGGGAGAGATGGGTGACCGGGAAGCTGACCTTTGGGTACCTCTACGATTTTCGCAATCCGCCGCAGTGGCACAAATCCTGGGATAAGCTTTACGGCGAAATCCTCGACACCGTGACATGGACCGAGGAAGCCGGCTTCGCGGGGGCGTGGGTCCCCGAACATCATCTTGCCGACGACGGCTACATGCCGTCGCCGCTGGTGGCGCTTTCGGCGATCGCCGCGCGCACCAAACGCATCAAGATCGGCTCAGGCATAGCGCTGGCGCCGCTGTACCACCCGATGCGTTTTGCCGAAGATTGCGCCGTGCTCGACATTATTTCCGGCGGGCGGCTCGAGATGGGCCTCGCCATCGGCTACCGCCGGCGCGAGACGGCTGCCTTCGGCGTCGACTTCGGCAAGCGCGGGCGGATATTCGACGAGTGGCTGCAGATCGTGACCCAGCTGTGGGCCGGCGAAACGGTCGACTTCGAGGGGCAGCACTTTCGGATCGAAGGCGCCAAAGTGATGCCGCCGGCGCCGCGCGGGCGCATCCCCCTCTACATCGGCGGCTTTGCCGAAAAAGCGATGGAGCGCGTCGCGCGCTACGGCGAAGGCTATATCGGCAGCGCGGATATCTGCGGCCTCTATCTCGACAAGCTGCGCGAACAGGGCAAGGACATCGGCCAGGCCAGAGTGCGCATCACCGGGCTGTTCATCGTCGTGGCGCACGATCCCGAAAAGGCGACGGAAGAGCTGGCGCCCTACTACCACCACGTCAACAATAGTTATGGCGAATGGTTCTTCGAGGACAAGGCGTTGGGTCTGGAAGACGGTATGAAGCCGATGACCCTCGATCAGTTCAAGAAGAGCGGAATGCTGCAGATCGTGACGCCCGATGCCGCTATCGCCATGTTCAAGTCGATGCAGGAACGCATGCCGCTCGATCACGTCATGATGATGATGCCGCCGGGGCTTCCGGCCATGCGCTTTGTCGAATATGCCCAGGTTTTCGCGAACGAGGTCATGCCGGCTTTTCGTTAACCCTGTTGCGGGCACGCTGGGGGCACTCGGCCGTCAAAAGAGGGTGACGCGCAAGGATGCGCGCGCGCCCAGTGGCTCTTATGGGTTTACTATTTGCGGTTCGGGCCGTCTTGAGGTTAGACACCGCTCCGTCTAATGCGAGTTGGGGTTACGCTCGGCGCGACCGCTGGGCAGTCGCGGAAAGCCGGACATGAACATCGAATTTCTCGCCATCATTGTTGGATCTGGCGTCGCCATCGTTCTGCTGGCGGTGCTAGCCGAGCTTTTTGCGTTGCGGTCGTCGGTGAATCGAAGCGCGGCTGCGGTGAAAGACTTGATGACGGAAGCGCACGAGCATGAGGCCGCTGCCCACGCGGCGGTTCCCGGCGCTGCCGAAGCGAATGCCATCCCTCCGGAGGAGCCATCGGACGGGTCGGCGGCTGCCGTTACCCCTAGCGCGCCACAAGCGCTCATGATCGGAACTGCAACCGCCTCGCCCTCGCAACTGGCGCTGGCTTTGCCGGAGCGAGCCACGAAGCCGGCCGCGGCTGCGCGGCCTATGCCGCAGGCCAAGAGCATGCGCGAGGAAGCGGCTCCGGCAGCGGTCACACGGCCCACGGCCGCATCGCCGCCGCCCACCGCGAACACCGAAAAGCCGGCCGCCCCCAAAAAAGTTTCCAGGCCGGTCAGCGAGGAAGAACGGGGCGCGCGGCGGGCGCGGCGCCAGGAACGCAGGAAACTCGGTGCGGCAGATGCATCGGACAACGCCGCAGAGCTTGCAACCGCGAGCGCGCCCAAAGGCCAGCCTGGCAAGAGCGACGAAGAGATTGCTGCCAGGCGCGAACGGCGTCTGAGCCGTCTCATCGGCAAGCAGGAGGCAGTCGCTCGCAGGCCCAATGAGACCGATGAGGCGTTCGCCGCACGGCGGGAGCGAGTTCTCGATCGCCGGAAGCGAAGACAATCCGACGAAGGCGCCGCCGAATAGCTGCGGCTTAAACCTCGCGCTCGAATATGCGGTAGGTCTTGACGGGCGGGCCTGCGATCGCTTCCCCCAATGCCATCATGCGCTGATCGTTCTCGCGCACCCAGGAATATTCGGCCCAGTCGAGGTCGTATGAATCCCGCGCTTGGACCACGAGATCGCGCACGAGCAGGACGACCAGCGCGCTGGCGCGGGGCGTGGTCCGCCATGCGCGGCGAATACCGAGGAATGGAATACGCGCGGTGCGCCATGTCTCGCGCTTCAAGCTCCAGACGAGCCGCGCCCAGTTGAACGGCAAGAGCCTGCCGCGAAACTTGGCGATGACACCGTTGAGGTCGGGAAGGCCAACCCCGATGCCGACCTCCTTGCCGTCGATCATGAGAAAGCGGCCATATTCGTTGCGGAAGAAGGGACGCAGCTCGTTGGCCAGACTGTCGATCTCGGCTGCCGTGAACGGAACAAAGCCCCAGCTGTCGCTCCAGGCGTCGTTGTAGATGTCGATCAGGAGATCGATCTCCGCCCGATAGCGGCGCATGTCGAAATGACGCAACGCGATGTTGCCGAATCGCTCGGCGCGGCCGGCTAATTGTTCGATGCGGGGAGGCAGGTCCTTGGGTTTGGTACGGAAGGCGTAGAGGTCGATCACCTTGGACATGCCGGCTCTTTCGAGCAGCGGCCCGAGCCACGGGCGGCCATTCGGCATCAACATGGCAGGCGGAGAATCGAAACCGGCTACGAGGCAGCCGCATTCCTCATTGATCGACAGACTGAACGGTCCGGCCATGCGCGAAACCCCGCGCGACTTGAGCCAGGCGGCTGCAGTGTCGATGAGGGCGCTGGCGGCCTCCCAGTCATCGATGCAATCGAAGAAGCCGAAATGTCCGGTGTTGTCGCGATGCGTCTCGAGATGCAGACGATTGATCTGCGCCGAAATGCGGCCGACGGGCTTGTCGCCCCGGTATGCGACATGGAAGCTGGCTTCGCCCACGGTGAAGAAAGGCGCGTGCTTGGGCGAAATCCGCTGCTTCTCGAGAAGATTGAGCTGCGGAATCCAGGTGGGGTCGTCGGCGTAGACTTGGAACGGAACGGCAAGCCAGTCTTCGACTCCACGCCGGCCATCCAGAGTCGCGACGCGAATCTTGTCGGCTGTCTTGATCATGGGTTCACGCGATTGCGGCTGATGTGCATGAGAATGGGGTCCAGTAAGGCGGACGGCAAATAACCGGCCAAGCGCGATAGCATGACCATCGGCCAGGGAAACGCAATCGCATGTTCGCCTCTCGCGACACCGCCGGCAATACGTCGCGCCGCCCGCTCGCTGTCCCAGAGGAACGGCAAACGTCCCGGAATAGAATCGCTCATCGGCGTCTGCACGAATCCCGGACTGACGACGGTCACGCGCAGGCCATGCGGACTGAGCGCTCGGCGCAGCGCCTCGCCATAAACGCGGACGGCCGCCTTCGACGCACAATAGGCCGGCGAAATCGGCATTCCGACGTATCCGGAAAGCGAACTCAGCAGAACCAGATGGCCGCGTTTTCTTTCGACCAGACGTGGAAGAATGGGCAGTATCGAGTTCGCCACGCCCATCATGTTCGTGGAGAACACCGCATGCGCCGCAGCGAGCGTTTCGACGGCAGAGGACGTCATCACGTCCTGACCGCCTATGCCGGCATTGGCGATGACGAGGTCTATGGGGGTTTCGGCATCGCAGGATACGAGCCACTGCGACATGAACCGTGCGTCGGCAACATCGCCGATGTCCGATCGCACCGTCGCGCCGGCATCTCGGCACGTCCGGCCGATCTCCTCAACCCGGGAGGGGTTGCGTCCGAGCAGGGACATGCGCATCGCCGGCCGCGCGTAATGTCTTGCGAGCGCCGCACCGATTCCGCTGCTGGCGCCTGTGATCACGATATGCCGGAAACCCACCTGGCGGGTCGAAGAGGGCATGGCCTAGTCGTCCCAACATCGGCGACATCGCGTGACACACCTCATTCTAGTGTTCTTTCCGCATCGGATGATTCCCAACAAAAAACCTTGATAGGGGTCGGGAAGGATTTGGTCCTCCCCGCCCCCCAAACCGTACGTGCAGTTTTCCCGCATACGGCTCTCCAGTCGGCAGTTTCCTCATCGGGTATCTCTCGCAGCTTGCCTGGCCGCTTGAAGTGCGAATAGCCCAGCCTCTGCGAAGAAGGCGTTTGGCCAGTGTTTGTGATCGGCGAGACAGAGACCGAAGCGGGGCCGCTTTTGCTGTTTCGACAGCAACGCGCGCAGCCGTGTTCGGATGAAGCCGTCCATGCGCTCGAAGGTCCACGGATGGGCATGCTTGAAGTAGCCGAACCAGCCTTTAAGCATGGGATTGGGATCGGAGATGACGCAGGCGAGGCTGTCGCCTCTCGTGCGTCTCGTCTTCTCCCGTACCTTGTCCTTGAACCGATCGAGGCTCTTCTTGCACACCCATCGCTGGCCGGCTTCGAACCTGTAGCCCAGGAACTCGAAGCCCTGCCCGGGGAGACGGCAGTCGCCCATATGCGTCTTGTCCGGGTGCAGGGTAAGGCCGTTGGACTGAACCCAATCCCTTATGTCCGCAAGGGCTCGCTCTGCCTCTGCCCGGCTACGGCACAGGACGACGAAAGCGTCCGCGTACCGCACCATGCGATGGCCCTTCTCCGTCATGAGCGCGTCGAGGGTGGCAGATAGATGTTCGCCAGGAGTGGACTTATCACCGCACCTTGCGGCGTGCCTCCCGCGGGCGTCCAGCTCTGCACCCCGTCGAAGATGTCCTGTTCGAGCCAGCAACCGATGAGGGCGAGAACGCCACCGTCAGTGATGCGGGCGCTAACCCGCTCCATCAGCTTCCCGTGCGGGATGCTGTCGAAGTAGCTGCGCATATCGGCATCTACTATAAAGGCGTAGCCTTCGTCCAGAAGCCGGTCCACTTCGCGCAACGCATCTTTGTATCCCCGCTGTGGCCGAAAGCCGTAGCTCATAGGCAGGAACATCGCTTCAAAGATCGGTTCGATGACGAGCATCGTCGCCGTCTGCACGATGCGGTCCTTGACCGTGGGGATACCCAGCGGTCGCGTCTTGCCATCGCCCTTGAGGATTTCCACCCGCTTCACCGCTTGCGCCCGGTACATGTCGGTCCGCAAAGCTTGCGAAAACTCGGCCAGATACTCTTCTGCCTTAGCCTCGAACCGTTCGATGCTCTGTCCATCCACGCCCGCAGCGCCTTTGTTGGCACGGACTTTCTCCCACGCCAGCTTGAGCGTCTTGGGCGCAGACACCTTGTCGATCAGACTGAACCAGACTCCTCCGTTGACGCCGTTGACCAGCGCCGAGGTCATGCGCTCCGTCCAGATCGAGGCTTCCACTCCCGCAATCGGGCAGGCTTTTGCACCTTGCTTAGTCAACGACACTATCGGCGCTTCTTTGCCTTCTTCCGGCTTCACGCATCCACCTTCCTGCCCCCTTGGCTAAGAGCGGTTTTGCTTCCCGCTCCTCTCGCAGCATTAGCCGCAGCGCTACTATGAGGGCTCTGACTCCTGGGCGGCTCGCACACACTTTCCAAGTCTCTCCGCTTACGCCGCTTTGCCTTCCGGACATCCAGCACCCAACCACATCGTGCTCCCGCATGTCGCTTTCTCAGTCACCTCAGCCCATCCGGTCAGACCGTTTCCGGCCCAGGCTTCGCCACGCATGAGCAGGCTCGCCAATGCATACCGCCGAATCGGGTTCCTTCTCCTGCAGGCTGTCCGTTCGCCTAAGATTGCTTTCCACCCCGCATCGCTGCGACGCAGTTACCTTCGGCTTCATGTGTCGTGACTTCACATCGCACAGACTCCCACTATGCTGACAAAACGTCCTCACGGACGCACTCATGGCCCGCAAAGGCGGGCCACCCAGGTTTTGTATTGCTCCGTCAGACGTTTCGCACAAATCATTTCAATCGATATTTTCGGGCGGCGAAGGAAGAATAAAAGCGACGTAGCTCTTCTTCATCATGCCGTCCCCACCTGGGTGGCCCGCCGTCGCGGGCCGTGACAATGATTTTTGGGGAGTCATCCGTTGGAAACGCACCCCTTGCATCACGCCATCGTCATGACGACGCGTCCTGCGGATTTACCGGAAAACGCGTCCTGCATCGCCCCGACATAATCTTCGATCGGATAGCGTTTGGCGATGGCCGGCTTGAGCACGCCCCGGCCGAGCAGCTCGAATACGGCAGCGCTGTTGGCGGCCGCCGCGGCCGGGCGCTCCATGCTGAAATGCCGCAAGTGGACGCCGACGAGGCTGGCGCTCTTGAGCAATGCAAGATTGGTCTTGAGAGAAGCAATTCCCGCCGGAAACCCCACCACTAGGTGCCGGCCGTCATAACCGAGGGTGCGGAATGCCAGC
Source organism: uncultured Alphaproteobacteria bacterium (assembly GCA_963805005.1). GTDB lineage: Bacteria > Pseudomonadota > Alphaproteobacteria > Micropepsales > Micropepsaceae > Rhizomicrobium. The sequence continues at coordinate 1,941,846 of CAWDSJ010000001.1, forward strand.
TCCGTCGCATCGCCGCCGACCGGATCGAACACGATGTCGATCGGCTTGCCGCCATTGGCCGCTTTCACCTGGTCGCGCCAATCCGCCGCGCCGGTTGCAACGACGGCATCGGCGCCGCCGCCGAGCGCCACCTTGCGCTTTTCCTCCGTGGAGGCCGAGGCAATCACCCGCGCACCGAGATACTTGCCGATCTGAATTGCGGCAAACCCCGTACCTCCTGCGGCCCCGAGCACCAACAGCGTTTCGCCTGGCTTCAGACGGGCGCGGTCGACCAAGGCGTGATACGCCGTCATGGTGTTCACCGCGAGGACGGACGCTTCCTCGAGCGAAACGTTTTCGGGCACTTTCTTGACGAGGCTCGCGTCGAAATTGTTGGCTTCGGCGAAAATCCCTCCCATCCCGCTGCCGAAGACGCGGTCGCCCGGAACCAAGTGCGTGACGCCCTCGCCCACCACCTCGACGATGCCGGCATATTCGGTGCCCGGAATGAAGGGCAGCGGCGGCTTGAACTGGTACTGCCCCATTGCCGTCAGCACGTCGACATAGGAGACGCCCGCCGCCTTGATGGCGACCCGCACTTCGCCGGCCTTCGGGGCTCCGGGATCGTAGGCTTCGAGGCGATAGCTTTCCGGCGGGCCGAATTCCCGGCCGATGACAGCACGCGGCATTACTGACTCCACTCTTGTTGTTGCAGGGCTATCGAATACGAACCGCGCCGTGTGTCGTGATGCTGCTGCAAGCCCAGAATCTGCCCTCTCCCCGGTTGCGGGCTACGAGATTCACACATCCTTGCCGGTCCATTGGACGATGATGCAGCCAAGGGTTTTGCCCTCTCCCTTTTGCGGGAGAGGGCCTGCAACCCGAGCATTTTCAGCACGCGAGTGCGGGTGAGGGGGCGGCGCGCGTCTGCGCGCAGGGAATCTGCTTCCGCCCGGACAAATCGCTTGCGCCGCGAACGCGGCGCAACCCCTCATCCGGCCTTCGGCCACCTTCTCCCGCAAGGGGAGAAGGCAGTCCACTTCGATAATCCCAGTTATACATCTGCGCGGACATGCGATTGCCCTGCTTGTTATTGCCTCAGTGTTGGCCGCCGTCGCAACGTACCAGCGATGCCGTCACATTGACCGAGGCGGGGCTGGCAAGGAACAGCGCGGCGGTCACGATTTCCTCGGGCGCCCCGGGGTAGCCGCGCGGCGTCGGCAGCTTGGCCTTGCCGCCATCGGACCAGCCCTTGGCGATGTCGGTCGTGAATCCGCCGGGCGACAACGTGTTCACGCGGACGTTGGGTGCATATTCCCATGCCAGACTTACCGACATCGCGTTGAGCGCCGCCTTCGAGGAACCATACGGAACGACACCGGGAAGCGGCATCAGCGCGCCGCTCGACGACACATTGATGATGCATCCGCCGTCGCCGTCGAACATCCGCTTACCGATCTGACTCGCGAGGCGGAACGGGCCTTTGAAGTTGAGATTGACAACGGAGTCGAACAGCTGCTCGGTCACCTCGTGGCTCGGCATCCTCGGTCCCATGCCGGCGTTGTTGACGAGGATGTCGATCCGGCCGAACGCGGCATATGCCTCTGCGATCAGGCGATCGCATTCCGCCCATTTGCCGACATGCGCCGAAATCGCCAGCGCCTTGCGGCCAAGCGCGCGGACTTCCTCGGCAACCTTCTCGCAATTTTCCAACTTGCGCGAGGCAATGACGACATCGGCGCCGCGCTCGGCGAAGGCCTTGACCATCTGATAGCCGAGGCCCCTCGACCCACCGGTCACGAGCGCGATCTTGCCGGTGAAGTCGAACAGCGGATCCATCGATCACGTCCTCGCCTTGGGATAGCGCGCCAGAGCCGCAGCAGTACGGGTCGGCAGGTGCTCGCTGGGAAACATTCCCGGTGCCGGCTTGGCCTTCTTGAGATAGGACCGCGCCAGTTGCGACCGGTGCACGTCGGTCGGGCCGTCGGCGAATGCGAGCGCCATGTGGCCGGCATACCAGCCGGCGAGCGGCATATCGAGCGAAATGCCGAGCGAACCGTGCAGTTCGAGCGCACGGCCGACGATGTTGTGGTAGACGGCTGCCATCGCCACCTTGCACATGCCGATATGGTTGCGGGACGCGCCGTGCGGCAGGCGGCCGGCCTCGATCTCGTCGATCATCCAGGCGGTCTTGAGCACGAGAAGACGGAACTGCTCCAGCTCGATCACCGAATCGGCGATCTTCGCCTGCACCATCTGGTGATCCCCCAGCATGCGGCCGCGGGTGCGGCGGGACACCGCCCGTTCGAGCATCATGTCGATGGCGCGCTGGCACCTTCCCACCGTGCGCATGGCATGGTGAATGCGCCCGCCGCCGAGCCGGGCTTGCGCGACCTTGAAGCCTTCGCCCGGCTTGCCGAGCATGTGATCGAGCGGCACGCGCACCTTGTTGTAGCGCACATAACATTGTGCGCCGTCTTCCGGATCGCTCTCGCCGGCGATGGCGACGTTGCGAACGATCTCGAAACCCGGTGTATCGCCGGGAACGATGAACATGCTCATCCGCCCGGTCAAATCGGCCTTGGGATCGGTGACCGCCATGACCAGAATGAAGGTTGCGTACCGCGCATTAGACGAGAACCATTTCTCGCCCTCGATCACCCATTCGCCGCCCTCGCGCCAAGCGCGGCAGGTGAATTCGCCCGGATCGGCCCCGCCTTGCGGTTCGGTCATCGAGAAGCACGACACGATTTCGCCGTCCATCAACGGCTTGAGGTATTTCGCCTTCTGCTCCTCGGTGCCGAACAGAGCCAGGATTTCCGCATTGCCGGTATCGGGCGCGGCGGTTCCGAAGATGGTCGGCGCCCAATTCGAGCGGCCGATGATCTCGTTCATCAGACCGAGCTTCACCTGGCCATAGCCCGGTCCGCCGAGGTGCGGGCCAAGATGGCAGGCCCAAAGCCCTTGCACCTTCACCTGTTCCTGCAGCGGTCGCAAGTGGCGGCGCGACGGTGCGTGCCTGGTATCGTAGGCCAGCCCCATCTCGGGAAACAGCAAGTCCATCGTCTCACATTCCTCGCGGACGAATGCGTTCATCCAGTCGAGCTTGGCCTGAAATTCCGGCTCTACGCTAAAATCGATCATGACATCCTCCGGATCGTTTCCGCCGTGTCCTTGAAGCAGCCGAGCACAATGCGCGCGAAGAAGCGGCCGGTTTCCCTGGGAAGAATGCCCGCTTCCGCCTGGGCTACCTTGTATTCGAGCAGGCAGCCGGATTTGAACTTCGCGAGAATCGAAAAATATTCGAAGTCGGCGATGTCGCGTCCGGTCCCGGCGCAATAATACCGCGCAAGCTCCTGCCGCGTCGGAAAGTGCGCGGGATTGTTGAGGGCGTTCTCGAACACCTTGTCAGGGAAATTCTCGTCGCGCATGCCGCCAGTGAACCAGCCGATATCCAGCATCGGATCGCCGATCGTCGACAGTTCCCAGTCGATCATCGCCGCAAGCCTCGCCGGCGGCCCGTGCCGGAACATCATATTGGGCGTGCCGACGTCGCCGTGAATGATGCCGCGCACCTCGTTCTTGAGGACATGGCCGCGAAGCCATTGCTCGGTTTCCGCGTAACCCGGCAGTTCGCGGCCCCGATAGCCGTAACGTTCCTTGTAGGACGCCAGCTGCCCGGCCCAACGATCCACCTGGCGTTCCAGGAACTTGCCGGGCTTGCCGAAATCTCCCAGCCCGATCGCCTTGTAGTCGACATTCGCCAGCGCAATCAGGCCGTCCACAACGGCGAACGGGATTCCGTATTCATATGGCATACGGTCGAATGGCGGCTCATTGTAAATCTTCTCGTCGCGCAGGTTCGGCGCCCAGCCCGCCACTTTTTCCATCACATAGAACGGCGCGCCGATCACCGAAGGATCGTCGCAAGAGCCGTGGCAGACCGGATGCGGCACGTTCGTGCCATTCAGCGCGGTGAGAATCCGCGCCTCGCGCAACACGCCTTTTTCCGCTCCCGGAGGCGGCACGGCTGGTGGGCGACGCAGCACCATCGTCTGTTCGCCGCGGTCGAGCGTGAGGACGACGTTCGACGTGCCGCCGTGCAGCAGCTCGGTCTGCAGGGGCCCCTTGCCCAGCTGCGGGATGTGAGCGTCGAGCCATTCGGACAGCCGAGGAACGTTGGCCAGTTCCGCCAAATTGAGCTGCATCTCGGCCATCACTCCTCTTTCTCCCCGCGCAGCCGCGTTTCCAGTTGCCTTGCGAATGACCCGAAGCGACAGTGTGTCCGCTCGCACGTCTTCGAGATCGATCGGCGCCGAAAGAAACGCTCCGGCCTGCCCTTCCAGTCAGGCGCGCAGGTTGCGACCTATGGCGAGATACTTGTCGCGCCGCTGTTTTCGCAATTCATCGGGAGAAAGATTTTCCATCTCGTGCAATGCCCGCGCAATCGTATCGCCGACGGCCTCGATCGTCTCCTGCGGTGCCCGGTGTGCTCCACCCGCCGGTTCGCGGACGATGCCGTCGATCACTTTCAGATCCAGAAGGTCCTGGGCGGTGATTCGGAGCGCCGTGGCGGCGTCCTGCGCCTTCTCCGCACTGCGCCACAGGATGGATGCGCAGCCTTCGGGCGAGATCACCGAGTAGATCGAATGCTCGAGCATATAAACGCGGTTGGCGACGGCTATGCCCAACGCGCCGCCCGACATCCCCTCGCCGATGATCACGGATACGAAAGGCACGCGGATGGCGAGGCATTGCTGCGTCGATCGCGCGATCGCCTCCGCCTGACCGCGTTCTTCCGCGCCTACTCCCGGATAAGCGCCTTGCGTGTCGGCAAAGGAAAGCACCGGCAGCCGGAAACGGTCCGCAAGCTCGAACAGCCGTTGCGCCTTGCGATACCCTTCCGGCATCGCCATTCCGAAATTGTGCACGAGCCGGCTCTTGGTGTCGTTGCCCTTCTCGTGCCCAACCACGGCAACCGCTTGGCCGCTGAAACGCCCCAGCCCGGCAACCACGGCGCGGTCCTCGCCGAACAGCCGATCGCCGGCGAGCGGCGTGAATTCATCGATCAAAGCCGCGGCATAATCCGAAAAGTGCGGGCGGGCCGGATGCCTTGCCACCTGCGCCTTTTGCCAGGGAGAGAGCCTAGCGTAGGTATCGTTGACGAGTTGCTGAGCCTTCGCCTGCAGGCGCGCGACCTCGTCGTCGATGCGCATGGAAGGATCTTGCGCCGCCAGCTGGCGGAGTTCCACGATTTTTCCTTCCAAATCCGCGATAGGTCGCTCGAAATCGAGATAAGCGTGCATGGTTTGCCGCAAAAGCTCCTGATTCAAACTCGCAATCCGTCACAAAGCCGTCAATAAACCGGGCAACAGAGCCGCCCGTTGGGGAACATCCCTTTTTGCCACGCGCCACGGGTAGACGGGCCGGTGTCGGACAGAACCGTACAAATCGGCGCCGACTGGAACTTTGTCAAAATAAATCTGCCCTCTTGAAGCGATCTCAAACTAAAATTCTCTTAGTCTTGCCATAGGCTTATGGATGCGGTAAGCGGCTTGGTTATCTGGCCGGAGCGGAGTAAAAGTATGGGCACATCGCGGTCTTTCTGCGGGCGCTGGCGGTTTCGCTTGCCCGCTGGCGGCTGCTGCCTCCCTTCCAGCCGATTGGCGCACGCTTTTGGCTGATCGCCGCGATCCAGGAGCTCCCCCCGCCCGTGAAAAACGGCATCGTCATTGTTGCAAACGACAAGATCATCGATTGGCTGTTGCCGTTCCTGGAAAGTTACCAGGCCACCAATTCCGCAACCGACCTTTATCTCATTCCTTATGACCAGAACGTCAAGGCCACGCGCCGCGCCGCCGAGGTCTATGGCGTCCATTGGGTCGGTGACGACATGCTGGATGTCGATCGCCTCGCAAAACGGCTATACCCGCTCTCGCCCTACAGGCGACGCAGGCTACGCAAACTACAAGCCTTGGCGCTGCCGCTCGATCGCGTGATCTATCTGGACGTCGACATCATACTTTTCCGCGATTTGCGGCCGATTTTCGAACAATTGCAGCCGGGAGAAACGGATTTCATTATCGCATCGGCCAGCATCGATTATGTCTATAATGCTTCCCACATCGAGCATGACTTTCTGAAGGACGTCAAACTGTTCAACGACGGATTTTTCCTCACCTCGCGCAATGTCGTCTCGCTGCGCGATTTTCACGACGTGATCGACCGCGACGAAAAGCTTTTTCACGCCATCCGCAAACGGGGCGGCTTATACGCCCAGCCACTCGTCAATTTTGTCGTCCACCGGCGCAATCTCCGCGTCCGCTCCCTCTCGGAGTGCGTGCCCGGCGCATCCGACGAGACATTTTACAAAGCAACGCACCCGGTCTTTCGCGACGACGGTCCGGTCGACTGCCATGGCAAGGAAATCTATTTCGCGCACTGGGCAGGCGCGGTGACAACGCCGCGCGGGAGGGTGTTCGACGACGCCTGGCAGGAGTATGCGAGAAAGGCTGCCGTGAGGATGAAGCAATGAGGAACAATCCGGCCGAACCGCGGTGGCCGTGATGGCCGCCAACATTCTTGGCTTTGTTGCCGCGCTCTGGTGGGCTTGTGCGATGGCCTGTCTGCTGGCGTCGTTTCTTGCGGCTTTGTGCTTTCCCTGGCCGCGGCGGCCGGATGGCGGGACCACAAACCTGCCGCCGGTCAGTGCGATCGTACCCGTCAAGTATCTGGATACCGGATTCGAAGCCGCACAGTCTTCGCTTTTCGAGCAGAGTTACGACGGCCTGGAAATTCTTATCGCCTCGGCCGAACAGCACACCCCCGCGGTGGCGGCGGCGCGCAGTGTCATGACGCAATATCCGCAAGTCCCGTCGCGCATCGTCCGATCGGCCGTCGACCGTGCCGCGAGCCCGAAGCTGAATAATCTCTGGACGCCGATCATCCAGGCCAATTCCGACGTCATCCTGACCAAGGACTCCAACATCCTGCTTTCGCCCGGCGATCTGGAATCGTTTGTGCGCCGCCTGCGACCTGGCGTAGGCGTTGTCAGCACGATCACGATCATGACCGAGCCACGATCGTTTGCAGCGTGGGTCGAGGCCTCGGAAATCAACAGTTTTCATGCGCGAATTCTGATGCTGGCGCGGGCGGTGGGGTTGGGCTTCGGTTGCGGGAAGATCATGCTGTTCCGCCGCTCGGATCTCGAACGCGCCGGAGGGCTCGAAAGCCTGGCCTGGGCGTTGGGCGAAGATGCGGCGCTAAGCAATGGTCTCGCTAGGCTCGGCCTCAGGACGGTTCTGGCCGACCGCGTGACGCGACAGCCGCTGGGCCGGAGAAGCTGGGCACAAGTTTGGGACAGGCAACTGCGCTGGCGGCTCATCTGGCGTGTGCAGGCTCCAGCCGTTTATGCCGCAGCGCTTCTCGAATCGGCACTCATGGCTGCGTTTGCAGGGACAATTGCCGCACCGATATTCGGCTACCCGCCGGCCGCGATCGCCGCCGCAACCCTGGGCCTGTGGTTCGGCCTGGAAACATGCTTGTGCTTGGCTAAGGGCTGGCCCGTGTCGCTGTGGACGCCCATTGCCTTTATCGGCCGCGAGATTCTCGATATAGCGGTGTGGCTGCGGGCACTGACGACGTCCGAGGTGGCTTGGGCAGGAGCTGTTTGTCGCACCGGCACGGATTCCCCCGTCGCAAGCACCGGGACGGAATTGACGCCAGCGATTCGAAGGGATGCCACACATGACGCTTGAGCTGGCACGCGCCGCGGTTGAGGCGGTCATGATCGTCTCATTGCTGGGTATTATTGCCGTGGGGGTAGGCTTTCTGACCTTGCCGGTTCAGTACCTGCAACAGCGGATGGGCGGGACGCAAAAGCCTGCGGGATCAGCAACTTGGCTGGCGGACGACGATGTCCCCCACGTTCTGGTCCAGCTGCCGGTCTTTAACGAGCCGGGGGTCGTGGCGGGGCTGCTCGATTCGGTCGCCGCGCTCGATTGGCCGAAGAACAAGCTCCACGTCCAACTCCTCGACGACAGTTCCGATCACACTGTGGACGTTGCGCGGGAGAGGATCGCCGCGCTAGCCGAATGCGGCCTTCGCATCGATCACGTTTGCCGCGATCACCGCGACGGTTTCAAGGCGGAGGCTCTCGCAGCGGGACTGGCGCGAAGCACCGCTCCCTTCATTGCGATCCTCGATGCGGATTTTCGTCCCCCCGCCGATTGGCTGCGCGCCGCCCTGCCGATCTTGATCGCCGATCCGCGCGCGGGCTTCGTACAATCCCGCTGCGAGTTTGCCAATGCCGGTACCAACTGGCTGACACGCGTCCAAGGGCTGCTGTTCGACGCCCATTTCGTCATGGAGCAAGCCGTTCGCGCGCGCGCCGGATTGCATTTCCAATTCAACGGCACGGCCGCCATTTGGCGCCGACGCGCCATCGAAGAAGCAGGCGGCTGGTCGGGCGATTCGTTATGCGAAGACCTCGACTTGACGATTCGTGCAGGGCTGGCCGGCTGGCATGGCACGTTCGCCATGAATCCGGCGGTACCCGGTCTCGTCCCCGAGCAGATTGAACACTGGCGCGTCCAGCAGCGCCGTTGGGCCATGGGATTCGCACAAATTGCCCGCAAGCTTTGGACCGTGATCTGGATGTCCCACTGGTCGCTTGCGCAACGAATTTCCGCCGGGTTCCTGCTGCTCTATCAGGTATTCATGCCGATCACCGTGCTCGCCATCCTGACCATGGCGATCGATCTGGCGTTGCGCGGCGGTCAGCTTGCCTTCCCCGCGCTGCCGCTTCTCGGCGTCATCGGCGTGCTGATCCCGGGCCTGTCGCTCGGCATGACGCTGCCACCTTACCTGGAACTGGAACGGGGTAGCCTGCCGCGATATCTCGCGACCGTGATCACGCTACCGCCGCTTATCCTCTATCTGGCGTTCTGCAATGTGAGCCCCTTTCTCGCCGGCATGTTCGGGCACAACGACGATTTTCATCGTACACCCAAGGAGGAGCCTGCAAACTTGAGCGAGGAGCCGGCAGCGCCGTGATTGCCGCGTTCCTGTTCGATCTCGATCATGCGGCGTTCCTGCTCTGCCTGTCGCTCTATTGCGTGCTCGGCACCAGTTATTTCTGGATTCTTTTCGCCTATTTGAGCAATCGCGGCCGCGGCGAGGCGGACGAGGCCGGCATTCTTTCGCGGCCCCTGCCCCGCGACGACGCCCTGCCCTGCGTACTTGTCCAGTTGCCGACGTTCAACGAGGGCTCGCTGATCTTGCGCGTGGCTGAAGCCGTCGCCGCTCTGGATTGGCCGCGGGACAAGCTGCATGTCCAGATTCTGGATGACAGTACGGACGGAAGCTTCGCCGACTGCGAGCGAGCCGCAGCAGCTATACGCGCGCGGGGCATCGGTGCCATGGCCGTCCATCGCGACGATCGCCGGGGCTTCAAGGCGGGTGCGCTCGCAGAAGGCCTCTCCCGCTCGCGCGAACCTTTCATCGCCATGCTCGATGCCGATTACGTGCCGCGCCCCGATTTCCTGAAGAATTGCATGCGCCCGCTTCTCCATGACGAAAAGCTAGCGCTTGTCCAGGCCCGCTGCGATTACCTGAACGGCGAAGAGAACCTTGTCACGCGCACGCAGCAGCGCATCCTGGACGCGCATTTTCTCGTCGAACAGGCGGCGCGTTGCTGGTCGGGCCAGATTGTGCCCTTTAACGGCACCTGCGGGGTCTGGCGGCGCGCCGCGATCGAAGATGCGGGGGGATGGCACGGAGATACCCTGGCCGAGGACATGGACTTGAGCTACCGCGTTCAGCTCAAAGGCTGGCGCAGCCTGTTCCTGGCGAGCGTGACGGTGCCGGGCGAACTGCCAAGGACGCTCGACGCCTGGCGGAGGCAGCAATTCCGTTGGACCAAGGGCTCGGCGGAGGTCACCCGCAAGCTCCTTGCTGCCGTGTGGCGCGCGCCTTTAAGGCTGGACCGCAAGCTGGTGTCGACGCTTCATCTCGGCGGCGGGCTTTTTGGTTTCGTCTTCGGTCTGACGGTCGCTACAGGCTTGATTGACGTTGCTATAGGAGACGGCCCGACAAAAGTTTCAATTGCCCTGCTTGTCTTACTGGCCATTGAAGGTATAGGAGGACCTGCGTCGTTGGAGCTGGTGGGGCAGAGATTTGCGCGCGGGGCCTCCGTTTTGCCGGAGCTGCGCCTCCTGCCTCAGGTGACGGGCTTGCGGCTGGGCGTCGGTCTGGCCAATGTGGGTGGCGCCGCCGAGGCTTTGTTCGGACATGGAAGCGAATTCGTCCGTACTCCGAAGAAGGGCACTGCCGATCAGGTGCGCGCCACTCAGGTTTGAATTCTATGTCTCTTGAAATAAATCACCGAACGCGTCGGGCGAACATCTTGCGTTCGCGACCGGAGGTGCACGCGTTGTTCGGCCCGATGCCGTCCGCCGCCTGGTTCGGATTGGGGGCGATGGCACTGCAGATTGCGCTGGCGTTCCTCGCCGCCCGCCTGCCGTGGTGGGGCAACGTGTTGCTTGCGCTCGGCGTCGGCGCATTCGTGATGCATGCCATCAATTGCGTGGTTCACGAATGTGCGCACAACCTGATATTCGCCAATCCGCGCGCCAGCAAGGCATTTGCCATTCTGGTTACACTGCCGAGCCTGGTCCCCTCGGCAATGGCATTCTGTCACTATCATCTTTTGCACCACAGTTTCTTCGGCGTGCGCGAAATGGATTCCGACGTCCCGACGCGCTGGGAGGTGCGTGTGGTGGGGCACAGCACGTTTCGCAAGCTCGTTTGGCTGTTGATTCTTCCCTTCAGCTACAGTGTTTTTCATCCGTTGTTCGTTCGCCGGCGCATGCCGCTCGACGGCTGGCTGTTGGCCAATATCCTGTCCATTGCGCTCGCGTGGGCCGTTATCGTTTGGCTGGCGGGCTGGCCGGCAATCGGGTACCTCCTCCTCTCGACCTATTTCTCCGTGGGCCCGCATCCCGCCGGCGCGCATATTCTTCAGGAGCATATTGCGTTCGACGGTGGCAACGGGATGGCATCCTACTACGGCCCTATCAACGCGATCTCGGTCAATCTGGGCTACCACCTGGAGCACCACGACCTGCCGCGCGTAGCGGGATGGCGGCTGCCGCAATTGCGGCAATTGTTGCCGGAATTTTATGCCGACCATGTGCGGCATTCTTCGCGCTTTGCCGGCCTCTGGCAATTCGTGACCAATCCGGCTATCGGCTTGGAAAGCCGTCCTATTCGAGAACTCGACACGCATGTCGCGGCTTAACATTGTCATTCGGCGAGAGACCTCGATCGTGAACCTCGTTACGCCCATCGAGAGAGCCTGGCACTTCCGCGATCTGATCAGGGCAATCCTGTCGCGGGAGCTCGCTTCACGATTCCGCGGCTCGGCGTTTGGTTGGATCTGGGCCATCGCTTCGCCACTGGTGATGATGACGGCCTACACGATCGTGTTCTCCGGCATCATTGCGGTCTCGCGCACCAGCATCCACCAGAGCTTCGGCTCGCGGGCGCTGATGATTTTCTCGGGTATTACCATCTTCAATTTTGTTTCCGAACTGCTCTATCGGGGGCCAGGCCTGCTGCACGAGCACGCGGGGTTCATAAAGAAATCGATATTCCCGACCGAGGCGCTGGCGTGGGTGGCGGTCTTGCGGGCCTTCGTCTATGCCGCGATCAGCATCGGTGTGCTTCTGGCGTTCAATCTGGCGATAACATGGCAGATGCCGTGGACGACCATCCTGGTTCCGTTCCTGGTTATTCCACTGCTTATGTTGATGCTGGGCATGACATGGTTTTTGATGGCGCTTGGCGCCTTCACGCGCGATATCGTCCACCTGATGGCGACGATCGTGCCGCTGTTCATGTGGATCACACCCATCTTTTACAGGTTTGAGGATGTTCCGGCCAAAATCAGGCCTTGGATGCACATCAACATCATGGGAGACTATATCGACATGTTCCGGGACGTCGTTCTGATCGGCAACGTGCCGGATCTTGAGATGTACGGTGTCTGCGCCGCCGCATCCTATGCAGTTTTCATCTTAGGCTACATGTTCTTCATCCGATACAAATCGATTATCGTCGATGTCATCTGAAATCGTCATCCAATGCCGCGATGTCGGCAAGGCATTCCAGCTGTATATGCGCCGCGAGGATAGGCTGCGACAGGCCGCATTCGGGTTCTTTCGCCGCTACTACAAGGAGCACTGGGTGCTCCACGATATTTCGTTCGAAGTGAGGCGAGGCGAATGTTTGGGAATTATCGGCCGCAACGGCGCGGGGAAAACCACGCTCTTGCAGATTCTGTGCGGCATCACGAAACCGACCCATGGCGCGGTCGAGGTGAAAGGAAGGGTGGCTCCCATCCTGGCGTTGGGCGCCGGCTTCGATCCTGAGTTGTCCGGCTACGAAAATGCCCTCATCGGAGGCGCCATTCTCGGCCTGAAGCGCAAGCAGATCGATGCGCGTATAGAGTCCATCCGCGAATTTGCCGATATCGGCGAATATTTCGATCAGCCCATCAAGCTTTATTCAAGCGGGATGACCGCACGTTTGGCGTTTGCCATATGTGCCCATGTCGACGCCGACATCCTCATCATCGACGAAGCTCTGTCCGTAGGCGACGAAGCATTCCAGGAAAAATGCGAAAAGTTCATTCACGATTTCGCAAAACGGGGCACGCTGCTGATCGTATCGCACGCGCTCATCTATCTGCAGGAAGTGTGCGATCGGGTCCTCTGGATCGAGAATGGTCACGTGCAAGAATGCGGGCCACCGAGCAAAGTGCTTGCCGACTACAAACGCGATTTGACCGGGCCTGCACCCGCTTCTCCGCCCCAGGACGGCGACCTGAAAGTTCGGCGCCTTGCATGAGCGCGATTGGTGGTCGCTGGCCTGAGACCTGCGCAACTCGGGGACGCCCGCCAAAGTGCCGTTTGGAGGAGCTTGGTTGGCAGACGTAGACACGCACTATGGCGTCCTTAGGGTTTCAAATACGGGCCAGGACACGATTGGTCGCTTCCCGGCTCGCTTCGGCGAGTGGGGATGGGATGACGTCCAGTTCGTAAATTCGGCGCTTGGCGACGACCAAAGACGCATGTTCGGCCTCGGCGGTCGGCGCGAATTTGTCTCGAAATCGTTCGCGGCGATGTCGAAATGGAACGGGCACGCAGAACGTGCCGAATCCCCATTACCAAAAGCCGAATCTCCATTTCCAAAAACTGCCGCTGAAATACTCGGTCGAGTTGTGCAACCGGCGGCATTGCACGAGCGAGCTGTCCGAGCCGAGGCGGCATTGCAGCTTGCGAAAACAAAATTCTTTGAATTCGAACAACGAATCAGCGAAGTCGCCGGGCGTTGTACGGCAATCGATACTGGCATAGGCTGGCGTGCAGAAACTTTTCTTCGCGGCTGAAACGGTATGCAGCCACTGTCTGTAAAGCCGAAACCGGGGAGATCGCAGCTTTGAGGACCGCGAGACAGGCGTTTGGCTGGGCACACATGGCTGGCTGGCTTAAGCCGTTGATGAAGAGAACTCGAATTTCGAGGAGTGGAATCGTCCGCACTACGCTTCTTGGCGCGGAAACTGCTACCAAGGCCCTCGCATTTTATGCCCGCACCGGCCGATGGGACACTTCAGAACGCAATCGACTCCTTGCCGCGTATCGCCGGCACCTTGACGCGGCGGTCTCGCCGCGTATCCGCGCCAGGGATTGGGACGGCGGGAGGAACCGCTCTCATCCCATGACCGCGGCGGCGCTCATGCAAATTCTAGAACCCCTTGTCCAGAATGCGAACGGCGTCGTCGTCTCCGTCAGTCACGATGATTACGGCCGCAACTATGGCGGCGTACAAAATGTCATTCGCGACGAGCAAAAGGTCTTGGGCCAGACGAGGTGGCTCTACCTTCATGTTTCGCCGGCATCGCCTTCGCCAATTTTGTCGGATCCTATACCGGCCAGCGAGTTTCGAGTTTCGTTGCGCCTCGACGGAAATGTGATTGGCGTTGTGACGATCGGCGATCTCGTATGGTCGTTGGAATCATTGCGTCAATCCATTTTCATTCAACCCATTGTCCATCACTTGATGGGTTTTGCGCCCGAGCATGTACTCGACGTGATCCGCGCCACAGGCAACGCCAGTCCCATCGTATGGGCGCATGATTTCTTTTCGGCGTGTCCCAGTTATGTGTTGATGCGTAACGATGTCGCTTTTTGTGGGGCGCCGCCGCTCGGCTCCGCAGCTTGCAGAATTTGCTGCTATGGTGAAGAAAGGCCGCTTCATGCGGCCCGAATACGGCGATTCTTCGAAGCTGCGGATGCCATTGTCGTGGCCCCTTCGAAAACCGCTATCGAGCGCTGGCGACAGTTCGATTTGGCACATAAGGAAGCCGCGGTCATTCCTCTGGCGCGCTTGCTGAGCATTGCGTCGGACGAGAATCCTGCCGCCGAAAATGCTTCTCGCCCCATCAGAGTGGCGCATTTAGGCGCAAGGGAATTCCGCAAGGGTTGGGCCGTCTTCGAGGAATTGGCCCTTCGCCACGCCGCGGACGAGCGGTACGAATTCTTTCAGCTCGGCATCCCGGATGGACCGGCATTGGTGCGCAATATTCGAAATATTCCGGTCCGCGTAGATTCGGAGCGGCGCAACGCAATGATCGAGGCCATCGCCGAAGCGCGAATCGATGTGATCATTATTTGGTCGCTCTGGCCCGAAACGTTTTGTTTCACCGCTCAAGAAGCTTTGGCGGCGGGGGCATTCATTATTACCAATCCCGGCGCGGGCAATGTCTGGCCTGCAATTGCGGTCAATGCACCCGAGCAAGGCTGTCTGATCTCAGACAACGATCAATTGTTTGCAATGTTTAGAGGCGACGATCTTCGCGCACGCGTCCGCTCAGCTCCGCGCCGGCGCGGCACGCTCTTGATAGAGGGCGGCACGGCTCCCTGGCTCTTGCGCCGCTGGGCCACGAAAGCAGTGACGGCGCCCACAGCCGCCATTCGTTCACATTCGACGGAGGGCTTACCCATACAAGACGATAGCGTGGCCTATGGCTGAGGTTCACTGTTTTACAAGCGCTTCATTTTCCTACCTGGATCGCGTTCGTGTGCTGGGGGAGACGCTGAAGCGGTTTCATCCGGATTGGACGTTCTGGCTCTGTCTGGTGGACGAGGAGCCGCCAGGCTTCTCGTTCGATGTCGCTCGCGAGCCACTCGACGGGGTTGTGCGCATCAACGACCTTGATGTCCCCGATCTGCGCCGATGGGTTTTCAACCATGACGTCATCGAAATGTGCACGGCCGTTAAGGGGCCCATGCTGTGTCGTCTCCTGGATTCCGGTGCTCGGAAAGTTGTGTATATCGATCCGGATATCGCGCTGTTCAGCGATCTGAATGACGTTATTTCCCTGCTCGACAAGCATGACATCATTCTGACGCCGCATCAGATCGACCCGGACGACGATCCCAAGGCAATCCTGGACAATGAGATCGGATCCTTGAAATGGGGCATCTTCAATCTCGGCTTCCTCGCAGTTGCCAATCGCGGTGACGGCGCCCGATTTGCGCACTGGTGGCGCGACCGTTTACTCGACTTCTGTATCGACGATCTTCCGAATGGATTGTTTACGGATCAGCGCTGGTGCGATCACGTGCCGGGACTGTTTTCCAATGTCCACGTCTTGCGCGATCCCGGCTATAATGTTGCAAGCTGGAATCTCAGCCGCCGGCCACTTACGATCGAGCGAGATGGCATTATCAGGGCTGGCGGCAGGCCGCTCAGGTTTTATCATTTCACCAAAGTCAATGGCCCCGGTGAGGTGATGATTACGAAATATTCGGGAGGCCAAATCGCCGTGTTCGAGCTGCTCAAGTGGTATCGGGAGCGGCTGGCCGCAAACGCCACCCAGAACGTGCCGGAAGGATGGTGGGCATACGGCACTTACGCGGACGGCACACCCATCCCCCGCGAACATCGCAGGGCCTACAGATCGCGACTGGATTTGAGAAAGCGCTTTGCCGATCCTTTCGCGGCGGGCCCGGGCTCGCTGGCAAGATTTCTTGTGCGCAACGGCTAACAAAGCCTAGCCCGAAGTCTTCACTGACGAATGGCTGAAGTGCGAGCGGTTTCGGCCATAAGGCAAAAAGCGCTCGATGACAGGACTGGACTTGAGTTTTTCTTCATTGTTGAAACCTGCATGTGCGAATTACCGCGTCTGATCAATTTTGGCTGCTCCCGATGGGCCGGACAGACAGAACCTCTTGGAGGATCGACAGGTCGGGCCTCTGTGGGAGCGCGCCCCCTACTTCGTGAACTTGATGATCGCCTCGGGCGAAAACTGTCGCTTCATTTCACAGGCTATTGACGCATCGAACGCACGCAGCTTGGAGAGCACCATTTCCGGAATGTCAGCCTGCCAACGACCATTAACCTTAATTGTACTCACCACCGAATTCTCGTAAAGGTGCTCTATCTCATCTGTGTTTGGCAACGCGGAGACGAAACGCAGACCGATGTCCCGGGCAAGGCTGCGCAGATATGCCTGATTGAAAAACCACTTGTCGTCGAGATGCTCCGACCACGGCTTGCGGCGCGGAACGCCGAACCGTGCTTCCGAGTCCTGTAAAAGATCATGAAATACCGACGCCAATACTTCGGGCAATGTCTCATCGTCGAGAAGCTGATGCAGAAGCGCACAAATGATATGGGCCCCCGCTTCCATCGGCTCGAACATAATGAGCCATCCGCCGGGCCTCAGCCATTTGGCGGCATTCGCAAGCGCAGCTCTTGGATCGAGTATATGGTAAGATTGAGCCGCCGACAACGACGTTGAACGTATCGGATCGAAAGAAATCTTCGTGAAGATCGAAGCAGAACGCCCTGAGGCGGCTCGACAGCCCCGGCTCTTCCCAAGCGCGATCGACAAGAATACGGAGCAACGGCAAGGAGATGTCCGACACGAAGATGTCGGCTTTCGGGAATCGCCGCGCAAGCGGGAAGACGGTGTTTCCGGAGCCGGACCCGACATCGATAATGCGCTCCGCATTAAACGCTCTATCAAGGGCGCGATCAATCAGGCCAGTCCAATGAGCATAGTCAAAATAGCGGTTGTGGTAGTTTTCCGCGCCTTCGATGAATTGGTCTGTCACGCCGCGAACTGCAAGCGCCGAGTCGATGACAATTCCGTTCTGCTCAATCGTGTCACGCGCAACGTTTAACATGTCATTCTCGCCCTTTTTAGAGCGGATTCCGCTCACGTTGCAGCGTATCCTGCGTGAGCAAAGAAATTTGCACAGGCTCCTGCCGGCAACCGTCCGACGAATTGACCGGCGCTCTAAAATCCGGCTCACAAATCTGCACTGACGATCGCCGGAAATCTCGCCGGCCGAATAGCTGAACTCACAATCAACCTGCCTTTAAAAACGTCTTTTCGTAGACATAATGAGGATGAACGTCAAAAGGAAACTGCCAATCGGCCCATGGTGGGCTTCGGTGGACGCAGAAAAGTCCACCGAGCCATAAGGAGAGCGCTCAATGCAAACAGCGCAAACGCGTTATGGCAAAGCAATACGCTCAGTCGTAACGCGACGGCTGGCGTTCTTTTTCAGCTCGCCCTTCAGGCTCTTCAGGATCGCGTCACGCTCGGCGTTGTCTTTCTCGGCTTCCTCATGATTGACGCAGACGATGTAGCGTACACCCCAGCACGTCACAACCTTGGCGCCGTAGTCAGTCTGCTTTCTCGGCGAGAAATGCTGCCGGCCGGATATCCATTGCGATCTCGATGCACTTTGCGAAACCGAAAATGAGCACGACGAAAAACGCTTCATTGTGCGCTCGTCATCGCGACGCTCCGCCAGCGTCGCTCTGCCCGCCGCCGCCATAGGCCTACCGCCCAGCGTGCGCGTCCTCGCTTTATCGACACATCAAACCATGAACGAGTGCAGCGCCACTCCGCTCCGCCGGCGCGAATTATCGCGTCCGACCAATTAATTGGCTGCAGCAGGCGTCGAAGATGGGGCCAAGCCATTTTTCGACTCCGGCGAATCGGCAATCCGATGGAGTTGCGGCCGGCTGGGATCACTCAAGCGATTTGCCCTCTTAACACGAAAATCATACACGATCTCCCGTGAACTTTCAGGGGCTTATTAAGTCGGCCTCTCCAACGCCGCGGCCTCTCCGCGGCTATCGTAATAGGCAATGCCGCCTCGTGCGAAATAGTGGCTTACGATGCTGCGTCTCGTCACGGCCCGATCCTCGCGCGCATTGCCGCCGTGGATGAGGTTCTCATGCCACACCAGGATCTGGCCTGCTCTGGGCCGATAAACAAGGCGCTGGTAGCCTCCTTGTTCCACTAAGCGCTGCATGGCCGCGTCAAATTTCACATAGTGCGAATAGTCCTCCGCGACCACCTTATGAAGCCCTAGGGAACCAGTGAATAGGCGCGGCGCGCGATGGCTGCCCGGATACACGAAAAGCTCACCTGAATTCTCCTTCACGTCTTCGAGCGGCACCCAGACACCGCACATATAGCCGGACGGAAAAGCAGTAAGGTGGATCGTATCTTGGTGCGCGCCCTGCTCGCTGCCGTTTATGTAGAAAAGCGTTTGGCAGGCACAGGGTTCATCCCGGAACCAGGTCCGAAGGAAATCCAGAACAGGAGGATAAAGCCAGATTTTCCGGCCGTGAGGCAGTTTATGAGTATTATGGATCCGATCGCTTGATCCCGGCCGGTAGGGCAGCCTTCCGCTGGCAACAGCGCGATCGGCTTCCGCGTTGAGACCGTCGATGATGTCACGCGGCACAACGTCGGGCAGGATCGTAAAGCCCCAATGAACAAGGTGCTTGCGCGCCGCTTCGGAGTTTGGTGATGGCGCCACAGACAAAGGCACAACAGCATCTGATTCCGGACGGTCGAACCAGGCGATGGAATTTTCTGCCGAATGCGGAAACAAGCTGCTGTCGACGATCGGCCCAAAAATCGTCGGCGTTCCGTGGGCCCTAAGGTGCTTTCGCACGTCGTTGGCCAGCGCGCCACGGTTGTCGATATTGAATTCCGCCTGATCGAACTCCGTGACCGTCCCGTCCTTAAGGACCAGCGAAGCCTTCAGGGGTTGAGGACCATTCGGCAAGAGATGTGAAACGCAGTGGAATGCCATCGACCAGCGATCTTGGGCGACGCTCTGCCCTACTTCCGAAAATGGAAACTCTGCGCACGCTGCACCGAATTGAACACGCAATACGGCATCCGCGGGATTTCGCGCACTATCGAACTCGGTATAAAGGCGAATCAGGCCATAGACTGGATCGGGAGATGGCCTGTTGCCGATCCGCCACGGCCCCGGATTCACGGCTCTGCCCGTCGCAGCCAGATAAATCCGCCTTAAAATCACTGCCAACGCTCCATCCCCGCTTGTTTCGGTGCCTGATGCCCAATATTGTCGATGCCGGCAATCGTCCGCAAGAATGAAGCACCCCGAAGACTGGAATTTTCTTTCTGGTGATCCCGCCGCACAACCAGCGAATTGCCCTCATTCTTGATTCTGCGAAACGCTGGATCGGCAATGGTCTCTACGATTTTCGCAGAGTTAATCGGCAGCGCCGAAAATCGGAGCGGGCCATTCTCGAAACAGCAATCGATCCTGCGTCGATTGGGATACCGAGGTGCGCCGGCGATCCCGACGTCTCGGTTATCATTCCGGCCTACGGCAAGGTTCGCTACACCCTGAGATGCTTGAAGTCCGTCGCCGCGGCCGCCCGCGACGTTTCGGTGGAAGTCATCGTCGCAGAAGATGCCTCGGGCGATCCCGACATCGGCATCCTGCGACAGGTCGAAGGGGCCGTCTTGCATGAGAACCGCGAAAATCTCGGCTTTTTGAAATCCTGTAATGCGGCGGCAAAACTTGCGCAGGGAACATTCCTGTATTTTCTCAACAACGACACCGAGCTGCAGCCTGCAGCCATAGACGCTCTCGTCGAGCTCGCGCGGGTGCGGCCCGATGCCGGCGTTGTCGGTTCCAAGCTGGTTTATCCGGACGGATTGTTGCAGGAGGCCGGCGGAATCGTGTGGTCGGACGGTTCGACGGCCAATTACGGCTGGCGCGACGATCCTCTCAAGCCTCAATACAACTACGTTCGCGAAGCCGATTATGTTTCCGGCGCCTCCTTGCTCGTCAGGAAGACTCTTTGGGACAGCCTTGGCGGTTTCGATGAAGCCTTCGCACCTGCGTATTACGAAGATACCGATTTCTCATTCCGTGTTCGCCGCGCCGGCCTCAAGGTGCTCTACCAGCCGCGTTCCATTGTTGTGCACCATGAGGGCGTCTCTCATCGTAAGAAGAAAAACACCGCCATCGGCAGTCGCCTGAACGAAAACCGGGAGCGCTTCGTAGCACGATGGGGCGAACAATTGAAGCATGAGCAATTCGATCCAGGAACACACGAAATGCGGGCGCGCGATCGGGCAAAACGGCGCTCCGTCGCGGTCATTGTCACCGAAGACCGATTTTCAGCCTGCCAAGTCGTCGATGCGTTCGTCGGACTTGGCTGGATCGTAAAGATGTGCGCTCCTCATGCGGGCGTCGAGGATTTCGTCGAAGCGCTGCAGCAACGAGGAATTGAGTTCGTTGCCTATCCTTTTCGGCGCCGAAGACTGCTGCGAAAGAAATCGGACTGGGATGCCGTAATCTTGATGGACCTGCACCGGCGCCAAGCTCCGTTGCCGAACATTGTGCGGCGGGTCTTGTGCAGATAATGTCGTTCGTCGTGGGCGGGTTGCCCAAGACCACAACCGCCACGCTCGTCATCGGGCTTGAGTTCGACCCTGCCGAAGGCGAAGAGCCGGCACTTTGGTTCTCGCTCGCCACCCGTCAGGTCAACGGAACTTTTGCAGGGGATCGACAGTCATATTACCTGCCCGTTAGGGGACGAGGGAGAGCTTCTTGCGCGGCTGCTTCTGCAGGATCGGCGGGCATGGACCGAGTTTTTCGATGCCTACCGTGATGGAGTATTTCGGCTGTTTTTC
Organism: uncultured Alphaproteobacteria bacterium; assembly: GCA_963805005.1. GTDB lineage: Bacteria > Pseudomonadota > Alphaproteobacteria > Micropepsales > Micropepsaceae > Rhizomicrobium. Next base: position 1,962,880 of record CAWDSJ010000001.1, read on the forward strand.
CGTATACTTGGCAGCCGCGAAGGCGCAGAGGACGTAAGCCAGGAAATGTTCCTGAAGGCAGTAAAGTTCATGGCATCGTTTCGTGGAGAGGCGTCCCTGAAGACATGGCTCTATCAGATCGCCCACAATGCGTGCCTGGCGCATATTTCGTCAGCACGGAAGGAGGCGAGCCACCGGACCGACAACGCCGCTGCTGTCGAACGGGTGGCGAGCGATAGTCCCGACGCAGAGCGCGCAGCCGCAAGCGGTAAGTTACGGGGCGTTCTGGAGGACGCGATAAGAGAACTCGATTTCGCGTTTCGCGAAGCTATTCTCCTCAGGGAGGTGGAGGGACAGTCGTACGAAGAGATAGCGTCTGCAACAGGTGTTTCGGTCAACACCGTAAAGACCCGCATTCATCAAGCGCGGGCAAGGCTGCAACAGCGGTTGGCGGAGTATCGGTAATGGCTTGCGTTGCGTTCGAAGAGGCCTTGTCCGCCTCGATCGATGGCGAGCTGCCGCCACGGGAGGCCGCCCGAATGTCTGGGTACATGGCGGCGTGCGAAACGTGCAACAGGACGTTTGAGGCCTATCGGCAGACGTCGATCTTGCTGCGAAGTCTCGACCATCCCGAGACCCCTCGACATCTCACGAATGCGGCGTTGCGTGCTTGCGGGCCGGCTCGACGAGGAGAATTCTCGGCTGCCGTTCTTCCTCCGGCAAGTTTTGGCGGAGCCCTTCCGGAAAAAAGCGCCGGAGGCGCCTTGGTGGTCGCGGCAACCGCTCTGCTCGTTGTCGTGCTCTATCGCGGCGAATTTGCAGTCCCGGAGAATGGCGCGGCCGGGAAACCCGCAAGCGTCGATCATGTAGCCTCCGCAGGCTCGCCCGGCGTCAATATTCTGCCTGCAATCGTCTGCTTTACAGCATCGGATGAGCAATTCAGTGTTGTCAGACCCGCACCGATTTTCGCTGCGCCCAGCCGCAACGCGTCACAGCAGTTGATAGTGAAGCGCGGCACCAGGATCGAGGTCATTGCAAAATCTCAGGACCGTGCCTGGGCGTGGATTGCCACCGACGTTGGATCGCCCGCCTATATTTCAATGTCCGATCTCGCTCATTCTTCATAGCACGAAATGAACAGCGTCTTACGCTTCCGAATGGCTACATCGCCCATGTCGGTACCCTGGTTTCCGATGGCAGCATACATACATATTACAGTATCTCGGGGTGATGGTGCGGCTCGCGGCGCGGACAGCCGCGCGCGGCGCCACCCGCCGTTCCGGCCCATTTGCCGTTCCGGGTTGTCATGTATGGACCTTACCCCGGATGGAAGGTCGAAGGCGGCGTGGACGGTCATTCCGGGGCCGTCGTTGATTTTGCGCAAATCAATGTCCGACCTGTTCGCCTATTGTTTTATCCTCTTGCCGAACCTTTTAGGTTGCGGCTTGCGGCGCAGGGGACACGCCCCCTCCCTAAGTCCCCTGCGTCGGTCTTTCCCTGCGGTCGTTCCGTATTGTCGCTTACTCAGTCCCGTCATTGGCCGACCATGCCGTGCCCCGTCCACCCGCCCATTCTCTGGGCCGCCGCAGGGCCGGACATCGGGGATTGCACGCATAACAGCGCGGCCACGGCCGCACCGGCAATCATGTTTCGGTAATTCAGGGAAACCTCCTCGGTCATGGATTGTCTGGTACCTCAAAGACGGCGGACGAAGCCCAAAGTTTCGGCGGACGGTGGCCCGGCCGGCGCAAAGCAAGATAAAAAAAGATGAAGCAATATCGGCCTCCGACAAAAATCGCCGGCGGGTTGCCCGGAGCGGCGCTCTCTCAGCTGTGCCTCAACGCAAGGACGCTGCCTTCGCCATCGCCGGAGACGTAGATCGTGCCATCCGGTCCTGCCGCCACGCCGGTGAAGGTGTGCATCGGCCCGCACAGGTCGCCCACCCCGCCCAGCAGCTTGGGGATGACGCCCGGGGGCGCACCGACCGGCAAATTCGACGCCACGGTGCGGCGCGGTCCGCCGGCCAGGGAGATTTCGAGCAGCTCCTTGGTCTTGACGTCGACGACATAAAGATTGGTGCCCGACAGCGCGATGCCTTGCGGATCGCCGAGCCCATCGGCCAGCTTCTCCAGGCGTCCGCCCGACGATTTCACCACCCTGCCCGCGCCCGCTTCGGCGATATAGACCATGCCGTCGTCGGCCACCGCGACGCCCATTGGACGGTCGAGCCCCGAGACGAGCACGGTCGTTTCGCCACGCGCCAGCGAAAGCACCTGGCCTCGTTCCTTGTCCGCAAAGACGATGGCGCCGCCCGGAGCGAGCGCCACGCCCATGAGGATACCATGGCCGCTCGACAGCATCTCGCTCTCCATGGCCACCGGACGCCAGCGGTTGAGCGTGCCGTTGGCCGTGGTCACGACGAATTCGCCGGCACCTGAAGCCACCGCAGCGCGCACCCAGCCCGGAAACCCCTGCGTAAAGAGCGTGCCGACAAGCTGCGGCGTGCCGCCCGGCGCAAGCGTATAGACGAAGCCGCCATCGGCGATGAATAGCGTTCCGTCCGGTGCGAGCGCCAAGCCCAGCGGCCATTGCAGCCCCTGCTCGACCAGCACGCGGACCTTGCCCGGCGCCAGGATCTCGTGGATCGAGCCGGTGATGTGGGAAACGAACAGCCGGTTGCCGACGAAGGTGGAGTTGTCGAGACCGGGACCGATATCGGCGAGCACTTCCTTAGCCCCGGTGCGCGGATCGATCTTCAGCACCTGGCCCGAATAGACCTGGGTGGAGACGATGGTGCCGTCCGGCGCGAATTTCACGGAGTCAGGGACACCGAGGTCTTTGGCGACCACCTCGGGCTCGCCGCCGTCGAGGCCGATCCGCCAGATCTCGTTGGCGCCCTGCGCCGGAAAATAGAGCTTGCCGTCCGGCCCCACTTCGAAGGCGTTCGCCATCGGGACATTGTCGAGGATAACCCGGGGGGCGCCGCCGTTTCGGTCGAGTTCCATGATGCGTCCGCCTATGCGCAGCTCGCCGGCAATCAGGCGGCCGCGGTAATAGGTGATCGGATTGGCCACGGGCATATGGCCCTCGATTACCTTCACCGTGCCGTTGGGCGCGCGCATCGTCACGCGGCCCTCCGTGATCTCGGTGCAGTAAATGTTGCCCGCTTCGTCGAATGCCAGATCGTCGGGGCCCACGATGGCGCCGATCGGACTGATCGCCTCGATTTCGCCGCTGTCCGGATCGATCGCCGAGATGCGGCTGCCAGCGACCTGTGCCACGTAAATTCGCCCGTCGCTGCCGGCACGAATTCCGTTGGCGCCGTTGAGGCGGCTCGGCTGGGTCAGCCGTTCGAGCGTCCATCCGCCTGCGGGTTGCACCGCGCCGAACTCCGCCGGGCGGCCACTGGCCTGAAGCATTTCCAATATCTCCTTCGTATCAATGACCTGTTTTCGAACACGTTAGCGCAGAACGGCAGATCGCGCGCTACACGAAATCCCGCTATGGTCGAATAGTCGAATTCGCCGCCGTCCACGCCATTCACGATCTACGCTCGGCAAATCGTCTGGGGTCGAACGCGGTCACATCGATTTCGGATTTACGGCCGAGCACGAGCGCAACCACCGTTTCCGCGACAGCCGGCGCGTAAAGAATGCCGTTGCGGTACTGGCCGCTCGCCACATAAAGCCGCTCGATGGATGTGGGCCCCAGGACAGGCAGGTCGTCCGGCGAGCCTGGACGCAGGCCAGCCCAATGTTCGACTTCTTCCCACTTTTCCAGCCCAGGCATGAGCGCCTCTGCCCGCCCTCTGAGCAACGATGCTGCCGCATCCGTCAGCGACGTGTCGAAGCCTTCGCGCGACAGCGTGGCGCCCACCAGGAGCCGGTCCCCCCGGGGCACCAAATAGACATCGTCACCCCAGACGACATGGCCCGGCGGGTTGCCGCCTGCGAGCGCAATCATCTCGCCCTTTACCGGCACGATCGCCGGCAACACTCCGGCCGGCAGTCCTTCGATGCGGGACGTCCAGGCACCCGCCGCCACCACATAGGCATCCGCCTCATGCACGAAGAAGGGCGTGCGGGCGCCGAGCAGCCGCGAGCCATCGGTCTCGAACCGCACGACGGTCTCGTTGAGCTGTAGCTTGCCGCCGGCGCGCGTGAATGCGGCGGCCAGTGCCACGCCCAGCGCACGGTTGTCGACCCAGGCTTCCTCGGCATTCCACAGAGCGCCGAAAATACCGGGCGAAAGCATCGGCTCGCGCTTCCGCGCGTCTGCCGCGGAAAGAAGCGCAAGGCCAACGGAACTCTTCGCGCGCACCGAAAGCCGTTGCAACGCCGACGTGCTCGTCGCCGCACTGAGTTTTCCGCCCTTGCGATAGTCCACCTTCCGCCCGGACCGCTGCTCGATCTCGGCGGCAAAATCCGGCCAAAGTTGCGCCGCGTATCGCGCCAGCGCCACCTCGACCGGATTCGGCTCGGGCTCCTCGGCGAGCAGAGAAAGCATGCCTGCGGCTGCCCATGTGGCGCCGCGCGCCGGCTGGAAGCGTTCCAGCACGGTAACCTCGGCTCCCGCCTGACAGAGCCGCAAACCGATCCCGAGACCGGCCGCACCGGCCCCCACGACAACAACCTTCATGTCGACTTCGCTTTCCTATATTGCTGAACGCGACAGGCAGGGAGAAGAGAATGGAAAAGGCTACATTCGGTGCGGGCTGCTTCTGGGGCGTCGAGTCGTTTTTTCGCCAGGTTCCGGGGGTGCGGAACGCGGTCTGCGGCTATGCCGGCGGCCATCTCGAAAACCCTACCTACCAACAGGTCTGCTCCGGCCGCACCGGCCATGCCGAAGTGGTGGAAGTAACTTTCGATCCGAACGCCGTCTCTTACGACACGCTGCTGGACGTGTTCTTCGCCAATCATGATCCCACGACGCCGAACCGGCAAGGTCCCGACGTGGGAACGCAATACCGTTCGGCTGTCTTCGCCCATTCGCCGGAACAGGAGCACGCCGCGCGCGCCAAGAAGGCTGCGCTCGATGCGTCAGGACGCTTTCGCCGTCCCATCGTGACGACGATCGAACCGGCACAGACCTTTTGGCCGGCGGAGGAATACCACCAGCGCTACTTCGAGAAAAACGGCCTTCCCTCCTGCCATGTGAACCTGGCATCCGAACACTGACGCGCTGCCGCTAACGATCTGACCCGCCGCTTCCGATTGCGACAGCCGCGCTCGCCCGCTCGGCGGCTTCTTCGTTCACGCGCATGGTGACGAGAACCACGATCATTCCGGCAAAGCTCGTCAGCGTCGAGGGAAGCCAGATGATGAGGCCGCCATAGTGCTGATCGGTCAATCCGGTTATGTCCAGGATGCGCCCGCAGATGCGGTACACGGGGTAATAGTCGGCGCTCGAAAGCGAAAGAACGGCGCCGAGCACCATCTGCAGCGGCTCCACGGCGATCACGAGAAGCGCCCGCCAGCCGCTGGCAAGCCGTGCTGGCGGCTTGGGCCGGTGATCGAGGATCAGACACCAGAAGAAGATGCCATCCACCGCCATGCTCATGTTCATGAGGTTGTACAGACGCACGTCCAGCATCACGCGGGTGTGGAACTGCGGAATGAGCCAGAAATAAATCAGCCCGACGAACAGGACCGGCGCCACGACGGGATGCTGGATGACATCGACCGTGGCCTTGACCGGCTTCGAGGCCAGGACAGGCTTGAAGAAGCCCGGCACGCCGGCCCAAACGGCCGGCCCGCAAGCCCCCAGCGCGATCAGGAACGCGCCCACATGATGCAAGACGAAGTGCTGGGCGCGATGAATGAAGAACATGTGCTGGGCGTAATAGTCGACATGCGTCTGCAGGCTGACATAGGTCAGGCCGACGCCCAGCAGGAACGACAGCTTTCGCCACAGCGGCGGATGATCCGATTGCTTAAGGCGCTTCAGGCCCAGAATGAACCAGAAGAGCGTGAACGCGGTGGCCAGATATTCCGGCCACGAAAACTCCCAGGGCATCCAGAACGGCAAATCGGCGGGAAAGAACCTGCAGGCGAGGTATTCCAACGCGCCCACAACCAGGATCAGCCCGTAGCCGAATGTTTCGCCGCGTTCGGAGGCGCGCGGGACGACGAGGGACAGCGACACCAGTGCCTCCGCCAACAAACCCAACGCTTATTAGCCGTGGGGGTCGCGCCGAAGCAAGGCGATTGGTCGCATTGCTATCCTTGCCCGAATTCGCGTGCTAATCCGCAGCGATGTCGATGCTCAAGCGCCGGGCGCTGCCGGCCGTACTCGTCTCCATCGCTTTTTTCTGCGCGTCGTGCGGCCGGCCGACGGCCGACGCGGCGACCGACATCACCGGCGTCATGCTGCCCCTCGCCTTCCATATGACGCGGGCAAACGACGGCGCACCGGTGAGCGCCTCCAGCTATCGCGGCAAGGTGGTCGTTCTCTATTTCGGCTATACGCATTGCCCCGATGAATGCCCGACCACGCTTGCCAATCTCGCCGCCGTGCTGCAGCGCCTGGGAGCAAAAGCCAAGGACGTGCGCGTGCTTTTCGTAAGCGTCGACCCCGCGCGCGACACGCTTGCGATGCTGAAAACATATGTTCGGGCCTTCGCGCCGGAGATCGACGGATTGCGCGGCAGCGATAATGCCGTGGCCCAGCTGGCCCGGCGCTATCGCGTGATCTACACGGTAACGCCGGCCTCGCCGGGTCATCCGTATACGGTCATGCACTCGGCCTCGACGTTTTTCTTCGATCGCGACGGCAATGCCCGGCTGGTGACGATGTCCACCGACGATACTGCGATGATTACGTCGCGGGTGGGGAGGCTGCTGCGGGACTGAAGCCGGCGCACCATCACCCGAGTGCTTGTGGTCCTGGCGAAGCCATTGGCGGTCTGCGAAGCAGCGGATCTCACGCTGGAGCTCCTGTTCCTCCTGCGAGCCCGGGAAGCTCATATGTGGTGCAGCTTCCAGGACATGCAGCTCTGCCGGAATATCCGCCGCACGTAGCCCGCGATGCAGGCGCACGGCATTCGACAAGAACAAGTCTCGCGTGCTGGTTGTAATGAGCGTCGCCAGAAAACCTTTCGTATTCAGCAACGTAGAGTTCCAATTCGACTTGGAATAAATCCGCATGATCGTTTCATTATATGTTACAATATTACACAAATGAAACACACCAGGCATGAATCGTACCAGATCCGCCTTCTCTTGCTGCCACAATCCCCGTCTCTGAGAGAAAACTGATTGAGCAGCTTCTGCGATTGTTTCATAGCGGAGTCGCTCTGGCGGTCACCATGGCATCGCGCCAAGCTGATAGCGCGAATCTCTTGTATTTGACGGGTTGATGAATTGATTTGCTTTCAGCATTGTGCATGCGCCAAGTCGTCCGCCAATGCCGGCATGGCGATCAGCATTAACGGCGGTAGCCCGACTTATTCACGACAACGCGTCATGATTTCAAATTTGCTCGATGGCGCAGGGAGTGTACGAAATCCGCCGCATCTGTGCCTTTGGCGGGGCGAATTACCGGAAGCCGCGGAAAAGCGGCTATTCATGAGCACCATGAATAAGGCCGGGTAGCACGGTCCGAAATTAGGCCGGGTGATGCGTTCCACGCAGTTCTACGGAAAGAGACGGTGGAAGGCTGAGTAAAGTAGCCACGCCCAAAATCCGATACCTGCCGACAAAAATACCGGCAACCACCATGCGCGCGGGTGCCTGTCTCCGCTGCCGGGTTCGTGACGCTCAGATATCGACGATTCTCCGATCGGACCAAGAGCAGTGTTCATGCCAGAAAATCCCCAAATTACGTCAAGGGAATAAAAAGGGGACGGCGGTTACCCGCCGCCCCCCAATCTTTTCCAACGCAATCCTTAACGACGTCGGATCATCAGTTCCGCCATCCCGATCGCGGCTTTTGTTGCACGCCGGAGGAGGGATTCCATAAGACTTGGCCGGCCAGTGCGGCAACACCTGCCCCCGTGAGGGGAATGCCGTCCAATTCATCTGAGCCGCTATCGCCGGCGATTGCCGCCGACGATTCGAGGATGCCGAGCAGCCCAACCTTTGACTCAGTGCTGGAGCCACACAAGCCCGGGTAGTCAAGGCCCTGCGCCATGAACCTCCCGTCCGGCGTATTCAAGAGGAAATTTCCCCCGTTCACGAGTTTCGGCTCGCCGGGCGGCGAGGCGGTTCCGCCGAGCTGCACCGTGTTAATATCGCCCACGCACGCATAAGCGCCGGTGTACGCCTCCTCGTCGGAATTCCACACCGTGAACGCCAGCTTGCGGCTGGAACCATTAGGAGCCTCCGTCACGTCGATATCGCAACTGGCAACAACCAAGTCGTTGTTGATAGTCTTGATTTTGCCGAGCGATGCCCCGTTCGGCATGAAGTTGGCGACGTCGTAAGCGGGGCAAGCGTCGTAGGCGCCCGTGGCGTTGAGCCCGCTCAGCACCAAGTCGCCCGCCGTTCCCTGAACGTCTCCTTCGCAGTTTGTCGTTTGCGTGCAGGTGCCGATAATGCCGTTAGGGCCCCTCGCAGCGAAAGCCCAGGCGTTGTATTTGTAGCTCTGCTTCGGCTCGGTGGCGGATGGGGCGCTGAAATTCATCACCGTGGCCGTCCCGCTCAACTCGTTCCATGCGATCTGGTTCGCTACGGCGTTGTCAGTCGCGAAGCACACGAGTTCGCCGCGGTTGGCGTCAACCCCACTGCCTGAGGTCGGGAACGGCGGAGGAGTCACTTGATCTCCGCTTGCGGTCCCAACGTCCCAAGATACTGTCTGCTTCGCCGTCAGCACGAAGCTGAAATCCACCGTGGCTCTTGCCTCATTCTTATAATTGCATTCGACAGTAACGGGACTAACTTGGTCGTTGGATATTTCCACGAACGTATCCTGTGCACCATATTGGCCCGATGTCGCTGTATCGACCGAGATCAAGGGAAAAACGAGTAAGCTTCCCTTTTGAGTTGGGCTGGCCACGTTTTGGGCGCCAAACGCCGAGCTTGCGGCGAAAAGCGCCGCAATTGACGTAGCCGTGGCAAACGATATGACTAAGTTCTTTTTCATGGCTGTAACTTCCTCTTCGAAGACTCCCGCGCTTTTCGCCGCGGATCGCGAGCAAAGTGAGCATTTCGAGAAAGGAAACCGTCCGCCCCCCCGGTCTGCTGCGCCTTTTGCAACCAACATCTTAAGAAGTTGTGCCTGTTTGGGCTTAACCTAGATCAGTCATTAACCTTGATAAGCAGATCGACGCGGTCGCTCGATTTGCGGCCGAGTGATCCGGCTCGATCCGGATTAGCGAGCCGAAGCCAAGACCACCTTGGCGACGACGGTCTCGGCGAAGTGGTCGTATCGACTGGCGATTGCACGGTTTGTTTTGCAGTGGCCGAACATGCGCTCGATCCAACTGCGTTGGCGACAAGGTAAAGTCGCGACGCATGGAGCCGCTCCCCCCTATCTCTGCGCCCGCCTCCCCCTTGTGCGCAGGGCTAACGCGTATGGATCAAAACACCGGCATGCGGATTTTCAGTTTTCGGCACAGGTTTGCTGAAAGCGTTGGGAAAATTCTGAAGTGATTATTGCGCTTACATTTTTGCCCCCGGATGCAGCTGAGAACGTCCGCCGTTCCAGAACAAACCGAGGATTTCCAGGACACGATCTTCGGCGGGTTCGCTCCTCAAAAGTGCCGTATGTCATGTCTTCCCAATGTGAGCAATTTTGCACACCATGCTTTCCTCAACGGGCATATAATTTTCAAGAAAATTGCGGTGAATGAGATCAACGGGGACGGAAGTTGGAGCGAAATGATTGTTTTTGAATCGTCATTTCGCTCTAAGTTATTGTTTTGACGCGATTCCGGACGCAAAAGTGCGCACACTTTTGCTGGAACCGCTCTGGTGCACGGATGCATACAAAAGATTCATTGGCCCGTTAACGGCAACCTTTGAGAAGAGGCGACATTCAGCGTGGGCGCTATGTATCTGGCTGTACCTTTTGTATGAGTCAGTGCACTAGCGAGCCGAAGCCACGACCAATTTGCTGAGGACGGTTTCGGCAAGTTGGTCGTATCGAGTGGCGATTGCACGGTTTGCTTTGCGATGGCCGAACGCGCCCGATCCCGTTGCGTTGGCGACAAACTAAAGTCGCGACGCATGGAGCCGCTTCCCCTATCTCTGCACTCGCCTCCCCCTTGTGCGCAGGTCTATTGCGTATGGATCAAAACACCGACACGCGGATTTTCAGCTTTCGGCTCACGCTTGCTGAAAGCGCTCGGACAATTCCCAAGTCTTTGTTGCGCTTACTTTTTTCGCATAGATGCTACTCTTACAAGTGCCGCGGTCAGTCCTTCAATGTGTGCAATTTTGCACACCAGCCTGCCCGAACTCTCATATATTTTTCAAAAAATTATCTTTTATCTTGGAGGAAATATGAATAAGATTAATGTGTATTGGGTTCGCTCACCGTAGCTTCAAAATTAGGTACCTCAATGAACAGCGCAACAAAATTCAAAAATACGTGGGGTAAGGTGGGATGTCACATGAGAAGCGGAAGTCGATCGACTGTCCCAAAAACCAGTGTAGATATTGCCCATTGGGCGGTTCGGGTCTTTGCGGTGCATTTGCCGCGCTAGACGAAAGGGGCCGCGACGCCCTGCAGGCCGCTCATCTGCCGATGCGTCATCTGAATGCGGGCGACGTCGTCTTTTCGCAGGGCGATCCGGCAGATTTTGTTTACAATCTCATCTCGGGTTGGATTGAGCTGCATCAGGATACGAGCGATGGACGCCGGCACATCAGCAGGTTCCTGCTTCCCGGAGCCCTGTTCGGCGTGGAACCGAGCGGCGTCCACACCAGCCAGGGCGCCACCGCGCTTACGATTGTCACGATCTGCCCGCTGCCTGTGTCGAGCTTCAACGACCTGAGGCGAAACAATCCTTCATTTAACGAACATTTTTTGTGGATGATCGAGCGCGACAACCATATGGCGACCGAAGCGCTCACCGTCATGTGCCAGGGCTCCGCGATGGAACGTGTGTCTTACATCCTGTGGGAAATCGCGATCAGGCTTTCCGGATCGGGAACTGTTTCGGCGAATGTCCCGCTCAAGATTCCGCTGACCCAGCGCCTCATCGGCGAGGCTACGGGCCTGACGGCGATCCACGTCAACCGGATCATTCGGCGCCTCCGCCAGGATCGTCTCGTTGAATTCCACGACCACGCCATGATCGTGCGCGATCCATACAAATTGGCCATTCTTGCTCTCTCGAGCAATGAATCGTCCGACCTTTGGCGCGCACAAGGAGCCTCCTCTGCGAATGTGCTGCGCATGGCTGCTCGGAGCGCTGCTTGAAGAGCGAGGCCGTCCCACCCTGAATCGCACAGCTACTAATCAAGGTTAACGTCCCGGCAAATTCGTCTCTGTAATCTGCCGCATATGCGGCGAAACACGAGGTGCCTCCAGACAAGCCGCTGGCAAGGTAGCCGATGTCATTGTCTGACATTCTGTTGCGCGTGATGCCGGCCGAGCCGGACGAACTCGATCGTCTGAGCGTCGCCGCGGATCTCGCGCGCAGGCTGAATGCGAGGCTGAACGGAGTCTTTCTCGCCGGGCCTGGAAAATGCGAAGCCGACTGGGCTCAGGTGCTGTTTGGGCGGGCAGTCGCGAAAACTTCGCTAGAGACGACTTGGCGTGTCATCGATGGGACCTCAAGTGAGGGCTTTCAATATCTGGCGCGGCGCTCTGATTTGACGATCCTTCCCGGTGCCGGTGCTGTCCGTGGCTCTTCGGCGAATCGCGCCTATCTGCCCGAGCAACTGGCGTTCCAGGCGGGAGGGCCCGTGCTGATCCTTCCGACGGAACCGACTCCAACCGCGATTGGAAACGCTGTTCTCGTCGGATGGAACGACACAAGGGAGTCGGCCAGGGCAATCCACGATTGCATGCCCATCCTCATGATCGCCGAGAGGGTCTATGTGCTGAGCGTCATTGCCGACCGCAAACTCGAACCCGCTTCAGATATCGTGCTTCTGCAGCATCTCAGGCAACATGGCGTGGCGGTCGAACTCGAACGCCGATACGGCGACGACGCGGCAGGCGAACTTGCTTCAGAATCGCGCCGCACGGACTCGGACATTATCGTTATCGGCCTGCACCAAAAAATCGAACGCCAACAGTGGGTCGTGGGTGACGTGACGCGGCGCTTTGTCAGGACGGGGTCTTTTCCCGTTTTCTGCTCGCATTGAAAGCCGGTTCGATGCCAAACCTGAGCGCGGTCACCCCGCACTGAAGGCAACAACAAATGGCATTGATCCAGGGGAATCGGGTGAAGAAATCATGCAGCGATGAGGTTTGCGAGGAAGTCGTCGTCCGAGGCGGCGACTTTTCGTCTGAGGCTTAAGGAATCTTTTCCGGGCGGCTTTCGGATGAGGTTGTGGGCCATGTGCTTGAGGGTGGTGAAATTGGCGGGCGCGTGATCTTTTCGCAGGCGGCACTCGTCGTCGCGGAAGATGATGTCCATGACCCAGTGGAGGCTGTTCTCCACGGCCCAATGGCTGCGGATGACGGGACCGATCTGGTGGGCGAGCCACACCAGCGAGGTGACGTAGACGGGGGTCTCGCGCTCGATCTTGTCGTCCTGTGGGCTTGCGCCGGAAATTTCGCGGATGCTTTGTATCCGTCCGGTGACGGCCGTCTTGCGTGAAGCGAATTGGGTCTGAAGATCAGCGGTTTGATGCGAAGCTGTAGACCTGTGACGTGGCCTATGTCTGGACATAGTACGGAAGGTAACGAACCGGTGATGCTGGATACGCGCCGCCGTCGCACGTGCGAGGAGAGAGAAGCGATCCTTGCGGAGTTGCGGGCTACTGGCGTGAAGGTATCGGCGGTAGCGCGGCGGCACAATATTTCGCCCAGTCTATTGTTTCGCTGGCGCAAGGAGCTTGTTGGCGAGGCTGGTAAGGCGGCGGCGGGATCTGACGGTGTGCCGTGTATAATATTCCCGGTTAGAGCACGTGCTTGAGGAGCACGGGGTTGTGGGTTCAAATCCCGCCGCTCCGACCAAAAACTATAATAATATCAATGGATTAAACTGCCGTTGTTCGAGGCAGTGTCTCCGGTCATGTTTCGGGACAACATTGGGGACAACACGGGAACTGAATGGGCGATCACAGCAAGCGCGAGCAGATGCGCCAGTCCTTCATGCGCGAAGTCGAGACCGGCCCGAAGGGCGCGCACTAAGCTGTCACATTTCTTCGGTTGAAATATTCCCATATTAATTGTTTGCTGCAACCTTAGCTCTTCGGGGGCTCCCATGTTTCAAATCCGCAATTGCTTGGCGAATGGTCTTGTTGCCGGAGCGTTAGCTTGGGCTGCGCTTTTACATGCGCCGGCGGCAGAAGCCGCCACTGAGACGGTGACGGTAGTGTATTCGTTTTGCAGTCAAGACGGCTGCACGGACGGCTATTACCCCTATGCCCGGCTGATCGATGTCGGCGGCACCCTCTACGGCACGACGTATTATGGCGGCGCGCATGGCTACGGCACCGTGTTCTCGCTTAATCCCACGACCGGCGCCGAAACGGTTTTGTATTCCTTTTGCAGGAAGGCAAACTGCACGGACGGTTATGAACTGTATTCCGGCGTGATCAAGGTCGGCGGCGCCCTCTATGGCACGACCTACGGTGGGGGCGCGAACGGCGGCGGCTCCGTGTTCAAGATCAACCTCGCGACCGGGGTTGAGAAGATGGTGTATTCGTTTTGTAGCCAAGCAAGCTGTGCGGACGGCCAATACCCCTATGCCGGCCTGATCAACGTCGGCGGCACCCTCTACGGCACGACCTACGATGGCGGCGCGAACAGCTACGGCACCGTGTTCTCGGTCGAGCCCACGACCGGCGCCGAAACGGTGGTGTATTCGTTTTGCAGCCAAGGCGGCACAAACTGCACGGACGGCGATTACCCCTATGCCGGGCTGATCAACGTCGGCGGCACCCTCTACGGCACGACCTACAATGGCGGCGCGAACGGCTACGGCACCGTGTTCTCGGTCAACCCCACGACCGGCGCCGAGACGGTGGTGTATTCGTTTTGCAGCCAAAAAAGCTGCACGGACGGCGATTACCCCTATGCCGGGCTGATCGATGTCGGAGGCACCCTCTACGGCACGACCTACGATGGCGGCGCGAACGGCTACGGCACCGTGTTCTCGGTCAACCCCACGACCGGCGCCGAGACGGTGGTGTATTCGTTTTGCAGCCAAGAAGGCTGCACGGACGGCGATTACCCCCAAGCCGGGCTGATCAAGGCCGGCGGCGCCCTCTACGGCACGACCATCTTTGGCGGCGGATCTGCCAATTGCCCGAACGGCTGCGGCACCGTGTTCAAGGTCGACGTCGCGACCGGGCATGAGAAGAGGGTGTATTCGTTTTGCAGCCAAGCAAGCTGTACGGACGGCTATTACCCCTATGCCGGCCTGATCAACGTCGGCGGCACCCTCTACGGCACGACCTACGATGGCGGCGCGAACGACGACGGTACCGTGTTCAAGATCACGATCACGCGCTGACGGATACGCGCGGCGGCGGTCTGCCGAACGGCACAGGATGACGGTCTCCTGCGTCTCTCGCGCCAGCCTTCGGGATGGGTAAGCTCGGAGGCGAACTTCTTCAGCTTCGACTTCGGCGTCCCGATGACGTAGCGCCGTCCGGTCTGGCGCAGCCAAGCCAGATTGGCGGCGCTGGCCATGCCGCGATCGGTGATCCAGACGCGGCCTACCGCACCATGGCGGGCCTCCATGGTGTTCACGATGGTCATCAGCGTCTTGGAATCGTGGGTGTTGCCGGCGAACACCTCATAGCCCAGAGGAAAGCCGTCGAAGCTCACGACAAGGGCGATGCACACCTGCTTGCGGTCGGGACGGTGATCGCGGGAATAGCCGCGCTACGCCTGCGGGTTGGCTTGCGCCTCGCCCTCGAAATAGGTGCTGGTGACATCGTAGAGCAGCACTTCGTTCTGCACGGCGAACAGCTCGCCGCAGCGCTTCGACAGATGCGCCTCAAGCGCGCTCTTGTGTTCAAGCAGGTGATCGAGACCGCGATAGAGCCGATCCTTGTTGACCTCTTCATCGCCCAGCTGCAGCAGATCGCACAGCGCGGTGCGGCGGTACCAGTCTTCGGCGATATGCAGCTCGCTCGACGGCTCGCAGAACCGCGCCGGAACCAGAACGGCGGCCATCTTCGACCAGGCAACCTGCTCCTTGCCCGAAGGCAGCAATCGCTCGCACAGCTCTTCGAGCCCCAACCCGCGCCACAGCGAAAGCGCCAGATAAACATCGCCGAATTGGCGCGGCCGCTCGATGCGAATGGACTTCAAGTGCACCGGCACGGTCGCCGGACTCTGCGTAACCCTACGCCGATGGCCGTCTTGCTGTCGGTGAAGGGACATGGCGGTATAGTCGTATGACTAACCATACGACTATACCCACGACCTCGCGTCTTGAAGTCATCGAGACGGGGGCACGCCGGCGCTGGACGCCGGAAGAGAAGCTGCGGATTGTCGCGGAGAGCCTTTCGATACCGCGGAACGTATCGGCGACGGCGCGGCGGCATGGATTGTCGAACGGCCAGCTGTTCACGTGGCTGCGGCTGGCGCGCGACGGCAAATTGGTTCCGAACGAACCGGGTTTTGTTCCTGCGATTGTCGCGCCGTCGCCAGGCGTTGCGGCAATTTCGGCGGGAGATACGGCGCGTTGCGGGCGCATCGAGATTGTATTGTCGGAGCCGCGCCGGATGATTGTGGACGGCGATATCGATCCGGCCGCCATTGTGCGCGTGATTGCCGTGCTCGACCGGCGCACCGGATGATTCCGGTTCCGTCCGGCGTGCGGGTGTGGATTGCTGTGGGCCACACCGACATGCGCCGTGGCATGAACAGCCTGGCGCTTCAGGTGCAGCAGGTGCTGAAGCGCAATCCTCATGGTGGCGATCTTTTTGTTTTCCGCGGGCGCAGAGGCGACCTTTTGAAGGTTCTTTGGCATGACGGGCTGGGCATGTCGCTCTACGCCAAGCGCCTGGAGCGGGGGCGATTCGTCTGGCCGTCGGCGAGCGAAGGCACTGTTGCGATCACGCCAGCGCAGATGGGCTACATGCTCGAGGGGATCGACTGGAGACATCCGCTTCGCACATTCCAGCCGCAAGCGGCAGGTTGATCTCCAACGCCATCCATCCACAGCTGTCTGTCGATTTGTCTTTCCCGTGCGGGCCAAAAGCAATCGCGTTTGCGCGCTCGTTGTGATTCCATCGCCTTATGGCGGGTGCAATTGATTCGCTTCCCAACGATATTGAAGCGCTGAAAGCGCTGGTGATTGCGGCGCGGATCGATGCTCAGACGGCGCAAGGCGAAGTTGTTCGCGTTTGCGAGGAAGCGGCCCGAGCCAAGGCCGAAGCGGCACGTGCCAAAGCGAGCGTTTCGAGCACCGAGGCGCTGATTGCACAATTGAAGCTGACCATCGAGAAGCTCAAGCGCGAGCTTTACGGCGCCAGATCCGAGCGCACGAAGAAGCTCATCGACCAGCTGGAGCTTCAGCTGGAGGAGCTTGAGGCCTCGGCAGCCGAAGATGAGCTTGCCGCGCTGAAAGCGGCAAGATCGGCAGGCGAAAGCTTCGTGCCTGCGCACACGCGCAAGAAGCCGGTCAAGAAGCCGTTTCCTGCGCATCTGCCACGCGAACGGGTCGTTATACCGGGACCGGCCGCGTGCCCCTGCTGCGGCGGAACGAACTTGCACAAGCTCGGCGAGGATATCACCGAGACGCTGGAGGTGATCCCCAGGTCCTGGAAGGTGATCCAGACCGTGCGCGAGAAGTTCAGCTGCCGGGCGTGCGAGAAGATCGCGCAAAGCCCGGCGCCCTTTCACACGCTCTTGCGCGGCCATGTGGGACCCAACGTGCTGGCCATGATCCTGCACGACAAGTTCGCGCTGCATCAGCCCTTGAACCGGCAGAGCGAGCGCTTCGCGCGCGAAGGGATCGATCTTTCACTCTCGACGCTGGCCGATCATGTGGGCAGTTGCACGACGTTGCTTGCGCCGCTCGCCGATTTGATCGGCGCCCATGTGTTTGCCGGCGAGCGCCTTCACGGCGACGACACGCCGATCCCGTTGTTCGCCAAAACCAAGACGATCAAGGCCCGGCTATGGACCTATGTGCGCGACGATGCACCCTTCGGCGGCACCGAGCCGCCGGCCGCAGTGTTCTTCTTCTCGCGCGATCGTGCCGGCATCCATCCCGAGCAGCACCTTTGCCATTACGGCGGCATCCTGCAGGCCGACGCCTATGCCGGATTCGGCGGGCTCTACGAGCAGGGCCGCAAGCCGGCGCCCATCACGGAGGCCGCGTGCTGGGCGCACGCCAGGCGCAAGTTCTTCGTGCTTGCCGACATCGCCTCGCAGGCCCGCAGCCAAAAGGCGGTCCTGATCTCGCCGCTCGCGTTCGAAGCGGTGCAGAAGTTCGACGCCATCTTCGCCCACGAGCGCGTCATCAACGGGCAGTCCGCCGCTGCACGGCTTGCCTATCGACGCGAGCACATGGCGCCGCTGGTGGAAGAGCTTCATGCGTGGATGCAAACCGAGCGCGCCAAGCTCTCCCGCCATGCCGATCCCGCCAAAGCCATGGACTACATGCTCAAGCGATGGGACGCCTTCACGCGCTTTCTTTCCGACGGACGCATCTGCCTATCCAACAATGCGGCCGAGCGCGTGCTGAGAGGCGCGGCACTGGGCAGGAAGGCGTGGCTCTTCGTCGGCTCCCAGCGCGGCGGGGAAAGAGCAGCCATGATGTACACGCTCATTCAAACAGCCAAGCTCAACGATATCGATCCGCAAGCCTGGCTTGCCGACGTGCTGGCCCGCATCGCCGATCATCCTGTGAACAAGCTTGCGGAGCTGCTTCCCTGGAACTGGGCGAAAGACAAAGGCTTGCGTAAACTGGCGGCATGACCGCCGTCGCCCCTCAAAATCACCCTCAACGACGGCAAGCCGCGCACCAAAACCAACTGTCAAGCACAAACGCCCAATCCGATCCGCGGCCCTCGGCGTACGGTTACGACTCTGCTCATTCTCGTCATCGAACAGCGCCGATTGCTCGGGCGCGCCGATCAGCTGGCGCGACAGCGCCCGCGCCTCGAAGCGTCCTTGCTCATCCAACTCGCCCAGATGTGCAACCGATTGCTGGATCACGCGCCGGCCAACACGAACGCTGCGCACAAGCCGCCAATAGCGATGGACCTTGCCGTTCTTCCTGCGTGTCGTGTGGCGCAAATACATGCGCCGAATCACACCCAACTCGTCGCGTCCCGAAAAGGCCAAGGTCGGCACTACATAAAAAAAGCCGACCTTCGGACCAACTCAAGTCATTGATTCAAAACACCCGTCGCGACAAATGGGCTCGGCGATTTGAGGCGATTCTGCGCAAGTTGGGTTAGGTTAGCGCAGGCATTTCGCCGCCAGCGCAAACGACGGTGCACCGGTGAGCGCCTCCAGCTATCGCGGCAAGGTGGTCGTCCTCTATTTCGGCTATACGCATTGCCCCGATGAATGCCCGACCACGCTCGCCAATCTCGCCGCCGTGCTGCAGCGCCTGGGAGCAAAAGCCAAGGACGTGCGCGTGCTTTTCGTAAGCGTCGCCCCCGCGCGCGACACGCTTGCGATGCTGAAAACATACGTTGGGGCCTTCGCGCCGGAGATCGACGGATTGCGCGGCAGCGATAATGCCGTGGCTCAGCTCGCCCGGCGCTATCGCGTGATCTACACGGTAACGCCGACCTCGTCGGGTCATCCGTATACGGTCATGCATTCGGCCTCGACGTTCTTCTTCGATCGCGACAGCAATGCCCGGCTGGTGACGATGTCCACCGACGGCGCCGCCATGATCACCGCGCAACTGCAGCGGTTGATGCAGGACGGCGCATCCTGAATCGCCTCGGGATACTTCACCGCATCAACTACTATAGCCGATCCGGTCGAAATCGACTTACAAGACGCCAAGGTGTTCAGAGCTCGAAGGTCCTTGGCGTCTTTGCGGCTTGGCGGGTCCATTATAAATGCACTTCGCGCGTTTGTTCTCTGTGTGCCGGCCGCGAGTGCAGCGTTCCGGGTTGCGTACTTCGTGTTCTTCGGTGCCTTCGTGGTGAGAGGGAAATGACAAGGCAATGGCGCAATCGATCTAGATGTGCAACGCGCGCTTGTCGGCGTCGAGCACGGCTTCGTGCAGCATCTCCGAAAGCGTCGGATGGGGGAAGACCGTGGCGGACAAATCGGCATCCGTGGCCTCGAGCGCGCGCGCCGTGGAATAGGCGCCGATCAATTCCGTCACTTCGGCGCCGATCATATGAGCGCCCAAAAGCTCGCCCGTGTCGGCATCGAACACCGTCTTGACCAGGCCGTCCGGGTCGCCGAGCGCAATGGCCTTGCCGTTGCCGACGAAGGGAAATCGGCCGACGTTGATGTCGCGCCCGGTTGCCTTCGCCGCCGCTTCGGTCAGCCCGACGCTGGCGACTTGCGGCCAACAGTATGTGCAGGCCGGAATCTTCAACGTGTCGAGCGGATGGACGCCCTTCACGCCGGCGATGCGCTCGGCCACGATCACGCCTTCATGCATGCCCTTGTGGGCAAGCCAAGGCGGGCCGACGAGATCGCCGATGGCATAGAGGCCGGCAACTCCCGTCTCGCCCCATTCATTGACCACAACATGCGTCTTCTCGACTTTCACGCCGACGTTTTCGAGCCCGATATTCTCGACATTGCCGACGATGCCGATGGCGACAATCACGCGATCGACGTTCAGCGTTTCGGTTTTGCCGTCCTTGAATGTCAGCACGGCGCTGACGCCGTCGGCTCCCGTCTCGAGCTTTGAGACAGTGGTGGATACGTGCAGCTTCATGCCCTGCTTGGCGAAGGCCTTGGCCGCCGCTTGCGAGATTTCCGCGTCCTCGACAGGCAGTATCCGATCGAGCGCCTCCACGACCATCACCTCGCTGCCGAGCGTGCGATAGAAACTCGCGAATTCGATGCCGATGGCGCCCGAGCCCACGATCAGCAGCGACTTGGGAACCGCCTTCGGCACCATGGCGTGCATGTAGGTCCAGATGCGCTCGCCGTCGGGCTTGAGGCTGTCGAGCGTGCGAGCACGGGCGCCGGTTGCCAGCACGATGTTGCTTGCGGCGTAGTCGGCGGATTTTCCGTTGGCCGTCACCAATACCTTCCCCGTGCCGGCAAGCTTCGCCTCGCCTTTGATGACGGCAATCTTGTTCTTCTTCATCAGATAAGCGACGCCGTTGGACAGCTGCGCCGACACTTTTCGCGACCGCTCGACGATCTTGCCGAGATCAAAGCGCAGATTGTCGGCCGAGAATCCAAATTCGCCCAAGCGATGCATCAGATGCCAGATTTCCGAGGAACGCAGCAGCGCTTTCGTAGGAATGCAGCCCCAATTGAGGCAGATGCCGCCGAGAGCGTCGCGCTCGACGATCGCCGTTTTTAGCCCCAGCTGTGCGGCGCGGATGGCACACACATAACCCGCCGGCCCGCTGCCGATTACGATGACGTCGAACAACTCGGACATGGTGTTACCTCTTTCGTCAGGCACGGGCATTTCCGGCCTAGAGCGAAATGACTTTTCTTCGAATCGTCATTTCGCTCTACGTTATTGTTTTTACGCGGTTCCGGACGCAAAAGTGCGCACACTTTTGCTGGAACCGATCTAAAGCAGCATTGCCGCCGGCTCCTCGACGAACTGTTTGAAAGCATCGAGAAACCTGGCACCGGTGGCGCCGTCGATCACGCGGTGATCGCACGACATCGTGACCGTCATCATCGTGGCCGCCTCGATCCTGCCGTCGCGCACCACGGCGCGCTGCTCGCCGCTGCCCACGGCCAGTATGGCCGCATGCGGCGGATTGATGACGGCAGTGAATTGCTTGATGCCGTGCATGCCGAGATTGGAAATCGCGAAGCTGCCGCCTTCATACTCCGCCGGCTTGAGCTTCTTGGTACGGGCACGCTCCGCCAGCGACTTCACCTCGCCGGAGATGGCTATCAGGCCCTTGTCCTCGGCATGGAACACGATAGGCGTGATCAGACCGAAATCGAGCGCCACAGCGACGCCGATGTCGGCATGCCTGTGGCGCAGAATCGCCGTGTCGGTCCAGCTGGCGTTCACTTCCGGCACCCGCAGCAGCGCCAGCGCAGCGGCCTTGATGAGAAAATCGTTCACCGACAGCTTGTAGCCGGAAACTTTGGGCGCGCGCTCGTTCAGCCTGCCGCGCAACGCCGCGAGCTCGTCGAGGCGGCAATCGATGGTGAGATAATAGTGCGGGATGAAGGTTTTTGCAGAGGACAGCCGGCGCGCGATAGCCCGGCGGATTGAATCGTGCGGGATTTCCTCGTAATCGCCCGGCTGAAAATACATACGCGCATCGGGCAGCGGGGCTATGCCGGGCAAAGCGGCGGCGGCTGCGGGCGCCGCAGGCGGTTTCGCGCTCGCGGGCGTTAAAGGAACGCCGGATTTCTCGGCCGCTTCGACATCCGCCTTCACGATTCGGCCGCGCGGACCCGAACCTTTCAGCGCGGCGACATCGATACCGGCGCGTGCGGCCAGGCTCCGGGCCAGAGGCGAAGCAAATATCCTGGTGCGAGTCTGTTGCGGCGCCTGGGCCGGCGCGACCGCCGGTTGATCGCCGCGCCCAGCAACTGGGACACGCGGCGCCGCGGGCGTAATCCTAGCCGCCGGCTCGTTTGTTTGCTCCGAGAGCGCCTGCTTGATGGAATTCATTGCGGAGGCAATGTCGAAGCCAGGCGCGCTCTCTCCTTGGCTGACGAGAACCGCGATGGGCGCGTTCACCTTCACGCCTTCGGTGCCCTCTGGAACGAGAATCTTGCCGATCCGGCCCTCATCGACCGCCTCGAATTCCATCGTCGCCTTGTCGGTCTCGATTTCGGCCAGAACGTCGCCGGAGTGAACCTCGTCGCCCTCCTTGACGAACCATTTTGCCAGTTTGCCCTCCTCCATGGTGGGCGAAAGCGCCGGCATGAGAATCTGCGTAGCCATTCAGGCGTCTCGCTCCAGCGGCGGCAGCTCTTCGATGTGCTGTTCCCAATTGCGTCCGTCGAAATCGGTGGTGAGCACCGAGCGAAAATCCTCGGCGTTCAGGCAGCGGAAATTGACGCTGTAGCCGTCGGGATGGGAGCGCGGAGTGTAAAACGGCTTGACGCCGCAAACCGAACAGAAAAGGTGCGTCGCCGTGCCCGTGTTGAATTTATACGCTGTGAGCTTGGTCTTGCCCTTGAGCAGGCGGAAACGCGATTTCGGTACGATGAAGTGGCGAAAGCCGGTCATATGGCAGATTGAGCAATTGCATTCGAGCAGCTCGATCTCGTCGGGCGCTTCGACCTCGAACTGCACCGCGCCGCAGTGGCAGCCGCCCTTTTTCCAGCTCATCGAAACATTCGGTCCGGCCATCGCCATCAGTTCCGGTAGCAGACCGCTTTGGCTGCCGCGACCACATCCGCCACACCAGGCAGAGCGAGCCGCTCCAGGCTGGCGGCGTAGGGCATGGGAACATCCTTGCCTGTGATGCGCATCGGCGGCGCATCGAGATCGTCGAAGGCTTTCTCCACCACCTGGGCGGCGATTTCCGACCCTATGGAGCAGATCGGCCAGCCCTGCTCGACCGTGACGATGCGGTTGGTCTTGCGGACGGATTCGATCACCGTGTCGGTATCGAGCGGGCGCAACGAGCGCAGATCGATCAGCTCCGCATCGATGCCTTCGGCCTGAAGCTTTTCGGCAGCTTCGATAATCAGGCCGACGCAGACCGAATGGGCGACCAGCGTGACATGCGTGCCGGGCTTCACGATGCGGGCTTTGCCGATCGGAACCAGATAGTCGTCGAGCTTGGGCACCGGAAAGGAGCGTCCGTAGGCAATTTCATTCTCGAGGAAGATCACCGGATTGGAATCGCGAATGGCCGCTTTCAACAGACCTTTCGCGTCGGCCGCAAAATACGGCGCGATCACCTTCAGCCCGGGAACATGGGCATACCACGAAGAGTAATCCTGGCTGTGCTGCGCCGCCACGCGCGCTGCCGGTCCGTTGGGGCCGCGAAACACGATGGGACATTGCATCAGCCCCCCGGACATGTAGCGGGTTTTGGCAGCCGAATTGATCAGCTGGTCGATGGCCTGCATGGCGAAATTCATCGTCATGAACTCGACGATCGGCCGCAATCCGCCAAATGCCGCTCCGACCCCCAATCCGGCAAATCCTTGTTCGGTAATAGGCGTATCGACCACCCGTTCCGGTCCGAACTCCTCCAGCAAGCCCTGGCTCACCTTGTAGGCGCCCTGATACTGGGCCACCTCCTCGCCCATCAGAAATACCGACGGGTCCCTGCGCATCTCCTCTGCCATGGCATCGCGCAGTGCCTCGCGCACCGTCATGGTGACGAATTCCGTGCCTGCGGGAACTTCGGGCTCACTGGGAGTGCCCTCCCCGGGACCGCGGGCATCCTGCCCGCCCTTCTCGCCGCTGGAAGAGGGGAGATTTCCGTCGCTATCTTTTCCATTTGCCGTGCGCGCGGCCTGGAAGGCCGCGGTCCCAGGAAGCTTTTCCGTCGCCTTGGCGGTGATCGGCACCGCCGCCTCGCCATCCTGCACCAGCACGGCGATGGGCTGGTTGACCTTCACTCCCTCTGTACCGGCAGGCACGAGAATCTTTCCGATGCGGCCCTCGTCGGCGGCTTCGAACTCCATCGTCGCCTTGTCGGTCTCGATTTCCGCCAGAATGTCGCCAGAATGGACCGTATCGCCTTCCTTGACGAGCCATTTGGCAAGCTTGCCCTCCTCCATCGTTGGCGAAAGTGCGGGCATCAGGATTTCGCTGGACATTTAAGCAAGCACGTCCGTGTAGAGCTCTTCCGGTGCAGGCTCGGGAGTCTCCGTCGCGAATTCCGCTGCCATATTGACGATCTGGCGCGTCTGCTTGTCGATCGCCTTGAGATCGTCTTCGGCCGCAATCCCGCGCGCCATCAGCTTCTGGCCGTACTGCTCGATGGGATCGCGCTTTTCGCGCACGCTCTGCACCTCCTGGCGGGTGCGATACTTCGCGGGATCCGACATGGAATGGCCGCGATAGCGATAGGTCTTGAATTCCAGGATCATGGGTCCGTTGCCGGTGCGGCACCATGCGACCGCTTTCCTTCCGGCAGCCAACACCGCTTCAACGTCCATGCCGTCAACCTCTTCGCCGGGAATGTTGAAAGAGACGCCGCGTTTCCACAGATGGGACTCCGCGCTCGCACGCTCGACGCTGGTGCCCATGGCGTATTGGTTATTTTCGATCACGTAGACGACAGGGAGTTTCCACAGCTCGGCCATATTGAAGGATTCGTAGACCTGCCCCTGATTGGCGGCACCATCGCCGAAATACGTCAGCGCAACTGCGCCGTTCTTGCGATATTTGTTTGCGAACGCCAGCCCGGTTCCGATCGGAACTTGCGCGCCCACGATACCATGTCCGCCGAAGAAGCCTTTCTCGGGGCCGAACATATGCATCGAGCCCCCTTTGCCTTTCGAATAGCCGGCAGCGCGGCCGGTCAGCTCTGCCATGACCCCTTTCGGGTCCATGCCGGCGGCCAGCATGTGGCCGTGATCGCGATAGGCCGTAATGACTTGGTCGCCCGAATCGAGCGCCGCCTGCATCCCGACTACGACGGCTTCCTGGCCAATGTACAGATGGCAGAAACCGCCGATAAGGCCCATGCCGTATAGCTGCCCCGCTCGCTCTTCGAAACGGCGGATCAGGAGCATGTCGGCATAGAGCTTTTTGGCCAGCTCTGGATGGAGTGCGTCGGCGGGCAACTCCGTCCTCGTCGTCTGGGCCGGCTCGGCCATCGACCCGTTACCTCCTTGCGGCGCGCTCATGCGTTGTCGCAAGGGTTCCGTCATTTGGCAAGCGAGAGCAGGTAGCCCGCGACCAGGGAACCTAAGGGTGCTTTTCCCGCGGAACAACGACCTGCCCCGGCATGTTGCCCACGAGCTGATCGCGTGCGATTTCCTCGATGATATCCGGATCCTGCGCCTTGAGAAGCGCGATTCGGCGGGCTAGCCGCGTATCTTCCTGCTTGACCTCGTCCAGATGCTCCTGGGCAACTTCCAGCCTTGCCCGCGCATCGGCGAGCGCAAGCAAGCCACGCGTGCCCCAGATCAGGTAATAGCCGTAATACGCGATTGCCGCACAGCAGATCGCCGGGATCATAAGAGCGCCAAAAAACCGCGCCACGCTACGTCTGATTCGCATGAATTCAGCGAATCACACAGTAATTCTTAGAGTCAAGGAAATAGCTCTTGTCAGGCCCCATGCAGACGCCTTCAGACCCGCAACACGCTGCGCCCGGCATAAACCGCCTGGTCGCCCAGCTGTTCCTCGATGCGCAAAAGCTGATTGTATTTCGCGAGGCGATCCGAGCGCGCGACGGATCCGGTTTTGATCTGACCGCAATTGGTGGCTACCGCGAGATCGGCGATGGTCGTGTCTTCCGTCTCGCCCGAGCGATGCGACATGACGGCACGATACGCCGCGGCTTGTGCCGTACGCACCGTTTCCAGAGTCTCTGTCAAAGTCCCGATCTGATTGACCTTTACGAGAACGGCATTGGCCACGTCCGCGGCGATGCCGCGCTTGAGGCGTTCGACATTGGTGACGAACAGATCGTCGCCGACGAGCTGAACCTTCGCGCCTAACGCCTTGGTAATCTCCGCCCAGCCCTGCCAGTCATCCTCTGCCATGCCGTCCTCAATGGACACGATGGGATAACGCTTGCAGAGATCTTCATAGACTCTGACCATAGCGCCAGAATCCAGCGTACGCCCTTCCCCTTCAAGGACATAGCGGCCGTTTTTGAAGAATTCGGTCGAAGCCGGATCGAGTGCGAGGCAAATGTCCTCGGCCGGCCGGTAACCTGCCTTCTCGATTGCCCGCACGATGTAGCTGAGCGCCTCGTCGGCATTCTTAAGGGCCGGTGCGAATCCGCCCTCGTCGCCGACATTCGTGTTGTAGCCGCCGTCCTTCAGCGCCTTCTTGAGCGCGTGGAATATTTCAGCTCCCATGCGCAAGGCTTCGCGGAAGCTTTTTGCGCCGACGGGCATGATCATGAATTCCTGAAAATCGATCGCATTGTCGGCATGGACGCCGCCATTGATGATGTTCATCAGCGGCACAGGTAGAATATGCGCTGCGGCTCCGCCGACATAGCGGTAGAGCGGCAGCGACGCAGCTTGGGCGGCGGCTTTGGCGACGGCCAGGGAAACGCCGAGGATCGCATTGGCTCCCAACCGCGACTTGTTGGCCGTGCCGTCGAGCTTCAGCATCATCTCGTCGATGCGTATCTGCTCGATCGGATCGAGGCCCGCGAGCGCGTCGAAAATCTCATTATTAACAGCGGCAACAGCCTTCAGAACGCCTTTGCCATCATAGCGAGGGCCGCCGTCGCGCAGTTCGACCGCCTCATGGGCGCCGGTCGAAGCGCCGGACGGCACGGCGGCACGTCCCAAAACACCATTTTCCAGGCGGACATCGACCTCCACGGTCGGGTTGCCGCGGCTATCGAGAATCTCGCGCGCGGTGATATCCGTGATGGCGTTCATTAACGGCTCCGACATGAATTTGCCCCAATATCGGAGCGTCTTAGAAGATGACAGGCGCACGGGCAAGCAAGCTTGGCCAGCGCGCTGCGGAGGGGTCTTCGCGGGTAATCGGAGACCTATGAAATGCGCGTTACACGCTTCTTGGCGACAGCGCTCGGCGTGGCGGCGCTGGCGGGTGCGGCTTTGGCATTAGGCCAGGTAGCCGCTTCGAGCAGGCCGCATCAAGCCGGGGATCGTCTTCTCGCCGCAACCGACCGCGCCGCTCAAACCCGCCTGACGGCCCAATAGCTCTTTCCTACGAATACGATAAATTGCCCCATATGCTGGCGCGATTCGGCGCTGCAGCGATGGGAGGGAAACGCATGTCCGGGACGTCTGCGACGCTTTTGGCGGCAGTGGTTACCATTCTTGCGATGATTCTTTACATGGTCATGGGCGGCCGCGTGGGCGCCATGCGCGTGAAACACAAGATCGAGGCGCCGGCCGTCACCGGCCATCCGGCATTCGAACGCGCCTATCGGGTGCAGATGAATACGCTCGAGTCGATGCCGATGTTTTTGCCATCGCTATGGTTGGCGACTGCCTTTTTCTCCAACCGGTTTCAGGGCGTCTGGTGGTTGCCGGCGGTTTTTGGTGCCGTTTGGATCGTCGGCCGGTACGTGTACATGCAGGGCTACATTGCAGCACCGAACAAGCGCAGCGCTGGGTTCGGGATTTCCACGCTGGCTCAGCTGGTGCTGCTCATCCTGGCCATCGTGGGCGTCGTGAAGACCTGGCTCTCGGTCGGCGCCGTTGTCTAGAGCGTTATTGTTTTGACGCGGTGCCGGACGCAAAAGTACACACACTTTTGCTGGAACCGCTCTAACCTGATCGGGACTTCACGATCCTGTCGATCGCCACGAGTTCGGCGAGCAGTGCAGGAAGCTCTTGCAGTCTGAGCATATTAGGCCCGTCGGACGGCGCGTGGTCGGGATCCTGGTGGGTCTCGAGAAAAATGGCCGCGCAGCCGACGGCGGACGCTGCACGCGCGAGATAGGAAACCATCTCCCGCTCGCCGCCCGATTTGTCCCCCTGCCCACCCGGCTGTTGGGCCGAATGTGTGGCATCGAACACGACCGGGACGCCGAACTTCGCCATGATAGGAAGCGCGCGAAAATCGGACACCAGCGTGTTGTAGCCGAAGGTTACGCCCCGCTCCGTCACGAGCACATTCGGATTGCCAGCACCGGCGATCTTCTCAATGACGTTCTTCATGTCCCAGGGCGCAAGGAACTGGCCCTTCTTCACATTGACCACCTTGCCCGTTCGGGCCGCCGCAACGAGGAGATCGGTCTGGCGGCAAAGAAACGCCGGGATTTGCAGTACATCCACCGCTTGCGCCACGACGGCACACTGTTCGCGTTCGTGCACGTCGGTGAGCACCGGAACGCCGAGGCGCTCGCGGATCTCCGCAAAGATCGGCAACGACCCTTCCAGCCCCAATCCCCGCACCGAGGTGGCGCTGGTGCGGTTGGCCTTGTCGAAACTCGTCTTATAGATCAATCCGATACCGGCGGCGCCCGTGATCTCCTTCAGCGCCGATGCCATCTCCAGCGCATGGGCGCGGCTTTCGAGCTGGCAGGGCCCGGCAATGAGCGCGAGCTTCTTCGCATTGCCGATCTCGACAGAGCCAATCTGAACCGCAGCATTCGGCTTGCTTGCCATGACCTAAATCACACTAACCGGCTCTGCTGCACGGCGGCGGCGATAAACGAGGCGAACAGCGGGTGCGGCGCCAGCGGGCGGGATTTGAGCTCAGGGTGAAACTGCACGCCGATGAACCACGGATGATCCGTGATCTCCATGATCTCGGGCAGCTTGCCGTCCGGCGACCATCCGGAAACCACGAACCCGTGCTCCGCCAGCTGGCGCGTATAGCCAACATTCACCTCGTAGCGATGCCGGTGGCGCTCGCTGATCTCGAGCGCGCCATAGACGTCAGCGACGCGGGTGCCGGGGGTCAGTACGGCGGGATAGGCGCCAAGCCGCATCGTGCCGCCCAGGTCGCCACCCTCGTCACGGGTCTCCAGCTGATTTCCTTTCACCCACTCCGTCATCATGGCGATCACCGGATGACGGGGGTGGCCGATTTCGGTCGATCCAGCCCCTTCCAAGCCGGCAAGGTCGCGCGCCGCCTCGATCACCGCCATGTGCAACCCATAGCAAATACCAAAAAACGGGACACGGCGCTCGCGGGCGAACTTGACCGCACGAATTTTGCCTTCGGTCCCCCGTTCGCCGAAACCGCCGGGTACGAGGATGCCGTTGACCCCTTCAAGGTAGACTGCAGCATCGTCCCGATCGAAAATCTCGCTGTCGATCCAGTCGGTGTGTACGCGGACATTATTGGCGAGGCCGCCATGTGTGAGAGCCTCGGACAGGGACTTGTAGGAGTCCTTGACCTGCATGTACTTGCCGACAATGGCGATACGCACCTCGCCTTCCGGGTTGTTCACGCGTTCGACGACCTGCTTCCAGGGCGCCAAGTCGGGCGGAGCTGCACCGGAAATACCGAAGACCTTCAGTACCTGCGTATCGAAGCCCGCCTCGTGATAGCGGATCGGCGCCTCGTAAATGGTAGGCAGGTCCAGCGCGGGGATCACGCGTTCCGGCGTCACGTTGCAGAATAGGCCGATTTTTCGGCGCTCGTCCTCTGGGATCGGGCGGCTCGCCCGGCACAAGAGGATATCGGCCTGGATCCCGATCGAGCGCAGCTCTTTCACGGAATGCTGCGTCGGCTTGGTCTTCAGCTCGCCCGCAGTCTCGATGAACGGAACGAGGGTTAAATGAACAAAGGCCGCACGCTCGCGGCCAAGCTCGTTTCCGAGCTGGCGGATGGCTTCGAAAAACGGCAGTCCCTCAATGTCGCCTACTGTGCCGCCGATCTCGACGAGAAGGAAATCCACCTCGTCCTCCCCCGCCATAACGAAAGTCTTGATGGCGTCGGTGACATGGGGAATGACCTGCACGGTGCGCCCAAGGTAGCCGCCACGCCGCTCCGTCGAGATCACCTCCTGGTAGATGCGCCCGGCAGTCACGTTATCGGACTTGGTCGACGACACCGACGTGAAACGCTCATAGTGGCCCAAGTCGAGGTCGGTCTCCGCACCGTCGTCGGTGACATAGACTTCCCCGTGCTGGAAAGGAACTCATGGTTCCCGGATCGACGTTGAGGTACGGATCCAGCTTGCGCAGGCGCACGCGGTAGCCGCGTGCCTGCAGCAGCGCTCCCAATGCCGCAGACGCAAGCCCCTTGCCCAGTGAGGAGACCACGCCGCCAGTTATGAAGATTAACCGCGCCATGGAATTGCAACATATCGAGAAGGCGGCACAACGCTCAAGCACAAAAGCGGGCCGCTTGGGTCAAGGCTGTGGAGGGTTTACGCCAATTCGCTGAAAACGCTCGAAATCTTCCCGGCTATCCATGCGGCAGCGGAACCAAGGGCGTTTCCGGTTTTTGCGGCTGCGGCGCGGCCGGCTGGGTTGGCAGGGATTGCACTGGCGCACCCGTCTGCGAATCAAGGATCGACTGTGGGTGCGTATGTAGCGCCAGGACGGTTAGAGCCAGGCTGGTCGCGAAGAATAGGATAGCGAGAAGAGCCGTCGTTCGCGTCAAGGTGCTGGCAGCACCCCGCGACGAGAACAACCCACCTAGACCAGCTCCTCCACCACCCATCCCCAACGCCCCTCCCTCGGAACGTTGCAGAAGGATTACGATCACGAGCGTGACCGAAACCATGAGCTGGATAGCGATAAGTACCGCCTGCATGCCTCAACCTCGTATTGCCACCGCCGAGCGGGGAAGAAAACTGATAAAGGAAAGCAGCCTCAGAGGGAAGCGTTGTCTCACGGCGGAGCGCACGCCGGACGGGGATCCGTCGGCCAGTTCGCGCCAAGCTATTCGGCGGCGGACCGGCTTTCGCCTTGGCCCAAGCTGGATTCGATGCGTGCCTTCACGATCGCAACCGTTGCATCGACCGCCTTCAGATGCTCGGACTCCGATTTCTCGGGGGTGAAGACCTGATTCAGGTTGAGTGCCGCATGGCCTAGCAGGTGCATGGAGGCGTTTCGGTCGACCCCCGCCTCGAGCCCTTCGACCGCCGCCAATATGGATTCGCACCAGTCCACGGCGACGTCCATGTCCGTGGCGAGGCAGCGGCGCGCTACTGCCTTGGTGACGGCCTTGATCTTGCTCAGATCGACTTCGAATCTCGCCTTGTTCACGGCATGTTCCTGCATCAGCCGCCACAGTACGCAAATCTGGAAGGCGTCACGGCGGAGTTTCTCGCGGGAGAGCGCCTCGCGCGCCTCCTTCAGTTCCAGGTCGAGGCGTTGCGCCGCCTCTTCGGAGGAGAGTCTCTCCACGACCTTCATTTTGAGGGAATTCGGCGGCTCGAAGAGCTCGGCGTTGGAGGGCCGCGCCGAATCTCGACGGCGATCCGGGCCGACGTAATCCGACGTGACAACAAAGCCCTTGCGCCGCTCGACATGCGTGGAGATGCGCTGTCCCAGCGCCGCCGTCGAGAACGGACGCAACAGGAGATCGTCCGCGCCCGAATTGATCACGCGCCCCACGAGGCCCAGAGACTGGTCCCACGCCGTCACGATGATGACGGTGAAGGGGTTGTAGCCCCTTGCACCCTGGCGGAGTTCTTGGATCATCATGCAGAGTTCGTCGGCCACGCCCTGCGCTTCGCAGATCGCCAAGTCTGGCGGCCTGCGCTTCATGGATTCGGTCAGGGAATTGATCGTGCCAACTGCCTCGATACGCCGGAAGCCGAGGTTGTACAGCGCAGATCGCGTTGCGGTCCGGTTTGTGGCCACCGGATCGAAGATCAGCGTATCGGCGGTATCGTAGTAAAACCGGGACATTAGGCGCGGCAATACTCTTTGCGGGCCGCCAGCATAGAAAGCCGGAGGTTAAGGAATGGTGGGCGGAAGGGCTAAGCTTGCTCGCAAGCCGCCACGATAATGGCCTCGAAATCCCTCGCTTTCAGGCTGGCCCCACCCACGAGCGCGCCATCGACCCCCGAAAGGACCAAGATGCCGCAGGCGTTCGCCGGGTTCACCGAGCCGCCGTAGAGGATCCGTATCGACGCGCCCAGGGAGCCAAGCTGGGCTCGGATGTGACCGTGCATATCCACGATGTCGTTCGGCTGGGGCGTCCGGCCTGTTCCGATGGCCCAAACAGGCTCGTAGGCGATCACCATGTTCTCGGGGGTCGCGCCGGGCGGCACGCCCTGGGCAATCTGCCGTGAGACGACCGCATGGGCTTGCGCGCCATCGCGCTCGGCCTCCGTTTCGCCCACACAGAGGATCGCCATAAGGCCGGCCCGCCACGCCGCTTTGGCCTTTGCACAGATCGTCGCATCGGTCTCGCAGTGATATTTCCTGCGCTCCGAATGCCCCACGATCACCGCTTCGGCACCGGCATCCCGGAGCATCTCGGCACTGACATCACCGGTGAACGCGCCGGCGGCCTCGGTGCTACAATCCTGCCCGCCCAAAGCAATGCGCCCCCGAGCAAGCTCGGCGGCGCGCGTCATAAGGGTTACGGGCGGACAGATCAGAACCTGCGCCCGCGGCGCCGTGGCCGCGGTCCAGGCAGCAATGGTCTCGATTTCCGCGAGCGCGCTGCCAAGCCCGTTCATTTTCCAATTGCCTGCAATGAGTTGCCGCATGCCCGCTTGCCTTGCCCTAGACCCTGCCCATCCCTATCATCCGCCGCCTTTTGCGGCCACTACCGGACCAAAACAATGCTTCAGAAAATGCGGGGCTTTTCGACGTCCCGTTTTGCCCAACTTCTTTTGGGAGCGCTCTCCCTGAGTTTCGTCATGTGGGGAATCGGCGATGTCCTGCGCGGCCGCGGCCCCGACACCAGCGTAGCTACGGTGGGCGGTGCCAAGATTCAGCCCGACGAATTCGGGCGTAATTTGCGCAATTACGAACGGCGGATCGGCGAGCAGGAAGGCCACCAGCTATCGAGCGACGAAATTCGCACGCTCGGTCTTGATGACAAGGTCCTCCAAAATATGATCGACAACGCCGCGCTCGACCAGGCAGTGGAGAAATACGAACTGATCGCCACCACCCCGCAAGTGACGGCGCAGATTCGTTCGATGAACGTCTTTCGCGGCCCCTTGGGCAGCTTCGACAAGATGACGTTCGACCGGATTCTGGCCCAGAACAACATGACGGAGGATCGGTTCATCGATTTGCTGAAGCAAGACATCGCCCGCAACCAGCTCGTCGAGGCGGCGAGCGGCGGCGTGCAGATTCCGTCGGGTTACGCCAGGCTTTTCTTCTCCTACCTGAACGAGAGCCGCGCGGCGCAATTCGTGCAAGTTTCCGCCGCGGCACTGCCTCCGATTGCCAATCCCACGGACACGCAGCTGCAGGCCTATGTCAAGGCGCACACTGATGAATTCAGCACTCCGGAATATCGCGACGTTACCTATCTTAGCATCGGACCGGAGGATCTGGGCGGCCAAATCAAGGTGAGCGACGATCAGATTCGCCAGCGCTACGAACAGCTAAAGGACCAATATCAAGTTCCCGAGAAGCGCGATGTCGAACAGATCGTCTTCGCGAACCAGGCAAGTGCCGCGGCGGCGCGCGCCAAAATCGCCGCCGGTGCGAAGTTCGAAGATATTGCAAAATCGCTGGGCAAGTCGCAGGCCGACATCGCATTGGGCACGATCCAAGAAGCCGACCTCGGCGCGCAGCGCGGACCCGCGGCCTTTGCGTTGCCGGCGGACGGGGTGACCCAACCCGTCAAGTTCACATTCGGATGGACGCTTCTCCACGTCACCAAGATTACCCCCGGGTTCAGCAAGACGTTCGGTGACGTGAAGGAGACCTTGCGCAAGCAGATTTTCAACGAACTGTCCGACGCCAAAATTACCGACATCAGCAATACGTTCGAGGATGCACGGGCGGGCGGCGCAAGCTTTACCGACGCGGCGATGCGCGTGGGCATGCGCATCGTTCACGTGCCGGCTGTGGATGCAAACGGCCTTGCGCCTGACGGAAGCAAAGCCAACTTGCCTGCTTCGCCGGAGTTCGCGGCTCAACTCGCAAAAGCAGAAGTCGGAGACGAAGGCGATCCCTTCCAGGCTGCCGATGGTCACGCTTATGCCATCCGAGTAAATGGCGTAACGCCTCCCAAGCTGAAGCCGCTTGAAGCCGTGCGCGCGCAAGCCGCCGCGGATTGGATGCGGGAGCGGCGACAGCAGAAGCTCTTGGCCTTGGCGGCGCAATTGACCGCAAAAGCGGATGCCGACCACGGACTCGAAAAGGTGGCGACGACGATGCGCGTCGCAGTTCAATCGAGCGGAGCCTTGACCCGCGGATCGTCGACTGGCGCGCTGTCGCCCGCAATCGTCACGAAGATATTCGCCGCCCCGCCGGGCACGGCCGTTGCCGCGCCATCGCCCCAAGGCGATGGGTTTATACTTGCGTTCGTGACCGGGGTGGCGCATCCAAGCGTTCCGCCCCAAAATCCGCTTACTCAGCGTGTCGCCTCGGAAATCGGCGGGGATGCCGGGTCGGATATCGCCGCATCGCTCGCGCGCGCTTGGCGCAATGCGCTGGGCGTCACAATCAACCAATCGCAAATCGATCGCGCCGCCGGCGGATCGTAGCATGATGATCGGACCGGATTTTACGGCCTTTGCGCAAGCCTACGAGGCCGGCCGCGGGCAGGCCGTCTACACGCGGCGCATTGCCGACCTCGAGACACCAGTCTCCGCTTTCCTCAAACTCGCCGAGGGGCGCCGGAACGCGTTTCTCCTTGAGAGCGTACAAGGCGGCGAGACGCGCGGCCGCTACTCGGTGATCGGTTTCAAACCCGATCTCATATGGCGCTGTCGCGATGGCAGAGCCGAGATCAATCGCAACGCCTACACGGCGCCCGATGTCTTCGTTGCCGCCCGTCATTGCGAGCAACCTCTCGAATCCTTGCGCGAACTGGTACGCGCCACCCGAATGACGCTGCCGGCCGGTTTGCCGCCCATGTCGGTGGGGCTCTTCGGCTATCTCGGATACGACATGGTCCGTTTCATCGAGCGCCTCGGACCGCCGCCGCCGGATCCGCTGCGGCTGCCCGACGCCATTCTTCTTCGGCCCACGATCACGGCGATTTTCGACAATATCCGCGACGAGATCACGCTTGTCTCTCCCGTGTGGCCGGAAGAAGGACTGGACGCCCGCGCGGCCTATGAAAGAGCCTGCGGGCGTTTGATGGAGGTCGTTCGCGATCTCGATCAACCGCTTGTGCCGGATAAGCTACAGATTCCGCGCCCGGTTGCCGGCGCGCCTCAGGGAGTCGAGTCAAACTTCACACGCGATGATTATCTCGCGATGGTGGAACGCGCGAAGGAATATATCCGGGCAGGCGACATCTTTCAGATCGTTCCCAGCCAGCGATTCCGTAGGCCCTTCGATCTGCCGGCGTTCTCGCTTTATCGCGCCTTGCGCCGGCTCAATCCCTCGCCATTTCTTTATCATCTGGCTTTCCCCGGCTTTGCCATCGTCGGATCGAGTCCGGAAATTCTCGTCCGGCTGCGCGATGGCACCGTCACGATACGCCCGATTGCCGGCACCCGCGCGCGCGGCGCAACACCCGCCGAAGACGCGGCCCTCGCCGAGGAACTGATGGCAGATCCCAAGGAGCGGGCCGAACACTTGATGTTGCTCGACCTGGGCCGCAACGATGTCGGCCGCGTGGCCGAGATCGGAAGCGTTCACCTCACCAACAGCTTCTTCATCGAGCGGTACTCGCATGTGATGCACCTGGTTTCCAACGTCGAGGGGCGCATACGAGAGGGCTTCGATGCCGTCGACGCCCTTGCGGCGGGTCTGCCCGCGGGCACGCTGTCCGGGGCGCCAAAAATCAGGGCGATGGAGCTCATCGACGCATTCGAGAAGGAAAAGCGCGGAGCGGCTTATGCGGGCGCGGTGGGTTATTTCGCTGCCGACGGCGGTATGGATACCTGCATCGTGCTGCGCACCGCCGTCGTCAAGGACGGAACGATGTATGTGCAGGCGGGCGGCGGCATCGTCGCCGACAGCGTGCCCGAGGCCGAATATCAGGAAACCGTCAACAAGGCCAAAGCGCTGATGCAGGCCGCCGACGAAGCAGCGCGCTTTATTCCGCCTGCGGACCGCGAGCGATAGAGCGGTTCCAGCGAAAGTATACGCATTTTTGCGTCTGGAACCGCGTCAAAACAATAACTCGGCGTTCAATTTGTCGTCGCCGTCTGCCGGCGCGATTTGCGCGCAATGGCGACACTCACCGGAACAAGAGCAAACTCTTGAGCGGCGCGGCTGTCGAGCCACGCAGCGATGGCCGCAAGCGTTGCAGCATGAGGATGGCCGATGCCGATTGCGGCTCCCTCTTGGGCGGCACGCCGACCGAGCAGTTCGAGTTCGCCGCTTACCGACGTTTGGGAATTCGCATCGTCGAGAAAAATATCCCGCGCCACGCTCGCCACGCCGAAGCGTTCTGCAAGCTCGACGACATGCGAGCCGGCGGTCGTGCGCGAATCGAAAAAGAACACGCCCCGCCTCGACAGCTCCTCCATCACGGGCGTCAGCGCCGCGGGATCGGCGGTGAACCTGCTTCCCATGTGATTGTTGATACCCGAGAATCCCGGCACGCGCGATAAATCCCAATCCAGGCGCCGCACGATCTCCGGCGCCGCCATGTCGGTACGCAATGCCATCGGGCCCGGATCATCGTTCCCTTCGGGTTCCATCGGAACATGAACGAGAATTTGATGGCCCGCACGCACGGCCTCGCGTGCCAGATCTGGTGTCGCATCGGGATAAGGAAGAAACGACAACGTCACGGCACGCGGCAACGCGATTGCCCTTCGCGTCGCGGGCGCATCATTGCCAAGATCGTCGATGACAATCGCCATGCCGGGCTTGCCGGCGATGGCGATGCCGTGCGTTGGCGGCAACACGGCGATCTGTTGCTGATGATTTGGTGCCGGCAAGGTTGGCTTGGATTGTGCAATATCCGATTGCCCGAGAACGGCCGGCTGTATCGGCGCATGTGAAGTTTGCGGCGCCCGAAGCAGTACGAATGTTATAAGGCCGCCTACGGTCAGGGACGTCAGAAATGCGGCCGTAAAGCCTGCCTGCCTTTTTTTACGCCCGCTCCGGCCGTCACCGCGATTCGCTTTGCGCTTTGGCATGGCAGCAGAATCGAAGCCCGGCACCCGCTGTCAAGCGAGCCGAACCCCGAAGTTCCATCCCATCGGAAATTCGCTGCTTCAGGGAATTGCAGGGAATTTTCCCGTATCGAGTGTCTGACAGCGTACCATTCATGTTGCGACCAATACGGTACATTGTCAACCGAAGGTAGTGCTTGGGGTCTGCTGTCCCGGCAATCCGCTAATTCTTCCTCCCCCGTTCGCGACAGCGAATGGGGAAGGAAGAATGTGGCGTAGCCAATTCGATACCAGTAAATCCTGACTTAGTTTTCCTGCTCGAGAAAATGCAGCACGCCGCGGTTGAACTGCTCGGGATCCTGAAGAAATGAGAAGTGGTTCACGCCCGGCTGAATGAGAAGCTCGGCGTTCGGGATGCGATCCGCCATGAAGAGCGTGTTCTCGCGTTTGATGGCCTCGTCATGGTCTGCGTCGACAATCCACGTAGGCGCCTTGATGCGCGCGAGATCCGCGGCCGTCCACTGCGGCTGGCTCGCCCACATCTTCTC
Source organism: uncultured Alphaproteobacteria bacterium (assembly GCA_963805005.1). GTDB lineage: Bacteria > Pseudomonadota > Alphaproteobacteria > Micropepsales > Micropepsaceae > Rhizomicrobium. The sequence goes on from CAWDSJ010000001.1 coordinate 2,000,330, forward strand.
GATCTGCGCGACAAACGAATCGTACTGACGCGGTGTGGGTGACAATGCCCGGTACTCGCTTCTCGCACGGCGGATGAATGCGGTGAACACGGCGCTCTCGTTCACATCCTTCACGCCTCTCGGATCGGAATTGGCCGCAAAGGCGTCAGTGCGTCCACTTCACGGCAAGGTTGAATGAAAAGGCGTCTTCGCGCCGGTTCGCAACCGCCGTGTTCGCCGAGCCAACCAGATGCCAGGTGTCGTTCAGATCGTAGATGGCGCCGAAGCCGGCCGCGGCGCTGCCGCCGTCGTGAATCGACGCGCGGGAGACGCCGAACACCTCGGGCCCAGCCTGGAAATCGCTGGTGAACTGGTCGAGCAGGCCGATGCCCCAGCTCAGATAGCCTCGGTTATCTGCGCCCGGGTTGACGGTAAATCCGCCGCCGCCGAACGCAGTGAAGTCGCCGAAGGACTTCTGTGCCCAGAGGGGCAAGAGCCACGTCACGGGCTGACCGCGTTCCGAAGAGCCGATAGGAATCGAGACCTGCGGGAATATGGCAACCTGCGGACGCCAGCCGGCGTCATCCTCCGAAATAGACCGGTACTTCACGCCTCCGCCGAGCGGCGCCCACACAGTTCCATAGCCGCCGGGGCCGGGGTTGGGATTGAGCGGGAAGGAAAAGGTCACCTGCGTATCGGCAATGGCGCCGTAATTGATCTCCGCGCCCACAGCCGCCGTGCCGAATATCTCGTCCGCCCGCGTGCCCTCGACGAAAAGATAATTCTCGAACTGCCCGGTGGGCGTGGGTTCGGCATCGTCGGTGACGAACGGCGGACCGGCGACGACAGCCGTGCTCGCCAGCGCTAGGGCGAACACACACGCTGCCCGCCCAAGCATATGAAATGTTATGCGGTACCCTCGTTGCATCCTTGAGCCGCTGTGCGGACCCGCAGTCCGTGAAACGATCACGCTGCCGAAACCTGCCCGGGATGTCTTCCCGGTCGTTGTGGCAGAACGACAATCAGGAGGAGAATTACTGCCCCGAGAATCGCGGTGGCAAGTGGACGGCTGAACGCAAGACCGCCGAGCGCACGCGGCTTGTCGAGATAATCGCCGAGCGTGGCGCCAAGCGGTCTGGTCAGAATAAAAGCGGCCCAGAACAGCAGCACACGCGATGAATTCGTGAAAAAATACGCCGCGGCAACGATGGCGAGTGCGACCGCGAATACGGCAGCGCCACCTTCATAGCCGAGGCCCGAGTCCGCCACCCAATCCCCCAGCGCCGTGCCCAGCGTCTGGGAAAATGTGATGGTCGCCCAATAGAACACCTCCACTTTCGGCGCTGCGACGGTGTCGACGGACACCGAACCTTCCGACCAGTGCCACAGCGCAAGCGTTGCCATGACGCAGACCGACAGAAGCATGGAGCCGCCCGCGTAGCCGATGCCGAGCGAGCGGTCGGCGAAGTCCGCCATCGTCGTGCCCGCGGTCGTCGAGGCGATGATCGTGCCCCAATAGAGCAGCGGATGAAACTTCTTTGCGGCAATCTGCGCCACCACGAGCACGACAAGCGCACTGAGAAATATGGCCGTGCCGACCAGATAGCCTAGATTCATCGTCATGGTGACGCTGTCGCCGCCGGTTTCTCCCAGCGTGGTGGCGAGTATCTTGATAATCCAGAACGAGAGCGTAACGGCCGGAACCTTGCTCAGCACTTCACGCGCGCTCATGCATCGCCTGTTCGCATCGACTAAGATTGGCTCACCCGAGGCACGGCCGCAAGCTTGTCAGCCTGGCCGCCCGCAGCAAAAGTGAGTCCAGGGCCGGCGGAAAGGCATCTTGCGCGCAAGACGCATACCAACTACTTGAAGCGTCGAAGATGCTCCGTCTTCTGGATCCGCTTCCCTTGCGCACGTGCCGCCGCATGCGCGCCGGCGGGGAATGACAGACATGACCACCGATACTTCCGACCGATATATCCTGATTATCCAATGCCCCGACGGCAAAGGTATTGTCGCGGCCGTAGCGGGCTATCTGGCCGATCGTGACGCATCCATTACGGAATCTAATCACTTCAACGACGCCGGAGCGAACCGCTTCTACATGCGTACGGCCTTCCGGCGCGACGGCCCCGGTTTTCCGCTCTTGGAAGCACTCAGGGAGGGATTTCGGCCCATCGCCGAGCGGTTCGGCATGCAGTGGGAGTTGTTCGATCTGGGCCGCCGGCCTCGCATGCTCATCGCAGTCTCCAGGCTCGGACACTGCCTTTACGATCTTCTGCATCGCTGGCGCACCGGTCTTCTCGACGTGGATATTCCCGCCGTCGTCGCCAATCATGACGACATGCGGTCGTTCGTGGAATGGAATGGCATTCCCTTCCGCCATTTGCCGATGGAACAGGGCAAGGAAGCGCAGGAAGCCCGGTTTTTGGATTTGATCGAGGAGCAGAGGATCGACCTCGTCGTGCTTGCGAGGTACATGCAAATCCTCTCGCCGTCACTCTGCGAGAAGCTTTCCGGACGCTGCATCAATATCCATCACTCGTTCCTGCCCAGCTTCAAAGGCGCCAAACCGTATCATCAGGCCTTTGCGCGCGGCGTGAAGATCATCGGCGCGACCGCCCATTATGTGACGTCCGATCTCGACGAAGGCCCCATCATCGAGCAGGACACGCTGCGCGTGGACCACCGCCATGGACCAGAACGGCTCGTTACACTTGGCCGCGACGTCGAATGCCGCGTGCTCGCCCGCGCCGTCCAATGGCACATCGAAAGGCGGATCGTCATCACGGGCTCGAAGACCGTGGTGTTTGCGTAAGCGAATTGCGCATTCGTCAAAAGACCAGGGGCAGTAACAGAGCCCCCTCCGTCTCGCTCCCGCGGCTCAAGCCGGGGTCGCTCGATACCTCCCCCATGCTTGCGCTCGGGGGAGGAAGAATGTTGTCCGCCTACGTCGTCTTCTCCGGCATGACCGCCCGGATGTGCAACTCGCGCAGCTGCTTGAGCGAAACTTCCGACGGGGCCCCCATCATGAGATCCTGCGCCTGCTGGTTCATGGGGAACATCGTCACTTCCCGCAAGTTCTCTTCACCGGCGATCAGCATAACGATGCGGTCGATGCCCGGCGCGGTGCCGCCGTGCGGCGGGGCGCCGTAACGGAAAGCGTTGAGCATGCCCGAGAACCGCGCTTCGGTTTCCTCGCGCGCATAGCCCGCAATCTCGAAGGCCTTGAGCATTACCTCCGGATCGTGGTTGCGGATGGCGCCCGACGACAGTTCGATGCCGTTGCAGACGATGTCGTACTGGAATGCCTTGAGCGAGAGAATGGTGTCGACGTCCGAGGATGTCAGCGCAAGGAATTTCTCCCGGTCGTAATTCGGCATCGAGAACGGATTGTGCGAAAAGTCGATCTTTTTCTCGTCTTCGTTCCATTCGTACATGGGAAAATCGGTGATCCAGCAGAATTCGAAGCAGCCGGGCTTCACCAGATCGAGCTCCCGGCCGATTCGGAGCCGGGCGGCGCCTGCGAGCGCCGCGGCGCGATCCTTCTTGTCCGCCGCGAAGAAGAGGGCGTCGCCGGGCATCACGCGCGCCTTTTCTGCGAGCGCTGCGAGCGCTTCGGGCGACAGGAACTTGGCGATGGGACCTTTGCCCGCGATCTTCCCGCCTTCGTTTTCGAACACGATATAACCCAGGCCCGCGGCGCCCATGTCCTTGCGGGCCCATTCGTTCAGCTTGTCGAAGAAGGAACGCGGTTGTTGGGCGGCGCCGGGCGAGGGAATGGCGCGCACCACGTTGTCCTTGAACGCCTTGAAAGCCACGTCGCTGCGATCGAACACCTCGCTCACGTCGGCGATCAGAATGGGATTGCGCAGGTCGGGCTTGTCGGAGCCGTATTTGAGCAGCGCCTCGTCGTAGGCAATGCGCGGGAACGGCGCCGGCGACACCTCTCGCCCGGCGGCGAACTCTTCGAACACGCCATGCAGCACCGGTTCGACCGCCGCGAAGACGTCGTCCTGCGTGACGAAGCTCATTTCGAGATCGAGCTGATAGAACTCGCCCGGGCTGCGGTCGGCGCGGGCGTCCTCGTCGCGGAAGCAGGGCGCAATCTGGAAATAACGGTCGAAACCCGCCACCATGATGAGCTGCTTGAATTGCTGCGGCGCCTGCGGCAGCGCGTAGAATTTGCCGGGATGCAGGCGCGAGGGAACCAGAAAATCCCGGGCGCCTTCCGGCGACGACGCGGTCAGGATGGGCGTCTGGAATTCCGTGAAGCCCCGGTCGATCATCCGTCTGCGGATGGATTGGATCACCTTCGAGCGCAGCGTGATATTGCGGTGCAGGCGTTCGCGGCGAAGGTCGAGGAACCGGTATGAAAGGCGGGTTTCCTCGGGATAGTCGAACTCGCCGAACACCGGCAGCGGCAGGTCTTGCGCCACCGATTGCGTCTTGACCTCTTCGATGCGCAGCTCGATTTCGCCGGTGGGAAGCTCGCGATTGACCGTGTCGGGCGCGCGCGCCACCACCTTGCCCGTTACCGTCACCACCCACTCCGACCGCACCTTGTCGGCGGCCGCGAAGGCCGGCGAGTTGGGCTCGATGACGCATTGCGTAATGCCGTAATGGTCGCGCAGGTCGATGAAGAGCAGCCCGCCATGGTCGCGCCGGCGGTGGACCCAACCGGACAAGCGGACCTGGAGGCCAACGCCTTCGCTGCGCAGCTCGCCGCAAGTGTGGGTGCGGTAGGCGTGCATGAGGTTTCCTTATGGACAAAGCAAAAATGATGGATATGTGGCGGGTCGGAACCGGCCGGGTCAAGACGTATCGACGAAAGCTGGCGGCTACAGCGGCCAAATCTCGCAAGCGCGGCCTGCGCGAATCCGCTATAGCCCATTGACATGACTGTTATAGAAACCACGGACGGCTTGAAGGCGCTGGTCGCCGAGCTGTCGCGCGCGCCCTACATCGCGCTCGATACCGAATTCATGCGCGACCAGACCTATTGGCCCAAGCTCTGCCTCATGCAGGTGGCAGCCGCGGGAATTGAAGCGATCATCGATCCGCTGGCGCCCGGTCTCGATCTTGCCCCGTTCTACGGCCTGCTTGCGTCGCCGGGGATCGTGAAAGTTGTGCACGCGGCACGGCAGGACATCGAGATATTTTATCATCAGGGCGGGGTCATTCCCGATCCGCTGTTCGACACGCAGATTGCCGCCATGGTGTGCGGCTTCGGCGAGTCCGCATCCTATGAGACCCTGGCGCGCAAGCTGGCCCACGCCGAGATCGACAAGTCGGCCCGCTTCACCGATTGGAGCCGGCGGCCCCTCAGCAAACGACAGCTCGAATATGCGCTGGCGGATGTGACGCATCTACGCGTCGTCTACGAAGCGCTCGCCAAGCAGCTGCAGAAATCGGACCGTTCGGCATGGGTCGAAGAGGAGATTGCCGCGCTCAAGGATCCGGCGCTCTACAGGCTCGAACCGGCCGACGCCTGGAAACGGCTTAAGCCGCGCACCGGCAACAAGCGCTTCCTCGCATTGCTCGCCGTCTTGGCAGAATGGCGCGAGCGGGAAGCGCAGACGCGCGATCAACCGCGCAACCGCATCGTGAAGGACGAAGCGCTGCTCGAGATCGCGGCCCACCCGCCGGACTCTGCCGAGGGCCTCGACCATATCCGCGCCGTCCCCAAGGGTTTCGGCGCCTCGCGCTTGGGCAAGTCGCTGATGGAAGCGGTCGAGAAAGGGCGCGGCGCGCGCCCTCCGGAAGGCATCGAACCGGTTCGTCCGCGCCGCCGGAAAGAGCCCTCGCAATCGGCCATCGACCTCCTGAAAACCCTCTTGCGGCTTCGGGCCGAAACGGCCGGCGTTGCACCCAGGCTAATTGCCGATGCGGACGAGATCGAAAAATTGGCCGCATTCGAGGACGACGGCGTGGCCGCGCTGCACGGGTGGCGCGCCGAAGTGTTCGGCAACGACGCGCGTGCGCTGCGCGAGGGTAAGCTGGCGCTCGCCCTCGAAAACGGCGAGGCCGTGCTGGTAGAGCTTGACGACGATCACGCCTAGAGCGGCGGACCTTTAACTAACCCGGTTGCGGGCGAAGCGGGAGCGTCGACCGCGGCGCTCCCGTCAGCCGCGGATATTACGGATTGTGGATCGTTTTGGTCGTGCCGTCGGTTGTCGCGATATCGATCGAGAATTTCTCGTGATATTTGGTCGCGGCTTCCTGTAAATAATTGAGGGCTACGGCCTCACCCAGTCTAATCGAGTAATCCGTGTCGCTGCGCCAATGAATCCCCGCATGAATTCCGTGGCCAAACGAGATATTATGGGCGAGTTTGTGTAATTCGCCGTTGAGCGTGAGATTGCCGCCGTCAGCGCCCTGGTAGCGAACCAGGTCGGAGCCGTCATCCTTCGGAACCATCGGATTGGCGAAGCGCCATGCCCCGTCATAGAAAAACTTCAGAACCGTGATGCAGGCACCGGCCACGGCACCATGGCCGGTCGGATAGGCTGGATGCGTCGGCGATCCCTCCGGGAATGCTTGGGACAGAAGATAGCTTTGCCAGTTTCCGTAGCAGGTCGCGACGGCTTGAGAATTCAATATGATCGCGTCCAAATCGGTGCCGGTATAGATCGGCCCCCCGGGAACCGCCGGATTGGTATAGCCGGACTTGATCATTTGCAGGATACCGCCGCCGACTTCCGGGCGATGCCGCAGATGGACGATCCATTTCTGATACCAGACGGCATTCAGCGCGAGCTTCGCTACCGTGCCGAGGGTCGCGACGATGTCGGGTCCGCCGAACGTGCCGAATTCTTTATCCCCGGTATAGCTGAGGTAAGGAGACATCAGATTGTGAGGTGTCTGGAGTTTCTCCAGAACAAGGTGGGCGATGAAGTATGCTTGGTACAATTCGTCACTGTGTGTATAGGCGGCCAATCCCCGCCCATCGTGCAGATAGGTCGGCGTCATCAGCGGCATGATCGGATCGGACGTCGGAATTCCCTGTTGAACTTGAAACCAATCATCGAAGTCGGTCATGTAGTCGATACCCGGCGCGAAGCTTGCGTATTTCTGTGCGACTGGGAGCGCGCCCAGTCCGCAGGGCAGCAGGCATAACTGAGACAGATAAGGGCCCGCCGTCTGACCGGCGAACCAGCTCTCGTTATTATGGGCGCCGAACTTGGCGCCACCGCCGCGGAACAGGACCTCGGGCGTGACATTGCGGCTCGCATCGAGCGGGCCCGCATACCATTGCTTCAGACCGTTCAGTTCCGCTGCGGCGGCCTGCGCGGTCATATTACCCGGGTATTGGGCGAACGGAACGTCCCGGAGCAATGATGCCCAATAAAGCTCGACCAGCTCTGTCGCATATTCTTTCGATTTCACTTCCGGGGCAGGCGGCACAAAGTCCTCCCCGTATTGGTCTGGATCCTTCCCGATGATCGATTTGGCGAAGGCACCTTGCGGTCCGTTAAGCTTAGTGGAACCGCCGAGCAGCATGGGAATGTTGAAGTTACCACTTCCAAGCGTATAGGTATGTGTTGCGGGAATGAACGTCCCGAGCGCGTTTCTAAACTTAGTAAATATCGCCGGATCGACGACGCCGCGCGCGGTATGCTTCAGGCCTTTGACGTAAGTGCCGCCTTTGTGCGGATAATTCGACTCATCATTATTAGGGGCTTGTTGGACCATGATGGATTCCTTTTTAGGGGGTAATCGAGCCGACATTCCCCAGATGGGCTCCGCCGGAACGTGTTTCGCGCCGGAATGTAGCGTGGTCCGAGCGTCTCGGGAATCGGCTTCACTCGCTTTTGGTCGTGAAAGTTGCGTGACGGCGACTGTTCGAGCGCGCCGGAGCACTTCGGTCGACGATTTTGCGTATTCCGGACGGACTTCGCCTGTCGAGGGGAGGCGGGTTGAACTCCCTGATTCCACATGAAGGCTCGCCGTTCTAGCCTGGCCTGTGGCCGAACGACCTTTTCGGTTGCGGCCATGCATGGGGAGTTTTGCCCGGCGCCGCCATGTTTTGCGGAACGGCGGCGGGCTGCGATGGCGGACCGGGATAGTCGGGGATCACTTCAGTATGGGTATAAACCCGAGGCGTCTTCCGGCTTTTCGTCGCGGGTGGATGGACCGCTATCGATATGGTCCGACCGTGAGCACCTTGCTCCGCATGTTTCGTTGGTTCAGGCAGACCAGGTGAGACAGGGCGTGTCGCCACCGGCAGCAGAGCCGCGGTTGCGGCGTGCGGCCGATGGCCGATCATGCCGAGTTCGCGCGCCTCGATCTGCAGCCCCATCCCGTAATCGATGATCGGACCCAGACGATGTTCGGAATCGTTGCGCTCCTGCGCACGCAGCCGGAACCCGAACGCCGTGCGAAAGCGCACCGGATCGATGCTCTGATTGAAGACGTGGCCGCGAGTGAGACTGTAGCGTGTCCAACCCACCGTGCGATCGATAAAGCGGGCGTTGGTACCGGGACCGATGACGTAATAGTCGACACCCGGCGCATAGAGATCGGCGGCGTCCACGAAACACCAGAGCGAGTAGAACCTGATTGGCGAATAGCCATAATTCGCATACCCGTATCTGTCGCTCCAGTCATCGGGAAACTCACCGGCGCCGTCATAGTCGATCCACGGCGGCATCGGCATCCAGCCGATCTTGCCGTCGCCCGCACGCCAGATCACCCAGGCCGGACCCCAGACATATCCCGGCACCCAAAGCCATCCCCGTCCGGGATCGTCGAACCAGCGGCCGAAGTGAAAAGGAATGTCGCCCCAGGGGTAATCGGACACCCAGACGGTCCCGTAGCCGGTCGTCATGTCCCAGTGCCCCTGGCGGTAGGGCCAGAATCCGCGCCGGATATCGGGACGCCACACCGCACCCCAGCGCGGGTCGTTCATCCATTGGCCATAGGGGGCAAGCCGGTCATGGAATGCCTGAAACCCGACCTTTTCAGGTTCTCGTACCGGGGCGGCGGCGGCCGATGCCGTGAGTTGAAGTCCGCCGGCGAGCAGCGAATTCGCGCCAGTGCCGCCCGATGCGCCCCCCCAAGCAGCGACAGCGAACGCCGCTACCGTTAGCACAACTCGACAAACGCCCATGGTGCCGCACCTTTACCAGGCCGCCAAAGCGCGGAATTTTATACGCGTGCAGGGCGGTACGCAAATCGGCACCGTTCTCAGGGTTAACCCGTGGCGACGCTCAAGAGCTATTCTTGCTGCATAGGATCGGCGTGCCCTGTCGCAGGTGCTGTCTCTTCGGGCTCGTAAGGTTCCTCGTCGGCCGCAAGCCGGTCGGACGGACTCGGAATATCAAGTCCCGTCGGCGGCGCAGCATCCAGGAAACCGGCGGCCTTAAGCTCGTCCATCCCGGGAAGATCGCCGACGTTCTCCAAACCGAAGTGCATGAGAAACGCCTCTGTCGTGCCGTAGGTGACCGGCCGCCCGGGAGTGCGCTTTCGTCCGCGGATCTTGACCCAACCGACTTCCATGAGCGCGTCGATCGTCCCCTTAGAGAGCGCGACGCCGCGAATATCCTCGATCTCTGCCCGCGTAACCGGTTGATGATAGGCGACGATGGCGAGCGTTTCGATGGCCGCGCGCGACAATCTCTTTTGCTCGCTCTGTTCCTTGCGAAGCAGGAACGCCAAATCCGGCGCGGTACGGAACTGCCATTTGCCGGCAATGCGTACGAGATTGACGCCGCGAGCGGCATAAATCTTCTCCAGTTCTGCGAGCAATGCTGCCACATCGGCGCCTTCCGGCAGCGACGCACACAGCGTCTTCTCGTCCAGCGGAGCGGCGGCAGCGAAGAGGATCGCCTCCGCCATGCGCAGATGTTCCGGCACGATCCCTTGAACGGCCGCAGGAGCCTCTTCGAAGGCGGGAGGAACGTCGGGCTCCACAGGAATTTCCTCACCCCCAACAACTTCGGCCAAGCGAACGACGCGGTTCATAATGCAGCCTCCAAAGCGCGTGGACCAGATCTATCCTTCACGTAAATCTCGTCGTAAGGCTGAAGCTGTCGAATTTCGAGCTTACCGTCGCGGGTAAGCTCCAGACATGCGAGCACCATGCTCGCCAATGCGGACCGGCGCCGCGATCCGCCCGACCATTCGAATGGCAGCAGCCCGGAAAGCCCACTCCAGTTTCCCATGCGCCCCAGCATCCGCTCCAAACGCTGACGCGCCTCTTCGATCAGCAGCACCGGCGCATGCTTTGGGGTGTAGCTTTTGCCGCCGACGCGCTTGAGCCGCTCTTTGGCATACGCGGAAAGAAGGTCGTACAGCGTGTCCACATGTGTCGGCAGACGCACCACATCGACGGGCTCCGGCGCGCCGCGGGCAAACACATCGCGGTCCAACCGGTTGCGCGCCATCAGCCGCGCCGCGGTTTCCCGCAACACATGCAGCCGCTCCAGCCTCCAGCGCAGCCTCGCTGCCATCTCGTCCGCCGTCGGCTCTCCTTCCGCGCAAGACGGCTGGGGCAAGAGCAACCGCGACTTGAGATAGGCGAGCCACGCGGCCATGACGAGATAATCGGCCGCCAGCTCGAGATTGCATCGGCGTGCCAACTCGATGAAAGCCAGATACTGGTCGGCGAGCGCAAGAATGGAGATTCTGGCAAGATCGACTTTTTGGTTGCGGGCAAGCGCAAGCAAAAGGTCGAGCGGTCCTTCGAAGCCGTCCACGGCCACCACCAGCGCTTCATCCGGCGCGGCAGGGGCAATATCGACCGTATCGAAGAATTCGCCCGGATCGCTCATTCGACCGTTCCCAAAAGTTCGGCCAGTCTGGCTTCGCCGGCTGCAATTTCGAATTCCTGCGGCGACCTCAAATGGTTAAGAGCAATTGCCGCGCGCTTGAGAACCGCATCATCGAAAGGTTTTGCCTCCTGCGCCACCTGCTGCATCTCTTCCATCGCGCCATTGCAATGCAGCGCAAAATCGCAACCGGCAAACAGCGCCGCCTTCGCACGCGCCGACAGAGGACCAGAAAGCGCCTCCATCGAAAGATCGTCGCTCAGCAACACGCCATCGAAGCCGATTTCGCCACGGACGATCTCGCGCACGACCTTGGGGCTCGTCGTGGCAGGACGCTGCGCATCGATCGCCTCATAGACGACATGCGCCGTCATCGCCATGGGGCAGTGGTTCAAGCTTCGAAACGTGACGAAATCGGTTGCGCTGAGCTCTTCGGCCGAAGCCGATACGCGCGGCAGAATCCCATGCGAATCGACCGTAGCGCGCCCGTGGCCGGGTATGTGCTTCATAACGGGCAATACGCCGCCATCGAGCATGCCTTCGATCACTGCGCGGCCCAGCTCGATCACGGTCGACGGGTCGCGCCCGAACGCACGATCTCCGATGACATTGTCTGCCCCCGCGACGGGAACGTCCAGCACCGGCGTGCAATTCACGGTGATTCCGAGTTCGGCTAGATCGTACGCCATCAGCCTGGCATTGAGATAGGCAGCCTCGCGCGCCGCGGTTGGAGAGCGTTCTTTGAGTTCGCCGAAACACGCGGCCGCCGGACGGGATTTCCACTCCGGGAGCTTAAGCCGCATCACCCGACCGCCTTCCTGATCGATCAGCACCGGCGCATCCGCATCGCTCACCGATTCCCGCAGATCGCCCACGAGGCGCCGCACCTGTTCGCGATCGGCAATGTTGCGCGCGAAGAGGATGAAGCCCCAGGGCTGCGCGGCGGCAAAAAAGCGTCGTTCATCGGGGAGCAACTCTTTTCCGGAACAGCCATAAATTGCGCGCGTACGCATCACGTGATGAAATTTCCGTCCTTCGCTAACGCGCCGGAAAACAGCTGGCGCCTTCGGACTTCAGCTTGGCGCAAGCAGCAGCCGCGGCATCCTTGTCGGAGAATGCACCAATGCGCAGCCGGTACCAGACGCCCTTGTCTCCCAAGTCTGCTGCTTTCACATTCGAGTCGTAAGCGGCAGCCGCAGGATGGGCCGACCTGAACGCGCGCCATGCGGCATCTGCATCATCCTGCGACTTGTAAGCGCCGATCTGGAGAAAATACCCCTTGCCGGAAGCGGGGCTCGCGGGCGCGGCAGCTGTCCGAACCGCTGCCGCGGTTGGTGCAGGTGCAGTCGGCGTAGGTGCACCCGGCGCAGCCGTCGTCTCTACGGATTTCGCCGCCGGTTCCCCAGAAACCTCTTGGCCCAGCAGTGCTGGGGCGCGCGTCGCCTTGACGGGCGTTGCAAATGTTTCGCTCGGGAGCGTCTTGAGCGACAGCGGCGGGCTAGATGCCGCTGCTGCGGGAGCCGGCTTCGGGGGCGGCTCGGAAGCCAGGGTCGGCCGCGCAGCAGGTTTGGGCTTTATTTTTGGCAGTATGGCCATCGGCGGTGGCGCAGCGGTCAGCTTTGTCGCCGGCGGAACCGCCGGTATCGACCTTTCCTTCGGCGATATGGCCGTCAACGGGGGAGTGGTAACGGACGGCGACGGCTTTGTTGGCGAACCTGCCGACCCTGCGGTTGTCGCCACGGGGGCCGGTGACTGCGCTTTCGTCAGGGGCGGCGGTAGAGGCGGCACGCCGGCATTGCTCTGGGTTTCCTCATCGGGAGGAGCCGGTTGCCGATACGCTTTCGCGACCAAAGACGATCCAGAGCCGGCCTGCGTCTCGACGACGCGCGGGGCGTCGGCACGGCCTCGCTCTACGCCTTGAGTATAGGCGAGCCAGACCACACCGGAAAACGCCGCCAGAACCAAGAGCGCAATAACGATCAAAAGCGGCAGCCTGGAGCCCTCATCGCTTTCGTGTTCAATATCCACGCGATCCTCGAATGCCGGCATATCGCCCGACCGCGGCTCCAAACGTTCGAAGTTGGCCATGCGCCGCTCCCACCCAATTCTTGGTAAATCTAACATTAGGCCGTGTGCGAATCACGGCTTGTCCATCTTAAAGCGCAATTTCGGTGTGGAATATCCGTCTGTGCTCCTCCAGGGCATATCGGTCCGTCATGCCGGCGATGTAGTCCCGCACCACACCGGCTGTGGCCGGATCGCCGGGGTTCCCGCAGGCTTCGCACCAGTCGGCGGGCAACAGGCGCGGCTCGGCTGTCAGCGCCGCGAACAAGCCGCTCACCACCTGTTTGGCCGCCGACATGGACTCCAGCACGCGCGGGTGGCGGTACATGTGCGCAAAGAGAAACCCCTTCAACTGCGCCATTTCCGCCGACATCGCCTCGGAAAAGGCGACAAAGGCGGACGATTGCTGGCGTACCTCTCCGACCGAGGCAGGCGCCGCTCGTCCCAGCCGACAACGTGTCTCTGCCAGGAGATCGTCGATCAGGGCGCTCATCAAGCGGCGCACGATCTCGCCGATCAGCCGGTTGAGTTCCAGGTCGCCATTCTCGGCCAAAATCGCTTTGACATGCTCCCCGACCATCGGCGCCGAGGCCAGATCGGCGGCCGTGAACAGCCCCGCTCTCAAGCCGTCGTCGATATCGTGGTTGGTGTAGGCGATATCGTCAGCCAGCGCTGCGACCTGCGCCTCGAGGCCGGGATACGAGCCAAGGTCCAAGGGCCAACGCGCATCGAAGCTGGCGATCGGCCCCGGCAGGCCCTTTCCGGGCTGCAACGGCCCGTTGTGCTTGACGAGGCCCTCCAAGGTCTCCCAGGTCAGATTAAGCCCGTCGAAGGCGGCGTAGCGATGCTCGAGCTTGGTGACGATCCTGAGCGCATGGGCATTATGGTCGAAGCCGCCGATATGGGCGGTCGCCGCCGCCAGCGCCTCTTCGCCGGCGTGCCCGAAAGGGGTATGGCCCAAGTCGTGGGCAAGCGCGAGCGCTTCCGCCAAATCCTCGTCCAGCGCCAGCACGCGCGCCAGCGAGCGGGCGATCTGGGCGACTTCGAGGGAATGGGTCAGACGGGTCCGGTAGTAATCGCCCTCGTGCTGCACGAAAACCTGGGTTTTTTGCTTGAGACGGCGAAAGGCGGTGGAGTGCAGGATCCGGTCGCGGTCCCGCTGATAGCAGGTGCGGGTGGCGCTCTCCGCTTCCGGATAAAGCCGTCCGCGGCTGTGCTTGGGAAGCGTCGCATACGGAGCGGCTTGGCGAGGCGGCTCGAACAGCGGCGGCAAAAGCCGCCCGGCAGGTCCCGTCTTGGCAAGCATGGGCTTTGCTCCGATCCCCCCGACCACTACATAATGCTCGCCGCACAAATTCGGAATGCCGACATGAGCCTTATCTCCGAGACGCCGGTGACGGTTTCCGCCCGCGCCGCCAGGCGGATCGCCGAAATCCTCAAGTCCGAGCCCGCGCCCATGATGCTGCGGCTGGCGGTGACGGGCGGCGGCTGTTCGGGCTTCCAGTACAATTTCGCGCTGGACGATTCGCGCGCCGAAGACGACCTCGCGATCGAGAGCGACGGCGTCACCGTCCTTGTCGATTTCGACCTCGCTCGAATTCCTGAAAGGCGCCGAGCTCGATTTTGTCGACGACCTGATCGGTGCGGCCTTCAAAGTGATCAATCCGAACGCCAGTTCGTCTTGCGGCTGCGGCACGAGCTTCTCGGTTTGACACGCACGCGCTCGCTATGAAGCTCGCCACCTGGAACGTGAACTCGATCAAGGTGCGCATCGATGCGGCGCGCCACTGGCTGAAGGAAGCCGCGCCCGACGTGGTGTGCCTGCAGGAGATCAAGACCGCGGACGAGGCGTTTCCCGCCGATGCCTTCGAGTCGCTCGGCTACAATTGCGCCGTACACGGACAAAAAACCTACAACGGCGTCGCCATCCTCTCCAAGCGCCCCTTGGAGGATGTGACGCCGCGGCTGCCCGGAGGAGACGGCGACGATCATGCCCGCTATATCGAAGCCGTGGTGCCGGGAGAGAAGGGAATCGTCCGGGTCGCCTGCCTCTACGCGCCCAACGGCAATCCCATCGGCACCGAGAAATTCGCCTACAAGCTCGCCTGGATGGAGCGGCTGGCCCGCCGCGCCAAAGACCTGCTCGCGTTCGAGGAACCGGTCGCGCTGATGGGCGACTTCAACGTCATTCCAACGGCCGACGATTGCCACGATCCCAAGGCCTGGGAGATGGACGCCCTGTTTCAGCCGGAATCGCGCGCGGCCTTAAGGCGTATCGAATATCTGGGTTACACCGACGCGTTCCGCGCCTGTCACAACGAAACCCATCAATACACGTTCTGGGATTACCAGGCGGGCGCCTGGAGCAAGGATCACGGCATCCGCATCGATCACATCCTGCTGTCGCCGCAGGCCGCCGATCGCCTCAAGGGCTGCGGCATCGACAAATACGTCCGCGGCCGCGACAGGCCCTCCGATCACGTGCCGGTGTGGTGCGTGATGGATGTTTGAGGCGCAGGTCCCTCGACGCCAAATGTTCTCGCAAGTCCGCAGCACAGGGGGCGGCCACAGCCGCCGCCGCTCGGTTGGTGTCCGGAATGTGCGCTTCCGGGAGCCTTTCCGAGAGCGCACTGGGAGCGCGCCCATCCTTTGGCGTCACCATCTCATGACGCCCGGGGGTGAACGCTACGGCGGGATTCATTTCTCGCGCGAAGCGCTGTAAAATCCGCAGAGAGTTTTGATTTGATGGAGCGAGCAAGCCCGATGCATGGCGCGCGGCGAATCACGCCGGAGCTTCTCTTGCGGGCCTATGCGGAAGGTATCTTCCCCATGGCGGAGCGGCGCGACGACCCGGCGCTTTTTTGGCTGTCGCCGGACAGCCGCGGCATCGTTCCGCTGCACGGGTTCCACGTTCCGCGCCGGCTGGCGCGCACCGTCAGAAGCGACCGCTTCACGGTGACGGTTGACACGGCGTTCGACCGGGTCGTCGGCGCGTGCGCAGCCGCCGCGCCCGGCCGCGAAGAGACCTGGATCAACGCCGAGATCGTTGCGCTTTACGGCGAGCTCTATCGCCGGAAGTTCGCCCATAGCGTGGAGTGCTGGAACGACACCGAGCTCGTAGGCGGCCTGTATGGCGTCAGCCTGGGCGCGGCGTTTTTCGGCGAGAGCATGTTCTCGCACGCGCGCGACGCCAGCAAGGTTGCGCTCGTGCACCTGGTGGCGCGTCTGATCGCCGGCGGCTTCGAGCTTTTGGACGCGCAATTTTTGACCGCGCACCTGGCGCAGTTCGGTGCGATCGCCATTCCTCGCGACGACTATCTGCGGCGCCTTGCGAGGGCGGTTGCCCGCAAGGCGAATTTCTACTGTCCGGCGCCTTCCGGCAGCTCCGGTGCGGCTTCGCTCGCCGTGGCGTCCGGCGAAGTGGCCTGCACCGGCGCCGTGGACGCCACCACCGGCGCGACCTGGCCGGGCTGGTTCGTCTTGCAGCTGATCACCCAGAGATCGTAGAGCGGGTGCTGCAGCCCGTTGAGCGACGGGCTGGAGGCGAGCATCCAGCCGGAAAAAATCTTGCGCTGCGGCTGATCGGGACGATGGTCCACCGCTTCGACAAACGCCGTGGTTTCTGGCGGCTCGCTGGGCGGCGTCGAATAGCAGTAACGGGCGGTGATCGTCAGCGTCGCAAAACGCACCGGCACGCCGATGGGCGCGAAGACGTTCGCCGGCCGGCCGGTGATCTTGTCGAGCCCGCGCAGGATGACGGCGCGCTTGATGCCGTCCTTGCCGGGGACGGCGTCCGCCACCGTCAGCGGCCGCGACGGCGCAGGCGCCGGCAAGCGGACATCGACCCCACCGTCCTGCGCGCGCGCGCCAACGGCGCCGAACACGACAAGCGCAGCAAGAGGCAGAAGACGTCGCATGGCTATTTACCGCCGGAATTTCCGTAGATGGCGCGGCCGATCAGGCTCATCAAATCGACGGAGCCTTGCGTGTTGACGATCTCGCCACCGGCCGCGAGCATCTTATCGCTGCCGCCGGGTTGGATGGCAAGATAGGAGCTTCCGAGAATCCCCGCCGATGTGATCTTGATCGACGAATTGTCGGGAATCCGGATGTCGCTGCGAAGCGAGAGATGCACGATGGCGGCGTAGGTCTTGGGATCGAGACCCACCGACGACACGGTTCCGATCTTCACGCCGTGCAGCCTGATATCGGTGCCCGAATTGATGCCGTCGGCGCTGGAGAATCGCGCCTTGAGATCGTAGCCCGATATGCTGCCGGAACTGGTTGTGCCGTAGGCGAAGACAAGAAAGCCTGCCGCGACGAGCACTACCAGTGCGCCGATCAGCGTTTCAACCGTGTTGCTCTGCATCCGGTGTGCTCTTCATGTGGGAGTCCAGGGTTGATAATCGCTCGCGGGTGGACGTACGTCGGTTGCCGCCAGGCTGCCCGGCGGACGATACGCGCCGCCGGTGCCGGTCAGATTCGGCTGGTGCTGTTTTTCCCAGGGCTTGATCTTGGGCGGCGCAACCGTCGGCGGCTCCTTGAAGGTGTGGTGCAACCAGCCGTGCCAATCCGGCGGCACGCGCGAGGCCTCCACCGTTCCATTGTAGATCACCCAGCGGCGGGTGCCGGCGCGGTTCTGGTAATAGCGGTTGCCGAACGTGTCTTTGCCGACCAGACGGCCGCTGAACCATGTGGTGAACCAGGTTCCCGCCGTGGCGCCGCGCCACCAGACGAAGAGTGCTTGCAAGAACGACATTTTCGCGCCAGATCGGATTCGGCCGGGACTATAGGGAGTGAATGTTGGCCGCGCTATCTCTTCCTCCCCCACGTTAGTGGAGGAGGTGCCGAGCCCCCCGGTCTGCGCGAAGCGCAGCCGGAGGATAAACTCCGCGAGGCGGAGGGGGCATGAACGCGCACACGGAAATCGCCCCCTCCGTCTCGCCGCTACGCGGCGATCCACCTGCCCCGCTGCGCGGGGGAGGAACAAATTTGGCAAATCCATCCACAGCCTTGTTATCCACCGTCGCATTTACGAAAAATATTTTTGCGCGATTCCGCCCTTACTACTTGACACGCGGAGTTACCGCGAAAAATCGCGGCATGTCTTACGCACTAAATCTGGTGGGTAAGATTTCGTTTACCACTTAGCCCTTGCGTCCGGTTTTCGGACGTGGCCATACTTCGCTCCTGTCGCTCGTCGCGACACAAAATCTGGGTCGGCGCACTAATCGTAGCGTCGGAGGCTCGCCCGAAAAGGCTGACTTCCGACGACGGGAGAGCTGTCCTTGAAGCGTCGCGACGCGTGCCGGAAGTAGGATCGGCCTTAGCAATTTTGGGGGAGCAGGATGCGCATCGAGCGGCGTTTTACGGTTGAAGGACAGTCGGCATACCACGGCATCGAATTCGCGACGGCATCGAGCGAGATCCGCAACCCCGACGGCTCGGTCGTTTTCAGCCAGACCGACATCGAAGTGCCGGCGCAGTGGAGCCAGGTGGCGACCGACGTGCTGGCGCAGAAATATTTCCGCAAGGCCGGCGTTCCCGAAAAGCTGCGCGAAGTCCCGGAGGCCGGCGTACCGTCCTTCCTGTGGCGTCATGAGCCCGAAGGCGCTGCGCGCACCGGCGAACGCTCGGCCAAGCAGGTGTTCCACCGTATGGCCGGCACCTGGACCTATTGGGGCTGGAAGGGCGGCTATTTCGACACCGAAGCCGACGCCCGCGCCTTCCACGACGAGCTGTGCCACATGCTGGCCATGCAGATGGCGGCGCCCAACTCGCCGCAATGGTTCAACACCGGGCTGCACTGGGCCTACGGCATCGACGGCCCCAGCCAGGGGCACTACTACGTCGACCACGTCACCGGCCGGCTGACCAAATCGGGCTCCGCCTACGAGCACCCCCAGCCGCATGCCTGTTTCATCCAAAGCGTGAAAGACGACCTGGTAAACGAAGGCGGCATCATGGATTTGTGGACGCGCGAGGCGCGTCTGTTCAAATACGGTTCGGGCACGGGAACCAATTTCTCCAGCCTGCGCGGCGAGGCCGAGAAGCTGTCGGGCGGCGGCAGATCCTCCGGTCTGATGAGCTTCCTCAAGATCGGCGACCGCGCCGCCGGCGCCATCAAGTCGGGCGGCACCACGCGGCGCGCCGCCAAGATGGTGGTGGTCGACATCGACCACCCCGACATCGAGCAGTTCATCGACTGGAAGGTGATCGAGGAACAGAAGGTTGCCGCCCTCGTCGCCGGCTCCAAACTCGCCGAGAAGCATCTCAAGGCCGTGATGCGCGCCTGCATCAACTGCGAAGGCTCGGGCGACGATTGCTTCGATCCCAAGAAGAACCCGGCGCTGCGCCGCGAGGTGCGGGCCGCCCGCAAGGCGATGATCCCCGACAATTATATCGAGCGCGTGATCTCCTTCGCGCGCCAGGGCTTCAAGACGCTCGAATTCCGCACCTACGACACCGATTGGGATTCGGAAGCCTACCTCTCGGTCTCCGGCCAGAACTCCAACAACTCCGTGCGGGTGCCCGACGCGTTCCTGCAAGCGGTGCAGGCCGACGGCGACTGGGACCTCAATTACCGCCGTGGCGGTCTCGCCAAAACGCTGAAGGCGCGGGCGCTGTGGGACAAGGTGACTTATGCTGCGTGGTCGTGCGCCGATCCCGGCATCCAGTTCCACACCACGATCAACGACTGGCACACCTGCCCGGCGGGCGGCGACATCCGGGCATCCAATCCGTGCTCGGAATACATGTTCCTCGACGACACCGCCTGCAACCTCGCCTCGCTCAACCTGATGGCGTTCCGCAAGATCGTCGACGGCGAGAAGCGGTTCGACGCGGAAGCCTTCGCACACGCGGTCAGGCTGTGGACCGTCGTGCTCGAGATCTCGGTGCTGATGGCGCAGTTCCCGTCGCGCGAGATCGCGCAGCTCTCCTACGACTACCGCACGTTGGGTCTCGGCTTCGCCAATATCGGCGGGCTGCTGATGGCCAACGGCATTCCCTATGACAGCCGCGAAGGCCGCGCCATTGCCGGCGCCATCGCAGCACTGATGACGGGCGCCTCCTATGCCGCCTCCGCCGAGATGGCGGCCGAGCTTGGCCCCTTCCCGGAATTCGCCAACAACAGCGACGCGATGCTGCGCGTGATCCGCAATCATCGCCGCGCCGCCCATGGCGAGCACAAGGGCTATGAGGAGCTGTCGATCCTGCCGGTTCCCCTCGACCTCGCAGCCATTGAAGACGCCGACCTCGCCGTCGCTGCCAAAAAGGCATGGGACGCAGCCCTCGCGCTGGGCGAAAAGTTCGGCTACCGCAACGCGCAGGCCACCGTCATCGCGCCCACCGGCACGATCGGCCTGGTGATGGATTGCGACACCACCGGCGTCGAGCCGGACTTCGCGCTGGTGAAGTTCAAGAAGCTCGCCGGCGGCGGCTATTTCAAGATCATCAACCGCTGCGTTCCCGAGGCCCTCGCCGGCCTCGGCTATGCGCCGCAAGAGGTCGACGACATCATCGCCTATGCGGTGGGCCACGGCACCTTGGAAGGCATAAGCCAGGGCGTCACCCACGAGGCGCTGCGCGCCAAGGGCTTCGGCGAAGACCAGATCGCAACGATCGAAGCCGCGCTCGAACAGGCGTTCGACATTCGCTTCGTGTTCAACAAGTGGACGCTCGGCGAACGCTTCTGCACCGAGACCTTGAAGCTCGATGCCGCCCAGATGGACGCGCCCGATTTCGACATGCTCAAGGCACTCGGCTTCACCCGGTCGCAGATCGACGAGGCGAATCTCCACGTCTGCGGCGCCATGACGCTCGAAGGCGCGCCGTATCTGCGAGCCGAGCACCTGCCCGTCTTCGATTGCGCCAATCCGTGCGGCCGCATCGGCATCCGCGCGCTCAGCGTCGAAAGCCACATCCGCATGATGGCGGCGGTGCAGCCCTTCATCTCCGGCGCCATCTCCAAGACCGTCAACATGCCCAACACGGCGACGGTGGAGGAATGCGGCGACGCCTACATGCTGTCGTGGCAGCTGGCGCTCAAGGCCAACGCGCTCTATCGCGACGGCTCCAAGCTCTCCCAGCCGCTGGCGAGCCAGGTGTTCCGGTTCGACGACGCCGACGACGAGCTCGAGGAACTGATCGCCGCACCCCAGGCCGCACGCACCACCGTGGTCACCGAGCGCGTGGTGGAGAAGGTCATCGAGCAAATCGTCAGCCGCGAGCGCGAGCGTCTGCCGCAGCGCCGCAAGGGCTATACCCAGAAGGCCGTCGTCGGCGGTCACAAGGTGTATTTGCGCACCGGCGAATACGAGGACGGCCGCCCCGGCGAAATCTTCATCGACATGCACAAGGAAGGTGCGGCCTTCCGCAGCCTGATGAACAATTTCGCCATCGCCATCTCCATCGGCCTGCAATACGGCGTGCCGCTCGAGGAATTCGTGGAAGCCTTCACCTTCACGCGCTTCGAACCGGCGGGCCTCGTCATCGGCAACGATTCGATCAAGAACGCCACCAGCGTGCTCGACTACATTTTCCGCGAGCTGGCCGTCTCCTATCTCGGCCGCAACGACCTCGCGCATGTGGCGCCGGCGCAGGACGAGGACCTCGGCCACGGCGAGAACGCCGGCGAGGGACGCCGCGAAACCGCGAAGGACTTCGCACAGACTCTCTCGCGCATGACCTCCACCGGCTTCGTGCGCGGCAAGCTGCAATCGCTCGCGGTGGTGCGCGGCAGCAACGCGCTGGCAAAACCGGTCGAGCACGAGCACATCCACCAGATGAACGACGATCCCGTCGCCGATGCCTTGAGCGACGTCCGCGCCCAGGTGCTGGAAGCTGCCGGGAGCGCGGGCGTCCTGCCTGGGACCGCGGGTGTCCACTGGGACCGCGCGTCTTCCGACGCGCAACGCGCCGAAGCCGCGTCGAACCCCGTTGCCTCCGCCGTCGCCACGCTGGAAGCCCGCCTGTCGATCGAAACTCCCCAGCCGCGTCGAGCGTCGCTCATCGAACGCGCCCGCGCCATCGTCGAAGCCCGCATCAAGGGCTACGAAGGCGACGCCTGCGGCGCCTGCGGAAACTTCACCCTGGTCCGCAACGGCACCTGCATGAAATGCGACACCTGCGGAAGCACGAGCGGGTGCAGTTGAATAACATGACGTGAGACGTTGCGGTGCAGGGTTTGAACCAAACGCAAACAAGCCGGCACATCTATTGGCGGCGCCAATATGATCAACGCCGTTATATGCGACATTTAAATCAACACGCGCTTAACTACCGCTTTCGCGACATACTTCTCAATATGCTCCGACTTCAAGCGAAGCCGCGGCCGGTTGTCGGTTTTGCTCCTCTTGAAAATGATGGGCCGATTTGGCTAGAAAAATTCACCCACGTGCTTGAGGAGTTCCAAATTCGATACGGCCCGCACCCCAATGGGTTCCGGCCAGAGATGATATCGTCCGCACAAGAGCCTTTCCCCAACTTCGCTTCAGAGTTGGCTAAAAAAGCTGCCGCACGAATGGCGTCTTTACGCCTGAGACCCGGCGAAGTGCTAATCAAGTTCGGCCAGCGGCGACACATGGAGGCACTACTTAAACGTGGCGCTTTGCGACTTCAGCCCGCAAGCTATTTTTTCAACAGAGACCACAACGTAGCATGCAGAGACAACGAACTGTGTTTTGACCTCTCTATGGCTCTCACGCGCGACGATATAGTTACTCTGGTTCAAAACCCGCGCGACGTACCCCAAGTGGTGCGTGACCAACACGTGAACGTGAGAGTATCCTGTCCGACAGATTTTTGGATATATTGTCTGACGAACAGTGTAGAACCGCGGCTTTTCGTGGATTTTAATGCCGATTCCTGCGTGATTATACGTAATCGTGATGCGTTCCGGCATCTCGTATCCGCGTCAGCAGCGTGCGAGCCAACACTTGCAGCGACCACTATGCACAACGCCAATGTGACTTATATAGATCCGCTGCTTCCGACCAAGAAATTTTCGGTGGACATGTTTATTCCGCTCGTAAAGCATTTCGCGTACACCTATCAGGACGAATTTCGTTTTTGTTGGGTACCGAATGCCAGCCGGAAGCAAGTCGCCCCAATTGATCTTCAAATTGGGAATCTGAGCGAGATCGCCGATCTTGTTGTTTTATGAAGATATTATAATGCCAACCGGCGACGCCTGCGAAAGGATGGAGACAGAGTACCGGTACGGCATACATATTTCAAGAATTCTAGGTCGAGCCTCGTTTGGCGGTCTGTAGAGCTCGTCCGATCGGCCACCTCAGACGCCGCTCGGGACCGGCGAGCCTGCAGCCGCAAACAGGCGTCCGCTGCGCTCGGCTCCCCGCAACGCAGCGAAGCGTTCGTCATCACGCGGGTCGGGTTTGACGGCGGGAATTTGCAATGTGTAAGTTGTCGTCGAATTACATCGCATTGCCTGTCATCGTTATTCTTTTCGATTCTGACGTTTGACGTTAACACCTCATTCGGGGAGTTACGGATGGCTCAATGGCGATTGTCCGACACTCTGAGCGTTGCGGCTCTCTGCATCTCCATTGCGGGCGTTGTATTCACGTACCAGCAAACCTCCGTTCTTAGAGAACAACTCAGGCTCCAAGAATTGCAGGTACGCCCCTTTGTAAAAATCGTTCCTTCGTTTGCATTAGCGCCCGGACCCGTAATCCACGCGCAACTGATGTCTGAAAATCTGGGCTCTATCCCCGCAAAAGTGCTCTACATTCGTATGGTGCCGTGGGTAGACGGCAAGACATCGGGCACCTTTGTGCAAAGCAGTGCCCCGGATTTTTTGTATGAACACAAAAATGGGGCCATAAATCTACCGCCCATTGGCGTACAGCTTGCTCGCGGGCTATTGGCGAAAAAAAACCACTTAGGACACTGGCCAAATTAACCGCTCCTATTGTCGGCTGATCGCGGTCGGATTGTGTAGTTCCATTCAGGATGGAATTCATCGCCCCGGATGTCGAGCGTCTTCATCTCGGCATCGCTCACTTTGATTCCCTTTTCGTAGATCGCAGTATCGAGGGCGCTCTCGACTTTGAGGCCGGCTTTGGTCGTCGTCGCGGCAATCAGTTCGACCACGGCCATGCGATCGACGAGAGGTCTCCCACGCCAAGTCTGCGTGATGTGGCAGAACATGCGGTGCTCGATCTTGTTCCACTTAGAGGTGCCTGGCGGATAGTGATGGACGTGGAGCACGAGGCCCGTCTCGTCGGCGAACTTTTGCAACTCGACCTTCCACAGCCGGACACGCGTTCCATTCGAGCCGCCGCCATCGGCCGTGATGGTCAACTCGCGGGCTTTCGGGTAGCGCTGGCGCCCCATTGCGTCGAGCCAGCGGCGAATGGAGGCGACAGCGAACTGAGCCGTGTCGCTTGTGATCCCGACGCTCACCCACCCTGCATTGGCGCCAACGTCGTACACGCCATAAGGTACGACCTTGCCGAGATCCTTATCTTCGAAGTCGTGCACCTTCACGCGCAGCGGATCGCCTTTCGGGCGGTAGTCGGTGCCACCGTTCTTGTAGTTGCCGACCAGCTCTTTCTTCTTGGTGTCGACCGAGATGACGGGCTGCCCCGCAGCCTGTGCCGCGATCGCCTTGGCGTTGATGTGCTCGAACTGCGCATTGCGGTCGGGATGGTTCGAGCCCTCGTCGGCCTTGCGGTTCGACTGCCGGCTATAGCCGAGCTTCGGCAACAGTCTCTTCACGCTGCTGGCGCTGATCTCGTGGCCCTTCTTCTGCAATGCGACAACCAGCTTGTCGTGGCTTTTCGACACCCACAACAACGGGCGCATCGGATCGCCGAGCGTGGCCGGCTCAATGACGATCCGTAAATCCTCGATCAGCGTCGCGTCCCGGCTCGATAGAGGCCGCCGGCCGCCTCCCCTGCGGCGCACCCGGCCTTTCGACAGGGGCGCGGCGTCAAGGTCTTTCTGTCCCCGGCCGATGGTCGAGCGCGCGAGCCCAGTGATCTCGCAGACCGCCGCCAGACCGCCCCAGCCAGCCGCGCGGACCTCGCCGGCTGCAAACATCCGCCGCCCCCGCTCATCCAGCTTCGAGCCCACAAGCTCCCACCTTTGCCGAATCGCTTGCATGTCGATCATGCCGACCCGAATACCGCCGCAGCGCAATCCTAGGAATCTCGACGCCCCGAGTCACATCACCACATGGCGCAAACGCCAAATCCGATTCACTTGTTGTGACGGATGTCCTTAGTCGTCGCGATATGCGCTGTGTATGGGGCAGTTTCCGCAGCTGACGATCGACGATGGGAATATAGTGCTGTCTACGCGTATAGTCCCGGAAGTCAATTACCGGTAGCAGATTTCACAATAGAACAGGATGCGAGCAATTTGCCAGCGAGTTGCGATCCAAGCTCAGCGATGAGTTCATGGATGAGGTCGCCTGCGTACGGCCATCAACTAGATTAGTTTGGCAGGAAATTCGGTGACTAGAGGATGCCGTCGCGGAATGACCGATCGCGAAAGTGTTTGTGAGCAGCATCTGCAACGGTCAGCCCTGGAGCCGACCGCTATCACTGCGGTCGCACGACCTGAATAATCTCGATCAGGTGGCCGTCGGGATCGGCGGCAATGGCGGCCAGCACGCCGTGCTCGGAGTTTTCGTGGCTACCAACCTCGATCCTGCCCCCTGCCCTTTCGACGGCTTGGAGCGTCGCCGCGACGTCCGCAACCACGAAGCCTGTCCATGCCGAGCCCGACGGCGGGCATGGGCGCTTCAAGTAGCGGGTGATGACCAGCGCATGATCGCCCTGGGCACCCGAAAGTGACATGACAATTTCCTCGAGCGCGTATGCGTGTTCTTCCGTGGCGACCCGATGCAGGGACTTCATCCCGAAGACGTCGCGATAGAAGCGCTCCGAAGCGTCGAGATCGCCCACGACGAGCTTCGTGAAGCCGAATGCCAGTGCGCTCATTAGAAAGCTTTCTTGCGAAATCATTCGCCGTCAGCAAAACATCTCCGGGTCGCGTCGGTGAACATATGGCGACGGGTAAATGTCCCGGTATTCTGCGTAATACCGCAACTGAGAAGTGACCTGCTAGCCGAGCGGCCTCCGTGTCGACGTCCAAAGAGCGGTGTGTTCCAAACAGGAAAACGCCGGTTATCGCACCTGCAGGAAAAGACCCACCGTCAGCGCCGCACCGATGCATACGACAACGATCCGTAGCGCTTTCTCGTTCACACGGTTGAGCATGCGCGCGCCGATTACGCCGCCGATGACGGCGCCGGCGCAGGACACGCCTGCCTGAAACCAGCGCACCTCGGGCGAGAACACGAAAATCAAAACCGCTGAAGCGTTCATGACCGCCGCAAGGGCATTTTTCGTTGTGCCTGCGTTGCGCACGGCCAAGCCCGCAGCCGTCAGCGCCGCCAGCATCAAGAATCCGATGCCACCGCCGAAATAGCCGCCGTAAATCGAGATGCCGAACTGCGCCGCCAGCGCCGCCCAGCCATGAAGATGCCCCGGGATTTCGCGCTTCGGACCGAAACTCCCCCAGGCGAAAATCGCCGTTGCAAGGAGCACGAGCCAGGGCACGAGGTGCGCGAAGAACGACGTCGGCGTGACGAGCAACAGCACGGCGCCTAGCGCACCGCCGATCAGGCTGACGATGACGAGCGTCGTGAACGAAAGCCCTGCAGCGCCCGAGACATTCTTCCGTCCCGTCCAGCCCATGGCGATCTGTGCCGGAAAGAGCGCAATGGTCGAGGTCATGTTGGCGGCGCGCGCGTCCATGCCGGTCAGCATCAGCGACGGCAGCGTGATGAAAGAGCCACCGCCCGCCAGAGCATTCTGTACCCCGGCCCAGAGGGAAGCGATGAAAAGGAGAGTGACAGTCAGGGCGGTCATGGCGGGCTCAATTGGCGGACGTAACCTGTCCCCTTATCCCTAATCGTGCTTGCCGTCCGAGCCCTTGGGCCCGGGTTCGATCAACCCGCGCCGGTACCTCCGCCATCGACCGTGAAGTCCGACGCCGTCACCCATCTCGCCTCGTCGGAGGCAAGGTAGACTGCGCAACAGGCAACATCGTCGGGCTGCCCCCAGCGTCCGAGCGGGATCGACTTGGCCAGTTGATCCTGCATGCTTTTCAGATGCGCTGTTGCCGGCGTGTCTATCAAACCCGGGGAGATGGAATTGGCGCGAATCCCGTAGCGAGCGCCTTCGGCGGCGAGCTGCTTCGTCAATGCGATCACACCCGCCTTGGTCGCCATGTGGGCGCAAAAGCCCATCGCTGCATTGCCGCGCCGGGTCACGGTCGATGCGGTATTGATGATCGCCCCACCGCCTCGCGCCTTCAAATGCGGCCATGCGGCCTTGCAGGTAAAGAACACCTGATCGAGTTCGTTGCGCACGGTGAAGTGCCAGTCTTCGATCGATAAATCCTCGATGAACCCGAAGCGCACCGCCCCGGCATTGTTATAGAGAATGTCGATCCCGCCGGCCGCATCGACGCCATCGGCGATCCAGCGATCGACGGCCTGCGGATCGCCCAAATCGACCGGAGCTGTCGAAAACATCGTGCCGCCGGCACGCTGCACCGCCTCGACGGTTTGCGCGGCTTCCTCGATCTTCAGGTCGCACCCTACGACAACTGCGCCCTCGCGGGCGAACAGCAGCGCCGCGGCACGGCCTTGTCCGGTTGCCGTCCCGGTGATGAAGGCGACCTTGTTATCCAGCTTTCCCAAGAATTTCCTCCCCTGTTTCGGCCATTCGTTCGACGCCGGGAAGAGCAGGCATGGCCGTTGTCATCACGAGCGAAGATTTTCCCGGAACGTCGATCCCGTAATCTCAGCACGCTAAAGACCGCGCCGCTAGAGCTCCGGCGCCACCTGTCCCACAAAATCCTCAAGGCCCATCGGTTGTGCGCGCAGACAAGAGCCGGACGGTGGGGTGTTGGTCCTGTCCTCGATTTCCGGCTCAGAGCGGCGGGGCGTCGGGCTTCATGTAGGGCTTCAGTGCCGCGTAGGGAATTTCCACCTCGTATTCGGCTTGGGGCATGCCGGAATTCATGAAGATCGCGAACATGACGATCGCATTGTCCTTGCTCCACAGCCAGTTGCCGCCGGCGGCGACGGTCGCATCGATCTGCGAGCTGTCGAGATCGGCGGGCATGTTGTCCTGCTCCACCTGTTTACGCAGAGACCTCGTGCAGTAATCGGCCGCGAACTTTCTCCACGGCGCGCCCCGCGCGAACACGTCATCGAGCCCGATGAGGCGCGCGCTTCCCATCTGCCAGTTGAGCGCGGTCTCGCCGCGTTCCTCATCGTGGCCGCCGACGTAATCCGACGTGGAGACGGCGAGGCTGACGACGCGGTCGTCGAATCGTTCAACCGCATAGAAGCGCCGCGCATGCCGTCTCATGTCGCCGACATCGTTGCCGTAGCGGAACACCGCCGCATCGTCCATCCGCCACGCATCGAGCTTCAGGGTCTTGAACACGAAGGCATTGAATGGGGCGGCCTGAGGTCCGCCGCTCATCCAGGGATAGATGTCGCTTTCCTCCGTGTTGGGGTTTTCGCGCGCCCGAAACTTGAGGCGCGGCTCCAGTACGAGCGTGCCGGCGCGATGGACTTTCACGCCGTTGAAAAGCTCGGCGCGGTCGCTCCAGGCGGTGTCGAGGCACGCGATGATGGGATTTCTGTCGCCAAGGCTCTCGGGCATCGCGCCGTCCGCGCCGCAGCTCTTCATCGTGAAGGATAACCATGCACGCTGACCATTGCGCATCGTTGCGAAGCTCGGCATCGATTCGGACTTTCCGAGCGCGAGAAAGGCCGCGCCGAGTGTGCGGTCCAGTTTCGCAAGATGGGCGTCGCGGCAGATCAGTCTTTCGCCCGTCGACTTTGCCTGCGTGCAATCGAAGCTCGGGCCGCTGTAGCCAGCCTTGTACTGTTCCGGATTCATGCCGGTGGGCCGCTCGAGCCGGTAAACGACATCGCCCTGCGCCATCACCAGGTCGGCATCGTCGTCGACGTAGTAATCGCGTGCCGCGGCGCCGCAGAAAATGCGCCAGGTCGATGGCGCAGACAAATGCAGCGACTCGCGCATCGCGCCGCGCGGATCGCCGGCAAGCCTGCCGCCGAACATTTCGTCGAGGCCCACGACGCCGGACGAATAGCGCGCCGGCTTGCACGCGAGCGGCGGCGGGCCCTCGACTTCTCCGGCTCCGAAATCGACGGCGTATTCGAGCAGCGGCGCATTGGTCTTGTTCAGCGCGCGGGGTTTGGACCATGGCGCGGAGCTTGCGCCGATAACGCGCCAGACCCCGGCCAGGCCCGCTTCGGGCGACGGACCGGGCTTCATCATGGTTTCCGCGCGGGCTGCGGTGAGAGCCGCCGCAACGAAAAGCAGCGCCGCAATCGCCACAAGGAAGTTTGGTGTCAGTTTCATAACTGCCGATGTTCCGTCATGTCGACCCGTGGCCCGCTTATAGCAGGCTCAACTGCTTCTTGGTCTTCGCCGTAACTGGCAGAGCCCGCACTTCTCTGGGATTTTCGAGACGGTTTTTTGAAAGAAGCTATCAGGTCAGCTACGCAATATAACCGAAATAGCTCAAGGCCGCGCCAATAATGAAATCGACGATACCGGCGGCTAAGAAGATAGCCTTATGTTGGGAAATCCGATTTCCGATAGACACGATCCATTGTGGCCTCAAAATCGTAACCACTCCGCGAATAAGCGCAATCCAGCCAACGAGCGTGATGATCAATCGCCAGTCGGCTATCCAGAAATTATGGTTCAGAACTAGTGCCAAGCCGCCAACCAATCCCAGAACGCCCGCCAAATAGACAAGCACAGGATTTTTTATGAATTCGGTAAGCAAGCTTCGAAACGATTCGACATTGAAGAGCAAACCGATTCCAACAACGAGGAAAACCGGACCGATCAATTTTGCTAAAAAAAGCGAAGTCGACATCGGCGAACTCCGATCGGCGACAGTAAATTATCCGACATTCCCCGGACGACTCCGGGTTGGAGCGGACGATAGCGTTTTTCCGGGGCACGTTAAAGCCCACCGAGATGCTTTTTCGCGTGGTTTGACCGATTCCGGCGATATAAATCTGTCCCCATATTTAACATGTGTCGGGGTCCCACGATTCGAGCTGTCTTCGCAGCGCATATTCCGGCATTGAGCCGGCCTGGGAGCCTTGGACGAATGAAGGCGTGAACGCGAGCCTGCTTTGCCGGATTTGCGCTCGAGTACGGCGTCCTGCGGCGGCACCGGTCATTGCGGCGGGCGGCGTATGTAGGCGGCGACGTCGGCGACATCCTGGGCGGCGAGCGCGCCGGGGAAGAGTTTGGGCATGTTGGGCGCGGGGTGGACGATGGAGTCGACCGCCTGCGCCTGCGTGAATTTGGCGGCAACGGCCGCAAGCTTTGATCCTTCTCCTCCACCCTGCCCCGCCGCGCCGTCACAGACCGAACCGTTTGCCTGGAAGACGTGCAGTCCGTTTGCGGCGTTGGGCGTCAGTGCCGCGAAGTTCGGCGCGTTATCGTTCGCAGCGCGAACAGTTCAAACCATCAAATCCTCTGCGCCCCCCGCGCTCAATCTTTTCCCGTGTCGCCAACCTGCGATTCCCGGTATTGGACCTCTGCAAGTTTCGCCAACAACGGAAGGGAGGCGGTTATGCAGGAGCTTGAAGGCAAGGTCGCATTTTTGACGGGAGCAGGGCGCGGTGTCGGAGCGGGCATTGCCATGGCCCTGGCCAAGGCAGGTGCCGCAATCGGCTTGTTCGGCCGTACGCGCGAAACGCTGGAACAAACAGCGGCAAAGATCGCAGAGCTGGGCGGCCGTTGCGTGGTCTGCGTCGGCGATGTCGGCGTCCGCGCCGAGGTCGACAGGGCAGTCGCCGAGGTCCAGGAACAGCTCGGACCGATCTGGGCGCTCGTCAACAATGCCTATTCGGCCGAACGCACACCGGTCGAGGACATTACCGACAACATCCTCGACGACGCCTTGCGCGCATGCATATACGGCACGCTCTATACCATGCAGGCGTGCTTCCCGGCGATGAAGGAACGCGGCGGGCGCATCGTCAATTTCGGCTCCGGCGGCGCGACCATGGGCCTGCCGGAACTTGGCGCTTACAATATCGCCAAGGAGGGCATCCGCGGCCTCACCAAGACCGCCGCAACGGGTTGGGGCAGATACGGCATCACCGTGAATACGATCTGCCCCTTATCGGCGTCCGACGCGTATCGAACGTGGTTCGAAGACATGCTCGACGACGAAGGACGGCGCCGACACCTCGAAGGCATTCCGCTCAGACGGATGGGCGACGCCGAGAAGGATATCGGCGCGCTGGTCGTTTTCCTGGCAGGCCCGGGCGGCGGCTACATCACCAGCCGAACGCTGCATATAGACGGTGGAAATTGTTGTTACGACAGGTAGACATCTGCCGTTCAAATCCTACGCCATTCCCGGAACGCGTGGGGGCAATAACACTGTCCCTCGAGTTCCTCGCACATTTCACCGACGTTAGGGTTGCGTTTACGAATATTTAGGCATAGGTGCCCTGCTGCTTGCCCGAAATCTCGATTGGCCGCTCGATCGGCCCCGACAGCGATAAATTAACATTCCGGGCGCATAGTGGACGACCAACTTTATAACGGGGGGGGCCGTGACCATTGGGCCCATCGGTCCACGTCCCGGACGAGCGGAAGCCGTAAAGCTTTTCGTGACGGAGGCACCGATCAATGCGCTGGTGCTCGACCTCGACGCTCGCTACGTAGCCGCCAGCCCCAGCCATCTCGCACTGCTTGGGAAGTCGATGGACGAGATCGCCGGACAGCAGGTGTTTGGCCTCATTCCAGGCAGCGGACAACAATTTGCGGCGCTTGCGCAGGCCTTCGCGGAGGGACAGGGAGAGTGCACTCTCGTTCGCCGCGTCGATATTGCGGGACGCTCGCTCTGGTTCAGGGCGCAGCTTTCATATTGGTACAGCGATGCGGGCGAACCCTGCGGTTACGTGATTTTATTGCAGGACGTGACGACCGAACACGAGTCCGAGTTGCGCCGCAAGGACGCCGAGAGTCTCCTCCGAGCCGTCGTGGAGAATATGCCTGCGACAGTGACCGTGATGGATTTCGAGACACAAGAGATTCTTCTGGTCAATGAACGCACCGCCAATCTGATGGGCATGAGCGCAAAGGACATGGTGGGACGCCGGGCCGACGAGTTGTTTCCGGAGGGCACGAAATCTCTGCAAAAGAGATTTGAAGGAGCGCAGAAAAAGAACGGAACCTCGATCATCGAGTACGAAACGCCGGTTCCCTTAAATCCCGACTGCATCATGCGCATGAGAGCATTGATTTTCGAGGTTTTCGAGGGGCACAAGTTCTTTCTCTCGATCGGCGAGGACGTGACCGATCTGCGTCGCACGATAAAGGCCCTTGAATCGGCCGTCGCCGAAGCCGAAGCCGCGAACTCGGCCAAATCGAGATTTCTCGCCAATATGAGCCACGAACTGCGTACGCCGCTCAACGCCATCATCGGCTTTACCGACGTGATGGTCCACGAAATGTTCGGGCCGGTCGTCAATCCGCGCTATCGCGACTACATCTCGCTGGTTCACAATTCCGGGCAGCACTTGCTCGATCTGATCAATGACGTTCTCGATATGGCGAAGATCGAGGCCGGAAAATTCGAGTTGATTCTGGAAGACATCGATCTCGCCGAGACCGTCGGCGAGTGCGTCCGGATCATGGCCGAGCGCGCCGCCCAGGGCGGCGTCAGCCTGAATGTCTCGATGCCCGCACAAGACATGACCTGCTCGGCAGACCGGCGTGCGCTAAAGCAGATCGTCCTCAATCTGCTGTCGAACGCCGTCAAATTCACTTGCGCCGGCGGGCATGTGGACATAAGGGCAACGATCGAAGGCGATCTGGTCCGCATCGAAATCCGCGATGACGGCATCGGCATCGCCGCCGAGGACCTGCCGCGCCTGGCAAAACCTTTCGAGCAAGTTTGCGACGACCCCAATCTCGCCAAGAGCGGCACGGGATTGGGCCTGGCGCTCGTGCGTGCCCTCGCCGAAAAGCATGGGGGCCGTTTGAAGATCGACAGTCCCGCTCAACAGGGGACGATCGTGACGGTCGAGTTCCCGCGCTATGCGACGCGGCGCGAGGCGGCGGCGTAAATCCGGCGGCGCACGGGGTCAATGTCGGACGCGATTGCAAAAGTTTGGGGGTTCACCCCGTAAGGCCGCCCCGCCCACACGCGTGGCGGAAATGCATCCCATGTCCCGGTATTCTTAGCGAGCAGCGTAGGCGAATTATTCTCACGCGGAGCCGCGGCGGATATTTCCCTCCGCGGCTCCGCGTGAGAAAATTTCTTATGGCATCGAAGCCATATGAAACAGCCTGCCCTTGTGGGCCAAAGGCGGCAGTCCGGGTTGGCAGCGGCTCCCCGATGCACTATCTCCAGCACATGAGCCACCTCGCCCGCCTCGACGATCGCGCCGTGATCGGCGTCTCCGGACCGCAGGCGCGGGACTTCCTGCAAGGCTTGATTACCAACGACGTTCGCCGGCTCGCGCCCGATGCGCCTGTCT
Source organism: uncultured Alphaproteobacteria bacterium (assembly GCA_963805005.1). Classification (GTDB taxonomy): domain Bacteria; phylum Pseudomonadota; class Alphaproteobacteria; order Micropepsales; family Micropepsaceae; genus Rhizomicrobium. The sequence continues at coordinate 2,033,750 of CAWDSJ010000001.1, forward strand.
ACGCCGCCTTGCTCACCCCGCAGGGCAAGGTGCTGTTCGATTTTCTCCTCCATGAGCGCGACGGCGACATTCTGCTGGACTGCGAGGCAGCGAGCGAGGACGCGCTCAAAAAACGCCTCACGATGTATCGGCTGCGCAGCAAGGCGACCATCGAGACGCGCGGCGAATTGAAGGTCGTAGCGGCGTGGAACGGCGCGGCAGCCCCTGGTTGCGACGACCCCCGGCTCGCCGCGCTGGGCAGGCGCGCCGTCGTTCCGGCCGGCGCCGTCCCGGCCGATGCGGCAGGCGCACAACATTACCTCGCGCATCGGCTGGAATGCGGCGTTCCGGAAGGCAGCGATTTCGGACAGGACCGCATGTTTGCCCTCGATGCCGATCTCGACGAACTGCACGCGATCTCCTTCGAGAAAGGCTGCTATGTCGGCCAGGAGCTCACCGCCCGCATGAAGCACCGAGGCACGGCGCGCAAGCGCCTCTTGCCGGTGGCGACATTGGACGCAAGCCCCCTGCCCGGCCGGGAGTGCCCGGTCCTGGCCGGCGAACACGAAATCGGCAGTCTCGCTGCCGCCCATGGCGCGGTGGGTTTTGCCCTCGTGCGCCTGGACCGACTTGCGGAATCCGCACAAGCGACGCCGCAGATAGAAGGCGTGCCGGTGCGCATCGTTCGTCCGCAATGGCTTTGCGCTTGACCCGGCTGTCAAATGCGCAAAACTGCGTTGCTTCCCTCTTCGGAGACAATTTTCATGCTTCATCACGTGTCCGTCGGCGTGGCCGACGTCGCGCGCGCCGCGAAGTTTTATGACGCGGTTCTCGGCGCGCTGGGATACGAGCGGACGAGCCAATATTTGCCCTACGCGATCGCCTATGGCGAAGGCGCCATGGAGTTCTGGATCCAGTTGCCATACGATCAGGGCACGCCCAACCCCGGCAACGGCGTGCATATCGGCTTTTCGGCCCGCACCAAGGACGCGGTGGACAAGTTCCACGCAGCGGCGCTCGAAAACGGGGGAACCGACGAAGGCGAACCGGGACCGCGACCCGATTACGGCCCGGACTATTATGCCGCCTTCGTGCGCGATCCCGACGGCAACAAGATCGAGGCGATCCTGCACGCGGCACCCAAGCCGGCGCGCGCCAAGCGGGCCAAAGCGAAGACCAAGGCCAAACCTGCGAAAAAGGCCAAGCGCGCTGCCAAACGCAAGACCAAGCGGCGGTGAACGGCGCGATCGTCCGCTGTCCGTGGCCCGGCGAGGATCCGCTTTATATCGCCTACCATGACGAGGAATGGGGCGTCCCGGAATTCGACGACCGGGCGCTCTACGAAAAGCTGATCCTCGACGGGTTCCAGGCCGGCCTGTCGTGGATCACGATCCTGCGCAAGCGCGAGAATTTTCGCACCGCCTTCGACGGCTTCGTTCCGCAAAAAATTGCCCGCTATGGCGAGCCGCAGATCGGCCGCCTTCTCAAGAACGCAGGCATCGTCCGCAGCCGCGCCAAGATCGAGTCGGCTATCAGAGGCGCCAAACTCTGGCTCGACATCATGGAGAAGGAGCCGGGCGGCTTTCGCGAATTCGTCTGGAAGCACGTCGATGGCAGACCGCGGATCAACCGCTATCGAACGCCATCGGAAATCCCCGCGCAGACCCCCATGAGCCAGGCCCTGTCGAAGGACTTGAAGCAGCGCGGCTTCGGATTCTGCGGCCCCGTCATCGCTTACGCCTTCGCCCAGGCGGTCGGCATGGTCAACGACCACATCGCGAGCTGCCATCGCTACCCCGGTGACCATCCGCCCATAGGAGAGACGTCCGCAGGAGGACACCGGCGGACAAACCTTCGGACGATTTGTTGAGAAGATTGTAACTAAAAAGAAAGACTTAGATATCAACATCAGCCTTGCCAGTACCGTCGGTTCGGAGGGACGATGGGCGCGCTTATCGAAGGCTATCTGAAGCAGCGCGATCTGCGGAATTTCGCGCGCACGCAGGGCATGCGGATTTCCGGCCAGCTCAGTGCCGTAGACGAGCAGGTCCACCGGATCCTCGCGGGCGACTACTGCAGCTGCGGCGATCTTGGCCGATCGGCCTATCTGCACCATTACGTGATCGGCGTGCTCGATTCGCTCACGAGCTTCTATGAGCGCGAGACGCGCAAAAGACTCGGATTGGATCTCTACCGCGAGATTTTCGTGGGATATCTTCGCGCCCGATTCCAAATCTCGCGCCCCGAAGCCGACGCGCTGTTTCAAGCGGCGAGCCAAAGCGCGAACCGCAGAAGCGATCTCATCCGCGACGGCTATGCCGACGGCCTCGATGCGCTCAAGGGTGGATGCCGGGCGCGGCGTCTCCTCAATTACTTCTCGCATCAGGCCGTGCCCGCGGCAGTTGCTTCTGGCGATGTCCCCGAATTGGTCGCGGTAGCGGGATAAATCCTGCCGCGGTGACGCGCTTCTGGGACAATCCCCTACCCCCGACCGCGATAGGGCGCGACGCCCGTTTCGGGCAGCCAGACGCCGCGGGGCAACCGCCCCGTCTGCCAGAAGATGTCGATCGGAATCCCTCCGCGCGGATACCAATAGCCGGCCAGGCGGAGAAATTTCGGCCGGATCGTCGCCTGGATGCGTTTGCCGATGGCAAGCGTGCAGTCTTCGTGAAATCCCGAATGATTCCTGAAGCTTGCGAGGAAAAGTTTGAGCGATTTCGATTCCACGATCGCGCTTGCAGGGCAGTAGTCGACGACGAAATGGGCGAAGTCGGGCTGGCCGGTGATCGGGCACAGCGTGGTGAACTCAGGCGCCGTGAAGCGCACAACGTAGTCCGTATCCGGATGCGGATTGGGGACGCTCTCGAGGCACGCGTCCGCCGGCGATGCGGGAAGCGCCACCTTGCGGCCAAGCTGGGTCAAGGAATCGCGTTTGGCCAAGCCCGTCAGCCTTCCTCGAAAGTGCACGACTGGCCGTAGGAAGGGCGCCGAATCTTGACGCGCACCACCTCGGGCAGCTTCGCCTTTGCCCGCGCATGAATAAAGCAGGCAAGGTTCTCCAGCGTAGGCGCACCCAAACCCTCAATCTCATTGAGAAGCCGATGATCCAGGCTCGCCGCAATGCCGGCAAGAACCGTCTTCACCTCGCCGAGGTCGCGGATGACCCCTGTGGCCGGGTCCGGTTCGCCCCTGAGCGTCACCTCGGCATAGAACGAATGCCCATGCACGCGCCGGTTCTGCTCGGGCCCCACGCCGAGGACGTGTGCCGCGTCGAATCCGAATTCCTGCGTGATCTCATGCATGGCGCGGGCCGTGTGGCAGGCGCAAGCGGCCTGGTCAAGCATCTGCGCGCCCAGACCGTGCCGTAACGGTGGCCTCACGCCCCCAACGAGGGTAGGTGCCAGCGACACCATGACATTGGCGGATTGTTGCACTGCCCCGAACCCCATGCTAACTGCCTCGCGCGCGGGTGGTGGGCGAACCGTCTGCAAGAGTAAATCCGTAATGGAATCAACAGAATAGCGGACGCGCGCGGGGCCCGCGGGCACGCGAGAAGCCGAAGGATTGACGTGGCTAGCGAAGCATCTGCCGTTTCCGGAGTAGCCGGCCGCTACGCCACCGCGGTATTCGAATTGGCGCAAGAGGAAAAAAGCGTCGACGCGCTGGCACGCGATTTTTCCGCACTGGCGGAGATGATCGCGCAAAATGCCGACCTCGAACGCTTCGTGCGGGCGCCGATCTTCTCGCGCGAAGAGCATAAGAAGGGCATGGATGCCCTGCTCCGCCGGATGGAGGCTGCGCCTCTCACCGTGCGTTTCGTGCTGACCCTTGCCGAGAAGCGCCGGCTTTTTGCCCTGCCCGAAATTATTCGCGCCGTCGACAAACTGATGGCCCATCAGCGCGGCGAAGTCGATGCGGAAGTGACGGCCGCTCGCCCCTTGAGCGACGAGCAGACCGCCGAGCTCAAGCGGGTGCTCAAGGCCAAACTGGGCCGCGACGCGCGGCTTGCGACCAGGATCAATTCCTCGCTGCTCGGCGGGCTGATCGTGAAAGTCGGCTCGAAGATGATCGATTCGTCGTTGCGAACGAAGCTCGAAGGGCTGCGTGTCGCCATGAGAGGACATTGAGATGAAAATTCAACCCTCCGAAATTTCCGCCATCCTGAAACGCGAGATCGAAAGCTTCGGCGTCGAAGCGCAGGTCAGCGAAGTGGGCCAAGTGTTGAGCGTGGGCGACGGCATCGCCCGCGTCTACGGCCTCGACAATGTGCAGGCCGGCGAGATGGTCGAGTTTCCCGGCGCCGTGAAAGGCATGGCGCTCAATCTGGAGACCGACAACGTCGGTGTCGTGATCTTCGGCAGCGACACGGGCATCAAGGAAGGCGATACGGTCAAACGCACCGGCGCCATCGTGGACACCCCCGTCGGCAAAGGGCTGCTCGGACGCGTCATCGACGCCTTGGGCAATCCGATCGACGGCAAGGGCGATCTCGCCAATGTCGCCGAGCGCCGGCGGGTGGACGTCAAGGCGCCCGGCATTATCCCGAGGAAGTCGGTGAGCGAGCCGATGCAGACGGGGCTCAAGGCCATCGACAGCCTGATCCCGATCGGCCGCGGCCAGCGCGAGCTCATCATCGGCGACCGCCAGACCGGCAAGACCGCCATCGCCATCGACGCGATCATCAACCAGCGCACGATCAATCAGGGCAGCGACGAGTCGGCCAAGCTCTACTGCATCTACGTCGCCATCGGCCAGAAGCGCTCGACGGTGGCGCAGACCGTCAAGACGCTGGAAGATTCCGGCGCCATGGACTACACGATCGTCGTGGCGGCCACCGCGAGCGAGCCGGCGCCGCTGCAGTATCTGGCGCCCTTCACCGGCTGCACGATGGGCGAATGGTTCCGCGACAACGGCATGCACGCGCTCATCATCTATGACGATCTTTCCAAGCAGGCGGTTGCCTACCGGCAGATGTCGCTTTTGCTGCGCCGTCCGCCCGGCCGCGAAGCCTATCCGGGCGACGTGTTCTATCTCCACTCGCGCCTTCTGGAACGGGCCGCCAAGATGAACGCCGAACACGGCTCCGGCTCGCTAACGGCGCTGCCGGTGATCGAGACGCAGGCCAACGACGTTTCCGCCTACATCCCAACCAACGTGATCTCGATAACCGACGGGCAGATATTTCTCGAGACCGATCTGTTCTTCCAGGGCATCCGGCCCGCCGTGAACGTCGGCATTTCGGTGTCGCGCGTCGGCTCGGCGGCGCAGATCAAGGCGATGAAACAGGTCGCCGGCTCGATCAAGCTCGACCTCGCCCAGTATCGCGAAATGGCGGCTTTCGCCCAGTTCGGTTCCGATCTCGATGCGTCGACCCAGCAGCTGCTCAACCGCGGCGCGCGGCTCACCGAGCTGCTCAAGCAGCCGCAGTTCAGTCCGCTGCCGGTGGAGGAAGAAGTCGTCTCCATCTATTCCGGCGTCAGGGGCTTCCTCGACAAGCTGCAAGTCAGCGACGTGCAGCGCTTCGAGGAAGAGTTCTTGCGGCTGATGCGGTCGAAGTACGCCGACGTTCTTGCAACGATCCGCACCCAGAAGCAGCTGTCGCCTGAAACCGAAGAAAAACTGAAGGCGATCCTCGACGAGTTCTCCAAGAGCTTTGCCTGATGGCCAGCCTCAAAGCCTACCGCAACCGGATCGCCAGCGTTAAGGCGACCCGCAAGATCACCAAGGCCATGCAGATGGTCGCCGCGTCGCGCCTGCGCCGCGCGCAGGAAGCCGCGGTCGCCGCACGGCCTTACGCCGAGAAGATGGGCGCGGTGATCGCCAGCCTCGCCGGCGGCATGAAGGACAACCCGAGCGCGCCTGCCCTTCTCATCGGCACCGGCCGCGACGCCGTGCATCTGGTCATCGTGGCCACTGCGGATCGCGGTCTCTGCGGCGGGTTCAATACCAATATCGTGCGCCTGGCCAGGCAGCACATCGACTACCTCCTGCGCGACGGCAAGCAGGTGAAAATCCTCTGTGTCGGACGCAAGGGCCGCGACCAGCTCAAGCGCCTGCACGGCAAGCTGATCCTCGACACGATCGAGTTCACGGCCGTCAAACGCATCGGCTTTTCTAATGCCGCCGCCATCGGACGCCGCGTGCTGGACATGTTCAATGCCGGCGAGTTCGATGTCGCCTCCATCGTCTATTCGAAGTTCCGCTCCGTGATGACCCAGGAGCCGACCCGCCAGCAGCTCATTCCGGCGCCGATCGAGGCCACGGGACCGGCAGCCGGGGCCATGGGCAATGTCTACGAATACGAGCCAGACGAAGGCGCCATCCTGGCCGATCTTCTGCCCCGCAATGTGAGCGTGCAGATATTCGGCGCCCTGCTTGAGAATGTGGCCGGCGAGTTCGGCGCCAAGATGACCGCGATGGATTCCGCCACCCGCAATGCCGGCGACGTCATCGACCGGCTCACCTTGCAGATGAACAGAACCCGCCAAGCCATGATCACCAAGGAGCTGATCGAGATCATCTCCGGCGCCGAGGCGCTCTGAACGGGATTAACTTAAGGAGACCGCTGCGATAGCTTAAGACCGATGACCGAGGAAACCGAAAATCTCGTCCTTGAAATGCTCCGCCGGATCCGCGCATCGCAAGAGCGCATGGAGGCGGACATTGCAGACATCAAGCTAAAGCTGTCTGCCGTCGAGATTCAAATAGCGGCCATGAACAGCCGCATGGACCGTTTCGACGAACGCCTGACGCGCGTCGAACGCCGGTTGGACCTCGTCGAGGCTTGAGCAATCGTAAGCCATACAGATTTCTGCGGCGCTTTGCGTCGGCTCGCGATTGAAAGGACCACGCCATGAACATGATGACCCCCAGCAACAAGCCCGGCCACATCACCCAAGTCATGGGCGCGGTGGTGGACGTCCAGTTCGACGGGCATCTTCCTGCGATCATGAACGCCCTGGAGACGGAAAATCGCGGCCAGCGGCTCGTTCTCGAAGTCGCCCAGCACCTGGGCGAATCCACGGTGCGCACGGTGGCGATGGACGCGACGGAGGGCTTGGTGCGCGGCCAGCAGGTGACCGACACCGGCGCGCCGATCAGCGTGCCCGTCGGCGAGGGAACGCTCGGCCGCATCATGAACGTGATCGGCGAGCCGGTGGACGAAGCCGGGCCGATCCGGGCGAGCGCGCGGCGGGCCATTCACCAGGAGGCACCGTCATTCGTCGAGCAATCCACCGAGGCGCAGGTTCTGGTGACCGGCATCAAGGTGGTGGACCTGCTTGCGCCTTACGCGCGCGGCGGCAAGATCGGCCTGTTCGGCGGCGCCGGCGTCGGCAAGACCGTGCTGATCCAGGAGCTCATCAACGCGGTGGCGAAAAACCACGGCGGCTATTCGGTGTTCGCCGGCGTCGGCGAGCGCACCCGCGAAGGCAACGATCTCTATCACGAGATGATCGAATCCGACGTGAACAAAGACCCCAAGAAGGGCTCCACCGAAGGCTCGAAATGCGCCCTCATCTACGGGCAGATGAACGAGCCTCCCGGCGCGCGGGCGCGCGTCGGCCTCTCGGGCCTCACGGTCGCGGAATATTTCCGCGATCAGGGGCAGGACGTGCTGTTCTTCGTCGACAACATCTTCCGCTTCACGCAGGCCGGCTCGGAAGTGTCGGCGCTGTTGGGGCGCATCCCGAGCGCGGTGGGCTATCAGCCGACGCTCGCCACCGACATGGGCGCCTTGCAGGAGCGCATCACCACCACTACAAAAGGATCGATCACCTCGGTGCAGGCGATCTACGTGCCGGCGGACGACCTGACCGATCCGGCGCCGGCCACCTCGTTCGCGCATCTGGACGCCACCACCGTGCTGTCGCGCGCGGTGTTCGAGAAGGCGATCTTTCCGGCCGTCGATCCGCTCGATTCCACCTCGCGCCTGCTCGATCCGCGCGTCGTCGGCCAGGAGCACTACGACGTCGCCCGCCGCGTGCAGCAGATCCTGCAACGCTACAAGGCGCTGCAGGACATCATCGCCATCCTGGGCATGGACGAGCTGTCCGAGGAAGACAAGCTGACGGTCGCCCGCGCCCGCAAGATCGAGCGCTTCCTGTCGCAGCCCTTCTTCGCCGCCACGGTGTTCACCGGCATGCAGGGAATCAGCGTCAAGCTCGAGGACACGATCAGAAGCTTCAAGGCGTTGGTGAACGGCGAGTACGATCATCTGCCGGAATCGGCGTTCTACATGGTCGGCACGATCGAGGACGCGGTGGCAAAGGCCCAGAAACTCGCGCAGGCCGCCTGATGGCCGACAAGATCGCATTCGACCTCGTCTCGCCCGAGCGGCTGCTGCTTTCCGAGGAGGCCGAGATGGTCACCGTGCCGGGCGCGGACGGCGATTTCGGCGCGATGGCGGGACATATGCCTGTCGTCTCGACCTTGCGCCCCGGCGTCGTCGACGTGCGCGGCGGCGCCCGAGGCGATACCCGCTACTTCGTGCTCGGCGGCTTCGTCGAGGTGAACCCGCTCAAGATCACCGTTCTGGCCGAAGAGGCCATCCCGATGGATCAGGTGGATGCAAGCGTTCTCGACCAGCGCATCCAGAATGCCGAGGAAGACATCCACATCGCCAAAACCGAGGCCGAGCGGGCCAAGGCGGTGGAGACCGTCGATACGCTGAAGCTGCTGCGGGCCGCGCTTTAGAGCGAAATGACTTTTCTTCGAATCGCCATTTCGCTCTAAGTTATTGTTTTGACGCGGTTCCGGACGCAAAAGTGCGCACACTTTTGCTGGAACCGCTCTGAACCTGGGCCGGATCGCCCATCGCCGGGTTCGCCTGTGGCATACCGCTCTGCTATAAGCCGATTCCAGCGTATCCGCGGCGTTGAACGAATGGGAGTTCGAATGGGCGGTGGGGCGGTTTACGAGGCCGGTTGGACTCTGGACGGTATCGCCTGGGATCGTTTCGATCGCAGCAAGGTCAAAAGCCACGTGCTTGAAGCGGTGAAGGCCGCCTCGCTGGTCGAATACAATGCGCCCGACTATGTCGCGTATCTCAGCCGTGTCTTCCGCGATGCGCCGGCCGCGACGCTTGCCGACATCGCGCTATGGGGCAAGGAAGAGGCACAACACGGACTTGCGCTCGGCCGCTGGGCCGAGCTGGCCGATCCGACGTTCGATTTCAATGCCGCGATCGAGCGTTTTCGTGCCGGCTACAAGCCGCCGCACTTTACAGCCGCCGACGGCGTTTCCGTCAGAGGCAGCCGGCGCGGCGAGATGATCGCCCGCTGCGTGGTCGAGTCGGGCACATCGTCGTTCTACAGCGCCATAAGGGACGCCACCGAAGAGCCGGTCCTGAAGCAGATTGCCGGGCGCATCGCGGCCGACGAGTTCCGTCATTACAAGCTCTTCTTCGAAACTCTTCATGCACAGGATGAGCCCGAGCTGCCATTCTGGCGCAAGCTTTACATCGCCGCAGGACGGGTGAGCGAATCCGACGACGACGAGCTGGCTTATGCCTATTACAGCGCCAACATCCCCAAGAACCGCGAGACAGAGGTGCCCTACCGGCGGGCCCAGTTCGCCCGCGCCTACAATGCGCGCGCGATGGCGCTTTATCGCCGGCACCACATCGACAAGCTGGTCCAGATGGTGGCGAAAGCGGTCGGCGCCAATCCGCAAGGCCGGCCGACGGCAATAGCAAGTTCAGTCCTCTGGAATATCCTCCAGCTCAGGGCTGCGGGCGTGCGCGCTTAGGCAGATCGACTGGGAACGTCGCTAAAGGCCCGGTCCAAGTCGCCCAAGCAATTGCACAACCCATCTTACAGTTCTTCCTCCCCCGTGCGAAGCGTGGGGGAGGTGTCGACCCCGGCCTTGCGCCGGGGGCGACGGAGGGGGCATCGATTTCCGCCTCGTGCCTTGGCGTGAAGCCGCATATCGGCAAAATCCCAAATCACGGAGAGGGTCTCTGTCACGCCCCCTCCGTCTCACAGCGCTTCCGCGCTGCGAGACACCTCCCCCATTCGCTCTCGCGAACGGGGGAGGAAGAATGTCGCCGCGCTTCCAGTACAATCCGATCACATCCCGCTCTGCCCCGAACACGTAAAGGCGCGGCAGGACGCATCGTCCCCGCGGGAGAGACAGGCGCAGGTCCCATGCAGCTCGCGGGCAAGCTGCTGCAAATAGCTTCGCATCGTGGCTTGCACCAGTTCGTGTCGTGTCAGCCCCTTTTTCGCGGCGGCGATTCCCAGCCGCTCGAACTCCGCAGGCGTGAGGCTGAGCACCAGGCGGCGGGCTTTTCGCCCATCGGAAACGTCCACGTACTCCTGGCAGCAAGCGTGTTCCGGATACGGCGGCGGCTCGACCGCCGACACGTCCGGCCACTCGTCCGGTTCCTCGCGCAAAGACGGGGCAACAGGTTCTCGGGTCCAATCGAAAATTCGCTTGGAAGTCAGCGACGGAGCGGCCTCGCCCTTGCGGACGAGAAGGTTTGCAGTGATGGGGGCGAACTTGCTCACGAGCGGTCTCCTCAGCGCGCCGGAAAAGGAATGTCCGAGTGGCGTCGCCCGAACGTATGAGCACGCCTCTCGGCCACGCCGAAGGGCGCTGCGCCCGCGACCTGCCGCCGGTCGTCGCCCGAGCGTCGGTCGACGACTTGGGAACCGATGTCCCGCTGAGTGACCATTCGGGAATCGACAGGATCGGACGCACGGATCATGTCGGGCGATTCACCGGTGTCGGCCTGCACCCCGGACATCGAAACGGCGTCGTAAGCCGACAGCGGGCCCAGCGCAAAATGCGGCGTCGGAATTTTCGGCGCCAATGCCGGATCGCGCCCCAGCCGGAACAGCCGGTCCTGGATATACGCCCACAGCTCGCGAACCTCTTTGGCCGAAAGGGATTTCGGCACCACCTCGCCCACCGTGCGCCCGTCCACCATACTGGCCGCGAAATCGACCCGATGGTGGATCGTCACCGGCGCGACGGTTCCGTGCTGCGACAGCGCCACCGCGGCTTCGCCCGTGATGCGCGCCCGCGCGGTGGCGCCGTTGACGACGAAGATCAGAGGCTTGCGATGCTGCTCGGCGATCTGCACCGTGGCGGTGACGGCTCTGAGATCGTGCGGGCTCGGCCGTGTCGGCACCACGACCAGATGGGCATGGGCGACAACGCGCGAGATCGAGGCCGTGATGGCCGGCGGCGTATCGATCACGGAGAGCTTGAGGCCGGCCTCGTTCAGCCGCGCGAGCGCCGTGCCCAGATCGGCTAATCCCACCTTGACGAAATGCGGTGAGCTGGCGGCGCGCGAATTCCACCAGTCCGAGAGGCTTCCTTGCGGATCGGTGTCGATGAGCGCGACCTGGCCAATACCTGCAGCATCGGCTTCGACCGCCAGATGGCCGGAAAGAGTGGTCTTTCCCGAGCCTCCCTTCTGGGAGGCGAGCACCAGCACATACATTTTCGTTGCGTCCCGCGTTGGACCCGCGATGCCTCATCGACAGCGCAAAAGGCTAAACGGGAGCGTGTTTGCGGGGGATGAAACTTCGCCGGCGCAATTGCATCGAGTTCGCGATGAAGTTTCCTAAAAGCTGCGCTTGACCATCATCTGCTTGATTTCGCCGATGGCCTTGGCAGGATTGAGGCCTTTGGGGCAGGTCTGCGCGCAGTTCATGATGGTGTGGCAGCGGTAAAGCCGGAAGGGATCCTCCAGCCCGTCGAGACGTTCGCCGGTGGCTTCGTCGCGGCTGTCGGCCAGCCAGCGATAGGATTGCAGCAGCGCGGCCGGGCCGAGATAACGCTCGGAATTCCACCAGTAGCTCGGGCAAGCCGTCGAGCAGCAGGCGCAGAGGATGCACTCGTAAAGCCCGTCGAGCTTCGCCCGCTCCTCGGGAGACTGCTTCCATTCTTTCTCCGGCTCGGGAGACTTCGTTTTCAGGTATGGCCCGGCCGCGGCATGCTGGGCGTAGAAATTCGTCATGTCGGGCACCAGGTCCTTCACGACCGACATATGCGGCAACGGATAGACGCTGGCCGAACCCGAGATGTCGGCGATGGCCTTGGTGCACGCCAGCGTGTTGCCGCCGTCAATGTTCATGGCGCAGGAACCGCACACGCCTTCCCGGCACGAACGGCGGAAGGTCAGCGTGGGGTCGATCTCGTTCTTGATCTTGACGAGCGCGTCCAGAACCATCGGCCCGCAGGATTCCAGATCGACGCGATAGGTATCGAGACGCGGGTTGTCGCCCGTATCCGGATCGTAACGATAGATCTTGAAGTCCTTCGTCCGCTTGGGCTTCTTGCCGTTCGCCGTGACCGGCGCCGGCCAAACCTTGCCCTTCTTCACCTGGCTGCCTTTGGGCAGGGTAAGCTGAACCATCGCATCCTCGATTCCGTGTCCCAACCTGCTTAGCAAGCGGGGAACCGAGGCTCAACCGCCCAAATTGCTTCCTCCCCTGCGAGCGAAGCGGAGGAGGAAGAAGCGGCGGCGGCCGGACAAAATGATTTTCCGCAAGGCGCGAAGGGCCGGTTTCCCGTTTAGTGAGAGACGAAGCGACGCGCAGGGCAAGCTCCATGACGACCAAGTCCGCCATCGTCGAACAGCTTGGCGAGAAGGCCGTCCTGCTGCCGTCGTTGCTGGGAGAGGCGCTCGCCGCCAACGAGCGGCTCAAGCTGCGCTTGAGCCTGCTGCAAGAGGCCGCAGAGCAAGCCCAATCGCCGGGCCGCCAGGCGCGGCTTTTCGAGGCCGAACGCAAGGCGGCCGGGCTGCCGGCCGCCAGCCTCGACAACGCCATCCGCGGAGCCCGCCTCGCCGGACCTGGCCGGCTGTTCATGCCGGGCGCAGCCGAGCTGCTGAAGGGGGTCGACGGCGATCTGGACGCGATGCTGGCTCCCCTGCGCACGGCGGATGCACAAGCCGCCCAGGTATTTGCCCCGCGCGTCGCGAAGGTCGAGGTGGCGCTTCCCAAGGCGGACGGCGATCAGATCGACATCGAGACGATCGGCCGACTGGCGTCGACGGCGCGCGACGGCGGCGAGAGCCTTCACTTGCTGGTGATGGACCTGCACCGGGAGATCAACCGGCTTTCGGCCGAAACGGCGCCGGAAAACCTCGACGGCGCCCGCGTCCACGGGTTGAACGATGCGGATCGCAAGCGGGTCAAAGCCTTCATGCGCGGCGTCAACCGCACGGCGCGGTTGGCCTTCGGACACCCGGGCCTCGGGACGACCGCCGTGCGTGCCAAGGACGCGCTCTCCATCCAGAACGACATCGGCGCCACCGACGCCCACGTGATCGTCATTCACGCGGAAGAAACCGCGGTGACGATTACCTACACGGACGTGCATCGCTCGCGCGCCAAATTCTTCACTTCGCTGTTCGAGGGGAGCGCGATTTCATGGGCGCCTCTGGCCGAGCACCATGCACAAAAGCTCGAAGAGGATGTCTTTTATCTTTTGACCGGCCGCTTGGAGTCCAAGGACGAAGACGCACTGTGCGGGTTCCTCGAACTGCTGGGCTCGCGCATCGTGTTCCTCATCGACTGGAACAAGGCGCGAAAAGCGCTGCAGGGTTTCATGAGCAAGACGGCCGCCATCGAGCTGCTGCTGTGGGCCGCCAGGCACGACCACGGCCATCGCGCGTTCCTCGAACTGGGCGGCAGCGAACTGATCCTCGATGCGATCCGCAAAGTTGCCGCCGGCCGCGTCGCCTATGGCGACCGCCTGGACCGCGCCTTGGGCGAGGACGCGTGCCGGGAATTTCTCGAACTCGTTTTGCGCGACACCGCCCAAGGATTGGCGGCGGGACGATCGGCGCGGCTGATCCGCGACGAGATCCAGGCCAATCTCGCGCGGCTTTTCGAGACCGCCGAAAGCACGCTGTTGACCGTTCTCGTCCGCCATTTAGGGCTGACGCGCATGCTGGCCTCGTTGATTGCGCAGACCTTCGCCGCGCCAAGTGTTCCCGCCGCCATGCAACGCGCGCTGGCGGTTCGCGCCAAGCAGATCGAAGCCAAAGCGGATCGGCTGACGCTCGCGGCGCGCGAAAGGGCGGCGCGCATGCACGGCACCGGCGGCCTGCGAACCGTGATCGACGAGGTGGAGAACGCGACGGATTCTCTGGAAGAGTGCGCCTTCCTCATCAGTCTGTCGGCGGAACCCTTGGACCCCGGTCCGCTGCTCGAGCTGGCGGGCATCGTGGTTCGCAGTACGAGCGCGCTGGTCCGCGGCGCCGAAGCCGCGTCGCAGCTTCAAAAAGGCAGGCGTGTGGATGCAATCGACGCGCTGCAGTCCATCGACGCGGTCGTCAACGCCGAACGCGAAGCCGACGACTGCGAGCGCGACGCGCTGACCGCCTTCATGACGGCCCCCTCCGGCGATGCCAGAGCCCTCGTTCTGGGCCTGGAAATCGCCCGCGCACTCGAGACGGCAACCGATCAGCTGTCCCATGCCGCGCTGTCCTTACGCGATCGCGTCATCGAGGAGCTTTCGGCTTGAACGATCTCGCTCCGCTCTTCATCGGCTTTTCCGGCGGCACCCACGAGCTGGACGCGAAGATTGCCGGCTCCAAGGCCGCCGAGCTTTCGCGCATGGCGAGGATCGGCCTCGACGTGCCGCCGGCATTCGTCCTGCCCACGACATTGTGCGCCGCCGTCAATCGCGGCGAGTCCGACGCGCTGAACGCTCTGGCCGCGGGCCTGCGCGACGGCATGGCAAGGCTCGAGGAAATCGCCGGGCGACGCTTCGGCGACGAGCGCTCGCCGCTGCTCGTCTCCGTGCGATCCGGCGCGGCGATATCGATGCCGGGAATGCTTTCGACGGTCCTCGACGTGGGCATGAATTCAGAGAGCGTGCGGGGATTGATCCGCCAGACTGGCAATCCCCGCCTGGCGTGGGATTGCTATGGCCGCTTCCTGCGGATGTTTTCCGAGGTGGTAGCCGGCGCGCCGGCCGACGCCTTCTCCGCCTGCATCGACGACATGATCCGCGCTGAAGACGTAACCGGCGAGAGCGATCTGGATTCGGAAGCTCTCGAACGCCTGGCCCATCAATTCGCAAGCCTGGCGCCGAATGTTCCCAACGATCCCTTCGAACAGCTGATGGCGGCGGCGCGTGCCGTCTATCGGTCGTGGGACGGCGAACGGGCGCGCGAATACCGCCGTCTCAACCGCCTGGATCACCTGGCCGGAACGGCGGTTACGGTGCAGGTCATGGTGTTCGGCAACGCCGGCTTCAACTCCGGCGCCGGCGTGGCTTTCTCGCGCAACCCGGCAACCGGCGCCAAAGAGCTCTACGTCGATTTTCTTTTCGACGCGCAAGGCGAAGACGTCGTTTCGGGCCGGCAAATCCCCAGCGATGCGGGGCTGCTCGCTGCCCGCCTGCCGAAAGCCGCCGAGGCGCTCACGCAAGGCGCAGCGCGCATGGAGCGAGAATTCGGGGACGTTCAGGATCTCGAATTCACCATCGAGAACGGCAAGCTCTATTTCCTTCAGACACGCGCCGCCAAACGCACCGCGCGCGCCGCGCTGCGGGTGCTGATCGATTTCGTCGCCGAAGGCATTATCGACCGCCAGACGGCATTGGCGCGCTTCGCCGAAATCGACCTCGATCAGGCCCGCTCCACGCATTTTGCACAGGATGCTGCCGCCATTGCCACGGCCGTGGCCGCAGCGCCCGGGGTTGCCAGCGGGCGCGCGGTGTTCGACAGCGCGCGCGCCAAGGAGCTGGCGGCAAGCGGCGAGCCGGTCGTTCTCGTCACGCACGACATTGCCACCGAGGACATCGCCGGCATGGCGGTTGCCGACGGACTGCTGACCGCTGTCGGCTCGCGCACCGCCCACGCCGCCGTGGTCGCGCGCCAGCTGGGCAAGGTCTGTCTCGTCGGCTGCCACGACCTTGGAATCGAGAAATCCCGCCGTCGCGCGACCATCGGCACAACCGCTTTTGAAGAAGGCGACTGGCTTTCGCTCGACGGCAATACCGGTGCAGTGAGTCTCGGCCGTCGCGAAATCGTTTCCGAACCGCCGCAAGCCGAACTCGCCGAGATCGAATCGTGGCGAAGCATGAGCTAGCACCCGGAATCATTAGATGGTGACACATGAAAACATTTAGCGCAGTGATCGCGGAGGATGCGCAGCGGCCGCAGGAAAATGCTGCGCAAAGCGCAATCTATCCGCCCCCCTTTTTAAAACGCCAAGACGCCAAGAACGCCAAGGAATTCATGGCGCCTTCGCGTCTTGGCGTTTCCTTGATGCCCGCGGCCCGCGCTTCTCGCAACATCCCTGCGTCCGCTGCGCAACCCCTGCGTACTCTGCGCTAAGAAAGCCACAACGGATCGCAAGTCACTGTTCAGGTAACATGGGTGCTAGGCAAAAGGAGATCTCCATGACAAACGGCAGTCTGGCGCGATACCGCCGCACACAATCCGATGCCGAAATCGTCCGCACGCTGCAAGACGCTGCCGAAGACCTCCCGCCGCCGGAACATGCCGGCGAATTCGGTGCCGTCTTCGAGCGTTACGGCGACGCCGACATCGTGCTCCTGGGCGAAGCCACGCATGGAACGAGCGAATTCTACCGGGCTCGCGCCGCCATCAGCCGCCATCTGATCCGAAATTGCGGCGCCAATATCGTGGCCGTCGAAGCCGACTGGCCCGATGCCGGCCGCATCGACCGCTATATCCGGCATGGCATTGCTCGTGCTTCCGCCGAAAAGCCGTTCGAACGTTTTCCGAGCTGGATGTGGCGCAATGTCGAGGTGCTCGAATTCGTCGAGTGGCTCAGGCAGGAGAACGAACACCGCGCGCCGAAGGATCGTGTCGAATTCCGCGGGCTCGACATCTACAGCCTGCAGGCGTCCATCGCCGCGGTCTTGCACTATCTCGACCGCGTCGATCCGCAATCGGCAATCGAGGCGCGGCGCAGATATGGCTGCCTCACGCCCTGGCTGGACGAGCCGGCCCGCTACGGACACCGCGCTCTCATGGGCGGCGACACCTGCGAGGTGGAGGTGCGCGAACAGCTGGCGGAGCTTCTCAACCACAGGCTCGAATTCGCCGCACGCGACGGCGAGCCCTTCTTCGACGCCGCGCAAAATGCGCGCATCGTGCGGGCGGCAGAGCGCTATTACCGAGCGATGTACGAAGGCTCGCGCAAGTCGTGGAACCTGCGCGATCGGCACATGTTCGACACCTTGCAAGGCCTGATGCGCCATCGCGGGCCAGGCGCCAAAGCCATCGTGTGGGCGCACAACTCCCATGTCGGCAATGCGGCGGCGACCTCGATGGGATGGGAAGGACAGTTCAACATCGGCGAGCTGTGCCGCATGGCCTACCGCTCGAAAGCGGTTGCCATCGGATTCGGCACCGACAGAGGACGTTTGGCGGCAGCCTCCGATTGGGATGCGCCCCAGGAGATCATGGACATCCGCCCGGCGCGAGACGACAGCTACGAGCATCTCTTCCGCCGCTCGGGCCACGCCCGCGCCCTGTTCGATTGGCGCGCGCGCGAACGCGGGGACCTGCGCGATACCCTCTCCGACATTCGGCTGGAGCGCGCGATCGGCGTGATCTACCGCCCCGACAACGAACTGCTCAGCCACTATTTTCATGCCAGCCTGAGCGAGCAATTCGATGCCATCGTCTGGTTCGAGACCACGCGCGCGGTCACTCCGTTGCCGGCGGGACACGCGCAGGGCAGACCCGAAACCTACCCGTTCGGGCTGTGAGGACTTTGTCTCGGCTCAGGGGTGCAGTCACCGAGGACCATAAGAAAAAAGGCGACACAAGCACGTGTCCCTTTACCCGCCTGCGCCGGGACGCTGCTTCATGGCGACGTTTTGCACAGCAGGAGGTTAAGCGTCGGCCGCCATTCACTGTCCGAACAG
Source organism: uncultured Alphaproteobacteria bacterium (assembly GCA_963805005.1). GTDB lineage: Bacteria > Pseudomonadota > Alphaproteobacteria > Micropepsales > Micropepsaceae > Rhizomicrobium. The sequence goes on from CAWDSJ010000001.1 coordinate 2,051,600, forward strand.
GGTTTGCCGCTGCGCCTCTACCCGCTTGCGAAAGTAGGGGTTGGCGAGCGAGGGTTCGGTCAGCAGATCGATTTTGCGTCCGTACAGCTTTGCGAGTTCCTCGCTCAGCATGAAGTATGCTCGTGCGTAATCGGAGGGTGGGAGCGGCTCAAAGCTCACCAGGAAATCGAGATCGCTGCGCGCCGGATCGAAGCCGCCGGTAACGGCCGAGCCGGAGACGTCGAGCCTGCGCACGCGACAGCGTCGGCACAGAGGAGCAAGCCCGGGCCGGTCGAGGATTTGCAAGCCGTCGCTTCGATCCATGGCAGGACACCCGAATACGAATCGCTTCGACCGGAAATGCCAATTCGACCGCACCCGGCGCATCGGCCATTCCGGTGTTGTACCGTTTGATCAAAACGTGTATGAGAGCGGCCAGCACTAGGCTAGTGCGCCCGGCGCCGTTTCGGGGGCCGTTTTCGTTGCCGCAGGTCCCGGATCGCGTTCGATCGTCAACCGCGAACCATCGATCTCCGGGAATAATTGCGCGAACGCAACGGCCTGCGATATTTTCCCTGTATCCTGGCCCTGTTATTCGCCCTGTTCCGCGCGCCAATCGCGTATTCCGTGGCCGGAGCCGGTCCGTGGGGCGTGCATACGACGCGCGCCGCTAAAATTCGCTGCTCATTCGCTGCTTATTCGCTGCTTGGGCGCGGGCGGTTGGCGCAAAACCGGCGGTTTCATTGGGTTTGCGGCGATCCGCGGGCGCAAATTCGCTGCAGAATTCCCTGCACCCAGCGAATTGGGTACAGCCGGCTGCCGGCGTCCGCAGGCGCCGCGTTTCCGCTATAATCGCCGCACCCGATTTGAGCTCACAGGAGCGCACATGTCCGATATTTTCTTCCCGGGCCTCGCATTCATCGCCGTTTTGCTGGTCTTCTCGGCCTTTCTGTCCGGCTCGGAAACCGCGCTGACCGCGGTGTCGCGGGCCCACATGCATCAGCTGGAGAAGGAGGGCTCGCGCGCCGCCCATCATGTGAGCGCTTTGCTGGAGGACCGCCAGGACATGATCGGCGCCATCCTTTTGGGCAACACCTTCATCAACATCCTTGCGTCCTCGTTTGCGACCTCGCTGCTCGAAGCACGCTACGGCAACAGGGCCGTTGCGATCACCGCCATTGTGATGACCGCCATCGTGCTCGTCTTTGCCGAGGTGCTGCCCAAGACGCTCGCCATAGCGCGGACGGAACGTTTTGCCCTCGCGGTCGGCGGTATTCTGAGGCCGGTGGTGAGCGTGCTTGCGCCCGTCGTCGATTCCGTTCAGTTCATCGTCTGGCGCATCTTGCGCACGTTCGGAATCCGGGAAGAAGCTGCGCCCCCCTCCCTTCTACCGCCGCACGAACAGATCCGCGGCACGGTCGAGCTTCACCACAAGCAGGGAACCGTCGAGCGCGAACACCGCGACATGATCGGCGGCATTCTCGACCTCGCCGAACTTCAGGTAGGGGACGTGATGGTCCACCGCAAGAGCATGGAGGCGCTGGACGCCGGTCTGCCAACGGCGGAGCTTTTCCAAAGCCTGCTTGCCGCCAACCATTCGCGCGTTCCGGTTTGGCGCGATTCGCCCGACAACATCATCGGCGTCCTGCAGGCCAAGGAGGCCATGCGCGCTTACGTGCGCCGGCGCGGCCAGATGCAGGGCTTCGACGTTCTTTCTCTGCTCGACGAGCCCTGGTTCGTGCCCGACACGACGGCGCTCGAAGAGCTGCTCGAACTCGTTCCGTAAGCGGCATTCGCATTTTGCGCTGGTTGTCGACGAATACGGAACACTGCAAGGGCTCGTAACCTTGACGGATGTCCTCAACCAGATTTTCGGCGACATCCCAGACGAACCGGCAATCGCGACACCTCCCAAGCTGAGCCCGCTGGCGGACGGCTCCTACGTCATCGAAGGCGTGACGCCGGTGCGCGAACTCAATCGCGAGCTCGACTGGAATCTTCCCGACGAAGAGGCCACCACGATCGCAGGCCTCGTCATTCACGAGGCCCGTACCATCCCCGATGTCGGCCAGCGCTTTGCATTCTACGGCTTCAAGTTCGAGATACTCCGCCGTCAGCGCAACCAGATCACGCTGTTGCGCGTCACGCCGCCGGCAGCCAAAGCGGCGACCTGAAATGCGCTATCGCATATGCCTGTGGGCTGTGAGGAAAGCTATTTCACGCGCGGGTCCACCACAACGGCACGAACAGGGCAATGGATCACGAGGGTGCTCAGTTCCGCGCGAAGCGCAAAATTTCTCACACGGAGGCACAGAGACATAGAGAGAGTAACGATCCTGCTCCGCGGCTCCATGTCTCTGTGTGCCAAAATGCGATATCGAATTCATCCGCGCTTTGCACGCAGGTGTCCGGAATAGCTACGAGTAACTTCGTGCTCCTTGTGTTCTTTGCGGTAAAAACGATCGGGAGGAACGCCGGGCTTTATTCCGCGGCTCCGCGTGCCGAATTTAATCGCCGTCCGGCTGCTTGACCGAGCCCATGTTCGCCTCCCGTGGCGTGAGCGCGGTCAAGGAGAGCGCGTGGATTTGCGTTGCCAGCTCGTGGGCGAGCGCGGCGTGGATGCGGCGCTGCCGCTCCAGACGGCTCAACCCTTCGAAACAATCGGAAACTATTCGAACGCGGAAATGGCTCTCGCCCCGCGGCCTTGCGCCTGCGTGACCGGCATGGCGTGCGCTTTCGTCGAAGATGTCGAGTTCCAAAGGCGCGAAGACGCGCCGCAACTTCTCGTCGAGGGTCGCATTAAGCGTCATAGCATCTTTCGCGCACGCTCCGGCGTCGGCTGTCAAGCAATTCGTTTTCTTGTTTTTTCAATACTCGATCCCATAATCGCGCCATGGAAGACACCGGCTACCGCCCGCGCTTCGGCAAGGACATCCGCATCAAGCCGGATGGGCGGCCGAGCACGCCCCAAATGCGGCCCTGCGACGCGGCCGGGTGCGCCGGCGAAGGCTGCTGCAAGGTTCCCAAAAGCCCCCATCGCCTGAACGAGCACGCCTGGTACTGCCTGGAACACGCCCGCGCTCACAACGAGAGCTGGGATTTCTTCAGCGGCATGAGCGATGCGGAAATCCAGGCTTTTCAGAACGACGCCTTGACCGGCCACCGGCCGACCTGGCCTCTGGGCAAGCGTGCCGCGCACCCCCGCAACGGGCATAGCTTCCGCCATTTCGGCGATGTCCACGAGATGTTCGGCACCCGCGATGAACCGTCCGAACCGCGGCCTCCGCAGCGCCCGTTGACGCGCCCCCAGGAGATCGCGCTCGAGGTGCTCAACCTTGACGCAACCGCCAGCTTGCACCAGATAAAGGCGCGGTATAAGGAACTTGTTAAGCGGTTTCATCCCGACGCAAATGGCGGCGATCGGGGCGCCGAAGAGCGGCTGAAGAGGGTTATCCAGGCCTATGGCGTGTTGCGCGCCTCCAGGTTGACCTAGAAAGGCGCCTCTAGCGCCTTTCACCCCCAAGCGGCGGCTGACCCCCTGCTCAGAGTTTCCAGGCCGGACCAAACTGATGACCAATGAGACGGAAGGCCTCGATCCTTCGATCGTGCCCGACACGCAAGTGGACGTGCGCACGGCGTTCGGAATCGACGCAAACATGAAGGTGCCGGCGTTCTCGCGCGGCAACGCATACGTTCCCGACCGCGACCTGGCGTATCGTTTCGACCGCGAAACCACGCTGGCGATCTTGGCGGGCTTTGCGTTCAATCGACGCGTGATGGTGCAAGGCTATCACGGGACCGGCAAATCAACTCATATCGAACAGGTGGCGGCGCGGCTGAACTGGCCGTGTGTCCGCATCAATCTCGACAGCCACATCAGCCGCATCGATCTCATCGGCAAGGATGCCATCGTTTTGCGCGAAGGTCTGCAGGTAACGGAGTTCCGCGAGGGACTGCTGCCCTGGGCGCTCCAGCACCCGGTTGCGCTCGTCTTCGACGAGTACGACGCCGGCCGTCCCGACGTGATGTTCGTGATCCAACGCGTGCTCGAAGTGCAGGGCAAGCTGACCCTGCTCGATCAGAACCGAGTCATCCGCCCCCATCCGGCATTTCGCCTGTTCTCGACGACGAACACCATCGGGCTTGGCGATACGACCGGGCTCTATCACGGCACCCAGCAGATCAATCAGGGCCAGATGGACCGCTGGAACATCGTCACGACCCTCAACTACCTGCCGCACGATGCGGAGGTGGACATCGTGCTGGCGAAGGTTCCCTCCTACGGCACACCCGAGAAGAAAAAGCTGATCTCGGCCATGGTGCGGGTCGCCGACATGACGCGCAATGCCTTCATCAACGGCGACCTTTCCACCGTGATGAGCCCGCGTACCGTGATCACCTGGGCGGAGAACGCCGATATTTTCAACGATGTCGGCTTTGCCTTCCGCCTCACCTTCCTCAACAAATGCGACGAACTCGAGCGCGCCAGCGTGGCGGAGTTCTATCAGCGGTGCTTTGGCGAAGAGCTGCCGGAATCGGCCGCCAAAGTCCTCGTCGCATGAAGCCCGACAATCCTGCGGAACCATTCAAGCGGGCAGTCGCCTGCGCGGTGCGCTCGCTGGCGGGAGAACCGCAGCTCGAGGTTAGCTTCTCCGCCGAGGCGCCCGCTCTCAAGGGCCACAAGGCGCGGCTGTCGTTGCCGTCACGGAATTTGCCGCCGGGCGAGATCGCCGTGATCCGCGGCCAAGGCGACGCTTACGCCCTGCGCTGCGCCTATCACCAGCAATCCGTGCACGACCGCTACCGGCCGCAATCGGCCGAAGCGGCGGCCGTTTTCGAAACCGCCGAACAGGCGCGTGTGGAATTGATCGGCGCGCTCGCCATGAAAGGCGTTGCCGAGAATCTTGCGGCGGGGCTCGAAGCCCGCTGCGCCTCGCGCGGTCTCGCCAAGGCTCGCGATCGCGCCGAGGTCCCCCTTGCCGACGTGCTGGGCCTGCTGGTGCGCGAACGCATCACCGGCGAGGCGCCGCCGGACTGTGCGCGCACCGCCGTCGACCTCTGGCGGCCCTGGATCGAAGAGCGCGCCGGCAAGGATTTGGAACGCCTCCAGACCACCTATCGCGACCAGAAAGCCTTCGCAAAGCTCACCCGCACCATCCTTAAAGACCTGCAGATGGGCGACGAATTCGCCGATGAGTCCGAAGAGCAAGGCAACAACGACGAAGGCGAGCCCGAGCCGCCGTCGGAAGAAGACAGCGAGTCGTCCGACGAAGGGTCGGAAGCGCGATCGGCGGAAGCAGAGCTCAGCGAGTCGGCGGCCGAAGAGGACGGCGAAACCTCCGCCGAGATGCAGGCCGAACAGACTGAGGAACCTTCCGACACGCAGGAGCCCAATGAGGGCATGAAGCAATGGCGGCCGGAGCCGCCATTTTCCAATCGGGAGAATTGGGGTTACCGGGTCTATACGGCGCAGTTCGACGAGACCGTGAGTGCGACCGACCTCTGCGATACCGACGAGCTGGCGCGACTGCGCAATTTCCTCGATCAGCAGCTGCAATCCCTGCAGGGCGTGGTGGCGCGGCTCGCCAACCGGCTGCAGCGCCTGCTCATGGCGCAGCAGAATCGCACATGGGAGTTCGACCTCGAGGAAGGCCTGCTCGATTCGGCGCGGCTGCCGCGGATCGTCATCGATCCCATGCATCCCCTCTCGTTCAAGCGCGAAAAGGACATGACCTTCCGCGACACCGTGGTCACGCTCCTGCTCGACAATTCCGGCTCGATGCGGGGACGGCCGATCATGGTCGCCGCCATGTGCGCCGACATTCTGGCGCGCACGCTGGAGCGCTGCGGCGTCAAGGTGGAGATTCTGGGCTTCACGACGCGCGCCTGGAAAGGCGGCCAGTCGCGCGAGAGATGGATTTCCGACGGCAAGCCGCCGCATCCCGGCCGTCTCAACGATTTGCGTCATATCATCTACAAAGCCGCCGACGAGCCCTGGCGGCGGGTACGGCGCAATCTCGGCCTGATGATGCGTGAGGGGCTTCTCAAGGAGAACATCGACGGCGAGGCGCTGACCTGGGCGTATAGCCGGCTCGTGGCGCGCCCCGAGCAGCGGCGCATCCTGATGGTCATTTCGGACGGGGCGCCGGTCGACGACTCCACCCTTTCGGTGAACGCCGGCAATTACCTCGAGCGTCACCTGCGCCGGGTCATCGAGGAGATCGAGGACAAATCCTCGGTGGAGCTGGCCGCCATCGGCATCGGCCACGACGTGACGCGCTATTATCGCCGCGCCGTCACCATCGTCGACGCCGAGCAGCTGGGTGGCGCCATGACGGACCAGCTGATCTCGCTCTTTGCCGAAGAAAACAGGCGCGAAGGGCTGGCGAGAACTCTCGGACCGTCACGCCTCGCGCGCAGCCGCGCCCGGGCAGCGTAGGGGCGCAGGTCTTTACCGCGCAGTTTGTTCGCGTCGTCGACAATCGTTCCAGAACGTTGGGTCATCGCCTTTCAACACGAAGGCCACGAAAGCGAAGCTCGTTCCGGTTCCGCACCTCAGGCGGAAACTTTCACTTGCGCTCCGCTGTGGCTCCGCGCGATGCGGGCGAGGACGCCCGCGCTCCCAGTGAATCAGGCCGCCGCGGCGTCCTTCTGCTTGCGGGCGATGAGACGCTTCAGCCTCAATGCGCGCACCGAGAGATGCTCGTCCCTGGCCTTGACCAAAAAGGAGTCGAGCCCGCCCAGCCGGTCCACCGAGCGTAGCGCGTGCATGCTGATGCGCAGCCGCACCTTCTGGCGGAGGGTATCGCTGGCCAGGGTGACGACTTGCAGGTTCGGCCTGAATACCCGCTTGGTCTTGTTGTTGGCGTGACTGACATTGTGGCCCGTCATCACGGCCTTGCCGGTAAGCTCGCAGCGGCGGGACATCGCTAATCCTCGTCGGAAAAAAGAGCGGCTCTCTTAAGGGGCGATGCCGCGTCCGTCAAGGTTGCCGAGGACGGAGGCGACGAGCCCGCGCGCTGCCGCATGCGGCAGCGCCCGCCCTGCCACCACGTCCGCCTCGATCCGGCCGGCCAGGACGGCAGCGGCCGGGTCGTTGGCAATGGCATCGGCCAGAACGGCCTCGACTTCCGTCCAGAACCAGCGCCGCGCCTGATCGTCCCGCAGCTTCCGAAGATAGCCGCCCGCCTCAAGCTCCCCGTGAAAGCGCGTAATCGCCTCCCAGGTCTCCGCCACGCCCGCACCGGTCAGCGCCGATACGACCAGGACCTTTGCCGCCAAACCGGGAAATTTCGGCCGCATGAGATGCAGCGCCGCCCGGTAATCGGAGGCCGCCCGATTGGCCGCCGCCAGCAATTCCCCGTCGCCTTTGGTGACCAGAACCAGATCGGCCAGCTCCATGACGCCCCGCTTGATCCCCTGCAGCTCGTCTCCCCCGCCGGGGCTGATCAGAAGCAAAAACACGTCCACCATATCTGCCACCGCCGTTTCCGACTGGCCGACGCCCACCGTTTCCACGATCGCGACGTCGAAGCCGGCCGCTTCCACGAGCAGCACGGCTTCATGGGTCCGCCGCGCCACGCCGCCCAGCGTGGTTCCGGCAGGAGACGGACGGATGAAGGCATTGGGATCGCGCGAAAGCCGCTCCATACGGGTCTTGTCGCCCAGGATGGAGCCGCCGGAGCGCCGCGACGACGGGTCGATAGCCAGCACGGCAACCTTCCGGCCTGTGGCGGTCAAATAGCCGCCGAACGCCTCGATAAAGGTCGACTTGCCCACGCCCGGCGCACCGGAGATACCGATCCGGATGGCCCGACCCGCAAAAGGCAGAATGGCCGTCAGGAGGGCTTCGGCCTCAACACGATCGGCGGCGCGCATGGACTCGACCAGCGTGATCGCCCGGGCGAGCGCACGGCGGTCGCCCGCGACAAGGGCTTCCGGCTTTACATTGCGAGCCGACACCATTGGACCTGATGAGCAGTTAATTCTAAAATTGGCGGTACACGGAGTAACCTATGAGCAATCTCGGCACGAGTTTCCTGCTGACGGCAGCGCTCTCCGCGCCCGCCCAAGTGGCGATGGCGGGGCCGCAGCCGGCCAATCTCGATCCGCAGAGCGTATCCGTTGCCCTCGCCTACTCCATCGCCTTCTGGGGCATACCTTTCGGCGCGACGGAGTATTCCGGCCGATTCACGGATGCCGGCTATTCGGCACGATCGCATTTCGAAACCAGCGGCATCGTCAATATTTTCTGGCAGGCCACCATAGATGCCACGGCCAGCGGGCGGATCGTGCAGCACACGCTCGCACCCGACGAATACGACTCGCTTTACAGCCGCGGCAGCACGCGGAAAGAACGCGTGCGGGTCGCGTTCCCAGGCAGCGATCCGGTGACGTTCGCCGATCCGCCGTATGACACCACGAAATTTCCGGTCACCGCCGAGGAGAAGCGCCAAGCCGTGGATCCCATGAGTGCTATCACGCTCATTCTTGCCGGTATCCGAGCCGACCCAACCAATCCTTGCGGCACCGTGGCGCCCGTTTTCGACGGCCGGCGCCGCTACGACATCGCCTTCGCCTACATCAAGGACGAGCCGGTCGAATTGGACGACGGTCTGTTCGACGGCCGCGCGCATCTTTGTCAGATCCATTACCGACAAATCGCCGGCTTCAAGCCGAAGATCGTAAAGGAAGGCGCGGCCTTCCCGCCGATCTTCGCCGATTTCGCCGACATAACATCCGCCGGTGCGCCCAACGGTCATTATGTCGTTGCGCTCAGGCTATGGTCCGATCTTTCGTGGGGCACCGTTTCGGCCAAGCTTACCAGGTTGCAGACAACGGATACCCGGAGCGGAGGTTGACACCGCGGCTCCAGCTCGACCGCGCATCGAAGGAGTCAATTTTCCAGATTAACGTTACCTGCAGCAATGCCGCTGAATTCGAACCCATCCTGCACCGCCATATGCCGGGAAATGCGGGTAATTCGCGCCTTGCACACTGATTTTCATTCGATTTGCAACCTGTTCGCGAGTGCAGCAAACGCGAAATGCCGATTGCTAAAGCATTGTTTTCACATTCTATTGTGAGAAATTTATCACGCGACGAAATTTCCGCTGCCATAAAACCACAATTCGTGGCTTAATAGCTACAATCTCAGGCGCGCGGAGAATTCGCGCGCGGGAATGTGCGTATGCGCGGAGCGGCCAAATGAAGTTGATATATTTGCCCACGCTGTCGGAAATGCGAGAGATGCTGGGCGACGAGCTTTATGTGAAGTTCGTCTGGATGTGGCGCGAACAGGAGCAGGACGCGCGCGCGCGGGAGCGGCGGCTAAAGCTCTTTGGCGTCGAGAACAGGCCCGCGGCATCTTTTCCGTCGCCCATGTTCAGCCGCGCGGGCAAACCGGCCGCGCCCTCGCCTGCCAAGACGTTTCAGCCCGCAGTGCTGCGGCCGAATTTGGCGCGCGTGCAGGACGCAACGCCGGTCGGCGAGTTGCAAGGCGTGGTCGAACAAATCCGGCCCGATGCGACGGCGCTCGAGCTGGAGGACGGACCGCTCGAAGCCATCGCGGCATCCGGACGGCGGCGCAATCGCTGACATGCGGCTCGCGCGTGCGGGCAGACTCTGCGCGCCGGGATGACGGGATAGAACTTCGGCCGCAATAGCAGCGGCTGCTCCTCGCCACTATGATGCGAATCGGTGTGGACGGGGATACCCGCGATGCAGGGACCGCTGCTTTTCATTGCTCTGATCATTCTGATCCTGGTCGGGTTTTTCGTTCTGACCGGTATCTTCTCCTGGTTTTTCACGGTCGAACAGCAAAGCCGCGCGATCGTCGAGCGGTTCGGCCGCTACGTCCGGACGGCAAAACCCGGTCTCAATTTCAAGCTTCCTTACATCGAACGCGTGGTGCAGCGCGTCACTTTGCGCGTACAGCAACTGCCCGTGGAGGTCGACACGAAGACCCTCGATAACGTCTTCGTGAAGCTGTCCGTTGCCGTGCAGTACCGCGTGGTCGAAGGAAACGAAGCGGACTCCTATTACAAGCTGCAGGACCACGTCGCGCAAATCGAATCCTATGTGCTGGACGTGGTGCGCGCCAAAGTTCCGAAGATGAACCTCGACGAGGTGTTCGACAAGAAGGACGACGTGGGCAGCGCGGTGAAGAGCGAGCTCGACGTGTCGATGCGCACTTACGGCTTCGAGATCACCAATGCCCTCGTGACCGACGTCAATCCCGCCGACAACGTCAAAGCTGCCATGAACGAAATCCAAGCGCAGCAGCGCCTTCAGGTTGCCGCGGCGGCCAAGGGAGAGGCAAACAAGATTTTGGTCGTCAAGAACGCCGAGGCCGAGGCCGAATCCAAACGCCTGCAAGGCGAAGGCATCGCCAAACAGAGACGCGCGATCGTGGACGGCCTGCGCGAGTCGATTGCGGCCTTTACCGATCAGATCGGCGGCGTGTCGGCCCCGGACGTCATGCAGCTCGTGCTGATGACGCAATATTTCGACACCTTGAAGGAGATCGGGGTTAGCTCCGGCAGCAAGGTCATCCTCATGCCGCATGCGCCCGGCGGGATGAGCGATATCTCCGAGCAGCTGCGCAACGCGATCGTCACCGGCAACGAAGCCTCCAAGCCGGAGAAATGATCGGCTGGCATCCCGGATTCGTCGGCTGGACGATGATCGTCGCTTCGCCCTTCGTGGGAAGCTTTCTCGGAGTTGCGATCACGCGCATCCCCGCCGGGCGACAGATATTCTGGGGCCGTTCTCACTGCGACCGCTGCGGCGCGCCGCTCACCGCGTTCGATCTCGTACCGGTGCTGAGCTGGACGATCCTGCGGGGCCGCTGCCGCCATTGCGGTACGAGGCTGTCGCTTTTCTATCCGCTGATCGAGCTGGCGGCGATTGCGGTTGCGCTGCTCTCAACCGTCATTGCGCGCGGACCGGCCATCGCGGCGGCCACCCTTGGAGGCTGGCTCATTCTGGCCATTGCCGGCATTGCCTGGCGCTGGCGCCGCCAATAGCGGGAACGATCGAAAGCTGTTTGTCATCCCCGCCGGCGGACCATTGCCATCTGGCTGACGATCACTTCGGCCTGGCGGATGGAAGCCGCATCGATCAGCACGCCGTTGAGCGCCACCGCACCCAGGCCCTTCTCGTGCGCCTCCTTCAGTGCCGCCAGAATGGCCTCGGCGCGCGCCACTTCCTTTTCGGGCGGCGTGTAGATCTCGTTGGCGAGCGCGACCTGGCTGGGATGGATCGCCCATTTGCCCTCGCAGCCCAGAATGGCCGTCCGCCTCGCCTGGGTGCGAAAACCTTCCGCGTCCGAATAATCGCCGAAGGGGCCGTCGATCGCCACGATGCCGTGCGCCCGCGCCGCCTGGCAGAGACGAAACAGCGGGTAATGCCAGAGGTCGTTCCAGTGGCGCTCCCGCGCGCCTTGCGCGTCTGCATCGGTGAGCATCACATAATCCGCGTTGCCGCCGCCGATGTTGGTCGTGCGCATCCCCTGCGAGGCAGCATAGTCGGCGGCGCCGAAATGCAGGCTCTCCAGCCGCGGCGACGCACCGGCGATCGCATCGATATTGCCGAGGCCCGTAACGGTCTCGATGATGACTTCCAAGCCGATCTGCTTCTTGCGGCCGACGGCGTGCGATGCCTGCGTCACCAGCATGTCGATGGCATAGACGTCCGAGGCGTTGCCGACCTTCGGAATCATGATCGCGTCCAGCCGCTCGCCGCCCCTTTCCACCAGCGCGAGAACGTCGCGATAGCACCAGTGCGTGTCCAGACCGTTGATGCGGACGGTGACGATCTTGTTCTTCCAATCGACCGCATTGAGGGCCTCGACGATCTTGTCGCGCGCGCCATCCTTGTCGCCGGGCGCCACGGCATCTTCGAGGTCCAGACAGACCACGTCCGCCGCACCGGCGGCTGCCTTCTCAAAAAGAGCCGGCCGGGAGCCCGGCACGAACAGTTTCGAACGATAAAGCCGGGGCGGGGTCCGGCGCGTAACGGGCGTGAAGCTCACGAGACGGTTCTCCGAGTGGGGAACCCGTAGCGTGACTGTCCGCACGGCGCGCGTCAACGCGACCGATTGCAAGATCGGCCGGTTGTCCCGACGCCGAGCTTCGCGCTGTTTAGTGGCTCAAACCGCCCGTTCGCCCGAGAAGGGGAAAGACCCGAAGGCGCCTGCCTTCACTTTTCCCGAAATCTTGTCGCCCTCCACAGTGCCGGCAAAACCAAGGGTCATCGGCATGGGCGTGGTGACCGAAAAGTCCCACGAAACATTATTGCCGTCCACTTGCCGTTCGCGATCGGCTGCGGGCAGTGCGGAGTGCCCCCCGGACTGTAATTCGTCGACAGGATACGCAAAGCTTTTCGGTCGCTCTTCGCGACACCGGACGATTCGCCTTATGCGAGCGTGAGCCCGCAATATTTTTCAAAATGCCGAAAATCGGCATCGCGGGTAATGAGCGGAACATTGTGGTCGATACAGGATTGGGCGATGAGAGCATCCGCCGTCTTTGCTTTGAGACCATTTTGCTTCAGCAGGCGCCGCATGTCGCCGGCCCGTTCCCAATATCCGTCCGATATCGCCAACTGTTCGATTTTCGGCAAAGTGGCTCGTAGTGCTCTTGCCGAGTCTGCGCCGCTCAGAACTTCGGTAACGACAATGGGCGGGAGAACGAGCTGTCCAGAGACTATGATGCCGTCGAGAAGGTTCACGTCGTTCCCGCTAAGACCCTGGAGATAGGCCACCAGGGAACTCGCGTCGCTCGCAATCATTCGCGATCGTACCGCATCTCATCAAGGGTCATGGAAAACTTGACCTTACCGCGCAGCTTGCGCAGCTCCTGCTGTGCACGAACCGAGTCCATTCGCTTCAGCGAAGCGCGTATCGCTTCCGTGACGCCGCCACCGACGAATTCCTGAACGCGGTCGAGAACGTCGCCGGGGACTTCGACCGTGATTTTTCGCATCTCAACCATACCAGTAAGGATACCATAACAATTGCTGGTGTCAATGCTGGTCCGACCCAGTGAGCCTTCGCGGCGGCGAAGCTGGGGATTCGGTCGCGCTCTCCGGCGGGCGCTCCCGGCGGGGCTCAGTCACCTGCCAGGTTCCAGAGCGGCAGCAACCGCATCGTCGACCCGTTCCAGCCAGACGAACTCGAGTTTCTTGCGGACTTCGTCGGGAATTTCGTCGTAGTCCCGCTTGTTGCGCGCGGGCAGCATCACCCGTTCGATGCCTGCCCCTGCCGCCGCCACAACTTTTTCCTTGATGCCGCCGACCGGCAACACGAGACCGCGCAAGCTGATCTCGCCGGTCATCGCGGTGTCGCTTCTGACGGTGCGGCCGGTGAGCAGCGAGACGAGCGCCATGAACATGGCCACACCGGCGCTCGGGCCGTCCTTGGGCGTAGCGCCCGCCGGCACGTGCACATGAATATCGCTCTTCTCGAACAGCGCTATGTCGATGTTCATGTCGGCGGCCCGCGCCTTGACGAGGCTTAGCGCAGCTTGCGCGCTTTCGCGCATGACTTCGCCGAGCTGTCCGGTCAGGATCAGGCTGCCCTTGCCCGGCGTGCGCGCCGCTTCGATGAACAGGATATCGCCGCCGACGGGCGTCCACGCAAGTCCCGTCGCCACGCCCGGGACACTCGTGCGCATGGCCGCTTCATTCTCGAAGCGCGGCGCGCCGAGAATATCGTGCAGGTTCTCCGCGCCGATCGTCACGTGCCGGGCGCTTCCTTCGGCAATCTTCACAGCCGCGCTGCGAAGCGCACGCCCGATTTCGCGTTCCAGGCTACGAACGCCCGCCTCGCGCGTGTAGCCCTCGATAATTTTTCCGATCGCCTCGTCGCCGATCTCCACCTGCTCGGGCTTGAGACCGTTGGCCTCAAGACCGCGCCTGACCAGATAGCGTTTGGCGATCTCGAGCTTCTCGCCGCTCGTGTAGCCGGCGAGCGAGATGATCTCCATGCGGTCGCGCAGCGGACCCGGAATCGTGTCGAGCATGTTTGCGGTCGTGATGAACGCGACAGCGCTCAGGTCGAATGGGACGCCGAGATAATTGTCGCGAAAGCTGTTGTTCTGCGCGGGATCGAGCACTTCCAGCAGGGCCGACGAGGGATCGCCATGGATGCCCGAGCCCATCTTGTCGATCTCGTCCAGCATCATCACGCAATTGCGTGCCCCCGCCCTGCGGATCGCCTGGACGATGTTGCCCGGAAGCGCCCCGATATACGTGCGGCGGTGACCGCAAATCTCCGCCTCGTCGTGGACGCCGCCCAGGCTCACGCGCACGAACTTTCTGTCCATCGCGCGTGCGATCGATTGGCCGAGCGACGTCTTGCCCACACCGGGAGGCCCTACGAAGCAAAGTATGGGTGCCTTGCCTTGAGGGGCGAGCTTGCGCACCGCGAGATATTCGATGATGCGGGTCTTGATCTTTTCCAGGCCATAATGATCGGCGTCGAGGATTTTGCGCGCTTCGGCGATATCGATCGCCGGCGTCTCGGGGACGTTCCAGGGCAGTTCCGTCAGCCATTCGAGATAGGTGCGCACCATCCCGTATTCCGGCGACGCCGCCGGCATGCGCTGCAGCCTCTTGATCTCCCGGTTGGCTTCCTTGAGAGCTTCCTCCGGCAGGTTCGCGTCCGTGACGGCTTTCTGCAGGTCGGCAATGTCCTGCCGGTCGCCCTCGTCTTCTCCCAGCTCGCGCTGGATCGTGGCCAATTGCTCGCGCAACACGGCCTCGCGCTGACGCTTGTCGAGCGAAGCGCGCGTCTGCTGGGCGATGTCGGCCGTGAGCCGCATGACCTCGATGCTCCGCGCCAGCTTGCGCGTGACGCGGTCGAGCCGGTCACTGAGATCCGCGGCTTCCAGGATCTCCTGCTTCTCGGGCGCCGGTATGTCGATGTAGGCCGCCACCAGATCGGCGAGCGCTGACGGAGACGATGCACCTTCGACTGTCGCGCGAAGTTCGGGCGGGGCTTGGGGAATGAGCGCGATTGCCTGCAGCGCCTGCTGCTTGAGCAAGTGAAATCGCGCTTCGATATCGGGCGATAGAGACGCTGCCGCAGGCTCGGGGACATGAAGTCCGCGGACCACGATATATGGCCAGCCCTCGACGAACTCGGTAATGCGAAAGCGCTGCACGCCCTGGCAAATCAGATGATGCGCCCCATCGGGAGCGGTAACGTAGCGCAGCACATTGGCCAGGGTGCCTACGGAATAAAGATCGTCGGGGCCCGGCTGATCGGCTTCCGGATTGCGTTGCAGAAGCACGACGATGCTGCGCTGATCGCGAACCGCCTGCTGTGCGGCAGCAATTGATCCGGGCCGGCCGACGGTAATGGGAAAAACAAGCCCGGGAAACAGCACCAGATTGCGGACCGGCACGACGATCTGCGCATCCTGCGGCGGCGACGTCTCCGAGGATGACGATCCGGCCTCGTGCACCGAGCGGTTGTTGTCGTTCATGGCGCCCTCCCTTCGAGCTTGCGCACCCGAATGACCAGGCAACCATCGAGCAGCGACGTGCACGCTCCGTCATAGCGTCCGGGGGGAAGCGGTACGCGACGCTCGAAGCGGCCTTGCGGCAACTCGAGGCGATGAATGGCGGCGTCGCGGAGATCTCCGGGAAAGCTGCGAACGCCGCTCACGACGAGCAGACCGTTTTCGATCCCGATCTGCATCCGCTCCGCCGCGACGCCGGGAAGCACAGTCAGCACCACAACCTCGCGCGCCGTCTCGAAGACATCGACCGGCGGCTCCCACGAGGGCGGGGTTCGGCTGCGGGCCAGCTGAAAGAACTGCCGATGCAGCTTTTCCGCGCGGTCGAGCATTTGCGCCGCCGCGAGCCACATCCACTCTCCTCCCCGTTCCGCCATGAACAACTCCCGTTCCGCCATTGCCGATAATAACGCCGGACGCTAGACCGGCGTGACGCACGTCCCATTGATATCTCTCAAACGGCTCCGGCGACAGTGCTACGAGAACCCATCGGCCTTCGGCGCCGCACCACGAGATTCACGCAATTCTGGATCGCGGGATAACCTGCCCGCCTCCCCTGGGGGAGGCCGAAAAATCCTAGCATAGCGGGATTTTTCGGGTGGGGGGAAACCGCGACGATCGACAGATGGTCGCAATGCTTCCCCACCCGGCTCGCGGGCTGTGATCGGTAGCCGACGCTACGCCTGCTCGCCGACCTCCCCCAGGGGAGGCGGGTATAGCTCGTATGCGCGAAAGATGTCTGCATGCCGTAGGCCGCCGCGGGAGGAGCACCGGCTATTCCCGTGCAAACCCCGCCTTCGGGCAATTGACCATAGTCAAGGAAAGCATCTGCGCAGCCAGCGATTATTTCGAAGCCGCACCGCGCGGCACCTGTGCACCAAAAGGAGATTCCCATGGCTGAAGCCGCCACCAATTTGCCCGTGAAGAAAGAGCAGAAAGCCACCACTCCCGCCGCGATGCGCCCCTGGCAGCCATTCGAGAGCCTGAGACGCGAAATCGACCGGTTGTTCGAAGATTTCGACGGCGGATTGTTACGCATGCCGCGCCGCAGCGCGCTGTTCGATTACGCGCCGCTGGCCCGTTTCGAGGAAAAAACGCCCGCGGTCGACATCGTCGAGAAAGACAAGGAGTTCCAGATCACCGCGGAATTGCCGGGCGTCGAGGAAAAAGACATCGAGGTCAAGCTTGCCAATGGCGGCCTGACGATCCGCGGCGAGAAGAAGGAAGAAAAAGAAGAGAAGAAAAAAGACTATTACGTCTCGGAGCGTTGCTACGGCTCCTTCGAGCGCTACTTCGCGCTACCGGACGGCGTCGATGCCGACAAGATCGCCGCCACCTACAAGAAAGGCGTGCTGACGGTCACGCTGCCCAAGACGGCGGAAGCGCAGAAACAGGAGAAGAAAATCGCCGTCAAGGCCGAATGAACCGGACGCGAGGCTATGCAAGACCCGGGTTGCCATGGCGGCCCGGGTTTTTGTTCGATCAAGTCGGCAGGATCGAGTTGATTTGGACGTATCATCCCGGCCGTGGAACGATGGAGGCAAGAATGGCCCAGACACCGGAGATCAAGAGCGCCATTGCCGAGACGGACGCATGGATCGACGAATTCATGACGCTGGTCGGATGGCATGACCGCAGCCTTGCGTTCGCCGCGTTCATGGGCGCGCTGCACGCTTTCCGTGACAGCCTGCCCTGGGACGAAGCCGCGGCCGCTGCGGCGTATTTCCCGCCGCTGCTGCGTGGGCTTTACTTCGAGGGCTGGCATCCCACATCCCGCTCGTTGCCGCTGACCAAACGGGACGCTGTTCTCGGCCGCGTTCGCGACGCCGTGCACCAGCAGCCAAGCGTGGATCCCGAGAATGTCATTCGCGCGCTCTTTTCGCTTCTGGCGAAGCGGCTGCCGGCGTCGGAACTCGAGGACATCAAAGCCGTATCGCAGGACGAGCTCCACGCATTTTGGCCGCAGTGATAGCTCTGGTTTCAGCAGGGCACGACAAGGGGGGACCATCGCATGACACAGGCCGAACTCGCCGATTCTTCCCGGGAGGGCGCCCGCGCCTTGCCTGCGTCGGCGCTTTATCGGCGTGCCGATCTTTCCGGAACGCAGTTTTCGAGCACGGCCGATATCGCGCCGCTGCAGGGATTGGTGGGCCAGAAGAGGGCCATCGACGCCATCGAACTGGGGACGCAACTCGCCTCCGACGGATTCAACTTCTTCGTAACCGGGGCAATCGATGCGGTCCTGCGCGAAGCAGTGCTGAGTATGCTCAAGCAAGCGGCGAGCCAGCGGCCAGCCCCCTCCGACTGGGCTTACGTCGACAATTTCGCGGCAGCTTACAAGCCCATCGCCATCGAGCTGCCGACCGGACGCGCGCCGCAGTTCCGCGACGCGATGCACGATCTCATTTCGGATCTGAAGATCGCGATGCCGGCGGCATTCGAGCGGGAAGAGTACCAGACGCGGCGCGCGGCGGTGGAAGAAGAGGTTCGCAAAAAGCAGGTTGAAGCTTTCTCCGCGCTCGGCGACCGCGCGGGCGCAAGGGGCCTTGCAATCCTTCGCACACCGATGGGGTTTGCGATCGCTCCGGCGCGCAACGGTCAGATCGTGCCGCCTGACCAGTTCAATACCTGGCCGGAGGAACAGCGCAAGAAAGTGCAGGCGGAAATTCGCGAGCTCGAGCAGGAACTCGAGAAGATCGTCCGCCAGATGCCGGGCTGGGAGAAAGAGCTGCGCGACAGGCGCCGCGAACTCAATCGCGACACGGCCAAGCAGGCCATCGCCCACTCCATAGACGAAGCCAAGACGCACCTGGCAAGCCTGCCCAACACGGTCGCGCATCTGGAACGCGTGCGTGACAACCTGATCGAGAATTTTGCATCGTTCATCCTCAAGGCGGACGGAGAGTCTCCCGAGGACGGCAGCGCCGAAAGCCTGTTCGAGCGGTATGAAGTCAATGTCATCGTGACTCACGGCGCCGAGGACACCGGCGCGCCCGTCGTCGAAGAAACCCACCCCACGCTCGTCAACCTCATCGGACGGGCGGAATATGCCGCCCGTCAGGGCATGCTGCTGACGAATTTCAAGCTCATCAAGCCCGGCGCGCTGCATCGGGCCAATGGCGGGTACCTCATCCTGGACGCGCGCAGCCTTCTTTCCGAACCCTTCAGCTGGGCTGCGCTCAAGCGGGCGCTGCGCGCCAAGCAGATCACGACCGAGGACGTGGGCCACTTCATGGGGATTACCGGAACGATTTCGCTGGAGCCGGATCCGATCCCGCTCGACGTCAAGGTCGTGCTGGTGGGCGAAAGAGTGCTGTACTATCTGTTGGCGCAGTTCGATCCGGAGTTTCGCGAGCACTTCAAAATCCTCGCCGATTTCGACGACGACATCGATCGGACCGCCGATACGGAATCGACGTTTGCGCAATTCGTTGCCGGCCTCGTCGCGCGTAAAAATCTCAAGGCCGTGGACCGTCAAGGTGTGGAACGGCTTGTCGAGCACGCGGCCCGCACGGCAGACAGCGCCGAGAAGCTCTCTCTCGTTGCCGAGGACATTGCGGACGTCCTCAGCGAGGCCGACTTCTGGTGCAGCAAGGCCGGTCACGACGTCATCTTGTGCGACGACGTCCAGAAGGCGCTGGACGAGCGCGAACGCCGAGCGGCCCGCGTCCGCGAGCGCGCGCAGGAATCGATCCTGCGCGGCTTTGCGTTGATCGACACGCAGGGTACCGCAGTCGGTCAGGTCAACGGTCTCTCGGTCCTGGAGTTGGGCGCCTTCCAATTCGGCCGGCCGACCCGGATCACCGCGCGGGTTCGCCCCGGCACCGGCCGGGTTCTCGACATCGAGCGGGAAGTTGCGCTGGGCGGACCGATTCATTCCAAGGGCGTATTGATCCTTTCGGGCTTTCTTTCCGGCCGTTATGCGCTCGACGTGCCGATCTCGCTTTCCGCGAGCCTCGTGTTCGAGCAATCCTATGGCGGTGTCGAAGGAGACAGTGCGTCGTCGGCCGAGCTCTATGCGCTTCTCTCGGCGCTGGGCGATATCCCGTTGCGGCAGGATCTCGCGGTCACGGGCTCGGTCAACCAGCACGGCGCGGTTCAGGCAATCGGCGGCGTCAACGAGAAGATCGAGGGCTTCTTCGAGATCTGCAAGGCAAGAGGCCTGACTGGGTCGCAGGGCGTCATCATCCCCTCCTCAAACCTGCGCAACCTGATGCTGCGGGCCGACGTGGTCGAGGCATGCGAGAAAAGGACATTTGCCGTTTATGCCGTTTCGACGATCGACGAGGGCTTGGCGCTTCTCACCGGCCTTTCTGCCGGACTGCGCGAGCCGAACGGCAAGTTCACGGAAGGCAGCGTGAACGCGCGTATCGAGGACCGCTTGCGCATGTTCGCCGACATCCGGCGTAGCTTTGCGGTCAGCGCTCCGGAAAAGAAGACATGACCGAAGACGTCCGGTTCGACCGCATCGTCGTCCAGCTTTCGTTGCGGCCGATCTCCCGTTCTGCCCTCGCATTCGTGGCGGAGCTGGCGCGCTCGCTGGGCACGGAAGTGCTGGCGCAATTCCAGCGCGA
Organism: uncultured Alphaproteobacteria bacterium; assembly: GCA_963805005.1. Classification (GTDB taxonomy): domain Bacteria; phylum Pseudomonadota; class Alphaproteobacteria; order Micropepsales; family Micropepsaceae; genus Rhizomicrobium. Next base: position 2,071,677 of record CAWDSJ010000001.1, read on the forward strand.
CGAATCCCTGCTCGATTTGGCCGAGTTTCCGGGGACACGCGAATTCCGCGTCCGGGAGCGCGCCTGGCACGAGCTGGCGATCGAGCGCATCCCGCTCGATCTCGACCTTGCGGCCAGAACCGCAGAGCGGCGCTTCCACGAAGCGTCCCGCAGCTCAGGGGTTACGGGACACTTCGAGATCGCCGCGCGCCCACACGGGTCCCAACCCGCCGACGTTGCACGGCGAGATATCCTGGTCATCTACGAGCCGGAAGCCCCGCTCGAACGTCTGGGACAATCCCTCCCCCAGTTGATCCAGTCGCAGCTCTCCGCCGGAACGACCTTCCTGATCGTGCCCGGAACGATCGATCCGCGCGGCGCAGACGTGACCGTCCTCTCGCTGTCGCCGGACGACTCCGCTTTGGCCGTTGCCCGCCGGGTCGCCGAAGCAACCGGAATGGCCCCGCAAGTGATGGAGATCGGCGCTTCTCCCGACATCGCGGCCATCGTCGCCCATCCCGCGCTGGCGCGCTCGCGGCTTGTCGTCTCGACCCGGCTGCTTTCAGATGGCGCGGCACGGCTGCTTTACGATCTGGCGAGGCTGAGATCGGTTCCGGTGCTTTGCGTCGGCGAGACGGAAATAACTCACACCGATCAACGGGGCTAGCCGGCGCCCCAGCGAGGCAGCCGTTGACCTAAGTCAATGCCGGGCGTGTGAGGTGCAGCTTATATGCTTCCGGATGGACCACGGGAGGCACGGGCATGGCTGCGGCACAAGGACATCACGACAAGCAACACTCGTTCGAGGCGACAATCATCGGCGCCCTGATGCTCAGTGTCGTCTTCCTGCTTTGCTGGATCACATCGGCACGGGGAAACATCCCGCACGCATTCGTCCAGTTGTTTACGACTCGGCCGGGAGGATCGGTCTCTGCGCTGTTTGGCGGACTGCCCTTGGCGCTGGGTTTCGGTGCAGCCGGCGGCGCGTTGGTCGATTTGGGACGTTACCTTGTGAAACGACGCGCTCGTTAGGCCGCTCGTGCCGGTTGAAGATTCCGCAGGATGACGGCGAAGCGAGGTTGGGAGCATTTTCCGCACGGCGCAGACATCGGAATTTGCGGCTGGGGCGCGTCACTGGCAGCCGCTTTCGAGGAGGCAGGCGCGGCCCTGAGCGCGGCGGTAACCCGTGCACCGATCGCGCCTGAGACCGCCGTCGAAATCGCGTGCCAAGCGCCAACCAGCGAGCTTCTTTTCGTCGGGTGGCTGAACGCGATTATCTACGAGATGGCGGTCAAGCGGATGGTATTCGGCCGTTATGAAGTGGACATTCGAGACACTTCCCTGCAGGCGACTGCCTGGGGCGAGCTTGTCGAACCCAGGCGGCACCAACCGGCCTGCGAACCCAAAGGAGCGACCCTTACAAGCCTTGCTGTCGGCAAAGACCGCGACGGCACTTTCAAAGCGTGTTGCGTAGTCGATGTCTGAAGGCTGAAACCGATGGATCCGACACGTCTTGCCAGGATAGATGACAGCACATGGCGCATCGACCCGCACCGCGCCATGCGCGTGCCGGGGATCATTTACGCCGACGAAACGCTCATCCGCGACATGGACGACAAGGTTTACGAACAGCTGTCCAACGTGGCGTCGCTTCCCGGAATCGTCGGCGCCGCCTACGCCATGCCCGATGCGCATTGGGGATACGGATTTCCCATCGGCGGGGTGGCGGCATTCGATGCGGCAGCGGGCGGCGTGATTTCCGCCGGCGGCGTCGGCTTCGACATATCTTGCGGCGTGCGGACCGTGCTGACGGGCGTTGACGCGAAGGAGTTTTTGCACGTTCAGCACGCGATTGCCGATTCGCTTCAGCGGCAGATTCCGGCAGGGCTTGGCAGCGAAGGTGCGATCACGCTGGAAACGGCGGATATGGATGCGATGCTCCTGGGCGGTGCAACATGGGCGGTCGCGCGGGGCTACGGCGAAAGCTCCGATCTGGAGTTCATCGAAGAAGTCGGCTGCGTAAAGGGTGCACGGCCGGAATGCGTCTCGGAAAAGGCCCGCAAGCGGCAGCGCCGCGAGATGGGCACCTTGGGCTCGGGCAATCACTATCTCGAAGTGCAGGTGGTGGCCGAAATTTGTGACGCGAAAGCAGCGCGAGCGTTCCAACTCGCCAAGGGCGAGATCCTCGTAACGATTCATTGCGGCTCGCGCGGGCTCGGGCATCAGATCGGCACCGACTATCTGACCGAAATGCTGCTGGCGGCGGAGTCTGCACACATCGCCCTGCCCGACCGCGAGCTTGCCTGCGCGCCGATCCAGTCCGATGTCGGACAGCGCTATCTTGGCGCCATGCGGGCCGCCACCAATTGCGCGCTCGCCAACCGCCAAATCCTGACCCATCACGCCCGCCGCGTCATGCAGCACTACTTCCCCGCAGCGGCGATGCCGCTGCTGTTCGACGTTTCCCACAACACATGCAAGATCGAGACGCATCGCACCGGCGGCAAAGCGAAGGAGCTTTTCGTTCACCGCAAAGGCGCGACCCGTTCGCTCGGACCCCACCAAGAGGGATTGCCGGAGGCGTACAGCGAGTCCGGACAGCCCGTCCTTATTGGCGGCAGCATGGGGACCGGCTCCTTCGTGCTGGCTGGCCTGGCTTCAAGCGAAGGAAAATCCTTTTCTTCCGCCTGCCATGGCGCCGGCCGCGCGATGTCGCGTCACCAAGCGGGCAGGCAATGGAGCGGACGGCGTGTGGTCGATGATCTGGCCGCGGGCGGCATTCTCATACGAAGCCCGTCCTTGCGCGGGGTCGCCGAGGAAGCGCCTGGCGCGTACAAGGATGTCAACGCCGTCGTCCTCTCGGCAGAGCGTGCCGGTCTGGCCAAGCGGGTGGCGCGCTTAGAGCCCGTCATCTGCATCAAGGGTTAGAGCAGTTCCAGCAAAAATGTGCGCACTTTTGCGTCCACAACCGCGTCAAATCAATAACTGAGAGCGAAAAGACGATTCGAAGAAAGGCCATTTCGCACTAAACGCAGGCGACCTTGACGCCGGTCAATGCCACGGTGCCGCGACACCTTGATTATTGTCGATGCGTCAGCCTCCCGGAGAAGACCATGACACCGCGACAATCGTCCCGAGCGGATTCTGCTCCGCCCGCGCGCATCGAAACACGAGAAGTTCAACTTCCTCCGCTTGGCCTGTCCGGTATTCTCAGCGTTCCGACAAATGCCGCCGCGCTCGTCATCTTCGTACATGGCAGCGGCTCGAGCCGGTTCAGCGTGCGCAACACGGCCGTGGCCAAGGCTCTCAACGGCCACAGGATGGCGACGCTGCTGTTCGATCTCCTCAGACCCGACGAAGAGCGCAACCGCGCCAACGTGTTCGATATCGATTTGCTTTCCGAGAGACTTCTCGACGTCCTGCATTGGGCCGAAACCGAGACGGATGTTCGAACCCTTCCCGTCGGTCTTTTTGGCGCCAGCACGGGCGCCGCGGCTGCGCTGGTCGCAGCCGCCAAGCGCGGCGATCGTGTCCGGGCGGTGGTTTCGCGCGGCGGCAGGCCGGACCTTGCGGGAGCCGCGTTGGCAAGTGTCCGAGCGCCGGTTCTCCTCATCGTGGGAGGCGATGATTTCGGCGTGATCGAGCTCAACGAAGCCGCTCTGGCGCGGCTCAATTGTTCGAAACTTCTGCACATCGTGCCGGGCGCAACACACCTGTTTGAGGAGCCCGGCACCCTCGAGCAGGTCACGATCCAAGCTGCGCGCTGGTTTGACGAATATCTTTGCAAGGCTCGCCCGGAGGCCGCCTGATTGGCTGGCCGTCAAGAACGGCTTTCGAGCATCGCCAAGGCGGCCCGGGCGACCTGCGCACGTAGAGGCTTGGCGTCGCCGCGATCGTCGGGATAAAGCCGGCTCGTCAGAACGATCAAAAAACGCGTCACGGTCCGGGTCGAGCCATAAAAGCGTTCCGGTATATCCTGGCGTCATTCGGGGTCAGACTCGAATTGTCGCGGGGTGGCCAGCCGGCACGGACGGGCCGGAGACGACCGCCGCCCGGACCGATTTTCCGGCACCCGAGACCCAGGGGAACTGGGTAAAGGAACAAATGCCGAATCCAATTCGGCAAAATGTTCGCCGATTGCGCTTCTGGGACTCGCATAACGCGAAGCTCGCTCAGCGATACCGCCGTGAGGATACGTAATCGGTGCCTTCGCGGCGTCCGTGTAAAAAAATTAGTGTCCCAATCGCTCGCTTGCGAGGCTCTTCACCCGATTGCCCCGACCAGAGACGCCATGACCGTTGATCCATGGCGCCGGCGGGGCCTAAGGTGGCGTTTATCGGGGAAATACCGACTTAATGCCCGCTGGTTAGAACTTGATGGCCGAGTTTGAGGCGTGCCGCCGCCGTTGGAATTTTGGAGATCCATTATGCGCCTTGTCGAGAAAGCATTTCTTGGTCTTGGCCTGGCGCTGGCGCCGCTGCCGGCAGCGGCGGTGTCGGTTACCAGCGGCACGGTGAATGGCCTGGCGGCGGATATCTGGAGCTGGACCGATGCGGCCGGCAATACCCGCACGGTGGCGCTGAAGCAGGAGGGCAACGGCAATCCGGGTCATGGCGGCTATGCGGTGCAGTTTACCTATGTCGCCGGTGGCACGACGATCACGATCAATGCCGAGAGCGGCAGCGACGGCGGATTTGGCTATTTCGTCTCGCACGAGCGCTACCGCACGTTTGCCGACGCCACGGTGGATACGATCGCGAGCCATATTTTCGGCAAGGACGATTCGCCGTTGGGTAATGGGTTCGCGCCGGTCACCAGCATGCCCACGACGCCGCCGGGCACCGGCGCGGAGCGTTTCGTGATTCAGTACGGGCATTACGGTACCGTGTTTGTCGATCCGGTGGATCCGAACACCGGCACCGATTCGATCCCGTTGCCCGAAGGCAAGTCGAACTATGCGTTCTATACGCTGCCGGCCAGCACCACCTGGGTGTTCCAGGACGGGCTGAATTATCCGCGCATCGATGTTGCGGTGGGACTTGCGGGCGTGGTGCCGCCGGGCGGCGCGGCGCCGACCATGGATCTGGTGAGTTTCGACATGCGCGGGCCGTATGGCGTGATGGTGTTCGACAACGGCATCGACGGTACGGTGAAGACCGTGTTGTGGGGCGATCAGGAATACCAGTTCAACGCGATCAAGAAGCCGGTGACGCGCAGCAGCACGTGGGCCTGGAACGCGCCGAACAAGGGCGCGCGCTACCAGGCACTGCAGGCCAGCGGTTTCGAGATGGGGCTGTTCGAGCCGGCGAAGTCCGCGGCGAGTGCCACGGTGGACGGGTACGCGGCGGAGCGCGGCTATACCAGTAAGAGTTTCGCGAAGGCGGGCGGCAAGAGCTACAGCTCATGCAGCGGCAGCCCGCAGCAGACGCTGCCGAGCGACGGAACGTGGCCGTATCAGTCGGTGCAGTATAGCCTGCCGTGCGGTCAGGGCACGCAAAAGCAGCCCACCACGGGCAAGAAAATCGCGTGGGGCACCACGTCGTATTACGGCACCAGCCTGACCGCCGTGTGGAACGGGCAGCAGAGTTTTCCGTTCGACGGATTTCCAACCAGCGATACGCTCGCGTACAGCGTGTGCCTGGTGCTGGGCGAGCCGGGGAGCGGCGCCTCGCCGACCAAAACCGCAGCTGCGCTGTTCGCGAAAAGCAAGCCGGTGTCGCCGTGTGCGACGACGGTGGTGCCGTAGCGGGGAGGCCCAGGCCGGCCTCCGCGCCCCGCGGACCCAGTTATCGACTTGGTTTGAAAAATATCTTTGCAAGGCTCGCCCGGAAGCCGCCTGATTGGCCGGCTAGTCAAGAATGGCCGTCCAGCATGGCATCCACGGCCCGGGCGATCCGCGCACGCAGAGGTTTGGCATCGCCGCGATCGTCGGGATAAAGCCGGCTCGTCAGAACGATCAGGAAGGCATCGCGGTCCGGGTCGAGCCATAAAAGCGTTCCGGTATATCCCGTATGGCCGAATGCGTTCGGTCCAAAGACCGTATCCATGCCGGCTGCGTAGGGCGAGCCGACATCCCAGCCCAGCCCCCGGCGCACGCCTCCCGGCAGACTGTTTGCGTGCGTCATTTCGGCCACGGTTTCGGGCCTCAAGACACGCGCATGCGCGCTTGCGCCGCCATCGAGCATCATATTCGCGAACTTCGCCAGATCATCCCCACTGGCGAAAAGACCCGCGTGGCCGGCGATACCGCCCATGCGACTTGCCGTCGGGTCCTGGACTTCTCCCCAGCGCAACACGCCGTCCTGACGGTCCGTGGGAACGATGCGCGCGCGCTCGCCGGGCGCCGGATCGAACGTGGCGTCGGACATTCCCAGCGGTGCAAAGATATGCTCTTTCGCATAGGCATCGAGGGACTCCCCGCTCACTCTGTGCACGAGTTCACCCAGAACGATGAAATTGACGTCGCTATAGAAAAAGCGGCTGCCCGGTTGGGCGACGGGATGATCGGCAGCGATCCAATCCAACGCGCCCTGCGCGCCGGACCAGCGTGCTGCCGCATCGATATCCGGCCGCAGGCCCGACGTATGGGTCAGCAGCTGGCGAACGGTGATGGCCGCCTTGCCCGAAGCAGCGAATTGCGGCCAATAGCGCGCGACAGGCTCATCCAGACGGATCGCGCCCGATTCTACGAGTTGCATGACGGCGGTGGTTGTCGCGACGACCTTGGTCAACGAGGCCAGGTCGAATACGGCATCGGCCCGCATGGCCAAGGTGTGCTGCTCGACACAGGCGAACCCGAACGCCTTGCGATAGACGATCCGTCCATGCGCACCGACAAGAACCACGGCGCCGGGCACATGGCCCGCCTCGATCTCGCTGCGGGCGATATCGCCGATCGGATCGGATGCTCGGTCCAGTCCGCTCGCGCACGCCGTCAGGAACAGACAGAGGAGCCAGCCGGAGGCGGCGCTTCCGATGCGGCCAATCCCGCGCCGCCATAGGTGTTGCGTGGGTTCCAAAACATCCATCCATCGGAACCGAATTCGGTAGCTCCTCGGATCTGGCTTGCCACCTCATCGGCATCGAATACACGCCGGTCGAAGGCGTAATCTTTGAAAGCCTGCAGCCACGGCCGGAAGCGGATCGGTGCCACACCCGTTCGCGCCCGCGCTCGCTCGAGCGACAATCGCACGATTTCGTATGGATGCGCCACGGGATTGCGATAGCCCGGGATGCCGAATTGAAATCCGGACGGATATAGCATCGGCGAAAGATAATCCACCAGCGGCATGATGCGGTCGAGCCTTTGACCGATGCCCGTGTCATCGGTGTTCCAGCAGACATAGCCGAATGTATCGACGGCCAAGTAGACGTTGTACGGCTGAAGCGCCTGACGGGCTTCGCCGAGAAACGCAGCAATGGCGTCCAGCCGCGTCGCCTGGGTAGTGGGTTTGGCAAATTTCTTGCCGCTTGGCGCATCGGGAAACCGGACATAGTCGAACTGGATTTCATCGAAGCCCGCACGGGCGGCCTCCACGGCCACCGAAATATCGTAACCGCGAACCTCTTTTTGCGTGGGGTCGCTCCAGGCAAGTCCCTCGCGGTCGCGGAAGAGCGCGCCGTTCGCCAGCTTGATCGCGAGGTCAGGCCGCCGGCTGGCCAGCGGGTCGTCCTTGAACGTCACGACGCGCGCAATCGTGTAAAGACCCTGCTGGTGCAGACTCTGGACCAGCGCGTGCAGGTCCGGAATGGTTATGGTCCGCTGCGCCCCGACGGCGGCCGCGAGCGGATCGGCCGAGCGAAAAGCGATCAGGCCACGATCGCCCTTCACGTCGATCACCAGCGCGTTGAGCTTGGCGTCACGGATCAGCTGCAGCGCGGCGTCGCGCAAGGTTCGATTTGCGATGCCGAACATGGACAGGTAAAGCGCCTTCGGCCGGAACGGCGTCAGTTTGAGCGTGGCGTTGCCGGACCGGAATTCGGCCGATGGTGTCGATGCCGCTCGATACCCCGGCGCGCGGGCTTTGATTACGGCAGCCTTGCCGTCGTCCTCGAAGTGCCCGGTAGCATCGGTCTCGACCACCCGCGTATCGAGCGTCACCGTCGCGCCGGCGATGCCCGCGCCGGTTGCGGCGTCGACGATCTGTCCCTCATTTGCCCAGGACGGAGCCGTCCAGGCGAGCAGACAGAAAAACGCGGCGGTAATCGGCGGCATGTTCAAGGGCTCTTCTCCTTCGGAATTTAGCTGGCCCCGATCAAGCCCCGGCTGCAGGAGATAGGGACAACCGCAACGCGTTGCGAGGCTATCGCGGTGCGGAACAGGGCAAATAACAGGGGAGGAATACAGGGCAAAAATCGAACGCGGCCCTGTTCGGCAGTTTATCGGCGGACTCTCAAGGGCTTATCGGATTGAATTTTCCCCGGAACAGGGGATTTTTTGCCGCAAGCGGTGCGGCAGCCTGCAAAGCTCGCTCGTACGGAAGGATTCGGAACGAGGTCATGAAAAAAAACCGGAGCCCCGGATTTCAGCTGGCGGCCGGGCGTCACTCTTCCAAACTGACGAAACTCTTACACGTTTTGATCAAACTCCGCCAGCTTTTTTCCGGCATCTTCGTTTGCAGGCGGACCGTTTCGCGGACGAATTTTCCGAAGCGCGAGCCGAATCAACGGCTTGCCGACCCCCTGCCCGGCATCGATAGCGGAGCGCGGGCGCCCCCTCTGGCGAACGAATCAAGTATCCGGTCTAACCCGGGATTTTAAGGAAAGGGGATTGAGGCATGCGGTGCCACAGTGGTGTGGACGCGGCCCGAAATGTAGTTTATACAATACGGAAGATGTCCGAGATTCTCAAGACCGACGTTTTCGACAGATGGTTCCGCCGCTTGCGCGATGTGCGCGCCAAAGTCCGGATCGACGAACGAATCGAGCGGTTGAAGATGGGCAATCCCGGCGATGTGAAGCCGGTCGGAGCAGGTGTGAGCGAAATGCGCGTCGACTACGGACCGGGATACCGCCTCTATTATGTGGGGCGCGGAAAGTCGCTGATCGTTCTGCTGTGTGGAGGCGACAAGGCATCGCAGGCAAAGGACATCGAACGAGCGATCAAGCTCGCAGGAAAATTGGAGTTGTGAAACGGAGTGCATCGCGATCGCACGTGTAAGAGGACCATGTCATGAAACTGAGTAAATATGACATCGCCGACTATCTCGACGACGACGACGAAGAGGTGGTGACCGCCTATCTCGACCTCGCTTTTGAAAGCGGCGATATTTCCCGGATCGCGGCGGCGCTCGGCAATGTTGCGCGTGCCAAAGGCATGACGAAGATTGCGAAGGCGACAGGCCTCTCGCGCGAACAGCTTTACAAATCGCTGAGTGCCGAGGGCAGACCGGAGCTCGCCACCGTCTTGAAAGTAATGACAGCGCTAGGCGGCGGCCTCAGATCGGATTTCCGTGCCAAACGCCGGCTGCCCAGGCCACGATCGCGCAAGGCGGCATGAACGGAGAGCGGCACAAGGTTATGACAAGCCTTGGGATTTGGAATTCGGTCGAGAGGATACGCTTTGCGTTTGGCCGCACTGATGGACAGGCCTTCGCGTATCCTGTCGCGGAATTCGCGCGAACCGGCCGGACGTCCGCGCGCCGGGAAGAAAACCCGCGTCAGCCGGTCCCGCGCAACGCCGGATGTTGTAATACGTATCGCGTCCCTTGATTCTCGATTCCCAGTCAAAATGAGCCCCAGAAATGAAAGCACAACAAAAACAGCCGTGCCTTTGAACCAAGGCCAAATCGAGCGAGCCGTCATTGGAGAATCCTGTTGGCCCTCGTCGCCGCAGGCGAAAGCCGAGCGCCTTGAATGCCATCGAGAAAAATATCACGGCGGAATGCCTAGCGAAAGCGGCTCTCCGCGCGAAGAGCCGTGAACAGAATACTGCAAATTGTTCACTCGGGGCGGTCGGAGTGGCTCGTTCGACGCCAACCGTTCAAACGTCAGCTACGCGCCAAAAACGGACAATGCCCCCTATGACTCGCGGCTAGCCCATTATTCTCCCCTTGCCATCCTGAAGCTGTATTCGAGATGGTCATAGAAACCGCGCGGAAACGCCGGAAACACCTGCTGGTCCTGCTTGTCGCCGATGTGCCCCATCTGTTCGGCTACCTGCTCGATCGACCACTCCGGCCGGAACACGCCTTTCGTTTCCGCGACGTAAGCCTTGGCGATGCGTCCCGCCAGCGACACCAGGATCTCGCCTGTGATGGTGCATTTTTCATGCACGAGCCAAGCGACCGAGGGCGCGACCTGCTCTGGAGTCATCGTCGGGAAAGACGACGTATCGATGCCCTCGGAAAGGCGCGTCACCGCCGCGGGAACGATCGCATTGCACGTGACACCATGCTCCGCGCCTTCGAGCGCGATCGTGTTCGACAGGCCGATCAGCCCCGCCTTGGCGACGGAGTATGCGCCGTTCCTCTTGTCGCTGTAGAGACCTGCAATGGAAGAAGTCATCACGATCCGTCCGTAGCCCGCATCGCACATGATCGGCAGCGCCGCCCTGACGACGTGAAACGCGCCGTGCAGGTGCACACCGAGCACCGTCGAGAACTGTTCCCACGACATATCCCGAAGCGGGCTCGGACGGTTGATGCCGGCATTGTGGATGAGAATGTCGATCCTGCCGAACCGGGAGATCGCCGCATCGACGATCGCCTGCCCGCCTTCCGGCGTTGCGACAGATTCGGTGCTGACGATAGCGTCACCGCCGGCCGCGCGGATCTCGTCGACCACATCCTGTGCCGGCCCGGCATCGCCGCCTTCGCCGTGGCGGCTGACACCCGGATCATTGACCACGACCTTGGCGCTACGCGAGGCAAGCAGCAGCGCGTAGGCACGACCGAGCCCGCGGCCGGCTCCCGTGATCACGGCCACTCGGCCGTCGAATCGTAACTCCTCCATGGCTTGTCCTCTCCTAATGACCTGAATCGGAAGTTTGCAGCATCGACACCGGTTTCACCACAAGAACACGAACAATACGAAGTGACACGGAAATGCGCCGGATTACGGCGCGAAGCGCAAAATTTCTCACACAGAGGCGCAGAGACACAGAGAGAGGTGCGATGCATCTGCGCGGCTCCGTGTCTCCGTGTGCCAAGAATGTGCTCGCCGGTTCGACCAACATCGCCGCGCCGATCATCGAAATGGACGGACGTCCGATCGGAGCGGTGCTGATCTCCGTGCCGAACGACCGCGCGGGGCCGGGCGAGGAGGCTCGGCTGGGCGCGATGGTGCTCGCCGTGGCCCGCCAACTTTCGCGTGGATCAGCTTTCCAGAGGGCGTCGTCGTTATCAGGGGCAGTGCCCAATTGATGGATAAGAAATTCCGAGCCTGATCAGGGTGAAATCTGTCCCTCTTTTGTCCAGGACGGAACCGTCCAGGCGAGCAGACAGAACAACGCGGCGGCAAAAATACGCATGATCAAGGGTCCTCGCCGTGTATCGGGCACGCCGCTTTGATTCTGGCTGCGAAGCGTGCCCCGCGGTCGCTGTCGGATATCCACAGACGCGGCAAGGCCAGCGGATCGGTGTCCGCGAATGCGGTCCGATTGCCGAGCGTGAACGCAAAGACATAGCCCGCCTTGCGCGCGGCGGTTTCGAGATCTGCGTCGACGATGCCATAGGGCCATGCCAGCATGTCGACCGGCCGGTCGATGTGCGACTCGATAACCTGCTTGGAACGCGACAGCTGCATGGCGACGAAGCGCTCGTAATCATCGGGGGTGCGATGCGCCTTCTCACGATGAAAGTTGGGATGCCAATAGGTGTGCGATTGCACGTCCACCATGCCGGAGGCAGCCATCTCGCCAAGCTGCTGCCACGTCAGCGCATAGGACGCATTCGAGATCGCCGACGGATAGATGAACAGCGTGACGGGAAATCCATAACGGCGAATGCGAGGAAAGAGATCGGTGTAAACCGACCGGTGACCGTCATCCGCTGTAATGGCCACGCAGGCGCGCCCGGACACGGCGCTCGCGTTGCGCAAGCCGCCGACGACCGAGCGCAGCGTTCCGACGTTGGCGTGCGAAGCGAGCCAGGCGAGCTGCACATCGAGTGCGCGATCGGACACGGTCGTGGATGCAGCGGTGGGGCCAAAGCGATGATAGACAAGGATGGCCGCAGAGGGCTGCGCGTTACCGGCTGCCTCGGCGGATGAGCAGATGAGCACCGCTGCAAAGGCAATGCCGCCGAACAGCGCACGCAAATTCCAGATACGCAATGCGCGGCCCTCTCCGAGACTTCGCCACCACACGTCCTGCAGGCAGGCGGGTCAAACAGGCAACTCCGCCTCTGCGCGTGGTTTTTTCTCCTCGGGCAGTTCCGTCATGGTGGCTTCGGTCAGGAGCAGCACGCTCGCCACCGATACCGCGTTTTCCAGAGCGACCCGGACGACCTTCGTCGGATCGATGATGCCGGCTTCGACGAGATCGACATAACGCTTTTGCGCAGCATCGAAGCCGAGCTTGCCGTCGGCTTCCAGCATGCGCGAAACCACCACCCCGCCGTCAACCGCGGAATTCTCGGCAATTTGCCGCGTCGGCACTTCGAGGGCGCGCTTGAGGATTTGCACGCCCGTGCGCTCGTCTCCTTCGCATTTGGCTTCTTCCGCCGTCACCGCCGCGATGCACCGCAGCAGCGCCAACCCGCCGCCGGGAACAATGCCTTCCGCGACGGCTGCCTTTGTGGCGCTGATGGCATCATCGAGCGCTTCCTTCCTCGCCTTCATCTCGGCTTCCACGGGCGCACCTACACGGATGACCGCCACGCCGCCCGCAAGCTTGGCGAGGCGTTCCTGGAGCTTTTCGCGATCGTAATCGCTCGTCGTCTTCTCGATTTCACGGCGGATTTGCTGGATGCGCGCGTCGATTTCCGTCCGGCGTCCGCCGCCGCCGATGATGGTGGTGTGATCCTTGTCGGCGACGATTCTCTTTGCCTCGCCGAGTTGTTCCAGCCCTACGTTCTCCAGCTTGATGCCGATTTCTTCGGAGATCACGGTGGCGCCCGTCAGGACGGCCATGTCCTGCAGTATGGCCTTGCGGCGGTCGCCGAAACCGGGCGCCCTCACCGCACAGCACTTCAGTACGCCCCTGATCTGATTGACCACGAGCGTGGCAAGCGCCTCGCCCTCCACCTCTTCGGCAACGATCAAAAGCGGCCTGCCGGACTTCACGGTCTGATCGAGAAGAGGAAGCATATCCTTGAGCACGTTGAGCTTGCGATCGAACAGCAGCACATAAGCGTCCTCGAGCACGCTTTCCATTTTGTCGAGGTTCGTGACGAAATACGGAGAGAGATAGCCGCGATCGAACTGCATCCCCTCCACCACTTCCAGGACGGTCTCGGTCGTCTTCGATTCCTCGACCGTGATGACTCCGTCGTTTCCGACCTTCTCCATCGCCTCGGCGACGAGCGCGCCGATGGCGGCATCATTGTGCGCGGAAATGGCGGCGATTTGCATTTTCTCCTTGGCCGTTGCGACCGGCCGCGACATGGTCTTGAGCGTCGCCACCGCGGCCTTTGCCGCGCGATCAAGCCCGCGCTTGACGTCGACGGCACTGGCTCCGGCCACCACGTTGCGGACGCCGTCGGCAAGGATGGCTTGCGCCAGGATCGTTGCGGTGCTCGTGCCGTCGCCGACCATATCGCCGGTTTTCTCCGCCGCCTGCCTCAGCATCTGGGCACCGAGATTTTCCTCTGGGTCCTTGAGCTCGAATTCCTTGGCGATGGTCACTCCGTCGTTGCAGACGATGGGGGCGCCCCAATGCCTCTAAATCAATACGGCCTTCGATCGTGGACCTAGCGTGACACGAACGGCATCGGCAAGCTGCATGGCGCCGCGAAGAATCTTGTCGCGCGCCTCCGAGCGAAAAAGAACTCTTTTTGCCGCCATGGTGAGTACCCTTGTTCAATATGCCCAATATGCAATCCACCGGGTGCGACGCATTGATTTTGATCAGGACCGGCGCTGCTTCATCTCCCGCATCGATAGTGAGCATCGTTTGACTTTGCTCAATGCTCCCCGCGGACAAATCCTACTATAAGACCTAATTGCTGGGCGGTTTGCCGGCGCCGGAATGGAGAATGGATTCATGCACGCCAAGAAGCTCAACCTAGCGGCAATCGCCGCCGGAGCAATGTTGATCGGGGCAGCTCAGGCTCAAGATCCGCAACCCGCGTCGGGCGGTCATATGGCTGCTCCGTCCCTTGGCGCCGCGCCGTCCCACATGGTCGCTCCACCGTCCCATATGGCGCCCTCACCCCATATGCTGCCGCCGCCGCATATCACATCTCCCATGCACCCGCCCGTGCCGCATCCAGGGCCGATGATACCGGCTCCCGTCCGGCCGACGCGTTGGGTTCACCCGTTCCATTTCGAGCATCGCGATTTTGCGCATTTCACGCCCCACGAACGTTCCGAATGGATGGTGGGCCACTGGAGTCACGGCTGGCACCATCATCGTCACGGGTGGTGGTGGTTTGTCGGCGGTACGTGGTTTTTCTATCCGCAGCCCATCTACCCCTACCCCAATTATGTCTCGACGGACTATTTCGAGGAGGTTCCCGACGAATACGGCGACTACTGGTACTATTGCGATGATCCGCAAGGCTATTGGCCCTATGTCGGATATTGCAATGTGCCATGGGAGCAAATCCCGGTAACGCCGCCCAATGAGATATCGCCAGACGACGTCGAATAGGCGCGACGGGTCTGCGCGCCGCTCGCGGAGCCATGCCGACACCTGCATAATGTCAATCTTAAGCGACAGGCGATCCCGCCGAGCCCGAACATGAAGCCGTTCGTCGATTTCGGCACATCGCATGTCGCAGCATTGGCTGTTATTCCCGTTGCGTCGTCGCTGCTGATCGCATTCGCCGGAGGCCGCGTTCGCCGGGTCAAATGCATTCGCTGGTCGCTTGCTGCCCTTCTGGCCGTCAACTGGAGCCTGTGGATGCTCCTTCTCTATGCGAATGGCTGGCTCGAGGCGGGTAACGAACTGCCTCTCAATCTGTGCGATTGGGCTACCGTTGCAACGTTTCTCTGCCTGCTCGACCCCATCCAGCAGCTCTACGAACTTGCGTTCTTCTGGGCGGTTTGCGGGACGCTGCAGGCCCTCATTTCGCCGGATTGCCGGTTCGATTTTCCCGACAGGCAGTTCGTCCTTTTCTTCGTCTACCATGACGCGATCGTCGTATCCGTTCTTTTCCTCACGTTTGCCGCCAGGATGCGGCCGTATCTCGGTTCGCTTGCGCGGGTGACGGGCTGGAGTGTTCTCTACGCTGCGGTGGCAGGATTGGCGGATTGGACTCTGGGCGCGAATTACGGCTTCCTCAGAGCCAAGCCGGCGCAGCCTTCCCTGCTCGACTATATGGCGCCGTGGCCGTGGTATCTGCCCGAGCTGTTCGGCGCCGGCATAATCTTCATGTTTCTCTGGTATGCTCCGTTCGCTATCGCCGATCTCGTACAGGGCAGAAAGCTCGACTGGCATCCAGCCGCCTAGTACCGGGAATCGCAGGTTGGTGACACGTGAAAAGATTTAGCGCGGTGGTCGCAGAGGATGCGCTGTGGTCCCCGGGGAATGCGGCGCGAAGCGCAATCTATCCGCCCCCCTTTTTGAAACGCCAAGTCGCCAAGCACGCCAAGGAATCCTTGGCGCCTTGGCGACTTGGCGGTTTTTCGATGCCCGTGCGCTGCGCTTCGCGCAACCTCTCTGCGTCCGCCGCAAAACCTCTGCGTACCCTGCGCTAAAAATGCTGCCGCTCAGGCGAGACCGCCTGCGATCTCCTCGAGGCGATCCATATTGTGGACCGTGATCTGGCGGGCCTTCGGCATCGAGATGACGCGCGTAGTGCGCAAATTGGACAGCGTACGGCATGTCGTCTCGATCGTCAGACCGAGATAATCGGCGATGTCCTGTCGCCCGATAGGTACGTCCAGCGGCTTGTTTTCCTTGCCATCCTGCACGCGCATGAGCCTAACGACGTATGAAGCGACCCGCTCCCTGGCGCCTTGATGGCCGAGCATGGCAACGTGATCCTGCGTGGCCGAAAGGCTTGCGCTCAGCATGCCGAGCAACTCATGGTGATGTCCTTCTTCGCTGCGCCGGGCAACGCAAGCACGGGGGCAGCGAAGCACGACCACCTCACCGATTGCCTCGGCGGCGGCGCCATACCTGTCCGTCAATTCGATGCCGAATGTCGACCCCGGCATCAAAATGTCGAGCACCTGCCGGTGGCCGTCGGCTAGTATCCGCGAAAGCCGAACGGCGCCTTCGACGATCTTGAAGCTGTGGCCTGCTTGAGCGCCTTCCGCGTAGATCTGTTGATTTCGTTTGAACCTGACGAGCGGACCGCCGCTCAAAGCGGTGGCGCCTTTTGCCCCGCAGCGCTCGAAGAAGCGGCAGCCTTGTGCGCAGGAATAAGGCAGCCGTGGCGCGCCCGCGGCCGCGTTCATCGCTTCGCGCGATGCTATCGAATTTTCCTGCAGCATGTCTCCCTCCGAAGTTTTACGAACCATTAACCCATAATTGAACCTTGAACTCGGCAGCGCGCTCAAGAAATAAGGGTTAATACCTAGAGAATGCGAATTGTTTGCAAATCTCGCCGCCAAACGCATCGGCTCAGCGCTCGTTCCGTGTATCGCCTGTGGCGTCCCTATCTTGGCTCTCTCCACGACCGCCTAACGCCTTTATGAGCGTTTTATGGAACCAAGCTCGAAGGACCATCTGTCCAATTTTGTACATTACGGGCGAATATCGAGGTTCTTCGGCGCGAATATTTTATCCGTTTCAGAGGCCCGGCAACTGGAGTTGTCGCCGACCTGCCCACGCTGGCTCGATCGCGATCGTCACCTGGGCTTGCGGACGACCAGCACCGGACACGGGGCGTGCCGCACCACCTTTTCTGCCACGCTGCCCAGCAGGAAGCGCTGAACGCCGTCGCGACCGTGGGTACCGATCACGACGATATCGGCCCCCCACTCCTTTGCCGCCCGAACAATCTCCGCCGCCGGGTCACCTCCCGCAAGGATTTCGCGGGCGGTGAAGGGCAGCGCGTGCTTCTCGCGAATGGCGTCGAACAGGCTCAAGCCTTCCTGACGCACCAGCTCCATCATTTCGCTCTTGGGAAGTCCCGCTGCCAACTCCTCGGCCACGCGCGGCTCCATGACATGAATCATTGCAATTTCGGCCTTCAGCGCGCTCGCAAGCTCAAGGCCCGCATCGATCGCACCCGCTGCGGCAGCACTCCTGTCGACGGAAATCAGAATCTTTTGATAGCTCAAGGCAATCTCCCATCCGTTGTCGGAATGTCCGTCGCGCCTTGCATACGACATGGCACTGCGCCCGATCAATTTCGGCCCCCGACCCATGCCCGATGCAGCCTGCCGCCAAACGCCGCCGGATGGGATCGCGAAAGGCTTCCATGCAGGAAAGAAAATCACGGAGCTCTGCAACGGCGGCGCTTGTTCAACGTTGCAAGCTGCGTTGACAAGAATCAACATTTGTTAATTGGATGAATGTTAGTTTTGGTTGCTTAACGAAATGCGACCAAAATGCGTGTAATTTTCGTGACGGCAGAGGCACATCCGTTGGCGAAATCCGGCGGTTTGGCGGACGTCTCGGGCGCTTTGCCTATGGCACTGAGACGGCTGGGGATCGATGTCCGCATTCTGTTGCCCGCCTATCCCGGCACCATGACGCGCCTCAGACATCCAAGGGTGGCCGCAGCATTGAAGCCGATGCTGGGAATTTCGGGCGCGACGCTCATCGCCGGGGAAATGCCCTTCTCGGACGTGCCGGTATGGCTGGTTCAAGCTCCCGCCCTCTTCGGGCGAAGCGGCGGGCTTTACCAGGACAAGGACGGGCGCGACTGGCACGACAATGCGTTGCGCTTTGCCTTTCTCGCCCATGTCGCAGCGGATCTGGCACGCGAGGGCGTGGATGGCTGGATACCCGACGTGGTGCATGCCAACGACTGGCATGCGGGGCTCTTGCCGCTCCTGCTTGCCATGCAAAGCGCACCGCGCGCTTCCTCGGTGTTCACGATCCACAACCTCGCCTTTCAGGGCAATTTCCCTCGCGAGGTCATGCCTTCCTTGGGAATCCCGGACCGGTTCCTCGGCATCGACGGCATCGAATTCTACGGCCAAGCCTCCTTCCTGAAAGCGGCGATCCGCTACAGCGACAGGATCACGACCGTCAGCCCGACCTATGCGAAGGAGGCGCTGACACCGGAATACGGCTGCGGACTCGACGGAGATTTGCGCAGCCGTGCCAGTGTTTTTTCGGGAATTCTGAACGGGATCGATACCGAGAACTGGGATCCCACATGCGACCCCAATCTACCGCAGCCCTACCGCGCGCACGACATTTCCGGCAAGCGCGTCTGCAAAGCGGCGCTGCAACGCGAATTCGGCCTGGAAGCGGACTCCGACAAACCCCTGATCGGATATGTGAGCAGGCTCGCGCACCAGAAAATGACGGATATCGTCATCGAGGCTCTACCGTCCATTGCGACGCTCGGTGCTCAAGTCGCGATCCTGGGACAAGGCGATCCCGCATTCGAAGAAAAACTCGTAGACGTCGCCGCGCGCCATCCCGGCGCCATCGGCGTTCGCGTGGGTTATGACGAGCCGCTCGCGCACGTGTTGCAGGCCGGCAGCGACATGTTGCTTGCACCCGCCCGGTTCGAGCCTTGCGGCCTCACGCAGCTTTACGCCATGCGCTACGGCACCGTGCCGCTCGTGCGACGAACCGGCGGACTTGCCGACACCGTAATCGACGTAAACCCCGCCACCATCGCGGCGCGGACGGCGACGGGCTTTGCATTTGACGAGATCGCAGCTTGCGGACTGTTGTCCGCCGTGGGCCGGGCAATGGCGCTGTACAACGAGCCCTTGGCTTGGCGCCGGCTTCAGCAGCAGGGAATGGCACGGGATTTCGGCTGGAACACCAAGGCCATCACATACGCGGAACTGTACCGGGAAGTCACTGGTCTCTCCGACTTCCGGTCCGAAAACCTGCCGATTCGGACAACGAAAATCGGAGCGATAGCAGCTGAATGATCGCCCACCATGTTATAAAGGCGCACGGTTGGGGCTTTCGGAGGACAGACAAATGATATCCGAAGAAGCAATTCGGCAACGCAGCTATGCCATCTGGGAACGGGAAGGCCGTCCCCAAGGCAAGGCCATGGAACACTGGCTCCGCGCAAAGACGGAACTTGAGCTGGGACTGGGTGGCGCACTTTCCACCTCGACGGACTGGACCGTCACCGTGATGCCGCGCGTGCCCATCTCCTGTCCTCCGACGCGGATGACGGCCAGGCGCGCCGGCAAAAGCGGCACGGCTGTCAGCGCTTAGCGTTGCCAGGAGATCAGCGTAAGTTCCGAAGGTACGCTCACATCCGGATGGTAGGGAACGACGCGGACGGTATAATCTTCCGCCGGTCTGGTCGCGAGCACCTCGCCGCTGTAGATGTGGCCGTTCATTGCTCCCGGTATGGCCTGTTCCTGGTGCAAGATCACGACTTCCGCCGGCTGGTTGCCGAACCCGTCGGCAAAGAGTTCGACGCGCGCAGAACCGGGCGGAATTTCGCCCATGATCACAGGGACGGAGAATTGCCAACGCCCATCGGCGCGGGTCACAGTAGCCTCGCCGATATGCAGGCTCGACCAGCGGTGACCTAAATTATCGGCCCAATTGCGCAGAGCGCTCGCGCCGGCACACCCGTCCTTCATGCGTGAGCGCAGGATCTGCGCCAGCGGCATATAGGCCTTCTCGACGTAATCCCGCGCCATGCGGGTGCTGGCGAATAAAGGCGTCAGAGTCGACATGCTGCGACGGATCCTCGCCAGCCATTGCCGCGGCAGCCCGTGAGAGTCGCGAAAATAGAATTCGGGAACGATGCTGCGTTCTAGGTTCTCGTAAAGATTCTCCGCATCGCGCACATCGGCCTGCCTGGCGTCTCCACCCTCGCCGTCCCCAATGGCCCAGCCCAAATCCGGCGCAAACGCCTCGTCCCACCATCCGTCCAAGACAGAGCAATTGAGCCCGCCATTGGCAAGCACCTTCATGCCGCTGGTTCCGCAGGCTTCCCACGGGCGGCGCGGCGTGTTGATCCAGACGTCCACCCCCCGAACGAGTTCCTGCGCCAGCGCGATGTCGTAATCTTCCAGGAACACGACGCGCGCCCGATAGCGCGGCTGGCGAGCGAACGCGATCCATTCCTGGATCATTGACTTGCCTTGCGGATCGGCAGGATGGGCTTTCCCGGCGACCACGATCTGGACCGGGCGGTGTTCGTCCAGCAGCAGCCGGCTGAAACGCTCACGATCGCGCAGCAGAAGATTGGGCCGTTTGTACTCGGTGAAACGACGCGCGAAGCCGATCGTGAGAACGCTGGAATCAAGAACGCTGTCGGCCTGTCGAACAGTCTCCAATTCGAAGCCTCGCTCGCGAAGCTGGGTCGCCAGATGACGACGGACCATTTGAACCATGCGTTGCCGGCTATTGCCGCGCATCGCCCAAAGCGCCTCGTCCGATATGCCGGCGATCCGTTCCCTAAGCTCGTCGGGCATGCCCCGCCAGCGCTCCTTGCCGCATGCTTCCGTCCAGATCTTGTCTGCTTCGGGCGAATCCCAGGTCGGGACATGGACACCGTTGGTGACGTGGCCGATCGGCACCTCGCAGGCCGGCCAGCGCGGAAACAACGGCTGAAAAATCCGCCGGCTGAATTCGCCGTGCAACCGGCTCACCCCGAGAGTCAGCGCCGAGCCGCGCTGCGCCAGATACGCCATGTTGAACGGCTCGTCGGAATTGGATGGATCGATACGCCCCAGGCCCAGGATGTCGTTGAGCGTCACGCCGCGATTGGCCAGTTCGCCTTCCACATAAGGAAGGTATTTTCGCAAGAGGCTCGCCGGAAACGCGTCGAAACCGGCGGCAACCGGTGTGTGGGTCGTGAACACGTTGCCTGCCCGTGTTGCCCACAACGCCTCCCAGAAATTGAGCCTCTTGTTCACGGCGAGATGGCGCGCCCGCTCGATCACGGCGAAGGCGGCATGACCTTCATTGATGTGGCAAATTTCCGTTTCCGGATTGAGCTGGTCGACAAGTCTCCAGCCCCCGACGCCCAGGGCAATCTCCTGCATCAGCCGGATTTCGGTGCCGCCGCCGTAAAGTTTCGACGTGATGCCGCGATCCACCGGACTGTTGAGCGGATCGTTGCTGTCGAGGAGGTAGAGCTTGACGCGTCCGACATTGGCTTGCCACACGCGCAGCTGAACGACCCGGCCGGGCAGCTCCAGTGGGATCCGCAGCCAGCCATTTTGTTGTATCACCGGCTCTATAGGCAGCGTGGCAGGCTCGTTGAAGGGATAGAATTCCTGCTGCAAGCCGTCGGCATCGACGATTTGGCGGAAATAGCCTTCCTGGTAGAGAAGGCCCACGCCCATGAGCGGGATGTCCAGATCGCTGGCCGTTTTCAAATAATCGCCAGCGAGAACGCCGAGGCCGCCAGCATAAAGCGGCAGCGCGGAGCCAAGACCGAACTCCATGCTGAAATAGGCCACTCCGCCCAGCTTGGTAGTGCCGTGCGCGGCGGGAAACCACCCCGGACATTCGAAATAGTGCTTCCGCGCCTCGACCAGTTCCGCAAGTTTCCGACAGAACTCGCCATCCGCTGCCAGTCGCTGAAGAAGCTCGGCGGAAGCATTCTGCAACATGCTCCAGGGATTCTGAGACCGGCGCCAAAGCCGCTCATCGACGCGCTCCCACAGGGCATCGTGTTCGTGGCTCCACGTCCAGCGCAGATCGAGCGCAAG
Source organism: uncultured Alphaproteobacteria bacterium (assembly GCA_963805005.1). Classification (GTDB taxonomy): domain Bacteria; phylum Pseudomonadota; class Alphaproteobacteria; order Micropepsales; family Micropepsaceae; genus Rhizomicrobium. The sequence goes on from CAWDSJ010000001.1 coordinate 2,093,532, forward strand.
ATCACGCAGAGCCGATATGGACTCCGGCAGGTTGGGCAGCGGCAAGGCGACCATGGCTAATTCCAATTCTCCGATTGGCGCAGCGAGGCAAGTCTATTCATTCGTCGCGGTTCCCGGCATCGTGGTTCTCGAGATCGGCGGCGCTTCCAAGCGGCGCTTCCAAGCGGCGCCTCCTTTGCAAAGGCACCGGCAATCTGCCCCGCTGAAAATAAATCCCGAGACCGCAGGCAAAGTGCCGGAAACCCGTAAATTTGCGGTTTAGCTCGTTGGCTTGGCTGGCGCCAACTAACCTTTCGATATCTCTCCAGACGCCTGCACATGAGGGCCGGGCGCGACGATGTCGGGGCCTCGATCCGGCCCAAGCCAGCCCCCAGCCATGCGGCCGTTCTCATCGGGCAAGGCGAGCTCCGGCAAGCCGGCCCGCAGATCGTCCTTCGGCAGAATGCGCTTGGGCAGAAAATAATGCGCGTGCACGGCGACCCATGCCGCCAGAGTTATGACAACGAACCCAGCGATCGCGCAGTTCAAGGCAAACAGCGTGAACGGCTCGTCGCGCCAGAGCAGCGGTGAAAGAGCCATCGCTGTGCCAAGCCCTGCCATGACGCGCTCTTTCTTGACGGGAGCCCAGGAGCGAGAGGAAAGCGCGAACGCAAGCACCAGAGCCCCCGTAGTTCCGGCCGTCCAAAACGGCAAACCTTCGGATCGTTCCAGGCTCGATGCCATAAAGAAAGGGGATACGACGACCCAAAGCCCAACCAGCGCATTCGCGATATCCTGCCAGTGTTTTTTCGGCATCGGTGCCTCCGGCTACGTTAGTGGCAAGACCACCCGGTTCGCGTTCATCCGTCACTGATCCTCGTCAACAATTGCCATGTACTCACGTCCCTGACAGTGCCTTGCGCCGATCGAGGCTCTCCAGCGGCCACAGTTTCCTGGTGTCATAATATTCCTCGAAGGCCGGCACGCCATCGGGAAGCTTGATCCAGGCAAGCCTGGAGCGGGTGTAGATATGGACATCGGGCGGCAGCGCCGCAGGCTCGTCGATCGTGCCCACGCGCACGAACCGCATCGCCGGCCGGCCGCCATAGGTGCTCCAAACGGCCGTCCCGCATTGTGCGCAACGGAACATCTCGTGCGGACGGCCGCTGTCGGTGGGCATGGGCACGGCTTTCACATTACCCGAAAGCAGACTCACGCGGTCGGCCTCGATCAGCGCATTCAAAACGAAGGCGCTACCGGTCTGCCGCTGACAGTCTTTGCAATGGCAGCAATGCACGAACATCGGCCGCGACGTGAGCCGGTAGCGGACAGCGCCGCATGCACAACCGCCTTCCAGATAGGTCTCCATTCAATTCTCCGTGAAAAGCCAGAGGCAAGCGGAGCATAGAAGGGAGAGCGCAGCAAAGCCGAAAACATACGGTACGAATTCAAACTACGGCCACGCGTTCACAAGATTGAACGCGTTGACCGAACCAATGCCGGTGGCAAAGTCCCAGCCCAGCGTAGCCGCGTACGCATTGCGAAATGCGGCATTCGAAACGGACAGCACGCCCATGGCTTTGCCATCGAGAACGCAGTTTGCCGGTTGTGCTGCGCCTGCAATGCCAAGGTTCTGCGCAGTCGAACAGTTCACATCCATGTCACCCAGCGTCACGTCATAGAATATGCAGCTCGCGGCAACGGCCCGACCCAGCGAGGAATTGCATTCCGCGTTGCCGGAGCCTCCATATTCCCGGCCTGCCAGTCGGTAGTAGACCGAAGCCGGGTTGCCCCAACGCGATGCGGATTTCTGGTCGACGAGCGCCTGGATGCCGGCCATGATCGGCGCGGTGAACGAGGTGCCGCCCGCACCGGACCATGTCGCGGGATTGCCCGAACAGGGCTGACCGCCTGCCGGCGCATCCGTCCAGCAAAATACGTAATAATGGCCCCAAATGCCGTCGCCCGCGAACAGAGAGATGTCGGGAATATCCCGCAGTCCGTCGTTGGCGATTCCGACGACGCCATGTTGCCACTTGGGCTTGGCATAGCCCGAACAGGTGCCGCTCACGGCAGCCCCGGCAGTAGACGCGCTCGCGCCATTGGCGCAGCCGCTGGGACCGCCGCTGCCAGCCGTGACTTGCCAAAAGCTCGAACCGAGATTCGATGCGCAAAATCCGTTTACGCCATAGGTAACCGGCGACCCGGTCTCGTAAAGCGCCGCAAGCGTGCTGGCGCAGGAATCGTTCCACGGGATCTCGGGAATATACGAAAGCGCCGAGCCGAAGGCGTTCGTATTGGCGCCGCTCCAATAAAGGCTGTTGGATTTCGCGTAACTGTCGCCGAAATCCGTGCCGCCCACCGCAACATTATAGGGCGTAGAAGCAAGCCCGCTCACGGCGATGCCGTGATACGATACCCATTGGCCCAGATCGCAGCTTGCCGCTCCCTCGTCGCCTGCGGCGACGAACACCGAGATTCCCTCTGCAGCCGCCTGCTGGTAGACTGAATAATATGCCGCATTCGCCGCAGCGCCGTTGTCGGCCTCGCACTCGCCGTAACTGACGCTCACAATCGGCGGCGGATTGGGAGAGTTCACCAGATTCTGCAACGCAATCAGCCCCCCGAACGTGGTGCGGGTGTCGGCACACGACGCCACCTCGATCGTCGCATCGGGCGCCGCCGCGCTCGCCCACTCCGCATCCAGCTCTGCCTCGCCGTCGCGGCTGTTAACACCCGGGTCGACACAATCATTGTGGCTCGTGGGACTGTTGGGATGAATGCTCTCGAGAGCGCCCGAGGCGTAGGTCGACAAACCAAACACGGCTCGAAAGCGCTGCCAGTCGGCAGCCGAATAGACGTCGCTGTCCTCGACCACCGCGACGGTTTTGCCCTTGCCGGTAATTCCAGCGGCAAAAACCGGGCTCAAATTGTAAATCTTGGCCAGATCGGCAGGGACGACAGCCTGATATGCAGAGCCGTCTGTCGCAAAGCTGTATTGCGGATGCGCGCGGTACATTGGATGGGGACGAAAATCGTTGAGCGACACGATGCCGGTAATGAGCGACGAAAACACTGCCGGAACCTGCGGGTCGCGAATGTTGGCGATGTGGGTTTGGCCCCTGATACGCAAATAGTGAATCGGCGCGTGGAATGCGTCGCGGACCGCGCCTGCAGTGCCCGAGAAATCGATCACCATTCCGCTGGCAAGGATCGCGTCGACGGTAAAGCCGTGGGCCGTGAGCCAGCCGCTTATCTCCAGCAGATCGTGACCGGACGGCCCGAATTCACGCCCCAATTCCGCCGCCGATAGCCAGCGGTGGTAGTTTGGCGAGGCGGGCTGATAAATCTGATCGATCAATTCCTCGAGCAGACGCTCCGATTGCGGCGAACGCTTGAGCTGAAGCTGGATGCGATCGAGCACGAGGCTGTCGGGAACCGGGCCCAGATCGTCCTTGGCGTTGCGGACTTCGGGACGGGTATTGCCGAAAAGCGTCACCCGCGTCCGGTCATCGACGGGCTGCGCGATCTGGGCGGCAACCGGCTGACCAGCTGCGGGCATCGCGCTCGGCACCGAGGCAATTGCAATGCATCCAAGGGCTGCCAGCATATGCAAACGCATCAGAAACCTCCGCAGCGGGATCGCCAAGTACTCAGGTCCGGCCCGCCGTAAGACTGAAGCGGCGAGACACTTGGCCCTGATTTTCCAAATGATGTTTGTAAATTACCACATCCCGCCAACCGTCTCACCATGAATCGCGCAAGAGCGCGCTCGTCTGCTCGTATCCCGCGTCATCGCCAATGCGCAAAACCTTTCCTTCCGGCCGGTCCTCGACCCACGGCTCGACTCTGAGAGGCGACGTCGCGCGAGCCGCGGATAGCGCGTTGTCGACGCTATTCGAGCGCGCAAGTTTTGCGAGGTTCAGCCTCGTGGGAAAAACGACCTTCCATTTTTCCCGGTCGGACACGGCAGCTTGCGGCCGGATCCAAACCGAATCGATGGATTCACAGCCGCCATGGGTTCCCAACTGCCCCGCTGGGGCGCGGGCCAGAAAAAAGTGCGTGTCGTAGCGCTTGGGCGCGACCTTTGGCGTTACCCAATGCGCAAAATGGACCAACTCGTCGCAGGCCAGTACGAGTCGTTCCCGTCGCAGCAGATCGACCAGGGATATCTCGCTCCGTTCAAGCGTGGCGCGCCAGTCCTGCAGAGCTGCAACCCTGGGTGCATCAACGAGCGCTTCGCTGTCGCGCTCGCGCGCAAACAGGATTCCGGATTCCTCAAACGCCTCGCGAACGGCAGCCGCCGCCAATGCGCGCATCGGCATGCTCCATGACGCCATACCGGTCGTGAATTCCGAACTTGCCGCGTCGAGATCGCCAGGCGCCAGTTTGCCGCCTGGAAAGACGAGCGCACCCGCTACGAAATCCACTTCGTAGTGCCGCTTGACCATGAACACTTCGATGCCCTCGGCGCCGTCGCGCACGATGAGAACTGTCGCCGCCGGTACGGGCGGAGTCGAATTGTCCGTCATGGGTCTCGCTTTCCCGGCACAGCTTAACGCAACCGCGACAAACCGGCTATGTCGGGATGGCCTAGCTGTGAGCCCGCTGACCTGGGTTTTGAGCGGTCGCGAGCGTCCCAAGCAGGTCGATCACACCCGGTGTCACGACAAATGGCGCTTGCGGCAGACCGGTCAACGAGACGAGAGGATTGGTCGAAGCGAGGAGTTCGCCTTCAATCCAGGACGTATATTGGCCGCCCGGCGCCGTCCGCCGACCGTTTGGCGCTGTCCTGGAATCCGGCGCGTCGGCGGAAGCCGACGCAACATTGGTCTGTTTGAGCGCCCAATCGTAAACCTCATGGACGGATTTCGCAGAGCCGTCCGGGTGGTAGAAGACCGACCGGTTGGCGGCAGCGGCCTGCGGAAAAACGGACGGCGCATTCGCGTCCGGCTGTGATTGGTTCATGCGGATCAGCCGGCAGGCGGAGTCGGGGCCGAGAAAATGCGCGGCATAAAGCTCGCCGCTGCATACGCTTCGCCCCAGGCTGCTTTCCAGAGTACCGCGCGCCTGCTTCACATACTCCCCCTCCATCAGCGCGGCCACCCGCGGATCGTTCCGCAGGGCAAGAATTGCCTGGCGGTCTGAGGCCGAGGCCACCGAGTAGTGCCCACTCTCGCCTTGCGAAATCGCGTCAGCATAAGAGCTAAGCCCATACTTGGCACCGGTCTGTTTAACGAGGCCGAGCCAGGTCTGCTCGACGAACTGGAACAAACCCGATGCGCTGGAACTATTTGATTTGGCTTGGGATTTCAGGCCGCTCTCACGCATCGCGGTGCCCAAGAGAAGCTGGAAATCGGATCCCGTGGCGGCGCTGGCCTGGTGCAAGGCGGCGATCACCTGGTTGCGGGTGGCGGCTGCGACTTCTGTCGGCATGAGGGCGATTCTCGTCCAATACGCGCTTGAACGAGGCAACCCTCATGCCAGATTCGTCAGCCGCCTGTGCCGCTTAAGCCGAAACGTTCGGCGCCGAACGAAAAATAGTTTTTATAATCATGCACTTAAATGAAGACACCTAAGCTAAAATACAAGGTTTTATGAACCGGACGGACGCGGTTTCGACGATTCTATGGCTTATATTTCTTGGGAATCGCCGTCACTTCGGCCGGAGAAAGCAGCCGCATCGATTTTACGATGCATGGCTCTGGAATGTCGTGAATGTCCTGGGCGACTTTCAGGTCCCAATCGACGGGGCTGCACACCAGATCCGATCCGTGGAACACGGTGATCAGGTGGGCCGCCGGTACCATGAGGTTGTAGCACTTGCTGGAGAGCTCCACGCGAAAGTAACGGTGGCCCCTCACGCGGATATACATCGTCTGCGGATCGGGGGCTTTCCAGCTTTCGAAATCGATGTCGTAGAAACACCGCTGCGACATGGACGGCGGTTGCAGCTGGGGCTGGCCGCTGGCGGAAATCGAAACTGCCACGAGTGCGAGGACCGCGGCGCCCGCTGCGGCGAATGTCTTTTTCATGATCGTCACTTCCTCCGTCCTTCTGCCCTCCTTGTCGATTATCCCACCCAACGCGATCCGGCGCCAGACCCTCCAACTCTCTTCAAAGGGCATACTCTTTGTCCCGTGCATGGCGGCACGGAGGGCAAAAACTGCGGGGCAAGCCCGGCTCTCGCCGGACTTGCCCCGCCATTAGGCTCGATCGGTGGGATAGGTTACTCGCCCTCTACCCCGATCGCATAGGCCGTCTCGCCGTGAGCGGCGTCGTCGCCGATCTTCAGCGTCGCCTCGTCCATCCGCAGCGGCACGAAGATCGAGATCACCTTGAGGATGATGAACGTCGCGACGATGTTGTAGACGATAATGAACGCAGCTGCTTCGAGCTGAAGCATCAGCTGGTGCGTACCGCCGCCATAGAGCATGCCTGTGATGCTCACGCCGGGTGCATCCTTGCCGGTTCCGACATACACAAGCATGGCCGGATTAGACAGAATGCCCACCAGGATGCCACCGAGCAGACCCGACATGGCGTGAGTGGAGAACACACTGAGCGTATCGTCAACCTGCATCATCAGCTTGGTCTTCTGCAGCCAGTTCATGCTCATCCACGGCAGGATGCCGGCGCAAACGCCCACGATCATGGCGCCCGTGCCATCCACATAACCCGCGGAGGGCGTAATCGCGACGAGGCCTGCAATCATCCCGTTGACGGCGCCGATGATGGACGGCTTGCCGTATGCCAGGGTGTCCAGCAACGTCCAGACGAGCAAAGCGACAGTTGTGGCAAGGTTGGTGTTGAGTACGGCAGCGCCGGCGTCAGCATTGGCGAAATACGGATCGCCGCCGTTGAAGCCGTCCCAGCCAATCCACAGGATGCCGGCACCGATCAGCGTGACAAGAAGGCTGTTGGGCGGGAAATGATCCCGATCAGCCTGCAAGCGTGGACCGATCACGGCTGCTGCCACGAAGCCGGAAATTCCGGCGGCGAGATGGATGACGTAGCCGCCGGAGAAGTCTGCCGCGCCTGCGCTCGCGAGCCAGCCGCCACCCCAAAGGCTGAATGCACCTACTGTATAAACAAGAGTCATCCAAACCGGACAGAAGATAACCCAGGCCTTGAAGTTCATGCGGCCTAGAACCGAGCCGGCGAGAATGATGACTGTAATCGCGGCAAACACGAACTGGAAAAAGACCAGTGTCGCCATGGGAAAGGCCATGGCTGGCATGCCGCTGGCCGCGGCAGGAACGGTTGCCTGCCCCAACATGAAGGCCGCCGACAATGCCGGCAACGGCTTGCCGAGGAACGGAAACCATTGCGGGCCGAACGCCATGTTGTAGTCGAACAGCACCCAGACCACCATGACAGATGCGAACGCGTAGAAACACATGAAGGCGGAATTGATCGCCCACTTCTTCTTAACGATGCCCCCGTAGAGAACCGCGAGGCCCGGGATGCTTTGCAGGCCGACGAATGTTGCCGCCGCCAACTGCCAAGCGTTGTCGCCGGTATCAAGCCATTTAGGTGACGGTAAAAGCATGGATTTCCCTCAGCTTGCCGTTGGAGCGAGCGACAGCTCGCACGACCTCAACATCGAGGCCGCATTGATGGAGGCCACTAACGGGGCCTTACGGAATCGTTAAAGGCAAAACGTATGCCAGCACGTCACTCGCGCGGATTCCCTCATTTATGACTTTTTTATTTTCCATGCGGTTCACAAGCTCGCCTAGACATGACTTCTAAACAAGCATTTTGCACATAAAACGGGCATGCGGAACCTGCGCATAGGAAGAGAAGCAGCATTTGCAAGAAGAAGGGATTTGACTATGGATGGAGGAACGAAGGGACCGGACACATGCTGCGGGTAATGACGGCGGTGATTGCTGCTTTGGTGGTTGGCGCGGCGGGCAGTGCAGAACCGCGATACAAGGCGAACTTCACCTGCACCAATCCCGCAAGCGGCTGGCGTTGGGAGATCAAGATCGATTACGCGCGTGGAACCGTTGATTCCTACCCCGCTGAAATAGATGCCGAGACGATCGCCTGGCACGATCCAAGGGACGGCGGCAATTACACGCTTGAACGCAATTCCGGCGACTTGAGCGCGTCATTCCCGTCGAGCACGGGCGGATACATCCTCTATGACCACTGCGCGTCCAAACCAAAGCGTTGACGAGCCGGAGACCGTACTCGGCCTCAAGGCAAGCGTTGGCTTTTGCTCGAACACCGGTCCGCGTGCCCAAAATGACGATTTCGCCGGCTCCGTGTTCGGCACGGAGCTTCCGCACCCCCGCGGCGACGTCGTGGCCGTCATTGCGGACGGGATGGGCGGAGCCAAGGGTGGCCGCGTCGCTGCGGAGACCGCCGTGCGCGGTTTCCTCGACGGCTTCTGCGATCTTCCCGAAACCATGGAAGTGCAGCGTGCGGGAGCGAACATCATCAGTGCGCTGAACGCCTGGATTTATTCCCAGGGACGGCAGGATGTCAAACTGGAAGGCATGGGATGCACTTTCACCGCACTGGTGCTGCGCGGGCGGACCGCGCATGTCCTGCATGTCGGCGACACCCGTGCCTATAGGCTGCGGGGCGGCCGGCTCAACTGCCTGACGACCGATCATTCGCGCAAAGATGCTTCGGGCCGTGCGAGCCTGCTGACGCGTGCGCTGGGCGTCGAGGCCGAAGTACGGCTCGATTACGCCTCGCAGCCCATGGCCCTCCATGATCGTTACCTGCTGTGCAGTGACGGCATTCACGGGTTCTTGACGGACGCCGCCATCGCGGAAGTTTTGAGTGAACGTTCGGCTCCGGGCGACACGTCGCGCGCACTGGTCGACGCAGCGCTCAAATTCGGCAGCACCGACAATACCACCGCGATGGTGCTCGACGTGGTGGGATTGCCGACGCGGGAATCCGTGGAATTCGATAGCGCCATCACGCGCCTGCCGCTTGTTCCGGTGCCGATCGTCGGCCAAACCGTCGACGGCTTCCTTCTCAGAGCATTGCTTTCCGACGGACGATACAGCCGCCTGTTTGCAGCCACGGACGAGATCGATGGCGGCGAAGTGGCGCTGAAATTTCCCAAGCCGCAAGCGGCCGCGGACACGACATATCGAACCGCGTATGTTCGGGAAGCTCTTGTCGGTGAGCTGGTGCAAAGCCCGTCTGTGGGCCGCGTCACCGAGTTGCCGCCAGGGCGGCAAACCTGCCTCTACACGGTCATGCCGCTTTACGAGGGCGAGCTTTTGGAGACGCGGCTTGCCCGCCGTCCCGCAATCGGTCTGGAGGAAGGCCGCAATATCGCGATCAAGCTCGCACGCGCTGCGGCGGCATTGCACCGGGTGGGGATCGTCCATCGCGACATCAAGCCCGACAACGTGATCCTCGAGCGCGAAGGGGCCTTGAAACTTATCGATTTGGGTGTCGTCCGGATACCGGGTCTGGAAGATTTTCCACCCGAGGACATTCCCGGCACTCCGGCTTACATGGCGCCGGAGATGTTTGCCGGCGAACCCGGCAATGCGGCGACCGACATTTATTCTCTGGGCATCACGATGTTTCGTGCGTTTACCGGCGCGTTTCCGTACGGAAATCTCGATGCCACAAGCCCGCCGCGCAGCGAACGGCCAACCGAACTTACGTTGCTGCGCCCCGACTTGCCCGCGTGGCTCCAGGCGGCGCTCGGCAGAGCGATTGCACGCAATCCGGGAGCGCGCTTTCGCGACATGATGGAATTTGCCGTGGAAATGGAGGCTGGTCCGACCCGCGCGCCTGCTGCTGCGCGCCGGCCGCTGACGCTGTACGAGCGAAACCCGGTGCGATTCTGGCAGGCGGCAACGTTCCTGCTTACGATCGCTCTCGCCGCCGCCCTATACTTCCGGCATTAAGACAAGTACGCGCTGGTTCAACTCAATCCGTTCGTACCGCCGGCGTGATCACCAGCCGATCGATAATCTCGGCGACCTGTTCGACCGTGAGGCTGCGGCCTTTCTGCAGCCACCATGCAAGGATCTCGACCGTCGCGCAGACGCCGAAGACGATCTTGAGATCGTCGGGCAACCAGGTTTGCGGCGGTTGCAGGAACGGCGGGACCAGGCTTGCCTGCCGAATGAACTCTTCGCGCATGGTGCCTGCGGCTCCCCCCGTGAGCAGCGCTGTCCACAGTTTGCGGTGCCTGTCGACATGGCGGCAGAGGGCAATGGCAGCAGGTCGCGCGTCGCTTACACGGAGCACCGGAAGAGCCAGTTGGAGAAGCGTGCTGATCTGGTCGGCTGCGAGATCGTTCAGCAAGGCGCTCTTGGTCTCGTAATGCCGGAAAAAGGTCGCGTAACCGGTACCGGCTTTCGAGGTGATCGCGCGAATGGTGATCCGGTCGAATGGCTTTTGTTCGAGCAGGCCGAGCAAGGCGCCACGCAACGCCGCGCGAGAGCGCACCATGCGGGCATCAAGGGGCGTTGACGACGAGGGTTTCTCCAATCTACGATCCATCATATATCATAAACGACGGCTCCAAGCTGTCGCAACGGGTTAAGCTTGACTCAAGCTATATCACAACGATTTGCCTCGGGCGGCAGCGTGAGCGACCCACAACCAGAACGGCCCGCAAGGAACGAAGGATCGGCGTCTGTGAGACGGATTACGGGCTTCGAGAATACATAGCGACAACGGGAAGGAACGAGGGGAACACTTCATGCTGATGCGGAGTTTGCTGGTGGCGCTTGCGTGCCTGTCTGGCCTGGCCATCTTGAATATGCCCGCCGTTGGCGCAACCGCGGGGGCCGACGGCAACTGGCCCGCCCACGGGGGCGATAGCGACGAGACCGACTTCAGCAGTCTTGACCGGATCGACACGTCGAATATTTCCCGGCTGGGATTGGCGTGGTCGTTCGACCTTCCCGGCGAGGTGACGCTCGAAGCCACGCCACTGGCCGTCGACGGCGTGCTCTATTTCACGGGCAGTTATGCGGCCGTTTACGCCGTCGACGGTGTGAGCGGAAAGCTCTTGTGGAGGTACGACCCCGAAACCTGGAAGCACAATCCCTTCAAGATGGATTTCAACTTCGCCGCCAACCGCGGCGCGGCTTATGCCGATGGGCGCGTCTTCGCCGCGGCCCTGGACGGCAGGCTGGTCGCACTGGATGCGAAGACGGGCAAGCTCCTCTGGAGCGTCGAGACGACCTTGCCGCAGTCGATGCAGACCGTGACCGGTGCGCCGCGCACGTTCGACGGCAAGGTGATCATCGGCAATGCCGGCGCCGATTTCGGAGCGCGCGGCTACGTCACGGCTTACGACGCCGCTACGGGGCGCCAACTTTGGAGGTTCTACGTCACGCCCGGAACGCCGGAAGAGAACAAAGGCGATCCGGCCATGCAGCGCGCGGCGGCGACATGGGGAGGGCAGTACTGGAAGAACGGCACCGGCGGAGCGGTGTGGGACGGCATCACCTTCGATTCCGCGCTGAACCGCATCTACATCGGCACCGGCAACGCCAGCCCCTACGACCCCAAAGTCCGTGCGCCGACTACAGCATACGACAATCTCTACACATGCTCGATCGTGGCTCTCGATGCCGACACCGGAAAATATGTTTGGCACTATCAGGTCAATCCGCGGGATTCGTGGGACTACGACTCCACGCAGCAGATGACGCTCGCCGATCTCGTCATCGACGGCAAGAAACGCCAAGTCCTGATGCAGGCGCCGAAGAACGGCTTCTTCTACGTGATCGACCGCCAGACCGGAAAACCGATCTCCGCCGGCAAGATCGGCAAGGCGACCTGGGCCGACCGGATCGACCTCGCAAGCGGGCGTCCCGTCGAAGCGAAGAACATCCATTACGAAACAGGCGACGTGCGCATCTGGCCGGGGCCGATGGGCGCGCATGGCTGGATGAGCATGGCGTTCAGCCCGAAGACCGGCCTTGTGTACATTCCTTACATGCAGGCGGGCGTGCATTTCTGGAAAGGCATGCTCGAGACGGGCGCTGTCAACGTCGGCGGCCTCAATATCAAAGACGTCGAGGCCGATCCTCTGGACGGAAAGGGCGCCCTCGTCGCCTACGACCCCGTGCACGAGAAAGTGGTCTGGAAAGCGCCGCACGACTTCATCTGGAACGGCGGCGTGCTCGCAACTGCCGGCGGGCTCGTTTTCCAGGGTACGGCCGATGGAGTTGTGTATGCCTATGATGCCTCCACAGGCCGTCGTCTATGGCAGTTCAATGCCGGACTCGGGATCATAGCCGCACCGATGAGCTATGCGGTAGGCGGCAAGCAGTATGTTTCGGTGCTGGTCGGCTATGGCGGTTCCGCAGCTATTTGGGGCAGCCTCATGAATGTCGGTTGGAAGTTCGGCGCGCAGCCGCGGCGCCTTCTGACCTTCGCGCTCGACGGCAAAGCGGCCCTGCCCCCCTCCGCGCCGCGCGACTTGGCCGTCCATGCCGTCGACAATCCTTCGTTCGCGCCCAACCCGAAAGACGTTGCGGTCGGCCACGCCATGTTCATCGCCTGCGCCCCCTGCCACGGACGGGATCTCGTCGCGACCGGAGGACCGGGGCCGGATCTCAGGGAGTCGCACATCGCGCTGGATCCGAACGCGATGTGGACCGTCGTGCACGACGGCGCGCTGCTTCAACACGGCATGCCGCCATTCCCGATGGTCACGCACGAACAGGTGATGCAGATTTACGCTTATATCAGGGCGACGGCGCGCGAAGCGTTGACGGCCAAGACGGAAGACAAGCACGCCGCGAATGGCAATTGATCACGCAAGACACCAAAAAATATTACCGCAAACGTCCGCCGCATCGCCGCTTCGCCTGCAAGGAAGAGCCACTGCCGCAGACGCACCATGTCCTAGAGCTTCGCCGGTCAAGGTGCGGCGCGCCGAAACAAAGCCGAGGGAACCGTGAACCGATACTGTCGTGCCTTGGTGCTTGGTGCGCTTATTGCGTCGGCGTCCGCAGTCATGGCGCGCCAAGTCGAGCCCAATCCGGCGAATTGGCCAAATCACAACGGTACATCCGACGAGAGCGCATACAGCCCGCTCGATCGAATCGACAAAAGCAATATCTCCAGGCTGGGGCTTGCCTGGTATCTCAACCTGCCCGACGAGCGCATGCTCGAGGCGACGCCGCTTGCCGTTGACGGCGTCGTCTACTTTACCGGCAGTTACGCGGCGGTCTATGCCGTCGACGGCCCGACGGGGAAGCTGCTGTGGAAATACGATCCGGAAATCTGGAAGCACGGGCCGCAAAAGATGCGGTTTGCGATGCCGGCCAACCGTGGCGTCGCCTATGCCGACGGCAGGCTTTTCGTCGGCACGGTGGACGGCCGCCTCATCGCCTTGGATGCCAAATCCGGCGCGCCGCTATGGAGCGTGCAAACCACGCCGCCGCAATCGGTTCAGACGATCACCGGCGCGCCGCGCGTCTTCAACGGCAAGGTGATCATCGGCAATGGCGGCTCCGATTTCGGCGCCCGCGGCTATGTCACCGCCTACGATGCTGCGACGGGCCGGCGGGTCTGGCGATTCTACATGGCGCCAGGCAGTCCCGAGGAAAATCGCGGCGACACCGCCATGGAGCGGGCCGCGGCCACATGGAAGGGACAATATTGGAAGTCCGGCACGGGTGGCGGTCCGTGGGACGGCATTACGTTCGATAGAGAACTGAACCGCATCTACATCGGCACCGGCAATGCCTCGCCCTACGATCCGGAAGTCCGCAGTCCGGGGGGCGGCGACAATCTTTATACGGCGTCGATTGTGGCGCTCGATGCCGACAAAGGCACCTATGTCTGGCACTATCAGGTCAATCCGCGCGAACTCGTGGGACTTCAATTCGACGCAACAGATGATCCTGGCCGACCTCGCGATCGACGGCCGAAAACGCCAAGTCTTGATGCAGGCTCCCAAGAACGGCTTCTTCTATGTGATCGACCGGGAGACCGGCAAGGTCATTTCGGCCGGAAAGATCGGCAAGGCGACGTGGGCCGACAGCATCGATCCCGTCACAGGCCGGCCGGTCGAAACAAAGAACATTCGCTACCAAAACGGCGAGATCACCGTCTGGCCGTCGCCCTTGGGCGCGCACAACTGGCAGAGCATGTCCTTTAGCCCCAGAACCGGGCTCGTTTACATTCCCACCATGCAACTTGGCCTGCGCTACGCCAAGCACGCGGCGCAAAAGGCCGCCTATGGCGGCGTGAGCATGACTGTTGTCCACACAGACCCGAATGACGGCAAAGGCGCACTCGTCGCCTGGGATCCCGTTTCCGAGAAGCCGGTCTGGCGAGTGCAGCACGCCAACATCTGGAACGGCGGCACGCTTGCAACCGCGGGCGGGCTCGTTTTCGAGGGAACCGCCGACGGCGCTTTTACCGCCTATGACGCGGCCTCGGGCGCAAATCTTTGGCATTTCGATAGCGGGCTCGGCATCATTGCCGCTCCGATCAGCTACCTGGCGAACGGGCGGCAATATGTTTCGGTGCTGACGGGTTACGGTGCATCGAATTCGTTAGGCGACATCATGAATGTGGGCTGGAAATACGGGGCGCAGCCGCGCCGCCTCCTCACCTTCGTGCTTGATGGAAAGGCCGTGCTGCCGCGATCCGCCCCGCCCGACAGATTGGTTCACGCCGTAGACAATGCGGCGATCACGATCGATGCGGCCGATGCCGCGGCCGGAGGAGTGCTTTTCACGATGAACTGCTCGGGATGTCATGGATTGAACGTCGTTTCCGCAGGCGCACCGGCCCCCGACCTTCGCGAATCCCGGGCCGCTCTCGACCCCAAGAGTCTCTGGACGGTGCTTCACGACGGGGCACTGTTGCCGGAAGGCATGCCGGGGTTCGCTTGGCTCGACGCGACCGAGGTGCGAAAGATCTACGCCTACATTCGGACCAAAGCGCGCCAAGCGCTGGCTGCGAAAAACGGCAAAGGAGGCTAGAAAATGTCCGGCGACGACGCAATCGCAATCGCGAACGTCATCAATCTCTACGCTCTCGCCGTGGATACGCAGCAATGGGATCTGTTTGACCGGATTTTCACCTCGAACGTCAAAGCCGATTTCGGCGGCGCCGCGAAATGGCAGGATTTATCGTCTTTGAAGCGCGACTTCGCAGTCATCCACAGCCCGTTTCGGGCCACGCAACACATGACAACCAATCACCAGGTTGCGGTGAATGGCGATGACGCCAACGCCATCAGTTACGTGCATGGCCGATTTATCCGCGAGGTTCCCGACGGAGCCGACATGTTCGAATCCTGCGGCTGGTACGACGACAAACTCGCGCGCACCCCAGCGGGATGGCGTATTGCAGACCGGGTCTGCCGCACGATCTGGAGCGGCGGCAATCCGCGGGTGTTGCAGACCATGCCCGGCGTAACCGTCGAACCGCAGCTGCATTCGCTCGGCAACGAGGCGGCATCGCGCAATATTTCCTTTCTCGACGCGCTGCGGCGCAGGTAATCGTCTCGATGCGCTTGGCCAAGGCGGCAGTTAATGACACGCGTACTGCAAGGTAAAATCGCGCTCGTCACGGGAGGCGCGAGGGGGTTGGGACGCGGCATGGTTGAGCGGCTGGCCGCATCCGGCGCTCTGGTGGCCTTCAATTACGCGAAGAACACGGCGGCGGCACAGGAGTGCGTGGCGCGCGTCGAAGCGGAATCTGGCGAGGCTTTCGCGCTGCAGGCGGAACTCTCGACAACGGAATCGATCGATGCCTTCGTCGCGGCGCTTGACGCCGAGCTGCTCCGCCGGACGGGTCGGAACAAATTGGACATCCTTGTCAACAACATCGGCGGCGGAGCTTACGGAACTATTCCCAACACCGGCTCGGAACTCTTCGACATCACGTTTTCAAACAACGTACGGGTGCCGTTTCTGTTGACGGCAGCCCTCATTCCGCGGCTGAGGGACGGCGGCCGCGTCATCAATATTTCCTCTGCGGCATCGCGGCTGGCCGGCGCCGATTTCGCCGTCTACAGCATGAGCAAAGCTGCGCTCGACATGTTCACGCGCATCCTGGCGAAAGAACTGGGGCCGCGCAGGATTCCCGTCAATAGCGTCGCGCCGGGCTTCAACGAAACGGAGACCAATGCGGACGTCATGTCCGATCCGGCCGTAAAAAAGCAGATCCAAGACATGACCGCGTTGGGCCGCTTCGGAACTGCGAACGATATTGCCGAAGTGGTCCACTGGCTCGCGTCGCCGGCGGGCGGCTGGGTAACCGGCCAGCTGATCGAGGCGAGCGGCGGATTCCGGATGTAGCAGCAGCTTCAAGAAACGCCTGAAATGCGCCGAACCGGACGCTGCGCTCTACCGGCGCTGCTGCCAGATGCCGGCGGGCGCGTAAGGCAATCCCACATCCCTCAAGCCGAGAACTCCGGACCGGGCGGCTTTGACATCGAAAACGGCGTTCACGGCAGGCAGCGCCGTCATCGTATCCCACTCGTGATTGCCCCAATGTTCCGGCGGCGTGAAGCGGATCCGCGCATCGACGTTCGGCTCGCCTTTGACAGCCAAATGATACTGATCGTTGTCGATCTCCCAGCCTTCGTTCAGCAGCCGCGTGAGGTACCAGACGACCTTGATCTGCACGACCGTGCGCCCGTCCACCTTGCCGTTCCAGCCGGCGCGAACCGCTGCGTTGGTGTCCTTTTCCATGCAGAACCAGCCGAGATCGACCTTCTGCGAGGCGGTTGCGTAGTCGATGAAGAATTCGACGTCGTCGAGACGGTATTCGAGCGCGTCGGCCACACGCAGCACGGCATCGCGGAACAGGATCAACCAACTCCTGGCCGCCTCGATCACTTCCGGCGTGACCGCAGGCAGCGACATCCCCATTGCTGTCCAGGTCTCGACGGATTCGTACACCGAACAATCCGCGGACTCGACGATCGAAACCGAGTCGACCTTCCGGCACACCGCAGTCAGTGCGGCGACGATGGAATTGACCCAGCCCGGATTGATGCCGGAAATGTAGAGCGAGCTGGCGCCGCGGCGGCATGCGGCTTCGAGCTGTTCCTTGACGTCGCCTTGAATTCCGCCGACGTTCAGAAACAGATTGGTGCTGATCACGTCGAGCCCGCTCTCTAGCAGCTTTGTAACGTGAGACAGATCCGCCATGAACGGCGTGTAGATGACCGTATCGGCCTTGAGCGAAATCAGCGCGTCGATATCGTCGGTGGCCGTTATACCGCACTGAGGCCTGCCGCACAGCTTGCCGGCATCGACGCCGCGTTTATCGCCCGAATAGGCATAGACGCCCGCCAGCTCCAGCCGCGGATCGTCAAAAATGGCGCGAAGGCTGAGCTTTCCCACCTTGCCGGTGGTCCACTGTATGACGCGCAGTTTTTCCATTTCGGTTCTCCCTGAAAGCGTCCCTGACCGGATTACAGCCTGCCCTGTCGGGCAGGGCAATCGCATCGCGTATGGATGGGAAACATTCGCCACGGAGACAGGGAGCGTATGGAAACAAGCTCGGTGCGCTTCGGGGCAAGGACTATTTCCCCTCTTTGCGCTGACAAGAAAATTCTCTCCCTGGGAGCGCGGGCTTTCAGCCCGCATCTGATGTTACCGCACCGTGATGCGGCCAAGATGGCCGCGCTCCCGGGGAGAAACTGTTTTCATTGCACGGCTGGGCCGACTGCGCTCAGAAGCTGTTGTAGCCGAGCACTTCCGACACCGGCCTGCGCCACGCCTTCTTGAAGTCCGTTCCGACGGTATAGGCGATCGGAAACAGGCCGACTTGCGTATACGCATCGAACGGGATGCCGAGCAGTTCGGCGATCTCCTTCTCGCGGCGCAAGGCAATGGTTGTCCACACCGAGCCCAGCCCGCGCTCGCGCAGAGCCAGGAAAAAGCTCCAAACCGCCTGCAGGATGGAGCCCCACATGACGGCCTGATCGGGCGCACTCTTTCCGTCCGGGCGGCCATGCATCAGCGGGATGAGCATGGCGGGCACCTTCAAGATCGTGTCCGCAAGGCTGAGCGCCGAGTCCATCAGCTCGTCTTCGCGCGGAATGCCAATGGTGGCGCTCTGGCGGCTTGGCTTCTGGTCGTCCTGCAGGAGGCCCATCGCGGCTCTGTATTCGCGAGCCAGATTGGCGAGCATCGCCGGATCGTCGACGATGATCCAGCGCCACGCGTTGCGATTGGAGCCGTTGGGCGCCTGCAGCGCCAGCTCCAGGCATTCTTCCAACACGGCGCGAGGTACCGGCTTTCCCACGTCCAGCCGCCTGCGAACCGCGCGCGTGGTCGTCAACACCTCGTCAACGGAAAGATTGAGCTTCATGGGGCGGCCTCGATTGCGGACGTTGCCCGACAAGGTTAGCTCTCCTGCGCGTGCCTCTTCAACCGTCCGGACCGAGCTTTTCCTGCCGCAAAGCAACGAACGGCATCGTCCGTTTCCCGATCGCGAGGATTCCCGATGTCGACATCTACGATCGTTCCGACGATGTCGGCTCGACGATTTGCGACCTTGCGGATAGGCGCATTCACGACAAGACGCGAGGTCCACGCCTGGGTGCCGATGACCGATCGCGTGCATTTGCCGGCGACGCCGGCGGCGGTCTCCAACGCCGCCCCGAGGGTCAAAAGGGCGGAGAGCCCCTGCGGTTTGTTTTTCACGAACCGGCCTCTCCGCGATTATGCCGATTTCTCTTGTTGACGTTTCGATCTTGCAGGCTGCGCCTGCTGCTCGTGCAGCGCAGCTTCGATCTTTTCGGTTTCTTCGCCCCGCTGCATCGACGATCGAGGTATAGCGCGCCTCGCATCTGTGCGTCACTTGAGCAAGCCGAGGTGCCTCATGTCGGCAACGTATTTGCGAATCAGTTCCGCCGACAGGTGCGGGATCGAGTAGCCGGCCGCTGCCGACGCTGCGCAGAACCTCTCTGTCGGCAGGAACGACTCCGCGGTAGCAATCTGGGGATGCTGGTAGGGTCCCAGGATCGCCAGCATCGACTGTTGGCGCTGCTGTTCGGGCAGCGATTTCATCGCGGTCTCGAAACGCAACAGCCAATCGCTATAGCTGTCGATGCGTTCGATCTTGCAGCCGGCCTCGATCATCCAGTCGACGAAATCGTCGAGCGAGACGCCGTCGTCGTGGGGGGGCGACAGGTTGTAGCTGTGGAAGCCTCGCGTGTCGCGAATGCCGATCGCGGTAATCGAGTCGGCCAGGAAGTCGACGGCGATCCCTTCATAGCGGGCGCGCGGCCGCCCTGCCGCCAGGTCCTCGGCGTAAAACGTCGCCGGCGCGACGCCGGTGACGGCAAGGCTGTAGAGCAGTCGGGTAAACATGTCGGGCACGTTCAACTGCCCGGCGTAGCGGCTATGCGCCAAGATCATGCCGGGCCGGAAGATGCTGACAGGCAGGCCGCACAGGTCATGCGCCTCGCGAAGCAGGACTTCACCGGCCCACTTGCTGATGCCGTAGCCGTTGGCATAGCTATCGTCGATCTCGCAGGCGGCGACCGTCCGGCGGATGTCGCCGTCTTCGTCGACGACCGCGCCCGTCAACGCAATCACACCGAGTGTCGAGACGTACTGGAAGCGCTTGAGCCTTGAGCTGAGCGCCAGCCGGATCAGTTCGGCCGTACCGACCACATTCGCCGCGAACAGCTGGTTGTAGGGCAGCACATGGTTCACGTGCGCAGCCGGGTGCGCGATCACATCGACTGTCTCGGCGAGGCGGTTCCAGGCAGCGTCATCGAGACCGAGCTTCGGAAGGCCAAGATCGCCCGGCAGAACTTCGAGGCGATCGGCCGCCAGCTCCCGGAAATGCTTCACGAGTTCGGGGTCGGTATTCAGCGCTTCCTCGATACGCCGGCGCGCCTGCGCCGCGTTTCCGCCGCGCGCGACGAGGATCAGCTTGCCGCGAGTCTTGGCCAGCCGCTCCAACCAGGCAACCGCCTGGAAGCGGCCAAGAAAACCGGTGGCCCCGGTCAAAAGCACCGTGCGAATGCTCTCGACCGACGGCGGTAGCGAAGCCGCGCTGGCGAGAGTCTCGGGATCGATGAACTTGTCGAGCTTGAGGTCGCCGGCGTGTACCGTGGTGCTGTCGGCCTCGTGGACCGTCGAGAAGCTCGGGCGCTTGTTGCCGAAGCTGCGCTGGGCATCGACGTAGTCGGCTATAAGCCGCACGTCGCCGGCAGGATTGATGATCACGCCGACGGGGACTTCGACGCCGAAAATCTCTTCCAGCAAGGTCGAGAACTCGAGCGCCGAAAGCGAATCCCCACCGAGGTCCCCGAAGCGGGATTCGGGCTGCACATCCGACGCCGAAACGCCGAGAATGGCTTGCAGGGCGCGGGTCACCGTTTCCATCAGCGGCCTGTCGGTGCCGCCCGTCCTGAGCGCGCGCAGTTCGTCGATTTGCTCTTGGGCGATTTCGACATAGCGCTGCTCCAGCCGCGGACCGAAGCGCGCCTTGAAATTCGGGCGGCTGAACTTGCCGACCCCGGTCAGCAGGCCGTTTTCCAGGCTGAAGGGCTCGGTCTCGATCAGGAAATCGCGCGGGATCTCATAGCTATTGAGCCCGTGGTCTTCGGCGATCCGATGGAGCGACCGGCGGATTTCCGACTTCAGACCGTCGGTGCCCGCGCCGTCCGGGCCAAGCCTGGCGATCAGCTCCTCGGTGGGAACCACCACCGCCAGCAGGAACGAGCGCTCGCTGCTGCCGTAGACATAGATCTGCCGGATCGCCGGGCTGCGCGTGTAAAGCAACTCGAGCCGCGCGATGGCGACGAACTCGCCCTGCGACAGCTTTGTGACGTTGTTGCAGCGGTCGACATAGACGAGATGGTCGGCCTCGATCTCGGCCATGACGTCGCCGGTCTTGTAATAGCCGTCCGCGGTGAACTTCTCGGCAACGAGATCGGGACGCTTGTAGTAGCCGGCCATGAACTTGCTGGACTTCACCCAGAGCTCGCCGCGCGGATAGGGCTTGTCGGTCGTGAAATATCCCAGCTCCGGAACATCGACGAGCTTGTAGTCGATCACGGGCGGGCGCTGCACCTTGCCGTCGACATAGACGGTCGCCGTAGCCAGTTCGGTGGAAGAATAGCCGATGGCCATGTGCATGCCGAGCATGTCTTCCATGAAGGCGTAGATTTCGGGCGCCAGCGCGGCCGACCCGCAGCCGACCGACAGCAATCGGCCGCCCAGAAGCTTCTCGCGCATCTCCAGCTTCACGTTTCGCCGGGCAACGGCCTCGTCAATTCCTTTGGCGACGCGCTTGTCCACCTCACGGAGGTAATGCTGGTAGAACATCTCGCAAACCCGCGGGACCAACGATGACATTGTCGGCCGGGCGAGCGCCAGGTCGTCGAACAGCGTCGACAGGTCGCTCTTGGGCGAGCAGAAGCTGATGCCGCCATTGGTCAGCGGCATGAACATGTAGCCATAGCCGACAAGATGGCTCATCGGCATGAAGCTCAGCGTGATCATGGGCTTGTCTCCCCCGTGGATCCAGGTGCCGATCATCATCCGCTCGGTCATCATCGCTCCCTTGGGCGTGCCGGTAGTGCCGGAGGTGTAGAACAGCCAGGACAGCGGATCCTCGTCGGCTGCAGGCACGAACAGCGGCGCTTCCGGCAGCGCCTTGCCGCGCGCGATCGCGTCGTCGAGCGTATCGACCCGGATCGGGCAATTGGCGGCGGAGAGCTTCCGGCGCGCCGCCTCGAACGCCTCGCGCTGGCCGTCGTCACGGCCGTCGTAGTCGAACACGACCAGGCGTTGCGGCACGTAACCGCTCAGCACCGCGTCGACCGCAGAATCGATATAGTCGATGCCGGTCGCGACGATGCGCGGCTCGGTCTCGGCAATGATTCCTGCGTGCTGCGCGGCCGGCGCACTCGTCTGAAGCGGGACGTTGACCGCACCGGTGTGGATATTGGCCATCAGAACCGTGGCGTAATCCGGGCTGGCGAAGCCGAGGACGCAGACAAAATCGCCCGCCTTGATCGGATGCCGGCCGTCATGGTGCCAGTCGGCGGCAATCGCCTTGGTCCGCGCCCACAGCTCGCGGTAGGTCATGGTTTCGAAGCGGGGCAGCAGACGAAGCGATTTTCGTCCGCTCGCCGGATCGGCAACGAGTTCGCGGGCGCGCACGCCCAGCGCCGGACGGTCGGCATAGCCTTCCATCGCGATCTGCATGACTTGGGAGAGCCGAAGGCCCGGCTGGCATTTGGCCTGGGTGACCGACGCGAGCGGCGTTGCGGCGCGGAATTGCGGATCTTCGCTCTGCAATCTTTCCAGACGCTCCTTGGAGAGCAGGTTCATGCCTCCGGGGATCGTGCTCGCCTGCACTTGCGTAACTTTCGCCATGACCTGTCTCCTTGTCGGATTGGTCCGATCGTTCGGAGCCAGACCCGGACTGTGGCGTAATCAATCGACAAAAAACAAGCAACTGGTTAGTTGTTTCGAAGTCGGTCGCTCGTAGTTACGGGAGTTACGGCGACAGGATGAACAATCGCCGATCTGTCCCGGTTGCGCCAATAGAATCGGGAGTTCGCTCGCATTGCCAGAGACCGTCAAGCAGTGGTCACCAACCAGCCTACGGGAGAAGCTCGTCAAGATTGGCGCGAAGATCGTCTCGCACTCGCGCTACGTGACATTCCAAATGGCGGAGGTAGCGGTGCCGAGCCACTTGTTTGGAGAGATTCTGAGGCTGATCGATGGACTGCGATCGCGGCCGGCCCCAACCTGACTGCGGTGATGCTGCAACGCATCGTAGCGACGGGAGGAGTGGGTCTGAATGCCAAGAAAATCGAGGCCAAGCAACTCCTGGGGCATGGTTTTGTCTGGACAGGTACGCTGGCCGCAACGAAAATCGCCGCGCGGGCTTCCGAGTACCTCACAAATGCGCTATTTTCCGCCCAAGCTCGCAGTTATTTGGGAAATGTCGGATAATGTTCAACTCGCCTGCCCTGCAAGGCCAAGAGCCGACAAATCTCGGAGAACAGCCTGATTGAACCGGAAACAGCGCCGGGCGAAAAAGAAGCGGAGTCTTGCTCCTGCGGAACGCGAAGAACTCGGAGCCAAAAAATCGGGGGCACAGCCGTGCCGCAAGCGGAATCGACGGTCGTCCAAGATGTGTTTGCCGACGCCCTTCGGCACCACCAAGCCGGTCGTCTGGCCGACGCGGAAAGGCTTTATCGACAGATTCTGGAGGTTGATTGTCGCCACGCAGACGCTTTGCATTTGCTCGGCGTGATCGCCCATCAGGTCGGGCGGAACGATGTCGCTGTCGAATTGATCGGCAAGGCCATCGGAATCAACGGTAGCGCGGCGGCCTATCATTCCAACCTGGGCAACGCGCTTTTGGTCTTGGGACGCCTCGACGACGCCGTCGCCTCCTACGGCGCTGCGCTGCGCATCAAGCCGGAGTTAGCCGAAGCCCACTCCAACCTGGGCAACGCGCTGTGGAACTTGGGACGCCGCGACGACGCCGTCGCCTCCTACGGCGCCGCGCTGCGCATCAAGCCGGACTACGCCGAAGCCCACTCCAACCTGGGCAACGCGCTGTGGAACTTGGGACGCCTCGACGACGCCGTCGCCTCCTACGGCGCCGCGCTGCGCATCAAGCCGGACTACGCCGAAGCCCACTTCAACCTGGGCAACGTGCTGAAGGACTTGGGACGCCGCGACGACGCCGTCGCCTCCTACGGCGCCGCGCTGCGCATCAAGCCGGACTTAGCCGAAGCCCACTGCAACCTGGGCAACGTGCTGAAGGACTTGGGACGCCTCGACGACGCCGTCGCCTCCTACGGCGCCGCGCTACGCATCAAGCCCGACTTAGCCGAAGCCCACTGCAACCTGGGCAACGCGCTGTGGAACTTGGGACGCCTCGACGACGCCGTCGCCTCCTACGGCGCCGCGCTGCGCATCAAGCCGGACTACGCCGAAGCCCACTTCAATCTGGGCAACGTGCTGTTGGACTTGGGGCGCCTCGACGACGCCGTCGCCTCCTACGGCGCCGCACTACGCACCAAGCCGGACTTAGCCGGAGCTCACTCCAACCTTCTGATGTGCCTGCACTACCGGCCCGAGGCCGACGGGGCAACGATCCTGGAGGCGGCACGCCATTTTGCCCGCCACTTCGAAGGAAGGCTCGCGCCGGCGTTTCAATGTCGGGCCGATCCTGACCGGCGTTTGCGCATCGGCTATGTGTCCGGTGACTTTGGACGCCATCCCGTCGGCTATTTTCTGAACCGGGTCCTGGCCGGTCACGACCGCACGAAAATGGAAATCTTCTGCTACAGCAGTTTTCTCCGTGCCGACGACATGACGAACCAATTGCGCCGCCGCGCCGATCACTGGCGCAGTCTGGTGGGATTGTCGGATCAGGCGGGGGCAGATCTGATAACTGCCGACGGCATCGACATCCTGGTCGATCTGTCGGGCCACACCGAACATAATCGCCTTACCTTGTTCACCCGCAAGCCGGCACCGGTGCAGGCCACCTGGCTGGGGTTCTGGGGTACGACCGGACTGTCGACGATCGACTATATCCTATCGGACGCGGCGACAATCCCGCCGGGAGAGGAACGTTTCTACAGCGAGCAGGTGCTGCGCCTACCCAACGGCCGCTTTTGCTACGATCCGCCGGATTACGCGCCACCGCCGGCATCGCCGCCGGCGCTGCGGGGTCGGGCGATCACCTTCGGCAGTTTTAATAACCTGACCAAAATCGGCCCGGAGGTGGTGCGGCTGTGGGCTGAAATCCTGCGGGCGGTACCGGGATCGCGGCTGTTGCTCAAATGGAAGACTCTGGCCGACGCGGGAGTCCGCCGGCGCCTGACGGAGGCCTTCGCGGCCGACGGTATCGGTCCGGAACGGCTGGAACTGCGCGGGGCCTCGCCGCATGCCGCGATGCTGGCGGAGTATGGCGAAATCGACGTCGCCCTCGATCCCTTCCCCTTTTCCGGCGCCCTGACTAGCTGCGAGGCGTTGTGGATGGGCGTGCCGGTCGTCACGCTGCCGGGCGCCGCCGCGGCGTCCCGACAGACACAAGGCATCCTGCAGGTTCTCGGTCTAACGGAATGGATTGCCGCGTCGCCGGCCGACAATGTCAGAATCGCGGCCACCCTGGCGTCCGACCTGCCACGTCTAGCCGAGTTGCGCCCTGCTCTGCGCAAACGCATCGCAAGCTCACCTCTCTGCGATGGCCCGGCCTTTACTGCCGGACTGGAGAGGGCTTATCGCCAGATGTGGCGACAGTGGTGTGCCGGAAAATCAGCCGAAGAAATTACGGTGACAGGATGAACAATCGCCGATCTTTCGCGGTCGCGCCGATCCGCGACAGACCGTTACACAAAAATCGGGGGTTGAGCATCCTGTCTCCGTAACACTCCGACTCGGACCGTCGCGTAATCGATCGACAAAAAACAAGCAACTGGTTAGTTGTTTCAAAGTCGGTCGCTTGCCGCCCCAGTCGTCACGCTTGCGTGCGTTGATGGCGCAAAGCAGGCTGGCGTGCTTTGCGCTGCGGACGGAATTGTGCGGCCGCTCGAATGGGCCGTTTACGTGCTCCATTTGTCCGTGCCGAAGATATATCCGTGCAGAACGCGGTGGAAGTTGGCCACCTGGGTTTCCTGGATGGGGTTCGGCCGCACCGCCTTCAGGCCGCGCGAGCGCATGCCCTTGTGCACGGCGATCATGTTGGAGAAATCCTGCTCCAGGATCGGGTTCTTGCCCTTGAAATCGGCGAGATTCTTGTAGATCTCGTGCGTCCACTTGGGCTCCTTGCCCGGCGCGTAGCGGCCCAGGACATAGATATCGAAGATCGTCGAGTTCGGATCGTCGCCGTTCGGCCGCGAGCGATACCAGAACGCCCCTTCCACCGTCGTCAGGATGCTCGAGTTCGGGAAGATCAGCCATTCGATCACCCGGAGGTCTTCGGGGGTCACTTTCTCGGGATATTTGGCGCCGGACTTGAGCATCTCTTCCCGCCGCAAGGCCCAGAACCGCGCCGAGGTCTCCTGCAGCGTCAGGCCGGCGGGAACTTCCTTCATCAGGCGCTCGGACGCCCGGAGTCCGTCTTCGTGGAACAGGCCGTGGAGATCGTGATACGTGTTCTCCGCCGACGTTGCGAGCCACGCGCGCGGATCCCGGAATTCCGCGTCAGGGGCATTGAAGTCGTATGTGCGTCCGCCGTAATGCCCCCCGTGGCGGTGACCTGCGACCAGGTATTCCTCCACGCCGGCCGCCTTTCCGTGGCCCCACCGGAGCAGTTGCGGGTGAGTGCCCTCGACATGGTAGGGCTCGACGAAAGCTTCGATGGCTACCTTCCAGTTTATCGGGAAGATGAGCGTCTGGTAGGACCGGATGCGGCAGTTCTCCCACTCGTACCTGTCGAGTCGCCCTGGAATGGGGCCCAGATAGTCGAGCAGCGGCTCGCAATTCGGGTCCATGTTGATCCAAACCCAACCCGCCCAGGTGTCGACCTTGACGGGGTCGAGCGAGAAGTCCGCTTCGCTCGATGCCGGGCAGCCCTTCCAGTCCTCGCGGGACGGGATCGTGGCGGGCCTGCCGTCGAGGTCGAAGGACCAGGCGTGGTAGCCGCAGAAGATCAGGCTGAGGTTGCCGCGCTCGTCGTCGCGCAGGCGCCGGCCGCGATGCGGGCAGACGTTGTAGAAAGCCCGTATCTTGTCGGGGGCGCTGCGGACGACGAGGATCAATTCATGGCCGATCTCGTAATTGACGTAGTCACCGACTTCGGGGATCTCCTGGATCCGGCACGCGGCCTGCCAAGTGCGCGGCCACACGTGCGTCATTTCAAGGCGATGGGATTCGTCCGAATAATCGGAAACCGGAATGTAATCGCGGCGGATTTCCATGCCCGAGGCGTTCCCGGGGCGGCGGCTGGCAGGCATGCGGCGGCTCCTTTTCGTCGTGAGAAAGCTAGGTTGGCTGCCGGTTTGCGTAAACGCGCAGATCGGATTTGGTGATGGGAAAACGAAACGATGACGGAAAAGAACCGTCCCGGGGCAGGCGCGTAGGCGGTTAGGTTCTGGCTCGCGTCGCAAAATCGGCATCGTAATCGATGTGCTTGGCCAGCTTATTTGGCCAGCTTATGAAGTGGCGGTCATAGAGGAAGGACGCTGTCATGAATGCAGAAATGCCCGGGAGCACCGCGCATGGTGCGATCCAGGATCGAAAGGTCGTCGCCTGGATCGAGAAAAATATCGGCGGCACCGTCGAGCGTTGCGATCGCCAATCGCGCTGGCGCGGCGGCTGGTGGGTGGATGTTCGCCGCGGCGCAGACCTGCTGAAGCTCTATGTCCGCGAAGAGCGCAAGGAAGAGTTTCCGCCCTGGCCGCTCGAACACGAAGCCGGCGTGCTGCAGGTGCTCGAAAAGCATGGCGTGCCGGCCCCGCATATCTATGGCATCTGCGATGATCCGCATGCCATCGTGATGGATATGCTGCCGGGAGGCCTCGACTTCTCCCAGATGACACGGGAAGAGGAGCTCTCGGTTCTCGATCATTTCGCCGAAGTCATGGCGAGGATGCATGCGATCGACCCGCAGGAGCTGGTCGATCGCGGCGTGAAGATGCCCGAAAGCCCCGAAGAGATTTCGCTGGGATGCTTCAAGCTCTGCGAGGAGATGTACCTCAAGGGAAAGAAGCGGCCCGATCCGCGGATCGAATTCCTGCGCCAGTGGATCTACCGGAATGTCCCCAGGCACCGGAAGAAAGTCAGCATTGTTGCCGTCGATTCGGGCCAATTCATGCACCAGGACGGAAAGGTTACGGGCCTGTTCGATTTCGAATATGGCTGCCTGGGCGATCCGTTGATCGACATGGCGTTCATTCCGGGCCGCACGGCAAGCGTCAATGTGAGCGACATCAAACCGTTCTTCAAACGCTACGCGGAACTTACGGGCGACAAACTGGAACTGGAGGTCCTCGCCTTTCATGCCGTGTGGTGGGGCCTTTGCACGCCCCTGATCATCACGCCCAACCTCCATACGCCGCCGTCTCATGCCACCTATTTCGAATATATCGGTTGGTACGTCGCCACGATTTTGGGCTCGTTTGCAGTGCTGGCCGACATGAAGGGGTTGAAGCTCGATCAGAAATATATACCCCGGCCTGCCGCGCCTTCACGCTGGGCGCAGATCTTCGATGTTATGGCTGCGAAAACTCCGCCGCCCGCAGCGGACGAAACATACGCGATCAGGGAACAAAGGAACTTCCTGGAGCTGGTCAAGCGCATGGACGCCAACCGCGATGTTGAAACGCAATATTTGCGGGACGTCGAACGTCTCCTAGGCCGTCCTGTTCGCGACTGGGAGCAGGCGGATGAGGAACTTGAAAAATTCGTCTTGAGCGCCGGGCCTGAGCATGACGAGGCATTGATTTCCCTCTTCTACGCCTGGAGTTCGGCGCAGGCGGCAACGCTGCTCGACGGGTTGACCCAATTGCCCGACAACAATCGGGCACGGTTTTCGGAGATCCTTGCCTGAAAGCAGCAGCGGACGTCCGTCGTCGGGACCTTCCATATGCCAGCGCGCGCTCTGCGAGACGCTTTTGGTTGGGCGGCGCCGGCACATGCAATGCGGCGCGCGCAATGAGGGAGAATGGGAATGAACGTCGAAGAACGGCTTGCGACGCTGGAGACGCGGCTTCGCGCGGCGGAGGACCAGCTGGAGATCATCCGCCTGCTCAACACCTACGGGCCGCTGGTCGACAGCTACGAAAGCCAGCCAGCCGCCCATCTCTGGGTCGAGGGCGGCGTCTATGACGTGGACGGCACCCGCCTCAAGGCCTACGACGAAATCGCCGCCGCATACGACAACAGCGAACTGCACAAGCACCTCGTCAACACCGGCTCGGCGCATTTGACGGCGACGCCGCGCATCGTCGTCAAGGGCGACGACGCAGAGGCCGTGGCGTACTCCTTCATCGTGCTGCGGGAAGGCGACCGCTGGGTTCTCTTTCGTGCCGCGGTCAGCCACTGGACCCTGAGGCGCATGCCGGAGGGGTGGCGGATCGTCGAGCGCTACAACCGCCGCATCGACGGCTCGAATGACTCGCACGACACCATGCGCCGCGTCATGCGCAAATGAACCCTCATGGTTCTCGCCGGCCTCAGCCCCGACGGCGTAGCCGAGGCCCGTCTCACCCGCCGGTTCGGGATATCGGACACTGACGCCGATGACCTTGAGTGTGGCTTACGGCTATGTTTGAGGACGCCACGCCCGCGGCTACAATGCCTGTCAATCGCATGGTGTCTTGGGATTTCTTCAACATGCCGCAGGTGCAAAAAGACACGAAATCCCGCGGCTTCCGACGGCCTGGAACGAGGTCCGTGCAGGAGGACGCGATGGCGCACTTCCAAAAGGCCCCGGCTCGATATATGGGAAACGGCGCGCTTCATCCGGTCAAGCGATGCCGCCCGCCGCCACGTCCGGTCTTTGGCCTGACACCCCAGCTTGAAGGAACCCAACCATGACGTCGCCCGCCCAATCGAATCTCGGCATCGAGCCTGCCATCCTCGTGGCAATATATCGGCAGCTGTCGCGGATCCGCGCTGTCGACAAAGCCATTCAGGCAGGGCTCTCCGCCGGAAAGTTCATGTTCACCTACTGGCCTATGACGGGCCAGGAGGCCATCCCGGCCACGATCTCGCAGCTGATCGGTCCGCGCGATTACATGGTGACCACGTATCGCGGCATCCACGACCAGGTGGCGAAAGGCGTCCCGCTGGTAGGCCTGTTCGCCGAGGCGCTTGGCCGTATTGACGGCGTCAACAAGGGCAAGGGGGGCTCGCCACACATCTCCGATCCGTCCTCCGGGTCCATGCTGACGACGGCGATCGTCGGCGCCGGCGCACCAATTGCCAATGGCTTGGCGCTGGCCGCCCAAATGCGCGGCGAAGACCGCGTGACCATCGTGAATTTCGGCGATGGCGCCACCAGCATCGGCGCAGTGCACGAGGCCATGAATCTCGCCGGGGTCTGGAAGCTGCCCGTGATCTTCCTGTGCCAGAACAATCTGATCGGCGAGTACACGCCAATTCCGGGCTACACGGCCAGCAAGGATTTCGCCTCGCGCGCCGCGGGCTACGGATTCAAGGGCGTGAAGCTGGATGCCAACGACATACCCGCCTTCTATCGCGGCATGAAGACGGTGGTCGACGAGGTCCGCCGAGGGCAAGGCCCGGTATTCGTCGAAGCCGTTACCCAAAGGCTCGGACCGCACGCCGGCGTCGGCGATTCGCACGAATTCACGCCCGAGCAACTCAAAGCGGCAAAGGAGATCTGGCCGGTGCCGCGCACGCGCGCGCTGCTGATCGAGTCCGGCACCTGCACGGAACAGCAGCTTGCAGAGGTCGACGATGCAGCCCAGGCCGAGGTCGAGCAGGCGATCGCGACCGCGCTGGCCTGCCAGGTGACACCCCAGTCGGATACGCTGCTCGACGTGTACGCCGACGCGAGCGTGCCGCCGCGCCGCGGCCATTATCCGCGCCGCGAGGCCGAAGCGGCAGTCCCAGGGCGGACCAAGACCATGCTCCTGCTGGAGGCGGTGTGCGACGCGCAACGCTCGGCGCTGGAACAAGACAAGGGTGTCTTTCTTCTGGGCGAGGATATCGGCGATCCGCCCGGCGGCGTCTTTGGGACCTCGAGGGGACTGCAGACCAAATACGGCCCGCGGGTGCGGCCGACCCCGATTGCGGAGCAGGCGATCATCGGTGCGGGCATCGGCGCGGCTCTGGTCGGCATGCGGCCGATCGCCGAGATCATGTTCAACGATTTCGTCGGCGTTTGCATAGACCAGATCGTCAACCATGCAGCCAAGCAGCGCTACATGTCCGGCGCCGCCACGCATGTCCCGATGACGATCCGTACGCTGGTGGGCGGCGGGATCGGCGGCTTTGGCGCCCAGCATTCGCAGTCGCTCGAGGCCTGGCTGCTCCATACGCCGGGTCTGAAGGTCACCTTTCCGAGCACGCCGTTCGATGCGAAGGGATTACTGCTGAGCTGCATCTACGACGAGGACCCTTGCGTCCATCTCGAGTCGATGAAGCTGCTGATGGGCGCCCGGGGCGAGGTACCGCTTGAGGATTATCGCATCCCGTTGGGCGTGGCGAAGGTGCGGCGCGAAGGCTCCGACATCACCGCGATCGCCTATGGATGGGAGGTGCAGGAGTGCCTGACGGCGGCCGAAGAGCTGCAGAAGGACGGCATCAGCGTCGAGGTCATCGACCTCAGGACCCTCGTTCCGCTCGATTATCACCGCGTGCTGGAGTCGGTGAAAAAGACCCGGCGCGCACTCGTCGTCCATGCCGCAACCGAATTCTGCGGTCTCGGCGCCGAGATCGCGAGCACCGTCAGCGAGGAGCTTTTCTCCGTGCTTAAAGCGCCCGTCGGCCGGCTCGGCGCAGATTACGCGCCGATCGCCTATTCCCGCGACATCGAAATGAACCAGATCCCGAGCGCTCAAGCCATCGTCGCGCGGGCGCGCGAAATTCTCGCTTTTAAGGACTAAGGGCCCAATCGACATGTCGACTCCACTGACCATACCCCGCCTCGAGATGGCCATGACCGAAGGCGTGCTCGCCGAATGGCTCGTGGCCGACGGCGCCCAAGTGAACGAGGGCGACCCGATCTACACGCTCGAAACCGGCAAGGCGGCCCAGGAGATAGCGGCCCCGGTATCCGGGCGGTTGATGCAGAAGGCACAGCCAGGCGAGACCTATCCGGTGGGAACCGACATCGGCGAAATCGTCTAGAGCATCGGACGGTCAAATAAAATCACAAACGTGTCATTCCCGCGCCACCGGTCCGCGCATAGCGCGGCCGGAGCGTAAACTCCAGCGGGAACCCAGTAGGCGCGCGTCCGCGCGCCAATGACAGGCGCTGCAAACCGAACGGATCATTGTCATTATTGACGTTTCTCGATCCTCTTTATTCAGACGCGGACGCGGCTGCGCTGGGTCCCCGCGTTCGCGGCCGGGATGATGGGATGGACCTTTCCCCTTACCTCATAGGAGGTTTACGGGCTCGATTTGGCCCACGGCACGACGTGTCGTCCAGAAAAGGGGAAAGGCTATGGAAGAGATTAGCGTGATCGGTATCGATTTGGCAAAGAGCGTATTCGAGTTGTGCGCGTTACGGCCGTCCGGCGAAGTGGCTTGGACGAAACGGCTGAGGCGGGCGGCTTTCATCAAGTTCATGGAAGAGCTGGCGGCGCGCTGCCTGATTGGCATGGAGGCTTGCGGCGGAGCCCATCACTGGGGCCGCTGGTTTGTGCAGCGCGGCTTTCGCGTGAAGCTGATGGCACCCAAGGCGGTGAAGGCGTACCGGCAAGGCGTGCACAAGAACGACGCGCGTGATGCCCGTGCGATCGCCGAAGCGGCGAGCCGGCCGCACGTGGCGGCGATACGGGTCAAGAGCGAACACGGCGGGTGCAGCAGGTGGCGCAGCTTGCCATCGCCTGGGCGCTCGGCCGCGGCGACGACATCGTGCCGCTGGTGGGCGCACGTACGCGCCAGCAACTCGATGAAACACTGGCCGCGCTCGACATCGCGCTGACGCCGGACGAACTGGCCGAAATCGATCGCGTCGCACCGGACGGCGCCGTCGCCGGTACGCGCTATGCGCCGGAGCAGGTGGCGATGCTGGACAGCGAAATGGGAAGTGGTTCGCTTAAGCCAAGCAAGGCCCCGTTGCGATCCCTATCATAACAAAGCCGCGCCGGCCGTATTCCCAGCCGTATTTTCAGGGCAATTGTGCTACGCACTCTTACGCAGCATCGGGGGCAAGCCGCTGAAGCATTCGCCGCATCGCGTTGGAGGAGCGCTGGCGCGCGCGCGCAGGGCCGACAAGGCGCAGATACGCGCGCTCGCCCCCTATGTCCCCTATTGGTTCGTTTGCCTCGTTCTGTTCGGCTTTTCGGCGTTGCAGATCGTGCTCAACCCCTTCGGGTTCAGCGATCTCACGCAGCGCTATACGCAGGACATCGCCGATCTGCTCGTCGAGGGGCCCTACCTCTATCCGACAACCGGCCGCGACGCGGTTTCCATCGCGCTTCTGGACGATACCACGCTCTCCGACCTGCACATGCCGTGGCCGTGGACCTATGGCGCCCAGGCGCGCGTGCTCGATTCGCTCCTTGCCTACCGGCCGCGCGCGGTGATCGTCGATCTGCTCTTTATCGATCCCCGCAATGACGACACGCTCAAGGAGCTGATCGGCGAGATCGGCCGCTATCGCGCGGCCGGCGTGCCGCTTTATTTCGAGGGCTCGCCCGAAATGCCGGATGGTCCGGGACTGCGGCCGGAGCTTGCCGCCACGGGCGTGCGCGTGCTCGATCCCACCGTTCTCGTCAATCAGGGCGTGGCACGCCAATACCCTGCGCGGGGCCATTGCTTTGCCGGGCATGCGGCTGACTGCCGCTCTCTCGCCATCAGCGTCTATGACGATCTTTATGCGGCACAACCCGTGCCGCCGCTCGAAGGCGCGATGGAACTCGTCTGGGGTACGGCCACCAATCCCATCAACGCGAAGTGGATGCACGTCACCGATCAGAACGGCGTGGCGCACGCCTGTGGCGAACATGACGGGATGGGCTGGGCGCGGCGCATCCTGCTGGCCTTTTTCGATCCTTCCGCCGTGCGCGCTTTCTGCCCCTATACAGGGGTCATTCCGGTGGAGGCGCTTCTCGCAGGAAGGCCAGATCCCGATATCGACCGCTTGGCCCACGGCCGTATCGTCTTCTACGGCGCTTCGCTCGAAGGCGCGCAGGATAAGTCGTTCACGCCGGTCAACGGTTTGCTCTCCAATGTCTTTGTGCACGCCATGGCGCTCGACAATCTGGTTTCCTTCCGCGGCAGCCCCCAACAGAACGTGGTCTCGCTGGGCAGCATGACGCTCGACAGCAACACCATGCAGTTGCTCGCCATCGTGCCGGTCATTCTCGTTCTAGCGTGGCCACATATTCGCCGCTTGCGTTCGCGCCGATCGCGCCGCACCAGAGACGCCACATCCGAGTATCTACTCGACAAGGCGACGCAGACGTTGTGGCATGGCGCGGCTTTTGCGCTAGGGCTGGCCGCTGGCGCGGCGCTGATGCTTGCGGCACGATTATCTGTCGCAAACTGGGTGGCTGTCGCATTCATTTCCGTTGAGCTGGCGGCCCTGCTGCTCATAGGCTTGCCGGAAACGATCTGGGGCTACGTGCATCACGTCGCGGGTGGCGTAGCGCGGCATCCGAATACCGAGGAGAACGAACCATGAGCGTAACGGCTGGGCGCCAGGCGGCGGTGGTCGGCTTTGTCGCAATGCTGTTGGGCGCTGCCGTCGCGCGGGCGCAATCCGGCGACGACTGCAGCAGTGTTGCGGGAGATGTGGTGATCGCCGCTCGCACGCCGCAAGTCGATCTCTACGACAATGCCGCGGGCAAGCGCGTGATGACGCTCGATGCCGACAAATTTCCCGCCTGCACGCCCATCGCCGCCAGGGCGCCGAACATGATGCTCGCCATCACCATGAACGGCGCCCGCTACTGGGTTCCTCCGCACATGGTGCGCTACCGCTTTGCCGGCGCGCTGCCGCCTGTCTGCCGCAACCTCGCGCTGGGCAGCAGCCAAGCGGAAGTAGGCGCAACGCGCGGCCTGGGCGAGAACTGCCCCAAACCGGCGGGAGGCCGCTGATGCGTAAATTCATGATCCCAATTCTGGCGGCTGCGATTCTTTCGAGCGCCGCCGTCGCGCACGCCTCGACGAGCGGCTATCCCGGCCACGGCAAGGCGATCGATGCGCTCGAGCCGGACACCGATTACAGCGACGTTGTGGCGGAGCGGCCGCGCGCCGTGAGCATCATGCGGGCGCGCGCACAGGGCTTCGTGCCCTCGCCGCAGCTGCATGACTACGTGCTCGGCGTGCTCAACCGCGAGCTGGCGAACGTGCGGCTGCCGCCGTCATTCAAGCCGGAGGTGCGCATCCTGGCGGCGCCCGAGTTTACCGCGCTGTGCACGCCCGACGGCACCATCGTGATCACTATCGGTCTCCTGGAACAGCTGGAAAACGAAGACGAGCTTGCTTTCGTGCTCGGTCACGAAGTGAGCCACGCCATCTATCGCCATCACGATTCGGACTGGTTCGTGCGCGCGCAATACTATGCCGTGGTCAACGGCGCGGCTGTCGATCAGCTGGCGAGCAATGTCTCGTTCGGCTCCGGCGCCGGCGCGAACATCGCGCGCGGCTTCGACGCGGCTTCGCACCTCTACAAGCTGAGCGCCAATGTGCTGG
The DNA here is from genome assembly GCA_963805005.1 of uncultured Alphaproteobacteria bacterium. Lineage (GTDB taxonomy): Bacteria > Pseudomonadota > Alphaproteobacteria > Micropepsales > Micropepsaceae > Rhizomicrobium. Next base: position 2,128,778 of record CAWDSJ010000001.1, read on the forward strand.
CGCCGCAGATGACGCGCGGCCAGGAAGACGCGGCCGACGCGCTGGGCTTCGATCTCATGGTCAGGGCCGGCTATGATCCCGAAGCCGCGCTCGGCCTCATGGATGTGCTCGCCGAACAGGAGGCGGAAGCGGCCAGAGCCGCCGAGGACGCGAAGGCCGCGCAGTCGCCATCGGAAAGCAGTGCGCCAGCCTCTTCGGGGAACGGCTTTCTGGGCGCGCTGGGCGGCATCGCCGCCGGCAGCATCGGACTCGGCCAAGGGGCAAACGGCGCCGGGGGCAGCGGCTGGCTCGATCTTGGATTCTCGCTATTCGACGCGGCCGTCAATTCGCTCTCCGACCAGGCGGCGTCTCATCATCCCGCCAAGGAACGCGAGGATCTCTTGAGCGCCTATGCCTTCCGCGAATATCGCGACATCGCTTCCACCAACCCGACACCTCTCGCCTGGGGCAGCGCCAGCAAGTCGCCGCTCAAGCCGGCATTGACGAAGCTACTCTCCCACTATGCGGCGGCCGAAGACGCAGCCGGCTTCATCGCCGATCCTGCCGCCGGCAATCCCGCCACGGCGCGCGCCTCCGTCCAGCGCGCTGTCGCGGTGCCGACGGCCGACCACGCCTACACCGAGTTCGTCGCCTCCGAGTTATACGAGAAGAACGGCAAGGCGGTGCTCTCCCAGGCCGCGCTCGCCAAGGCGGTGTCGGGAAGCGAGCCTTCATGGCAGGTCTATGCACGGCTCATCGACATCTACATCGCGCGCAACGACTACCCTCACGCGCAGGGCTTGATGGCGGATGCTGTCCGGCGCTTCGACGACTCCCCCGTCCTGCTGCCCAAGCGCATCGGCATCGCGCACGCGATGGGGGATCAGCCGGCCGTGCAGGACCTCTTGCCAAAATGCGACGCCTACGACATCCGCGAACTCAACACGGAATGCAAGAAAGCCGCGGGCGAGAACTGACGCGAACCGAGAGCCCGGTCGCCAGCCGCCGTGCGGTTGCCTAATTTCCCGTGCCGAGCGATGCGAGCTTCTGAAGATCGAATTGCTTCAGCGTGTCGGTCAGTACGTCCATGTCGACGCCGTGGCCTTTGACGCTGACGCTGAACCGATTGCCGGCGATGACTTCGACCTCGCCGTCTTTGGAGCGGTTGTCATATTGCTGGTGAATGAGCTGCCCGTTCACATGGGTCGTGCGCTCATAACCGGTATCGGTTTCCTTCTCGAGATTGGGGTCGAATTTGGCCGCGAGGCCGGCAAGCCCCGACATCGACCCCAGATCGGTGATCTCCACGGTCACGCTTTTGCCGTTGCCGTCGCTATAATGTGCGGTGGCGCTGGCGGCGGCAAAGCCCATGGCCTGCGCGGTCTCGCCCGAAGCGTCATCGCGCTTGATGCCCGGAAGCGAATCCGGAAGCATCGCTTTGAGCGCATGAAAATCGACGGGCTTGATCTTGGCCCCGCCCGACAGGATCGTTCCCAACGCGTTGAGGGCTGCACCCGTATCGACGGGTTTGGCTCCGGAATTGCCGCCCGCGGCGCCCGATCCATTTTCCGCCGATTGCTGTTGCCCGGAATTCGCCAATGTCTGCATCGCAGTGGCGACACGCTGTTGATCCGCGCTCGTCCTGCCGCCGAACAGCCCCGTCAGGATTGAGACCGCGCCGCCGCTGGACGAACCTTCGCTGGTGTCCGAGAACGTCGTGCGGGCCGCATACGGACCCATCAATCCGCCACCGACGACGGCGGCGCTGATGGCGCCGATGATCAGGTACACGACGATGATGCAGACGCAGACGACGGCCGTGTAGCCGATTGCCTTGTCTTTCGGGCTGCGCATCAGCACCGGCAATCCGAGATAGAGAAGGTAGATGCCGTAGAGCCCTGCGATCAATCCGATCAAGCCGAGCGAAGGGAGGATCTGAAACACCGCCGCGATCCAGGCGGGTGTATAGCTGTAGGCGGAAACTTTGAGCGCGCGCAGCAAATCCTTCTGACCGCCGAATGTCGGCGCAAGCGCGTCGACGATCAGCGAGACGACGAATACGCCGAGAAGCGTCAGCGCATAGATGACGAGGGCTCCCACGAGCCCCGAGATCAGCGGCGTGCGAACCGTGCCGAAGAATGCGACGTTGTAGCCGATGATCGAGCGGCCGATGAAGCCCGCCAATGCGCCGATGGCGGCGAGCGGGGCAACGTATTCCAGGTAGATTGCGCGCGCCGGCGTCGTCTCGGCGTCAATCGCGTTCCATTCGCTTACGGGCGTCAGAATGATGCCTTTGACCCGGGCGATCAGGCCCGGCGTGATGATGGTCTTGGCGAATTCCGAAATGCTCTGGCTGTGCGGTGCGCTGCCTGGCGGCGCGGTGCCGGATTGGGAAGAAATGGCGGCGCCGCAGCTGGTACAGAATTTCGCATCTTCGGTATTTGATGTGCCGCACTTTGGACAGTTCATGACGTTGCTCCTGGTTGAAGAGGGCTGACAAAACTGGACTGGCGATGAGGTCGAAGAAAACGGAAATACTGCAGGCGCAGCATCGCCGGTTACGCATGGGCACTCAATGGGACGACGCGCGGGGCCGTCTGCATCCGGCGCGAGGAAAATCGCGCCCAAGAAGCTGGTTTGGTCTTCTTGACATTCGAGCACATTCCTCCCGTCGTTACAATGCTTGCACAATTCCCTTGGACAATTCCCGTGTTCAGACCGGGGCTGGTCGTAATCGAAGTCTGATCATCAGCCGCAGAATCTCCTCGAACATTTGGCTCGCCAACGTCAACGTCGCCGGCCAGTCGGTACGCAGCGTCGAACTCGGGCTGCACACCGCCGAACCGACGGTGACGGTGACGCAGAACGGCGCCGATGTCGGCGACAAGGCCAGCGTCGGCTACATCGACCCGGCAAGTCACGCTGAATTGGGCTCGGTGCGAAGCAGCGAGTCGACACTGCTGGAGGCCGGCGTCTACGACATCCGCGCCATACTGTTCGGCGCCGAAGGCTGGCTGCGCCGGGTGGCGCTGTACGGCAAGCCGCGCTTGACCATCGAGATAAAGCCGCTGAAGACGGCAGAATTGCACGTCGGCGGTCCGCCGCCGGCGGCGTGCGCCATCGAGGTGTACGGCGTGAATTTGTACTTCGATAAGTCGTCGCTGCGCCCCGATTCCGAACCGATGCTGAAGCAGATTCTCGCGCTGTTCACCCGGAACCCCGATTTCACGGCCGAGATCGGCGGGCATACCGACAACGTCGGCACGCCCGAGTATAATCTTAAGCTGTCCGATGCCCGCCCAGCATCGGTGAAGGCATGGCTGCAAGCGCACGGCGTGGCGCCTGCGCGAGTCGCCTCGCACGGTTACGGCGACACAAGACCGCTGCTGCCGAACACGACCGACAAGAAACGCTTCAAAAACCGCCGGGTGGAGTTGCGCACCGCAAACTGCCGCTGACGGCGTTCGCAAGCGCCGATGCCGGGCCAAACGAGGAGATCGGATTCATGAAGATGCGTTTCGTACCCGGCGCCATTCTGGCGCTGCTGTCGCTCACCGCGCCCGCTGCGGCCTACAAATTCGATGCTCCGGGCGGAGTCTGTCCGAAAGACCCGAAGGTCCAGTGCGCGGTGAAGTGCGACAACGGCAGCGTCGCGGACTACATGAAATGGACAGGCGCCGGTTGGAGCGACCTGATTGGACGCGTCAAGGATCCGGACATGAACGGCGAAGCGCGCAAACTCGTCGCCGATTCCAATCACGAGAACGTGGCGACGGGCGCAACAGCCGACTGCAAGTAGCGCGTTCCGGCGGCCTCGCTGCCGGCCGAAATTCCCGGTTCGCAACACGCCAGAAGCGACGGCCGCAAGCTGCCCCAATCGCGCGACCAGAACACACCGAAATTATGGCAATGTAGCCGGCGTCCCTGTATGAATGTCGAAGGAAGTCTACTTTTTCCGCGCCTTTCGCGCCGCATAGCGTGCATCGCGGATGAGTTTTCTTTTAGCCTCGAGAACAATTTCCTGTGCCGCTTTTTCCTTCAGTTCTGCGTCGCGCGCCGCCCTTTCCACTTCCAGAGCCAATATTCTCCTCGCTTCATCGGCATCCCGTATCTCAGCCTCGCGAGCCTCAAACGCCATCCTGGCGGCTTTGCTCTCGGCAGACCGCATCCTTTGCTCGGCACTCATGGCATGGCGCGCCTTTTGGCGCTCTGTGAAGCCTTGTTTGGCATGGAGGGCTTTCGCGCGCGCCTTTTCAAGTTGCACGCGTTTGGCCGTTGCGGCTGTGCTCAAACGATCGCCAAAGCTTGTCTCCTTGAAACCCGGCATGTGACTTCCATTCCTCCGAATTTGCCGAACCCACGGAATTGCCCGAGGCTGCGAAACCGCCTTATACAGGGTCAAAGCATTTTCTGCATCTACTGCGACGATGAATTTGCGGCGCTATTGGCGGCATATCGCGCCGCCTTGCTCGCGCCATTGGCGCTGCGCATCGCCGCTACACGCATTTCATCAATGCGCGCCGGTCCCCCGGTTTAACCGGGGAATGCACCGGCCACCTGTTTCAGAACCGGTTCGCCTCGGCGGCCATGGGCGAAGGTCGTCTTGTCGCCGCGGTTCGCTATGCCCGCCGCAATCCCGTCCGCGCCCATCTGAAAGGCGAAGACCACGGGCTCGTCAGCGTCCGGCCCGTTCTCTCGCGCATTGCGGATTTTCCCGGTTTGCTCACCTCGCAGGACGAAACAGGTATCGCGGCACTGCGCGCCTCCGAGGGCACCGGCAAACCATTGGGCAACACCGATTTCATCGCCGGCCTGGAACGCATTCTGGGACGGCGGCTTGCAAAGCGCGCTCCGGGGCGCAAGCCGCGCTCTGCCGACGACAGCCAAGCCGTGCCCTGTAAGTTCCCCATGGCGAGCGGAGGAATTGCATTTCACGTCCCGGAATTATTTATGCTCCGATGACGCCGCAAGATGGCATGAAAGCGTGCGCGGCGAAGTGGGATGCGATGAAGAAAGCAGGCACAACCGGAGGGCAGACCTATAAGCAGTTCTCTTCGGTCTGCCTGAAGAAGTGAGCGCGCAAAGCACTCGCGAGCCGTTTCCTGACATGACGCCACGCGACCTCCGAGAGTTTTCTCTCGTAGCTCTCATGGGCTGCGCCCGACCATGACGCGGCCGGGCGAAATTCGTTTACACCCTCTTTACTGAGGCTGCGGAGGCGTCTGGCCAGTCGGAGGCGTCTGGGATGGCGCAGGCGTCTGGGGCGTGGCTGGCTGGCTTGGCGTCGCCGCGTGATGGTGGTGATGGTGCTCGCCCCATTCGTCGTGGCGCTCTTCGGCCTGGAGCTTGTCGATGTCCGCCTCCATGGCATTACCGGCTGCTGCTGCGCGATCCGCTTTTTGGCCAGCTTGGTCAGCCGTCTCCTGCGCCTTTAGCGCCGCCGCCTGCGCCGCCTGCGCCGCCGCCATCGCGGCGGCCGCGTCCTGCTTCGCGGAATCCGCAGTAGCCTGAGCGTGTTCGACAGAATCGGTGGTGGCGCAGCCGCTGAGAAGCAGACCCACTCCGACAACCGCGATCATTGGACTTGTGAGCAAGAATTTGCGCATGAATCTCTCCCATTCTTGATTGATAGACATCAGACGACGCTGAATTTGTAAAAGTATATTCCTTTGTTAAGGTCAGCGACGTTGACAATTGTCAACGCCGGGGAATCGTGTGTGAATCGGCATGGCGTTTGACCCCCAATTGGCGCCGAAAACTGACCCAACCGTTGTGCAAAATCGCGTCCAACAATGACCCCACCCCTTTGCGGCGTGTAACGTATTGCATTCATTGCGTAATGGCTGAATTCAGAGGGGTCACGGTTGGACGCGAAACGCGACCCAACAAAATGCGATTGTTCGCAATCATTTCAAGGGGATGAGTGAATTTGAGGCGGGGGGTCAAAGTTGGACGCGATTTTACACTTCCATCGCTGAGATAGCCCCCCACGTGTGGTTCTGCCATGACGCGTTCTAGGGGCGCACATCTCTGGGTTCTGGCCGCGTCCAACCATCCCCCGCGAACAGGCCAACGCTGCCCACGAGGCTCCCTGAAGCTGTGGGAAGTCCCATCAGCGCACCCTTACCCTTCAAGTCTGGGCAGCCGAAACGGACTCGGATGGGCCTCGAAAACGGTCCGGGCATTCCCGTCACCGCTTCCCGCGCTTGGTATGCCCGGCGGCCTTTTGCGGGTCATGAACAGCGCAATAAAACCGGCCAGCACGTTCCACCGACGCGCGTCTGGAACACCGAACCGGAAAGGGCAGCTTCAGCAGGCCGGAACACTGAGGCCGTTGCGTGTCCCGATAGAGCTTCCTCCGTTGGCGGTCCTTCACCATGAGCGACGGCTCCCGCTGAAAAATGGGATTCGAACTAACCCATACCCGATAGAATCAATTTTTCGTTTCTGCCCAATCGAGCCGCGCACTTAAAGTTCGCATGTCAAAACCTTTGTTTGCCTTTAGGACCTGCCTTCAGCGGGTTCGACCTCTTCAACCGACAGATCAAGCGGTAGCTCAAGCTGTTCGGCATCTCGTGACATAACCAGTTCAATTTTATCGCCCTTAAGCGTTACACGAAGACGCACTCCGAAGTCATCGAATGCGAGCGAACGAGGTTGGTCCATTTCCATGAATCCGAAAAAGGTGAAGGGTAGTTCGTAAGTGTCGTTAGAGACCTTTCGCGCCAAAACCTGAGTGCGGAGTTGGTCGCCGTCGCGGACGCCCCGCCGATCTCGTCCGAAAATACCTGTTTGAAGGAGAACAAGACCCTCATCAAAGCCACCAGCCTTTTTCCTCTTTTCGTCAGCCTCGATGACGACTTCTGATAGCTGAAAGCCTTCCGTTTGAGCTAGGGCTCGAACGACCTCAAAGAGGTCCGCCAGCTCAACCTTCTTCTCCGCCATAAATTCGGCATTGCGCACTTCAAGCGCCTCTTCCAGCAACTTGCTGGTGAGAAAACCACGTTTGAGGTTAGCAGGGACCTTTTGGGTTACTTCGGACTCCTTGCGTTGAGCTATGCGGCTGGGAATCTTGTCCCTGACAATTTTCCCGAGAACTGAGCTATGCCTAACCCGAGAATGTTCCTTTTCGCCCTTCGCGACTACTGTGCAGCCCTGTCGCGTCAACTCAAAATACGCGTGCGCGAGTGTAGAGCCCGCCAAGATAACGGGAACACCAGCGTCTCTAGCAGCCTTACCCACCTCTCCGATGAATTTCATGTCGCGCATTAGCTCTTGATTGTTCGGTTTCACTTCCAACGCAAATCGAGCCTTGGAGCCGGAGCGCCGCTTGAATGCAGTTAGGTCATCCGCCGTGTTGATCTCGACGACTTGGTAATTAGAGCGGTCAAGGTTCCTTCCCGCCCCATGAGCTTTGGTCCAATACCAAGGTACATTAAAATGATTACCATCCGGCGAAGTGCAGCCAACGAACCACATCACGTGACAGGCCTCGCCAAGCCGTTCAGCGATGTTTGAAGTTCGCTTGGCCAAGTCCATCGCTTCTCGGCGACCGATGCTCAGACTTCTGCCAAATCGGTTTGCAATTCGCACATAATCCCAACCACCGTGATCAGTAGCGATCAGCATGTGAGGTTTATAATCAGGATACTCGGTTGCAGTTTCAGTAGGGACGTGTACTTCCCAGATGTCGTAGGGGCAGTACTGTAGTGCGTCTGGTAAGCCCCATAGGCTATGTATCTCCACTATTGGATTGCCCGGTTCGGCGCGGACCCATGCTGCGGCGCGGGCAGCGATAAAGCGGTGGGCGACAAATGCGAGATCATTGGCGTCAGCGCCGCCCGACACCAATGCGTCCCTTGTTTCCACGCACGAGCGGGCTGCTTCAACCGGGGTTAAGCCCTCCGTTCGCCGCATGTTGGAGCGTTTTTCCGCACCCGCGCGTACCGAAGTTCGAACTACGATATTGTTCGGACCTATGAGTGACCCGAAGTCGTTCTCCAGTTCTCCCAGACCCTCCGCATCATTGGTTTGGGGCAGTGAACTCAGGGCGACGTAAAAGAGCATGGGGCGGTATTGTGTCGAACCATCCCAGAGCTCATTTATGACAGCTAACTTGTCCCAAGCCGCGATGGCTTGCTCATCGGCGCTTCTAAGGAAGCGACCAGCCGCTGCTGTGGGCTGATGTGCAGGAGCGATTCTTAGTTGGAATGGGTTTACGCCGAACAGGTCCTCGCCTTCTTGATCAAACTGAACAAGAAATAGCTGGCTGTGATCCGCCACCCATTCGCAGGTAAGCCGTTCTGCGCGCCCCCTGAGCAAATTGTTGTTTAGCCAAGCCGCGACGGGTCCGAAGACTCTCTCGCGAGGCGTGCCGCTCTTGATCCGAAGCGCCGCATTTTCGTTTGCGGCTTCATCACGCTGGGTGTTGAAACGCGATCTAGATGTCGCTCCGTTAGTCTCCGAGCTTAGTTCCCAGTGGTCCTTAGTTTTGGACACGCGCATGAGGTTGCCAAATTCGCCCCTAACGCGAGGCTCGATATGTCGTTGAAGGACCAAGGCAACTGATTTTCCCGGGGCCGAATCTAGAACCTGATCTGTCGCAGCGGCTAAATCGGCAACGAAGCTTTTCGAATTCGTATCGACAATTGCGCTCTTGTAACTGCCGCGGTCCCAGATTGTTTCACCAATGATGCTCGATCTGACATAGATACGCGCGCCCAATCCGCGCAAGCGGTCGATGTCATCGTTACTTAGTCGGCCCTAAAAAACGCGGATGAGCGTTACGGGGGAACGATTCCCTGAGAGAAATGGGCGATGTAAATTGCAACGAATTGGGGCTGCTGGCCTGAAAGGTTGCAATTTGTGCTGAAAGACAATCCGCGAAGTAGCCGACAGGAGGACCTGTACCGGTCGCGGCTGGAAGCGATCATCGATCCCACGCATGAGCTGGTCAAAATGAGTCGGCTGGTGGGCTGGAGCGATTTGGCTGGCGATCTGAAACCTTACTATTGCGCCGACAATGGCCGGCCCGGGGAACCGATCCGGCTGATGGCCGGGCTGGTGTTGTTGAAAGACATGAAAGGGCTGTCGGACGAGGAAGTGTGCGAAGTCTGGCGGGAGAACCCATACTTTCAATATTTTTGCGGGGAAGAATATTTTCAGCACCGGCTGCCGGTCGAACCCCCATCTTTGAGCATTTTCAGGAAGCGGATCGGCAAGGAGGGAATGGAGCGGCTGTTGCAGGAAACGGTTCGCGTGGGGCTGAAGAGCGGGGTGATCACGGCGGGCGCCCTGCAAAAGGTCAGTGTGGATACGACGGTGCAGGAGAAGGCAATCCGCTTTCCGACGGACACGCAGCTTTGTCACAAGGCGCGCGAGGAACTGATCAAAACGGCGAAGAAGCTCGGTGTTAAACTGCGGCAAAGCTATGTGCGCAAGAGCAAGCAGGCTGTGTTTCTGGCCAACAAATACCTGGCAGCCCGGCAGATGAACCGTGGCCGCAAACAGATCAACAAAGTGCGCAATTATCTGGGCCGTGTGATCCGCGACATTGAACGCGCCATTGGCAAAGTCCCCTCGCTTGGCGGTTTATTCCAAGACGATCTGGCCAAGGCGCGGAAAATCCATGCTCAAGCGGCCGATCCGAAAACGCCGGACAAAATCTATTCCTGGCATGCGCCGGAAGTCGAATGCATCGCCAAGGGCAAAGCCCACAAGAAGTACGAATTTGGCTGCAAGGCCAGCATCGCTTCAACCAATGCCGGCAACTTCATCGTCGGCGCCATGGCCCATCACGGCCGGCCTTATGACGGACATACTCTGGCGACTGTTTTGGAACAGATCGCAAGGCTGACGGGTGTCAAGCCCGAAGAAGCGTGTGTCGATCTGGGCTATCGCGGCCATGGTCTCGAAGACGAAGACATCGAGATCATCCTCGCGCGTCAGAGGCGCGGCATGACGCCGGCCAAAAGAAAACGCCAGAAACGCCGCAATGCCATCGAGCCGATCATCGGCCACTGCAAGAACGATCGTAAAGTTGGTCCCCGCAACTGGCTCCACGGCAAACGCGGCGATCAAATCAACGCCCTCGCCATGGCGATCGGCTTCAACCTCAGGAAGATACTCAGGTGGATCTTTTTGTATCTGTTGTTCAGCCGCATCTTGGGGCAGAACATACAGAATCCGAAGTTGCTTCCAGCTTGAAACGGCGGTTTTTTAGGGCCGACTACTTAGAGACGCAAGCGCAGCGCCAGACCTGTTGCTGGCGAATTGGTTGCTAGAAATCAATGCAAATGGAGGTGTCCATGCACGTGGCAGAACCAATAGGCCTGCGCCTTTTGGCCCATATTCCACTTTGAAGGGTTCGATCTCTGACCATTCAATCCGTTGAATTTCCTCCGAGAAGATCACGGGCACGTCTACTTTTTTTCTAACGTGCCAAAAACGGCATTTGCTACGTTGGAAAGCAGTCCGCTAACTCCATCCGAAAAATATCCAACGAGAAATGCGAGCGCCGCTGCTGTCGGTATTGAACGAGGCTGTCCGGATGCCTGCCCTAGCAAGCCAGCATCGAGAAGCGTTAGAACAACGCAAGCATATACTCCGCCTATGAGCGGCACGAAGAACCGCCAATATCGTCGGTCCAAATGCCATTTGCATTTGGCCGTGGAGTGAATCAGCCACTTTATGGAAAATGTCGTTCCACCCAACGAACCCACCGCGAAAATCATCAAGAGGCGGAAGCTGACATTTAGAACCGGGGGGCCGTGCTCGCTGTTAAGCCGCATGGGCAAATATTGGTCACCCATGCCGAGGAAAAATCCGCTGGCCAAAACGGAAATCACTAATGCAGCTGTCAAGCAGCATGCTTCAAAATTTATGCAGTCTCTGGCTTCTTTGGGATACTTACTTTTCCAATCGCCCGGCTTCCGTCCGTCCGTGTAATCGACCGGCTTTCCAGCGGGCATTGCAAAGGCGTCAGAAGGCGAAAGAGCACCCCCACTGTCCCGTGTGGTTCCAGCTTCAGGTTCGGACGACACCGCCAACGCAGTTACGCTGCACAGAAAGCTTGAATGGTCTTCTGGACGTTATGGATGTGCGGGTGTGTGTGGTAATTCCACGCATCCTTGCTTCCAGCCAAATCGGCAACAACGCGCCGAAGGAATTGCGAGCCGACATGCTCCACATTTTCGGCGACAAATGCTTCCTCGCCTGAAGCAAGCAGCAAATAAGAGCTGGCCGGGGTCAATAGACCATATGCGCTGGTGGCTCTAGCCCGGGTGAACCGGAGATCACCCGACATTGAAGCCGTTGAAATCATTTGGATGAAAGAAAATGGTACATCAATCAGGACATGAATATGCGCATGGTCTACGCCGCAACCAACGGCAGACTCGACGTGTGCCGGACCATGCTCAAACCAGATTGCCCGGCTCGAATCAACTCTGCGGTTGCGCAAAAGCTCACCCACAAGGCTGCCGGGGTCTATATTTCCGCGTGCGTACCACTCAGAAAAATTCAAAACAGGCTCTTCGGGAACGATTAGCAACCAATGAGGGAGGATCGAGCCGCGGGTGGGTGTAACCACGCAGTTGTGCAGCCGCGCTAAAACTTGGTCGTAAAGTGGCCTTGGGCAATCAGATTTAGAGAGCAGGGTAGAAAATCTGCTCGTGGCGATGGTCTTAGCGAAACCGCTCATAGTGGCCTCCGACTATCGCGCTCGACCGGACTGGCCGGACCAGATCGGTAACCCTACGCCGATGGCCGTCTTGCTGTCGGTGAAGGGACATGGCGGTATAGTCGTATGACTAACCATACGACTATACCCACGACCTCGCGTCTTGAAGTCATCGAGACGGGGGCACGCCGGCGCTGGACGCCGGAAGAGAAGCTGCGGATTGTCGCGGAGAGCCTTTCGATACCGCGGAACGTATCGGCGACGGCGCGGCGGCATGGATTGTCGAACGGCCAGCTGTTCACGTGGCTGCGGCTGGCGCGCGACGGCAAATTGGTTCCGAACGAACCGGGTTTTGTTCCTGCGATTGTCGCGCCGTCGCCAGGCGTTGCGGCAATTTCGGCGGGAGATACGGCGCGTTGCGGGCGCATCGAGATTGTATTGTCGGAGCCGCGCCGGATGATTGTGGACGGCGATATCGATCCGGCCGCCATTGTGCGCGTGATTGCCGTGCTCGACCGGCGCACCGGATGATTCCGGTTCCGTCCGGCGTGCGGGTGTGGATTGCTGTGGGCCACACCGACATGCGCCGTGGCATGAACAGCCTGGCGCTTCAGGTGCAGCAGGTGCTGAAGCGCAATCCTCATGGTGGCGATCTTTTTGTTTTCCGCGGGCGCAGAGGCGACCTTTTGAAGGTTCTTTGGCATGACGGGCTGGGCATGTCGCTCTACGCCAAGCGCCTGGAGCGGGGGCGATTCGTCTGGCCGTCGGCGAGCGAAGGCACTGTTGCGATCACGCCAGCGCAGATGGGCTACATGCTCGAGGGGATCGACTGGAGACATCCGCTTCGCACATTCCAGCCGCAAGCGGCAGGTTGATCTCCAACGCCATCCATCCACAGCTGTCTGTCGATTTGTCTTTCCCGTGCGGGCCAAAAGCAATCGCGTTTGCGCGCTCGTTGTGATTCCATCGCCTTATGGCGGGTGCAATTGATTCGCTTCCCAACGATATTGAAGCGCTGAAAGCGCTGGTGATTGCGGCGCGGATCGATGCTCAGACGGCGCAAGGCGAAGTTGTTCGCGTTTGCGAGGAAGCGGCCCGAGCCAAGGCCGAAGCGGCACGTGCCAAAGCGAGCGTTTCGAGCACCGAGGCGCTGATTGCACAATTGAAGCTGACCATCGAGAAGCTCAAGCGCGAGCTTTACGGCGCCAGATCCGAGCGCACGAAGAAGCTCATCGACCAGCTGGAGCTTCAGCTGGAGGAGCTTGAGGCCTCGGCAGCCGAAGATGAGCTTGCCGCGCTGAAAGCGGCAAGATCGGCAGGCGAAAGCTTCGTGCCTGCGCACACGCGCAAGAAGCCGGTCAAGAAGCCGTTTCCTGCGCATCTGCCACGCGAACGGGTCGTTATACCGGGACCGGCCGCGTGCCCCTGCTGCGGCGGAACGAACTTGCACAAGCTCGGCGAGGATATCACCGAGACGCTGGAGGTGATCCCCAGGTCCTGGAAGGTGATCCAGACCGTGCGCGAGAAGTTCAGCTGCCGGGCGTGCGAGAAGATCGCGCAAAGCCCGGCGCCCTTTCACACGCTCTTGCGCGGCCATGTGGGACCCAACGTGCTGGCCATGATCCTGCACGACAAGTTCGCGCTGCATCAGCCCTTGAACCGGCAGAGCGAGCGCTTCGCGCGCGAAGGGATCGATCTTTCACTCTCGACGCTGGCCGATCATGTGGGCAGTTGCACGACGTTGCTTGCGCCGCTCGCCGATTTGATCGGCGCCCATGTGTTTGCCGGCGAGCGCCTTCACGGCGACGACACGCCGATCCCGTTGTTCGCCAAAACCAAGACGATCAAGGCCCGGCTATGGACCTATGTGCGCGACGATGCACCCTTCGGCGGCACCGAGCCGCCGGCCGCAGTGTTCTTCTTCTCGCGCGATCGTGCCGGCATCCATCCCGAGCAGCACCTTTGCCATTACGGCGGCATCCTGCAGGCCGACGCCTATGCCGGATTTGGCGGGCTCTACGAGCAGGGCCGCAAGCCGGCGCCCATCACGGAGGCCGCGTGCTGGGCGCACGCCAGGCGCAAGTTCTTCGTGCTTGCCGACATCGCCTCGCAGGCCCGCAGCCAAAAGGCGGTCCTGATCTCGCCGCTCGCGTTCGAAGCGGTGCAGAAGTTCGACGCCATCTTCGCCCACGAGCGCGTCATCAACGGGCAGTCCGCCGCTGCACGGCTTGCCTATCGACGCGAGCACATGGCGCCGCTGGTGGAAGAGCTTCATGCGTGGATGCAAACCGAGCGCGCCAAGCTCTCCCGCCATGCCGATCCCGCCAAAGCCATGGACTACATGCTCAAGCGATGGGACGCCTTCACGCGCTTTCTTTCCGACGGACGCATCTGCCTATCCAACAATGCGGCCGAGCGCGTGCTGAGAGGCGCGGCACTGGGCAGGAAGGCGTGGCTCTTCGTCGGCTCCCAGCGCGGCGGGGAAAGAGCAGCCATGATGTACACGCTCATTCAAACAGCCAAGCTCAACGATATCGATCCGCAAGCCTGGCTTGCCGACGTGCTGGCCCGCATCGCCGATCATCCTGTGAACAAGCTTGCGGAGCTGCTTCCCTGGAACTGGGCGAAAGACAAAGGCTTGCGTAAACTGGCGGCATGACCGCCGTCGCCCCTCAAAATCACCCTCAACGACGGCAAGCCGCGCACCAAAACCAACTGTCAAGCACAAACGCCCAATCCGATCCGCGGCCCTCGGCGTACGGTTACCCAGATCGAGCGCGTGCCGCTGATTCGAAAATCATATAGGTGCGACCTTTCGTGACAAGAAACTCTTCGGTGCGGAAAACCGCCATCTAGGCGAAGCGATTGCGGCCACCGATGCGGGCAGCATATCGGCCAAAATCGTGCGCTTACAGCGGGCGACGCGAATCGCCGCGCGACTGTAACCTTGGCGACGTTTCGGGACGCCACCCAATTACAATGCTGCCACCCGGCAACCAGCCCGCTCGCGACATCAGCGAAGCTAAACCCTTTGAGTTTGCTGACTGTTGGCTGACCGTGCCAGTCCCATGCACTCAGGGATGAAGTCCGAATTCGTAAGACATTGAATTCATTAGTTTATTTGGTCGGAGCGGCGGGATTTGAACCCACGACCCCCAGTCCCCCAGACTGGTGCGCTAACCAGGCTGCGCCACGCTCCGTACCATTATCCCCGCAGGGTCTCGCGAGGGCGGCGGACTATAGTCGCCAGCTTCGGCCATCACAACCGGTTCACGGGAAGGCGCAGGAGAATGGCCGTTGGTTCTTCACATCGGTAATGTTATAACCGAAACAGTTTCAATGGCAATCCGAGCAGGCACCGTCATGAATTCCCTGTTATTCCCTGAAGCAGGAAAAAACCGCGAGCGCCCGACTCGGGTCAAGTAATTTCAATGGCTTACATGGACTTTAGTAGCCAAGCAGGGAAAATATCGGAAGCGATCCACAAAATGTAGTAGGGATCGACCGGCTGGCGGGAACGGCCCGTCTGCCTCTAGCGCGCGGCGCGCAAGCGGGCTTTGAGCCGCAGAAGTTCGGCTAGCAGCTCTTCGAGCCGCTCGCGCCGCGGGCCGTCGATGTCGGCAGCATCGTGCGTTGCGGCAAGCCCGCGTGCTGGCGCAGGCAGAGAATCGATCGGCGATTCCTCTGCGATATCGACCCCGGAGACGAATGCGTCGCGGAACGAACCGGCGTCGGTGCGGCCGATCTCCGCCACATGACGCATGCCGCGCTCGCGCAACACCTTCTGCACGCCTTTGATCGTGTAGCCCTCGCGATAGAGCAAGGTGCGGATGCCGCGCAAAAGCTCCACGTCCTCCGGGCGGTAGAAACGCCGTCCGCCGGCCCGCTTGAGCGGGCGTATCTGATTGAAGCGGCTTTCCCAGAATCGCAGCACGTGCTGGGGAACATCGAGCTCCGCTGCGGTCTCGCCGATGGTGCGAAACGCTTGCGGAGATTTGCCTCCGGCGATGGCCGCGATACCGGGTGTCATCCAACCTCGGCCAGATCGATCTCTTCCGGCTCGGCCGTTCCGCTATTGACGGATGTCTTGAGCACGTGGCTCGGCCGGAACACCAGCACGCGCCTGGGCGCGATGGGCACCTGGTGGCCGGTCTTCGGGTTGCGACCCATGCGGCGGGATTTGTTGCGGACGGTGAATGTTCCGAAAGAAGAGAGCTTCACGGCTTCACCGCGCGCCAGAGCCGCGCAGATCTCTTCCAGCATATCTTCGACCATTTGCGCCGATTCGTTGCGCGAGAGGCCCACAGCCTGGAAAACAGCTTCGCTCAAATCGGCGCGCGTCAAAGTTGCGGCCATCTTCGATTCCCCAAGTTCGACGCATGTTTAAGCGTTGGCGATTTTATCGTCAACATCAAGAGGATAGTTGGGAAACCGGAAGTCGGAAATCAAAGACTGGTTTCTTCCTGCCGCGTTCGCGACAGCGAACGGGGGAGGTGGCGACCCCGGACTCGAGCCGGGGACGATAGAGGGAGCGCGATAGAAGCAGCCGCTCTTCCTCCCCATGCTTACGCACGGGGAGGAAGAGCTACTGTTTGCGACTTCCGACTTCCGACTAAAATCTGACCAGGGCCGAACCCCAGGTGAAACCGCCCCCCATGGCTTCGAAAAGAAGGAGCTGGCCACGCCGGATTCGGCCGTCCGCGATCCCCTGCGCAAGCGCCAACGGCACCGAGGCCGCCGAGGTGTTGCCGTGCTCGGCGACGGTGGAGATCACGCGCGAACCCGGAACGCCCAGGCGGCGCGCAGTCGCGTCGAGGATGCGCTGATTGGCCTGGTGCGGAACGATCCAGTCGATATCCGAAACGAAGACGCCGGCGGCCTTTGCCGCGGCTTCGATCGCCGCGGTCGTGTTGACGACCGCGTGCTTGAACACGTCCGGACCCTGCATGCGCAAGTGGCCTGTCGTCTGGGTCGTCGAAGGCCCGCCGTCGACATAAAGCAGATCGTGCAGGCGGCCGTCGGAGTAGAGCTCGGTCGCCAGCACGCCGCGGTCGGAGACGTCGCCGCGCCCCTCGCCCGCCTGCAACACGATGGCGCCGGCTCCGTCGCCGAAGAGAATGCAGGTCGTACGATCGGTCCAATCCATCAGGCGCGACATGGTCTCCGCGCCGATCAGGAGCACGGTCTTGGCCTGGCGCGTCCGGATGAAGCAGTCCGCGACCGAAAGGCCGAAGACGAAACCGGAGCAGACGGCCTGCACGTCGAACCCGGCGCCGCGCGTCATGCCCAGCCCGGCCTGTACGCGGGTGGCGACGGCGGGAAAGGTCTCGTCGGGAGTGGTGGTCGCAACGACGATCAGATCGAGCGCCTCCACCCCTACCCCGGCGTCGGCAAGTGCGGCTTGTGCCGCCTTGAGCGCCAGATCGGATGTGCGCTCGCCTTCGGCCGCAATATGCCGGTGCCGGATGCCGGTGCGCTCGACGATCCAGGCGTCACTCGTGTCCACCATCCGGCTGAGCTCGGCGTTGGTGAGTATTTTTTCGGGAAGATAGGCGCCGCAGCCGGCGATATGGGAACGGATGACGCTCACGTGCTCACCGTCCCTGTGGGCTTGGGCGGCGCCATCGCCTCAAGATCGGCCATGATCTTGGGAATCACGCCCGACCGCGCCATGTCGACGGCCATGTCCAGCGCGCTCGCAAAGCCCATGGCATCGGCCCCGCCATGGCTCTTGACCACGACGCCGTTGAGCCCCAGCAGGACGCCGCCGTTCACCGTACGAGGATCGAGCTTGCGCCGCAGCGTGGCGAGTGCGCCGCCAGCCAGGATCGCCCCGGCGCGAGAGAGGAACGAGCGCTTCAACGCGCTGCGCAGGAAGTGCGCCACCAGCCGCGCCGTACCCTCGGCCGTTTTCAATGCAATGTTGCCGGTGAACCCGTCGGTCACGACCACATCCACAGTGCCCTCGGAAATATCGTCGCCTTCGACAAATCCGCAGAATTCGATGGGAAGATTGACATTGCGCAGCGTATTGGCGGCGCCGCGCACGGCTTCGCTGCCCTTGACGTCTTCGGCGCCCACATTGAGCAAGCCGACGGTCGGCCGCTCAAGCCCCAGAATGGCGCGGGCGAAGGCTTCGCCCATGACGGCGAAATCGACCAGCTGATCGGCGTCGCTTGCGATATTGGCGCCGACATCGAGAACCACGCTCTGGCCGCGCTTGGTCGGCCAGAGGGCGGCAATGGCGGGACGATCCATCCCTTCGAGCACGCCCAGCTGGAACATGGACATCGCCATCAAGGCGCCCGTATTGCCGGCCGAGATGGCGACTTCCGCTTCCTTCTTGGCCACCGCTTCCACGGCGCGCCACATGCTGGTGTTGCGCCCCCGCCTGAGCGCCTGGCTGGGTTTCTCGCCCATGCGCACCTGCTCGCTGGTGTGGCGAATTTCGGCGTGGGCCGAAAGCCGGGAGCGCTTGGCGAGCAACGGCTTGAGTAGAGCCTCGTCCCCGTGCAACAGGAAGCTCACCTCGGGATGGCGAACGGCCGAGCGCGCCAGAGCAGCGGTCACCACTGCCGGGCCGGCATCGCCGCCCATTGCATCGATCGATACCGTCAAGCCGCGGCTCACTCCGGTCCACTCCAGGAAGGGCCCAATGGTCCTTCGCGCGGCGTCAGCTTGCGACTTTCACGACCTCACGGCCTTTGTATTGCCCGCAAGACGGACAGACGTGGTGCGGCCGCTTCTGTTCGCCGCAACTGGAGCACTCTTCGTGTGCCGGTGGCGCCAGCCTGTGATGCGACCGGCGCATGTTCCGCCGCGATGGCGACGTCTTTCTCTTGGGAACCGCCATGGCGGTATCGCTCCTTCATCAAAACACTCGCGGCACGCCGCCAAATGCGGGACCGGTTAAAAAACGAGCCGCGGAGTGAACCCGAAACCGGTCCCGGATTCAACCCCGCTTCAAGCCTTTAAGGACGGCAAATGGATTTTCCGCTACGTCCGCTTGCTCCTCTGGCGGGCTGAAAGCCACGCCGGGCGCCCGCGGATACGGATCGATGGCCAGCGAGAACTCCTCGAGAAGCGGTCCGGCAAGGTCGAATTGCGGTGAATGGATCTCCTCGGGCGCCTCGTCCTCCGCCGCGCCGAGCGTTATCGCGCCGCCCTTCTCGGGATAGCGGGCCGGCGTGTAGTGCAGCTGCCGCGTAAACTCTCGCGAAATATACGACCGCACCGGCTCCAGCGTGACGACGCAGCGTTGCGTGATCTCCACGGTCAGCTTGGCTTCGAAGCGGAAGCGCGTCTGAGACAGGCGCTTGAGCGTCACCTCGCCTTGAAAGAGGCTCACCTCTTCCACGTCTTCCCATTCGGCCAGTCGTTCCAGCTCGGAGGGAGATGCCGTGATGGTCGTCGCATACCCGGCATCGGAAAGAACGCCCAGATCGAACATGCGGGTCATGGGGATGGGGTCGGTCATGGCAATATAGGGCCGGACGGCAACGCTCCAAAATCCACTTCGCCCCTTTCGGGATGCGATTGCGCAAGATGCGCGCGGACGGAAACGCAATACGTGGCAAGCCGGGACGCCAATTCAACCCTGTCAGCCTCGCCGCGATAAAGGTTTCGCAGGATTGCGTCGGCAAGAACCTTCTCGTCGGGAGCGGCGCGATAGGCTTCGAGCCTGCCGTAAAATGCTTCCGCCATGCCTCTCATGCGCCGGCCCATGCCCATGTCGCCGACGCCGAGCTCGCGCAGCGCCTGGTCGAATTGAAGAAACAGTATGTCCACCAGGCTCTGGGCAAGTTCGGCTTCGCCGCAGTTGATGAGCGCGTCCAATACGAGCCAGGCGTGCAGCACAACAAGATCGAAGCGTCCGTCGATGGTGTCGGCCACGCCGAGATCGCCATAGAACACCGGCGTGCGGGCCCGGTCCGAAATGGCCCGGCAGAGCCGGTCGGCGCACACCTTGCGCGTTTTGCGCCGTTTTAGGGACTCGAGCATGGCTGCTCCAGGGCTTGCAAGGCGCGGCGCGCGACGCTAGCAAGGCGCTTGCGGGGGAATTTCCGTCCCAGCGATGAGGAAATCCGATGCGCCTTCCGGCACTTGCGCTCGCCAGTATTCTGCTTCTCGGCTGCACGCCCGTCGTCAATCAGCGCGGCTTCCTGCCGGATCCCAAGGGCGAGGCCTCCATCACGATCGGCGCCGACACCAAGACCAGCGTGCAAGAGCGGCTCGGAGATCCGTCGACCCAGGCCACCTTCGGCGGCGACTGCTGGTATTACATCTCCAGCGTCGAAAAGCAGATCGCCTTCTTCGATCCGCGGGTTGAGAGGCGCTCCATCCTCGCCATTCACTTCGACAAGGACGGCAAGGTAGCCGACATCAAGCACTACAGCCTCAAAGACGGTCACGTTGTCGCCTTCGAGTTCGAACGAAACGCCGGCGCGCGGACGCGAGCTGACGTTCCTGCAGCAGCTCTTCAACGCCACGCCCGGCGTACCGATCGGGACCGGCACCCAGCCGCAGAACCCCGGCAACAACGGTCCCTGATTCAGAGGGAAATGACCTTCCTCCGGATAGTCATTTCCCTCCGAACTTTTGTTTTGCTGCGGTTCCGGACGCAAAAGTGCACACACTTTTGCCGGAACCGCTCAGAGGCCGTGCGCCAGAGTGGCCAGCAGCAGCAAGGCCACGATATTCGTGATCTTGATCATCGGATTGACCGCCGGTCCCGCCGTGTCCTTGTACGGATCGCCGACCGTGTCGCCGGTCACCGCCGCCTTGTGGGCATCGGATCCCTTGCCGCCGAAGTGGCCGTCCTCGATGTATTTCTTTGCGTTGTCCCATGCGCCGCCACCCGAGGTCATGGAAATGGCCACGAAGAGACCGGTGACGATCACACCCAGAAGCATGGCGCCGAGCGCATTGAAGGCCTGAGTTTTGCCGGCGACGTAATCGACGACGAAGTAGAGCACGATCGGCGACAGAACCGGCAACAGCGACGGAACCACCATCTCGCGGATGGCGGCGCGCGTGAGCATGTCCACGGCGCGGCCGTAATCGGGCTTCTGCGCGCCCGTCATGATGCCCGGCATTTCCTTGAACTGCCTGCGCACTTCTTCGACCACCGCACTGGCTGCCCTGCCGACCGCCGTCATTGCGATGCCGCCGAACAGATAAGGCAGAAGCCCGCCAATGAAGAGGCCGACGACCACCCACGGATCGGCGAGCGAGAAGGCCGGCATGTCGACGCCCTGAAAATAGCTGTACACATCGGAGTGCGCGACGAAGTATTTGAGATCCTCCGTGTACGCCGCGAACAGCACGAGCGCGCCCAAACCCGCCGAACCGATGGCATAGCCCTTCGTCACGGCTTTCGTGGTATTGCCGACCGCATCGAGCGCATCGGTGGTCTTGCGCACGTCGCCGGTCAGACCGGCCATTTCCGCAATGCCGCCGGCATTATCCGTCACCGGACCGAACGCATCGAGCGCCACGATCATTCCGGCGAGCGACAGCATGGTCGATACCGCAATTGCGATTCCGAAAAGCCCCGCCAGCGAATCGGCGATCACGATGCCGATGCAGATGACGAGCGCCGGCAGAGCGGTGGATTCCATCGAGATGGCCAGGCCCTGGATCACATTGGTACCGTGTCCGGTCACCGATGCATTCGCAATCATGCGCACGGGCCGGAAGCCCGTGCCGGTGTAATACTCCGTGATCCAGACGATCGCTCCCGTGACGGCAAGACCCACGGCGCCGCAATAAAACAGCGACAACCCCGTAAAGCTAACCCCTGCCGAGGTGGAAAGCTCGGTCGAAAGACCGACGATCCGGTCGGTCAGGAAATAGAGGCCGATAAGCGACAGCACCCCGGTGGCGATCACGCCCTTGTAGAGCGCCCCCATGATGTTGGTGCCCTTGCCCAAACGCACGAAGAACGTGCCGATGATCGACGTCACGATGCACATGGCTGCGATGGTGAGCGGATAAAGCATCAACGCGGATTTGGTATCGCCCGTGAAATAGATCGACGCGAGCACCATGGTCGCAACCGTGGTGACGGCGAATGTCTCGAACAGGTCGGCGGCCATGCCGGCGCAGTCGCCGACATTGTCGCCGACATTGTCGGCGATCGTTGCGGGATTGCGGGGATCGTCTTCGGGAATCCCGGCTTCGACCTTGCCCACCATGTCGCCGCCCACATCGGCGCCCTTGGTGAAGATGCCGCCGCCCAACCGCGCGAAGATGGAGATGAGCGACGCACCGAAGCCCAGCGCCACAAGCGCATTGGCGACCATCCGGCCCTGGGTCTCGTCGTTGATGTCGAGATGGAGGCCGTAGCGGAGGAAACTGTAATAGCCGGCCACGCCCAGGAGACCGAGCCCGACAACCAGCAGGCCGGTGACGGCGCCGGAGCGGAACGCCACCGACAGCCCCGCCGCCAGTCCGGTCCGCGCCGCCTCAGCCGTGCGCACATTGGCCCGGACCGAAACATTCATGCCGATATAGCCGGCTGCGCCCGAGAAGGTCGCACCAATGAAATATCCCAGCGCCACCTGCCAGCCGAATATCGCTAACGCGAGCACGAATATGACGGCGCCTGCGATAGCGATGGTGGTGTACTGACGATTGAGATAGGCGGCGGCGCCTTCTTGAATGGCTGCCGCGATCTCTTGCATTCGCGCCGTGCCGGGGCTGGTGGAAAGCACCGACTGGATCGTGAAGCCGCCATAGGCGAGCGCGAGCCCGGCACAGGCCAGTACGAGAATAAGCTGTAAATTCATGTTCTTGTCCCTAGAGCTGGGCGAGACGGTCGCGGAGCGCCCGGCCAGTCGAGCGCCCCCTCCCCCGCCGATTCTTGGAAGGAGGATGGCAAAGGCGCGGGACCATGCCAAAAGCCTAGTTCGGTGGCAATGTTGCTGTGGCGGCGAAAAGCCGCTCCCCCCGGGGGGCAATTTGGTTTGCTATTCAGCTTCTCGGGTCGGGGCGAAGCTGGGACGTCTGAACCTTGATGAGCTGGACTTTGCTCACTTTGTCCCCGCCCACGATTTGTCTGACATCGGCAAAAAGGCGCTTTATCAACATGTTGGTGTCGACCTGGGGCGGATCGCCACCATTGCCGATTGGAGTGCGATTGACGTCGCGGACGTAGGCGTCCTGGATGAACGCCGTTTTTGCCCGCACATCGATGGCCGCGGAAGGCGATGCGGCAACGATGCGAACTCGAAACATATGCATAGGAGACCAGCTTGCCGTCGACGGTCATGGGCGCGATCAGATAGGGCATATCGACGGCGGTGCCCGGAAGGTGTTCGTCGGGCGCCGCCGGCGCCGCAAATCCCTGAACCGCCTCAAGAATCAGGCAAAGACATAAAGCTCCAAGAAACAGGATCGTGCGCATGGCCAAACATTGTGACCAATGCTGGTGAAAATTCGGTTAGTCCAGGGGAAATAAATTTAAACGTTAAAAATGCGCATAGCCGCGGCGATCAAGCTTAATTTCATGGCCCTCCTCGTTAACCAGTGCGACGCCCTCGCCCGCGATCACTCGTCCCACCTCGGTGACGCGGGTGTTCGTCTCGGCCGCAATCCGTTCGAGAAGCGGGCGGCAGTATGGCCGCGCGCAGAACGCAATTTCGTAGTCGTCTCCCGCAGTTGCCGCCTCGGCAATCACCGAAATATCCCGGCCGCGCAGCTGTATGAATGCGTCCGACAAGGGGACGTGAACGGCATCCACCTCGATGCGCACATGGGAGACTTCTGCGACATGCCCCAGATCGGCGATGAGCCCGTCGGAGACATCCAGCGCGGCGGTCGCGATACCGCGCAAGCTGCGGCCGAACGCAAGCCTGGGGCGCGGCACCCGATAACGCGCAATGAGATATTCTTCTCCCGAATCGCGCGGGACGGAATCCCCTTTGAGCAGTGCGAGACCGGCGCCGGCATCCCCCACCGTTCCGGTAACGAATACGACATCGCCGGGCTTGGCACCCGACCGGCGAATGACCGTTCCGTGCGGGACGAAGCCCGTCATCATCACCGCGACGGTCAATGCGCCGGGGGTGCGATCGGTGTCGCCGCCGGCAAGCGTGACGTTGAATTCGGCCTGATCTTCCGCAAGCCCTTTGGCGAATTGCTCAAGCCAGTGCCCGTCCGGCCAGTCGGGCAATGCCAGCGCCAGGAGATAGACGCTCGGAGTGGCGCCCTTGGCGGCAAAATCGGAAATGTTGGCCCGCAGGGCTTTCTTGGCGATGGTATTGGGAGGATCGCTTCTGTTGAAGTGTACGCTTTCGACAACGGCGTCGGTCTTCAAGACCAAGTCATGGCCGGCTGGCGGGCTGAGAACAGCCACATCGTCGGTCAACCCAAATGCGCCCGGATGCGCACGCGACAGCGGCGCAAAATACGTCTTGATGATCTCGAATTCGCCCGGTCTGCCGCTAAATTTTGTCATCGGGCGGAGCCTGAACAAATTCCGGAACGCGCTTGTCTCTTGCGGCCTTGTCCAGGGCCGCATTGACGAATCCCGGCTCATCGCCCCGATAGAAGGCATGCGCGATCTCGACATACTCGTCGATCACCGCACGTGCGGGAACCTCCTCGCGCGCGATAAGCTCGTAGACCGCAGCGCGCAGGATGGCGCGTAACGTGGCGTCGATCCGCTTCAGGCGCCAGCCTGTGCTCAGCACCCGCTGAATTGTGCTGTCGATCTCAGTCTGATGCTGCGGCACGCCACGAATAATGTCGGTAAAGTAGGACTGGTCCGTTGCCGAATCCGCTTCTTTCGCGAAGCGGTGCTCGATGAATTGGGCCGCGACGCTTTCGCAGTCGTCTCCCGTCAACTCCATTTGATAGAGCGCCTGCACGGCGGCCAACCGCGCCGCGCGCTTGCCTCGTCGCGGTGGCCGCCGACGGCGGTCGGAATCGGTTCCGCTCGTTACCATGCGGGACGATCCGCGGTCCGCGACCCGGTCACAGGCGCGCGCCGAGACCGGATCGCATTCTAATCAGTGCGAGGCAGGCGCGGGCGGCATCGCCGCCTTTATCGTCGCCGCCCCGCGAGGCCCGGATTAGGGCCTGATCCTCATTGTCGCAGGTGAGAATGCCGTTGCCGATGCACAGACCGTGCTGCAGCGCAAGCTGCATCAATCCGCGGGCGGACTCGTTTGCCACGATCTCGAAGTGGTAAGTCTCGCCGCGAATGACGCAGCCCAGCGCGACGAACCCATCGAAGCTCTTGCCTGCCCCTTCGCCGGCACGTGCGGCAAAAAGAATTGCCGGCGGAACCTCGAGCGCCCCGGGAACGGCGATCCGTTCGAAATGGGCCCCGGCAGCTTCGATGGCAGCGGTGGCGCCATCCAGCAGCGCATCGGAGATAGGGGCATAGAATCGTGCTTCGACGATGAGGATGCGAGCCGTCACGGCGTCGTGTCCTTTCGTTCCCGGATGGGATGGGTACCCACGATGTTGATCCCGTAGCCTTCGAGCGCCACGACCTTCTTCTCCGGGGTGTCGGTCAGAAGGATCATATCCTTCACGCCGAGATCGAGGAGTATCTGCGCACCCACGCCATACTCCTTCACGCGACGCCGGTCGATATCCTCGGGGACGCGGCGGAGAACGATGTCGGAAACGAATGTGGGACGCGGCTGGCGCAGGATCACGACCACCCCCCGCCCCGCCTCCGAAACCAAGCGCATGGATTCGGCGAGCACATCCTGCTCATAGGATCGGTGACCCAAGAGATCGGTGAAGATGTTGAGCGCGTGCATGCGCACGAGCACCGGCCCCGGCCCCGATATTTCTCCCTTCACCAGCGCGATATGCTCGGCATATTCGATCGTGTTGACGAAGACCAGCATGCGCCAGCTTCCCCCGTGATGGCTTTGGAAATCCGTCTCGACCGCGCGGTGTATGAAATGGTCGTAGCGCCTGCGATAGGCGATCAAATCGGCGATGGTGCCGATCTTGAGGCCATGAAGCTGCGCGAACTGCACCAAGTCCGGCAAGCGCGCCATCGTACCATCGTCGTTCATGATCTCGCAGATGACGCCGGCGGGATAGAGTCCGGCCAGACGCGCAATGTCGACGGCTGCTTCGGTGTGACCGGCGCGCACGAGCGTTCCGCCATGGCGCGCCACCAGTGGAAAAACATGGCCTGGCATCACAATATCGGCGGGACCCTTGGTGGGATCTATCGCGACCGAGATGGTGTGCGCGCGGTCATGCGCCGAGATGCCGGTGGAGATTCCTTCCTTGGCCTCGATGGAAACGGTGAAAGCGGTCTGGTTTGCGGTACCGTTGAGCTGCGTCATCATGGGAAGGTTGAGCGCGTCGGCGCGCTCCTGCGTCAACGCCAAGCAAATAAGCCCGCGGCCGTATTTGGCCATGAAATTGACGGCTTGAGGCGTGCACATCTGGGCGGGGATGACGAGATCGCCTTCATTCTCGCGATCTTCCGCATCGACCAGGATGAACATGCGGCCGTTACGCGCGTCCTCTATGAGCTCCTCGATCGAGGACAGATAGTCGTGAAACATCGCCCTAGCTCTTCACCAGCCGCGCCACGTAGCGCGCCAAAATATCTATTTCGAGATTGACGCGACCTTTTACCCTCGCCTGGCCGAAGGTGGTCGTGGTCAGGGTATGCGGAATGAGATTCACGCCGAATCGATCTCTCGCAACTTCGTTGACGGTGAGCGACACCCCGTCGAGCGCGACGGATCCCTTGGACGCTATGAAACGCGCAAGCGGCGCGGGTGCGTGAAAGTCGATGCGAACCGATTCGCCTTCAGGCTCGAAGCGGACGATCTCCGCTACCCCGTCCACATGTCCCGTTACGATGTGACCGCCGAGCTCGTCGCCCACTTTCAGCGGCCGCTCCAGATTGACCCGGTCGCCCGGTTTCCATCCTCCGATAGTGGTTTTTGCAAGCGTCTCTCCGGACGCGGTGACCGCGAACCAGCGGTCACGTGCGCTACCCTTGTCCACGACCGTCATACATACGCCCGAACAGGCAATGGAAGCGCCGATCTCCATCCGGGAAACGTCGTAGCGGGTAGCCAGCACGATGTGCGTGTCGCCGCGCCGCTCCACATGCTTGACTTCCCCAAGACCGGTGACGATTCCCGTGAACATGGTCTCCTTTTAGGCCGCAGCCTCGAAGCTTTCCAGAAGATCGGGACCCAGTGTCCGTCTTTCGACCCTGCGGAAGCGCGGTGCCTCGTCCAGCGCGAGTGCCGCAAGCGCATCGATCGCGGAGTGTCCGGCGTCGCCGAGCACCATCGGGCTGGAAAAAACTTCCAAGCGATCCGCACATCCCCGGTCGAGGAATGAAGCAAGCACGCCTGCTCCGCCTTCCACGAGGAGCCGGGTGACCCCACGGTCTGCCAGGTTGCGTAGGACCGCCGTCACGTCGGGACGGCCGCGCGCATCGCGCGCCACGGTCACGATCTCGGCCCCGGCTGCACTGAGAACGCTCGAAACCGGCCCCGCCGAGTAGACGATTGTGGGAATATCCCGTGCGGTGTGCGCCAGCTTCGAGGATTCGCTTAGCCGCAGGCGCGTATCGAGCACTACTCGCCTGGGGGAGCGGCGCTCCAATCCGGCAATTCGGCATGTCAGCTCGGGATCGTCTGCAAGGGCTGTTTCAATGCCCACCAGTATGGCATCGTGCTGGGCGCGCAGCAGGTGGCCAAACCGGCGAGCCTCGGGGCTGGTGATCCATTTGCTTTCACCGGAAGACGTGGCGGTCTTGCCGTCCAAGCTCTGTCCAATCTTCAGCGTCACGAGCGGGCGGTTCTTTTCGACTCTGCTGAGAAAGCCTGCGTTGAGCCTGCGAGATTCCCGAGCAAGAACACCGCAGCTCACCGAGATTCCGGCGCCCTGCAACATCCTTAGTCCCCGCCCGCTGACGCGTTCATCGGGATCTTCCAGCGCCGCCACCACCCGCGACACGCCGGCGCGAATCAAGGCTTCGGCGCAAGGGGGCGTCTGGCCGTGATGAGCGCAGGGCTCGAGCGTGACATAGGCTGTCGCGCCCCGGGCCGCGTCGCCTGCCTGCGCGAGAGCAACCGCCTCGGCATGAGGCCGGCCCCCGTCCTGGGTGTACCCGCGGCCGACAATCCTATCTTCGGGAGAAACCACCACGCAGCCCACGGCGGGATTTGGCGCAACCTGGCCCAGACCACGCTGCGCGAGTCTCAATGCGTGCTGCATATGCCGGTTGTCTCTCACGTCGAATCATCTACCTTGCGGGACATCTTGCCGGACAAAGCAGACCGCATGGACGGCCTCTCTGCGATGCGCCGTTGCGGCGGGGTTGCTGTTCGCATCGGCAATATTCGCGCAGCGTTGCTGCAAGTCCAGCGAGCGCTTCAAGGTTGGAGCGGTTCCAGCAAAAGTGTGCGCACTTTTGCGTCCGAAACCGCGTCAAGACAATAGCTTGGACCGAAATGACGATTCGAAGAAAAGTCATTTCGCTCTAGTCGCGCTCGACACCCTCCAGCTCTCCGATCAACGCTTCGAAGTCCTTGGTTTCGCGGAAGTTCCTGTAAACGGAGGCGAAGCGGACATAGGCGACCTTATCCAGACTGGCAAGCGCCTGCATGACGAGTTCGCCGATCACCGACGAGGGGATTTCGTTTTCGCCCATGCTTTCCAGACGCCGCACGATTCCGGTCACCATGCGGTCCACGCGCTCGGCCTCCACCGGACGTTTACGCAGCGCGTGCGCCAGCGAGCGTTCGAGCTTGTCCCTCTCGAACGGCTCGCGCCGGCCATTCTTCTTCATCACGATCAGCTCGCGCAGTTGAACGCGCTCGAAAGTGGTGAAGCGGCCCCCGCAGGCGGGGCAATGCCGGCGTCTCCGTATGGCAGAATTATCCTCGCTGGGACGACTGTCCTTAACTTGGGTATCGTCGTGTCCACAAAATGGGCATCGCATTGACCCCCCGTTCCTCCGTTACTGATAGATAGGGAAGCGTGCGCAAAGCTCTGCCGCGCGCGCTCGCACGCTCATTTCAACGGCGGAATCCCCGGCTTCTCCGGCCCGGGCGACCGCTTCCACGACCTCGACGATGAGCGTACCGATTTCCTTGAACTCCGACAGTCCAAATCCCCGCGTTGTTCCAGCCGGCGTTCCAAGCCTAATCCCGGACGTCACAGCCGGCTTCTCCGTATCGAATGGTATTGCATTCTTGTTGCAGGTAATGTGCGCGCGATCCAGGGCCTTCTCCGCCGCGCGCCCGGTCGCGCCCTTGGGCCGCAAATCCACCAGCATTACGTGGGTGTCGGTGCCGCCGGATACGATATCGAGGCCTTTGGCGTGCAGGGTTTCGGCAAGCGCCTTCGCGTTCTCCACAATGGCGCGCGCATAGAGCTTGAAGTCCGGTTTCAGCGCTTCGCCCAGCGCCACGGCCTTTGCCGCGATCACATGCATCAGCGGCCCGCCCTGCAAGCCTGGGAACACGGCCGAATTGATCTTCTTTCCAAGGTCCGCGTCACGCGAAAGAATCATACCTCCGCGGGGACCCCGCAGGGTCTTGTGGGTGGTGGTCGTCACGATATGGGCGTGCTCAAGCGGATTGGGATGCACTCCACCTGCCACCAAGCCTGCGAAATGCGCCATGTCGACCACGAAATAGGCGCCAACAGAATCGGCAATTTGGCGAAACCGGGCAAAATCGATAAATCGCGAATAGGCCGACCCGCCCGCAATGATCAGCTTCGGCCGCTGCGCCTTCGCCAAGGATTCGACCTCATCCATGTCGATCCGCTGGTCGTGGCGCCTGACGCCATAGGAAATAGGCTTGAACCACTTCCCCGACTGGTTCACCGGCGAGCCATGGGTCAGATGGCCTCCCGCAGCGAGGCTCAAGCCCATGAACGAATCGCCTGGGGTAAGAAGCGCAAAGAACACCGCCTGATTGGCCTGTGCCCCGGAATGCGGCTGAACATTGGCAAAACTGCAATCGAACAAGCGCCTGGCGCGCTCCATGGCCAAGTCTTCCACGACATCAACGTATTCGCAGCCGCCGTAATAGCGTCGGCCCGGATATCCTTCCGCGTATTTGTTTGTCAGCACCGAACCCTGCGCCTCCAAAACGGCGCGCGATACGATGTTCTCCGACGCGATGAGCTCGATCTTGCCCTGCTGACGTCTGAGTTCGTCTCTTATGGCGCGGGCGACGTCGGGGTCGGCTTCGGCCAAGGGAGTGGCGAAGAAGGGGACGTTTTCGCGACGGATCGTGGCTGAAATCGCTGACATGGCGCGCCTCGAGTGCAGCTGACGGGCGGATATCCCGCCTCTAGCGGCTCGTGGTTTAGGCCCGGCGCCTACCCAAATCTAGGGGCCAAGCGCGTTTTTCCTTTGGAAAGATATCGAAGCCGAGGGGTTTGGTAAACGGGTCGGATATAAAGTAATATTTTATACCAAAATTGTGTCCGAAACGTATCGTTATACAATTTAACCGGGGGGCCGGAGTGATCGACAAGATTTCGGCCTTCTGCTCCCCATAACACCGGAGGAATCGGACGATGGAACAAATGCCAAATCCATTTCGGCTATTCATTCGCCGATTGGGGGTGTGGAACACGCATAACGCGAATATCTGTCAGATATACTACCGTAAGTATACATATTAGCCGCCCTCGCGGCATCCGTGTCACAAATTTTGGTATCCCAATCGCATGCGAGGCTCTTCACCCGACTGCTTACCCGTAATACTTATACTTATACGTACGTTGCAAGTCGCAAAAAAACGGCAAGCCAAGCCAAGTGATTCGTTCGACGGCACATCTTCAAGATTAATTGCTTATGCTACCCATATTGGGGCCACGTGCGTGGACTACAACAGTACCAAAAATGCGGTTGCGTCCCTCAACCGGAAAAGCAATAAAAGATGCAACGCCATAACTAACCCCCCGAGGGACTGGAGTAAAAATTAATGAGCAACAACGCTATACAGACGACCAAAGCGGACGAACTCCTCAAACTTGCAAGCGACATCGTCGCTGCCTATGTCAGCAACAATCCGATTCCGATTGGCGAAATTCCCGGAATTATCAAGAGCATTCACGCAACGCTGGGCGGCCTTGCAAGCGGCCTCGCCACTGAAGCGCCGCTCGCGCAAAAGCCGGCGATCCAGGTCAAGAAGTCGATCACACCCGAATACATCGTCTGCTTGGAGGACGGAAAGAAGCTGAAGATGCTGAAGCGCTACCTGCGCTCGCGCTACAACCTCACGCCGGAAGGATATCGCGCCAAGTGGGGCTTACCCGCGGATTATCCGATGGTTGCGCCCAACTATGCCGCGCAGCGGTCGGAATTTGCCAAGAAGATCGGACTGGGCCGAACCCCTGTCCCCACCGCAAAGGGGCGTCGGCGCGGCTGAGTGCGCGCTCGTCAGGCTGCACGTTGGATGCTGTGTGCCGTCCACACAGCATCCAGCGCGGCAACGAGGGACGCCATCATTTCGTCGGTGTGCACGGGCGACGGCGTGAACCGCAACCGCTCGCGGCCGCGCGGAACGGTGGGATAATTGATCGGCTGCACATAGATGGCGTGCTCGCGCAAGAGTTCGTCGGAAACCGCCTTGCATAAGGCGGCGTCACCCACCAAGAGCGGTACGATGTGGCTCGTCGACGGCATCACTGGCAGCCCCGCCTCTGCAAACATGGCTTTCAGCCGTGCCGCGCGCTCGTGCAGCCGCTGACGCTCGAATTCGCTTTCTTTGAGATGTCGGACGCCCGCCAAGGCTCCTGCCGCCACGACCGGTGCAAGCGAGGTCGTAAATATGAAGCCGGCCGCAAATGATCGAATGCAATCGATGATTTCCGAGTTGGCGGCGATGTAGCCGCCCATCACGCCGAACGCCTTCGCGAGCGTGCCCTCGACGATGTCGAGGCGATGCATCGCTCCGTCGCGGGCGGCGACCCCTGCACCGCGCGGACCGTAGAGGCCCACCCCATGCACCTCGTCAAGATAGGTAAGCGCGCCGTATTTCTCGGCGAGATCGCAGATCGCCGCAACGGGTCCGAAATCTCCATCCATGGAATACACGGATTCGAATGCGATCAGCTTCGGCAGGGCGGGATCGACGGCTTGCAGCTGCGCCGCCAAATCCGCGAGATCATTGTGCGCGAAGACCCGCTTCTCCGAGCCCCCGTGCCGAATTCCCTCAATCATGGAAGCATGATTAAGCGCATCGGAGAAGATAACGAGCCCGGGCAGAAGCTTTCCAAGCGTGGCGAGAGTGGCGTCGTTGGAGACAAAGCCGGACGTAAACAGAAGTGCCGACTCCTTGCCGTGAAGGTCGGCCAGCTCAGCTTCGAGCGCGACATGGTAATGCGTCGTTCCGGAAATATTTCGGGTTCCGCCCGATCCTGCGCCTACCACATCCAGGGCTTCGTGCATCGCCGCCAGCACCTTGGGGTGCTGGCTCATGCCCAGATAATCGTTGCTGCACCAGACCGTGATCGGCCGGGATTTGGAGTCGCCAAAGAGATCGGCCTGAGGATAAACGCCACGCCGCCTCAGGATATCGGCAAAAACGCGATAGCGGTTTTCCCGCTTGAGGTCGGCGAGCGCTTCGCGAAATTTAAACGTATAGGAAAACGCCATCTCTCCACCCTGAGCGCTACCCGCCCGGACCAGCCCGGCAATAGGACAGCCTGTCTGCCGCCTCAATGCGAAAAGTCAATGCCCGGAGGGGGCCGGCCCCTCTTTTACAGGCTTTCAAGGCGGTTAGACACCCCCGCTGCGGCAGCGTGGCGCGGTGCGAGAATCCGCTCGGGAAACCGCCGCGGCTGCGACGCCCGTGCTGGTTTCCCAAACAGCTATTATCCGGGGGCGCCGCCGTCAGAGCTGGAAACGGACCTGATCGATCCAGAAACGCTCGACACGCTTGAGGCAGACATTCATGCCCTCAAGATCTGCAACGCCAACATTGCCCACTGCTTCGAGCGACGCCAGATGCCGATCGAAGAGAGTATGAAGCATGTCGCGAACCAATTCGCCCTTGCGCGTGAGACGCACCAGAACGGACCGGCGATCGATCTCCGAGCGTTCATGGTGGACGTAACCGAATTCGACAAGCTTCTTCAGGTTGTAGGAAACGTTCGAGCCTAGATAATGGCCGCGGCTACGAAGCTCGCCCGCCGTCAGCTCCTGGTCGCCCACGTTGAAAAGAAGCAAAGCCTGGACGCTGTTGATTTCGCGCTCGTCTCGCCGATCGAGCTCGTCCTTGATGACGTCGAGCAGCTGGCGGTGCAGCCGTTCGATCAGCCCGAGCATTTCGATATAGGGCTTCCGCAGAGGCTGCGGAGCCTTCAGTGCTACCGCAGGAGCCTGCGGCTTCGCCATTACGGTCATCGTCTTCCTCCGGTTTTTCCCGGAGCCCACCAGTTATTTGTGTAAAACACTACGGTGAGAGGTGTTAAGACGCGGTAAAGCCGACAGGTGAGGCACCACCTAAATCTGTATCGACCTGGGAGACGACGTGTTGATCAAAGCTCGCCTTTGAGCATGCGGATAATTCCGGAGAAGTCGATTGCGGCATGACCCTTCGCAGCGAAAAGCGAATAAAGCTGGGTGGCTTCGGCGCCCAGAGGTGTCGTGGCGCCGGATGCCTGAGCTGCGGCCTGCGAGAGCTTGAGGTCCTTCAGCATGAGACCCGTTGCGAATCCGCCGGCAAAGCCTCGGTTGGAGGGGGCAGCGGGTACCGGTCCCGGGACGGGGCAATAGCTCGTCAACGACCAGCACTGTCCCGAGGAAGTGGAAGCGATATCGAAAAGTTTCTGCGCATCCAGACCAAGCTTTTCGGCAAGAACAAAAGCCTCGCAGGTTCCGATCATCGCGATCGCCAGCAGCATGTTGTTGCAGATTTTTGCCGCCTGGCCGGCGCCCGCGCCGCCGGCGAGCACGACGCGTTTTCCCATTTTCTCGAGGACGGGCTGGGCGCGCGCGAACGCTTTCTCGCTTCCGCCGCACATGAAGGTGAGCGTTCCGGCCTCGGCGCCGCCGACGCCGCCGGAGACCGGAGCGTCCAGGAAATCGTAGCCGGCCTGCCCGGCCTCGCCGTGCACCGCCCGTGCGGTGTCGATATCGATCGTGGAACAGTCGATAAGCAGCGCCCCGGCTTTGGCATGCGCAAGGACACCGTTTTCGAGATACACGCTGCGGACATGGCTGCCGGCGGGTAGCATGGAAACCACAACTTCGACGTCTTGCACGGCGGTGTTTGCCGAATTTGCCGGCACTGCGCCGTCCTGAACCAGGGGATTCAATAGCGCGGGATTGATATCGAAGGCCGTTACCCTGTAGCCGGCTTTAAGAAGATTGCGGGCCATGGGTCCGCCCATATTTCCCACGCCGATGATCGCGACCGCGGTCATAGAACAAGCTCCCTTTCGCCCAGTGGCAAGAAGTACGTATCGATGTCGGAGTCGGCGACCTGCACAAGCGTGGGCGGACGCCATTTGGGCGCATTGTCCTTCTCGATGATCGTCGCCCGTACGCCCTCGTAGAACTCGTGGCCGGCAATGACGCGTGCCACGATCCGCATTTCCATGCGCATGCAGTCGTCGAAGCCGAGCAAGCGGCCGGTCCGAAGCTGCCGATGCGCGATTTTGAGACTCGTCGGAGATTTCGTCCCGATGCTTGCCGCCGTCGCGCGCGTCCACTCGCTATCTTCCGCATCGAGCGATGCGAGCACAGCCTCGACCGATGCCGCCGCAAAGTGACGATCGATCGATCCGCGATGCTCTGCGAGCGGTGCCTCATCGGGCGGAGCAACCAGAGCGGCGATCGCGGAGTCCGCCGGCTCTCCCGCCGCTAGCCGCTCCAGCAGCTCGGCGGTATTGCCCGCGGACACATGGTGAGTTGCAACGCCGGCATAGAGCATGTCTGCGGTTTTGAGCCTGGCGCCGGTCAGCGCCAGATACATGCCGATCTCGCCCGGACAACGCGGCAGGAAATAACTGCCGCCGACATCGGGAAACAAGCCGATACCCGTCTCGGGCATGGCAAATACGGCCGTGTCGTCCGCCACGCGATGGCTGCCATGCACCGATACCCCGACGCCTCCGCCCATCACGATACCGCGCAGGAGCGCGATATAAGGCTTGGGAAAATGCTTGATCGCCGCATTCAGGCGATATTCGTCGCGATAGAATTCGAACGCGTATGGCGTGCCGGCGCGGCCCGAATCGTAGAGCGCGCGAATGTCGCCGCCGGCACAGAAGGCACGATCGCCGTCGCCGCGGATCGCTACCGCGCCGACAAGGGGATCTTTTGCCCACTCGTCAAGCTTGGCCTTCATCGCCACGCACATGCCATGGGTGAGCGCATTGAGCGCCTTGGGGCGACTGAGCGTGATCAACCCGAGGGCGCCGCGCCGGTCGAAAAGAACGTCGTCGCCGCTCATTGCCGGGCCATCTCGCGCGCGACGATGACGCGCATGATTTCGTTGGTTCCTTCCAGGATTTGGTGGACGCGCAAATCGCGAACGTGCCGTTCCGCCGGAAAATCCTGCAAATATCCGTAACCGCCGTGCAGCTGCAGCGCATCGTTGGCGATCTTGAACGCCATGTCGCTGGCAAAGCGCTTGGCCATGGCACACAGCATGGTCGCGCGCGCATCGCGCGCATCGAGCGCCGAAGCGGCATTGCGGATCATCAGCCGTGAGGCCTCCAGCTCGGTCGCCATGTCGGCGAGCTTGAATTGCGTCGCCTGGAAATCGGCGATGGCGCGACCGAATTGTTTTCGTTCCCGGACGTAAGTCTTGGCTTCCTCAAGGGCTGCGCGTGCCGTGCCGACGGAACAGGCGCCGATATTGATGCGCCCACCGTCGAGACCGGCCATCGCGATACGGAAGCCCTCGCCTTCGGCGCCGATCCGGTTGGCGATCGGCACCCGGCAGTCTTCGAAGATCACCTGCGCCGTCGGCTGGCTCCGCCAACCCATCTTGCGTTCTTTGCGGCCGAACGATAGGCCCGGCGTGCCCTTCTCTATGACGAGGCAGGAAATGCCTTTTGGTCCATCCTCGCCGGTGCGGACCATGCAGACATAAACATCGGACATCCCCGCCCCCGAAATGAAGGCCTTGGAGCCGTTTAAGACGTAATGATCGCCATCCTTTACGGCGCGGGACTTGAGGCTGGCGGCATCCGATCCTGCCCCCGGCTCCGTCAGGCAATAGCTCGCGATCTTCTCCATGGTGACGAGCCTGGGCAGGAATCGCCGGCGCTGTACGTCGTCGCCGAACCGGTCGATCATCCATGACGCCATGTTGTGAATGGAGATATAGGCCGCCGTCGAGGTACAGCCGGCCGACAGCTCTTCGAAGACGATCGCAGCGTCCAGACGCGTCATCTCCGAACCGCCGACATCGCTTTTCACATAGATGCCGGCAAAGCCGAGAGCGGCCGCTTCGCGCAGGACGGCCACCGGAAATATCTCCTTCTCGTCCCATTCGGCGGCGTGCGGCGCGAGCTTGGCCGCGGCAAACCGCCTGGCTGCATCTTCGACGGCGCACTGCTCTGCTGTGAGTATGAAGTCCATGCGACGTCACTCCGGCAAACCGCTAAGAATGGCAGTGGAATTGGCATTTTTTCCGGGTCGGGGGCAAGAAGGAAACTGCCCAGCGAGCTTCTTCAGCTCGCCTTGGCGTGCTTATCGAATGCGCGTCGGGCGCCTCACACCCT
Organism: uncultured Alphaproteobacteria bacterium; assembly: GCA_963805005.1. Classification (GTDB taxonomy): domain Bacteria; phylum Pseudomonadota; class Alphaproteobacteria; order Micropepsales; family Micropepsaceae; genus Rhizomicrobium. The sequence goes on from CAWDSJ010000001.1 coordinate 2,165,148, forward strand.
GAGGCGCCTTGCGCCGCCTGCCGGGAATTGGCATGAGACGCGGGAGATGATGATCACTCCGGCGTTTCCCGCGCTCCGTATGCGCCGGCTCAGGCGATATGAATGGTCGCGCCGGCTGGTGGCCGAATCGACCCTTTCGCCTGCCGATTTGATCTGGCCCGTCTTCGTCGTCGAGGGCGAGTGCCGGCGCGAGCCTGTGGCCTCGATGCCCGGCGTAGAGCGCATGTCCATCGATCTGGCCGTCGACGCCGCACGGGAAGCCGCCGGCGTGGGCATCCCGGCCATCGCTTTGTTTCCCCATGTCGACGCGGCGCTCAAGACGGCCACCGGTGCGGAGGCCGCCAACCCGAACAACCTCGTGTGCCGCGCCACGCGAGCCATCAAAAAGGCGGTGCCGGAGATCGGCGTGATGTGCGACGTGGCGCTCGATCCGTACACGGACCATGGCCACGACGGCGTAGTGATCGAGGGCTATGTAGCCAACGACGAAACCATGGAGATACTGGCGCGCCAGGCGCTGGTACAGGCGGGCGCCGGATGCGACATCCTGGGACCCTCCGACATGATGGACGGGCGCGTGGGGGCGATTCGCGGCGCGCTGGAAAAATCCGGCTTCAAGAATACCCTCATCATGGCCTACGCGGCCAAATACGCTTCGGCGTTCTACGGACCGTTTCGCGACGCGGTGGGCTCGGCGAAAGTGCTCTCCGGAGACAAGCGCACCTATCAGATGGACCCGGCCAACGGCGACGAAGCCGTTCGGGAAGTGGCGCAGGATCTCGCCGAAGGCGCCGACATGGTGATGGTCAAGCCCGGAATGCCCTATCTCGATATCGTACGGCGCGTGAGAGATGCGTTCGGCGTTCCCACCTTCGCCTACCAGGTCTCCGGCGAATACGCGATGCTCGTGGCCGCAGCCGAACGCGGCTTTCTCGACCGCGACCGCGTCATGCTCGAGAGCCTTATCGCTTTCAAGCGCGCCGGCGCCTCCGGCATTCTGACCTATTTCGCGCTCGACGCCGCGAAGCTGCTGGGACGCAGCTGAGGGCCATTCTGGGACCGCGGGCTTCCAAGCCTGCATTCGCGCCCGAAGGCGCGCGGTCCCAATGAAACCCGCGCTCCAGTATCACCGCTCGCCAAGGGTGAAGAGACTGCGCAAGAGAATCACGGCGCGCGACGGCAACACGTCGAGCCCCGAGCGCCGCTGCCCGAGATCGATGACATTCTCCAGGATGAGCATGGCCAGGCCGTGTACCGCCGCCCAGACGGTCAGGCCCAAGGCAGCGTCAGCAAGTGCCTCGCCGATGGCGCCGGCCACGGCATCGGCGGCGGTGGCCAGCCTCGGAAAAGAATCGCGATTGGGAAGCTGCGGACCGAACATCAGCCGGGTGAAGGCAGGCCTGCGGGCAACAAAGCGCATATAGGCCGCACCGATGCTGGCCACCTTGTCCTCGACCGGGCCGCTGCGGGCAGACGCCGCAACGACCGCGTCCTTGAGCTCGTTAAAGCCTTCTATGGCGAGCTCGACCAACAAGGCCTCGTGATTGGGGAAATGCCGGTAGGGCGCGGCGTGACTGACGCCGGCCCGTCGTGCAACCGCGCGCAAGCTCAATCCCGCCAGCCCCTCCTCTTCGAGAATGGCGCGGGCGGCGGACAGCAGGCCGTTGCGCAAATCGCCATGATGATACGGCTTGGTCTCGGTTGTCATCGGCGCCCGCGCATCGCCTCCAGACGCACGAACAAGCTCGATGTATCCCAGCGGCGCCCGCCCATATTTTCCACGTCGGCGTAGAACTGGTCGACCAGTGCGGTGACTGGCAGCGTAGCGCCGTTGCGGCGCGCTTCGTCCAGCACGATCGCGAGATCCTTGCGCATCCATTCCACGGCAAAGCCGTGTTCGAACTGGCCGGCCAGCATGGCCCGGTGCCGGTTCTCCATCTGCCAGGATTGCGCAGCACCCTTCGAGATCACATCGATCACGGTTTCGCCATCCAGCCCCGCGGCACGCGCAAAGCTCAGGCCTTCCGAAAGCGCCTCGACAAGACCGGCAATGCAGGATCTGATTGACCATTTTTGTCAGCTGTCCAGATCCAGCCGGTCCCATCGACCGGCATTGTTTGGCATAGGCATGCATGACGGGCGCGACTCTGTCGTAGTCTTCGACGCGGCCGCCGCACATGATCGTAAGCTGACCGTTCTTCGCGCCCTGTTCGCCGCCGGAAACGGGCGCATCGATAAATCCGAAACCTGCATCTTGCGCTGCGGCCGCAAGCACGCGGGCAATGCCCGCCGAAGCAGTCGTATGGTCGACAAACACGCTGCCCTTGCGCATGGCCTGGAATGCGCCTTGCGGTCCGCGCGTCACCTCCGCCACATCGGCGTCGCGCCCCACACAGGCGAACACGATATCGGCGTCTCGGGCGGCATCGGCCGGCGTGCCGGCGGCGCGCCCGCCATGCTGCTTCACCCAGCACTCGGCTTTCTCGCGCGTACGATTGAAGACAGTGACATCGTGTCCGGCCACCGCAAGATGACCGGCCATCGGGTAGCCCATGACTCCTAAACCGATGAAAGCCACGCGTTCTGCCAAGGCAAAGCCTTTCCCATTCCGCCCTAAGACAACCTCGACCACAATTCGCGTGCCATGCGAAATCGGTAGCTTGCCAACTTCAGCCGGTGATCATACCGAATTCATTTGCTCGATGCTCCAGCCGATCTCGACCGGTGCATCCTTGACAGTGCCCGTCACAACTATCTGCTCGGCGCGCCGGACACTACCGCTTCCCAGGTAGACGCTCTCTTCGATCGACGCGGGAACGTCGCAACGAAAGCGCCAGCCCTCGCCGTTAGGCACCTTCAAAATAAATCCGCCGCCCTGATTCGGCGACAATCCCACATCGGGATGGATATGAAAGCGTACCGCATAAGACACCGAGTTCCGCGGCCGCCGATCGGGATCTGGTAGTAAGCGATCCATTCCCGACAGCACGTTGCCGCGCGGCGTGAGGTGGAGCGCGCGTTCATGCATAATCCCGAACTTGCGGAAATATCCATCGTGACGGGCTTCGACGCGCTGGCCATCCGGCCTCTCGTCGCGCGAGGTATAGACATCGCTCGGCCCACCGAACAGTCGCGGCCCGAGTAATTTTCTCCCCATCCCCTGGCGCAGCGCGGATGCCATCGACGTATCGGCGAGCGTGACGGTCGAATGAGCGGCAGTAGCCCGGAGCGCGCCATCCCAGGCGAGCGGACCGCCGCGTTCGGTACCGCAATTGACCACAATTCGCTGTGCCGCTGCGCTGAATTCGAAGGATAGACAACCGGCATGTGCCGTCACGGAGAAGGCGCCCGCCGGCGGCGCGCCGCAATCCATCAGCGCGATCGTCCGCGCCGCGGTCAGCCGCTGGAAACCGGAATGTGGTGCATGAGCGAAGGGCTGACCGCGAACCTCGTCGCGCGCCAGGATCGCCTCAATCATTTTTGCATCGCACTCCGAGCCGCCATTGAAAAGAGCGAGCTTGCCGTCGCCATGCCGGAAAAAACGCAGCATGGGTGCCATCCGATCATGCGCGCTCCGCAAGCTCGCAGGTACGGCGCGGTCGGTCGCATGCAGCGCGTCGATGACCATGATGACGTAGCGTAAGGCGTGCAGCAGCGCCTCCGGCGAGCGGCTCGCATGACCGCCGTCGGGGCGTATCTGTTGGGCAATCTGCTCTTCGAACTGCGACAGCCCCGTCTGCAACCGTTTTGCGCTGTCGTTGAGGCAGGCTCCGCAGAGGACATGGGCCGCGGCGGCCTCGAGCCGCGGCAGACCTTCGGGAGCTTCGTCCACGGCGCGCGCGAGAAAGCGCGACTGCTCGCGTAGCGACACGAGAACCTTCGATCGCCACAGCACATCGGAGTTGGCCATGACAAATCGGCCGTGCGCAAAAATATGCAGGAGCCGTGCAGCCGTGATATCGGCCAACCAAGCCGGCTCGCCGTACTTGCCGTATCGTTTGATCCATTGACCGATCAAATTGGTGGCGAGCCTGCGCGACGCCTCGCCGCCGGCGGCGGACAGTGGCGGCAGCCAATCGAAGCTGTGCAGAGCACAGGCCCAACGCCGGCTCGGCGGAGACGCATCGAACACAGAGCCTTCCTTGATATCGACGACCTCTCCCGCCAGGCGGAAGCGGCCCCGCAGCAGCTGATCGGCATCCTCTAGCCGCTTCGGCAACGCGTCGAAGGGATGGAAAACAATCCGATCGGGCATCTTGCCTTTCAGCGATCGGCGATAAATCCAGCTCCTTCGCCAGACAATTCGCAACGGCCGCACGGTGCGCAGCAAAAGAGCGCGCAGCATTTCCGGCAGAATGCTCAGGGGCGGCCACTGTGTGGTTGTTTCGGCCAAGAATGTCACCCCCGCAGCGCGGCGATGTTGCCTGCGTAGGAAGCGGGACCGCCTTTGAAAACCGAGGTTCCGGCGACGAGCAAATTGGCTCCCGCATCGCGTGCGAGCCTCGCCGTCTCGGGGGTGATGCCTCCGTCGACTTCGAGATCGATGTTGCGGCCGCTTTTCGCAATGCGCTCCGCCGCCCGCTCGATTTTCCTCAGCTGATAAAAAATGAACTCCTGACCGCCGAAGCCGGGATTGACGCTCATGATGAGTACGAGATCCACGAGGTCGAGCACGTTGTCGAGAGCGTCTACCGGCGTGCCGGGGTTCAACACAATCCCCGGCCGCTTTCCATGGGCACGGATCAGCTGAAGAGACCGGTGGATATGGGGTCCCGCCTCGGGGTGGACCGTGATTCCGTCGGCGCCCGCTTCTGCAAACTCGGGAATGAAGGGATCCACCGGCGTAATCATCAAATGTACGTCGAGCGGCCTCTGCGCGTAGGGACGAATTGCCCTGACAACCTGCGGGCCGATCGTGATGTTGGGCACGAAATGCCCATCCATCACGTCGATGTGGATCAAATCGGCGCCTGCGCGCTCGACAGCTTCCACCTCCTCGCCCAGCCGCGAAAAATCGGCTGAAAGAATCGAAGGTGCGATGCGGATTGACCCGGCCATTGAGAAGCACTAAGTGCCGGATTCGACGGTCTCCCGCAAGACGCAACTCGCGAACGGTCCCGAAATCTGTGACTAATTTGCGTTTCCAAGTCGCGAGTCCACGACACCGCCGTTTCTTTGCACAATAGGAAATACGGGCCAGCAGAGCCGACGCCATGGATGCATCGCCGTTCCGCCGGGGATAGCCCACCAGGGGTGTAACAGTGCTTCTACAAGGCTAACATTATGGGCATTTGGAGTATCGGGAGGGGTGCATCCTCCTTGATGTCCATAGACCGACCGTCCGCGGTAACTTTGACGTCCCGCTGGCGAGAAGATTTTTAAGTTGCAGGCCAGCGCGTGCAGCTGAAGCCGGACGAAGTTGGCTGCGAAACCTGCGCAAACGACATAGAGTGGAATTGCTTCTGGAAACCGGCGGCGGAAACATGCCCGCAGGAGTGAGCGGGAACCTGTATTCCGCTGCGTTCCACATTAACATCGGCTGGTTCGCCCGAGTCGGCTATCGCCCGGAGAGCAAGGGGAGGATGTTGTGAAGAGATTCCTTGACGCGCATGTGCTGGGACTGATCGTCCTGATGTGTTGCGCAGTGTCGCTGGCGCAAGCTGCCACACCGGACGCCAACGTGCGTTTCGTGATCACGAACGGCGGCGTCGACGTAAAGGGCAACGGCCAGGTTCACTACCATCAGGGCGGCCACGACGGGCCCGTCGTCGCCTGGGGCAACTCCGGCGAAACCGAACAAGTGCCCGCAGGCACCTACGACGTCGAGGTGACCTTTTCGGACGGCGCGGCGAACAAGCAAGTCTGGATCGACAATCAGACGTTTGCCGGCAAAGTCGACAGGTCGATCGAGATGGGCATGAAGCTCACCGATGTCCGCTATACGATCACCAACGCGGGCGTCGACGTGAAGGACAATGGCCAGGTCCACTATCATCAGGGTGGCCACGATGGATCCGTCGTTGCCTGGGCCAGATCTGGCGAAACCCAACGAATGCCCGCCGGAACCTACGATGTCGAGGTGACCTTTTCGGATGGCGCCGCGAGCAAGCAGGTCTGGATCGACAACCAGACGTTTGCCGGCAAGGTCGACAGGTCGATCGAGGTGGGCGTGAAGCTCGCCGATGTCCGCTATACGATCACCAACGCAGGCGTCGACGTGAAGGACAATGGCCAGGTCCACTATCATCAGGGCGGCCACGCCGGATCCGTCGTCGCCTGGGCCAACTCAGGCGAATCCCAGCGAATGCCCGCCGGAACCTACGACGTCGAGGTGACCTTTTCGGATGGCGCCGCGAGCAAGCAGGTCTGGATCGACAATCAGACGTTTGCCGGCAAGGTTGACCGGTCGATCGAGGTGGGCGTGAAGCTCACCGATGTCCGCTATACGATCACCAACGGCGGCGTCGACGTCAAAAGCAATGGCCAAGTCCACTATCATCAGGGCGGCCACGCCGGATCCGTCGTCGCCTGGGCCAACTCAGGCGAATCCCAGCGAATGCCAGCGGGAACCTACGACGTCGAGGTGACCTTTTCGGACGGCGCCGCCACGAAACAAATCTGGATCGACAATCAGACCTTCGCCGGCAAAGTGGACAAGACGGTGGAGATCGGCGTGAAAACCGCGGATGTGACCTATGTCATCACCAACGGCGGCATCGACCAGAAAAACAGCGCGCAAATCCATTATCATCAGGGCGATCGCAACGGCGCCGTCATCGCCTGGAGTAATTCCGGCGAGATGCAACGCTTGCCCGCGGGCGTATTCGCCGCCGAAATCACTTTCGATCAGGGCCTCGTCCACAAACAGCTATGGCTCGACAACCTCAATTTCTCGGGCGTAGTGCAAAAGGCCGTCGAGCTGAAACTTGTGTTGGCGCAACCGGTCGTGAGCGTAACCGAGAACGGAGCCGACCAGGGTGACAAGGCCAATGTCGATTATTTCGTTCCGGGCACCCCCGACTCGCTTGGCGGCGTGAAAAGCAAGCAGCAGGCCGTGCTCGAGCGCGGCACCTACGATATCCGCGCGACGATTGGCGCTGCGGAAGGCTGGCTGCGCACAGCGGCGCTGTCGGGCCAGCCGCATCTGTCGATCGCGGTGAAGAAACCAACAGTACAGACATTAACCGCCGGCGCGTCTCCACTGAAAGCTTGCCGCATCGAAGTCTATGGCGTGAATTTCGATTTCAACAAGGCGAAGCTCCGGCCCGAGTCCGATCCGGTCCTGCACGAGGTCCTCGCCCTCTTCACGGGCACGCCATCGTTCAGCGCGGAAGTAAGCGGACACACCGACAATGTCGGCACGCCCGCCTACAATCTAAAGCTGTCCGATGCGCGGGCCTCCGCCGTGAATACCTGGCTGGTAAGTCACGGCGTGGACGGCTCGCGCGTCGCATCGCGCGGTTACGGCGACACGCAGCCTCTGGTGCCCAACACGACCGACGAGAACCGTTTCAAGAACCGCCGCGTGGAACTGCGCCGGATGAACTGCGATTGACCCGTCTGGCCGGGATCGGAAACCGGTCCTGGCGCTTGCGGTTTGTGCTATGTAGCGTTCGATGCCGCGTTGGGCGCTGTCAGCGAGCCCACGCCGCTTGCGCAAGTCGCGTTTGATGTCGTAGCGGTCGAGACGACGAGAGCGGTATTCGCGCGGGAAATAACCGCCGCAACCGTTGCGGCGGAACCAACCGCTCGCGAGTCCCGATTCCAATCACGACTGACGATCATGGGCGGGCCAGTTGCCCATCCCCGAAAAAAAGCTTGGGCCGCATAACACGGCTGCAACGCAACGGGATGAGCGCGATCGCGGCGCATTATCTTGTCAATTCAGGCATTTCTACCAGCTGGCGGACCGCCCGATTTGGCCAAGGACCGTGCCCTACCGGAATTTGTAGCCTGCAAAGCAAGCCGTGCCCCGGCTAGAGCAAGCGCGAAAGATGCGAGCCAAATCAACCGCGATTGGTAGCGGTCGTGCGGATTGGAGATCGCACCGCAGATCACCGCGTTGGTCAGTAGTCCGGCAAGAACGAACGCAACGAACACCGCCGTTTCGTGTTCCCGGCGCCAAACGGCAAAACCGAGAAGCCCCGTCAAACCTAACAGTGACAGATAGCCGACGGGCACATGCACCAGGTTGAGATCATGAAAGCGCAACAGCCCGCGCTGCTGGCGCGCCGCCATATATGCCTGAACCTGATGCGGCGTGAAGGCGGCGAACACCGAATGCAGAGCCCACTGTTGCGGCTCGACCTGATCGCCAGTCTTGAAGGACACGAATTGCCGTGCGCCGTCGAGTAATACAAGTTTGACATTCAACAACGGATAGCGCCTGAAATTGTCTATGACGATTCGCGCCGATTCTGCGCCCGTCCCGGCAAAGCCGCCGAGCTTGAAAAAAGGACTGTAAGGGGCCCATAGCCAAGCGTCGGCCCTTGGCGGAAGTCTATCCTTGTAGATGCACAACCGGTATCCGGCGCGCGGGCACGTGTCTTCCAGGAGCCGCATGACGACGCCGTCCTGCAGCATTCGGGCGAACAGGAAATTGGGCCCTGCCCGGCTTAGGAATACCTCGCGCGTGAAGGAGAAATTGGCCGCCACGACAAGCGCAAATGCAAACGCAATAGCTGTCGCCGGCTTCAGCAGATTGGCTCTCGGCCAGCCGGCTGCAGCAACGCCTTTCACTCTTGGGAGAGCATGCGCGAGCCAATAAAGTGTGATCGCCGGCAGCAGCAGAATGCCCAACAACAGGTGCGAGGGATGCGCCGCCATCGCAAAGCCCGCTACGGCGATCAGAATCGCGGACCGCAGGCGCCCTAATACAGCCGACCGGAATCCGACCAGAAACACTGCGAGAACCAGGACGGCTGTAAAACAATCGGGCTCGATTTCGCCGACATACCAGCCGATCCCCGTCACTGCGACCAATCCGACCGAAATGACCAGGAACAGCCGCAAGGACAGAGCCGGCACCAGGCAACGTGCCGCTTGCACCATAACAAACGCGGTTGCAGCCGCTTGAACGCAAACGACCAGCCAAAGACTGGTACCGGCACCAACGGCTCTCAGAAAAAGCGAATAGACTGCCGAGCGCTCGACGAGAAAATGTCCGCCCAGTCCCTCGAGCAGATACGCACCGGAATCGTAATAAACGATGGGAAAACCATTCCAAAGCGCAACGCCGAGGAGAAGCGGCAGCAGGCAGATGATCGCTGCTGCCTCGCCCGCGCGACCGCGAAGCTGCAAACGCGCGACGGCAGGCGGCGCCGCGCGACGGAGAGCGTGGTCGGCATTCATCGAATAAGTATTGCGCTTGAAAGGCCCCGCCGCTTGCGTCGTCGCGTCACAGGTGCCGGGGAGATCGCCTGGCTTGAAGGTCCGACACTTCCCGCCGCAGCGAGGGAGGAGGGCAGCGGCGGGAAGGTCGGACGGTCGCCCCGCGAGTGGGATGACCGGAACATGCCTTTTTCGCCGGCGCATGAAAATCCGTAAATCCCCTATCGTCAAAGTTGACTTGGAGGTGTCCCACCCTAAACTCCCCGCCGGTTCCGCTACGGTGTAAACTTTGATGGCGAATAATAGCCGCAATGCGGCACGAACTCGGCCGCTCTCACCATATCTACGTATCTATCGCTGGCCGGTCACCATGGCCACGTCCATCGTGCATCGGGTAACCGGGCTTGCCCTGGTCGCCGGCACGCTTCTGGTCACGTGGTGGCTGATCGCAGTCGCATCCGGCGATTTGCAGTTTGCGCTGTTTTCGACGGTCGTGGTCAATCCGTTCGGCCAGATCGTTCTTTTTGCCTTTGTGTGGTCGCTCGCCTTCCATCTTCTCAGCGGAGTCCGGCACCTTGCCTGGGACCTCGGCTATGGCTTCTCCGTTCCCACTGCGAACCGCAGCGGTGTTCTGGTCGTGATCCTATCCCTCCTCGCGGCGCTCGCTGCGTTTGCCTACGCCTACTCCATGAAGGGATTGCAGCCGTGAACACACGCACACCTCTGGCACGCGTCGAGGGCCTTGGCGCAGCACATTCGGGCGTGGGGCATTTCTGGCGACAACGCGTGACGGCGGCAGCCCTTGTGCCGCTCGCCATCTGGTTCGCCTGCTCGGCGCTCGCCCTGATCGGCGCAGAGCGCAGCGCGGCCGTCGCATTCCTGAAGGTGCCCTTCAACGCCGTGATGATGGCGCTCTTCATCGTCGCGGCCGCCATCCATATGTCGCTGGGCGTGCAGGTCGTGATCGAAGACTATATCCACCGCGAGGGCGGCAAGATCGCGCTGCTTGTCCTCAACCAATTCTTCGCCTGGATCGTCGCTGCGGCTGCTCTCTTCGCGCTGATCAAGATCGTGCTCTAGATTACGGACCTGCCCATGACCGCCTATCCCATCATCGATCATACCTTCGACGTCGTCGTCGTGGGCGCCGGCGGCTCCGGTCTCAGAGCCACGCTGGAAGCGGCCGCGCATGGACTGAAGACCGCTTGCATTACCAAGGTATTTCCCACGCGCAGCCATACCGTCGCTGCGCAAGGCGGCATCGCCGCAGCGCTCGGCAATATGGGCGAAGACGACTGGCGCTGGCACATGTACGACACGGTCAAAGGGTCGGATTGGCTGGGCGATCAAGACGCCATCGAATATCTCTGCCGCAATGCGCCCGCGGCGGTTTACGAGCTGGAGCATTTCGGGTTGCCCTTCAGCCGCACCGAGAACGGCAAGATTTATCAGCGCGCCTTCGGCGGCATGACCTCGCATTACGGCAAGGGTATCGCTCAGCGGACGGCAGCCGCCGCCGACCGCACGGGCCATGCCATGCTCCATACGCTTTATGGCCAGTGCGTACGTCACGAAGTGACGTTCTTCATCGAATATTTCGCGCTCGACCTGATCATGGACGACGGCGCCTGCCGCGGCGTGATGGCGTGGAATCTCGACGAAGGCACGATCCATCGTTTTCGCGCCCACAAGGTAATCCTCGCCACCGGTGGTTATGGACGCATCTATTTCACCTGTACCGGCGCGCACACGCAAACCGGCGACGGCAACGGCATGGCGCTACGCGCAGGCCTGCCGGTGCAGGACATGGAGTTCATCCAGTTTCATCCCACCGGCATCTACGGCGCCGGCGTCCTCATCACGGAGGGCGTCCGTGGCGAGGGCGGATATCTCACGAATTCCGAAGGCGAGCGCTTCATGGAACGCTACGCCCCCAACGCGAAAGACCTTGCTTCACGCGATGTGGTATCGCGCGCCATGACCATCGAGATCCGCGAAGGAAGGGGGGTCGGCAAGGAGAAGGACCACATCCACCTGCATCTTTCCCATCTCGATCCCAAGATCATCCACGAGCGGTTGCCCGGCATCACGGAGTCCGCCCGCATTTTCGCCGGCGTCGATGTTACCAAAGAGCCGATCCCGGTGCTGCCGACCGTCCACTACAACATGGGCGGCGTTCCCACGAACTATATGGGCGACGCGCTTACGCTCAGCAATGGAAATCCCGACGCCGTCGTTCCCGGACTGATGGCGGTGGGCGAAGCCGCATGCGTGTCGGTGCATGGCGCCAATCGCCTGGGCTCCAACTCGCTGATCGATCTTGTCGTCTTCGGCAAGGCTGCGGGATTGCAGTGCGCGAAGTCCATCGGCCCCGGCGAGAGGCACCCCGATCTCAAGAAAGGCGCGGGAGAAAATGCCATTGCGCGGCTGGACCGCTACCGCAATGCCAACGGCGCAACGCCGACTGCAAGGCTCAGGCTCGCCATGCAAAAGGCCATGCAAGAGGACGCAGCCGTGTTCCGCACCGGCGAGACGCTCGCGAGCGGCCGCAAGCGGATCGACGAAATCTACCAGGGTCTGTCGGACATTTCCGTATCCGATCGTTCGCTGATCTGGAACAGCGATCTCGTCGAAACCCTCGAGTTCGAAAATCTGATCGACCAGGCGCTGGTCTCGGTCGAAGGGGCGATCACCCGGACGGAAAGCCGCGGCGCCCATGCGCGCGAGGATTATCCGGCGCGCGACGACGTAAACTGGATGAAGCACACCTTGGCTTGGCTCGATCCGGCCACGGGGCGGGTCCGCCTCGACTACCGCCCCGTGCACACCTACACGCTTTCAAACGAGGTGGAATATATTCCGCCCAAGGCGCGGACATATTGAAATTGCCGGCCATGGCCGGAACTTAGCCGGGCCCGTCGGCGCCTGCCGACGCGCCGCAAGGCTTCCGTAACCATTCCACCCTACCTTCGGCATTTCCGCCCAGGATCCTTTTGGCTTATGACGGACGGTCCTTGGATCATCGACGTGGCCGGACGCGCTTACGGCCCATATAGCGTAGAGCAGATGCGTGCATTTGCTCAGGAAGGCCGCGTCGTGGCCGCTTCGCTCGTGGCGCGCGCCGGGGAGACGGAATTTCGTACGGCCGATCGGGAACCGCTATTCGCCGACCTCTTTGCATCTGCCAAGCCGTCCACACCCGCCCAAACGGTCCAGAAGCGCGAGCCAAAACACCCGACAACTTTTGGCCGGCAGGATGACGACGAACGCGGCGAACACAGGGGACTCTCGCATCTCGTCGTGATGGCGGACATGAAATCCCGTTCCATAAGCGGCTTGGAAGAGGAGATGCACAAGCTCGGCGTGACGATACAACTCCTGCCGCAGGTCTGGCTGTTGAGCGCCGAGGCCACCGCCAACGCAGTTCGTAATATCCTCATCCAGCAACTCGGAAAGCTCGACGTGCTTTTCGTTCTGGACGCCAGCCGCGACAAAGCCGCCTGGTTCAATTTCGGGCCCGAGTTGGATACCCGCATTCGTCGCTTTTGGGCCAAATAAAGAGCTGACGCGGGCTAAGTGGAAACTTCTTTCGTGTGACACGTGCCCGCGCGGGAAAGCCCAGTACTCCTCAATGCATTTTCAAATGTGCCCCGTTTTAAAAACGTGAGGCAAGACGTTTCGCGCAAAACGCGATAGGCTCGACCGCATGAACATGAGTCGCGGCCTCAAGGGGGAATAACTGTCATGCGGGTGTAATCTTTATAGATTCAGCTTCACCGCCTTTGCTTCGTCGACATGGGAGAATCCATGGCCAAGCGTACCGCGCGTAGAAGAGTCCGCGAGCAACTCGAAGAAACTGCAACCGTTCATCCTCTCTTTCCCAATCCGTCAGGCTACCATCCGTTGGATGGAGACAGCCGAGACCGCAAATACGTCAAGAACATTCGGGCCATGAGCACGATGCAACAGCGGCTCATCGACGCCATAGACGAGTGTTCGGTGGTGGCGGCCCTGGGACCGGCCGGCACCGGCAAAACCTACCTTGCCATCGCCAAGGCCGTCGAAGCGCTGGAGGAAAGTAGGATCGGGCGGATCGTGCTCTCCCGCCCAGCAGTGGAGGCCGGCGAAAGTCTCGGTTTTCTGCCCGGTGACCTGCAGGACAAGCTCGCACCATACCTGCGCCCGCTTTACGACGCTTTGACCGAGCGACTCGGTACGAAAAGGCTCAAGGCGCTTCTCGCCGAGGGTGTCATTGAGATCGCTCCAGTGGCCTATATGCGCGGACGGACGCTGAACGACTGCTTTGTGGTAATCGACGAGGCGCAAAACTGTACCTATGGGCAGCTCAAGATGCTGCTGACACGGCTCGGATGGCGCTCGACCATGGTTCTCACGGGCGATCCGGACCAAACGGATCTGCTCAGCGGACTTTCTGGTCTGGGCGAAATTGCCAGCCGCCTGGAGAAGATCGCCGAGATTTCCGTTATCCGGCTCGGGGAAAGCGATATCGTGCGCCACCCCCTTGTAGCCAGCATGTTGACGGTGCTGTAGTTACCTTAAGGCTAGGCCAAACTGAATGAGCAAGAGCCCGATGGCCAAGCTCCAATAAGCGGCGATCGATGCGGCAATACAGAACGATATCCCGGAACAGGATTTCGCCCGCCATGCTTTGGCGGCATTGTCGAACAGCACCGTTGGCCCGGCAATAACCATGACGGTCAGATAGGCCATTCGCAAAAAGCCGGTTTCCGCTCTTTTCCTCACGATGAGGCGATAGAGGTTTGCGGTGATGCCGGACGCGGTGAAGCCGGCCAGAGCCGAAAATAGCGCCACAAAGATTTCGTTCTGCATGAAGTCGACCGGTTTGGACGGACGGGCTCATGCAGCCCGCATGCCCGCCAAAACCGCCGCGACTAGCACGCGCTGTTCCGATTTGAACCACTTTGCGAGGCGCTCGGCTGGCCGGCCGTATGTTATCCGGCCCCTAACCCATACAATGTTGCAAATAGGACCGCAGCGGCCATTATCCGGCGCCCCGCGGCAACTGACCGCCCCTGTGCAAATCATGGCATGATAAAAAGCCAAGCGGGAGCAAGCGCTTGAACGAAACAACGACCCGTCGCGGCGGCCACTACGACCGGGGTTTCCGGGAACGGTCCGGCTGGCTGATTCCGCTTGCAATTTTTGTCGTTACGGCAGGACTTTCGGCGCTCTTTCTCATCTTTTACCTCGGCCCCGCACCGACCTCGTTGATCGAGGAACGCCCCTCCCCCACGTCGCGCACCGAACTGGTTCGGTTCGTGGTTGGCGGGGTGGCGTTCGCGGTTCCGGCGAACTATTTGCTCTACGCCAATGCGCGCCAGGGTGGCGACCTCAAAACCGTAGAGCTGTATGCGAAATATCCCGGCTTTGAAGGCTACTCGAACGAGCAAGCGCAAACATTCGCGGGAAGCGGCGCCGATTTGCCGATCATCCACATCCTCATCCGTGAGGACCGCTTCAACCTCGACGAGGCCGAACGTTTGCAGCGGATTTACCTGAGCTATGTTGTACAAGGCGCCCCAAAACAGGGGCCATATGGCTTGACTTAATATGCATTTCGCAACGATTCCGGCTATCGTGACGAGGATCTCTACGTCGGGAATGCCAAGGATGGGCCAGCGGTCATGCGTTGCGTGCGCTTGAGCACGCGGGATAATAACCCCAATTGCCTCAGAGACGAGCGTCTCGCCCGAAGCGTCGCGATGAGCTATCGGTTCAGGCGCGCCTATCTTTCAGACTGGCCGCAGATTGCCCAGGGCGTGAACCGTCTGGTCCGTTCCTTCATCGCGCCGGCGAAGTGACCGCCGCCGGCGGTTCGGCTGCGGATCCGTCCCTAACCGGCGCGTGACGGAGGCGCCTCCGGAAGATCCATTTCGAGAATGGCCATTTGGAAAGCGTAGGAAGTTTCCCCGTCCTCTTCATCCTTGAAGATGACGCCGATAAACTCCCCGGCCACGTGTACCTCGACGGAATCGTTCTGCTTCGGCCGCTCGATGACGGAGATCGTATCCAGACGGAACAGGTTCCGAAGATATTTTTCGATGCGCCAGATCTCGCTGCGGGTCAAGAAACTTGCTCCATAGGCTGGCTTTTGAACTCGCACGGGGCGGGGTTGCGGTCAAGCGGTCCGTTCCTGCCCCCTTACCGGACCACGCGTTTTTTTTGAGGCAGCCATGTCCGACGACGCGCCGCAAGGATATTACGCTGCCAGCGCTGGACCATCCCCAGGGCGCGCCACACTCTCGGGCGAGCGGCGGGCCGACGTCTGCGTTGTCGGTGGAGGCTATACGGGGCTCTCGGCGGCGCTGTGTGCCGCCGAGGCCGGAGCGCGCGTAGAGCTCATCGAGGCGCACACCATCGGCTTTGGAGCATCCGGGCGGAATGGCGGACAAATTCACTCCGGCTTGCGCAAGAGCCAGGCGCAGCTGGAAGCATGGCTTGGACCTCTCCACGCACGCGATCTTTGGACCCTTGCGCAAGATGCCAAAGCGCTCGTCCGTTCGCGCATCGAAACTCACCGCATCGCCTGCGAGCTGAAGCCCGGCCTCGTCATCGCGGCCCATAACGCGGCTGCGGTTCGCGCCCTTGCCCGGGATACGGAGCACCTTGCGGGCGCTTATGGCTATTCCGAAGTCAGGATGATGGATGCGGCCGAAACGGCGGCCCAGCTCGGGACCGCAATCTATTTGGGCGGCCAGTACGATGCAGGCGGCGGTCACCTTCATCCGCTGCTCTATGCGCGAGGGCTCGGCGATGCGGCAGAAGCCGCCAGCGCGGTGTTATGGGAGCGCTCCCCGGCCGTTTCGATCGAGCCGACGCGAGATGCCGTCGTGGTCCATTCCGCGGCAGGCAGGATTTCGGCAAGCCGCGTGATCCTGGCGTGCGACGCCTATAGCGTCTCTATCGCCCCGCAGCTTGCGCCGTTCGTTGCCCACGTCGAGAGTTTCGTCACGGCTACGGCGCCCTTGCCTGCCGAGCTGTCCGAACTCGTCATCCCATCCGGCGTCGCCGTGGCCGACACGCGCCATGTGCTGGACTACTATCGCAAGAGCGGCGACGGACGGCTGCTTTTTGCCGGCAGGGAAGCCTATTTTCGGGCTCCGTCCGATATCGCGGCACTGGTACGCCCACGCATGCTGCATGTGTTTCCGCGTTTGCGCGACGTGCCGACGGAATATGCCTGGAGCGGCACGGTAGGGATCACCGTCACGCGCATGCCGCATTTCGGGCGGTTGTCCGAGCGGGTTTTGTTCGCCCACGGCTATTCGGGGCAAGGCGTGGCGCTGGCCACCTTGGGCGGTCAGGTGCTCGCGGAAGCGGCGCTTGGCACGCCGGAACGGTTCGAGGTGCTGGCGCGGGTGCCGCCGCGTGCCTTTCCCGGCGGGCGGCTGTTGCGCAGGCCACTGGTGGCGGCGGCGCTGCTCGCATTCAAAATCGCCGACGCGCTTTAACCTGCATTCATGCAGGTATGGGGAAATCGCTCTTCTTGAAAATCGAGACAAGATTTATGCCCTGTTCGGCCAATGCCTCCGTGGCCCCTTCCTGCCTGTCGATCACGACCAGGGCACGCCGCACGAAACAGCTGGGATATTCCTCCTGCAGGCCCGTAAGCGCCCCGAATATCGACTTGCCCGTCGTCGCCACGTCGTCGATCAGGAGAACCTCGCTTCCGTCCGTCACGTACCCGTCGATCCGTTCGCGGGCTCCGTGCTTCTTGGCCTCCTTACGCACGAAGAACGCGTCCACCGGATAGGCATGCGCATAACTGGAGACGCCGACTGCGGCGACGATCGGCACGGCGCCCATCTCCATCCCGCCGATGCAGCGCAACGAGTTCCGCTTCATGTATTCGAGAATGAGGTCGCTGATCAGCGCAGCACCTTCGGGCAGCATGGTCGTCTGACGCAGTTGAAAGAGATATTTGCTCGTCCGTTGCGAAGACAGAACGAAGTCGCCCAGTTTGAGCGACCGCTCCAGGACGATTTCTCTCAGCCGCGCCCATCGCCCATCGCTGTGCGAAACCACCAAGCCTTCCACCGCGGCTGCCCGTTGCGTTGAGATCATCGTGCTCGCATCCCCGTTGAAGCGCCCGTTTTAACAAAACCGGAAAGACCCGCAGCAACGGGTTTCCGGGTTCCACAGAAAGCTTTGGTATATACGGTCCCGCGACTTCTGAATCCGACCGTTCAAATCTGATAGTCGGGCTCGTAGCCCTCGATCAGCTGATCCATGGTTTGCGAGGGCCGTTCCGAGCCGGCACAACCGATCACCCGGGCGGGCACGCCGGCAACCGTGCATCCCGGCGGGACCGGCTTAAGGACCACACTGCCCGCCCCCACGCGGGAATATTCGCCGACTTCGATGTTCCCCAGCACCTTGGCGCCCGCCGACAGCAGGACGCCGCGGCAAATCTTCGGATGACGGTCGCCCTTCTCCTTCCCGGTTCCCCCTAAGGTGACGCCATGCAGCATCGAGACGTCGTCTTCCACCACCGCCGTCTCACCGATCACGATGCCGGTGCCATGGTCGATAAAAATGCCCTGGCCGATACGGCTCGCGGGGTGGATGTCGACCGCAAACAGCTCGGAGATGCGGCTCTGCAGATATTGTGCAAGCGATTTGCGGCCTTGGCCCCAGAGCCAATGGGCTACGCGATAGCCCTGAAGAGAATGGAATCCCTTGTAGAACAGGAACGCCTGCAAATAGCTGCGGCAGGCTGGATCGCGCTCGTAGGCCGCAGACAGATCCGCCCGAGCCGCATCGCCCATGGCGGCATCGGCTGCAAGGGACTCTTCAAACACCTCGCGGACCAGCATGCAGCTCAAGTCCTCGCCACCGAGCTTCTTGGCAAGGTGGTAGGCCAGAGCCTCTTCGAAGTGCGCGTGCTTCAGCACGATGCCGTGGACAAAGCCGGCCAGCGACGGTTCGGTTGCCGCCAACTCTTCCGCCTGCGCGCGCAACGCCGACCAGACCGGGTCGCAGAACGCGAATTTTTCGGCAGGTACGGTACTCATTGCCATGTCCCTCCCCGGTCGTCCGATCCGCAAGCCCAACGTGCCGCAACCTCCGCCGCTCGCGCCGGGCGCGCACCGGCGTTAGATAGGGGCTAGTTTCAGCTTGGCAACCTTCGACGGAATTGTACACCATGTCACACACCCTAAACGATACCTCGGGGACCGTCGCGCTCATGCTGTCGCGCCGGTCGGGTTCGGCCAAAGCAATGACTGGGCCGGGCCCCGGCCCGGCGGAGCTGGAAACGATCCTCGCCGCCGCTACCCGGGTACCCGATCATGGCAAGCTTTCGCCGTGGCGGTTTATCCTGTTCGAGGGCGATGCCAGGGCCAAAATAGGCGAAATCCTGGTGGCCTGCCTGCGCGAAGACGACCCTCAGGCGAGCAGCGAACGGCTCGATACCGAGCGCGAGAGGTTCATGCGGGCACCGGTCGTGATTGGCGTCGTCAGCCACGTGCGCGAAGGGATCCCGATACCCGAATGGGAGCAAATCCTGTCGGCGGGCGCCGTCTGCGAAAACATCGTGATCACCGCCCATGCCCTGGGCTATGTCGCCAACTGGGTCACGGAATGGTACGCGTACCATCCTTTCGTGAAAGAAAAGCTCGGTCTGAAATGCGGCGAGCGGATAGCCGGCTTCATTTATTTGGGCAAATCGGCGGCCCCCCTGGAAGACCGCGCGCGCCCCGATATCGGCAAGCTTCTGACTCGATACTGAGGTCCGGTTGTCACAGCCGGGCCTCTCGGAAAACGCGCCGCGGCGGCGTGATCGGCGCGCCGCCCGACCGTTCAAGGTCGGCTGAGATATTTACGAGCCGATCGGGCTGACGCGCGCACCTCGCCCGAAACCGGCAACAGTGACATTTTTAACCGCTACAATCAGCGACAGCTCTAAATGGTGGACACAACGCGGTCGCCAGCTGCCTTCAGCGATACGCGCAGCGGCAAAGACCAAAGCCACCGCTATTGTGGCGGTTACGGCCGCAACATATTTGCGTGCGCGCCGATATCGATCCGTACACGGATTGTAACCCCTTACGTCTTGAGCTTGAAGACGGTGCCGCAGCCGTGTTTTCCTTCGCCGCAATTCCTGGTGCTGCCGCCGCCGGCCGCTTATGCCTTCATTAAGATCCGGCCGCTATAGTCGATACGGTGCATCAGGAAGCGTCTTTCGTACGCGGCGAAATACTCGTCGACTGCCTTCCGCGAACCCGCCCAGTGCCCGTAATCGTCGATGATCAGCACGCCCCGTTCGGCCACGCGCGGGAAGAGGTGGACGAGTTCGTGGCGGCTCGATTCGTACCAGTCGGTATCAAGGCGGAGCAGGCTGATTTGCTCGGGCGCCCGCGCCGGGATGGTCGCAGCGACGTCGCCCTCGACGAAGACGAAGCGGTCCATCGGGTAGCCAGTGCGGGCTAGATTTTCGCGCACCTCATTGAGCGGGGAGACAAAGAACTCGGCTCGGTTGGGGGTCGCGATGTATTCAGCCCACGTATGGCCGCCCAAGTCGACATCGAGCGCGGCGGGCGGAGTCATGCCGGCGAAAGTATCGAAAAGGTGGATCGTGCGGTCCGTGACGCCCAGCGACTTCATTGCCAGCGCCATCATCATGACGGAGCCGCCCTTCCAGACGCCGCATTCGACGAGATCGCCCGGGACGCCCGCCTCGACGACGAAGCGGACGCTGCGGTAGAGCGCATAGAGCCGCTCGGTATGGGTCATCGTGTACGGCGCGCAGGCGTTGTGACAGGCGATGAAATCTGGCTCGATGAGATCGGGAAAGTTGCTCATTTGACGTCCTCCTGAAAACGGGCGATGGGACCGCTGGGCAGGCCTACCGTGACGGATTTTTTGTAGCAAGTTCAATAAGGCTACTACATGGCCTGACGGTACTCTAGAGGTGCCGGGAACGGGTTCGCGGCTCGGAACTTAGATTAACGGCGGCTTTCTGCTTGACTCGAGTCACGGCGATTTGCCGGTTGCGGCGGCCTGCGATAGCCGAACGCGAAACATTCGAATTGCAATTTGTCTATTTACGCCGGCGAGACGCACGGTCTGATCGCAGCGCCAGCCCGTCGTTTTATCGATAGGCCGAGAATAGATGCGCTCGAAAAGCGTGTTGCTTTTGGGACGAATGACGAAGAAAACCGGGATACGACGTGTAGCTCTCTCCCAACCAAAAAGCCGCCTGACAACGAACGCAATGGGGCAGCCCTGCAGTTTCTTGTTCGGCATTGAAACCCGATAGTTGCTTCACGGCAGAAAGTCGAACCTTTCGCCCTTTGGCTTCTCGCCGATGACGAGGCTTGTATCGCTTGCAAACGAAAAAGGGGGAACCGGCAGATTAAGCGGCGGGGTCTTGCCACGTCGCATAAAAAGGCACCGGTGGATTGCTCCACCGGTGCTCGTCTTCAGAATGACGGCCGCCGGTCAGGCGAGGTCGAAGCGATCGAGGTTCATCACCTTGGTCCACGCAGCGACGAAGTCTTTTGCAAACTTCTCCTGCGAATCCGCGCAGGCATAGACTTCCGCCAGCGCCCGCAGCTGCGAGTTCGAGCCGAAGATCAGGTCGACACGGGTGCCCGTCCACTTGAGTGCGTTTGTCTTGCGGTCGCGCCCTTCGTACACACCGTCGGAGCCGGGCAGCCACTGCGTGCCCATGTCGAGCAGGTTGACGAAGAAGTCGTTGGTCAGCGTCTCGGGCCGCTTGGTGAAGACGCCGTGCGGCGATTTGCCGGCATTGGCGCCCAGCACGCGCAGGCCGCCGACGAGAACCGTCATCTCGGGCGCCGTCAGCGTCAGCAATTGTGCCTTATCCACCAGCAGCTCTTCCGCCGACAGACGCTGCTTGCCGTGGAGATAGTTGCGGAAGCCGTCTGCCGTCGGTTCGAGCGGTGCGAAAGAAGCAACATCGGTCTGCTCCTGCGAAGCGTCCATGCGTCCCGGCGCGAAGGGAACTTTCACGTCGTGCCCGCCGGCCTTGGCAGCCCTCTCGACCGCCGCGCAGCCGCCGAGAACGATCAGGTCCGCAAGCGAGACCTTTTTCCCGCCCAGCTGGGATGCATTGAATTCCTTTTGGATGGACTCGAGCTTCTGGAGCACCTTCGCCAGTTGAGCCGGTTGGTTGACGTCCCAATCCTTTTGCGGCGCCAGGCGAATGCGTGCGCCGTTCCCGCCACCGCGCTTGTCCGAGCCGCGGAACGTCGCGGCCGATGCCCAGGCCGTCGCGACCAGTTGCGCAACGGATAGGCCGGACGAGAGGATTTTCGCCTTCAGGGCAGCAATGTCCTGCTCCCCGATCAGCGGATGGTCCACGGCGGGGATCGGATCCTGCCAGGCCAGTGTCTGTTTCGGAACGAGCGGGCCGAGATAGCGCGCGATCGGGCCCATGTCGCGGTGCGTCAGCTTGAACCACGCCCGGGCAAACGCGTCGGCAAACTGATCGGGATGCTCGTAGAAGCGCCTCGAGATCTTTTCGTAGACAGGGTCGACCCGCAGCGAGAGGTCGGTAGTCAACATGGTCGGCACGTGCCGCTTCGACGGATCGTGGGCGTCCGGAATCGTGGCGGCGCCGCCTTTCGCCTTCCACTGCTGGGCGCCGGCGGGACTCTTCGTCAGCTCCCATTCGTTGTTGAACAGGTTGTCGAAGAAGTGGTTGCTCCACTTCGTCGGCGTCTGCGTCCAGGTGACTTCCGGGCCACCGGTGATCGCGTCGGCCCCTTTGCCCGTGCGGAATTTGCTTTTCCAGCCGAGCCCCTGCTCCTCGATGGGGGCGGCTTCCGGTTCCGGGCCCACCAGTGAAGCGTCGCCCGCGCCGTGGGTTTTGCCGAAGGTGTGGCCGCCGGCGATCAGCGCGACGGTCTCTTCGTCGTTCATCGCCATGCGGGCGAAGGTTTCGCGAATATCGCGCGCAGCGGCGAGCGGGTCGGGATTGCCGTTCGGCCCTTCCGGATTGACGTAGATCAGGCCCATCTGCACGGCACTGAGAGGGTTCTCGAGATTGCGGTCGCCGGTGTAGCGCTCGTCGCTGTGAGGATCAGGAAACCAAACCTGCTCCTTGCCCCAGTAGACGGCTTCGTCAGGCTCCCACACATCGGCGCGACCGCCGCCGAAGCCGAACGTCTTGAAGCCCATCGACTCCAGCGCAACGTTGCCGGCGAGAATCATGAGGTCGGCCCAGGAAATCTTCCGGCCGTATTTCTGCTTGATCGGCCACAAGAGACGGCGCGCCTTGTCGAGGTTGGCGTTGTCCGGCCAGCTGTTGAGCGGCGCGAAGCGCTGCTGGCCGGCTCCTGCGCCGCCGCGGCCGTCGCCGATGCGATAGGTGCCGGCGCTGTGCCATGCCATCCGAATGAACAGCGGACCGTAATGGCCAAAGTCGGCCGGCCACCAGTCCTGCGAGTTGGTCATCAGGGCATGCAGGTCCTTGATGACGGCGTTGAGGTCGAGGCTCTTGAATTCCTTGCCATAATCGAATGCCGCACCCATCGGATTGGAGAGGCTCGAATGCTGGTGCAACACCTGAAGGTTCAGCTGGTTCGGCCACCAATCGCGATTGGTGTGCGTGCGGGTCCCGCCCGCGACCGGGCACTTGCTCTCGTTCGACATGTTTTTTCCTGTGACCGTTCCTGTAGGTTAGAATAATTCTAAAAATGGCACCGAGGCGTGTCAAGCACCTTCGACAAATTAAATTAGGGTACGGCGGGCGCCTGCTCTTTGTCTGCGGTCAACGACCTCTCGGAAAGCGACGCACTCGTAGTTCCGAACTCGGCTGCAAGGCGATCGAAAGGTTTTGCCCAATGGGTACGCGGTCTCCGTGGCCAAATACGATAGCCTTGTCCTCAAGTGCCTCAAGGGCAGGACTATCGCACATAAATTTGGCACGCGGAGACGCGGAGACGCGGAGGTAAAGGTCCGGCCCGTAGCGCCAATACTATTATGCAAAGTTGAACCGCCAAGACGCAAAGGCGCCAAGACATCGGGGGCAACTTGACATCATTGCGTCTTGTCGGCGCAAATTTGCTGCGCTTCGCGCGGGAAACTCGCCGGCGGTTTTTCCTCGGCATCTCCGCGCGCTCCGCGCCTCCGCGTGAAAATAGCCTTCTTCACAGCCCACAGGCATATGCGATTACCCTGCCTGCAAGCGCGGCAGGGTCTATTGCGATCACCGATATCCACGGTATCAATTGAAAACTCATAATAGGAAACGCGCCCATGAACTCGTCACCGCTGTTCGTCACTGCCGATTCCATCGATCCGTCGTTCAACGAGCCGTTCGTCGAGGTGAACGAAGTGCGCAGCACTCCGGTACCGCACCGATACGTGAACGGCGGCTTCAAGGGCACCGACGCACGCTTCTCGTTCTACTTCCCGCCGCAAGCGCAATACGAAGGGCGCTTCTTCCACAACACCTATCCCATGGCGGTGACGTCCGACATCGGTCCTTTTCCGATCGAATTCGAGGTGGCGACCGGCGATCTCGGCTTTACCATCGACAGCGGCGCCTATTACGTCCAGACGAATAATGGCGCCGTGTTTCGTGCGGCAGGCATCGATCCGGCCATTCCCGCCTACCGCGTCAACGCGGCGGCGGCGAAATACTCCCGGGTCGTTGCCGCCGAAATCTACGGCGCGCACCGTCCGTTCGGCTATCTGTTCGGCGGCAGCGGCGGCGCCTATCAGACGATGGGGGCCGCAGAGAACACCAGCGGCGTGTGGGACGGTTTTGCTCCCTTCGTGCCCGGCTGCAACCATGCCATTCCCAGCATGTTCACCGTGCGCATGCATGCGCTGCGGACCTTGCGCCGGCGCAACCGCTTTCCGGCGATTGTCGATGCGATCAACCCGGGCGGCAGCGGCGATCCTTACGCCGAACTCAACGAGGAGGAACGCGCGGCGCTGAAGGAAGCGACGCTGATGGGCTATCCGCCGCGCGGATGGTATGGCCACGCCACGCTCGACAGCGGCTATTTCTCGAACCTCTCGGGCATGATCCCGGCGATGGATCCCACCTATGTCGACGATTTCTGGAGCAAGCCCGGCTATCTCGGCAGCGATCCCAAAGCGGCGATCCGGGGCGAGCGCTTTCGCTTCGATGCGAAGGTCGTCGCCACGCGCGGTGGACCGCCATGGGCGATCGAACTGGCGGGCGCGCCGGACAAGAACGGTGCCGATGCGCATCTGGTGGTCTTGAGCGGTGCCGCGGCCGGGGCGAGTCTTCCCATCGCGCGGACGAACGGCGCCGTGGTTCATCTGATCGCGACGGCCGACCCGAAAGCCGCAGGCAGCATCCGCGCCGGCGATGAGGTCCGCATCGACAATGCCTGGGCGTTGGCGCTCGAAACCTATCATCGCCACCAGGTGCCGCCGACGACGGATTATTACGGCTGGAACCAGTTCCGCGATGCGAGCGGCAAGCCTATCTATCCGCAGCGCGACATGCTGATCGGTCCGGCCGGCACGGCCAATGCGGCGGGTGCGGTGCTGAACGGCGGCGTGCACGGCAAGGTGCTGGTGCTCGCGGTGTTGATGGATATCGATTCGTATCCCTGGCAGGCCGACTGGTACCGCTCGCAGGTGAAACAGGCGTTGGGCGCGCGCTTCGACGACAATTTCGCGCTCTGGTTCGTCGATCACGCGCACCACGAAAATCCGCTGACGGCGCTGGCGCGCGCCCATGTCGTAAGCTACGGCGGCGCGCTGCAACAGGCACTGCGCGACCTCGCCCAATGGGTCGAGAAGGGCGTGAAGCCGGCCGAGACTCGTTATCGCGTGAAAGACAGCCAGGTGATCGTGCCGGCGAGCGCGAAGGAACGCGGCGGCATTCAGCCTGTGGTGGAATTGAAAGCAAACGGCGGCGTGCGTGCCGATGTGCGCGCGGGCGAGCCGGTCGCGTTCACCGCCAGCATCGAAGCGCCGCCTGGCGCCGGCCAGGTCGTCAAGGCGGAATGGGATTTCGAAGGCAGCGGCGATTATCCCGCCGTCGCGCGTATCGACGCGCCGGATACCCTCGTGCGCCTCGAAGCCACCTACACATACGCAAAGCCCGGCACCTATTTCCCCGTGCTGCGCGCCACCGCGCAGCGCAATGGCGACACGCAAACGCCCTACGCCCGCATCCAGAACATCGCGCGGGTAAGGGTGGTGGCGAGGTAAGATGAGATGGTACACTGCGAGCGCGCCCATCCTTGGGCGTCACGCGCATCTTTGCGCCTCACCTTCCCATGACGGGCGGAGACGGCCGCGCTCCCAGTAGGCAGTCGTTAGCGCTTGCCGACAAAGGGCGTGATGGCCTCGTACACCCCAAAAAAGAGCGTCTGATCGAGGCTCTCGCTGTTTGGCATTTTATCGGTACACCAGCGGCCGAGAATCTCGTCGATGGCGCCTTGGGGATTCTCCGTTTCCAACTGATAGATGGCGTAATAGCGCCACGGCGGTTCGCCTCCCGCGGGGTTCACGACGAGCTTGAATCGCTGGGCACCCACGAACCCCGGGACTGCCAGCACATCCGGAATGTGCCGGTTGTCGTACCAATCGTTGTATTCTTCCTCCTTGCCCGCCACCGGATTGGTGAGCACGACCATCGTGTAGCTCTTCGTGCCGGCGCTCTTGCTGTAGATGCCTGCAGCTTGTGTCATCTATTTCTCCTGCGAAATACGCGTTCATGCTTTCTTGTCGGCTCGGCTATTCCTTGAAGATCTCTGCCGGCTCGATCGGCGCAAACATTACGAGCGGCAGCACGCGCTGGGTGGATGCCTGGTAGGTCGTGTACGGCGGAAACACCCCTTGCATGAAATCCCACACCTTGGCGCGCTCCGCGCCCTCAGGCTCGCGCCACGTAGCACGGAACGCCTGGGTGGCGATTTGAAAGTCGATCTCCTGGCTCGCCTTGATGTTGAGATACCAATCGGGATGATGGTCGGCGCCACCCTTCGAACCGCAGATCACCACTTCTCCGCCCATATCGCCGTAAATGAGCGGCGTGACGATCGTCCGGCCGCTCTTGCGCCCGACATACTTGACGAGAAGGTGGGTCGTAAATCGATGCCCGCCGATATCGCACAGGTCCATGATGTGACCCTCGGCACCTCCCGACCGCAAATACATCTGCAGATGCGTGGTTATCCAGTCGCGCCGCTCCGCTGTCGCAACCTTGGCGAATGTCTCGTCACTCATGGCCTGCTCCCTTTTCAGGAATTCGATCCGAGGCGATCCTCGGGAACCATGGCACTGATAAAGGCCCTCGCGCCAGAGCCGCTTCGCGCGCCCGTCAGCCGGGAATTCTGGAGGTGATTTCCGCCGCGGGCTCGCTCGTTCGGCCGAGCAACGAACCATAGAGCGATTTGTAGTCGCGGGCCGCGGCCTGCCAGCCTACCTCGTGCCCCATGGCCCGGCGCTGCATCGTCTGCCAAACCGGAGGCTGACGATAAAGCGCAAAGGCGCGATCCAAAGCGTCGGCCAACGCTTCGTGCGTGGCGGGGGCAAATTGAATGCCTGTGGCCACGCCGTCGGCGAGTGCTGCCGCGTTGGCATCGATCACGCTGTCGGCCAGCCCCCCCACCCGCGAAACAATCGGAATCGTTCCGTAGCGCATCGCACACAGCTGGGTCAGACCGCAGGGCTCGAAGCGGGAGGGCACAAGGATCGCATCGGCGCCGCCCTGGATCAGGTGCGCGCGATGTTCGTCGAAGCCGATCCGGACGGCGACCTGGCCGGGATACTCCCGAGCCGCTTCGGCGAAGGCACGTTCTAAATCCGCCTCGCCGCTTCCCAGCAGAACCAGCTGACCGCCCATGCCGACCAAGCGCGGCAGCAAGGGAAGAAGCAGATCGACGCCCTTCTGATAGGCGAGCCGGCTGATCACGCAGAAGAGCAAGCGGTCGCGAGAATCTTCAAGGCCGAATGCGTGTTGCAAAGCCGACTTGCTGCGCGTTTTGGCCTCGAGCGAACCCCTGCCATAGGGGGCCGGCAGCGCCGGATCGTGTGCCGGGTCCCATATCTGCGTGTCGATGCCGTTTAAAATGCCAGACAGGTCGTCGGCCCGCCATGTCAGCAGGCCGTCCAGTCCGAATCCCTGTTCGGTCGTGCGGATTTCGCGCGCATAGGTGGGGCTGACCGTCGTAATGCGGTCCGCAAAGACGAGGCCGGCCTTGAGAAACCCGATCTGGCCGTGAAATTCCACGCCGCGCAGATGGAAGAGCTCGCGCGGCAATCGCAGCTCGCCCAGAAGGCCCGCGGCGAACAATCCCTGATATTGAAGATTGTGGACGGTCATCACCGTCGCCGGACGCCAGCTCTCCGCAAGCATCAGGAAAACAGGCGCAAGGCCGGCCTGCCAGTCATGCGCATGAACCACATCCGGCCGCCAGCTGCCATGTCCTGTCGGCAGATGAGCGGCAACCCAGGAAAGTGCGGCGAAACGCCGATGATTGTCGGACCAATCTTTCCGGTCGGGACCGAGGTAAATATTCCCAGTCCGCTCGTAGAGGTGCGGCGCAAAGATCGCCATGACCTCCACCCCGTTTTGCATCTGCCCGAGGAGAAGATGCGCTTCGCCGCCGAACAAATCCGCATAACTCGACAGCCTGCGAATGCCGCGCAAATGCTGCAGAACGGGCGGGTACCCGGGCAGCAGCAAACGTACATCGACGCCGATCTGTGCCAGCGCCGGCGGCAACGCACCGATTACGTCCCCCAGGCCCCCGGTCTTGACCAGGGGATAGGCTTCCGAGGCGACCATGAGCACGCGCACGAGAAAACCCTCAGAGTTGCTCGATCATCGACTGGGTGATGAGCGTCACGCCGTTCTCCGTGCGGAAAAACCGCGCCGCGTCGGCCTCCGGATCTTCGCCGACGACCAGGCCGGGGGGGATACGCACGCCGCGGTCGATCACAACGCGGCTGAGCCTGGCGTCACGGCCGACATCGACATAGGGCAGCACAACCGCGCCATCCAGCCGGACATAGGAATGCACGTAAGCCCCGGTCGACAACAACGTCCGGTTCAAGGCGCCGCCTGAAACGATGCAACCGCCGGAAACCAGCGAACTGACCGCCTCGCCGCGGCGACCCAGTTCGTTATGCACGAATTTGGCGGGCGGCGTGACCTCCGAGTAGGTCCAAATCGGCCAGTTGGTATCGTAAAGGTCCAACGCCGGCACGATGTTGGTCAGATCGATGTTGGCTTCCCAATAGGCATCGATGGTGCCCACGTCGCGCCAATACATCTCGGGCTCGTGACCGCTTTGCACGCAGCTTCTCTGAAACCGGTGGGCGACGGCTTTGCCGTTCTCGACGATGTACGGGATGAGGTCGCCGCCGAAGTCGTGTCTGGAGTTCCGGTCGGCGGCATCGCGGCGCAATTGATCGAACAGGAACGGCGCTGCAAATACGTAGATCCCCATGCTGACCAGCGAAGTGTCGGGCTTATCGGGCAGGCCGGGCGGCTCGGCCGGTTTCTCGAGAAAGGAGACGATGCGATCGGCGGCATCGACGCTCATGACGCCGAACGTGCCGGCTGCCGCGCGCGGGACCTCGATGCAGCTCACGGTCACGTCGGCTCTCGCGTCCACGTGCTGGCGCAACATGAGCTCGTAATCCATCTTGTAGACGTGATCGCCGGCCAGCACCACGACGTGGTCCACGCCATAGCTCTCCAAGATGTCGATATTCTGGTACACCGCGTCGGCGGTCCCGAGGTACCACTGCGTCTCGGATACCCGCTGGGAAGCCGGAAGGATATCGAAGCTCTCGTTGCGTTCGATCCTAAAGAAGTTCCACCCCCGGTTGAGATGCCGGATCAGGCTGTGCGCCTTGTACTGGGTGGCGACGGCGATGCGCCGGATGCCGGAGTTCAGAGCATTGGACAGCGCAAAATCGATGATGCGCGACTTGCCGCCGAAAAATACCGCCGGCTTGGCGCGCCGGTCCGTCAACTGCATGAGACGGCT
The DNA here is from genome assembly GCA_963805005.1 of uncultured Alphaproteobacteria bacterium. Taxonomy (GTDB): domain Bacteria; phylum Pseudomonadota; class Alphaproteobacteria; order Micropepsales; family Micropepsaceae; genus Rhizomicrobium. The sequence continues at coordinate 2,194,481 of CAWDSJ010000001.1, forward strand.
CCCGCGACCGCCGGCCAGCACAAATGCAAGGGCGTTACGCGTCAGCCCGTGCGGGGCACTTTTCTCGCCGTTCGCCATCGCCGTTACCCGTTGCGCGAAATGCCCGATCTGCCACGGCTCGATCATGGTTCACGGGCCGTAAATTATCTTCAAAGAGATCGAAGCTTTCGTGTCCTGTCTATCAAACTTGTGTGAATGCGTCCCGCTCCTGCCGATGCGCCCGCAGGAAATGCGAACTTCTCTCAACCGGTTGCCCGCCCATCGCGGGGGCGCCGAATGTTCCTTCCCGCCCGGAAAATTGAGCTGGATCAAGGATAGGGGGGCTTGATCGCGTCAGTCTGCTTGCCCATGAGCGGGTCTGCGGACCACAGGGAGGAATTCCGTGAATATCATTACCAAGCCCCGTCTGATCGCCGAAGAAATCAAGCCCAGGATCGGTAGCCGCATCCATAACACCAAGGCCGAGCTGCTGGAGGGCGAACTCTGCGCCGATATCAACGATCTTCTGGAACAGCGCGGCGTGTTGGTTTTTCCCGAAGTGTGCTTCACGGACGAAGAGCAGATCGCGTTCACCAATCTGTTGGGCGGCAATGCGCTGGAACTCACGGGCGCGGATATCTTCAAGATCTCGCTCGATGTGAACGTGAACCGCGAGGTCGTCGAGTATCTCAAGGGCTCGCTATTCTGGCACATCGACGGCACGATGAACAAGGTGCCGGTCCGCGGCTCGATCCTGTCGAGCAAGGTGCTGCCGACCTGGGGCGGCAATACCGAGTTTGCCAACACCTACGCCGCCTACGACGACCTGCGGCAGGAAACCAAAGACAGGATCGACAATTTGCGCGTCGTGCATTCGATGTGGGTGTCGCAGCTCTATCACACGCCGGAACCGACACTGAAGCAGCTGGACAATTGGATGGCGAAGGGGGAAGCCGAATTGCCGCTGGTGTGGAAGCACAAGTCGGGCCGCAAGTCGCTGGTGCTGGGCAACACGGCTCAATACGTGATCGGCGTCGATCCGAAAGAGAGCGCCCGCATCCTGCACGGCTTGCGCGAGTTTGCGACCAGCGAGCCCTATCATTATGCCCATGAATGGAAGGTGGGCGACGCGGTGATGTGGGACAACACCGGTTCGCTGCATCGCGCCATGCCCTATGACCCGGACTGCGGGCGGCTACTCCATCGTACCATCCTGAGGGGTGACGAAGCGTTCGGCTGATCTGCCCGATCGAGAGTTGCAAGGGTGGGAAGCGCCATACAATCGGGGTACGGAGACGACCATGTCGCCATTAATTCAGGTGTTGCGCCAGGAGCACAAGAACATCGCGCGACTGCTGGATGCACTTGAGCATCAGGTCGAACTCTCGGTGGCAGGCAAGCGCCCCGATTACGACCTGCTGCAGGATATCGCCACTTACTTCTGCGATTATCCCGATCGCTGCCATCATCCGAAGGAAGATGCCGTTTTCAGACAATTGCAGGCCAGGCATCCGGAAGCGGCCAAGCAAATCGGCGACCTGGCGCGGGAGCACCGCGATACCGGCGCCAGGGTGCGCCGATTCCGCGACAACATTCAGGCGCTGTTCCGCGACCAGGTCATGCCGCTCGCCACGCTGGTGAATGCGGCGCGCAGTTTCATCGACGCCGAACGCCAGCACATGAGAATGGAAGAGGCGGTCTTCTTCCCTGCCGCCGAATCCGCGCTGTCGGAAGAGGATTGGCACGTCATCGGATCCGGCATGTCGAGGGAACACGATCCTCTATTTGGAACGACCGTCGAGAAACAATTTGCAACGCTCCTGCAACGCTTGCTGGCCTGGGAGAAGGAATACGTCGCCAGCTGACCTCTGCGGGAACAATCGTTTAGCGAACCCGTTAAAGGGGCGAAAACAATCGCGAAACTATCCGCATCAATGATCGAATCATTTTGCGGGACAGCCGAATGCGGGAAACGGCCGCAATCTCCCGGGATCGCGCAATTTCCTACGCCGCGACTTGCGCCTCCGCAGGGAAGCGCGGCAGTTCGACCGTCACGATCGTTCCCTTATGAGCGGGGCTGTCGATTGTCAGCCGGCCCCGATGCTGCTCGACAAGGGCACGCACGAGTGCCAGACCCAATCCCGTTCCGCTCTTGGCGAGATTGGGATCGTCGCAGACCTGCTCGAATGGCTTGCCCAGGCGCGGCAAGTCTTCCGCGGCGATGCCGATGCCGTCATCGCGGACTTCAATGCGGACCATATCGTCCTGGATTGTCGCGGCAATGCCCACATGACCGCCGGACGGAGTGAATTTGATGGCGTTCGAGAGCAGATTGAAGATAATTTGCTTCAGCGCCCGTCGATCCGCCGGGAACGTCAGCCCTTGCACAGGCAACGAGACATTCACGCCGATGCCGCCATAGGCGGCACGCTCGGCCATAGTCCGAACGCATTCCTTGACGGTTTCGGCGAGATTCGTGTCTTCAATGGTCAGCACGAACTTTCCGGCCTCGATCTTTGCCATATCGAGCATGTCGTTGATCAGATCGAGCAGATATCGCCCGGACTTGTGAATGGCCGAGCTGTAATCGCGATAGCGCGGATTGTCGATCGGCCCGAATTTTTCGAGGCTCATGAGTTCGCTGAAACCGATGATGGCGTTGAGCGGCGTGCGCAGTTCGTGGCTCATATTGGCAAGAAACCTGGATTTGGCGCGATTGGCGGCCTCCGCCGCTTCAAATGCCGCCCGCAGCGCCGTTTCCTTCGCCTTGCGCTCGCTGACATTGCGCAAAACCGTGACGATGTAGCGAAGCGCGCCGGTCTCTGCGTCGCTGACCAGGGACATCATGGCCTCGAACCAGAAATATTGATCGTCTGAGCGACGCAGCCGAAAGGTAGCGGTGGTCATTTCGCCCAGCGACGCCTTTCCCTGCATTTCCGTGACCGCGGCGATATCGTCGGGGTGGACGAGACCGGATATACCCAGCCCGGTCACGTCGTGTATCGTCCATCCGAGAACATGTCCAAGCGCGGCCGATGCGAATTCGGCATTTCCTCGCCCGTCATGAACCATGATGATGTCCGATGCCGCTTCCGTCATAATGCGATAGAGTTTCTGTACCCTATTGCGCTCTTCTTCGGCCTTTACCCATTCCGTCACATCGTGCGTTGCGCCGACGACGGCGGTGACCTCGCCGTCCGGCCCGGATTCGACGTCGCCGACGAGATCGAAGACTCGCTCCAAACCGTCGGCGCAGCGGATGCGTCTGCGGAAGGAGAAGCCCGAGCGTGTTCGAATAGCGGTTGTGACTTTTCCCAGGAAAAAATCGCGGTCGACGATACCTGTCGCACCGAACAACTCGGCTCTCGATTCTATCGGCGTGGCCGAATCGATGCCAAGTATGGAATACATCCCGGGTGAAAAGATAATTTGAAGACCCGGTAGCGTAACGCGCCAATAGCCGACACGGGCGGCGCGCTCCGCAAGAGCGAATTGCGCACCCTCCTTGGCGAGCTGTGCTTCCAGCTCGGCAATGCGCGCTTGAGCCTCTAGGCTTGCTGCGCAGTCCGCCACCCGCGCCTCCCCGATGCGTGACCGGAAACAATACTCCAATCGGGAAGCTTAACCGTATCGTGTTAAGCAATACTTTCCGCCCGGTAAGACGCGTACTGACCGCTCATTGCGGTCTGATCCTCTTGACAAAAGATGATCAAATCCTATTGCGCCGTATACGTAAATCGCGCGAACCGACCACCTTCCCGCGCCAGATTCTGTCGGGAGCTGGCCAGCTGCAGCAGACGGCTCTCGCGATGTCGATTCCTGATTGTTGCGCGGCGCGTCCGAGCAGCGGGCGTCGAAGGCGCTAATACGCCTAAACAGTCGAATGCCGGGTTGACCGTGGCGCTGTTCGGCGAATTCGCTGCTAGCAGGGAAATCCGCAGCGAATTTCGGCGAAAAGCCGCGGACCGAACCGCGAACAAAATGCACAAAAAGCCGCATTCCATCGCGTGTTTGGCGATTTTGCGTGCGCAACCGCGGCAGCGAACGAGCAGCGAATTAACAGGGAATTAACAGCGAAACCGCTTCCCGGAACCGCACCTACAAGCAAACCAGCCGTCCGCGCCGGCATGTGGACGCGCGCGCCTCGTGCAGCGGAAGGGGTATGGATTTACAATGTCAAAGAGCCGTGCCGAAAGACGCATGCGCGTTTTTGCTTCGGCGGAACGGTGCATTCTATCCTGCACGCGTGCGACTGTGAAATCGCGCCTCGACGCCCTCGCCCGTTCCGCCTTCGAAGAGCCGGGAATTTTTCCCTGCTTGCCGCAATGCGTTCGTGATCCGCCCGCAACACCGGGCGAAAATTGCAGCGCACCGGCGCGGCGTCTTCCGATCCGTCGTCGAACTCCAATCCGCCATCAAGCGTTACCTTGAGGAATACAATGCCGAACCCAAGCCCTTCGTCTGGACCAACTCTGCCGACGCCATCCTTCAAAAAATTGCCAACCTCCCTGTATCCTCTGTATGCATCCGTGCACTAGTGGATCGAATCTAACACTTGGTGCCCGCGTCTGACGGCGGCGATGATTTTGTTGGGATTGGCGGTCCAGACGAAGGGCGTTGGCATCTGATTTGTCTCCTCGATGAAGCGGTTGATTGCGGTCTGGAGTTCGACAACGGATCGGAAAACGCCACGCTTCAAGCGCTGTTTGGAGAGCTTGACGAAGTAACCCTCCACGGCATTGAGCCACGAGCAGGATGTCGGCGTGAAGTGGAAGGTGAAGCGTTTGTGCCGGGCGAGCCAAGCCAGGACGTCCGGGTGCTTGTGGGTGGCATAGTTATCGAGCACGACGTGGACGGCCTTGTCCTTTGGCACCTCTGCTTCGATGGTGTTCAGGAAGCGAATGAACTCCTGGTGTCGGTGCTGCTGCATGCAGCGGCCAATGATTTTCCTTCGAGGACATCAAGGGCCGCGAACAGCGTGGTCGTGCCGTTGCGTTTGTAGTCGTGAGTCATTGTGCCGGCGCGCCCCTTCTTCATCGGAAGACCCGGCTGGGTGCGGTCCAGCGCCTGAATTTGGCGCTTCTCATCGAAAGAAAGCACGATGGCATGAGCAGGCGGGTCAACGTAGAGCCCTACGACATCGCGTAGATTTTCCACGAACTTCGGATCGTTGGAAAGCTTGAACTGCTTGATCTTGTGAGGCTGAAGGCCATGGACGCGCCAGATGCGCCCTACCGCGCTGGCGCTGATGCCGCAAGCCTTCGCCATCATCGCTCGCGTCCAATGGGTCGTTTCTCCCGGCGGCTTCTCTTGCGTCATCGCCACAACCCGTGCGCCGACCTCCGGGCCGAGCGGGGCGACCCGCGAGGGGCGCGTCTTGTCGCGAAGAAGGCCGTCGACCCCTTCCTCCATAAACCGCTCCTGCCAGCGCCAGACGCAGGTCTTGGATTTCTTCGTCCGACGCATGATCTCATTCGTTCCAAGACCCTCGGCCGAAAGTAGAACAATCTCGGCCCGCCATGCGTGCTTCTGCGGCGCGTTGCGGTCCTTCAAAATCGCCTTCAGCCGCTTGCGCTCCGAAGGCTTCACCGTGATGGATATTCCCGTTCGCATACGGCAGACTCGCATCTCTACGAGCCTGCGGAAATCCCCCCACGGGATTCAAATGTCAGATGCGATCCACTAGTACCCGGAATCACGGCAAAGCGACACGCGAGCGTACGGCACAGGGCTTGGATTTTCGTCCTCCAAAAATCGATCACGCGGAGATGGGGAGGCGCGGAGCAATGCTGTGGATGCGTCGCGATCGGCCTGCGGCAATGGCAAGGATGCGCGAATTGACGGTGCGTGTTCGCGCAATCGATCCCTTCGACGATCCGGAGGAGAACCGGCCGCCGATATTCAACGCGCGCAATTTCGCTCCGCGGCTCCCCATCTCCGCGTGAGCATCTTTACGAGCAGCGAAAAGCCCGTGCCGCTTGGGGGGTATCCGATTTCAGTAACAACTCACATAGCCGGAAAAGGCGGTACCAGGGGCATTTGGCGTCGGCGTGGATTTAAAAGGTTGCGGCCCGCGGAGTTTGCACTTCGGCCCTCCAGCCGCTGCCTAACGCGCCCGTGCCTTCTTTAGCGCCTCGTTGATCCGTCGCTGCCAGCCGGCACCGGCGGCGCGAAATCGATCCAAGACGTCTCTGTCCAACCGCAACGTGACTTGTTCCTTTGTGGGCGCCTTCTGCGGGCCGCGTTCTCCGCGACGGCGTTTCGGAAGAACATCCAAAAGCAGCGCCGGCAGGACGTCCTTTGCAGGCTTCATCGCCCGAATATCCGCCGATTGCAGCTCCCGAACTTCGCCAGACTTATTCGTGAGAGCTTTCCTTTTCATATCGTCGTATCTCGCGCTCATTCGCCTTCCGAAAGCTGACGACCCGGACTCCGCCATCGATCGGCGTGAAGCAAACGACGTGTAGCCGCTCACCGATGTGCCCTAGTGCCACAAAACGCCGCCCGGGATAGGCATGTCGCGTGTCCTCAGCGTACACTGCGTTATCCCAATCGAATTCGCTCGCCCGCCCGAAGGGAAGCCCCCGCTCTCGCGCATTCTTCTCGCTCTTTGCGGGATCGAATTCGATCTTCACTAAATTAATCGTAGCTACAATTAGTTAATATTGCAAGACGAGAGACCCGCCTAACCAGAGCAATCGGGTGAACGCCATTTTTGCAATATCCGAATCCCGACGAGTCCCACCGTGGAATTTTCGAATCGTGATGGCGGCCGAGTAATCGAAAAGAGTCGGGAAACCCCTTCGCCCGATTGCCCTGCCCGCCTAACGCGCCCTTGCCTTCTTTAGCGCCTCGTCAATTCGTCGCTGCCGGCCGATACCGGCAGACGCCGCCCGGCTTGCTCCGCGCGGCACCTTGCAAATTCGCAGGATCTCTGTATATACGCGTATGTCCGAAGTGTAGGAGCATGACGTGACGATCGCGACCAGCCGCACCTTTCGCAGTGGAAACAGCGAAGCCGTTCGGCTTCCCAAAGACGTGGCCTTTGGCAGCGAGATCGAGGTAACCATCGTCCGAGCGGGCGATGTCCTCACCATCTATCCGACGCGCCCGCCAATCGCCGAAATGGTGGCGAAGCTCAAATCGCTGCCTGGCCCGGGCGAAATTGAGGTGCGCGACGCAGACGTGGCTCCCGATCGGCCGGGGCTCTGAACTTGGCGTTCATGCTCGACGCGAATGTCGCGATAAGACTCCGCGATCGCGATCTTTCTATCATCGATAAGGTGGCCGCTCTCGATGGAGCGGTTCTGCTTTCCGTCATCACGCGCGTAGAACTCGAGGGCGGCGTTTACAAGGACAAGCACAATGCCGCCATTCGCAGGCCGCTGCTTGATGCGATTCTGGAGGCCATTCCCGTTGTGCCGTTCGACGAGCCGGCAGCGGACGCGTATCGCAGCATTCTTGAAGCAACTGGATTTTCGCGCCGGAAGATTTTTGACCGCATGATTGCGGCCCAGGCGCTCGTGCATCGAGCCACGCTGGTCACGCTCGATCCCCAAGACTTCAACGACGTGCCCGGCCTCGATCTGCTTGCGTGGTGAACACGAGCAGACAACGCCGCCCGGATCGCTCCGGGCGGCGCCAATTGCGGCTACCTTATTCCGCCGCCTGCTGTGGCGGGCCTTCGATGGCCGGAACAGGCTTTGCCTGCTCGGCCTGGATGACGCGGTCGCGCTCGGATGCCACATGGCGCAGCCGCGCGATGGCCCCGCCGGTGCCGGCCGGAATGAGGCGTCCGACGATCACGTTTTCCTTCAGGCCTTCGAGCGTATCCACCTTGCCGTTCACGGCTGCATCGGTGAGCACGCGCGTGGTCTCCTGGAAGGACGCGGCGGAGAAGACCGACCGCGTCTGCAGCGAGGCTTTGGTGATGCCCAAAAGAACCGGCCGGCCCTCCGCGAACTTGCCGCCGAGATCCTCGGCCTTCTTGTTCGCCTCCTGCAGCTCGAGCAGATCGACCTGCTCGCCGGCCAGGAGCGTGGTTTCACCGCCGTCGAGGATCTCCAGTTTCTGCATCATCTGGCGGACGATCACTTCGATGTGCTTGTCGTTGATCTTCACGCCCTGCAGCCGGTAGACGTCCTGGATTTCCTTGACGAGATAGGTCGCAAGCTCCTCCATGCCCTTGATGCGCAGGATGTCGTGCGGGCTGGGGTTGCCTTCGACGATGTAGTCGCCCTTCTCCACATAATCCCCTTCGCGCACGCTGATATGCTTGCCCTTCGGGATGAGGAACTCGACGGGCTCCAACTTGTCGTTCTTGGGCCGGATGACGACGCGGCGCTTGTTCTTGTAGTCCTTGCCGAACTCGATGAAGCCGTCGGTCTCGGCCAGCACCGCGCACTCCTTGGGCTTGCGCGCCTCGAAGAGCTCCGCAACGCGCGGCAGACCGCCGGTGATGTCGCGCGTCTTGGCGCCTTCCGTGGGAATGCGCGCCAGCACGTCGCCCGCCTTCACTTCCGCACCGTCCTCCACCGAGAGAATGGCGTCCACCGACAGCGGATAACGAACCTCGCCCGTGGCAAGCGCCAACACCTTGCCGCTTCTGTCGGTGATGACGATGGCCGGGCGCAAATCGGACGCCTTGGAGCCCGTGCCGCGGGAGTCCATGACCACCTTGCTGGACACGCCGGTCTTTTCGTCGGCGACTTCCTTGAGCGACTGGCCGGTGACGAGATCCTCGTAACGCACGACGCCGTCGGTTTCGGTGAGGATCGGCAGAACATTGGGATTCCACTCCGCCAGCCGGTCGCCGCGCTTCACCGTCTGGCCTTCGTCGGCCTTCAGCCGCGCGCCATAGGTGATGCGGTACGCCGCGCGCTCGGTCCCCTTGGCGTCGACGATGGCCACCTGCATGTTGCGGCTCATCGCGATGATCTCGCCGTCGGAGTTCTTCACCACGTTGCGGTTGACGATCTTGATCGTGCCGTCATAGCTCGCCTCGATCTTGGATTGACCCGCGATCTGGGCGGCGCCGCCGATGTGGAAAGTGCGCATGGTGAGCTGCGTGCCCGGCTCGCCGATCGATTGCGCGGCGATGACGCCCACCGCCTCGCCGATATTCACCGGCGTTCCGCGCGCCAGATCGCGTCCGTAGCACTTGCCGCAGACGCCGTCTGTCAGCTCGCACGTCAGGACCGAACGCACGCGCACTTTCTGGATGTGCGCGGCCTCGATCTTCTCCGCGATGTCCTCGGTGAACTCGCGGCCGCGGCGGATGATCGCCTCGCCCGTGTCCGGGTGCTTGATGTCTTCCGCCGTGGTGCGGCCCAGGATGCGTTCGGCAAGCGAGGAGACCACCTGCCCGCCGTCGATCTCGGCCTGAACGGTGATGCCCTTCTTGGTGCCGCAATCTTCCGCCGTGATGATGCAGTCGTTGGCCACGTCGACCAGGCGGCGCGTCAGATAGCCGGAGTTGGCCGTCTTGAGCGCGGTGTCGGCAAGGCCTTTGCGCGCGCCGTGCGTGGAATTGAAGTATTCCATCACCGTCAGCCCTTCCTTGAAGTTGGAAAGGATCGGCGTCTCGATGATCTCGCCCGACGGACGCGCCATGAGGCCGCGCATGCCGGCGAGCTGCTTCATCTGCTGCGGCGAGCCGCGCGCACCGGAATGCGACATCATATAGACGGAGTTCATCTCCATCAGCCGGCCGGTATCCGGGTCGACGCGCGGCTCGGAGATCTCGCGCATCATTTCTGCGGCGACCTGGTCGGTGCACTTCGACCACGTATCGACGACCAGATTGTACTTCTCCTTGTCCGTCGTCAGGCCGTCGAGATATTGCTGCTCGTATTCGCGTACGCGGTGCCGCGTCTCGTCGATCAGCTTCTGCTTGGCGGCCGGCACCACCATGTCGTCCTTGCCGAACGAGATGCCCGCCTTGCAGGCTTCGCGGAAGCCCAGCGCCATGACGGCATCGCAGAAGAGCACCGTATCCTTCTGGCCGCAGTGCCGGTAGACCTCGTCGATGATCTGGCTGATCTCCTGCTTGCGCAGCAGCCGGTTCACGAGCTCGAAGGGAATCTTCGGCGAGCGCGGAAGAATTTCCGCGATCATCATCCGCCCCGGCGTCGATTTCACGCGCCGCGTGATGGGACGGTTCTCGGCGTCGACGGTGCGGTAGCGCGCCTCGATCTTGGCGTGCAGGGTCACGGCACCGGCATAAAGCGCGTGCTCGATCTCGCCGATGTCGTTGAAAACCATGCCCTGGCCGGGCTCGTTGTCGCGCTCCTGCGACACGTAATAAAGGCCGAGCACAATGTCCTGCGTCGGCACGATGATCGGCTTGCCGTTGGCGGGCGACAGGATGTTGTTCGTCGACATCATCAGCACGCGCGCTTCCAGCTGCGCCTCCAGCGACAGCGGCACGTGGACGGCCATCTGGTCGCCGTCGAAGTCGGCGTTGAAGGCGGTGCAGACCAGCGGATGCAGCTGGATCGCCTTGCCCTCGATCAGCACCGGCTCGAATGCCTGGATGCCGAGTCGGTGCAGCGTCGGCGCGCGGTTCAGCAGAACCGGATGCTCGCGAATGACCTCCTCGAGGATATCCCAAACCTCGGGCTTTTCCTTCTCGACCAGCTTCTTGGACTGCTTGACCGTCTGGGAAAAGCCCTTCGCTTCGAGCCGCGAATAAATGAACGGCTTGAAGAGTTCGAGCGCCATCTTCTTGGGCAGGCCGCATTGATGAAGCTTCAGTTCGGGGCCTACCACGATCACCGAGCGGCCCGAATAGTCGACGCGCTTGCCAAGCAGGTTTTGCCGGAAACGGCCCTGCTTGCCCTTGAGCATGTCGGCGAGCGACTTCAGCGGGCGTTTGTTGGCGCCGGTGATGACGCGTCCGCGCCGGCCGTTGTCGAACAGCGCGTCCACGGATTCTTGCAGCATGCGCTTTTCGTTGCGCACGATGATGTCCGGCGCCTTCAGCTCGATCAGCCGCTTCAAGCGGTTGTTGCGGTTGATGACGCGACGGTAGAGATCGTTGAGATCGGACGTGGCGAAACGGCCGCCGTCGAGGGGAACCAACGGGCGCAGCTCCGGCGGAATCACCGGCACCACCGTCAGGATCATCCATTCCGGGCGATTGCCGGAATCGATGAATGCCTCCACCACCTTGAGCCGCTTGACGAGCTTCTTCGGCCGCTCGGAGCCGGTCGCGACCGCAATATCGGCGCGCAACTGGTCGCGCAGCTTCTCCAGATCGATGGCCTGCAAAAGGGTGCGGATCGCCTCGGCGCCGATCATGGCCGAGAACGCATCCTCGCCGTATTCGTCCTGCGCCTTGTAGTATTCGTCTTCGGAAAGAAGCTGACGCTCCTTGAGCGGCGTGAGGCCCGGCTCGATGACGACATAGTTCTCGAAATAAAGCACGCGCTCGAGATCCTTGAGCGTCATATCGAGCATCAGTCCGATACGCGACGGCAGCGATTTCAGAAACCAGATATGCGCCACCGGCGAGGCCAGATCGATGTGGCCCATGCGGTCGCGGCGCACCTTCTGCACCGTCACCTCGACGCCGCACTTCTCGCAGACGATGCCCTTGTACTTCATGCGCTTGTACTTTCCGCACAAGCACTCGTAGTCCTTCACCGGCCCGAAGATGCGCGCGCAGAACAAACCGTCGCGCTCGGGCTTGAAGGTACGATAATTGATCGTTTCCGGCTTCTTGATCTCGCCGTGCGACCAGCGAAGAATCTGATCCGGGCTTGCGATCGAGATGCGAATGCGGTCGAAGACCGGCGTTTCCTTGCCGACCTGAAAGACGCTGAGCAATTCCTGATTCATTTTTTCCTCTCTCGGAGAGAAAGTTATCGTTTTCGTGCGGCGGCCGCCGAACGGTGCAGGTGTTCGCCTGCAATCAGCCGTTGATCAATTCCACGTTCAGACCGAGCGAACGCATTTCCTTGACGAGCACGTTGAAGCTTTCCGGTATGCCGGCTTCGAACGTGTCTTCGCCGCGGACGATCGCCTCGTAGACCTTGGTGCGGCCCGCCACGTCGTCGGACTTCACGGTGAGGATTTCTTGCAGCGTGTAGGCCGCACCGTAGGCTTCCAGCGCCCACACCTCCATCTCGCCGAAACGCTGGCCGCCGAACTGCGCCTTGCCGCCCAGCGGCTGCTGGGTGACGAGGCTGTAGGGCCCGATCGACCGGGCGTGGATCTTGTCGTCCACCAGATGATGCAGCTTGAGCATGTAGATATAGCCCACGGTGACGGGCCTGCGGAACGTATCGCCTGTCCGGCCGTCGAACAGCGTCACCTGGCCGGTCTCGTTGAGGCCGGCCTGGCGCAGCATTTCGACGATATCGCCTTCCTTGGCGCCGTCGAACACCGGCGTGGCCACCGGCACGCCTTCGCGCAGGTTCTCCGCCAGCTCGATCAATCCGGCATCGTCGAGTTCCGCAAGACGCTCGTCGTGCGTGTAGAGGTGCTTGAGCGAACGGCGTAGCGGCTCGATCTTCTCGAACTTGCCGTCGCGCCTGAGCTTGTCGACCACGTCGCCGATCTGCCGTCCCAGTCCGGCGCAAGCCCAGCCCAGATGGGTCTCCAAAATCTGGCCGACATTCATGCGGCTGGGCACGCCGAGCGGATTGAGCACGACGTCGACCGGCGTACCGTCTTCCAGATGCGGCATGTCCTCGATCGGCAGGATGCGGCTGATCACGCCCTTGTTGCCATGGCGGCCGGCCATCTTGTCGCCCGGTTGCAGCTTGCGCTTCACCGCGACGAACACCTTGACCATCTTCATGACGCCCGGCGCGAGTTCGTCGCCGCGACGCAGCTTCTCCACCTTGTCCGCGAAGCGCTTGTCCAGGCGCTGCTTGGATTCGTCGTACTGCTTGCGCAGGGCCTCGATCTCTGCCATCGCCTTTTCGTTACGCAGCGCGATTTGCCACCATTGATGCCGCGGGATCGCATCCAGGACCGCCTGTGTGATCTTGCTATCCGCGGCAAGCCCCTTGGGACCGGTGGCGACCGTCTTATTCAGAAGGATTTCCGAAAGACGCGAGAAGATGTTGCGTTCCAGGATCGCCAGCTCGTCGTCGCGGTCCTCGGCCAGACGCTCCTCTTCCGCGCGCTCGATGGCGAGCGCGCGCTGATCCTTGTCCACGCCGTGGCGGTTGAACACGCGCACTTCCACGATCGTGCCGGTGACGCCGGGCGGAACGCGCAAGCTGGTATCGCGCACGTCGGCCGCCTTCTCGCCGAAGATCGCCCGTAGCAGCTTCTCTTCGGGCGTCATCGGCGTCTCGCCTTTCGGCGTGACCTTACCCACGAGAATGTCGCCGGGGTTCACGTCGGCACCGATGTAAACGATGCCCGCCTCGTCGAGACTCTTCAGGTTCTCTTCGCCGACATTGGGGATGTCGCGGGTGATCTCCTCGGGGCCGAGCTTGGTATCGCGCGCCATCGTCTCGAATTCCTCGATATGGATCGAGGTGAAGACGTCGTCGCGCACGATGCGCTCGGAGATGAGGATGGAGTCCTCGAAGTTGTACCCGTTCCACGGCATGAACGCGACCAGCACGTTCTTGCCCAATGCCAGTTCGCCCAGCTGCGTCGAGGGGCCGTCGGCAATGATGTCGCCCTTGCGGACGGCGTCGCCGACTTTCACCAGCGGCCGCTGGTTGATGCAGGTGGACTGGTTGGAGCGCTGAAACTTCTTGAGCCGGTAGATGTCGATGCCCGGCCGCGTGGGATCGGTTTCCTCGGTTGCGCGCACGACAATTCGCGTGGAATCGACCTGATCCACGATGCCGGAACGACGCGCGGCAATGGCAGATCCGGAATCGCGCGCCACGACATCTTCGAGACCGGTGCCGACAAGCGGCGCCTCGGGGCGCAGCAGCGGCACCGCCTGACGCTGCATGTTGGAACCCATCAGCGCACGGTTGGCGTCGTCGTTTTCGAGGAACGGCACCAGCGCCGCTGCTACCGACACAAGCTGTTTGGGCGAAACGTCGATGAACTCCACCTGGTCGGGTGTGGTCATGACGAAATTGCCGCCTTTGCGGCAGGAGACGAGCTCGTCGGTCAGGCGGCTGCGGTTGTCGATGGTCGCGTTGGCTTGCGCGATGGTGAACTTGGCCTCCTCCATCGCCGACAGATAGATGACTTCGTTGGTGACGTGCTTGTTTATCACCTTGCGATAGGGGCTTTCGATGAAACCGTATTTGTTCACGCGCGCATAGGTCGCCAGCGAGTTGATCAGGCCGATATTCGGCCCTTCCGGAGTCTCGATGGGGCAGATGCGCCCGTAATGGGTGGGGTGCACGTCGCGCACCTCGAACCCGGCACGTTCGCGCGTCAGACCTCCCGGGCCGAGCGCGGACATGCGCCGCTTGTGGGTAACTTCCGAGAGCGGGTTCGTCTGGTCCATGAACTGCGAGAGCTGCGAGGAGCCGAAGAACTCGCGCACGGCCGCCGCCACCGGTTTGGCGTTGATGAGATCGTGCGGCATCACCGTGTCGATGTCGACCGCGCTCATGCGCTCCTTGATCGCCCGCTCCATCCGCAGAAGACCGACGCGGAACTGATTTTCCATCAACTCCCCCACCGAGCGCACGCGCCGGTTGCCGAGATTGTCGATGTCATCGATCTCGCCGCGGCCGTCGCGCAGATCGGCCAGCGCCTTGACGATGGCCAGGATGTCTTCCTTGCGCAGCACGCGCACCGTGTCGGCGGCGTCCAGCCCCAGACGCATGTTCATCTTCACGCGGCCGACGGCCGACAGGTCGTAGCGCTCCGAATCGAAAAAGAGCTGACCGAACAGCGTCTCGGCGGTGTCGAGCGTCGGCGGCTCGCCGGGCCGCATCACGCGGTAGATGTCGATCAGCGCCTGCTCGCGGCAGTGGTTCTTGTCGACCGCCATCGTGTTGCGCACATAAGCGCCGATGGTGATGCCGTCGACATTGATCACGTCGACTTCGTTGAAGCCGGATTCCTGCAGCTGCTTGAGATTGGCCTGGGTCAGCTCGTCGCCGGCTTCGACATAGATCTCGCCGGTCTCGACATTGACCATATCGAGTGCGGAAAACCGTCCGACGATTTCGTCTTCGGACAACGCGACGCTCTTGATGCCCTCTTCCTGCCATTTGCGCAGGGTCCGCGCCGTGATCTTCTGGCCGGCTTCGCAAATCACGTCGCCGGTCTTGGCGTTCTTCCAGTCGGCGTTCAACTTCGCGTTGCGCATCCAGCCGGGATCGACCGGCGTGGTCCAGCTTCCGTCCTTGCCGCGCTTAAAGGCGATCTTCGAATAGAAATGGTCGAGGATATTCTCCTGATCGAGGCCAAGGGCGTAGAGCAAAGTCGTCACCGGAAGCTTGCGCCGCCGGTCGATGCGGACATGGACGATGTCCTTGGCATCGAATTCCAAATCGAGCCAAGAGCCGCGATAGGGGATGACGCGCGCGGCAAACAGAAGCTTGCCGCTGGAATGGGTCTTGCCCTTGTCGTGATCGAAGAACACGCCGGGACTGCGGTGCATCTGGGAAACGATGACCCGCTCCGTGCCGTTGATGATGAAGGTGCCGTTCTCGGTCATGAACGGGATGTCGCCCATGTAGACATCCTGCTCCTTGATGTCCTTGACCGACTTGGCGCCCGTTTCCTGGTCGACATCGAACACGATGAGCCGCAGCGTCACCTTGAGCGGCGCCGCGTAGGTCATGGACCGCTGCTGGCACTCCTCCACGTCGTATTTCGGTTCTTCGAAATGATAGTCCACATATTCGAGGAGCGAGGTTTCCGAGAAGTCCTTGATCGGGAACACCGAGGAGAAGACCGCCTGCAGACCTTCGTCCAGCCGGCCCGCTTCGGGCTTCGCGACCTGCAGAAACTGGTCGTAGGATTGCCTCTGCACCTCGATGAGGTTGGGCATTTCCGCGATCTCGACTATCTTGCCGAAGCGCTTGCGAAGTCTTTTGCGTCCCGTGAAGGAAAGAGTCATCCAAGAATTCCTTGCTGAAGCCGATCGCCCGAGCCGCACTGTGCAGCCCTCTGTCTCAACATCTCCGAACGGCGAATTCCACCGGCCCTCCGGCGGCCAAGCCGCCAAAGGGGGTGGGGTGAACCAAATATGTACGCGTTCGCCGTTTTCAAGCCCGGCGAATCTCCTACTTCAGCTCGACCTTCGCGCCGGCGTCCTCGAGCTGCTTTTTGATTTTCGCTGCCTCGTCCTTGCCGACATCGGCCTTGACCTCTTTGGGTGCACCCTCGACGAGGTCCTTGGCCTCCTTGAGGCCCAGGCCGGTGATCGCACGGATTTCCTTGATCACGTTGATTTTCTTGTCGCCGGCCTCGGTGAGAACGACCGTGAACTCGGTCTTCTCGGCTGCCGGCGCGGCCGCTGCTGCAGCAGCCGGAGCGGCGGCTACCGCAACCGGTGCGGCGGCCGATACGCCCCATTTGTCCTCGAGGAGTTTCGCCAACTCCGCCGCCTCGATGACGGTGAGGCCGGACAGGTCTTCAACGAGTTTTTCGATTTTCGACATGATACTGATTCCTTACGGGTTTGAATGGGAATTTTCGTCGTCGCGTCAAGCCGCTTCTTTCGTGGAATACGCGCCGATGACGCGGGCAAGCTGTCCTGCCGGTGCGGCCAGAAGGCCTGCCAGCTTCGTCGCGGGTGCCTGTAACAGCCCCACGATCTTGCCCCTCAGCGTGTCCAGCGACGGCAGTTCCGCCAGGGCCTTGACGCCCGCGGCATCGACCGTCGTACCGGCGACCACCCCGCCCAAGATCACGAGTTTTTCGTTCTCTTTGGCGTAGGCAACGACCACTTTCGAGGCGGCGACGGGATCTTGCGAGATCGCGAAACCCGTAGGCCCCTTGAACAAATGGGCGATACCTTCGGCGGCCGTTCCTTGAAGCGCGCGTACGGCAAGGCGGTTTTTCGCCACTTTGAACGAAGCTCCCACCGCCCGCATGCGCGAGCGGAGATCGCTCATCTGGGCGACCGTCATGCCGGAATAATGGGCGACGACCACGGAGCCGGCCTCGCCCATAAGCCCGTTCAGGCTTTGGACGACTTCGGCTTTCTTGGCTCGATCCATGCGCGCCACTTGAGTCTCTCCTTTTCCGTCGACGAACGTGACGATCCGTCCGCCGCCCTGTGACAAGCCGCAAGCAGCGCTTGCGGCCTTTCCTGCCCCAGGGTCCAAACCCAATTCGCGCCTAGGCATAGCCTGAGCGAGAAAAGGTCTTTTCCCTGTCTCTTGCGGGTTTGATTAAGCCTTTTGGGCACCCGCAGTCTCGGACAGGCTTCCGGCGACCGTCCGCCGGAACTCGCGAATTCTCACATTCCTGTTTGAACGCCCAAGCTGGCAGGCGCCACTTTCACCCCAGGCCCCATCGTAGAGCTCAGGGAAATCTTCTTGAGATAGGTGCCTTTGGCGCCCTGCGGCTTGGCCTTCACGACACTGTCCACGAACGCACGTACATTCTGGACGAGCGCGGTCTCGTCGAAGCTGGCCTTGCCAACCCCACCCTGCACGACACCCGCCTTCTCGACACGG
This sequence comes from uncultured Alphaproteobacteria bacterium, assembly GCA_963805005.1. GTDB lineage: Bacteria > Pseudomonadota > Alphaproteobacteria > Micropepsales > Micropepsaceae > Rhizomicrobium. The sequence goes on from CAWDSJ010000001.1 coordinate 2,212,033, forward strand.
AACTCGACGGCGCCGCCCTTGGCATCCTTGATGGCACTGGCAACATCCATCGTCACGGTGCCGACTTTCGGGTTGGGCATGAGACCGCGCGGTCCCAGCACTTTTCCCAGCCGCCCCACCAGCCCCATCATATCAGGTGTGGCAATGCAACGCTCAAACTCGATTTCGCCCTTTTGCACCTTCTCGGCGAGGTCTTCGGCGCCAACGATATCGGCGCCGGCGGCCCTGGCCTCATCGGCCTTTGGCCCTTTCGCGAAGACGGCAACCTTAAGCTTCCGCCCAGTCCCGTTGGGCAGCGAGACAACGCCGCGAACCATCTGGTCGGCATGGCGGGGGTCCACGCCCAGATTGATGGCAATCTCGATGGTCTCGTCAAATTTCGCCGTGGCGCGCGACTTCAGGAGCTTTACGGCCTCTTCGACCGAATAACTCTTGGCCGGATCGACGCCCTCGACCGCTTTAGCATAGCGCTTGGACTGCTTCGCCATGGATCCTACTCCCTCACCTCGATGCCCATCGAGCGCGCCGAGCCCTCGATCATCAGCATCGCGGCTTCCACGTCGTTGGCATTCATGTCCTTCATCTTGGCTTCTGCGATCTGGCGCACCTGCGCCTTGGTGACAACACCCCTGAAATCGCGTCCCGGCGCCTTGGAGCCGGACTCGAGCTTGGCCGCCTTCTTCAGAAAATAGGACGCCGGCGGCGTCTTCATCTCGAAGGTGAAAGACTTGTCGGAAAACACTGTAATCGTGACAGGAATCGGCATTCCCTTTTCCTGGTCCTGCGTCTTGGCGTTGAACGCCTTGCAGAATTCCATGATGTTCAGGCCGCGCTGACCGAGCGCGGGCCCGATCGGCGGCGACGGATTGGCCGATCCGGCCGGCACCTGCAACTTGACGTAGCCAACAATCTTTTTCGCCATTTGCGTCAACCTCCTCCTCGAGGTTTTGCGGTCGAACGGACCTGGCCGGCCCTCCCGCATTTTCCGTTATTGTCATGGCCCGGCTTGTCCGGGCTACCCACTTAGCGATTGAAACTCGGCTTCCCTTTTTCGGCACCCCCACCTGGGTGGCCCGCCGTCGCGGGCCATGACAAGCGGTAATCAGGTCTTCTCCACCTGCGTGAATTCCAGCTCGACCGGCGTGGCACGGCCGAAAATCGAGACGGCAACCTTCAGGCGGGAGCGACCCTCGTCGACCTCTTCGACCACGCCGTTGAACGAGGTGAAGGGCCCGTCGGCGACCCGCACCTGCTCGCCCACCTCGAAGCTGATCGAGGGCTTCGGCCGTTCCGCACCCTCGTGAACCTGATGCAGAATACGGTCGACCTCGCCTTGGCGAAGCGGCATGGGCTTGTTGTTCTGGCCGAGAAAGCCCGTCACCTTCGCCACGTTCTTGATCAGGTGATACGCCTCGTCGGTAAGCCGGGCGCGCACGAGCACGTAGCCCGGCAGAAACTTGCGCTCGGCGTTCACCTTCTGCCCGCGGCGAACCTCGATCACTTCCTCCGTCGGAACGAGCACCTCCTCGATGAGCGGCTCGCCGTGCGCATCCCCCAGATTTTGAATCTTGGCCTGCCGCTTGATCTCTTCGGACACCTTTTTTTCGAAATTCGAATAGGTATGAACAATATACCAGCGGGCATCAGGATGAGTTGCCGGCTTCGTCTCAACCACGGTCATGAGCGTCATTCCTCACCGCGAGCCTTAGCCCGCTCCGATCAGCCAACGCTCGCCCAAGGCGAGCATCCAATCGGCAAAGAAGAAAAAGACCATCGTGAATGCGACCATGATGAAGACCATCACGGTCGTCAGCCACGTCTCCTTCCAGGTCGGCCAAGTGACCTTGGAAGTTTCCCGCACGACCTCACGATAGAACTGCACCACGCCGCCCGACCGAGCAGGTGCTATCGCGGGCATGTTTTTGACCGCGCCGTCCGCCGTTTTCTTGGTCGCCTGAGCCACTGTTAAATTCCGTTGTTCACCGCTGGCAGGAGTGGAGGGACTCGAACCCCCGGCCTACGGTTTTGGAGACCGCCGCTCTACCAACTGAGCTACACTCCTAAAGGCAAAAGCCAACGCGCCGGGGAGCCCTCGCTCGCCAGCGCGGCACGGCTTTCGCCTGGAAAGCGGGTACTTAGCAGCGGCCGACCGACGGCGCAAGCACGATTCATGAGTTATTTGCAGGACGCGGGGAGCGGCAAATCACAGGTCGTGCCTGCGCCGCCATTTCAAGGCGACCGAACATACCAACGATGCGAGCCAACGATGCGAGCATGTGATGCGCGATTTTAGATTTGGCCCATCCTTGAAACGCGATGAAATTCGCGGCGGCCTATCCTGGCTCCAAAGAACAGGCGAAGATTCCGCAGTCATCGCCGATTTCATTGGCGTCTCACAGCAGCGTTTATTCCATTTTCACAAATCGTCAATAATAATGTCTTCCTTCCTGGGGGCATAAATGCGCAGCTATTGGCATAGCGACAAAAATTCAGTTTGGCTTGGCGTCGTGGCAATTTTCTTAAACCTGCTCGCGGGGCTCGCCGCGCCGGCCAACGCGGCAACCGAGAAGGTTCTGTACTCCTTCTTCGGCCACTGCAGCGACGGCTGGCTCCCGGAAGCACGACAGACCTACGTCAACGGCACCCTGTATGGAACGACCGAGTCCGGCGGCACGTGCATCCCCGGCACGTACACCGACTACGGTACGGTCTTTTCGATCGCGCCGAGTGGAACCGAAACAGTGCTCCATTCCTTCAGCGGCGGCAGCGAAGGGTCCTCCCCGTATGCGAACCTGATAAATGTCAAAGGCACATTATATGGCACTACGGAGACGGGTGGCAGGTACGGCGGCGGAACAGTGTTTTCGATAACCCCTTAGCCTGATCTGCCTATCTCGCTTCGTACTGGAAAATTTGTGCTGCCTCGCCGAGCCGTAGCTCACGGCGGTTGGAGCGGGTGAAGGGAATCGAACCCTCGTCATCAGCTTGGAAGGCTGTTGCTCTACCATTGAGCTACACCCGCGCGCGCGAAGCGCGCTAAGTACATCAGAGACGCTTCTTTGCAAAGGCTCTGCCAGAAGGCGGCTTGAGATACTTCTCGAATGCCACCGCCTGTTTCTCGTCTCTGAAGGCGATATAGGTCTTGATCGACCAGGGGGCCTACTTGGCCGTGTGGAGAACTTCCAACGCATTATGCTTTCGCAGTCGGGCGCGCCGATCCCGGGTGATTCCAACGTAATAGTGCTCAGGTGGCTTAGCAGTCCGAAGGATGTAGACGTAACCCTTAGTCCGCAAGAAGAAGTGGTGACGGCCTGCCTTCGCTCGCTTCGCTCCGAAAAATCCGAGCTGGCCTGCCGAGCCGAAGCTCGCGAAGCGAGCGAAGGCTGGTGGGGGAAGTAGGACTCGAACCTACGAAGGCGTAGCCAGCGGATTTACAGTCCGCCCCCTTTGCCGCTCGGGACATTCCCCCACGTAGCAGCTAGCGCGAGGCCGGCCGGCGCGGAGGCGCGGTATCGGGCAATCGTTATGGGCTGTCAATAACTAGTCCGCATCGGCACATATGGGAAACGCGGGCTGTCCCAGAAATCTGCCCAAATCTTGGCACCGATTGTCGAGACACCGCGGCCCGGCAATGAAACTAGGCTTTCCCAGGCAGGCGACCGCGTATTGGCTCGCCGAAAAATGAGGAGATGTCCGATGAGTGCGGCCGCCCAGGACGAAGTCAAGCTTGATACCAGCGACGTCGACCCCAGGGTCGGCCAGCCGGTCGTGTTCGCCGAGCTATGGGACCCGTGCAACGCCACCGACATCCGGCGCTGGGTCCAGGGCATGGACTATCCCAACCCGATCCATTGGGACGAAGAGTTTGCCCGCAAATCCCAATTCGGCGGCATTATCGCGCCGCAATCCTTCACGGTCTGCATGGATTACGGCCACGGCGCGCCGCCGGCCTGCGTGGGCAATATCCCCGGCACCCACCTGATCTTCGGCGGCGAGGAATGGTGGTTCTACGGCACGCTCATCCGCCCCGGCGACAAGCTTTTCCAGGACCGCCGCTTCGACGGCTACAAGATCACCGACACGAAGTTCGCCGGGCCGACGATGTTCTCCCGCGGCGACACCGTGCACCGCAATCAGCACGGTTCGCTCGTCGCCAAGGAGCGATCGACCACGATCCGTTATCTGCGTTCCGAGGCCCTCAAACGCGGGATGTATAACGATCCGAAGCCGCCGCACAGATGGACGGACGCGGAGCTCGCAGAGATTGCGCGCATCCGGCACGAATGGATCCTGTCGAACCGCGAAGGGATATCCCCGCACTACGCAGACGTGAAAGTCGGCGACAAGCTGCCACGACGCGTCCTTGGACCGCACACTCTGGTAAGCTTTGCCAATGAGTGCCGCGCCTTCCGCCAAAACGTCTGGGGCACATGGCGCTGGAACATCCCGGAAGGCATCAAGGATCCCTGGACGACGCAAGATGCCGGCTTCGAGGGCGCCATGACCTACGACGAACAAGCCGCAAAGATCGATCCGCGCAGGCGCGACGGACTTTATTACGGCCCGTCGAGCGGCCACATCAACCGAGACCGGGCGGAAAAAGTCGGCATGTACCGCGCCTATGGCTATGGCGCCTCGATGAACGCCTGGTTTCACGATTACGTCGCCTATTGGGCGGGCCATAACGGCTATATCTGGCATTCCAAATCGCAATTCCGCGGCCCTGCCTTCGAAGGCGACGCGACCTACATCGACGGCGAGGTCGTCGAGAAGCGGGACATGTCGGCCTACGGCATGCCGGTCGTCGTCGTGAAGGTCCGGATGACGACGCAGGACGGCGCCATCTCGGTCGATGCGACGGCAGAGGTCCAGCTGCCCTCTTGAAGCAGGCTTGAGCAACGAAAGCATCCGAGAGGGCCATGGCCCCATCATCCCAGCCGTCCCCTCCGCTCTCGCTCGTCCACGGTCTGCCTCTGGCGGAAGAACCCGGTCTCGGGCCGCTGACGATCGGCGGCTATGCGCGCGAAGTGACGCGACGCTATGCCGGCAACGAAGCGCTCGTCATGCGGACGCAATCCGGCCGCGTGTCGTGGAGCTATTCCCAACTCTGGGACCGCGCAGTGGAAATTGCAAAAGCGCTGATCGCGGCCGGCGTTGCGAAAGACAGCCGTGTCGGCATCCTGATGACGAACCGGCCCGAATATGTCGCCTCGATGTTCGGCATTGGGCTGGCGGGCGGGGTGACGGTTTCGCTCAGCACGTTCTCGACGGCCCCCGAACTCGAATATCTGCTCAAAGCATCCTGCGTCTCGATGCTGCTCTTCGACCGCCAGGTGCTGAAGAAGGATTTCGGCGCCATGCTTTCCGAACTGGAGCCGGAAATCCTCGGCGCCGCGCCCGGCGCGCTGCGTTCGACCCGTTTTCCCTTTCTTCGCCGCCTCGTTGCGCTCGACAGCGTGACCGGAGAATCGGACTCTGCAGCCGACGCGAAGGCGGTGGAAACCTGGAACGGTTTTCTTGCTGCAGGCAGGACGGTCGGTGACGGCGACGTCGAGGCGCGCGCGGCGACAGCGCACCCGGCAGATGCCGGCGCGATCTTCTTTTCGTCCGGCACGACGAACCTGCCGAAAGGCATTCTGCATGCGCAACGGGCGCTGGCACTTCAGTGGTGGCGCTGGCCGCGCATCCTGAGAACCGATCCGGCCCGCATTCCCGTCCGCAGCTGGACGGGCAACGGCTTTTTCTGGTCCGGCAATATTTCCATGCAAGTGGGCAGCGCGCTCACCACCGGCGGCACGGTCGTGCTGCAGCCGGTGTTTCAGGCCGAAGAGGCGCTTGAGCTGATGGAAGCCGAGCGCGTCACCATGCCGGTCGGACGCCCGCATCAATGGGCGCGGCTGCAGGCGACGGACAAATGGGCAAACGCCGATCTCGGCAGCCTGCATTACGTCATGCAGGACTCGGAGCTTGCCAATCATCCGAGCGTGAAAACCGAGTGGCGGCAGGGACAGGCGTTCGGCACCACCGAGACCCTCACGATCAATACCGCCTTCCCGCCCGATGTTGCGCTCGATGCCCATGCAGGAAGCTACGGTGCGCCATTGCCGGGAAATATTCTCAAGATCATCGACCCCGAGACCGACGCCATCGTGCCGCGCGGAACGCGTGGCGAGGTCTGCATCAAGGGCCCGACCCTGATGATGGGCTATCTCGGCAAGACCAGCGAAGAGACCTTCGACGAAGAAGGCTACTTCCGGACCGGCGACGGCGGCTATGTGGATGAGGACGGCTTTCTTTACTGGGAAGGCCGGATGACGGAATTGATCAAGACCGGCGGGGCCAATGTCTCGCCGGTGGAAGTCGACGGCATGATCGCGAAATTTCCCGGTGTCAAGCTGACGCAGACGGTAGGCGTTCCCGACGCCTTGCTGGGCGAGATGGTCGTGTCCTGTATCGTGCCGCAGGAAGGCACGACGCTCGATGCCGCCGCCATTCGCGAATACCTGAAGGGGCAGCTGGCGAGCTTCAAGCTGCCGCGCGAAATCCTTTTCTTCGCAGAAGAGGAATTTGCCGTCACCGGCAGCGGCAAGATCAAGTTCAAGACATTACGGGATATGGCAGCGCAGCGGCTGGCTGCGAAGTTGTGATTGGGTCGTGGAAGCGCGGTCCCTGCAATAACGCAGGACGTAATCGGCTGCGCGTGCCATGATTTGAGACGCCAGCATATCTACGATATCGTCCCTGCGTTGGCGCGAAAGCTTCTCAAGATTTGAATATGTCCAAGAAAAAGCCATCGCACCGCGCGGCCATCGCCGGCTTCTGGATCTATGGGCTGCATCCGGTACGCGCCGCGCTTGCCAATCCGCGCAGAAGCATCAAGCGCGCCGTGCTGAGCGAACGTGCCGCCGACGAAATCGGCCGGCCCTTGCTGTCGCGCATACGCTGGGAAACAACGGACGCCGACGGCGTCGCACGTCTCGTGCCGACCGGCGCCGTCCATCAGGGAGCGGCGCTGCTCTGCGATCCGCTGCCCGCAGAGCCTCTCGACAGCGTGCTTGCGGCGCCTTCGGCAGACAAGTCCACCGTGCTGGTGCTCGACCAGATTACCGACCCGCACAATGTGGGAGCCATCCTGCGCTCCGCTGCGGCTTTCGGCGCGCGCGCGGTCATCGTCCAGGACCGTCACGCTCCGCCCGAGTCCGGCACGCTCGCCAAAGCGGCCTGCGGTGCGCTCGATCTCGTTCCCTATATCAGCGTCGTCAACATCGCACGCACGCTGGAGGAACTGGGCAAGGCGGGATACTGGCGCATTGCGCTCGCCGGCGACGGCGAACAGACGTTGCAGGAGGCGTGCGCAACCGGCCCTGCCGCGCTGGTGCTGGGCTCGGAAGGAGAAGGCTTGCGCAGGCTGGTGCGGGAGCGCTGCGACGTAACGGCGTTCATTCCGATCGAAGGCCGGATGGAAAGCCTCAACGTCTCCAATGCCGCCGCCATTGCACTTTATGAGCGGCACGGCGGCTGACTTGACCCGGGGACGCGCGTGAATGGCTGCAGCGCGGAAGAATGATGCGGCGGCACAGTCCGCAGCGCCAGCCATGACAGGCAACGAAGAACGGAGGCTCGGTCCGTTTCTTGCGACCATGGTGGTCGCAAGCTCGATGATCGGCTCTGGAATCTTTCTGCTGCCGGCAAGCCTTGCGGCCTTCGGTTCGATCTCGATGGTGGCCTGGGTCCTGGCGCTCGTCGCGGCAGCCGTGATCGGCGGCGTGTTTTCCGCTCTCGCCGTTCTCAGCCCCGCTACGGCAGGCCTTTTCTCCTATGTGCGCGATGCATTCGGGGATGGGGCCGGCTTCGTGGCGGCTGTGCTTTACTGGGCGTCCTGCATGGTCGCCACTGTCGCCATCGGGCTCGCTGTGACCGGGTATCTTGGCTTCTTCCTTCCCGTCGTCGCAAGACCGCCGGGCATCACTGTCGCGACGATTGCGGTTACCTGGCTGCTCACCGGCACCAACATGATAGGTCCGCGCTTTGTCGCGCGCATGCAGAGCCTCACCTTGGCATTGGGCCTAGTGCCGGTGCTTCTCGCCGCGTTCGGAGGCTGGTTCTTTTTTCACGCCAACACCTTCGCTCAGTCATGGAATGTTACCGGGGCGAGTGTTCTTTCGGTGGTGCCGCGCGCCACCGTCATCGCATTCTGGGCCTTCGTCGGGATCGAAGCCGGCATCGTGCTGTCGGCGCGGGTGATAAACCCGGCGCGCAACGTGCCCATCGGCACGCTGGGCGGAGTGGCCATTTCCGGCGCAATCTACATGTCGGCGTGCGCCGCCATCATGGGCATTCTGCCTGCATCGGTCCTGGCAAAATCCTCCGCACCGTTTGCCGATGCAACGGCTCCGATCCTGGGCTCTGCGGCGGCAGCCGTGGTCGCGCTGTGCGCCATGCTCAAATCTTCCGGAACGCTGGCAGCAAATATCTTGGTCACATTGGAATCGGCGGAGAGCGAATCCGTTCTCGGCCTGGTGCGAAGCGGCCCCGCGCGACCCTCCGCAAGAGCCTCCATGTGGAATTTGATCTTCACCGGCGCGCTTGCAAGCCTCATCGTGATCGCCTCGCAGAGCCCTACCCTCGCCCGGCAATTCACCATCGTCGCCAATGTCTCGGTCGTTCTTTCGGTCATGGTGTATCTCGCGGCGAGCCTTGCCCTGCTTCGGCTGAGCGGCACACTTTCCGGCGCACGGAGGACTGGGCTGCGTTGTCTTGGCTTTGCCGGCGCATTGACCAGCGCGGCACTCATTGCCGTTTCCGAGCCCGACCTGCTGGTTTGGAGCGCCGGTACCACGCTGATCGCGCTCATCGGCTATCTGGCCATTCGTCTGAAGCGCTCCGAATCCGTAAAAGAATCGAAGCAGCCTCGATCAAGCCGCAGGCACGCGAACTAAGCTCGATAGATTTAATAGATCGCCGCCACGACGTTCTGGCCGCCGTAATTTTCGATGAAGACGAGCACCTTGTAGCCTTCGGAGAACCGTACATGGCCGCCTGAATCGCGCAGGACGACTCCGTCCCTGCTCATCGTGCCCGTGCTGCGGTCGATGGCGAAGCGCGGCGTCAGACCGCGATATCGCGTCCGGATCAAGTCGAACAAGGTGCGCGCCGCGTCGGGCGCCAGCCTGATACAACCCGCGCTCGCCCGCGTTCCGAGAAGTCCGATCTCGTCGCCCGCCGCGCTATGGATTGCGAGCCCCGTCTTCAGGCCGTTCCTGATCCAGTTGAAGAACATCGAGTAGGGCATCGGCTCGTTCCACTGGTGCGACCAGTAGCTCTCGTAGAAGCGGTGCGGATCGAGTTCGAAATAGCCTGTCGGCGTAAAGCTCGGCAGCTTTCGTCCGGCGGCATTGTACTCGACCTTCTCGCGGCCGGTCGACACGGGCCAATTGTAGGCGAGATTGAGATCGCCGCCGGGCTGTTTCTCGAACACATACATGCGCTGGGCAACCGGCCCGCGCGCCGCCTTGCTGACATAGAGAAACAGCTCGAAGTCCTCGACCATCTCCGGGGTGAGATTGTCCTTCAGGCGCTGCTCCGCAAGTGCGATCTCGTCCCTGCCCGGCCCAGGTCCCGCCGGGATCGAGGCGAGCGATTGCGAGGCCGCAGCAGGCGGTGGCGGCGCGGCTACCGTGCCGGGAGCTGTATCGAGCAGCGGTTGAGCGGCACGTGCCGCCAGCTCGGGAGCGGACGGTGCCCGCGTTTCGGCGGCAGGCGCACCGTCGCGATCGACCGGCGCCAAAGCAACCGGCACGGCATTTCGAATGTCGGCGAACGCGGAACCGGCGGGCTTCGATACACGACGCGCCAAATCCGAATGCCGACGAGCCGGAATCGGCGCGTTGCCGCCAAGCTGCAATTCCAGAATGTTCGCGTCCGGCGGAGGAACGCTCTGCGGCGTCGCACTCCGGAGCGGCGGGAAATCGGAGGAAGCCTTCGCTGCGAGCCGCTTGGCCGGTGGATTGAAGGGCGCGATTTGAAGCTCCACCTCCGCCGGCGCAGGCTGAGGCGACAGCGCCTCGCTCACAGCGCGGACCAACGCTTCCGCGTCCCGGTCGGCCGGCAGCGGATGATGCGACAGCACGATCACAAGCCCGAAGGCGGATGCAGCCGTGAGATATAGCGCGCTGAGCTGTCTGACTGCCACCTGCGTGCGCTCCCCTCCATTCCCCGCCGTCCCAAAACGGCACTCCTGCCTGTTAACATGATCGCTGCAATTGCAGTTCCAAATCAACGAGGAAATCGTGAACGCAATGCGGCGATGCGACCGGGACAGAGGCCCACATCAGGCTTTTAACATCCTGAAACGACATACTTTTTCGTCAAAGGGCGGGTACCGCAGCCGGCGCGATTCGCCACTCAGCGTAGAGGCAATATTTTTCGCCAATGGTTAATTTCCGCGGCCGGAGGCGCAATCGCGAACCGATTGAGCTACAGTGCCGTCAATCGCCGGAACATGGCTTCAGGCATGACGCAACTGACGCTCGCCCGGTCGCGCCAAAGGCTTTTGCAGGACGCCCATGAGCCCGCTCAATCCCCGCACGCATCTCGAAACCCACGACGTGACCAACCAGCCGCCGCCGTTCGAGAATGTGAACCTGTTTCTGTCCGACATCGCGCTCAGAGAAGCGGTTGTGCGCGCCGGCGGCGGGCAGCACCACGAAAGGCTCGCGGCATTCGGCGCCCGCGCCGGTTCTGCCGAAGTTGCCGAATGGGCGATGCAGGCCAATCGCAATCCGCCGCAGCTCAGAATTTTCGATCCTTATGGCCGGCGCATCGACGAAGTGGAATTCCATCCCGCCTATCACGCCTTGATGCGGATGGGATTGGAAGCGGGCGTCGCGTCGTGCGCCTGGAGCGGGGTGGCCGCCGGTCACGTGCTTCACGCCGCACTCGAATTTCTCATGGCGCAAGCCGAGCCTGGTGTCTGCTGCCCCATGACGATGAGTTATGCGTCCGTGGCCGCGCTCGCGCATCAGCCGGAGATTGCGCAAACGTGGCGGCCGAAGATTCTCGCCTCGCGCTACGACCCGTCGTCGCAACCTGCATGGCTCAAGACCGGCGCGACAATCGGCATGGCCATGACGGAGAAGCAGGGCGGATCGGATGTTCGCGCCAATACTACCCGGGCCGCGCCGTTGGCCGCGCCAAGCCCCGGACAAGCCTATGCGCTCACAGGCCATAAGTGGTTCTGCTCGGCGCCGATGAGCGACGCCTTTCTCACCCTCGCCCAAACGGAAAAAGGGCCGACCTGCTTTCTCGTCCCGCGCTGGCAGCCCGACGGCGAACGCAATGCCATTCACATCATGCGCCTGAAGGACAAGCTCGGCGACCGCGCCAATGCCTCGGCCGAGATCGAATATCGCGGCGCATGGGCACAAATGATCGGCGAGAACGGCAAGGGCGTGCGCACGATCATCGAGATGGTGCAGCATACGCGGCTGGACTGCGTGCTCGCGCCGGCCGCCACTATGCGCCAGGCGCTTGCCAATGCGCTCTGGCACGCCGCCCATCGCAGCGCCTTTGAGCGAAAACTCGTCGATCAACCGCTGATGCGTCAGGTTCTGGCCGATATGGCGGTCGAATCCGAGGCCGCAACGGCACTCGCCTTCCGCATCGCGCAGAGCTTCGACGATGCCCCTCTCGGCGGTGCCGCAGACGCGTTCTCGCGCATCGCCACGCCGGTCGCCAAATACTGGATCAACAAGCGCGTGGTGGGTTTCGTCGCCGAAGCCATGGAAGTGCACGGCGGCGGCGGCTACGTGGAAGAGAACGTCCTGCCGCGCATCTTCCGGCAGTCGCCCATCAATGGCATCTGGGAGGGCTCCGGCAACGTGATCTGTCTCGACGTGCTGCGCGCCATGGCACGCGAGCCCGAGGCCGTGCCGGCGTTCGTCAACGAGATCGAAGCCGCGCACGGCATCCATGCCACGCTCGATCGGTTGATCGACAGCGTGAGGGACGCCCTGGTGCAGGCGCCGGACGAACGCTGCGCGCGGCATCTGGTCGAGACCATGGCGCTGGCGCTGCAAGGCAGTCTGCTGGTGCGCCACGGGCCGCCGGCGGTGGCGGATGCGTTCTGCTCGACTCGCCTTCCGGCGCATCCCGGCTCAAGCTATGGGGCGACAGACGCCAAACTCGACACCGATGCCATTCTCGCCCGCGCCATGCCGGCACTTTGAATAAATTTCACCACGGAGACACGGAGATAGCCTGGCGCGAAGCGCAAGAAAAAATTTCACAAGGAGACAGTGAGGCTGTGAGAGACCAGGGATGCCTCACCGTCTCACCGCCTCTCTGTAATTTTTTTCGCTTCGCGCGCACATTTCGCGCATATCTCCGTGCTCTTCGTATCCTTGTGGTGAACCCTTCGGCGCATCACGTCGCGAATTTTCCGCTCTTGGCGAAACCGCGCGGCACCAGCCGGCCCGACTGGCTGCGGGCGCCTTTCCACTCCTTGAGCTCCGACGCCGTGAAGGTTCGATTGTTGACGTCGCGCAAGCCTTCCTTCCAGGTGAACACGCAGGCGTCGAGCAGAATGCCTTCCTTGTAGCGTTGCAGGATGACGCCGCGGCCGCGCGCCAGCTCGGGCACTTCGTCGAGCGGAAACAGCAGCAACTTGCGGTTCTCGCCGATCACAGCGACCGTATCGCCATCGACAAAACGGCACACCACAGCCTCGACGCCCGCCGCCACGTTCATCACCTGCTTGCCGGATCGCTTCATCGCAACGGCATCGTTCTCCGCAGTGACGAATCCATGGCCCGACGTGGCCGCGAGCAACAGCTTGCGGTCCGGCTGATGGACAAACAGACAGACCAGATCGGCCTCCGGCGGCAAATCGATGAAACTTCGGATCGCCTCGCCATTGCCGCGCCCGCCGGGCAGCTTGGAACACTCCAGCGTGAAAAAACGGCCGTCGGTGGCGAACAGCATCAGCTTGTCGGTGGTTTCGGCGTGGATCCAGAAACGCGCCCGGTCTCCCTCGCGATACTTCACGGCATCGCCGGGCTCTTGATGTCCTTTGAACGACCTCACCCACCCCTTCTCGGAGCAGACCACCGTGATGGGCTCGCGCTCGATCATGGTCTCGATCACGTCGAGTTCGCCGCCCACTTCCGGCGCCGCGGCAAACATGGTGCGCCGCTTTCCGAGCTCGGTCTTCAAACCGAATTTCGCGTCGACGGCCTTCACCTCTTCGATCAACCGCGCCGATTTCAGCGTGTCGGATTTGAGCAGGCGCTCGAGCGCGCCGCGCTCCTTGACGAGACCTGCGTGCTCGGAGCGGATTTCCATTTCCTCAAGCTTGCGCAAAGCCCTGAGCCGCATGTTGAGGATCGCATCGGCCTGCACATCCGTGAGCTTGAATGCCTTGACGAGCGCCGGTTTGGGCTCGTCTTCGGTGCGGATGATGCGGATCACCTTGTCCAGGTTGAGATAGACGGCGAGATAACCCTCGAGCACTTCCAGCCGTGCGGCGATCTTCTCGAGCCGGTGCTGCGTGCGGCGATCGAGCACGTCATGCCGGTGATGAATGAAGGCCGTGAGCACGTCTCTCAGGCTCATCACCCGCGGGATGAGGCCGCGATCCAGGACATTCATGTTGAGCGGCACGCGAGTTTCGAGATCGGTGAGCCGGAAAAGCTGCTCCATCATGAGATCGGCATCGACCGTGCGGCTCCTGGGCATAAGAACCACCCGGATGTCTTCCGCCGACTCGTCGCGCACGTCTTCGAGCAGTGTGAGCTTCTTCTGTTCGATCAGCTCGGCGATGCGCTCGACGAGCTTGCTCTTCTGGACCTGATAGGGAATCTGATCGACCACCACCTGATAGGTCCCGCGTGCGCCTTCCTCTCTTTTCCACCGCGCCCGCACCCGGAAGCCGCCCTTCCCCGTCTTGTAGGCTTCCGCGATTGATGCGTGATCGTCGACGATGATGCCGCCGGTGGGAAAATCGGGGCCCTTGACGAATTTGAGCAGCTTGGCGTCGGTAAGGTTCGGATTCTCGATCAGCGCGATAATGGCCGCGCACAGCTCGCCCGCGTTGTGCGGCGGGATAGATGTGGCCATGCCCACCGCGATGCCGGTCGATCCGTTGGCGAGCAGATTGGGAAAGGCGGCCGGCAGGACGACCGGTTCGCGATCCTCGCCGTCGTAATTGGCGCGGAAATCGACGGCGTCCTCGTCCATGCCGTCCAGCAGCGCCTGCGCCACCTGGGTAAGCCGGCTTTCGGTGTAGCGCATCGCGGCCGCGTTATCGCCGTCGACATTGCCGAAATTGCCTTGCCCCTCCACCAGCGGATAGCGAACCGCGAATTGCTGCGCCAGCCTGACCAGCGCGTCATAGACGGCCTGATCGCCATGCGGGTGATATTTGCCGATGACATCGCCGACGACGCGGGCGCATTTCTTGAAGCCCGCCGGCGGGTTGAGGCCCATCTCGCGCATCGCATGCAGGATGCGCCGGTGCACGGGCTTGAGCCCGTCGCGCACATCCGGCAGCGCCCGCTGGGTAATGGTGGACAGCGCGTAGGCGAGATAGCGCTCGCTCAACGCCTTGGCGAGCGGCTCGGGCCGGATGTCGTCGGTGGGAGATTCAGTCATGCAAGAGACTCATCGTAAACCCGGACACTATGATGATTCGGTCCCCGCCAGGGCAGCGAGCCTGAGACGCGCGGCGGGCATGGTCTGCCGATGCGGCTGCAGCACCCGCTCCAGTAAAAAATGTCCGGTGAGGTTCAAGCCGGCAGCGATGTCGGTTAGCTCCGGCTCACCGGCTTGCGAGCCCAACAGAAATGCGGGAAGCGCCAGCAGGCGCTCGCGATAGGGCGCAGCCGCCTCGTCCGACACCGCGCGCCCGGATTTGGGAGAAACATAACGAAGATCTTCCGTCCGGCCCGTCGCCGCACAGCGCGACAAGTCCAATCCGAAGCCCAACGCCTCCAGAAGGCCCGCCTCCCAGCGGACAAAGAGCGGCCCCCAATGCAACAAATCCTGGTTCACGATCGCATCCAGGAGAATCTCTCCCACTTCGAATATCGGCAAGTGCGGCTCGCGTTCCGGCAATACGCTCGAAGCAACGCTCGCAAACGCGTTGACGCCGACAAGAACTTGGCGGTTTTCGATCGCGTCGCCGGCGCGGGCGCGGACAAGCTCGGCGGTATAGCCGCCCAGATGCTCGGATAGCCTTGCGCGCCAGTTCAGACGCAACGTGTTTCCCCGCTGCAGCGTCGAACGCAAGCGATGCGACGCGCCGCCGCGAACCAGTCCCAGGTGACGCCCGTGCTCGCGCGTCAGGCATTCGAGAATGGCGGAGCTTTCCCCGTACCGGCGCACCGAAAGCACGATGGCGTCATCGTTCCAATCCATCGCCGCTCCGCATCACTCCTCGGGATAATCCAGCCCCATGGCGCGATAATACTCGCGCTGTTCGGCCCAGTTCTCACGCACCTTGACGAACAGGAAAAGATGGACGCGCCGGCCGAACATTTCTTCCAATTCCCGCCGCGCGGCTTCTCCGATCGCCTTGACCGTCCGGCCGGCCTTGCCCAGCACGATCGCTTTCTGGCCTTCGCGCTCCACATAAATCGTCTGATCGATGCGCACCGAACCGTCTTTTTTCTCCGTCCAGGCCTCCGTTTCGACGGTGGCCGCATAAGGCAGCTCGTCATGGAGGCGCAGATAGAGCTTCTCGCGGGTGAATTCCGCCGCCAGCAGCCGCGACGGAATATCGGCTGCCTGATCCGCCGGATAGAGCCACGGACCCGGAGGCATCCGTTCCGCGCACCACCGCTTGAGGTCGGAAATGCCGTCGCCGGTCAGCGCCGAAATCATGAACACCCGCTCGAATACGCTGCGCTTGCCGAAATCGTCGGCGAGCGGAAGAAGGCTCTGCCGGCTCATCGCGTCCACCTTGTTGAGCACAAGCGCGGCCTTGCGGCTCGAGCGCGCAAGCTCCGCGAGGATGGCGCGCGTGTCGCGTGCCGCCAAGCCTTCCGGGTTGGCTGCTTCGGCCGGCGCGTCGACAACCACCAGGATCGCATCGGCGTCCTGGGCGCCCATCCAGGCAGCCTTGACCATCGCACGATCCAGGCGCCGGCGCGGCCGGAAAATGCCCGGGGTGTCCACGAGCACGATCTCGGTGTCGCCGCAAATGGCGACGCCGCGCAACGGCATCCGCGTCGTCTGAACTTTGGGCGTCACGATGGCAATTTTCGAGCCCACCAGCGCATTGACGAGCGTCGACTTGCCGGCATTCGGCGCCCCGATCACCGCAACGAAACCGCATTTCGTGTCGCTGTTCATGGCAACAATATCGCGCGCAGACTGAATGCCCTCGCGATCCTTTGTACTTTTCGTGACTGACAAGAAAATTCCTTCCCTGGGATCGCGGCATGCCTGCGCGAAGCCGAAGCTTCGCTTCGGCGGAGGCAGACCATCTTGGCCCCATCGCGGTGCGGCAACATCAAATTCGGGCTGGCCCCCACCTTCGCCGAGGCTTCGGTGGGTTAGCGGGTCGGTCCTCCGAAGCTGTGTAGCAGCGTAGGAGGAAAGCCCGCGCTCCCAGGGAGAAATTGTTTTCATTGTACGGCGGGGTCGCACCGCCGATGACCAACTTTGTGGTGGACCTGCCCTCCGCGGCTCCGCATGATAAACTGTGTTTATGCATGTCGGCGTTCACACTGCGTTGGCGTTGCGCAGGCGCGCCAGCAATGCCGCGGCAGCGGCCTGCTCGGCCTCGCGCTTGGAACGTCCCTCGCCGATTTCCGGCGCTTCGCCGTTCACGCTCACTTCCACCCAGAAATGCGGCGCATGATCGGGACCCTCGCGCTTCACCATCCGATAGACCGGTATTCCGCGGCCGCCTGCGCGGGACTGCGCCCACTCCTGCAGCGCTGTCTTGGAATCGCGCATGTCGCTGCCCAAAGACTTTATGTATTCGGCCCAGTAACGTTCGACGAACGCCCGGGCCGCGGCTAGCCCGCCATCGAGATAGATGGCCGCGATGACCGCCTCGCAAACGCCGGCAAGAATGGCGGCTTTCCGCCGGCCGCCGCTGGCCGCCTCGCCGGAGGCAAGCACCACGTATTCGCAGAGCCCCGCAGCCTCGGCAGCCGCCGCGCATGCCTCGCCACGCGCCAGAGCGTTGAACTTCAGGGCGAGCATGCCTTCCGTTTCATCCGGATATTCGCGGTGCAGCCGCTCGGCGATCACGAGCCCCAGCACGCGATCGCCGAGAAACTCGAGCCTTTCGTTCGAGGCAATGCTGTTGGCACTGGCGTGCGTGAGCGCGCGCAGCAACAAAGAGAGATCGTTGAACTCATAGCCGAGTTGCGCCTGTAACTCGGAAAGGCGCGCCGCTTCAATCAATGACGGTGAACATTCTGTGGTAGCGAATTTCCCAAGGCCATTCCCAGAATTGCCAGATCGGGTCGCCGCCATCGATGGAGAAGAAGATCAGCTCGGCTTTGCCTTCCAGATCTTCTGCGGGAAGAAAGCCGAATCCGCCCATCTCCCTGCGGCTGTCGGCGGAATCGTCGCGGTTATCTCCCATCATGAAGTAATGTCCGAGCGGCACTTTATAGATTTGCGTGTTATCTCCCGGCCCGTCTCCAAGATCCAGCACCGCATAGCTCTTACCGTTGGGCAACGTCTCGCGGTAACGCTTCGCAGGACGGGTCGCGCCATATTGATCCGTCTCTACGTCATTCGCCACGAAGACCTTGGGAACCGGCTTGTCGTTGATGTAAAGCTGACCCTGGATCATCTGGACGGTATCGCCCGGCAAGCCGATCACACGTTTGATGTAGTCGTCCATGTAGTGATCGGATTTCGGATCCGGCATCTTGAATACCACCACGTCGCCGCGCTGGGGATCGCTGCCGAAAATTCGTCCGGAGAAGGGCGCCAGGCTGAACGGAAACGAGTGGCGGCTATATCCATAGGCGAATTTCTCCACGAACAGGTAATCGCCGATCAAAAGCGTGTTCTCCATGGAGCCGGAAGGAATATTGAACGGCTGGAAGAAGAACGTGCGGATGACGAGCGCAATCAGCAGCGCGTAAACGATCGTCTTGACCGTCTCGAGCCAGGATTCGCCTTCCGTCGCGGGTTTGCCTGCGGCGGCCGCTTTGGCCGGCTTGTCCCCCGATGCGGCTGAGTTGGCTGGAATATCCGCGGCAATCGATCGAGGCACGTCCTGCTCGCCATCGCCCGTTGTCCCTGTCATCTTATTCGCATCCGTCAATTCGGGCATGTTCACCGTTCCTGGCGTGACTGATTGTGAAAATAGCTTGAAAGGTCAAGGCCGAAAGTGGTGGCGCGCCATCCGCATTCCGGCTAGCGCGCCGTCTCGGCGGAGATGATCACGATCGCCTGGGCGAGCGGAAAATCATCGGTTATGGAGAGGTCGATTTGCGGGTTGTGTCCTTCCGGTATGAGCTGCCGCAGGCGGTCCAGTGCTCCTCCGGTGAGTGTTATGGTCGGTTTGCCCCCCGGAAGGTTGACGACGCCCATGTCGCGCCAGAACACGCCCTGGCGCAGACCGGTACCGAGCGCCTTGGCGCAGGCCTCCTTGGCGGCAAAACGCTTGGCGTAGCTTGCGGCACGCTGGCGGCGGCGGTCGGATTTCTCCCTCTCCGTATCGGTAAAAATTCGCTGCAGAAAGCGGTCGCCGAACCGCTCGATGCTGCGTTCGACGCGCCGGATATCGATGATGTCGGACCCGATACCGATTATCATGCCGACTTGCGCCCCTCGCTGCCGGCACGGGCCTTGTCCATCAGCGCGCGCATCCTGCGGATGGCGGAATCGAGACCGGAGAAAATCGCTTCGCCGATCAGGAAATGGCCGATGTTCAGCTCCCGGATTTGCGGTATTGCGGCGACCGGCCCCACGGTTTCGAACCCGAGCCCATGGCCGGCGTGAATTTCCAGACCGAGGCTTTCGCCGGCGAACGCCGCATCGCATATCGCTTTAAGATGGCGCTCCGACGCTTTGACGTCGCCGCTCGCCGCCGCATCGCAATAGGCGCCCGTATGGAGCTCAACAACCGGAGCACCCAGCGATTTGGCCGCTTCGAGCTGCAGCAGGTCGGGCTCGACGAACAGCGACACGCGAATTCCCGCCTGCGCAAGGGTCTTCACCAAGGGCTCCAATCGGGCGCGTTGGCCGGCCGCATCGATGCCGCCTTCGGTGGTGCGCTCTTCGCGCTTTTCCGGAACGATGCAGGCGGCGTGCGGGCGGTGCCGCAGGGCGATATCCAGCATTTCATCGGTTGCGGCCATTTCGAGGTTGAGCGGCAATTCGATCTCGCGGCTGAGCCTGTCGATATCGCTGTCGGCGATATGGCGCCTGTCTTCGCGCAGATGCGCGGTGATGCCGTCCGCTCCGGCCGCCGCCGCAATTCTCGCCGCACGTACCGGATCGGGATGGCGCCCGCCCCGCGCATTGCGAATCGTCGCAACGTGATCGATATTCACGCCGAACCGCAGCAGGTTCACGGCGAGTTGCTCCAGGCCATCATGCCGCCACCTTCTCGCTTGCCTCATGCGGACCACGGACGCGGTCCACCCATTCTACGGCAGCGCTGACGCGCAAAGCCCCCAGAATATTCTGCAGATGGGCGGCGTCGCGCACTTCCACATCGACCACGAGTTCGAACAGAAGCGGGCTTCGGTCGACCACTTTGAGATTGAAAATATTGCCGCCATTGTTGCCGATCACGCTGGCCATTGCCGCCAGCGACTGGGGCTCGTTCTTTACGCGCACGATGACGCGGGCGACGAAGGCACCGCCATCCGAATGCGTGCCCCACTTGACGTCCAGCCAATCGGCCATACTCGATTGCGCGTGTTCCAGAGCTTCGCAGTCGATCGTGTGGATCACGGCGCCCTCGCCGGGAACCATAAGGCCGACAATGCGATCGCCCGGCAGCGGGTGGCAACATTCCCCCAAACGATAGGCGATGCCTTCCGTGAGCCCACGAATCGATATTGCCCGGCGCTCCTTTCCTTCCTGGCTGGGCCGGCGGCTCGCCCTCCGTTTCAATTCCGGGAATACGGCATGGAGAACATCGTCGGCCCTGAGCGCACCGCGCCCGACTTGTGCATAAACCTCGTCGGGTTTCGTGACGCCGAGCTTCTTTGCTACTTCGCGAACAGCCTTGTCCGTCAGCTCCACATTTTCTTCGCTGAAGATTTTTTTCAATATTTCCCGGCCCAGATTGGCATGTTCTTCGCGGCGTGCGTGCCGCAAAAAGCGGCGGATTTCGGCGCGTGCCCGTCCGGTCACCACGAACTGCTCCCACAGCGGCGAAGGATTACCCTGTTCGGTCCGGATGATCTCCACCTGATCGCCGTTGCGCAGCGCGGTGTGAAGGGGAACATGGGCCCCGTTCACCTTGGCGCCCACTGTCGTGTGACCGAGATCCGTGTGAACGGCATAGGCGAAATCGATCGGCGTGGCGCGGCGCGGCAACGAGATCAGATCGCCCTTCGGGGTGAAGCAGAATACCTGATCGTGGTACAAATGGAGCCGGGAATGCTCGAGGAATTCTTCGGGCGAATCGCCCTTTTCGAGCAGTTCGACCATTTCGCGCAGCCACTGATACGCCGTCTCGGCCGTGGAATCGTGCTCGTCGACATGCTCGCGATAACGCCAATGCGCCGCCACGCCGCGCTCGGCAATCTCATGCATTTTTTCCGTGCGGAGCTGAACTTCCACCCGCTGCAGCTCGGGCCCGATCACCGTGGTGTGAACCGAACGATAGCCATTCGTCTTGGGATTGGAGACGAAGTCCTTGAACCGTTCGGGGATCATGCGCCAAGTGGTATGCAGTACACCCAGTGCCCGATAGCAATCCTCGTCCGACTTGACGATCACGCGAAATCCGAAAATGTCGGAGAGCGCTTCGAAATTGAGCTGCTTGTCCCTGAGCTTGCGCCAGATCGAATAGGGGCGCTTGGCACGGCCATAGACCCAGGCATCGATCCCCCGCTCGGCAAGTTTGCGCCTGATTTGATCGGTGATGCGACCGATGCGATCGCCCGACTGCGCGTCAAGGCGCGCCAGCCGCGTGACGATGGAGTTGCGGGCCTCCGGCTGAAGCTCGGCGAAAGCCAGGTCTTCCAGCTCCTCGCGCAGGTTCTGCATTCCGATGCGGCCGGCCAGCGGCGCGTAGATATCGACGGTCTCTTGCGCGATCCGCCTTCGCTTCTCGGGATCCTTCAAATGCTGAAGCGTGCGCATGTTGTGCAGGCGGTCAGCCAGCTTGACCAGCAGCACGCGGATGTCATTCGACATCGCAAGCATCAGTTTGCGGAAATTCTCGGCCTGTTTGGTGCGCTCGGAGAACAGCTCCAGTTTCGAGAGCTTTGTTACGCCATCCACCAGCTCGGCGATGTCCTTGCCGAACGTCTCCTTGATGTCGTCAAAAGTGACGTGGGTGTCTTCGATCGTGTCGTGGAGCAAAGCCGTTACGATCGTGGACACGTCGAGCTTCAGCTCGGTCAGAATGCCGGCGACTTCCAGCGGATGGGCGAAATAGGGATCGCCCGAGGCACGGAACTGCTTGCCGTGCGCCCGCATGGCGTAGACATAGGCGCGATTCAGCAGGGCTTCGTCGGCTTTGGGCTCGTACAGCTTGATCCGGTCCACGAGTTCCGTCTGCCGCATCAGCTTGCGGCGGGCGGGGCGCGCACCCAGGGCGCTGGGCACCGGCGCGGGAGGCGGCCGGCCGCCGGCTTCGCCGGGGGTGCTGGCCGCGGTGGGCTGCATGGGAATACTCATGGCCCCACCTATATAAGGAATAACTTGTGGAGATGCGAACGGGCCGGACGCCGGGACGCTTCCTACCCGAGGCGCTTATTCCTCGTAGTCGGTGTCCGGCTCAGGCTGGGGCTCCGCCCGGCGCTGGGCTTCCGTCGTCAGGGCGCGAAGCAGCTCTTCCTCCGTAACCTGCCGGTACTGCGCGTCCTCCCGACCCAAATCTTCTTCGGTCGGCGCTTCTTCGGGCTCATCCACCTCGGCGTGCTTTTGCAGGCTGCGGATGTATTCGTCCCGCAACTCGTCGGGCCTTGCCACTTTAGCCGCAATCTCGCGAAGCGCGACGACCGGGTTCTTGTCGCGGTCGCGGTCCACGAGGGGCTCGGAGCCGCCCGAAAGCTGGCGTGCTCGGAATGCGGAATACAACACCAGATCGAAGCGGTTTTGCACCTTGTCGATACAATCTTCTACGGTAACACGGGCCATTGCGGCTCCTTGCAAGCACATCGTTTGCGGAAAGCCGGGGAAAATACAAAAAGGACCGTCAAAGTGCAAGTACCGAAGACAAGCCCTGTCGACAGGCATGCCCGCGTTTAGGCAAGCACGGCCGGCATTTGCTCGGATTGCGGCAGCGCGGCTATGAGTTCGCCGATCGTCCTTTGCGATACCGGGTGACGCCATTCGGGCGCGACATCGGCCAGCGGAATCAGCACGAAACTGCGGCGGTGCAGGCGCGGATGGGGAAGTAAGGGTGGTCCGCTTTGAACCAGGCCGTTATAGTCCAGAAGATCCAGGTCAAGCGTGCGCGGTGCGTTCGACGCGCCGCGCGTGCGGCCGAAGCTGCATTCCACCGTATTGAGCGCATCGAGGAGTGCAGGTGGAGAAAGTGTTGTCTCGATGCTCGCGACCGCATTAACAAAGGGCGGATCACCCGGATCCGGCCAAGCCTGCGTGGCATACAGGCGCGACATCGCAGCCGGATGGACCGCCATCCCTGCCAATTCGGCGATCGCGGCGGTCAGCGTACTGGCAGGAGGGCCTGCACGAGACGGAAGATTGGCCCCGAAGGCAATGAGAATCATCGCGACCGAAACGCTTGCATAAGTAATGAAATATCATAGAAGGCGATAGCGCTCAAGGAAGGGGATTTTGCAACCTGAAGTTATGGTCATAAGGAGAAATAAACCATGTTATTCTATCCACAGGAGAAGCTTGCATTGTTTATCGACGGAGCCAACCTCTACGGCGCAGCCAAGGGGCTGGCGTTCGATATCGACTATAAGCGTCTTCTCGAACTCTTTGCACGCAAGGGCGTTCTCGTGCGCGCCTTCTACTATACGGCCGTGGCGGAAGATCAGGAATTCTCGCCCTTGCGGCCTTTGGTGGACTGGCTCGACTATAATGGATTCACGGTCGTCACCAAGCCGCTGAAGGAATTCACCGACAGCCAGGGTCGCCGTCGCGTCAAGGGCAATATGGACATCGAGCTTGCCATCGACGTGATGGAAATGGCCGAGATCGTCGACCACATCGTGATTTTTTCCGGCGACGGCGATTTTCGCCGCTTGGTCGAGGCAGCACAAAAGAAAGGGCGCCGGGTGAGCGTCGTATCGACGATCCGCACCCAGCCGCCTATGATCTCAGACGAACTGCGGCGCCAAGCCGACAATTTCATCGAGTTGGAAGAGCTCAAGCCGGCGATCGTGCGCGAGGGCGGTCCGCGCGCGGCACAATCGGGTCCTCAGGGCCCGCAGCCGCAAGCCACCGGCGCATTCGCGCAGTCGGCGTGAGACATGAAAAATGTTCCGGAAGCGCGGGCTTGGAAGCGCGCGCTTCCGGTGAGCCGCCCGGGGACTGCCAACTCTGTTCGCGGCTCGTAGCGTTTCGCCGGGAAAACAGAAAGCGCTACCCCGACTATTTCAACGATCCGGTGCCGAGCTTTGGCGATCCCTCGGCGAAGCTCCTGATCGTGGGCCTGGCGCCGGGGCTTCATGGTGCCAACAAGACGGGCCGGCCGTTTACGGGGGATTATGCCGGCGAGCTTCTTTACACAACTCTGCTCGCTCACGGGCTCGCCCGCGGCACCTATGCCGCGCGCGCCGACGACGGGCTCGTCCTCGCCGATTGCGCGATCACCAACGCCGTGCGGTGCGTACCGCCGGACAATAAGCCGTCGCCAGCCGAGACTACCGCATGCCGGCAATTTCTCGCCGCGCAAATTGCATCGATGCCCAATCTAAGAGCCGTCCTCAGCCTGGGCCGGATCGCACACGAGAGCGTGTGCCGCGCTCTGGGCGTAACCAGAAAAGCCCATCCCTTCGCCCATGGCGCAATCCACAGGACGCCAACGCTCGTGCTGGTTGCGAGCTATCACTGCTCGCGCTACAATACGAATACCGGCGTACTCACGGCCGAAATGTTCGAGGATGCCGTCAAACAAGCGAAAGAAGCGGCGCAAATTTGACCCGCCAGGTCAACTGTAGCGCTGTTCCGTCCAGGGATCGCCGTCGTTGTGATAGCCGCGGACTTCCCAGAAGCCCGGGCGATCCTCCGCCGTGAATTCGATGCGGTTCACCCATTTGGCGCTCTTCCAGAAATACCATTGGGGAATGACGACGCGCACCGGTCCGCCGTGCTCGCGCGGCAACGGCTTTCCTTCCCAGGAATGCGCAAGAAGCACATCGGGTTCGGAGAAAACCGCGAGCCTCACGTTGGTCGTGTAGCCGTCATAGGCGTGGAAAATCACGTGCCGCGCTTCCGGCTTCGGCCGAACCAACGCGAGCAACGCATGCGCAGCAATTCCGGACCACCGATTGTCGTACAGGCTCCATGCGGTAACGCAGTGGATATCGCTCAAGAATTCCTGTTGCGGAAGTGCAAGAAATTCCGGCAGCGTCCATGCTAAAGCATTCTCGACGAGTCCTGTGACGCATAGCCGCCAATCGTCAGGTCTGACGTCGGGCTGCACGCCGAGATCGAGTACGGGCCAGTTCTTCACTTCTCTCTGGCCGGGCGGCAGCCGGCTGGTTCGCGCCGCATCGGCGCTGCCGGTGAGCAACCGGCCCTCCTCGGCCCATTTTTCCTTGGAACGGATCAGCTTGTCCTTGACCGAGCCGGTCAGCTTAGGATCCTCGGCATCGTCGCTCATGATTCAGCCTTTATCGCGCAGCAGCCGCCCTTTGTCGCGCGCCCAGTCCCGCGCCTTTTCCGTCTGCCGCTTGTCGTGAAGCTTCTTGCCGCGCGCCACGCCCAGCTCGATCTTGGCGATGCCTTTCGGGTTGAAATACAGGCACAGCGGAATGAGCGTCATGCCCTCGCGCTGGACAGCCACCGAGAGCTTGCGCGCTTCGGTCTTGCGCACCAGCAGTTTGCGCACCCGGCGCGGCTCGTGATTGAAGCGGTTCGCCATCGTGTATTCGGGAATATAGCAATTGACGAGCAGAATTTCGCCGTCCTTGGCCTGAGCATAGGATTCGCCGATCGTTGCCTTTCCCGTGCGCAGAGCCTTCACTTCCGAACCGGTGAGCACAATCCCCGCCTCGATGGTCGATTCGATCGCATAGGCGTAACGTGCCTTGCGGTTGTCGGCAACGATACGTCGATCCGGCTCCTCTTTTTTCCGCGCCATTCTCAACTTCTGGAGATCCCGGCCTGCGCCATGGCTTCGCGGATGCGGGCGCGCGCAGGCTCGGTCACAGGAACGATGGGTAAACGCACTTCGTCGGAACACAGGCCCAGAACGGAGGCCGCGTATTTGGCCGGCGCCGGACTTGCCTCGCAGAACATCGCATCGTGGAGCGGAACCAAACGGTCCTGCAAAGCGAGCGCGCGATCGAAAGCGCCTGCCATGCAAGCCTCCAGGATTTGGGCGCAAAGCCTGGGAGCCACGTTGGCCGTAACGGAGATGCAGCCGCATCCGCCGTGTGCCATGTAGCCCAGCGCCGTGATGTCCTCTCCCGAAACAAGACGAAACGCCGTTCCGCACGCGGCGCGCTCGCGGCTGGGGCGCGCCAGGTTTGCCGTCGCATCTTTCACGCCCACGATGTTGGCGATTTTTGCCAGCCGCGCCATCGTCTCGACCGATATGTCGACAACGCTTCGGCCGGGGATGTTGTACAGGACGATCGGAATGTCGACAGCATCGGCAATCATCGCGAAATGGCGATAGAGACCCTCTTGTGTCGGTTTGTTGTAGTAGGGCGCCACGGAGAGGACCGCGTCGGCGCCAACCTCCTTCGCGTGTCGCGTCAGCGCGATAGCTTCCGCCGTGGAATTGGAGCCGGCGCCGGCAATGACGGGAACCCGGCCGGCCGCTTCTTCCACGCAGAGCTCGATCACGCGCATATGCTCATCATGCGTCAGCGTTGCCAATTCGCCGGTCGTGCCCGCGGGAACCAGTCCGTGCGAGCCCTCGGCAATCTGCCAGGATACCAGATGACGAAAACCCTCTTCGTCGAGCCTGCCGTCGGAAAATGGCGTGATGAGCGCGGGCATGGAACCTCTGATGCGCTCTCGTATCTGGCTCGCCGACATACGGATTTTCCCTTGCTGTTTCGAGGTTGGACTTCCGCTCGCGCCAGCTGCAACGCGATCGTCACTGGCTAATACAGGACTTATTCGCTATGCTCCAGTACGCCTCTTCAAGAGGCCGTCCAATCTTGAGCAGGCTCATTCATGGGGGCATTACGCAACGTCGTTATGGTCCTGTCGGTGCTGGCCATGGACGCCGGCATGGCCGCACAATCTTCATTTGCCCGCGATTTGCCGAACAGCCTCCCGCCCGGCCTGACGCGCCAGGGCAATGTCGTCATGATGCAGCCTATCGCCAATTCGGCGGAGGCTGCGCCGGCACAATCCTTTGGCGAGCGCAGGCCGGGGCTGATCCAATATCTCAGTCCTACCGATCACGACCTTTATACTCGGGCTTTAGAATTCGCAGATCGCGGCGATTGGGCGAGCGCGCGGGCATATGCCGATCAGGGACATGATTCGGTTGCCGGCAAAATCGTCGAGTGGCGTTACCTGCTGGACAGGAACAGCGGCGCCTCCTTTGCGGAGATCGGCGAATTCCTCAAGAACAACCCGGATTGGCCCGACAGGGACACGCTTTTTGCGCGGGCGGAGAATGCCATCGATCCGTCGATGGAACCCCATGCCGTCGTGGCCTGGTTCGCCGACCGCGAGCCGGCAACCGGCATCGGCAAGATCAGGCTGGGCGAAGCGCTGATGTCAACCGGATCGGCAAGCCGAGGGGCCGAACTTATTCGCAACGGCTGGATCGATGGCGTTTTCGATCGGCCGCACGAGCTTGCCATCATTCAGCGGGACGGTGCGATGCTGACCCCCGAGGTGGACCGCGAGCGCCTAACCCACCTTCTCCTGCGCGGAGATCTTGTCGATGCGGAGCAGGAGGTATCGCAACTCAGCATGGAAGACCGGCCCGTCGCCGAAGCAGCGCTCGCTCTTCATACGAGCCCGGCCGCCGGAGAGCAGATGCTCGACCGGCTGCCGCAGATTTCGCTCGATGACCCGCTCATTGTCTTCGATCGTACGAAGCTGCTGCGGCAGCAAAATGCCGTCTCGGAGATTCCCGACCTGATCGTAAAGGCGCCGACGCGGGAAATGGCCAAGATCAGCCCCACACACTGGTGGAGCGAGCTGAATCTCGATGCGCGCGATGCCCTCGCCTTGGGCGATTACCGTAGCGCCTATGTACTTGCGGCCGACGCAGGCCTCGATCCGGGAACCAACGAATATTCCGATGCGCAATTCCTCGCCGGCTGGATTGCGTTGCACTGGATGCATGAGCCGATAACCGCGCTCTCGCATTTCCGAAAACTTGCCGAGGCGGTGAGCCGGCCGATCTCCGTTGCGCGGGCCCATTTCTGGGAAGGACGGGCTTATGAGGCGGCAGGCGAACTGCAGCACGCTTGGCGAGAATACCGCATCGCGGCCGACAACTCCGACACATTCTACGGCCAGATCGCACTGGCTCGTCTCGATCCGGCACCGCGGCTTCATGTGGACGAAGCCAGCTACAATGCGGCTTCGTTGCAAACGGACTACGAGCGCGAAGAGCTCACACGCGCGATCCACGTGCTGGGCGACCTCGGGTTCGAGGGACTGCTAAGGACGTTCGCCGTCTGTGACGCCGATGTCTATCCCGATGCCGGCCATGTCGCGCTTCTCGCGCAGGACTTGACGGCCATGGGGTTTCGCGAAATCGCGGTCCGCGTTGCCAAAGAGGCCAGTTACAAAGGCGTCCGGCTGCTCAATTTTTCGCACCCAGTCATTTCCGTTCCGCCATACTCCGGCGCCGGCTTGCCGGCCGAGCCTGCCTTCGTGCTTGGCATCATCCGGCAGGAAACGGAGTTTGATCCCTATGTCGTAAGCGGAGCGGGCGCGCGCGGCATCATGCAGCTCATGCCGGCATCGGCGCGCCAGGACGCCCGGCTTGCCGGAACCGCGTATCGCCCCGAGGCATTGATCGGCGATGTTTCCTACAACATGCAGCTCGGCATGACCGAGCTCTCCAGCTATCTCACCGACTGGGGTGGCTCCTACGTTTTGGCCGCGGCGGCTTACAACGCGGGCCCCGGAAATGTCCGCAAATGGATTGCAAGCTTTGGCGATCCACGCGATGCCCGGACCGACCCTATCGACTGGATCGAACAAATCCCGTTCAGCGAGACGCGGAATTATGTCCAACGTGTGCTCGAGAATATGGAGGTCTACCGTAATCGTCTGTCGGGACGGGACGAGCCTCTGCGCATTCTGACCGATCTCTACCGCCCTAACGCGCCCCAGATGGGACCACTCGCGTTTGCGCCGGCTGCAGCAGCGTCGGCCGGAACGGCCCCGACACCTCAACCCAAGCCGGCGACGACGGTAGCAGGCAATAACGTATCGGCTCAGCCGGACGGCTCTGGCGCGCCGCCCCCCGGCGCCGCGGTTGCCGACAGTATCGGCACGGACCCTGCGCCCGTCCCCGCTGTCACGCCGCGGCCGAAGCCGACACCATGAGCCTGGCCGGCATTTCTTGCTCTCCCTGCGGCCTGCCGTAGCGAGTGTGAGAAATGCGGGCTCGCAATCAGTGGAAGATCGACAGCCATTCGCGGGCGAGGCGTTGAGCCTCGGCGATCTGGCTGAAATTCATCTCGCTCGAGATTTGCGCGCGCCACGTCTTGGCAAGTTTGCTGCCTTTCATGGCGGCAAGATTGAACCACTTATGGGCCGCAATGTAGTCGACCTCCACCCCCTGACCGGTGGAATAGGCCAGCCCCAGATTGTAGAGCGCGTCAGGTCGCCCATTCTTCGCCTCGAGTTCGTACTGCGCAAGCAAATCTACATCGATGCAACTCATGCCCAAGCCCCCCCGCGAGCGCGTGGCCGGCCACCGGCCACCTTCTCTCGCATCGCGAACACGCAAGCTATGTCCTCTTGCGTGGAGGCTATGGTGAAATGCCATAAGCTAAAGACACGTTAACGCGAACTCGGTGCCGCCCGTCGCCGCCGGCGACAATGCGGCAGCCCGTCTTGCGCCTGGCAAAAACCAAAAGGGCGGCGGGAGGATCAGGTCTTCACCGAGAAGCCATCACCTCGCCGCCAGCCGATTTACCATCCGGAAAAACATTCTGGCTGCGCTTTTGCGGGCAACCCCGGCCTTACGCCAAGCCGGTGGCGGGACTTTCGTCGTCTTTGTAGCAGGCCTGACCGCGACCGCCCTGCTTGTGCGCGACTGGCATCTGCAAAGCGATCGCGGTCACTGCCTTGATCATCCGTTGCCCTACATCGGCATTTCAGGCGCGGCCACCTTTTTTGCGCGCCGCGTTTTGCGCTTTGCGGCCTTCCGCTTGGCGGTCTTCCGCTTCGTCTTGCGCGCTGCACCCCGTGCGCCGGCCTTGCGGACCGTGCGCTTCTTGGCGCGCTTCTTCGTCTTAGTCTTAGCCTTCGCCTTGGTCTTCTTCTTCTTTGCAGTTATTGGCATGTGAAACGACTCCTCTAACGTCCGGGTCGTGCAACTCGCACCCCCAAAACATCGTGGAATATGAGTGGGTTGCGTTAACGACGCAATACTACCCCCTCTCCCGTCTCCACGCCGAAAACCGCAGATCTCATATTTGCCAATGTTTTATTGGGTTTTAGACGATCATCAGTACACGAATGAATTTTGCTGCCTCATCCCGGCGAATCCGTCAATGGCTTGAAAATGTGCGAATCACCCCTCTTCGGGCATCCCGAGTCGGGCCTTGAGAAGGGTGTTGACGAGCTGCGGATCGGCCTTCCCACCCGTCTCCTTCATCACCTGACCGACAAACCAGCCGGCCAGTTTCGGCTTCTTCTTCGTCTCTTCCGCCTTGTCCGGGTTGGCAGCGATCACCCGCTCGATGGCAGCTTCTATTGCACCCGTGTCCCTAACTTGCACGAGACCGCGATGCTCCACGATCATTGTTCGCGGCGCACCAGTGCGCTCGGTCCACTCGATGTCGAGCACCTCCTTGGCAATCTTGCCTGAGATAAGGTTCTCGGAAACCATGGCGACGATCTCGCTGTTCGCTCTGGCCGTCACCGGACCGGTCGAGACCGTCAACCCCGCTTTGTTGAGCCGTCCAAAATATTCGTTGTTGAGCCAGTTCGCCGCGGCCTTTGGCTCCGCGCCCGCCGCTATCATCTCTTCGAAATAATCTGCAGTCTCCTTCTCGGCGACCAGCACGCCCGCATCGTAATTTCCGATGCCGTATTCGCGGATGAAGCGCGCCTTCTTCTCGTCGGGAAGCTCGGGCAGGCCGTCGGCGATCTCGTTCACCCATGCCTCTTCAAGCACCAGGGGCAAGAGATCGGGATCGGGGAAATAACGATAGTCGTGGGCTTCCTCTTTCGAGCGCATCGACCGCGTCTCGCCCGTCCGGGAGTCGTACAGCCGCGTTTCCTGGCGGATCGTTCCTCCCGATTCCAGGATGTCGATCTGCCTGCGCGCCTCGTATTCGACGGCTTGCGCGATGAAGCGCATCGAGTTGACGTTCTTGATCTCGCAGCGCGTGCCCAGACCCGCCCCCGGCTTGCGGACCGAGACATTGACGTCGGCCCGCATCGAGCCCTCGTCCATGTTTCCGTCGCAGGTGCCGAGATAACGCAAGATCGCCCGAAGTTTGCGTAGAAAGGCCGCAGCCTCTTCGCTCGACCGCATATCGGGCCGCGAGACGATCTCCATCAGCGCCACCCCCGCGCGGTTGAGATCGACAAAGGAGTGATCGGCGTGCTGATCGTGCAGGCTCTTGCCCGCATCCTGCTCCAGGTGCAGCCGCTCGATTCCAACGCGCGCGGTTTCGCCGCCGGGCAGATCGATGAAGATCTCGCCTTCGCCGACGATAGGGTTTTTGTACTGCGAAATCTGATAGCCGGCAGGCAGATCGGGATAGAAATAATTCTTCCGGTCGAAGACGGACACATGGTTGATCTTGGCCTTCAGACCGAGACCCGTGCGAACGGCCTGCTCCACGCAATAGCGATTGATGACGGGAAGCATACCCGGCATGGCGGCGTCGACGAAGCTCACCTGCGAGTTCGGCTCCGCACCGAAGGCCGCGGAGGCGCCCGAGAAGAGCTTGGCCTTCGACAGCACCTGGGCATGAACCTCCATGCCGATCACGATTTCCCAGGGACCGGTGCTGCCATCGATCAATCGGGAACGCTGCCGCTCTGCAGGGGCGCTCATTTCGCACTCCACCATGCTTCGGGCCTGGCGCCGAAACCGGCTGCCCTTTCGATGGCGCACCCCATGCGCAGCACGGCCTCCTCGTCGAACGCCTTGCCGATGATCCGAAGCCCGAGCGGAAGCCCGTTCGCCGCCAGTCCCACCGGCGCCGCAAGACCCGGCAGCCCCGCGAGATTGACGTTGATGGTGAAGACGTCGTTCAGAAACATCGAAGCCGGACCGGCGGGTTTCTCGCCGATCGCGAATGCTGGGGCCCCGGCAATACGGCGATCGGATTCCGCTATCATTTCAAGCGCCTTCTCGGGCGCTTCGGTGATGAAGGCATTCAGCCGGCGCGCGCCTTCGACCGCCGAGAGGAAGGCCGCGGTCAATTCGCGCGCCGATATCTGCCGCGCGCGAACGGCATCGCGGGCCTCGGCAAGCGTGAACTTCGTGGGAGACGGCGGCAGCGACATGGGCTATTCGACGACCTTGGGCACGACGAAAAAGTGATCTTCGGCTTGCGGCGCGTTGGACATCAGGGCGACGGCCTGATCGCCTTCGGTCACGATGTCCTCGCGCAGCTTCAACCGCTGTGCGACGACGCTGGTCATCGGCGGCACGTCCGTCACGTCCACTTCCTTCAGCTGCTCCACCCAGGCAAGAATGCCATTGAGTTCGTTCATCATCGGAACCACGCGCTCTTCCTCCAGCGCGAGCCTGGCAAGCTTGGCGATGCGGCGGACAGTGTCCTGATCGACGGACATGGGATCGCTCGATATGCTATGGGTACAGAGCCTTGCTAGCAACCGGATGGCCGTCCTGGCAAGCGCTGGAGAGCCGGATGCCGGTTGAAGTCGTCGCAATCGATCACGTCCAGATCGCCGTTCCGCGCGCGCAAGAGGCCGAACCTCTTTCCTTCTATCGGACAATTCTGGGCCTGGCTGAAATCGACAGGCCGGCGACACTGAAAGCGCGCAGCGGTACATGGTTTCAGGTCGGCGCATTGCAATTACATCTTGGCATCGAGCCGGAGCCCTCGCCGAAGAGCAAGCGCCACATCTGCTTTCTCGTGCCCAGCCTTGAGAGGGCGCAGAGCTAGCCATGCTGGTCGATCTGGCCGGAATGACGAAGAGCATAGCGCCCGGCGCGCGGCTGCTGGGTCTGGATCTCGGAGAAAAAACGATCGGCATGGCCCTTTCGGACACCCTTCGGAGCATTGCCACCCCTCTCGAGACGCGCAAGCGCGGAAAATTCTCGCAGGATGCCGCGGCGTTGGGCCAAGTCGCGACAAAGCATGGCGTGGGCGGAATCGTAGTCGGGCTGCCGCTCAACATGGATGGAAGCGAGGGTCCTGCGGCGCAATCGGCGCGCGCCTTCGCGCGGAATTTCTCGGCACGCATCGACCTTCCGATCCTTCTCTGGGACGAACGACTTTCCACGGCCGCCGTCACCCGCACCCTCATCGAAGCGGATGCGTCGCGCCGCCGGCGCGCCCAGCTGGTGGACAAACTGGCCGCCGCCTACATCCTGCAGGGAGCCCTCGACGCACTGCGCCACGCACGGTCGCCGTAAAATCCAACCCTGCCGTTACCCGCGAAGGACAAATAAAGGTGAGGAACTTCCTTAGGAGCCATCGCGGCGGCTTGCCCGCCACCTCTGTCGTCCCTATAAGCCCCTGTTCAAATGCACCGGATTGATGGACCGTTTCTCAAGGCGAACCACCTTTTGGGCGCCAATTCGCTTGCCATCGACGAGATTGTCGCCCTTCTCGATCTTGCCGAGACCTATGTCGCCGTCAATCGCATCGAAGAGAAGACGCGCGCGCTCCTGAAGGGCCGCACCCTCATCAACCTCTTCTTCGAGGCATCGACACGCACGCAAAGCTCCTTCGAGCTGGCGGGAAAGCGCCTCGGAGCCGACGTGCTGAATATGTCCGTCAGGACCTCGTCGGTCTCCAAGGGCGAAACCCTCCTCGATACCGCCACCACCTTGAATGCCATGCGTCCCGACATTCTCGTGGTCCGCCACCAGGATTCCGGTGCGGCCGAGCTGTTGTCGCGCAAGGTCGACTGCTGCGTGGTGAATGCCGGCGACGGCGCCCACGAGCATCCCACGCAGGCCCTGCTCGACGCCCTGACAATTCGCAGGCGCCGCCGCAATCTTCAAGGGCTCATCGTCGCCATCTGCGGCGATATCCTGCACAGCCGCGTCGCCCGCTCCAACATCATCATGCTGCAGAAGCTCGGCGCGCGCGTCAGGCTGGCGGCGCCGCGCACGCTTCTGCCGCCGCAGGCCGATCGCTTCGGTGCGGAGATCTACACCGACATGTGCGAGGCGCTCGACGGCGCGGATATCGTCATGATGCTGCGGCTGCAACTCGAGCGGATGTCGAGCGCCTTCGTTCCGTCCGCGCGCGAGTATTTCCGCTTCTGGGGCCTTGATCGCGACAAACTGCGCCATGCCAAACCCGGAGCGCTCGTCATGCATCCCGGCCCCATGAACCGCGGCGTCGAAATCGATTCGGCCATTGCCGACGACGTCGAAGTGAGCCTCATCCAGGAACAGGTGGAAATGGGCGTGGCCATCCGCATGGCCGTGCTTGATGCGCTGGCGCGCGGCCTTGCTGCCGAAGGACGTAATGCGCCATGAGCCGGCTCGCCTTCATCAACGCAAGGCTGATCGACCCGGCCAGCGGCCTCGATGCCGCCGGCGCGCTTTACGTCGAGAACGGTTCGATCCGCGACGTGGGCCCGCAGCTGTTCCGTGACGGCCTGCCGGGCGGCGCGAAGATCATCGATTGCAAAGACCGTGTGCTGGCGCCCGGCCTGATCGACATGCGCGTCTTCACCGGCGAGCCGGGCAGCGAACATCGCGAGACGCTGGAATCGGCGAGCCTCGCCGCCGCCGCAGGTGGCGTCACGACCATAGTCGTCATGCCGAACACCGATCCGGTGATCGATGAACCGTCGCTGGTGGATTTCATCAAGCGGCGGGCGGCCGCAACCGCGCGCGCACGCGTGCTGCCGATGGCGGCGCTGTCGCGGCATCTGACGGGCGAAGTGATGACGGAGATCGGGCTCCTCAAAGAGGCGGGCGCCGTCGCCTTCACCGATGGCGATCGCACCATCGCCAGTGCCCGGGTCATGCGCCGCGCGCTTTCCTATGCCGCAACATTCGGAGCTCTCGTGGTGGGCCATGCCGAGGATCCTGAGCTCGTGCAGGGCGCCGCGATGAACGAAGGCGAGTTTGCCACCCGACTGGGAATTCCCGCGTGCCCCGCAGCTGCCGAAGCCATCATTGTGGAACGGGATATCCGCCTGGTGGAGCTGACCGGCGCGCGTTACCACTGTGGACAGATCTCGACTAAGGCCTCGCTCGAAGCGATTGCCGCGGCCAAGGCGCGGGGCCTTCCCATCACCTGCGGCGTCTCTGCCCTTCATCTTACGCTGAACGAGCTCGATGTGGGCGTCTACTACACGTTCCGCAAAGTGAAGCCGCCGCTGCGATGCGAAGCCGACCGCGCGGCCATGGTGGAAGGCGTGGCTTCGGGCGTCATCGATGTCGTCGTGTCGAGTCACGACCCGCAAGCCGCCGACACGAAACGGCAGACCTTTGCGCAAGCGGCCTTCGGCGCGATCGGGCTCGAGACGCTTCTTCCTGCGGCGCTGACGCTCTACCACAACGAACACACAAGCCTGCTCAAGCTTCTCGAAACGCTGACGACGGCGCCAGCGCGCATTCTGGGGCTCGAAAGCGGGCGCCTTGCCAAAAACGCGCCCGCCGATCTGGTGCTCTTCGATCCCGACGAACCCTTCGTCGTCGATGCCGCTAAACTGCACTCGCGGGCGCGCAACACCCCATTCGACGGCCGCACCTTCCAGGGCCGCGTCTACGCGACTTACGTCGGTGGCGAGTGCGTCTTCGAACGCGACAATATATAAGGGAGTTGGATTCAACCCTCGCTGTCATGGCCAGGTTGAGCGGCGCGAAATCCGGGCCACCCAGTTAGCAGCGGGATGATCCACTCCTCCTATGCTGCTCCGCAGCTTCGGAGGACTTGCACCAGACCCCCGCCGAAGCCGGAGGCGACGGCGGTCTGGGTGGCCCGCTGTCGCGGGCGATGACAGAAAGCGTGGAAGGTGCAAATCTCAAAAGCGCCGCGCCATTTGGGCGATAATTCGCATGTTCGAATTCCTCAATGTGATCGACTGGAAAGACCAAGCGCCGTATCTCGCCGTGGGCCTCGTATTCGGCTATCTGCTGGGATCTATTCCTTTCGGGCTCCTGTTCGCGCAATGGGCCGGCGCCGGCGATGTGCGCAAGATCGGTTCCGGCAATATCGGCGCAACGAACGTGCTGCGCACGGGAAAGCGCTGGGCAGCCCTGGCGACGCTCCTGTGCGACGCGGGCAAAGGCGCGCTTGCCGTTTTAGTTGCGCGCGGCTGGCATGGCGAAGCGGTGGCGATCCTTGCGGGCTTAGGCGCCTTTCTCGGGCATGTTTTTCCGATGTGGCTGCGCTTCAAGGGTGGCAAAGGCGTTGCGACCTTTCTGGGCGTCACACTGGCGCTCTACTGGCCGGCGGGATTGCTCGCGCTTGCGACATGGGCGGGCGTCGCCGCAATTTCGCGCATCTCCTCGCTTTCGGCCTTGACGGCCGCATGCCTTGTGCCTGCCTATCTGTTTGCATTTCGCAAGCCGCTCGACGGCGCGTTCGAAATCGCGCTCGCCATTCTCATAGTGATCATGCACCGCGAAAATATCGGCCGCATCCTCGCCGGCACAGAGCCGCGGATCGGCGCCAAGCGCGGGGCGATCTAGGTCGATGTCGTCCCGACCACTCACCGAATCCGAACGGCGTGCGTGGCTGAGGCTGGCGCGCAGCCAGAATGTCGGCGCAGTCACGTTCGCGGCGCTGATCGAACGTTATGGAACGGCCGAGGCCGCGCTCGATGCGCTTCCGGGGCTCGCGCGCGGTGGCGGCGCGGGCGATCTCAAAATCCCCACCGACGCCGAGGCGCGTCGCGAGCTTGAGGCCCTGCACCGCCTGGGCGGCCGCATGATTGCTTCGATCGAACCGGATTTCCCCTTGGGACTTAGAGGCCTGGATGCTCCGCCGCCTTTCATCTGCGTGCTTGGGCGCACGCAGCTTCTTGCGCGCGACACGGTCGCCGTCGTCGGCGCCCGCAATGCTTCGGCGGCAGGGCGAAAATTCGCGCGGCAGCTTGCTGCCGATTTGGGCCAGGCAGGGCTTGTTGTCGTTTCCGGCCTTGCGCGCGGCATCGATACGGCGGCGCACGAAGGTGCCCTTCCAACCGGAACGATCGCCGTGTTGGCGGGCGGGGTGGACGACATCTACCCGGCGGAAAATGCCGCGCTCTACCAGCATATCGTCGCTGACGGCCTGATCGTCTCGGAGATGGCCGTCGGTCAGAAGCCCCAGGCCAAGCATTTTCCTCGCCGGAACCGGATCATCTCCGGCCTTTCGCGCGGGGTTGTGGTGGTGGAAGCGGCCGAGGGTTCGGGTTCGCTCATCACCGCCAACTTCGCGCTCGAGCAAGGACGCGAGGTGTTCGCGGTGCCCGGTTCCCCGCTCGATCCGCGTGCAAAAGGCACGAACAGGCTGATCCGCGACGGTGCGGCGCTGACGGAGTGCGCGGCAGATGTGCTCCAGGTGCTGGCCGGGCAAGCACCTTTTAGCTTCCGCGAACCCGAACCCGCCCTGCGCCCCGCCGGGCCGGCAGTGGTTGCCACGATAGACGATCGCATCCGGCAGAAGATCGAGGAACTTCTGGGCCCGTCCCCGGTTGATGTCGACGAAGTCATCCGGCAAAGCGGCGCCGCGCCTGCGACCGTACTGACCGTTCTTTTGGAGCTGGAGCTGGTTGGCCGCCTGGACCGCCACGCCGGCAACCGGGTCTCGGCGGCCGTGTGATGCCTACATATTGTGTCCTGATGGGGTCTTTTCCCTGCTCCGCCAACCAGAAATATAATAACCTGTTGATTTGAAATGGTTTTCTATAC
Source organism: uncultured Alphaproteobacteria bacterium (assembly GCA_963805005.1). Classification (GTDB taxonomy): domain Bacteria; phylum Pseudomonadota; class Alphaproteobacteria; order Micropepsales; family Micropepsaceae; genus Rhizomicrobium. The sequence continues at coordinate 2,249,561 of CAWDSJ010000001.1, forward strand.
AGACGCTCCGTCACATGCATTTTTCCCTGCGATTTTCCCTGCCGCAGGGAAAAACAGAGGGAAACGTGACATTTCGTCATTAATTTTGAACCCGAAGGATAAGAAATATATCCTATTTCGGTATTTATAACAACCAAAATGATTATATCCCGGACCTAGTCTAGACGGGCAGCGTTGACAGCGGCAGGGGGCACCCCTATGTGCGCCGGTCACAAACCCCGGTTAGACGTATCGTCGGCAGCCGGCCTCGAAAGCAGACACTGCGCTCCCGATGAACGTTCTTGTCGTCGAATCCCCGGCCAAGGCCAAAACGATCAACAAATATCTCGGCCCCGGCTACCGGGTTCTCGCGAGCTTCGGACATATCCGCGACCTTCCTTCGAAGGACGGCTCGGTCAAGCCCGACGAAGACTTCGCCATGATCTGGGAAGTTGACGCCCGAGCGCAAAAGCGGATCAAGGAAATTGCCGACGCGGTCAAAGGCGCCGACAAGCTCATTCTTGCCACCGACCCGGACCGGGAGGGCGAGGCCATCTCCTGGCATGTGCTTCAGGTGCTCAAGCAGCGGCATGCGCTTGGCCATGCCCATGTCGAACGCGTCGTCTTCAACGCGGTGACCCGCGCAGCGGTGCTTGACGCCATCGCACACCCGCGGGAAATCAACGAAGAGCTGGTCGATGCGTATCTCGCCCGCCGGGCCCTCGACTATCTCGTGGGATTCACGCTGTCGCCCGTCCTGTGGCGCAAATTGCCCGGCGCGAAATCCGCCGGACGCGTGCAGTCCGTGGCCTTGCGGCTCGTCTGCGAGCGCGAGGCCGAGATCGAGGCATTCAGGGCGCAGGAATATTGGACAGTCGATGCCGATCTCAAGGCGGCAACGGGTTCGTTTACGGCGCATCTGACGCGCGTGGATGGTAAGAAGCTCGACAAGCTCGACCTGCACAACGAAGCCGAAGCCCAGCGCGCGGTAGACGCCATCCGGGCGCAAAGCTTCACGGTCGGCAGCATCGAGACCAAGCCCGTCAAACGCCACCCTGCCCCGCCCTTCATCACCTCGACCTTGCAACAGGAAGCGGCGCGAAAGCTCGGCTTTGCCGCCAAGCGCACCATGCAAGTCGCCCAACAGCTCTATGAGGGCGTCGATGTGGACGGGGAGACTGTCGGACTCATTACTTATATGCGCACGGATGGGGTGCAGATGGCCGGCGAAGCCGTCGGCGAGGCGCGCCATGTGATCGGCGAACGTTATGGCGCACGCTATCGGCCCGATGTGCCGCGCGCATATGCGAGCAAGAGCAAGAACGCCCAGGAGGCGCACGAAGCCATCCGTCCGACGAGCTTTGCCCGCACGCCGGATAGCGTCTCGCGCACTCTCGAGCCGGACCAGGCGCGACTTTACGAACTCATCTGGAAGCGGGCCATCGCCAGCCAGATGGAAAGTGCCGAGCAGGAGCGCACCACTGTCGATGCGGTGTCCGGCGACGGCAAGATCGCGTTGCGCGCCACCGGCACCGTGACGCTGTTCGACGGATTCCTCACGCTTTATCAGGAGGGCAAGGACGACGAGAGCGACGAGGACAGCTCCCGGCTGCCTAAGCTCGCCGCCGGCGACCCGCTCGCGGTCGAGAAGATCGCGCCGACGCAGCACTTCACCGAGCCGCCGCCGCGCTACAGCGAAGCAAGCCTCGTCCGCAAGCTCGAAGAGCTGGGGATCGGCCGGCCATCGACCTATGCCTCGATCCTTTCGGTGCTGCGCGACCGCGCCTATGTGCGCATGGACCGCAACCGCTTCGTGCCCGAGGACAAAGGCCGCATCGTCACCACGTTCCTCACCAGCTTCTTCGGCCGCTACGTGCAATATGGCTTCACCGCCGATCTGGAGGAGAAGCTTGACGAGGTCGCCGAAGGGACCATGAGCTGGAAACAGCTGCTGCGCGATTTCTGGAAGGATTTCTCGGCAGCGATCGGCGAAACCAAAGATCTGAAAATCTCCGAGGTGATCGGCGCACTGGACGAAGCCTTGGGACCGCACATTTTTGCGCCGGCGGTCGACGGCACGGACACGCGCAAATGTCCCGGCTGCGGTGAGGGCCGCTTGAGCCTCAAGCTCGGCCGCTTCGGTTCCTTCATCGGCTGCTCGAACTATCCCGAGTGCCGCTATACGCGCCAACTCGGGCAGACGGCGGCGGACGCCGAGACGAGCGGCCCGCGCGTGCTCGGCAACGACCCCGGCAGCGGCGACGCCGTGACGCTGCGCAGCGGCCGCTTCGGTCCCTACGTGCAGCTTGGCCAAAGCGACAAGCCGCAACGCACAAGCATTCCCAAAGGCATCGATCTTTCCGCGGTCGACCTCGAATACGCGCTGAAACTTCTCTCGCTGCCGCGCGAAATCGGAAAGCATCCCGAAACCGGCGAGCCGATCACCGCCAATTTCGGCCGCTATGGCCCTTATGTGGCGCACCACGGCCAATACGCCTCGCTCGACGGCACCGACGAGGTCTTCACCGTCGGCATCAACCGCGCCGTCAGCCTGCTGGCGGAAAAAAAAGCCAAGTCGCGCGGTCCCCGCGGGTCGGAGCCGCTGAAAGAGCTGGGCGCAAATCCCGACGGGGCAATCGTCAAGCTGATGCGCGGCCGATACGGTCCTTACGTTACGGACGGATCGGTGAATGCGACGGTACCGGGCGGAACGGATCCGCTGAGCCTGACCCTCGAACAGGCGCTCGGCCTGATTGCCGAACGCGCCGCCAAAGGCGGCGGCGGGAAAAAAAAGACCAAGGCGGCTGCGAAAGCAACGGCGCCTGCAAAGAGAAAGGCGAAAGGCAGCGCGCGGAAATCGGCCGCGAAAGCGACACTTGAGGCGAGCACAGCAAAGTCTCACCACAAAGCCACGAAGAGCACGAAGAAGAAATGAGCTTCGTGTCCTTCGTGGCTTCGTGGTGAAGGGCGCGCTGTGGCGCGAAAAAAACAAGAAGCGTCCCCGCTCGATAAAGCACGCGTGCTCGATGCGCTCGCTAAGGAGCCGCTGGCCACCAAACGCGACATCGCCCGCACGCTCGGCGTCAAAGGCGCCGAGCGCATCGCACTGAAGAAAATTCTCAAAGAGCTGGAAAGCGAGGGTGTAATCGCGAAAGGCGCGCGCCGCATCTACACCCGCGCCGGTGCCCTGCCCGACGTGACGGTGCTCGAGATTGCCGGACAGGATCCCGACGGCGAGCTACTCGCGCGTCCGGCGCATTGGGAACACGAGACCGCGCCGCCGCAGATCATCGTGGTTCCCGGCCGGGAAAGCGAAGCCGGACCGGCGCTCGGGACCGGCGAGCGGGTGCTCGCGCGCCTCAGCCAAACCGATTCGGGCTACGAAGCGCGCGTCATCAAGCGGCTTGGCGCCAGCGTTCATCGTGTGCTGGGCGTCTATCGCAGCATCGGAACCGAAGGCCGCATTGCGCCCATCGACCGCAAGACACGGCACGAATTCCTCGTCGATGCGCGCGACCGCGCCGATGCGCAATCCAACGAGCTGGTGCTCGCCGAGCCTTTGGCCGGGCGTGCTCTGGGCTACGCGCGGGCGCGCGTGATCGAGCGCCTGGGCAGCATGAGCGAGCCCAAGGCAATCAGCCTGATCGCCATTCACGAACACGGAATTCCCACTGACTTTCCGCGCGAGGCGATCTCGGAAGCCGAGCACGCCGCCGAGCCGGCTTTGCGCGGACGCACCGATCTGCGCCGAATTCCGCTCGTCACCATCGATCCGGAAGATGCGCGCGATCACGACGACGCGGTGTGGGCGGCGCCCGACGAAAACGGCGCCAATCCGGGCGGCCACGTCGTCATCGTCGCCATCGCCGACGTAGCCGCTTACGTCGGGCCGGGCTCGGCGCTCGATCGCGAGGCGTTCAAACGCGGCAACTCCGCCTATTTTCCCGACCGCGTCGTGCCCATGCTGCCGGAGCGGCTGTCGGCGGACCTGTGCTCCCTGCGCGAGAACGAGGACCGCCCATGCCTGGCCGTGCGCATGGTGTTCGATGCGCGCGGCAACAAGCGCCGCCATGAATTCCTTCGCGGCATGATGCGGTCGGCGGCGCGGCTGACCTATACTCAAGCCCAGCGCGCCTTCGACGGCAAGCCGGACGGACCGGCCGCGGCGCACGAGACCTTGGCGCATGTGTGGAACGCCTATCGCGTGCTGGCCGAAGCGCGCGATAAGCGCGAGCCGCTCTCGCTCGATCTGCCGGAACGGCGCATCCACATCAGCGAGGACGGCAAGGTGGCATCCATCGCGTTTCGCGAGCGCCTGGAATCCATGCGTGTCATCGAAGAGCTGATGATCCAGGCCAATGTCGCCGCCGCCGAAACGCTCGAAAAGGCGCGCACGCCCCTCGTCTATCGCATTCACGAGGAACCCTCGAAGGAGAAAGTGCAGGCCTTCGCCGACTACCTGCGCAGCATCGGCACAAGCTTCGCCAAGGGCCAGGTGCTCAAGCCGGCAGTGTTCAACCGCGTTCTGGCCCGCGCCAAAGGCGGCGCCCACGAAGTGATCATGAACGACGTGGTGCTCCGCACGCAGGCGCAAGCTGTCTATGCGCCCGGCAATGTCGGCCATTTCGGCCTGGCGTTGGCGCGCTATGCCCATTTCACCTCGCCCATCCGCCGCTATGCCGATCTGATCGTGCATCGCGCGCTCATCCGCGCGCTGAAGCTCGGCGACGACGGGCTGACCGAGTCCGAGATTGCCAAGCTCGATGCCATCGCCGACCACATCTCGAAGTGCGAGCGCCGCGCCATGGCGGCGGAACGCGATTCGACGGACCGCTATGTGGCGGCCTTCATGGAAGACCGGGTGGGCGCCCTCTTCGAAGCCCGCGTCACCGGCGTCACACGCTTCGGTCTTTTCGTGCGCCTGAAAGAAACCGGCGCCGAAGGCATCATTCCCATCCGCAGCATCGGCGCGGAGTTCTTTCGCCACGACCAGCGCGCCCACGCGCTGGTGGGCGAGCGCACCGGCGCCAAATACGCGCTCGGCGACAAGCTCGTGGTGCGCCTGCTCGAGGCCGCCCCGCTGACCGGGGGATTGCGTTTTGCAATTGCGGAAAACGAACGCCCTATTACGGACCGAAAACAAGCAAACACCCCAGCGCGCCGCAAGCGCCGCTAGGTACTCCACATCAGCTTGTCACGGCCCGCGCTTGAGGCGGCCCCGGCTTTGTGTTGAATACGCCCATGTTCGATCCGAGCGAGAAGCGCGCTAAAGCGCCGGCAATGCGTCCCAAGGACGCCGCCACCCTCATTATCGTGCGCCGCGACAAGGATGGCCCGCGTGTGCTGATGGGCCAACGGCACAGCGGCATGGCGTTTCAGCCCAACAAGTTCGTGTTTCCCGGCGGGCGGCTCGATCCCGGCGACCTGCGATTGAATGCAGGCGGAGATTTGAAGCCGCATGTGCTTGCGAAGGCGGCAATCGGAATAACCGAAGAAAGGGCACGCGGGCTTGCGCGCGCTGCCATTCGCGAAACGTTCGAAGAAGCCGGAATTCTGGTCGGAGAACGCACGGACAGAATTTCGCGCACCCGCGCTCCCGCCTGGGCGAAGTTTTTTGCCCATGGCGTGGTGCCGCGGCTCGACGTTCTCGAGCTGGTAGCCCGCGCCATCACGCCGCCCGGCCGAACCCGCCGCTTCGACGCACGCTTCTTCATGGCGGAGAGCGGCGCGATCGCCCACGCGCTCGATACAGCCGAGAACGACGAACTTCTTACGCCCGCCTGGCTGACGTTTGCCGAGGCCCGCGCGCTCGATCTGCCGATGATCACCCGCCGCGTGCTCGACGAAGTGGAGGCGCGTCTGAGCGATGGAGCGGATCCGTCGCGTCGGATTCCCTTTTTCCGCTATCTGCACGGCCGCCCGCAGCTCGTCCACCTATAAGCGCCCGCGCCTTTTTGGTGCGCGCATCGGCGCCCGCTCAGGCAGGTTTCGTCGTTTGGCCGATCGGCTCGCTCGCTCCTGCGCTCGTGATGCAATGTACCGGCCGCCTATAATAATTCTGCACCGGATTTCTGCTCAGGAAACGTTCAATCGAATCAATGGCTTAGTTTTCGCTCGAGATTCTTGAATTTCGCGTGACATGTTTAGGGGAACAACCATAATCTTCTCGCCGCCGGGTAGTGTCCACTCAAATTAGGGGAATTATCACCTTGACATAGTACCCGCTACCTATGGTAGTCTCCCGGCCCGTGAGAGTCCGGGCAGCCATCCTGAAGCCAAAGCGCGTCACTGAAAAGGGCGCGTGGAAGCTCATTACCGGCACAAGCCGAATGCCGAAGAACGCCTTTCCAATCGGCAGCAACTATCCCATCCGATTCGGCAGGAATTGGCACTGGCGAGTTGACCGCCTTGAGGCGGACGACGAAACGCCACTCCGATTGTTAATCGGGTACAACGGGCATTTTCAAGAATTCCGCGCGTGGCTTGCCGTCGAAACCGGCAAGAGCGCAGTTCTGCTTGCCCGATACGAATTCCATGGCACGCATCCTGGATGGCACTGCCACGGACCTTGCGGAGAGATTGGTGTCGGCGATGCAGGCGCACTACGCACACGGGATTGTTTGCGCGTCCCAGACGGTCAAGGATTCCATCGCCGCCAAGAATTTGATACTACCTCGGAGGAACGCGCATTGGCACGAGCATTTAATTTTTATCGGGTAAACAAAGCGGACCATGGCGAGCTGATATGAAAGAGGCGCTTTGCCAAGCCTTCTGTAACGACTTGTCGGTGCGAAGCGTGCCGGCGGGGCTCGCTATCAGCACTGGCTTCCTTGGCTATGATGGCGACAAGATCGGATTTTACGTTGTCGATGCCGAGCGCGCGCCACTCAAGCGCATCGAGGAAGGCGGAACGACATTGGCGATGCTAGAAGGCTCTGGCGTGGATTTTCGTTCGGAGACACGCCGCGACGCCTTGGAATCGCTCCTAACCGAATATGGGGTCACGTTCGACGATCAAGACTGCAATTTCTATATCGACAATTTACGCGAAAATGACGTTCCGCGCGCCGCGCTGCGGTTTGTGAATTTCTCATTACGCGTGCAAGATTTTCTTTTGATGACGGAATACCGCGTTGCCAGCACGTTTCGCGACGATGCTGCGCGGGAACTGCACAAGGTCGTTGGTGATAGGGCAAGAATTACAGAAGGGGAGGCAATCGCTCCCGCGCTTGCGGATTGCCCCGCAGATTTTGTGTTGCGTGCATCCGGCCGCCCCCCTGTTGGGATTTATCTTGGGACAGGAGACAACCGAGTTTACGAGGCGATTCTTGTTCACATGCGCGCACGTCACGAGGCTAATATCGATTGCTTCGTGACTGTTTTGGTTGAAAAGCTTTCGGCGGTATCGAGTTGGGTTAGGCAACAGGCGCTCAATCGCCTTGCTGCCTTTGCGGAGTTTAGAGGTGATGAAGAAGCGGCAATCGAACGGATCGCACGAGAAGCCATCCGCACGACCGTCCATTAGCGCTAGTGACACGCGCCCCGACGCGTGGGAGCGTTTTGAGCGCGCGGTAGATATCGCAATCGCAACCAAACCGATGCACCGCGAAGCGCCACCGGCACGAAAACGGCGAAAGAAATGAATTGGCTTTACTACGGCGACAACCTTGAAGTCCTAAAAGGATTCAAGAGCGATAGTGTTGATCTGGTTTATCTGGACCCGCCGTTCAAATCCGATGCGGACTACAATGTCCTTTTCAATGCGAAGGATTTGAAGCCAGACGAAGCGCAGATGATGGTCTTCAAGGACACATGGACATGGGAAGGCGAAGCAAATTTAGCGTATGCAGAAATTCAGGACCTTCCGAATCCCGATCTCGTGAGCCTAGTAAATGCGCTTCATCAGGCATTAGGCGGTTCGCCGATGATGGCCTATCTGGCGATGATGGCACTTCGTCTGCATTACATCCGCAATGTGATGAAGCCAGAGGCAGCCGTATATCTGCACTGCGATCCAACCGCGAGCGCATATTTGAAGGTCATTCTTGATGCGATCTTCGCGCCGCAAAATTATCTGAACGAAATTATCTGGCGACGAACCGGATCACACAATTCGGCGAAAAGGTTTGGCCCAATCCATGACGTGATCCACTTTTACCGAAAGAGCAACAAGTACAAGCACCGTTCCATCTTTCGTCCATATGCGAAAGGCCATGTAGCGGGCTACTTCAAGAAGTCTGACAAGAACGGAAAATACTGGACTAATTCCCTCCATGGTGCCGGTCTTCGGCATGGCGAATCGGGGAAACCATGGAAGGGATATGACCCGACCGCCGCAGGACGCCATTGGGCGGTGCCGAGCGATCTGGTCGAAATGCTCGGTATCGATTCTGACTTGCCGCAGCACGAAAAGCTTGATGCGTTAGCGGCCATGGACGTAATTGATTTCCCGGCGAAGTCCAGCGGTTCACTTCCAACATATCGCCAGTATCTCGACCGGAGTCCCGGTCTTCCGATTCAAGATATATGGGCTTACCAGCCATACACGCGCGGAGTCCTTTACAATTCGCCGGAGGCTATCGACGAAGACGTGCGGTGGCTCCAGGCACAGGGCGACGACGAACGGCTTGGCTATCCAACTCAAAAGCCGCTTGGTCTTCTCAAGCGCATCTTGGAAGCTTCGTCGAAAAAGGGCGATGTAGTCCTTGATCCGTTTTGCGGATGCGGCACCACGATTGAAGCAGCGCAGATATTGGGCCGTCAGTGGATTGGGATTGATATATCACCCTTCGCGATTCAGTTGATCCGAAAGTCACGCATTCCGAGTTTACAGGTTGACAAGGATTTCAAGATTGACGGTTTGCCGACCACACTGGACGGCGCGAAGATGCTCGCGACACAGGACAAGATCAAAAAGGCATTTGAGATTTGGTGCGTCTCAACGCTCGACGGTTATCCCAACGAGAAAAAAGGAGCGGACAAGGGAATAGATGGCCGCATAAAATTCCGACCGGAAGGAATGAAGGGGCAAGCCAAGTACGCAATTGTCTCCGTGAAGGGTGGCAAACTAAAGCCCGACGACATTCGGTCGCTCATCGCTGTAGCGGATCGGGAGAAAGCTACATCGCTAGGCTTTGGTGTTTTCGTCTGCCTTGAAGAGCCAACGCAAAAAATGAAGGCCGAAGCCAATAGCGTTCCCATCATCACGGTAGCGAGCGTAAAGTATCCCGCGATCCAGATTATCACAGTCGAGGAAATGCTACATGGGAAGCGTCCCAAACTTCCCATGTACGATGCGACTGCGACCTATAAGAAAGCAAAAACCGCGCCGCCCGCACCTGTAACGAGCGGCCTATTTGAAGCGACCGAAGAAGAAGCCATTACGACATCACTCGACGATTCCGTCGAAGACGAAGCATAACTGACGGTTCTTCTGTTTACGGCGTTTCGCGCCGTGGTACTTACGCCCTGACGGGCTGACCTTCGCGACAAGTCCGCCGATACGTCAAACGCTTTCCGACAATGCCGCTCACGCTCTTTTCCATGCGCAGCGCGTCGTCCACTTCAAGACCTTGGCGCTCGTTATAGCGGTAGTCGAATTCTGCAAGGTAACGCTTCAAATGTTGCGGACTCACGTGATGGTAGGTGCCGACGATCCCGCGTTTCAGGATCGAAAAATAACCTTCAATCGTGTTGGTGTGTGCATCGCCGCGCACATATTCGCCGATGGAATGATTGACGGATTGATGTTTGTCGCCCCATTCGCGGCCCAACTGTTTTGAGGGCGCGGCTTGGTCAGTCATAAGGTTGCTATCACGATGGACTTGCTCAAACAGGACGGGGCGAAGGTTCTTGGCACTCACTGACGCAACGTGGCGGGATTGAACGCGCCCCTTGCGCTCCACAAGAGAAAAGACCGCCTCCTTACCAGCCCCGCCAGTGCCGACATGCTTACGGGCGCGACGATGCTTGTTCTTTTCCAGTCCGCCTACAAACGTTTCGTCCATTTCCACGGTCTTGCCTTCGCCGCCAAGCAAACCCGGATCGACTTCGCGCAGGCTTTCACGAATACGGTGCATCAAGAACCAACTCGACTTCTTGCTGATGCCAAGCAATCGCCCGATCTGTAGCGCGCTCATGCCCTTCTTGCTCGACATGAGAAGCTGAGTAGCGGCAAGCCACTTGTGCAGGGGGATTTTGCTGCGCTCGTACAGCGTGCCGACCGTGACCGTGAACGGTTCGCGGCAAGCATTGCACTGGTATAGACCGGGGCGGGTCGTCTTTCCATGCATGAGGGTGGATTGATCCAAAACACCACAATGCGGGCAGACGCGGCCATCTTTCCAAATCCGCGCCTCAAGCCAGATGCGGGCGGCGGTTTCATCGTGGAAGATTGGGTTTGAAAGCAGGCCCTTAGCCATGGCACGTCTCCGTTGACGCGCCTAATCTAGGGGTTGGGGCATACTATGTCAAGGTGATAATCGCCCAAATTAGGGCACTACCGGCCGCCGGCGTCGATTCGCATTAGCGGGCGATTTTTGCTTAGGATTTTTGGTCTTGAGGCGGGGCAAAGGATGAATCCTAAATCTACCATGCAATTTGCGACCGTGCTTGCGTGCGCTGGCATTCTGCATGTCTCTTCGGCAAGCGCAGCGACCGAGAAGGTGCTGCACTCCTTCGGCAACGGCAGCGACGGTGTCCACCCATGGGCGGGCCTGATTAACGTCAAGGGCACTCTGTATGGAACGACAGAGGGTGGCGGCGCATCGGACAATGGCACAGTATTCTCGGTCAAACCGAGCGGGACTGAAAAGGTACTTTACTCGTTCAAGGGCGGCAGCTACGGCGACGGCGCCTATCCGGCGGCGGGCCTGATCAGCGTCAACGGCACCCTTTATGGAACGACAGAGGGTGGCGGCGCGTCGGGCAGGGGGGCGGTATTCTCGGTCACCCCGAAAACCGGCACCGACATAGTGCTGCACTCGTTTTCAGGATATCCTAGCGACGGCGACGCGCCAGAGACCGGCCTGATCAGCGTCAACGGCACCCTCTACGGCACGACCTACAGCGGCGGCGCATCGTCGGACAATGGCACGGTATTCTCGGTCAAACCGCGCGGGAAGGAGAAGGTAGTTTACTCGTTCAAGGGCGACAGCTACGGCGACGGCGCCTATCCGTCGGCGGGCCTGATCAACGTCAACGGCACACAGTATGGGACGACCGGCTGGGGTGGGGGCACAGGCTGCTTCTCCTCGGAAGGTTGTGGCACAGTGTTCTCGATCACCCCGAACGGGACAGAAAAGGTGCTTTACAGATTCAAGGGTGGCAGCGATGGCGCCGGGCCAGCTGGTGATCTGATCAAGGTCAAGGGCTTATTGTATGGAACAACCGTCCTAGACGGGGACACAGGCTGCAACGGCGATGGCTGCGGCACGGTGTTCTCGATCACCCCGAACGGGACAGAGAAGGTGCTTTACAGATTCAAGGGTGGCAGCGACGGCTCCTGGCCAATGGGCCTGACCGGCGTCGGCGGCACGCTGTATGGAACGACCTCAGGCCAGCGCGACGGCTCCGCTGGTACGGTGTTCTCGATAAAACCCTAGAAGGGCTGCAGGGGTCGCATAGCGCCCCCACTCCCACCGTCAACCGGCGGGTGCTGGCTTCGTCGCATTGCTCCTACATCTGCGCTCCCGCACGCTATACCAATCGCGTGAAATGGCCATTATGGGAAATTTTTCAAAGTCCTCGTGAAGTCCTCGTGAAGTCCTCGCGGCGGGTTGCGCACGGCCGAAACGCGATTATTGGCGCGAGGCAGTCAAAGCGAGATGACCAGCTCGCTATCTGCTCTTGCGTATGCTTTCGGGGGCTCGCGCTCCCGTCAATCCGATAGCCCGATCGCAAACGCCAGCGCCGCGTTCAGCCGCAGCATGTCGGCGCGCAACAGCCGCCCGATCGTCCTGTCGATCCGCCTCCGCAGCACCGTCACCGGTTTGTCCGCCATGATTTGCGAGGCAACGCGCAGCCCGTTCTCCACCGTCGGCTCGATGGATACACGAAAGTCCGCCTCCGAAAGCTCGGACGTGAGCTGACACACGATGACGGACATATGGCTTTCCGGCAGCGCATCGGACTGCACGATCACGGCGGGCCACGGCTTTCCGAAGTCGCCGGATGCGGCGACAGTTACCACATCGCCGCGCTTCATGCTTCGGGGTTATCGAACTCGGAAACCGATTCGATCCACGCCAGCGCATCGGCTTCGCTGCGTGGATCGAGCTTCGACACCTGCCTTGCAATCCGCCGGCGCACCGCAGCCGAACGCGCGTCCGGTACGACCAATCGTACCTCGCGCGTACCCTTCGCAGATCTGCGCTGGCGCATTGCTTTCATCCTTTGAGCTGCAGTGGCCATTTCGCGCTCGCATTAATACCGCCTAACGTGACGCGTTACGAAAGCAAAGCCAAAGCACCGCCACGCAGCGTAGGTGCTCGCTGCGTCCGCTCGCCTTCGCGAGACAGGGGCTGGCTTAAGCGTGCCACCAAACCAATGGATGAGCCGACAGAACTCGATCTTTCGTAAGAAGCCTCATGTCTTCGACGGCACATTGCGCGAGCAGCATTCGGTCGAAGGGATCTCGCGTTTGAAGTTCCGGGTCCAATTCGCGAACCGCATGGCGATGGTCGACGGCAAGGAGATTCACGTCCAGCAGTTGAAAAAATTCTGCCAGTCCATCGAGCGGAACATCGATGTCGAGCTTCTTGAGACGCGATTTGATCGCAATCTCCCAAAGGCTTGCCGCGCTCACGAAGCTTGAATTCGCCGGCTCGGCGAGGATGGTCTTGATTTCGCTGCTCAATTCGCCTCGGTGAGGTCGCGTCAGACCGACAAGAATGTGGGTGTCCAACAGCAGGCGCATCGGCTACGGCAATGGCTTGATCAAGAAATCTTCCGGCAAGGGCGCATCGAAATCGTCCGCGACATACGAGATCAGCTCCCTGATTCCGCGCTTGCGCAGATACTCTTCACCCGCCTTGAAATCGATGCCGCCCTTCGGGCGATGCGGCACAAGGTCGAAGACGGGCTTGCCGTTGCGCGTCACTGTAACGGTCTCGCCCTTCTCCACGCGGCGGGCGAGTTCGGTAAGGTGTGTCTTCGCATCCTTGATGGAAACCATCGTCATGGCGCCAAGGTAGTCACCGGTAGTCACAATTGCAAGGCGGCTTGACAAGGCGCCCGCCATGGCTAGCTTGCCCGCCGCTTGCCGAATTCCAAGGAGCGCGCCCGATGGCGAAGCCCACCACCTCGAAAATCCGCCTCAACAGCTCCGCCGACACCGGCTTCTTCTACGTCACCAAGAAGAACACCCGGACGATGACCGAAAAGTTCAGCATCAAGAAGTACGACCCGGTGCTGCGCAAGCACGTCGAGTTCAAGGAAGGCAAGATCAAATAGCCGGGACGGACGCCCCCAATTCGATCCTGCGGGATTCACGCAGCCAATTCCTGCTCCGCTGTGCCGGGGCTATCTCAAATAGGTAAGGGTTGCGTAGGCGGATTATTTTCACGCGGAGACGGTGAGCCGCGGAGGTTTCCGTGGCGTCACGAAGCGCCGACTGGTTCCTTGCGCGAAGCGCAGAAAAAAGCGGCGCAACTTCTGCGCAATGCGCAACAAACCTTGCCCGGCCTCGACGCATCCATTGACCCTCCGCGGCTCACCATCTCCGCGTGAGAATAATTTCTTGTGGCATCAAAGCCTTCTACAATAACCCTGCCCGCTACATTACGCGGGGACGGAACTGGACGTGTGCCGGCGCGCCCGGCGCCGCCATTCCATCCCTAATCCTCGACCACGCGGCGATAAAGGTGCCAGCTGGCGTGGCCCAAGACCGGCATCACGACCGCCAGACCGAGGAAGAACGGCAGCGAGCCCAGCACCAGCGCCGCCGCGACGATGAAACCCCAAACCGCCAGCGTCACGGGATCGGCAAGCACGGCACGGATCGACGTGACCATTGCCACCGGTATGCTCACATTCTTGTCGATGAGCAGCGGGAACGACACGACGCTCACGGCAAAGACTGCGGTCGCAAAGCCGAAACCGACAAGATTTCCCCAGACGATCAAATTCCATCCCGCCCGGGTAAAGAGGAGCGCGTGCGCGAAGGCTCCCATCGAGGCCGGCGGTTCGTCGCCCAGCGTCTGTTCGTAGAGCGCCTGCGCCAGGACGAGCCAAACGAGGAAAGCGACCGCCAGCAAGGCGCCCAGGCCGAGCACCGAATAGCGCGACGGCGAGCGAAAAATGTCGAACGCATGCTCCCAGGAACTGTCGAGCCCCAATTCGCGCCGCCGGCTGAGCTCGTAGAGCCCGACGGCGGCAAACGGTCCCACGAGGGCAAACCCCGCGACCAGCGGAAAAAGCAGGGGCAGCACGTTGTAGCTCAGTACCGCAGCGCCCATGAAAATGCCGGCCACGGGATAGAGCAGGCACAAGAACACGGCATGGCTCGGCATGGCGGCGAAATCGTCGATGCCGCGCTTGATCGCTACGAACAAATCCGAAAGCCCGATATGGCGGATGCGCGGCAACTCGGCAGCGCGCCAGCCCAAATCCGTGATGGTCGCAGTCATGGCGCTTCCTCCTCGATCGCCTCGGGGCCGAGCGCCATGTGCGGGCGACTCGGGTCTGCCCGTGCGTGTTTGTCGCAGAGTACTCCTACCGGCCGGCTTGCGCACCATCTTCTTTCCCCAAGCCGTCCGGAATTTGTCGAGTTCGAACAGCCGGTATGGTATAGACTTGCCGCGAAACGCGGATGCGTGGCGAAATCGCAATCCGAACGTGAGGAGCGCTTTAGGGTGAGCGGTTTCGTCGTCGTCAATCCCAGATCGGGCGCCGGACGCACACGGCGGGAATGGCCCCACATCGAACGGGCTCTGCGCGACGCCTATCCGCACATGACGCTGGCCGTCACCCGCCGGCCCGGCGATGCAACCACGATGGTGCGTCATGCACTCAACGAGGGCCATCACGAAATCGTCGTGGTGGGCGGTGACGGCACGATCAACGAGGCCGTAAACGGATTCTTCGATTCCGATGGCCCGGTCGTGCCCGATGCGGTGTTCGGGTTCGTCGCCAGCGGCGCCGCCAGCGACTTCCGCAAGACATTCGGACTTGCGCCCGGCTATGCGGCAGCCATTGCGCGGCTGAGGAAAGCGCCCGTGCGTCCCATCGATGTCGGCCGCGTGTCGTGCCTGACGCTCGACGGCAAGCCGACCGTGCGCTATTTCGCCAATATCGCTTCGTTCGGTCTGTCCGGAGCCGTCATCAACGCGGTCAACCGTGCGCGGATCGCAAAGCTTTTCGGCCCACGCTTCGCATTCGGCCTCCATGCGTCTGCCGCGGCGCTTTTTCACCGCGATCGCGTCGTCCGTCTGCGCGTCGACGGCGATTACGACGAGATCGCTTGCGTCTCGACCGTGGCGGTAGCGAACGGACAATTCTTCAGCGGCGGCATGCGCGTGGCACCCGGCGCCATGCCGGACGACGGCATGTTCGACGTTATCGTCATAGGCGGGATGCCCAAGGCCCGCGCACTTGCCGAGATGCAGAAGCTCTACACCGGACAACATCTGCGCAGTCCGGAAGTGCGCGCGTTTTGCGGACGCAAGGTGATGGCGGCGCCCGTTGCCGAAACCGGCGGGCACGCGGTGCTGATCGAGCTCGACGGAGAATGCGCCGGCCGCTTGCCCGCCACCTTCGAGCTGCTGCCTCACGCCCTGAATCTGCGCTGTTAGGGTTAAAAGAACAAACCCCAAGCTGCCGATGCAAAGGGCGCGCGCATGCGCCCGAGAACGGGCATAATCGACCCGGGATTTTGCGCTGCCGCCACGCCGCGCCGAAGGACCGAAAACGGTTCGCACGCAGCCGCGAGATCGGTTGCGGCGGCCACGACGAGAATCCGTAGTGAAATTGCGCGGCCGCGAGATGGGTGCTTGTCGATGTCTCACGCCCAGTCCGTTGTGAATTCGCGTTGCTGCGATCGGCGTATTGTTCCACGCGTCTCGGAGCCTTCCGGAAAACGCGGCGGTTTGCAGGGCAACGCTTATGCGGGGTGCCGGTGACTGAGCGCAGAAGGATCATGTGGAACGGCTGGGGATTGGCCACGCATGCCGACGAAATGGCGGCGCGCGAGGACATCTGGTTCTGGCTTGCCTCCGAGCTCGGCATGCCGAGCCTGCTCGCCACGCCGGCGCGCCCGCTCGACGAACTGGCGCTTTCGCAATCGCGCCTGTCGCCGCCCGAGCATCGATCCCTCGCCGCGATTGTCGGGGCGGACCGCGTACGCGACGACGCATTCGAGCGCGCATCGCATGCGCGCGGCAAAAGCTACCACGATCTGATGCGCTTGCGCGCCGGCGATCTCGGCGAATTGCCGGATGCCGTCCTGTATCCGCGCAGCGGCGAAGAGGTGCTGCGAATTCTGACGTTCGCCGGCGAGGCGGGAATTGCCGTGGTTCCTTACGGCGGCGGGACGAGCGCGGTAGGGGGCGTGAGCGCCCACGCCGGCGGTTTCAATCGCGTTGTCACACTCGATCTTTCCGGCATGGATCGCATTGTCGAGATCAATTCCGTCACCGCCGCGGCCGCGGCGGAAGCCGGCATTTGCGGCAGCGCGCTCGAAGAGGCGCTGGCCGCAAAGTCGCTTACGCTGGGGCACTATCCGCAATCGTTCGAATTCTCGACGCTCGGCGGCTGGATCGCCCATGGCGGCGCCGGCCAGCTGTCCAATCGCTACGGCAGACCGGAAAATTGGCTGATATCGGCCAAGCTCGCGACACCGAGAGGGCTGCTGACCACGGGCGATTTCCCGGCATCGGCCGCCGGCCCGCGCTTGACCGATTTCATCGTCGGCTCGGAAGGCGTGCTCGGCGTCGTCACGGAAGCGCGGATACGCGTACGTCCCGTTCCCGAAGCGCGCGTGTACCAGGGATATTTATTTCCGGATTTCGCGAGCGGCATTACCGCGGTCCGGCAGGCGATGCGCGAAGACGTCCCGGCGGCGATGCTCAGGCTCTCCGATGCGACGGAAACGCGGTTTTATCGTATGCTGCATGAGATCGGGCGTGCGCCCAGTCTGGCCGAACGCCTGGCCGAAGCCTATCGCGATCTTCGCGGCTTCAACTCGCAAGCGGCGCTGTTGATTGCCGGCTTCGAAGGGGCTCAACGACCGGTTTCCGAAGGGCGGCGCGCGTTTGGCGCCATCGCAGGCCGTCTCGGCGCCGCCACTGTGGGAAACCGTCCGGGAGAGCGGTGGCTCAGGGATCGATTTGACGCCCCGTATCTGCGCGATTCCATGCTCGATCGCGGCCTCGGCATCGATACGCTCGAAACTGCCGCCAGCTGGGCGAAACTCCCAGGGCTTTACGTAGTCGTGCGCAACGCCTTGCAGCGCATCATTCGCGAGTGCGCTCCCTTTCCCTCGGCCCGGGGGATCGTCATGTGCCATCTAAGTCATTCGTACGCCGACGGCGCGAGCCTACTTTTCACATCCATCTTTCCGCGTTCGTTCGACGACGATGTCGCGCAGTGGCAAAAGATCAACAAAGCCGCCACCGACGCCGTCATATCGCATGGCGGCACTCTCAGCCATCATCACGGCGTGGGCGAGGATCGCCTGCCCTGGATGACGGCGGAAAAATCGCCGCTCGGCATCGAAATTCTGCGCGCGGTCAAACGCACGCTCGACCCCAGGGGCATTCTCAATCCCGGCAAGCTGATCCCGCCGGAATAGCCGATCTCAAATCCTTTGTTCCGCGTGCGGCACGGTCTGGTCTTGCCCGGCCTTGATCGTTGTCAAACCCGCGTCCGTTTTTTCGCCCTGCTGCTCGACCGCACCTTGCGTCCCGCCGCAATCGCCGGACGTGCGCGTCACGACTTTCGGTTTTTGTCCGTTGCCGAAGCTCGTGATCTCCGTGCTGCGCGAGCAGAAGCCGTTGCCGGTCATCGTCGAAACCACGGAATACGCGCTGGCGCCGGCCGGGAGGTTGCGTATACCGGCATCGAACGGCTGATCGAGATTGGGAGTCTGCATGGCGAGCGCGTCGGCTTGGCGCATCAGGGCTGCCATTTCCCGGTCCATCTGCGCCGACACGCTTTCAAGCGGAGCAAAAGGCGAGCTGGCTCCGAAAAAATCTGCAGCGACCGGAGTGGCATCGAAGCTGACCCTGGGAGCCACGTCACCGGCATATTGGATGACAACAGTGCCGCCGCCGGGAAGCGCGACGGTCATGGCGTGAACCGCCTCGCCGCTGGCAAGCGCCGCCGTATAGCCGCCGGCGAGCGCCAGGCCGGCAATGCCGGCCACGAGCGATTTTTTCGATAATTGCATCGGTGCCTCCATCGCTTGAATTACGGCACTGATATCGCACAGCAAGATGAGAAGTGCCTGACTGCCGCCTGAAATTTTTGTCAGGACGCACTGAGAGCGCGGCCCCCGACCTGATCGCATAGATGTTAAAATAAGGTCACGAGGCATAAGTACGCTCCAACCCTTCTCTTGAGGGAGGGTTGAAGGAGTTCGCGGTACCCTATCTTAACGCCTATGCGACTTGCCCTAATGCAGCATGATCGGCAGATCGGGATCGAGGCGCCGGGCGACGATGTCGTCGAGGAACAGCGACAGCGCGTACCAGAACTGGGCGCGGTCGGTAATTCCTTCCGACGCATATTCGGCCGTGGCGCGCCGCGCAAAGTGCAGCGCTTCCTCGCCATGTTCCAAAACCAGCTCGGCTGCGAGCTGGCAGAGATCGCCGGCCCGCATGGGAGCTCCTCCGTCAACCCCTGGATGATCGTCCGGGAGAGTAAGCGACCGATTAACGGCACGCACATGGCAGCCACGATTCCTTAATTCGCAGGCCCGCGATGCGTCCGCGCAACACCAGACCGCGGGGATTCGAGCCCGCATGTGCGCCGGACGGCCGGGTCAAGCCCGGCCATGAAGGCGCGCGGTCCCATTCTCCGGCAAAAAACTACACTTCCGTCTCGTTATTCATTATATACTCCTCCGTCTGCGCTGGACTATGGGTCAAAGGCACGATGAGCGGCAGAAGAATCCTTCTGATTATCGGCGGCGGTATCGCCGCCTACAAGTCGCTCGAGCTTATCCGCCGCCTGCGCGAGCGCGGCTACGGGGTGCGGACGATCCTCACGCGGGCGGGCAGCGAATTCGTGACGCCCCTTTCGGTCTCGGCGTTGGCGGGCGAGAAGGTTTTCCAGGACTTGTTCAGCCTCACCGACGAATCCGAAATGGGGCATATCGAGCTTTCCCGTTCGGCAGACCTGCTCGTCGTTGCCCCGGCGACGGCCGATCTCATGGCCAAGCTCGCAGGCGGCCATGCGAGCGACCTTGCATCCACCGCGCTTCTGGCCACCGACAAGCCGGTCCTCGTGGCGCCCGCGATGAACCTGCGCATGTGGACGCATCCCTCTACCCAGCGAAATTTTTCACTGCTGAAAAGCTGGGGAATCTTGTTTGTCGGCCCCAATGACGGGGAGATGGCCTGCGGCGAATTCGGGCCCGGCCGCATGGCCGAACCGCTGGAGATTTTGGCGGCGATCGAAAATGCCCTTTTGAGGGCCGGACCGCTATCGGGCCGGACGGCGCTGGTGACGGCCGGCCCCACACATGAGCCCCTGGATCCCATCCGTTTCCTGTCCAACCGCTCCTCCGGCAAGCAGGGATACGCGATTGCAAGCGCATTGGCGGAAGCGGGTGCGCAGACCACCCTTGTGTCAGGTCCGGTCGAGATCGAGGCGCCGGCGCGCGTGAAGCTCGTGCGGGTGGAGACGGCGCGCGAAATGCTCGCGGCTTGCGAATCTCTTCTCCCGGTCGATGTGGCGGTGTGCGCCGCCGCGGTTGCCGACTGGCGGCCGGAGGCGACGGCAGATCGCAAGCTCAAGAAAGACCATCGCGCGGCGCCGGCGATCGCACTGGCGGAAAATCCGGACATCCTGGCCGGCATCTCTCATGCGCGCGAGCGCCCTGCTCTTGTCGTCGGCTTTGCCGCGGAGACAGAAGACGTGGTTGCGCACGCGAAGGCCAAGCGCGCGCGCAAAGGCTGCGATTGGATCATTGCCAACGATGTCGGTCCGGGAACCGGCATCATGGGCGGCGACAGCAACCGCGTGCATCTCATCACGGCCGATGCAGTGGAAGACTGGCCGCTTTTGGACAAAGCCGAAGTGGGCCGCAGACTGGCCGCCCGCATCGCGGCGGCGTTGGGCGGACAAGCATGAAGATCGCCATCGTTCGACTTGCTCATGCGCGCGATCTGCCGTTGCCCACCTATGCGACGGAGGGCGCCGCCGGTCTCGATCTTCTCGCCGCCAACGACTGCGACATCGAGATCGCACCGGGAGGACGCACCGCCATCCCTTGCGGAATCGCCATCGCATTGCCGGCAGGTTTCGAAGCCCAGGTACGGCCGCGCTCCGGTCTGGCGCTTCATCACGGGATCACGCTGCTCAACGCGCCGGGCACGATCGACAGCGATTATCGCGGCGAAGTGAAGGCCGTTCTCGTCAATCTCGGCGAGACTGGATTCCATGTGCGGCGCGGCATGAAAATCGCCCAGCTGGTCGTTGCCAGACACGAACGGGCCGATCTCGTCGAATCGGCGGAATTGCCTGCAAGCGCCCGCGGCAGCGGCGGATTCGGATCTACGGGCATGGAACGCACCCCACATTGACCGCCATGCTCAAGCTTTCGCGAAAGACACTGTTGGCGCTCGAAGCGGTGATCGACATCGCATTCAACGCGCGGCCCGAGCCGGTGCAGGCCAAGGAAATCACGGCGCGACAGGGCGTACCGCAACGTTATCTCGAGCAGGTGATGCAGCAGCTGGTGCGGGCGGGCGTCCTCAAAGGCGTGCGCGGTCCGCGCGGCGGCTATCGTCTGGCCAGAGAGCGGCGGCGCATTTCGCTCGGCGACATCGTACGTGTGGCCGAAAGCATCGAGGACGCCGAACAGGAGGACGCCGCACCGCGTTCCGAGTTGGGGGTGCGCATCGTGGGCCCGCTCATACAGTCGCTGCAGGAAGAAGTGATGGCGCGGTTCGACGCCATTTCCATCGAAGATCTCTGTCAACGCGCACGTGCTGCCGGCGTCGAGGACGCCAGCCGCATCACCGCCGATTTCACAATCTAGGAGGCACTCATGTCAAACGCTGCCAACCCCGTACCGGAGCATACCCCCGGCCGCGGTCGTATTTACAACTCCATCACCGAGACCATCGGCGACACGCCGCTCGTGCGCCTCAAGCGTCTGCCGAAGGAGGCCGGATGCAAGGCGGACGTTCTGCTCAAGCTGGAATTCTTCAATCCGCTGGCCAGCGTGAAGGACCGCATCGGCGTCGCGATGGTGGATGCGATGGAAGCGCAAGGGATCGTCACGCCCGGAAAATCCACGCTGGTCGAGCCGACCAGCGGCAACACCGGCATTGCGCTGGCTTTCGTGGCCGCCGCGAAGGGATATCGGCTCATTCTCGTCATGCCGGAATCCATGTCCATCGAGCGGCGCAAGATGCTGCTGCTCCTGGGCGCCGAGCTGGTGCTGACCGATGCCAGCAAGGGCATGCGCGGCGCAATCGCCAAGGCGCAGGAAATCGTCGCGGCAACGCCGGGCGCCGTCATGCCCCAGCAGTTCGAAAATCCCGCCAACCCCGAAATCCATCGCCGCACCACGGCCGAAGAAATCTGGAACGATACCAAGGGCGGCGTGGACGCGGTCGTCTCCGGCATCGGTACCGGCGGCACCATTACCGGCGTGGGACAAGTGCTCAAGGCGCGCAAGCCGAGCGTGAAGATGATCGCGCTGGAACCGGAAGATTCTCCCGTTCTCTCCGGCGGCCAGCCAGGACCGCACAAGATTCAGGGCATCGGCGCGGGCTTTGTGCCGGCGATTCTGGACCGCCGCGCGATCGACGAGATCGTCACGATTTCCAACGAGACCGCCTTCGAGATGGCGCGCAAGGTGGCGCGTCTGGAGGGCATACCGGTGGGAATCTCTTCCGGGGCCGCGGTCGCCGCCGCGCTGGAAGTGGGCGGCCGTCCCGACATGGCCGGAAAGATGATTGTGGCGATC
Source organism: uncultured Alphaproteobacteria bacterium (assembly GCA_963805005.1). Classification (GTDB taxonomy): domain Bacteria; phylum Pseudomonadota; class Alphaproteobacteria; order Micropepsales; family Micropepsaceae; genus Rhizomicrobium. Next base: position 2,271,678 of record CAWDSJ010000001.1, read on the forward strand.
ATACCGTCCTTCGCCGAACGCTATCTCTCGACGGCATTGTTCGAGGGGTTGTGAGACGGAACAGGGAAATAACAGGGGAAACCGGGCAAGCGGCTGGCAGTGGGGATCGCGCGCGCTTACTGGGAGCGCGACCGTCCCCGGCCGTCAAGGAACCGTGACGCGCAAGGATGCGCGCGCTCCCAGTGCAAGCTGATTTCATCTCGCTTGGCCGTCCGCTTGCCGAGCTCCATGGCGAAGCCCCGCTCGATATGGCGCAGACGGAGTCACGCGCGCGCGTCGTGGAAACGAACCTTGCAAAGATCGCCCAGGGCGCCGCGTGCGTTCAGCTTTTCGCGCAGGGCATTGTTGTCAAACGCCTTGTCAGCGATGAGGGCCTCAAAATCGACGTTTGCGATCAACGGTTCGACACCCACACTGTCGTGGCGCTGGCTTGGCAGCAACATGAAGTTCGCCAGATAGCCCAAGGCATCGACCAACAGGACGATCTTCGTCGTCAACCCGCCGCGAGACTTGCCTATGGCTATTTTTGGGTCCCCCTTTTGCGCCGGTCCCGTGCCGGTGCACTTTTGTGATTGTGCCGTCGATCATGGCGTATTCGAAGTCAGGGTCACCGGAGAGCGACTTGAAAATCTTCTCGAAGACGCCTTTGAGCGCCCAGCGGCGAAATCGCTTCCAAACTGAAAACCAATTGCCGAAATCATCCGGCAGGTCACGCCAAGGCGAGCCAGTCCGCCCAATCCAAAGGACGCCTTCCAGAAAACTCCGATTGTCGTCGCCTGAGCGACCAGGGTCCCCCACTTTACCAGGAAGAATGGGCGCGATCCGCTTCCACTGCTCGTCGTTAAGAGTTCTCCGAATCAAGGCCGACCCTCCAATTTTCAGCCTTGAATCAAAATTTCAGCCGGTCGGGAATCCCCCGGTGCTATGAATGTCTACAGACCCTAGCCCGCCGCTTTCCGACCCGGTAAGACTAGGCGGACACGCGATCGGTCGTGCCCACTACAAGCTGCTCTGCCGTCTCGCCTATCAAGACCGGCGCGGTCGGTGAGGAACGGAGATTCAAAATGTCAAAACCAGCAACAAGTACAGTCGTGAAGGCAGGCATCGACGACGCGAAGTGGTACTGGCTCGCCGAAGGTTGGGCCCCGGGCGGATACATCCGCGAAGTGGACTTTGCGGCGAACAGCCGGGGCGTCGACCCGTTGTTCGCAGGCATCAAGATCGTCGATTGCGACACCCATTTCACCGAGCCCGCGGATCTGTGGACGTCGCACGCCCCGGCCGGCATGAAGAACAAGATGCCGCATGTGCGGCGCATCGATGGCGCCGACCAGTGGTTTGTCGGGGAGAAGCATTTTGGCTCGATCGGCGGCAACGTCATCGCCAAGGATCGCAACAAGCTGCTCGGACGGCTCGCCTTCCGGAACTACGACCAGATCGATCCCGGCTCCTACCTGGTCAAGCCGCGCCTGGAAGCGATGGACGCGATGGGCGTCTGGGCGCAGATCTGCTTTCAGAACGGCGGCGTCACCCAGGTGGGCTCGCTGCTCGGCCTCAATGACGAGTCGCTGGCGATCGCCATCACCGAGATTTACAACGACGCCTGCCGCGAGCGAATGGAAGAATCTGGCGGTCGCATCAACTGCATGGCGACCCTGCCCTATTGGGACCGGGAACTCATGAACAAAGAGATGCGGCGCATCGTCGACATGGGCATCAAGGGCATCACGCTCCCCGATCGCCCGGAGCGCGTGGACCGGTCCAGCCCCTATATCGGTCCCGACGGCAAAGTCTCGCCTTTCTGGGCGGACGTCTTCGACATCTGCAATGCGACCGGCATGCCCCTCAACTTCCACCTCAATACGTCGCTCGACGCAAATTCGGCGATCTGGGACAATCTCGGCTTCGACCAGAAGCTGCCGATCCATGCGCTGCTGCATCACATCGGCTGCGCCGCGACCATGTCCAACTTCATGGTCTCGGGCATCCTCGATGCGTACCCGAAGCTGAAGATCGGCCTGATCGAGAGCGGCATGGGTTGGGTGCCCTTCTGGCTGGAAGCGATGGAGCACCAGCTCGACGAGTTCCGCACGGCCCAGAACCGCGGCTTGAAGCTGCGGGCCAAGGAATATTTCAAGCGGCACTTCTGGGTGAGCTACTGGTTCGAGGACTATGCGCCGAAGCATATGCTCGAACAGATCGGCATCGACCGCGTCATGTTCGAGACGGACTTCCCGCACCCGACGTCGCTTTATCCCGGCGTGCAGGACAAGTTGGTTCAGACGCTCGGCGGCTACGACTACGCGACACGCAAGCGCGTCCTCGAGCGCAATGCGGCGGAACTCTACAACCTTCCGATTTGACGGCGTCCGGGATTGGCGGCGGGGGGGCGCTGTCCGGAGATCGCCTGTGCGGCACCTCCGCCAAGCTAAGGGAACGCGCGCGCACGTCCCGACGGCGGGCATCGATGCGGCGAAGCCGACGGTGCTTTGACGAGCCGCGCGACGATTTCCTGGCGTTTCGGGGCAACGACTGGCCCTTCGGGAAAATGACACGGCGCGCCTTTGCGGCGCCAAGTTTCCCCCGTTCCGCCTATTGCCGGATCGCGACCGCCGATGCGGCACATCCGCCGCTGCTGATGCCGCCGAACACCGCGGACTGCGCGATTCCGTTTTTCACCGATCCATACGCCACATTGTACACCATGCCGGCAATGGTCAAAGTCGACGCCGTGCTGGTGTACGGTCCCGACGTCGAGAACTTGCTCGCCGTGTAATTCGCACTGCAGCACGCCGTGATGAGCGGTCCCGTCACCGACGTACCCTTGATATTTACCATGCCGGTAGCGCTGTCGAAATCCGCGATCACGACCTGCGAAGACGTCGCGCCCGCGTTTCCGCTGCTGCCGCCGGCCTGGCAGATTTCATTGTAACTCGTGGCGTATTTCCCCGAGATGATGCGTGTTGCGGCAAACGCGGACACCGGCGCCAAAGCGAGGGTGCATGCAGCCGCCGACCGACGAATTCCTCGGATCAGCGAATGCCCTCCGTTGGACGCTGAAAACGATAGCCGCACGTGTACCGAATTTCAATGCACGCTGTCCCGCCAATCGCGGGAATATAGAGACAGCTTACGTATTTCCCACTCCCAGAATGCAACACGTCTGCGTCGCCATATTCCCAGTCTGCTGAAATTGTAATCGAGGGTCTGCATCAGCCCCTTCCATCCCGCAACGCGTGCCGCGTTACTCGACACCTTCCCCATTGGCTGTCGCGAACGGGGTTGGCCGCGCCGCAGAACTGCCATGCAACAAGGATTGCACCTCCCTGGGAGCGCGGGCTTCCAGCCCGCATTGGCGTTGCCGCATCCTTGATGCGGGCAACCCCTGATCTATTCTACCTTGAGGCATTTCAACCTGATCGGGGGCCGCGGTCCCGAGGAGACAATGGCGCTCCCCGTGGGCACCAACTGCGACAGTTGCGCACTGTCCGCTGCTGACTGACGCGCGGCACTAGTCAGCCTTTCGCAGTTGCAGCATAGTTCCCCTCCGATGGGCATCCAAGTCGCGCTTCATCACGCCACGCGCTATCGCTACGACCGTCTCATCAGCCTGGGACCGCAAGTCGTGCGCCTGCGCCCGGCACCCCACTGCCGCACGCCCATTCTGGCGTACGCGCTCAACGTCAGCCCGGCGCTGCATTTCTTGAACTGGCAGCAGGACCCGCAATCCAACTGGCTGGCGCGGGTCGTCCTCCCCGAGAAGACCGACCACCTGACCGTCTCGGTGGACCTGACGGCCGAGCTCAACATCGTCAACTCCTTCGATTTTTTTCTGGAGCCGGAAGCGGAAGTCTTTCCGTTCGCCTACGCGCCGGAGCTTTCGGAGGAGCTGAAACCCTATCTGCGCCGGGGCGAATGGGGGTCGCGGTTCGAGCACTATCTGGCCGCGATTTCGCGCGACGCTCCGACCACCACGCAATTTCTCTTCAACCTCAACGCCCGGCTTCAGCACGACATCGCCTATCTGATCCGGATGGAGCCCGGCATTCAGACACCGGACGAGACGCTCGATCGGCGTGCCGGCTCATGCCGGGATTCGGCATGGCTGCTGGTGCAGCTGCTGCGGCATCTGGGGCTCGCCGCCCGCTTCGCCTCGGGTTATCTCATTCAGCTCAAGCCGGACGTGAAATCGCTCGACGGTCCATCCGGCGCCGAACAGGATTTCACCGACCTGCACGCCTGGTGCGAAGTCTATCTTCCGGGCGCCGGCTGGATCGGCCTTGATCCCACCTCGGGGCTGTTCGCCGGCGAAGGCCATATTCCGCTGGCGTGTGCCGCCAATCCGACGCAGGCGGCGCCCATCAGCGGCGCTCTCGACGAATGCGAAGTCGAATTCGAATTCGACATGTCCATCACGCGCGTAGCCGAGCCGCCGCGCGTCACCAGGCCCTATACGCCGCAGCAATGGGAAGCCATCGAACGCACCGGCGAACGCATCGACGCCGCACTCGCCGACGGCGACGTGCGGCTTACCATGGGCGGCGAACCGACTTTCGTGTCGATCGACGACATGGACGGCGCGGAGTGGACCACGGCGGCGCTCGGCCCCAACAAGCGCGCCCTTGCCGACACGCTCATTTGCCGGCTCAGGGAACGCTTCGCCCCCGGCGGATTTCTCCACCATGGACAGGGCAAATGGTATCCCGGTGAAAGCCTTCCACGCTGGGCGTTCGCGCTTTACTGGCGCGGCGACGGAATGCCCTTGTGGCGCGATCCCGAACGCATTGCGCGCGAGAAGGATGACGGCAAGGCCACCATCGATACGGCGCGCAACCTGGTGCGCGGCATCGCAAGGCGGCTCGATCTCCATCCCGACTGCGCGCAACCGGCCTATGAAGATCCTTGGCATTATCTCGGAAAGGAACGGGCGCTTCCCGGGAATGTCGATCCGCTCAACTCCAAGCTCGAGGATCCGGAAGAACGCGCGCGCATGGCGCGGACTTTCGAGCGCGGTCTCGACAAACCCACGGGCTTCGTGCTGCCCGTCCAGCGTTGGAACGCGCCCGACCGCCGACGTTGGCGCTCCGAGCTTTGGATGACTCGCGCCGGCCGGCTGCATTTGATGCCCGGCAACTCGCCGCTGGGCCTTCGCCTGCCGCTCGGCTCCCTGCCCTGGCTGCCGCCCGAGGCGCGGGATTTCATTCCGCCGCCCGATCCGTTCGAAGAACTGCCTCCGTTGCCGGACCGCGACTCCTGTCGCCAGCCCTATTTGTCTGGCGACATCCGCGACGCGGCCTGGGAACTGCGCCGGCAGCCCGTGGAGCAGGAACCGCCGGTGGAAGGCGCCAGCGTACGAACGGCCTTGGCCGTCGAGTCGCGCGACGGCCGCCTCTGCGTATTCATGCCGCCCACCGAATCCGCCGCCGATTATCTCGATCTGCTGTCGGCGGTCGAAGATGCGGCTGCGGAGATTGACAGCGCGATCCACATCGAAGGCTATCCGCCGCCTTACGATCCGCGCCTGAAAGTGATCAAGGTCACGCCCGATCCGGGCGTGATCGAAGTCAATATTCATCCGGCGCATTCCTGGACCGAACAGGTCGAGATCACGCACGCACTTTACGAAGAGGCGCGGCAGTCGCGGCTGGCCACCGAGAAATTCATGCTCGACGGCCGGCATACCGGTACCGGCGGCGGCAACCACATCGTGCTGGGCGCTAAAACCGCCGCCGACAGCCCCTTCCTGCGCCGGCCGGACTTGTTGAAAAGCCTGGTCGCCTATTGGCAGAACCACCCGTCGCTTTCGTATCTGTTTTCCGGTCTTTTCATTGGTCCGACGAGCCAAGCGCCGCGTATCGACGAAGCACGTCTGGACTCGCTGTACGAGATGGAGATCGCGTTCAGCGAAGTGCCCGACGGGACCGCGCAGTCCATTCCGCCGTGGCTCGTCGACCGCATCTTCCGCAATCTTCTCATCGACGTGACGGGCAACACCCACCGCACCGAGATTTGCATCGACAAGCTTTATTCTCCCGACGGGCCGACCGGACGTCTCGGGCTGGTCGAATTCCGCAGCTTCGAAATGCCGCCGCATGCGGAAATGAGTCTGGCGCAAAGCCTGTTGCTGCGCGCATTGATCGCCCGCTTCTGGAAGAATCCTTATGCGGGGCGGCTGGTGCGTTGGGGTACGGCGCTGCACGACCGTTTCATGCTGCCGCATTTCGTGTGGGAGGATTTCGCCGACGTCATTGCGGACCTGAACGACAATTCCTTCGCGCTGGACCTGGAATGGTTTCGGCCACATTGGGCATTCCGGTTTCCGCCCTACGGCAAGGTGCAATATGGAGGTGTGAGCCTCGAGTTGCGCCAGGCGCTCGAGCCGTGGAACGTGATGGGCGAGCAAGGCGCCATCGGCGGTACGGTGCGGTTCGTCGACAGCTCCGTGGAGCGGCTCGAAATCAAAGCTTCCGGACTGGTTCCGGGCCGGCACGAAATCCTGGTGAACGGACGGATCGTTCCGCTGCGACCCATCGGCATCGGCCAGGCCGTAGGCGGCGTGCGGTTTCGCACCTGGCAGCCGGCGAGCGCGCTGCACCCGACCATTCATTCGCAGGCACCGCTTCTGTGCGAGGTCTGGGATCGCTGGCGCAAACGCTCGCTGGGCGGCTGCACCTATCATGTGGCGCATCCCGGCGGGCGCAACTACGTGACCTTCCCGGTCAATTCGTACGAGGCGGAGGGACGCAGGCTCTCCCGTTTCGACCCCTTTGGTTTCACGGGCGGCATCTTCGAGCCTCGCCCCGAACACCCCCATCCCGACTTTCCGCACACCCTCGACTTGCGCCGTCCGCCGGGTCACATTTCCTGATGACTTCGCCTGACGTCTCGACGCTTTCGCTATCGCGGCCGGCCGAACGCGGCCAGGTCTTCGAGGAGCTGTACGACGAAAACGGCCAGATAAGGCCGCACTGGAAGATCCTGCACGACGCGCTCGAGCGGATGCCGCCGGAAGAATTCGCCCAAAGGCGGGCGGGCGCGCAGGCCATGATCCGCGACAACGGCGTGACCTACAACGTCTACGACGAATCCGGCGGACAGGCCCGCCCCTGGCAGCTGGACATCCTGCCGTTCGTCGTGGGTCCCGCCGACTGGAAGACGATCGAGGCGGGCATCAAACAGCGCGCAAGGCTTGCCAACGCGGTGCTGGGCGACATCTACGGCGCGCAAAGGCTGATTGCCGAAGGTCATCTGCCGGCACAGCTGGTTCTTGGCCATCCGCAATTCCTGCGGCCACTTTGCGGAGTCTCGCCCGCCCACGGCGTGTATGTCCATCTTTATTCCGCCGATCTCGCCCGCACGCCAGACGGAAACTGGATCGTTCTTGCGTCGCGCGCCGATGCACCCAGCGGACTGGGCTACGCGCTCGAAAACCGGATTGTCGTCGGCCAGACCTTTCCCGATCAGTTTGCCGAAATGCGCATTCGCAGGCTTGCGTCGTTCTTCAATGCTTATCGCGAATGCGTGCTGTCGCTGACCCGCACCCAGAAAGGCCGCTCGGTCTTGCTGACCCCGGGACCGCACAACGAAGCCTATTTCGAACACGCCTATCTCGCCCATTATCTCGGGTTCACGCTGGTCGAAGGCGACGACCTTCTCGTGCGAGATGGCAATGTCTATCTGAAGACGCTGACCGGCCTCGAACCGGTGAGCGCAATCTTTCGCCGTGTGGATTCGGATTTCTCCGATCCGCTCGAGCTGCGCCAAAATTCCGCCCTGGGAGTTCCGGGCCTCATCGAAGCGGTGCGCTGCGGCAGCGTCACGATCGCCAATGCTCTCGGCGGCGGCGTCATGGAATCCCCCGCCATGGACGCCTATCTCCCGGGGCTTGCCAAGGCCGTCCTGGGCGAGGAACTCAAGATCTCCGACATTCCCACGGTGTGGTGCGGCACGGAATGGGGCCGCAAAGAGGCGCTGGCGCGGCTTGATCGGGTCATCCTGCGCAATGCCTTCGATGCGCGGCCGCTGTTTTCGCGAACCTCATCGGCGCGCCTCGGCAAAGATCTGACGGCGGCGGAAATCGGCGTTCTCAAGGAGCAGATCGCGCGCCGCGGCGCGACCGTGGTCGCCCAGGATATCGTTCCGCTGGGCCTGGCGCCGGTTCTGGAAAACGGCAAGCGCGCGAACCGTCCCGTGTCGCTGCGCGTCTTCGCGGCCTGGACGCCGCACGGCTATATCGTAATGCCGGGAGGCCTGACGCGCGTAGCGGCCGACGACCATACCCGGGCGCTCTCCATGCAATCCGGCGCCGCGAGCAAAGACACCTGGGTTGCGGCGGAAGGAACGGTCGATCGCTTCAGTCTGCTCAAGGATGCCGGCAAGCCCGTCGACATTCGACGAACTGGCGAAGCGCCGCCCAGCCGCGCTATGGACAATTTGTTCTGGCTCGGACGCTATGCGGAGCGCGCGGAAAACCTGGTGAGGATTCTGCGCGCCCTGATCCTGCGGCTCGGCGAAGAAACCGGTATTGCAGAGGCAATGGCGCAAAGTCTGCTCCGGCCGTTCGTGCAGACCGGCACGCTGCCTGCGAACGAGATTGCCGACGAAGGCAATGCCCGGCTGCCCCACGGCTTACGGAAGATCGTCTATGGACGCACTGCGGCAAACGGTTTGCAGGGCGTGCTCGCGCGCGTTCGCCAGACGGCCTGGTCGGTGCGCGACCGCCTGTCCTTGGACACCTGGCGCGCCATCCACGTGTTCACCAAGCGCGACGCGCAACCCGAGGCTCCATCGGGATTCGATTCGGCCGAAGCTCTCTCCTATCTCGATTCCATGGTTCGTCACGCGGCTGCGCTCTCCGGCCTGTCGGCGGAAAACATGACGCGCGGCCCGAACTGGCTGTTTCTCGATTTGGGCCGCCGCATCGAGCGGGGCGCCAATCTGGCATGGCTTATCCGCGAAATGACGCCCGCATGCGATGCGCTCGAGATCGAACGCCTGCGGATGACGCTCGAAATCGCCGACAGCTCGATGACCTATCGTTCGCGATACCTGAATGTATTCCAGCTTGCGCCTGTCGTCGATCTGCTGCTGTTCGACGATACCAATCCGCGCGCGGTTGCCTTCCAGGTCAAAGTGATCGCGGACAATTTGCGCGAGCTGCCGCGCAGTTCCCCAGGCAAGCGCAACGTGCGGCCGCTCACGCGCGCCGCCGAAGCACGCGCGGAACTTGCCGCCTATGGCACTTCGCTCGCAGGCGCGGACGAAAGCGGCACCCACCGTCACCTGATGGATTTCACGGCCAAGATCGAGCAGTCCTTGTGGAAGATCGCCGACGAGATCACCGACGCCTATTTCCGGCACGCACCCCGCGTCAGGGCGGGGGCGGCGGATGGGGATGCACGCTTGTGAACTATCGCGTCCGCCATCGCACGACCTATCGCTACCTGCAGGAAGTCTCGCATTCGTGTCATCTCGCCCATCTTGTTCCGCGAGAGACGCCGGCGCAGCATCTTGCGGAGACGGAAATCAAGCTGTCGTTGCCGCCATCGCGGCGGCTCCAAAGGAAGGACTACTTCGGCAACACGGCGGAGTGGATTTTCATCGACCAGCCGCACGAGACACTGGAAGTGCTGTCGCAAAGCCGGGTCCAGGTATCGGTTGCGGCCGCGCGCGAGGCGGCGTCAAGCGAGCCGTGGGAACGGGTGCGCGACGAGTTGGAGACGGCGCGCGACGCGAAATCCAGGCAGGCCATCGGCTTTCTGTTCGATTCGCCGCGCGTGGCTTTGCAGGGCCAGTTTGCCGACTATGCTGCGGAATGCTTTCCGGACGGAGACTCGATTCTCGCCGGAACCGTTGCGCTGATGCACCGCATCCACGAGGAGTTTCGTTACGATTCGACCGTGACGGATTCCGCTACGCCGGTCGACCGCGTGTTCGAAATTCGCGCCGGCGTTTGCCAGGATCTGGCGCATGTCGCCATCGCCTGCTTGAGATCTTTGGGTTTGCCGGCGCGCTACGTCAGCGGCTATCTGCTGACGGAACCTCCGCCGGGCCAACCCCGACTTATCGGTGCCGACGCAAGCCATGCCTGGTTCGCCGTGTGGGCGCCGCCGTTCGGCTGGGTCGATCTCGATCCCACCAACGACATTCTTCCCGGCGAAAAACACATCACGCTCGCCTGGGGCCGCGATTACGGCGACGTGGCCCCCATCACTGGCATCGTCTCCAGTGGCGGCGAGCACGTGATCGAAGTGGGCGTCGATGTCGTGCCGGAATAACCTTCAGAGCCAGTCCCCATTTCATACGAACCGAAACTGTTCATGCCAGCGCGGGATGCGACGAAGCCAAATGAAAGCGGAAAACCAAATGCCCGCCGCCACCTTCTGGGCAGAGCTATCGCATATGGCGCGACCCCAAGATCGCGGGCGTCTGTTTCCAGTTTTACGCGAAACATTCTTGCTCCCTCGTGCGAAAGCATGAGGAGGAAGAATATCGGCGGATCGAACTGCCGATCGTGGACCGGCGCTCTCCGCGAATCGTTTCCGCCGGTATGAGAAGGACGACCGGCGGATACCCGCCACTTCCCGTCGAAAATAGGGCTTATTTCATCCGCCCTTGGCGCAACTGAGGCCGCTGTGGCAGACTCCATCGAAATAAATGCGAACAGGGGGCGGCGATGCACGCAAAGCTGAGCTATGCGATCAAGTTCGTGAACGACATGGATGCCGCGATACGCTTTCATCGCGACGTACTCGGCCAGCCGCTCAAATTTCAGTCGCCGGAGTGGAGCGAGTTCGCGACCGGCGAGGTGACGCTTGCACTTCACCTGGCTTCCGAGGAAAACCCGGCCGGCAGCGTCCAGCTTGGCTACGCGGTGAAAAATCTTGCCGGCGTCTATGCCGGCCGCACCGAGAACGGCCTCGATTTCCTTGCCGAGCCGGCACCGCTGCATGGCACGTTGATTTCCAAGATCAAAGGAAGCGAAGACGAAACTTGCAGCATCAGCGAGGCTAGCTGAGGCATATCTGCCGGACCCATCCACGTGCCACCGGCCTGCACGAGCATATAGAGCGGTTCCAGCAAAAGTGTGCGCACTTTTGCGCCTGGAACCGCGTCAAAACAAAAACTTAGCGCGGCGTGCCTTTATGTGGGTTCACGAGTTTCAACCCGCCTCCCCTTGGGGGAGGCCGGCGAGCCTGCGTGGCGTCGGCTGCCAATTTCAACCCGCGAGCCGGGTGGGGAGAATGGGGAAACATTGCAAGCATTTGTCGAGCGTCGCGATTGGCCCCACTCGAAAAATCCCCGCTACGCTTGAATTTTTCGACCTCCCCCCCCGGGAGGTGGGTGATCTTGATTGAACGTCCGCCGCTCTAGTTGTGCGGCTGCAACGGATGGTTCCAAAAATTCATTGTCACGGCCCGCGACGGCGGGCCACCCAGGTCACGCTCTTCCAACCGACCGGAACGGACATCCCAGCCAAATCTTCAACATTCTGCTTGTTCCAATTGGGTGGCCCGCCGTCGCGGGCCATGACAGTTTTGGGGGAACCAAATATCGTATTGGAATCGCTCTAGATTGTCTATTTGTCTGCGGCGTTTGGCATGACGGATCACGCGCTGCCGGCGCCGTTGACGAGGATCTGTGCGCCCGACACCCAGCTCGCTTCGGGGGAACAGAGAAAAGCAACGACGGCCGCTACCTCGTCGGCACTGCCGATACGACCGAACGGTGACGCCTTCGCGAAGAGCTCCCGGTACTCCGGAGAATTGTCCATCATGCCGGGGCTTGTGGCGCCGGGTACGACCGTGTTCACCGTAATCCCTTTGGCGCCCAGTTCCTTGCCCAGACTTTCGTGAAGTTCTCGACCGCCGCCTTGGCGCCGGAATAGATCGATCCGCCAGGAAACGGGAAATGTGCAACACTGCTCGAAAAATTGACGATCCGCCCGCCGCTGGGCATGCGCTTGGCCGCCTCGGCCGCGAGATAAAAAGGCGCGAGTAGGTTGACGCCAATAACGGTCTGTATGACCTTTTCGTCTACGTCCTTCAGAAGCGGTGTCGAGGCGCTGATGCCGGCGCAACTCACCAGGATATCGATCTGGCCGCCACCCGCATCGATCTGCTCGAACATGCGGACGATCTCCGGACGGCGCCGCAGATCGGCCTTGAGCGCGACGGCTTTGCCGCCATTTCGGGAAATATCGTCGACGACCTGTTCGGCACCGGCGCGACTGTTCGCGTAGTTCACGAAGATCATCGCACCATTCTCGGCAAGGCGCCGGGCGATAACCGGGCCGATACCACGTCCGGCGCCGGTCACCAGCGCCACCTTGCCGGCGAGCTGCGTCATTCCAGTCTCCCTGCCCGAGAGAAGCGACTCAATGGAACCTCTATTGCAGCGCGTTTCTGCGGATCACTCCGCCGCAATCCTGTGCGGCACCTCAGCGTCGGCCGCGCGATGGTCGATGACCCAACGCACGTTGCGCCGTAGCGGTTCAATGCCATCATGCGGCATGCCGGGCGGCAGCGTGTGCATATCTTCGAATATTCGCATCGGATCACCGCCGCTCAGCGGGACGAGACGCTGGACGCCGGCAAGCGACAACGGATCGAGCAGCCTGTCGCGCAAGCTTTCGGGATAGACGCCGACGGTCTGGGTCGTGTCGTCGCACCATTTCACCACGTCCAGCAGGTTCGGCAGCGGCACCAGATTGACGACACGATTGTTCAGCCGATCGTAGAAATCGACGCGATCGGAGAAACGCGAGATGACCACGCCGCCATCAATCGTGTTGCCTTCGACGTGATAGAAATCCTCTTCCAGCGCGACCGCCTCGAGTTCGGCTTCGAGATCTCGGTTTGGAGCCCCGGCAATCGTCGAGATGACGGACGGTAGCGACTTGAACGCGGCGACGATCTTCCCGCCGAGCGCGATCACGCGTTCGAGCGAAGCCTCATCCGTATCGCTTTCGACATAGACGATTTGCGTGTTGGCGCACGCGGTCTGATTATAGAAGCCAGCGATCACCGCGATGCCGGTGGCTGCTTCCTGCATCGCTGCCTCGCTCTCCAGCGCCTCCTTGCCGATGATCGACATCGAGAACTTCGGATTAAGCGCCGTCAGGTCGATGCCGGGCGTGAGGAATTTCTGGATGTTCTTGACCGACGACATCCCGCCCCAGGCGGTGATCTTGTCGATGCGCGAGGTGCGCACGATCTGCGAATCCATGAATTCATCGCCGCCCTTCCAGTAGGCGACAGCGATATGCTTGGTCACGGGATGGTTCGCGTCCACGTCGATCAGCGTGCGAGCAATGGCATTCGCGGTCAAGGGATCATTGGACGGCGACTTGATCAGGCAATCGGATTTCGTCAGCGCTGCGCGGACGATCGTGAGCGCGGCAACGACGGGCACATTGCCGGCGGTAATGTGCAGCTGCCGCGTGCCGACGGCGCGGACGCGCACATTGGAATGGTTTCCTTTCGCCGGCACCCAACCATCAAGATATGTAATGCCGATCGTGCCGTCGACGAGCTCGGTCAAGCCGCGGCGGTCGAACATTCGCGGCAGGTCGCCGTAGACACCGCGCAGGATCGGCTCGGCAAGACCGCCTGCCTTGAGTGCCAGCGCAAAGGATTCCTGCAAGTACGGATTGTCCGCAAGCCGCAGGCGCGATCCCACTTCCGCCAGAAATTCGATGATCTCGCGCATTTTCAGGCTATTGAGATCGCTGAGCTGGACCGGATTGCCGAGCACCAGATCGTGGATGTGCTTGTGCGGATCGGGCGATCGGAACTTTGCCCCCCCGCGTCCCTTGAACTCCACGGCGTCGTCACCCGGCATGATGATCCGTCCGCGCGCTATGATCGGAATGTCGACCGTGTCGCTCATCAGCCTTCTCCCGACACGAATGCCATGAATTCGTTGTAGGCCTGTTGCGAACCGGCGCAGGTGATTTTGTCGTCGCCACCCTCGCTTTCGGCGAAGCGGCGGATGGTTTTGTCAGCACGCGGACCACCCCAGCCGCAGGGACAGTTTTCATCCCAGTGGATGGTGACCTCGTCACCCGACGTGAATCCGCCCCAATACGAGGTGGGGATGGGATCGACCAGCACGAGACGCCCCTTTTGGACACCCTCGCGCGGGAGAGCCTTGCCTTCCGCGTCCATCAGAATCGGTACGGAATAAGGCAGGAAGTGGAAATACCCGGCCTCGCACAGAGGTGCATTGCCGATGCATTCGGAAAAGCCGTACTGGTTGCACAGCCGATCGACACCGAAGAAGTACTTGGTCTGGTCCTCCCAGTCGTCGGGCGCGTCCTTATAGCCTTTCATGCCGCCCCCGCCGACCATGATCGAACCCGGCGCGAACTCGCAGCGAATGCCTTTGTCGAGACCCGCCTTGGCGACGCGAAAAAGATCGGAAAATGTGCCGCCGATCTTCACGCGGTGACCCTTGAATTCCTTCATCAGCTTGGTGAACCAGGCCTCCGTGTCCTGTTCCCTGCGGCGGCCTTGCGCAAGCATGGCACGGCGCTGTTCGAGCAGGGCGGGGTCAAGGCCAAGCCGCTCGATCTCGCCCCTGTCCTCGGCCGATTGCAGGCGCCCTGACAACGCCATCAGGTCGGCAGGAATGTGGCTGTCGTAAAGCGTGTGGTAATGCTCCGGCCCGCCCGCCATCTCGATGTTGAACAGTGTCAACATCTTGAGCATGGTCTGGTAACCGCCACGATAGGTGGGCGAGAAGGTTGGCAGCTTGACCAAGTGCGCATCGACGCCGGTGCAGGCATGATTGACCTTGAAGAAATTGGCACGCCAAGGGCCGAATTCATCCCATGATCGCGGCACGAAGCTCAGCTTGCCAGTCGTTCCGCTCGAATATGTGACGAGCATGCCGAATTCATCGAGGCGCTTGAGCCACTGCTCGATGGTCGTGAGGCCGCTCAAGTCCATCTTCGTCAAGTCGTGCGCGGTCAGCTTGTCGAGCCAACTGGTGAGCTTGGGGAAATCCCGGTTCTCGATGATCTGGATTGGGTAGTTCTTAAGGACGCGGTGATCGAAGCAGACCGGTAGCACGTCCTCGACCTTGTCGATGTGATCCACGCCCTGGCGGTCGGCCAGCTTCTTGAGCGCAGGGATGCGGTTGCGCATCCGTGCGAAATTGATCCGCACCGCCTCCAGCTGGAGCTGTTCGCGTTCCTCGCGGGGAATGGCGAATAAATCTTCGAAACGGCGGTACGTCCAGGCGCCAGGATTATCCGGCAAGAGCGAGATCGTCATGCGATGTCCGTTTCCCTGTCATTTCCAAATCCGGGGCGATTGCGCAAATCGGCGGATTTTGCAGATCCTTCGACCGATTTCTGCTGAGCGATTGACAAAATTTTACCCCCCCCCCGGATCGGATGTCAATTTCGTTCGTCAGAACCCGGCTTCGGCTCCCTCGGCGTCTGAGGCAAATCCGCAAAATCCCGTGACTTTTCAGTCTATTGCCCAACTCGGCGAGCACCCGCTAGTGCACGGATGCATACAAAAGATTCATTGGCCCGTTAACGGCAACCTTTGAGAAGAGGCGACATTCAGCGTGGGCGCTATGTATCTGGCTGTACCTTTTGTATGAGTCAGTGCACTAGGTTGCACCTCAGTGTGGCCCGGGATTTTCAGGGATGGCAAAAACCAAGCGGATGGGACCGCAGGATTCTGCGGTCTCGAATGCGTTGCTCGACGCAACGGAACGCATATTGCGTAAGGAAGGCTATGCCGCCGCAACCTCGCGCCGCGTCGCGCAAGAAGCCGGCGTCAAGCAGCAGCTCGTCTATTATTATTTCCACTCGATGGATGAATTGTTTGTGGCGTCGTTCAAGCGGCGCACCAAACGCGGGATCGAACGGCTCAAGGAGCGCCTCGATTCCGAGCGGCCACTCCATGCCCTCTGGTCGGAACGAATGAACGCCGCCGATTCGAAAATCATCTTCGAATATATGGCGTTGGCAAACCGGAACGCCGGCATCCGCAAGGAGATCAAGCGCTTCGTCGAGCTGTCACGACAGATGGAGGCTGACGCCCTCTCCAAGGCTTTTAAGAATCATGCGATGGGCACCGTGCCCGTCTCTCCAGCTGCATTGTCGTTTCTCGTCTCCGCCACTGTCATTCTTCTACGCCGGGAAGCGGACAACGGCATCACTAGCGCCCACGACGACGTGTTGCGCATGGTGCAGTGGCTGCTCGGCCGCCTGGAGTAATTCTTCGCTGGGAGCGCGGACGTCCTCGTCCGCGCTCCCAGCATCATGAAAATGGGCCCCGCGCATAATACGCTTCGAAGTCGGCCTTGGGGCCGGGCTGCGAGCGGCCGAAAAAGCGATCGATCCCCGCATCGTCGATCGGCGCCTTCGACTTGGGATCGTCGGTCAACGCCTTGATCGCTGCCCGCGCGCGCTTCACGGCGGGGCGCGCGTCGATGCGCTCGCGCCACGCCACAAGATTGGGGAAATTCGCCGTGTCGAAGCCATGACGACCGAGATAGCCGCTCCAGGGATACATGGCGATGTCGGCAATCGAATAGCTGTCGCCCCCGAGCCAGGGAACCACTGCAAGACGGTTCTCGACATCTCCATAGACGCGGGCCGCCTGGTCGCGATAGCGCGCGGCGGCATAGCTTTCCGCCTGCCCTTCGACGAGCTGAAAATGATTGAGCTGGCCGAGCATGGGGCCGGCATAGGCTACCTGGACGATCAGCCATTTGAGCACCTCCCAACGCGCCGGACCGGCAGCCGGGAAAAACGCGGGCGCGTAAGTCTCCGCCAAATAGATGAGGATCGCGCCGGATTCGAAGATCGGCTGGGCCGGACCGGCACCCTCAGGATCGACGATGACCGGCACTTTGCCGAGCGGATTGAGGACGAGAAAGGGCGGCGCGAACTGCGCGCCGTGCAGCACGTCCACCGGGTGGCCGCGATAGGGACGGCCGATCTCCTCCAGCATGATGGCCACCTTGACCACATTGGGGCTCCCCGATCCGTACAGCTCGATCATGATTGCTCTCCCGACGACAACTGCGCATTACCGTAACGGCTCTCTCGCACCGGCGTCGAGATGCCTATTGCAAGGCTTGCCCTGCCCATTACAATCGTGCGGTTGCTTAGCGACCTGTGCGAAGCGGTTTGTAATCTCATGAGCCTGAGCATCAACGACATCGTCGAAATTCAGCAGGTGCAAGCCTTGTACGGCCACGCGGTCGACTGGTCCGACCAGAGCCTCTTGCCGAAGGTCTTCACCAGGGATGCCGTGTTCGACGGACGGCCTTGCGGCGGCAACGACCTGTACAAAGGGCTCGACGCCATCTCCGCGTGGTTCGGCTTGGGCAAGCCGCCGCATCCCAAGGTGCATCACATGATGAACGTCTGGGTCTACGAGGAAGGCGGCAAAGTGCGCGTCAAGGCGAAATGGATCGTCCGCAATCCCAAGGACAACAACATCTACTTGGGCGATTACGATGACGTGATGGAGCGCACGGCAGACGGGTGGCGGATCAAGCACCGGATCGTCACCACGCGCGATCCTTCGCCTAGCTTCGTGTAGAACGAAAGTGTCTGCCGTGAACGCCCGGCCGCCGGCGTCCCGTCTTGGCCTTTCGACGGCCATCACGCAATCAATTCGCCACAATGGCGCTCCGGCTGCATATCGGAATGGCCGGCGGACAAGGAGTTAAGCAATGGTATCGGCCAGGCGCATGGGGCTGGAGAGCGCCAAAACGCGCGCCCAATTGATCGAAGCAGCCGCGCAGATCGTTCGCGACGAGGGTTATGGCGCCCTGACCGCGCGCCGGCTGGCCGAAATGGTCGGCTTGAAACGGCAGATCGTGCATTACTACTTTCGCACGATCGACGACCTGCTGGTCGCAGCCGCTCGCCATATGAGCGACAATTTTCACAAGCGCTTCAGCGATGCCCTGAATTCGAACGAACCTCTCCGGGCAACCTTGGAACTTGCCATCGATGCGACGGCAATGACCTATGAGTTCGTCGCACTGGCATTGCGGCGCAAAGCCATCGGGGACGAAATGAAACGCATGGTAGAAGAATTGCGCCGCGCCGAAACCGATGCTCTCGCCCGCTATATGCAGATTCGCGGGATTGAGCCCAAAATACCGCCGCTCGTGATGACATTCGTGATGCGAAGCGTCGCTCAATCCCTGGCGGTCGAGGCTGCCATTGGCGTTTCGGCCGGTCATGCGGAAGCGAGGGCCTTCGTCGAGGACTGGCTGTGCGCATGTGCAGGGGAAAGCGACTGGCCTGTGCGTCATTCGGGCAGGGCCGCGCCGACCCGCTTCGAGCCTAAAAACGATGGCCTCACCATCAAATCGAACTCTCACGCCGCAACTGACGACAGCTCACAGCGGACCGGCCAGCCGCATCCTTCGTAGCCGGTCTGCTTGCCTGCGCGGCGATTTGGCGGCCAGTGGTCGAAATACGACTTTTGGTCCCCCAAAATTGTCATGGCCCGCGAATGCGGGCCACCCAGTTGGAACAAGTAAAATATTTAAGATTTGGCCGCGATGTCCCTTATGCTCGGTCGGAAGAGCGTGACCTGGGTGGCCCGCATTCGCGTGCCATGACAATGATTTTTGGGAAACGTCCGTTGAAGCCGCACCGCTAGTTGCGGATGGACGCGCATTGAGGAAGAAAACGAAAGATGGGACCCAGACTGGCAGACAAGATCGCCGTCATCACCGGAGCGGGCTCGGGCATGGGCAAGGCCATGGCGGAGATGTTTACCGCCGAGGGCGCGAAGGTGGTATGCGCCGACATCAGCGGAAAGCAGAACGATGTTGCCGCGGCAATCGGTAAGACCGCCGTACCTTTGCACGTCGATGTCGCCAAGGAAGACGATGTCCGCAACATGATCGCCTTCGCCGAGAAGGAATTCGGGCGCATCGACATTCTCTGCAACAACGCCGGCTTCGGCGGCGGCATGGCGCCGCTGCACGAGCAGACTACGGAAAACTGGGATCGGGTGCATTCGGTGAATATCCGCGGCGTGTTCTTCGGCATGAAGTACGGCGTGATTTCGATGTTGAAGACCGGTGGCGGCGCGATCGTGAATACCACGTCGGCATCCGGCGTGGTCGGCTGGAAGCACCACAGCATCTACGGCGCCGCCAAGGCAGGCGTAAATCAGCTGACCAAGACAGCCGCGCTCGACTATGCCGGGAACAACATCCGCATCAACGCGGTGGCGCCGGGCACGATCTGGACCGGCCTCGTCGAAGCCTCGAAACAGTATCCCGAGCCGCCGCCGGGCTTTTTCAGGTTGCCCGGCATTCCCATGGACCGCTGGGGCACGGCGCGCGAGATCGCTGCCGCTGCTCTGTTCCTGGCGAGCGACGAGGCGTCCTACATCACGGGTCACATCCTGCCGGTGGACGGCGGCTACTGCATCGGCTTCTCGGGCATGGGCGCGGAAACGGGCGGCAAATCGGACGCGAACCCCTGAAGCTTTGCGTGCGAAGCGCATCGCTATCTGTTGGGCGTTTTTGCCAAGCCTGGCGCCGTATCATGGAGACGGCCGGCACGTCCTGCAGAGATCGTGCGTCCGCCGCATCGGCTCGCGAGGAGAACGCGGCGTAACTGCCCCGTCATAAGCGTTTCACCCCTCCCGAGCCCGGACAGCGCTTCGGAGGGACTTTTGTATTCGCCTCCGCGAATCGTTATCCGGGTGCGGGCAAGAAGACCGAAACCCGTGTCATGACCGAGTTTGCCGAACCAGACCTCGCCCGCGCCGGCGTGCGTGTCACCGGCCACGGCCTCGATGCCTGGGGTGCCGAGGCCCGGGAGCTCTTGAAGCTCGCCGGACCGCTGGTGCTCACCCAACTCGCCCAGATGGCCATCATGACGACCGACGTCATCATGCTCAGCCATTTGAACAAGGCTGCGCTCGCCTCGGCCGGTCTCGGCAACACGGTCTTCTTCTTTGCCTGGCTGATCGGCTGCGGTCCGGTGGCCGCGGTTGCTCCGATGATCGCCCATACGCTCGGCGGCCATGCCGATGACCGCGCAGGCGTGCGCGCTTCCGTGCGGATGGGCTTCTGGTCGGTGCTGATCACATCGGCGCCCCTGGTCGGCTTCCTGTTGTTCACAAGACAGGTCTTGCTGCTGCTCGGGCAGCAGCCCGAACTGGCCGCGGGCTCCGGCGCGTTCGTGACCGCGCTCTGTTGGGGTCTGCCGTTCTCGCTGGGCTTTCAGGTGTTGCGCGCTTTTTCGATGGCGTTGTCGCGGCCCAATGCATCCTTGTGGGTGATGGCCGCAGCCATCGTCTTCAATGCGTGCGCCGACTACGCCCTGATCTTCGGCCATTTCGGCGCGCCGAAGCTGGGCTTGACGGGTTCGGGACTGGCGAGCGCGAGTTCCCACGCATTCAGCTTCGCGGCAATGACGGCCGTCGTGTTTGTCACGCCGGGCCTGCGCAAGTACCGCATCTTCCGCCGCTTTCATCGTCCGCTGTGGGGCACGTTACGGGAAATTTTGCGCCTCGGCCTGCCGATCGGCGCAACGATGTTGCTCGAAGCGATGCTGTTCAATTCGGCAACGCTGATCATGGGAACTTTCGGCACGGTAACGGTGGCGGCACACATGATTGCCCTGAACGTTCCGTCCATTACCTTCATGGTGCCGTTGGGCATCGGCTTGGCGGCGACGGTGCGTGTCGGCCTTGCTGCCGGCGCAGCCGACGCGGAGGCGGTGCGCCGCGCGGGCTACACCGCGCTGGCGATGGGCGCGGGTTTCATGAGCATCACGGCACTGCTGCTATGGACGCATGCATCCAATATCGTGCGGCTTTATTTCGACAACGCCGCCGCGAACACGAATGTTATCGCGTTGGCTACCGTGTTTCTCCACGTGGCGGCGGCCTTTCAAATCTTCGACGGGCTCCAGGTCGTGGGCGCCATGAGCCTGCGCGGCCTGAAGGATGCACGCGCGCCCATGTGGATCGCCGGCGGCAGCTATTGGCTGGCGGGCTTTCCGGTCTGCCTATGGCTCGCCTTCGGACTGCACCTGAAGGGCCTGGGCATCTGGATTGGTCTGGCTTTCGCATTGTTCGTAGCCGCCGCTGCACTCTGCGCGCGTTTCTGGTTCCTGACGCGAGAGCGGTGAGGTTTGCAGAAGCTTCATCACGTCACTGTGGCCATGGATTGCGCTGTTGCCCAAAGTTGAAAAATCACAGAACGCCCAGCGCCAACAGGCCGATCGTGCCCACCGCAAGCAGCCACAGCGCAACGCGCACGTGACGCGTGCCGGCGATCTGCGCCCTGGCGATTTCACGCGCTGTTTCGGGATGCAGCTTCAAGCCGCCATCGGCAAGCATGGCCGAAACGGTCTCCGCGTTCCTGAGCGCCTGCGGCAGATCCCGCGCTAGGCGGCCGAGCGCGCTCATGCCTTCGGCGGCATCGCGCAGCCGCGCCTCGGGCCCGAGACGATCGAGCATCCAGCTTTCGACGACCGGACGCGACGCTTCCCAAATGTCGAAATCCGGATCGAGGGCGCGCGCCACCCCTTCGGCAACCACCATGGTCTTTTGCAAGAGCACCAGTTGCGGCTGCAGTTCCATGTCGAACCGCTTCGTGGTGTCGAACAATTGCTGGAGAAGCTTTGCCATGGACACATCTTGCGCGGTGCGTCCGAAAATCGGCTCGCCGATGGCGCGCAGCGCCTGGGCAAACAGCGCGGCGGGATGCAGCCTTGGCACGAAGCCGGCCTCGTAATGTACCTCGGCCACCCTGAGATAGTCGCGGGCGAGAAATCCCGCGAGCGTTTCGGCCATGAACCGCCGCATTGCCAGGTCGAGGCGTCCCATGATGCCGAAATCGACAGCAACCAGCCGTCCTTCGCGGTCGACGAACAGATTTCCCTGGTGCATGTCGGCGTGAAAAAAACCGTCACGCAGCGCCTGAGTCAGGAAATGGCGGATGATCAGCACGGCGATGGGCTTGGGATCGTGGCCGGCCGCTTCCAGCTCGGCCGGATTGCGAACCGGCGTTCCGTCGATCCACTCCGCCGTCAACGTGCGGGCGCCGGTTCGCTGCCAGTCGATCTCGGGCACGCGAAATCCCTCGTCGTTGCGGGTACGCTCCGCGAGTTCCGAGGCAGCTGCCGCCTCCATGCGAAGATCGAGTTCCAACCGAACGGACGCCGCAAGCATTTCCACCAGCGCCACCAGACGCAGCCGCCTGGCCTCGGCCGAAAACCGTTCGGCTATCCGGGTAGCCAACGCGAAGGCGGAAAGATCGCGCGCAAACACGCCCTCGACGCCGGGGCGCAGAACCTTGACGGCCACCCGGCGCGGCGGATCGCCGGTCGTTACTGCTTCGTGAACCTGGGCAATCGAGGCGGCCGCAACCGGCTCGCCGAATGACGCGAACAGTGTTTCAAGCGGATGGCCCAGATCGTCCTCGATCACCGCTTTCGCAGCCTCCTTGGGAAAAGGCGGCAAGCGGTCTTGCAGCGCCTCCAGCGCCCGGGCGATGTCGGCGCCGATGATATCCGGTCTTGTCGCCAGGACCTGCCCAAGCTTGATGTAAGCCGGTCCCAGGCTTTGCAGCGCGCGGGCGAGCCGCTCGCCGGCAGGCACATCGCTTCGCGCCGAACGCCCGAATACGCGGCGGATCGCCTTCAGCGGCGCCGGCACCTTGTGCGCGTAATCCTCCGGAACAAGGGCATCGTTGCGCGCCAGCACGCGCGCCGCATGAAGGAGCCTGAAGAGGTCGGAAAGCGTATTCAGCACGGCCATCAGATCCGCCATGCCGAGTGCATGGCGGCGATTCCTCCCGTCATGTTGCGGACTTTCACGCGCGAAAGCCCCGCCCGCTCGATCAGCTTTGCGAATTGGGCCTGCGCCGGGAAGCGGCGGATGCTTTCGGCAAGGTAGCGATAGGCTTCGCCATCCTTCGCCACGATCTCGCCAAGCTTGGGCAGAACGGTAAAGGAGAACCGATCGTAAAGCGCATCGAGGCCCGGCGCCGTGACGCGCGAAAATTCCAGGCAAAGGAAGCGCCCGCCCGGCTTCAGCACGCGCCGCGCCTCGCCAAGCGCCGTCTCGATATGCGTGACGTTGCGGATGCCGAATGCGATCGTGTAGGCGTCCACGCAGCCGTCGGGCAGCGGCAGCGCTTCGGCATCGCCGCGGACCCACGCGATGCAAGGCTCGTTCGCAGCCGCCGCCCGTTGAATTCCCGCCGCCAGCATGTCGGCGTTGATGTCGCAGACCACAACGTCCGCCGCGCCGCCCCGCTCTCTGGCCATGTCCGCGATGCGGAAGGCGATATCGCCCGTACCGCCGGCCACGTCGAGCACGCAGTGGCCGGGCTGCGGGTTGAGCCATTCGACCATTGCGTCTTTCCACAGCCGATGGACGCCGCCCGACATCAGGTCGTTCATCATGTCGTACCGGCGCGCCACGGACGAGAATACGCCGCGCACCAGCTTTTCTTTCTCGGCCTCCGGCACTTCGCGGTAGCCGAAGCTTGTCAGGGATCTGGAATCGGGCATCAGGCATCAGGCATCAGGGATCGGGTATCAGTATAGGCTACTAAGCTGATCCCTGATACCTGATCCCGATGCCTGAGCTTCCCGAAGTTGAAACCGTGAAAATGGGGCTGGCGCCCGCGATGGAGCATCACCGCTTCATCCGCGTCGAAACCCGCCGCGGCGACCTGCGGGCGCCATTCCCGCCCGGCTTCGCCAAACGCCTCGAGGGTCGGATGGTGAAACGGCTCTGGCGACGCGCCAAATATTTGCTCGCCGAACTCGACGGCGGCGAGACGCTAGTGATGCATTTGGGAATGTCGGGCCGGATGAGCGTCTACACGGAAGGACGAGAACACAAGCTTGGGCAATATGTTTACGAAGCCGCGCCGGGCAATGCCGGTCGGGGCAAGCACGATCACGTCGTCTTCGAGACGGACGCGCCGGCGCGCATCGTCTTCACCGACCCACGCCGTTTCGGGCTGATGACCCTGATCGAAACCGACACCTTGGACGAAAGCGATCTCTTCAGGGAACTCGGGGTCGAGCCTCTTTCCACAACCTTCGACGCCGCCTGGCTTGCCAAGGCACTGCACACAAAGCGCACCCCCATCAAGTCGGCGCTGCTGGACCAGCGCGTCATCGCCGGGCTCGGCAACATCTATGCCTGCGAAGCGCTGTTTCGGGCCCGTATCTCGCCGAAGCGCCTCGCGGCAAAAATTCCTCCCGCCCGGGTCGCTCAGCTTGTCGACGCGATCAAATCGGTGCTCGCCGAGGCGATCCGGGCCGGCGGCTCGAGCCTGCGCGACTACGCCAAAGCCGACGGGGCATTGGGAGAATTTCAGCACCGCTTCGCCGTCTACGACCAAGCCGGAAAGCCCTGTCCGGTTTGCAACGGCAAGGTGAAGCGGATCGTGCAGGCCGGCCGTTCCACGTTCTACTGCCCATCCTGCCAGCGTTAGCCATATCCCCGAGGAGGCGATCCACATGGGCAAGATCAGCGCCGCGCCCGGTATCGCGATCGACGAAACCGAGCTGGAGGAACAATTCATCCAGGCAACGGGACCTGGCGGGCAAAACGTCAACAAGGTCGCAACCGCCGTTCAATTGCGCTTCGACGTGGCCGCCAGCCCTTCCCTGCCCGAACCGGTCAGACAGCGGCTTATCGCGCTCGCGGGACGCAAGGTTTCCCGCGACGGCGTGCTGATCATCACCGCCAGGCGCTTCCGCACCCAGGAGCGCAACCGCCATGACGCGCGAGAGCGTCTCATCGCCTTGATCAGGGACGCGAGCCTGGAGACGCCTCAGCGTAGGCCGACCAAGCCGCCGCGCGCGGCCAAGGAGCAGCGCCTGGAACGAAAGAAAAAGCAATCCGCGTTGAAGCGGCAGCGCAGCAGGCCCGAGGCGGACTGAGGAGGCTTCGGCGCAATTCTTCTCTTGCATCCCTGCGCGCGCCGCGCGAGGGAATACCGATGCCCTATGCCTTGGGAGGCCTTGCCATGGATTACCAGAACATTCTTGTGACGCGCGAGGGCGCCGTAGCTCTTGTGACGCTCAATCGGCCCAAGGCGCTCAATGCGCTGAACTCCGAGCTGCTGGGCGAAATCATCGATGCGTTCGAAGGCTTCGACGTTGACGATTCGGTGCGGGCGGTTGTGCTGACGGGATCCGAGCGCGCCTTCGCCGCCGGCGCCGACATCAAGGAGATGGCGCCCAAATCCTATATGGACGTGTTCAAGGCGAACCTGTTTGCCGATGCCGGAGAGCGTCTCGCCGCCATCCGCAAGCCGGTGATCGCCGCGGTGGCGGGCTACGCCCTTGGCGGCGGCTGCGAGCTTGCCATGCTGTGCGACTTCATCATCGCGGCCGACAACGCCAAGTTCGGTCAGCCCGAGATCACGCTGGCCGTCATGCCAGGAATGGGCGGAACCCAGCGGCTGACACGCCTTGTCGGCAAATCCAAAGCCATGGACCTGTGCCTCACCGGCCGCAATATGGATGCGGCCGAGGCAGAGCGGGCCGGCCTCGTCAGCCGGGTGGTGCCGCTCGCCGAACTCTTGCCTGAGGCCATGAAGGCGGCCCGGAAAATCGCCGAGCAATCCCTTCCCATCGTCATGATGACGAAAGAGACCGTCAACCGGGCCTATGAGACGACGCTGGCCGAGGGGCTGCGTTACGAGCGCCGGCTGTTCCATTCCATGTTCGCCACCCACGATCAGAAGGAAGGCATGGCAGCCTTCGCGGAAAAGCGAAAACCCAATTTCACGGACAGCTGACTTGACCGATTGACCTTGCCTGTCCGGCCGGGCTAAAAGCCGCCCTCTCCATCAGGGACGAATAGGACATGCCCAATATTGCTTCCGCCAAGAAGCGCGTCCGCCAAAACGCCAAACGGACCCTCGTCAACCATGCACGCAAAAGCCGTATCCGCACGCTGACGCGTTCCGTGGAGGAAGCGATCCGCCAGGGCGACAAGAGCGCTGCGCAGGATGCATTGCAGGCGGCAGAGTCCGAGATCATGCGGGGTGTCAATAAGGGCGTGCTTCACAAGAACACGGGCAGCCGCAAGGTATCCCGCTTGGCGAAACGCATCGGCGCTGTGAACGCCTGACGGCGGCGTAATTTCATTGCTTTATCGGCTAAATTATTCAGCTGAAACGAATATTCTATTTGATTGTCAGTGGGCTGACATAGAGTTCGGTCCATCCCTTGGGCGCATAATTAAGCGAGCGAATGTGACGGTGTGAAGACAGTTTTTCGCGGCCTGAAAATTTTTTCTGCCGAGGCCGAAGTCGCTAAGGCGCTGATTCGATAAAAATTCTTATACTCCGTATACTTACACAGCGTCACAGAATCTACATGAACCGAACTGATTCTGGATTCGTTCCTGTTGCCAAGCTTGGGCGCCTCTGCCACGGTTAATTTGTTAATAGATGAATGGGGGCAGACATGCGAAACGGCTCCAGGAAAAATCACAATATAGCCGATGTATTGGCCGTGAATAACGGCAGCTGTCGTAGAACTGTCATCTAATCAAAGCTGTTGATCGTCGTAAGTGTCGCCGGGGCGCCATGGCGCCGCGAAGGCGGAGCCGTATCTGTTCGGGATTGCACATGCCAGAGAGAACAGCCGAAGGATACGCAGGGGATGTATCTGCCAACGAAGCTTGGAAGATGCTCGCGGCCGACCCAAAAGCGCAACTTATCGATGTGCGCACAAACCCCGAATGGACCTTCGTCGGCATCCCCGATCTGTCGGGCATTGGCCGGAAGGCGCATCTGATCGAATGGCAGGTCTATCCGTCGATGACCGCGAACCCGCAATTCGTGGCCACGACGGCAGCCGCGCTCGCCGAAGCCGCCGCCGGGTCCGACACGCCCATCTTCTTCCTCTGCAGATCCGGAGCGCGCTCGCGTAGCGCCGCGATGGCCATGACCCATGCCGGCTATTCGCAAGCCTACAACATCGCGGGCGGGTTCGAAGGCGATCTGAACGAGGACCGGCATCGGGGCAAAAAAAGCGGCTGGAAGGCGTGCGGTCTGCCGTGGCGGCAGACCTAAGGCGGGCGTAAAGGCCCGCCAACCCGCAGGGCCGCATCGTTGGGCGAAAACGAATCAGCGATTCTCAGGGGTGTAAACGGCGCGTTCAAAGCCGGACAACAAGAAGGTAGGGAAAATGACACGCGACATTACCAAGATCTCGGAGCCGGATTGGCTCAATCTGTGGCTGGCGTCCAAAGAACGCCTGAGGCGCGAACTGGGCGACGCCGTGTATGACGCATGGCTGGCGCAGCTTTCGCTTCTGAGCTTCGAGAAATCGGAGCTCAAGATCGCGGCGCCTCGTTTGTTCATTCGCAATTGGGTCGCGAACCAGTATCTATCCCGCATCGAGCGCGCCTTGCGCGCCGAAGGCGGCGAGCCGACATCGATTTCGATCGTTCTGGCTCCGGCCGCCGTGGGCGGTGCGCTGGTGCGCGAGGAAGCTCCACGCCGCCAGGCTGCCACCGTATCGACGCTGCCGGTGACGCCGCGCGCCGCCGAGCAGGCCGAGGCTCGCGGCAGCCTCGCCCGCCGGGAGATGGACCCGACACAAAACTTCGACAGCTTCGTCACAGGCGGCACCAACGAATTCGTTCATGCGGCAGCCCGCGCATTCGCGCTGGGCGAGCCGTCCGCCGACGACGTTCCGCTGCTTTACATCCACGGGACATTCGGACTGGGCAAAACCCACCTCTTGAACGCGATCACGATTGCCGCGCGCGCCAGGGGCCGCAAGGCGGTGCTGCTGAGCTCGGAATTTTTCATGTGCAGCTTCCTAGGCGCTCTCAAGAGCAAGGAGACGCTCGAGTTCAAGGACGAATTGCGCAGCGCGGAGATGCTGCTGGTCGACGATCTCCAGCATCTGTGCCGCAGCACCTATACGGTGAGCGAGTTCCTCCACACGTTGAACGCGTTCTCCGATTTGCGGCGCAAGTTCGTGATTGCCGCCGACCGTTCGCCGGGCTCGCTCGACGGCTTGACCGCGGAAGTACGCTCGCGCCTTTCGGGGGGGCTTGTCCTGGGCCTCGAAAAGCCCGATCGCACGACACGGCTGGCGATCCTGAAATCGCGCGCCGCCACGGTTGCCAAGGAACGCAACCAGCCGCCGATTTCCGAGAGCGCGCTGGCCCGCATCGCGGACGTCGAAGACACCACGCCGCGGGACCTCATCGGGCTGTTCAGCAAGCTTGCCCTCTATGCCGGCGTAACCAAGAATCCCGCCAGTGCCGATTCCATCGTCGATATGATTCTTCGCGGCGGGCCCGGCGTGCACCGGATTTCCATCGAGGACATCCAGCGCAAGGCTGCCGAATTCTATCATCTCGATCTGCGCGATTTCATATCCAAGCAGCGCTCCAGACGCGTGGCGCGCCCCAGGCAAATCGCGATGTATCTGTCGCGCCAGCTCACGGAACGATCTTTGCCCGAGATCGGCAAGCGTTTCGGCGGCCGCGATCACACCACCGTGCTGCACGCCTGCCGGCGGATCGAAGAGCTCTGCGACGCCGATCCGATGTTTCGCCAGGAGATCGAGTTCCTCAAGGACGTACTGAACAAGCCTTCGTAATTGCGCGCGTGGCGATCCTCAACAGTGAGGCGGCGAGGCAGTGAGAGGTCGGCACTCGGACCGCGGACTTCCGGCCCCGCGGTCCATCGCCGCTTCGTTCTTATGCAGCTCCGACAGGAGCTGGCCGATCTCCCGCGGGTCGCCTTCGACGGCACGGTCGACAAGCCGGCGCGTCACCGCTTCGAGCTTGGTCATCCGGCGCGTCCTGCCGTTGGCGTGACCTATAGACCGCCGTCGTCTCGGTCAGCACGGCGGCAAGAACGGTGGCGAGGGTCTTGTGGCCCTTCTTGCGCTCGGCGGGATTGCCGGATTGCCCCTTCTTCCAGCAGTGTTCGCGCCGCGGGCGCTTATGCCCGACGCTATAGGCGGGCTCCTTGCTCATCGAGTGTTCCTTGAGATTTGGGGGGCGCCCGGGCGCGGCGAGGAGGCCCGGCAAAGACCGGCGCCCTGGGTGCACGGCGACCTTATAACCAAAATGGTAGTATGCTTGATCAAAAGTGTCAACCGCAGAATGACGAAGTGCCGCGGGAGTTGGTTCCAGGGGCAGGCAGAGGCCCTTGCGCCGCTTCGATCGCAATCCGTATAGCTGGTCGGCCGCAAGCGCAGCTTTGGCAGAGCGGCGATCAAGCCGCCAAAACCTCTTGACGATGAGCGCCCGCGGCGGTTTGACGAACCGTTCCGCGAGGCTTTCCGGTCATGATCGACAAGACGTTCAACCCCCATGAGGCCGAAGGGCGCATCTACGCCCAATGGGAAGCGGCCGGCGTCTTTCGGCCGGGACGCTCCGCCGCCGAGCCGTTCTCCATCGTCATACCTCCCCCCAATGTGACCGGCCGGCTTCACATCGGTCACGCCCTCAACAACACGCTGCAGGACGTGCTGGCGCGGTTCGAACGCATGCGGGGCAAGGACGTGCTGTGGCAGCCGGGAACCGATCACGCCGGAATCTCGACGCAGCTCGTCGTCGAACGCGATCTTCTGCAGAAGCAGCAAAGCCGCATCGCCATGGGCCGGGAAAAATTCCTGGATGCGGTGTGGGCGTGGAAAAACGAATACGGCGGCGCCATCGTGCAACAGCTGCGCCGGCTGGGCGCATCCTGCGACTGGTCGCGCGAACGCTTCACCATGGACGAGGGTCTGTCGCGCGCCGTGGCCAAGGTGTTCGTGGAGCTTTATCGCGAGGGGCTGATCTACAAAGACAAGCGGCTCGTCAACTGGGACCCGCGACTGCAAACGGCCGTCTCCGATCTCGAAGTGGAAAGCATCGAAATCAAGGGACACCTTTGGTACCTCAAATATCCCGTCGACGGCGAAAGCGGCCGGTTCGTCACGGTGGCCACCTCGCGGCCCGAGACGATGCTGGGCGATGCCGCCGTGGCGGTTCATCCGCGGGACGAGCGCTATCGGAGCCTCGTGGGGAAATACCTGCGGCTGCCGCTCGCCAACCGGCTTATCCCGGTCGTTGCCGACGAGCATTCGGATCCGGAGAAGGGAACCGGCGCCGTCAAGATCACGCCGGCCCACGATTTCAACGATTTCGAAGTCGGCCGCAGACACGAGCTGCCGTTGATCAACATTCTGGCGCGCGACGGCACGCTCAACGATTCCGTGCCGCCCGCTTATCGCGGGCTCGACCGCTTCGCAGCGCGCAAGGCGGTCGTTGCCGATCTCGAGGCGCTCGAACTCGTCGATCGCGTCGAGCCCATCACGCACGCGGTGCCGCATGACGAGAAGACCAAGACCGTCGTGCTCGAGCCCTATCTGACCGAGCAATGGTATCTCGACGTGCGCCCGCTGGCCGCACAGGCAATTGCCGCGGTGGAGGACGGGCGGACTCGTTTCGTGCCCGAGCAATGGGCCAACGTCTATTTCAACTGGCTGAGGAACATCCATCCCTGGTGCATTTCGCGCCAGTTGTGGTGGGGGCACCAGCTGCCCGTCTGGTACGATCGGGAAGGCGACATCTATGTCGCCGAAACCGAGGCCGAGGCGCTTGCGGAAGTGAGGGCGAAGCGCGGCGATGCAGCCACGCTCACCCGCGATCCGGACGTGCTGGACACGTGGTTTTCATCCGCGCTGTGGCCCTTCTCGACCATGGGCTGGCCGGAGAAGACGGAGGAGCTTGCGCGGTTTTATCCCACCGGCGTTCTCGTCACCGGCTTCGACATCATCTTCTTTTGGGTCGCCCGCATGATGATGATGGGCCTGCATTTCATGCACGACGTGCCCTTCCGCACCGTCTTCATCCACACCCGCGTGCTGGACGAGAAGGGCCAGAAAATGTCCAAGACGAAGGGCAATGTCGTCGATCCGCTGGAATTGATCGACGCGTTCGGCGCCGACGCCTTGCGCTTCACGCTGGCGCTGGCGGCAGGCCAGGGCCGCGACATGCGCATCGGCGCCGCGCGCGTCGAGGCCAACCGCAATTTCACCACCAAGCTGTGGAACGCCGCACGCTTCTGCGAAATGAACCAGTGCGTCACGCGCCCCGATTTCGATCCTGCGTCGGTGGCGATTGCGCTCAACAAATGGATCGTCGACGAGACGGCGAAAGCGGCCGGGGCAACGACGCGCGCGCTCGAGGAATTGCGCTTCAACGAAGCGGCGAACGGCCTCTATCAGTTCGTCTGGTCGGTCTTTTGCGACTGGTATCTCGAGCTGATCAAACCGGTTCTGAACGGCACCGACGAGGCCGCCAAGGCCGAGACGCGGGCAACCGCGGCGTGGGTCCGAGACCAGATCGTCAAGCTTCTGCATCCCTTCATGCCTTTCATCACCGAGGAATTGTGGGCGCGCACCGCCGTGGACGACAACGCGCGCGGCGCCTTGCTCGCTATATCTTCATGGCCTAGGTTCGACGGAAAGCTTGCCGCGGCGGTAGAGAGCGAGGAAATCAATTGGGTCATTTCCCTCGTCGGCGGCGTTCGCTCGATTCGCGCCGAGATGAATGTGCCGGCGTCGGCAAAGACGGCGTTGCTGCTTAAGGGAGGCGACGCGACGGCGCGGGCGCGCCTGGAGCGCAATCGCGACTCGATTATGACGTTGGGCCGGCTGGCATCGATCTCGCTTGTCGACGACATACCCAAGGGCTCGGCGCAGTTCGTCGTCGGGCAAGCCACTGCCGCGCTGCCCCTGGGCGACGTGATCGATCTCGCGAAGGAACGTGCGCGGCTCGAACGCGAGCTTCAGCGCACCGAATCGGAGGTAGCGAAATTCGATGCCAAGCTCGCCAACGCCGACTTCGTGGCGCGCGCGCCGGAGGACGTGATCGACGAGCAGCGCGAGCGGCGCGCGGATGCGGCTGCGATGGCCGGCCGCTTGCGCGAGGCTGTGGCGCGTTTGGCAAACTGATTTGACACGAAGAGCACGAAGCACACAAAGGACACGAAGGGGATCGCCGGCTGGCGTCCGCTTTCTTCGTAACGATGTGGTCGGTAGTCTTCGCGTCCTTTGTGTTCTTCGTGTACTTTGTGGTGAAAAGGAAAGCTAAGCATCATGGCATTTGACAAATCCAAGCTCCCTTCCCGCCACGTCACGGAAGGTCCCGAGCGGGCGCCGCATCGCTCCTACTATTATGCGATGGGGCTGACGGAAGAGGAGATCCATCGTCCCTTCGTCGGCGTCGCGTCGTGCTGGAACGAGGCCGCGCCGTGCAACATCGCGCTGATGCGCCAGGCGCAGGCCGCCAAGCGGGGCGTCAAGGAATCCGGCGGGACGCCGCGGGAATTCTGCACGATCACGGTGACGGACGGCATCGCTATGGGCCACGAAGGGATGAAATCTTCGCTGGTGAGCCGCGAGGTGATCGCCAACTCGGTCGAGCTGACGATGCGCGGACATTGCTACGATGCACTGGTCGGCATCGCCGGCTGTGACAAGAGCCTACCGGGCATGATGATGGCGATGCTGCGCCTCAACGTGCCGAGCGTGTTCCTCTACGGCGGCTCGATCATGCCCGGCAAGTTCAAGGGCCGCGACGTGACGGTCGTGGATATTTTCGAAGGCGTGGGCCAGCACGCGGCGGGAAAGATGAGCGATGCGGACTTGCACGACCTCGAATGCCATGCCTGTCCCGGCGCCGGCGCGTGCGGCGGACAGTTCACCGCAAACACGATGGCGTGCGTCGCCGAAGCCATCGGTCTGGCATTGCCGTATTCTTCCGGCCCTCCGGCAGAAGTGGTGGCGCGCGACGATTTTGCGCTCAAGGCCGGCCAATCGGCGATGCGCCTGTTAGAGACGCGGCTGCGGCCGCGCGACATTTGCACGCGTCGGGCCTTCGAGAACGCGGCCGCGGTCGTTGCCGCCACCGGCGGCTCCACCAATGCGGCGCTGCATTTGCCGGCGATGGCCAACGAGGCGGGAATTGTCTTCGATCTGTTCGACGTGGCGGAAATCTTCCGGCGCACGCCCTATCTCGCGTCGCTCAAGCCGGGCGGCGAATACGTCGCCAGGGATATGTGGGAAGCCGGCGGCGTGCCCATGCTCATGCGTACGCTGCTCGACGGCGGCTTCATCCACGGCGATTGCGTGACGGTGACGGGAAAAACCGTCGCCGAGAATCTCGCCGGGGTTTCCTTCGACACCAAGCAGAAAGTGATGCGCGCCGTCGGCAATCCGCTGGCGGCGAGCGGCGGCGTCGTCGGTCTCAAGGGCAACCTCGCGTCGGAGGGCGCCATCGTGAAGATCGCGGGCCTCAAGCATGTGAAGCATCGCGGTCCGGCACGCGTGTTCGACTGCGAAGAAGATGCGTTCGCCGCCGTGCAGGCACGCGCATACAAGGAAGGCGACGTCATCGTCATCCGCTACGAAGGT
The DNA here is from genome assembly GCA_963805005.1 of uncultured Alphaproteobacteria bacterium. Lineage (GTDB taxonomy): Bacteria > Pseudomonadota > Alphaproteobacteria > Micropepsales > Micropepsaceae > Rhizomicrobium. The sequence continues at coordinate 2,305,108 of CAWDSJ010000001.1, forward strand.
CCTAAAGGCGGGCCCGGCATGCGCGAGATGCTGTCGACGACGGCGGCGCTTTACGGCCAAGGCGTCGAGAACATTGCGCTCGTCACCGACGGGCGGTTTTCCGGCGCCACGCGCGGGCTTTGCGTCGGCCATGTCGGACCCGAGGCGATGGACGGCGGACCGATCGGGCTCGTCAAGGACGGCGATGTCATCGCGATCGACGCCGAGCGCGGAACCATCGACGTGGAGCTGTCGGAAACCGAGCTCGCGGCGCGGCGAAAGGCGTGGAAGCCGAAGGCGCCGTCGTTCGGCTCGGGCGCGCTGTGGCGGTACGCCAAGAACGTCGGCCCGGCGCGTTTGGGTGCGGTGACCACGCCGGGAGCCAATGAGGAAGTGCGCTGCTACGCCGATATTTGAGCGGGCGTGCAAAAGAGATTGCCCTCACTGGGAGCGCAGCCGGCCGCGTCCGTCAAGGAAAAGTGACCCGCAAGGATGCGCGCGCTCCCAGTTGCGTGCTCTAAACCTCCGTGAACTGCTCCGCCAGAATGCGCTCGCGCAAGCCCCGGCCTTGGTCGAAAAGCATGGTCATCGCGATGGAGCGGTCCTCGGCAATGTCGACATCGACCACATCGCGGACTTCCAAATCGTCGGCGACGGCACTCACCGGCCGCTTGTCAGGCTCGAGAATCTCGAAACGGGTTTTAGAGCGGTGCGAAAGCAACGCGCCGTGCCAGCGGCGCGGCCTGAACGCGCTGATTGGGGTCAGCGCCAGGAGATCGGCATCGATCGGCAGGATCGGTCCGTGTGCCGAGAGGTTGTATGCGGTGCTTCCGGTGGGCGTGGAGATCAGCACGCCGTCGCAGATCAATTCGCCGATGCGGACCTTGCCGTCCACCAGGATACGGATTTTTGCCGCCTGACGCGTCTGCCTGAGCAGCGACACTTCGTTGAAGGCGAGCGCCTCGGTCGTTTTGCCATCGCGCGTTGCGGCGCGCATGCGTAACGGGTGGACATGCGCGGCTTCGGCCGCGTCGAGCCGCGTCTCCAAACCGTCATCGCGGTATTCGTTCATCAGAAAGCCGATCGAGCCGAAGTTCATACCGTAAATCGGCTTGGCTTTGTCGACGAAAACATGGAGCGTCTGCAGCATGAAGCCGTCGCCGCCCAGCGCGACGATGGCCTCGGCAGACTGAGGGCCGGCGTCGCCGTAATGCGCCCGCAGCCTTGCGAGCGCGGCTTGTGCGTCCGCCGATGGCGACGCGACGAAATGCAGGGACTTGGTCATGAGAGCTAGTACCCACTTTTCTCAAAAGGCGATTCGTCGAACGTGGCGGCATTTTTAGCGCAGGGTACGCAGAGGTTTCGCGGGGGACGCTGTGGTTTTCTTGCGCGCTTCGCGCGCCATTTTGCTCCTGCGGTCTCTGCAAATCCTCTGCGGCCACTGCGCTAATTCTTTTTACGTATCACCAACCCGTGATTCCCGGTGCTAGCCGCCCGTCAGCGACATGTGCCGTGACACCGCCGGGCGTTTGTGGCGGCGGTCGATGACGAAATCGTGGCCTTTCGGCTTGCGCGCGATCGCCGCATCGATGGCCCGATCGAGCAGCGCATCGTCGGGCGATGCGCGCAACGGCGCCCGCAGATCGGCATCGTCGGATTGTCCCAGGCACATGAAAAGCGTGCCCGTGCAGGTGACACGCACGCGGTTGCAGCTTTCGCAGAAGTTGTGGGTCAGCGGCGTGATGAAGCCCAGCCGGCCGCCGGTCTCGCCGACCCGTACGTAGCGGGCGGGTCCGCCGGTGCGATAATCGGCTTCCGTCAACGTGAATTCGCGCGCCAGCCGGGCCCGAACGATCGACAGCGGCAGGTATTGCGAAACGCGGTCGCCGTCGATGTCCCCCATCGGCATGGTTTCGATCAACGTCAGGTCCAGGCCGCGCCCATGAGCCCATCGCAGCATGTCGGCGATCTCGTGCTCGTTGGCCTGTTTGAGCGCCACCATGTTGATCTTGACGGCAAGCCCCGCGTTCTGCGCCGCGTCGATCCCGGCGAGAACATTCGAAAGTTCGCCCCACCGGGTGATGTTCCGGAATGTTTGCGGATCGCGGGTGTCGAGGGAGACGTTGACCCGGCGCATTCCGGCTGCATAAAGCGCCGGCGCAAAGCGCGCGAGTTGGCTCCCGTTCGTCGTCAGCGTCAGCTCCTCGAGACCGTGGCCGAGCCTTGCGCCGAGGGCGTCGATCAGGCGCATCACGTTGCGCCTGACAAGCGGTTCGCCGCCGGTGATACGGATTTTCTCCACGCCCTTGCGGATGAAGGCGCCGCAAAGCCGCTCCAGCTCTTCCAGGGTCAGGAGCTCTGCCTTGGGCAGAAAGTTCATCTGCTCGGACATGCAATAGACGCAGCGGAAATCGCAGCGGTCCGTCACCGAGACGCGCAGATAGACGATGCGGCGGCCAAATGGATCGATCATGGGCGGCACCCTAGCAGGCGGGCGCGATCAATTCATCACTTGCGTCAGGATGCCGACCGGAGCTGAGTTCTGGCTTCCTGCTTGCTGAATGAGATGAATGCCTGGTCGACTTCGCCGCGTTCCTGTGACGTGAGAACCGGCGGCATTCCGGCGGCGCTGCGGGAAAGGCTGAAAACGGTTGAAAAGACGCTTTTGTCGATCCCGACCGCGCGGCATGCCAGGGCCACCGGCTTGGGACCGCCAAGATAAAAGCTGCGCCGGAACTCTCCGAGCTGCAAATCGAGCAGCTTGGCAAAGGCCTGGTCGAACAGGTCGAACTGCCCCTGTTGCAGGACACGGAGCAGAAACCCCGCGCGGAGCTGGCCGGCGCCGGCAAGCTTATCCACCAATTTTCCGGCAGTCGCCTCCGAGTCGCTCGCCGCAGATGGCGGCGGCGTTCGCACGGCCTGCGCGGCGGCGTGCACGGCCTCCTGCGCGGCCTGGGGAGCCAGCCGGCCGCTTTGCGTGAGATAAGTCCGCAAAGCCTCGGAGACCCACTCGCACATGCGTTGTGCCAGCGGCGTGGGCAGATCCTCGCGTTTGGCGAGGGGCGCCTGCAGGGCTTCGCACCAGCGGGATTTCTCGACAAGCTTTTCAAAGGTTTCGGGGGCGATTTGGGCGGTGACATTGCGCACCAACGCTACCAGAACCGGCTCGGCGTCGGATTCCGCGAGCGCGGCGGTAACGGGCTTCCCAATATGCGGGCGTTCTGCGCACGCCGTCTGGCGGGCAACATCGGCTTCCGCGATCAGCCGGAGCAGATCGTGATCGGCGAGCTTGTGGCTGCGTAAGATGATCGGCCGGGCGACCTCGACGCGGTCGTCCACGAACAACAGGATGAGATCCAGAGGCGCCTGCGGGTCGTCGGCAAGCCGCTCGGCCATCGCAATGCGTACGGCCATCTCCACTTCGATGGTCAGGCGTTTGAGGATCTCCCGCATGAGCGCGCGCTCGCGTTCGGAGAGAAGATCGCCCTGATTGCGATAAAGCGTGGCGACGGCGAGATAAATATCCGCCCGGTTGGCGCCTTGGGGATCTGCCGCCAGCTGCGCTAGCCGCATCGTGTCGTTGAGATCGCTCGCGGAAAGACCCACCGCCTGCCCCCAGGATGTCACTCGTCAAACTCTACGCAAAGGTCGTTAACAGCGTATTAAGGTAAAATCGGCATTCGTAATTCGATTCGCATTCGTCGATTTCGGATGCCGCCTCCCGGAAACACGGCCTTTCCTGTAAAACAGACCACCATAACGATCGAACCGCCGTTCCCGCCGGCCATGGAGCAGGGCACGACAGCCACCTGGGCCATCCTGTTCGACAGTGCGGCGCGTCCGGTATCGGCGCAGTCCATTCCGCTGGGGTAAATCTATCCGGCCAATGGCTGGGTGGAGCACGATCCCGAAGAAATCCGGCAATCGGCGCTAGTGCACGGATGCATACAAAAGATTCATTGGCCCGTTAACGGCAACCTTTGAGAAGAGGCGACATTCAGCGTGGGCGCTATGTATCTGGCTGTACCTTTTGTATGAGTCAGTGCACTAGAGTGCTGCCGGGTTGCGATCAAGGGCATGGCGCCGCAAGAGGTTGCGGCCATCGGTGTCGCCAATCAGCGCGAGAACACGGTGCTGCGCGAACGTCTTGATTGGCCTCGACCGACCCCACGATTCTGCGCAAGTCGGGTTAACGGCGCGTGTGCGACTTTGCCGCGCGGGCCAGCTCTTCCTCGACCGCCTGTTCCAACATCGAAGGGAAGTGCTCGTCGAGCCACGCCGTGATGACCGGCTTCATGCGCTCGATGACGGCGCCTTTGTTCTGGTCGAGCCAGTTCCTCAGAACCGGATCAAATGCCCCGCGCACGGCCTGGTCGAAAACCGCTTCCAGCGTGCGGCCGTCGACAGGCGCAATGGGAGCGGCAGGCGCAGACGGTATAGAGGGCCTTCCTTCGTCGCGCTCCTGCAGGGTTGTGAACGCCTCATCAAGGGCTTTGCGGGTCTTTTCCGAAAACAAACCCTCTCCGGATGGAGCGGAGACAGCAGCGGGGCTGCCGACGGGGGCCTCTTCGATGGGTTGAAACTCGACATCGTCGGCGGGCGGAACAACTGCGGCAATTGGCGCCGGCGGCTCCTCGTGAATTTCCTGGGTCAATTCGAGCACGTCCGCATCCTGGACCGGTGCGACCTGGGGTGCGGCCGGCGGCGGCGCCTCGGCCGAATCCTCCGAGATGATCTTGCGGATGGAGGCGAGGATTTCCTCCATGGTGGGTTCGTGCTGGGGACTGGACGGACTCATCGTATTTTGCTCCGGTCCGGGTTCACGCCAAAGGGTGTCCGCGCCTGCGCTGGGACCCTATGACACTTGCCCAAAGAAGGAAAGGTTGGGTTAACGCGGATCCTATAATCGCGCATGTGGGCCATTTTTCTCGGCGAAGATGCGCCCGCGACCGTCAGTCGCCGAACCCCAACCGGCGTATGGCATTGTCGTCGCAACAATCCTTCGGACCGTAGATACGGACCTGCAGCCCCAGCGATTGGGCCGTCGAGGGCCCCATGTCTGCGAGGAGTCGGTAGGCGGCGACATATGCGTCTCTTTCGGAGGAAACGATAGCCACTTGCACCTTCGTCGAACGTCAGCGTTTCGGCCCGTGCCACGCTAAAGCCAAGGCACACAGCCGCCATCAGGGCGGCCCCTCCCACGCGAAGGCCCGTCATGCCCCTACCCGTTCGACGCGCGCCCAATGGACGTTTCAGAACACGAACCCGGCCGGCTGCCGAAAACCGGCCAACGGAGGCAGGTTGGCGTCGAAGGCAATCCGGTGCCCGATGCGGCCATGTTCGTTGAGGAACACCGTCGCCCTGCCCTCGGTCTCCGGAACCGTCACGGCCACCAACCGTCCGCCTTCCGCCAACTGCGACAGGAGCGTGCGCGGCTGGGTCTCAACCGCGCCGTTCACGAAGATCACGTCATAGGGGGCGCCGGCGCGGAATCCCTCCGCAAACGAGCCTTGCGCTACAGAGGCATTCTTGGCGCCGAGCTGCCGAAGCAGTTCGGTTGCGATACGCACGAGATCGGCATCCTGCTCGAGCCCGATCACGCGGCCGGCCAATTCCGACAGGATCGCCGTGGAATAGCCGGTGCCGCATCCCACATCGAGAACCTTGTCTTTCGGCCCTATCTCCGCCGCCTGCAGCATCAGAGCGAAAGTGCGGGCATCCATGAGGTAGCGGCCGGGGACCAGCTCGATGGCCGCTTCGGCATAGGCGAGCGGCTGCTTGGCGGCGGGCACGAAACGCTCGCGCTCCACTTTGCCCATCGCGGCGAGAATGCGTTGGTCGATGACGCCGCTCGCGAGGACCTGGGACGCGACCATGTTGAAGCGTTGGGCGCTGTAATCGGGCATGGGAAGCTCTAGGGGAACTTTGCAAACTTATATGCTGCTCCGATTCGACTGACAACGAGAGCGCAAAACGGGTCTGGAAAGGGTTTTGCCGGACGGGTGTTGCAGCGGATGCGCATTTGCTATAGGCGCGGGGGTACTGGCCACGTGGCGGAGTGGTGACGCAGCGGTCTGCAAAACCGCGCACCCCGGTTCAATTCCGGGCGTGGCCTCCAACCTTCGCGGCTTCGCCGCGGCGGTTTTTTGCCGAAGCTTCGGCGCGGTGCGGCGACGACGCCAAGCTTTAGTCAATAGGCCGGCATCGGACATTCTCCAGCTCTGCGACAATGGCCTGCAGCGTGTCGGCCGAGATGTTCGCCTGCGGGAAGCCGGCGACCGTTTTGAGCGTCATGCCGCGCGCCATACTCAGCATCGGCCCCGCTTTTTCGATCTCCGGGAGATGTTTCATGAGAACGGCCTTGGCCGCCGGGCTGTCAAGCAGCTCTCCGAATGTGCTGTCGGCATTGAATGCTATGATTGTCTCTCCTTCTTTGAATGGGAATTTGTTTTTGCCGCTCTCAACTCGTGCGAGCGGGGGGCCGTCCCAACGATCGAGAGCAACAACGTCTTCGAGGGGCCGCCGCGGCGTCGGCCGAAGCGTGTGTCCCGCACGAAGGCGGGCGACAGGCAGCAGACAGCCCTGGATGCAAGTTTCGGGAATTCCAAGGAGCCCGCGAACATTCTTCTCGCGATGCAAATGCAGGGTTGTGATACAGGTACCATAGCCGCGGGCGTGCAGCGCGAGCTGGAAGTTCCACACCGCCGGAAAAATCGAGCCATACATCGTTGCGCAGTAGAAAGTGTCATTGCCTTCTACGCGCGGCAACCACGGCTCGTAACACGGGATCACAAGCAAGGGTACTTCGGCCAAGTGCTCCACGAGCCACTCGGTGGACGAGATCATCCGCCCGAATTCGGTGTTGTCCGGGACGGCACCGGAGGCCAATTTTCCACCGGTCATCGACAGATACGCCTCGCGATAAAACCGGGCTATCTCGGCTCGACGCTGCGAATCCGCAACAACAATCCAGCGCCAAGTTTGCTGGTTCGATCCGTTCGCGGCGTGCAATGCGATTTCCAAGCACTCCCGGATCTCCACCATATCGACCGGCGCATGGAGATCGAGAAGTCTTGCGGGCGGATCGCGTCGAGGTCAGAAGTTGCGCGATGTCCATTGGCAGGGTGCTCAACCCGTGATGCCGCGACGCGAACAGATGTCCGCAACTTCGTCGAAGATCGACGAAGGAATGGTGTAGGGCGCGGTCGCCGATATCTCAGCCAGATGCCCCGCGATATCATCGGCTGTCGGTTCGCTTTCGGGCTTCGCCATCCAGCCCTCGCCGTAGCCCACGAAGACGCGAGCATATCGGCCTGCACAGGCCGCATAATTGTGATGCGTGAACGCACAAGCCCGGCTCGCGAGGAAAACGACCATCGGAACGACGAGTTTTGGATCGATGGCATTCAGGAACCCTGACCGCTCGGGAGGCGCCTCCTGATCGAGCTCCGTCAGGCTGGCCATTCTTGTGTATCCGGTGGGCAGCACCGTGTTCGCTAGAATTCCGTGCGCCGCGCCTTCAATGGCGATGACGTTGGTCAAACCAAAAAGGCCAGCCTTGGCCGCGGCGTAATGTGCTTCCTGCGGCATCCCGAACATGCCGGCAGAAGACGAGATGAAGACGACGCGACCGTAGCCTTGAGACTTCATCACGCGAAAGGCCGGTTGGCTGACGTAGAAGGCGCCATCCAAATGAACGTTCAGCATACGCCGCCACTGCTCGACAGTCAGCTCGTCGAAATGAACAGTGCTGAATATGCCGGCATTGTTCACGACGGCGTCGAGACGGCCAAACCGTTCGACTGCGGTCTGCACGATAGCTACCCCGCCCTCCGGGCTCGCCACGGAGTCGTATGAAGCGACCGCAACACCTCCCGCACGTTCGATTTCCTCGACAACCGAATCTGCGACACGGAAGTCCGAGCCTTGGCCGTGCATGGTGCCGCCAGGGTCGTTCACCACCACCGAGCCGCCGCGCCGCGCAATCTCCAGCGCGTAAAGTCGGCCAAGACCCCGGCCGGCTCCGGTGACGAGCGCAACTTGGCCTTCGAAATCAATCATGCGCCAGCCGCCCGCTTGGGGACGAGAGGGCGGTCGTAGGACGTGTCGCTCCTATCGCGCGCCACGGTACCGGCCGCCGCCATGAATTCGAAGGCTGCAGGCGACAGGCCCGAAGCGAAGCTGGTTTGCCATTCGACGAGACAGACGCGCGCGGCAATTGCCCAGCGGTCGTCCCGTCGTTCGAAGCGGTCGATATAGCGGCCGCCGGTTACAAAGTGCGGCGCAGCGGGATCGCGATCGGTGCCGACGAACACATAATAGGTCTCGGCGTGCGCGACATCGCCTTGCAGCTCGACGGAATAGTTCGTCACGTAATGCTGGTGGCGGGTTTGGCCGGCGTGATAGGCAAACGCCCAGTCCAGGAATCCGTCGACAGGACCTACGAAGCCGACGTGCTCGTCGATGGCGTCATCGTGGTATGCGGAACGGACCATCTCGCGATCGAGCCGGTCCATGCCCCGGGCATAGCGATGAATGCAATCCAGTATCTCCGCACGATCCAGCAGCGCATCAAGCTTGGCCGTCCTGGCCTCGGCAGGCATTCCGCACCCTCCCTTTTAAACCTAATATTCGTTCCAAGCTATGGCCGGCAATTTCCGGCGTCAAGGCCCTTGTCAGGACCACCGCGCTGTCATATCGCTCGTCATGTCGAAAAATCGATCTGTTGGAAAAAGCTTGGAATCCGCGGCGCGAGGCAGACGATCGTCAAGGCATGAACGTCGCGAAGGTTCGGTACAGACGCCCTTGCAGCAGTCGACCGACAGGGCTCGCCGAAGCGCGATCCTCGATACGGCAGCCAAGCTGTTCGCCTCGTCGGGTTTCCGCATATCCCTCAAGGAGGTTGCGGACGCCTGCGGCATTCTGCCGGGAAGCCTCTACCATCACTTCGAGTCCAAGGAAGCCATCATCGTCGAGTTGGTGGAGCGCTATCAAACCGAACTTCGCGGGATAGCCGAGCGTGCGCTGGACGATCTGCGTCGGAGCAAGTCAAAGCCGGTCTTCAACCGAATTGTCGCCCTGGCCGAGGCAATCGTAGGCTGCGCATCCCGGCACCGCGCTGCACTGCTCCAGACCTTCTACGATCCTCCGGCGAGCGCAAGCGAGAATTTTGTCCGGCTGGCAAAGCAGACACCGCGGGCTATCGACAACGCCATGTTCGAGATTCTTCGCGCCGGCCGCGCCAGTGGCTACATCAGGCAAGGTATCGACCTGGCGCGGCTGGCGGAACACATCTGCCAAAGCATGCTGCACACCGGTGTTGGCGTCTTCCACCGGAAACCGGGAGCCCAAAGGGTTCCGGAGATCAAGTGCCGGATGCTGCTCGAAGGGCTTGCCGTCAAAGCTCCGGACAACGCCAAGCTCGAACGTTCGAACGCATTCCAGGCCGCTCAGAAAATCATGGCGAAATGGGGCCAAGGTGTCGGCGATGAAGACAGCCGCGCCGTCGCGCTGCGCGCTGCGGCGCGCAGCGCGTTCGGGCGGCGGGGTTACGAGGCAACGACGATCCGGGACATCGCGTCGGCAGCGGGCATAAGCACGGGCGCCGTCTACCGCCTGGTCGGCTCGAAAGACGAGCTGCTGGAATCGATCATGGCGTCTTACATAAAGAACGTCGCCACAGCCTGGGATGCCGTCCTGACCACCGCATCAACTCCCGTCGAGAAGCTCGATGCGCTTTTATGGGTCGACATCAACGTGCTCGACAAGTTCAGCGAGGAGTTCAAAATCCAGCTGGCATGGCTCCGCCAGTCGCCGCCTACCTCTACGGATTTCGGCCATATCACCACACGTCTGCGGGACATCAAGTCGCTCCTGGCAGAGGGCGAACGCACCGGCCAATTTTGCGACGTCGGCGCATCCGCCAACGTCCGGCGCCACTGTCTCCTCGAGCTGACATGGATGCCCGAGACGATCGTGCGAAGTGCGGGTACCTGGGCGGCTCTGGCACAGGCTCGCGATACGCTGCTGCGCGGCGCAGCCGAACGTTCGTAAGCGCGGCGTGGTGCCGTCAGGCGGGTTACCCGGTCAGGTACACGTCGATCATCTTCGCTAGGCCGCTCATGACGATGGAGTCGTCGGTGAGCGGTCCGGCGATCGCGGCACGGGCGGCCTGGCGCAGGCTTAGTCCTTCAGCAACGAGCCGCCCGGCGGCGATAAGGACGCGCGTCGAGGCGACCTCGCGAAGACCGGCCGTCTCCAGACGACGGATCGCCTGAGCGAACCGCACCAGCTGCGCCGCCATGCCCGAGCTGATACCGGCCTCGTGCGCAACGATCTTTTCTTCGACTTCCGGTGCCGGAAACCCGAATTCGATAGCGACCATGCGTTGGCGCGTCGAGTCTTTGAGGTCCTTGAGAACGCTCTGGTAGCCGGGATTATAGGACACCACCAGGCAGAAGCCCGGAGCGGCGTCCAACGTCAAACCAAGACGTTCGATCGGCAATTGGCGGCGATAGTCCGCCAACGGATGGAGAACCACCGTCGTATCCTGGCGGGCTTCGACAATCTCGTCGAGATAGCAGATTGCGCCCTCGCGCACGGCGCGTGTGAGTGGACCATCGACCCACTCGGTTTCACCGCCGCGGAGCAGGAAGCGCCCGACAAGATCCGCCGTCGTCAGATCGTCATGGCACGCGACAGTCATGAGCGGGCGGTCGAGATCGTACGCCATGGCCTCGACGAAGCGGGTCTTTCCGCAGCCCGTAGGCCCTTTTAGCAGGACCGACAGACCTTGCCGGAACGCCGCCCTGAAAACGTCGGCCTCGTTTCCGACCGGAACATAGTATGGCCGCGACGCGCGTGGTGCATTCATTGTCTTTCCCCGACCGATCTCACACGCGCCGGCGAATTTCCGCGGAGCGGAGGGCCGACCGAAATAGCGGACCGATGACGTGCCGTAGTTGCTCCGGTGCGGCGATTGTTGCGTGAGCAGCGCTCCCGAAGACACGCCGGAGTGCCTCGACTTCGGTGCTGGCGCCGATGGTCAAACCGAGACAGCCGATGCCGCTGTGTCGCGCTTCGGAGAGCGCCCGTCGCGCGTCGGCAGCGCCATAGACGCGTTCGTAGCCATGATCGTAAGCCAGTCCATCGGAAAGCACGACCAGCAACCGCCGCGGCGTGCCGCTTCGTTCTCGCAGGACTGCCGTTCCATGCCTGATCGCCGCACCGAGCCGTGAATACGCTGCGGGCTCGAGATCGCGAAGACGTCGCATGACGCGGGCGTTGAGGTTGTCATCGAAGCGCTTCACAGATACCAGGTCCACCGCAAATCGCCCCTGCGAGCAAAAAGCGTAGAGCGCGACACGATCGCCAAGATGGTAAAGTGCGGCGGCGAGAGCGGCTGCCACACCGCGCTGGTGTTCGTGCACCGACTGCCCCGCGGTACCGGGTTCCGCTGCAGAGCCCGAGATGTCGAGAAGGATGAGCACTGCAAGATCGCGCCGGCCGCGAAGACTGTCGAGATAAAACCGCTCGTCCGGAGCCGATCCGGCCATCGCTTCGACGCGTGCTTCGATCGCAGCATCGATATCGATGTCGTCTCCCTGTGCCTGCCGATGGCAACGCTCCAGGCCAACGCCGAGGCGGGCGAGAGGCCGGTGAAAGCCATAAGTGTCTGTCGGCACCGACGGCGTGCTGTTCTTGCTACGAGGCTCGACCTCTCGCACGGTGCACCAGTTCAGACGGTAGCTTTGCCGATAAACGTCCCACTCGTGATATTTCGCCCCCGCCTGCCCTGCGCCGCCCTGCTCGGGCATTCGCGCCATTGCGGCAGAGACAATTGCCGTGTTGCCCCGTGTGCCCGTCCTCGTGCGATGGGTCGGCGCATCCGCGCCCGTGGGACCATCTCCACCGAGCTGACGCACCGCAGCCAACATGTGTTGGAACCAACGGCCAAGCGGCCCCCCGCTGCTGCCGGGAATTGTAAAAAAATCGACTGCTCTACCGATGTCTTTGTCTTCTTCTGCGTTGTCCGCGTCTTCGGCAAGATCGGCCAACGCCCGGTTGTGCGATTGGTTTGAAGCACGCTCCTGCGCCGCAACCGTTCCGTCGCTGTTGTGCACCGCCAGCAGTTGCCGCGCATGAATCGCTCCGAAGGTTTCCGGCGCCATTGCAATTGTCACCCGACTCAGCGCGACTGCCAGAGACACCGTCGGCGAATCGCTGCGAGCCGCGATTTCGCGGTCGATAAGCGAACACGCCGCCACAGGCAGCAGCGCTTCATTGGCAACCAGCGCCCGCTGCCCTTCTATGGCGAGATATCGCTTTGCCAATGGCGGGTACCGTACGAACTTGCGTACGATATCCGGCCCAAGGCTGCCCACTGCAAGCAGGGACGCCTGAACCGCCAGCGACTCGATCTGCTTGCGCGCAGCGATACCGGCATCGATGAAGATCGTTCTGCCATCCGTCCATGCCGGTGCGCCGGATTTTCCAGGCATCACTTGCACGGTGCGGCCGGCGAGAGCGGAAGCCAGCAAGTCAAGCGATCGCACGCTGTAGCCTCTGACCTCGCCGCGCGCCAAGGATGCCATTCTTCGTATGACCGAATTTCCGTTTCGTCCAACCGTGCTTAAGTCCTGCAATTTGGGCGAATGTGTCAAGTTTTTCGCATGGATTAGGAACCGCCAAGGCGCCAAGCGGAAGTATTTACCGCTGAGGGCACGGAGAACGGCCCGCGCGTAGCGCAAGAAACAAATTCACAGGGAGGCAGTGAGGCTGTGAGAAACTAGGGAATGCCTCACCGTCTCACTGCCTCCCTGTAACTTTTTTTGGCTACGCGGACACATTTCGCGCAAATCTCCGTGCCCCCAGCGTCCCCGTGGTGATTTTTGGCGTTCGCCGGTACAGTTTCGAGGCCGCACGAACCGCTGCCGGCAACGAAGAAATTCGACATGCCTCGTCGGTCAGAGGCAGAGCCTCGTCAGGTTTGGCCAAGGCGGCAGTCAAGTCCTCGGCATCGCACCACGCGTTGTTGCATCGCACATCGGTGAGAACGAAATCCGCAAGACCGGCACGGTTGACAGCGCTGGCTCGCAGCGCTAGTGAACAAATATTAGGTTGTGCGAAGGCGGCCCGTTTGCACGCCCCATGGAATGGTTTCGCGGCAATCCGTGCGCCCGTTGTCGAGGCCGGACGGGAGCGGCTTGGCACCTGCGCCGGCCAAGCCTATCCTGAATTCGCTGAATCCAATCACATAATGGCAATCAGGGGGAAATGTCTCAGATGAGTGTACAGCAACCGATCTTGTCCACCGGCGAGGGGTTCGCGAGCCGAAAGGACGCGCTCGTCGGCCTGGTGGTCTTTCTCGCGATCCTGGCGGCGGCCCTGTGGTTTGTTGCGCACGTCGCGGAATGGGGAGCCACGACCGCTCGTATCGCCAATCCCGCAGTCATGGGCAATCCGCGCCCCATACCGAATGTGGGCGAAGCCGCACATATTGCAAATTACATTCGGGTCACCCAGTACGGATGCCTGGTGACGGTGGGCATATTTTTGGCGTTTTGCGTCATCGGGTGGATCCTGCGACCCGGCCATCCTCTCATCATGATGTTTGCGGCGGGTGCCGCAATCATGTGGCAGGACCCGATGATGAACTGGGCGCCTTATGCCGTTTATGACCCTCGGTTGTGGCACTGGCCTGCGGACTGGCCCTGGGTAAGGACATCGCCCTCGATCGAGCCCTTCATCGTCGCGGGTTACCCGCTATTCTATGTCGGCCCCAGCCTGCTGGGCATATTTATCCTGCGCCGTCTGCAACGCTGGCTGCCCAAAGACACTGTCTTTTCGCGGCACCCGCTGCTCAGCGTCGCGGTGATCACCTTCATTGTCGGGTTTGCCTATGATGCGCAGCTGGAAACCGGGCTCGTCAAGAATCAGCTGTACATCTACACTCAGGTCATTCCCTGGGGATCGCTTTATACAGGCAAGTATTATCAGTTTCCCCTGATCTGGGAGAGCACCTTCGTCACCTTCGTGATGGTCCCGCCGGCCGTTCTTCTCTATCGCGATGACACAGGCAGAACGCAGGCGGAGAAGCTGGCGCAAAGGCTGCGCATGTTCGCCACCCGTCCGGTGCTTGCCACGTTTGTCGTGATGTTCGGGATACTCAACGTCGCTTACTTCGCGTATGGCGGCGGATTTGTCCTTGTCCGTGCGTCCGGCCTCGCGACTTCGGTGGCCTGCCCCTGGCCGTATCCGGAAATCAAAGTCTACGACCCCAATGGGTATTACGAGAAGGCAGGCCAGCCGGGTCCCTATTTCGAGGGCGAGTGGAACACGTGGATGAGCGGCCAACCGAACGGGCGGCCGAAGGTCGAGCCGCCTCCGCCGGGCACCGGGCGTTGCGCGGTAAAGAATGGCTGAGCCTCCGGAGATAACTGCCGAACGGATATGCGATTGATGTCCGATATCCGACGGCGGTTGCATCGGATGCAGCTCAAGGGGAGAGCGACATGGAGAATATGATCTTCTCGGTTTTCGTCATATGCTACGCGATATTCTTTCTCTTCGGTCGCGAGTAGTTTGAAGAAGACGGATTTCTTGACGATTTGGGTTCGGCGAGCGATCGATAATGCGGAGCGCCAACGCTTACGGACACGGGCAAGCGGTTGACACTTTGAGCATTTAGTTTTGTCGAACAAAAATTAGGTCATGATGCGGAATAGGTTATTCGGATGAGTCCTCAGCGTGCAACGTTTCCGCATATGCCGCCAACCGCAGCCGGCGGGTGTCGTGAGCCGCACCGTGTTTGAGTCACGCAGCATTGTCATCACCGGAGCGTCGCGGGGAATCGGTCTGGCGTGCGCCGCCCATTTATACCGGCTGGGTTGGCGCGTCGTCGGCGCGATGCGATCGCCTGCGTCAGGGCTTGAACGACTGCGCGCCGCGACCGGCGCTACTGCCGATGATCCCCGCCTGATCGGGATTCGTCTGGACCTTGACGATCCGGAGTTCGATTTCCGCCGGCGCGAAGGCCGTCGTGGAGGCGATTGGACCGCCGGACGTGCTCATGCACAATGCCGGGGTCGCGGCATCGGGCTGCACGGAAGAATTGCCATCCGAGGTTTGGGAGCAGTTGTTCCGTACCAATCTGTTCGGGCCCGTGCGCCTCACCAGGGAGCTGCTGCCGGCCATGCGGTCCGCCGGACACGGCCGGATCGTCGTCGTGTCGAGCCAAGGTGGAATCCGGGGCATGCCCTCCATCGGCGCCTACTCCGCATCCAAGGGCGCACTCGAACGATGGGCGGAAGCGCTTGCGGCGGAGATCGCGCCGTTCGGCCTTGGGGTGACCATTCTGGTGTCCGGAACCTTCAAGACGGACATCCTGACCGAGCAAACGCCCGACTATGGAAACCTCGCGGGCCCCTATGCCGCGCACTACGCCGGCATGCGCCGCACCGGCGGCGCCATGGTGGACAAGGCGAATCCACCCGAATACTTCGCG
Organism: uncultured Alphaproteobacteria bacterium; assembly: GCA_963805005.1. Classification (GTDB taxonomy): domain Bacteria; phylum Pseudomonadota; class Alphaproteobacteria; order Micropepsales; family Micropepsaceae; genus Rhizomicrobium. Next base: position 2,320,592 of record CAWDSJ010000001.1, read on the forward strand.
AAAGTGCTCGCCAAAGTTCTCGACGAGCGCGCCCCGTTTGCGCGGCATGCGGTGGGTTCGGATGCCAGGATGTTGACTGTCAGCGCGCGGCTCCTCTCGGGTCGTCTCCTGCATCAGATCATCCGCCGGGCGCTGGGCCTGCCGCACTATGGCGCGCTCCGGAAAAGCTCGACAACCGCCTCCGGCCCAACGGCCATCGATCATTCATCATCCAACGCGAGCGAGCACAATGGCTGACACATCCAAGGTCCGGTTCGAATCGAAGATGCTCATCGACGGCAAGCTCGTCGATGGACAGGCCGGTACATTCAAGAACATCAACCCGGCGACCGAAGAGGTTCTGGGAGAGGTGGCGGACGCATCGAAAGCGGATATGCATCGCGCCATCGATGCCGCGCGCCGCGCCTTCGACGAAACCGATTGGCCGACCAATCGCGCCTTTCGCAAGCGATGTCTCGAGCAATTGCAGACGGCGTTGGAATCCGAGCGCGAAGCCTTGCGAGAGGAGCTCATGCTCGAGGCCGGTGCCCCGCGCATGCTGACGCATGGCGCGCAGCTGGATGCGCCCCTCAACAGCGCTCTGAAATATCCCATGAAGCTGATCGACACGTATTATTGGGAGACCGATCTCGGTGAGGAGTTCTCCGAGCTCACCCATCAGGTCAACGCCCGCAAGGTCTGGCGCGAGCCTGTGGGGGTGGTCGGCGCGATCGTGCCGTGGAACTTTCCCTTCGAGGTCTCGATCCACAAGCTCGGCCAGGCGCTTGCGACCGGCAACACGGTGATTTTGAAGCCCGCGCCCGACACGCCGTTCAATGCCACGCGCCTCGGCCGCCTCATCAGTCAGTGCACGGATATTCCGCCCGGCGTGGTCAACGTCGTCACGGCCTCCGATCACCTCGTGGGCGAGGAACTCACAGTCTCGCCGAAAGTCGATATGATCTCTTTCACCGGCTCCACTGCCGTCGGAAAGCGGATCATGGAGAAAGGCGCGGCAACAATGAAGCGCCTGTTCCTCGAGCTGGGCGGCAAATCCGCCACCATCGTGCTCGAGGACGCGAATTTGGCACAAGCCTGCATGATCGGCATCGCGCCTTGCATGCACGCCGGCCAGGGCTGTGCTGTCCCCAGCCGGCTGCTGCTGCCGCGTTCGCGTTACGATGAGGCCGTAGAGATTCTGAAATCCATGTATGAATCCGTTGTGCCGGGCGATCCGCACGATCCCGGTACGCTGTGCGGCCCGGTGATTTCCGCCAATCAGCGCGCGCGCATTCTCGGCTACATCAAGAAGGGTATCGAAGAGGGCGCCAAGCTTCTCGTCGGCGGCGCCGACGCACCGGCAGGACGCGACAAAGGGTTTTGGGTCAAGCCGACGCTGTTCGTCGATGTCGACAACCGCATGACCATCGCCCAGGAGGAAATCTTCGGTCCGGTGCTTGTCGTGATCCCCTTCAAGGACGAAGCGGACGCGATCCGCATCGCCAACGACAGCATTTATGGATTGGCCGGCAACGTCATGGCGGGCTCGTTGGATCGTGCCTTGGCCGTCGCCCACCGCTTGCGTGCCGGCTTCGTCGGACTGAACGGCGGAGCACCCTATTTTGCCGATGTTCCGTTCGGCGGCTACAAGGCCAGCGGTGTCGGCCGCCAGAACGGCACCGCCGGGTTCGATCAATACACGGAAATCAAATCCGTCGCTTACCCCCCGATCGGTTGATGCGCCGAAACAGCGCGACACGGTTGCATCCATAGGAGATCGAAATGGAGCAGTATGACGATCTGGTGGAACTCGGAAAATTCGACGAGGCTATTTCGGGCAACATTCGGGATCCCTATAGCGACCTTGCCAAATCACGGCGCGCGCATGCCGTACACGACCTCGGTGCCGAGTTGGGAATGCCCCACGCCGCCGCCGCGTCGGTATTCATGGTGTACCGTTACGACGAAATTGTGCAGGTCTTGGGCGACAACGAGACCTACTCGTCCGCGCAGATCAAGGATTTCTTCGGCGCGGTGTTCGGCGAACACGTCATGCTCGCGATGGACGAGCCCGAGCATGGCCGGTACCGCGCCCTGGTTGCCAGAGCCTTCTCGCCGAAAAGCGTGGCCGGTTTGGAGGACAAAATCGTCAAGACGGTAGCCAACGAGCTGATCGACAAATTCGTCGATCGCGGCCGTGCGGAGCTGGTGCGCGAATTCACTTTTCCATTCCCCTCTCAGGTGATTGCATCCATGTTGGGTCTGCCTCGTGAGGATTACCCGCAATTTCAGAGCTGGGCGGTTGCAATTCTCGGATTTATGTTCAACCGCGAACGTGGCCTGCGAGCCTCCAAGGAGATGAGCGACTACTTTATTCCGATCCTTGAGGCCCGGCGGAAAAAGCCGCTCGACGACGTCATCTCCGGTCTCGTGCAGGCCGAAATGGACGGGGAGCACCTTACCGACGAGGAGATCGTCTGTTTCTTGCGCCTGCTGCTTCCCGCCGGCGTCGAAACCACTTACCGCGCGACCGGCAATATGCTGTTCGGCTTGCTCTCCGACCCCGATCAACTCGACGCTGTCCGCCAGGACCGCTCACTCTTTCAGCAGACAATGACCGAAGCGCTTCGGTGGGAAGCACCTCTTCTGAACATTACGCGGCTGGCTACTCGGGACGCCGAGCTTGGCGGGATGAAGATTCCAGCCGGCTCCACAATTATGCCGATGCTTGGCGCAGCCAATCGCGACGAAAGTCGGTACCCCAATCCGGATCCGAACAAATTCGATATCTATCGCCCTTCGCCGAAGCCTCACATTTCGTTCGGCTACGGCGCTCACGGCTGCCTCGGACAATATCTGGCCCAACTCGAAATGCGCGTCGCACTCGACCTTCTGCTCGACCGCATGCCGAACGTGCGCTTCGATCCCGAAGCGGAGGATGTGCACATCCGCGGTCAAGTCTTCCGGTCGCCGGCGTCCCTACCGGTCGTGTTCGGGGCATGATGGAAAAGGGCAGCGTACGAGCCTTGTAAACTGGACGCGATGATCAATGCCGCATCTGTATAGCGATGAGCAGAACCACATCCGCGAGGAGACGCGGCGCGCCTTGTCGTCCATCGGGTCGAAGGAGACCCTGCGCCGGCTGCTGGAATCGCGAGGTTCTTACGACACGGCATTCTGGCAGCTGGCGCGGGAATTGGGCTGGAGCGCAATCGACATTTCCGAAGCGGACGGCGGCCTGGGGCTTGGCCTCATCGAGCTTCTCATCGTTGCAGAGGAATGCGGACGCGCGCTCGCCGGCGCGCCGTTCCTTGCCGGCGCAGCCCCCGCGATTCACATCCTGAATGCGGCCGGAAACCCGGGCGGTCTGCTCAAAGAGATTGCTGCCGGAGGTCTCATCACCACGTTTGCCTTCACAGAAGGTACGGAAATCATTCCCGACCGGCCGACGACGCATGTGGACAATGGGCGCGTGACCGGCCGCAAACGCGCCGTGCTGGGCGGCGCCGTCGCAGACCATGCCGTGGTTCTCGCCAATGATGCCGGCGGTCGTCCGCGGCTCGTGCTCGTCGATCTTCGCGAAGCCGGCGTTGCGCGCAATGTGACCGAGACCATCGACAACAGCCGCTGCCTGGCCGACCTCGAGTTCGATCGTGCGCCGGCGACGATCCTGGGCATCGCCGATCCGATCGACACGGCGCGTCAGGCCCTCGGTCGCCTGGCGCTGTTTCTCGCCAGTGAAAGCGTTGGCGGAACCGACAGCTGCATTTCACTTGCGCGAGATTACGCCAACGAACGCCAGGCGTTCGGCCAGGCCATCGGGAAATTCCAGGCCGTCAAGCACGCGATTGCCGAGATGTGGGTGCTCAACGAACTTGCGCGTGCGTCAGTCTTGGATGCCGTGGTGCGCGTGACGGCAGGCGATGCGGATGCCGAGGCTTACGTCGCAGCGGCGCGGCTGAATGCCATTCAGGCCTACGAGACCGCCGCCGCTACGGCTACGCAAATTCACGGCGGAATCGGCGTCGCCTGGGAGGCGGATTTGCACCTGCATTACCGACGCGCGCGAAGTCTCGCTGTGGAAGCCGGCGCACCGGCCTATTGGGAAGACCGTCTCGTGGACACGGTGGCGGCACCATGACGGAGGCGCTTGAAGCCTATCGCCTGAAGGCGCGGGCGTGGCTCGCGCAGCATCGCGCGGCATTCGGCGCCGATGCGCGCCTCGGTCTCGCCGAAGCCGAGGATCTGGCGCTTGGCCGGAAGTGGCAGCGGACCAAGTTCGAAGCCGGCTATGCCGGCATCGCCTGGAAAAAGGAAAATGGCGGCCAGGGCCTCTCCGAATTGGAGGCCGTGATCTTTGCCGAGGAGGAAGCACGGTTCGGCTTTCCCACCCAGTATTTCGGCGTCAGTCTGGGACAGCCGGTGCCGATCATGAACAAGTATGCGCCGGAGCATTTGCGCAAACAGTTTTCGATTGCCGCGCTGCGCGGCGACGAAATCTGGTGCCAGCTGTTTTCCGAACCCGCTGCGGGGTCCGATCTGGCGGGCATCCGTCTGCGCGCCGAGCGCCGAGGCGGCGATTGGGTGCTAAATGGACAGAAATTGTGGACCAGCGGCGCCCACTACTCCGATTACGGCCTTATTCTCACGCGTTCCGATCCGCACGCCCTCAAGCATCGCGGCCTCACCTGCTTCTGGGTGAGCATGAAATCGCCCGGCGTCACCGTCCGGCCGGTGCGCCTGGCCAGCGGCGGCCATGATGTCAACGAGGTGTTCTTCGACAATGTTCAAGTCCCCGACGCCCAGCGCCTAGGCGGCGCGGGAGAGGGATTCTCCGTCGCGCTGAACACGCTGTTCATCGAGCGCTACACCGCAGCCGACGAGGCGGGCTTTGGCCCCACTCTGGCGATGTTCATCGCGCGCACGCAGGAGGCAACCATCAACGCGCGCCCGGCCATCGAAGACAGCCGCACGCGCCGCGACATCGCCGACGCATTCCGCCTACAAAAAGCGCTGGCCGCCATTCGCAAGCGCACCTTCATGGGCGCCATGCAGGGGATCGCTCCCGGACCTGAAGGGGCGATCTACAAGCTCGCGTCGATCAGGGCGCGGCAACGGCTGTCGGCAGCGGCAATGAATCTTCTCGGATCCGCCGGAACAGCGATCGATCCGCAATCTTCCCCGCGGGAGGATTGGGCGCGTTCCTGGCTGACGGCCCCTATCCTTCGCATCGCCGGCGGCGCCGACGAAATGCTCCTCAATACGATCGCCGAAAGAATTCTCGGCCTGCCGCAGGATTATCGGCCCGACAAATCCGTCCCGTTCGACGAGATCAAGCCGGTGCGATGACGCGCCGGGCACCCGGGCGAGGAGTAGGGCAATTGCATATGCCTGTGGACTGCGAAGAACACTATTTTCACGCGGAGACGCGAAGCGCGCGGAGATGCCGAGGAAAAACCGCGGGCGAGTTTCCCGCGCGTAGCGCAGCGTTCAATCTCCTTTCACCGCCAAGGCGCAAAGACGCCAAGGTATTGTGCGCTCGAAGGTCCTTGGCGCCTTTGCGACTTTGCGGTTCAACTCTGCGTAATAGCGTTGGCGCTGCGCGCCGGAGATTTCCTCCGCGGATCCGCGTCCGCGTGTAAAATTGATATGCGATAGCCCTTGGGGGATGAAGGAGAGCGTATGTCCTATGAAAGCACCGCCGAACCGATCAAGCTCGGGTATCTTTGCGACTTCCGGCTGCCCGATAACTATCCCAAAGGGATGCGGGACGATCTGACCAAGCCTTTCGAGCTGGTGTTCCGTGAAGGCTTTAAAAGCAAAGTGATCGACCGGCCGGTCGAGATCGTTTTGCGGGAAATCGAAGGACTGCCGAAGGGAACCATCAAGGCGGTCATCGACGCCTACCGTGATCTGGTCGACGAAGGCTGCCTCGCCGTGTTCGGGCCTTTCATTTCCGACAACAGTGTGCCCCTGCGCGAAGCCATCGAGCAGCGCTTCCACGTGCCGGCGATCAGTTGCACGGGTTCCGAAGACTGGATGGGAGAATGGACCTTCGCCCTGCCCCAGGGATCGCTGACCGACGAGCCGGTGGTCTGGGCCCGCCTCATTGCCAAGCGCGGCTACAAATCGGTGGGTGCGCTGATCGAGCAGTCGCTGGTAGGCGAGACCTATATCAAGAATTTCCGCCGGGCCTGCCGCGCCGACGGCATTCGCATTGTGGCCGAGGAATTCATCGCCCAGACGGCGCAGGATGTGCGCGAAGCCGTTCACAGATTGCATGAAACCAAGCCCGACGCGCTCGTACATTGCGGATTCGGTTTCGGTATCGTTCACGTCAATCCGGTGCTGGCGTCGCTCGACTGGGATCCACCCCGCTTCATGGGTACCGCGTTCCAGAATGCCTGGATCAATCCCGTGATGTGGAAAGCCATCACGGGGTGGATCGGTCTTGACCAGTACGATGAGGGAAACCTCGTCGGCCAACGCTTTCTCGACCAGTACCAGGAAAGCTACGGCCGGCGGCCGGAATACTGCGCAACGGTCATGAACCGGGATTTTGCCGAAGTCCTGCTGCACGCCTTCGCCGACGCCCATCCGTTGACGCCGCGCGGCGTCAAGGAAGCGCTCGAACGCGTGAAGATGCTTCCGGCGGCAGCCGGAGCGCCGGGCACGCGGCTGTCCTTCGGCAAATGGATGCGCCGCGGCTGGGTGGGGGCCGGCTACCTTGTCGCCCGCAAACTCGACCCCGACGGCATCAACTCGCACCTCGTCGAGCGCTTCGGTCAGGAGTAAACTGTCATGGGCGCATTCATCATGCTCGGCACGCTTTTCGGATTGATCGCCGGCGTCTATGCGCTGGTGCTGCGCTACGATCCGCAAGCACGAGGCCCCTCCGGCAAACAGGGAGGCCAATAGTGCATGGCCTCAGCCCGGTTGCGAAAGGGGCTGAGATTTTCAGCCTGGCTTGCGCTGTTGCTTTCCTGCTTATCGGCCTGATTTTAAGTTTTCGACGAGGCCGCCCGCACCCGCTCCTGCTGGTGTCCATCTCGGCCGTATCGTTCTCCTGGATCGAGGCGCCCTATGATTGGGCGGTGTATGCCCAGTTCCCTCCCGCTCTTGCGCGCATGCCGTCCTGGTGGCCGTTGAACTGGACGTGGGGCGGCGGAGTGCCGGAATCGGTTCCGCTGGGCTACATTTCCTATTTCGTTATTCCCGCCGTGATAAGCGTCACTCTGGCGCGCTGGCTGAACGCGAAATTCCGGTGGCGCGCGCCAATCACGCTGCTGACGGCAGGCCTCGTTGTCGGCACTCTATGGGCTTTCCTGTTCAATGGGATCCTTGGGGCCCGGCTCGGCGTGTTTCACTATGGCCATGTTATCGAGGGCCTCGCGCTTTGGCCCGGCACGGTTCACCAATATCCGCTTTACAACTCCGTCGCGATGGGCGTGCAGATGATGGTCATCGCGTATTTGCTCGGACGAACCGATTCATCGGGACGCACACTCACCGATGCGTGGGCGGATTCGAAGGCAAAGAGCCGCCTGGGATCTTCGTTGCTCTCGATTGCCGCCGTCATCGTCATCGGAAATGTGGTTTATCTTTCGGTCTTCGCGCCGCATCTCGCCACAAAATTGTTGCATTTGCAGACCGTTGCGCCGAGCGAGCAATTGTATGAAGGCGTGCCCAACCAGCCGCTCTAGCTTCCCGGGGCGCCGGGCACGCGGCTGTCCTTCGGCAAATGGATGCGCCGCGGCTGGGTGGAATCAGGCTGCGTTGTCGCCCGCAAGCTCGATCCCGACGGCGTCAACTTCCACCTCGTCGAGCGCTTCAGCCTGGATTGAACGGGTGCCGATATTTGGTGCCAGAAGAGGACTCGAACATCACACATAACACCTTGGTATTGAACGATTTTCATCTCTACGCCGCGTCCCATACCAACAACCATACCAACGGTCCCTGTCGGTACGAAAAAGTTCGAGTACCAACTCGAACAAAAACCTACAAATCTTATCTCGTATTCGGAAGCGGGTTGCCAGCTTTCGCGTAGGCCAAGTTGATGCGACTTTCGATGCTGGCCATCAATACTGAGTGCGTCAGCAACCGCGGTTGGCTCCTTTCCGACCTCCCCGCATGTCGCCGTCCGGCTGGCATTGTTTGGGGCTTCGGTTCCCAAGCACCCTAAGCACGAACAATTCCAGCCTTCGAAGCGTGATGGAAGGATCGCCTGAGACCGGATTATGGAGGTCGATAAATTCGCGTGAACCGACCGCTGTTTGAGCCCGTCAAGCCCTTCGCGCATTCTGCCTCTGAGCCCCGCTACGCATGGGGCGTTCCGGGCTCACCCAGACAGGAGGCAAGGATATGTCTAAGGCCGTTACGATCGGGCTCGATCTGGCGAAAGAGATCTTTCACGTCCATGGCGTAGACAAGAAAGGCGCAGTCGTGCTTCGCCAGAGACTCAAGCGCGACCAGGTTCTCCCATATTTCCGCAGGCTCAAGCCCACCTTAATCGGCATCGAGGCTTGCAGCTCGTCGCATTACTGGGCCAGGTCGCTTACCGCCCTGGGCCATGAAGTGAAGATCATGCCCGCACAATATGTGAAGGCATATGTCAAGACCCAGAAGAATGACCGGATAGACGCCGAAGCAATTTGCGAGGCAGTTCGCCGGCCGACGATGCGGTTCGTACCGCACAAGACGGAGGACCAGCAAGCGGTTCTCATGCTCCACCGCACACGCAGTGCATTTTCGACTCAGCGTACAAAATTTATCAACGCATTTCGTGGGCTCCTTGCTGAATTCGGTGCAGTCGATAGCAAAGGCCGCGCGGGGGTTTCCTCACTTTTGAGGACCTTTCGCGACCACGTCCGATCCAAGCTACCTCGGCTCGCAGTGGCTGCTATCGAGCCATTGATTGAGCAAATTCATATGACAGAGAGTAAGATCAAACAGCTCGACGCCGAGATTCTTGCGTGGCACCGCGCCAGCGAGCAAAGCCAGCGATTGGAGACGATACCAGGCGTGGGAATTTTAACAGCCAGTTACATCGCTGCTTCTGTTCCCGACCCACACGTATTCAAGAACGGACGATGTATGGCTGCGTGGCTCGGCCTCGTGCCTAAGCAACTTTCGACTGGAGGCAGAACACTGCTTGGCCCAATCACAAAAACGGGAAACAAGTACCTCCGAAAGCTTCTGTTTATGGGTGCACGAAACGTGATCATTACATTCAGGAGCCGGAGATCGATCGTCTCCCGCTCAGTCGCAGCATTGATTAAGCGCAAGGCGTTTAAACTTGCTTGCATAGCGCTCGCCAACAAGATCGTACGCGTTGCATGGGCTCTCATGTCCCGAAAGGAAACCTATAATCTCCAGCACGCGACGACATACGCCCGTTGACTTCCGGGTAACAGATTGACGCGGCAATCAGGGTGTGAGCCAACCCCAGAGGAAAGTAGATTGTTCGAGGTCCGATGCCGGACAACGACTGATCTCGCTTAATGCGCTTCGGCCAAGCCGTACGGCGAAGGCCGCTTTGATCTCCGGACCTTTGGACGTGGAGTTCGCCCTTACATTCCCGCGTCATGTGGAAGGGCTGCCCACGGTATTAGTAGCCCGCACGAAGGACCGGCTAACCCGAGTGTTGAAACTGGACTGAGAGCCAATCAGGTTCAATGGCAGCCGGTCCCCTTCGCGCCGAGCATATCACCGCAACTACCCATATCCGAGAGATCGGTGGGTGGAACGGAGGTCTCATACAATGTACAGAGATGAGCCGGAACTGGCGCTGAGGGCACCTTGACACCGACTTGGCCATCGCAGAACAGCAGGCTACCCAACGATGTAGCGTCTATCCAGTATCTACGCGGCATTGCCGCCATGATGGTCGTGTTCGCGCATGCGAATGAGCAATTTCCCTCTGGGATTCATCTCAGGTTGCGCGACTTCGGTGTCAGCGGCGTCGACCTGTTTTTCGTCATCTCAGGCTTTGTCATGACCTACACCGCCGCGACCCACCGATACGGTCGAGCGGGATTCGTGCTGCGGCGAGTGGCGCGCATCGTGCCGCTGTACTGGCTTATGACGCTGATAACAGCCGTTCTCGCAGCCAACGTGCCGACGCTGTTCAAGACGACCACCTTTGGCTGGACCTACCTACTGGCCTCGTTGTGCTTTATCCCGTTTCCGGCGCCGATCACGCACATCACGCACCCGTTGCTTCACCTGGGCTGGACGCTCAACTACGAGATGTTCTTTTACGTTTGCTTTGCGGTCTTGCTGACTGTTTCAGCTTGGCGCCGGCTTGCCGTGCTGACAGTAATTTTCGGCGGCGTCGTTGGATTGGCAGCCATGTTCCCGCACAATGATCAGCTCTCCTTTTACGGAGATACGATTATATTCGAATTCGTATTTGGCAGCGCCATAGCGGTGGGCTTCATCCAAGGCTGGTACGACACACTGCCGGCCGCCTTGACGGTTCCTGCTATAGCCGGTGGCGCAATTCTTTTGGTCGCCGGAACCGGCACGTCGTTGCCCAGGGCTCTGGCTTGCGGCATTCCTGCCGCCCTAGTCGTCCTTGGCTGCGTTGCCGTTGAGCGCCGGTTCGTCGTTCAAAGCGCGCTGTTTCACCGTCTCGGTGACGCGACGTACTCGGTGTACCTCACCCACATTTATATCGTCATGGGCCTGCGCAAGCTCTGGCTTGGCTTTCACCTTCCGCAAGATGGAACCGCCGTCTAGGCTTTCGTCGCCTGCTGCGTGCTTTTTGCCGCCGGCATTGGAATAGTCGTCTATGAACGAGTTCGAACTGCCGCTCACGCGGATTGCAAGAGATTTCCTTGTTCGGAGACGGTTAGTGCCACGATCTGCCCCAGCGGTTCGGTAGGGAACCTAAGCGACCGCCGCAGCTTTAGACTTCCCACAAGGGTTCGGCCCTCGAGCGGCTCTTTCAGCGCACCAGGCTGCATGAGAAGCCGCTGGTTATGCGTCAATCAGCCAATAGGACTCTGGGTGGAAAGTTGCTGATCTCTTGGCTGTGCAGACCACGGCCGAATGACAAGCGAATTTGCAAACTCTGGACGGGGAATAAGCTCCATGTCGACGTTGCGTCCAAAGGCTCTGTGGGGCGGCCTTTCCGTGCTCGGATTCGCTGTGACCATCACGATGTGCATCGCCTGGATTGATCGGCCCGTCAGTCTCTATGCAGCCCGCCTGCATCTTTACGCTGGCATTCTGGACAGCGCACCGGTCAAGGCTCCGGTGCTGGTTTTCGTTGCAGCAATCGCAGTTCTATGGGGCGGCTTCGCTGCACGGTCGCCGGAGCGGTTGCCCCCGCTGGTCGCTTCGCTGGCACGATCGGCTGCCGCTGCAGGCCTCGCGCTCTCATGGGCGGTGTCCATAACGGAATTTCTTCTAAAGCCGATATTCGGCCGAACCCTTCCGACACAGTATCTTCAAGATGGCACATATGCATTCCACTGGTTCAGTCAAAACGCTTTCGTGAGTTCGTTTCCTTCAGGGCACGCTGCGCAGATTGTTGCTATCGCCTCGGTTTTTTGGGCTGAGCAGCCGCGTAGCCGAATCCTGTGCGTGATCGCAGTGTGCTGCGTTTCGATCGCGTTGATCCTCGCCGAAAAACACTTTCTGAGCGACATTATCGCCGGCAGTATTGTAGGTCTCAGCGCCGGTCTGCTGATGAGGCGGCTCGAATTGTTCTTCCGCCGCTCATAAGTCGATCGGGCGCCGGACCGGCGCCGGCGTCGGTCGCAACAGCGCTCCGGCTGCGCATTGCGCACTGGGCTGAGACGCTACGCGGCTGAGGGCGGCCGATAGTGGACTTAAAGCGTTTCACACTCACCAAAGCCGCGCGCGACCAAGCCCTTTCACCGGTCATCGCTGCCCCCGTTTGTCGACCAGAAGCTATCTCCGTTCGAGATCGCCTTGGCGAATGGCTTCATCAACCGAAATCGCACTGGACTTCTCACTGAAGCTTGTCGTGCGGGAGGTTCTCGCCTCGGTCCCGCGCGAGACTTCAAGCTTGCGGTTGACAAGAATCAAGGAGGTCGAACCGCATTCAGCAGTTCTCTATGCCGATCAGCAGTTTCGCTGACTGAGCCCGTCTGTGAAATCGGCGTCGATTTTTGACCCCTATCGGCGTCCAATTGGGACCCCCTTTGAAGGCCATGTTTTGATATATGCATCAAAGATTTAAAGGACGAGAGGTAGGGTCAGTCTTCGGCGCCGGATGGGGATCAAACGCCATGCCGATTCACACACTGCCCCGGATCCAGTCGGGGCCAGCCGGCATGAGCACATTCTTGCCGTTTGGTAGATGGCGTTTTGATTTTGCTCAATGCAACAAGCGATCGGTTCAGATGTAATTTTTTGTGGGACAGCGACCAACAGGGAGAACGACATGGCCAAAAAATCCGCCGACAATGCCGTTTACCGGGTAACGGAAATCATCGGGACCAGCACCGTCTCGTGGGAGGATGCCGCGAAAAACGCCGTCGAGATCGCCGCCAAGTCGTTGCGGGATTTGCGGATCGCGGAGATCGGCAAACTCGATATGAAGATCGAAGACGGCAAGGTCACCGCGTATCGTGCCCGGGTCTCGCTTTCCTTCAAATACGAAGCGTGAGGCACACGCAGCGCATAACGGCTTCGAAAATGCGTTGCGAACAATCCTATGATCGGAGGGTCAGATGACAAAGGGAACCAAGACTGGGCCGGAACATGAAGGATCGAACGACACGCCGGGCTTCGATTTCAAGGAGCTTCTGGCGCATTACAAGCTTCCCGGCGTCGACTTCACGGCGCTGCTCGAGCGGGAGAAAAAGAACATAGAAGCCCTCACAAAAGCGAACATGGTCGCTTTTGAGGGGTGGCAGGCGCTGGTGCAAAAGCAGACCGAAATATTCAAGGACACTATGGCGCGGGCGATTGCCATGGCGCGCCGACCGAACGCCACCGGCATTCAAGCGGAAATCGCCAAACACGGGTTCGAAAAGGCACTCGATCATATGCATGATCTCGCCCACATCGCCGTAAAATCCCAGAACGATGCGTATGAAATCGTACGCAAGCGGATCCAAGAAAACATGGACGAGATGCGAAATTCGCGGAAGAAATAATTGCCGCTGTCGTCTCGAAGGAGGCCGCAATACCGAGGAATTGTTTTTTCGACCAAATTGATCAGAGACTTATTGCAGGGGTCCATGACCGCCGGCGCTCAAGCGTGGCTGCGCTGATCGGACAGGTTATCGACGAAAGGTCAACCGATGACGCAACGCGTGATTGAACCCGTATCGGAGGCCGAATGCTTTGAACTCATCAAGCATGAGCAGGTTGGGAGATTCGTTTTTCAAGATCCAGATGGCCCGGCGGCCGTGCCTGTAAACTATGGCGTTGCCGGTCATGACATCGTGTTTCGTACCGCGTCGGGCTCCCATCTGCGAGACGTGCTCCAGAATCCCGTGGCGTTCGAGGTCGATCATACCGAACCGGAAACGGGCAAGGGGTGGAGTGTCCTGGTTCGAGGGACCGGCCAGGAAGTCGACGTGGCACGCGTGCCCGAGATACTGCGGCTGACCGGCAAGGCGTTTCCGCACCCCTGGGGCGAGGGGGTTCACAACGTCTGGGTATCGATCGCGCCCCGAAAAGTTACTGGACGCCGCTTATGGACCCCATACGTCGCGGCCATCTTCTTCTGAACCCCACGAACCGTGTCGTTTCGCCGTGTGCCAGGCTGCTTTGCGTCCGTTGCATTTCACGCATCGCGATGCGGCACGGCGGTCTTTGAGTGAGATGAAGGCAGCAAGGGGTAGGTTCGAGACGTTTGTGATTGCCATGAATACGCCTGTTCTGCGCCTCGGCGTGCGAGTCGGGTCCGTTGCACGAGGTCGCAAAACGACGACGCGTCTTTACGTTTGCCGGTCGGCGCCAAACAGCGGCGTTGAAGCAAGGCTTCGCTGGCCGACGCGAGCGCACAGCGGCTGTGCCATGAACCGGTTCAGCAGAATCTTCGCACTAACCTTCTCGGCGCCCGGTATTACGAATTGGCTACCATCGCTTGCGTATTTGATGCGTGGCGCCGTAGCTGGCTTCTCGGTGCCTGGAATGATGTATTGGAGTCCCGCGCTTGTGCGCTCCACATTAAAGCGTTGTCGGGCCATCGGGCATCTCCTTGAGCGTCGTTCCAGACCATCAGAAAATCACGCCTTCTACCGGGAAACAATCACGTGGGCTTGGATAGGAGATGGCTGCCCACAGGCATGCCGCTCTCGCCGCCCGCCCGACCAGGTAAAGTGCGGCGGCTGGCCGACGAAAACCGGTCGCAGTCCGTCAGATAGTGTTCATTGAGACAATCACACTCACGGCGGCTCGGCCCGATGAGCACCCCCTTCACACGGGAGGGGTCACTGGTTCAATCCCTGTCGCGCCCACCACTAGCCCAATAAAATCAGCGTTTTTTGGTATGTGAAAGGCGGACAATTTGCCGCCTTTTTATTTTTGCCTTTCAATGTAAGGCGGCTTGCAAACCGGAACCGGCGTCGCCGGTCACCTGCCTTCGCCAATTCCGGGCCGGTGCTATCATGCCGCTGATTCGCGGTCCGCGACCCGTCAACCGCTCGGTTGCCGTGGTCGGTCGCCATATCCTCCGGACCGCCGCATGCAGGGGCGGGATAGCGATGACGGGTGTCCGGGCCGATCTAGCTCAATTCTATAGCTTCAAGCACGTCATCGAAGAGGTGTTGGGGAATCCCGAGTTCTTGAAGATCAAGGATATCGGTGGTTTCCCCGCTCTTAAACGGTGCGTATTGAGACTGATGCAGGCCGTTGAAGTGTCTATCGTGGCGACGGTCACCGTGGCGGACGACGAATGGTTTCGAGAGGTCGAAGCGGTCGTTGCGCACGGCAGGGAGACCCTCGGTCTCTGCAAGTCGGCCGACGAATTATTCGCTACCTTGTCAGCGACATTGACGCGGCTCTGCTTTCTTCAAATTGGTTTGGTCCCGAACCGGCGCATGGCAGACAAGACGATACCTCTTAAGGCAGAGAACTGGAAGCTGACGGCGCATCGAAGCGTGCAATACGTTCAGTCGCGAAACCAGAAACGGTTGCAGGCCGATACCATAAAGAGGCGGAGTGTTGCGAGGGAACGATCTGTGTGAAGCGACGAACCATCGAACTGCCAGAACGCTTACGTCACGAATATTCTCGAAAGACGCCCAACTAGCGAACTGATCAAAGGACGGAACACCCAACGATGCGTGGTTCGCTCTTCACGCGGGACTTTCTAGAAGAAGGCATCAAGGACACCGACGCGTGGCGTAACCTCGACGAGTCGACGTTTGCGACTTTTGAGGGCGCACTGCGGGCGGTTTACGCCGCCTTCAATTTGACCGGCAGCCATAACGAAGCAACGACCGAAGCCGACATTATCTTCAAGGTGCTGGCGGCTCTCGGCTGGTCCGATAATCTGCCGCAGCAAACGGCAAGCGAAAGGCGGACGGATGTGCCGGACGCGCTTCTGTTTGCGTCTGCCGATCAAAAGGCGCTGGCAACGGCGAAGCGCAAGGCGATGGAGCGCTATCGGTACGGCCTAGCTATTCTGGAAAACAAGTCGTGGCAGACGCCGTTGGACCGGGATGCAGGCTCAACAAACAGCGGACAAGGCGTCCCCTCAAACCAAATCCTTCGCTACCTAACGGTTGCAGAGGTCCAATCTGACCGCCGCATCAGGTGGGGCTTTCTGACTAACGGTCGGCATTGGCGGCTCTACTACCAGCTTGCCCGGTCGCGCTCCGAAGATTTTCTTGAACTGGACATACCGGAATTATTGGGCCTGAAGGGTTTCACGGACCTGCTTTCGCCGCCAGCGGCAGAAAGAAGGCATTGGCTCAAGGTCCTCTTCCTGCTCTTTCGCCGGACTTCGTATCTTCCATCCGGTCTCGATGGCCGTAGCTTCCTTGAGGTGTCGCTTGATGAAGGCAAGCTCTGGGAATCCCGCGTCGCCAAGAGCCTCTCCGAATTGGTCTTCGAGAAAATCTTCCCGCAACTGCTCACGGGGCTCGTGACACACGACCCCAATGCACCTGCGGAGCGAGACGCCGACTATCTAGGCATCGTAAAAGATTCCGCGCTGATCCTTCTCTATCGGTTGTTGTTCGTCCTCTACGCTGAGGATCGCAATCTCCTGCCGGTCCGAGACAAGCGTTACGATGCATATAGCATGCGCGACCGCCTCAGACGGCCTATCGCAGAGCGCATTGACGGCGGTGATACCTTCGCCGACACGCTCAGCGATTATTATTCGCAATTTGTACGTCTCTGCCGGGCCATTGATCGTGGCGAACGCTCCCTTGGACTTCCGCCGTACAACGGCGGTCTGTTCGACGCGGAGCATGCTCCGCTACTGGCGCGGACGGAACTACCCGATGCGATATTCGCCCCTATAGTGGACCAACTGTCACGGCGGATGGAGGGCGAGCGCCGTCACTGGATCAACTACCGAGACCTGACCGTCCAGCAACTCGGATCCATCTACGAACGCCTTTTGGAGTTCAATCCGGTCGCCTCGGAAGACGGCGGAATCGACGTTCAGCCCAACATTTTTGCGAGAAGGAAGACCGGCAGTTACTATACGCCCGAGGCACTTGTTCATCTCATAATCGAAGATTCTGTCGGTCAACTGATCACGGATCGCCGCGCGGCATTCCATAGCGCCAACGAACGGTTGGCGAAGGATCGTCGCCCTAAGAGGGAGCGAATTGGCGAGCTTGCCGCGTTTGATCCCGCCACTAATATACTGGAGTTGCGGATTTGCGACCCCGCCATGGGGAGCGGCCATTTTCTTGTTTCGCTCGTTGACTATTTGGCTGACGAGGTATTGGAGGCCGTCGCGGAAGCCGAAACGCTGGCCTCTTGGTCTAGCGATCCGCTCTATCGTTCGCCACTCACGGAACGCATCGCCAGTCTCCGGGAGCGTATTCTCACACAAGCAAAAGAGAACAAGTGGGCAATTGACGAGGCGCGCTTAGATGATCGTCATATCGTTCGCCGCATTATCCTGAAACGGGTGATCCACGGCGTCGACATGAATCCAATGGCGGTAGAACTGGCGAAGGTTGCTTTATGGCTGCATACCTTCACTGTCGGCGCTCCGTTGTCGTTCCTTGATCATCACCTACGCGTCGGGAATTCGCTTTTTGGCGAGCGTCTCCGTCCTGTGATGGACGAGCTTGCGCAACGAAGCAGCCTCTTCATTAATCCGATTGTCAGTCAGGCCCGCAGCGCGGCGAAAGGAATGCGGCAGATCGAGGATTTGTCGGACGCCGATATCGCGGAAGTGAAAGACTCCGCCGCCGCGTTTAAGGGCGTGCTGCACGACACTGAAGCCCTTACGAACCTGTTAGACCTACGGCAAGCGATGCGCTGGCTTGGAATTGAAAAGCTCACGCAAGCACGGTTGCCGCTATCGGTAGACGCCATATTTAGCGGCACGCTGGGCGACCCGATCAAACTCATTGCAGACGGCCTTCCTGACAAAGACGATGGGGAGATGCCGGAGCTTTCAGCACCAAAGAAGGGCGCGAAGAAACTCTCACGTGCCGACGTGGAGTTGGAAGTTGCCCGGCTTTTAGGCCGCGCAAAGGAACTGGCGTCAGAACAACGCTTCCTGCATTGGCAGGTCGCGTTCCCCGATTTGTGGGACAAATGGGATAGCAACGAACCTGTCGGCGGGTTTGATGCTGTCATCGGAAATCCCCCATGGGGACCGTGTGAAGCTTCAGGAAATCGAGTGGTTCGAGATTAGAAAGCCGGAGATCGCGCGCGCGCAAACGGCGGCTGAACGGAAGAAGATGATTTCCGCGCTCTATGACAAGCGGGACCCTCTTGTCGCTGATTACGAGAAGGCTGTCGAAGCTGCGGAGGCCACGTCCCGGGTAGCACGGTCGCAAGGCGAGTACCCGCTGTTATCGCGTGGTGATACGAACTTCAATTCGCTTTTTGTCGAGCGAGCACATTCCCTAATTCATGCCGAGGGCATTGTGGGCATGTTGATTCCGTCCGGAATCGCGTCCGATCTAAGCTCAAGTGAGTTCTTCCGCAGCGTTAGTTCGACGGGGCGATTGGCATTTCTATACGACTTCTTCAATCGGCGCGGTGACGGTGAGTTGCACTTTCCCGATGTCTACTACCGCTTCAAGTTTTGCGCATACGTCGCGGGCGGTGCGAACAAGACGTTCGGTGAAACGGTGTGTGGTTTCAATCTCCGCGACGTTGTCGATACTCACGACACCGCGCGTTGCTTTCCAATCGCGCCCGCTGACTTCGTGCGCTTCAATCCAAACACCGGCACTGCTCCAATCTTCGCGTCGGCAGCTGACGCTGCGCTAAACGCTACGGTATATCGTAACGTTCCGGTTCTATTTGACGGGTCCGGCGGCGATGCACAGTACACGTGGCCAATTCGATACGTGCGCATGTTTGACATGGCGAACGATTCAAACCAGTTCATCTCGCTCGAAAAACTCCAGAAGATGGGGGCGTATCCGGCAGCACGCAATATCTTCAAGAAAGGTGAGGCGCGGTACCTACCGCTTTATGAGGGCAAAATGGTCCAAGCCTACGATCATCGCGCCGCAGACATTGTGATCGTCTCCGGCAATGTGTTCAGGCCCGGCCAGACCGAGGTTGCGAGCCTTGACGAGCATCAAGACCCCAATTTCGCTCCTATGCCGCGCCATTTCGTTCCTGAGCCAGCCTGCGTATGGCCCAAAGGCTTGGAATGGTGTCTTGCCATTAAGGATGTGACCTCAGTTACGAACACACGGACCGTTATCGCGGCGATGATCCCCAAGTGCGGCGCCGGACACACGCTGCCTGTCCTGTTTCCGGCTGGCGACGATGCGGCTCACATTGCCGAGTACAAGAAGGGCGCACCGCTGTTGCTCGCCAATCTGAATTCTTTCGCCTACGACTACCTTGTGCGCCAGAAGGTTCAGGGCAATCATTTGGCTTGGTTCATTGTAGAGCAGGTTCCCCTGCTATTGCCCAAGCACTACAAGCGCCGGATCGGGAAGCGCGACGTTAGCGCATTGATTTACGACTACGTCATGCAACTCACGTACACGGCAACGGACATGAAGCCATTCGCCGTCGACCAAGGTTGTAGCTCAGCGCCGTTCAAGTGGGACGAGTTTGGGCGGCAGCATCTACTAGCCCGACTCGATGCGATCTATTTCTTGCTTTATGGAATGAGCAAAGACGATACATCGTTCGTCCTAGACTCCTTTCCCATCGTCCACCGGCAGGACGAAGAAAAGCACGGGCGTCAACTGACTAGAGAGCTTGTGCTTGGCTACATGGCAGCATTTGAATCTGGAGATACAGATACAAAAATCGCCGCGCACTGATTGCCACTCGTTGGACACGCCGCGCGGCGCACGGGCCGGCGTGGGGCCGTCAACCGTTTCAATCGCTATCGGAGATAATCAAATAGCCTTCCACCTCGTTGACTGTTTTCCGTTGGAAGCGAAGGCCGCCTTTGCCCTCTGCCACAGGCCATTTCATATTCATGGTAGCGTCGACGATAATCTGATTTTTCCCCCTCGCCAATTTGGTTGCGTAATAGACGCTCTGCCCAATCGCTTTCGGGTGCTCCTGCCCCTCTAGGCCCACCAAAGCGACGACTGCCTTGCTCATGCCGAGACCGACGCCTAGGTCCAATGGTGGCAGTTGGTGGCGACTTGCTAAGTAACCCTACGCCGATGGCCGTCTTGCTGTCGGTGAAGGGACATGGCGGTATAGTCGTATGACTAACCATACGACTATACCCACGACCTCGCGTCTTGAAGTCATCGAGACGGGGGCACGCCGGCGCTGGACGCCGGAAGAGAAGCTGCGGATTGTCGCGGAGAGCCTTTCGATACCGCGGAACGTATCGGCGACGGCGCGGCGGCATGGATTGTCGAACGGCCAGCTGTTCACGTGGCTGCGGCTGGCGCGCGACGGCAAATTGGTTCCGAACGAACCGGGTTTTGTTCCTGCGATTGTCGCGCCGTCGCCAGGCGTTGCGGCAATTTCGGCGGGAGATACGGCGCGTTGCGGGCGCATCGAGATTGTATTGTCGGAGCCGCGCCGGATGATTGTGGACGGCGATATCGATCCGGCCGCCATTGTGCGCGTGATTGCCGTGCTCGACCGGCGCACCGGATGATTCCGGTTCCGTCCGGCGTGCGGGTGTGGATTGCTGTGGGCCACACCGACATGCGCCGTGGCATGAACAGCCTGGCGCTTCAGGTGCAGCAGGTGCTGAAGCGCAATCCTCATGGTGGCGATCTTTTTGTTTTCCGCGGGCGCAGAGGCGACCTTTTGAAGGTTCTTTGGCATGACGGGCTGGGCATGTCGCTCTACGCCAAGCGCCTGGAGCGGGGGCGATTCGTCTGGCCGTCGGCGAGCGAAGGCACTGTTGCGATCACGCCAGCGCAGATGGGCTACATGCTCGAGGGGATCGACTGGAGACATCCGCTTCGCACATTCCAGCCGCAAGCGGCAGGTTGATCTCCAACGCCATCCA
The DNA here is from genome assembly GCA_963805005.1 of uncultured Alphaproteobacteria bacterium. Lineage (GTDB taxonomy): Bacteria > Pseudomonadota > Alphaproteobacteria > Micropepsales > Micropepsaceae > Rhizomicrobium. The sequence goes on from CAWDSJ010000001.1 coordinate 2,341,158, forward strand.
TCCACAGCTGTCTGTCGATTTGTCTTTCCCGTGCGGGCCAAAAGCAATCGCGTTTGCGCGCTCGTTGTGATTCCATCGCCTTATGGCGGGTGCAATTGATTCGCTTCCCAACGATATTGAAGCGCTGAAAGCGCTGGTGATTGCGGCGCGGATCGATGCTCAGACGGCGCAAGGCGAAGTTGTTCGCGTTTGCGAGGAAGCGGCCCGAGCCAAGGCCGAAGCGGCACGTGCCAAAGCGAGCGTTTCGAGCACCGAGGCGCTGATTGCACAATTGAAGCTGACCATCGAGAAGCTCAAGCGCGAGCTTTACGGCGCCAGATCCGAGCGCACGAAGAAGCTCATCGACCAGCTGGAGCTTCAGCTGGAGGAGCTTGAGGCCTCGGCAGCCGAAGATGAGCTTGCCGCGCTGAAAGCGGCAAGATCGGCAGGCGAAAGCTTCGTGCCTGCGCACACGCGCAAGAAGCCGGTCAAGAAGCCGTTTCCTGCGCATCTGCCACGCGAACGGGTCGTTATACCGGGACCGGCCGCGTGCCCCTGCTGCGGCGGAACGAACTTGCACAAGCTCGGCGAGGATATCACCGAGACGCTGGAGGTGATCCCCAGGTCCTGGAAGGTGATCCAGACCGTGCGCGAGAAGTTCAGCTGCCGGGCGTGCGAGAAGATCGCGCAAAGCCCGGCGCCCTTTCACACGCTCTTGCGCGGCCATGTGGGACCCAACGTGCTGGCCATGATCCTGCACGACAAGTTCGCGCTGCATCAGCCCTTGAACCGGCAGAGCGAGCGCTTCGCGCGCGAAGGGATCGATCTTTCACTCTCGACGCTGGCCGATCATGTGGGCAGTTGCACGACGTTGCTTGCGCCGCTCGCCGATTTGATCGGCGCCCATGTGTTTGCCGGCGAGCGCCTTCACGGCGACGACACGCCGATCCCGTTGTTCGCCAAAACCAAGACGATCAAGGCCCGGCTATGGACCTATGTGCGCGACGATGCACCCTTCGGCGGCACCGAGCCGCCGGCCGCAGTGTTCTTCTTCTCGCGCGATCGTGCCGGCATCCATCCCGAGCAGCACCTTTGCCATTACGGCGGCATCCTGCAGGCCGACGCCTATGCCGGATTCGGCGGGCTCTACGAGCAGGGCCGCAAGCCGGCGCCCATCACGGAGGCCGCGTGCTGGGCGCACGCCAGGCGCAAGTTCTTCGTGCTTGCCGACATCGCCTCGCAGGCCCGCAGCCAAAAGGCGGTCCTGATCTCGCCGCTCGCGTTCGAAGCGGTGCAGAAGTTCGACGCCATCTTCGCCCACGAGCGCGTCATCAACGGGCAGTCCGCCGCTGCACGGCTTGCCTATCGACGCGAGCACATGGCGCCGCTGGTGGAAGAGCTTCATGCGTGGATGCAAACCGAGCGCGCCAAGCTCTCCCGCCATGCCGATCCCGCCAAAGCCATGGACTACATGCTCAAGCGATGGGACGCCTTCACGCGCTTTCTTTCCGACGGACGCATCTGCCTATCCAACAATGCGGCCGAGCGCGTGCTGAGAGGCGCGGCACTGGGCAGGAAGGCGTGGCTCTTCGTCGGCTCCCAGCGCGGCGGGGAAAGAGCAGCCATGATGTACACGCTCATTCAAACAGCCAAGCTCAACGATATCGATCCGCAAGCCTGGCTTGCCGACGTGCTGGCCCGCATCGCCGATCATCCTGTGAACAAGCTTGCGGAGCTGCTTCCCTGGAACTGGGCGAAAGACAAAGGCTTGCGTAAACTGGCGGCATGACCGCCGTCGCCCCTCAAAATCACCCTCAACGACGGCAAGCCGCGCACCAAAACCAACTGTCAAGCACAAACGCCCAATCCGATCCGCGGCCCTCGGCGTACGGTTACCTTGCTAAAGCCTCATTGACGATATGGCGCGTATCGCCAATGCAATTCTTGGCTGCTCTATATGCATTTTTGATGCTTTCGCCTTCGTCGTCCGTGACCCTGAAAAGTGCCAATATACCGTCGCCCAAATACTCCGTGACAGAGCCCTCATTGAATTGAATCGTGCGCTCCAGCGCAGGCAACAAGGCGCTCGTCTCGTAATGAACACGCGTAAGCTGCGAAGGGCGGTTGCCGCCGATGGCGCACATAAGATGCTCACTCGATTTTCGCATGTCGGCGACTAAACAGATCAGCTCGTCCGTCTTGCCCTCGGGCGTCACCATTTCGTGGCCCGGTATCCGCGACGGCATACTCTTTTGCACGTCGGCGCGAGCCAATGCCTCGTCAAAAACAACGGCATGCTGACGAGCCATACCTTCGGCTCTATCTAGCGCGGCTTCAACGATAGAGCGAATCTCCGTTTTTTGAATGGGCGTCAGCATGCTTTAGCGAGGTGCATTGCGTAGGACGCCGCAAAGAGGATCATTCCAGCCCCCATTAGGATCACCGCTGCATTCAACCTCACCAATTTCACACTTCTGACGTAGGTGAGTTTCATCTTTTCAAAGGTCAGGTCTTCGATTAACGCCTGTCTGACTTTTGGCAACCGCTCTGCTTCCTGTTGAACCGTCTTCTTGGCGACGCAAGGGCGGTTGACGAATATATCGACGAAGCCAAGGTCAAATAAGTCGTTGCTATAGAAAGTGCCGACTTGATCTCCGCCCCGCACTCGCTTGGCGGGATTTGAGATCGCGAAGAGCGCCGTGAATTGGACCGCGAAAGAAAGCCCCCAAAGCGCAACGGCTGCAATGCACAACCAGCGCTGAGCAGCGCCTTCCTGAAATATCATTTGGAGATAGGGCTGGACCTTGTCGAAAGCCACTAGCGGGGCAAATACGATAACGAGCAGAAAGCCTACCTTTATATCCGTGGCTCTGATGGCGCCCTGAATATCTGCGATAGATTGATAGAGGTAATTGCCGATTGCATCTGTGTCGAGTTCGGACTGGTGCCCAGCCATGAAGGTCCCCTTCGGTAAGAAGATCGTCTAGATGCCGTCCCATTCGGCGTCCGCTCATCGAGTTGCGTGGCAGCATTTTAGCCCATTGCGCGCGGAATCCACGGCTTGCGAGAATTTGTTCTTGTGCCGATTGGCTTCGTATTCGGCGAAGCTTTCCACGAACGCCCTGCCGGTGAGCGAAAGCTCAAGCTCAACGCGTGCCATCGCTTCCACCATGCTCGCGTGGGTTTGTTGGCATGTGCCGTTGATGCTTGAGATCCAGCGTTCGCCGTCGCGGTTGACGCCGCGCGCGACGGAGCCGTCAAATCGCACGAAGCTGCCTCCGCCAATGCGGAGTGAATATCCTTCGTACGACCCGTGACCCCATCTTGACCACGCGTTTCTTGTCATGGAACGATACAAGAACATCTGTGCGAGAAAGTCCAGATCGATCCTTACGCTGCGCTGTTCCTGCGGTTCGGGGACGGGCATGCTTTGTCGCGACGCGGGGCGTTCATTCGAAGGGGATCACCGATGAAGCTGCGCATGGTCTTGGGTCTGTAACGTCCGCTTCGTAGCATGGCCGCAACTCTGCAAATCAGGAAGAACCGCCAATGTTGCCGTTACGCGATCAGAACATTCCGACCGAGTCTCTGTATCTGGACCCGAACAACCCAAGATTTGCTGACCTACAAGATCGCGTGCAGCCGGTCCCGGCCGAGCGCGTGATTGAATCGGGGGTTCAGGAAAAGGCTCTGAGCCGGATTCTCAGCGAACATTTCGACGTGAGGCAACTAAAGGAGTTGATTCGGTCCATCGGCTTTCTGCCTGTTGACCGGCTTGTCGTGACGGCTCTTCCCCAAGCAGGAAAGTATCTCGTTATCGAGGGCAACCGACGCTTGGGAGCAATTCGCTCCCTCATGGACGATTTCAAAAACGGAGAGGTGGACTTGTCTCCAGAGGTTCTTGAATCGATCACCAAGCTCCCGGTTCTTGTGATTGACGAATTGGAGAGTGCGAAAAAGGAACATTTGGCGCGAATCCTTCAGGGCGTTCGTCACGTTTCCGGAATTCGCGAGTGGGGTCCGTATCAGCAAGCGCAAATCGTCGCCATGATGCTTGATGACGGGAAGGACCAGACCGAAATTTGCGAGGTCTTGGGTCTCAGCAAGCGCCGCATAAACGTACTCAGGCGTTGTTATTTTGCGCTGGAACAGATGAGCGAGGATGACGATTTCGGCGACAAGGCCAAGCCTGTTCTCTTTAGCTATTTCGACGAAGTGCTGAAACTGCCTGCAATTCGTGACGAACGGCTTGAATGGGACGATGAGGCAAACAAATTCCTGAACGAAGCCAATCGCAAACTGTTATACGGCTGGATTGTAGGAGGAGAGGACGAGGAAGGCGTGCGCTTTCCGTCCAAGTTCACGGATCAAAAAGAAATAAGGAAAATTGGGCAACTGTTTGCAAATCCGATGCTCTTCAACCGATTTTGCGATAATCCAGCTCTTAGCCTCGACCAAGCGATGCAGGGAGTGATACCCACCAAGGCGAGCATTCCATGGCGGGAACACATGCAAAATTTGCTCAACGTGCTGAGTCAAATCCCCGCCGTCGATTTGGAGGACGCGAGCGGTGAGGACGAACAGCTTCTAAACCGCGTCCGGGAGATGTGCGACAAGCATTTGAGGGTTCTCAAGAGCGCTCAGTCATGACATTCCCCGCCAGTGAACTGGCGAACATGCTGATTGCTGATTTCGACAGGCAATCTGTTACCAGTCTTGATCGGGCACTTATCAAGATTCTTCGGGCAAAGGGTCTGAAGACGCATCAAGCCGAGGAAACAGCTTACGGCATTTCAAACGCGGTACTTCGACACCTGCGCTCTTATGCACCCGAGGAACTGCCATTCAGACTTTGTGACGACGGGCGCAATTTAGTCGGAAAGGCACGTGCCGGTGCCCGAGATAACGAGGCTACAAGTCTGGCGCGGACTGCTGAAGGATTGGCCGAAGACGTGCTCAATCATCTCACCACCATCACGCCCAACGAATTTGAGATTGTTAGTGCCGCTGCGCTATTGCTCGCTGGGGCGCGAGAGATGCATGCGCTGTGTACCGGTGATGAAGGCGGCATTGATTGCTATGGCCGCTTGGAAATTAGGCCCCGTTCGCAGCTAGTGCCGGATCGGATCATCCATACAACGATCCTTCCGAAAGAGTTACTCGTTCTCGTACAAGCCAAGCGATATCGACAGGACACAGTAATTGGGCGTCCAGAAATTCAGAAATTCAAAGCGCAGATTGCCGACTGTCTCGACAAGTACGAAGGAAACGACCGCCCGCCAAGCCATCGCGTGCCCGAGTCCTACTATCATCGCCGTGAGCCTCACATGGGAGTGTTTGTAACTACCGCCACATTCGCCGAGACCGCCCGAGAATGCGTGGAAGCAAGCGGCATTGTACTTGTGACCGGGATTCAGCTTGCACAGTTTCTCGCGTTTCACCGCGTTGGAAGAGCTCAGAGCGGCGGCAAGTACCTTTTTAGCGATGCGAAATTCGTGGAATGGCTCAACCTACAGGCAAAGATGGTAGCGATAAGGTTTGGGTGAGACACGGCCCGTTGATGGCCCAGCCGCTAATTGAGACGACATGAGTCGCAAAGGGTGCGTTACCCATGAGCCGTTTGGCTTCAGCAAGCTGGCGCCGCTGATTTTTCAACCCGGCTTTGAGCACGGCAACCTGATGCAATGCAGTCTCGGGCCGGTCACCAGCCAGCGAAAACAGCTGGCAGTCACGCAAGAGGATCAACTCGCCGCAATTCGGGCAATTGCCCCACAGCTCCGTGCTCCGTGAGACCTCCTCCAGAACACCCATTTTTGACCTCCTGCCGGCCCGCCAAAGTCGCCGCTCGCAAGCCGCCAAAAACCGGCCAAAAACCGGCCAAAAACCGCCAAAAACCGAGCTATTGATGGCCGCTAAGCCACTGATTTTACATGCGATTTGACAAAACCAAGATCACATCATAAGTTGTGAACGTAAGGTGAACGATAGGCTTTGGCAGCCACGTAGCCGAAGCCGTGGCGAACCGAGAGCCGGTTGCGCCGGGTCATTCACGATCTTCCAAACCACCCGAAACCAAGGAGGTGTGGCCATGCCTGGCCGCCGCGCCAAGACGCTTGCACCCTCGGCAATCAACCGGGTGCTGCGTCACTTATCAAAATACCACGATCCGACGCGAAGTCGCGTCATCTTTCTCTTGTCGGTACGAGCTGGCTTGAGAGCGGCTGAGATCGCCAAGCTTGAGTGGCCGATGGTGCTCGATGCCAACGGCCGTGTCGGCGATGTCATCGAAGTTCGCGACAGCATCGCCAAGAAGCATGCCGGTCGTGTGGTGCCTATACACCCGCAGCTGAAAACCGCGTTGAACACGCTGTTGGCCAAAAGCCACCCGGAAGGCTCCGTCATAACGTCGTCGCGTGGCGGCGCCATGCAGCCGAACTCGATAGTGAATTGGTTCGTCACGCTGTACCACGAAACCGGTCTGGACGGCTGCTCGTCGCATTCCGGCCGCCGCACGTTCATCACACAAGCCGCAAGACTGACACACAAAGCCGGCGGCTCGCTGCGCGACGTACAAATCCTCGCGGGCCACCGGTCCATTGAAACGACACAAGCGTATATCGAAGGCGACAGCCACGCCCAGCGCAAGCTGATCGCTCTGCTCTAAACGGCCTTAATCCTTCAACAGTTCAACCAGTGCCAACGCATTCCGAAAACTCGGAAGGCGTGACCGGTCGTGCTTGTCATACCACTCAACCAGCAACAGGAGGAACATCATGGAACCAGTCAGAATACGTGTAAGCCGCGTCATGGACTTCGGCACGGTCGTCAGCATCGTGGGAACCGATGTCAGCACCGGCGAGCCCGTGATCGTGCATGTTGACCATCGGCCGTTTCAAGTGATTTGGGATGCGTGGCGGGCCGCGGGCTTTCCTCAGCCTGTCGAGTTTGATGCCGACAACCTGACTCTTAGCCTCGGCATCGATGCTGACGATGACGACTGCGAACCGATCTCGGAGGCCAACCATGCGCCCGCAGCCTGAGCCCTCACTTTTCATCAGTCTGCCGCACGCTTTTGGCGGCCGACCAGGAGGCTTGACGCGACTATTGGCCGGTTTCGTACGCTTGGCGCGACACGCTTTGGCAACCGGCATATGTCGCACCGAGCAAGACACGCATCAGCAATTCGGTATGCAGCCTCACTGGTCACGAAGGGCTGCGATCTGGCCGGAGCAGCGAACATGATCGACGATGCACGCGTGGGACTGGCGACCGCCGGTGTCATCGAGGCCGTCCGCCGTCACGACACCGACAGCCTGTTTGACTGGCTGATGGAAAGTTTCAGCTACCAGGGCGTATCGGACGCTATTGCGGCCGGTTACATGCAAAAGCATGGCTACGTTCAAGCAGCCGACATTGTAGCCAGCCTCAAGCGTCCACGACTGTGTGCGAAGCTGGCCAGCTTCCCGCAGTTCGAGGACTGCCGCTACGAAAAGTCCGCCAAGACCTGCTCCCGTCCCGGCAATTATGCGCGCTGCCCGTTGCCGCGTCACAAGCTGCGCAACGGCCGGCTCAACCAGACCGCTTACAGTCTGATGCTGTTCATTCGGGATGTGGCCGGCGGCGATCTGGTCGGCTGGATCGACCGGCAGCTCGAAGTCGCAGACAGCACAGACGGGCCAGACCGGCCTGGGAGACTCGCCAACGCGCTCGTCGAGCCGTTGCTGCATGTTTACGGCGTGTCCCACAAGGTCGTGACCATGAGCTTGGCGAGCCTGCTGCTCGCTGGCGATGCCGACCGTGAGCGGTGGGTTACGGCCGGTGCAGCCATGATTGCCGTCGATAGCCTGGTGCACAACTGGCTGCATCGCACCGGCATTCTGGCGCGCTGTAACGCCGACCACGGCTACGGTGCACGCTGCTATCACGACCACGGCTGCGCCGAACTGCTGCACAGCATCACGGCAGCCATCGATGCCCGCCGGTACGATCTGAGGTTTCCCAAAACCTTTCCGCGGTTCATTCAGTTCGCGATCTGGCGGTTCTGCAGCCAGAACGGCCTTGATCAGTGCAACGGCAACCGGATCGATGACCGATACCGATGCGACTTGTCGGACTGCCCGATTTACAGCGCCTGCGACCGGATTGCGCTGCATGCGCAGGCCGAACCAAAGGCCATATGACGGCAGCCGCAGCCTGACGCGCTGACCGGCCGTCCCAGTCAACCAATCCAACCGACCGAATTGGCGGAGCTCCAAAGGCTCCCGCTGATCGAGCTTGGCATTTCGCCAGCTCGCCAACTCAAGGAGACTGACATGGGTAACAAACTGAAAACTGAGTACAGCGTGATCCTGGGCATTGGCCAGGACGGCAAGCCGCACGCGGCGCGGTTCGCGGTGACCGACCACGCCGCCGTCGCCCAAGCGGCCGAGCTGATGGACTGCCGCGTCGGCAAGGCCATCACCGAACCGGCCGTCAAGCTGGCGGCCAAGCTGCCGCAAGGCAAGCTGTTCGACAGCGGCAAGGCGCTGGTGCCGTTGGTCAAAGTCGAGACCTACTACAGCTTGCTGAATGCACTCAGCTTTGACGAGCCGGTTGGACCAGCCGAAATGGCTGCGGCGGCTTTCCGGCCGGACCAACCGCCGGCTGTAGCGGATGCGCTGAGCCCGTGGCTTCAGATCAAAGTGGGGTCTGTGGTGTTGGCTCCCGATCCCGGCGATTACGCCGGCTGGTACGAAGCTGTCGTCGTCGCCGTGAGCAAGGACAACCGGAAACTGACGGTTCGCTTTCGCGACTGGCCGAAGGACAAAGCGTTTGGCATCGCGCGTGAAGCCGTTGCCGTGTTACCCGAGTTTCAGGACGCAACGGCACGCTAACAGCCGCATCAGCGGCAATTCGTGGCGCGCGCCGCTGAGCCGCCACGCCCATCACTAAACCCACCAACCTTATTCGCACGCGCATCGCCAACAGCGCGACGGTGCGCGTGCGTCTGGAGACCAGCCATGACAGACCCAGCCAAGATTCGCGACCTCAACGACAGCTTTCGACAGCAACTGAAAGGCGGCCGCGTACTGTTCACCGCCGGCATCGCTGGCCGCGACAACTCGAACGCCATACTCGAGCGCGTCCGGCAGTTCGACAGCTTCGACGAAGCCAACGACCCGTACGGCGAGCACGACTTCGGCGCCTTCGACCACGGACCCGACACGATCTTCTGGAAGATCGACTACTACGATGCCGAGCTGAAAGCCGGCTCGGAAAACCCATCCGATCCCGACCAGACCACGCGCGTGCTCACGATCATGCTGGCAGAGGAATACTGAGGTGTTCCTCTACCGGGCGCGCAAACAATAGCGCAGCCAGCCGGTTTCCGGCTGCACTGAAAGTCGCCGTACATGGTGAAAGCCGGTCAGCCGGCCGCTGCCACTGACTAAGCGCGAGCCGGCCGAACCACATCACAAACTTTTTGCGCCAATTGCCGCCGCAAACATTACGGCTGGCATTGCGCCGCCAGCTTAGCGGCAATCCCACCGAGGCAACGCGGATACGCTTTCCGGGCAACACGGAGAGCCGCGTTGGGGACCGTCTGGAGTGTTGCCGCCGTCCGACCGACGGAAAGCTCCCACCACGCCGCTGCTGGGCCCTCCCTCACCGGAGGGCTCAGCCATTTTCGACAAGTCGCCACGACACATCACAGCGCAACCATCAACCACCAACAGGAGTGCTTGACCCTGTCGACCATTGAAACCGACCGCGAACTTGTAACGGTCTTGGCCGCGCTGCGCTACTGGCAACGCGAGGGCCTCATGTCCGCCGGAGCCGAGACCGAGCTCGCCAGTGACGGCGGCAAGCTTGTTCCGCTGACCGCTCGAGAAATCGACGGCTTGTGCGAGCGGCTAAATTTTGCCGAGCGCGAACCGGAACCGCAGGATGAGCCGTGGGGCGAACAGCTGGCGCGACAGCTGGAGGATCGAACCGAGCCGCCGCAGCAACAGCTGTTTGCGTTCGCACCGACCGGCTGTGAAATCATCGGCACGCTGGAACGGCTGTCCGGCTGCGCCGGCATCGTTCACGGCAGCTATCGCCGTACCGACACTGGCGGGATCGGCTTCGATTGGGAGGGTGGCACGGAAATCTTCTGGGATTGCCAGCAAACCGAGACCATCGACGGCGCCAAGCTGTTCTTGGATGGCGACGGCGACCACTGGACCGAAGACGAGCTGATCTTGCTCGATCACGACCAGCCGACGGACTATGAGCGCGACCACTTGTTCACAAAGCCTGCCGCCGCAACCAGCGATGAAACAAGCGCCGGCTTAGAGGCTCCAAAAGTTCTTCAGCAGAGACGCGAATGAACTGCGAGCCTGTTCAGCAAGCGCCGCCGCGAGCCGAGGCCGCAATGTTCTGGAGGCTTGCATGAAAAAGTTTGCGAGGATGGGCGATCCGACAGCCGAAGAAATGCGCGCCGTGCTGCTCGGCCGATGGACCGACGAAGCCGAGGCCGCCGAAATCGCGATCTACTGGTTTGCCTGCCACTGGCACGGTGGCCAGCACAGCAATTTGTACGCGGTGCTCAGCAGCTCGCCTTACGCGCCGGGACCGCTGACGCGGCTCGAAACCGAAGCCGAACCGGTCGCCGACATGGTGGCGGCGCTCGAAGCCGAGTTCGGCCGATCGCCCGACCGGTAGCACATGGTCAGGCCACGCGCCGGGCTGGCAATCGCAGCTAAACCGGCGGTTAGTGTACATGTGGACAAATGCACTGACGGCCAATCGGCGACGTGCAATAGTATTGACCCAGCAAACTGAGAGGGGGCCGCCTGTGCGGTTGCTTCATTCGTCAGATATTCAGATTGGCAAAGCGTTTGGGTTTTTCGAGCCGCAGGTCGCTAGCCTCTTGCAAGATGCCCGGCAGGCAACCGTAAGCACGCTCGGCGAATTAGCCATGCGCGCCGGACGCCTCGCGCGACCCACCCGGGCGACGGCCCGGAAACAGGCCATTTGCCGTCCCTATTTGGTCTTGCTCCTCGTGGGGCTTGCCGCGCCGAAGCCGAAGACGGGCGGCCATCCGGCTATCTGACGCCCTTCAAAGATAGTAAGATAAAAGTTAGAGGGCGAGCAGGATTTGCAATTCTCTGTGTCGATATGCGCACCTCGGCCCCACAGAAAAATGCCCGGCGGGTTGTCCAGCTGCTAAGTGGGCTGGCGATCGGCGGTAAGGAGCGTTGCGCGCTCCGGCTCGCCCGGCGAGGCATTGCGGAGGGCGGAGCGCACGAACTCTGGCTTTTCGACACCGTTTTCCGTTCGCCAGATCTCGACTTTGAACCCGACGAAGTTCCCATAAGGTTTGTGCCGAGAAAACCAGGTTTCGACGTAAGCTTTATTTGCAGTCTTGTCCGCGAATTCCAGAATCAGTCTGTGCATGCCGTTCACGCCCATAATGACACGGCGCTATGTTACGCAGCGATTGCCTGCGCGGCACTCGGGCGAAGCGCGCCAACCCTCGTTGGCACATTTCACACTTGGCCGAGGCATGGCAGCCGAACCAGCCGCTTGCTCACACGATGGGCGAGTACCAGGGCGCATGAGGTAACCGCCGTATCGGCGGAACTGCATGAACGCCTCGTCCGCGAGCGCTGGCTTGCTCGCTGTCGCACGGTTTGGAACGGAATTGAGTTTGGTCTGTATCCTCATGCGGAACGGGATGAAACTTGGAGAAAGAACCTCGGTGTTACCCCGGACACGCCACTGATTGTTCACGTCGCCCGCTTCGACCCGGTAAAGCGCCACTTCGACCTCCTAGAAGCTGCCCGGAGCGTGCATATGATGCACCCAGACGCCGTCTTCGTGCTTGCGGGCGATGGACCGTTGCTGGGGCAAGTTCGCATGCTCGCGCTAGATCAGCCCTGGATTCGCTGCGTGTCCAACGTGCCGGATGTGGCATCTCTGCTGCGCGCAGCGACCATATTCGTCCTTCCCTCTGAGCATGAAGCCGCGCCCCTTGCCCTTCTCGAGGCGATGGCCAGTGCTTTGCCCTGCGTGTGCACCAACGTCGGCGGCATGCCCGCGATGCTGGACGATGGCTCCGACAACCCTTGCGGAATACTGATCGAACCCCGAAGACCTGCCGCACTTGCACACGCTATCACCCGTCTGCTTTCAGACGCTCAATTACGGGTGTCTCTCGGCACGCGCGCCCAAACGCGCGCAACGTCCTTCAGTTTCGACCAAGAATGGGCAACCTATTGCGCGCTCTATTCAAGGCGATCCATAAAGCCGACGGGTCGGGAAGTGTTTTTGAATCCGTGAGTCGCGTTCGCAGTGGCAGTTAGGGCAATTTAGCGCAAAGGCGTCGCGCGCAGCCTTTTTGTGGGCGTCGCCGAACAACATGTCCGGCAATCGTTGCTGGTGCAAATTTCCTAGATTGAACGTGACATAGCACATTTGGACGGTCCCATCCGCACCAACCCAGAGAAGATTGCGCGCATCGCAGGGAACGCGCATGTCAGCTCCCTTAAGGAGCCAATCGGGAATGGAGCGCAGACCCATGAGCAAGTCCCGCATGCGTTCAGGATGCGCACGCTTCAATTCCATAAGCGTAGCTGTCAGACCTTCGACGGCCGGCCTGTCCGCCTCCGTAAACTGGAGTGACCGCTCTGGCCCTTCTGTGAAGTAGGGCAAGGAGTAATGTATCAAATCGGTATGAAACGTCATGTCGTGGCGGGCTGCAAAATTCCAGGCATCATGTAGCGCCCCAAGGTCGCAGGACGGCTTCATGATGAGATAGTTGAGCTGAAGAGTGACGTCCCGTCCATACCGTTTTCGCACGTAAGAGACGCCCTCTTCCAATCGCCGGTAACGGTCTCGACGGCCGACATAAGCATCGTAACGTGTGCCCGTCCCATAGAACCCTATCGAAAGACTGCGCAGACCGGCGCGATAAAGTTCATCAAAACGCTATCTCAGGAGTGTGCCGTTAGTCGTCACGTAGGTCGACATGCCAAGGTCTACAGAACATCGGACCATTTCTGGCAAATCGCGATGGAGCAGCGGCTCACCACCGTATAGCCGCACAAGTTCAATACCGCAGCTTTTTGCGTCCCCAAGCAACTGCTTAGCCATGGACAGGGTTAGTTGCTCGCCGGGCATAAAGTCGCGGCCGTAACGACAGCCCGTGCACCGAAGGTTGCATTGTGCGGTCACCGCTACGGTCAACCGACGCGGGCGGGGACGGATTACGGTCGGTAACACTTTAGCTACGCTGTGCTCGACAAGACCCAGCCCGATCTGAGTTTTCCTTAGCGCGCGTTTCAGGCCTTCGCTCTGCCGCGCCACCACTCGAAGGAGACTGCGAACCGTGGGGTGGTGGGAACGCGTGGCACACGCCACCGCATCGTCAGACATTGGTGCCTTCTTTTCGTGAGTGGGCCCGGTAACGGTGGAAGCTCGGCGAATGCTTCTGGATTCGAGATTCAACGCGGCAAGTGCAGTTTGGGCAGTTCAATTTGAATGCGTCCTGGGCGGCCTTTGCGTGTTCCGGGCTGAACAAAATGTCGCGTAGCCGGGTCTCATTGATGTTGCCGAGCGGAAATGCAGTGTCGCAAAGCTGTACGGTTCCGTCGGCGCCAATCCAAAGCATGTTGTTGGCATCGCAAGGCACCCGCATTTGCGTCCCCTTCAACATCCAGTCAGGTACGGATCGCAGGAATTCCGGTGAGTGCAAGAGTCGCGACGGTTGCTCCGTCTTGTATGCAAGGAGAGCGTCTGTAAGACGTTCCAGCCCTGGTCGGTCACTTTCACCTGCCACGAGCCCGGCATCGGCGTTCCGAAAAAACGGCGTGGAAGGGCTCGCAAGATCCAGATGGAAGTACATGTCAAAGCGCTCTGCAAAGCGCCACGCGTCAGCGAGCACGAGCGGGTCGCAGGTGCCCCGCATCACGACATAATTGAGCTGAAGCTCAAAGGTCTTACCGTAGCGCTCGCGGACCGCCGTAAGGCTGCGCTCAAGTCGCGCAAAGTGTCCGGAACGCCCGGTGTGAGCTGAATAATGCGGCTCAAGTCCATAGAAGCCGATTGTTGCAAGTCTTAGCCCTAACTCATAGAGCGCATCGATTCGGTGGCCCAAATGGTTGCCATTAGTCGTGATGTAAGCACTCAGGCCTGCCGCAGTCGCGTGCCGTACCATTTCCGGAAGACCAGGATGCAGCAGCGGTTCGCCGCCGAAAAAGCGCACGCTCATTACTCCGCCGGCGTTGGCGTCATCGATAACCTGTCGCACGACTTCGAGCTTGAGCCGCGCCCCAGGCATAAAATCGCGGCCGTAGCGGCAACCGACGCAGCGCAGATTGCAATCCGCCGTGACTGCGATCGTAACCTGACGCGGCCATGGACGCATGATTGCGGGAAACAGTTCTGCCAAGCGAAATTGAAACCGCGCAGCTTCCAAGTCCGCACGCTTGATTGCGCGTTTGAGAACAGAGCGGCGCTCGACTAGCCTGCCAATTGTTCGCGAGATACCAATACCGGCTTTCAAAAGCGCCCCCCAACTCGAAGAACCAGATCGGCATCAGGTCCTGGAACCGCACTATATTTCGCGGTTGATTATCATTATCATCATTATTGGCTCGATGGTCAACATTATCACGTACCATCATATCGTCCGAACGGTACCGCTGTAGACGAAGGGACCCGTCGGCGTGCATCTCACGCACGTCGGCCACGCAGATGCGCATACCCCGAATGCAGGGCCAGCCGTGGCATTGCTCGGATTCGATGTAATGCACGCAAAGAGCGTGCTCATTTTGAGCAGTATAGACCGGAATCAGGCTCGTACGAAAATTGCCGCGGGCGTGGCGCCAAAATTCGGTTGATTATATTCCAGTCCAGTTTTTATTGGGCGCATGAGACCAAAGCGGATGTACAATCACCGCCAAGCAGACCTACACCGTGGGCAAGGGCAAGCCGCCCAGGCACACCCAATTCAAGAAAGGGCAATCGGGGAATCCCAGCGGATTGCCCGGGCCGGCAAAATCGCTCGACAGACGACTGAAGGAGGCCGTCGAGAAGGCCCTGGAGGTGAAGTTTAGCTTCAACGATCGCCGATCACCGGTCCTGGATTAAACGATCCGGCAAATACCAGCGATCTCAGGATCAAAGATAGCAACTTTCAATAGCCTTTTCCCGGACCGGGTCCTTTGTTGATGAATTTTGATTGAACGTGGCCTAGGGGAATTCCGACGCGATTCGTTGAGCAACTCGCAAGAAACATTCGCAACCGATGTGCCAACAGCAACCGATTGGTCAGCACGTCGTGGCACGGTTTTGAGCACTTTCGGATGGAGGACATTGGACCATGCTCGGCTATATTTCGGCAAAGCGCGTCGTGGAGTTGGAGCGTAAGGCATTTTTCGGCGATTTGGAGTTTGATCTACCCCGTGGACGTTCGTCGGAACTTCATACCGATGATCTCACGCCGCAATTCGGATTTGTGGGGACGAGATACCCCGAATCGCTGGTTTTGCTTATTGGAATTAACCCCGGAAATGCCCGTCGAAACGATTTCCGGACTAAGGAAGACGCGGAAATGATGCCGGCGATGATTCGGTTTTTTAAGGAGCCGACCGAAGACAATTTTGCCAAGGCGTCGATGGCCTACAAGGCGCAGTGTCAGAAATGGCCAATTTGGAAGCAGCACTGCTCTGAGGTGATTGGCGCCGGCCCGCATTGGGTTTGCCCCTTGATTTGCGACACCAGCCAGGCCGGCCTTCGGTATCCGCAGATGGGTGCGAGCATTGGCATCGCCGAGCCCGCGAAGGCTGCTCGCCATCCGGCGACGTTCTAGCGTATAGTGGTTATGAGATGCTCGTAAGTGCGGCGGGCGAGGAGCGCATGCGTAGCGATGCGCCGTAAGGGGCAGACTTTGCGCTACGAGAAGGCCGAAACGGTTCTCAAGCTCGCGCTCGCCATGCAGGGCACGGCGGAAGGCGTCTCGCTCGAAGACATGCGGCGCGTCAACGGCAGCGAGATGAGCCGGCGCACGGCCGAGCGCCTCAGGGATGCCGTCGAGCGTGTTTTCCCGCAGGTAGAGGTGGCCAATCCCGGTGAAGTCCCCAAGCGCTGGCGCCTGCCCTCGGGCACCTTGGGCAGCGTCGCCGGCATCAGCGCCGCAGAGCTTTCCGCGCTTTCCACCGGCGCGAGCCTGCTCGCCCGCGAGAACTTGGCCCAACGCGCGGCCGAAGCGGAAAGCGCGATCCTCAAGCTCAAGGCGGCGTTGAAGCCCGCGAGCCTCAGAAGGCTCGAAACCGATCTCGAAGCCTTGACCGAAGCGGAGGGCGTGGCGATGCGCCCCGGCCCGCGGCCGAAGATCGATGCCGAGATCGTGGCGCAGTTGCGCGAAGCCATTCTTTCCTGCCGCAAGGTGCGCCTCCATTATCTCTATCGCGGCTCGGGCAAGCGCGGCTACGAGACGGTGCGGCCTTACGGATTCCTCTACGGCCACCGGAATTATCTCGTGGCATGGAGCGAGAGCGAGGTGGCGCGCGATTTCCGCAACTACGCGCTCTCCAACATCGAGCGCGTCGAAGTGCTCGACCAATCCTTCGCACGCAGGAAGAGCTTCTCGCTCAAGGCCTATGCCGAACGCTCCTTCGGCGTCTTCCAGGAAAAGCCCGTCAACGTGGTCTGGAAGTTTTCGCCTGAAGCGGCGGCCGATGCGAAGGACTATCTCTTTCACCCGACGCAGAAACTCGAGCCGCAAAAAGACGGCTCCCTCATCGTCCGCTTCCGCGCCGGTGGACTGAGGGAAATGGCGTGGCATTTAGGGACGTGGGGTCAGGAAGTTAAGGTGGTGAGGCCAAAGCTGCTGGGCAACCTAATTGCACGATAGCTGTCGATGGGCTCAACTAAATGAAATGTCACGATGGCAAGCTAAGCCTCTTCTCTGAAAGAAATGGCCGGTGATGGAACCCTTGATAGAATTTGAAAGGATCGTTCAGGAAGCACAAAATCAGCATCTGCTTGGTATCGATCCGTACATAACAAGCGGTTACCAGCCTTCAGAAAATGATCTCAGCCGCGCGCTCCATCGGCTGCTAAATCCCAGAGAACCAAATACGGTTGCAGAAATGTTTCTTCCCGCGTTGGTCGAAGCTATAAGATCAAAGATTGGGCAAAAAGCCGATTTGTTGCTGGAAGCAATAAGCAGCGACCTTCAAACTCCTAACTCGATTTTTGTTAAACCCGAAACACCAGCGCGCGTCGACATCAGCGTTGTTGGCAAGCGCTTTATCATTTTCGTAGAGAACAAGATTTGCGGAGGCTGCGAAAGACAGAGCCAAACCGAGAAACAGCAAGGTGCGCTCACCGCGTGGGGTAAGGAACACGGTATCCCAGAAAGCTGCTTGGTTGGGATTTACCTGAGCCCAGAAGGCAACTCCGCAAACGACCCCAACTATGTTCCGTTGCGCACAAGGGATTTGGCCGAAGCCTTCCGCAAGGCATTGAGAAACAGAACCCAATTCAACGATGAGACAGACGCAGCTTCTGCGCGACAGACGGTATTGCTTAAATCGTTTGTCGAAACTTACGATGCCTTGAATGGAGGCGGTACAATGAAGTCGGATCGCATACAGTGGTACATAAGGAATTTCAGGCATTTTAGTCAAATTGATACGCTGCGAGATCAAATATGCAGAAACGAGCTTCCTGATGCTGTCATGCAGCTTCTTCAAGACGTCTTAGAGAAAGACTTCCGGTGTCGTCCCCCGAATCCCATGTCCAGCGTGAAATTCACCAACGGTCGAGAATTTTCCTACGGCTTTCTCAATTGGTGCGACACAGCCAATGCAAACTTACATTTCGGGATACATGGTGTGAGCGGATGGTCCCTTACCGAAGCCCAACCGCCCTATGGACCGTATCTTTATGCATATATTGAAAACGTTGGTTCAAGAGAAGCACTGGATAATTTTCTTGAGAGCATCTCGCAGTTTCTAGAGCGAGACGATCATGGAATTCGCGACATGCCTTTTGAATCACGTAGATCTCCTATTTGGGACAAAGCAGCTTTCGGTTACCCGGATGGTCAAACAGGTGGTTGGGCATACTGTGCGGTTTCGCAGATTCGAGACATTGTGAACATGGACACGCTCATGGCACCTGACCAAATTGTTGTGAGTTTGCAGAATCGTGCCCGGCGGTTTACGGAGGCGCTCTTACCGGTTATGCTAAAGATTTAGAACTCACAAAATGGATAATAGGCTCTGGTTGCTGTTGCGGGGGGGGTAAATTAACGGCCTCCTCTCACAGTTTTTTGCAAAGCGTTAAACTTAGGAACTTTGCTTACAATTCCGCCGGTTCGAGCCGCTGGCCGTCATACCTGAATTCAAGGAAGTCGCCGTCGTCGGCGAAGATTCCGAGCACGAGCGTCAACGGCTCACGGAAGTGAGGGCTGCCTGAGCATCTTCTGCCTCCCAGATTTGCGATCCGAGCCAACGATAGACCGCCGCCCAAGTCGCCTGCGAAACCGGCTTGTTTCCGGCGCCCGCCAACTGGTCCACCCGCCACACACCATTGTCCAGTATTAGCAACAGCGTGGCGCGTTCCGGCGCCAGAACACTATAGAACGCGCTAGTTCCCTCTTCCGCCGCGCGGTGGAGCGAAGCGATGCAATGCTTCATCGTCATGCCCTCGCGGAGGAAATCGCGCCCGGTCCGCAGTGGAATAATATCGTGCGAGCCTGCGAAGGGCGGCGCAGGAAATATGTCGCCTTCGGCCGGGTGGCTTGCTGCGGCCGGCCGTTCGAGGGCGGCGTTGAACGCGGCGTAAAGCTGGCGAATCGACTGCAGCATCCTCGGACCCCTAAATTGTCGATAGCCGCCGGTGAGGAACCAACCCAGCGCGTCGCGAAGATCGAGGTTGGGGTATCGCGCGTCGGGCACCGGTTTCTGCGCGTCCAGATCGCGCAGGAAGCGCGGGGAGACGTGTGCCCGCATGATGGGATGGGTCGCCGCGAACAACAGCTGCCGGGTGATCGTTGCGCAATGCGAAAGCACCTTGGCTATTTCGTCGTCCCACAAGGCGTCGCGCAGATAGAGAAGCGACTTGACCGAAATGTCGGGGCCGCGAAACTTTCGCAGCGCCGAAACGGTCGATGGGCGCGCCGGAAATTCCAGCCAGTCGCAAATCTCAACCTGGCGTTTGCGCAGCAGCGAACGCGCAGCCCGCAACGGCTGTTGCACCGGCCTCTTGGCGAAGACCCAGTTCGAGGCGAGTGCGAAGGCGAGCGCCGGCGTCGAATGCACGAGATCGAGCGCGCCGGGACAGCGCGCCAGCAGCGCCATCACGTGCCACTGCCGTTCGGCGAAACCGCCGATGGCCTGCCGCGCCTCCGCCGGAACGGGCGCCATGAATGCGTTCAACGTCTCGAAGATGGGAATTTCTTCGGGATCGGTATCGTCCCAGGGCTCCATCGCCAGAAGGGCTCGCTTCGGGCGCACCGGCCGAAACGGCCGCCTCGTCGTCTTGTGCCACGCCAGCGGCTGCGGCCACGGGTTCATTACCGTGAGAGAATACCATTGGAATTCCAGCAGCTTGCCCGACTTGAAGACAAGTCCGGGACGGAATTTTTGCGCATGAGCCAACGGTCAGCCTCCATTGTGTTCCATAAAGGGGTAAATTCCCACCGTTCTTGCGGCGGGCTTGTAGCCGATGCATGCGTCAGAATTGGACGTACGCCGCAGACAGTTTCTCGAATTTTCTGCGCGATACGGGTAAAAAGCCGTGAACTAACTCGCCCGCTTACCGGCGCGACGGATAACGCACCTCATCACGACGCAATACAGAGCCCAAATTTGAGCAGACGGCGGCTAATAGGTGAGCCGCAGGCTAAAAGTCTGATCCATCAGCGCGAGCAAGCCACGGCCAATCCAAATTGCGTGCGTCTGAGTTGCTCCACCTGCGCTGAAGTGGACCAGGATTGTCGGAACGGTGGCTTTACTGGATAAGCGGCTGTTCGGTCGGTAATTCAGCGGATATTCTGCAGTTTCTGATGAACTTGCACCATCGCCAACGTATCCAAGCGGCAATATGCGAGTAGTTCGTCACGAACGCCTTCCTCGGTCTCCCCGTCGGCAAGGATTCCATTGACAAGTCGAATGAATGCGTCGGAAGCCGCCAGTCCTTCGTTGACCCCGTCCAAGGCAGCATAGCTCAGCTGTGGCACCATAGCCGGCGCCACTGCCTTGATTGAGAATGACCCGCCGAATCCCGGCAGGTATACATGATTTCGGACGACCGGCAGCAGGTCCCAAAAACGATCCCGGATGGCAATTAAGCGTGGTGCGAGGTCGCTGTACAGATCGACCAATTCGCCGAGCACGCTGCTTTCAAAAGCCCTATTGTAAACAACGATACGTTCGTCCGAAGGGCACAGCTGCGCAACCAGCGATTCTGCCACGGAGCGACGTGGGTCGGTTGAGCCGTCCGCCAAGAATTCTGCATGGATCAGCTGGCCGGATTGCGAAGTCTTATGCACCGACCATTGGAACGGTATGCGCTGGTATGGATATGTGCCGGGCCAAATTGGTACTGCCGGACTGATCGTTTCAAAATCGAGGTAACTGACCGGCGGTGTTACCTCTGACAAAGCCGCAGCTAGGCCGGGGCCAAGGTAAGGCTCGCCGGTGCGCAGAACTTCACGAATGCGATTTTGTAACTCGCTGAGATTGAAATCGTCCGGAATTTCCCAAATCAATTCGATCCCGAGCGACCGCAATTGCTCATAACGCTCACTTCCCAGCCGTGGCAAATAGAATACCCAGTCTTCCGGCTTGCAAGCCGTGCATCGGTCCCAAAACTCGCAGTCGTACGGATCGTGGCAATGACTTCCCGGTTCAACAGATGGAGACTGGCCGCGAAGAATTTGCTGTTGTTGCCCAATGCGTTGCTCGATACCCGCGACGTAATCGTCCACCCGTGGCGTTTCGTCGGAAACACTAAACAGGCCATACACGTCGAGTTCAGTGCCGCGTTCATAATTTTTGTTGATATGAATGATTCCCGCATTTTCGATTTTAAGCCCACTCAACCGTGCGACCTGCACCTGGAACGCCAAATCGGGAATGTGCTGGGCTTTGACTTCTCCCGAGCTTTTAACCTCATACAAGGCGAAACTTTCCGCTGACGTTCGCTTCAGCACGTCGACGCGGACATGCAGGCCATTATGCACAAAGCCCGCTTCGAATATGGCCCCGACATTTCGGTCTGAAAGCAAAGCTTGTGTCCGGGCAACGGCTTGTTCGCGCTCCCATGGCTCCGCCTCAACGACAATGCCTCCTGGAAAAAGTCGGTGTGCCAACAGACCAACATTTGTGCCGGCGCGCATGGCGGACGTTTCCTCGCGGTCCTCGTAAGGAATCGGAGCGCGATGGCGGTTCCACAGCCGGAGCGGGCACTGAAGTCCCGCTAAAAAATCGCTTTTGGTGATCGGCCGCACGATCATGATTTCTGCTCGGTTTCACACATTGAGATTCTGGCACCGCGCGACCAATTAGAAAAGCGATCTGGCACCGCGACGCACCGGTCCCAAACAGCGAATCCTTCTTTTGGATAGTCGTGCTGCCGCAAAACTCCTGAGCGCGGTGGGGCGTGGCCAGATAGTGTGAAACGCTTAATCTCCACTATCGGGACCGTACGGCCGGTTGACATGTAAAATCGCGTTGAATTTTGACCCTTGCTTCAAACTCGCCCACCCCCTTGAAATGGTTAAAAAAACTTGGATTTTGTGGGGTCCCGTTTCGCGCCCAACCGTGCCCCCTTTGAATTCAGCCATTACGCAATGAAAGCGACAAGTTACACGCGGCAAGGGGTGGGGTCATTGTTCGACGCGATTTTGCAGGCTGGTCGCCCGGAAGTTCAATCACGCGAGGCTCACGAGTCCAGGTCCGCGGGTGCCCGGGTGATCCTCATGTGCCTGGCGCCCAGCACGTGCTTTGGTTCGAGGTCGCCCTGCACTTCGACCGCGAACGCAACGTGAGCCAAGGTGAGCATCAGGTTCATCAGCCGCTTTTCTTTCTCGTCGAACTGATCAAGCGGCTTTTGGTCAAGACGCGCCAAGGCTGGTGCAAGCAGATCTTTGGCGGCCTCGAAAAAGGCGACGCGTTCGGCCTCGCTACTCGACATACGGCGCTCGGCGCGATTGGCGGCGCCGGCGATGGACCAAGTTGGGGCGAACGGCTCCAGAGTCTCGAAACCGGCTGGAAGCAGAGATGATACGGGGCTCATGCAATCTCTCCGGCGGTCTTGAGGGTCGCCTTGTAGGCTTCAACCATATTGTCGATGGTGCGGAACATGTGCCGGCACAGCACCTCCTGCGACTGGAAGTGGATGTGCTCCAGCGCTCCGCTGTTCAATCCCCGCTGTCCGCTCTCGATGACGAGGAAATCTTCCGAGTGAACGTCGCGCGCGCCAACCATGGAATATTCCCGCGCAAAGCGCTTCGTCGCGCTGTCATCCTTTCCGACCCAATAAAGACGGATGGTCCCGCGCGAACGCGTCGCCGAAATCGGCATCACGGTATGGATGAAATGCTGCGCCGGCTGACCCAGGATGAACACGTTCGGGAAAAGGCAGAAATACTCCCTGTTGTTCGGCGCCTCGCCGAACCCTTCCATCGCGGAGAATGCGACCGCCTTGCCCAAGGCAAAAAGCTGGAGCGGAGGGAAACTCGGACTGGGGTTGGTCCAGAATGTGTGTCCGCGGTGCGGGCCGTAGAAATTGTACTTGATTGGGTACCCGAATGGGTTTTCGGGCCCTCTGGCGGCGACGCTGGTGCGCGGGTGGATGACCCGCAGATGATAAACCTCCTGGAAGTTGTCGAAGGTCAGCTTCCAGTTGGCCTCAATTTCATACACGTACTCGGAGAAGGTCGTCGCCTTCGCGACCGGCAGCGCTTCAAGCCGTTCCGGCAGCGGACCGAGGAATTCGCGGAGGTTCTGCTGGGGCGACGGATCGAGGTTGATGAAGATCAGGCCGGCGCAGACGTCAACCGACACGGAACGAAGATCGCACGCGGACTGCTCAACGTAGAATCGCTCGAAATCCGGCGCGGAACGAAGTTTGCCGTCGTAGCCGAAGGTCCAGGCGTGATAGGGACAGGTGAACGACGACTTCGCTCCGCTCGTCTCCGACACCAACTGCGTACCGCGATGGGTGCAAGCGTTGTGGAAGGCGCGGAGCTTTCCGTCCTTGCCATGCGTAATAAGGATGGATGTCTTGGCGACCTCTATCGGCCGGACGATGAAATTGCCTGGTTCAGGGATTTCACACATATGTCCGACGTGCAGCCAGGTGCGCTTAAAGATCGCCTCTCGCTCGAGCTCGAAATAGTCCTCGCGATAGTATGGGCCGGCCGGGATCGGATCCTTGCCAAGTGCGGCGATCTCTTCGTAGGTTGGCGATTGAAAGCTCGGCGCGTTCACTGAGCCTCCTCCTTATTCCGGATGTTCTGGACTTCTATAGAGTGGATACTGATTTAGTGCCGCGCCCGATGGCTGACAAGAGAATTTCGACGGCCCTGTCGGACACGGACAGGCCTCGGCAGACTGAAACCGCTCTAAGTCCACTGCGCCATCCGGGTGTGTTGCGGATCGAGATCACGACGCCGCAGCGCCAAGGCGTGGGCGCAAGCCGGAGGGTCTTCTGCAAAGGGCGCCCGCCTGTCGATGAAACCGTCATCCTCTGGGAAGAGGGATATGGCTTCACCGTGAGACTCCACAACGGCGACAATCAGCCGACACCTTTCAAGCAAGCGCAGTTCGTCTATCGCCTGGACGATGCGCCGGGCGAGCGAACGCGCGCGACGACCACACTGATCTACGAATTGCCCTTTGGTGCCTTGGGCCGTCTCTTGGACGCACTGCTGATGCGCCCACTCGGCAGACGCACCGTCAACGCCATCGCACGGGGGCTAAAACACGTCTACGAGACCGGAAAGTCGGCGAATCCTTTGGTGGCGTGACGCAAACTGCTCGACGTTGCGTCTGTGCAAAGCTACGGCGAGATCCAATTGGGGTGTTGATTAGCGTCGCGGTTCGCGCGCTGCTGTTCCGCCCAACGGTCTAGCCATAATTTCGCGATAGCGAATCCAGGCGCAACTCGGGGCACACAACGATGCCTGCGAGTGGCGCGGCGACGTTACGCAACTTCGTTGAGCGGGTTGTCAGAGACGGGCTGTCCGACTCGGCCATTGCGAAAGCGTTGGACGCGGACGGGATTGAAACACGGCGCGGCGCTGGATGGCACGAAACCAGCGTGCTGGCGTCTCCCCAATGGCGCACTGTGCAAACCCTAAGTCATCATGCCCTAAGCCGCGCGTGGGGCCATGGCGGCAGCCAGGAGCGGGCGTGCATCGCGGATCGGGTCGGTGCCGTCCCAATTGGCCGCCGCATCGCGCATGGCATCGAACCATGCATCGAACACGCCCGGCCGAACGAACTGGAACAGGATGGGGTTATCGACCCCTACCGGCTCGCAATAGATCTCGACGGATTGGCCGGTCGCGGGATTCACGAGGTCCTGCACGATCCGCAACGGCTTCCCCTCGGCTTCGAACTTCGCCAGCGTCTTCTCGAAATCGTCGGAGAAGTAGGCGATATGGTGCAGCCCGCCATGGGGATTGTTGCGCAGGAACTCGGCATATGTCGATTGCTGCTCCCCGATGGGCGACATGATCTCCATGCAAGTGTCGCCCGTGTAAACGAAGGCGACCTTGATGCTGAGATAGTGCTCCTCTCCGCGATAGAGGCTCATGCCGCCGGCTTCGGGGAGGACGAAGAACGGCCCGATCCCGCCGGCCGCGAAGCGTTCCAGTGCGGCGTCGAAATCCGGGTAGACATAGGCCTGGTGAACGGCCGGTCCGAGAATCCTGCTCAAGTCATGCTCTCCAGGGGGCGCGCCCATCTGAGCGTGCGTTCGGCGAAATCAGTGATGTCCTCGTATTGGACAACGTTGTGCTCCGCGATCAGCATTCGAGTTCGAAGGTTCGCGATCTGTCCATCGCTAAGAGGAACATAGCGGGTAAGTGGTAATTCATTCAGTTCGGTCGTAATGCTTAGAAGTCGCTTGGCAACTTCGTGCGCTCCACGGGCCTCGCTCGCAGCCTGCTCTACTTCCATTTGTGTCGCTTCGCCGACCCTCTGAAACTCAGCTCTGATCGCGTCTTCAGCAAAGGAAATGCGCTCTAAAAGGCCTCGAAGGGCTTCGCGGCCTGCGCGAGAGACAAATATCTGAAAAACCGTACCAAGGAGACCAAGAACCGCGATGGCTGAGGTGATTGTCGGAGCCGCAGCTGAGCGTGGGTCCGCCATCCACCAGTCAAGCCAACTCTTCCAGCTAAGCGGATCAACGGGCGGTCGATCTCCATTCGCTACGAGGCATCCGGTGAGGACGATGCCTACCCCCGAAAAAATAAGAAACCAAGCGGCATTTCGAATCGCCATAACGGCCCAATCGCGCCAAGACCGGGCAAGACCATTCTTGACGTTCATGTCCCGCACGGCCCCGCGATCGCAAGCCCGCCCACTCTAGCAAAAAGCTCGTGGGACGCCAGCAGCGAACCCCGTTGAGGAACGGTTCGGGCACCGGCCGGTAGTGGAGTTGAAGCGAAACCCACTGGCGGCCGCGCTCACGTTTGCGGCTAGCTGCGAGCCAAGTTGGCAATCCGGTCCAGGTCGAGATTGCCCGCCGCACCCCAGCCGGTCACGCCGGCGGGAATCTGGGGGCGAAACTGTTCGTACAGCGCATACGCGCGCTTCGCGAGCTCAGCAGCGGCCGCCGACTGCGCCAACCGCTCCATCGCCTTGCGGGCATCGTCAAGCTGATCGCCAAACTTGCCGCGCAAATACCGATCAACGCTTTCGGGCGAAATCGGCTTGTCCTTGGTCACCGCCCTCAACCCAGTGGCCGTTTGCACGACTGGTACGGCCCGGTGAAGCAGGTCGACGTGAAGCGTCTGGCCTTGCTTGGCTTTCTGGCGGCGGTCGCGTTCAGCCTCGGGAGTCGGCTCGTACAAACCAAGTCTTACCCCCTTGCTGTAAGCGTTCAGCCCCGCCACGGCTCGTCCCAGCGTTAATGCCTCGTTCCAGTCAAAGCCAAGCCGTTCCGCCACCACCGCTGCCCACAGCGTGAGCACCGGTGCGCGGTTGATCTTGACGATTCGAGCTCCAGCCATTGCAGGCTCCGAAACACAAGCTAGCAATTCTAGCCGCTTCAACCAGCCACGCCTACGCAAAGACTGCCAGCTTGACCGGGATAACCGTATTCTCGACGGTCTTGCCAGCGCCTTGGTAAATCCGATGACCCAACCCAACCAATGAAAATCCCACCCGAAGCCTCGACGCTGGAAACGCTGGCCGGTCTCGTCGAGCGCGTCACGTACCACAACGCCGAAAACGGCTTCTGTGTCCTACGTGTCAAGGCGCGTGGCCACCGTGATGTCGTGACCGTTGTCGGCCATGCCGCTGCGATTTCTCCGGGCGAGTGGATCACTGCCTCCGGCGAATGGGTCAACGACCGAATGCACGGTCAGCAGTTTAAGGCACGGTTCCTGCGCACGTCGCTGCCGTCTTCCGCCGACGGGATCGAAAAGTATCTCGCGTCCGGCATGATCCGTGGCGTTGGCCCGGTCTATGCCAAGAAGCTGGTGGCCGCTTTTGGCGACCAGGTGTTTGATGTCATCGAAGCAACCCCCGACCGTCTGCGGGAGATCGACGGGATAGGCCCGGTGCGTGCCGGCAGCATTCTCGCCGCCTGGGCCGAACAGAAGGCGGTGCGGGAAATCATGGTGTTCCTGCACAGCCATGGCGTCGGCACGGCGCGGGCGGTGCGGATATTCAAGACCTATGGCGCTGACGCCATTCAGGTCATGACCGAGAACCCCTATCGGCTGGCGCGCGATATTCGCGGCATCGGCTTCAAGACTGCCGACGCCATCGCGATGAAGCTCGGCATCGACAAGACCGCAATGATTCGCGTGCGCGCCGGGATTGCCTATGCCCTGACCGAGGCGATGGACGAAGGCCACTGCGGACTGCCCACACACCAGCTTATGCCGTCGGCGGTGGCCCTGCTGGAAGTCGACAAAGACCTGGTTCTCACCGCGCTCAATCTCGAACTGGCCGATGCCACGGTCATCGCCGACACGGTTGGGCAGACACCCTGCATCTTCCTGGCCGGCCTGTACCGAGCCGAAAAGCTGATAGCCGACAGACTGTTGCGCCTAGCGACTGGAGGACTGCCCTGGCCAACCATCGATCCGGCAAAGGCATTGCCTTGGGTAGAACGAATGACCGGCTTGTCGCTTGCCGACAGCCAGCTGGCCGCGATCCGGCTCGCCTTGCTGACCAAGGTTCTCGTCATCACCGGCGGCCCCGGCGTCGGCAAGACGACCATCGTCAATGCAATCTTGCGCATCCTGTCCGCCAAGGGTGTGAACCTGCTGCTGTGTGCCCCCACAGGCCGCGCCGCCAAGCGGATGACGGAAGCGACCGGCTTCGAAGCCAAGACCATTCATCGGCTGCTTGAAGTTGACCCGCGGTCCGGCAGCTTCAAACGCGGTCCTGACAATCCCCTCGACTGCAACCTGCTTGTCGTCGACGAAATGTCGATGGTCGATGTCATGCTTATGCAAGCCCTGATGAAGGCCATGCCGGATGAATCCGCGCTGCTGATCGTCGGCGACATCGACCAGCTTCCGTCGGTTGGACCGGGCCAGGTGCTGGCCGATATTATCGGCTCTGGAGCTGTGCCAGTGGTCAGGCTGACCGAAGTGTTTCGGCATGCCGCCCAAAGCAAGATCATTACCGCCGCGCACCAGATCAACCGCGGCGCCATTCCCGATCTTGCCAAACCTGAAGGCGACAGCGACTTCTATTTTGTACCAGCCGACGGTCCCGAGACAGCGGTGTCACGGATCATCGAGCTGGTGAAAACCCGCATTCCGCAGCGTTTCAACCTCGATCCCATTCGGGACATCCAGGTGCTGTGCCCGATGAACCGCGGCGGCGTTGGTGCCCGCTCGCTCAACATCGAGCTACAGGCGGCACTGAACCCCGCCGGCGAACGTAAAGTTGAACGCTTTGGCTGGACCTTCGCGCCCGGTGACAAGGTCATGCAGATCGAGAATGACTACGACAAGGACGTCTACAACGGCGACATCGGCTATATCGACGACGTCGATACCGACGCCGCCGAGCTCAAAGTCAGTTTCGACGGCCGTACCGTGACCTACGGCACTGGCGAGCTCGACATGCTGGTCCCGGCCTACGCCGCAACCATCCACAAGAGCCAAGGTTCGGAATATCCCGCGGTCGTGATTCCGATGCTGACCCAACACTACCCAATGCTGCAGCGGAACCTGCTGTACACCGGCGTCACCCGCGGCAAGCGGCTTGTCGTTCTGGTCGGCCAGAAGAAGGCGGTCGCCATTGCCGTGAAAAACGTTTCGGGCCGTCAGCGTTGGTCGAAGCTGAATGAGCGGCTCGGCACCAAGTCAATTGCGGCCCGGGAACCAGCCCGATGAGGACGCAACAGTGGTAACTCTCCCTATCCTGAACGACCGATCGGTCAAACGATGGCTCGGCGGCATCGAGCCAGTTTGGACCCTACTGAACGAATCCAGCTTTGCCGCGCTAAGGCGTCCGCCATCACCGGTGACCGGCCCGATCCGCCTTGCTTCCAACCTCACATATCAAGATATCCAGCAATCGGCCATTGCGAGGAACACGCTGGTTTTGCTGCGTTCCGCCGCGGCTGGCCCGGGTTTGAAGATGACGGCGACCGAGAACCTATCCCGAGATGTCGTGGCGAAAATGTGCGACCTCTTCGCATGGCCAGGGTTCGACAGAGCCAGTGCGTTTCGGCTTCACAAGGTCATCAACGAACCGGACTTCCTTCCCCTATACTTTGTTCGGCACCTCGCAGAAACCGCCAAGCTTCTCCGCAAACACAAGGGCCATCTTCAAGCCACGGCCTTAGGTCGACGAATGCTGGAGGGGCTCGACCAAGGAGCTCTCCAGGCTATCTTGTTTCATCTCGCGTACTGGCATGTGGCTCTGGAGTTTCTCAGCCGGGGCGCGCATCAGGGTTGGCCACAGTGCGATGTCGGCATCGTGCTTTGGTCCTTGTCGATCGCCGCGAAAGATTGGGAATCGCGCGAACGATTGACGCGCATGTGCACGATTCCGATCGACAGCATATTGGACACGCCATGGGACATGGCGACCTATGCAATGGATTCCACGATCCTGCGCCCACTATGGTGGTTCGGTCTTCTTGACCATCGGCAAGATGACACCGCCGAGAACCGCTTCGATAATGAGCACTTCTATCGCAAGACGCCTCTGTTCGATCATTTTCTTTCCTTTGACATCACGCTGGAAACTCCCGCTGGGCCGCGTCACTGACGAAAAGAACCGTCCATGCCGCCTATGACATTGCCTGAATCATGAACTGTTACGTCTACGTACTTGGCAGCGATGGCGGGCGGGGTTACCGAACCTATGTAGGATGGACGGCCGATCTCGAACGTCGTCTCAGGCAACACAATACGGGAATCGGCGCAAAATCGACGCGAGGACGCCGGTGGGTTCTGCTTTATGCCGAAAAATACGAAAGCCGGCGCGCCGCCATGAGTCGGGAGTGGTATCTCAAGCGCGATAGATCGTTCCGACAAATGCTGCGTCTCAATTGCGATGGAATTTGCCCGAACGCATCCTGATTGTGTTCGAAGGGGATTGCACAACCACGAAACATTTGTGCTATAGGCTCCGCCGAAAGCAACGGAGATACCATGGCACAGAAGTCGGTGAAGCGGCGCGCGTGGACCAAAGAGGACGTGCGCGAGTTGAAATCTCTAGCGCGGCAGAAAACGCCCGCGCCGAAAATTGCGCGTGCATTCAAGCGGACCGAAGGCGCTATCCGACAGAAAGCCCTCAATTTGGGAATTTCTCTGAACTCAAGGCCCAGTCGTTAGTCATACGGCGTTAGATCACATTCGCCGCATGGCTGGCTGACAATACATCAGCTCTGACGACACGCCATCCTGTCCTGAGGGGAGTTGGCGCTCAGAACGATCTCACGCATTAAGACCGAACGCACCGGCAATCGCGTCGCTCGGACCGAGTTCAAGCGCGTCCAGCTGGTAATGCTCAGAATTCCAAAGCGCGTGAAACACGTTGACAAGTAGAATTTCCAGGTGGTGCGCTACTGGCGTTCGTTTTTACCCAGCCCGGCTCCAGGCTTAACGGATTCGCCGGGAACTACGGCGTCCACTTCGTACTCCTCGACCACGACGACCCCAGGCGCAATTTCCTCCAGTATATCCACGACGACGTGCTCAATCGCAGCCGGATTCACGGGCTTAGGTTGGCGTGCCTTCCGCCTCGCAAGAGCGCGCCCCGTTTGACCTTGTCGCGCGCGGCGGGGGCGAGATGCAGTTCCACTCTTTTTGCCTGCCCGCGCTGCCGGCTTTACACGCGCGACCGATCTCGCTTGCTTGGCCGTTTTGCGGACTGCCTTCTTCTTGCCAACCGGCGTCTTCGGTTTCACGGATCGAGCCCGCTTTGCCGTCCGAGCCTTGGTCTTCTTCGCCGTTTTTCCTTTCCCGGCTGTCTTGCCGGTCGCGGCCTTCCGACGCCGAGACGGTGCCGGTCTCTTCCGTTGGGCCATTGGATTTCTCCTTCGGTTGCTGGGTAGCGGAGAGCTAGGGAGACAATCCCACCTAATCGTTCGGTCGTGCAAGAACTTTGCGGTGCGCCGCCTCTGGACGCCGATCCAAAGTCAAGGTTCGATGCCGATTCAAACCCTGGTGTGCGCCTCTCGGCAGCGATCCGATATACCCTTGACGAATGATTCGACGTTCGCGGTTCCCCATCGGTCTCGCGGTGTTGCTGGTTATCGGGCTCGCAGTCGTGATCGCGTACCTATTGTCGCCGTCAGGCAATCAGGCGCCCCGCAATCCTCTCCCAATGCTCAGAATTCGCCGAGCTTGATTGCTGCACGTGAGCTGCCGGATCGCCGGTTTACACCGGGCGCAATAAATCCCGACGTGACCCAAGACAACATCGATTCCACGGTCTGTGTCCCAGGCTTTACGAAGTCCGTTCGGCCGCCAGCACATTACACAAGCCGGCTGAAGCGCGAGCAACTCGACGCCCCCGACCGTGGCTATGACGATCACGATATGCGCGACTTCGAAGAGGATCATGACGTGCCGCTTGAGGTCGGTGGCAACCCGACCGATCCCGGTAACCTTTGGCCCGAGCCGCTTGATGGACCGTGGAACGCTCACATGAAAGACCGGCTCGAAAATCGAGTTCATGAGCTTGTATGCGCGCGCTCGATAACGCTTAAACAAGGCCAAACCGCGTTCTTGGGCGATTGGACAGCGGCTTATCGCCAATATGTCGGGCAATAGCTTACGCAACACGCTCGATCAGATTGGTTCCCTCATTTCTGACGCTGCCGACGGCCTACGTCGAGGCCGGCCTCGGTGCGTCTTTCATTCCCGGATCGGCTGTGCAGCCTTGCTGCAACTTAGGCTGATTCACTCCGGCCTAACTACGGAAAACTGGAAAATCTCTCGACCAGAGCTGTATCGCCTATTATTCCAGTCGGGATGTCAGCCTTGTCTGGAGAATTTTAACAGCCATGCCTCTTCCGGCCCCTACCGTCGAACGCTCTGCGTCTCATATCCGTCGCATCGTCTGCGAAGGTTTCGACCGCGCCGACGGCCTCTACGACATCGACGGCTGGCTTACCGACACTAAAGCCTTCGTGTTCAATGCAGTGCGCGGTCCCATCCCCATCGGCGAACCGCAGCACGACATGGGCCTCAGAATCACGATCGACAGCAACTTCATCATCAAAGATGTCATTGCAGTCATGACCGCGACTCCGGTCGAGCACTGCTTGGGGGCAGCGCCCAACTTCTCGAAGCTGATCGGCCTCCAGCTCACGCCCGGCTTTAATCGCACCGCCCGCAATGTGCTCGATGGCGCGCTTGGCTGCACGCACCTCATCGACCTGCTGGGTCCGATGGCGACCACCGCTTATCAGACCGTCTGGTCCAAAAACTTCTACAACGTGTCCGGTCCGGTCGACCCGGAGAAGCCGCCGCCGATAGTCAACAGCTGCCGCGGCTGGGCCGAGGACAGCGAGATGGTTGCGGTGGCCTTTCCTGAATTCTACAAGGGGCCGCAACGCGCGAACTCGTAACGCCGCGCTGAACGGCGCGCGATCGGTCTCAGCTTCCCCGAAGACTCGAACGCCTACAGGCTGCTTGCCCCGCCATAAGCTGCTCAGCGACCACCGCCGAAGCCAGCCGCAGGCGACAAGCACCGTGGCTCAAACCGCTGGCGCATGCCGAAGGGAGCCGGAGGGAACTTGGCGCAGATAGTGCGTCTCCGCTGAACTACACTTTTGGCGCGGCCGACCGGCTTATTCCCGACTGCCGGCTCGCCAACTGCTTTCCATGTGCACGAAATCGCAGCAAATCGGACCATGCATCTTGGCTCTGCTCAAAACTGAGCTGGTTGGGCATGAGCACGTTCTCAAGCTTGGTCCACAGCAGATTTTTACCCGGTTCTACCGAAACCGACGGCACGGCGGTCACCTCGACCGTTTTGAGCCCACCCGCCGTCTTGCCGTACAGCACGATGGCGCCGCTTCCTTCCGGCAGCGCGACAGGCTCTCTCGATGGCGTGGCATGCTGCATTCGATATGCGCGAAACTTCAACAAGTCCGCCCACACGGCTTGGCCGTCGCCTTGCTCAAGGTGCTGTGCAATGACGATGCTTTCGACCGTGGTCCACAGCGGGTTCTTGCCAGCTTCAGCTGTGATCCCCTTCAAGGCAATGACTGCCGCGGCTACGAGGTTATCGGCTCGCTTCGCGAATAAAACGATGGCACCGCTTCCCGCCGGCATCTCCAAAAGCTGAGTTGGCGGTTGAGCATTGCGCCAACCAGCGGCGCTGACAGCCGTCTTGGAGTCCAAGCTCGGTAGCTCGGCGCTGGGCGGATTTGCGGATGGTTTCGCTGGGGTGATCGCATGCTTTTTATGGGTGTAAGGGATCGCGCTCATGCGCATGTCGGCGTAAAACCGGCCAAAGACATCAGCTTTTCGGGTTGCGCCACGGGGCTTACGCGTGGTCTTTATCGACATTGATTTTATGTCGTTGCCACGACGAGCGTCCATTGCTTCGGAAATTGCTTTGGTCGATCCATTGCTGATCCAACAGTTTTCGGTTCCAGGCATCGGTTTGTCCTTTCTGTTCCGGCCACGACGCACAATTCGCCGATGATCGAGTTTTTCGGCTCATGCTTGCCGCTACAAAATTACGTTTTCGCAGAACCGGCTATTTGGCGGTTTTGGAATGGATGACGTGGCCCGCCAAATATTCTTCGGGATGGGAAGTTAGAGAGGAGTTCGGGGATAGCGGCAATTGGACGATGTTGTGGCTAATCTCTGCGAAAGGCGCAAAACTCCCTCGAAAGTGCCCATTCCAGGTAGGAATTGGGCGTATTTCGCGGGCTATTCGCTAATTTAAATTCTACGCCCTCTTAATATGGTCCATGAATGGTTGCTGTCCGATGCGTTTGCAACACGGCTTTGATGCGTGTCTCACACGTTTCGAAGGCGTTGAAGATATCTAAATGCTACAAGTATCAGCGCTCATACAATTCGCATGAAAAATACGTTAAATTACTATTGTATATACAACTTTTTATTCATTCCATGTATTTATTATGTAATATTATTTCGTATTTTGATAATTTTATTATACTCACTACATTCATTGCTATGCGTGTTGCACACGTCTCTTAGCGAGATCGCTTTTATAGCAACAGCGGCTTTATCGCTCCACGCCGACGAATAACGAAGTACGCTTCATCACGATGCGCGCCGCCGCGCGCTACACGATAAATTACATTATTACGGAAATGACTTTTGGGGTTTTAGAATCGCAAGGAAATTCGGATTCTTTTCCATCGGACCGGCAACAATTTTTTCGAAGCAACGAGTTCCCGCTGCCATACGTAGTGACTTTTGATATGGCATTCGCAGCAACCGGAAAACATACCCTGCGCCCAGTGCCGCAATGCCCGGCAATAGGGGCTCGATCCTCAAGGCGCGCGCGGCGCGTCTCGGCACATGCTGTACGCGATGCCCATCGTTTGCTTGTGGATAGCGGAGGCGTGCGCAAGACGCCTCCATCTTGCGCATTGGAGGTTGAAGCCGCGGCTCCGCAAACCATGCACGAATGTAAACTGGAAAACGACCACGTCGAGGCGAGGGCCAATTGGGTCGAGAACAACCGGCGGTTGGCCTCCACCACGGCCAGGGACAGCTCCGAGCGACGACGGCACGCCAGGTCCCCTTGGGCGGTGTTGGGTCTGGTGTACGGCCTCGTCGGTCGCTACCGATCAAAATTTGTTCCTGTCAGGATGACTCTGCTGCCAGGTCCGTTGAATAGACAAAAATATGCGCGCGCGAGTCGGCCCGATAATAATGTTTCATTGCATATGAAATCGGTCGCTTGCGACCTTCTATTTTTTTGATATCGAGTTGGCCGCGCGGCAGCTTCTCCTCCCACATCGCCGGTCCTTCCGCATACAGCAGTATCCGCGTTGGCTTCGGCACGCGCGCCAGAGCATGCCAATGAGGGTTGACGTCAAGATGCTCTGGAAAACCCATAACGAATAGCCTGTCCTTCTCCGGATGCTTGTGCCAGTTGCGTCCAAGGGCCTTTCGTTCCAAGGACGCACAAAAGCCTTTCATGCGATCCAGCGCGATCTCGGGCTTGATGCGATAGCCGAAGTTGAAGGTGATAAAGAAGTTGATACGCTGTCGCGTGAGCATCTCCTCAAAGGCGTCTCGCAGGCGCCTCAGCTCAGCACGTGTCATTGCATTGGCGAGTGGGTCGGTCATAGCTCTTCCTCCTCCGCGCCAGGGGTGGGAGATTGTTGTTGCGGTTCTGCCGGCGATGAGAGCTCGACTTCCAACGGCGCGTTTATAGCGCGCTTGATTCTTTCCCAGCGTTGATTTCGGTCCCGAGCCTTCCCCAACTTTGGGAGCGTGCATGACCGGATTACGACGCTGCGTGGGGGTGAAGAAGCGGTAGCCTCAACCTCAAGCAGCAACCTGTCCTTGTGCTTGGCGTGATGCTTTCGCAGTGTCTCCGTCTGGGAAAGCCCCGGTTGCCGCCGCCTTGAAATTTTCAGTCCCTTCGCCGCCGCCTCAAGGGCCCGCCGCTCATTGTCCCAGGCGCGATGGCGATCGGCCCAGACGGTTACACATTCGCCTTGCGGCATGCCGCGCTTCACGATTTTGTCGGGCTTGATGCCCGTTCGAATGCAGTAACGCAACGCGGCGACATATTTGGAATATTTTGAACTATTACATATAGGTCCGCCAATTCGCGGCGGAATCATCAATCGCACGAAAAGCCCGACCGGATGACCATCATTTCGCAAACCGAGATGCTTTCGAAGTGCGGACAAGTACTTTTTCTTGGAGGCTGACTTAGAGGCGAGAATGTACAAGGCAAGGGCGAGCCCGAGGGCTTCAAGCTCAGCGCGCTTTGTCGCTTCGCGAGTCGTGATCGGCTGGACTTCCGGTGCCAATTCCGCGTTGGGCAAGTTCTCTGGTGATGGCATCGAAAAATCTTCACCGAATTTGCGCTTGAGAGCGCGAAGCGCGGCGCGGCACCACTTGTTGGGCGTGCTATCTGATTTTTGCGGTTTCATTGCTCTGCTCCTGACGGTCTCGAAAATTTCGAGGCCCAAGACACGTACCCGAGCGGTGATTGCAATTCGCCTTTCATTCGTTGTCTTTTTCGGTCATTTTAGGTCGCAACTAATGCAATTTCGGTCGGCAAAACGTGGACCAACAAATGAGAGATTTGCGGATGTCAATCGAGCCTGAAGAACCATTGCACTTAGCACTGGCGCTTATTTTTTCGCGCAACGACGATTTCGTTTTGGAAATCTATAAGTCGGGTTACGCGCCGCTGAATTTGGCGCTCGATGAATTCAACCGGTCCCGGACGCAGAAAATTGTACCGGCGGTGAGCACCGTGGATGAAGCATGGTCCTTACTTCGCGAAAAAGTCGTCGGCGGATCGATAGAACTTCGCGGTATCCCTTTTAGAAAGGGCGCCGACGTTGAAGAAATTGGCCTGTTCAGTACCCCGTATGAACTCGAAAAAGATGTTCGTCCCGCCGGGTTGCCGCCAAAGCAAATCAAACCGGATGTGACAGCATCATTGGTTCTCGACTATGCGACGACGGAAATCAGATTGCGGCCGGCCGATTGGCTTCGAACAAAGGGACTTTGGTGGCGGGGAGTTCGAACTTGATTGGCCGCAGCTGCTGGAGTGTTTTGGTCAAACTCCGGTTGTTACGCATGACGTTCCGGCGAAATCGCTCGACGCCAAAAAGATGCCCCGCATGCAACAGGCCATTCTCAAGGCTTATCGAGAGCTTCGTGCGAGTGGAGAAGCCGAAGTCTCGATCAAGAATCGTAACACGGCAATCCGGAAGAAGCTCGGGCTCGGGCCTGCGCAAGTGAGTGACACCACCATTTATCGAACTTTGAAACGAGACGACATAATTTGAACAATCTTGCCCTTTTTTGACGCGAGCGCCGCTTGCGATTTTATTTCATCATAACGCCCGTTGGTCGTTCAAACGGGCTTCTCAGTGGTGAACTTGCGTCGAAAGCTCGGGCCGCGACCGAAAGTCGGAGACCGGCAATGAACCCCATTCGCAAGTCGATGACGACCTCGAGTTCGGATCCTGGCTTGAGCGGCAAACCGGAAACGTCGCAGCTGGCCGACCGGCGGTTGATGGACGGTCAAAGCAAGCCGTACCAGCCAAATGAGCTGCTGACGGTTGGCCAAATTTGCGATGAGTACGGCATTGGCAGGACCATGATGTACGAGCTGCTTGGCAACGGACAGCTGCCGGCCAAAGTGATTGGCAAGCGCGGTACTCGGATTCGGCGCGGCGACATCGACGACTTGGTCAAATCGCTGCCGGCTTATCGGCGGCCAAGCTCGACATAGCTGCGCTGCCGCGCACGTTATGTCAGTAACGCCGCCACGGTCGCCAAGCTGCGCCGACTGCCGTCACGCCGACTGCTTCGCCAGTGGCATTACCACGCCGACGGCCTTCAGCCTTTCCAAGTAGTCGGCCCACCATCGCATCATCGCCACCCGCTCGTCCCAGTGGTCGCCCCTAGCATACGCCCGCCGCATATCATTGGCTTCGACGTGCGCAAGCTGCCGCTCGATGGCGTCCGCCGACCACCTCCTTGAACTCGTTGAGCAGCGTCGACGCGGTCGCCCGAAAGCCATGCGCCGTCGCTTCGTCTTTGGCATAGCCGAGCCGGCGCAAGCCGGCGTTTAATGTGTTCTCGGAAATCGGCCGGCTGGCGCTGCGCACGGACGGCAACAGCAGCTGGCCGCTGCCGGTCACCGCCTGCAGCTCCCTCAGTACCTGGATGGCCTGGGCTGCGAGCGGCACACAGTGCTCGCGTCGCATTTTC
Organism: uncultured Alphaproteobacteria bacterium; assembly: GCA_963805005.1. GTDB lineage: Bacteria > Pseudomonadota > Alphaproteobacteria > Micropepsales > Micropepsaceae > Rhizomicrobium. The sequence continues at coordinate 2,378,737 of CAWDSJ010000001.1, forward strand.
GTACGGGCAGCTGGAACGGTCCAAACGGCGGCGGCAAAGTCAAACTCGGTCCACTCCGCGAACCTGAGCTCGCCCGGCCTTGGAAACAGCAACGCCATCAGCTGCAGCCCTGCCCGGGTCGTTGGCTGACCATCGAACCCAGCTATCGCGCGAAGCAGCCCCCCAAACTTCCTCGCGTCGGTGACGGCAGCACGCGGCGTGACAACCGGCGACGTGAGTGCCCCTCTCAGGGCAGATGTCGGATCGACGTCGGCCCGGGCAGTCGCAATTGCGTACCGGCAGACCGCACCAACGGTTGCCCGCAGCCGTTTTGCGGTTTCGTAGCAGCCGCGCTCCTCGACCTGCCGCAGAACTGCCAGACAGTCAACCGGCCTGATCTCGGACACCCGCTTGTCGCCTAAGGTCGGGTACGCGAACGCAAGTAGCCAGTTCTTCTTGACGAGGGTCGCTTCGGCCCGCCCTTCCCGCTTGAGCTTGGCCACATAGTCAGCCGCCACGGCTTTGAAGGTGTCGGCTACCGCCTGCCGTTCGGACTTCTGTTGTTTGCGTAGGTCCGCAGGGTCTCGACCGAGCGCCATCTGCTTCTTGGCTTCGTCCCTGGCGCGGCGCGCTTCAGCCAGTGAGAACACCGGGTACGCGCCGAGCGACAGCAGCTTCTGCTTTCCCGCGAACCGGTACGCGAGGCGCCACAGCCGCGAACCCGTTGGCATCACCCACAGTTGAAGCCCACCGCTGTCCGACAGCTTTTGCAGCTTGAGGCCGGGTTTTGCTGCCCGGCAAGCGGCATCGCTGAGTGCCATCTGACGTCAGTCCACCTGGAGCTTTGTTGGCTCGCCGATACCAACAACCGGCCCTTCAAAACCCGGCCGATACCAACAAACCTACCAACAGTCTTTGCGGATGCCAAGGGGACCTGGCGAACCCAGGCGGTCTATAAATCACTGAATTATTGAGGATTTTTCTTATATCTTGAACGTCAGCGGGCCTGTGCGAACGTGCCCGAACGATCAACTGGTGCCCAGAAGAGGACTCGAACCTCCACGCCTTGCAGCGCTAGTACCTGAAACTAGTGCGTCTACCAATTCCGCCATCTGGGCCAAGATAGGGCTTTGACGGCCATGTTTAGGAGGGAGGGAAAACCCTGTCAACGCGCGAGCCCGGCTCCGCCCGGGCCTGCGGCCGGTGCATAATCCATTCGCCGATTTGCTTCCGGGAGAAAGATCATGCTCGTCGCAACGACGGAGACCGTCGCCGGCTATCGCGTCAAGGAAACCTTGGGCCAGGTGTTTGGCGTGGTGGTGCGCTCGCGGGGATTGGGCGGCAACATCATGGCGAGCCTGCGATCCCTGATCGGCGGCGAAATCCACGAATACACGCAGTTGCTGGAAGAGGCGCGCCGCCACGCCGTCGACCGCCTGGTGCGCAACGCCACCGCCATGGGCGCCAACGCCGTTATCATGATGCGCTTCGATTCCGCCGAGATCGGCCAGACGATGAGCGAGATCGTGGCCTATGGCACCGCGGCCGTGATCGAGAAAACCGATCGAACGTAGCCACGCATGCTGCGCACCGTTCTTCTGATCGTTGCCGGCATGGCGCTGGCCATCGGCGCGACGGGAATCGCGAGCGGCGCAGGGTTCGGCTGGCCGATCCTCTTCTGGGGGGCGATCCTGGCAGCCGGCGTTCTCTACGAGCGGTTTCGCTACAAGCCGCTCAGCCGCAGCGCGCCGGGTCCGGAATGGGAAAAGACCGCCGAGCGCTTCGTCGACGAGGAGACGGGGCGAACCGTCACCGTTTACATGCGCAAGGACACCGGCGAACGGCAGTACGTGGAAGACTGACGATATTGGCTTTCGAACCGCGCGGCTTCCCGCTATGTACGCCGGGATACCGCAACGGGACAGTACATGGGCAGCTTGGTGACCGTTTTCGGCGGCTCGGGTTTTCTGGGCCGTTACGTGGTGCGCGCATTGGCGCGGCAGGGCCACAGGATAAGGGTGGCGGTGCGCCGGCCGCAGCTTGCCAATTATCTTCTGCCGATAGGCCAGGTCGGCCAGATTCAGCTCGTCAAAGCCAACGTCACGAGCCCCGATGCCGTGGCGTCTGCGCTGAAGGGCGCCTCGGCCGCCGTCAATCTCGTCGGCGTGCTGCAGGAGTCCGGTCGCCAGCGCTTTGCGGCCATCCATGCGGAGGCAGCCGGAATAATTGCGGAGACAGCCAAACGCGCCGGCGCCAGCTGGCTCGTTCATGTGTCCGCATTGGGCGCCGACGCGGCTTCCGACGCGCTTTATGCGCGGACCAAGGCCGAAGGAGAGCTGCGCGTGCGCCAAGCCTTCCCCGAGGCGACCATCCTGCGGCCTTCGATCGTGTTCGGCGTCGAGGATAATTTCTTCAATCGCTTCGCGGCGCTTGCGCAGTTCTCGCCGGTGCTGCCGCTCATCGGCGGCGGCAGGACGCGTTTTCAGCCCGTCTTCGTCGGCGACTTGGCAAAAGCCGTCCATCATTGCCTTAATGAGCCGGCCGCGCGCGGCCAGACTTACGAGTTGGGCGGCCCGGAGACGTTCGGCTTCCGGGAGCTGATAGAGATCATTTTGCGGCAGACGGGACGGCAGCGCCGGCTCATACCGGTGCCCTTCCCGCTTGCGGCTTTCATGGGACAGCTGCTCCAAGTCCTGCCCAACGCGCCCTTGACGGACGACCAGGTTCGGCTCCTCAAGAAAGATAATGTTGTCTCGGCGGGCGCCCTCACCTTCGCCGACATGGGCATCGAGCCCGAATCGGTGGAGGCGATCGTTCCCACCTATCTCTGGCGCTTCCGCCGCGAAGGACAATACGAACGGCAAAACCGCGAACGCGCCGGCTTGGCTTAGCGCGATTCCAACAAAGGTGTGCGCACTTTTGCGTCTGGAACCGCGTCAAAACAATAACTTAGGACATCCGTCACAACAAGTGAATCGGATTTGGCGTTTGCGCCATGTGGTGATGTGAACTCGGGGCGTCGAGATTCCTAGGATTGCGCTGCGGCGGTATTCGGGTCGGCATGATCGACATGCAAGCAATTCGGCAAAGGTGGGAGCTTGTGGGCTCGAAGCTGGATGAGCGGGGGCGGCGGATGTTTGCAGCCGGCGAGGTCCGCGCGGCTGGCTGGGGCGGTCTGGCGGCGGTCTGCGAGATCACTGGGCTCGCGCGCTCGACCATCGGCCGGGGACAGAAAGACCTTGACGCCGCGCCCCTGTCGAAAGGCCGGGTGCGCCGCAGGGGAGGCGGCCGGCGGCCTCTATCGAGCCGGGACGCGACGCTGATCGAGGATTTACGGATCGTCATTGAGCCGGCCACGCTCGGCGATCCGATGCGCCCGTTGTTGTGGGTGTCGAAAAGCCACGACAAGCTGGTTGTCGCATTGCAGAAGAAGGGCCACGAGATCAGCGCCAGCAGCGTGAAGAGACTGTTGCCGAAGCTCGGCTATAGCCGGCAGTCGAACCGCAAGGCCGACGAGGGCTCGAACCATCCCGACCGCAATGCGCAGTTCGAGCACATCAACGCCAAGGCGATCGCGGCACAGGCTGCGGGGCAGCCCGTCATCTCGGTCGACACCAAGAAGAAAGAGCTGGTCGGCAACTACAAGAACGGTGGCACCGACTACCGCCCGAAAGGCGATCCGCTGCGCGTGAAGGTGCACGACTTCGAAGATAAGGATCTCGGCAAGGTCGTACCTTATGGCGTGTACGACGTTGGCGCCAATGCAGGGTGGGTGAGCGTCGGGATCACAAGCGACACGGCTCAGTTCGCTGTCGCCTCCATTCGCCGCTGGCTCGACGCAATGGGGCGCCAGCGCTACCCGAAAGCCCGCGAGTTGACCATCACGGCCGATGGCGGCGGCTCGAATGGAACGCGTGTCCGGCTGTGGAAGGTCGAGTTGCAAAAGTTCGCCGACGAGACGGGCCTCGTGCTCCACGTCCATCACTATCCGCCAGGCACCTCTAAGTGGAACAAGATCGAGCACCGCATGTTCTGCCACATCACGCAGACTTGGCGTGGGAGACCTCTCGTCGATCGCATGGCCGTGGTCGAACTGATTGCCGCGACGACGACCAAAGCCGGCCTCAAAGTCGAGAGCGCCCTCGATACTGCGATCTACGAAAAGGGAATCAAAGTGAGCGATGCCGAGATGAAGACGCTCGACATCCGGGGCGATGAATTCCATCCTGAATGGAACTACACAATCCGACCGCGATCAGCCGACAATAGGAGCGGTTAATTTGGCCAGTGTCCTTAGAGCGAAATGACCGATATGACGATTCGAAGAAAAGTCAATTCGCTCTTGAGTTTGTCGAAATCGTATCGGATGTTCTCCATCGTACCCCCTCCGTCTCGCGAACGGGGGAGGAAGACGTTTGTGCATTACTGGGACGACAGAGGACGCGCAATCTCAGGGCGCGGTCGAGCCGTGCGCCCAATTGCGATTGCCCTACCCGAATCGTGCCATGTCGGCTTGCTCTGACTGCCTTCGCCGCCGGACGGCGCGGCGTGGCGACGCTCATCCAAAGGGCCGATCGTGAGCGAGGCTGGGGATGCGAGCGCGTGCCTCCGCCGAAGCCTGCGGGTCGATGTCGGCCACGATCACGCCAGGGTCGACGTCGGCTTCCGCCATCACCTCGCCCCATGGCGAGACGATCAGGCTGTGGCCATAGGTCTTGCGGCCGTTCGCATGGGTGCCGCCCTGGGCGGGCGCGATCGCGAATGCGCCGTTTTCGATGGCGCGGGCGCGCAGCAGCACATGCCAATGGGCTTTGCCGGTCGTCTCGGTAAAGGCAGAGGGCACGCTGAAAATAAACGCGCCCTGCTTGGCAAGCGTGCGGTAAAGCTGGGGAAAGCGCAGATCGTAACAAACCGACAAACCCAGCGTCCCCCAATCGAGCGCCGCCGTCACGACCTGACGGCCTGCCGCAACCGTCTTCGATTCGCGATAGCGCTCGCCGGAAGGGAGATCGACGTCGAAGAGATGAATCTTGTCGTAACGCGCCACAATGCGGCCTTTGGGATCGAACAGGAAGGAACGATTGGCGGTCTGGCTGTCGCTCACCTTGATCGCCAAAGATCCGATAAGCAGCCATATCCCCAGTTCCTCGGCCAGCGCCCGGAATGCGGGAAGCGCCGGATCGTCATCCTCCGCGAAGCTCCGCTCGATTTTGGCGCCGCCGTCCGGCGCCATGAGCGTTGTATTCTCCGGCGTCGCGACGAACTGCGCACCCAACGCCTTTGCTTCGCGGATCAGGGCCGACGTCGAGGCGATATTCTCTGCGACGTCGTCGGTGGAGCGCAATTGCACGCACGCGGCGCGGAACGCGGTCATCCGATCAGCCGTTCAACAGGGGATCGAGCTTTCCCTGCCCCTCCAGCGCATAAAGATCGTCGCACCCGCCGACATGGACATCGCCGACGAAGATTTGCGGCACCGTCCTGCGTCCGCCCGACTTCAGTTCCATTTCGTGCCGGGCATCGCCGTCCATGAACACATTGATTTCCTCGATCTCGGCACCTTTCTTCGACAGCAAAGACTTGGCGCGCACGCAATAGGGACAGATCGGACTGGTATAAATCTTCACGCGACGCATGGCACGAATCTCATCGACACACCCCTATATATAGGTCGACATCGGGCGAACAACGCGAGCAAGCGTCAGAACGAGCACCTTTGCCGCGCCGGCCCGCTTGAGCGCCCGGGCGCACGCATCGACTGTGGAGCCGGTTGTGTAGACGTCGTCCACCAGGAGGACCGCACGATTGCGGATGAGAGCGCTCCTGCCCGAGTCGATGCGGAATGCGCCGCGAACGTTGCGCCGTCTGGCCTTGGCCGACGGCATTTCGCCCTGGCTCTTGGTCGGCCGAACCCGCCGCAATACGAACATGTCGCATGGCTTGCCCGACAGCTTTGCCAGCGCTTGCGCCAGTATGGCCGACTGGTTGTAACGCCGCTGCCAGAGCCTTTGCCAATGCAGCGGCACCGGAACGATGACATCGGCCTGGCGCAGCAACGGCCTGCCGGCACGGTCCAACCAGCGGCTGAAAACCGGAACGAGATCGAGGCGGTCCGCCCGCTTCAGCGCCAGCACTGCGTCCCGGCTCGCCGGATCGTAACGCATGACGGCCAAAGCCCGGTCGAACGCCGGCGGACGGGCTTGGCAGGCCGCGCACAGGGCGCCGGGACCGGGATCGAATTCGAACGGGAAGCCGCATATCGTGCAGCCCGGACCGTCAAGAAACGTGATTTTGTTCCAGCAGGCGGCGCAGAGATTGTGGGCATTGCCGACCGGGGCCCGGCATGCCGCGCAAAGCGGCGGAAAGACGACATCGAGCAGCCGCCGCCCGGCGCGCCGCCAAATTCCCCGATCATTGGCTTCAGCCCTAACCCGCATTACGAACATATACCAAACCATGAGCGCACCACGTATCTTCGATCGTCAGACTTACGCCCTGCGGCGAGCCCGAGCCGACCGCAAGAACGCGCCGAGCTTTCTTCTCGACGAGGCGGTGGAGAGCCTGCGCGAACGGGTGTTTGCGGCAAACCGGCGTTTCGCGAAGGGGCTCGACCTGGGTTCGCGGCCGCAATCCTTCACGCATCTTGCACCGCTAGCTGAAACCTGGGTGCGCACGACACTTTCGCCGCAGGCGCCTTCGGCTGCCGCGGTGGTCGCCGACGAGGAGTTTCTGCCTTTCGCCGAATCGAGCTTCGACCTGGTGACGAGCGTTCTCGCATTGCACGCCGTGAACGATCTGCCGGGAGCACTCGTGCAAATCCGGCGCGTGCTCGCCCCGGACGGCCTGTTCGTCGCCGCCCTGTTCGGCGGGCCGACGCTTCACGAGTTGCGGCGCGCCTTTGCCTGCGGCGAAAGCGACACGATTGAGGGCATCAGTCCGCGCGTCGCCCCTTTTGCCGACGTGCGCGATCTTGGCAACCTCTTGCAACGCGCCGGCTTTGCCTTGCCCGTTGCGGATTCGGAACGGCTTGTAGTCCATTATCGCGAATTCTTCACGCTGGCGGACGATCTGCGCATTCTGGGCGAAACGAATGCCTTGGCGGAGCGCGCGCACATTCCCCTCAGACGGGCAACGCTCTCCGCAGCATTGATGCATTACGCCGCACAAGATCGGATGCCGATGGAAAGCTGCGCGCAACCTTCGAAACGATCTATCTCACGGGTTGGGTTCTTCCGAAATCGGAAATCGGACGCGTGGCGATGTCCACGTTCTGAATTCCGACTTCCGATTTGGGGTGCCTATAGCGCGGCCGCAATCTGGGCGTAGAACATCGTATTGACGGTTTGACCCAAGGCGTTGATCGCCGTCACAACCACAAGGGCAATAAAGCCCGCCATCATGGCGTACTCGATCGTCGTCGCACCGCGGGCATCGGCAACGAATTTCACAAGAGATCGCGCAGCATGGGAATGAGGGGCGCGTCCGCGGGAGGCATCGCGAAGTCGGAAAGATCGCGTGGCAGAACCCACTTGATGGCTTGAGCCTCGATGGCTCGCGCAATGCCGTCCCACCGGCGGCAAACATAGAGCGGCATCAGGAGATGAAAGTCCGGATAGGCGTGCGAGGCGAAGCTGAACGGCGCCAGGCAGGGCTCTTTCACCGCGATGCCGAGTTCCTCGCGCATTTCCCGGACGAGAGCCTGTTCCGGCGTCTCCCCGTCCTCGACCTTGCCACCAGGGAATTCCCATAGCCCCGCCATACTCTTGCCCGGCGGGCGCTGCGCGATCAGCACACGGCCGTCCGGGTCGATCAGCGCGCACGCCGCAACAAGCACGAGCTTCAGCTGCGGCATGAACCCTTCTGTAATGATCGCCGAGCGCGAGTTAACGTTCCGCTAAGTTTTGGCATCAACTTCGATACGACCCGTTGATCCGGATATAGCCTTCGGTGAGATCGCAGGTCCAAACCCTCCCCTTGCCGCGGCCCAAGCCCAAATCCACTCCGATCGAAACTTCGCGGCCCGATACCGCTCGCGTCGCGGCGGCTTCGTCGTAATGCTCGGCTCGCTGCCCCTTTTCGGCAACAACCTGGCCGCCGAATGCGATCTTGAGTCTGTCCCGGTCGGCCGGCTCGCCCGCCTTGCCGACCGCCATGACGACACGACCCCAATTGGCGTCGCCGCCGCCGATCGCCGTCTTGACGAGCGGCGAATTGGCAATGGCCATGCCGATCCGGCGGGCCGATTCGTCGCTTTCGGCGCCCGTCACATCGACCTGGATAAGCTTTCGGGCGCCCTCTCCGTCTCGGACGACCTGCAGGGCAAGCTCCAACATCACCGCATCGAGCTTCCGGCGGAAGTCGTCGAGTCTCTTATCCGCGGTTCTGCCGATCGCCGGATGATGCGCACCCTTACCGGTGGCGAAAAACAGCAGCGTATCGCTCGTCGAAGTGTCGCTGTCCACGGTGATGGCGTTGAAAGAAGTCTTGACGCTCGCCGACAGCATGTCCTGCAGCACTGCTGCGGGGAGGTTCGCATCGGTGAACAGAAAAGCGAGCATAGTCGCCATGTCGGGCGCGATCATGCCCGACCCCTTGGCGATGCCGTTGATCGTCACCTTGTAGCCTTCGATGAAGGCCGACGCCGTGGCCATCTTCGGGTATGTGTCAGTGGTCATGATGGCTTCCGCCGCGCCGCGCCAGCCTCCGGCCGCCCCCGATTCCGCCAAGGTGGCGAGAATGCGCGTGATGCGCGCGGTGGGCAGCGGCTCGCCGATCACACCTGTGGAAGCCAGGAACACATCTTGGGCCGAACAGCCGAGGATGGCCGCCGTGGACTGCGCGATCTCGCTGACGCCCTCCCGCCCCGCCTTGCCGGTGAATGCGTTGGCATTGCCGCTATTGACGACAAGTGCGCGCGCGCAACGGTGTGCCAGATGCGTCTTGCACCATTCCACGGGAGCGGACGCCGTCTTGGATTTGGTAAATACGCCGGCGACCTGGGTTCCCGGCGCCAACACCGCCATGAGAACATCCGTCCGGTCGCGATACTTTACGCCTGCCGCGCCGACAGAAAGCCGCACCCCCGCCAGTGGCGGCAGGCTGGCAAAGGATTTCGGGGCCAAGGGAGAAGCCGACGCGGCGCTCTTGGCCTCCGGCGGGCGTACCCGCAAGGATTGGGAGGACGCAGATTTCGCAGGCGCCTTTCGGCGGGCCTTGGCCGCCACCCGGCGCGCCTTCGCCATAATAGTCTCTCCCTTCGATGACGCTTTCTTGACGGCCAGCCCAAGATCGCGAGGCATGGGGATTAGGCCGGATTTGCTTGAATTGACAAGGGGGAAAGCGGTTCTTATTTCTCCCCCGCGCGGCCGGCGCCCTGTTTCACTCCGCCCCGGTTGCACACACGCGAGGACGGCCTCGCGAGCGGTTCGGCGCCACGAGGATTTCATGCTCGGCTTCAGCGGCATTGCGCAGCGATTCTTCGGCTCTTCCAATGAACGGCGTCTCAGGCCGATGTGGAAGCGCGTCCCGGAGATCAATGCGCTGGAAGAAAAGTTCAAAGCCAAGTCGGACGAAGATCTGCGGGCGCTGACGGCCCAATTCAGGGATCGGCTCAAGCAGGGCACGACTCTGGAGGATTTGCTCCCCGAGGCCTTTGCCGCCGTACGCGAAGCCGCCAAGCGGACCCTCGGCCAGCGCCATTTCGACGTGCAGCTGGTGGGCGGGATGGTGCTCCACGAGGGCTGCATCGCCGAGATGAAGACCGGAGAAGGCAAGACTCTCGTGGCGACGCTGCCCGTCTACCTCAATGCTCTGGCCGGCGAGGGTGTGCACGTCGTCACCGTCAACGATTATCTCGCCCGCCGCGACGCCGAATGGATGGGCCAGATCTACAATTTTCTCGGCCTCACCGTGGGCTGCATCGTCCACGGACTGACCGACGACCAGCGGCGCGAAGCGTACGCCTGCGACGTGACCTACGGAACCAACAACGAATTTGGTTTCGACTATCTGCGCGACAACATGAAGCCGAGCGCAGCGATGATGGCGCAACGCCGGCACAGCTATGCCATCGTCGACGAGGTGGACTCGATCCTGATCGACGAGGCGCGCACGCCGCTGATCATTTCCGGCGCCACCGACGACCAGACGGAAGTCTACCGCGCCGTCGATACCCTGATCCCTAATCTGGGCGAAGACGACTTCGAGCTGGACGAGAAGCAGCGCACGGTTACGCTTACCGAACCCGGCAACGAGCTGATGACCAATCTTCTCAGGCAGGCCGGGCTGCTGCCGCAAGGCGATCTCTACGACATCGAAAACATCAACATGGTCCATCACGTCAACCAGGCGTTGAAGGCCCACAAGCTGTTTCAACGCGACCGCGACTACATCGTCAAAGACGGCAAAGTCGTCATCATCGACGAGTTCACCGGCCGCATGATGGAGGGACGGCGCTGGTCGGAAGGCCTGCATCAGGCCGTCGAAGCGAAGGAAAGCACCGAAATCCAGCCCGAGAACGTGACGCTCGCGTCCGTCACGTTCCAGAATTATTTTCGGCTCTACGACAAGCTGGCGGGAATGACCGGCACGGCGATGACCGAAGCCCCGGAATTCATGGATATTTACGAGCTGGACGTTCTGGAGATACCGACCAATCTTCCGGTCGACCGCACCGATCACGACGACGAAGTCTACCGCACGATCGACGAGAAGAACGAAGCCATCATTGCGCTCATCAAAGACTGCCACGAGCGCGGCCAGCCGGTGCTGGTGGGAACCACGTCGATCGAAAAATCGGAGCATCTCTCCGGGCTGCTGAAGAAACGCAAGATCGAGCACAATGTGCTCAATGCGCGCTATCACGAGCAGGAAGCCGCCATCGTCGCCCAGGCCGGCGTCTCCGGCACGGTGACGATCGCCACCAACATGGCGGGCCGCGGCACCGACATCCAGCTCGGCGGCAATGCCGATATGCGCATCAGAAACGAACTCGACGGCATTATCGACGAAGCCGAGCGCGCCCGCCGGATCGCGGAAATCCGCGCCGAAGTCGCCGCCGACAAGGAACGCGCGATAGCCGCGGGCGGGCTCTACGTCGTCGGCACCGAACGCCACGAAAGCCGGCGCATCGACAACCAGCTGCGCGGCCGCTCGGGCCGCCAGGGCGATCCGGGCGCTTCCAAATTCTTCCTGAGTTTGCAGGACGATCTCATGCGCATCTTCGGTTCCGAGCGCATGGATTCGATCCTGCAGCGCCTGGGCCTGGAGCAAGGCGAAGCCATTGCCCATCCCTGGGTGAACAAGGCGCTCGAGAAGGCGCAGCAGAAAGTGGAAGCGCGCAATTTCGAACAGCGCAAGCAGATCCTCAAATACGACAACGTGCTGAACGACCAGCGCAAGGTCATCTACGAGCAGCGCCGGGAAATCATGGCATCCGACGACGTGAGCGACCAGATCGCCGACATGCGCGAGCATGTGGTGGAGGATCTCGTCGCCCGCCATATCCCCGAGAAGGCCTATGCGGAACAATGGGACGCGGCCGGCCTTGTCGAGGAAGTGGAAAAGATTTTCGGGATTTCCTTGCCGGTGGTCGACTGGGCCAAGGAAGAAGGCATCGCAGACGAGGAAGTGCGCGAGCGCATTCAGAAGGCCGTGGATACCCGCGCCGCGGAACGCGCCGCCGATATCCGCTCCGACATCATGCGCTATGTCGAAAAGACGGTGCTTTTGCAGACGCTCGACCAGAATTGGCGCGAGCACATCGTCAATCTCGACCACTTGCGCCAATATGTGGGCCTGCGCGGCTACGGTCAGCGCGATCCTCTGAACGAATATAAAAGCGAAGCCTTCACGCTGTTCGAAAGCCTGTTGAGCCGGCTCCGAAGCGACGTCGTGCGTCAGCTCATGCACTTGCAGATCAATGTGTCCGAGCCGCCGCCCGCGCTCGATCAGCGGCCGCTGCCGCAGATGCAGGAGCATCACATCAACCCGCTGACGGGCGAAGACGAAGCGATGGTGCCGAGCGAAGCCGTTCCCGCTCGGCCGTCGCACCTGCGCGATACGCCCGTCAACCCCAACGACCCTCAAACCTGGGGCAAGGTGCAGCGCAACGCGCCCTGCCCGTGCGGCTCGGGCCGCAAGTTCAAGCACTGCCACGGCGCACTGGTTTAACCGGGAGAGCGGGCATCCTTGCGCGTCACATTCCTGGTGCCAGAGGCCGATATGGCCGCAACGGCCGCACCTCGTTAGCATTCGTAGAGGAGCGGCTCGCCTATCGCAGCGCGATGCAGAAGGGCGATCTCGAGATGACGCCCAATCCCGAGTAAAATGGTAAAGTCTATTTTTTTATTCGCGCGCCGGATTCAACGATCTAGTGCACTGATGCATTCATAGGATTCACAAATCGGTTTTGGCGTGCGAATCTGAGCGCATGGCTCAGACAGTTTGTGTTTTCGTATCTGCTGCGGATCGCGCTCGGCTTGAGGCGATCGTGGCCAATCGCAAAGCCCCGCACAAGCATGTGCAGCGGGCCAGGATCGTGTTGGAATCCAGCGAACGAAGACCCGTTCAGCGCGTGGCCGCCATCGCCGATGCGAGCCGGCCGATGGTGTGGCGCTGGCAGCGGCGTTTCGCGGAAGAAGGCGTCGATGGGCTTTTGCGCGACAAGTCGCGCAAGCCCGGTAAAGCGCCCATTGCGCAGGAGACGGTGGCACGCGTGGTGGCACTGACGGTGAGCCCGCCCCCTCGCCAGGCGACGCATTGGACCGGCCGGATGATGGCCAAGGTTGTGGGCATCTCGTTGCGCTCCGTGCAGCGCATCTGGACGGCGCACGAGCTGCAGCCGCACCGCATAAGAAGCTTCAAGCGCTCGCGCGATCCCAATTTCGAGGCCAAGCTGCGCGATGTGGTTGGCCTCTATATCGATCCGCCCGAGCACGCCGTTGTGCTCTCGCTCGACGAGAAGACGCAAATTCAGGCGCTCGACCGCACCCAGCCGGGCCTGCCGCTCAAGCGGGGCAAATGTGCCACCATGACCCATGACTACAAGCGCAACGGCACCACGACTTTGTTCGCCGCCCTCAATGTGCTGGAAGGCACCGTGCTCGGCCGCTGCGTGCAGCGTCACACCCATGAGGACTTCATCCGCTTCCTCAACAGCGTCGAAAGCAAGGTGCCGGCCGGAAAGGCGGTCCATGCCATCCTCGACAACTATGCCACCCACAAGCATCCCAAGGTGTTGGCCTGGCTTGCCAGACATCCCCGCTGGACCTTCCATTTCACGCCGACTTCGTCGTCCTGGCTCAATGCCGTCGAAAATTTCTTCTCCAAAATCACCCGCCAGCGCATCCGGCGCGGCGTCTTCCGATCCGTCGTCGAACTCCAATCCGCCATCAAGCGTTACCTTGAGGAATACAATGCCGAACCCAAGCCCTTCGTCTGGACCAAATCCGCCGACGCCATCCTTCAAAAAATTGCCAAGCTCCCTGTATCCTCTGTATGAGTCAGTGCACTAGCCGAACTTCCCTGCCCCCAATATCTTGTATCATCTTTCAGCGCTTTCCCTGAAAACTCCACTAAGATTTGGCCATCCTCTTGTTATCGCAAAGATATTTTCTTCCGAGCCCCGTCGTTTTCATATTTTCCCTGAGATTATCCCTCAATCCGCTCAAGCTCTCCCGATGCCCAAGAATCGCACCAACCGGCACTTGCGGCGAATCACCAAATCGTCAAAAATTGCCGATCGCGGTTGTCCCGGGGGATGGGAATGACATTGCGCGCGAAATCCACGGCATTGGCGACGACCGGCTTGGGCGTGTTGTTAAGCGCTGGCTTGGCATTTGCGCAGGCCGATAATAGCAACGTCGAAACCGTCATTGTTACGGGCACGCGCATTCCCACCACGGAAGCAGAAAGCCCGAGCCCGATCCAGTCGATCGGAGCAGCGGAAATCCAGAACAGCGGGACCCTCAATCTCACCGATTATTTGAAGCGGATTCCGGCGCTTGCGGGTTCGATCGGCGATCTGCAGGAATCCGGACTGAATACATCGGTAACCGATGCCGGCGCGTCTCTGAGCGGATTAAACCTGCTTGACCTGCGCAATCTTGGATTCGACCGCACCTTGGTGCTCGAGGACGGGCAGCGCGTAGTCAGTTCGTCGGCGGGCAATGCCGCCGTCGATATCAACACGATTCCGATCACCTTGATCGACCGCGTCGACGTCGTGACCGGCGGGTCCTCCGCCGTTTACGGTGCAGACGGTGTTTCCGGCGTCGTGAACTTCATCATGAAACACGATCTGGAAGGTGTCGATGCACGCGTCGAAGGCAGCTTGCCGCAAGACGGCGGCGACGGAAAGTATATTGCCGCGGCCTCCATCGGTCACAATTTCGACAGCGACCACGGCAACGTCGAGTTCACGCTCGAAAACAGCTACGAAAGCAGCCTGAACTACACGCAGCGGAAATTCACTTCGGTTGGCGGCGCGAACTGGTTCATTCCCAACCCGGCCAATCCCGACGGCACGATTGCGAGCCTTCCCGCGACGATTGCGGTTAAGAACGGGACCATCTATCAAGGCGCCGCGACGGGCGCGATCGGCACGAATCTTTCAACTTTGCTTCCGACCTATTTGGGAAGCGGCGCCGCCTTTAATACGGGCAACGTCATCGATGGCGAATTTGCGCAAGGAGGCGACGGCATACCGCTTTCGCCGGCGTTCTTGGCGGACCTCGCACCTGTCGAGCACCGCACGATAGCGCAATTGACGGCGGACGAAGAATTTTCCAGCTGGTTCAAGTTGTCCGGCGAATTCCGCTTTTCCCACGTGGATACCAATTCGGCAAGCGAGCCTTCCTATAACGAATTTGCGAGCGTAACCAGCGACAATCCTTTCATGCCGGCGAATGTTAGAAGCGCAACGCTGGCAGATGGAACATTCGGACAGCTCGGCCCCTACGCGGTTGCGACCTTGGCTTCCTACCCTTACCTGACGCCCGGACTGGTTTTGGGGGAAAAGGTCTCGCGGGATGTTTATCGCGCAGTTCTCGGCGCAGACGGCGAATTGCCGATGCCGGACTTCGTCCACGATGCAACATACGACATTCATTACGTGTATGGGCAATCGGATATCGACGACATCGTCGAGCACAATCTGGCCGAAGACAGGTACTATGCGGCGCTCGATTCCGTCGAGGGACCCAACGGGCCGACGTGCCGATCCAATCTCAACCCGGCAGCAGTTCCTCCAACCACGATTTTCGGCGACGGGCTGTTCGACGAAGTCGTCGGACTTCCGTCCAGCCTGTTCGGAACCACGTTCACGCCGGGCCCAAACTCGGGTTGCGTCGCTTACAACCCGTTCGTCGCCAATTCGGCGCAGAATAATGCGGCAATCGCCTGGATGACCATGAATACGCCGACAATGTCGCTCGTGAGAGAACAGGACCTCAATGGCTACGCCAGCTTCGATTTCCCGCAATTCGCCGATTGGGGGGCGACGGCAAAACCCGTGAAATTCGTGGTCGGTGGCGAATGGCGCTCCGAATTCAGCAAATCGACGTCCGATCCGATCACCCGCCCGGTCGCGGTGCCGGGTGAGCCGGGAGTGACCGAAAGCTTGTTCTTCGACGCCGGAGCCCCGTCCGTCGAAGGCCAGTTCCACGTGACCGAAGCATTCGGCGAAGCTTCCATACCGGTGCTTGCCGACCGGTTTTTGGCGCAGGAGCTGACATTCGACTTCGCCGGCCGCGTTTCCGACTATTCGACCGCCGGAACCGACGAGACCTGGAAACTCGGCGGCGTCTACGCGCCGATCGCCGGCATCAAGTTCAGAGGGACCGATGCGGTCGCGGTTCGCGCGCCGAACATCGGCGAATTGTTTGCGCCCTCCGTCCAGGGTTTCCAAGGAATCAACGACCCCTGCGATCCCGAGTACATCACTCAAGGCACGGCCTTCCGCGCGGCCAACTGCCAAGCGCTGGAAAACGCGTTGCTGGGGCCGGGCGTTTACACGGCCGGCACGACACCCGTTCAACAGTCCTCGACGTTGCCGGTCTTCGTCGGCGGCAATCGGAATCTCTCGCCGGAGACAGCGAGGACGCTCACCTTCGGGACGGTCATCCAGCCCGATCTCGTCCCGAACCTTGTCGTTACGGCCGATTGGTATCGGGTGAATATCGTGGACGCCATCGCAAGCCTGTCGGGCCAGAACATTGCCGATCAATGCGTCGATCTTTCGACCATCAACAATCCGTTTTGCGCGGCGGTCACCCGCAACGGGAACAGCTCGGCCATTCCCGGCTCGATCGAGCAGATCGTCGCCAAGGAGATCAATGTTGCTTCGTCCTTCACGCAAGGCGTGGATTTCTCCGCGTCCTACGACGCCGATCTGGACGATTGGTTCGGCGGCCATGCGGGTTCGCTCCTGCTTCACGTGGTAGGCAACCACATGGACATCGTCTCGTTCACGTCGGTGGCAGGGCAAGCGCCCGTGAACGGTTCCAACGTGATCAACGGAGGCGCCGACGGCGGACCCGCGCCGTTCTGGCAGGTCTACCTCGATGCGGTTTGGAATCGCGACGAATGGACGGTCGACTACAATGTGCAATGGGCCGATGGATTGCTGAACACCACGCGCCAGACGATTATCTCTCAGCCGAACAACTTGCCCGGGCATTATCTTCACACGCCGCCCCAGGATATTCACGCGATCCAGGTAAGATACCAACTCGATGAAGGTTGGCAGGTCTATGCCGGCATTTCCAATCTTTGGTATCAAAAGCCGTCGGCAAACGATTACCTGAATGGATATCCGGCGGATCCCACCGGACGCGTGTTCTACATCGGCGCGCAGGTCAACCTGGATCCCCTGCATTGAGCGCCTCCGCGGCAAAGATGCGGTCGCTTCCCTCGGCGAGTGCCGATATCGCACGCAGCACGGCCGGCATGCCGCTATAAAGGTGCCCGAGCTCGTCCGCGGCTTGCGCGGTCGCAAGCGCACATTTCGCCGCGACGAGAATGGTTCGCATAGCCTCGCGCAACAGGTCGAGCCGCTCGCGATCCGCTGGCAATCGGTCAGACCGACGGCCGACCACGCCGATGCGAAACGCGAGGCGCGCGCGCGACCGCAATCGGATTGGATGCGACGCTATCAAGACAGTGCCGCCCGACGAGATCACCCGACTTTAGCGGTCGCCGGCCGCGTGGCCGAGCCTGGCGCTTAGTCAGTTTCGAAGGCATGTCGTTCCAGGCTTTCGGCGTCCCGAGGCAACCAATTCGGCCGGCGGCCGACGATGCCGACACGGAAGGCGATGGCGACTTGGCGCGAAGGTTTGTGGGTGGCGGCAATCAGATGAACTCACGAAAGAACGCTCGGAGTCGCGCCCAAAGCGTCGGCGGATGACACGCATCGACATCGAGCTTCGGGTCGAGGTCGGGCGCGGCTGCCAGTTCTTCATTCGACAGATGATCGAGGCCGTTTTCGACCGGAGTGCTATATGTGCGGTCGATGAGCGAACCGCGCGACAATGAGATTGCCGAAGGCGCTGTACCTGGCGCTCTCCAGATTCGAGCCGTCTTGTCATAAGACGCAGTGACGATGCGTGTGCCGGCAGCCCTGTCGCCTAATTTCCGTGTCTCACTCGAGGGGTGCAGTCCAGTGCAGTCCACATCCTGACGCCGTAACTTTGAACTTTGCGCCGTAACTTTATTCGTAACTTTGAGGCAGATGGACGGGTCGACGAAGCGGCGGCTCATGCGGTATGCCCTCCAAGCGTCTCGGCGAACCAGTCGGCAATGTAGTCCCGCCCGTAAGCCATGTTGTCGGCGCCGACATGCTCGACCCCGCCTTCGCGCGCAGTGAACAGCTTGAGCTCGCGGCGCGGCGAGTTGATGAGCTGGTCGTAGCAGTCGTGCGCGTAATCGACGCTGATCTGCCGGTCCTGCGCGCCATGGGTGACGAGGAACGGCACGCGGACCCCGCCCATGTGGCCGTTGAGGTTCATGTCCTCGGCCTTGGCGAGGAACTCGTCTAGGTCCTTGGCGCCGAACGCCCACATCACGTGCGCCCAGTAATGCGGCACCGGGTTCTCGCCCTCGCGCTTCAGCCGCCTCTGCTGGACTTCGGCCCAGTTGTGGTTGGCCCCCCAGCACGCGCCGCTGGCAAAGCGCGGTTCGTTGGCCACGGCTCGCGGCGCAAAGTGCCCGCCCAGGCTGATCCCGGTCATGCCGATACGCGAGGGATCGACATCGGACCGGCTTTCCAACCAGTCGACCGCGTTCGAAGCCCAGCGCTCGCTATGCGGATCGACTGGCAGCCCTTGCAGGCGCAGCGCCTCGCCGCTGCCTGGCTGGTCGACGCACAACGTTGAGACGCCGCGCCGGGCCAGCGCCTCGGGCAGCCGGAACCAGTAAAGCAGCTCCTTGCAGCTATCGAGGCCGTTGCAGTAGACCACCACGGGTTTGGGCCCGTCGCCCGGCGCGCGCGTGTACAGCGCGGGCATCGTGCCGTTTTCAAGAGGAATTTCGACCCGTTCGCGGTTCAGCTTGCCAAGCCGGGTCGAACGATCGAACGCCGCGCGCGCCTTGGCGTAAGTCGCCTCGCGCCCGGGGTGGCCATGGCCCTGCATCCGCTCGGCGGTGAACAGATAGAGCGCGGCGCGCTCAAGCTTGTCCGAAGCCGAGAAGCTTCGACCGCGCGCCTCGTCCTCGGCGGCCAGCTCGCTCAGCTTGTCGGCCATCGCCACCCACTGCGCCATGAATTGCGGCGTGCCGGCGTCGGCCCCGCTCGCCGCCGCATCGCGGATCGGCTGGCACATGTCGACGATCTCGCCGATCTGCGCGCCGCTCTCCATCGCGATCGCGACCGAGAGATTCCAGATGTAGTTCGGAAAATATTCGAACAATGCCATGGTTCAGCCTCCTCCCGGCCAGTCGCCCAATTCATTCATATTGAAGGGTATAGATGCTTGAGTTTGATGCGCGCATCTGGGGTTGTGAAATGCCAATTTGCCTTGGCGTGATTGGCAATGCGGTCATGTTCCAAAGTTTCGATTTCATCGACGAGGCTTTGCTTGTCGGAGATGCGCCGGTCGAGGCATTGGCAGGATAGGACGCCGAGTTCGGACTCGGCCAGATCGAGCCAGCTTCCGTGCTTTGGCGTGTAATGCCATTCGAAGCGCTCGACCAGCCATCTGGCTTCGGCGACCGCGAATTTTTCGACAGGATACATAGTGCTATCTGTCGCAGCGCGCCAGTTGCAACAGATATTGGACTGCACCCTTCGGGTGAGACAGCTAAATTGAGAGACAGTTTGGCCGGTGCGGGTGAAGTGGGCTCCGTTGGCGGGACAAGGCAATCGGGCGAAGAAGTCCGTGACAAATGGCTGAGTTGCTCAATCTTGTATTCGGTGACAGCACCATGTGCCGGTAGAGTCGGATTGGGGCTCTTGTTCAAATCGCCCCTGCCGCCTTAAGCGCGTCGATCTCGCTTGGTGCGAAGCCCCAGGCGCCGAGCGCGGCGCGACTGTCGGCGCTCTGCGGCGGACCCTGGATCTCGGGCACCGTACGGCTGAAGCGCGGCGCCGGCGCCGGCTGGACGACACCGTCGATCTCGACGAAGGCGCCGCGCGCCACGTTGTGCGGATGCTTCGGCGCTTCGGTCATCGACAGCACGGGCGCGTAGCACACATCGGTGCCGAGCATGATCGCGTCCCACTCGTCGCGCGTCTTGGTCTTGACGACGGCGGCGAGCTTGGTCCGCAACGCGGGCCAGCCCTGCTGATCGTTCTGCGCTGCGAATGCAGGATCGGTAATTCCCGCCCTCTCCAGCATCTCGCGATAGAATTGCTCCTCGATCGGACCGAGCGATATCCACTTGCCGTCCTTCGTCTCGTAGGTGTCGTAGAAATGCGCGCCGGAATCCAGGAAGTTCACGCCGCGCGAATCCTTCCATTCGCCCGACGCAGCCAGACCGTAGATCATCGCCATCAAGGACGCCGAGCCGTCGGTCATCGCGGCGTCGATCACCTGGCCCTGGCCGGACTTGCGCGCCTCGAGCAGCGCACACACCATGCCGAAGGCGAGATAGAGCGCGCCGCCGCCGAAATCCCCGACCAGATTGAGCGGCGGCACCGGCTTGTCGCCCGGCCGTCCGATGCTGTGCAAAACGCCGGAGAGCGAGATGTAGTTGATGTCGTGTCCGGCGGTTTTGGCCAAGGGCCCGAACTGGCCCCACCCGGTCATTCGTCCGTAGACCAGGCGCGGATTGCGCTTCAAGCAAATATCGGGGCCTACACCCAAGCGCTCCATCACGCCGGGACGAAATCCCTCGATCAGCGCGTCGGCCTTGTCGATCAGCTTGAGCGCCGCCTCCACGCCCTGCGGCTTTTTCATATCGAGCGCGACGGCACGCCGGCCGCGCAAGGTGATTTCGCTCTTGTCGACCGTCCCCTGCCCCTTGCGGTCAATGCGGATGACGTCGGCTCCCATGTCGGAGAACAGCATGGCCGCGTGCGGGCCCGGCCCCAACCCGCGAAACTCGACAATGCGAATGCCCGCCAACGGACCCATGATAGCCTCCGGCAATTGTTCTTCGGCCATCACGCATGAAAATCGCAACGCCGTCCAGCGCGTCGCGCCGCCACATCACCCATCACAGCCCCTGCGCGTCGTCGACGGCGATCAGCGCCCCCGTGATCGCGCGCGAGGCATCGGAGGCCAGCAAGAGTACGATGCCGTCGAGGTCTTGTTCTTCGATCAGACGCCGGCGCGGCATCGCGCGCATCTGCGCCTTGCCTTTTTCGGTCGCAAACCAATCGCTGTTGAACGCGGTCTCGATATAGCCGGGACAGATCGCATTCACATTGATCTGGTAGCGCGCCCATTCGCGCGCCAGACACTGGGTCATCATGGCGAGCGCCGCCTTGGCGATGCAGTAGGACGCCATGCCGGGGAGCACGCGGAATGCGCCGATCGATGCAATGTTGATGATGCGGCCGCCTTTTTCGCGCGCAATCATGCGCCGCCCGATCTCTCGTGCCAGCACGAAGGGAGCCCGGAGATCGGTCTTCAGCACCGTGTCGAAATCGGCAAGCGGCAGGTCGATCACGGCGCCCGGGATGCTCATACCGGCATTGTTGACGAGAATATCGATCGGCCCGAGCGCGGCTTCCGCCTCGTCGAAAGCGGGGCCGACCCGCCCATCGTCGGTGACGTCGAATGCGACGGCTGCGCAGCGTCCGCCGGCCCGTTCAAGTTCCTCTTTCAGGACGGCCAGCCGCTCGGCGCGCCGGCCCGCAATGGCCACTGCCGCCCCAGCGCGGGCCAGCACGTGCGCAAATCTCCTTCCCAACCCGCCCGTTGCACCCGTCACGAATGCCGTGCGGCCGGAAAGATCGAAATCCGCCATCGCTGCCTCCCGTCTCCTTGCACCGTCGTGTATCATGCAAGGATGCAGATCGACATCGTCTCAGACACCATCTGTCCGTGGTGTTTCATCGGTAAGCGCCGCCTCCAAATGGCGCTCGAACTCAAACCGGAACTTGAGTTTACGCTGCAGTGGCGCCCCTACCGTCTCGACCCCTCGGTTCCCAGGCAGGGCATCGACCGCAAGGCTTATTTGCGGGCGAAATTCGGGAAAGACGCCCAACGCCGGGAAACAGAGCAGGCTCTCCGCCTGCTGGGCGAGAAGGAGCACATTGTCTTCGCATTCGAGAACATTGCGCGCCTGCCGAACACCCTCAATTCTCATCGATTGATTCGCTGGGCCGGCGTGATCGGCGTCCAGGATGCCGTGGTGGAAGCCCTGTTTTCCGCCTATTTCGAGGACGGGCGCGACATCGGCGATCCTGACGTGCTCGAGTGGATCGCGGCAAGCGCGGGCATGGACGGCGATCTTGTCCGCGAGCTTTTGGCAGGCGATGCGGACGCGAGCGAAATCGAGCGGGAGGACGCCTTCGCGCACGAATTGGGCATCACCGGCGTGCCGACCTTCATCTTCGCCAACAAATTCATGATCTCGGGCGCACAGGAGCCGGACGCTCTGGTAGAGGTGATCGAAAAGGCCGAAGACGAAGCGGAGCCTATTGAGGGCGATGAAGCTTGAAAAGCGCTTTTACGCCGCGGCTGAGACCACGCGGTTGCGGCCCTCGCGCTTGGCACGATAAAGCGCCTGATCGGCCCTGTGGAGGAGAGCCTGAGCCGTGTCATTGCTGCCTTCCGAGCCGGCAATTCCGATACTGACCGTGATGGCGAGCTTGTTCGGCGCGCAGCTGATGGAGAACTTGGATTTTTCCACGCTCCCGCGCAGACGCTCGGCGATGCTAAAAGCCAGCTGCATGTCGGTGTCGGGCATGACGACGACGAATTCCTCGCCGCCATAGCGGCAGGCGAGATCGATGCCGCGGATGTTTGCCGAGATCCGCTTGGCAAATTCCTTCAGCACCTCGTCGCCCACATCGTGACCGTAGGTGTCGTTGACCGCCTTGAAATGGTCGATGTCCATGATCAGAAACGCAATCGGCTTTTCCGACTTTTTGGCGTTCTCGATGAGCGTATCGAGATGGCGGCTCATATAGCGGCGATTGTGCAGGCCCGTCAGCTGATCGGTAATCGCCATTTCCAGCGACAACTGCATGTTGTGGCGAAGCCGGTCGGCGTAGTGCTTCTTGCGCAACTGGGTGCGCACCCGCGCGATGAGCTCGTTCTTGTCCACGGGACGGGTGAGATAATCGTTGACGCCCATCTCGAGCGCCTGGGTCAGCTTGCGCCGGTCGCCTTCGCTGATAATCACCAGGATCGGCACATTGCGGCCTTCCGGAATGGACCTCAACTGCGAGCAGAGGCGCAACCCGTCGAAGCCGCGCAGCCCGAGGCTCACCACGACGAGGTCGAAATCCCCGCCGCGCACGCGCACCAGCGTCTCTTCGAAGCTGTCGACCGCCGATACCGTATTGAGCGGTTCGAGGCCGGCGCGGAACCACGCGACGGTTTCCGGGCGATCGTCGACGATCAGAATGCGGCCTGCGGGCGCCTCCTCGACGAGCGTATCGGCCGGGTCGATCAAACCCATGTTCAGCCCGGTGGACTCGCGCATCCTCAGTTCGTCGGTCATCATTTTGAGCCGAACGAGACTTCGCACACGGGCAAGCAACCCCGCATCGTCGACCGGCTTGGTCAGAAAATCGTCCGCCCCGGCCTCGAGACCGGCAACGCGGTCGCTCGGCTGGTCGAGCGCGGTGACCATAACCACCGGAATATGCGCGGATTTCGGATTCTGCTTGATGCGCCGGCAGGCTTCGAAGCCGTCCATGCCGGGCATCATCACGTCCAGCAGGACGATATCCGGCTCATGGTCCTCGATCTTTGCCAGCGCTTCCGCTCCCCCGAATGCCGTAACGACTTCGAAGTATTCGGCGGCAAGCTTGGCTTCGAGCAGCTTTACATTGGACAGGATGTCGTCGACGACGAGGACCCGCGCGGTCATGTTCTAGCCGATGAAGCGGCGGACGGTATCGAGGAAACCGGTCACCGAAATGGGTTTGGAGATGTAGGCTTCGCAGCCGCCCTGCCGGATGACTTCTTCGTCGCCCTTCATGGCGAAGGCGGTAACGGCCACGACCGGTATCGTCTTCAGCAAATCGTCTTCCTTGAGCCATTTCGTGACTTCGAGACCGGAGACCTCGGGCAGCTGAATGTCCATGAGAATCAGGTCGGGATGATGTTCACGGGCAATATCGAGCGCTTCCATCCCATCCTTGGTCTCCAGGATGTTATAGCCATGGGCATCCAGAAGGTCGTGGAAGAGCTTCATGTTGAGCTCATTATCCTCGACGATCAGGACCGTCTTCGCCTTGGCGTCCATCGCTTGATTCTCCGATCTGCCTTTTTATTGGGCTTGGGACGGCGCACGCGCGCGCCGCCTGGAAATAGTATTAGTTCGGATGTCTTAACGGTCCCTTGACGCTGCGCGCGCCGCTTTATCCTTCAGGCGTGCCACGCCGGGACGACATCGAGCGCACCCGCCGGCCCGCGAACTTGTTAACCGATGGCGTCTTGGTTAACCCACGGATACAAAGACAGGGCTGGAGGGCAGGATGGTCGAATTCTGGCGCGCCGGAGGCTCCGAAGCCACGACATCGATCGGAGCGGCACGGACGATAGAAGCCGAGGGCTGGGACGGCCAGATGTTCATGGATTCCCAGTCGCTCTCGGCCGATCCCTTTGTGCGCATGGGAGTTTGGGCCGTGGCGACGGAGCGCCTGAAACTCTCCACCGGGGTGACGAACCCGGCAACCCGTCATCCGGCCGTGCTCGCGGCGTGCGCAGCCAGCGTCCAATCGATCTCGGGCGGACGGGCGGTGCTCGGCATCGGCCGCGGCAATTCCGCGCTGGCCTATCTTGGTTATGCGCCCATGCGGCTCAAGGCCTTCGAAAGAGCGCTCAAGGATCTGCAGACACTGCTTTCCGGCGGAGAAGTGGCGTTCGGAGCTTTTGCTGCGCCGGCAGACGCACCCTCGATGGAGACAATCTCGCTCGGCGACCGCCCGGCTGCTACCCGCATTAAATGGCTTCCCGAACGTCTGCCGAAAGTGCCGCTCGACGTCGCCGCCACCGGGCCGAGGGTCATTGAAATGGCGGCGCCGATTGCGGAACGGGTGACGTTCAGCGTCGGTGCCATTCCCCAGCGAATCGCGTGGGCCGTCGAGTTGGCGCGCGCGGCGCGCCGGAAGCATGGCCTGCGCCAAGAGGGTGTCAGCTTCGGCGCGCAGATCATTGCGGTTTGCCACCCCCACATCGAATCCATCCGCGATCTGGCGACGCGATTCGTGGCGCCGCTGGCGCGCTTTCAGGTGATCCAGGGCGAACCGGCCGGTCCGCTGACCGAAAACGATCGGCAAAACTTCGCCCTGATCCGCCGCGGCTACGACATGAACAAACACGGCGACCATCACGGCAAGGTTCTCGATGCGCCTCTGACATGGGATTTCGTGGAACGATTCGCAGTTGTCGGCCCGCCCGAGCGATGCATCGAACGGCTGCTGGAATTGAACAGGCTCGGCATCGAGCGCTTCGTCGTCGTTGGACCGGGCTTCTACCCCGAAGCGGAAAGCGGCCGCAGCCTGTTTGCAGGCGAAGTCATGCCGGCCGTGCGCGCGGCCCTCCATTAACGCCCTCAATTGGCGCTCAAAAATGAGTTTCACTCTTATGCCGGCAGTCACAACGCAAAAAAGAGCCGGCCGCCGCTACAACTTGCTTCGCGCC
Source organism: uncultured Alphaproteobacteria bacterium (assembly GCA_963805005.1). Lineage (GTDB taxonomy): Bacteria > Pseudomonadota > Alphaproteobacteria > Micropepsales > Micropepsaceae > Rhizomicrobium. The sequence continues at coordinate 2,403,978 of CAWDSJ010000001.1, forward strand.
CTGACCTCCGTCTCGAACGCCGCGTAGTCGGGAAATCCAAGCTTGGGCGCGATCGTTTCGTGCCAGGCTTCGTCGAGCTGCGTCATGATATCGGCCGTCATCTCGCGGGATGCTGCGCCGATCTCGCCTTTCCGCACTTTGGAGGAATCGCTGCCCGCCGGCAGCCCGCCTAATTTTTCGGACATCTCGCGCATTAATTTGTCGTCGAAGCGGTCCTTGTGCCTGAACATGAAGGCGAACGACGAATGCTCGAGCGTGAGCGCGAGAAGCTCGTCATTCAGAGGAATTCTGCAAAACGCCGCAAGCCTTCTAATGTGTTCCGCTGGTTCGGCGCTCATGTGCTCGTAGGAAAAAAGCTGCACGCACGGATTGTCGCGCTGCTCCCACCAGGAGACGAGATGATGCCAGTAATCCCGTCTCTGGCCGCGCTCCTCAAATTTGCTCTTGACGTAACTCGCGAGTGAAATCGTGCCGGGCTCGAACCACCAACCTTCCATGAAACGGTACTGGGAGAGAAGCGCGTCTTTGGGGTCGCGAAAGCACACGACATAGCGCGCGCCCTTAGGAACAAAGTCATACGCGAGATGGCTTTTGTAACCGCGTGGCTGTCCGCGCTGCGGCCCGTTGAGATCAAGACCGAGCGCACCCGCCGTCTCGATCCAGGGTACGACACGGCTGATATCGTCGAAATCCATGTCGCCCTTCGTACGCAGACAGTGAAAGGTCTGCTGAAGCCATGTGGTGCCACATTTCGCAAAGGGCGAAAAAATGACGTCCGTCGGCATCGGTCGAAAATCTCGGACGGAGGCGATGATCTTTTCCGGGGGAGAGACCCGGCGCATGCGTTCTGCCATTTCCTCCATGGTGCGCGCGCGACGCTGCGAGACGTTCACATTATCTCCTTTTGCGATAGGCAATGCGTTCTGATTATCACACTAGCGCAGCAGGTGGAGAGGGAGCTGCTCAGGTTTCAACCCTATGCGGCCACCTTCTCCCGGGCGCGGATGAGCGCCAGCACCTTGCGTGCCGCTTCGGGAATATTGGTGCCGGGACCGAAGATCGCCGCCACGCCGGCGCGTTCGAGGAAGCGGTAATCCTGCGCCGGGATGACGCCGCCCACGACCACCAAAATGTCGTCCGCTCCCTGCCGCTTCAGCGCTTCGATCAATTCGGGCACGAGCGTCTTGTGACCGGCAGCCTGGCTCGACACACCGACCACATGCACGTCGAACTCGATGGCATCCTTCGCCACCTCGTCCGGCGTCTGGAACAACGGGCCGATGTCCACGTCGAAGCCCAGATCGGCAAACGCCGTCGCTATCACCTTGGCACCGCGGTCGTGACCGTCCTGGCCCATCTTGGCGACGAGAAGGCGCGGCCGCCTGCCCTCCTCCTTCGCGAAGGCTTCCACCTCACCTCTGATATCGGCAAAAACGTTGTCGCCTTCGTAAGCACCGCCATAGACGCCGGCAATGGATCTGATTTTGGCGCGATAGCGCCCGAACACCTTCTCCATCGCGTCCGAAATCTCGCCCACCGTCGCGCGCGCCCGCGCCGCTTCGACGGCGAGCGTAAGCAGATTCTCATCCCCTGCCGCGCCTTTCGTAAGCGCTTCGAGCGCGGCTTGCACCTTGTACGGATCGCGCTTCGCCTTCACTTCGGCAAGGCGTGCAATCTGGCTCGCGCGAACGGCGGCATTGTCGATGTCGCGCACCTCCATGGGCGCTTCCTGCTCGGGCTGGAAACGATTGACGCCGACGATCACGTCTTCGCCGCGATCGACGCGGGCCTGCCGGCGCGCGGCGGCCTCCTCGATGCGCAGCTTGGGAATGCCCGCCTCAACGGCTTTGGTCATACCGCCCATGCTTTCGGCTTCGTCGATCAATTCCTGCGCGGCTTTCGCCAGCGAATGCGTCAGCGCCTCGACATAGAACGAGCCGCCCAGCGGATCGACCACGCGTGTCACCTGCGAATTCGTGCTGCAGGATGAGCTGGGTATTGCGCGCGATGCGGGCGGAGAATTCCGTGGGCAAGGCGATCGCCTCGTCGAAAGAATTGGTATGCAGCGACTGGGTGCCGCCGAGCACGGCTGCCAGCGCCTCCAGCGCCGTGCGCACGATGTTGTTGTAGGGATCCTGTTCGGTGAGCGAGACGCCGGACGTCTGGCAATGCGTGCGCAACATCAGCGATTCCGGATTTTCCGCGCCGAAGCCCTTCATGATCCTCGACCAGAGAAGCCGCGCCGCGCGCAGCTTGGCGACCTCCATAAAGAAATTCATCCCGATGCCGAAGAAGAACGAGAGCCTGGGGGCGAACTCATCCACCTTCAGGCCCTTGTCGAGCGCCGCGCGCACGTATTCGATGCCGTCGGCAAGCGTATAGGCCAGCTCCTGCACCGCGGTCGCACCCGCCTCGTGCATGTGATAGCCGGAGATCGAAATGGAATTGAATTTCGGCATGCGCTTGGCAGTGTACGCGATGATATCGGCGACGATGCGCATCGAGCCCGCCGGCGGATAGATATAGGTGTTGCGGACCATAAACTCCTTGAGAATGTCGTTCTGGATCGTGCCCGAAAGTTTTTCGGGCGGCACGCCCTGCTCCTCGGCGGCGACGATGTAGTTCGCCATAACGGGAATGACGGCGCCGTTCATGGTCATCGACACCGACATCTTATCGAGCGGAATCCCGGCGAACAGGATATTCATGTCCTCTACAGAATCGATGGCCACGCCGGCCTTGCCCACATCGCCGGATACGCGCGGATGATCGCTGTCGTAGCCGCGATGGGTGGCCAGATCGAACGCCACCGACAGCCCCATCTGCCCGGCGGCCAGGTTTTTGCGGTAGAAGGCGTTGGACTCCTCGGCCGTGGAGAAGCCGGCATATTGGCGGATGGTCCAAGGCCGGCCAGCATACATGGTCGCGCGCACGCCCCGCAGATACGGAGCAAAACCAGGCAGCGACTGGACCGCCTCCAGCGCCTCGAGGTCCGCCGCCGTATAAAGCGGCTTAACGTCGAAGCCTTCCGGCGTGTGCCAGGTCAGCGCGTCCAGCGGCTTGCCCTTCAATTCCTTGGCGGCTAGTGCGGCCCAGGTCTTTGCGGTCTTGTCGGTCATGGCTCGGCTCGGAAAATTGGCGATCTGCGCATGGCGATGAGTATCGCAGCTGTCAACGGCCAGCGCAAAAAGGACTAGATGAAACAATCCGCCACGAATCCGTCACAAATCTTCCGCCTACGGATGATATGGATATCACGTGTCCAAGCACGGCCAGAAATGGTGACCGGCACAGAATGTGCCGTTACATTCCTATTGACAAACATGATATTGTATGAGAACGAAGCATGTTATTGATTCGGTTAGTGATTCGGACACCCTCCGTTCGAGGGATGTTCTGTCCATTAACGGACCATCCACAGGCGCATCCACAGCTTTTCGTTGCCTGCAATGCACGGCGCCGTCAGACCCGTTCCGGTCATTTCACATTCCGCGCCCGCCCAGCTTCGCAAAATGCAAAACCGCTTCGGCGTCAGCCAGGATGCCGCATTTTCTCCCTTGCAAGCGCGCAACGAAGACCCGATGTTCGCGGTCGCAATGCACGCACCATACGCAGCGCGCGACATGATCCGTAATGTCGGACGGCTCGCTGCCGTGCTCGGACCAACCAATACCGGCAAGACCCACTACGCCATCGAAAGGATGCTGGCGCACCGTTCGGGAATAATCGGTCTGCCGCTCAGGCTGCTCGCCCGCGAGGTTTACGACAGGATCTGCCGCCTCAAGGGCGCCCAGTCCTGCGCCTTGGTGACCGGCGAGGAAAAGATCGTCCCGGCGGACGCGCGCTATTTCGTCTGCACCGTCGAGGCGATGCCGCTCGACCTCAAGCCGGCGTTCCTGGCGATCGACGAAATCCAGCTCGCGGCCGATCCGGAACGCGGTCACGTGTTCACCGAACGGCTGCTCCATGCCCGGGGCGGGGATGAAACGCTCTTCCTGGGTGCGGAAACCATGCGCGGCGCCATTCAGCGGTTCGTCCCGGAGGCGCACTTCATCACCCGTCCGCGATTCTCCGATCTTGGCTATACCGGCGCCAGGAAGCTCACCCGCCTGCCTCGCCGCAGCGCGATCGTCGCCTTCTCTGCGGAGGACGTCTACGGCATCGCCGAGCTTGTCCGCAGGCAACGCGGCGGAGCCGCCGTCGTGCTGGGAGCGCTGTCGCCGCGCACCCGCAACTCACAAGTCGCGCTCTACCAGTCCGGAGACGTCGATTTCCTGGTCGCCACCGACGCCATCGGCATGGGCATCAACATGGACGTCGATCATGTTGCCTTTGCCGCATTGGAAAAATTCGACGGCTGGGGCCTGCGTCCGCTCAGGGCCGAGGAGGTCGGACAGATCGCTGGGCGGGCCGGCCGTCACATGAACGACGGCACTTTCGGAGTGACGTCCGATGCCGAGCCGCTGGACGAAGAGACCACCATCCGCGTCGAAGGCCACCGCTACGAACCGGTGCGGCTTTTGCAATGGCGCAATGCGCGCTTGAGCTTTCACTCGGTGGACGCGCTGATCGAGAGCCTCGATGCGCCGCCGCCGGCACGCGGCCTCGTCAAAGCCCGTCCTGCCAGCGATTTCGTCTCCTTGCGGCTTCTCGCTGTCGAGGACGGCATTCGCGACATGGCGGTCGCGCCCGCCGCCGTGAAATCCCTCTGGGATGCCTGCCAGCTTCCCGATTTCCGCAAGCTTTCGGCAGAGGAGCACGCAAGGCTCGTCGGGCAAATTTACCGCTATCTGATGCACGAGGGCGCGCTGCCGGACGACTGGCTGGCGCGCCAGGTAGCGCGAGTCGACGAAACCGACGGCGATGTGGCTACCCTTTCCGGGCGCCTGGCCCAGATCCGCACCTGGACCTATGCGTCGCATCGGCCAAGTTGGGTCAAGGACCCCGCGCACTGGCAGGAGACGACGCGAGCTGTCGAGGATCGCCTGTCGGATGCGCTGCACGAGCGACTGACGCAGCGGTTCATCGACCGGCGAACGACGGCTCTCATGCGTCGTCTACGCGATGAGGATTCGCTCGAACCTGTGCTCGACGATTCCGGCGCGGTAGCGATCGGCGGGGAGATCGTCGGCAAACTGGAAGGCTTTCGCTTCACCTCGGACTGCCATGCCCGGGGCATCCATGAGCGGACTTTGCGGGCGGCGGCATTGAAGGGATTGGAGGGCGAACTCGCCGCTCGCGTCCGCCGGCTGACCCGCGCGGCAGACGACGAAATCACACTGAGCGAGCACGGCAAACTCTGGTGGGAGGGGGCGATCTTGGGCCAGCTGGCAGCCGGCGGTCATGCGCTCGAGCCAAATGTGATCCTGCTTGCCGACAATTCGCTCGACGCCGGCCTGCGATCGGCGGTACTGAACGCCCTGAATGCCTGGACCGTCCGCCGCATTGCCAAACGGCTTCAGCCGCTCCTGACACTGCGCGACGCTGTCGAGGCCAGGGCCTCCTCGCCGCACGCCCTGCCGGCAGCGGCACGCGGCTTAGCGTATCAGCTCGTCGAAAATCTGGGCTCCCTTGACACACGGGACATGACCCTGCCTGCCGATTTCAGCCGCGCAAAACAGGCCCTGCAGAGATTCGGGGTACGATTTGCTCGCCGCTCCATATTTTTTCCGAAAATGCTGCGCCCGGAGTCCGCGGGACTTCTGGCGCTGCTCTGGGGCGTCAAGGCGCGACTTGCCCATATCCCGCCCCCACCCCAGGCCGGCGCAACTTCGTTCGAAGACGACGGCACGCGAGAAAAGGGATTTCTTGCCGCGGCCGGTTACCGGTCCATGGGCGGACGCGTCGTACGTCTGGACATTATCGAGCGGGTCGAGGCGGAACTCGAAAATGCGGCGGCAGCCGGCATAAGTGCGGATGCACAGATGCCAAAGATCGCCTCGTATTTTGGCTGTGATTTCAGTGGGGTAACGCGCATTCTTGAGGCTTTGGGGTGGGCCCAAATCGAAGTGACCGACCCTTCGGCCCCGGCGCGGGTATGGCGGCAAAGGCGGCCACCGGATGTAAGACGGCAGAAAAGGCCGGCAAGGCCCGGGAACCATTCGCCTTTTGCGCTACTCGCCACCCTCGGTGCGCGGGATTGACATGCCGGAACGCATTCGCATCGATAAGTGGCTCTGGCAGGCCCGTTTTTACCGGTCGCGGCCATTGGCGCAGCAAGCCGCCTTTTCCGGGCTGATTCGGCTCAATGGTCATCGCGTGGTCAAAGCCCGCGCCGGTGTCTGTCTGGGCGACGTGTTAACGCTGCCGCATGGACGCGAGGTCGTGGCAGTCCGTGTCGCGGCGCTGGGCACGCGTCGCGGGCCGGCGAGCGAAGCGCGAACGCTCTACGAGATTGTCGCTGGCGCCCCGCTTGATCACGCGTCCACACCGCCTTAATTGACGGACGGGAATTCCGATTTCGCCTGCCGGAGCAAACCATGACCTATGTCGTCGCCGAAGCCTGTATCAAGTGCAAGTACATGGACTGCGTAGAGGTCTGTCCGGTCGACTGCTTCTACGAGGGCGAGAACATGCTCGTGATCGACCCGGAAGTCTGTATCGACTGCGGCGTGTGCGAGCCGGAATGCCCGGTCGAGGCCATCAAGCCGGACACGGAGCCCGGACTTGAGAAATGGCTTGCGCTCAATGCGGAGTACGCCAAGAAATGGCCGAACATCACCCAGAAAGGTGAGCCTCCTCCGGATGCGAAGGAATTCGATCAGGTGCAAGGCAAATTCGACAAATACTTTAGCGACAAACCCGGATCCGGCTCGTAATCCGGCCGGGCGCGCGTCGTATGCGGCATCTTTGCCTGGGAAAGAATATTGCGCCGGCCTGCTGATTCTTGTTGGAGTCTGTCGCAAACTCGGATTCCAAATTTGTGGAGAAACATCGAAATTTCAAATGGTTGAAGCGATTTTCCTTCCCAACATCCATGCGTTATGTTATTTTTATAAACGTTGGGCTGGTGGAAGCGTGTTCGATTCGTATCCGCCTTCCGCGCCTGCGCGTATGAGTTGTACCCAGAGTGTCCCCGAACTTCTGGCAGGTAGTGGTTGGAGGGTCCGTTGCGCGCCCTCTCTTCCGTGACGGGGATAAGATTTGCGCTTCGGTCGATGCGCTGGAGCGGTTGTGGAATGACGATTGACGAAGGTTTGGACAAAAGCATGACCCCTCCCAAGAAGAAGGTTCCGGCAAATTCCAACAAGAAGCTAGAGTTCAAGACGAACGACCATGTCGTGTATCCGACGCATGGCGTCGGCAGGATCACCAAAGTGGAAGAGCAGGAAGTCGCCGGCACGAAGCTGGAACTCTTCGTCATCACCTTCGACAAGGAGAAGATGACCTTGCGAGTTCCTACGGCAAAGGCAAAGTCCGTAGGCATGCGCAAGCTCTCTTCGCCCGACGTGGTGGCCAATGCGCTCAACACGCTGAAGGGCCGCGCGCGCGTCAAGCGGACAATGTGGAGCCGCCGGGCGCAGGAATACGAGGCGAAGATCAACTCGGGCGACTTAGTTTCGATCGCGGAGGTGGTGCGCGATCTGCACCGTGCGAGCGGGCAGCCGGAGCAGTCCTATTCGGAGCGCCAGCTTTACGAAGCGGCGCTTGCGCGCATGGCGCGCGAAGTTGCGGCCGTCGAGCGCATCGACGAAGTGGCTGCGGTCAAGCGTGTCGAAACGGTGCTGCTGAAGAAGGCCGCCTGACCGGCTGCTGCGTTCTGTAGAATTAGGGCCGGGGCGTTCGCTCCGGCCCTTTGCTTTGGACCGCTAATTGGCGTCCAGCACTTCGATATCTTCCGGCGCGGACACCTCGATCTCCGGCCTGCGCATCGTTTCCACCCAGCCCCTGACGCGCACGGTTTTGCCCTGGTAGCTCTGGGGATCGACGCCGGCCTCGCGAAAATTCTTCATGTCTTCCGGCGAGATCGTAACGGCGAAATCCTTTTGCCAATTGGGGCCGAAATCGAGATACGCACGGCCGTTCCTCACATTGGCCGAAACCACATTGCCGGTGACGATCTGAAACGTGTCGGTCTCCGCCAGGAGCGAATCCTCGCTAGATCGAACATTGTAACCGGGTTGCGCCCATATCCCGGTTCGCGACCGGCGCGCCCCGTCTTCCGCGGCGTAAAGCGGCTTGGCGCACTCGCGGCGATCAGGAGCGATCGACACCCGGGCCAAACCGCGGCGCAGCATCTCAAGCTGGACCCAGTTATGATCGTCGCCGACAAATGCCTGGGCACGCAGCCGTCCGTAACGATCTTCCTTCGGCGATCCCGCGGCGAGTACGATGTCCCGGCCTTGCGTCAGATCGGCCAAAGCGCGAATAGCCTGCGCGGCGAGCTTCTGCGAAGGCCGGTCACCCCCGCTTCCCGGAAGCAACAGGCCCTCCAGCCTCGCCGCGCGGCCATCCTGAAGGACCAGAACGCCATTCATCTCAACCCGCACCACCCGAACGCCCGATAACTCCACGGCAGGCGCGCAAGCCGGCAGCAACGGCTCCGACCAAGCGGGCGCGATGGCCGCCAGCAGTGTCAGGACTCCAACCGGGACCGACAATCGACGCGTCATAAGCAACCGTCTTGGATCTTTGGGAGCTGCCGCAGACAGCCATATTACCTTCAGTGTCGGTTACGCCAACATGTTCGCTTGCATGGCGCCGCCGTACGGCGCCGCACAACCAGTGTCACATTGGCCTGCCATCGCTCAGGGTTGATTGGCGGCACCGCGCGGGCGGCGGCAGATCAGCAGGTCCGATACCAATCCACGCCCCCGGAGTCCGTCGTGCGAACAATGGCGCCGCGGGCCCGCAGACAATTCAAATGCGCGAGACTTTCGCCCGCCGCCATCAAATAATTGCCGCTGGTGATCCGGCTGCGGAACAGCGCCGGAAAGCAATCGACGGCCCGCTTCGGCTCGGCGCACAGGGCAAGGAGCTTCTCCATATTGGCTTCGTGCATATCGACCAGCTCGCGCAGCCGCAGCCCCGCGCGACAAAACGGTTCGTTGTGCGCCGGCAGCACGAGGACATCGTTCGGCAAAAGCCCTTCCAATTGCACGCAGGATTCGATCCATTCCCGCAGGGGATTGGCCTCGGGCTCGGTCGGGAAAACGCTGACATTGGACGAGATGCGCGGCAGGATCTGGTCGCCGGAGATGAAGATATCCTCGTTCCGGCACCACAAGCACAGGTGCTCGGGAGCATGGCCCCTGCCGACGACGATCTCCCAAACCCTGTCGCCGATCTTTATCTGCTCGCCGTTCTGGATGCGCCGATACGAATTGGGCAGATGGTATACGCCGTGGCCGAACTCCCCGAACCGGGTCCTGTAGGTTTCCAGGATGTCCTCGGGAATCCCTGCCGCGCGGTAAAACCGGACGCCCTCTTCGGGCGCTTCCTTGTTGGTATCGCCGACAAGAATGCGGCAGAGCAGATAATCCGTGCGCGACATCCAAAGTTCGGCCGAAAATCGCCGTGCCAGCCAGCCTGCAAGTCCCACATGATCGGGATGAAGATGGGTAACGATAACCCGCTTGATCGGCCGGCCGCGCATGGGTCCGCTGAACAGCGCCATCCACACATCGGTGGTCGCCTCGTCGCGTAAACCGCAATCCACGACCGTCCAGCCGTCGCCGTCTTCCAGCAGCCAAAGATTGATGTGATTGAGCTGAAACGGCAGACGCATCCGGACCCACAGCACGCCCGCCGCGATTTCCACCGCCTCGCCGGGCTCGGGCCGCGTCGCGTAGGGATATTCGAGTTCGCTGCGCGGCCGCACTGACGCGTTTGAAGACGACAAACCTAGGACCTCTGAATAAATTGCCGGTTGCCCCACTATGCCCATAATGGAAAAGTCCTGCCAAGCAGCCTGCAGCGGGGGCAGCCAATAGCCGCTGCGGCGCTTGCTGGCAGGCGGGATGGGACGTTGTGTATAGTCCGGATCGTCTCTGTGCGTCAGGAGCAACGAGAATGACACGTCTGCTTGTCCCTGCCGTGCTGGTTCTTGCACTGGCGATTGTGCCGCCTGCGGCCGCCCAATCCGTCTCCAAGAATGCATCGCGCGCGCCTAACGGCAGTTATCAGCTGGAGCCCAACCATAGTCAGCTGCTGTTTTCCGTGGTCCATCTCGGGCTCACCGATTATTACGGCCGCTTCGACACGCTCTCGGGAACACTGAACTTCGATGCCAACCAGCCCGAGAGGAGCGCGGTTTCGATCACCGTCGATATGACCAGCGTGGACACGCCCAGCACCCGGCTGAGCGAGGAGCTGAAGGCTCCCACCGCATTCAACACCGCGCAATTCGGCACTGCGAGCTTCAAATCGACGGCGATCGTCAGAACCGGGCCGGACACCGGGCGCATCACGGGAGACCTGACGATCAAGAACGTCACCAGGCCGGTCACGCTTGACGCGACATTCAACGGCGGCGGGCTAAACCCGATGAACAACAGCTACGCGCTCGGATTTCATGCCACCGCCAGCTTCAAGCGCAGCGATTTCGGCTTGACGACGATGCCGTGGTCTTCGTTCGTGAGCGACGACGTGCAACTCCTCATCGAAGCCATGTTTCAAAAGCCGAAAGAGTGACCATGGCAGCCGGCAACAGGGTTCTCAGATACGGCAACGTCGCGATCGCCTTGCACTGGCTGATTGCGGCACTGGTCATCGGCAACCTGTGCATTGGTGAATATTTCGGAGATTTGCCGCAGGGCGACCCCAATCTGTTCGCCCTGGTGCAGTTTCATAAGTCGCTTGGCTTGACCGTGCTCGCCTTAAGCGTCGCACGCCTGGGTTGGCGGCTCGTCAATCCCGTTCCGCCGCTCCCCGCCTCGATGCACCCGGCCTTGCGCGTTCTTGCGCGGGCAACGCATGTCTTGCTCTACGTCCTGATCATCGCCATCCCGCTCTCTGGCTGGGCAATGGTTTCGGCCTCGCCACTGGGGCTGCCCACCATGTATTTCGGGCTATTCCGGTGGCCGCACATTCCCCTCTTGGCGCATCTGACGCGCGCCCAGAAGGTTCCCGTGCACCATGATCTAATGGCCGTTCACGCGACCTTGGCCACCGCCGCGATCGCTCTGATCGCTATCCATATTGCAGCCGCGCTGTACCATCAGTTCATCAGGCGCGACGATGTTCTCAGGGGAATGCTGCCGGGGATCGCCAAAGGCGCATGAGACGTGCGATTTTTCTTGCGATCGGATTTGTCGTTGTTTTTCCCGCGGCGGCCATGGCGGCGCACTGGAGTGTCGATTACGCCAAGAGCAAGCTCGGCTTTAGCGTCCTGTGGAGCAATGAGCCGTTTTCGGCAAGCTTCAAATCCTGGAGGGCCGACATCGATTTCGACCCGGCTTCTCCGCAGCAAGCCCATGCCGCTGTGATAGTGGATTTGGCGAGCGAAACATCCGAAGAGCCGGACTTCGATGACGATCTGAAAGGCGCCCAGGGCTTTCAGGTTGCGCAATTTCGCGCGGCGCGATTCGTCACGAAGAGCTTCGCCCGCAAGGCCGGCAACACCTATCTTGCGATCGGCGAACTGACCCTCAAAGGCGTCACGCGGCAGATCACCCTTCCTTTCCGGCTGACGACTTCCGGCAACACGGCGCACATGACAGGGGCGGCACGTATCCTGCGCACCGACTTCGGCGTCGGATTAGGGCCCTGGGCCGCTCCCCGACCGGTTGCCCGCAACGTGACCGTAACGATCGACCTGACGGCCACGCGCTGACGCCGTTTATCCGGCAGCCCGGGTAGCAGGCCGCCCGGGAAGACCTATAGAATTGAACTCATGCAAGAGGCGATACTCGGCAAAGTCGTTCCGGCGGATGCGGCCGCGATTGCCGCCGCGGCCGCGGCGATCCGGCGCGGAGGGCTGGTCGCATTTCCAACGGAAACAGTTTACGGCTTAGGTGCGGATGCGACCAACGACCATGCGGTGGCAGCAATCTTCGCCGTCAAGCAGCGGCCGCGCATCAACCCGCTCATCGTCCACGTGCCCGATTCCGAAAAGGCGGCCGAGCTCGTCGCATTCAACGCCGGCGCGTGCGCACTGGCGGAACGTTTCTGGCCGGGACCTTTGACACTCGTGCTGCCGCGGCGGAAGACCGCGCGCATATCGCTTCTGGCCAGCGCAGGACTGGATACGATTGCCGTTCGCGTTCCCTCTCATCCGGTGGCGCAGGCCTTGTTGAGGGCCTGCGGTTTGCCCATAGCGGCGCCGAGTGCCAATCCTTCCGGTCAGGTCAGCCCAACCCGCGCCATACACGTTGCCGGCGACCTGGGCGGCCGTGTCGAATTCATCCTGGATGGGGGACCTGTGGCCATCGGCATCGAATCGACGGTCGTCGGGTTTGAAGGGGATAGACCGATTCTGCTGCGAGCTGGCGCAATATCGCGCTCACGTATCGAAGCCATCGTCGGTGCCCTCTTTGCTCCAGTCGCGCAGTCCATCGCCGCGCCGGGACAACTCAAGCGGCATTATGCGCCCAAGACGCCCCTTCGCCTGGAGGCGCGCGATGTGGCGCCGGAAGAAGCGTTGCTCGCCTTCGGCTCCCCGGAGTTGCCCGGCGCTCGAGTGATCCGCAATCTCAGCCCGAAGGGCGATCTCGAGGAAGCAGCGGCCCATCTCTTCGCCATGATGCGCGAACTGGATGCGACAGGCTCGGCCGCCATTGCCGCCATGCCCATACCCAACGAAGGTATGGGTGAAGCCATCAACGACCGACTGCGCCGGGCGGCGGCTCGCGATGACTAAAGTGTCACCCGATCCGGCTGTTCTTGCACGCCTCAAGTCGACGGTGGGGGCGCGGGGATACAGCGACGACCCAGCCGAGATCGCGCCGCACCTTACGGAGGGGCGGAGCAGATACCGCGGACACTCGCCGCTACTTCTGAAACCTGCGTCTACGGCTGAAGTTTCCGCCATCGTGAGGATTTGCAATGAGGCGAAAATCCCGATCGTGCCGCAAGGCGGCAACACGGGGCTGGTCGGCGCACAAGTTCCGTTCGACGGAGAAATCCTGTTGAGCCTCGAGCGCATGAACAGTATCCGCCAGATCGACACGACGGACATGAGCATGACGGTGGAAGCCGGCGTCGTGCTGGCCAAGGCGCAGCAGATTGCGGCCGTGAACGGTGCCTATTTTCCGCTCAGCCTGGCGGCGGAAGGCTCCTGCACCATCGGCGGCAATCTTTCCACCAACGCCGGCGGGGTCAATGTGCTTCGCTACGGAACCGCGCGCAGCCTCGTCTTGGGGCTCGAAGTCGTGCTTGCGGACGGCCGCGTACTCGATCTCTTGCGCAGCCTTAGAAAAGACAACACCGGCTACGACCTTAAGCAGCTATTCATCGGCGCCGAAGGCACGCTCGGGGTGATCACCGCGGCGACCCTCGAGCTCTTTCCCCAGCCGGTCGAACGCGAAACGGCTTTCATCGCCGTACCAGATCCGCAAGCCGCGATCACCCTGCTGCATCGCCTCGAAGAAAGCACGGGCGGGCGCGTTTCAGCCTTCGAACTCATTTCCCGGACAGGGCTGGAATTCGTCCTCGCCCATATTCCGCAGACATCCGATCCGCTGGCGGCGCCTTGCCCATGGTACGTCCTCGTCGAGGCGACCAGCGGCGCCAAAACAGACTTGCGCAACATCCTGGAAACCCCTCTCGAGGCCGCCGTCGGCGACAACATTGTACTGGATGCCGTCATCGCCGCGTCCGACGCACAACGTGCCGGACTGTGGCGGCTGCGCGAGTCGCTGTCGGAAGCGCAGAAATACGAAGGCGGATCCATCAAGCACGATGTGTCCGTGCCTATCGGCAAGGTACCCAGCTTTCTGCGCGAAGCCAGCGCCACGGTGACGGCGCTGGTTCCGGGTGCGCGGCCTGTTCCCTTCGGACATCTTGGCGACGGCAACATCCACTTCAACGTCAGCGTCCCAAAGGGCGCAGACGATGCTGCATTCCTCGCGCGCTGGGACGAGGTCGCGCGAGCCGTCCACGACATCGTGCATCGGCTGGGCGGGTCGATCAGCGCCGAGCACGGGGTGGGCGTCATGAAGCGCGACGAGATTGCCCGCACGAAGAGCACCGAAGAGATCGAGGTGATGCGCGCGCTCAAGCGCATGCTCGATCCCAACACCATCCTTAATCCGGGCAAGGTCGTGGTGGTGTAGGACTGGGCGCGCTTATCTTGTGCGTCACACTGGGAGCGCGGCCGTCCTCGGCCGTCGTGGGAACATGACGCCCAAGGATGGGCGCGCTCCCGGTCACGCCGCTTTGGGCAACACCGGATCGGCTGGACCAACTGGGGCGGCGGAAGCGGCCGCACATCTCTCCTGCAAAGCGCGTCTGTTCGAAAGCGCGCTTAAGCCCGCGGTCAGGAACGTCGCAATGTAGGGCAGGCTCTGAATGACGAGCATGGCCGTCCACAGCATCGCGGCAGGATCGTCGGTGCCGCGCTCGTAAAGCATGGCCCCGATTGCCAGCGTGCACAGCGCCAGGAGCGTGGTTTCCTGCCAGACCATGCGTAGCGCCTGACGAAAGTCGGCCGGGTCCTGGCACTTCGGCGTACGCAGGAAGGGTTGCCGCGAAAACAGAAGGCCGGCAATGACTGCCTTGCCGACGGTATGCGTGAGAGAAAGCCCGGCCGTGGAGGCCGCGATCGCGCCGACCACCCCTGAACCGACTTTCTGCGGATGCAACAGAAGCGTCTTCAACGACTTGGCCACGAAAAGGGCAATCGCCGCGGCCGATAGCGCCGCCATCGGCACGTCGAAATAATTCGGCGCCACCGTCATCAGCAAAGTCCAGATGAGCGCAAAGCCGGTGACGATGAGTCCCATTCCATCGGAAATCCAGGGTAGCCAGCCGCAGAGAAATTGATAGCGTTGCGCCCAGGTCAGCTTGCTTCGGCCGACAAAGATCGAGCCCGCATGGCGTTTCATGATCTGCATGGCGCCATAGACCCAGCGGTAGCGCTGGCTCATGAAGGCTGCGAGCGTATCCGGCGTGAGCCCCTTGCCCATGCTTTGCGGGATATAGGCGGCGCTGTAGCCCGCCTCGAAAAACTTCAGACCCAGTTCGGTGTCCTCGGTGATACACCAAGTGGCCCATCCGCCGACATTCTCCAGCACATCCCTGCGCACGATGGTCATCGTCCCGTGCTGGATGATGGCGTCGTGCTCGTTGCGCTCCACCATACCGATGTGGAAAAAGCCGCGATATTCCTCGTAGCACATGAATTTGAAAATGCTGTTCCGTTCGTCGCGATAGTCCTGCGGGCCCTGCACGAGCGCGACGTTTGCGGACGCGAAAGAGGGAAGCACGAGCCGCAGCCAGAACGGTTCGACCTGATAATCGCTGTCGATGACGGCGACATAGGCCGCATCCGGGTCGGTCAGCTTGAGAGCCTCGTTGAGCGCACCGGCTTTAAACCCCTTGACGTTGTTCAGGTGATAGAAGCGGAAATGCGGCCCGAGCGTCGTGCAATACGCTTCGACCGGTCGCCAGCGAACCGGGTCCCTGGTATTGTTGTCGAGAACGACGACTTCGTAATTATCATAGTCGAGACGCGCCAGCGCATTGAGCGTCTCGATCACCATGTCCGGCGGCTCGTTGTAGCAGGGCACGTGAATCGACACGCGCGGCGACTGCTCTGGGATCGCCACCCGCATGCTGCGCCGGTCGACGCGCCAGAGGCTCGCGGCAAGCTCGATCCCTTCGGTGAGGATGATCGCAGCAGCGAAGAAGACGAGGGGGATCATCGCCAGCGTCATGGCGACATCGCTCGGCTCGATGTATTCGAGCGTGCCGGCGTCCCACAGGATGAGCAACCCGGTCGAGACCAGCCCGACCAGCGCGCCCATGACAAGGTAGCCCGGCTGGCGTACGCGCGGCATTCGCCCCAGGATCAGCAGCCCCAAAAGGAACGATAGCGCCGCGCCGCCAAGCGCATAATTGCGCCACAGCGGAAACGACCTCAGCATGCCGGTGAAGGCGAATTTGGGGGTTCCGCTCGCATCGAACAGACCCCAATACGCGCCGACGCTGCCTTCATCGCGTCCTTTCCAGGGCTGGTCGTAGGCTTCGATGAGATAGTAATCGTAGCCTTTCTGCAGCGCGAATCTCACGAAATTGCGGATGTAATAGGCTTCGCCCGCGAGAGACGCTTCCGACAGCTTGTGCGAGCGTCCTTGCGACGGCCAGCCCGTCTCGCCGATCACAATGGACTTGTCGGGAAACTCCTGTTGCACCAGGTCGAACCAGCGCGGCAGGGAAATCAACGCCGTCTTGAGCGGCACGCCTTCCCAATAAGGCAGGAGATGCACGGTCACGAAATCGATGTTCTGTCCGAGCTCCGGATTGAGAAGCCATGTCGACCACGGCTCCGCCGTCGAAACCTTGATGCGGTTGGGAAGCGCATCGCGCACGCGCTTGATGTAATCGTTGAGCTGATCGACGGTAACGTCGCCGCGCATGATTGCTTCGTTGCCGACAATCACCCGATCGATCACGCGCCGGTTGGCCAGGGCGATATCGATTCCCTTCGTGACCTCTCTTTCGTCGGCGTCCAGATCGGAGCCGATGGCAATTCCCAGGGTGACGGTAAGCCCATAGCGCCGCGCGATCTCGGGAACCCGCTCCAGTCCGTTGCTCACGGTATAGGTGCGGACATGCCCGGTGATCTGCGAGATTTGCGCCATGTCCCGGTCGATCTGCTCGGGCGATGTCCAGTCGTGGTCGCGCTGTGTGAACAAATGGCTGGGCGTGTAGGAGATGCCCCGCACAAGCCCGCCCCAATCCGGAGCGATAACCTCGTAATCGCGGCTCGCCCAGAAGAGAGCGCTCGCTCCGACTACCAGCAGGAGCGCAATTGCGATTCGCGCCATGCCGCCGTTCAGGTAACGCGACCAGAATAACACGGGACCACAGGCTCCTCAGCCGACGCAGGCCGGGACAAGCCAGCACCGCATTAAGATCATATCCGGACTCGCAAACCTCAAGACAGTCTCGCGTCAGTCGGGGGCACGCACCTTACTGAGACGAGTCGCCGCCTTGGTCATCGGATTTTGAAGGGGGAGCGGGGGTTACCTTGACCAGCTCCAGGTCGAAGACCAGCGCCTGGTTGGGCGGAATGACCCCGTTGCCTGCCCCGCGCGCGCCATAGGCAAGATTGGCGGGAATCACAAGCTGCCAGTGATCCCCTTCTTTCATGAG
Source organism: uncultured Alphaproteobacteria bacterium (assembly GCA_963805005.1). Lineage (GTDB taxonomy): Bacteria > Pseudomonadota > Alphaproteobacteria > Micropepsales > Micropepsaceae > Rhizomicrobium. The sequence goes on from CAWDSJ010000001.1 coordinate 2,421,234, forward strand.
TTCGAGCGCCTCGGTCCAGCCGGGAATCAGCTGGTTCACCACGAAGGTGGCAGGAAGGCCGTCCTCCGTCGCATCGAACACCGTTCCGTTGATCAAGGTGCCCTTATAGCTGACGGTCACCGAATCGAACGGTCCGGGCCGCTTGCCGTAGCCGCTTCGAAGGATCCGGTACTGCAGGCCGCTTGGACGAACCACGACGCCCGGCTTGCCGGCATTGGCACTGAGATATGCGGCATTGGCCTGGTCGCTCAAGGCAGTGTCGGCTGCGTGGGCCGCACCCATTCCCAAGGCCAGGACAGCGGCAAGAAGCGTTCCGAGACGCGACATTGAGAACAACTCCCCTTCTGAGCGGGCGGGCGCGCTTAGCCCTGCCCTATGGCAAATCTGAGGCGTGATCCGCTTGCTACGTACGCGACGCCAAGCCATTAGCTGTCCGACGCTATTACAGCAACCCGAACCGGCAATGCCCCTCAATTCGTAGTTTGCCACAGCCTGCCGTCCTAAGGGAGACCCATGGCTGAGACACCTGCGTGACTGGGGGCGCGGTCTGCCTGCGCGAAGCCGGAGCTTCGCTTCGGCGTAGGCAGGCCGTCCTCGGCCGTCAAGAACCAATGACGCGCAAGCCCCCGATCAATCCTCGATCCTAAAACCTACAGGGTGAGTTGGGGGGCGCTCCCAGTCACTGCCAGCTTCAAGTCCCGGTGAATCGTCCCGGCCGGCGCTCGTGAACCGCGCAGATGCCTTCCTGAAAATCGTGGGTCTTGCGCAATTTGGCCTGCTCGGCATGTTCCCGGTCGGTGTGGCCCTTGACTTGGGCAATCAGGTCCTGGCGCAGGCTGGCGCGCGTGGCTTCGACGGCGAGGGGGCCGTTCTCGGCGATTTCGCGTGCAAGCGCGAATGCCGCCTCGCGCAGATGCTCGACCGGCGCGACTTCGTCGACGAGGCCCCAATCGAGCGCCTGCTCGGCCTTGATACGACGCCCGGTCAAACACATCAGCAACGCCTTTTGGTGGCCGATCAGCCGGGGCAGCGTGTAGGTAAGGCCGAAGCCGGGATGAAATCCGAGCTTGACGAAATTGGCTACGAAGCGTGCTTCCGGGGCAGCAACCCGAAAATCGGCCACAAGGGCGAGACCCAGGCCCGCGCCGACGGCTGCGCCCTGAATTGCGGCGACGATCGGTTTCCTGGCAGAGAACAGGCGCGCGGCCTCATGGTAGAGCTGACGGGTGTCGTCTTCTCCGGTGCCTCCCAGGGGGCTTGCCTTCGAGAAATCGGCGCCGGCGCAAAAATTCTTGCCTTCCGCGCACAGCAAACTCGCGCGGATGTCACTCTCGCCGTCGATGATGTGCAAGGCATCGGCGAGATGGCGCATCAGCTCGACGGAGGCGTGATTGTTCGGCGGCTGCCGGATCTCGATAATCGCAACGTGGCCATCGCGCGATATCGCTACATCTCCGTGCCGTTCGGTCATCCCATTCACCGTTTAAGATCGCCGCCAGGCTCGGCGGATATTCTTTCTAGCGCGATTCAACACGAAGGTCACGAAGGAAGCCTTCGATCTTCAAGCCCCCGCGCGGAGCATAATAAACCAATTCAACCAGTGAGTTTTCTCGAGCATGAGCGCACCCCCGACGCATGAAACCGGCCGTGACGGAATTGCCCGACGTAGTAGCGAGTTACCGCCACTCGCGCGGCCGTCCGAAAGCCGAGCAGCAGAAAACGCTCGTAAGCCTGAAGGTCGATGCGGATATTATCGAGGCGTTCAAATCGGAAGGACCCGGCTGGCAGACGCGCCTCAATGCGATGCTGGCGCGCTGGGCCAGAAGAGGAAAGAAAGGGGCGTAGGGGTTGTCGGTCCTGTCGCCCGACGGAGGGATATCTCATCGGCTTCGAACGCCGTCGAGAATTCGAACGGCAACTCAATATTCGAACTGATAGCTCAACCCGATGTTGCTGCCGGTATCCACGGGTGCCGTCCCCGGCGTGATGGGCGTGGGCGTGTTGTCGCTGCTGATCTGCGTCTGCAGCCTTAGATGTTTCGTCAGATCGACCTGCACGATCGCCTGCGTGCTTCCGGCTGTGCCCTGTTTCGCCCCGACATAAATGTTGTGCGCGACATAGCGGCCGGCTTCGACGACGGTTTCCGTTCCGGTAGTGCCGCCGCTGGTTACCGCGAGCCGGTCAAGACCCAGACTGCTGCGAACACGCGTGAGCGGATCACCCAGTCCGCCCATGTTGCCGAGCGACGCGAGCGCATCGCCGATCTGCGCCAATTGCCACGGACTGAGCTGGGTCGCGCTCTGCTGGAACAGCAGCCGCGCGAGGATTTCATCCTGCGGCAAGGGTGGGGTGCTGGTGAGCACAAGCTTGGGCGCGGACGCGTGCCCGCTCACTGTCAGGGTCGCGCTCACGCCCCCCGAGGAGGATTGGGCGACGAAATCTAGTGCAGGATCGATCCTGTTGCGCAGGCTTCCGCCGTCGAAGCCTGCACGCCCGCTCGTGAAATCGAGCGTCTGGCCGGCAAAGCTGAAACTACCGCGCCTGAGATCGAATGCGCCGGTGACATCGGGCGCAATCGTCGTACCGCCAACATGCAGCTGGCCGCCGACCACAGCATCGAGGCCGTGGCCGCGAATGAAGATCATTCCGCCGGATCTGATGCGGAGATCGAGCGTCAACGGAAGCGGCTGCGGAGGCGGCGCAATCCCACGACCGCGAATCGTGAACACCTCCGCCTCGGGCGGAAGATGGTCGGGGATATTCACGTCGGCACGCCGGACGTCGAGATCGCCCGAAAGCGCAAAGCCTTGGGAGAGCCCGCCCTTAAGCTTCAGGTCGGCATCGAACACGGCGTCCAGCACGTCGTTCGAGACGGGCTTGGCGTTCTTGGCTTGAACCACGAGGCTGATGGGTTGGCCCGGCGCCCGAAGGTCGAGCGTGCCGCTCCCCGTCATCGTGCCGTTTCCCGCGCGTGCCGAAAAGTTATTGATGGCGATCACGTCGCCAAGGGCGTCGAATTGCGCTGAGATGGCGGAAATCCGGATACCCCGCACGAAATCGAGGAATTCGCCTTTCGAAAGCGTTCCGCTGCCGCTCATGCGCGGGGTGGCGAAGGTTCCGGTCACTTGCCCGTTCATCGCCAGATCGCCGTGCATGCTGCGGCCGGCCGCATTCATGATGGGATCAAGCAATGAAAGATCTTCGTTGCCTGTTACGTGCAGGTTGAGGGCGCCATGCGATGAAAGCGGTGCCTCGCCGGCCACCGTCAATCTGGCTTTGGATCCCATGTGCAAAACGGCGTTCAGCGTTGCGCCTGTCTTGTGCAGAAGGACCTCGGCCGATATCTCGGATGGCGGCAATGCGCTTCCCGCGCCGATATCGATCTGCAAGCCCTTTCCGGTGACCGCGACATTGCCTTCCGGCGCCGACAGCGAACCTGAAACTGTGCCCGTCGCCGAAAGGCTGCCTCGGGCTGCGAGAGACGGCAAAAACAGCGTCACAAGACGGGCATTGGCGTTGTCGACGCGGAATGAGGCCGCCAATGACGGGGCGAAGCGGCCGGAGATCTCGAGCTCCGACGCACCGCTGCCCATTCGCAAGGTGTCCACGGCCACGCCGTGCGCGAGTTCGAAGCGGGCGGGCGCAACGAGATGCGCTTCCTGCCCTGCCGAAGTCAGCGTGTATCTCTCAATCGTGACGGACTTTTTCGCTACATCGGCTGTGGCTGTCGCTGCCATCCGAAGCGCCGGTCCGTTGGGCGTGTGCCACTGCGAATTCAACGCTACGCCTAGAGCGTTCAGCGGCCCGCGTACTTCACCGTTCGCCGTCCCGTTCGCGCCGTATCCGGTAACATTGCCGAGACTGATCAATAGCGCCGCAACCGGCCTTGTCAGAGGATCGGCAATAGAGCCGGCGATCTTCACATCGCCTGCACCTAATGCTTCGTACCGCAGCGCCTGGGCGGTCAGCAGCACGTCGGCGCGCGCTCGTCCCGGTCCCGCGACGAACGCCGCTCCAGCATCAAGCCTGCCGCTCAAGGCAAGTCCCACCAACGGCGCAACGTCGGCCAGTTCCCCGACATGCAGCTGCAAGCTTCCCGATGGCGTGCCGAAGGACGAGGATGCAGCGACGCTGCCGACGGCGCGCAAACTTTTCCAAGCGACTTTTTGAACCGTCACCTGCAATCGCCCGTTTGGTTGACGGACGAGCTTTGCGGCAAGCGCTAGCGGTGCTCCGGCGAGCTTGCCCGATACGTCGAGGCTTCCCTGGGGCGTATCCGGCAATCCGCCGGCGCGCAAGGCAAGGCGCAAGGGGCCGCTCGCAAAACCTCTCGCGGCAACGGAACCGCTCCCTGTCGCCGCAAGTTTGCGACCGCCTGATGGGCCCGTGAGTGTCCCCTTCAGGGCGAGTTCGCCGCGCAACGTCGAAACGAGTCGCGAAACGTCCTTCAGCGCGAGCATCCAGGAGAGATTGCAATCGCTGCCGCGCAGGATGCCGTTTGCAGACGCTGTTGCCGCCCCGCTCTCAAGCTTGAAGCTGTCCACTTGGATAATGCCCTGCCTGATGCCCGCCAGCGCGGCAAACTGCGTATCCCGCTCGAGAAGCCGCGAGATAACCGAAGAGCCGCTATCCACCCGCAACGACCCGTTGAGCGCCAAGACCGTTTCCGGCGGCTTGGACGTCACGATCGCGTTCACATGACCGCGCCCGGTCACATCGACATTCACAGCTCCGGCAAACGGTGTAAGCATCGGTAAGTCGAGCGCAAACGCGCCCCGCGTGCCGGTGTCGCTCGCAACGATATGGCCGGTCAGCGCAAGCAACCGATGCGAAAGCGCGATGTCGAATGCGTGCGGCTCGGCAGCAAGATTTGCGTGCGCTTCAACCAGGACCGGGGACGCGGAAAAGAGGTCCGGGCGAGAGCCCGGAATCCGCAAATCCGCGACAATGCCTCTGAGGCGGACGTCTCCTCTCTTGCCGGCGACTTCGGCCGTGACACGGCCAGCCGAACCTCCGGCGGCTTTGAGACCCGCCACCGCCAATTGTCCGGTGACATTGGGCGTGCCGAATGCGCCCGACATCGTGCCCTCAAGTACAACGGATTGCCACGCAACATCGGACCTCGGGCTCATGGCGGGCGCGGTCGCATTGAACGACAGCGCCAACCGGCGGCGGCGAAAATCCACCGGGCCGTCTGCGCTGGCACGCAGCGGTCCGGCCGCTATCGCGACGTGCAAGCGATTGCCTCCGCTTGCGCCCTCCGCCTCCGCCTGTGCCGAGATCGGCCCCAGTTCCGGAAACCCGATCGCCGTCGCGACAAGACCGCGAGCGGACTCGCGAATATCGGCAAATCCTGTGAGGCCTCCGCCCTTTAACGAGCCGCGCACATCGTAGAATCCGGATGCGTCCTGGCGCATGGCCCGCAGCACGCCGGAAAGCTCCGTGGGGCTGACGTAGTGAAGTTGCGCAAATGCCGTGAGAGTAGCCGCCTGTCCAAAGATGGCCCGGCTCAATACGAGCCGGTCCACTTTGACCTGGCCGGCATCGATTCTCGGAGTTGCGCCGTGCGACCGGCCCGGCACGGGTAATCGCAACACAACGGCGCGGTCCGCAGTAACGCTGCCGACAACGATGTGATTGCCGAGCAATGCCAGCGGCGACCATTTCAGCACAACTCCGTCGAGCATGAGCCAAGTACCGCGGGCGTCGCGGATTTCCACATGCGCCGCCGTGGGCGCATCCGGAAACCGGCCCGCGAGACGCTCGATGCGGACGTCTCCGTCGAGCAGCGAACCGAGCAACGAGGCAAGAACATTTCGGCCCGGACCGGTGTTCGCGAAGAGCAAGGCGCCCACGACGAGAAGACAGATCCCGCCGACCAAAACGGCGAGCGCCCGCGCTGCGATGAGAAACGCCTTGCGCATCAGAACGCCTGACCAAGACCGACATAGAGCTCGAATGCGTCGCCATTCGGAACGCGCCTCATGGGCACGGCCATATCGAGACGGACGGCACCGATCGGCGTGTAATAGCGCACACCCGCCCCCGCGCCCGCGCGCAAATCGCCCGTGAACGGCGTGCTTTCCGGGCTGTCCTGGCCGGCATCCGCAAAAACCGCAACGCCGAAATCCTCGAAGAGTCTTTGGCGCAGCTCGATCGTGGCGGCATCGAGTGACAGGCCGCCTTCGGGATTGCGGTCGGGGAAAAGCGGTCCGACCGTTTGATATTTGTAGCCGCGAATGGTGCCGCTGCCGCCCGCGTACAGCCGCTCGTCCGGAGGCAACCCGAACTGTCCGGCGCCTACGACGCTGCCGACGAGCCCGCGCAATACGACCACCGTGCGTCCGGAGTCCGAGAGATCGACATAGGTCGATGCGGAACCCAGGACTATGACAAACGTGCTGCCGGCACGGCCGAAGGAATGCGTAGGCGTGACGGAAAGGCTGGCGCGAACGCCCTGTGTCGGGTCCTGCAGAAGATCCGTCAGGCCGGTCGTGTCCAGCGTCGCACTGACCGGCAGCGCAATGAGCTGATAAGTGGTTGTGACGCCTTCCTGCGCAATGCGATCCTCGGTAACCGAAACGCCCACGCTCGCCTTCCATTCCGGCGACAGCTTGCGGCGGAGAAAACCGCCGAGCGTCTCGGCCGTCTGATTATAGGCCAGGAGGGCTTGCTTGACGCCCGTTAAATCGAGTTCCAGATTCTGACTGCGCTCCAGAAACATCGGCTCGATGAACTGGGCCGAAAGATTGTAGCCCAGCGCCGTCGTCGCCGTGCCGCCCAACTCGGTTCCGGCGGCGGACAGATTCAACTGCTCGGCGCCGCCCAACAGATTGCGATCCGACCAGCTCGCGGAGAGGCTCAATCCGAGATCCGTGGAGTAGGCGCCGGCGAACGCCACCGCGTGCTTCAAGCGTTCCTGGCAATCGAAGACGAGCGGAATCCTGCCTGCCGGGTCAAGATGATTGTCGGCGCGAACGCTCACGCCGGAGAAAACGTCGAGCGTCAAGAGAGCCTGCCGCGCCGCTTCGACCTTGCTCGGCTGGTAGAGCTGACCGCTATGGATCAGCAATGCCCGGCGCACGAAATCTTCGTGCACGTCGTGCAGACCCTTGATCGCAATCTCGCCGATCTTCACGCGAGGTCCGACGTCCATCGAAGCTGACACATCGAGCACATGGGTGCGATCGTCCTCGGTTGCGACCGGTTCGCCCACCTTGGCGAGCGCGTAACCGTTCTCCTGAAGCACGGTCAGGAGCCTGGTCGTTCCCGCAAGTACCGCAGATGCGATTGCGGGTTGGCCTGCGGAGATGCCGAGTGTTTGGTTTGCGTTCACGCCAGCCGGCACAACGCCCTCGATCACGACATGGCGCAGATGGTAAAGCGCCCCCGGCGCGACAGCGATGTCCACCGGAACCGTCGTCCCCTTCGGAACCGCATCCAGCCGATCGGCGAGACCGGCCGCCTCGATCGGCTGATGGTCGATCGCGATGCTCACGCGGCCCTGATAGTAGCCGAAACTGTGAACCACCGTCTCGAGCCGTCCTGCATCATCACGGGCACGCGCGATAAGCGCGAAGGGGCCGGCAGGCGATTTCTCCCGCAACTCGACCAGCAACGAACTTTGCTGCAGCATGTCGTTGAGCCCGGAAATGCCGGTATCGGCTATTGTCACCGTATAAGGTTGGGGATCGGCGGCAAACGCGGGGGAGACGGCCAGCGCCAAAAACGCAAAGACCAGAGATACGCGTTCACATCGCGCAAGCCTTGGAGGGTTCCCGAACATGCGGCTGAGCTCGGAATGCCCGCGCCTACATGCGGGCGGGAACTTCGATGCCGAGAATGCCGAGCACCTTACGCAGCACGGCGAGCGTGAGCGCACACAGGCCCAAGCGGGCCGCACGCACCGGCTCGTCGGCCTCCGAAAGGATATGATGCTCGGCATAGAAACGGCTGAATTCCTGCGCCAGCGTGAAGGCATAATCGCACAGCACATTGGGTGCGCGCTTTTGCTCGGCATTCTCCAGCGCATCGGGCAGCGCCAACAGCCACAGGATCAGCTTGCGCTCTTCCGGAGAACGAATGACGGGCGCGGCGCGTGCCATCCCTTCCGTGTCCGCCTTGCCTAGGATCGATTGAATACGGACCGCGGCATATTGCAGGTAGGGTCCGGTTCTGCCTTCGAAGCGGGTAAATCTCTCCAGATCGAACACGTAATCGGAGGTGCGAAAATTGGCGAGATCGGCGAATTTTATCGCGGCAAGACCGACCACGCGAGCGACCTCGTCGCGCTCTGCCGACGGGTATTCGGCGCCGATCCCTTGCTCCAGAAGGCGCCTGCCCGCCTCCTGGGTCGCCATGGCGATCAGGTCGTAGAGCTTCATGCCGCCGCCGGCGCGCGTCTTGAAGGGCTTGCCGTCCGCGCCGTTGACCGTGCCGAAACCGGCGTGTTCGAGTGCTGCCTTTCCGCTGTAGCCGGCCATGCGAGCGGCCCGGAAAACCTGCTCGAAATGCCCGTGCTGGCGCTGATCCACGACATAGAGGATCAGGTCGGGATCCTGCTCGCGAACGCGATCGATGACCGTGGCCAGATCGGTGGTGCCATACAAAACGGCGCCATCCGACTTCAAAAGGATGAGCGGCGGCATTTCCTTCTTGTCGCCCGGCTCCGAAATATCCATCACAAGCGCGCCTTCGCTCATGACGGCGAGCCCGCGCCGCTTCAGGTCGGCGATCATCGGCGGGATCAGCGCATCCACGTCGGCTTCTCCCTTCCAAAGATCGAATGTCACTCCGAGGCTTGCGAACTCCCGCTTGAGGCCGGCTTCCGAGACGGCAAAGAAATGCCGCCAAAGAGCACGATAACCCGGCCGGCCGGCTTGCAGTTCCGCGGTGGCCGCTCGCGCCTCCTCCAGCCTTGCGGGATCCGCCTTGCACGCGGCGGAAGCAGCCGGATAGAGCTCCTCGAGCGCGTCCATCGTGACGGGCAATTCGTCCGGGTACGGGCCTTTGACGTCCGGATCGAAATAGATGGGGGCCAGGCCGCGGCGGCCGATTTCCGATATCAGCTGGCCCATGGGAAGTCCCCAATCGCCGAGATGCACGTCGCTGGTCACGGTCCAGCCATTGGCCCGAAACAGCCGCTGCAGACTGTCGCCGATGACGGCCGAGCGCAAGTGGCCGACATGCATGGGTTTGGCCACGTTCGGCCCCCCGAAATCGATGACGACCCTGCGGTCTTTGCGCGCATGCGGCGCGCCGAGATGCTCGTCCCCTGCCAGTGCCGCGGCGCGCGTCGCCAGGGCCGCATCGGCCACGTCGATGTTGATGAAGCCGGGTCCGGCAATATCGGCCCTGCCGACGAGCGGATCGGCGCGTATAACGGCTGCGACCCGTTCGGCAATAGCCCGGGGATTGGCCTTGGCCAGCTTCGCTGCGGCAAGCGCGCCATTGCACTGAAATTGCGCCAGGTCCGGTCTGTCCGATGGCAGCACCACGCCCAATTCCTCGGCCAGCCCCGCTTCCTTGAAGGCACGGCCGACAACAGCCGATAATTCCGCCGAGAGCGGAAGCATCGGCCTCAGTGCCCCTGGGCCCGATTGTATTCGAATTCGGCTTTCGTCAGCTGCAAGCCCACAAGTACCTGATAGTCATAGGTGTTTTTCTCGCCTTTGGCATTTACGAGAATCGAGGCAACTGAGTCGCTGAAGTCGGCGGTCGACTGGTCCGGCGCGAAGCCGAACTCAACCCAAAACTGCTTCTTGGCAAGAACGCGATCCGTTCCTTCGGTGACGGCGACGAAGTAGGGAATCCGATACTGCGCCGGCGCTCCCGAAGGCGATCGTGCGGCGTGAAAGTCGATGTTGAGGCTCACGTCGGCCTGCGTATCCTTCTTGTCGAGATCGCAGTCGCCCTTCACCTTCGTAATTTCCACCGTGTAAAGAAGGTTCGAGGGATCTGTCGGCTTCCCGGGCACGAATACAAACTCTTCCGAAGCCGGAACGAGCGCGGTCATGGTCGGGCACTCGCCGCTCTTGTCGCTCGAACAGCCGCAAAGTGCTGCCGCAACAAGACCTGCGAGCGCCGTCGCACGAAGTGTCGGATGGAACATGTTTTGATCGTTCAAATCGAGCTGTGCGAGCCGTCGCAAAGGGGCGGCTTGCGGGAATGCTTGCAGCCGCAAAACCATACGGTACCGGACTGCGTGCATTCGAACTGTACCGGTACGAATGCGGTGTTCTTGTGGCTGCCATCGCAGAACGGCTGACGGTTCGAAGCTCCGCACGCACACCACCAGTAGGTCTTGCCGGCTTCCACCTCCACGCCGAAAGGCGCCTTTTGTGCGATTGTTGGCGCGGGCATTTCTCGTTCTCCGCTTGACATTTGAAGCTCCGGGACCAACTCCTGAGGCGAGTCGCTAATGTGGCATCAGACTGTAGCCAAGCGGATCGTACATGGGAAGCCGGGGGGAGGATATGCAGCCGACGCAAAGGCGTCAGCTCACTCTGCTTCTGGCAGCCCCCCGGGGGTTCTGCGCCGGGGTGGAAAGGGCCATCCGCGTGGTCGAGCTTGCAATCGAGAAGTTTGGCGCACCAGTCTATGTCCGCCACGAGATTGTTCACAATCGGTTCGTGGTCGAAAGCCTGCGGAAGCGCGGCGCGATTTTCGTCGACAGGATCGATGAGGTCCCGGACGGCGGCAGGGTTATCTTTTCGGCGCATGGCGTACCGAAGTCCGTCCCCAAGGAAACCGAAAGGCGACATCTTTCCTATCTGGACGCCACCTGCCCGCTGGTTACCAAGGTCCATATTGAGGCGCTTCGGCATTATCGCGCCGGCCGCGAAATCGTGCTGATCGGCCATGCCGGGCATCCCGAAGTCGAAGGCACAATGGGCCAGCTTCCGGCCGGCGCCATTGCATTGGTGGAAAATATCGCCGGCGCCCTCGCCTTTCGACCGCGCGATCCGCTAAAGCTTGCTTATCTTACCCAGACGACCCTGTCGGTGGACGATACGCAGTCGATCATCGAAGTCCTGCGCGGCCGTTTTCCTGAGATTGCAGGCCCCCACAAGGAAGACATTTGTTATGCCACGACCAATCGCCAGGAAGCCGTCAAGGTCATTGCGGCTCGCTGCGATGCTGTGCTTGTGGTCGGTGCGCCCAATTCGTCCAACTCGCAGCGTCTGGTGGAAGTCGCCCTCCGCGCCGGAGCAAGAGTGGCGCGGCTCATTCAGAGCGCGGCCGAGATCGACTGGCCCCTGATGGCAACCGTTCGCACCCTTGGCCTGTCGGCCGGAGCATCCGCACCGGAATCTCTCGTCGACGGCGTCATCGCGGCCCTGCGCGAGCGCTACGACCTTAGCGAAGAGGAAGTCACCCTCAAGCGCGAGGTCATCACCTTCAATCTCCCCAGAGTTCTCGTATCCTGAGGGCTGCATGGCTGTTTACACCGATGTCGCCTTCGAGGACCTGGAAGCCTTTCTCGACACCTACGCAATCGGGACGCCTCGCAGCTTCAAGGGCATCGCCGAGGGCGTCGAGAACTCCAACTTCGTGCTTCAAACGAGCGAGGGCACGTTCATCCTGACGCTCTACGAAAAGCGAGTGAAGGCCGACGAGCTTCCCTTTTTTCTTCACCTGCTCGAACATTTGGCCTTACGCGGCGTCCCATGCCCGGTGCCCGTGAAAAATCGCGCCGGAAAGCAATCGGCGGTCTTGAATGGCCGGCCGGCCGCCATCCTCACATGGCTCGACGGGCTTTCCTTGAAGCGCCCCGAACCCAGACATTGCGCGGCGGTGGGTGCGGCTCTTGCGCAGCTGCACGACGCCGGTGCCGATTTTTCCCTTGTCCGAGCCAACAGTCTCGGACTCGCTGGCTGGCGCGACCTAGCCCTCCAGACTTTGCCGCACGCCGACAGCGTACGAGACGGGCTGGCCGAGTTGATCCGGTCGAGTCTGGCCGAGATTGAGCAGGCTTGGCCATCGGGCCTACCACAGGGCGTCATCCACGCGGACCTGTTCCCGGACAATGTGCTGTTCATCGGCGGACAAGTCTCCGGCCTGATCGACTTCTACTTCGCTTGCAACGACGCCTATGCTTATGACTTGGCCATCATGTTAAATGCCTGGTGCTTCGAACCCGACGGCGCTTACAACCTCACTAAGGGGCAGCGTCTTGTTGCCGGCTATCGCAGATACCGCCCGCTTGGAGCGGCCGAGATCGAGGCGTTGCCGGTACTCGCGGCAGGAGCGGCGCTACGCTTTCTGCTGACGCGGCTTCACGATTGGCTTAGGCCCGATCCCATGGCGCTCGTGCGGCCGAAGGATCCGCGCGAATATGCCAAGCGACTGCTCTTTCATCGCAAGGTGCGTAGCGCCGCGGAGTATGGTTTATGAACCGGCCTCATGTTCACATCTTCACCGACGGTGCCTGTTCGGGCAACCCGGGGCCCGGCGGTTGGGCCGCTATCCTGCGCTCTGGTCACCATGAGAAGGAGATTTCAGGCGCGGAAGCCGCAACGACCAACAACCGCATGGAGATAACCGCCGCGCTGAAAGCGCTCGAAGCCGTGAAAAAGCCCTCACAGGTGACTCTCCATACGGACTCGAAATACCTTCTGGATGGGATCGCGCGGTGGATCCACCGCTGGAAGGCAAATGGCTGGCGCACGGCGGAAAAGAAGCCGGTCAAAAACGACGACTTATGGCGCGCGCTGGACGCTGTGGCGGCGCGTCACGAAATCCAGTGGAATTGGGTGGAAGGCCATTCCGGCCACGTAGACAACGAGCGTGCCGATGCGCTCGCCCGCGCAGCGATACGAAATCTTCGGGCAGGAAGGCGGTCTCAGCCGGAAAGCGGCGACAATCGCCGCACCTGACGGCAGCCGCGGCGAACGCAGGGGGATATTTTGCGTTCGCCGCGACGCCTTTCCCCCGATATATGGTGATCAGAGTTGCTGGAGCATATGTTCGGCGCTCGAGACGGAAAACGCTCCGGCCTCTTCGACGTTGAGCTTTTTCACGACGCCGTTGTCCACAAGCATCGAGAAGCGTTGGGATCGCCGGCCCATGCCGAACTTCGTGCCGTCCAGCTCAAGTCCGAGCACCCGAGTGAAGTCGCCGTTTCCGTCTGCCAGCATCATGACTTTGTCGCCGGTTCCCTGGTGATCGGCCCAGGCGCCCATCACAAAAGCATCGTTGACGGAAACGCAGGCAACGATGTCCACGCCCTTCTTCTTGATCTCGTCAGCCTTTTGGACAAAGCCCGGGAGGTGCTTGGCCGAACACGTGGGCGTGAAAGCGCCCGGAACGGCGAAAAGCACGACCCTCTTTCCGGAGAACAGATCGTCCGTCTTAACCGGTTGCGGCGCCCCGCCCTTCATTTGCATCAGCGTTGCAGAGGGTATCTTGTCTCCGACATTTATGGTCATTTTGCTTCTCCTTGATCGCGCGTCCGACGCTTTTAGCCTAGCTTTCTCCGAATCGAAAGGGTGCGCCCAACCCTGAGACGCATTTCGACGATAGTGGCGCTCCGCCGGCGACGTGATAAGGTTAGGCCGCGCTATCGAGAAAAGTTCCCTGCAAGACCGAGGGTGAGACCTTCTTGGAAGATAAGCAGTCTGCCATGCCGGCAAAAAGAAAAACCCGGAAAATCGAGGGAGAAAGTTTCCTGGAAGGAAAGCTTCTCATCGCGCTGCCCAGCATGAACGATCCGCGCTTTGAAAAGAGCGTCATCTTCGTGTGCGCCCACTCCGTAGAAGGCGCCATGGGCATCATGATCAACAAACCGGTGGCTGGACTTTCGTTCCAGGATCTGCTTCGCAAGCTCGACCTGGGAGTCACGCCCGCAACACCGGATTTTCCGGTGCTTTACGGAGGCCCGGTCGAAACCGGCCGCGGCTTTGTGCTGCATTCCGGCGACTACGAGAGCGCCGATGCCACCTTGCCGGTTTCCGAAGACGTATCGCTGACAGCCACATTGGACATCTTGCGCGCGATGGGCGAGGGACGCGGGCCGCATAAGGCCATTTTTGCGCTCGGCTATGCCGGTTGGAGTCCCGGCCAGATCGAGGACGAAATTCGGTCGAACGGCTGGGTGCACTGCGACAGCGACTCGACGATTCTGTTCAGCACGACCATCGAAGCGAAGTGGGCGACGGCGCTAGGCAAGCTTGGCATCGATGTCTCCGGGCTTTCCGCCCATGCCGGTCGCGCTTGAGCGTTTGGCTTCCGGATCGTCCACGCCAGCGTGATGGCGAGCAATGAATGCCAGCACGTCGCTGCGCGGCAGCGGCGGGCTGAAGAAATAGCCTTGCGCGAATTCGCAACCGATCTCCCTTAGCCATTGCGCGTCGTGAGCCGTTTCCACTCCTTCCGCAACCACGGCGAGATGCAGGTCGCGCGCGAGCTGCACAATCGAGCGCAGAATGGCCGCTTTCTCGTCACCCTCGCCCTGCTCAAGGAAACTCTTGTCGATTTTTATCGTATCGAACGGCAGGTCTTTGAGCTGGCTCAGCGCAGACAGGCCTGTGCCAAAGTCGTCGAGCGAGAGGCCTACCCCTATAGACTTGAGCCGCACCAGATGGGCGCGGGCGTCGTCTACGGCACCGAGCGCGGATTCCGTGAGCTCAAGCTTGAGGCTGCCTTGGCGGACATTTCCATTCGCAAGCACTTCCGACAGCAGCGCGCCGAAATCGGCATCCTGAAGCTGCCGTCGGGACAAATTGACGCTCACCGTCAAGGCGGGCTCAAGCGGAAAATATCTTTGCCAGCGCGCAAGCTCTGCTGCGGCTTGCACCAACGCCAGCTTCCCCAGCTCCAGTATCGAGCCCGACTCCTCCGAATGTGCGATGAAGCTTTGGGTCTCGACCTTGCCCTTTACCGGGTGCGTCCAACGCAGCAGCGCCTCAAAACCGGATACCGACCCGTCCTCCAAGCGCATAATCGGTTGATAGACAAGCTCCAGTTCATCGTTCGCCAACGCCCGTCGCAGATCGGCTTCCAGTGCCACTGCATCGGTCGCTTCCATTTCACCGAGGCCGGGCGCATAGAAACGCGCGCATCCCCCACCCAGGCGTTTGGCCTGAAACAACGCAAGCTCGGCTTTTCTGTACAAATCTTTGGTTTCTTCCGCACCGGCGACGCGCGCCAAGCCGACGCTGACCGACAAGTAAACGCTGCGCGTCGATATATTCATGGGCTCGCTGACGACCCGCACGATTTGCCCGCCGATGGAATCGCCGTTGCCGTCCAACTCCTCGAACAGAACCGCAAAACCGTCGCCGCCGACACGATACACACGCCCGAATGGCGCAAAAGCGTCCTTCAGCCTTCGCGCGCATGCGGCTAGAACGGCATCAGCTCCAGCGTCGCCCAAGCTCGCATGAACGGATTTGAAGCGATCAATGTCGAGAAGTGCCAGTGCCCCCGTAGCCAGACGCGGGCCAAGGGACGCAAGGTCGTCGGTCAGCGCACCTCGGTTGGGCAAATCTGTCAGCACATCCAATCGTGGAGTGGGCTCCTTGCGCATCGAGATATCGGCCAGCAATCCAAGACAGGTCTTGCCAATCTTATCACCTCTGGTTGTGGCGCGGAGCTCAAGCCACGCATGGCGGCCCTTCTCGCACGCGACGCGAAATTCGACTCGAAAAGCAAGCCCCGTCTGCCAGCCGAACTCCCTGATGGCAGCACGAAAAACCCCGCTGTCTTCAGGATGAATACGGGCCAGCCAATCTTCCAGGGCAAAGCTTGCCGGTCTGGCATCGAGCCCAATCAAGACTGCCGCCTCGGCCGAGAGGCGCACCGGACCGTCCGGGACGTGGAGTTCGAATATTCCCTGGTGCGAAGCTGCAATGGCGTCCCGCGCTGTGGAAACGAGCCCCCGTTGCCGCGAGTTCTCGTGCCCCGGTCCGGCCGGCGACGCGATCCGCCGGAGATCCGAAGAGGCAGGCGAAAATTCGCGGTCGGCTGCGATTGCCAGCGTCAGAAGTATCGCACCGGCCGAAGCAAATCCGCCGACGACATTCGGTGCGACGGCGGAGTTCCCGAGCACGCCCAGTGCGGCGCATGCACCGACCAGGGCCACGACCGCAAATATGATTGCGCCAGGCGCCGCAGCGCGCGCGGATGCAGAGCCGCGCCGCCCGCTCTGGACAAGATGGGCCGCAATAACGGCGGTGCCAAGGACGACGGCGCAATGTGCGACCAACGCAGCAGCGGGAAGCCCCACATAGGCAGCCAGGCAAGCCCCCAGCATCGCCATCACGGCGCCTCTGAGCCAAGACCCAGCGCCAAAAGCGGCAATCGCATTCGCCAGATGCAACCCTGCGGCGAGGGTTAATCCCGTCAGCGCGGCGGACAAGCCATAAGGCCCGCCGAGATTCGTTGGACCGATGGCATCGAACAGCCCGGAGGCCGCAAGCCGCGAAAGGAATAGCCCGAGCAGCGTGAAGGCTGCCCAACGCGGCGCCGCACGTCCTGTCATCACTGCAAGGCCCGAGGCGATCGCGAGCGCCGAAAGAATCAGACCTGCAACGGCCGCATAGAAGACCGCGAGCTGCTTGTTGTGCGCGACGAGTGCCGCTTCGTCCCATGCAGCCACCGCCGGGCTTTTGGACACATCGGACAGCCTGACTGCAAGTGAAACCGTTCTTGCCGCGGGCAGCGTCACGCGATAGGCGTGACGGCCATAGGAGGGCGCGGCTTCCACCAGCACATCCGGATCGGATGCGGCCAACTGGCGAATTGCAGGACGCGCGGCCGATGGCTGCAGCCGCAGTCCGGAGTTGGGCAGCTCTTCGGCAATGAGAATCCGGCTGACAGGACGCGATGATCGATTGGTCGCGGTCAGGATCTCCCACTTCGAGCCATCCGCCCCGAAGCTGGAAGCAGCATGGTAAGGGAATAGGAAACTCTTGAGCTCGATGACGGGCACCGCGTTGGAAAAGACGACGGCACTCGGGCCGGCAGCGAAACCGCCTGGGCAACTTGCGCAGGCCCAAAACAGCGCGGCGGCGTATATCGCGCAGAGCCAGCTATATCCGGCCGCCTGGCGTCTCAATGCCAAGAACCCGCGGCGCCGGAAATTCAAGCTAAGGGCACCTCGTCGGCAAGCATCGCGAATAGGGCATGATCCTGCCACTCGCCGTTGATTTGCAGATATCGTCGCGCAAGTCCCTCCTGCCTGAAACCTGCCTTGGCCAGAAGATTCTTCGAGGCCTCATTGTCCGGTAGACAGGCCGCTTCGATGCGATGAAGACCCAGCGTGCGGAAGATGAAGGGAATAAGAGCTCGCAGGGCGTCGAACATGAACCCCTGCCGTGCGAATCTCTCGCCCACCCAGTACCCAAGCGAGCAGCATTGCGTGACGCCGCGCCGAACATTGGAAAGCGTACAGCCGCCCACAAGCGCGTTGTCCGCCTGGCGGAACACGAAAAAGGCATAGGCCGAATCTTGTCTGGCTTCCCTCTGGTAGCGCCTGAGCCGCCGTCGGAACGCGCCTTTGGAAAGCTCGTCGGAGGACCATGCCGGTTCCCATGGCGTGAGAAAAGCGCGGCTCTCGGCTCGCAGCCTAGCCCAGGCAAGAAAATCCGCGACGCGGGGATAGCGCAGATAGACCTCCCGTCCTCTGATGACTGGCTGCTGCCCGCCAGGGAAGGTCAGACCCCGCATAAACGCAGCCATCGGCCCAGCGCTCACTCAGCTGCCTGAGAGCTGATCGTGCTTGAACCGAACCGGCCGGCAAACATCTCATAGCGCTCCAGCTTGCCGACCGGACCGATCGCAGCCAACGCAGGCCGCCTGCTCAGAAGAAGACGCTCTCCAAACCTGCGCACCTTCTGCGCGTCCACTTCCTCAAGCTTGGTTGTGATCTCTTCGACGGACAGAACACGTCCATAGGCAAGCAGATGTGCGGCGATTTGCTCGGCCCGCGAGGTGGGGCGCTCCAATCCCATCAGCAGACCGGACTTGAGTTGCGCCTTCGCACGCGCCACTTCCCGGTCGCTCGCATTCGTAGCCATCGCTTCCATTTCGCCTGCGACCAGGGCAGAAATCTCGGCGGCTTCGCGTTCGCCCGTGCCGGCATAGATGCCCACCAATCCTCCATCGGTAAAGGAATTCGCGAACGCATAAATCGAATAACACAGCCCCCGCTTTTCCCGAATTTCCTGGAACAGGCGCGACGACATTCCCCCGCCAAGCGCCGTCGCGTAAACCTGCGCCGTCAAGAGTTCGTCGTCCGCGCTCGCCACGCCCGGAAACGCGTACGTGACGTGGACCTGCTCGAGGTCCTCGCTCAGGCGCACGTCCTGGCCTGCGTAACGTGCGGGTTCGGCCTGAGGCCCGGGTCCGGGTTTGAGATCGCCGAAGTGCTCCGTAACCAGCCGCACCATCTTCGTATGTTCCACCGCGCCCGACGCGACGAATGTCATTCCACCGGCGCGATAATTTGCGGCCATGTAGGTCCTTAGATCGTCGCGCGTGAATGCTCCGACCGTCTCCTCGTCGCCGAGAATCGGCCAGCCCATCGGTTGATCGGGATATGCCGCCGACTGAAGGTGATCAAAGACAATATCGTCCGGCGTATCGCGGGCCTGCCCGATCTCCTGGAGCACCACCTGGCGTTCGCGCTCCAGCTCGCCCTCGTCAAAACCGGGGTGGGTGAGAATGTCGGCGAGAATATCCACCGCCAACGGCACGTCGGATTTGAGCGTTCGCACGTGGAAAGCTGTCTGCTCGCGGCTGGTATAGGCATTGAGATAACCGCCGACGGCTTCAATCTCTTCTGCGATATCGCGCGCACTACGCCGTTCTGTTCCTTTGAAGGCCATATGCTCCAACATGTGGGACACGCCCATCTGCGCTCGGGACTCATGACGGGCGCCACAGTTTACCCACACGCCGACCACCGCGCTCTCCAATTGCGGCATGCGATCGGTAACGATGGTCAGGCCATTGGAAAGTCTAGCAATTTCTACGTTCATATACTCACAAGCCGCTGCTCGATGAAGGCACGGACCTGCTCCCGATCGTTCGGGAGCACGGTCAGGCGCTCCTCTCTCTCATAAAGGTCTGACAGTCGCGGGGGCAAGGGGGGGACTATTCCGGTTGCTTTACAGACCGATTCGGGAAATTTCGCGGCATGCGCCGTCGAAAGCACGACGACCGGACTTGCGGGTGATCCATCCGTGGTCGAGGCAGCATGAACGCCAACTGCCGTATGGGGGTCGATCAGGCGCCCGGTCTCGCGGTAGATGCGGGCAATCGTTGCAAGCGTTTGCGCATCGTCGCAGCGGCGCGCTTCGTAGCGCCGGCGCAGGCTGTGCAGGACCGGCGCAGGGATTTCAAGCCGCCGGATGCGCGCAAATTCCGCCATCGCAGAGCAAATCCATGCGGCGTCGCGACCGCTGGCCTCGAACAGTGCCCGTTCGAAGTTGCTGGCGACCTGAATATCCATCGACGGACTGAGCGTGGGTTGCGCCGAACGCGTCGAGTACACGCCGTCCTGAAGTGCACGGCATAGAATGTCGTTCGCATTGGTGGCGATCACAAGACGTTCGATGTCAAGGCCCATGCGCATAGCAGCTTCGCCGGCAAAGACATCGCCGAAATTTCCCGTGGGCACGACGAAAACAGGAGGGCGGGCAAACCTGGCCGCCGCGGTGAAGTAATAGACGCTCTGGGCAGCGATCCGCACGAAATTGATGGAATTGACCGCAGCAAGATGCGCCTTGGCAGAAAATGCCTCGTCTGCGAACAGCAATTTGACGATGTTTTGCGCGTCGTCGAACGTCCCTTCGATCGCGATGTTGTGAACGTTGCCGTAGGGCGCCGTGGTCATTTGTCGGCGCTGCACCTCGCTGACGCGTCCGCTGGGGTGCAATACGAAGAGATCGAACTCGTGAAAGCCCGCCCAACGCCGCAATGGCTGCGGAGCCGGTATCGCCGGACGTGGCGGCCAGGATCGTGGCGCGGCTGTTCGAACGTTCCAGCGCGCGCTCGAAGAGGCGCCCCAAGACTTGCATCGCGATATCCTTGAACGCCAGCGTGGGGCCGTGAAACAGCTCGAGCAGGTACCGATTGTCGCCGATTTCCACGAGGGGCGCGATTTCGGGCGAGTCAAAAGCGGCGTAAGCGCTCTCGACGTCCGCCCTCAATTCGGCAGCCGCAAAAGCCCCCGACGCAAAGGCCGAAAGGATTTCATACGCCGCTTCCGCATAAGGCAAGTTGCGCGCGATCTTGTGTCCGCCGATGCACGGCCAGTTCTCTGGCATGAACAACCCGCCGTCGCGGGCAAGGCCGGAACACAACACGTCTTCGAACGACCGGGGCGGCGAATTTCCTCGCGTGCTGATGTAGCGCATGGTCATTGTCTTCATCTCAAGGACACATGAAGGCGTCCACGCGTCCGATGATACGCCACATAGACTACCAAAAGACCCGCGGCCAGCAGGAACCACGTGATCGCGTATTGCAAATGATCGTTGGGCAAGTCCACGATGGTCTGCCCTCCTCGTGGCCAGCCCCCGGGAGTGGACGTTGCATCCGCCTCGACGATCTCTGGCGCCAGAAGAACCAGGTGCTCTGCCTTGGCAATGCCGGCAAGGTCCCGCGCATACCAGATGCGTTGCGCGAGTTGCGGGGCGGGGGTGAACAGTCCTGGGCCGTCGGGTTTTCTCAGAACGCCGGTAACGCGCTGCTCGCCTTGGAGTTCGCCCATGGGCCGCGTCCGAGGCTCGCGCAGAGCCGGGGGCACGATCCCGCGATCGACCATCATCACGCCGCCGCCGTCGAGCATGAACGGTGTCCACACGTGATAGACGGGCGCCCCATCCTGGTCCGTGGCAAAGATGTAGGCTTCGCGGGAATTGAGGTACCGGCCACTCAGGAACACCCGGCGGTATTGCCACTTCGCGGGCCCGATTGCCATGGCCCTGCGCATCGAAATCGGCGCCGAGCGCATGTTTCCGGTCATTTCAGAGATCAGCGCCAGTTTCCATTGCAGGCGCTCCAGCTGCCAGAAGCCGAGGCCCAGCAGCACCGCAAGCATCAGCCCGGCCAGAATCGTAAAGCCTGGAAGCGGACGGAATTGAAGCTTCATTGGGGTGTGAGCGCTCAGTCCGTCCGCCGACCTTCATGCGCCTGGTGCTTGTATTGCAAAACGAGCAGCGTGCTCTTGGCAAGGCGCAAGAGTGCCATGCTCAGGATAACCACTGTCGGCACCCATACGACCGCATGAACCCAGTAGGGCGGGCTTACCGCAGCCTCGAGAATCAAGGCGCCGCCGGCCACGATGCAGCCGACGATGAGGATGACGAAGACGGCCGGCCCGTCTCCCGGATCGAAACCCGAGTAGTCGAGCCCACAAGAGTCGCAAGCCGGCAGCACGTGCAGGTATCCCTGGAAAAGGTTCCCCTTTCCACAACGCGGGCACCGCCCCAACAGTGCCGCCATCACCGTGCTCGGCTCGGCCAAGCCCTTACGCCTGCACTACCGCGCTGGCTCCCCAGACATAGATGCAGGAAAACAGGAACAGCCACACGACGTCGACGAAGTGCCAATACCAGGCGGCTGCCTCGAATCCGAAATGCCGCTCCGGTGTGAACTGACCGGCAATCGCACGCCCGAGGCAGACGCTGAGGAAGATGGTGCCGATCATCACGTGAAAGCCATGAAATCCGGTCGCCATGAAGAAGGTCGATCCGTAAATCGCTTGGAAATTTCCAACCCCTGCGGACAGGAGCGCATGCGCCGTGTCCTTGAAGGGCGCCAGAGCCAGGTGATTGAACCCGAACGTAAACGGCGCGTGGCTATATTCGTAGGCCTGAACGCAGGTGAACGAGACGGCCAAGACAACGGTGAGCAGAAGGCCCTCGATGGAGCCCTTGCGGTCGCCGCTCTGCACCGCATGGTGCGCCCAGGTGACGGTCGTACTCGACGTTAGCAGGATCAGCGTATTGAGCAGGGGGAAATGCCATGGGCTGAGCGTCACAATCCCGGTCGGCGGCCACTGACCGAGACCCACATCGTGCGGGAATAGGGCCGAGTTGAAGAAAGCCCAGAACCACGCCACGAAGAACATCACTTCCGAGGCGATGAAGAGCACCATCCCGAAGCGCAGGCCTAGCTTTACCACCGGGGTATGGTCGCCGAGCATGACCAATTCCCGAATGACGTCCCGCCACCAGCCCGCCATCGTAAAAAGGACGAGCAAGAGACCGGCGACAAATATCCAGGGATGCCCGTTGAGGCCGTGAAATTGGGCGTAGCCGGCATTCATCCACAAAACGGCGCCGAGCACCATCGTGAAAGCGCCGATCGATCCGATAATCGGCCACGGGCTCGGATCGACCAAATGATAATCGTGCTTCACGCTGCCGTGTGCTTCAGCCATTTCAAGACCCGCCCTTTTACTTGAAAAATTCCTCTACGTGACCGCCTACCCGCACCATGGTCATGACGAAGAACAATAACACAATGCCGCCCAGCGCAACCGCGATTGCGATGTTGCGCCGACGCCGGGCACGCTCGAACTGGTCCTGACCATCCTTGTCATCGGCCATCGCCTCACATCCAGGCCCTCAAGGGCGCCAGTCCGGCCAGCCGTTCGCCGATCAAAGTCGCGAACAGCGCAAACAGATAAACGATCGAAATGCCGAACAGCCTGCGTGCCTGCGGCTCCCGCATCTCGTCGGTCTCCTGTGTCACGCGCCACGCCTGCCAGAGCAAGGCAAGACCGAATGCCGCGACGATGGCGGCATAGGCCGCGCCGCCCACGCCCGCGAAAAGCGGCAGGAAGCCTGCAGGCAGCAGCAAGATCGCGTAAAGCAGAATTTGCCGGCGTGTCTCCGATTTGCCGCGCGCAACCGGCAGCATGGGAACATGCGCGCGCGCGTAATCCTCGCAGCGAAACAGCGAAAGCGCCCAGAAATGTGGCGGCGTCCACAAGAAGATGATGAGCACCAGTGCCAAGGGCGCCGCGGACAGACTGCCGGTTACGGCGGCCCAGCCGATCGCCGGGGGCAGAGCGCCCGCCAGACCGCCGATCACGATGTTCTGCGGCGTTCGCCGTTTCAACCACAGCGTATAAACGAATACGTAAAAACCGATCGAAAGCGCAAGCAAGCCTGCCGCAAGAAAATTGACGAAGAGCGCCATGACCATGACGGCGCCTCCCGCCAGGGTCCAGCCGAACGCCAGCGCGTCTTCAGGCGCGATTGCCTTGAGCGGAATGGGGCGCGACGCAGTCCGCGACATCAGCGCGTCGATATCGGCGTCATAGGCCATATTAAGCGCACCGGACGCACCCGCGCCCACGGCGATGGACAACAGCGCGATCAACGCCGTCAATCCGTCTGGGTGCGGCGATGCCACGGCAATTCCCGCCAGCCCCGTAAAGACGACGAGCGACATCACGCGCGGCTTGAGCAGCGTGAGGAAATCCCCAACTGTCGCCGCGCGCGGCGGCAGTGCGAGGGAGGCAGCCGTCGTCATGGACATGATCCTCAGGCAATCCGCGGCAGCTCGCTATAGGTATGGAATGGCGGCGGCGAAGGCAGCGTCCATTCCAAGGTCGTGGCGCCCACGCCCCAGGGATTGTCCCCGGCCTTGCGGCGCGCGAGGAACGCTTCGGCGAGCATGACGAGGAATATGAGCGTTCCCGCGCCGGCAATGAACGCGCCGATCGAGGAAACGAAATTCCAATTCGCAAACGCCATAGGATAATCGGCGATGCGGCGGGGCATGCCGGCAAGCCCGAGAAAATGCATTGGGAAAAACGTCAGGTTGACGCCGACGAACGTAACCCAGAAGTGCAGCTTCCCGAGGAATTCGTTGTACTTGTACCCCGTGAATTTGGGGAACCAGAAATAGAAGCCGGCGAAGATCGCGAACACCGCACCCAACGACAAGACGTAATGGAAGTGCGCCACGACGTAATAGGTGTCTTGAAGAACGACATCGACGCCGGCATTGGCCAGCACCACGCCCGTCACGCCGCCGACGGTAAACAGGAACACGAAGCCGGTGGCCCACAGCATCGGTGTCTTGAATTCGATCGAGCCGCCCCACATCGTGGCGATCCACGAGAACACCTTGATGCCCGTGGGCACGGCAATCACCATCGTGGCAAACACGAAATAGGCTTTGGTATCGACGGAAAGGCCCACCGTGTACATGTGGTGCGCCCACACGAGAAAGCCGATGAAGCCGATGGCCACCATCGCATAGGCCATGCCGAGATAGCCAAACACCGGCCGCTTGGAAAATGTCGAGATGATATGGCTGATCATCCCGAAGCCCGGAAGGATCAGGATGTAAACCTCCGGGTGCCCGAAGAACCAGAAAAGATGCTGGAAGAGAATCGGGTCGCCGCCGCCCGCCGGGTTGAAGAAGGACGTTCCGAAATGGCGGTCGGCGAGAAGCATGGTGATGGCGCCGGCCAGCACCGGCAGCGATAGGAGCAGAAGAAACGCCGTCACCAGGATCGACCAGACGAACAGCGGCATCTTGTGCAACGTCATGCCGGGCGCGCGCATGTTGAAGATCGTGGTAATAAAGTTGATCGCACCCAGGATCGAAGAGGCGCCGGCGATATGGAGCGAAAAGATGGCGAAGTCCATCGCCGGTCCCGGAGAGCCCGTCGTGGAAAGCGGTGCATAGATCGTCCAGCCGCCGCCCACGCCCATGCCGCCGGAGTCGCCTTCCACGAACATGGAAAGCAGCAGCAAGGTGAATGAGAACGGCAACAGCCAGAACGAAATGTTGTTCATGCGCGGGAAGGCCATGTCCGGCGCCCCGATCATGAGCGGCACCAGCCAGTTGCCGAAGCCGCCGATCATCGCCGGCATGATCATGAAGAACACCATGATCAGGCCGTGCGCGGTTACGAACACGTTGAAGGTGTGCGGCTCGCTGAAGACCTTCAGACCCGGGTACATGAGTTCGGCGCGCATGAACATCGAAAGCGTGCCGCCGATCAGCCCGGCCATGATCGCAAAGACCAGGTACATCGTGCCGATGTCCTTGTGGTTCGTCGAGTAGACGAACCGGCGCCAGCCGGTAGGATGATCGGCGTGCGCGTGCGCTGCATGAGCCATGGGACTTTGATCCTCTATCGTGTCAGAGCGGCCACGCGGGTCGCATCGGCGGCTGCGTATTTCTTCTTGGCGGCTGCCAGCCAGGCATCGAAAGCCTGCTGCGAGACAACCTTCACTTCGATGGGCATGAAGGCGTGCCGGGCGCCGCAAAGCTCCGAGCATTCGCCATAATAAGTTCCCTGCCGCAAGGCTTTGAACCAGGTGGTATTGATCCGGCCTGGAACGGCATCCATCTTGACGCCGAAAGAAGGAACCGCCCAGGAGTGAATGACATCCGCGCCGGCGGTCTGCACGGCGACGACCCTGTTCACGGGCACCACCACGGGGTTGTCGACGCCGAGCAGTCGCGGCTCGCCGGCCTTCAGCGCCGCCGCATCCGAAAGGCCCAGCGAGTCATACTGGAAATCGCCGTTCACCGGGTACTCGTAAGTCCAATACCATTGCTTGCCGATGGCGCGGATCGTCAGATCGGGTTTGGGAATGATGGCCTCGAAGTAAAGGAGCTTGAAGGAGGGAATCGCGATCACCACCAGGATGAGCACGGGGATGATCGTCCAGGCGACCTCGAGCAGCGTGTTATGGCTGGTCCGGCTCGGCACCGGATTGGCGCTGCGGTTGTAGCGGACCATGATCCATAAGAGCAGCGCAAGGACGAACAGGACGATGGCGGTGATGATGTAAAGGACGAGGGTATGGAAGGCCTCGATCCCCTGCATCACCGGCGTCGCCGCCGGCTGAAACCCCATCTGCCAGGGTACCGGCCGGCCGTCGACTTCTGCCTGCACTGCGGACGCACTGGCGAAGAGGGCCGCGAACGGACCCGTCAGGAGACGAATGGGGTTGCGAAACATTCGGCGACCTCGAAAATGTTCGAAGGCAGGCTTGGAGAGCGAGCCGCGAACGTGCCTTATCAGGATTCGTGGACGCGATTTAGGGGTGCGAACCGCCGCAAGTCATTGCGACCATATGCCACGCGCGTCTTTGAGAAAAGAAGTCGGCAGGTGCAAAGTGATGATCGCCCCTAATATAAGAATTCGAAGTAACCGTACGGAGAAAAACTGATGGATAAACCCAGCGATCCCTTCTTCGAAGAAGCAGGCCTCGACCGGAAAGTCGTCCAAGCATTGGTGGATGACGCGCTGATCGATTCCGATGACGGAGAGATATTCCTCGAATACCGCCAAAGCGAAAGCTTTTCGTTCGACGACGGCAGGCTCAAAGCGGCAAGCTTCGATACCACTCAGGGGTTCGGCTTGAGGGCGGTGGCCGGCGAAGCCACGGGTTATGCACATGCCTGCGAATTGTCGGAGGATGCCATCGGCCGGGCCGCCGCCACGGTGCGCAGCGTGGCGCAGGGCTATTCGGGCGCCTTCGCGAGCGTGCCGGCGCGCACCAACAATAAGCTCTACCCCGATATCGATCCACTGCACACCGCAGCGTTCGAGATCAAGATAAAGCTGCTCGAAGAGATGAACGCTTATGCCCGCGCGAAGGATTCCCGCGTACGCCAGGTTTCGTGTTCGCTGGCAGCCGACTGGCAGACGATCGAAATCCTGCGCTCGGGCGGGGAATCCTATCGCGACGTCCGCCCGCTGGTCCGCATCGGCGTCTCGGTAGTGGTGGAGGAACATGGCCGCCAGGAGAGCGGCAGCTTCGGCGGCGGCGGTCGCAGCGGCTACGAATCCTACCTGGAGCCCAGGTACTGGAAAGATGCCGTGGATGAGGCTCTGCGGCAGGCCCTCGTCAATCTCTCCTCGATTCCGGCGCCGGCCGGCGAGACGATCGTGGTTCTTGGCCCCGGCTGGCCGGGCGTCCTTCTGCACGAGGCGATCGGTCACGGCCTGGAAGGCGATTTCAACCGCAAGAAAACCTCGGCATTCGCTGGCCTGCTGGGCGAACGGGTGGCGGCGCCGGGCGTTACGGTAGTCGACGACGGCACGATCAGCGGGCGGAGAGGTTCGCTGACGATCGATGACGAAGGAACGCCGTCGTCCCGCACGGTCCTGATCGAGGACGGCATCCTGAAGGGCTATATGCAAGATCGCCAGAATGCGCGTCTGATGGGCATGGCCGCAACGGGCAACGGCCGGCGCCAAAGCTATTCACACGCGGTCATGCCGCGCATGACCAACACGTACATGCTGGCGGGAGATCACCCGCCGGAAGAGATCATCGCGAGCGTTCCCAAGGGAATCTACGCCGTCAACTTCGGCGGCGGTCAGGTTGACATCACTTCCGGCAAATTCGTCTTCTCGTGCACGGAAGCTTATTTGCTCGAGGACGGCAAAGTCGGCGCGCCCATCAAAGGCGCCACGCTGATCGGCAACGGCCCCGAGGCGCTGACACGCGTCAAGATGATCGGCAACGACCTCAAGCTCGACACCGGCATCGGCACGTGCGGAAAGAACGGACAATCGGTGCCGGTCGGGGTGGGCCAGCCAACCTTGCGCCTCGATGGCCTTACGGTCGGCGGAACGGCGACGTAGCGTAGGGAGCGGTTCCCTGCCTAGCACCACGGCCTGCCTGCGCGAAGCTGAAGCTTCGCGTCGGCGAAGGCAGGCCATCCTGGCTGCATCCGATGGTGCCGCTGGTACCGCACGAACATGCGGGCTCGAAGCCCGCGTTCCCGGGGAGGCCACGCCCTTGGTCTATTCGTGGTGAAGCGTTTCTTTACTGCGAGTGTCACAAGCCGGCGGCACCCTACGGTTATCCCCGTTTGTGCCGCTTGGATTTGGTAGGCGCCGGCCTCCGACCCAAGCCATTGTCCTTGGCAAATTGCGAGCGGAGAGCGGCGTAATTTGGCGCCACCATGGGATAATCGGCCGGCAGGCCCCATTTGGCGCGGTATTCGTCCGGGCTCAGCTTAAATTTGCCACGCAAATAGCGCTTAAGCATCTTCAGCTTCTTGCCGTCTTCAAGACAGACAACGTAATCGGGTGTGATGGACTTCTTAATCGGCACCGCAGGTTTCTGGTTTGTGGCTATTTCTGCGGCGGATGGACTGGAAATGGAGCCCAAAGCGCCATGAACGCTGCGGATCACGCCTGGCAGCTCCGATTGGGCGATGTGGTTTTTCTCGAGGTACGCAACCACGATCGAGCATGCGTGCCTTATCACGTCGAGGTTTGCATCGGCCCCGGTGTCTTGTATCTTTGTCATTGCTTCTCTCGTTTCTCAGTTTCCGACAGGTCCCGATTCCCGATTCGTAAAAATAGGGCAAAGCGACGCCCAACTACAATCTTTTTTGCCGCACTCTCGGCATTAGTCCGAAGTGAAGCCATTTATAGCGTGAAAGCCCGCCACGCTTCCTGGCTCGTAATCTCGGAATGGGGTTCATCGCAAAATTATACAAATCTTTGGGCCGGCCGCAAACTGATATCAGTCGGGCATTTCCGAATAAAGCGCTCGGCGGATTTCGACAGCGGCGGCAATTCCTTGAGCGGAAGTGACGCCTTCAATGCTTTCAATGGGACCCCCCTGAGTCAGAACCTATGCGGGTCGGCATCGGAGCCCGAACTCGACGCGATTTCACACCCGAGAATTTGAGGCTTCCCTACTAACCGGCAGGATCAAGCGTGGGGCGCGCTTCATCTTCCAGTAAGATGAAGAATTGCGTCTGCTACACGGTGAGCTCCGTCGACCTTAAGCGCGCCGACATATGGCAGCGCGAGCACTTGGCGAGAAACGCGCGTAGCCACGGGCAAATTCTCCTTCGCAGACGAGGGGAACTCCCGATAATGCGGATACTCCGCACAAAGCGGGTAACCATAGCGTCGGGCGAAAATATTGAAGGCCTTGAGACCATCGCACAATTTGTCCCGCGATATTCCAATTTCAGCCTCATCTACCAAAAGCACAGCGTGTTGATCGCATACATTTTTTCATCGATTCCGACCCCGGTGTGAGTTTTTCGCGCATGGCTACAACCGACAACGAGGACGGCCTCGCTGGCAGTGTTGGATTTGACGCACTTTGGGCGCGTTACCTTTTGAGATAAAAATAGGCGCCATTTCACGGCGCACGCGGGGAACCATGGCAATTATCTTCGACTACTTCGACCACTGGGAAGCGGAACTCACCTGCCCGAACTGTGGTTGGAAAGGCGCGCTTGATCCTAAACATGTGAATGAACGCTCATCTGCCTTGCGGGTATGCGTCGGCATGGGCCAGTGGACCGACCGCCCGTCGCTGCGCGCCATCAGAATAAACCTCTGGCGCGTGGTGGCGTCGCCGTAATCGGCGGCATTCAGCTTGCGCCATTCCGGATCGAAACCGAGGCGCCGGATGGTCTCGATCCAGGCTGGGCATCGCCGACGGTCGCCACGCTGCTCCTGCTGGGCATGCAACTGATCATGCTCGGCATCATCGGAGAATATCTGGGCCGGCTCTATCTCACGGCAAGCCGCAATCGTTCGTGCGCGACGTCACACGCAGCGATCCGGCCGAGCGGCGTCCTCAACCGAGTGTGGTTAGTCGAAGCTGAACGCACGCAAGGCCGCGACGACACGCGCGACCTGATCCTCGCCGAGTTGAGGAAACATCGGCAAGCTCAAGACCTCCTGCGCCGCGCGCTCGGTATGCTTCAATCCGCTCGGCCCGAGAGCGACGCGGCCATGATAAGCGGGTTGGAGATGCACCGGCACCGGATAATGGACGTTCGTGCCGATGCCGCGCGCGCTGAGACCGGCCTCTGTCGTGGTGGCGGCGATCAGTTGGACAATGGTGCGATAGCTGCGCAGCGGCTTGCCTCGCCAATTGATGGTGATGAACGAGAAGAGACGGTGCTCGATCTTGTTCCATTTGCTGGTGCCGGGCGGCAGATGGCAGACGGTGATGGGAAGCGCGAACTCATCGGCGAGCTTTTGGAGCTCGACTTTCCACAGACGCACGCGATAGCCGTTGCTGCCACCGCCGTCGGCGGAGATCATCAGCCGTGAGGCTTTGGGGTGAGACTTCTTTCCCATGGTCCGCCACCATCGGCGGATGGCATTGACGGCAAAGCTGGCAGTGTCGTGATCGGTGCCGACGCTGACCCAGCCGGCGTTGTTGGCGATGTCGTAGACGCCGTAGGGAACGGAGCGGGAAAGCTTGGGGTCGATGAAGTCGTGAACATTGACCGGCTCGGGCTTGCCTTTGGGGCGCCATTCCCGGCCATTGTTCTTGAAATTGCCCACCAATTCCTTCTTTTTCGTGTCCACCGAGATGATCGGTTCATGCGCCGCCAGGAAGGCCATGGCCTGCGTGTTGATGTATTGAAATTGCGCGTCGCGATCGATGTGCTGGCCGCCTTCTCGTATCTTGCTGTTCGCCTGCAGTCGATAGCCCATCCCTTGCAAAAGCTCGCCGACAACCGTGTGGCAAACCTCGTGCCCTTTCCTGGCAAGCTCTTTGGCGAGGTTACGCAGGCTGCAGCTTGTCCACAACAAGGGCTGCATCGGATCGCCGCGTGTCGCCGGCTCGACCAGCTTCTTGAAGTCACTCAAAAGTGCCGGATTTTTCGACACTTGGCTCTTGCGTCCGGCACCGGGCTTGCGAACCCGTCCGGGTGGAGCCGAGACTTTGTCGCCAATGTCGGAAAGGCCGCGATAGATCGTCGAGCGTGCCAAACCGCTGATCCGGGCCATCGCGCACACGCCGCCATGTCCCAACGTCCGCGCTTCCATCGCCACAAACCGCCGTCGGCTCTGCTCATCCAATACCGGTGCCATCTCGCGATAGCGTTGCCGCACGGCACGAACCTGCGCAGGACGAATCATTCACAGACGCTACGGCGAAGGGCGCCTCACCGTGAATCCCGCACACCCAACTTCATCAAGCCGTGTTAAATATGACTCACTCATTTCCTGACAGACCCTTAAGACCCCTAAGCACTGTGCCCTTATTGTTGTGGGGCTCTGCGAGATCGGGCCTGAGCGCAATCACCTTGTCAAAGCCTGCCAGTGCCTCGTCCAAGCGCCCCAGGGTTTTCAGCAGATTTCCCTTATTGTTATGCGCTGCGGCGTGATCGGGCTCGATCGTGATCGCCCGATCGTAGCTGCGAAGGGCGTCATCGAAGCGGTTGAGGCGCCGCAAGACGTTGCCTCGTTCGAAGCACGCTTCGACATAATCCGACCTGAGCGCGATGGCCCGGTCATAGCTCTCAACCGCTTCTTCGAGGCGGTTCATCTGTCGCAGCGTCATGGCCTTGCAATAATGGGCATCGCTCCTGTCGGGCTCGATCACGATGGCGCGATCGAAGCTTTGCAACGCCTCATCGGCTCTGTTCAAAGTTTGCAGCACCAGCCCGCGGTTGAAGTGAGCGGACCCTATCTGCAGGGGGGGCCGACGCAATCACGGCATCGTACAAAGCCAGAGCATCGGCAATCCGCCCCTGACGGTGATGCTCCACGGCCTGGTCGAAAGAGGTGTCGATGTCGTTCGGCTGCATCCGATGCCGAGACTACCCGTGTTTCGCGTCTTTCACCATTCCGAACACATCAACGCGGCCGGATACAAAGCTCAGCCGACGCATCTCCGCGTCGCTCTGCGCTGCCTCAAACATGGTCTGCAGCGCAAACAGACGATGCGCGGGGGTGGGAACTCTCAGGGCGAGCTCGGCAAGCCAAAAATCCGGTGAGCCCTCGCACGCAATGCCACACGCGGCGAAGTCGCGAGCGAATACCCGGCGTATGCCGTCCGCTTTCAATGCCCGGTACTGCTTCAGGATTTGCGCGTATTCAAAATTTGTACGCAGGGCAGTGTCAAGCCGAGGCGCGCTTATGTTGGCGTTGTTATCGCAAATCCGGTAGCCCGTCAGCTCTTCGCGCATAACGTGAATTTCATGACCGGCGCAAAGCCGAACCCACATGTCGAAGTCCTGAAGGTTCGTATAGCGCGGGTCGTAGTCCCCCAATTGTTTGAGCACCGAACGACGAATCATCGTGGTAGGGTCGCAAAGACAGTTTCCGCGAAAGAAGAAATAGTTAAGCCACCCTGATTGAGATTGGTCGGACATCGAGAGCGGCAAAGTAAAATCAAAGAAGCCCGGGACAGCCATGCCGCGCTCGTCGACGGTTCGCGGCAACCCGAACACTGCGGCGACCTGCGGGTTTCCCTCAAGAAACGCCACCTGCGACGCGAGTTGTCCGGGCAGCGCAAAATCATCGGAATCGAGGATAGCCACGAATTCCCCGCGCGCACGCGCTATCGTCGCGTTCTTCGCGTGGGAAATGCCACGGTTCTGATTCCAGACTTCAAGATGAATACGGGGATCGTCGAAATCTTTGATGACGTCTGGCGTGCCATCGGTTGATCCATCATCGGTTACGACGATCTCGAAATCCTGGAACGACTGATCGAGAATGCTCTGGATCGATTGATGGACATAACTTGCGTGGTTGTAAGAGTTAATTACGACCGACACCTGAGGAAACTTCGACTTCGAAACCACGGAGATCCAGCCTTTTGCTCGCAATCACATACAGTAACCTAAAATCCTGTCTGACTCAACCTCGGACCCCGACGGATCGCCGTCTACGCACCCAAGGTCACGCGCCCGCGCACTCTTTGCATCGGATGAACTCACTCCTGACGGCTTCGGCAATGCGATCGAGATCGGGGCCGGCAACCTCGGGCTGGATAGGCAGGCTGAGCAGCGTCCGCGCGAGAGCCTCTGTGTGGGGTAAAAATATCTCTGCGCCGGAACGGAAGGCCGGCTGCCGGTGGAGGGCGGGAAAATAGTGCACCGCTGTGCCGATGCGCGCGTGATTCCATAGATTGTTACGTAGAGCGTCGCGGTCATCGCAAGCGATGGCGAACTGGTGATAAACCGATCCCGGATCGTCAGGCGGCAATCCAAGGCCGAGCTGTCCCAGCCGTATCCGATATTTCGCTGCCAACGCGCAGCGTTCACTGTTTCCTTCGTCAAGATGACGGAGCAGCACCAGCAGAATAGCCGCCTGGATCTTGTCAAGCCGAGAATTCCCAGCCTTCATCATGCTGATACGCTTGTCGTCGAACCAGCCATAGCAACGCAGAGCACATACTCGCGCGGCCGTTGCGGCATCGCGGCATACAACGGCACCGCCGTCACCTACCGCGCCCAGGTTCTTCGTGGGGTAGAACGAGAAGGCGGCGGCGTGACCGAAGGTACCAATCTTAGATTTGCCTACGGTCGCCCCATGAGCCTGGGCACAATCCTCGACGACCGCGAGGCCTTTACGGTCCGCGATGGCAACGAGAGACAGGATGTCAGCGGGATGCCCATAGAGGTGCACCGGGACGATCGCAGCGGTGCGCGGAGTGATCGCCGCCTCCACCCCTTTTGGATCCATGCAGCGGGTAACCGGATCGACATCGACGAAGCGCACATCCGCGCCGCAAAGTAGAATTGCTTGCGCCGTTCCGGATCGAAACCGAGGCGCCGGATGGTCTCGATCCAGGCTGGGCATCGCTGACGGTCGCCACGCTGCTCCTGCTGGGCATGCAACTGATCATGCTCGGCATCATCGGAGAATATCTGGGCCGGCTCTATCTCACGGCAAACCGCAATCGTTCGTGCGCGACGTCACGCGCAGCGGTCCGGCCGAGCGGCGTCCTCAACCGAGCGTGGTTAGTCGAAGCTGAACGCACGCAAGGCCGCGACGACACGCGCGACCTGATCATCGCCGAGTTGAGGAAACATCGGCAAGCTCAAGACCTCCTGCGCCGCGCGCTCGGTATGCTTCAATCCGCTCGGCCCGAGAGCGACGCGTCCGTGATAAGCGGGTTGGAGATGCACCGGCACCGGATAATGGACGTTCGTGCCGATACCGCGCGCGCTGAGACCGGCCTGAAGCGCCTCGCGTTTCTCCGCCCGGATTACATATTGGTGGAAGACATGGTTTGCGCCCGCGCGTCGCGCCGGGAGACCGAACCCCAGTCCTTTGAGGCCGTCATCATAAGCGCCGGCGATCGCCTGGCGGCGCGCATTGTCGGTATCGAGCAACCGTAATTTCGACCGCAGGACCGCGGCTTGTAACTCGTCGAGGCGCGAGTTCATGCCAGCGAGGTGACTGACATAACGCTCGCGCCAGCCATATTCGCGCAGTTCTTTGACGCGCGTCGCCAGGGCTATGTCGTTGGTGACCACGCCCCCCCCATCGCCAAGCGCCCCCAAATTCTTGGTCGGGTAAAAACTGAAAGCAGCGATATCGCCGAAGCCGCCGAGCCGCTTGCCTGAGAGCAATGCGCCGTGACTTTGGGCGCAGTCCTCAATGACGCGGACGTCGTGGCGGCGCGCAAGATCGAGAATGGCGCTAATATCGGCCGCAAGGCCATAGAGATGCACCGGAATTACGGCGGCGATGCGGCCGGCCGCCACATGCCGGGGCGGATTGACGAGCACGCGGGCAAATTCGGCTGGATCGAGCGTATAGGTCACTGGATCGACGTCGAGCAGCAGCGGCTTCAAACCGGCCAGCTCGATCGCCGCCACCGTCGCCACCGCAGTGTGCGAGACCGTGGCGACGTAATCCGCCGGATCCAGCTGCAGCGCCTTGAGCGCGAGCACCAAGGCCTCGGTGCCGCTCGCCACACCGATACCGTGACGGCACCCGATATAGGCGGCGAATTCGCGCTCGAAACATCGCGTTTCGGGCCCCAGCACGTAGCGTCCGCCTTCGAGCACGCGCGCGATCGCGGCGTCGATCGCGCCGTGTTGCGCGCGATAACTGGCCCGCGGATCGGCCTGAGGGATCGGACGGTCAGACATAATGCGGCAGATTGCGCCGGAAATAGGCGAGCGATGCCCGAAGCCCCTCGGCAAGCGGCACCGCGTGTTTCCAGCCCGTGAGGCGCCGGAACCGCGTATCGTCCGCATAGTAATCGCCGATATCGATGCGCTGGCGCTCGGCGGGGAATTCGTGCTTGACGAAACTGCCGCCGCCATTGACCGAGACCAGAAGCTCGGCGAGCTCGTTGAGGCTGACCACGCCATCGCCGCCGAGATTGAACACTTTGCCCTTGGTTTCTTTATTGGTCGCGGCGAGCAGGAAAGCTTCCACCGCATCGTCGACATACGTGAAGTCACGCTTCTGCGTACCGCCCCAGACCTCGAACGGCTTGCCTTCGAGAACAAGACGCAGCCATATGCCTACGAAGGTCTGACGCGCGTCCTCGATGCGCATGCGCGGTCCGTAGGTGTTGGTGAGGCGAAGGACCGTCGTCTTCATCCCGTAAACATCGTGATAAAGAATGTGATAGGCCTCGCCCGCCATCTTGTTGACGCCGTTCACGTCGACGGGATGAAGCGGGTGCTTTTCATCGACCGGCAAGTAATCCGGCCTGCCGTAGATCTGGCGTGTCGAGGCAAACACGATGCTCGCACCAGGGCAAACCGCGCGGCAGGTTTCGAGCAAGGTGAGCTGGGCAAGACAATTGATCTCGAGATCGGTGACGGGATCACGCATTGAATCCAAATGACTCGTCTGGCCGGCAAGATTGAAAAGATGATCGCAGCCCTCAAGCAAGGGCTTGAGCCGGGCCGTGTCGCGGACATCGACGATCTCGACCCGCACGCGCTCGCGGACCGGCTCAATATTGAAAAGGTTCCCGCCGTAATTGGGCGCAAGATTGTCGATCAGCAGAACATCGCCGCCCAAATCGACCAGCCGCGAGGCGAGCGCGGAGCCGATGAAACCCAGCCCGCCAGTGATCACGACGCGCATTTTGGCAAAGCATGAAAAATCGGCGCCGGAACACAGAATCGGGCAGCATCAGATCACATATTTGAATTCAGCGGAGCATTGAGCAGTAAGATATCGTACCGACATTCCCCGGATGACCCCGGTTTGGGCAGAAAATAGCGCATTTCTGAGGTACTCGGAAGCCCGAGCGGCCGTTTTTATCGCGCCCATCGTACCTGTCCAGGCAAGACCATGCCCCAGGAGCCGCTCGGGCTCGGCTTTCTTGGCATATTGTACCGACATTCCCCGGATAACCCCGGGTTTGGGCAGAAAATAGGGTGCTGGCCGAAATAGGCCACTCGAATTTCAAATTAGCCGCGAAACCGTCGAGCACCCATTTGGCCGCATCTCGCCTGCTTGGCGCCGCCTTAGGTTTGCGCTTTGCGCGCGAACGTCGTCGTGCCGACCAGGGTGACGGTAATAAATCCGGGAGGGTGGATTTCCTCGACCGCAACGCGCCTATAGCCGTCATGATCGATGATATAGTCGCGCGGGTTCGAATTGTGGACGGCGACGATGCCGCCCGGCTTCAGGAACGGAATCCAGCACTCGAACAATTCCCGCGCGCCGCGGACCGACTGGTCGCCATCGAGAAAGAGGAGATCGATAGGCGCGCTCCAGCCAGCGGCGATCTCTCTCGCGCCGCCCTGGTGGACGGTGACCCAGTCGGCGAGGCCGGCGTCGCCAAGAAAACGGTCGAAGATCTGGCGCTGCGTCCGATCGGCGCCCGAGAGGATCCGTTCATATTCCTTTGCCGAGAACGCATCGCCGGAAGCGTCGAACGGGTCGACGCAATGCACCATGCCGGAACCGCACAAGCGCCGCGGCCCAGCGAGCAGCACGGTTCCGGAGCCAAGAAACGAGCCGATCTCGACGATGAGCGCGCCATCACCAAGGAGGTAGGAAGCGTGCGCCAGCGCCAGCGCTTCCTCTCCGCGCGTCCAGCCGGGAATTTTGGCGGAGAAAGACAGGTAGTCCTGGAGCGTGTCCATCCTCGCCGTCCTCGCTCCCGTCGGACAGAAACTAGCACCGGCATCGCCGGAGAGTAAAGCCTGCCCCTCGGCGCGCGAAGAGGCGGGGTTCCGGGTGCTGGACGCACGCAAGACCGCGAAACTTGACCTCGCATGGCCGCCGGCGGCCGGCGTGCGGCCATCCCGCCACCCCTGTGGGGCGGGACAGTGTTAGGTGTAAACCGAACTTCTCCATATGGCTTCCGATCCGCCGTGAACATTCTCGCTTTTCCGGTCTTCCTGCAAGCCAGCCGCGAGGCGCAGATGGTTACCGGTACTTTGGGCGTCCTGATTGGTGATCAAAGGAGCTGATCTGGCCATTTTGCTCGTCACTTGGACACACTCTTGGCCGATTATGTGCAAATTCCACCCGTACGAGTGGCGAAAGACGAAGTTGCTGCGCTAGTTCCCAAGAAAGAAATGAGCGGGCTTGCACTCCTTATATATCGACGCGCTTCTCAATCGTATAACCTGGCGCTACAGCTACGGGCGTAAATGCTTTAAGGAGAAACTGGAAGGCGTCGAACTCCCAGCCCTCACGGTTGTGAGCGGCGGTCTACACACAATCCACGAGAGCGCGTTGCGGAAATTATTTCCGCGAGGAACATCCGGTATCGCCAAGACAGTCGCCGCCGAAGCAGCGAGCTTTATGCAACTGGTTTCGGAGCGGCCATGAGCCATAAATTCAAATCCTGCCACTGCATTTTCAAAATCGGCCACTGAGGGGCAAAACCTTCCAACGCGATCTTCGCCTTCAGCGCCGCATCGATCTTCCGTCTCGTTCTCTTCGTCATCATCTGCTCCGTTTAGCAACGGAACAGCCGCTTTTCCAACTAAGCCCCTGGTCCCAAAACCGGGGTCCACTTCACAGAGCCGCTAACGGTTCCGCGGTCGGCGCTTGATCTATATTGGCGGTGCGTCCTGCAATCTGCCATGCTGCGAACGAGATCATACGGCATGATATCGGCGACCGACCACAGGCCGCGAGCATCATCGCCGACCGCCGTGCCTCTCAAAGGAAATTGTATTGGGTGAAAAGCGGCGCGAGGTCGCCGTTCCACTCGCGCTCGAACCGGCGCAACAGTTCTTCGGCGCGGGTGTAACCGCGCTCGACGAGATCGACCAGCGGCTGCAGAAACCCCTCTTCCGTCGTGCCGATCGCATCCTGGCGCGCGCGTCGCCGCAATCCCTCCTTCGAGATTTGCAGCATCCGGCGGGCGAGCTCGCGCACATTGGTGCTGCGAAAGGGCGTATCGAAGGCAAGGCGCGGAACGCTGTCGCGCATGGACTGGCGTTCCTCGGCCGTCCAGTCCTTCACCAGGTCCCAGGCCGCATCCAGCGCGGTCTGATCGTAAAGGAGCCCGACCCACAATGCCGGCAAGCCGCAAATGCGGCGCCACGAGCCGCCGTCGGCACCGCGCATTTCGAGAAACCGTTTGAGCCGCGCCTCCGGAAAGATCGTCGTCAGATGATCGGCCCAGTCGGCGATGTCCGGCTCGATATCCTTCAATTCCGGAATGCGCCGCTCCAGGAAGTCGCGGAAGCTCTTGCCGCTGACATCGATGTATCTGCCGTTGCGATAAACGAAGTACATCGGCACATCGAGGGCATAGTCGACATACCGCTCGAAACTCATGCCGTGCTCGAATACGAACGGCAGCATGCCGGCGCGGGCATTGTCGACGTCGGTCCAGATATGGCTGCGATAGGAAAGAAATCCGTTGCGGCGTCCTTCCCGGAACGGCGAATTCGCGAAAAGCGCTGTCGCTACCGGCTGCAGCGCAAGGCCGACACGGAACTTCTTCACCATGTCCGCCTCGCTCGAAAAATCGAGATTCACCTGTACGGTACAGGTGCGAAACATCATTTCGAGGCCGTATCCGCCGACCTTCGGCATGTAGCGGCGCATGATCGCGTAGCGGCCCTTCGGCATCTGCGGAACTTCGTCGAGTGCCCAGGTCGGCGCGTAACCAAGACCGATAACGCCGGCACCGATCTCGGCAGCCACTTCGCCCACCTGTTCTTGATGGGTATTCACCTCCGCGCACGTTTGATGCACCGATTTGAGCGGCGCGCCCGAAAGCTCGAACTGACCGCCGGGCTCCAGACTGATCGCGGCGCCGTTCTGCGTCAGTCCGATAATGTAGTCGCCCTCCATGAGGGGCTCCCAACCGAAACGGCGCATCCCTTCGAGAAGAGCGCGAATGCCGGGCCGGCCCTCGTAAGGGACCGGCTTCGTCGTGCCCAGGTCGTAGACGAATTTCTCGTGTTCCGTGCCAATCCGCCAATCGGCTTGAGGCTTGGAGCCGGCTTCCAGGTGGCGCACGAGGTCATCGCGCGATCCTATCGGCCCCCTCACGGATTGGGGGATGGACATGGATGGCTTCCTCCTCGATGCCGAAACCCGACTGGCGGCCTATGTGAGTGAATTATAAATCGGCTGTTTAGTTTTCGGTTATTTAGGCAGGCCCGGCCTCGTCCACAAGGCATAGCACGAGCAAACGCCCGCCGATACGGCCCGGCACTGCTTGCAGGCTACGAGCAAAGGGGCTTAACCCGCATTTCACATACTCCCTGCCGTTGCTGTTTCGGCGCGCCAGAAGCAAGGAGGCCGGCGCAGACCACAGCGACTATGTGAAATGCGGGTTAACGCCAGTCGCCGCATAGCGCCTGCCATATGCCAAGCGCAGCAAGCGCGGCGGTATCGGCCCGCAGAATGCGGCTCCCCAGCGAGACCGGCACGGCCAGCGGACAGGCGCGAACGAGCGCCCGCTCTTCGGCATCAAAACCGCCTTCGGGACCGGTGAGCACCGCCCAGGCTCCTTTCGGCGCATCGAGAAGCGTCTGCGCGATCGGCGGCCCGCCTATTTCGTCGCAGAACAAAAGCCACCGCTCTTTGGGCCACGTGGAAAGCAGTTTCGCGAGCGCGATGGGTTCCCGCACCTCGGGCACTGTCAACCGTCCGGATTGCTCCGCCGCCTCGATGGCGTTGGCGCGCATTCTCTCCAGATTGATGCGATGCACGATCGTGCGCCGCGTCAACACGGGCTGAAGCACGCGCACGCCGAGTTCGGTGGCCTTCTGTGTCACGTATTCTGCCGGCGTTTTCTTGATGGACGCCGATAGGAGCCAAAGATCGGGCGTACCGCTCTGCGGCGCGATCCGGCGGATGCAGGCGATTTGGCAGGCGCGGCGCGAGACACCGGCAATCTCGGACAGCCATTCTCCGTCCGATCCGTTGAACAGCCGCAGCCGCCCGCCGACGCCCGCCCGCATCACGCGCAACAGATAGTGGGCCTGCTGCGGCGATGGCTCGATCAGCGTCCCTGCCGCCAGGGCGGCTTGCACGAACAGCCGCACCTTGCCTTGCGGCTCCTCAAGCTCTCTGTCTTCGTTGTCGGCCATGAATGCGCTATCGATCTCCATCATGGTTGCACCACGCCTGCATTCATCCCCGCAAGCCCCGGCCGTTCCGGCGGACGCCCTGCCCCGTTCCTGGGTGGATGCGATGCCTGCCCGGGCGCAGCCCTATCTTCGCCTGATGCGGCTGGACCGCCCAATCGGCACCTGGCTTTTGTTCCTGCCCTGCCTCTTCGGCGCCGCACTCGGCGCGGCCGCGTCGGATCGGGCTTTCGGCACGCTGCACGATCTTTGGCTGATTTGCCTATTTGCCATAGGCAGCATCGTCATGCGGGGAGCGGGCTGCACCTACAACGACATCGTGGACAGGAATATCGACGCGCGCGTGGCGCGTACGCGCGGAAGACCGATACCGTCCGGCGCGGTGAGTGTAAAATCGGCGTGGATTTTTCTTCTGGTGCAATGCGCGATGGGGCTGCTTGTGCTGCTGCAGCTCAATTCGTTGTCGATCCTGGTCGGCGCGGCCTCGCTCGCTCTCGTGGCCGCCTACCCTTTTATGAAACGCATCACGTGGTGGCCCCAGGCTTGGCTCGGGCTCACCTTCAACTGGGGCGCGCTGGTGGGATATGCCGCGATTACCAACCGGTTCGGCTTCGCCGATTTTCTCCTTTACGCCGGATGTTTCTTTTGGACATTGGGATACGACACGATCTATGCGCTGCAGGACAAGGACGACGATGCGCTTATCGGCGTGAAATCGACGGCACGCCTCTTCGGCGCACACTCGCGCTCCTGGATCGCAGCGTTCTTCGCGCTGACGATCGCGCTCATGGCGGCGGCGATCATCGCTCCCGGCTCACATGGCGTCTGGCTTGCCGCGCTGCTTTTGCCTGCCGCGGCACACCTGCTGTGGCAGACCGGTACCCTCGATATTGCTTCGTCTGCGAATTGTCTCAAAATCTTCCGGGCCAACCGCGACGCTGGCTTGCTTGTCGCTGCCGCATTCGTTGCCGCCGGTTGGCTGCATGCGTGATCTTGCGACCTCAGATAAGGTAATCGACCGCCAAGACGTTCGGAAGCCGAGGCGCCTTGGCGTTTCGACGAAGCAGCACAAAGCAAATCGAGGGGTTTCTGCATGAATCCGTTCGTTGCGCCGCATTCGATTACGGCTCTCGTCGCTTACGCCTTATGGGCCGTCGTGCTGGTGCTCGCGGTGGGCCTGTGGCGCACCGTGCTGATTATGCGCGGCAAGGCGCGGGCCAACAGCTTCACCTCCGGCACGCCCCATGGAACCGACGCCTATTGGCGCATCAACCGCGCACACATGAATACGGTCGAGAACCTTCCTATCTTCGCCGCAATCGTGCTGTCGGGCTGGGTGGTCGGGCAAGAGACGGCAAGCTTCAACCGCCTGGCGTTGATCGTCGTCGCCGCGCGCATCGTTCAGTCGCTCATTCACATCCTTTCCGGATCGGCCACTGCCGTCGCATTCCGCTTCCTCGCCTTTGCGGTGCAGCTCGTCTGCGAGATCTGGATGGCCGCGCTGGTGCTGCACGCGGGAGGGATGTTTTGATGCGCAGACGATGATTGCAGACCCCGCAGCCTTCATCCGCCGCAACACGGCGTTGATTGCACCGCCGCTCATACCGGAGATCAGGCTTCATTTGGCCACGGAAGTCGTGCCCTTGTGGCGAAAGACCGAAGAGGAGCTGGAGGCGGAAGGAGTTCCGCCCCCGTATTGGGCGTTTGCCTGGGCCGGTGGACAGGCACTGGCGCGCTATCTGCTGGATCGCGCGGATGTGGTCAGAGACAAACGCGTGCTGGATTTCGGCTCGGGTTCCGGGCTGGTGGCGATTGCCGCCGCCATCGCCGGCGCGCGCGCGATATTGGCGGCTGACATCGACCCCTTCGCTGTCGAAGCCATCGCGATGAATTGGGAGGAGAATGCCCTGCATACAAGTTTGCAGGTAGCCACACACAGCCTCATCGATGTGCCATGTGCCTGGGATGTCATTCTGGTCGGCGACATGTGCTACGAGCGGCCGCTGGCGGAACACCTATTGCGCTGGCTTTGGCTATGCGCAGAGTCGGGCGCAACAGTACTTCTCGGCGATCCGGGCCGCAGCTATTTCCCAAAGTCGGGCGTCGTCAAGCTCGCAACCTATCGCGTGCAAACCACGCGCGAGCTGGAGGATCGCGACATCCGCGAGACCAGCGTCTACCTCTACGGTGGAAGCGTCAGGCCGTAAGGCGACACGTTACCACTTCGCCGCCGCCATCCTTCTGGACGGGTTTATGGCGGGAGCTCTTGCGCGTCATACACGGATTTCATTGCGGCGGCCGTTGGCGCGCGGTAAAGGGTCGTGCCAGAGTGACCCCAGATTCTCGATAACCCGGCGCGTCGGCCGGACGATCAAGGGGCGTATTCATGGCAGGTCCACTCGCTGGCCAGACTGTAGTTCTTCAGCCTGGGGAAATCGAACTCAACCGCACATTGGGCCCCGTCCATCTTATTGCACTCGGCATCGGCGCCATCATCGGTGCGGGCATCTTTGTCATCACTGGCCATGCCGCTGCGAGCTATGCGGGGCCTGCAGTGGTCCTGTCGTTCGCCATTGCCGGCACAGGCTGCCTGTTCGCCGGCCTCTGTTATGCCGAATACGCCTCGATGATCCCCGTTGCCGGCAGCGCCTACACCTATACCTACGCCACGCTGGGCCGCTTCATGGCGTGGTTCATCGGTTGGAACCTGGTGCTCGAATACCTCGCGGCGTCCTCCACCGTCGCCGTCGGCTGGTCGGGCTACTTCAACGATTTGATGAAATATGTCGGCGTGACCGTTCCCGCGAAATTCGCTTCTGCGCCCCTCTGCGTCGCGACCGACATGCATTGCCCCATCTTCGATTCGCGCGCCACCGCCATCGACGCGATCCACCACCTCGGCATGACGGGAACCTACTTCAATCTGCCTGCGGTCGCACTGATCGGCTTGGTGACCCTCATTC
Organism: uncultured Alphaproteobacteria bacterium; assembly: GCA_963805005.1. GTDB lineage: Bacteria > Pseudomonadota > Alphaproteobacteria > Micropepsales > Micropepsaceae > Rhizomicrobium. Next base: position 2,464,409 of record CAWDSJ010000001.1, read on the forward strand.
TCATCGTGGGCGTGCATCTTTCGGCAAATTTCAACAACGCCATGGTCGCGATCAAGCTTGTCATCGTCGTGCTGGTGATTGCGGCCGGCCTCCCCCATGTGGTGACCGCGAACCATACGCCGTTCATTCCGCCGAATACCGGCGGCTTCGGTCACTTCGGCTGGAGCGGCGTGCTGCGCGCCACCGGCGTGATCTTCTTCGCCTATATCGGCTTCGATGCGGTGTCGGTTGCCGCGCAGGAGGCGCGCAACCCGCAACGCGACATGCCTATCGGCATCCTGGGATCGCTGCTCATCTGCACCGTGCTCTACATGCTGATGAGCTATGTGCTGACGGGACTCGCGTCCTACACCGCACTCAACGTCGCCCATCCCGTTTCCATGGCCGTGGAGTCGCTTCCCGCCACCAAATGGCTGGCGCCCATTGTCAATGTGGGTGCGGTCGTCGGCCTCGCATCGGTCGTGCTCGTGCTGATGCTCGGCCAGTCGCGCATCTTCTATGCGATGGGCAAGGACGGGATGATCCCGCCGCTGTTCTGCGACGTGCATGCCCGCTTCCGTACGCCGTGGAAAGGCACGATCGTCACCGGCCTCTTCGCCGCGCTGCTGGCCGGTGTGCTGCCGCTCGACATTCTGGGCGAGCTCGTGTCGATCGGAACCCTGCTCGCATTCGTCATCGTTTGCGCAGGCGTCATCATCCTGCGCCGGACCAAGCCTAATGCACCGCGCCCGTTCCGCACGCCGCTGGTGTGGCTGGTCGCGCCCGCCGGCATGATCATGTGCGGTGCGATGATGTCGTGGCTGCCTTGGGACACCTGGCTCAGGCTCATCGCCTGGACAATCATCGGTCTCGTCATCTTTGCCGTGTACGGCGCGTGGCACGCCAAAGCGCCGCGCTGGAACATTTCCGACGGTCCCGTCCGTCACCCGGCCGAATGATCGTGCGAATGGGGATGCGCCCTGGCCGATACGAACCTTGTCCAACCCATCGCCGAAGTCGCCGCGGCGCACCAGCTCAAGCGCACGCTGGGGCCCGTCCAGCTCATCCTCATCGGCATCGGATCGATCATCGGCGCCGGCATCTTCGTCATCGCGGGTACGGCTGCGGCCGAGCATGCGGGGCCGGCAGTCCTCGTCTCTTTCGTAATTGCCGGGGTCGGGTGCCTCTTTGCAGGGCTTTGCTACGCCGAGTTCTCCTCCCTGATTCCCGAATCCGGAAGCTCCTACACCTATGCCTATGCCACGATGGGCCGCTTCATGGCGTGGTTCATCGGCTGGAACATGGTGCTGGAATACGGCGTCTCGGCGTCAACGGTTGCGGCGGGCTGGTCGGGATATTTCGTCAGCCTGCTGCACGATTTCGGCATCGCCTTCCCTGCAGCCCTCGCAAATGCGCCGCTCGCCGCGACCGGATTCCACGACATGCACAGGACCGGCGCCATCGTGAACCTGCCGGCCGTGGCGCTCATCGCCGGATTGACGGTATTTCTGTTGGTGGGGGTGCGCGAATCCGCAACATTCAATGGGTTCATGGTTCTGATCAAGACGGGCATCGTGATCCTGGTGATCCTGTTCGGGCTGCCCTACGTGCATTTCAGCAATTTGGTGCCGTTCATTCCGCCCAACGAAGGCACGTGGGGAAAATTCGGCGTGAGCGGAATTCTTGCCGGATCGGGCATGATCTTCTTTGCTTATATCGGCTTCGAAGCGGTTTCGGTTGCCGCCCAGGAAGCGAAGAATCCGCGCCGCGATCTTCCCATCGGAATCCTGGGCTCGCTGGGAATTTGCACGGCTCTCTACATGGCGATGGCGGTGGTCCTGACGGGCATCGCCAACTGGCGCCTGCTCGACGTACCGAACCCCGTCTCCTTCGCAGTCGGCAAGGTCGGATCACTTGGCTGGCTCGTCCCCTTCATCGATTGCGGCGCGCTGGTGGGCCTTGCGTCGGTTGTGTTCGTGTCGCTCTACGGCCAGTCGCGCATCTTCTATTCCATGGCGCGCGACGGATTTCTCGGCAAGGCGTTTTGCGCCGTCCATCCGCGCTTTCACACGCCCTATGTCGGCACAGTCATCATCGGCGTCGCAGCGGCAATTGCCGCCGCGCTGTTGCCTCTCGACATTCTGGCCGATCTGGTTTCCATCGGAACGCTGCTCGCATTCGTTGCCGTCTGCGCCGGGATCATGATCCTTCGCCGCACGGCGCCCAAAGCCCGCCGCACGTTCCGCACGCCGTTCGTCTGGTTCGTGGCGCCGGCGGGAGTGGCGAGTTGCGGTCTGATGATGTTCAGCCTGTCCGACGCGACCTGGGTACGCCTTGTGCTTTGGACGGCGCTGGGGCTCGCGATCTACTTCGGTTATGGCATCTGGCACGCCGCACCGTCCAAATGGAAAGTGGCGAATGAGACGTAATTCGCCACGAAGACCCGGGGGAAACGTCGAAGACACTGCCTTCGTGTGCTTCGCGCCTTGGTGGCAAATGCAATGACTTACCGTTCACTTCGCGATTTCATCGCCAAGCTGGAAGCCGAAGGCGAACTCGTGCGCGTGCGCGAGCCGGTTTCCACCGTGCTCGAAATGACCGAGATTCAAACCCGCCTGCTGGCGGAGGCCGGGCCGGCCGTCGTCTTCGAGCACGCGACAAAGAGCGACGGCACGCCGGCAAACATGCCGGTGCTGGTCAATCTTTTCGGCACCGTCAAGCGCGTCGCCATGGGCGTGAGCATGGGCGGAGTGGAGCGCCGCGACGCCAAATCGCTGCGGGAAGTCGGCGAGAACCTGGCCATGCTGCGCCAGCCCACGCCGCCGCGCAGCTTCGGCGAAGCCATGGAGCTTCTGCCGCTTGCGAAGACCGTCATGTCGATGCGGCCGAAGACGGTTTTTCAGCCTGCCTGTCAACAGGTGGTTCTCAGGGGCCGCGACATCGATCTCGCGCAGCTGCCGATCCAGACCTGCTGGCCCGGCGAGCCCGCGCCGCTGATAACCTGGCCGCTGGTGGTGACCAAAGGCCCCGGCGAGGTGCGCGAAGACAACTTCAATCTCGGCATTTATCGTATGCAGGCGATCGGTGCGAACCAGACCTTGATGCGCTGGCTCAAACACCGCGGTGGGGCACAGCATCACGCCCGTTGGTCGAAGGAGAAACGCGCGCCGCTTCCTGCCGCAGCCGTCATCGGTGCGGATCCGGGAACGATCCTTGCCGCAGTGACGCCGATTCCGGACACGCTTTCCGAGTATCAATTTGCCGGGCTTTTGCGCGGGCAGCGCGTCGAGCTTGCCGACTGCGTGAGCCAGCCGCTCAAGGTCCCGGCGCACGCCGAGATCGTGCTGGAAGGCGAAGTCTCGCTCGAGGACTACCGCGACGAAGGGCCCTACGGCGATCACACCGGCTACTATAATTCTATCGAGCCGTTTCCCGTCTTCACCATCACAGCGATCACCATGCGGCGCGATCCGCTTTACCTCTCCACCTTCACCGGCCGGCCGCCGGACGAGCCCTCCGTACTGGGAGCGGCGTTAAACGAAGTCTTCGTGCCGCTCTTACGGCAGCAATTCCCGGAGATCGTCGACTTCTATCTCCCTCCGGAGGGCTGCTCCTACCGCATCGCCATCGTCAGCATACGCAAGGCCTATCCCGGCCACGCCAAGCGCATCATGATGGCGGTGTGGTCGTATCTGCGCCAGTTCATGTACACGAAATGGGTGATCGTGGTGGACGACGACATCGATGCGCGCAACTGGCAAGACGTCATGTGGGCACTGTCCACCCGCATGGATCCGGCGCGCGATGTCACCCTCATCGAGAATACGCCCATCGATTACCTGGACTTCGCGTCGCCGGAATCCGGCTTGGGCTCAAAAATCGGCCTCGACGCCACCAACAAGCTGCCGCCGGAAACCAAGCGCGATTGGGGCCGCCTTATCCGCATGGACGATGAGATCATCCGCACCGTGAGCGAGAAGTGGCCACGCCTTGGCCTGCCGGGAAGCGGCAGACCAATCTGGAAATAGGTTGCCGGGAGCGCGGGCATCCCGCCAATCGATGAACGGACGCGCAGTCCAGGCAAAACGACGGCTCTTCAAAACCCCACAGGCTTGACCGCGGCCCCGTTCATCCCTCACATGCGCCCCCGTGCCGGCGCAAGACCGCGAAGGGGAGAAAACCATGAATTTGCTGTTGGAATCGTCGATTTACGCGTTCGGCTTTTATGCCGCGATGAATGCGCTGATCATGCTCGTCTTGAGCATTCTCGTGGTGCGGGCGCGGGCGATTACGAAAACGGTGTCCGGGGACGGCGGCAAACCGGAACTGGCGGGCCCTCTGCGCGCCCATGCCAACAACACCGAATACGTGCCCATGGCGCTCATTCTGATCTGGGCGCTGGCATCTCCGCTCGGCGGGTCGATCTGGATGATTTACGGGGTGGGGGCGCCGCTGACCGTTGGGCGCATCTTGCACGGCATCGGCCTTTCGGGATCGACCGGGCCTTCCACGCCGCGGGCCATCGGCATGGTTTTGACCTGGATTGCCTATATTGTGGGGATAGCAGCGATCTTTTATCTCGTTGTTTTCCCACAACCAGCGGCCACGTAATCCCTTGGCAGAAAAACCCGAACCTAAATCCCTGCTCGAAAAGCTGTTGGCCGACGCGCGCGCGGCGGGCGCCGATGCCGCCGACGCCCTCTATGTGCAGAGCCTTGCGTCCAGTGTGTCCTACCGCCTGGGCAAGCTCGAGGACATCGAGCGCTCCGAATCGTGGGACTTGGGTCTGCGCGTCTTCGTGGGCAACTGCGTCGCCTTCGTTTCGTCCACCGATATTTCCGTTAAGGCGCTCAAGGAATTGCCGTCGCGGGCCGTTGCGATGGCAAGGCTGGCTCCGGAGGACAAGTTCGCGGGCTTGGCACCCAAGGACTGGCTGGCGAAAGAGATTCCCGATCTCGACATCGAAGATGCCCACGAGCCGTCGGCCGACCTTCTGACCGAACGGGCCAGAAGCGTCGAAGGCGCCGCCATGGCGGTCCCAGGCATCACCAACTCGGAAGGCGGCGGGGCGAGCTTCAGCCGATCCATGATCGCGCTGGCAACCAGCGAGGGGTTTTTCGGCTCCTATGCCTCGACCAGCCACAGCGTGGGCGTGGCGGTACTGGCGGGCGAAGGCACCGCAATGGAGCGCGACTACGAAAGCGCGAGCGCACGGCACGCGGACGATCTGGAATCGCCCGAGGCCGTCGGCCGGCGCGCCGGCGAACGCACCGTGGCGCGGCTTCATCCACGCCAGGCAAAATCGCAGTCCGTCCCCGTCGTGTACGATCCCCGCGTAGCATCGGGCCTCGTTTCGCATTTTGCCGGCGCTGTATCCGGAGCGGCTGTCGCGCGCGGGGTCAGCTTCCTGAAGGAGCGCATGGGCGCGGCGGTCTTCGCGCCCGGCATCACGATCGTCGACGATCCCCATCGCCGCCGCGGATTGCGATCCAAGCCCTTCGACGGCGAAGGCGTGAAGAACGGGCGCTTGGCCATTGTCGAAGCGGGAGTGCTCAAGAGCTGGATGCTCGATTGCGCCAGCGCCAGACAGCTGGGGCTCGCATCGACCGGACACGCCGCCCGCGGCACCGGCGGCCCGCCCTCGCCGTCGGCAACCAACCTCTACATGGAGCCCGGCTCGCTCTCGCCCGACGAACTGATCGCCGACATCGCGGAGGGCTTCTACATCACCGAACTCATGGGAATGGGCGTCAACACCGTCACGGGCGACTATAGCCGCGGCGCCGCCGGATTCTGGATCGAGAACGGCAAGCGCGGCTACCCGGTGTCCGGCGTAACCGTTGCGGGAAACCTCAAGGATATGTTCGTGCGCTTGGCGGCTGCAAACGACCTCGAATTCCGCCACGGCACCAATGCGCCCACCTTGCGGGTGGAAGGAATGACCGTTGCCGGCGCCTGATACACGGCAACTTGCAGACGACCTCCACTTGATCGAGCAGGCGGTCCGCGCGGCCGGAGAAATTGCCAGACGATATTACGGCGGCACCTATAAGCGGTGGAGCAAGAACAAGGGCGAGCCGGTCACCGAAGCCGACCTCGAAATCGATCGCTACCTGCGCGACACGCTGCTCGCCGCACGGCCGACTTATGGCTGGATTTCCGAGGAAGGCGAGAGCCGAGAAGGCGCCGAGCGGCTGTTCATGGTCGACCCCATCGACGGCACGACGGCATTTCTCAAGGAAAGGCCCTATTTCTCAATATCGGTGGCGATGCTGGAGGATGGCGAGCCTGTAAACGGCGTCGTTTTCAATCCGATAAAGGATGAATGCTTCACGGCCCGGCTGGGCGGCGGCAGCCGCCTGAACGGGCAGCCGTTGCATGTCAGCGCGTGCCCTTGGCTGGAAGGATGCCGCATTCTCGCGGCAACGGATCTGTTCGCTCATCCCGCCTGGTCAACGCCTCCCAATGTTCCCTGGCCCACCATGCAGATCGAACAGCGCAATTCCGTTGCCTACCGGATGGCGCTGGTGGCGGCGGGCATCTTCGATGCGGCGCTGGTGCTCTCCCCCAAGCATGACTGGGACATGGCGGCCAGCGATCTTATCGTTCGCGAAGCCGGCGGAAAAGTCACCGCGCACGATGGCGCACCCTTGCGCTATGGCAGCGCATCGGCCCTGCAACGATCGATGGTCTGCGCCGGGCCTGCGCTGCATGCAGCTTTGCTCGAACGGCTGCGGCACATTAAACTGGGAAAATGAATCGCTGACACGTGTCGGGATAGCGATGATGGCGGAACACGAACCAAAGCAACTCTTGCACCTGGTTTTCGGCGGCGAGCTCACTGCTCCCGACAGGATCGAGTTCAAGGATTTGAGAAAGCTGCACGTCGTAGGCTTCTATGCAAGCTACAAAGAAGCTTACGTCGCATGGAGGGGCGCGGCGCAAACTACCGTGGACAACGCACAGATGCGCTATTTTATCGTGCATATTCATCGCCTTCTCGAGCCCGAAAAACCCGAAGACCGTTAACCGCACTTCTGCTCGCACCATGCTCGGACTTCGTGCTAGCTTACGTGCTTGATCGGTCGCATCCGCCTTCACCGAGCATGCGGCTTAAGGAATCGTCGGCGAAGACGTGGAATCCCTTTTCAAATTTGCGAACGCGTGACTGGCAAGCCATGGCCATTTCCATCGATAGCGTCAGCGTAACGGCGGCTCCAGCGCCGACGCCCGGCAAGCCCGCGCCTTCGAACGATCTTGCCGTACTGATGCGGCTGGCGCGCGATTATCTAGGCTACCGCACTCTGAGCCTTGCGGCAGCCGTGTTCTGCATGATCACGACTTCCAGCATGAACGGGGCGCTCGCGTGGCTGCTCGACCCGGCGAGCAGAAAAATCTTCATCGAAAAAGACAGCTCAATGGTGGCGGCCATCACTCTCGCCATTGTGGCCGTCGTCACCCTGCGCGCGGTTACCAGTTTCGCAGAGCAATACATCCTCAACAGCCTTGCCGAGCGCGTCGTCTCCGACGTTCAGCGCGACATGTTCAAGAGCCAGATTCGGCTGGATATCGGCGCGCTGCACAACGTCCATTCCGGCGAGGTCGTGTCCAAATTTCTCTACGATGCGAGCCTGCTTCGCGCCTCCATCACGCGCGGCGTCTCGGGACTGGGACGCGAATTCGTCACGCTCATCGCGCTGGCGGCCGTGATGCTGTACCAGGACTGGCAGCTCGCGCTGATTTCCGTAACCGTCCTGCCCGCTGTGGGGTGGGTGACTCAGCGATTGAGCCGATCCCTGCGGAAATCGTCAATCCGAAGCATGGAGGAGACGGGTTCTCTATCGCGCGCATTGAACGAGGCGCTGAGCGGCAGACGCATCATCAAGGCTTACGGTCTCGAGGAATATGCCACCCGCTCGGCGGAAATGCGCATCAAAGGCCGCCTGCGCTTTTTGCTCCGGGCTGCGCGATCGCGCGCCGCCGCCGTTCCGGCGACCGACTTGCTGGGGGGAGTCGCTGCGGCGGCGACATTCGCCTATGCGGGATATCAGGCCATACACGGCCAGCTCGCGATCAACCATTTCTTTTCGTTCGTTGCCGCCATGCTGCTGGCCCAGCAGCCGGTGCGCTCCTTGAGTCAGCTTTGGAACACCTCGACTGAGGGCCTTGCGGCTGCAACCCGCATTTTTGCCTTCATCGACAGCCGCCCGCGCATTGTCGACCGGCCCGGAGCGACGATGTTGCGCATCGAGCCGGCGCCGAAAGGCGGCGCCATCCGCCTCGACCAGGTCTCGTTCAGTTATCACGGACAGGAAGGCGCCGTCGTCATCGACAGCGTCTCCTTCGATGTGCCGGCCGGAACAAAGATCGCGCTGGTGGGACCGTCAGGCGCGGGAAAATCCACGATTTTCAACCTGCTGCTGCGGTTTTACGACATCGATTCCGGCGCCATCTCCATCGACGGACGCGATATCCGCGACGTCACGCTGGAGTCGCTGCGGGCCAACATTGCGCTGGTGACGCAGGAACCCATTCTGTTCGACGAAACGATCGCAGAAAACATCGCACCGGGGCGTCCGCACGTCACGCGGCAAGAGATCGAGACCGCGGCCCGCGACGCCGCTGCGCACGGCTTCATTTGCGAGCTTCCCGAGGGATACGATACGCGCATCGGCGAAGGCGGCCTCAAGCTGTCCGGCGGGCAACGCCAGCGTATCGCCATCGCGCGCGCGATTTTGCGCAACGCTCCGATCCTTCTGCTCGACGAAGCAACATCTGCGCTGGACGCGGAAAACGAGCGTCAGATTCAAGAAGCGCTCGGGCGTCTGATGAAGGGCCGAACCACCATCGTGATCGCCCATCGCCTCTCCACCGTGCTCGACGCCACCAACATTTTCGTGCTCGATCGCGGCAAGGTGGTGGAAGCCGGCAATCATGCAGAGCTCATTGCTTTGGGCGGACTCTATGCCCGTCTTTATCAGCACAATTTCGAAGACCCGATCGTCGAGGCCGGCGCATGAGCTCCACGCCCATTGCACTGCTGGCTTATCGCTACGCGACCATGGCGCTCGCTCCCATCGCGCCGCTGGCGCTGAGTCGCCGCGCAGCCCGCGGCAAGGAGGACACCGCGCGCATGGGCGAACGTCTGGGACGGGCGAGCCTTGCCCGGCCGGAGGGTCAGCTCATCTGGATCCATGGCGCCAGCGTGGGAGAGTGCCTTGCCGCATTGCCGCTCGTCGAACTTCTCCTGAAGGCCAGAGACCGCTCGGTGCTGGTCACGAGCGGCACGGTCACCTCGGCGAAGCTCATGGCGGAGCGGCTTCCCCGTGGCGCGCTGCATCAATTCGCGCCCATCGATGTACCGCAGGCGGCGTCGCAATTTCTCGATCATTGGCGCCCTGACGCCGCGTTGTTCGTCGATTCGGAAATCTGGCCCAACTTGCTTGCGGCTGCCAGCGCGCGCGGCATCAAGTTGGGCATCGTCAACGGACGTATGTCGCAGCGATCCTATCTCGGCTGGCGACGGGCGCAACGCGCGGCTGCCCGCCTTCTGGCGACCTACGATGTGTGCCTCGCGCAGGATGAGGTTTCGGCGGAGCGCTTTCGTGCGCTTGGCGCCCGAAACGTGCTGGTGAGCGGCAACCTCAAAGCGGACGCGCCACCGCCGCCCGCCGACCAGGCAAAGCTTTCCAACCTTTCGCAAGCGATCGGAGCAAGGCCGCTGCTGCTGGCGGCAAGCACACACGCGGGCGAAGAGGAAATCATTCTTCCGGCACAGGACATGCTGCGCCGGCAATATCGCGACCTCCTCACGATTATTGTTCCGAGACATCCCGAACGCGGCCCGAAAATCGCGATGCTGTGCGGGGGGCGGCCGGTACTTCTCCGCTCCCAGCGTCGCGAGCCCGAACCATCCACCGCGATCTATGTCGGAGATACCTTGGGCGAACTCGGGCTCTTCTTCAGGCTTGCTCCTTTCGCCTTTATGGGCGGAAGCCTCGTGCCGCACGGCGGGCAAAACCCGCTCGAAGCCGCCAAGCTCTTCCGCGCGGTCATGGCCGGCCCACATACCGAGAATTTCGGCAGAGCCTATGAAGCCATCTTCGCCGCGCAAGGGCTGGGACTGGTGGGCTCGATCGCGGAGATTTCGGCGCAGGCCGCGCGCTTGCTCGCTAACCCGGCCGAAACAACATCTCTAGGCGAAGCCGCGGCGCGAGCCGCAACCGGTCTGGGCGGTGCGCTTGAAAAAACACGCGCCGCCGTCGAAGCGATGATCGTTCATGCGGCCCCCTGAATTCTGGACAAGGAAGGACGCGCGAGCGCGTCTCGCTTCGTTGGCGCTTTCCCCAATCGGCTGGCTCTACGGCGCCAGTGTCGCCTGGAAGCGCGATCACCTGCAGGCCCATCGACCGCGGGCAAAGGTCGTCTGCGTCGGTAATCTGACGGCCGGCGGCAGCGGCAAGACGCCGGTCGCGATCGCGATCGCATCCCGGCTGATCGAAAACGGAATCCGCCCCGTCTTTCTCACGCGCGGCTACGGAGGACACGTCGAGGGGCCAGAGGTGGTCGAGATTTCAAGGCATGCAGCACGGGATGTAGGGGACGAAGCGCTCCTCCTTGCGGCAACCGCGCCCACCATCGTTGCAGCAGATCGCGAATTTGGCGCAGTACTCGCCGACGTCCTTCGTGCTGACGTGATTGTGATGGACGATGGTCATCAGAATTTCGGACTTGCAAAAGATCTGTCGATCGTCGTCGTCGATGCGCAAACCGGTTTCGGCAATGGCTCCGTGCTGCCCGCTGGACCTTTGCGCGAACCGGTCGGTCAAGGCCTGGCACGCGCCGACGCCGTGGTTGTCGTTGGCGACGGCGATATCGACTTGCGCGGTTATTGCGGCCCCATTTTGCGGGCGCATCTAGTTCCGGTGGCGGAAAGTTTGCAAGGCCGGCGCGTGGTCGCTTTTTCGGGTATCGGCCGGCCCACAAAATTTCTTGCGACCCTCAGCACGCTCGGTGCCGATGTCCTGGAAGTGCATGAATTCGCCGACCACCATTTCTATACGGAGCGCGAAATCGCAGCTCTCAAAGAGAGCGCTGCGAAACGCAGCGCGGAATTGATGACGACCGAAAAGGATTTCGTGCGGCTGGGCGCCGAGCAAAAAATGGGGATCGAAGCCCTGCAAATCTTCGCCAAGTTTGAATCCCCCGGGGCATTGGACCGCCTCATGGAGCCGATCGTGCAGCCTGCCAAGGGTCAAACGTGAATTCGCCATGAAACCGCTTGAAGCGATCCGCTACGGCGCCGAAGCCGCCGTTTTCTTCGGGTTGATCGGGCTGTTCCGTCTGCTGGGTCTCGACTGGGGCTCGGCCCTTGGCGGTTTCATGGGCCGTGAGATTCTCTACCGAACGCCTTTGAGCAACCGCGCGCGCGCGAACCTGCGCGCGGCCTATCCCGACATGGCAGACGACGCGATGGAAGCCACGATCCGCCAAATGTGGGACAATGTCGGGCGCACCATCGCCGAATACGCGCACCTCGACCGGCTCTCCATTCGCGGAACGGATCCCCGAATCCGGCTGGCGGGCATGGAGCACGTAGACACGGCGCTTGCGAGCGGCAAGGCGATCATTTTCTTCTCCGGGCATTTCGCGAATTGGGAAGTGATGCCCTTGGCCGCCGCACAGTATGGGGTCGAGGCCGCGGCTTATCGCCCCGTGAACAATCCCCTAATCGATCGCTGGATGGTGCGGCAACGAACCCGCAACGGACCAAAGGAATTGATCTCCAAAGGCGCGCGGGGAACACGGCGCATCTTCTCGCTCCTGCGCGCAAGTAAGGCGATTTGTCTGCTCGTTGATCAGAAAACCAACGAAGGCCTCGCGGTGTCCTTCTTCGGGCGCGATGCCATGACGACTCCGGTACCTGCAGCCCTCGCGCTCAAGCTGAATACGATACTGCTTCCGGTACGCAATGAGAGGCTCGACGGCGCGCAGTTTCTTGTGACCGTATACCCGCCAATAGAATTTGCCCCAACGGACGACCACAACCGCGACGTCCTACACCTCACAACGAAAATCAACGAGGTAATCGAGGGAATGGTGCGCCAGCGCCCCTCGCAATGGCTTTGGATCCACCGCCGCTGGCCGAAACCCGGCGATGCCCCCCGCACGCGCCGCGGACGCCAAGCTCAGGCTTTGGGCGGTGCCGGCGTTCGCGTGGAGCACGACGGATCGAGTGCTACGTGAAACCAGTTGAGGCCCCAATGCACATGCGGGCCGGTGGCTCTGCCGGTCATTCCCACCAGCCCGACGATCTCATCGCGGTCCACCGCATCGCCGGCTTTCACCATCTGCTTGCTTTGATGGAGATAACAGGTGGAGACGCCGTGGCCGTGGTCCAGGATCGTGAGCCCGCCTTCCAGATAGAAATCGGGCTCGGCCAATGAGACGATCGCCGGAGCGGGCGCACGAATGGGTGTTCCGGTGGGCGCCGCGATATCGATGCCCAGATGGGGCGCCCGCGGCTCGCCATTGAGAATCCGCTGACTGCCATAAGCGCCACTGATGATGCCCGCCGCCGGCCAATCGAAGGGTTGAGCAAACCCCTCGCCGTCGCTGTCGCGGTCGCGCGCTTCGACAATCATGGCTGTTTCGCGCTTGCGCCGCTCCAGCACCTCCGGCGGCAGGGTCACGAATTTTTCCGGGAGACCCGTAATGCGCTGAATTTCATATTGCCGGGTCGCCGGGACAACGTTCTGCGTTTCGGTCGTTCCATCGGCATAGACGGCGGCCAATATGGCGGGCTTGGTTTCGTCGCAGGCGAAGCCGAACGCGAATTGCCCGGCCGGGCTGACACGCAGGCTCTTCCCGTCGAGGGAAAGCTTGGTTCCGGAAGGCACCTTGCCGACGACCAAGGCGCCCTGCTCGATCATGCCGGCGAGTGTAAGGCGCGAAGGCGCCGCCCGGACGGCGCGCGGCAGCACCAGACCGGCGGCGGCCGTAAGAAGCGTCCGCCGCGCGATCATTTGGGCGTGAAGCCAGCCTCTTGGAGCCGTTTCAGAGCGATCTGGGGCGAAGCATAGGCTTCCTGCAAATCCACGCTCCAGTAGCGCAGCGCGTCCAGCGGAATGGGAAATCTCGTGACGGCACACCGCACGAAGGAGCCGGCCTTCAGCACTTTGTATTCGCCATCGAGATACTCGATTTCGGCCAGCCCTTCGGGGCGAAAATCGCGTTCCATCTGATTCATCGTCGTCACCCGTCACGGGCTCAAAAGAGCGAGCCCTGGTTTTCGCGTTTGCGTGGCCTACCCTTCGCTTCTCCGGCGGCCCCTTCTGCACGCGCCTGGGCGGTGCCATCGGCAAATGTAAGCGTCAGCCGTTCGCCTGCAATAACCAACCCTGCCCGCCGCCTGATGCTGCCGTCAGAGCCCCGCACCAGTGCGAAACCACGATCGAGGACAGCCTTATGGCTCACGCTTTCCAGAACGCGGCCTACAGCGCTAGTCCGATTCCACCATTCAACGAGGCGGGCGCGAAAGCAACGGTCAAGACGGCGGGTCAGCGCATCCAGCCGCTCCGACCCGGTATCGATGCGCCGCCGAATGGCGGCGGCGCGCAATAGCGTCGCCGCCTGCAGATACGCGCGCGCATGGATTTCGACGTTTCGGCGCAAGGCATTGGTCAAGCCGTCGGCGGCGCGGTCGAAGCGCTGGCGCGGCTGGGCGAACAGTGCATCGGCGCGCGGCAAGCCGCGCCCCAGCACCGCGAGATGCTTGCGCCGTTCGCCAAGGCCGCGGCTGAAACAACGCAGGTTCCGGCGCTCCAGGTCCAGGACTTGCGCCAGCAGCTCGGTCCGCACGGGCACCGCCATCTCGGCGGCCGCTGTCGGAGTAGGAGCGCGCCGGTCGGAGGCGAAATCGATCAGCGTGGTATCGGTCTCATGGCCTACGGCGGAAATCAGCGGGATCCGGCTCTCGGCAGCCGCCCTGACGACGATTTCCTCGTTGAAGGCCATCAAGTCTTCGATCGAGCCGCCGCCGCGGGCGACAATGAGAAGATCGGGCCGGGGAATCGGACCCTGCTCGGAAAGTTCATTGAAACCGCGAATGGCGGCTGCCACTTCGGCGGCCGCCCGCTCGCCCTGCACGGCCACCGGCCACAGAAGCACGCGGCGGGGAAACCGCTCGCTCAAGCGGTGCAGAATGTCGCGGATGACCGCGCCGGTGGGCGAGGTCACCACGCCGATCACCTCGGGCAGGAACGGCAGCTTCTTCTTGCGGCTTTCCGCAAAAAGTCCCTCTGCCGCAAGCTGCTTCTTGCGCGCTTCCAGGAGGGCCATCAGCGCGCCCAGCCCCGCCAGCTCGAGCCGTTCCACGATGATCTGGTAGCGCGAGGAGCCTGGATAGGTGGAGATGCGCCCCGTCAGAACCACTTCGATCCCTTGCTGGGGCTTGACCTTCAAGGTTTGCGCCGTTGCCCGCCAGATCACGGCATTCAGGACGGATTTTTCGTCTTTCAGGTCGAAGTAGATATGACCCGAGGAATGATTCTTGAGACCGCTGATCTCGCCGCGCACGCGCACGAAAGGAAAGGCGCTCTCGACCGTGCGCTTCAGCGCCGCCGAGAGCTCGCTGACGCTGAATTCGGGCAGATTGGCGCGCAGCGCAGGTTCCGACATGGTGCGGGAATGATATAGGGATTCCTCGGATGGCGCGCCTCCCATCAGGGGCATAGACGAAATAATGGGTGGATTTCGGTGAAGTTCCTTCTCATCGGTTCGGGCGGACGCGAGCACGCCCTGGCATGGGCACTGTCTGCGAGCCCCATTGTCTCGAAGCTTTATTGCGCGCCGGGCAACGCCGGCATCGCCGATGTGGCCGAGTGCGTGGCGATCGACGCAACCGATATCGCGCGCCTTGTGGAGTTTGCCCGCGCGCGCGCAATCGACTTCGCGGTCATCGGACCGGAAGGGCCGCTCGTCGCCGGCCTGTGGGATCGGCTCGAGGCGGCCGGCATCAAGGCGCTCGGCCCAAGCGCGCAGGGCGCGCAGCTCGAAGCCTCCAAGGGCTTCATGAAGGACCTGTGCGCCGTCCGCGGCATCCCTACCGCCGCCTATCGCAGGTTTCGCGAGCCTCAGGCCGCCAAATCCTTCGCCGGCACGCTGGGGGCCCCCGTCGTGATCAAGGCCGACGGTCTTGCGCAGGGAAAAGGCGTTGTGGTGGCTGAGACGCAGCAAGAAGCGGCGCGCGCCATCGATTCAATGTTCGAAGGCCGCTTCGGCGATGCCGGGCGCTCGATCGTGGTCGAGGAATTCCTCGAGGGCGAGGAGGCCAGCTTCTTCGTGCTGACCGATGGCGAGCACGTGTTGCCGCTGGCGGGCGCCCAAGACCACAAGCGCGCCTATGACGGCGATCAAGGACCGAACACGGGCGGCATGGGTGCGTTGAGCCCGACCCCTGTGCTGTCTCCCGCCATGGCGGAAGAGACGTTGTCGCGCATCGTCAAGCCGACGATCGCCGCCATGGCCGAACGCGGAACGCCTTACATGGGGGTGCTTTATGCAGGACTCATGATCGGCAAGGACGGGCCCAGGCTCATCGAATACAATTGCCGTTTCGGCGATCCCGAAGCGCAGGTTCTGATGCTCAGGCTGAAATCGGATCTGGCAGCAGCGCTGCTCGCGGCACGCGATCGTGTGCTCGGCAACGTCGATCTCAGATGGCACGACGATGCCGCGCTGGCCGTGGTCATGGCGTCGAAGGGATATCCCGATGCCGCTGTGAAGGGCACGGAAATCAAGGGGATCGAAGACGCGGCAAACGTGGAAGGCGTGACCATCTTTCATGCCGCCACGGAACGACGCGACGGCCGCCTCTATGCCACCGGCGGTCGCGTGCTCGATGTCTGTGCTCTGGGCCGCGATGTGGCACAAGCGCAAAATCGCGCCTACGAGGCCGCCGCGCGCATCGACTGGCCGGGCGGGTTCTATCGCCGCGACATCGGCCGGCGCGCGATTTCGCGTTAACTTCTTAGCCGATTTGAACCGCGGCCTTCCAGGTCCCTACGCGCGCCCGAAAGGCGCGCCCATCGAAAGCCAGCTATGTAGCCTTGCTTGGGCGGCGAAAGTTGATGATAATCAACTGTTGAAATCTTCAACAACGGACGATCGTGCCATGGCAACGGTCAATTTCAGCGTGCCGGATGCCGTCAAGGCCGAATTCGACAAAGCGTTTGGCGGCGAGAACAAGAGCGCTATCATTGCGGACTTGATGCGCAAGGCGGTGGCCGACGCAAAGCGGCAAAAGCGCCGCGAGGAAGTCTTTCGCACGCTTACCCAGCGCCGCAAGCGCAGACCGGAAGTGCCCGAACACAGGGCCCGGGCGTCGCGGGTCGCCGGCAGGCCGTGATCGTCGTCCTGGACGCGAGTGTCATCGTCAAGTGGCTGCTGAATGACCCCGGACACGAAGCCGGTACAGAGAAGGCAACGCGGCTGATGGAGTTGGTGGCCAATGGCACGCTTAACGCCCTCGAACCGCCGCACTGGCTTGCCGAAGTCGGAGCCGTTCTCGCCCGCCAAAGTCCCTTAACCGCTGCGGACGACGTGAGCATGCTTTGCGCGCTCGAACTTGCCGTCTCGGACGACCCGCTCGTGCTGCGCCGCGGAACGCAACTGTCAATCGACCTGAAGCAACACCTGTTCGATACGTATTATCACGCCGTGGCGCTGGAGACGCCGGACGCAATCTTGATCACTGCGGACTCGCGCTATCTTCGCGCAGCCCGTAAGAAGGGGCATATCCTCGACCTGATGGATTGGGTATGATGCGCGTGCGATCCCGACTGGGGTGCGCGTCCAAAAACGCGCGGTCCCGGCGGTGCTAGCATGGTGTTGCAGCGAGCCAGGAATGATGCCGACGTGAGCGAGGCTGTCGACCGCCAATCCACGTTCTCCGGGACAAAAGATGTTACGGACGCGCTCCGCTTCGATGCCGCGCGGCTCGAGCGCTATCTGGCCGAGCAGATCGAGGATTTTGCGCGGCCGTTGAGCGTTCGTCAGTTCAAAGGCGGGCAATCCAATCCCACCTATCAGCTCATCACGCCCAATCGGAATTATGTTCTGCGGCGCAAGCCGCCGGGCAAACTGCTTCCCTCCGCCCACGCCGTCGATCGCGAATACCGGGTGATTGCGGCGCTGCATCCCACGGGATTTCCCGTCGCCAAACCCTATGTGCTCTGTGAGGACGATTCCGTAATCGGCACCGCGTTCTATGTCATGGAGTGTGTCGAGGGGCGCATTTATTGGGGACCGCAGCTGCCCGACTGCACGGCATCCGAGCGCAAAGCCATCTACGATTCCATGAACGAAACGCTCGCGCGCCTGCACATGCAGGATTACGAGTCGCTGGGCTTATCCGATTTCGGCAAGCCCGGCGCGTATATGGCGCGCCAGATTGCGCGCTGGAGCAAGCAATATGCTGCCTCGCAAACCGAGACGATCCCGGAAATGGAACGGCTGATGGAATGGCTGCCCAAGCATGTGCCGCTGCAGGACCGTTCCTCGATCGTCCACGGCGATTACCGGCTCGACAACTTGATCCTCCATCCCAGCGAGCCCAGGGTGGTTGCGGTGCTCGACTGGGAGCTTTCTACAATCGGCGATCCGCTGGCCGATTTCACGTTCCATCTGATGGCGTGGCAGATGCCGCAAGGAATGGGCACGAGCGGGACGCTGTCTCTGCTGGGTTACGATTTGCAAGCCTTAGGCATTCCCTCGGCGGAGGGCTACATTGCGACGTACTGCCGGCGCACGAACCGCATAACGACACCGAACATGGACTATTATGCGGCGTACAATTTCTTTCGGCTGGCCGCGATTCTTCAAGGCATCATCGGCCGCGTGCGCGACGGCACGGCAGCAAGCGCCGAAGCCGCCCGCAACGCCGATGCCGTGCGCCCGCTCGCGGAGCGCGCCTGGCATTTCGCGCAGCGGGCCGGTGCCGTCGGTTCGTAGCGCACATCCGATTTGCGCACCGGCTCGCTAGTGCTGTGACGATCCTTTGTACTTGCCGTATTCCCACCGCGCGATGCTGCGGTTGTGCACTTCGTCGGGGCCATCGAGAATCCGCATCGTGCGCTGAGTTGCATAAAGGCGGGCGAGCCCCGAATCGGTCGTAACCCCCGCCCCACCCCACGCCTGGATCGCGTCATCGATCACTTTGACCGCCATGCGCGGCGCCGCCACCTTGATCATGGCGATTTCGGCGCGCGCCTCTTTGTTGCCGACCTTGTCCATCATATCCGCGGCTTTCAGCGTCAGGAGCCGGCACATGTCGATGTTGATTCGCGCCTCGGCAACCCGCTGTTCCCACACCGAATGCTCGGCGATCCTCTTGCCGAAGGCTTCGCGGGAAAGCAGGCGCCTGACCATCAGATCGAGCGCCCGCTCGGCAACGCCGATGGTGCGCATGCAGTGATGAATGCGGCCGGGGCCCAGCCTGCCTTGCGCGATCTCGAAGCCGCGGCCTTCACCAAGGATCATGTTCTCGACGGGTACTTTTACGTTTTCGAAGATCACCTCGCCGTGACCGTGCGGCGCGTCGTCGAAGCCGAAGACCGGGAGCAGCCGCTTGACCGTGACGCCGGGCGTGTTCACGGGAACCAGTATCTGCGATTGCTGACGGTGCTTGTCGCCGTGCGGGTTCGTCTTGCCCATCACGATCATGATCTTGCAGCGTGGATCGCCTATACCGGAGGACCACCATTTGCGGCCATTGATCACGTAACGATCGCCCTGTCTTTCGATCCGGGTGGCGATGTTGGTGGCATCCGAAGAGGCGACATCGGGCTCGGTCATGACATAGGCGGAGCGGATCTCGCCGGCGAGCAGCGGCTTGAGCCACATCTCCTGCTGCGCAAGGCTGCCGTAGCGATCGAGCACTTCCATATTGCCGGTATCGGGCGGCGAGCAGTTGAAAACTTCCGACGCGAACTCGACGCGCCCCATCATCTCGGCGAGCGGTGCATAATCGAGGTTGGAAAGCCCGGCGCCGTGCTCCGATTGCGGCAGGAACAGGTTCCACAAACCGTGCTGTTTGGCTTTCGCTTTCAGCTCCTCGACGATAGGGACCACGATCCACGGATTGCCGCCGGCGCGCGCCGCCTGCATCTGGGCCGCATAACGCTCCTCGGCGGGATATACGCGCTCTTCCATGAAGTCGCCGAGGCGCTTCATCCATTCCTTCTGGCGCGGCGAATAATCGAAATCCATGAGCACCCTCCCCTGCGGTGATTGCGATCCTAAAGCGGAACTCCACACATTTGACAGCGAGCGGGTTGGCGCGGCAAGCAGGCGCATCATGCTGCTTTGGGCCGGGATCGCTTTGTTGATAGCGGGAATGGCCGCGTTCGCCGTCGACCGGCGCGCGGCCCATTATTTCCATGCCAAAGTCGACTGGCGTTTGGAAAGAATTCTGCACCGAACGACGGATTGGGCGAAGGGCGCCCTCTGGCTGGCGATCGCCTCGCTCGCCTTCGTTGCGTCGCGGATTATCGCGTGGTGCCGGGGGCCGTTGCCGATCACGCTTCTATTGGGCGAGATGAGCCTTGCGTTTCTTGCCAGTCTCGCGATTGCGAGCGTGATCCTGCACGCCATCAAGATTCTTCTGGGCCGCCGCCGCCCGCGCGACGAGCTGGAGCTCGATCTTTACGGGTTTCGGCCGTTTACCTTCGATCTTGCAAGCGATTCCTTTCCGTCCGGGCACGCACTGACAATCTTCTGCGTGGCCGTTGTTCTTTCGGCTGCGGTGCCCATGCTCGCCCCGCTATGGTTTATTGCCGCAGCCCTTTTGGCGCTCACGCGCGCCCTGCTGAATTCCCACTATGTAAGCGACGTGCTGGTCGGCGCCGCCATCGGGTTAATCACGACGCGCGAAGTTCTGCTTAATTTTTTCCCCAATATGGCCCACAATTGGTTTTGAAGCATGTGCCGGAATTGACGCATTGCAGCACAAACAGACCGACGCTAAAGAAATGCCGATGGCAACAGTGTAAGGTGAGTCCATGTCGCGCAAGCGGGTTCGCATGTCGAAAAACGGTGTGACCCTCACCGAGGCCTCCCTTTTCGGCGGCACGCCGAGGGTGCGGATCGGTGTCTCCTACATCGTTCAGACGCCGCGCCAGCCGGACGGCCGCAAGTTCGAAACCCTCGAAGCGGCCAAGCGGTATTTCAGCGTGCAGGCGAGCTTGCAGGGCGGATTGAAGCCGCGCGCGCGCGGCGAAAGTTCCTCGCCAGGCAAGCCGCAAGACGGCAAGATCGCGCCGTAACAATTTCATCATTCACCGCGTGAACTTCAGCGGCGCGACGCGATCGGCGCCGGGCTCTACCTCGATCGGTTCGAGCGGCGAAACGACGAATGGCGGATTGCCAACCGGATGGTCTCGACGGATTGGTTCCGGGAATATCCGGACTCAGCCGACTGGGCGGCAGGTCCGCTCGGTATGCGTTATGTCCCCAAGGGCGCTCGCCATCCCGATGACAAGAGCTACACGTGGCTGGGGCTGCGGTAGTGCCGTCCGCTTGGCGCGAAAAAACGGAACCCTCCGGAGGCCGACGAGAATGCAGACCCGCCCGGCATTGCAACCGCATCTCAACTGCGTCGGGTGGCACAATTGCCGAGCAAGCCACACCTGCCGGCCCGCCTTGTGCGGCCGCCCGGTTGCTACTAGCATAGACAAAACCCACATCTAGGGCTGCTCAGAAGGAGAGATCATGATGCGCTGGAGAAAGCCCCGTATTGTCGAAATCTGCGTCGGCTTGGAGATCAACAGCTACGCAAGCGCGAGCTTTTAGGGCCTGAGGACTTAGCGCCGGACGCCGATGCTGCGCATTGTTGTGCTTGGATCGGCGGCCGGGGGCGGATTCCCTCAGTGGAACGGCAACGACCGGATTGCGCGGCGAGCGCGGGCGGGTGATCCCAAGCTGCGCGCACGCACGCAGGCGTCCATAGCCGCTTCCAGCGACGGCTGGCGCTGGGTTTTGTTCAACGCGTCGCCGGACTTGCGCCAGCAAGTTAACGACCGTGCCATCCTGCACCCGCGTGCCGACGCCCCCAAGCGGGCAACGCCGATTGCAGCGGTGGTGCTGACGGGTGCGGACGTCGATAACGTTGCAGGCCTCCTGAGCCTGCGGGAAAAGCAGGCATTCACGCTTTATGCCCATGGCCGCGTCCTCGACGTGCTTCGCAAGAACAGCATCTTTAACGTGCTTGACCCCGCCTGCGTGACACGGCATGCGCTTGAGCTGGAGCGGAAAACCGAGCTTCTCGATCAGGCCGGCGGGGGGCTCGGGATTTGGCTGCGTGCCTTTGCCGTGCCGGGTAAGATCGCGCTCTGGCTTGAAAACCTTCAAAAGCACGATTTCGGCACGGAGCCGGGCGACACGCTCGGGCTTGAGGTATCGGACGCAGGCGGAAACAGCTTCTTCTACATTCCGGGCTGTGCCGCATTTGCCGCCACGCTTGGACAAAGGCTGAAGGGCGCCCGGCTTGTTTTTTTCGATGGAACGCTCTGGCAGGACGACGAAATGATTGCGCAAGGCGTGGGCGCAAAAACCGGCCGGCGGATGGGCCATATGAGCTGCTCGGGGGCGGAAGGAACGATCGCTGTTTTTTCTTCGCTCGACGTGGCGCGGAAGGTGTTCATCCACATCAACAACACCAATCCCCTGCTGATCGACGGCTCGCCCCAATGCGTCGAAGCCGGGCGGGCGGGCTGGGAAGTTGCCTACGACGGAATGGAAATCACGTTATGAACGAGGCGCTCTCCCGAGACTCCTTCGAAAAGGCGCTGCGAAAGATCGGCGAGGAGCGCTATCACGACAAGCATCCCTTCCATATTCTGCTGCATCGCGGCGCGCTCGATCGCGGACAGATGCAGGCCTGGGTGTTGAACCGCTTCTATTACCAGAAATCCATTCCGCTCAAGGACGCGAGCCTGATGGGGCGAGCGGACGATATTGCGCTTCGGCGAGAATGGATTTCGCGAATCGTCGATCATGACGGATCGCGCGACGGCGAAGGCGGCATCGAGCGCTGGCTCATTCTGGCCGAAGGCGTGGGGCTTGACCGCCAATACGTATGGAGCTGCGAAGGCGTTCTGCCCGCGACGCGCTTTGCGTGCGATGCGTATGTTCGCTTCGTGCGCGAAAAAGCCACGCTGGAAGCGGTCGCATCGTCCCTGACGGAATTGTTCGCGCCGGACTTGCACAGAACACGCATCGATGCCCTGCTCGCGCATTATCCTTTCGCCAACGACAAGACGCTCTCGTACTTCCGTACCCGGCTCGTCGAAGCGCCCCGCGACGTGAATTTCGGTCTCGATTACGTCCTCGGCAAAGCCGATACGCTTGAAAAACAGCAGCTCTGTCTTCAAGCGCTGCGTTTCAAGACCGAGGTGCTGTGGGCACAGCTCGATGCACTTTATCATGCCTATGTCGCGCCGGGCTTCGTTCCGCCGGGCGCTTTCGTGCCTGCGGGCTGACAATGGCCCAAAGACCTCTTGCAGACCTGCGTTCCGCCCCGCGCCTTGCCCCTCATATGCGGCTCAAATTCGACAATGCTCGCGCCAGTCACACGATCCAGGCGCCGGAACGCGTATTCCTGCTCGACGAGTCTGCGCACGCTATCGTCGGCCGGTGCGATGGAAAGGCGAGAATCGACAGCATCGTCGATCAGCTTTGCCGTCTCTACGAGGATGCACCAAGGCAGGAGATCGAGACGGACGTTCTGGGAGTGGTGCAGGATCTCCTCGATAAGGGCGTCATGGTGCTGTGACCCAGGAAGTCGTTTTACCGGAACCGCCTTTTGCGTTGCTTGCGGAAGTGACCCATCGCTGTCCGTTGAAATGCCCCTATTGCTCCAATCCGCTCAAGCTCGACCGCGCCAGCGAGGAGCTCGGCACGGAAACCTGGCTTCGCGTGTTCGAGGAGGCCGCAGCCCTGGGCTGCCTGCAGGTGCATTTCTCCGGCGGTGAGCCGCTCGTGCGCCTCGATCTTGAGCGCCTCGTTGCAGGGGCAAGCAAGGCTGGCCTCTACGTCAATCTGATTACCTCGGGGGTATTGCTCGACGAAGAGCGTTTGGCCCGATTGACCGAAGCCGGCGTCGAACATGTTCAATTGAGTTTTCAGGACGCGGACGAAAAAGCAGCCGACCTGATCTCCGGATTCGCCTCGGCCCACAAGAGAAAACTCGAAGCCGCGCGTCTGGTGCGCGACGCCGGTTTGCCGCTTACCGTCAATTTCGTCGTCCACCGCCGCAATGCGCATCGCGTCGAGGCGATGCTCGAACTTGCCTTGGCGCTTTGCGCGCACAGAATCGAGATCGCCAATGTGCAATATTACGGTTGGGCATTAACGAACCGGGCCGCACTCATGCCCGCGCGGGCGCAAATCGACGCCATGACGAGGACAGTGGAGGCCGCACAGGCGCGTCTCAAAGGCAGGCTCGTGATCGATTATGTTGTGCCCGACTATTATGCGAAGAGACCGAAGGCATGCATGGGCGGCTGGGGGCGGCGTTTCTTCAACGTCACGCCGGCGGGCAAGGTCTTGCCCTGTCATGCAGCGGAGAGCATTCCCGGCCTCGCGTTCGACTCGGTGCGCGACAAGCCTCTCGATCGCATCTGGCGCCAGTCGCACGCCTTCAATCGCTTCCGCGGAACGGAATGGATGGCGCAACCGTGCCGCACCTGCGAGCGGCGGGAGGTCGACTGGGGCGGCTGCCGCTGCCAGGCGCTTGCGATTACCGGCGACGCCGCCCGTACGGATCCCGCTTGCGAGCTTTCACCCGACCATGACAGCATCGTGAAAATCGCCGAGCAGGACTCGCAAGCCGGCCAGGTGCAATTCCACTATCGGGGGTATTCTTCGCCATGAGGATCCGTCGCATGAATCATCGCGTCGCCGCCATGGCGCGAAGCTCGCATAGCCACAGATCAGTCGCGTCCAAATCGCTACGAAATTTAAGGAGCAGGGAACATGAATGAACAGCCTCATCTGCTGGTCGAAGATCAGGACGCCATCCTGATCGCCACCCTGAACCGACCCGAAAAGCTCAACGCGTTGAGCGGTCAGCTGATGCACCTGTTCGAACAGGCCCTGCTCCGCTTCCGCGACACCCCCGCGCTGAAGGTCATGCTGATCCGCGCAACAGGCCGCTATTTCTGCGCCGGGGCGGACATGCGCGGCGGATCCCCGGACAGCGTGTCCCAACGGACGGGATCGGCCATCCGCGAGACTCATCGCGTGGGGCTTCACGGCATGCACCGTATCTACGACGAGATGGAGCACATCGAGAAGCCGATCGTCGTCGCCCATCATGCGGCCTGCGTCGGCGGCGGACTGGAAATGTCGCTCTCCTGCGATTTTCGTCTGGCAGCCAAGAGTGCGAGTTATTCCTTTCCCGAAGGGCTGTTCGGCGTGCTGCCCGCGTCGAATGGCGTCAGCCGCCTGGCGCGCATCATCGGAACGCACTGGACGCGCTATCTCATCATGGCGAACCTGCCCGTCAACGCCGACAGAGCGCTGATCATGGGCCTCGTCCACGACGTTTTCTCGGACGAAACCTTCGAGGAAGAGGTGATGCGGTTCTGCCGCCATCTCGCCAAACAGAACGGCGAGCAGATGGGAACCGCCAAGATCGCCATCGAACTGGCGCACGACGTAGGCCTCGCGCAGGCGCGCAATGTGGAACGCCTGGCCAACAGCGCCCTGATGCTGGCGCCCGATTATCTCGAGACCGTCAAACGCTACGTTCAGAATATCGGCGGCAAGAACAAGGAGAAGAACACGTGAGCGCCGCCAATTTTGACTCTGAAACGTCTTGCCGGGCGGCTAGTGCATCGATGCATTCTTCGGATTGAACTAGCCTATCGCTATGAGTTCGCTCCGGCACCGTGGATTTGCAGTGATATTACGCAGCCGCGGAAATCGATTTAACGTCCGCGAAGTTTCCTGCAGGCGTCCAAGTCCGCAGGTTGCATGTCCTGCCTGTTGAAAACGCGTTAGCATCCGCTCCATGCCACTTTTAAATCGCAACGGGACGGCGCTCTATTACGAGGTGCATGGCGAGGGGCCGGCGCTGCTGCTGACGCACGGGTTCATGTGCACGTCGCAGATGTGGGCGCCGCAGATCGAGGCGCTGTCGCGCCATTTCAGGCTGATCGTCTGGGACCTGCGCGGCCACGGCCGCACGATTTCGCCCGACGACCCCGCGCAATATTCGGAAGCAGCGGCCGCCGCCGACATGGCGGCGCTGCTCGATCTGGCCTGTGCGGAACAGGCGATTGTCGGCGGCCATTCGCTCGGAGGCTATCTAGTCGGCCCTAAAAAACGCGGATGAGCGTTACGGGGGAACGATTCCCTGAGAGAAATGGGCGATGTAAATTGCAACGAATCGGGGCTGCTGGCCTGAAAAGTTGCAATTTGTGCTGAAAGACAATCCGCGAAGTAGCCGACAGGAGGACCTGTACCGGTCGCGGCTGGAAGCGATCATCGATCCCACGCATGAGCTGGTCAAAATGAGTCGGCTGGTGGGCTGGAGCGATTTGGCTGGCGATCTGAAACCTTACTATTGCGCCGACAATGGCCGGCCCGGGGAACCGATCCGGCTGATGGCCGGGCTGGTGTTGTTGAAAGACATGAAAGGGCTGTCGGACGAGGAAGTGTGCGAAGTCTGGCGGGAGAACCCATACTTTCAATATTTTTGCGGGGAAGAATATTTTCAGCACCGGCTGCCGGTCGAACCCCCATCTTTGAGCATTTTCAGGAAGCGGATCGGCAAGGAGGGAATGGAGCGGCTGTTGCAGGAAACGGTTCGCGTGGGGCTGAAGAGCGGGGTGATCACGGCGGGCGCCCTGCAAAAGGTCAGTGTGGATACGACGGTGCAGGAGAAGGCAATCCGCTTTCCGACGGACACGCAGCTTTGTCACAAGGCGCGCGAGGAACTGATCAAAACGGCGAAGAAGCTCGGTGTTAAACTGCGGCAAAGCTATGTGCGCAAGAGCAAGCAGGCTGTGTTTCTGGCCAACAAATACCTGGCAGCCCGGCAGATGAACCGTGGCCGCAAACAGATCAACAAAGTGCGCAATTATCTGGGCCGTGTGATCCGCGACATTGAACGCGCCATTGGCAAAGTCCCCTCGCTTGGCGGTTTATTCCAAGACGATCTGGCCAAGGCGCGGAAAATCCATGCTCAAGCGGCCGATCCGAAAACGCCGGACAAAATCTATTCCTGGCATGCGCCGGAAGTCGAATGCATCGCCAAGGGCAAAGCCCACAAGAAGTACGAATTTGGCTGCAAGGCCAGCATCGCTTCAACCAATGCCGGCAACTTCATCGTCGGCGCCATGGCCCATCACGGCCGGCCTTATGACGGACATACTCTGGCGACTGTTTTGGAACAGATCGCAAGGCTGACGGGTGTCAAGCCCGAAGAAGCGTGTGTCGATCTGGGCTATCGCGGCCATGGTCTCGAAGACGAAGACATCGAGATCATCCTCGCGCGTCAGAGGCGCGGCATGACGCCGGCCAAAAGAAAACGCCAGAAACGCCGCAATGCCATCGAGCCGATCATCGGCCACTGCAAGAACGATCGTAAAGTTGGTCCCCGCAACTGGCTCCACGGCAAACGCGGCGATCAAATCAACGCCCTCGCCATGGCGATCGGCTTCAACCTCAGGAAGATACTCAGGTGGATCTTTTTGTATCTGTTGTTCAGCCGCATCTTGGGGCAGAACATACAGAATCCGAAGTTGCTTCCAGCTTGAAACGGCGGTTTTTTAGGGCCGACTATCTAAGCCTGGTATTTCAGCTCAGCCGTCCCGAGCGGGTGCGGGCGCTTCTCCTCGTCGATACCGGACCGGGTTTCAGGGACGGCGAGGCGCGCGCGCAGTGGAATGCGCGCGCGATAGGCAAGGCGGCTCGGCTCGAACGCGAAGGGCTGCGCGACGGCGAAGCGGCCGGCACTGTGCATGGCATGGGTGCGAAAGGCCTGGCGCTGGCGGCGCGCGGCATGGTCGCCCAGCGCGACGGGCGCGTGATCGAAAATCTGTCCAACGTGGGTGTGCCGTCCCTCGTCGTCGTCGGCGCTCAGGACACGAGTTTTCTCGCGGCGGCCGAATACATGCGCCGGAAGATTCCCGGCGCGGCGAAAGCGGCGATCCCCGGCGCCGGACACAACCCCAACATCGACCAGCCGAAGCTGTTCAACGACGCGGTGCTGGAATTTCTCGGCGACAACGGCTTGCTATCATGAGGTTCATACAACTGGTTCCTCCTCGGCATAGCCGGGGCTATCGAACAAAAATTTTGGCGCGCGGAGACGCGGCGGCGGGTTTTCCCTGCCATCTTCGCGCGCGCCGCACCTACGCGTTAAAATAGCATTCTTTACAGTCCACAGGCATTTGCGATTGCCCTACCCGCATAGGGGGAGGACTCTTTTACTCCGCAACCTCGCGGTAGACCTCGCCGATCTTCTTGCCGCCTTCGAAATAGCCGAGCCCGTAATCGCCCTTGATCGTCGTGCGTACTGTGTGCCGTTCGTATTTGGCATCGCAGCCTTCCACCGCGTGCAGCATCCGCCAATTGTCCCAGATCACCATGTCGGTCGGCTTCCAATCGTGCCAATAGGCGCTAGAGCCGGTGGCCAGCCGGTTGATCGTATGGCACACCTCGTCGAAGAATGCGTCGCCTTCCTTGTCTTCGTGGTGCTCGATGCCGACGGCCATCCACGGGCCTATATGCAGCACCTTCTGGCCGTCGCTGCGCGTCCATACCGCCGGGTGCATGGCGCGTGGGAAGATGGCGACTTCCTTGAGCAGCTCCTTGATCTGCGGCGATTCGCCCAGCGGCTTGAAGTTCACGCCGAAACGCATCTTGGTGAGCCGCGTGTCGAGCGTGTAGATGATGTTCATCGTCTCGAGCTTCGCCCGCATCCCGGCGGGAAATTTCCTGTAGAGTTCGATACCGTCCGAAAAGCCGGTGCGTCCGCCCACGGGTGCGTTGATCGGCGCGCGCAGCACGCCGGCGCGATTGAGCTCGTTGTTGTAGCAATGGTCGAAATGCCAGGGCGAAAAGCGCGCCACCTTCCGGCCGTCGATCTCGACCAGACCGTCGAGTTTGTCGGGATCGCCGCTCGGCATGTAATGCATGTCGATCACGCCCGGCGCCAGGTCTTCGGCGCCGGAATCGCGCGGCGTGGATTTGGTCGGGTGGTCCTTGAGCGGGCCGAAGACCTTGCTGATCTCCACCTGCATCTTCGAGCTGGGCTCGACATTCGAGAAGACGATCATGCCGCGCTTCTCGAAGACCGCGTTCAGCTCATCGCGCACCTTGGGGTCGGCCAGCGTTTGCCAGGTCACGCCTTCGACGAGGGCGCCGAAGGAAAGATCGTCTCTCAGATTGCGGCTCTTGATGCCGGACATGGTGCAGCTACTCCCTGATTGCCGTCGCGCGTGTCTGTGGAACGATTTGGCGCGCGGAATTTACACGATCCGGCGAGTCGTGTCACCACCTGCTATAATATCTCACTAAGTGACACAATAGCGCCGGGCGGCATCGCAAGAGCGCCCGTTTTCTCACATCTGCCCGGGAACCGGCCCTTTGCCGCGCGACAGCGTGCGCCAGCGGAACACGATGTTGTCGAGCATTGCGCGATCGATCTCGGAATGCTGCCACGCCCGCGAAAAGCTCGCGTGGCCGCTCTGGGCGACGATTCTGTCGGCCAGAGTGCGAAACTTGATCCGCATCGGCATGATGACACCCTGGCCAAGCACGATCGCTTCGCGGTCGCCCAGTAGCGGCAGGAAATCCAAGAGATCCAGCGCGCCTTCATGCGTATTGGCGCGGACGACGTGCTGATCGCGTTCCGTCGACAGCCGCATGGCAATGACCGTGCTGCACTGGGACATGATGGTGGGATCGAGCTCCGAAGGACGTTGGGTAATCAGGGCCAGCGACACGCCGTATTTGCGGCCTTCCTTGGCGAGGCGCGCCAGCGCCAGCCGCGTCGGCATGAAGCGGTCGCTCATGTCGGCGGGCGCGTAGCGATGGGCTTCCTCGCACACGATGAGCACCGGCAGCCTGCCTTCGCTCCATACGGCAAGATCGAAGGCGAGCCGCGAAATGACGGAAATGACGACGTCGAGGATTTCCGGCGGCACCATCGCCAGTTTCAGCACGGTGATCGGTTTGTCCCCGACGGGCACGCGGAATATGCGGCCCAGCACCTCGACCATGGTGTCTTCGATCGTCAGGCTGCCGAACATGAAGCTGTAGCGCGGATCGCTGACCAGGGTTTCGATGCGGCTTCGCAGTCTCTTGTAGGAGTAGGTATCGCGCGAACGATCGAGCTTTCCGAGCTGGTCGTCGATATAGGCGATGATGTCGGAAAGACGGAACGGCACCGGCGTTTCCACCGTAATGCTCGATCCTTCATTGGCGCGCCGCAGCCGCCCCGTCGTCGAGTCCGAATAGCGCCGCTTCGCCCACACCACCGCATCGCTCAGAATCTCGATTTCGACATTGCGGTTGTCGTCGGCGGTCGTGAAGGCCGCGGTGAGTTCCTGGAAATTCAGCAGCCAAAAGGGGAGTTTGAGCGTTGCCGGATCGACCGCCTCGCATTGCGCGCCGAAGGCGCCGTCATACTCGTTGTGAATATCCAGCACGACCACTCGCGCGTGGCGAAAGTCCGGCAGCACGCTTTGCAGGATGCATGTCAGGGCGGAAGATTTTCCGCATCCCGTTGTCCCCACCACCAGAAAATGTTTGCCGAACAGTTCGTCGACCAGCAATCGGGCGGGCACCTGAGGGTTCTGATAGAGTGCGCCGACATCGATAGTCGCAAGTTCGGGATGCGAATAGATAAGCGTCAGCGCCTCCTGATCGGCCAGGTACGCGACGTCGCCGGTCGTCGGCAGGCCCGACACGCCGCGGCGGAATGCGACGCGGCCCCGGCGCTCGTCGATCGCGATCTCGCCGGCGAGATTCATCTCAAGCAAATTGACATTGATATTGTCGGTCGCGATGTCGGGAAGCGGCATGCTTACGGCCGACACGACGCAGACGACCGCGGCCTGCGGCGTCGGCACGATCACCGTCGCACCGATCTCCACGCGCGGCCCGCCGCTCGGCTGATCGAGCACCGCAACGGCCTGCGCGCCATCGACCGACACGATGCGGCCCAGTCTTGCCGCGGTGAGCTGCGGCGCGCCAACGGCGGCATCCGTATGACGCTCGCTACCGGTGCCGGCTTGTTTCGCCGGCGAGGCGGCGGCGGCTGCGTCTGCGGTGCGGTTCATGGGGCAGGCTCCTTGAGAGATGGCCGCGCCTCGGCCCGGTCGGGATCGAGGGGCAGCGTGAAGACGATCGTCGTCCCGCCGTTCTCGACGCTGTTGATGTAGAACTTGCCGCGATGCTGCTCGATAAGGGCTTTGGCGATCGGAAGGCCAAGTCCGGTACCTTCGTGTGCGCGGGTGTGGTGGGAGCGGATCTGGCCGAACGGCGTCAGCGCGATGGCGATCTGTTCGCCGCTCATGCCGATTCCGGTGTCCTGCACGGCGATGGAGATCGTATCGTTTGCCGCGGCCGTTGCCGCAAGGACGATGCGCCCGCCTTCGGGCGTGAACTTGTGCGCATTGCTGAGCAGATTGATGAGGATCTGTTTGATGCGGGTCGCATCCGCCCGGATCTCCGGCAGGTCCTGCGCCAGCTTGAGCTTCAGCTCCTGCTTCTTCTGCGCGACGCGTCCTTCGACGATGTTGACGCAAGAGGCAATGATCTCGGAAAGCGGAACTTCTTCGAGATCCAGCTCGAAGCGCCCGCTTTCAATTTTCGAGATGTCCAGAATATCCGATATGATGTCGAGCAGATGCCGCCCGGCGTGATGGATGAGGCCGGCATATTCGCCGGTCTTTTCCGGTTTGGCTTCGCCGAACAGCTTGATCATTTCGGAAAAGCCGATAATGGCGTTGAGCGGCGTGCGCAGCTCATGGCTCATGTTGGCGAGGAATTCGGATTTGACGCGGTTGGCGAGCGCCTGGTCCATGGCGGCGGCGCGCAGGTCCCGTTCCGAGCGTGCGCGCGAAATGCAGCTGCCCAAGTCCGCGCTATAACGCGAAAGCAGGGAGGGCCTCGCTCTTTGTCTTGCTATGTTGCTACGCATTCCCGTTGCCGCCGCGTGGCGCACCGCCGCGAAGGATACAATTGCGAGTTTAAGTCTCCCTTAATTCTCCCGAAACCGGGTTAATGGGGACGGTCAAGAACGATCCGGCTCGCCGGCTTGCGCGGCCGGGAGTGCAGCGTTTCTGGTGTTTTTCTCCCGGCGACGGAAAGTCTTAAGAGCCGATCCAAGAAGTTGTTGAGTCTGATGAATCGGTTGTGATTCCTTGTGTGGCGGTGATTCGCGAAGGAGCCGCCGCCGATGTGGAAACCAGAGCACCGACAAGCCGCCCGCCGCAAGGGGCTACGCTACGACAGTGATATGACGGATGAGGAATGGGCGCTGGTGGAGCCGCTCATTCCTCCGGCCAAGCGCGGTGGGCGCAAGCGCACTGTGGACGTCCGCGAGGTGCTCAATGCGATTTTCTACGTTCTGTGGACGGGCTGCCAGTGGAAGGCGCTGCCGAAGGATTTGCCGCGGAAGAGCACGGTGCACTGGTACTTCATGCTGTGGAACTGGGACGGAACGTTGGAACGCGTTCATCATGTGCTCTATGTCGCCTTGCGCGAGCGGGAGGGCCGCGAAGCAAGCCCCACGGCCGCCATCATCGACAGCCAGAGCGCCAAGGGGGCGCCAAAAGGGGGGCTTCGCTCGATCCGCAAGGCTACGATGCAGGCAAGAAAGTCCTGGGGCGCAAAAGGCATCTGCTTGTCGACACGCTCGGCCTGCTCTTGAGCGTCGCCGTCCACCCGGCAGATATCCAGGACCGCGACGGCGCCAGCTTGGTTCTCACGCAAGCCACACGGGCCATGTGGCCCTTCGTCGTGAAAATCTTCGCTGATGCCGGTTATCAGGGACCGCGCGCCGCTCTGGCCGCGAAAAGCTCAGGCAGCTGGATCATCGAAGTCGTCAAGCGCACAGAGATGCACAAATTCGTTGTCCTTCCCAAGCGCTGGATCGTTGAGCGTACAAACGCTTGGATCAGCATCAATCGCCGCCTGATGCGCGACTTCGAACGCTATGCGCGAACCGTTGCAGGTTTCATTCGCCTCGCGATGATCAAAATCATGCTGCGACGCTTGACCAAAGCAACCGCTTGATCATGAATCTCAACTTCTTGGATCGGCTCTAAGGAATAGTTGAAAGTTCGGCGGCCGGAGCTCGGTGATGTTGTCGCCCGGCTCAAAGAAACAGTCGCGCGCAAAGTTGCGTCTGAGTCTCGGCCTGATGCGGGCTTAGGCCGATTATACGTTGTTCGTCGCGCGCGCTATCGATGTGAAGGATTTCAGCGGAAAGTCTCAGCCAGTCCTTCGGCGTCCAACTCGCCGCTGCGGTGAGAGCTGAGCCGTCTTCGCTCAAGGGCGAGCCTGGAGCGTCATGAGTGCGGAACACGTCGCCGCGAATGGCGAGCCGCCAATCGCCGCGCTCCCAGCCCGCGAGCGCATAAGCGGAGGAAAAGCGCGTCGTGCTTGTAACTCCGGGAGAGGGCGCGATGATCGTTTCGCCTGCGAGGCCCTGCATAAGGAACGTGAACTCGCCCAAAGTCTTGGATAAGCCGGCGTCCCAGAAATCCGTGTGCCAGGCAAAATAGTCGGATTTGTGCGCGGCCGGATCGGCCAAATTGTCGTAGCGGAAAACGTCCAGTCGCCATGAGTCCGCGTCGTTCCACGACGCTCCTGCATAATAACCCACGCGATGGTCGATCTCGTAGAAGAGGGGCGTCGTATCGGGATGCGGGGCACCGAAAAGGATCAAGGTCGCGTCGGGCCGACGCGGGTGCTCGAAGAGAGCGGTAGGCTCGTCATCCATGGCCCAGCCGCGTTCGGCGATCAATACGCCCGCCGGGTCGTTCCATCCGTAGAGCGCGGCTATGAGCTGCAGCTTCCCTTCCGATGAGCGCCATTCGAGCGTTCCTTCCCCACCGATCGTGCGCAGCTCGTCGCCGATCCAGCTGTTGATAGCGGAGGGCGTGATCGTCCAGTAGCTTGTCCAGCCGAGCTCCGTGTTCTCGAGCGAGAAGGGGGGAAAGAAGGCGCCGACCTTGACCGAGCCACGCCACGCGGTTGTCGAGACCGGGCGGTAACGCGCATACGCCTCGAGCGGCAGGACAAAATTGCGCTGCTCGGAATCGGCGCGTACGACGGCTACCGCCATGATCTCCGGGGTCAGGAGCGCCGTGCCTTGCAATACGGCGCCGCCAAATTGGGGGACGGCATCGCCATCGTTGTAGCGCAGCTTACCCAAGCCGCCATCCAGCCAGGATCGCTCGCCGTTCGCCGTGACAAGTCTCAGGTCGACATAGCCGTCATAGGAAAAATCCATTGCATGGACGGGTACCGAAGCTAGAGGCACAACAGCCAGGAACAGTCTCACCATGGAGGCACGGAGAACACGGAGGAGCGCGTGCAGCGCCAAGCAGTATTGATCGATATCCGCGGCGGAGGCGGACTGCCATGCGCGTCGCCCGTAAACGGCAACTCCGTGCCCTCCGTTCCTCCGTGGTAAATACTCCGGCAGAAAATGTCTCATGTTTCACGCCGCCTCCGCCCGCGTGCCGACCTGAAATACAGGCAACCTGATTGTCACGGTCGTGCCCACGCCCACCTCGCTTTCAATCGCAAGCGTTCCGCCGTGCAGCTCGATGATGGTCTTGGCAAATGGCAGGCCCAGGCCGGCGCCCTGATGTTGGCCGTCGAAGGCGGCACGCAGACGATGGAAGGGCTTCACGACCGTCTCCAGCTCGCTCCGCGCAATGCCGATGCCGTCGTCGGCGATCCGGATCATAATGTGTCCGTCATCGGGTCCGCCGGACAATCGCACGCAACCGCCCTCCGGCGTAAATTTGATCGCGTTATGAATCAGGTTTGCGAATGCCTGCTTGAGCCTTCCTGCGTCGCCGTGGATCTGCGGCCACTGCCAAGGCTCCGCCTCGGCTTCGAGATGCACGTGCGTCTTTTCCGCAAAGGGGCGATGAAGCTCCGCTGCCTCGAGAAGCAGTGTTTCGGGCTGAACATTCGTGCTCGCGAGAGCCAGGTCCTGGGTGTCGGCTTCCGCAAGGTCGAGCATGCGATCGACGAGCAGAAGCAATTGTTCGCCGCTCGAGCGGATATCGCGCGCGTATTCGACATAACGCGCGACGCCGATCGGTCCCAGCAATTGGCCCTCCAGCATCTCGCTGAATCCCAACACGGCATTAAGAGGCGTGCGCAGCTCATGGCTCATATTGGCAAGGAACTGCGTTTTCGCCTTGCTCAGATGAATCGCTTCGGCGCGCGCCAACTCGGCGCTTTCCATGGCGCTCTTGAGAGCGCCTTCGCGCTCGGCGATGGCGTCCATCATGTTGACCAGCGCATCTGCCAGATGGCCGAACTCGTCGCGCTGCATCATGGCCGGCTTGTGGGTGTAATCGCCCGCGGCGATGCGCCGTGCCGTCGCCGCGAGTTCTTCGAGCGGGCGCGTAAGCCGGTCCACGATCAGGGTCGTACCCAGGAGCGTGAGGCCGAGCGCCAATGCCAGAATCCCCAGTATCGGCCAGACGATTCCGCGATAGCTTCGAAGCGTCTTTTCCAGAGAATAGTCAAGAATGGCGACGACACGACGGCTTCCCGGCGCAACGCTGAGCAGCGCGCCTGCCGTCAGATATTCCTGGCCGTGCCACGTAACGATCGATGAGCCGGTTGCGGTGACTTGGGTTGGTGATGGCGCGCCTGCGTAATCGGCCGAATGCGCCGCGATGGTGAGGCCGCCAGGGCCGTTGTCGATGGCTAGTGCAATGGAGCGCGGCGCCGAGGAGATGGTGCGCAGCTTTTCCAGAAGCGCGCTGTCGACGGGAATGAATGCCGCCACGTAACCGATGGTCACGGGCGCACGCACCGGAACCACCACGGCCCAGGCGATGGTACGGTTGATCGTCACCAGCGACGTGCCCTCGTCCACCGCTGCCGATTGCAGCAGGTTCGGGAAAAAAAATGGCCTGCCGAAACTTTCGGGCGCTGCGGTATCGGCTTGCACGGTCCCATCGAGCGAGATGAGCATCATGCGCATGGCGCCGATGCGTGCGCCGTGGTTGCGCAGCATGGAAAGCTCGGTGCCCCTATCGTGGCGGGCGATGGCGGCGCGCAAAGGGTAATCCAAGGCCAGCACCTTCACGCCGTCGCTCACCCGCTCCGACAGGAATGCGAGCTGGCGCATGAAGGCCGTCGTGGCTGAAGCAAGTTCCCGCTTCCCCTGTTCGATGATGTCGTGGCGAAGATAGGCATAGGCAAAGACTGCCGTTGCCACCTGAACCCCGATCAGGATCGCGGTGAGCAAGAGAGCCAGACGATTTCGGAAGCTCATCGCCGGTTTTCAGTACATTTGCATATGCATGTGCTTCGCCGGCTCGGGCAAAAGCATGATCGAAGCGGCGAGACTGACACTATCTCCTTGCACGATGAGAGTGGGAGGCGGCGACTGGCCAGGCTCGAGCCGCGGATGCCAGATGCCGGCCTGATAAATTCCGGCGGGCACATCGGCAATGCGCGCCGTGCCGCTCGCGTCGGTCAACGCGGCCCAAGGCGCCGCGGCGACGTATACATAGGTGATCATCTGATCATGGATATTGCAGCCGATGGCGGACACGCCCGGCTTGTCGAATTCGATCGGCTCGGAACGCTGGCCCTCGTCGATCTCGAAGGCAAACTGCTTGATATCGGAAAAGGAATAGACCTGGTGCATGGTCGTGTCGTTATTGGTAAAGACGACACGACCGCCTTTGCGGACGAGCGAGACTAGCGGAATGAATGTCTCGTGGCTCTGGTCTATGATCGCCTCTGCCGGCAGCTTGCTTGGCGGGAGCGATTGCGATGTCAATTTGGGAATGAGCTCGACCACCGCGTTCTCGGCCGGCCGGCCGTCGGCACCGGTCAGCACCACGCTGACGCTGGTTGCGAGTGCATGGGAGCCGGCGAGGCACGCCATAGCCGCCGCACAAAGGAAAGCTTTCAGAGCCATGAGCGGAGACGCTAGTAGAAAATGGTTAATCTCTGCTTTGCGGTCCGGCAAAAGGTTGCGGATTTTGCGCGCGGCCAACGAGCAAAATTGCCGCGAGTAAACTGGAGCCGCACCTTGTCTGGTTAAGACATCAGCTGAACATCAGCATTCCATTAACCGAGGCCGTAAATCCAGATGGGCGATGAGGCTATGTTCTGCCCGCTGGGTGGGGTGAAGATTTCTGCCGCGCGCTAGGTCCGGCCATTTCTTGCAATCCCATGGAGCGGCAATGGGAGCATCGAGCGCGAGCACACTTCGGTGCGGCTCGTGCTCACGGTCGTGATTGGCTCCCGGTTTCGTTGTCGGTACACTGCCTGCAGCGACGCGAGGAAAATTGACAATGCTCGGACGGTTATTGGCTCTGGCCTGGTTGGTGATGGGAGTGCCCGGTTCGACGTTCGCCGAAAATGTCGTGACTTATCACAACTCGCCGACGCGGCATGGGGTCTACACCGTGCCCAATCTCACGCTCTCGGCGGCCTCCGGCACGCATCTTGACCGGAACTTCAGCGGCAAGGTCGACGGGCATGTCTATGCCCAGCCATTGTTCTGGCATCCCGCTGGCGGCGAACCGCTGGTGATCGTCGCCACGGAATCCGATGTCGTGGCGGCGCTTGATGCGAACACCGGCGCCACAGTCTGGAAACACAAGCTCGGAGAGCCTGTCCCCCTCAAGGACCTTCCCTGCGGCAACATCGATCCTGACGGGATTACGGGCACACCGGTTATCGATCCTGCGGCGGGGATCGTCTATCTGGATGCGCTGGTGCTGACGAACACGACCCCCAAGCACTCGATCTACGCGCTGTCGCTCGCGAACGGCTCGGTGATTTCCGGCTGGCCGCTCGATGTGAAGGCGAGGCTCGGAGCGCTTGGGGTGAACTTTTCATCCGCAACGCAGGGCGAACGCAGTGCTCTGCAACTCATGGCGGGTGCGCTTTACGTGAATTTTGGCGGCAATTGGGGAGATTGCGGAACCTATCACGGTACTGTCGTTCAAGTGCAGCTTTCGCCGCCGAAGATCACGGCAAGCTGGCAGACACGGGCCAATGGCGGGGGAATATGGGCACAGGGGGGACTGGCCAGCGACGGCGGTTCGTTGTTCGCGACGACCGGAAATACTTTCAATGCGAGCACCTGGAGCGATGGCGAAGCGATTGTTCGGCTAAAACCGGGACTGGCCCATTCTCTCGACCCGCACGATTTCTTTACGCCTTCGAATTGGCAGACCTTGGATAATCGGGATGCGGACCTCGGCGGCACGGAAGCCTTGCCGCTGGAAATTGCCATAAGCGGCTCAAAGCCTGCCAGGCGTGTCATCGCGCTGGGTAA
Source organism: uncultured Alphaproteobacteria bacterium (assembly GCA_963805005.1). Lineage (GTDB taxonomy): Bacteria > Pseudomonadota > Alphaproteobacteria > Micropepsales > Micropepsaceae > Rhizomicrobium. The sequence continues at coordinate 2,501,964 of CAWDSJ010000001.1, forward strand.
GGACGGCAATGCCTATCTGGTGGATCGCTCAAACTTGGGCGGTATCGGCGGCGCATTGGCGGTAAGAAGCGTTTCGAGCGGCGAAATCATTACGGCTCCAGCCGTCTACGAAACCCAAAGCGCCACAATGGTTGCGTTCACAAATGGCGGTGGAGGGCTCTGCTCGGGAAATGGAATGATGATGCTCGGCATCGCCGCCTCGGGCGCGTCGCCGATTACCGAACAATGGTGCGCTCCCTTCAGCGGAGCCGGCGCACCGATCGTCACGACCACGGACGGAATTTCCAATCCTATCGTATGGGTGGTTGGCGCCGAGGGCGACGGCCTCCTGCACGGGTTCAATGCGCTGAATGGCAGCGTTGTCTTCGACGGCGGCAAGGCGCCGCTGACGGGTCTGCGCCACTTCGCTACGATCGTCGCCGGCGAAGGACATTTTTACATCGGCGCGGACAATCGAATTTATGCGTTCGCGTTCGCCAAGCCGTGACGCGTTGCGGTCGCGTCATCCGTGCCGCTCGGCGATGGCGCGGGCCGCCGCCCGGCCGGAAAGAAAAGCCCCGGGAAGAGTGGAAGCCCAGGCCGCCGCGCAGGCTTCGCCCGCGAAATACAGCTTATCGGCAACCGGCTTTGCAAGCTCGGCGCGTTGATGGGTTTGGCCGGGCAGAGCAGCCGAGTGCGAACCTAAGCTGAAGGGATCGCGCGCCCAGCGCGTTACCACGCCTCCGGAAAACCCCGTTGCGACTGCATTGCCGAAGATGTCGCTCACTGCCGACAGCGCAAACGCGATCTGATCGGCGTCGTTCAACAGCTCCATTTCGCGCGCGAGATTGCCGCCCGTGAACTGGACCGTCATATCGTAGCCGAACGGTCTTACGAGCACGTCGGCGATCGTGCCGTCCGTGCGCACCTGATAAAGCCAGGTGTTCTTGACCGGCGGCAGGCTTCCGGGCCGGAAGACCAATGCGATCTTGTTGACGACGCCCATCGTGATGCCGGCGATGGCCGATTGCTTGGCGGCGGGGAGCGCAGGCGTCATGGAAATCCTTCCGTCGCGCAGCACGCCCACCGGGACGGTGATGAGGCAGCAATCGGCCTCGACCGTGCCGGATTGTGTATCCAAGCGTATGCCCGGCCCGCTCCAGTCGATGGTCTTGACGCGGGTGGACAACGATACGGGGATACCCGCGCCGAATGCCGCGACGACGCTGCCCAGGCCCTCTCGTACCAATCCGTCGCGGCCAAGCCCGGCGCCGATATGCGTGTACCAGTCGAGCGTAGAGAGCCCTGCCAGCTCGATGCCGGCTTCCGCAGGCCCGACGGCCCACGCCGCCAGACGATCCCAGACCGTGGGCGAATTCAGGAGGTCGGCCGCCGCGACATCGTCGCCATGCTCGCCCGCCGTGCCGATTGCGTGGGTGAGCTGACCGTAAGCGGCTTGCAGCGCCCGTTCGCCCTTGGCACCTTGATTGTTGCCGCCGAAGTAGACCTCCGGCGGACCGGCCTGACGCAGGATCGTATAGCCCATCTCCGTGACTTTCGGGGTGAGCGGATTGCCGGCGGGCGCATGCAGGAACGCGCAGCCTTGATCGACGGGAACGTTCAGCGATTTCCAATCGGTGTAGGCGCGTCCTCCGATGCGGTCGCGCGCTTCCACCAGGACAAAAGGAATGCCGCGCCACTTCAGCGCATGCGCTGCCGCCAGACCCGCCATGCCCGCACCGACGATCGCCACCCGTGGCGCGCCTTGGGCGGCAGCGGAACGCGCCGCCAGACCAAGCGTTGCCGCGCCCAATGCTCCCAGAAAGTAGCGTCGGTCGGTGCGAATCCCGTCACGGCGTTGGGCGCTCACGATGTCAGATCAAGTGCTCCGCGCAGCGCCAATTCGTGGTGTTGCCCACCGAATTGCACCACACCGGTCTCAGTTGCGGCCAGGAGGGAATATAGTGAAACGTCAGCGAACCGTCGGACGGGTTGTAATGCAACCGGGGGGCGTCCGGCAGGCTCGGCAAGTAACCGGGAACAAGACCGCCGAGATCGGGAGGGAATCCGCCCTTGTCGCGGTGGTAATCCTGCAGGGCCATGATGACGCGATTGGCATCGCGACGATAATTCATGCCGGCCGGATCCTGATTGACCGGCCATACCGAACACGCGCCCAAGACGGCGCAGACAAGCGCAATCGCCGTCACACCTCGCATGTCACCCCTCTCGAATTGCCGGCGGTTCTAACCGTTCAGGACCTTGGAGAGAATAGGTAGGCTCTTGTCCAGGCGATAGTCCACCGAAGAATGATTGTCCGGGAATTCTTCGTAAATATGCGGCACGTCGAGCCGCTCCAGCGCGCGGTGCAGGCGGCGCGCCCCGTAGACGAGGTTATACTGGTCAGTGTCGCCGCAGTCGACGTAGAGCGTCTTGAGCCGCTTCAGGTTTCCGGCGTGCGCTTCCGCAAGCGCAAGCGGATCCCAGCGCAGCCAATTCTGCCAGCGCTCCGGGATGATCTCGCAGGTGTGAGGATCCACGGGCAAGCGGATACCGTATGGCGCCTCCGGATCGGGATCGTACGTTGCGCACATGGCCAGCATCATGAGGTCGTGGATATCGGCGTCGCGGATTTTCGCAGCCGCATAGAAATCGTTGATCCAACGCTCGATGGAACCGCCCGCCCTGACGAGCGTGCGCAACAGCCGCGGAAACTCCGGCAGATAGACAAGCTCGAACGCCATGTCGCCGGAGTGGCAGGCCGCTGCGTTCCAGAAATCCCCGTAGAGAAGGGCGTGCACGATTGCGCCGTAGCCGCCCGAGCTCTTGCCGAAGACGCCGCGCCGGCCGGGACCGCCGCACGCAAAGGTCGTCTCCACCAACGGCACGGCCTCCAAGCGCAGAAAATCCGCCCACCGGCCCATCGCAGCGCTGTTGATGTATTGGTTGCCGCCGAGCCTGGTGAAGCAGTCCGGAAAGGCCACGACGCAAGGCTCCATCGTTGCGGCGGCGATCAGCCGGTCGAGCCGTTCGGGAACATTTTCCGTGAAACTCTTCCAGTTGGTGTGAACGGGACCGCCGGCTGTGAAGCCGACAAGGTCGACCAGAAGCGGCAAGCCGGCGGCGCTCCAATTCGGCGGCACATAAACGTCGATGCGCCGCCGCGTCGGTTCGCCGAGGAGATTCGTGCCCAGGACACGGCTTTCGATCGAAAGCGTATGTACCGTTCCCGATGGCGCCGCCGCGTTTCGTTTCATGTCCGTCTCCGATTAAGCCTTAGTGTTCTGCCCGCATGGGATGATTCCCAAAAGATTATTGCCATAGCCCGCAAAGGCGCACAGGCGTCAAGTCAAGCGCACCAAGTTCAAATGCCCGCCTCCCTGGGGAGGCCGGCATTTCAAAAATGGGTCCGCTTAACTTGGCGCCTATGCGCGACGGCGGGCCATGCCATCTTTGGATACCAAACGTCAGATTCGAAACACCGAGCGCCGTCACGTATGTGTGCCGGGAGGTTTCGCTTTTGCTCGCGGAATTCCGTGCAGCGCCGACGCGGCAATCGCAAGACCAACTGTGATGCTTGCCATGCATCCCCCCGATCGAACGCACTTGTTGCAGGGCCACCTTAATACCACCGACGGACGGCGCCATATGCCCGCGCCGGCTGCCGGCCGTCCTGGGCATTTTTCAAGTCGTCGGGATCGATCGCCGCCGGCCACGGCGTGCGGGAAACGGGCTGAATCGCAATTGTCTGAAATGCCTATTGCTTTTAGAGTGGGTTGGCCCGAGGGGAATGGCAAGCGTAGGCGCCGGTCGCGACGCCGAATTCGTGTGCCTGTTCTTCCGCCAAGATCGGGCCGTTTTGTCCGCGACTGAACGTCGAGCCGGACAGCGATGGAGTGCGCGATGAGAAAGATCCCGGTTGGCGACACGATCTCCAAAGCCTACGGCTTCGCGTTTGCCGATTTCCTCTCGATTTTCGGAATCGCCTGGCTGCCCTATCTGACAGTGGGGATCATTGCCGCGGGTCTGGTTTTTCTCGTTGCGCCCGATTTGCCGCGAGAGCTGATGCAGGGCGAATTCGATCCGTTCGCGCTGCTGCCGGTGGTGCCGCTTCTCGGTCTTCTGGTTGTTCTCCTGTTCATCGCGGGCTGCATGGTCGTAGCGGGAATTCAACGCAAGGCGCTCGGTCGCCATCCCAAGCCCGTTTTCGTCTATTTTTCGCTTGGCGCGCCAGTCTGGCGTATGGCAGGAGCCTTTTTTCTTGCCTGGCTGGCGATCGTCGCCATCGGCGCGGTCACGGCCGCCGTGACGGTGGCGGTGTGGTTTGCGGTCTGGCGCCTCAATTCGCCATATCTGGAGATTGTCCGTTGCCTGGCCATCCTCGTGGCCGCTTGCTGGCTCGTTTACATGTCCGTGCGGCTGACGTTCCTGCTTCCGGCCGTCGTTGTGGCGGAGGAACGCATCGGGTTGGGCCGGGCCTGGGAATTGGGCGGCGGCAATTTCTGGCGCATGTTCGCTGTAGTCATTGCGGTTTTCGTACCTGTTGCGATCGGCTTGGGCATCCTTGAGATGGTAGTTTTCGGCGCATCTGTGGCGATCCCATGGAATTTGCGTCCGGACATGGCCGTTGATGAACTCGGGCGGGCACTTTTGCGTCAGTATGGCGCCCTGGGCCTCGTTGCGGTCGCCTTCCAGGTGATCGAGCGTATTCTCTTCATGGGGCTTGGCAACGGCATGAGCGCCAGTGCATATCTGGCGTTGGTCCAGCCGGTCTCCGATCCCGCAAAGGAACTGTGACGGGCATCGCGCAGCGAATCGGCTGCATTTTTCTTTTGAGGCTCCGTTCGGCTGGAGCTGTCGACAGGTGCGGCGCGGGCAGCTTATGGTGCGCCCGAATTACAACTCATCGTCGAGTCGGCAACGAAGCCGCGGGTGCGGGAACCGTCAACAGCATGAACAAAATTCCCGTCTTGAAAACGATCCGCTTCGCGTATGCCTTAACGTTCGGCAGCATCGGAACCATCATCGGGCTTGTCTGGCTTCCGACGCTGCTTATCGGCGTGTTGGAGTTCCTGCCTTACGCACTCGGACCGCAAGGGAGCGACGGGACCACCGCGGCGGGGAGCGTGGCGGCATTTCTGAATTTCGCCTGCTTTTTCGCGAGCCTTCTGCTTTATGCCATGAATGCCGTGGCCGTGATCCAGCTGGCGCTCGGCAAGCGTCCCGAAGGAAGCGTATCGGTTCATTTTTCGCTCGGCCGGCCGGAATGGCGGATGATGGGAGCCAACCTGTTCTTCCTCACGGCCGGCGTGTTCGTGATGTATTTTCTGATGATCTCCATCGCAACGCTTGCCCATACGGGCACGTCGATGCCCTTGGCAGTCGGCCTCGTTGCGTATGCCCTGGCAGGGATTTGGTTTCTCGTCTACGCCGCCCTGCGTCTGGTACCGCTTGCCGCGCCCGTCATCGTCGCTGAGGACAAATTCGACTTGGCCCGCAGCTGGCACCTGATGGCGGGCAACGTTTTGCGCATGTTGGGGGTGTTCCTTGGAATTTCAGTCCCGCTGCTTGTCGTTCAGGCGGCAGCGACGCTTGCGATCGGCGGTCCGGCTCTCGTCGCTCCGCTGCCTTCCAATCCCGATGCCATGGCGGCGGCAATCAATGCACGCATGGCCATGCTCGACAGTCACATGCCGGAGCTGATCGGGCTTTTCCTGATCCTGGCGCCGTTCAGCCTCGGGCTGACGATGGGCGCGGAAGCGGCCGCGTATCGGGCGCTGGTGGCGCCGAAGGCCGTGGCCATCGTATAAAGTTCAAATTCTTGCTTGGCTATGTATGTTAGCCAAGCGAGCGGTATTATGGCGCAAACGCCACAAGAAATCCGCCCCTGTCGTCCCTAGCTTGTGGACATGAGCGAACATGTTCTGACGGTGCCACGGGCCAAGCGGGCGGAGATATCCGGCCAAGTCCACGACACCGAAAAGAAGCTCGCCAAGCTCCGGGCGGCTCTGGCCAATCTCGACGCGGCCATGAATATCCTCACCCCCGACCATCCCGACCACATACCCCCGCGCCGGGGCTACAAGCGGACAAACTACTTTGCCCGTAATGAACTCCCCCGCCTTGTCCGTGACGCTCTCAGGCATGCGGGCAAGCCGCTATCCGCAAATGAGATCGCCGCCCATGCCATAGCGACCAAGGGGCTCCCGCCATCCGCCCATGCGGCAACGGTTCAATCGGTCCTGACGGTGCTGAATATGCGCACCCGGAAAGGCGAGTTCATCAAGATAGGAAAGACGCGGGATGCTCGATGGCCTTTGGCTTAAATTGTTCTTTTAATGTTCTACTAAATGGAACGCCTCAGTCTTGGTCCTTTCAATGGAGGCTGCTATGAAGAATCTTATTTCCCGCTTTCTCAGCGACAAATCCGGCGCAACGGCCATTGAATACGGCCTGATTGCTGCCGGCATCGCCATAGTGATCCTCACGGCTGTCGGAACTGTCGGCACCAATCTGGGCGCCATATTCACGTCTATTGCTGGATCGCTCTAAAAACACGGATAGTTTACGCCGCTTGTTTGATGTGCCGCTGCCAGTACCCGCTGAAATCCACTGACGGACCGCGCCGCATGGCCAGCGCCGCAACGGTGCGCGTTTGCTCGCCATTGGAGACGCGGCGGTTATCCTCGCGCCAGGACGCCTCTTGAGCGTAGCGGAGCAAATAAGAGCCAGCGATGTGGTGATGATGGCCAAGCTCGGCACGGCGGAGACGGCTGAAATAGCTATGAGCGCCCATCGACGAGAACGAACCCCGCTCCAGACGCGCTTCCGGTTGCGCCGGTCATAACAATATGGTAGCGTAGAAACCGAAACGGAATATGTCAGGAGACATTCCTTGGTTTTCCCTCAGTGAGGGAAAACCTGAGGGAAAAATGAAAATGCGATAGCCGGAGTCAATGAATTCAAAGGTTTGCAACGGGTCTGGTGGTGGCTTGAGGGAAACGGAGCCGAGCACCACCCAGATGTTGTGGAATGACGGAGGCGGCGACCGAAAAAATCTCTGCTAATCCCTGAAGCAGGGAATTTTTCCGGAATTGATCTGTGTAAGGATCAATGGGGAATTGGGGGCCGGGTTTCACGATCCCTTGTTCCTGGCGGCGCCGCCGACCTGAAATTCCCACCCGGTGTTGCGAGCCGATCGCGAATGCATTGCGGCAAGCAGGGAAAATTCGCTGTTCTTCGAAGACGGAACGAGCGAGGGCGTGGTGGCGCGATTTCACATGCGCGCGCCTGCGGGTTGGAATGCGCCATTCCATCAAAACGGAATTGCGCTTGCGTCTTTCGGCGCGGCTCTTTGACATTGTGAAATCCATACTGCTGCGCGAGGCGCGCACGTCCACCTGCCCATGGTTGGGCTGTTCGCCTTTCCCCGGCGACGCGCGCTGCGGGGTGGCGGATTCGCTGTTCATTCGCTGCTCATTCGCTGCTCATTCGCTGCTCCGTGGCGCGCGCAAAACGGGAAACGCGCGATGGAATGCGGGCTTTCCCGCAACCTTTTGCCGAAATTCGCTGCAGATTTCGCTGCTAGCAGCGAATTCGCCGGTTAAAGCGACTGCGAGGGAGCGATGCGCCTCATCCTACGCAGGCACCGGTAGCAGTTCGAAGAACTTGCCATTGTGGGCGGCCTCCACCAAATCGCCTCTGCGCAAGGCCAGCCGTACCGCGTCGAGTTTTTTGGCATCGCTTAGAGACAGACAGGGAGACCACCCGGTCTCATCCTCGATAAGTTCGACCGGACTTCAGCGGCATACTTGCCTTCGCGAACGAATTCCGTGGCCTTGCGCGTCATCGCTGTTTCGATGTGGAGTTCTCGTGCATTCACTCTGCCGCCCTGATGCGGCGGGAGGCCGGCGGCTGGGCGGAAGCGGCACCTTTGAGCAGCGGCTTGAGGTATTGCCCGGTATAGGAGCGCGCCGCTTTGGCCACGTCTTCCGGCGTGCCGCTCGCCACGATCTCGCCGCCGCCGTCGCCGCCTTCGGGGCCGAGGTCGACGATCCAATCCGCCGTCTTGATCACTTCCAGATTGTGCTCGATGACGACGACGGTGTTGCCGTTCTCCACCAGCTCGTGCAGCACGTCGAGAAGCTTGGCGATATCGTGGAAGTGCAGGCCGGTCGTCGGCTCGTCGAGAATATACAGCGTGCGTCCGGTGGCGCGGCGCGACAGCTCCTTGGACAGCTTCACGCGCTGGGCTTCGCCGCCCGAGAGCGTCGTCGCCTGCTGGCCGACGCTGATGTAGCCGAGCCCGACGCGCGTCAGCGTATCGAGTTTTTCGCGCACCGCAGGCACCGCCTTGAACAACTCGGCGCCGGCTTCCACGGTCATGTCGAGCACGTCGGCGATGGAGTAGTCGCGGAACTTCACGTCCAGCGTTTCGCGATTGTAGCGCTTGCCCTTGCACACGTCGCATTGGACGTACACGTCGGGCAGGAAGTGCATTTCGATCTTGATGACGCCGTCGCCCTGGCAGGCTTCGCAGCGCCCGCCTTTCACGTTGAAGGAAAACCGTCCGGGTGCGTAGCCGCGCGCCTTGGACTCCGGCAGCTCGGTGAACCAGTCGCGGATGGGGGTGAAGGCGCCGGTGTAGGTTGCCGGATTGGAGCGCGGCGTGCGCCCGATCGGCGACTGGTCGATGTCGATGACCTTGTCGAGGAATTCGAGACCTTCGATCCTGTCGTGCGGCGCGGGATGCTCGCGCCCTTGATTGAGCCTTCGTGAGGCCGCTTTGTAGAGCGTCTCGATGACGAAAGTCGATTTGCCGCCGCCCGAAACGCCGGTTATGCACGTAAAGGTGCCGAGCGGTATGGCCGCCGTGATGTTCTTGAGATTGTTGCCGCGCGCGCCCACCACTTTCACCCAGCGGCCGAACGCCGCTTTGCGCCGCTTGGCCGGGATCGGGATTTGTTCGAGGCCGACGAGGTATTTGCCCGTAAGGCTTTGCGGCGCGCGCATGATGTCCGCAGGCGTGCCCTCGGCCACGACTTCCCCGCCATGGATGCCGGCGCCGGGCCCCATGTCGATCACGTGATCGGCTGCGCGGATCGCCTCTTCGTCGTGCTCGACGACGATCACCGTGTTGCCGAGGTCGCGCAGGCCCTTCAGCGATTCGAGGAGCTTGGCGTTGTCGCGCTGATGCAAGCCGATGGAAGGCTCGTCGAGCACGTAGAGAACGCCGGTGAGGCCCGAGCCGATCTGGGAGGCGAGCCGGATGCGCTGGCTCTCGCCGCCGGAAAGCGTGCCGGAGGAGCGCGCCAGCGTGAGATATTCAAGCCCGACATTGTTGAGGAACTTCAGCCTGGCGCGAATCTCCTTGAGGATGCGCGCGGCGATCTCCTGCTGCTGTTTGGTGAGATGGGAATCGAGGTCGCCAAACCACGCGTCGGCGAGCTTGATGGATTGCTCGCACACTTCGCTGATGTGCTTGCCGGCGATTTTGACCGCCAGCGCCTCCGGCTTGAGACGATAGCCGTGACACGTCTCGCAGGGGCTGGTGTCCTGATAGCGTTCGAGATCTTCGCGGATCCACGACGAGTCCGTCTCCTTGAAGCGCCGCTGCATGTTGGGGATGACGCCTTCGAACGTCTTCGTGGTTTCGTAACGCCGCGAGCCGTCGTCATAGACGAACTTGATTTCCTCGTCCCCCGAGCCGTCGAGAATGATATCTTTGACGCGCTTAGGCAGGTCTTCCCACGGCTCATTGAGGGAAAACTTGAAATGGCGGCCCAGCGCTTCCAGGGTCTGCAGATAATAGGGCGACGACGATTTCGACCAGGGCGCGATCGCGCCTTTGCGCAAGCACAACGTCCCGTCCGGCACGATGAGCGCGGGATCGAAATAGAGCTGCGTGCCCAGCCCGTCGCAGACCGGACAGGCGCCGTGCGGACTGTTGAACGAAAAAAGCCGCGGCTCGATCTCGGAAATGGTAAAACCCGAGACGGGACAGGCGAATTTGGACGACATCAGCAGGCGCTTGGGCTTGCCGTTCTCTTTCGTGTCGGCGAATTCGGCGATCAGCAGCCCGTCCGAATGATTGAGAGCGGTCTCGATGGAATCCGGCAGCCGATTGCCGATGTCCGGCTTCACGGCAATCCGATCCACGACCACTTCGATGTCGTGTTTTAGTTTCTTGTCGAGCGCCGGCACCGCGCCGAGTTCGTAGAATTTGCCGTCGACCTTGACGCGCTGAAAGCCTTTCTTCTGCAGCTCGGCGAGCTCCTTTCTGTATTCGCCCTTGCGGCCGCGCACGATGGGCGCCAGCAGAAAAAGGCGCGTGCCTGGTTCCAGGGCCAGGATGCGATCCGCCATCTGGCTGACGGTCTGGCTTTCGATGGGAAGCCCCGTGGCGGGCGAATACGGCACGCCTATCCTGGCAAAGAGAAGCCTCAAATAGTCATAGATTTCGGTGACCGTGCCCACGGTCGAGCGGGGGTTCCTGGAGGTCGTCCTCTGCTCGATGGAGATGGCGGGGGAAAGTCCCTCGATGTGGTCGACATCGGGTTTCTGCATCAGCTCGAGAAACTGCCGGGCATAGGCCGACAAGCTCTCCACATAGCGCCGCTGGCCTTCGGCATAGATCGTGTCGAACGCCAGCGACGACTTGCCCGAGCCCGATAGGCCCGTGATGACGGTCAGCGTGTCGCGCGGGATATCGACGTCGATCCCCTTGAGGTTGTGCTCGCGCGCGCCGCGAACGGAGATGTTCTTCAGCATGCTGTCCTTCGCTTGAACGAATTTCTCCCCCGCTTCGCAGGCAGGGCTATCGTATATAAATTTGGCACACGGAGACGCGGAGACGCGGAGGTAAAGATCCGGCGCGTAGCGGCAATACTATCACGCAGAGTTGAACCGCAAGCCCCCCCGAACGAGTTGAAGGCAAGGCGCCAAGACATCCGAGCGACCTCGGCGTCTTTGCGTCCCCGCCTTCGCTAAAGCTTCAGCGGGCGAGAATGCTAGTCCTCCGAAGCTGCGGAGCAGCGAAGGAGGATTGACGGCCAGATTCGCTGCGCTTCGCGCGGGAAACTCGGCAGCGGGGTTTCCCCGGCATCTCCGCGCCTCCGCGTGAGAACAGCTTTCTTCACAGTCCACAGGCATATGCGATTGCCCTGCCTTCCCGGAGGAGGAATCGGTACAGAACATAGCGAGAACGTCCTGTATCGGCAACCGCTTGCAATCGGGTACGTTCGGGGGTCTAACGGCGGTCCTTTTCTTCCTTGAGATAATGCGCGCAACGCAATTGGCAACCGGCTTCAAGTACCGCCCGGACATCGACGGGCTGCGCGCGCTGGCGATCTTGCCGGTGGTGCTCTTTCATTTCCGCATACCGCATTTCACCGGCGGATTCGTCGGCGTGGACGTCTTTTTCGTCATCTCGGGCTATCTCATCACGTCGCTCGTAACAGGAGAGATGGCCAGCGGAGCGTTTTCGATCGTTCGTTTTTACGAGCGGCGCGTCCGGCGCATCTTCCCGGCGCTTTTCGCCATGCTCGCGCTCGTCACCGCCGCAGCCTGCGTGATCCTGTTCCCATTCGATCTCGTACGCTACGCCAGGAGCCTGTGCGCCACGGCGTTCTTTGCCGCGAATTTCGAGTTCTGGCAGCAGGCCGGCTATTTCGACGTATCGGCAGACCAGAAGCCGTTGCTTCACCTGTGGTCGATTGCGGTGGAAGAGCAATTCTACCTGCTGTTTCCGGCCATTTTGCTGCTGATCGGAAATCGCCGCCGGCTGCGGATGGCGGGCGTTATCGGCATCCTGCTGGCGTCGTTCGGGTTTAGCGTTTGGGCGGCTGTCCACGCCGAGGCGGCGGGCTTTTACCTTCTGCCGTCGCGCGCCTGGGAGCTCATGCTGGGCGCAGCACTTGCGCTGGAAGCCGTTCCGGCAATCCGCAGCGGGGCCTTGCGCGAAGCCGCCGGCGTCTCGGGCATCGTCGTGATCGGCTGCGCTGTCTTTACGCTGTCGCCGGATACGCCCTTTCCCGGTGCTTATGCACTTCTGCCATGCGTGGGCGCGGCGCTCGTCATCCATTCCGGGCGCGGCGAGGATACTTTCGTGCGGCGCGTGCTTGCCCTCAGGCCGCTCGTCTTCGTCGGCCTGATCTCCTATTCGCTCTATCTTTGGCACTGGCCCATCATCGTGTTCGCCAAATATGTTCTGTTCCGCGATCTCTCCGTTGCCGAGCGTTGCCTCTTACTTGTCGCCTCCTTTGTCCTCGCAATTCTGTCTTGGTGGTTGGTGGAGCAGCCGCTGCGGCGGCCGGTTCGTCGCCGGATGCTGTTTCCCGCCGCCGCAACCGCCATGGCGGTTGCATTTTCCTGTGGCGCCTTTGCTGTCACGACCGCCGGTCTGCCGCAGCGGCTGTCACCTAAGCTGCAGCAGATCCTGGCCGAACAGGACGATCACGAGCCGCGCATCGACCATTGCTTCGCGCTGACGGCCGATGACGTGACGAACGGCAGGCTATGCACAATTGGCGTGTCCAAGGGCAGCCCGAGCTTTCTGCTGTGGGGCGACAGTCACGCAGACGCGATCCTTCCCGCCGTTGCCGAGATTGCGCGCAGGACAGGGCGGACAGGCCTGTTTGCGGGCGCGGCCTCCTGCCTGCCGCTGCTGGGGATCACCACATCCACGCTCACCTGCAAACCGTTCAACGACGCGGTCGAGAAGGTGGCGCTCGGCGCCAATATCGGCGAGGTCATTCTACAAGCGCGTTGGGCGAAATACGCCGACGGCGCGACTTACGGCGACGAGCCGCACGGCCACGTGGTGATCACGGACTCCCAGTCGCAGGACCCACCGCCGCCGGACAATCACGCCGTATTCGAACGTGGTCTGGAGCGCACTGTGCGCGAACTGACGGCAGCGGGAAAAAAGGTCGTCCTCGTCGCATCGGTGCCGGAGATCGGCTATCCGGTGCCTGCGGTTCTGGCGCGTCGGGCATTGGCGGGACAATATCTCGACCTCGCACCCAGCAGGAACGCTTATTTGCAGCGCCAGCATTTCGTGCTCGAAGCGTTCGCACAGATGCAGAAGCTTTACGGGGTTGCGGTCATCTATCCCCATGAACTGCTTTGCACGAACGGCCGCTGCGCCGTGGCGCTCAACGGCATTCCGCTCTACCGCGACGAGCATCATTTGAGCGTCTATGGCGCGCTTAAGCTCGAACCTCTGCTGGCGGGTACACTGTGAACAGGGAGCGCGCACATTCTCGCGCGCCACCTTCCCTTGACGGCCGAAGACGGCCGCGCTCCCAGTTGAGCATCTATGCGCTATGACGGACCCGAAGGGATAAGCGCGGCACTTTGGGCTTGGAACAAAAGAAGAACAATGCTAGAAGCCCCCACCTGTCCACAGGCCGGGGGCCGCGGTGGCGTGGCGCGGATGTGGGCGGGACGGATAGAGTGGCGGCAAAGAACGGAGACGGACAATGGCTTTCAGCGTCAACAAAGTGATCCTGGTCGGCAATGTCGGGCGCGATCCTGAGACACGGCGGATGCCGTCGGGCGATCCGATCGTCAACTTCTCCGTGGCCACCTCCGACTCCTGGCGCGATAAGGCGACCGGCGAGCGCAAGGAGCAGACGGAGTGGCACAACGTCGTCATCTTCAACGAGAACCTAGCGAAGGTGGCCGAGCAGTACATTCGCAAGGGTTCGAAGGTTTATATCGAGGGTCAGCTCAAGACCCGTAAATACACCGACAAGGACGGCCAGGAGAAAAGCCGGACCGAGGTGCAGCTGGGCAAATTCCGCGGCGAGCTGGTGCTTCTGGATTCGCGCGGTGGCGGCGGCGGCGAGCGCGCCACGTCGACGGCGGCCGGATACGGCTCGAGCGAGCCGGCCGCCAACTTCGACCGCAACGAGCTGGACGACGAGATTCCCTTCTGATTGCAGGGTGGAAATGCTTCCGGAGCCGTTCGTTTTTCTGGAAAAATTGCGCCCGGAAGTGCTAAGCAATCGGGCCTTCATTCGGGCCGCGGCCTGAACGGGCCGGAAGGGTTCGAGTTTGAGCGAAAGTAGCGATGCACCGCCCAAGGGCGGGGCCAGCATCAATCCCATTGCCATCGAGGACGAGCTCAAGCGCTCGTATCTCGACTACGCCATGAGCGTGATCGTCTCGCGGGCGCTTCCCGACGTCCGCGACGGGCTCAAGCCCGTGCATCGGCGCATTCTCTACTCGATGCACGAAAGCGGCAACGACTGGAACAAGCCCTACCGCAAGGCCTCGCGCGTAGTGGGCGACACGATGGGCAAGTACCACCCGCACGGCGACCAGGCGATCTACGACGCGCTGGTGCGTATGGCGCAGGATTTTTCCATGCGCGTGCCTCTGATCGACGGACAGGGCAATTTCGGCTCCGTCGACGGCGACGAGCCCGCGGCGATGCGCTACACCGAAGTGCGCCGCGCCAAGATCGCCCATGCGCTCACCGAGGACATCGACAAGGATACCGTCCAGTTCAGGGACAATTACGACGGCGCCGAAAAGGAGCCGGCGGTTTTTCCGGCGCGGTTTCCCAATCTTCTGGTCAACGGCTCGAGCGGCATTGCCGTGGGTATGGCGACCAATATTCCGCCCCACAATCTGGGCGAGGTAATCGACGCCTGCCTCGTCTACATCGACGATCCGTCGGTCAGCATCGAGACGCTGACCGAGATCGTGCCGGGGCCGGATTTTCCCACCGGCGCCACCATCATCGGCAAACAGGCGGCGCGCTCGGCGCTGGCTCGCGGCCGCGGCCCCATCCTCTTGCGCGCCAAGACGCATGTCGAGGAGATCCGCAAGGACCGCGAGGCCATCATCGTCACCGAAATTCCCTATCAGGTGAACAAGTCGACGATGATCGAGCGCATCGCCGATCTGGTGCGCGAGAAGCGCATCGAAGGCATTTCCGAGATCAGGGACGAGAGCGACCGGCACGGGATGCGTGTCGTCATCGAGGTGCGCCGCGACGCCTCCGCCGATGTCGTCCTCAACCAGCTGTTTCGCTTCTCGCAGCTGCAGACCAGTTTCGGCGTCAACATGCTGGCGCTGAGCGGCGGCCGTCCGCAATTGCTGAATTTGAAGGACATGATCGCGGCCTTCGTGCATTTCCGCGAGGAAGTGGTGACGCGCCGCACCCGCTTCGAGCTCAGGAAGGCGCGGGAGCGTGGCCATGTTCTGGTGGGGCTCGCGCTCGCCGTCGCCAATATCGACGACGTGATCGCGCTCATCCGTGCGGCCCCGGATACGGCGAGCGCCAGGGATGCGCTCATGGCGCGGGCATGGCCGGCAAAAGACATGGCGCCGCTTGTGGTGCTGATCGCCGATCCGCGCCACATCCTCTCCGAAGACGGGACCATTCGCCTGTCCGAGGAACAGGCAAAAGCCATTCTCGAGATCCGCCTGCAGCGCCTGACGGGGCTCGGGCGCGACGAACTGGCCGACGAGGTCGGCAAGCTCGGCGAAGCCATCAAGGATTATCTCGATATCCTGCGCAGCCGCGGGCGCGTGCTCGCCATCGCGCGACGCGAGCTGGAAGAGATCAAGGCCGAGTTTGCCACCCCGCGCCTGACCGAACTCGTGGATGCCGAAGTCGAGATCGAGGACGAGGCGCTGATCGAGCGCGAGGACGTGGCGGTCACTGTAACCCATGCCGGCTATATCAAGCGCACGCCGCTGGCGGAATACCGCGTGCAAGGCAGGGGCGGCAAAGGCCGCGCGGGCATGGCCACACGGGAGCAGGATTTCGTGACGCACATCTTCGTGGCGTCCACGCACGCGCCGCTGCTGTTCTTCTCCTCCAGCGGCATGGCCTACATCATGAAGGTCTGGCGTCTGCCGGAAGCGCCAATTCACGGCCGCGGCAAGGCGATGGTCAATCTTCTGCCGCTAGAGCAGGGAGAGCGGATTGCGACCGTGCTTGCGTTGCCCGAGGACGAACTGAAATGGGAGAACCTGCACGTCGTCTTCGCCACCAGGTCGGGCGACGTGCGCCGCAACGAATTGTCGGATTTCACCAGCATCCACCGCAGCGGCAAGATCGCCATGAAGCTTTCCAAGGAGGACGGCATTGTCGGCGTGCAGACCTGCACCGACCGCGACGACATTCTGTTGTCCACGCGGGCGGGCAAGTGCATCCGTTTTGCGGTGAGCGACGTGCGCGTGTTCAAGGGGCGGGACTCCACGGGCGTACGCGGCATCAAGCTGGCCGCGGGCGACGAGGTCGTCAGCCTGTCGCTGCTGCATCATTCCGACGCCACCCCGGCCGAAGCGCGCGCCTATCTGAAACAGGCAAGCGCCAATCGGCGCGCGCTGAACGGCGAAGAAGGCGAGGCGCAGCCCGAAGAGGCGATGGAGGAGGAGGAAACGGGCGAGGAGGCGGCGCTGACGCCGGAGCGTTACGCAGCCCTCGGCGCCAAGGAACAATTCGTCTTTGCAGCCTCCGAATCGGGTTACGGAAAGCGCACCAGCTCTTACGAATATCGTGTCACGGGCCGCGGCGGCTCCGGCATCGTCGCGATCGACATGGGCCGCAAGAATACCGCTATGGTGGCCGCGTTCCCGGTCGAGGAAACCGACGATTTGATGCTCATCAGCAATCAGGGGCGCATCATCCGCGTTGCGGCTTCGAGCGTGAGCATCCAACGCCGCGGCTCGGGTGGGGTGACCGTATTCCGCGTCGAGGCGGGTGAACGTGTCGTGTCGGTTGAGCGCATTGAAGAGGCGTCCGGCGCGGCCGGCGATGAAAGGAGCTGATCATGGCCAAGCGGCGTATCGGGCTTTATCCCGGCACCTTCGATCCGGTGACGCTCGGCCACCTGGACATCGTCAAGCGCGCGGTGAAGCTCGTGGATCACCTCGTGATCGGCGTGGCGACGAATCCTTCGAAGGCGCCGATCTTTACGCTGGCCGAGCGCGTCGCCATGATCGAGCACGAGACCAAGCCGCTGGCCGGCGACGGACGCGCCACGATCGCCGTGCGGACATTCGACAACCTGCTGATCCACTTTGCCGAACAGGTGGGCGCTTCGGTCATCGTACGCGGTTTGCGAGCCGTGTCGGATTTCGAATACGAATTCCAGATGGTGGCGATGAATCAGCGGCTCAATCCTGAGATCGAGACGGTTTTCCTGAT
This sequence comes from uncultured Alphaproteobacteria bacterium, assembly GCA_963805005.1. Taxonomy (GTDB): domain Bacteria; phylum Pseudomonadota; class Alphaproteobacteria; order Micropepsales; family Micropepsaceae; genus Rhizomicrobium. The sequence continues at coordinate 2,519,113 of CAWDSJ010000001.1, forward strand.
GGCCGATCCGCGCCACCAGGCGATTGCGTCGAAGCTCGTGAAGGAGATTGCGATGCTGGGCGGCAACGTGGCGCCGTTCACCACTCCGCATGTCGCCGCGCTCCTGGTTGCGCGTTGCGCGGAACTCAAGAAAGGTTCGTGATGGATACTCAGAACACGCTTGTCCTGACGCTCAAGAGCGGTCGCGTCATCATCGCGTTGCGGCCGGATCTGGCGCCCAACCACATCGCACGGATCAAGGATCTGGCGACGGCCGGGTTTTACGACGGCAGTGCCTTTCATCGCGTCATTCCCGGCTTCATGGCACAGACCGGTGATCCGACCGGCACCGGCACGGGCGGCTCCGAGCTTGCCGACCTGAAGGCCGAGTTCTCCGACGAACCGCATGTGCGAGGAACCGTCTCGATGGCGCGAAAGGGCCATCCCGACAGTGCCAACAGTCAGTTCTTCATCTGCTTCGACGAGGCGCCCTGGCTCGATCGTCAGTACACGGTCTGGGGACAGGTGGTGGAAGGCATGGAGCACGTGGATGCCATCAAGAAGGGCGGCGAGCACAACAATGGCGCCATCAGCGGCGCACCGGACCGCATCGAGAGCTTGCGCGTCGCTTCCTGACGCAATCGGCAATAATTGGTGTGACGCCCGAGCATTGCGACGAGCAGCGCCATTTCCCTAGGGTGCCGTTTGGATTTCTTCCCATGCATGAATGGCTGGGCAATCTTAAGGTTTGGGGCTGCGCAGTAAAGCATTTTCACGCGGAGCCGCGGAGTGCGCTGAGGTATGGTTGGGCGCGTAGCGCCAAAAAAATTACAGGGAGGCGGTGAGGTATCCTTAGCCTCTCACCGCCTCACTGTCTCATTGTGAAAAATGTTTCTTGCGCTTTGCGCGGGAAACTTGCTGGCGGTTTTTCCTCGGCGTCTCCGCGGCTCCGCGTGAAAATGCGATGGTTGTGGCCGGTTGATGTGATCGGTCAGTGCAATGCATAAGACGCGCAGGCGTTTTGGAGGTCTGATGTCTTCCATTCCCTTCATCGACTTGCAGGCGCAGCGCGCGAAGCTGGGGGCATCTCTGGCGCGCGCGATCGAGGCGGCGGTGGAAGGCGGCCAATGGGTAATGGGTCCGCAGGTCCGCGCCCTCGAAGAGCGGCTCGCCGAATTTGCGAAGGTGAAGCACGCGGTTTCCTGCGCCAACGGCACGGATGCCCTCATGATCGTGTTGCGCGCCTGGGAGATCGGTCCCGGCGACGCGGTCTTCGTTCCCGCCTTCACTTTCGCGGCTTCGGCCGAAGTCGTCGCCCTGGTGGGCGCCACACCGGTATTCGTCGACGTGCGCGAAGACACCTTCAACCTGTCCGCCGAAAGCCTCGAAGCGGCCATCGCGCTCGTCAAGCGCGAGGGAATGTTTAAAGCGCGTGCCATCATGGCGGTGGATCTTTTCGGTCAGCCGGCGGATTATCCCGCGATCGAAGCGATCGCGGCGCGCGAGAATCTCAAGCTCCTGTGCGACACGGCGCAGGCCTTCGGCGCCACGCTCGGCGGGCGTTTCACGGTAGCGATCGGAGATGCGGCCGCCACCAGCTTCTTTCCGGCAAAGCCGCTGGGCTGCTACGGCGACGGCGGCTGCGTCTTCACGAACGATGCTACGATCGCAGACCTGTTGCGCTCCATTCGCATTCATGGTCAAGGCGCCGACAAATACGAGAACGTGCGCATCGGCGTGAACTCGCGGCTGGACACCATCCAGGCCGCCATTCTGATCGAGAAGCTGAAGATATTTCCCGAGGAGATCGTCATGCGGGAACGCGTTGCCCGCCGCTATTCCGAGGCGCTGTCACGCTCCAATCGCATCCGCGTGCCGCACGTGATCGCCGGCGCACAGTCCACCTGGGCGCAATACACGATCCAGGTTCCCGATCGAGACAAGCTGCAAGCCGACCTGAAGGCGAAGGGCATTCCCACCGCCGTCTATTATCCCATCCCGCTGTCGGCGCAGCGCGGCTATTGCGGTTTTCCGTCCGCCCCCATACCCGTCAGCCAAAGGCTGTCCAGGAGCGTCGTCAGCTTGCCCATGCACCCTTATCTCGACGAAGCGACGCAGGACTTGATCATTGCTGCCGTGCTGGAACTTGTCTCAAGCAATTAATTTCATAGTGAGGCGGTGAGGCAGTGAGAGGCCTCATTGCCTCACTGTCTCATTGTGAATAGTTCTTGATCATGGACGTTTCGGTTTTCGATTTCGAGCTGCCGGACGAACTGATCGCGCTGAGGCCCACGAGCCCGCGCGATGCGGCACGCATGCTGGTGGTTCGCGCCGATGGGCGATTGGCGCACGCGCAGGTGCGGGATTTGCCACAATTCCTCAATCGGGGCGACATGCTCGTCGTCAACGACACCAAGGTCATTCCGGCAAGATTGCGCGGGCGGCGCGCGCCGCGCGAAGGCGCAACCGGCGAGGGACCGAAGGTGGAAATCCTCTTGCACAAGCGCCTGGACGCGGTGCGGTTTCTTGCCTTCGCGCGCCCGGCGCGCAAGCTCGAAGAGGGCGACACGCTTTTGCTCGGCGAAACGCTGCTTGCGCAAGTCATCGCTCGACACGAAGCCGGAGAGATCGAACTCTCCCTGGGACCGCGGCCATCCCGGCCGCCTGCGGGCTGGAAGCCCGCGGTCCCAGGAAGTGATATCGATGCCGCTATCGCCCGCGAAGGCGAAACGCCGTTGCCGCCTTATATCGCCGGCAAACGCGCCGCCGATCCTCGCGATGTCGTGGATTATCAGACGATCTATGCCGCACATGAGGGCTCTGTTGCAGCGCCCACGGCCGGGCTGCATTTCACGCCGGAACTGCTGGAGCGGCTCGCCGCGGCAGGCATCCTGCGCGAAGCGATTACGCTGCATGTTGGTGCGGGCACGTTTCTGCCGATCACGGCGGAGGACACGGCACAACACAAGATGCATTCCGAATGGGCCGGGATTTCAGGACGCGCCGCCGCTGCGATCGATGCCGCGCGGCAGAGGGGCGGCCGCATCGCGGCTGTGGGCACCACTGCGCTACGCACGCTCGAAAGCGCGGCTAAGAATGGCGGCCGCATCGCGCCGTTTGCCGGCGAAACCTCGCTCTTCGTCACGCCGGGCTATCGCTTCAAGACGGCGGATGTTCTGCTGACGAATTTCCATCTGCCGCGCTCGACGCTCTTCATGCTGACTTGCGCATTTTGCGGCACGGAAACCATGAAGGGCGCCTATGCGGCGGCCATCGCCGCGCGCTACCGGTTTTATTCCTACGGCGATGCCTGCCTTCTCTTTCGGCCCCGCCCATGAGCGGGCTCGGCTTCACGCTCGCCGCCGTCGACGGCAACGCACGCACCGGCGCCGTGCGGATCGCACGCGGCGACATTCGCACGCCGGCTTTCATGCCGGTGGGCACGGCGGCGACCGTCAAGGCGATGCTGCCGGAGTCGGTGCGCGAGACCGGCGCGGACATCCTGCTCTGCAACACCTATCACCTCATGCTGCGGCCGGGCGCCGAACGCATCGCGCGCCTCGGGGGCTTGCACAAGTTCATGGGCTGGGAACGGCCGATCCTCACCGATTCCGGCGGCTTCCAGGTGATGTCGCTCGCCGCGTTGCGCAAGCTCAGCGAAGAGGGCGTGCGGTTTCGCTCGCACATCGACGGCACGGAAGAGTTTCTCTCCCCGGAGCGCGCCATGCACATCCAGCATCTGCTCGGCTCGGACATCCAGATGGTGCTCGACGAATGCGCGGCGTTGCCGGCGACCCGCGCGCAAATCGAGGCCTCGGTGGCGCTGTCCATGCGCTGGGCGAAACGGTCGAAACAGGCGTTCGTTGATGCGCCCGGACGCGCCTGTTTCGGCATCGTGCAGGGCGGCACGTTCGCCGATCTGCGCCGGCGCTCGGCGGAAGATCTGGCGGAAATCGGCTTCGACGGTTACGCGGTCGGCGGTCTTGCCGTGGGTGAAGGGCAAGAGGCGATGTTCGAAACGCTCGACGCGACGCTGCCTTGCCTGCCCACGGACCGCCCGCGTTATCTCATGGGCGTCGGCAAGCCCGGCGACATCCTGGGCGCGGTGGAGCGCGGCATCGACATGTTCGATTGCGTGCTGCCCACCCGCTCGGGCCGCAACGGCCAGGCGTTCACGGCAGAGGGCACGCTGAATTTGCGCAATGCGCGTTTCGCCGAGGACGATGCCCCCCTCGAAGACGGCTGCCCGTGTCCGGCATGCCGGAAGTTCGGCCGCGCCTATCTGCATCATGTGGTCAAGGCCAAGGAGATCGTCGCCGCGATGCTGCTCACCTGGCACAACCTCGCCTATTACCAGCGACTGATGGGCGAGCTGCGCGCGGCGATCCATGCGGGCAGCCTTGGACCGGTTGCGGCCGGCCTGCGCGCCGGCTGGGCGGCGGCGGGCGAACCGGACGAGCCGGAATAAAGAGGCTGAGGGGCGTTGGGAAATAAGTCCGACACTCAGTCTTCGAAAAGCCTCTCGCTGACTCAAAAAGTGCGATTTAATCAATTCGCTTATTTCCTTACGGACCCTTAGGAGCCCACACCGGGAGCGCGCGCATCCTTGCGCGTCACCGTCCCTTGACGGCCGAGGACGGCCTGCCTACGCCGAAGCGAAGCTCCGGCTTCGCGCACGCAGGCCGCGCTCCCAGTAAGGCATTTGACCCTTGCGGCCCGTCTCACTATGTTCCGCCCGCCCTTGGAGAGCCCGTAGCTCAGCGGTAGAGCATTTGACTTTTAATCAAAGGGTCGACGGTTCGATCCCGTCCGGGCTCACCAAATAATTCAATAAAATCAGTAAGTTAATCGCTAACCGCAAACGCAACATTATTTCACAACACAAATTGTCCGCACTGTGTCCGCATTCTTGGTGACTTCATGGGCGACCACTCCAAGCGCGAGATCATACGCCAGAGCGTCGTGCACGAGGTTGAGAACGGCACGAAGCCGGCGCCCGCCATGCCTGCTGTCATTGGGGAGCTGGCCTCGACGAAAACGGCCGCGCAAGGTTCAAATTACCGCTGAAAAGCTCTATTGTTCTCTGTAATTCGGCGTCATCCGGGGAATGTCGGTTGAACCGGAAACAGCGCCGGGCGAAAAAGAAGCGGAGTCTTGCTCCTGCGGAACGCGAAGAACTCGGAGCCAAAAAATCGGGGGCAGAGCCGTGCCGCAAGCGGAATTGACGGTCGTCCAAGATGTGTTTGCCGACGCCCTTCGGCACCACCAAGCCGGTCGTCTGGCCGACGCGGAAAGGCTTTATCGACAAATTCTGGAGGTTGATTGTCGCCACGCAGACGCTTTGCATTTGCTCGGCGTGATCGCCCATCAGGTCGGGCGGAACGATGTCGCTGTCGAATTGATCGGCCAGGCCATCGGAATCAACGGTAGCGCGGCGGCCTATCATTCCAACCTGGGCAACGTGCTGAGGAACTTGGGACGTCTCGACGACGCCGTCGCCTCCTGCGGCGCCGCGCTGCGCATCAAGCCGGACTACGCCGAAGCCCACTCCAACCTGGGCAACGCGCTGAAGGACTTGGGACGCCTCGACGACGCCGTCGCCTCCTACGGCGCCGCGCTGCGCATCAAGCCGGACTACGCCGAAGTCCACTTCAACCTGGGCAACGTGCTGAAGGACTTGGGACGCCGCGACGATGCCGTCGCCTCCTACGGCGCCGCGCTGCGCATCAAACCGGATTACGCCGCAGCCCACTCCAACCTGGGCACCGTGCTGGAGGACTTGGGACGCCTCGACGACGCCGTCGCCTCCTACGGCGCCGCGCTGCGCATCAAGCCGGACTACGCCGAAGCCCACTTCAACCTGGGCAACGTGCTGAAGGATTTGGGACGCCTCGACGACGCCGTCGCCTCCTACGGCGCCGCGCTGCGCATCAAGCCGGACTACGCCGAAGCCCACTCCAACCTGGGCAACGCGCTGTTGGACTTGGGACGCCTCGACGACGCCGTCGCCTCCTACGGCGCCGCGCTGCGCACCAAGCCGGACTTAACCGGAGCTCACTCCAACCTTCTGATGTGCCTGCACTACCGGCCCGAGGCCGACGGGGCAACGATCCTGGAGGCGGCACGCCATTTTGCCCGCCGCTTCGAAGGAAGGCCCGCGCCGACGTTTCAATGTCGGGCCGATCCTGACCGGCGTTTGCGCATCGGCTATGTGTCCGGTGACTTTGGACGCCATCCCGTCGGCTATTTTCTGAACCGGGTCCTGGCCGGTCACGACCGCACGAAAATGGAAATCTTCTGCTACAACAGTTTTCTCCGTGCCGACGACATGACGAACCAATTGCGCCGCCGCGCCGATCACTGGCGCAGTCTGGTGGGATTGTCGGATCAGGCGGGGGCAGATCTGATAACTGCCGACGGCATCGACATCCTGGTCGATCTGTCGGGCCACACCGAACATAATCGCCTTACCTTGTTCACCCGCAAGCCGGCACCGGTGCAGGCCACCTGGCTGGGGTTCTGGGGTACGACCGGACTGTCGACGATCGACTATATCCTATCGGACGCGGCGACAATCCCGCCGGGAGAGGAACGTTTCTACAGCGAGCAGGTGCTGCGCCTACCCAACGGCCGCTTTTGCTACGATCCGCCGGATTACGCGCCACCGCCGGCATCGCCGCCGGCGCTGCGGGGTCGGGCGATCACCTTCGGCAGTTTTAATAACCTGACCAAAATCGGCCCGGAGGTGGTGCGGCTGTGGGCTGAAATCCTGCGGGCGGTACCGGGATCGCGGCTGTTGCTCAAATGGAAGACTCTGGCCGACGCGGGAGTCCGCCGGCGCCTGACGGAGGCCTTCGCGGCCGACGGTATCGGTCCGGAACGGCTGGAACTGCGCGGGGCCTCGCCGCATGCCGCGATGCTGGCGGAGTATGGCGAAATCGACGTCGCCCTCGATCCCTTCCCCTTTTCCGGCGCCCTGACTAGCTGCGAGGCGTTGTGGATGGGCGTGCCGGTCGTCACGCTGCCGGGCGCCGCCGCGGCGTCCCGACAGACACAAGGCATCCTGCAGGTTCTCGGTCTAACGGAATGGATTGCCGCGTCGCCGGCCGACAATGTCAGAATCGCGGCCACCCTGGCGTCCGACCTGCCACGTCTAGCCGAGTTGCGCCCTGCTCTGCGCAAACGCATCGCAAGCTCACCTCTCTGCGATGGCCCGGCCTTTACTGCCGGACTGGAGAGGGCTTATCGCCAGATGTGGCGACAGTGGTGTGCCGGAAAATCAGCCGCTTCGTTCGACCTGCCGTAGATGACCCGGGTTGGACCCATCGGCGAACTGTCTAAGCACGTGTTTACCCCCTGAAACCGGCGATTGGTCCGCTGGCACAAAGTCCTTATCCTTCGTGACGAGAAAAGTGGTTGTGGGGCATGCATTCTAATCCAACTTGCGCAGTTGGATTAAACTGAAGTTTGCGGACATTTTTCGCGTAAGACTCTGACCCAATTCATTCTTCCCGGGATTTTCTTTTTCGTCACTGGATACGTCCTTCGAAAAAGGAATCCATTTCCAAGGGCTTAGGCAGTACCTACTGGACACATTTTGAAAGGCATTTTCGGAGCAAGCCATTGTTCCGATTCATCAATCGCCGAATTGAGCGCGCAAACTTCGGTTCGGTTAAAAGGGACAGGATAACCTGTCACCATTCCCAAATGCCTATGCCTAATTTCATTGGGGAAACAATTGTGGGCAGGAGAACCAGTGTCACCCGTTCTCTTCCAGCACGCGGCCGGCGAGATAAAGCGAGCCGCAGATGAGGATGCGCGGCGCACCTTCCTGCGGCCGCGCGCGCGCGTACGCCGCGATCTGCATCATCGCATCTTCGAGATCCTCGGCGGGACCGGCATCGAGGCCGACAACTCTCGCCGCATCGTAAAGCTCGCCTGCTCCCCGGCTTGCCGGCTCGCCGTCGATCGCCACCGTCGCGACATGGCGTGCGAGGCCGCGAAACGCGCTCAAGAAGCCTATCGCGTCCTTCATCTTCAACATGCCGCAGACGAGATAAAGTGGCTTGCCGGCGCGCTCCTCGAAGTCGGCAATCGTGCGCGCGATCGCGGCCGCCCCTTGCGGATTGTGGCCGCCGTCAAGCCAGATTTCCGCCGATTTCGGCGCCAGATCGACCAGCGGCCCCTGCGTCAAGCGTTGCATGCGCGCCGGCCAATCGACCTGCCGCAAGCCCTTTTCGATCGCCGCTTCGCTGCCCCATCCGCCATGCCGAATGGCGGCAATCGCCGTGGCCGCGTTCTCGATCTGGTGCGGTCCCACCAGCCTGGGCGGCGGCAGATCGAGCAAACCGTTCTCGTCCTGGTAGACCAGCCGGCCGTGTTCCCGATAGGCAAAAAACTGTTGGCCGAACATGAAGAGCGGCGCGCCGAGCGCATCGGCCCGCCTTGCGATCACGTCTTGCGGCACGTCGTCCTGGGGGCCCATGACAAGCGGAACGCCGGGCTTAACGATACCGGCCTTTTCGGCCGCGATACTGCCAAGACCGGAGCCGAGAAACTCCTGATGGTCGAATCCCACGGGCGTGATCACGGTCATCCGCGGACGGGCGATCACATTGGTGGCGTCGTATTTGCCTCCCAGTCCCACTTCGAGCACGAGCGCGTCCGCCGGGTGCCGCGAGAAGCAGAGAAAGGCAGCCGCGGTGGTGATCTCGAAGAACGTGATCGGCGCGCCGGCATTGACGCGCTCGCATTCTTCGAGCGCGGCGGCGAGTTCCTCTTCGCCGATCAGCCTGCCGGCCAGCCGGATACGCTCATGGAAGCGAACCAGATGCGGCGAGGTATAGACATGCACGCGCAGGCCCTGGGCTTCCAGCATGGCGCGCGAGAACGCGCAGACCGAGCCTTTGCCGTTGGTGCCGGCCACGTGCAGCACCGGCGGCAATCGGCGCTCGGGATGGCCGAGCTGAGCCAAAAGGCGCTCGATGCGGTCGAGAACCAGATCGATCCGCTTGGGATGGAGCGAAAGAAGCCGGTCGAGAATGAAATCGCTTGATGTGCGAAGATTCATATGCCGGCCCAGTGCCCAATATCGCTCGAGTGCGATTCTCGTTCTGCCTGATTTAACGCAGGGTACACGGAGGTCGCGCGGAGGACGCGGTTATTTTTGCGCTCCGCGCGAAGCATAATTCGGCTCGGCGTACCTCAGCGCATCCTCTGCGACCACCGCGCTAAAAGCATCATCCGTGTCATCCAGCTCCGACTCTCGGGCTATCGGCCGCTTCCATTAACGGACGGTCGCACGGCTAACGGACGGTCGCACGGCGCTGCCGGCGATGACTGCCGGCGCGGGGTGCGATTTGGGGCGCGGCAGCTTCATCAGCAGATGAACGAGCTTCGACAGCGTGGGGCGCAATTCGTGGCGATGCACCACCATGTCCACCATGCCGTGATCCAGAAGATATTCGGCGCGCTGAAATCCGTCCGGCAGCTTTTCGCGGATGGTCTGCTCGATCACGCGCGGGCCGGTAAATCCGATGAGAGCGCCCGGCTCGGCAATCTGCACGTCGCCCAACATCGCGTAGGATGCGCTGACGCCGCCCGTCGTGGGATCCGTCAGAACGACGATGTAGGGAAGACCCGCCTCGCGCAGCATATCGACGCCGATCGTCACCCGCGGCATCTGCATCAGCGAGAGAATGCCTTCCTGCATGCGCGCGCCGCCCGAGGAAACGAACAGGATAAACGGCCGGCGCTCGTCGACGGCCGCCTGCATGGCGCGCACCAGCCCTTCGCCGACGCCCATGCCCAGCGAGCCGCCCAGGAACTCGAACGGCTGCACCGCGACCATGACGGCCAAGCCGTCCAGCGTGCCGCGCGCGGCGGACAACGCCTCGGCGCGGCCGGTTTTGGCGCGCGCCTCCTTCAGCCGCTCGGGATAGCGCTTCTCGTCGCGAAACTTGAGCGGATCGAGCGGCACTTCGGGCACCGGCAACTCCTCGTAAGCGCCGGCATCGAAGATCGCGAGAAACCGCTCCTTCGATCCCACCCGCATGTGATGGCCGCATTGCGGGCAAACGTGAAGGGCGGCTTCGAGATCGCGGTGAAAGATCATCTCGCCGCAGGACGAACATTTCTTCCAGAGATTATCGGGCGTCTCGCTGGCGCGCCCGCCCATCAGGCTCTTTATCCGTGGACGGACGAAATTGGCGATCCAGTTCATGAGTTCGAACCCTAGCACTTGGCTTCGTTGAAACGTGGCTCGTGTACCGGCGCCTTTTTTAACGCAGAGTACGCAAAGGTTGCGCGGAGGACGCAGGGAATTCTGCGCTGCGCGCGAAGCGCAATTCTTACTCCGCGTCCCCTGCGCATCCCCGGCGGTCTCAGCGTTAAAAAATGCATTTGTGTGTCACTTTGCTTCGATTCCGGCCACTCGCACGGCTTGCAACCGCGCCGCATGAACGGACTTCGCCAGCGCCGCGCAGAACGCCGCCACCTCCGTCACGATCCTGGCGGGCGCAACGCCTTCCGCATCCAGCTCGGCGATGCGCGCGACGATCGCCGAACCCACCACCGCGCCGTCGGCAAAAGCCGCGATCTCGGCGGCCTGCTGCGGCGTCTTGATGCCGAAGCCGACCACCACGGGGATGTGGGCACGCGCCTTCAGGCGTGCAAGGGCGCCCTTCACGCCGGCGCTCGAATAGGTCTTGGTTCCCGTCACGCCGGCGACCGAGACGTAATAAATAAATCCGCCGGCGCCGGACAGGATCGTGCCCAGGCGCTCGTCATCGCTGGTCGGCGTAGCGAGCCGGACCACTTCAAGGCCCGCGGCTTTCGCCGGAACGCGAAGCACGTCGTCTTCTTCCGGCGGAAGGTCCACCGTGATGAGCCCGTCGACACCGGCCGTCGCGGCTTCGCGCACGAATCGCTCGACGCCGAAGGCGTGAATGGGGTTGAAATACCCCATCAGGACGAGCGGCGTTGATCGATCGGATTTGCGGAATTCGCGCACCAGATCCAGCACCTTGGCGAGCGTCATTCCCGCTTTCAGGGCGCGTTGCGAGGAGGCCTGAATGGCGGGACCGTCCGCCATCGGATCGGAGAAAGGCACGCCCAACTCGATCAGATCGGCGCCGGCAGCCGGCAATCTCGTGAGAATTTCAAGGCTGGTGCCGGAATCGGGATCTCCCGCCGTGACGAACGGGATGAAGGCGGCGCGCCCAGCGCGCGCCAGTTCGCCAAAACGCTGCGCGATCCGGCTCATAATTTTTCGCCCAACGCTGCAGCAACCGTGAACACGTCTTTGTCGCCGCGCCCCGACAGTCCCACGACCACGATCTCGTCCTGGCGCATCGACGGCGCGACGCGCATGACGTGGGCAACGGCATGGGACGGCTCGAGCGCGGGGATAATGCCTTCCGTGCGCGACAGCAGCGAGAACGCTTCGAGCGCCTGTCTGTCGGTGACGGAAAAATATTGCACGCGTCCCAAATCCTTCAGCCAGGAATGCTCCGGCCCCACGCCGGGATAGTCGAGGCCGGCGGAGATCGAATGGGCTTCCAGCACCTGGCCGTCGGCGTCCTGCAGAAGATAGCTCATCGCACCGTGCAGCACGCCGGGTGAGCCCTTGCTCAAGGTCGCTGCATGATGGGCGGTTTCCGTCCCCTCGCCTGCCGCTTCCACGCCATGGATCGCAACATCGGAATCGTCCAGAAACGGGTGAAAAAGTCCGATGGCGTTGGAACCGCCGCCCACACACGCCACGAGCAAATCCGGCAGCCGCTGCTCGACCTCCAGAATCTGCGCCCGCGCTTCGTTGCCGATCACGGCCTGAAAATCGCGCACCATTGCCGGATAGGGATGCGGCCCTGCCGCCGAGCCGATGATGTAAAATGTATCCTCGACATTGGCGACCCAGTCGCGCAGCGCCTCGTTCATCGCATCCTTGAGCGTGCGCGAGCCGGAAGAAACCGGCCGCACGTCGGCGCCCAGAAGCCGCATGCGGAAAACATTGGGCTTCTGCCGTTCCATGTCGACGTCGCCCATGTAGACCACGCAGGGCAAACCGAAGCGCGCCGCAACCGTGGCGGTGGCGACGCCATGCTGGCCGGCACCGGTCTCGGCAATGATGCGCGTCTTGCCCATGCGGCGGGCAAGCAGAATCTGGCCGAGGCAGTTGTTGATCTTATGCGCGCCGGTGTGATTGAGGTCTTCGCGCTTGAGATAAATCTTGGCGCCGCCCAGCTTCCGGGTGAGCCGTTCGGCAAAATAAAGCGCGCTGGGCCTGCCGACATAATGGCGCAGAAGCCCGTCGAGCTCGACCTTGAACGCTGCGTCCTCTTTGGCTTCCTCGTAGGCTTTCTCGAGCGCGAGCACGAGCGGCATGAGGGTTTCCGCCACGAAGCGGCCGCCATAGGCGCCGAAATGCCCGCGCGGATCCGGTCCGTTGCGAAAGGAATTGGGCGGCAGCGTCATGCGTGTGCTTGCCTTGCAAATTGCGCCGCACGGGCGCAGGCAACGAAGCGGCCGATCAAATCGGCATCCTTGACGCCGGGCGCCGTTTCGACGCCCGAAGACACATCGACGGCCTTTGCCTCGGCTGCCCGAATGGCGCAGGCGACATTTTCGGGATTAAGGCCGCCTGCCAGCAACCAGGGACGCGTGAAGGTCCGGCCGCGAAGCAGCTGCCAGTCGAACGCCGCGCCATGCCCGCCCTCACGGGTGGCGGAGCGCGGCGGCTTGGCGTCGAACAGAAACATATCGGCCACGTGCTCGTAGTGCGGCACGCATTCTAGATCGGGGGCCTCGGCAACCGCGATGGCTTTTATCACCGGCCGCCCGAAGCGAGCCCGGATTTCGGCCACCCGCGACGGCGCTTCCCGGCCGTGCAGTTGGACGAAATCCGGTTTGACGGCGGCAATCGCGGCGGCGAGATCGTCGTCATTCGGGTCGCCGAATAGCGCCACCACACGCGCCCTGCCCGCGAGCCGGGCGGAAAGCTGCGCCGCCTGATCCAGCGCGACCCGGCGGGGGGAGCGCGGATGAAATACAAGACCCGCGAAATCGGCGCCGGCGCGCACCGCGGCGTCGGCTGCCGCCGCGCTCGCAATTCCGCAGATTTTCACCTGGATGGTCATGGGGGGCCGCTTATCGCCGCCGCAGCCTGCGAAATCAAGCATGAGGGCACACTGGGAGCGCCTTCGAGACTGGGAGCGCTGGCATCTTGCCGGCATGCGATCATGCGGCACCACCAATGCCGGCTAGAAGCCGGCGCACCCGGTAAACCTTAAGCCGGCGGCGGTTCGGACTGGTGGCCGTTCAGACGCCCTTTGAGTTCCTTGCCCATGCGGAAGAAAGGCGCGCGTTTCTCGTTGACGGTCACCGAAGCACCCGTGCGCGGATTGCGTCCGGTTCGCGGCGGCCTCTTCTTGACCGAAAATGCGCCAAATCCCCTGAGCTCGACGCGATTGCCGTCGGCGAGAGCCTTGGTGATCGCGTCAAGAACGGTCGAGACGATCCGCTCCACATCACGACGATAGAGATGCGGGTACCGCTCGGCGAGTTTGGCCACCAGTTCGGACTTGATCATCCCCCGCCCCTACAGGGCCCCCCCGGCAAGACGCCAAAGCGTCAAACCGGGAAGTAATCTGTCAGAAGGAGCCCAACCGGTCAACAGGAAGCCACTGACTTCATCGGCATTTTTCAAGTTCCGGCAACAATCATTCCTCGTCGGAATCCTTCCGCTTCTTCAGAGCCGCGCCGAGAATATCGCCGAGCGAGGCGCCGGAATCGGACGAGCCGTACTGCGCTACAGCCTCTTTTTCTTCGGCAACTTCGCGGGCCTTGATCGAAAGCGAGATTTTGCGGCTCGCCTTGTCGATCGCCGTGACCTGTGCGTCGATCTTGTCGCCCTTGCCGAAGCGCTCCGGGCGCTGATCGTTGCGATCGCGCGCCAGATCCGCGCGCCGGATGAACGATTTGACCCCGTCGGCCAGGCTCACCTCGATGCCGCCGTCATTGACCTCCGTAACGGTGCAGGTCACCACGGCGCCCTTCTTGATCGGGCCGACCTTTTCCATCGGGTCGGATTCGAGTTGCTTGATGCCCAGGCTGATGCGCTCCTTCTCGGGATCGACATCCAGCACCTTGGCTTTGACGACGTCGCCTTTCTTGAAATCGGCAACCGCCTGCTCGCCCGGCTTGTCCCACGCGATATCGGAGAGATGCACCATGCCATCGATGTCGTTGTCGAGACCGACGAAGAGCCCGAACTCCGTGATGCTTTTGATTTCACCCTCGATTACGCTGCCCGGCGGATGGGCGGCGGCGAAGGCGTTCCACGGATTCTCCAGACACTGCTTCAATCCGAGACTGATGCGGCGCTTGTTGGAATCCACCTCCAGGACCTGCACGTCGACTTCCTGTCCCGGCGTGACGATCTTGGAAGGGGCAACGTTCTTCTTGACCCAGCTCATCTCGGAGACGTGCACCAGGCCTTCCACGCCAGGCTCGAGTTCGACGAAGGCGCCATAATCGGTGACGTTGGTGACCTTGCCCTTGAACCGCACGCCTGGCGGATATTTTGCACCGATACCTTCCCATGGATCCGTCAGCAGCTGCTTCATGCCGAGGCTGATGCGCTGCGTCTCCTGATTGATCTTGACGATCTGGACCGTCACGGTCTGGCCGACCGAAAGAACTTCCGTGGGATGGCTCACACGCCGCCAGGCGATGTCGGTGACGTGCAACAGACCGTCCACGCCGCCGAGGTCGACGAAGGCGCCATAATCGGTGATGTTCTTCACCACGCCCTCGACGATCTGCTTCTCCTGCAGGCTCGCCACGAGCGACGTACGCTCCTCGGCGCGGCGCTCCTCGAGAACGGCGCGGCGCGACACCACGATATTGCCGCGGCGGCGGTCCATCTTCAGGATCTGGAACAGCTGAGGCTGGTTCATCAGCGGTCCGACATCGCGCATCGGTCGCACATCGACCTGGCTGCCGGGAAGGAATGCAACCGCACCGTCGAGGTCCACCGTGAAACCGCCTTTGACGCGGCCGAAGATGATACCGGTGACCTGCGTCTGCTCGTTGAAGGCGCGTTCGAGCCTGATCCAGCTTTCCTCGCGCCGCGCCTTGTCCCGCGAGAGCACGGCCTCGCCCAGCGCATTCTCGACCCGTTCGAGATAAACCTCGACCTCGTCGCCCACATGGACGGCGGGCGCCTGTCCAGGCATGCTGAATTCCTTGAGCGCGACGCGGCCTTCCGTCTTCAGCCCGACGTCGACGACGGCGTGATCGTTCTCGATTGCCACGATCTTGCCGCGGATCACCGAGCCTTCCGCCGGCGCGCGGCCCGCGAAGCTTTCTTCCAGAAGAGCTGCGAACTCGTCGCGGCTGGGAGCGGAAATAAATTCGACAGCGGCGGCTCGTGCCATGGAAGGTCCTGTTCAAAATCGTGCCAGCCGGCCATTCAAACCGGCGGTCTTCGCCCGTGCAGGGCGCTTGGGTTTTCGACGTGACTGTCCGTTGGGCCTGCCTGGATAAGCGCCGCCGGGTCTCCTTTAACCCCTGTGGCGGGCTTCAAGCGCCTCCCTGATCCTGGGTTCCACCAGGCCAAGGGCTGCCGCGAACGCGGCGTCTATAGCCAATCCGGAGGTATCGAGCAAGAGCGCATCCGGCGCCGGCTTCAGGGGCGCCGCCGCTCGCGTGCGATCCCTCCGATCGCGCGCCAGAATATCGGCCAGGACGACGCCTTCGTCGGGAACCGGCGTCGAATTGGAGAGGCCTTTCAGCTCGAGCCACCGCCTGCGGGCGCGCACTTGCGGCTCGGCGTCGACGAAGAGCTTGGCTGTCGCATCGGGGCAGACGACCGTGCCGATGTCCCGCCCGTCGATGCACACGCCGGGTGCTTCGCGAGGCGGGCGACGGGCGAATTGACGCTGCAATTCAAGCAATGCCTCGCGCACCTGGGCGATTGCCGCCACGCGCGACGCTGCCGCGCCGACCTCGTCGCTAAGGAGACGTGGATCGGCGGCGTTATTCCCTGCGTCGGCAACGATTGCGGCAGCCGCCTTGAGCGCATCGCATTTGTTGTCGGGATCGCCGCCGGCGTCGAGAACCGACAGGCCAACCAGCCGATAAAGCTTGCCCGAATCCAGGTGCGCGAACCCAAAATGCTTCGCCAGCAGCTTTGCCAGCGTGCCTTTTCCCGATGCAGCGGTTCCGTCGACGGCGATGACGATGGGATCGCTCATATCGACAGCACGCCTAAAGCGCCGGCACCCGGAAATCGGCGCCGAGCGAGCGCATCAAAGGGCGGAACTTCGGAAAGCTGGTGGCGATCATGGAGGCGTCGTCGACGACGACACGCTCGCGCGACGCCAGGCCGGCGACGAGAAACGACATCGCGATGCGATGATCCATGTGCGTCTTGACATGGCCGCCGCCGCGCACGCCATCCGCACCGCATCCCTCGACCACAAAGCCGTCGGGAAGCTCCTCCACGTTCACGCCGATAGCTTTCAGTCCTTCGACGATCGCCGACAGCCGGTCGCTTTCCTTGACGCGCAATTCTTCGAGCCCCCTGAACACGCTTCTGCCCTCTGCAAAGGCGGCGAGCACGGCCAGGACCGGATACTCGTCGATCATCGAAGGAGCGCGCTCGGGCGCCACGTCCACCCCTTTGAGCGCGCAGGCATGGACCGTCAAATCTGCGATTTCCTCCCCGCCGGTTTCGCGCAAGTTCGAGATTTCGATGCGTGCTTCCATCTCGCGCAGCGTCTCGATGAGGCCCGTCCGCCGCGGATTGAGCAAAACGGCGGGAATGAAAACCTGCGAACCCGGCACGACGAGTGCGGCCGCCAACGGAAATGCCGCAGAGGATGGATCGCCGGGCACATCAACCGCCGAGGGGCGAAGCTCGACCTCCCCGGTCAGCATGACCGCCTCGCCCCCGCCCGCCAGGGGCTCGGTGGAGATGTCGGCGCCGAACGCCTTCAGCATGCGTTCGGTATGATCGCGCGTCAGAGCGCGTTGCGCGATGCGCGAGCGGCCCGGTGCGTTAAGCGCGGCCAAGAGCAGGGCGGACTTCACCTGCGCCGAAGCCACCGCAACTTCGTGCTCGATCGCCAACGGCCGCGCGGCGCCTTTCAGCCAAACAGGCATGAGCCCTCCTTCGCGCGCGGAATATTCGGCCCCGAAGAGCGTCAGCGGCTCGAGCACCCGCTTCATCGGTCGCTTTCGCAGCGAGGCATCGCCGGTGAAAATTGCCGCAATCGGCGTAGTTGCCACGGCGCCCATCACGAGGCGCGAGCCAGTCCCCGAATTGCCGAAGTCGAGCACGTCCTCAGGCTCGACGAAGCCGCCTACCCCCACCCCATAGGTGTGCCAGACGCCGTCCCGTTCGCGGACCACCTCGGCGCCCAGGAGCTGCACCGCCTTGGCGGTCCCCAGTACATCTTCGGCCTCGAGCAGTCCGGAAATCCGGGTCTTGCCCACCGCGAGCGCACCCAGAATCAATGCGCGATGGGAGATCGATTTGTCTCCCGGGACCGCAACGGTTCCCCTTAGGGGGCCGGAACGGTAGGCGGCAAGTGGGCGCATCGTTTGTGAATCGGACATTTTCTCGGAACTGGCTTTGACAGGCCGCCCCTCCCCGTGGCAAACGACCCGACCTTTGCAAACGGAGTTCACGCGGGAAGCATGACCTTGGTCAAGGCAGATCTCGGAATCAAGCGCATTTGCCCTAGCTGCGGCGCGCGCTTTTACGACCTTCAGAAACGCCCGATCGAATGCCCGAAATGCGCATTCGCATTCGAGCCTGAGGCGCTCTACAAGCAGCGGCGCCCGCGCCAACCCGAGCCCGAGAAGGCTGTGGTCAAGCGCGAGGAAGAGGCCGAGGAGGAAGTGGAGGAGACCGAAGACGTCGAAATCGAAGAGGAAGGCGTCGAGGAGCCCGTTCTCATTGCCGATGAAGAAGACGAAGAGGCCGCCGGCCCCGAGGAAGGGACGACGGTGGCTCCCGGTATGAGCGTGGTGGAGGCCGACGAGGCGGATGTGGCCGAGATCGAAGATATCGACGAAGAAGCCATAGAGGAGGAAGACCAGGCGATCCTCGAAGAAGTGGAAGAGGAAAACGACGACGTAAGCGGAATCATCGACGCCGACATCGAGAAAGACGAACGCTGATTGCCGCGGGCTGGGGCCATAGCTCAGTTGGGAGAGCGCTTGAATGGCATTCAAGAGGTCAGGGGTTCGACTCCCCTTGGCTCCACCAACCTTCGCGGCGAAGCCGGGAAGGTTGTCCGCCGAAACTTTAGCGAAGGCGGACCGGAAGCTTCCGCCGCTTCGGCTGGCAGGCCAGCCTTCGCAACCCAGCTGCGGAGATTGTCCGCCGAAGTCTTCGCTAGACGGTTGCCGCAGCGGCCCCGATAATCTCGCCTGACAAGACATCCATTTCGCCGTTAAGCTAGCGTGCCGGTCGCGCACGGGGACGCAAGAGTTTACCTACTGAAAGGTGCTGCTCGTTGCGTGCATTTCTCGACGCCCGCGCCGTTCCCGCCGGCACAAGCATCGACACCGATCTTGCCATTATCGGAGGCGGGCCGGCCGGCATCTCGCTGGCGCTGGCATTGGCAGGCTCGGGAATTCGCGTTCTGATGCTGGAAAGCGGCGGGATGGAATTCGACGGCGCGACGCAGGCCCTTTACACCGGCAGCGAAACCGGCGTGCGCTACATCCCGCTCGAAGCATCGCGTCTGCGCTTTCTCGGCGGCAGCAGCAATCACTGGGGCGGGTGGTGCCGGCCGCTGGATGCGATCGATTTCGAGCCGCGCGCCTGGCTGCCGCATTCCGGTTGGCCGATCGCAAAATCCGCGCTCGCGCCCTATTACGAACGGGCTCAAGCCCTGGTAGAGGCCGGACCGTTCATTTACGACGACCAGGCGAAATGGACCTCGGCCCAGGGCACCCCGATCGCACTGGGCGAAGGCGGCGTGCACACCACCTATTTTCAATTCAGCAAGCAGCGCGACAGCATCCTGCCCACCCATTTCGGCGACCGCTACGCCGGGGACCTCAAACGCGTCGCTAACCTCTCCGTGATGCTGCACGCCAACGTGACGGGGCTTCGGCTCGCGCCCGATGCCCGCAGCATCGACCGGCTCGACACAGCGACGCTTTCGGGCAAGCGTTTTTCCGTAAAGCCCAAATGCACCGTGCTGGCGGCGGGCGGCGTCGAAACGCCGCGACTGCTCCTGGCATCGAACGACGTCGTATCGAAGGGAATCGGCAATTCTCACGATCTCGTCGGCCGCTTCTTTGCCGATCATCCCATCCCCGGCAATACCGCCATCATCGTGCTGTTCGGCGGAAATATTTCTCCCTATTACCAGCAGCCGCAGCCTGCGTACGGCGCGTATTTTCGCGCCGCGCTGGCCCCGCGCGAGAGCTACCAAAGACAAAGCGGCGTCTTGGGTTCGCTGGCCACCGTCGAGGGCGAAGTTCAGCTCGACAGCATCGGCCGCGCGGCGGTCGCCCAGACCGCCGCGACGTTCGGCATCGACGCGGGCAACATGCGCGCATTCACATTGGGGTGCGGCTTGGAGCTGGCCCCCGATCCGGACCGCCGGGTCAGCTTGACGACGGAGAAAGACGCGCTTGGAATGCCGCGCCTGAAGCTCGACATGCGCATTGCCGACACGGATTTCGCCCGCTATCGCGCAACCTTGACCGAGCTGGGCCGTCAGCTGCTGGCGGCGCGCACGGGCATGGTGCGCATCCTGCACAAGACGCGCGAGGAATGGATGAGCGTGATGGATTGGGGCAATCACCATTTGGGAACGGCGCGCATGAGCCCCGATCCCGAAACGGGCGTGGTGAACGCCGACTTGCAGGTGCACGGCGTCCACAATCTGTTCGTTGCCGGCAGCTCCGTTTTCCCGACCTACGGGGCGTCGAACCCCACATTGAACCTCGTGGCGCTGACCCTCAGGCTCGCCGATCACCTCAAATCCTGGTTCCGGTCATGACCGCCATCGCGCGCCGGCCGCTGCTGCTCGGCAGTTTGGCAGGCCTGGGGCTCGCAGCCATCGGCTTGTTGGCCTACGAAACACCCAGGATTTTCGAACCGCGCTACCCGCGAACGCCATACGACGATCTCCTCGGCCGCCTGGCCGATCGCGACGACGCCGTACGGCTGGGCTCGGCCGTGCTCGCCGCCGAAAGCAATTTCGATCCGCAAAGCACGGCACGCGCCCTGCGGGCCCGCCTCGACGCGATGTCCCTTGCAGCCGCCACAGATGCCGACCTGCGCGACGCTCGCCTGACCGAGGTGCACGGCTGGGTGCTCCCCTCCACCTTGACGACACTCTGCGCGCTGGCGGCCTCGGCCTCGCAGCCGGGAAACGCGAGCGCGGGGGCAATGCCGCCTTCGCCGTTGCAAACTTCGGGTAGTCGAGTCACCGGGCCGGCCGGTGCAGCGGAGCAGCGCGGATGAGCCCTCGCAGGGAATTTCCGAGATAGACCGCATCGGCGCGCGCCAGATCGTCGAGGTACAAGACCGCCTCCGCGCATCGGCCGGTTGCGATCAGTTCCTGCCGCAAACAGCCGTCGAGAAGGCCGCAGTGAAGCGACGGGGTGAGAAGCCTTCCGCCGATCCCGACAAAAATGTTCGTGCGGCTTCCTTCCGTGAATTCGCCCCGCTCGTTGAGAAACAACATTTCGTCCACACCGAAGTCTCGGGCGGCACGCGCCAGCTCGCTGTCGAACAGCTCGCGCCGGCTAGTCTTGTGAAGGAGGAGAAAATCGGCGCTGTCGACGCGGGCATCGGAAACGACGAAGCGCCATCCGGATGGAGCGACAGAATCGAATGGCGACACGCCGACCGCAAGTTCGCCCGTCTCGCTCAATGTCAGGCGCACCCGCAAGGACGTTTGGGCACCCGCAACCGCCTCAGCCAGAAGCGCGCGCGCGCGGTTCAAGTCGAAGGCAATCCCGAACTGGGCGGCAGAGCGCGCCATGCGCTCCAGATGACGCGCCTCGCGCACCAAGACAGCCTCCCCCGGGTCGAAGCGCAGGGTCTCGATCAGTTGGAGGGGCACGCGCGCCGCCTCGTAATAGCGGGCCTTAAGGAGACATTCGGCGTATTCGGAGCCGCTGCCGGAATCGTACACAACGCCGCCGCCGATCCCGAGCTCGCCGCGGTTGCCGGATATGGTCAGCGTACGGATCGAAACATTAAATCGCGCAGTGCCGTCGGGATGGAACGCCCCGATGGCGCCGCAATAGGCCCCGCGCGGGCCGGCCTCCAGCTCGCGGATCACCTCCATGGCGCGAATCTTCGGCGCACCCGTCACCGAACCGCACGGAAAGAGCGCACGCAGAATGTCGGTCGCCGAAGCCGTCCGCGCCCGGCGTGCCGAGATGGCGGAAACGAGCTGATGCACCGTGGGATAGGTTTCCACCTCGAACAGGCCGTCGACCGTCACACTGCCGGGTTCTGCCACGCGCGTCAGGTCGTTGCGCAACAGATCGACGATCATGAGATTTTCGGCGCGGTCCTTGTCGCTCGCAACCAGGCGGATGCGTGCCAGTGCGTCCGACGCCGCGTCCGATCCCCTGGCAGCAGTGCCTTTCATGGGGCGCGTCCGAATTACCCCGCTTGAGGAAATCTCGAAAAAGAGCTCCGGCGAGAAAGACAGGATGGTGCGTGCGCCGTCGTCGATGTAGGCGCAATGCCCCGCTCGCGAATATTTCCTGAGGTCGCGATACAAAGCGCGCGGATCGCCTGCGAAGGCAAACCCGGCCCGGAAGCTCAAATTGGCCTGGTAAAGATCGCCTGCCGAAATAAGCTTGTGCAGACGCTCGAACCGGTTGGCGTAGTCCTGCGCGTTCCATTCAAGCTCGAGCGGCCCTGCATGGGCGCGCCCGACATCGCAAAAGAGCCCGTCGGCAGCGGAACGGACTTCGCATCGCTCGAAGATTCCGAGCCACAAGAGCGGCAGGCGGCGCCGCGGCGGCAGCAGCGGCGCCAATCTCAATTCGAAGAGGTAGCCCAGTTCGTAGGAGAAATATCCTGCAACGTGATTGCCGGCGGCCAGAGCGCGATCGGCCGCTTCCAGGGCGGGCTGAACTTCGCCGGGCGAAATGGCGCTCAAAACCGCTGCGGGCGAGCGGAACACCAGCGCCCGACCGCACTCCGACCGCGCATCCTCCAGGACTACGGCGGGATTAGGCTTCTTGTTCAGTGACTTACTGCGAGATTCCACGATCAGCCTTGATCCACTTCTCCGATACCCCACATTCAGTCACGGCGCCCAAATGGGGCCGAGTGTCAATACCGGCGGCCTTCAAAGGAGCCGGCAAAGCCGCCGAGGAGGGCTTTGATGAAGAACGGCGCATTCAGCAGTCCCCTGCTCCTGGGATTTGAGCACTTCGAAAGATTGCTCGAACGCTCGGAAAAATCTGCGGGTGATAGTTATCCCCCTTACAATATCGAAGAAGCCGGTCCGGACCGCTTGCAAATCACGGTTGCCGTCGCAGGTTTCGACGCGGGCGATCTCGCGATAACGACCGAGGACAACCAGCTGATCGTTCGCGGCCAGCAACCCGAAGCTGTCGATCGAACATTTCTCCATAAGGGAATCGCCAACCGCCAGTTTCAGCGCACTTTCGTGCTGGCCGAAGGCATCGAAATTGCAGGAGCGCGTTTGAGGAACGGGTTGCTGTCGATCGAACTCGAACGCCCGAAGGCACGCTCGGTCGTCAAGACGATCGAAATCAAGTCGGACCGCAGCGCACCGGCGCCGCTACCGACCGAAAAGGAGCAAGCGAAATGAACGAGAACGAAGAGTTGTTTGACATCGACGAGGCGGCGAGCAGTCCGTTCGATGCCGAAAGATTGGCTTACATCAAACCCACTCCCGCCGAAGAAGCACGGCGGCTCGGCATCCTGCCGCCCGGGATCAAGATTCCCGACGGGGTGAAGATTTACGTCTTGCACGCGAGCGACGGCCGCGTGCTCGGCTTCACGGACGCTTGGGAATCGGCTTACGGCGCGGCGGTGCAGAACGAGCTGACGCCGGTGAGCGTGCATTAGAGCGGTTCCAGCAAAACTGTGCGCACTTTTGCTGGAACCGCGTCAAAACATTAACTTGGAGCGAAATGACGATTCGAAGAAAAGTCATGTCGCTCTGGTGTTCCGTCTGCAGCGGATGATTCCCAAAAAATATTTGTCATGGCCCGCGAAGGCGGGCCACCCAGGTGCTCTCATCAGAATTCGACGCTGTCTACGACAAGCGGAGAAAGCATATCACCATCTGTGGCTTGAAAACCTGGGTGGCCCGCCTTCGCGGGCCATGACAATTTTGGATAGCAAACGTCAGATTCGAAACACTAGCCCTGCCCGCTCATGGGACCGGAGGGCTCAGGCTGCCTGGGAGTTCGTCCCGCCGTTGGTGGGTTCGGTGAGAAGAGCATAGAGCACTTCGGCATTCGAAGTTGCTCGAAGCTTTTCGCAGGTCGTCTGATTTCGCAGCAGCCGGGAAACCCGCGCCAGCGCTTTCAGGTGATCCGCTCCGGAGCTCTCCGGCGCAAGCAGAAGGAAGACGAGATCGACCGGCTGGTTGTCGACCGCATCATAGGGAACCGGATTCTCCAGCCGCGCAAAGATTCCTACGATCTTGCTCAAGCCGGCCAGCCTGCCATGCGGAATAGCGATGCCCTGCCCCATCCCGGTGCTGCCGAGGCGTTCGCGTTCGACGAGCGTCTCGAAAATACGCCGCTCCGGAATTCCCGTAAGCCGCGCGGCCTGCTCCGAAAGCTCTTGAAGAAGCTGCTTCTTGCCCTGCGCCTTCAGCATGGGAAGGATGGCGTCCGGCGTCAGCAGATCTGCGATTTCCATGACGACCTTTCTCGAATGGCCTCAGACGCCGGCGTGCCGGCGCGGCGGCCCTTTGTCGTGACAATTCTTGAGACGCCGCTTGGTGCGGCGAACCGGTTTTTCCAGATGGAGGAGCACGGCATCAAAGGCGCGATAGGCGTCGGCGCTCGTGCCTTCCGCCTTCGGCATGACGCCCGAACGAGATGGGCCGCACAATCCGCCTTGAAGCCTGCACCTTCGTGAGAAAACACGACATGCGCCTCCGCGCCACCGCCGAAATATTCGATAAATGCGTTTTCGATTCGATTTCACACGAGTTCGGACAGCGCCTCGCCGACCTCAATCTGGTTGCCCGATACCCGAACCTTCATAGGCCCCACACGCGCGGCTCAGTTGCTGTTTTCGCGATCCTACGCAGCACTCCGGGCGATGCCGTCCGAAAAAGGCGGCGGACCATATGTCGGGGTCCTGCCACTGTCAATCGTGGAATTCATACGCCCACCCCCGCCGGATGCTCCGACTGTTTTTGCCGGCGGCGCTCCACCGAAGACGGAATGCGCATGGCCTCTCGATATTTCGCCACCGTTCGCCGCGCGATATTAACCCCGTCCGCCGTCAATAGACACACAATTTTGTCGTCCGAAAGAATGTCTTCGGCGCTCTCCAGCGCAATCATTTCCCGAATACGGTCGCGAACCGCTTCAGCGGAATGAGTTTCGCCGCCATTGACGGCTTGGATGGCCGCGGTGAAAAAGTACTTCAGCTCGAACACGCCGCGCGGCGTCGCGATGTACTTGTTCGACGTAACCCGGCTTACCGTCAATTCATGCATACCGATCGCATCGGCGATCGTGCGCAGATTGAGCGGCCGCAAATGGCGGACTCCATAGGCAAGGAATCCGTCCTGCTGACGGACGATCTCGGTAGCGACTTTCAGGATCGTACGCGCGCGCTGATCGAGGCTCTTGACCAGCCAATTGGCGGTATTGAGACAATCCGCAAGATATGTCTTCGCATCCTTTTCGCGCGCCGACGATACCACCTTGGCGTAATAACGCGAATTCACCAACAGACGCGGCAAGGTATCGCTGTTGAGCTCGACATGCCACCCGCCGTCCGCGCTTTCGCGCACGAAGACGTCCGGCACCACCGACTGCACCGGCTCCGACCCGAATGCCAGCCCCGGCCGCGGCGTCAGGGCGCGGATTTCGGCGATCATGTCCGCGATGTCTTCGGCATCCACGCCACAAACTGCTCGCAGCCCTGCAATATCGCGACGCGCCACCAGATCGAGATTGGCGACGAGAGCCTGCATGGCCGGGTCGAAACGGCCGTTTTCCCGCAATTGCAACGCCAGGCATTCCGGCAAATCGCGCGCGCCGACACCGGTCGGATCAAATCCCTGCACGATGGCGAGCACATCGGACACGGTCTGCTCCAACGCGCCAAGCCGCGCGGCCAGCTCGGCAATATCCGCGCGCAGGTAGCCGGCTTCGTCGATGGCGTCGATCAAGGCCACGGCAATGAGACGCCGCTCGCCGTCCAGCCCCGCAATCGAAAGCTGCTCGACAAGATGGTTCTTCAGCGTCTCGCTTTCGGCAAGCGTGCGCTCGAGCTGATTCTCGTCCCCATCCGCCGCCGGCGCCGAGCGGACGCGAGACCAATCCGACAGCGGAACCGCAGGTCCTTGGTCCTCCGCATAAAGATCGCAGCGTTCGGCGTCGATATCTTCCCCCTTGGAAAAATCTTCGCGTGCCAGCGCGACATCCAGCGTTTCGGCCGACTGCGCCTCCGGTTCGCGCACCGCCTCGCGGTCGTCGGCGATGGGCGGTTCGGCCTCGTCGCGCTCGAGCAGAGGATTTCGTTCAAGTTCCTGCTCGACGTAATCGGCGAGTTCGACATTGGAGAGCTGCAGCAGCTTGATCGCCTGCTGCAGCTGAGGCGTCATAACGAGCGCCTGGCCCTGACGCATCTCGAGACGTTGGGTCAGCGCCATGGTGTGAAAGCCCCTAGAGCGAAAAACGCTCGCCGAGATAGACCCGGCGGACGTCGCGATCGCCCACGATCTCGCCGGGCAACCCCTCCTTCAACACCTGGCCTTCGTGGATGATGTAGCCGCGGTCGATGATTTCGAGCGCGTCGCGCACATTGTGATCGGTGATCAACACGCCGATGCCTCGGTCCTTGAGGTGCCGGATGAGGTCGCGAATTTCGTTCACCGCGATCGGATCGATGCCGGCCAACGGCTCGTCGAGAAGAATGTACGACGGATGCGTGGCGAGAGAGCGCGCGATCTCCACCCGCCTTCGTTCGCCGCCCGACAACGCAATCGCCGGCGTATTGCGGACGTGCGTGATTCCGAATTCCGCCATCAGCTCTTCGACGCTCGCCTCGATGCGGCCTGTATCGGACTCGACGAGCTCCGCGGTGGCCCGAATGTTTTCTTCCGCCGTCAAACCGCGGAAGATAGAGGCCTCCTGCGGCAGATAGCCGATGCCGAGCCTCGCCCGTCGGTACATGGGAAGGCGCGTCACGTCGTAGCCGTCCAGTTCGATCCTTCCATAATCGGCCGGGATGAGACCGGTAATCATGTAGAAACAGGTCGTCTTGCCGGCCCCGTTCGGCCCCAGCAGCCCCACTACTTCGCCGCGCCGCAGCGATAGGCTGACGGAGCGCACGACCGGCCGTTTGCGGAAGCTCTTGCCGATGCGTGTGATCACAAGACCCTGACTGCCCTCCAAAACTCGCGGGACAGCGCGTTCGCTTGGCGGTCTGGCGATCTGTTGGTTGCCGCTTTTAATGCTCATGGCAAGAATTGTGCCTGTTTGGCCTTTAACGAAGCGTGAAGGCTATTTCTGCGGTGTCTTTTCGGGCGGCTGCGAAGGCTTGCCGGGGCTCGCCTGGGGTTTGGGTATGAAGAGGCTTTGCACGCGGTTGCCCGGCATTCCCTTCGCGGTGAGATGTGCCTGCCCCGTCACGAGATTGACGACGAGTATGGTTCCGCGCATCACGTCCTTCTGTTTTGTCAAGATCACACTGCCCGTCAACGTCATTGTGCGGGGCGGCGTCAGATCGTAGATACCATGGTCGCCAATAGCCGTTCCGGACGGCGAATCGAAAACGACGCGTCCGTCGGCAAAAAATTTGTTCGGCTGTCCGGCGACCATCGCCACTTTCACCCTGTCCGCACGAAGCTTGTAGTCGGCCTGCGTCACGACAACATTACCGGTATAGGTTCCCACCTTCGTCTGGAAATCGCCCACAAACGCGTCGGAGCTCACATTGATGGGGGCGTTGGAATCATGCGCACCCATATTAATGGCCTGCGCCCGAGCGGTCCCGGGCACCCCCATTGTTGTCAGCGCCAGCACCGAGAGAGCCAGCCAACGTGGATTCAAGACGCTCATTTACCCCCCAAACCGTGCCCGTACACGGTCATGCGAACATTGCCGAAAAGATAAACCACTTTCTCGTCGCGATCGATCTTGAACCTGTCGGCCCGAAACGTCCCCAACGGACCTTGACCAGACACGGCCTGGTTGCCCTCGATCATGCCGCTGTGCATGTCGACGTTCGCGATAGTGGTGTGGACTTCATAACCTTTGTCCGAATAGATCGCGACGGCGCCGGTCAATACCAACATCTGCGCCGCGGCGTCGAGCAAGCCGTGCGGCGCAGTCGAGCCAACCCAAGTGCCGTCCTTGAGCGTGACGTCTGCATCGACATTGATGAGCCACGCACGCTTGGCGTTGGCGCGATCCTGAATGGCCCGCTCCGCCGTCACCACATAAGGATCGCCTTCCTCGTTCACGCCGGTGAGGCGCGGCTTGACCATCGCAAGATCGTTGTTGACGATGCCGAGGCGCTGAAAACCCATGGCGAGCTGCTCGCGCTGGCGCGGCTGCAGCGAGTAGACGAGCACTGCGGCGATCAGCACGCCTGCGGCGATCAGAAGTCCGCGCTTGGCGAGCGTCACGAAGCGCGAATAGCGCTCGGTTTGGTGCGCGTCGCTGCGCACCCTCGACGACCAATCCCGCTGCGGCCGCGGCGCGGCGGCGGCTACCGGCTCGGCCCCGGCGCCCGACGGCTTGCCCTGCAAATTCACTGCAACCCCGCACGCAGGCAGTCATGCATGTGCAGGATTCCGACCGGCTTGGCGGCAGGCTGCTCGCCGTCCACGACGAACAGAACCGTGATCTTCTGCGAATTCATCTTTGCCAGCGCCTGCGCGGCCAGTTGCCCGGGCCCGATAACCTTGGGTGTGCGCGTCATCACGTCCTTGACTTTCAGGCTCAGCAAATCGCTGTCCATACGCCGCGCAAGATCGCCGTCGGTAAATATTCCGACCAGCCCGCCGCTGTCGTTGACGATACCCACGCAACCGAAGCGCTTGGCAGTCATCACGACAAGCGCCTCGCCCATGGCGGCACGTTCGGGCACCAGCGGCATGTCCTCGCCGGAATGCATGATGTCGCAAACCCGAACAAGGGCCCTGCCCAGCGAACCGCCGGGATGGAGCTCGCGGTATTGGTCGGGCGTGAAGCCGCGCCGCTCCATGAGCGCGACGGCCAGCGCATCCCCGATCACCAGCATGAGCGTCGTCGATGTCGTCGGCGCAAGCCCCATCGGACAAGCCTCACGCGCTTTCGGCAACTCGATCGCCACATCGGCAGCGCGCATCAGGGCGGAGTCGCGGCGGCTGGCAACCCCGATCATGGGAATGGCGAAGCGTTTGGCGAAGGTGATCAGATGTGCCAGCTCCGCGGTCTCCCCGGAGTTGGAAAGAATCAGCAGCGCATCGGCGCGCGTGACCGCCCCCAAATCGCCGTGGCTTGCTTCTGCGGGATGGATGAATTGCGCAGGCGTCCCCGTCGAGGCCAGCGTTGCCGCAATCTTGCGCGCGATGTGCCCGGACTTGCCCATCCCGCTGACGATAACCCGACCTTTCACCGCCAACAGAAGATCGACGGCACGGGAAAATTCGCCGTTCAGATTCTCGCCCAGTTCGCCAATGGCGTCGCGCGCACTGTCCAGCACTCTGCGAACAGCGGCGAAATCGCCATTCGGGCTCTCAGATGTATCGCGCACGATCATTCCGGCTGCCGGCGCAATTACGCGCATTCGGTGATTACTCGCATCGGGCCGCACTCACCCCAAACCACTGCGGCCGTATTGGGAACTCGCAGAAACCCTCGCTTCAGCCGCCAACCAAGTAGCCTGACGCGAATTTCATGCCAAGTGAAATTATGGGAGTGCCCGGACCTTTCTTCAAGCTGCCGCGCCAAGAACCCAGCCGCCGGAAAGAAATTAATGCGCAAAAACGTCGAGGTCGGTCCAGCCCGCAAGATCGAGCTCGGCCCGCGTCGGTAGAAACTCGAAACATGCCCTGGCGAAATGCGCTCGCCCTTCCCGGGCCAGCATACCGTCGAGAACGTCCCTCAAGCGATGGAGATAGGCCACGTCGTTGGCGGCATAGGCAAGCTGACGCTCGCTCAGCCGTTCGGCGCCCCAGTCCGAACTCTGTTGCTCCTTGGAGAGATCGGCGCCCAGCAGATCTTTGACGAGGTCCTTCAGTCCATGCTTGTCGGTATAGGTTCGCACCAGCTTGGACGCGAGCTTGGTGCAATAAACCGGACGCGTCGTCACGCCGAGATGTTGCTTGAACACTGCGATATCGAAGCGCGCGAAATGAAAAAGCTTGGTGACCGAAGCATCGCCGAGCAGGCGCTTGAGATTCGGAGCGCCATATTCGCCGGGCGCAAATTGCACCGCATGGCAAACCTCGTCGCCGCAGGAGAGTTGCGCCAGGCAGAGCCGGTCACGATGCGGATTGAGACCGAGCGTCTCCGTGTCGATGGCAACGAGCGGCCCCAATTCGAGACCGTCCGGAAGATCGCCCTTGTGAAGCTTGATTTTCATGTCGCCGTCTGCGCTCGCGCCTGCCGGAACTTCAGTCGCGCCGGGGGTACCCCGAAAAACATACAAATCCCTGCAATGTCAAACGATTTCGGCCTCCGACACGGCCGAAAGCCCGCCTGCCCTGTTCCCATTTGACCGCTCTCATTCGGCCACCTAACGTTGCGCTTTCCCGCCCGGTTCGCCGCCTAATGTGCAGCCCATGCCGAGCCGAGCGGATCTGGCTTGTACAGCTGCTTGCAGCAGAGTCCTGCGCGTCGCCGAAACACGGAACCGCAAGAACAAGAGATTCGCATGGCCATCGATATTTCAACCCGTATCCTCGATTACCTGAAGCCGCTTGAAGACGCCGTCGACGAGATCGCCAACACCTGGCGGCCGAACGACCCCGAGTATCGCGCCGACGTCTACCGGCAAATCATGATGCAATTGTCGTACGGCTACTTCGCCTTCTTCCATGCCGATCCCGAACATCCGGACTGGGCGCCCTTGTGGAACCCGGTCTACACGCTGCAGCCGAACCCGGACGACATCTACCTCTACTGTCCGATCGGCAGCGACTATCGGTACCGCATTACCGGCAACCGGGGCACGGTGAAGATGATTACCATGAATACGCAGGCCGCGCTATCCGGAATGCCGGGTCATATCGATCATACCGGCGAATTCTACGCCGACCTCGACGACGGCGACCTTCAAATCGATGCACAGGGAAATTTCGAAGTTCTTCTGAGCAGCGAACGGCCCGCCGGGCACACCGGCAACTGGTTGCGCATCAAGCCCGGCGCCGTCACGTTGATGACACGCTTCCGCAGCTACGATTGGGAGAACGAGATCGATCCGGTCATGTCGATCGAGTGCCTGAACCCCATGGGCCTCAAGAAGCGCCTGAGCCCTGCGGAAATCCTCGAACGCATCGATCACATGGCGCGCGTGCCGGTGCGGTCGACGAAGTTGTTCTACGCCATGCAGAACGGCGTCAAGGCGCGGGTGGGCGCGAATGTCTTCGAGCCGGTGCGCTATGGCGGGGCATTGTCGCGGCAGGTTTACCTGCCTGCCGTGTTCGAGATCGAAGACGACGAAGCGCTGATCCTGGAGACCGAGCTGCCCGCAGTAAGGCGATACTGGAATTTCCAGCTGAACGATCCTTATTTCAACGCGGTCGAATACGTCTATCGCCTGTCGAGTACCAACGGCCATTTCGCCAAGCTCAGCTCGGACGGCAAGTTTCGCGCCGTGATCTCGCTAGCCGATCCCGGCGTGCCGAACTGGCTCGACCCGGCAGGGTTCAAGCAGGGCACGATCTATGGCCGCTGGTACGATTGCGATTCCTGTCCGACGCCGACCTTGCAGCGGGTGAATCTCGCCGAGCTGCGCAATCACTTGCCGCCCGACACGCCGGAGGTCACACCAGAGGCGCGCGCCGAGGAAATCCGCCGCCGCGTTCGCGCCTGCCAGCGCCGCAGGCGGTGGTGAGGCGCAGCATGGACTTCAGCTACGATCCGCCCGAGCAGTTCCGCACCGCGCTCGACCGGCTGCACGATGTCGTCGCGCAAGAGACCGGCAGCACTGACTTCGGTCCTGCGGATTATCTGCCGGGGCTGAAGGTGCTGCTCCAGTCGATGGATTACGACCCGCATTTCTCGCCAACCGGACGCCGCGCCGCCTGGGGGCAGGTAGTGGGCGTGCTCAAGGGCCGCGTCCATGCGATCCGATCGATGAGAGACAATCCCGGCTTCGATGCCCATTCCATCACCAGCCCTGTGGTCATCACCGGCGTGCCGCGCAC
Source organism: uncultured Alphaproteobacteria bacterium (assembly GCA_963805005.1). Lineage (GTDB taxonomy): Bacteria > Pseudomonadota > Alphaproteobacteria > Micropepsales > Micropepsaceae > Rhizomicrobium. The sequence goes on from CAWDSJ010000001.1 coordinate 2,550,678, forward strand.
CGGCACGACGGCGCTGCACCGGCTCATGGCTGTCGACCGGCGGTTTCAGGGACTGCAGACTTGGCTGCTCGATTCTCCGATGCCGCGCCCGCCGATCGAGACTTGGCGGAACTATCCGGAATTTCAGAAGAGCGCCGCCATCCTCGAAGCGCAATATGCCGCCGCCCCTCAGCAGCGTGCCGCGCACTTTCTCGCCGCAGAAGAAGTCCACGAATGCTGCATGGTGCTGCGCCAGAGCTTCGTCTCGAATCTCTGGAGCTGCGGCTGGTCGGCGCCGACTTATGACGCTTGGTGGCAATGCCAGAGCGAACAACCGGCCTATCGCCACTACTGCGCTTGCGTGCAGCTGATCGGCAGCAACGAAACGCAGACGCGCTGGCTGCTGAAGAACCCCGGCCACATCGAAAACCTCGACCTTCTGTTCGCCGTGTTCCCCGATGCGAAGGTAGTCCAGACGCACCGCGATCCGGCCAAGGCCATCCCTTCGCTGGTCTCGCTGCTGATGAATCTCCACCCGATCTTCGAAGACGGCCGTGCCGAGCAGCGTGCCGAGATCATGCTGGCGCGCGAGGTGGCCAAGTGGTCCAGCGCCGTGCGCAAATGCGAAAAAGTCCGCACGAACCACCCCGGCAACGTGCTCGACGTCATCCATGCCGATTTCCACCGCGAGCCGATGGCCGTGCTCGAACGCATCTACGCCTTCATCGGCATGGACATCCCCGACGACACAAGCGCCGCGTTCGCGCGACGCATCGAGGAGAAGCCCGAACTTGCCCGCGGCGTCCACCGCTACGACATTGCCGATTATGGCATGACGGAAGAGGAAGCGCGCGTGCCCTTCCACGATTACGTCCAGCGCTACGACCTCCTGGAGACCCACCCATGAAGGCAGCGATCTATCCCGGCCACGGCAAGCCTGTCGTGATCGAGGAACTGCCCGATCCACGGCCGGGACCGGACGACGTCATCATCAAGGTCGACCGCTGCGGCATCTGCGGCACCGACCTGTCGTTCACCCGCGGCGGGACATTCGATTTCGGCACCGGCGTTCAGTTCGGTCACGAGTATGCCGGCGAGATCGTCGAGACCGGCCGCAACGTCACCGGATTCAAGGTAGGCGAACGGATTGCCGTGCTGCCTTCGGTCGCCTGCGGCGCGTGCGAGGCCTGCCGCAGCCATCGCAACAATGTGCTGTGCCATGCGAGCCCCGGAACGGCGATGGTGGGCTTCGCCGAACTGGCCAAGGTGCCCGTCAGCGTCGCAACGAGACTGCCGGCGACGCTCTCACTGGCCGATGGCGCATTGATCGAGCCGCTCGCCATCAGCATGTACGGCGTCGAGCTCGCGCATATCGAGCCCGGCGACCGCGTGCTGGTGCTGGGCGGCGGCACGGTCGCGCTCTATGCGATCTACTGGGCGCGGCGGCTGGGCGCCGGCCGCATCGTCGCCATGTCGCGTTCGGCGCGGCGCAAGGAGCTTTCGCTCGAAATGGGCGCGAATGCCTTCATTGCGTATGGCGACAACGAAATCGGCGAAGTCAAAGACGCGCTCGGCGGAGCGCCGCAATTCGTCTTCGAATGCGTCGGCGCCGAGGGTATGCTGTCGAAAGCGGTCATGCACGTCGCCCAATTCGGCAAGATCATCTCGCTCGGCTTCTGCACGTCGCCGGATCCCGTCATTCCCGGCATGGCGGCCTATAAATGCGCCGGCATGCAGTTCGCCGTCGGCTATTCGATGAAGGAGTTCCTCTACATCGCCGACCAGATGGACAAGGGCCATTGCGATCCCAAAGCGATCATCACCAATACCATCTCGCTTGCCGAGATGCCGGCCATGATCGACCGCCTGCGCGGACCCAACACCGAAACCAAGGTCCACATCTGCATGTCCCGGCCGGCATCGCTTTCGTCCGGGTGATCGTCCGTGTCGCGTATCTACAACAACGAACAAACCATATTCGCGAGCAGACGCAGCGCACATTGTCGTCTATCGGATCCAAGGAGACTTTGCGCCGGCTGTCGGAATCGAGAAGTTCTTACGACACGGCATTCTGGCAGCCAGCGCGGGAATTGGGCTGGAACGCGTTCAAGGCCGACGTTCGAACTTCTCTCTAACCAAATCTGGCGCTAACGTTGCCGCATGTGCGGGCGCTTCACCAATCGCTTCACGTGGCGCGAGCTGGTCGAGCTCTACCGGATCACGGAGCCTTACATTCATCCGATCTCGAATTTGCAGCCGCGCTTCAACTTCGCTCCGATGCAGCGCGGGATTGTCGTGCGGCTGGACAAGGGAGGCCGGCGTGAGCCCATAATGATGCGCTGGGGCCTCGTTCCCTCATGGTCGAAAGACGAGTTGGGAGCCGCGAAGTGCATCAACGCCAAAAGCGAAACGGTCGCGGAGAAGCCATCATTCCGATCCGCTTTCAAATCGCGGCCGTGCCTTGTGCCGGCCGATGGCTTCTATGAGTGGCAGAAGCTCCCAAGCGGCGGGAAACAGCCCTATTTCATCACGACGAAGGAATTGGAACGCGTCTCACGCAAAGCCGGCGGCAGCTATCCCGTCTCCAAGCCCACGCGGACGCTCTTTGTGGACGATAGCGAACAGGGACGGAAGGCGGCGCTATTTGAAGAGGCGGCGCAACAGCGACCAAAAGCTCACGGTTGAACGCTGCGGTTAACGCATCGGTAACAGCGCTCGCAGCATAATTTCCGACAATGCTCATTCAACCATGCTCCGAAAGCCAAATTGCAGAACCGCCAATTACCGTTGATTGGGGGCTAGCTTTCAGTCGCCGTGAAACCAGCGAGGCTTACGCCTACTGGGATTCAATTCGCGGCGAGCGGGCCATGCCGACACGCCGCGAGTTGAGTCCGCGCGGAATGCGCGAATTTCTGACTTATGTGGGCCTGGTCGATGTGCAGCCGGCAGTCGAAGGCACCCCGGTCGCTTATAATATCTCCCTGGAGTTGGCGCATGGACGGGAAGTGTTCGGGCAACTGGCGCCTCGCGATATCGAAGAGAGTCTTCCGCCGGCACGGGTGCGCCGCGCGCGCGAATGCTTTGAGCATGTAAGAATCTCCGCGCGCCCCGCCCGGATACAAACCCGAGTGACCGTCAGAGATCAGTCCTGGCTCGACAGCGAAAGCCTGCTTGCCCCGCTAGGCGATCAAGCAGGCCAGGTAACGGCGATCATGTGGGTGTTTGTCTCCTGGAAGGCAGTTGCCCGCTAGGGACGATGGAGCGGCTATAGCTCCGCTTCGTGGGCGTGTTCCCGGCAAATGGCACCGGGGCAGCTCCAGCGCCGGCTTCGGCCCGTTCTCGACCTCCCGCACGACGGCCTGGCGCATAAGCTCGCGCTTGGAGTGGTCGCCCATGCGCTATTTCAGGCTCTTGGGGGCCTTCACCATTAACGAAATCGGGGCGCAGCTTTCGTACCCCTGGCGTACCCTGACCACATTTCACGGCAGTTTTTTCAAGGGCTGGCCGTCGGTAAACCCTTGATTTTGATTGGCTCCCCGGGCCGGACTCGAACCAGCGACCCAGCGGTTAACAGCCGCTTGCTCTACCGACTGAGCTACCGGGGAACAGGGGCGCGTCTGTAGCGCATCCTGGCGCGTCTGGCTACCCCCACGCGCAGGCTTTGTACAGTGGTGCCCGAACCGGCCGACTGTGTTTACGGCTGGCGAAAGAAAAAAAGGGCCGGGTTTTGGCCCGGCCCCAAGGCGTTGGGTAATGGTGGGGTGTCTTCAAGGGAAGACGCAGTGACGATGCCAGGGTAAGGTTAACAAAAGCTTAACGGCTTCCACAAAATTTTGCGGTTGCCGCCACCATGCGCACAGAATGCGCAAGCGGTGCGGAATAGAAGCTCTCTGCCAATACCGGCTTTGTCAGCGTCGGGATTGCCAACGACACCGCCGATTACGCCGAGCAATCGATCCGCTGGCGGTTCGAAGTATGGGACGGCAACGCGATCGCGATCCGCACCAGTTGACGACCGCAGCGGACTGCGGCGGCTCAAATGGTGCTCGCGTGCGGCTCTGAAAGATCGAGTTGCAAATGCTGGCCGACGAGACAGGGCTCGTGATCCGCGTTCGCCGGCTTACCGCGGGTGGCGCCCGAAGACGAGGACCATGCCGCCCCCGCGCTCGATCCGGAAACGTCCGGCATCGATTTTACCGATGCGCTGCTCTTGTTCGCGCAATCGATTGCGAGGCGTTCGTGAACTTCGATGAACAGCTTGTCCGACGCCCTTTCCCGACCGGGAGTTCCGAAAGTCCGGATACCGTAATCAATAGTTGAACATTGGCCCGGCTGCCGCGCCGGGCGCGGCAGCCGGTAGGTGTGGAACGATTAAGCGCCGTTCTGGCAGACGCTCGTGAGCATGTTCTGGTTATCGAGCCAATTGTTCGCGGAGAAATTGGCAGGATCGCCGAAATATTCCATGAAGGCCAAGGCTTGCGGATGCCACTTCACGCCGCCGAAGGTGACGGAAAAATCGCCGTATTGCGCGAGGCCTTCGAGCGGATCTCCCACCTCCAGTATGCCACACGGCGAATTGCTGGTGATCTGCGGATCGTCAAGCCATTCACCGAGCTCGTGCGAGAACGCCGAAATGTCCTGCGAGAAAGCTCCTGCGGACGTGACGTAAGTCGCATAGGAATAGGTCTGGCCATTCAAATCCGCCGAATGATAGCCGCCAATGCAACAACCACCCTGCGTCAAATAGATATTGTCCGTCACGAAAAGCGGCAGCACGCCGGGATTGATCTGCGAGAATTTCGTCATGAACGTCTGCAACTTGGAATCGAAGGCATTGATGGCCATGGTTCCGACCTTGCCCGATCCGAAGGGGTTAGGCATGACCTTGCCCTGACTTGCCAAAACCTTGACGGTTTGCTCGGCAAGAACGACCGGCGTAGCGAATACGACGTGGTAATTGGTGTTGGTGCTGACGTTATTCCAGAACGAACCCCGCTGGAATCCGTCGATATACTGCGTCGTTCCGACGTCCGTGCTGCCCCACTGCCAGTCCAAGGAATTGAACAGCGGCGAATTGAGCAGATTCTGCGTGATCGAGACGCCGTTGGCCTTATTCTTGTTCGGATTGAACGTCATATTCCCGTTCGTCGCCCCATAGACCATCTTGATTGGCACAATGTAGATGGTGACGGTGGTGGTTGCATTGCTGGTGGCTGGATCGGTGCCCACCATGGTGAAATTATACCTATGGCTGCCATAAACGATCGAGCCGTTCCAAACCGGCAATGCGGCATTAGGCAGGTAGTGAACATTGGGATGCACGTTTCCATGCGGCAGCAGGACCGTGAAAACCGGTTTGGCCGCAGAATCCACCGCATCGGCGGCGAACGGAGCCAAGGCTAGCAGCGCGCCAAGCGCTGCAAATCGTAGTGTCATGAGATCTCCCTGAATTGGCCTGCGAGAATCCCAGGCAAGCACAATTCCGGGCGTCAAACAATCCCCGGCCCGATCGTGGTTCAATTTGTATCGTGGAAATGTCACGGAACTAATACAAATGTCGGCTATTTTTTTCGTAGCATTTTGTCGTCGTGGTCAGCACGGCAATGCGGTAGCCGGCAACAAGAGCCATTTCGCAAATCGTATAGGTCGCGCCCACATCCGCATAGGTCAGGCCGGACGGATTTCCGTCCTGCCAAATGGCGAATTGCGGCGGCTGCATATACCACTTGGCATCCGATGACCAGACGTAAGCCGCAAGCCTGCCGCCGTCGGCCACAACGCTGCGCACACGCACCAAGTCGCCGGACATGGCCGTGACCAGATTTGAAGACCAGTATTCGCCTACCCCTTGGATCAGTCCGTGGCTTTTCAGCCACCGCGCGGCCAAAGTCGGAGGATTGTTTGATATCCAACGCGGCGCGCTATTCGGTAGGTCAAAGGCACCCGCAACCACGCTCAGAAGCGCAAAGCCTGTCAAAACCCAGCTGACCGTTGCTCGCATGCGCAGGCTTTTGATGGCGGCAAGCACGCTGGGAGCCTTTCTGCCGGCGAGAACGCCTGCGAACAAAAAGACCGGCATCACGTAGCGCATGGTTGGCCCGCCCGTCCACAATGTGGCGGGCGCAATCCCTTTGGCGAATTGAGCGCTCACGGTGCAGGCAACGAGCACGGCAAAGATGCCCGCACAGAGAAACCGGTCCAGAATGGAAATGCGACATTTCCCGAACACGCTGCCGGCCACGCGCGCAACCGCTACAAGGCCGAGCGCCAGCGCGACGGCGTGCACGACGAAGAGAAGTATGGCGGGCGCCGTAAAACCTGTTGCGGAAGGATTGGCCCCGAAGAGCGTGAGAACACTCGTGGCGAGCGCTACGAGATTGCGCCCGAGAAGATGTGCGGGAACTGGGCCGGTCAACACGTCTCTTTCCGTGGTGAAGCCGCCTGTCTGCGCGATGAGGCCAGGAAGCACCCACCCCAGCACGATGCCGCCTGCCAGCAGAAGAAGCGCCAGGCGTCCGCCTGAGTTTGACGCGCCGAGCGCCGGATCGATTGCCAGCACGGCCAGGGCCGGCCCGAACGCGAACACCAGGCTGAACGGGTCGCTCGCGATCGCTGCAGATATAAGAAGCAGCAGAGCCGCGCACTGACTTGCAAAGACGAGGTCATTGCGCCGTTCCGATTGCGCGACGATGGCGCAAAGCCAGAGCCCGAGCACCGCATCGAGCACGGTTGCAAAATGCATGTCCGACATCAGCAGCGGATTCCAGATGCCGATCCATGCAGGAGCCGCGAGTACGAGCGCCGGCGCGGCTATGGCCTGGAGGTTGCGTGCAAGGGGCTGCCCGCGTCTCACCGAGAGCACGAGGGCGACACACACGAAGAGCGAATAGACCAACGCCGGTTCGAGCGCCAAGAAAAACGGATGCGGCCCTGCAATCAGCTCAAACGCGGCATAGGGAACCGTATCCGTGAGATAGTAATCGTTGAACGGGAAATGCCAACCGGAGAGGAGAATGTTGCCGCGGACAACCGCATCGCCGGCCACGAAACCTTGCACGCTGTCGGAGGTCTGCGCGAGACGTGATGCAAGGTCGAGCGTGCGCAAGAATGTTGCGGCGGTCACACCAAGAATGAAAACAGCAAGGGTGATTTGCTTCATTCGCGCTTGCGACGGGATCAAGTCACCGAGCGCTTCGCGTCCGCGCCGCCTCCGCCTTGCTCGATCAGTTGCTGCGTATGGCGTGCAATCATGAAATTCTCGTCGGTCGGAATGACCCATGCGGAAGCGGTCGACCCGTGCGACGAAATGCGCGGTCCGCCGCGTGCATTCGCCTCTTCATCGAGACGGATACCAAGCCAGTTCGCGTCGCGGCAGACCCGCGCGCGGATTTCCGCGGCATTCTCGCCGATGCCGGCGGTGAATACGAGCGCATCGAGCCCGCCCAACGCCGCCGCAAGCGAGCCGAGCTCGCGGCCGATGCGATAAACGAAGAGATCGACCGCCTCCTTCGCCGCCGGAACATGGCTAGCCAGCAAGGTCCGCATGTCGCCAGACAACTCGGAGACGCCAAGCAGTCCGGAACATTCGTAGATCAAATGCTCGACGGCTTTGGCGCTCATTCCTTCCTGCTGGATGAGATAAAGAATCACGCCCGGATCGATGGCACCGGTGCGGGTTCCCATCGGCAGGCCGTCGATGGCGGTAAATCCCATGGTCGTGGCGATGCTGCGGCCCTGTTTGATGGCGCACATGCTGGCGCCGTTGCCGAGATGAGCGACGACCACCCTGGCATGCGCGCATTCCGGCGCCACGCGCGGGAGTACCGAAGCGATATATTCGTAGGAAAGACCGTGAAATCCGTAGCGCAGCACGCCCTTGGCGGTCATCGCGCGCGGCAGCGCGAATTCCTGCGCCACGGGCGGCTGGGTTCTGTGGAAAGACGTGTCGAAGCAGGCGACTTGCGGGGCGGCCGGCACAATCGTGCGCATGGCGCGAATTGCCGCCAGATTGTGCGGCTGATGCAGCGGCGCGAGCGGTACCAGACGATCCAAATCCTCCAGGACCTTGTCGTCGACCAGGACCGGAGTTGTGTATGCCATTCCTCCGTGTACGACACGATGCCCGACGCCGGAAAAGCTTGCCTCCCCGATCGTATGATCGGCAAACCAAACGTGGATCGCTTGAATGGCCGCTTCCTGATCGCCCGGGCCTATCGAATCGTCCTTGAGCACATGTCCGGCAGCATCGACGATCTTAAGACGGGGAGCCGATCCGATCTTCTCGACCTGGCCGTTGATGCCTGCGCACAAGGAACCATCGCCAAAATCCTCGAACACCGAGAACTTGACGCTCGACGAACCCGCATTGATCACAAGGATTGGACCGCGCATCGATCAATCCTCGGGCTTTTTTGCCTGGGCCGCCGCAAGCCAGCATGCACGGGCGTAAAGGGCTGCCACCGCACAGCTCGCCATTCGCGTGCGCACATTGTCGGCCCGGCTGGTAAGGATGATGGGAACCCGCGCGCCCAGCACGATGCCGGCCGCATCGGCATTGGCAAGAAAGCTCAGCTCCTTGGCCAGCATATTTCCGGCTTCGAGATCGGGCACGAGAAGAATGTCGGCGTCGCCGGCAACCGGCGAGCAGATGTTCTTGATTGCAGCCGCTTCTGGGCTGATCGCATTGTCGAGGGCGAGCGGCCCGTCCAGCACGCCGCCGGTGATCTGGCCGCGTTCGGCCATCTTGCAAAGCGCGGCCGCAACGATCGTGGACGGTATCTTCGACGTGATCGTCTCGATTGCCGAGAGAATCGCAACCTTAGGCACGGGCACATTCAGCGCGTGGGCAAGCTCGATGGCGTTCTGGACGATGTCGGCCTTGTCTTCGAGCGTGGGGAAAATGTTGATTGCTGCGTCCGTGATGAACAAGGGCTTGTGATAGGTGGGCACATCCATGATGAAAACATGGCTCACCCGGCGCGCGGTCCGCAGCCCCTTGTCGGGATGAATGACTTCCGCCATCAGCTCGTCGGTATGGAGACTGCCTTTCATCAAGGCGGCCGCCCGGCCGGCGCGCACGATCTCCACCGCCTTGGCCGCCGAGGCATGGCTGTGGGGGGTGTCGACGATCTCCACACCGGAGATATCCAGCTTGAGGCGGGCGGCGAGCGCCTCAATGCGCGCCTTGGGCCCGACGAGGATCGGATCGATCAGCCTTGCAGCCATGGCTTGCGTGGCGCCGGACAACGAGCTCTCGTCGCAGGGATGGGCGACCGCCGTCGGAACCGGATCGAGCGTTCGGCAGGCCTCGATCAGCGCGTCGAATTTTTCGTGCTTGCGCGGCTCGTCCATGAAGACATCCTCAAGCGTGATCAAAGTGCATTCTTCCTCCCCCATGCTCACGCACGGGGGAGGAGGAATTTCGGCCCACATGTACCTCATCTGCCAGCGGCTCTCTCCTATAAAAGGCGCACCAGCAAACCGACGCTTTGATTTGCATCAGTAACAACGACCGGGCGGCGATGCGCCGCCGATAAGCTTCAGCCAGGCATCCTCGTCGATCACCCTGACACCGAGCTTCTCGGCTTCGGCGAGCTTGGAGCCGGCACCCGGCCCCGCAACAACGAGATCGGTCTTCTTGGACACGGAGCTCGCGACCTTGGCGCCAAGCGACTCCGCCCGCGCCTTGGCCTCCGGTCGCGTCATCTTCTCGAGGGTGCCGGTAAACACGATCGTCAGGCCGACAACGGCAGAACCGGACGTCTTGGGCGCCGCGACGGGAACAACGTCGACTTCCGCCCGCAAATGCTCGACGGCGCGCTTGTTGTGCGGCTCGTCGAAAAAGTCCTTGACGGCCTCTGCCACCGTCTCGCCCACGCCTTCGATGGCATCGAGTTCGGCCACGGCCGTATCGTTCTGCATGGCCGAGACAAAATGATCCAGCGTGCCGAAATGACGTGCCAGCAGCCGCGCCGTCGTCTCGCCGACATGGCGCATGCCCAGCGCATTGATGAACCGGTCGAGGGAGATCGTTCTTCGCCGGTTTATCGCTTCGAAAAGATTGGCAGCGCTCTGCTCGCCCCAGCCTTCGCGCGCGCAAATCGCGTCGCCGTGACGATTCTCGAGACGGAAAATATCGGCAGGCTCCTTCAGGAGGCCGTCTTCGTAGAATGCCTGAATGTGCTTTTCGCCCAGCCCTTCGATATCGAAGGCATTGCGGGATACGAAATGCTTGAGCCGCTCGACGGCTTGCGCCGGGCAGATGAGCCCGCCCGTGCAGCGCCGCGCCGCTTCGGGCTTGCCGGTTTTCTCGTCCGCCTCGCGCACGGCATGGCTGCCGCAGGCCGGGCATGTACGCGGAAAAACATAGGGCTTCGCCGCGCGCGGCCGCTTCCCGAGAATGACGCGCACGATCTGCGGGATCACGTCGCCCGCCCGCTGCACCACCACCGTGTCGCCGATGCGGATGTCCTTGCGCGCGATCTCGTCTTCATTGTGCAGCGTGGCGTTCTGCACGACGACGCCGCCCACGGTGACCGGCTTGAGCTTGGCGACAGGGGTCAGCGTGCCGGTGCGGCCGACCTGGATTTCAATGTCGTTGAGGATCGTATCCGCCTGCTCGGCGGGAAATTTGTGCGCCGTGGCCCAGCGCGGCGAGCGCGAGACAAAGCCCAGCCGCTCCTGCAAATCCAGGCGATCCACTTTGTAGACGACGCCGTCGATGTCATAGCCAAGTTTGGCGCGGCGCGTTTCGATGTCGCGGTAGAAAGCAAGAAGCTCGGCGGGCGTGTGGCAAAGCCGTGTCAACGGATTGACGCGGAAGCCCCATGTCTTGAACGTCCGGAGCATGTCCCACTGGGTTTCGGCGGGCATCTCGCTCATCTCGCCCCAGGCATAGGCGAAGAAATGCAACGGCCGCGACGCGGTGACGGCGGGATCGAGCTGACGCACCGAACCGGCAGCCGAATTGCGCGGATTGGCGAAGAGCGGCTTGCCTTCCTGTTCCTGTCTTTTGTTCAGCGCCGCGAAATCCGCGTGCGCCATGTAGACCTCGCCGCGTACTTCGGCCACGCCTGCGGCTTCGCCGTGCAGCCGCAAGGGAACGTCTTTCAGCGTGCGGAGGTTTGCCGTAATGTCCTCGCCTTCCACGCCGTCGCCGCGCGTGGCACCCTGCACGAACAGACCCTTCTCGTAGCGCAGCGTCGCCGAAAGCCCGTCGATCTTCGGCTCCGCCGTGAACACGAGATCCGCGCCTTCCTTCAATCCCAGAAACCTGCGCACTCGCGAGACGAAATCGGTCACGTCCTCGTCGGTGAAGGCATTGTCGAGCGACAGCATGGGCACGGCGTGCCGGACTTTCGCGAATTTCTCGGCGGGCGCCGCACCGATACGCTTGCTCGGGCTGTCGGGGCGAACGAGTTCGGGAAAGCGCGCTTCGATCGCGGTGTTCCGCCGCCGCAGCGCGTCATATTCCGCATCGGAAACAGTGGGCGCATCCTCCCGATAATAGCGCCGGTCGTGGGCGGCGATTTCTTCCGCAAGCTGCGCAAGTTCTTTCTCCGCCTCCGAGCGGGCGAGCTTTTCGACGGGTTTCGCCGCAGAAACAGCATTCATTGCCGGCTCATCCGAACCGTTTTATTTTCCTCCCCAACGAAGCGGGGGAGGTGTCGAGCGTCACGAAATGACGCGCGACGGAGGGGGCGCATCTCTTTGGTCAAGCTCGCCTTGCATAATCGTTTCTGCCTACCCCCTCCGTCATTCGGCGCTAGGCGCCGAATGACACCTCCCCCGCCATTGGCGGGGGAGGAAAGATTAGAACGCATCGAGCAGCTGGTCGATACCGTCAAGTACATCATAGAGGTGCCTGTAGACATCATTATTGTTAACGCGCAACACCCGCCAGCCTTTGCGGCGCATGTAAGCGTCTCTCGCGCGGTCGTGTTCGATCTCTTCGCATGTCGCGTGAGTACCTCCGTCGACCTCGACAACAAGCCGCCCTGAAAGACAAACAAAGTCTGCGATGTAAGGACCTATCGGATGCTGGCGCCGAAATTTGTGCGAGGGGTGCCGACGCAGGTGCGACCACAGAATAACCTCTGCGTCAGGCATACGCTTGCGCAGTTCCCTCGCGCACTTTCCCGACAGTTCCTGGCGATCACGCAATGCTCCCTCCATCGCGCTGTTGCTGCACCATCCTGTAACCGAGACGACGAAGAGCCTCTATGCCCGCCTCCTCGCTTTCCTGGGCTCGGCAGAGTCTGCGAGCAGCCGGCGGGCGGCGGCGCGCGCTTCATCGGTGACGGCGGCGCCGGCCAGCATGCGTGCGATCTCTTCCACCCGCTCCTCCTCGCCGAGAAGCTCCACCTTCGTCTTGTCGGCCCGCCGCGTGATGCGGAAATGGCGAGCTGCGCGCGCGGCGACTTGCGGCGAGTGCGTCACCAGAAGAATTTGCGTCGATCGCGCCACTCTCTGCAATCGTTCTCCGACCGCATCGGCGACCGCGCCGCCGACGCCGCGGTCAACCTCGTCGAAAATCAGCGCCGCAGGCGGATTGGTCTCGGCCAGCGCCACTTTGAGCGCCAGAGAAAAGCGCGCCAGCTCGCCGCCGGAAGCGATTTTGGCAAGCGGACCGAACGGCTGCCCGGCGACTGTGGCAACTTCGAAACGGATACGCTCAAGCCCGCCGGCGTTCTCGCCATTCTCGACGTTTTCGAATGCGATGCGGAATTTGGCGTGGCCGAGCTTGAGCGGAGCGAGTTCTGCCGCGACGGCCGCTTCCAGCCGTTTGGCGGCGGTGTTCCGCGCCGCCGACAGAGTCGCGGCCGCCTGCCGGTAGCGTGCAAGCGCCTGTGCAACCTGCTCGCCGATGCCGACCAGCCGCAGATCGCTGCCCTGGATGTTTTCCAGCGTGTCGCGGAATTGCGCAAGCATACGCGGCAAGTCGTCTGGCTTCACGCCATGCTTGCGCGCGATCGCCCTCAGCGCGGACAGCCGCTCTTCGGTGCGCTCGAGCTCGGACGGATCGGCCTTAAGTTCCGACAGCAGGTCTTCGAGTTTGTCCCGCGCATCCTCGACGAACGCAAATGCCTGTTCGAGACCCGATTCGGCCGCCCCTGCCCGGGCTCGCGCCTCGACAGTCAACCGGGAAAGACGTTTGAGCGCAGACGCCAAAACGCTTTGCGCCCCGCGATCGCCGGCCACGAGATCGAGCGTGGCGGCAACGTCTTCGGCGATGCGGCCGGCATTGGCGAGCAGCGTGCGCCGTGCCGCGAGCTCGGCTTCTTCGCCTTCCGCAGGCGCAAGCTCTGCAATCTCCTTTACCGCATGGCGCAGATACTCGGCCTCGGAAGCGCTGGCTGCGGCGGCGCGCCTCAGCTCCTCGGATTGGCTGCGCCGCCGCCCTAGTTCGGCGAACAGGCCGGCCACGTGCTGCGCCTGCTCGTCGTGACCGCCATACGCGTCCAGCAGCTTGCGATGGGACGACGGATCGAACAGGCCGCGGTCGTCGGCTTGGCCATGGGTTTCCACGAGCTGATCGCCAAGCTCGCGCAGAAGCGCTACCCCGATGGGCTCGTCGTTGAGAAAGGCGCGCGTGCGCGCATCGGCCGCGATCGTCCGCCGCAGAATGATTTCGCCGTCGCATGGGATGCCGTTGGCAACGACAAAGGCGCGGGCAGGATGGGCTTGCGGGAGATCGAACACGGCGACGGCCGAACCCTGGCTCGCACCGATGCGCACGGCGGACCGCGTCCCTGCGCGCCCTCCCGTGGCAAGGCCGAGCGCGTCGAGCAGGATGGATTTTCCTGCGCCCGTCTCGCCGGTCAGCACGTTCAAGCCGGCCGCGAAGTCCAGCGTGACGTCGTCGATCAGGACGAGGTCGCGGACCTTAAGCGTCGCCAGCATATGTCAGAGCGGCGCGGAGAAGGCCCGGCTGATCCAGGAACCCTTGTTCTCTTCCGGCTTCATGTTGTGCGCGACGAGCAGGTCGTAGGAATTCTGATACCAGGTACTGCCGGGATAATTGGCACCGAGAACGGCGGCAGCGGTCTTGGCTTCGTCGTAGACGCCCAGCGCATAATAGGCTTCGGTCAGCCGCTCCAGCGCCTCGGCGATCTGCGAGGTCTTCTGATAGCGCTCCACCACCGTGCGAAAACGGTTGATGGCGCCGATATAGTCGCCGCGGAGGAGATAATAGCGGCCTACCGCCATCTCCTTGCCGGCAAGGTGATCGAGCGTCAGGTCCACCTTCAGGCTCGCATCGCGAGCATATTCGGTGTCGGGGAAGCGCTGCACGACGTCCTGGAGCGCGGTGAGCGCCTGTTCGGTGTTGCTCTGGTCGCGGCCTACGTCGGTGATCTGTTCGTAGAGCGACATGGCCTTCAGATAGAAGGCATACGCCACTTCATGGCTGCCGGGATGCAGCTCGATATACTGGTCGGCCGCGTTGATGGCGTCGGTGTACTTGTTGGCCTGATAGTAGCAGAAGGCGCTCATCAGCATCGCCCGGCGCGCCCACGCCGAATAAGGGTGCTGTCGCTCCACCTCGTCGAACTGCTTGGCCGCCTCGAGCCAGTCGTGATCGTCGATCTTCTTCCAGGCGTCATTATAGATTTGCTCGACCGGCCGCTCGACATAGTCGGCGTCCTTGTCGTCGGAACTGTCGCCCAGGCCCAGCCACGAGCACCCCGCCAGCATGAAGGCGGCAGCCACGCCGAGCGCGGCACCCGGTAGCAGACGCATCATCCGCCGGCCAGAAGCCGGCTTGCCGTATAGCCATGAAAGCATTCGGGTCTTCCGTGTTGGGAGCATTGGCGCCACAGCCATCCGGGCCGTTTATGCCATCCGCCCGCAAGGCAGGTCCAGGGGCTTCCGCACTGCTGGGAGTGCGGACGTCCCCGTCCGCACAGGACGGTGAGGCATCCGGGATAACGACGGTCATCAAATTGCGTCATCGTCAATCGCGGACGGGGACGTCCGCGCTCCCAGGGTCCCAGAGGACGTCAAGCACTGACAATCCGATAGTTCGCGGCGTCCGCGAACAGCGCCCGCAGCAGCGCATTGTTGAGCGCGTGTCCCGACCGCCTGCCCTCGAAGCGGCCGACGATCGGATGGCCGGCGAGCGCCAGATCGCCCAGCGCATCGAGTATCTTGTGGCGCACGAATTCGTCGGGGAAACGCATGAGATCGCCATTGAGCACGCGATCGGCATCGATGGCGAGGGTGTTGTCGAGCGAGGCGCCGCGGGCAAGCCCCGCCTTGTTGAGCGCATCGAGTTCGCCGACGAAACCGAAGGTTCGCGCCGGCGCAATGTCGCGGCGGAAACCGACCGGCGAAAATTCCCATGCCATGTGCTGGACGCCGATGGCCGGGGACGCGAACGCGATCTCGACGTCGAATATCCGCGCATCGGCGGGCAACAGCGCCGCCGTGGCATCGCCTGCGCTCACTGCCACGGGCTTGAGAACTTGGATATCCCGGCGCTCGCCCGCCTGCTCTCTCGTGCCCGCTTTGGCAATAAGATCGAGATAAGACAGCGCGTCGCCGTCGAGGATCGGAGGTTCCGGCCCGTCGAGCGTCACCGTCAGATCGTCGATTTCGGCGCCGGCGATGGCCGCCATGAGATGTTCGATCACGCCCGCACTCGCACCGGGCGCTTCGCCGATGACGGTCCCCAGGCGCGTCTCGCTCACGCGGTCGTAACGCGCCGGAATCTCCGCATTCGACAGATCGCTGCGGCGAAAAATTATTCCCGTCTCGGGCGGCGCAGGCAAAAGGCTCATGCGGGCGCGCGCACCTGAATGCAGCGCCGCGCCTTGGGCCTCAATCTCTGCCGCAATGGTGCGCCGGGTCATTTTTTCTTCCTGGGACCGCCTGGCCGCACCCGATAGCGCAACCGGTACGATGCACCCGACGGGCAAGCTTCGACATCAAGGGCGACTTACAAAGCCCCGGTGCTCCGGCGCAATACATCCGTACACGGACGACTTTCGGGAAATTCCCTGCTTCAGGGAATAACAGGGATTTTCCGCCGCGCGCCGAAGGCCATCGTGCCCCATACTCGATATTGTGGTCCGGGCACCCGTCTTTCCCTGAGACCCATACAAGTCGTGCTCTAACCCTTTGAATTTCCTCGATGTGGTTGCCGCAGAATCGCTTTTTCCCTCAGATTTTCCCTGACTGAGGGAAAATTCCGGCAGACATTCCGTCTCAATCCCAATTCGGTTTATAGCCTACCACGTCAACGAGTAACGCGCAACGCCGCACTGCGCCCGGATCGAAATACCGGGGCAGTTCCTACGTTTCTGGTGTCGCTGCGGATCGTAAGCGGGCTCACGAACTCACGGAATACGCCGTGCCGGCCTCCAAATCGCACGACCCGGATCCAGAATCGCTTATCTCGCCAAACCCGCGTACCCCTTCTTGTTCACAAATCAGTCAAATTGCTCTAGCCTCACGCACCAGGGGAACGGATCGGAGGGCAGCCGATGGGCGCCGAGGTGCTTGGGATGGTGGTGGAGACCCGGCAGGGCATCTTCTGCATCGATCCCGAAGACCAGTTCGTCAGCAAGTTTCTGCTAGAGCGCGGTGAATATGGCCAGGACGATATCCGTCGGATCGGCGACTTCCTATCCCCCAGCTCCAAGGTTCTGCTGCTCGGCGCGCACCTTGGCTCGCTGCTGGTGCCGCTGTCAAAGCGGGTCGACTCGATCGTCGGCGTCGAGGCCAATCCGCGGACCTTCAAGCGCCTGCGTCTGAACGTGCTGATGAACCGGTGCGACAACGTTCGGCTGTTCGACTGCGCCGCCAGCGATTCCCCGGGCTCGATCGAGTTCGTGATGAACACTCACAACAGCGGCGGCTCGAAGCGCATGCCGCTGGTGAAGAACGAGATCTATTTCTACGATAAACCCGAGGTGACACGCGTCCCTTCGGTAGCGATCGACGAGCTCCTGCCGGACGAGCTGTTCGACCTAGTGTTCATGGACATCGAAGGCTCGGAGCTCTTCGCCATGCGCGGCATGCCGCGCATCCTTGCGGCCGCCAAGGTCGTGTTCGCCGAGTTCTTCCCCTTGATGGTCAAGGAGGTAGCGGGCGCGACGGTCGAACAGTTTCTGCAGCCGCTGCAGAGCTTCAACACCCTGGTCATCCCGTCGCTGCGCAAGGCGGCGCATAAGGAAGACTTCCACGCTGCATTGCAGGACATGTTCGACCGAAATCACTGCGACGACGGCATCATCTTCCTGAAAGACCGCCTGGAGATCCGGTTCGTCTGATTTCTCGTCGTCCATTACCTCCAGACCCTTCGGGATCGCCGCGTCCGGCTTGTCGAGCGGGAAGCCGGCCGTAGATTGAACATTCGGATGCGCGCGCAATAAAAATACCGGAGCAGTTCCTACGTTTTTGGTGTCGCTGAGCGAATGTTTGGCAAATATAGGATGCGTCCCTGTATTCTGTTGCGTACCTTTGCGCGAATGCGCATATCGGCAAGGTCGCAAATCATCGAGACGACGTCGTCGGAGTTTGCCGAAACCGTATCGAGGTCTATCGGTCATGCCCCCTCCGTCTCGCAGTGCTTCGCACTGCTCGCCACCTCCCCCATTCGCTTTGGCGAACGGGCGAGGAAGAATGCGGGTATCGCTTCTGTAGCCCGGCGAATACAGTGACAGCGCCAATGTTGCCTGGGGTATCGACAATCAGCAGCAATTTCTTTGAACGGCATGGGGATCGCTGCCGCTGTTATCGTATTATCCGTTAGGCGGCTTCCAGCAGTATCCCCAGTAGGATCATTTCGCCGGCGGGTTCGCGATGAGATAAGGCAGGCCACCATTGATGCTGGGGTTCTCCGCCCAGATCGCGGGATCGAAGCCGGATGGCAGACCCGATTGGAGGTCCTGAGTGGTGAGGCCCTCAATTCCGGCCGTGCTGCCGAAGCCCACGCCTTGGAATGTTCCGCTGGTCGTCGTATCCCAGTAGGAGTTCGTAGTACCATTGTCATTAGCGGAGTCCATGCCGACGAACCCGCCGACATGCGTCTGTTTTGCGTGGATGGCTGTGGGAATGCCCGTCGAGTAGCTTGTGCCAATCGTACCAAAATTGTTTCCGACGAACCCTCCAACACTGCTATTCTTTCCGCCACTCTCCGACCCTGTTGCATAGCAATTGTTGATGGTTCCGGGATCCTCACTATCGCCCACGAGACCGCCTGCGACCCCGAAGTATTTCACACTAACCGAGCCTGACGCATACGCTTCAGATATCTGACCGTCGTTCGCCCCTGCCAGCCCACCGGCACTGCTGCCACTCGCAGCGGCGCTCGAATGGGAGCGTGCAACCGTCCCTCCCTCGTTGTCGCCGATCAAACCACCAACGGCGCTCCCAGTTTTTCCGGCTACAGTACCCGAGGAGTAGGTACTCCACACCGTGCCCAAATTGGCGCCTGCCAGAATGCCAACCGTTATGCCGGTAGCCGTACCGAGAACTGTCGCGGTTGTAAGACCGATATCGCGCACAACGCCACCCGACCCAATTTCTGCAAAGAAGCCGACGTTGGTGTCGACCGCGTCATTGATCTTAAGATGCGATATCTTGTGTCCCAGCCCCTCGAATGTTCCCGAAAAGGCAGTGGCAATCGGCGGCGTTCTGTAGGTTCCGTCGGACTCGGCATTGTAATCCGCCGCAAGCGCGAAATCTCCACTCGCATCGGAAGAGATGTCGCTCGCCAGGGCGGCGATGTCGCCGACGAGCGTGTAGGCGGCGCCATCGATCGTCAAGCTGCTTGCGAGGTTCCAGAACGTAATATTGCCCTTCGGCCCGAACGACAGCGCGCCGCCCGAACCGCCGTCATTGGTAGTCAGCACCACGCCGCCCTGGCCGCTCACCGTCACCGCCTTGTTAATCGCGATCGACCGATGCGCGTCGAGCGTGAGCGTGCTGTTGCTCGCCCAGGAAAATGCATCGGCAACTCGGATATCCTTTGCCTGTGCCGATCCCGTGGTCGTGACTTCGAGGTTGCCGCTGGCGAGCAGGTTCTGCAGATCGGACACATTGAGGACCGCATGCGCCGCCGACGGCGCGCAGACGCCAGCCGCGCAGCTCATGTTGGCCGTAGCGTTCGAAGAAATCACAACATCGGCGCTTGCCTGTCCCCCAGTGAGAGGCGGGATCAGGAACGCCAGCGCCAGGACATATCCGCAATGAATTTTGAAATACCGCACGCCGCAATTCCGCAAAAAGGGCCGACAGGATAGGGCGAATACGGTGACAGCGCCAATGTTGCCTCGGGTATCGACAATCAGCAGCAATTTCTTTGAACGGCATGGGGATCGCTGCCGCTGTTATCGTATTATCCGTTAGGCGGCTTCCAGCAGTATCCCCAGTAGGATCATTTCGCCGGCGGGTTCGCGATGAGATAAGGCAGGCCGCCGTTGATGCTTGGATCCTCGCCCCAAACGTCAGGGTCGAAGCCCGATGGCAGGCCTGATTGCAGCTCTTGAGTCGTGAGCCCCTCAACTCCGGCGGTGCTGCCATAGCCGACACCTTGCGTCGTCCCGCTGGTCGTCGTGTCCCAGTAGGAAGATGCGGCACTGCCCAACGAAGTGTCGCCGACGAACCCGCCAACGTATGATTTGCGTGTACCGGATGGAACGCCAGTTGAATAGCTGCTATCGACTGACCCCCTGTTATCTCCGATGAAACCGCCAGCAGTCGAGCGATTTACGCCGGTCGCGGAACCTGTCGCGAAACAGTTAATGATCGAACCCGAGCCATTGAAGCCAACCAAGCCGCCCACGGAGGATCCCCGAACACCGGTGCTGACGGAGCCCGAAGCATACGATTCGGAAATCTGTCCGTTGTTATCCCCTACCAAACCACCGCCGAAAACGCCGCCGCTCGTGACGGCGCTGGAATGGGAAAGTGCAACCGTCCCTACGTTATAGCCGATCAAACCGCCAACGCCATCGACACCAAGAGTTTTCGACCACACAGAACCGGAGGAGTGGGTTTTTGACAGGGTTCCGAAGTTAGTGCCGGCCAGAATACCGACGTATCCTGTAGATTTATCGAGAACTGCAGCGGTTGTGAGACCGATATCGCGCACAATGCCGTCCGACGCGATTTCGGCAAAGAAGCCGACGTTGGAGTTGACGGCGTCATTGATCTTGAGGCGGGATATCTTGTGTCCGAGCCCCTCGAAAGTTCCCGAATAGGCCGTGGCAATCGGCGGCGTTCTGTAGGTTCCGTCGGATTTGGCATTGTAATCCGCCGCAAGCGCGAAATTTCCACTCGCATCGGAAGAGATGTCGCTCGCCAGAGTAGCGACGTCACCGACGAGCGTGTAGGCGGCGCCATCGATCGTCAAGCTGCTTGCGAGGTTCCAGAACGTAATATTGCCCTTCGGCCCGAACGACAGCGCGCCGCCCGAACCGCCGTCATTGGTAGTCAGCACCATGCCGCCTTGGCCGCTCACCGTCACTGCCTTGCCAATCGCGATCGACCGATGCGCGTCGAGCGTGAGCGTGCTGTTGCTCGCCCAGGAGAATGCATCGGCAACTCGGATATCCTTTGCCTGTACCGATCCCGTGGTCGTGACTTCGAGGTTGCCGCTGGCGAGCAGGCTCTGCAGATCGGACACATTGAGGACCGCATGCGCCGCCGACGGCGCGCAGACGCCAGCCGCGCAGCTCATGTTGGCCGTAGCGTTCGAAGAAATCACAACATCGGCGCTTGCCTGTCCCCCAGTGAGAGGCGGGATCAGGAACGCCAGCGCCAGGACATATCCGCAATGAATTTTGAAATACCGCACGCCGCAATTCCGCAAAAAGCCCGACAGAATAGCAGACGGGACTGCAGCCGTACAGTCTCTCAAGAATACCGTGCCTCAAGAATACCGGGGCAGTTCCTACGTTTCTGGTGTCGCTGAGCGAATGTTTGGCAAATATAGGATTCGTCCCTGTATTCTGTCGCTACCTTTGCGCGAATTCGCATATCGGCAAGGTCGGAAATCATCGAGACGATGTCGTCGGAGTTTGCCGAAACCGTATCGAGGTCTATCGGTCATGCCCCCTCCGTCTCGCAGTACTTCGCACTGCTCGCCACCTCCCCCATTCGCTTTGGCGAACGGGGGGAGGAAGAATGCGGGTATCGCTTCTGTAGCCCGAGCAGCCTGAAGTTATCGTGCGGGGTCGCGGCCCGGCGTCTTCCTCCCCCGTGCGCAGCATGGGGGAGGAAGAATTTGGCGCATGACCGGGACGGCAGAGGACCCGCAATCTCACGGCGCGCTCGATCCGTGTGCCCAAATGCGATTGCCCCGGGGGCTCTGCCCCTCGCGGCTTCAGCCGGCTCCGGAAAGCGCTATTCTCGGCTGCGATCGGGGGCTATACGGGGAGTGTCGGTTTAAACCAATCGTCGGGCGGAACTGTCGATGCGGTCGAATGTTTCCGCGTTCAAGGCAGCTAATCGGTCTCTCGGGAGAGGAAATACATCATGAATGAAACGGGCATTCGCGAAGTTACGTCCTTTTGCCGGACTTGTATTGCGGCGTGCGGAACACGCCTTCAGATCGATTCCAACGATCGCATCGTTCAGGTCCGGGGCGACAAGGAGCAACCGCTGACCCGGGGCTACCTCTGCTTCAAGGGACTCCAGGCCGAGGAAGCTCACCACGGACCAGCACGGATATTGCACCCTTTAAAACGCCAACCGGACGGTTCGTTCAAGCGCATAGAACTGGAGCGGGCGCTGGACGAAATCGCCGATAAGATGCGCCCCTACTATGAATCGGGCGACCGGAACGCCATCGCGCTTTTTATCGGCAATTGCGGATACATGGCGTCGGCCGCCTATACCATGCAGCGCGGATTTATGGCGGCGATCGGATCGCGAGCCTATTACACCACTGCCACGATCGACTCGCCGAACAAAATGGTCGTCTTCGAGCGACAGGGCGGCTGGGCGGCCGGCATGCCGACATTGGAGCAATCGGAAGTCGCGATGGTGTTCGGCTCCAATCCTCGCGTTTCGCATTTCTGCAACGGCTTCGTAACCTCGGACCCGACCCGCCGATTGCGCGAGGCCGCGCGTGACGGCCTGAAGCTGATCGTGATCGATCCGCGCGAAACCGAAACCGCCCATTATGCGACGCTGCAGCTTCAGCCCATACCCGGGCAGGACTCTGCGATCGCCGGCGCGATGCTGCGCATTATCCTGGACGAGGGATGGCACGACGCCGAATTCGCGAACCGCTATACGACGCCCGAAGGCCTTGCGGCCCTTCGCAAGGCGGTCGAACCGTTTACGGAAGCGTACGCCGAACGGCGCGCCGGTCTTGCTCCGGGTCAGATCAGAGCCGCCGCGGAGCTGTTCGCCCGCGATTACAAACGCGGCTCGGCCTTCAGCGGGACCGGGCTGGGCATGGCCCCATTCTCGAACGTCGCGCAGCATTTCATCAACTCCCTGAATATCGTTTGCGGACGGTTTCTGCGGGCCGGCGACAAGTTTCCTGTCAATCTGTTCGGCCCCGAGCCGGAGGTCCATGAAGGCGTCATTCCGCCGCCACGAACATTCGAGATGGTGCCGCCCGGACGGACTCGGGGGGCCGGCGCCCTGCTCGGCGAGCGGTTGAGCGCCACGCTCCCGGACGAGATCCTGATGCCGGGCAAGGGACAGGTTCGCTGCCTCATCGTCTTGGGGGGGAATCCGGGGAATTCGGTTCCGGATACGTCGCGCATGATGCAGGCGTTCGAGGCCCTCGACGTCAGTCTGGCGATCGAGCCCTACATGACGGCGACGGCAAAGCATGCGAGCTACATCCTGCCGCCGACACTGCCCTACGAGCGCGGCGACCTGCCGACCTTCGCGGGCGGCGTATCGTTATACACGGTGAACTGGCTGCAATACGCTCCGCCGGTGATTAGCCCGCCCGAAGGATCGGAAGTGTGCGAGGACTGGTATCCGCTTTGGGCGATTGCCAGGCGCCTCGGTATCGCGATCGACTATGACGGCAAGGGGCCGTTACCGACGGACAGGAAGCCGACGACCGAGGAGCTTCTCGAGATTCGCCTTCGGGGCGCCTGCGTCTCGTGGGAGGAGTTGAAAAAATACCCGAGTGGAAAGCTCTTTGACCGGGACGACTGGGTGGTACGGCCCGCTCGGCCCGGAGATACCGGCCGCTTCGACCTCATGCCGGCGGACGTTGAGGCGGAGTTGCACGATTATCTCCAAACGAAGGGCGGTCCGGGCGACTACATCTCTCACGGCAAGCGCTTCGGCTACCTTCTGTCCAGCCGCCGGATGCGCGACGTCATGTGCAGCAACGGCACCGAACTGGCCAACACGCGCAAGCGCAACCCCAGCAATCCTTTATACGTGAATCCGGCCGACATGGACCACATCGGAATCTCCGACGGCGATCTGGTTCGCGTCTCGTCCGATCACGGCAGCGTCGTGGCTTTCGTCGAAACGGACGACACCATGCGGCCGGGGGTCGTCTCGCTCGCGCACGGCTGGGGAGGCGAAGCGATCGAAGGCGCCAACGAATGGGACGGGGTCGCCAACGTGAATCTGCTGATCGCCGGGGATCGGGATTTCGCAGCGGTCAGCGCGATGCCGCGTATGTCGGCCATTCCCGTCAACATCGAGCGGTTGAACTGAATTGTGCCGACAGGACATGCATTGCCTATGTGCGCCGGGAGACCGGCGAGGACTGGCGGGCGAGAGCCCCGCGCAGCGAAGCTGTAGCGAACCACGCCGGCCCCGAGTTCATGCGAGGCGTGTTGCGAATTATTCGGCGGTGAAATCGCGACGGGGCGCCGAGATTATGCGCATTCAAGTGCCCACCTCCCTTGTGGGCAGGGCAATCGCATATGCCTGTGGACTGTGAAGAAAGGCTTTTTGCACCGCGGAGACGCGGAGCGCGCGGAGATGCCGAGGAAAAACCGCCGGCGAGTTTCCTGCGCGAAGCGTGTCGACTTTAACCGCCAAGCGCAAGGCGCCAAGGACCTTCGAACTCCGCGCGTCTTGGCGTCATGGCGGTTCAACTTTGCCTAATAGTATTGGCGCTACGCGCCGGATATTTCCCTCCGCGGCTTCCGCCTGCGCCCTGCCTCCGTCGATCCGCCTGCGCCAAAGCTCCGGCGGACAAGTCGATCCACAAGACCCGCCTACGCTTCAACGAAGGCGGGCTGCGTCTCCGCGTGCCAAATTTATATGCGATAGCCCCGCCCTCGCGGGGGCCGGTAGCGACAGCATACCGGCGGCGAACCTGCGAGGTTGTCGGTGTGTCGATCGTCCCGCGAGCCGGGTGGGGGCCTCGACAGAATCGCCTCCGTATACCGGATATCACCCCCTCTTACCGAATACCGATCAGCTTATGCGTCTGCAGGCTGAGGCGCCATTGCGGGTGGGCAAGGCAGTACTCGGCGGCGGCGCGCGCGTTGGCGGCGCGCGCAGGTCCATCCATCGGCTGCAGAAAGAAATGCTCGAACGCAAGATGCCCGTAGCGCTCCGGCGCCGCGCCGGCCTGGGGGTAGACGAGCTTCAACTCGTTGCCGCAGTCGAGCACGAGCGGTGCGTTGGCCTTGGGACTCACGCAAATCCAGTCAAGACCGCACGGAACGCTCATCGTGCCGTTGGTCTCGACCCCGATTTCGAATCCCGCGGCGTGCAGCGCATCGATCAGTTGCCCATCGACTTGCAGCAGGGGCTCTCCGCCGGTGCACACCACGTATGGTCTGCCTTGTCCCCGCTTCGGCCATAACGCCCTCACCGCCGATGCCAGCGCCGCGGCATCGGCAAATTTGCCGCCGCCCGGTCCGTCCGTGCCGACAAAATCCGTATCGCAGAATGGACATATCGCGCCGGCCCGATCCCGCTCGAGCCCGTTCCACAGATTGCACCCGGCAAAGCGCAGGAACACCGCCGCCCGTCCGGTGCGCGCGCCTTCGCCTTGCAGGGTGTAGTAGGTCTCCTTGACCTGATAACTCATCGCGCCTCATAGCGCTCATAGCCTTTGGCCCGCAACAGACATGCCGGGCAGGTGCCGCACCCATACCCCCACTTGTGGCGCCGCGACCGTTCGCCCTCGTAGCAGGTAACGGTCTCTTCGACGATCAAGTCGACCAGCGGCTGACCGCCGAGACGCTCCGCCAGTGCCCAGGTCGCGGCCTTGTCGAGACGCATGAGAGGCGTGTGGACCGTGAAATGGGTGTCCATTCCGAGATCCAGCGCATGGGCGACGGCCCTGATCGTCTCGTCGCGGCAATCCGGATAGCCCGAGTAGTCGGTTTCGCACATCCCGCCGACAAGATGGCGCATGCCGCGGCGCCAGGCGAGCGCCGCCGCCGCCGTCAAAAAAATGAGATTGCGCCCCGGAACAAATGTCGTGGGCAGTCCTTTGTCGCCCATTTCGATCTCGAGCGTATCCGTCAATGCGCTGCCGCCGATCGCCTTGAGCACGCTCACGTCCAAAAGATGATCTTCTCCCAGCTTATCGCTCCACGATCGGAACTGCGCCCTCAGCGCGGCGATGATCCGCGGGCGGGCATCGAGCTCGGTCGCGTGGCGTTGGCCGTAATCGAAACCGATCGTTTCTACCGCCGCGAACTTGTCGAGCGCCCAGGCGAGACAGGTGGTCGAATCCTGTCCGCCCGAAAAAAGCACGAGGGCCGTGTTAGGGGTCATGGCGCAAGATAAGATTGCAACATCGGAAACTTCAACTCGCTATTTATGTCGCAGCCGTGGCGAACCGCGCACGCAAGGCGGTACAACAGGGACCAGGCCGATGCAATCGCCGCCCGACTGGAATATTCTGAGAGCGACCGCTGCGTTTATTGTCAAGGCGATCCGGGACGCCGAACGTCGTCTGCGAATTTGAAGCACAAACTCCGTTTGCTCGCGGCAACTCTGCGCCCGGATTTTGCGGCGGCCCTCGGGAACCCGTGTTTGCTCCATGCAGGCTCGGCGGCTGGCCCGCATTCCAAGAAAAAGGGACAGGCGGCGCCGGTGAAAAATTTCTCCCGTGCCGGTCGCTGGCGCCGTCTGCGGGACGCGTGGTAGCGTCGCCGGCGGCGAGGGACCAAGCGCCGCCGGCCACCGCCGAGCGGCAACGGATTCGCTTGCTTGAAACACCGCGTTCGAACCAATACTGAAAAATCATGAGCTTATTGCACTCGATCCAGCCTCTCTATGCATTGTCGGGTCTCGTGGTTGGTATCCTTGTCGGTATGACGGGCGTCGCTGGCGGCTCCCTCATGACCCCGGCGTTGATCCTCATTTTCAATGTGCACCCCGTAACCGCCGTGGGCACCGATCTCATCTATGCCTCCGTGACAAAGACGAGCGGCACAGTGGTTCACGGCTACAACGGAACCATCGATTGGCGGGTGGCGGGCCGCCTTGCTATGGGCAGCGTGCCGGCTACCGTGCTCACGACCTGGGCGCTTTACGAGCTCGATGTCCACGGTGACGCCACTCATGCGATTGTCACCAGGGTTCTGGGTGTCGCGCTCCTGCTGACTGCCTTGTCGCTGATATTCCGCAAATCGATTCTGCAAATATATTCCCGCCGCGTCAGCGATCTCGATCCCACACTCGTCCGTAATCTGACGATAGCGATGGGCGGCCTGCTCGGTCTTCTTGTGACGATTTCCTCGATTGGCGCCGGCGCCATCGGCGTCACCGCGCTCATCCTGCTCTATCCGAAAATGCCCACCGTGCGGATCGTCGGCTCCAACATCGCGCACGCCGTGCCTCTCACCCTGCTCGCCGGCCTCGGCCACTGGCTGATCGGCACGATCGACTTTTCGATTCTGGGATCGTTGCTCGTCGGCTCCATACCGGGCACCGTCGCCGGCAGTTTCCTGTCGCCGCGCGTTCCCGATCCGGCACTGCGCGCCACGCTCGCCACCATTATGATACTGGTCTGCGCCCGGTTCTGGTTCTTCAAATAGGCAAGATGCCTGACAATATGCGCGGGAGTACAACCCCGCCGCGCTCGCTGGAATGATCGTGGACCAACTCTACCGAGGTCAAAAACTCTGAAAGAACCATCCGACATTTCCGAATCCGAGCAGACCGTGTGGTTGCTGGAGCAGCGGCTGGGGCGTCTCCATGCGCGCCAAAGGCTGGGCATGGAGCGCGACCATGAAGCCCGCGTGTTCGGTCACGGGATCAATTTCTTTCACCCGGAAAACTGGTACGCGGCGCACTCGGTTCTGGCGTTTCTGCTCAAGGCTGCGGGACTATACTGGCGAGGGCGCAGAAACACGCTGGACATCCGTATCCGGCGCAACACCATTGCAAGCCCTGCCCTGCCCGCCGCCTTCGACGGATTCACCATCCTTCACTTGAGCGACTTGCACGCCGACACCAACCCGGAAGCGATGGCGGTTTTGCATCGGCTAGCCGGCGGGCTCGATTACCATCTCTGCGTTCTCACCGGGGACTATCGCGGCGCGACCTTCGGTGCCTACGGCGCCGTGCTGGAACGGCTTGAAGAACTCCGCGCAATTCTCAAAACCGAGGCTTACGCCGTGCTGGGCAATCACGACACCATCCGGATGGTGCCGGGCATGGAAGCCATGGGATATCGCGTCCTTCTCAACGAATCCGACACGATCGAGCGGAACGGGGAGCACATCCATCTCGTCGGCATCGACGATGCGCATTACTATCGCGCCGACAACATCGAAAAGGCGGCCGCCCATATTCCGCATACGGAGTTCTCGATCCTTCTCTCCCATACCCCGGAAATATACCGGCAGGCCGCCCATTCCGATTTCGACGTGATGCTGAGCGGCCACACCCATGGCGGCCAGATTTGCCTCCCGGGCGGAGTGCCCATCACGCTCGATTCGGTGCTGCCTCGCTACATGGGCGCAGGCGCCTGGAAATACGCGAATATGCTCGGATACACCTCGGTCGGCGCGGGCACGAGCATCGTCCCCGTCCGCATCAATTGCCTGCCGGAAATCACGCTGCACGAGTTGAAGCAGTCTCAATAAGGACGCTCGCGCACATGGAGCCTGAACAGCAGCTTGGAAATAAGCAGTTCCAGCACGAAGAAGGCGACGGCCGCCCCAACGATGTCGAGCGTCGCCAGCCCTAGCAACGGCGCACAGGCCAGGAGCGGAAGCAGCGACTCCGGCACTTGATCGAGCACCAGCGCCATGCTGCTCGGGGGCAGCTTCAAGCGCCGCTTCACGAAACTCGAAACCATATCGCCCAGCATGGCCATCGCGCCAATCAGCGCGCCGATGGTCCAACCAAGCCCCAGGAGGGGCGCCGCGGCACTGGCAGCCAACACGGCCACGACGACGCCTCGCACCGATTTCGAATGCCCGAACAGCGGCTGGCCGTCCTTGAGCCTTCTTCCTCCATCGACGGGAAACGCGAAACGGCTGCCGAGGAACTTTTGCAACAAGATCGGCGTGCCGTTGGCGAGGCCGACGAGAAACAACAGTTTCAGATCGAGAATCCACTGCATCGAACGGGTTCAATCCAAGCACGAGAGGTGAAACGCTTTTGGCGTTTGCGGCACGGAAACCAATATTCCCGACGAACGCCGCCGCGTCGATGCGCGGCCGCTGTCGCATCCCTCACTTCGAAATTTCCTTTGAACTATCCCTGAAACAAAGAGGACTGACAATGACCGGTCTGTCGTCTCGTTGCACCTGATGGGTGCAGGAAGATATGCAAAAGAGTGATACAGAGCGGGATGAGATTAGGTTTACATATTAAATTGCCGCGAAGAATCTGTCCAATTCATGCCCGCCTCCGCCTTGTGACAGGGGTATCGCATATAGCGTCGATGCCATAAGACACTTTTCTCACGCGGAGACACGGAGACGCGGAGAGATTGCTGTGTTTCAAAACGCCGAAGACAGGTGAATTTTCTCGCGCCGAAGGCGCAACAACCGCCAGGGCGCCAAGGCGCGAAGCGGTGTTCAGCATTTTCTCGGCGCCTTTGCGCCTTCGCGGTTTTATCTGCGCTTCCGCCTACGCCTTCGGCTTCGGTGGACTTTTGAAAACCCTCCGAAGCTTCAGCGAAGCAGGGTCGCGCAAGGAGCCATTCGGCGCTCCGTGCCGCCACGGAGACCTTCGCGGCTCCGCGTCTCCGCATGCAAACTTTATATGCGATGGCCCTGGCACAAAGGGGGAAGCGGGTATGATACCGCGTGTGCGATTCGATCCGTTCGCATCGCGCTCTAGCACCGGGCCTTAGCGCAACCACCAGCTGTCGAGACGAATGGGTTTCAGGATGCGCGGACGGGCAAAGTAGATCAGCCTGTCGCAGACGCGCCGGTTGAACGTCCCGCGAGGGAAGCCGCCGCCCTTCTTGCGTGTGCCGGCCGGCATACCGGTGAGGATCTCGATGGCGTCATCGACCCTCTCCACTGCATAGACGCCGAACCGGCCCGCGCGCGCGGCTTCGACCACATCTTGGCGCAGCATCAGGTTCGCGATATTGACCGCGGGGACGATCACGCCGTTGTCTTTGCTCAGGCCGCGGCTTGCACACACATCGAAAAAACCTTCGATTTTCTCGTTGATCCCGCCGACCGACTGAATCAGGCCGTGCTGATCGACGGAGCCCGTGAGGGCTATTCCCTGGTTCACCGGCACGTCGGCAATGGCCGAGAGAATGGCCGCCAGTTCTGCCAGCGATGCGCTGTCGCCCTCGATGGGCCGGTAGGATTGTTCGAAGGCGAGCGTAGCCGAAAGCGACAGCGACCGTGTTGTCGCATAATGTCCGTTCAGATAACCCGCCAGGATCTGCACGCCTTTGGTGTGGCCCGGCCCGCTGAAATCCGCCAGCCGCTCGATATCGACGACGCTGCCGTTGCCCGGCTGAACGCGAGCGGAGATGCGCGCCGGCACGCCAAATGTAAAGTTCGGCTCGCTTACGATCGTAAGGGCGTTGACCTGTCCCACCGCCGTGCCCTGCGTGTCTATCAGGACGATGCGGCGCTTGATGAGCTCGTGTTCGAGCGCCTTGAGACGGCCGGCCCTGTCCTCGTTGCCGGCGACGGCCTCGGTCACGTCTTTGGCGGCGATAAGAGCGCGGCGCGACTTTGCCGCGAAGTAGTCGGCCTCGCGCAAAAGGTTGCTCAGCTTGCCGGTGCGCACGCAGATCTTTTTCGCATCCCCGGCCATGCGCGCGGCTTCGTCGATGAATTGCGCGGCTCCCGTCCGGTCGAGCTGCCGCAATCCTTCGTTGCGCGCCACATCCGAAAGCAAGGCGAGCAGCTGGCGGCAATTGGCATCGTTGCGGTCGACGCTGTTGGAAAAGTCCGCCTGCACCTTGAAGAATTCTTCGAAGTCCGGATCGAACTCGCGCAGCCGATGAAACAACCACGGCTCTCCGAACAGCACGATCTTGAGGTCGAGCGGAATGGGCTGCGGCTTGATGCTGACCGTCTGGCTGCGGTCCAGAACTTCGGCAAGATTTTCGATGCGAATCTGCCCTTCACGAAGCGCCCGCTTCAGGCTCTCCCAGGAAACGTCCTGGCGCAGCAGATCGCGCGCATCGAGGAGAAGGAAACCTCCGTTGGCCTTGTGCAGAGCGCCGCCGCGGACGAACATAAAATCGGTGATCGTCGTCACCAGAACCGGCACATGTTCCACCTTGCCCACCAGGTTAGACAGCGACGGATGCGCCAATGAAACGACCGGCGCGCCCTTCATTGCGGAATTATCGACGAGCAAGTTCACGTCATAGCGATGGAACGGCACCTCCGGTCTTTCGCCTTTCCCGGCTTCGCCCCGCGCCGCCGCCTGCAGGTCGTCCAGCCGGGCGATCGCGTCTTCGAGAATGGCTGCCAAATGCGCGTGCGCCTCGCGGTTGGCGGCAAAGCGTTCTGCCAGCGGACGCATCAGCCGCCGCACCTCGTTGGCGCCCAGTTTGCGTTCGAGCTCACGCAACCTTGCGCCGACACGGGTGCGCAGCTGGGCGATGGCGTCGACGATCTTGTCCAGCTTGCCGCGCAGCACATTGGCTTTGTCGCTCAAGCGGTCGCGGTCCGACTTCGCAAGCCGCCGATATTCCTCCTCCGATATCGCCAGCCCGTCGCGTTGGGGAAAGAAATCGAACTGGCCCTCGTCGCGCTCGACGAGCGCCAGCCCCTGCCGTTCGGCTAGTTTCCGGAGATCTTCGAGGACATGCGTGACGTTGCCGCGAAATTCTTCCTCGATCGCGGTGCGCGCCTTGCGGTATTCCTCGCTGTCGAAGAGCGCCGGCATCGCAGCCTTGAGGCCCAGAACGAACTCCACCAGCGCGGTCTTGAATTGGGCGCCTTCGCCCGCGTCGAACTTCAGGGCGAGCGGGGTGTGCGGCGCCTTGAAATTGTGAACATATCCCCAGTCCGGCGGCGCCGGCATCGCGGCGGCGAATTGCTCCAGAGCGCGTTTGACCGAAGTGTGCTTGCCGGAGCCCTGCTGGCCCGTCACAAAAATGTTGTAGCCGGGCTGTGCAATGCCGGCGCCGAAGGCGATCGCGCGCATCGCGCGATCCTGGCCGACCGGGCCATTCGTCGATCCGAGTTCCGCAGTGCTATCGAAGGGCAGACGCTCCGGGTCGGTCTTGAAACACAGCTCGTCTCCGCCAAGAGACTTAACCATGCTCGATCCTCTGACCCAACTGCGTACATTCGTGCATAAAAAGGCCGCCGAGCGCCCAATTTCACCGGTTGCGTTGCAAGCGGTGCGCCAAGCAAAAGCTTGCTTGACGATCTGAATTGGAACAAAAAGGATAAACGCACTCCGATGCCCGACCGAAAACCGCCCCGCGCGTGGCAGCGCATGCTGAGCGGCCGCCGCCTCGATCTTTTGAACCCCTCGCCGCTCGACATCGAAATCGGCGACATTGCCCACGGACTTGCGCGGGTGGCGCGCTGGAACGGACAGACGCTGGGGCCTCACGCCTTCTCCGTGGCGCAGCACTGCCTGCTCGTGGAAACGCTCGCTGCGGCGCTGAAACCCAGGCTGGCGCGCTCGATCAGACTTGCAGCGCTGCTGCACGATGCCCCCGAATATGTCATCGGCGACCTTATCAGCCCGTTCAAGGCGGCGGTCGGACTGGACTACAAGGAATTCGAGCTCAAGCTGCTGGAGGCCATTCATGTCCGCTTCGGCGTGCCGGCAAAACTACCGAAAGACATGCTTGCGCTGATCAAGCGTGCCGACCGCCTTGCCGCATTCTTCGAGGCCACGCAGCTTGCAGGCTTCGAACTGGGCGAAGCGCGGAATTATTTCGGGATGCCTCCCAAAGGCTTAAGACACGTTGCCGTCGTGCCGCTGGCAACGCCCGACGCCGAAGCCGAATTCCTGGCGCGCTTCCGCAACTTGAGCGCCTAATGCGTCTGCACAGTGAATCTGAAGGTTTCATCCAGCCCGGCAGATCGGGTTCGGGAGCAGCACGGCTGTATTGCTGGCTGGACGCGGACTTTCAATTGTCTCTGCAACTGATTCACGCAGGGACGCGGAAGGCCGGTGCACCACGAAGAGCACGAAGGAACACGAGGCCATTCAGTCTCCGCGCGAAGCGCAAAATTTCTCACACGGAGTCACAAAGACACAGAGAGTGTAACGATGCCGCTCCGCGGCTCCTTGTCTCCGTGTGCCAAAATGCGATATCAAATTCATCTGCGCTTCATGCGGTCACCCGGCATATCTTCGTGTTACTTCGTGTGTTTTGTGGTGAAAGCGATCTGGAGGACCGTTGGGGGCCCGCGCCTCCCGGGAATCCACCGCGTCCGCCGCGCAACCTCTGCGTAACCTGCGCTAAAGATGCCGCCACTTTCGACGAATCGCCTTTTCTCGGCCGTTGAGCCGGAGTAGCAAGAGCACGATTGGAGATGACCGCGCATGCCCTTCATCCTCGTCACGCCGCTTTCGTCCGTGTTCGAATCGATCCGCCGCCACCGGCCGTCGCACCTCGTCACGCTGCTGGCACCCGAACACATGATCGACACTCCGGCAGGGTTCTTGAGCGACAGGCATTTGCGTTTGGCGCTCAACGACGTCGCCGACGAATGGCAGAGCGACGCGCCCCCGGGACCCCATCACATCGAAAAGCTCATAGCCTTCGGCCGCGATTGGAACGCGGAACTGCCCATCCTGGTGCATTGCTGGGCGGGAGTCAGCCGGTCGACGGCGGCCGCCTATATTCTGCTTTGCGACCGGCTGGGATCGGGCAGCGAGGCCCGCATCGCCGCTGCCTTGCGCACCCGCGCGCCGCATGCCTCTCCGAACCCGCTTATGATACGTTTGGCCGACACGATACTGAAACGGGACGGACGGATGGTCCAGGCGGTACAGTCTATTGGCCAGGGTCAGATCGCGGCGGTCGGCGAGTGCGTGGAGCTGCCGATCGCTCCGGCCGAATTATGATCAAGCCCGCGCCGAAGAATGTCGTCACCATAGGACTGAGTGCGGCGATCGTATCGATGGACGGCGAATCCCCGCGCGTGCTGGTGGTCCATCATGCGTCGTCTCCCGACGGCCTGCCTTTCGGACCGTTCGATCCGCTGGAGCATCGCACGTTGGAAAGCGGCCTGCGCAGCTGGGTGCGCGAGCAGACGATGCTCGAACTCGGCTACGCCGAGCAGCTTTACACATTCGGCGACCGCGGACGCCACCTGCAAAGCGCCGACGAAAGCCCGCGGTTGGTCTCGGTGGGCTATCTTGCGCTGGCGCGCGCCAGCGGCGGGCCGCAGGCTCCCGATACGCAGTGGCGCGACTGGTATCTGTTCTTTCCCTGGGAGGATTGGCGGCAGGAGAAGCCGCCCATCATCGAATCCACCATTCTGCCGGCCTTGAAAGCGTTCGTTATACAGGCGCCCGGCCAGACCGAGAAAAACCTGAGAGGCGAGCGGGTCCGCCTCGCATTCGGCTTCGAGGGCCCGGCTTGGGACGAAGAAAAGGTCCTGGAACGCTACGAGCTGCTCTACGAGGCGGGCCTGGTCGAAGAGGCAAAACGCGACGGGCGGCCGGGCGCGCGGCCGCTGTCGGACCCCTGGCTGGGCAGCTCGATGATCTTCGATCACCGCCGCATCCTGGCGACTGCCATCGCCAGGCTGCGCGGCAAGATGAAGTATCGCCCGGTGGTCTTCGAGCTGCTGCCTGCCAATTTTACCCTGCTCGAGCTGCAGCGATCGGTAGAGGCGATTTCCGGTCGAAAGCTGCACAAGCAGAACTTCCGCCGCCTGGTGGAAGACCAGGGGCTCGTCGAAGGAACCGGGAAAAGCCTTCGCACGGCGCGCGGCCGGCCGGCGGAGCTGTTCCGCTTCCGCCGCGAAGTCCTGGCCGAACGCCAAGCGCCCGGCGTCCGCCTCGGCGCCCGGCGGGTGGGCGCGTAATACCTCTGCGCAGGAATTATGACTCGTTGATGGTCGTGGCTTTACTGGGAGCGCTGGCTTCCAGCCGGCATGCGATCATGCCGCCCGAATAATGCCGGCAAGATGCCGGCGCTCCCAGAAACGCAAAAGCGATAGCCCTGCCCCCAACAGAGGCGGGCACAATCCATGAAGCACCGATAGCTACGGCGTCGGAGCCTCGCGCTGCACTGCTGCTGCGCGCGATGCGCGCTTGCAAGCGCGCGCTCCCAGTCTATTTCTTGCTGAAAGCCGCAATGCGCTCGCGGTAATCGGGCGCCAGACCGGGATAGCGATAATGGTCGAGCGCCAACCCTTGCGCCAGCGACATGCCGTCGGTCTCGATCAGCATCCGCTTGACGGCGAAATTCGTGAACCAGCTGTTAGCGACGATTTCCTTCACGAAGACTGCGAGGACATCGTCGAGCTTGCCTTCCGGCGCGAGCAGGTCCACGAGGCCAAGTTCCTTGGCCTCCGCGGCCTCGACCACGCGCGCCGTCATCATCATGCGTTTAGCGGCGGCCACGCCAATGCGACGGGAGAGCCGCTGCCCCATGCCCCAGGCACCGACCAAACCCCACTTGCCATGCGTGTCGGCAAAGCGGGCGGTCGCGTCGGCAACGATGAAATCGCACGCCAGCGCGAGCTCCAGTCCGCCGGTAAAGCACACGCCATGCACGGCTGCGACGACCGGCTGCTTGAGCAGACCGAGGCGCTCGATCACGCGCGGCTTGAATGCGGGCGGCGGCGGATTGTCCGCCTGCGCCGCCAGCGCCTTGAGATCGGCGCCGGCACAGAATCCCTTGCCCGCGCCGCGCAGCACGACGCAACCGATCGTCTCATCTTTCTCCAGCGCTGCCAGATGCGCGTCGAGAGCTTCGAACGCCGCCGTATCGAGCGCATTGAGCTTTTCCGGCCGCTCAAGCCTTAAGGTTGCAACACCGCCCGCATCGTGGCGGCTGACGCGCTCGGACATTCTCACGCCTCGTCCCGTATGGCCGCGGCCGCCGCTTCGGCCATATCCGGCGTGGCGCAGGCGTCAACATACTCGGCCTGAAGTCGTCGCACGAGCTCGGCCACGGTCGGTATGTCATGAATCAGGCCGATGCCTTGCCCGGCGCTCCAGATGTCCTTCCAAGGCTCGATCCCCTCCGGGAGATGGTCGGTGCTGCGCTTCTCGAGCTTAGGCAGATGATCCGGATCCATTCCCACCGCGCGTATCAATTCCTTGAGCCACATCGCCGGCATGCCATTGACGCCCGGGGTATAGATCACATCCGGCGTTCCGCCTTCGACCAGCATCTGCTTGTACGCCTCAGGCGCCGAGGCTTCGCGTGTGGCGATGAACCGCGTGCCGAGATAGGCCAGATCGGCGCCGAGAATCTCGGCGGCGCGTATCGTTGCGCCGGTGGAGACGGCGCCGGCAAGCACGACGGTGCCGGCGAACATGGCGCGGATTTGCGGGATGAATGCGAGATGGCTGATAATGCCCGAATGCCCTCCCCCGCCGGCCCCAATGGCGATGATGCCGTCGACCCCGGCGGCAATCGCCTTCTCGGCGAAGCGCAAATTCGTCGCGTCGTGATAGTGCAGGAGACCCGCTTCGTGAATCACCGGGGCGGTATCGGTCGGATTTCCGACCGAAGTGATGATGATGCTCACGCCATAGCGCTTGCACAGCGACATGTGCGCTCTGAGCTCGTCCATGCCGACATGCGGCGTGATGTTGAGCGCCAGCGGCCCGATCTTGCGCTGGGGATGGCGCTCGCGAACCGGCGCAAGGCCTTCGGCCACGGCCTTGAGCTGCTCCTCCAGTTCCTCGATGTCCCGGCAATGGTTGCGCGTCAGCGAACCCACGACGCCTGCCTTGCACGCTTCAACGGCGAGCGGCACGCCGCTGCACAGGAACATGGGCGCCGCCACCGCGGGCAGCGTCAATCGATTGCGAATGTCCTGGGGCAACGCCATGTCAAAGCACCTCTTCTGCCGTCCTTCAGGCTCGAACCTTTGCGACAGCCGCAAATCGGCTCAAGATGGATCGATTATCGCCCGTGCGGATGGCATCATCCCGCATGGCGAGACAATTGTCCCCGCCTTGACAATGCCGATAGCATGAACTGACTGACAACAGACCACAGGGACCGGAAAGACCATGAAACTCAGCATGCCAGAAGACAGCCTGCCGGTGCAGGAGATGTTCGAGCGCTTCTTCGCGACCGAGTCCACTCCGGCGCGGGTGCGGGCAGCCGAACCCGTCGGCTTCGACGCCGGGCTGTGGCGCGAGCTGGTCGCCCTCGATGCACCGTTCCTGCGGCTTTCGTCCGAGGCGGGCGGCGGCGGCATGAGCCTGTTCGATGCCTGCATCATGATGGAGGAAGCCGGCCGGAGGCTCGCTCCGGCACCGCTCGCAGAATTGGTGGTGGCGTTGCGGGTGCTGGGAGAGCTGGGCGGCGCTACGGCGCGCAAATGGATCGAAAAGGTGCGCAGCGGCGAGACGGTGTTGACGTTTGCGCTGCGCCAGGCGCAGCCCGGCGAAGCCCAGCTGGTTCCAGGCGGGGCTGCCGCCACCGGCATTCTCACCTTCGACGGCCGCGAGGTGGCGATCGAGGTTCCCGCGAGCCCACTCGAGGCGCCGGTGACGCTCGGCGGCGCAGCCCTCGGCGTCTTCACGCCCGGCCAAGGCCAACGCGAGGTGATCTCAAGCAACGCCGACGCGGCGAGGATTTGGGGCGCGGCCGTGGAAGAGTGGAAGCTGCTGGTCTCCTCCGCCCTGATTGGACTTGCGCAGCAGGCGCTGTCGATGGCGGCAGCCTACGCCAGCGAGCGGATCGCCTTCGGCCAGCCGATCGGCGCCAACCAGGGCATCGCACACCCGCTCGCCGACGACGTGATCGACGCGGATGGCGCCCGCATGTTTCTGTGGTGGACGCTGCGGGCGATCGCGGACGGCAAATCCGACGCAGCTGCCATGGTTTCCCAGCTCTTCTGGTGGACGGCACGCACCGCGACAAACTCCGTCGCCCACGCGCTGCACACTTTCGGCGGCTATGGCCTGACCAACGAATACGATCTGCAGCTTTATCACCGCCGCGCGAAAGCCTGGGCGCTTGCCTTCGGCGATCCTCAAGACGAACTGGTCCGCGCCGGGCGCCGCCAGCTGCTCGGCGAGACCGCGTCCCTGCCGAACCCGGGCACCGTGGAGATCGACTTCGAGCCGCCGTCCGGCGGCGAGGCGCTTGCGGCCGAGACGCGCGCTCTGTTTCTCGGCATCCTCGATCCCAAGAAGCACAAGCTTCATGACCACTCCTTCGAGTCGCACGATTGGGACGTGCATCGGGCGCTGGGCAAGGCGCGGCTTCTCTTCCCGGAGTGGCCGGAAGAATTCGGCGGACGAGGCGCCGATCAGGCTTCCACGCGCGCGAGCCTCGCGGTATGGCAAGAAGTCGGCTACACGCCGCCCCCGCGCAGCACGACCGGACTTGTCGGCGCCGCCATACTCATATTCGGAAGCCCGGAACTGAAGCGGGAGGTGTTGCCCCGTTTTGCCTCCGGCGAGATGACAGCCGCCTTGGGCTACACCGAACCTTCCGGCGGATCGGACGTGTTCGCGGCAAAGACGCGCGCCGTGCGCGACGGCGACGACTGGATCATCAACGGCCAGAAGATGTTCACCTCGGGCGCCGAGTGGGCGAGCTATGTTTTCCTCATCGCCCGCACCGATCCCAATGTTCCCAAGCACAAGGGCCTCACCATGTTCCTGGTGCCCTTGAAGAACCCGGGCGTCGAGATCCATCCTGTGTACACGTTCATGGACGAGCGCACCAACGCCACGTTTTACGCCGATGTGCGCATCCCGGATAAGTATCGCATCGGAGACGTGAACGGCGGCGTGAAAGTGCTCGCGTCGGCGCTCTCGCAGGAACAAAGCGGCGGCTATTACCACCACAACCTGCGCGAGATGGCGAAGTCCGTGGCCGAATGGGCGCGGTCGACCGCCCGCGACGGCCGGCCCGCGATCGAAGATCCCGCACGCTCGCACGACTTGCGCGGGTTTACGCCGATGCCAATATTGCCGAGGCGCTGTCGGCGCGCGTTCTGGGCATGCGGCTGGCAAACCAGCCGGATCTCGCCTTCGGACCGGCCTCTAAGGTGTTCTCCACGGAAGCCTTCATCAAAGACTCGGCCGACCTTTTGGATCTCGCCGCGCCGCAGTCGCTGATCCGCGGACGCGAAGGCTTGGGTTTTGTCGAGATGGGATACCGGCACTCTACGGCTACTTCCGTCTACGGCGGCACCAGCGAGGTGCTGCGCAGCATGGTCGCCGAACGCCGATTGGGATTGCCGCGCAGCCGAAGCTGACGAGAGCTTGCACTCCCTGGGACCGCGGACGCCCCCGTCCGCGGTCGGTCGCGCGGCACGTGCGATGGCCGCGGCGAAGCAATGTGCTCGATCATCAAGCGCGGGCGAGGACGCCCGCGGTCCCAGAAAGCTATCAATTCAGTCCGAAAATGCGCGCCGCATTGCCGGCGAGAATCTTCTGCTTCGATACGGGATCGACGTTCTTCGTCACATCCGCGATGTATTTCGGCGTATCCGGCCACAGGCAGAAGCTGTGCGGGTAATCGGTCGAGAACAACGCCACTTCCGCCAGTTGCGGATCGAGCGGGATCATCTCGAAGCCGATCTTGTCATCGAGAACGGTGACGAAGACATTCTTGCCGAGCGTCTCGCTGGGAAGCGTGTCGAACGGGAACCTCGCCCAGCCTTTCTGTTTTTCGTAGCTGTCGTCCATCGTCTGTTTCCAGAACGACACCCAGCCGAAATTCACTTCGGCATCCATGACGACCAATTTTGGGTGGCGTTTGAACACACCGCTGAAGATCATGTAGGTCAGAGGCTGAACACCCGAAAAGAAGCGCACGACCGTACCTGCAACGTTGATGCCTGGAACGTCGAACTGAAAGTTACCCATGCCCATCGGATCGTTGCCGCCGGAGGTGCGATGCAGGCAGAGAGGCGTCGCCGCTTCCGCGGCAGCAGCCCAGAGCACATCGTAGCTTTTGTCGACGTAAGACGCATCGGGGAACGTGGGGATGAAAAAGCCCCTCGCCCCTTTGGCAAGCAGGCGCTTGAATTCCGCCAGCGCCGTTTCCATGCCGTGATTGACCGGCAGAAGCGGAAGCCCGATCAGCCGCTTGCGATCAACGGCGACAAATTCGTCGATCAGCCAATCATTGTAAGTCTGCATCAGCGCCAGTGCGAAATCGGCAGGCTGCAAGGTGTAGGCACCCAACGCCACGGTCCCGAAAAGAACGCCGGCATCGACGCCTTCCTTTTGCATGTCTGCAACATGCGCGGCGGCATCATAATTTCCCGGGAGAATATCGTCCCATTTGTATCCGCTGAGCTGGATGGTGCGGCCTGCCGTTGCCTCAAGGCCGAACGTGCGCCGGGGCGGCTTGCCATCGAAGCTCCAGCCATCGCCGCCGTCAGCACCGCGCAGGACGCGCGGCGCACGATCGCGAAACTGCTTGGGCATGCGCGTCACGAACAGGTCACGCGGCTCAAGGATGTGATTATCGGCAGAAATAACATTGTAGCGCACGACGTTTCCTCCCATGTGCAGAGCCTGAGGCGAACAGCGTCAGCCTGCAAGGCACGCGGTCCTGCGAGCGCGATGATGCAAGTGCCACAAGAAGAGTAATCCGGCGGCCGCGGAACCGCCAACAACGCCACTCCAAAAAACTGCTCATTCGTCCACATCCCGAGCGTGATGGCCGAGCCGCAGCACTGGGAGCGCGGCCGTCCTCGGCCGTCAAGAGACGATGACGCGCAGAGATGCGCGCTCCCAGTATCATCAATCCGGCGGCAACACGCCGATCAGCCGCCCGCCGTCAACCACGATGGTCTGGCCGGTGACGAAGGCGCCCGCCTGCGCAAGACCAATCGAGCGCGACGCTTTTCTTGCCGCGGTTCCAAACCATGTAGGCCGGCAATTCCCAGCGCGGATCGCCGCCCGGCGGCTCGAGCCCGATGACTTCGGCACCGTAGTCGGCGAAGATCATCGTTGCCAACGGGCTGGCCACGCCCTGGGTCAGGTCGATGATCCGGATGCCGTCGAAAATCTGAGTCATCGCCACCTTCCCAAATCGCTGAGATGGCTATTGAGGAACGCTGAACACGGGTACCTTCGCATTGACGGCCTGTGACCAGCCCAGGGTCGTCTGGACACCGATTTGAATAGCCGACAGCGGCGTATCGACGATGGCGGCGAGAAGGCGAATGCCGCCCGCCTCAGGAAACTCGACCAATGCAGGAACAAGGATCTGCGCGGGACCGTCCTCCCGCCGATTGTGAACGATGGTAAATGAATAGATCTGGCCGATGCCGGGCGAGACCCATTCGATGAGCTGCGATTGACACTTGGGGCAGAACGGCCCCGGCGGCCAACGGTAATGATGACAAACCGCGCAGCACGGCACCAAGAGATTTCCCTCTGCCGCTCCGTCCCAAAAGGGCTTGGTCCAGCGATCGATCGGAATTTCGAGAGCGCTCAGATCCGGCGCGCTGCATATATCCGACATCGGCTCAGTTCCTCAGTATGGCGCCGCTCATCGGAATGGGAGCCGGCCCCCCCGTGACAAGCGCGAATTGGATATCTTTGATCTGGTTGATGGCCTGGCCGCGCAATTGTTCCACCGCCTCGCGGATATGCGTCATTCCGATCACATAGGCTTCCGACAAGTGACCTCCATGCGGATTGACAGGGATCGTGCCGCCCGGCCGGATTGCCCCGCTCTCTACAAAAGCACCACCTTCGCCCCTGGCGCAGAATCCGTAATCCTCGAGCTGCATGATCACGAAGGGTGAGAAGTGATCGTAGATGAGGGCGACGTCGATATCCTTGGGAGCGATCCCGGCTTGCCTATAGAGCCGCTGCGCGACAGGCTCGGCGCCTGCGGAGGTGAAGACGGCGTCCGGCATGTTGAGCCAGAAGAAGGCTCTGCCCCAGTCGCGCGAACCGCAATGTGCGCTGGCGGCGATGTATACGGGCCGCTGGGCCAAGTCGCGCGCGCGCTCCCCGCTTGTGACGACAAAGCCCAGTGCGCCGTCTGTTTCCAAACAGAAGTCCAGACGGCAAAGCGGATCGGCAAGCATCGGCGCTGCCATATACGCATCGAGCGTCAGCGGCTTGCGCTTTATGGCTTGCGGACGTGTGGAGGCGTAGGCTCGCGACGCCATGACAACCTCGCCAAACGCTTCGCGCCTGGTGCCGTACGCATGCATATGCCGGCGGGCAAGCAGCGCCAGCGCATATCCCGGTCCGGAGAGTCCTGCCGTCGTATGAAAGATGCTATCTGGCGTTGGCGCCAAACTGGCCAAGGCGAGGCCATAACGCATTCGGCTTTGCTGGCAGGCCCCGATGCACACCACAGTCTTCGCGCGACCCGTCTCTATGGCCATCGCCGCCAGATCGAGAACGCCCGCCGAGCCGCCACCTTGCGCAGACACCGTGCTGGCGAAGGTGAGTTCGGGAATTCCCAGCGATTCCGTGATCAAGCCGGGCTCGAACCCGCTCGAGTAAAAGGCCAAGCCATCGACATCCCTGATGGTCAAGCCGGCATCGTGGACCGCGGCCAGAACGGCCTTGCCGATCAACTCGTAAAGCGTCTGTGGCGCGGACTCGCCGCGGAAATAATAGGGCGTCGCGCCGACGCCGACGATCGCAGCCTCCTCCCTCATTCCTTGTCTCCGCTTGCAGTAGTCGGCCCAAACTCACTCAAAATGGTGAAACCGCGGGAGGAAAAGCGCCAGCTACCCTCATAACGAAAGCGATCCTGATATTCGCCGACAAGCCTTTGGCCGTTCGATACGAACGCCGTCATCACGCAATCGCTGGAGGCCTCCTGTCCATTCACGCGAATCAGGAGATTGTGGATCATGGGACAGATGCGCCTTGTCGATGAAACACTCTGCACGAGATAGCCCAAAATCGCATCATGGCCCGCCAGCTTGGCCCGCACTCGACCAACCGCATGGCCATCCAAAGGCGCCTCCCTGATTTCGAAAACAGCATCCTTCGTAAAAAGCTCGGCACAATCGCCGCCTTTTCCCGCCCGGATGTTGCGCGCGTAGGCATAGACGAGATCCTCGATGGCCGCGCGCGCCTCGATAAGCGCGAGGCGCGCCATCTCGTCTTCTCGACATCGCTTTTCGGTCACACGGATGCTCCAGACGTTTGGTTTGCCAGCTCGGCCAAACCCTGCGCCCGATCGGACCGAAGGAGATCACGCTCTTTCAGTCTGGAACAGGTCATACCTCGATCTGGTAGACCTTGGCGGCATTGCCTGAGAGAACCCGGACCTTCTCAGCTTCAGTCAGGCCGGACATCGCCTTGTCCACATCGTCGATCGGATAAAGGCAGACCGGATGCGGAAAGTCGGTCTCGAATAAGACGTTGTCCACGCCCACCGCCTTGATCTGACGCGAAAGATCACGCCGCTCGAACCAAAAGCAGGCGTAGAAATTGCTCTTGAAGTACTCGCTGGGCGGGTGCTTCAGCTTGGCCACATTCACCGCGACCTCCTGATACTCCCAGTCGATCGCCTCCAGGAGGAAAGGCACCCAGCCGATCCCGCTCTCGACCGAGACGAACTTCAGCTTTGGATAGCGGTCGAGCAGGCCGGACAAAATCAGATTTCCCATCACCCGGCCATTGTTGATGAAAAGCATGGCTCCGCCCAGCGCCGCACGCATGTCGAAGTGCAGCCCAGGCCAGCCCTGCGAACCCAGCCAGTCCATCGACTGTTCCGAGGCTCCGATGTGGAAATTCACGGGCATGTCGAAGGCTTGGCATGCCTCCCACATCGGATACCAGTGCGCTTGGCCAAGGTCTGGCAGCTTGCTTCCGTCCGCGCGGGTGAAGGTATGCGGGTCGGAGTTGATGTTGATCCCCTTCAGTCCCATGGCGTGGACGCGCTCGATCTCCTTGACCGATAGTTTCACGTCCCACCAGGGAAGCATGGCCATCGGGAATATCCGCTGGGCACTCTCGCTCTGAATCTCCGCCATGGCATCGTTGAAGATCTCCACCGAGGCGAGCCTCAGCTCTCCGTCGACCTTGACCGCATGCTGGCCGCCGAAGCCCAGAATATTGGGATAGAGGATCTGAGCGGCGATCCCCGTGGCGTCCATCATCTGCAGCCGCTCGGGGATACTGTAGGAGGACGGGTGCACCTCCTCGATCTGGTGCTTGATGAACTCTAGGCCCGGCCATTTGGAGCCGTCCCGCTTCACGGTCGAGGAGGGAATGGCGCCCTCCAGCAGGATCTTGTCGCCGTCGATCACCCAGGACCGCACGCCGTTCACCACCTTCACCTGCGGCACCCGGTCCTTGAGCTTGGCCGGTGCACGCTTGGTCCATAAATCATGCGGCTCGACGAGATGGGTGTCGACGTCGATCACCTTGCGGCCGCCGAAGACCGACGGATTCAACACGGGCATGTTCATTGCGGGTTCCTCCCAACTGCATTGTCTGAGGTGCCGCGTGCTTGCGGCGAGATCGAGACCGGCACATCCATGCGTCCGATACGGGGAATTTCGAGCGTCATGACATCGCCCGCCACGACCGGCCCGACATCCGCAGCGCCCGAGAAGACAACATCGCCCGGATAAAGTGTCATGACGGTTGAAGCAAATGCGACAAGCTGGGCGGGGCTGCCGGTGAGATCGCGAAAGCTTCGTTCGCCTCGGAGCTCGTCATTCACATAGAAGCGGTAGGAGAGCTCCGACGGGTTGGGAATCTCGTCTGCCGTGACGAGGCAGGGCCCCAGCACGCCGTAAGTGTCGAACGACTTGCAGAAGCAGAAGAACTCCTTCTCCTCCTTCATCGTCATGTCGAGCGCGCAGGTGTAGCCCGCCACATAGTCAAGCGCCTCGGCTTCTTTGACATTCGTGCATTCACGTCCGATCACGATGCCGAGCTCCGGCTCATGCAGCGTGACGCGATCGGGCCAGCGCAGCTGCACCCCATCCCCTTCCCCGGCCAGTGCACTGGTCACCTTTAAGAGAAAGCCCAGCATGCCGAGCGGCGCCTGATGATGCTTCCAATTGCCGACGCCACAGATGAATTTGCCCGGATTGGCTATGGGCGAGAGCAGCCGCACCGCATCGCGCGCAATGAGCGGGGCCTTGGCGGCCAGAAGCTCCAACTGTGGCTTCAGCACCCC
The DNA here is from genome assembly GCA_963805005.1 of uncultured Alphaproteobacteria bacterium. Lineage (GTDB taxonomy): Bacteria > Pseudomonadota > Alphaproteobacteria > Micropepsales > Micropepsaceae > Rhizomicrobium. The sequence continues at coordinate 2,595,253 of CAWDSJ010000001.1, forward strand.
GAGATTGGCAATGAACTGATCCCCAGGCGGAAGAGGCCAGCGCATAGAAGGCAGCGCCTCCGTGACCTGGGTGACGTCTCGGATCCCGCCATCCTCCATCAGGCCCAGCCGCGGATAGGCCTCGGAATCAGCCCTCAATGTGAATCGGCAGATCCGCATGGATTCTCCTTTTGATCACTGGATGGCGCCTTCCGCTCGGAGCCGCTCGAGCTCGTCGGGCTTATAGCCCAACCCCGCCAGAACTTCGTCGGTGTGCTCGCCAAGAAGGGGGGCCCGCCGCGGTTCGGCTGGCGCCACTTGACCATCAAAGCCGGCGGGCCCGGAAACCAGTCGCACCTTCGTGCCGTCAGATACCTCGACATCGAACATATAGCCGTTGGCGGCCGCCTGCGGATCCTGCGCGACTTCATGGATCGTCTTGACCAGCTCCCACGGCGCATCCCAGGCCTCGAAGATCGGCTGCCAGTATTCCCAGTCTTGCCGAACAATCGCGGCGCCGATCTCATCGGTCAAAGCTGCGCCGTTCTCGACCCGAGATTCGATGCTGGCAAATCGACGGTCTGACAGCAGATCGTCCCGGCCGATCTTACGGCAAAGCGGCTCCCAGTACCGGTCCGGATCGAGGAACATCAGCTGTATGAAGCGGCCATCTCTGGTCTTGTAGGCGCGCATGAGAGGAAACCTTGCCTCATGGCCAGTGTTGGCCATCTGCTGCGGCGATTGTGTTTGGCTCACCACGATATCGGCGGAGAGAACCCACATTGCCGTGGAGAGCAAGGAGATGTCGACAACCGAAGGCTCACCGGTTTGGGCTCGCTTGAAAAGTGCGCTGGCGATTCCGTATGCCACTGAGATTGCCGAGGTGTGATCGCCGAGGGCCGGCCGCGGCAGGAGAGGCGCTTCCATGCCATGCGGCCGCAAAACATGGGCAAAACCGCCACGAGCCCAAAAGGCAGAGGCATCATATCCCGCCTTGTTGATTTCCTTGCCTTGAAACCCCGCGCCGTTGCCGCGAACATAGATCAGCTTTGGATTGCGCGCTCTGAGCGCTTCAACTCCAATGCCGAGCGCGTCGATGGCTTTCGGCCGCAAGCTTGTCAGGAACACGTCCGCGGCTTCGATCAGGCGGAAAAAAATCTCTCGGCCCGCTTTCGATTTCAGGTCAATGGCGACACTCTTCTTGCCACGGTTATTCAGCTCCATCGTGAGGTTCGCCGACTTCGTAATCCTGCCATCGACAATCTTCAGCGTCCGGTAAGGATCGCCGCTGCCGACCAACTCGATATGGATCACCTCAGCGCCATGATCAGCCAGCATCGCTCCCGCCGCTGGAACGAAGACAAATTGAGCCAGTTCGATGATTCGAACGCCTGAGAACACTGCGCCCATGCCCGTAGTGACCTCCCCGAGATTGCCGCCTACTGATTTCAATGCCGATCAGCCTGGCGACCAATTATCGTCCGACGCCATTGATTTAGCAAGCGCTTGGTTTACACTTATGCAAAACACCATTTGGTCAAGAAACAGCACCGCGAGCCAAGTGCCCGTAGATCACAGGCGCCACCGGCTCGCAATGGTCCGCGTCGGGTGCTAAGGGACCCGGCCTTTGGCCGGTTCCGAGCCCTTTTTAAACGCGCGGGGCACAAGCGGTAGCGAATGGAAAGAGGTCGTTTCTGATGGCGATAAATGCATCCGGGCACCGGAAGGCCGCTGCAAAGCCAGCTCGCAAAGCGTCACGCCCTCGGAGCCGGCCCGCAATGGCGGGCCTCGGCGCTGAAAAGACCGCGATGGGCGACCGCCGCGACAGAATTCTGCAGGTCGCAGCCCGCCGCTTTGCCGAATTCGGCTTCGAGGCGACGACAGTGCGCCAGATCGCTGATGACGTGAACATTCTGTCCGGCAGCTTGTTCCATCATTTCGCCACCAAGGAGGAAATGCTGCACGAGATCGTCCGCGATGCCGTCCTGCAAATGCGGGACAACACGATCCGGATGGCACGCGTGCCTGTCGATGCCGAACAAAGACTCGTCGCGCTCATCCTGCTCGATCTGAGAGAGCTGACACGAAATCAGCACGTGCATGCGATTTTGTTCAACGAGCGGAAACTCTTCCGGCGCAGAGAGGAGTTCATCTATGTGGCGCAGGCCAAGAAAAAGGCATACCTCGCCTGGAAATCCGTACTGCAGGACGGAATGGATTCCCGCCTGTTTCGGCCGAACCTCGACACCTATCTCACTATTTCCACCATCATCCGGATGCTCAATGTCGCCGCCGATTGGTACCAGAATGAAGATCGGCCCATCTTAGATGTTGTCGGCTTCTACACCCTCGACCAAGTGATCGACTTCCATCTTAATTTCATCTTGAGCGCGGTTCGCGACCCGTCCAGGGCGTCAGAACCCGTTCCGCGCAAGGCTGGCGAGAATCTGCTCCAAAGCTAAAGGGGCGTCGGATTGAAGGATTTTCAGTCACGACAGATGCCGTCGCGCACGTCTGGCTTAAAAACCAAGCGCTTGCTAAGATAAAAAATGCGGCATAAGCTTCAACGAGAAGCTGGGCCGATGCGTGCGAAGTGAAGAAGGATGTGGGTTGGAACACAATCAGGGAGATTCGCCATGAAGATGGAAGACATGATTCTTGTCAGCCTCGATGATCACGTCATCGAACCACCAAACATGTATGACCGGCACCTGACAGCGGAGCAGAAGAAATTCGCTCCGACCTTCCAAACGGACAAAAACGGAATCGATTACTGGCTTTATGACGGGCACCGCGTCGGCAATATCGGACTCAACGCAGTCGTCGGCCGTCCGAAAACCGAGTACGGCATGGAGCCATTATCGCTCAACCAGATGCGAGAAGGCTGTTATGACGTCAAAAAGCGCGTTGACGATATGAACGTCAACGGCGTTCTGGCGTCGCTGCCTTTTCCGACGATCGTGCACTTCGACGGTTACGTCTTTCACGGCTACAAGGACAAGAGACAGGCGCTGACTCTTCTGCGGGCATACAACGACTGGCATGTCGACGAATGGTGCGCCGCCGCGCCGGGCCGCTTCATTCCGAATTGCCTTGTTCCGACCTGGGACATGAGTGCCACCGTGGAGGAGGTAAAACGCCTCGTGAAAAAAGGCGTGCATTCCGTCGCAATGTCGGACAACCCCGCGAACCGCGGGCTTCCGAGCATTCACAACGAGTACTGGGATCCGTTCTGGAAAATTTGCGCCGAAAACGACGTCGTGATTTCCATGCATCACGGCACCGGCAATGCCGCACAGAACCCTTCCCAGGAATCACCGATTGATGCCTGGATCACCTGCATGTCGATGTCGATCAGCTTGGCGCTGGCTGATTATCTCCACCTCGACGCTCTCAATAAATACAGGAACCTCAAGCTTGCACTCATCGAGAGCGGCGTTGGCTGGATTCCCTACGTCCTCGAGCGCTCGGACTTCATCCTGAAACAACACGGCCAGTGGACCCATTCAACTTTCGGCGGCCGCACGGCCAGCGAAGTCTTCCGCGATCACTTCCTTTGCACTTTCGTGCATCGCGATGGCGGATTTAGTAAAGAGGCTATCGAGCTCTTGGGACCGCATACCATCTGCTACGAGATGGACTATCCCCATTCCGACTGCCAATGGCCCTATGGCCCGGAAGAGCTTTGGAAGTTCATCGGCAAGTTGCCGGATGAGCAAATCAACATGATGACTCATGAAAACGCGCTCAAGGCGTTTCATTTCGACGCCTTCGGCAAGATGGGCGGTCGCCAGAACTGCACGGTCAAGGCGCTCAGGGCAAAAGCCACACAGGTCGACACGGCCGAGCGCTCAATGCCCGGCCACAAGCCCTCGGTCGGCACGGGCTGCAAGGGTCGCGTGACGACATCGGATGTCGCTATTCTCTTCAAGGCGATGGAGGAAGCTGCCAAGCACGGCGCTGATGCCAAGGCAGCGGCGGCCGAGTAGGAAGAACATCGCATGATGCAACCAATGCTAGCCGGCAAGGTCGCGGTGATCACGGGAGCCGGCCGGGGAATTGGGAAGGCTTGCGCGAAGGTGTTCAACCGCGAGGGCGCGAAGGTGCTTGCGGTTGACATCAGCGGTGCCGAGAAGGACACCGCGGCCGAGATTGGGTCGGCCGCGGTGGTTCCCTTTCATGCCGACGTCAGCCAGGAGAAGCAGATCGAGGCGATGTTTGCGGCCGCGCTGAAAGCATTTGGCCGCGTGGACGCCGTGCTGAACGTTGCCGGCACGATGGCGAGCCGGCAGACGGAAGAAGTTACGATCGAAGAATATGAGGCGATGTTGCCCGTAAACTTTGGCGGCGTCCTCCTCTGCTGCAAGCACGCGGTCCGGGCGATGCTTCCGACGGGCGGCGGTTCAATCGTAAACTTCTCTTCAGTCGGCGCGCTCAATTCGGAGGATCGCGCGCCGGTCGTATATTCCGCAGCAAAGGCTGGTGTTCATTCCATCACGAAATCGTTTGCTACCCAATACGGTCCTCGAGGAATACGCGTAAATGCGATTGCGTCGGGTTTTACAAACACCGAGATGATGAAGGCGGCACCGCCCGATATTTTCCGCGAGATGAGCAATAAGGCCGCGTTGCGCAGGGCCGGAAAGCCCGAGGAGCATGCCGAAGTGGCCGCCTTTCTGGCTTCCGATCGCGCGTCATTTGTAACCGGCGCAATCATCCCCGTGGATGGCGGTTGGTCGGCACGGCTTGCGTGAATACCTTGCGGCTGAGGTCATCGCTCGTAAGCCCCGACTGAGGTAGAGACAGAAGGAGGAGACATGATTTTGTCTCGTGATATTACGCTTCAGCGGCTCACCACCAATATTGGCGCCGTGATCGGCGGCGTTGACGTCCGCGAACCGTTGCCGGCGGAAACCGTGGCGTTGCTGCGCCGGTCCCTGGTCGAGCACGGCGTCATCTTCTTCCGCAGCCAGGATATTACGGTCGAGCAATTCTGGGCCTTTTGCCAGCAATTCGGAAAACCGCGGAAGGAAGAGGCCATCGGAACCGAGCAGGACCGGCCGGAAGACATCGTGACTGCCGACATGGCGCCAGCCCGGCACGCGACGGCCGTCTGGCACGCGGACACCACATCGCTTGCCACCCCGCCCTGGGCGACGGTGTTGCGCCTCGTTCAGCCGAAGCCCTTCGGCGGCGATACCTGCTGGTCGAGTATGTACGCCGCCTGGGACGCGCTGTCGGAACCAATGCGCCGCATGCTCGACGGGCTGACGGCTGTCCATTCCATCCAGCCGACGCTCGAGCGCATGAAGGATTTCGCCGCGCTCTACGAGCCGGCTTATGCCCCACTCCATGCCCGCGAGCAGATTCATCCGGTCGTGCTCACCCATCCGGAAACCGGCGGCAAGGCGCTTTATGTGAGCGAGGCCTTCACCACGCGCATTGTCGAGCTGACGCCGGCGGAGAGTGCAGCCGTACTCGCCATGCTGTTCCGCCATGTCGAGAAACCCGACTTCTGCGTGCGGTGGAAATGGTCGCCCAACGACCTCGCCTTCTGGGACAACCGGTGCGTCCAGCATTACGCCGTTCCCGACTACGAGAAGGGGCGGATCGTGCAGCGTATCGTGCTTCAGGGCGCGCGGCCCGGGCAGGAACCGCCTCGATAGGAAAGGTCAGCGGCGTACCGCCAGTGGTGAGCCGCGTTGAGCCGAGGCAAGGCGATTTGGGAATGAGGGAGGGCTGAGAAGATGCGTGCATACGACAATGTGAAGCGGGTCATCGTTCCGGAAGAGCGGTTCCGCTCCGAAGAGCTTTCCCCCGGCGTGCTGCTCCAGCAGCTCTATCCGGGTGGCAAGGAAGGCCCGAACAGTGAGATCCGTTACGATACGCCCGGCGGGCAGGCGTGGACGGAATATCTCCTGCTGGGCGATCCCTCCGACCGGTTTCAGATGCTCGTTCCCGACATCCGCATGCCGGCGAACCAGAACTGGCCCCTGCACTGGCACGACACCTGGACCGTGGTGTTGGTGCTGGAGGGCGGCTGCATCGTCGGAGACTGGTACATGCGGTCCGGCGATGTTTTCATCGCCGGACCTGGCATCGAATACGGGCCCTTGGTGATCGGCCCGCATGGCTGCCGCCTGCTGGAGATTTTTGCAAAAGGCCATCTGGCGGACGGGGGATACTCGCCTGAATACCGCGATCATCCGACCCTGCAGAGTGCCCCTAAGGCGTTTAAGGAACGCTCTGCCCTCAACAAGCGGAACGACGGGCGCCAGCTCATGCCACTGGCCGGCGTCGAGGGCATTGTCACCGACACGCTGGAACCGGGCAAGCAATGGGATCTTGGCGCGAGCAATGACCCGGAGCGCGGGATCATGCGCGACACGCGGCTTCCGCCCGGAGAAATGATTGAGCGCCACGCCTATGGCGATTGGCACTTCATGCTGGTGCTCGACGGTTCGTTCAGCATCGCCGGGCGAAAGGTCGAAAGGGATGGCTATCTGCTGGTACGACCGAACAGCGCCGTCGATCGTATCAAGGCCGGCGCAAACGGCGCACATCTCCTCGAACTGGCAAGAACGTCGGCCGGCGCGGATTGCCACCCTGTGGCATGAACGGCGGGCGAGGGATAGCCATGGTTAAAGGATTTCACCACGTTGCCATTTCAGTAGCCGACATGGAGCGCTCGATCGCCTTCTATCGGGACATCTTCGGCATGACGCAGGCCTGCGAGGCCTTTCCCTTCGGCGGGGAAGATTACGCACGCATCATGGCCCTGCCGGATCCGCAGGGGCGGATGTGCATGATGGCGAAGGGCAACCTGATGCTCGAGCTCTTCGAGTTCGCCAAACCCACACCCGCGCCGAAGGATCCGCAGTATCCGGTCTCCGATCGCGGTTTCACCCATTTCGGTGTCTGGGTCGAGGATATCGAGGGCACGTATCAGCGTATGCTCGACGCCGGCGTCAAATTCCACTGCCCGGTGCTGCAATTCCAGGGCGGCATGAAGGCAACCTACGGCCGCGACCCCGACGGCAATGTGTTCGAATTGCTGGAGCAGTGCGACGCCCACTGACTCGTCTTATGAGAGCCTGCCCTGCGGATACATCGCAAGCCGGGCTCTTCCCTCCAACATCCGTGCTTGCGGATGACAACGCTGCTATGATTTGCTTGAAATTTGTGCCTCCGAACGGGAATATCGGACAGGCCTGCTCCATGTCCAACATTTCCCGGTAGAACGCGATCGACCGCTCCATGTCGGTCACTGAAATTCCCACATGATGCATCTTCATCGCATGGCGCTCCTCACTTAGCCGGCCGCCGATCCGCTCCGGCCGCAGTGCGTGCCAGTTCGAGCAGATGCGCGCCCTGCGGGCCGGCGGCGATCCGGCCAACGGTGCACTTCGGGCGGATCAGCAGATAGCCGTCCCTCTCGATCGATCGTCCGGCAATCCGCAAAGACCCATCGAGTACCATCAGGAAATGCCAGTCGCCGTAGCTGTGGGGATCGATTGTCTCGCCTGCCGCCATACGCGTGTCGCGCATGCTGCCGCGCTCGGGATCCGTTGGAGCCCCGAGTTGCCATTGCTTGCCAGGTTCGAGTTTGCCGCACCATGTGCCGGCAACGCCACTCAGCGCAAGCACCTGATGGCCGCCGTTGCGCGTGTTGAGAGCGGACCGTTCCTTGAAGACTTTCGAGCCGCCCTGGAGCGTCGGGTGATCGCGATATTCCGGCGAGTAGCCGCCGTCCGCCAGATGCGCCTGCGAAAATATCTCCAGAAGACGACAGCCGTGCGGGCCGTTCAGGAGCGGGCCGTACTCGATGCTGGGCTCGGTGATGAAGACATCGCCTGGGCCCATGCACCAGTCGCCGACGATGCATTTGCCTTCCAGCACCAGCACGACCGTCCAGCTATCGTGCCAGTGCAGAGGCCAGAGCTGGTTGGCCGGCATGCGAATGTCCGGCACCAGCATCTGGAAAGCGTCCGACGGATCGCCCAACAGAACAAATTCGCTCCAGGTCTGGCCGCCGGGCGTGTCGTAATGGACTTCGCCGTTCGGCCCTTCCTTGCCGCCCGGATAGAATTTCTGCAGCAGGACGCCCGGCGACAGCTCTTCGGAGAAGAACCTTTTTTCCGGTACGATGACCCGCCTGATGTTGTCGTAGGCCCCCATCCGCTCTGCCCTCCCTGTTTCCCGCTCGATCAAATTGTTTCCTGTCCCGGTATGCCGCCCTGAAGCACGATGCGCTGCATGATCCGTGCGGTCTCGTAATCCGGGACGGCATAGTGTTGCACGGCCCGGTTATCCCAGAAGGCGATATCGTTCGCCGACCATTTCCAACGCATGCAGAAATCGGGCTTTTCAATATGCCGGAACAATATGGATAGCACCGCAGCACTCTCTGCGGACGAAAGCTCGACAATGCGCGTCGTGAAAGACTCGCTTACGTAGAGCGCCTTGCGGCCGGTGATCGGGTGCGCGATCGCGACCGGATGAATGTGTTCGGGCGGATGGCGCGGAGCGTATTGCGCCTCGAAGAAGGGCCGATAATGCAACATGCGATCATAGGTCGGTTGAACGGAATGGACCGCAGTCAGTCCGTCGAGCATTTGGCGCATCGGTTCGGAGAGAGCGTCCCATGCGGCAACCATGCTCGACCAGCAGGTGTCGCCGCCGACGGCAGTCGGCTGAACCGCACGCAAAATCGTCGCCCAGGGCGGAGTGGCGAGCGACGTGGTGTCCGCATGCCAGACCGCCGTTGCATGGCGCGCCGAAGCAAAATCGCTCGTCATGAGGTCCCCGGCCCGGTTCTCGGCCGTGCCGGTCGTCTCGTCTTTAAGCGGAATTCCGAACTGCGCAGTGAACGCCCAGAAGGAGCCCGCATCGAGCTCCTGGTTCCTGAAGAACAAGACGCCGCGCTCGCCGAGCGCCTGACGAAGGAAGCGCACGGTTTCCGCCGGAAGCCGCGCGCGCAGGTCGATGTCTTCGACCACGGCACCGACATTCGTCGTCACTGGACTGAGTCTCGGACTGGTCACTTTGCCTCTTTGCGCCTCATTCATCGGTGTTCCGTGCGGCCGCAAACACGCCTTCCACCTCTTCCTCGCGACTGATGTCGGCATGAAAAGCGACCGCGGCCGGGCCGATTTCGGCAGCGGTTTCTTTTTCGGCGCCGCTCACGTCGACGGCGAGGACCCTCGCGCACTCGCGCGCAAATATCTTGACGCATGCCTTGCCGATGCCGCGGCCGGCCCCTGTGATCACGGCAACCTTGCCGCGAAGCAAACCGGTCGGCAAAGGATTCAGGTTGGCCATGCGGGCTCCTCCCTACTTGACCTATTACGTTAAGGCCATCAGCGGATTATAGAAAGGAGCGCAGGCCGCGAACGCAGCTTGACAGGCGTCGCCGGTTCGACCTAACCCATAAACGGTCTCGTCGGTATCAATATTCCCGTTCTCCGTTTCCGGGGTACGGGCACTGGATGTGGACAGGGAGACAATCATGTCCTTCGAAGTGGTGAACTTGAAAGAGCGGATCGGCACCGAAATCCGGACCGATGCCGAAATGCTGCTGACATCCGAAGCTGCGGCCGAGGTTCGCCGTCTGCTGATTGAGCGCGGCGTGCTCGTTTTCAAGGAACTGCATCTGAAGGACGAGGAGCAGGTCAAGCTCGCCGGCATGATCGGGTCGCTGCGCGAAGAAGGCGAGAACGGCATCTTCAAGGTCACTCTCGACAAGAATGCCAACGCACGGGCGGATTATCTGAAGGGGTCTTTCCTCTGGCATATCGACGGCACGCACGACACCGTGCCCGTGTTCGCCTCGCTGCTCAGCGGCCGCAGGCTTTCCCCGACGGGCGGCCAGACCTTGTTTGCCAATTCCTATGCCGCCTACGAGGAACTGCCGCAGGAAACCAAAGACCGCATCGACGGGCTCAGGGTCGTCCACAGCTTCGCGATGTCGATGCACCGCGCCGGCGTCGAGGCGACGCCGGAGACCGAGGCCCATTGGCGCAGCGTTCCCGATCAGACACACAACCTCGTCTGGACGCACAAGTCGGGCCGCAAGTCGCTCGTCATCGGCTGCCACGCTTCGCATGTCGAAGGAATGGACCGGCCTGAAAGCGACGCCCTTCTCGAGGAATTGCTCGAATGGGCCACCCAGCCGAAATTCCTCTATCGGCACGAATGGTCGGTTGGCGACATGCTGATCTGGGACAATACGGGCGTGCTGCACAGGGCCGAGCCTTATCCCCCGGATTGCGGCCGCATGATGCACCGCACGACTTTCCTGGGTGAGGAAGCCTTTGCCTGACGACGCACCGACTTGGAATAATCGGTGACTAAAGCTGAGCGCCTGAAAACCCATCGGAGAGGGACCAAGACATGATCCGCAATCTGCCAGCCAAATGGGATCTCGAGGCGGATGTCGTCTCGATCGGTTCGGGTATCGGCGGATTGTCGGCAGCAATCACGGCGCATGAGCACGGCGCGCGTGCGCTCGTGCTGGAACGATCCGAACAGGTAGGCGGCGTCACGGCGCTTTCGATGGGCGAGGTCTGGGTTGCGGGCAACCGCCACGCGCAGGCGCTCGGCATCGAGGATTCGGCGGAAAGCGGGTTTCGCTATCTCAAGCGCCTATCGATGGACTACGGCAGCGACCTCGCCATTCTCAACAAGGTGGTCCATGCGCGTCACGCGCTCGGCTATTTCGAGGACAAGATCGGCCTCAAGATGGAGGTTATCCGCAATTGTCCCGATTACTATTACACGGTCACCAATGACGCCGTCGCCGAAGGACGGATGCTGGAAGTGGTGCCCTTCCCCGGTCAAACACTTGGCGAGTGGCAGGACAAAACGCGGCTTTCGCCACAAATGCCCTACGGGCTGACCCATCGCGACATGTTCGAACGCGGCGGCACGGCGAACATGATGAAATGGGATTTCGAACTGATGGGCGAACGCCTGACTAAGGACGAACGCTGCCTCGGGCCGGGGCTGGCCGCCTATTTCGTCAAGGGCGTGGTTGACCGCAACATTCCAATGCTGACCGGCACGAGCGCGGAAGAATTGATCGGCGACGGCGAGCGTATCGTCGGCGTGCGGGCGGTTCAGAACGGCAAGGACCTGTACGTCAAGGCGAATAAGGGCGTCCTCGTCGCGGTCAGCAGTTACGAGCGAAACCAGGATTACAACAAGACGCTCAGCCAGCAGCTCGAGCTGGGCTCGATGGTGTTCTCGACCGTGGACGGCGCCAATTTCCGGCTCGCCGGCCCGGTCGGCGCGCGCATTGCCCGCGTGCCCGACATTACCTCGCTGGGCCTGCTGGTTCCCGGCGAGGAGGACGAAGAAGGCAAGCCGTTGTGGCGCAGCGCGCTGCCGGTGATCGGCCAGCCGCATACCATCGTCGTCAATTGCAAGGGCAAGCGGTTCGGTAACGAAGCGTTCTACCGCTCGTTCTATTACACAATCGATATCATCGACGGTGGAAACCAGACGCATCCCAACTTTCCGTGCTGGGTGATCATCGATGCCCAAGTGCGCGAGAAATATCCCTTCGCCTCTCTTACGCCGGGCCAGGACTGGCCGCAGGGCTTCGGCGCATTTGCCGACACCATTGCCGAACTCGCCGCCAAGATCGGCGTGGACGCGCAAGGGCTGGAAGCGACTGTCGCGCGCTTCAATGCCAATGCCGAAAAAGGCGTCGATCCGGAGTTCGGCCGCGGCACGCATCCGTGGAGCGTGTGGATGTGCGGCGATCCCTATCACAAGCCGAACGGCAATCTCGGCCCGCTGGTGAAGCCGCCGTTCTATGCCGTCGAGCTCAAACGCATGGGCGGCACGGGCATCCCTGCGACAGGGCTTCTGACCGACCATCACGCGCGCGTGCTGGGTTGGGACGACCAGCCGATCGCCGGGCTCTACGCCGCAGGCAATTCGGTGGCGCGCATGGAAACCGGCGCCGTGATGCAGAGCGGCATCTCCAATGCGCGCGGCATGACCTATGGCTGGCTCGCCGCGCGTCATGCCGCCGGCAATGCCAGCGACTTGCTGCAACAGGAAGTTCGGCGGCTGGGGCTTTGAGGCCCGGCGCGCATGATCGAGACGCAGCCGACCATCACGATCGACGCCGACATCCAGAGGGTTTGGGATTTCGCGCGCGATATCCGCAAATGGGCGGGTCTCATGCCCGGTATGCAGGATTGCACCGTCATCGACGACGACAATTCCCTGTGGGTCCTGAAGGTCGGCGTCGGCGGACTGGTGAGGACCGTGAAGGTCATGGTCCATGTCGACCAATGGGACGGCCCCGAACGCGTCTTCTTTTCCTACAAGCTGGAAGGAGACCCGGTGAAAGGCGGCGGTTCCTACTTGGCAACACCGAAAGGCCCGCAAGAGACCGAGGTCGCTCTGCACGTGCGCGTCGAGGGCACCGGCCCGATGGCGCCCATGTGGGAAGCGATGGGCCGGCCGCTGTTGCCGCAACTGGCCAAGGGATTTGCGCAGCAGCTCAAGGCCGAGATCGAGAAGGCCGAGATCGTGAGCGCCGGCGCCGCGCCCGCCCCGCAGGCCGCCGTGGCAGCAGGGGCGCCATCGCGATTTGCGGCCATCGGCAACTGGTTGCGCAGCATTTGTCGAGCACTCTTCGGCTAGTACCCACTTTTCTCAAAAGGTGATTCGTCGAAAGTAGTGGAATCTTTAACGCAGGGTACGCAGAGGTTTCGTGGGGGACGCTGTGGTTTCCTTCTGCGCTGCGCGCGCCATTTATCTCCTGCGGCCTCTACGAATCCTCTGCGACCACCGCGCTCAATCTTTTCACGTGTCACCAACCTGTGATTCCCGGTACTAGCAGGCCAGACGCGGCAATCGCGAGAGACAAGGAGCAGACGCATGAGCGAGCAGAACAAAAAGGTGGCGCTTCGGTTCATGGAAGCCATGGGCACGAACAATCCGCAATTGGCGGCCGGCTGCCTGGCGCCGGACGCCTGCGCGGTGTCCAAGGGCTTCGGAAAATTCTCCGGGGTTCGCCCGGCCGAGACGATGGTTGGCATGATCGAGGAATTCAAGACGATGGTGCCGACGGGCCTGCGTTTTACGGTTCAGTCCGTGGTCGCCGACGGCGATCGCGTGGCGGTCGAAGCCGAAGGCAATGCGGTGACCAAGCTGGGCACGCCCTATCGCAATCAATATTGCTTCGTGTTCACCATGGCCGGCGGCAAGATCAAGCAGGTGAACGAATATTTCTGCAGCATCCACGCCGACGAGGTCCTGTGGCCGTTGGTTGAAGGCTCCGATCGGGCGCGGGCGAGCTAACCCGCTCGCACCGAGGGTGCCGCCTGCAAAGGCAGGCAGCGCTCACCAATCCCTTCGCGCCGTAACCAGGCAATGCACGCAGCGTTCGACCCATTTCACGCGTGCAGCCTTCGACACCTTGCGATTGGTCAGCATCACATCCGCATACCATCCGCGCAGCATGAAGATAAAGACTTCGGCTGCGGGTTCGGCATTCCGGCACGGGATGAAGTCCGCCGCGGCGCATTGCCGGATGAACTTCGAGACTTGCCGGATGCCGATTTTCGTCGCCTCTGCGGCGGCCTTGCCAAGCTCCGGGAAGCGGCTGGCTTCACTGTAGACGAGCCGGTTCACCGCGAGCATGTCGCCCTTCAGGCTGAATTCCAAAGCATGGTTGGCAAAGGATACCAGACCCCGTTCGAGACTATTGGCTTCACCATGCAGGCTCAGGGCCATCATCGGGGCCAGCCGGCCGATCTGCTGCCGTATGATCGCCCGGAACAATTCTTCCTTTGACGAAAACCTTTGGTAGACGGTGGTCTTGGACACGTGCGCGGCCTTGACGATCCCGTTGATGGATGCGCCGCCGTAACCGTTCCTGACGAACTCCTCGAGCGCCACGGCAAGGAGCCTACGCTCGATCGCAGCAACATCCTTAAGTTTCGGGCGTCCCCGCGAACGGCGCGCCGCGGACGAAACATAGTCGCTGGATGGACGACTTTTTGCATGGCAGGCATCGATCGTGCAGGCTGGCCGAATTGTCATATGGCACGACACGCATAGCCCCTTGCTGAAACCCATGCTAGGTCTAGCCGACAATCTTTCGGGGGCGAACATGCCTTGGACCTTGCGTCGCATCGTGGTGCTGATCTGTGCTGTGCTGGTGGGCGTCTCGGCTTGCACCAAGCAAAAGGATATCGACGGGCAAGACCTGCTCGACAAGGCGCGCACGGGCGATATCGCAGGCGTAAAGGCGCTGTTGGCCAAAGGCACCGACGTCAACTGGAAAGGCAAGTATGACGCGACGCCGACCATCGTTGCGGCCCAACAGGGCAACGAAGACGTCGTCAAAGTGCTGATCGCAGCCCACGCCGATGTCAACGCAAAGACGTCCGATGCCGGCGAGCAGCCGTTGTCGCTGGCCGCGTTCGGCGGATACGCCGCCGTCGTTTCCGATCTGCTCGCCGCCGGCGCCAATCCCAACGCGCGTGCCAACGATGGCGCGACACCTATCTTCCGCGCCGTCCAGACCGGTCACACCGACGTCGTGAAGGCGCTGCTCGCAGCCCACGCCGAGGTCAACGCCAAGCGCCGTGACGGATTTACCCCGCTCATGTCGGCTGCGGACAAGGGATACACCGATCTCATCGCGACGCTTATCGCAAGCGGCGCCGAGGTCAATGCCATGACCAAGCCTGGCGCCACTGCGCTCATATACGCAGCGCAGGACGGCCATCTCGATGCCGTGAACGCGCTCATTCGGGCGGGCGCCCAGGTGAACGCCAAGAGTGCCGGGGGCCCGACCGCACTCTTCATTGCCGCACTAAACGACCAGCCCGAGATCATGCGCGCGCTCATCGTGGCCCGCGCTAATATGAGCCTTCCAACGGGCAACGGCACGACGCCCTTGATGGCGGCGGCGGGAAAGGACGCCGAAGCGCCCGTAAGCATTTTCATCAACGACGGCGTCGATGTGAATGCGCGCATGAGCGACGGCGAGACCGCGCTTACTATCGCGGCTCAGGCCGGCAATTCCAACGTCGTTTACGAACTCATCCAGGCCCACGCCGATCCGAATGCGCGCGTGGCGAAAGCGCACGGCGCAACCGCGCTTATGCTTGCGGCTGAAGCAGGCAAGATCGACGCGGTACGCACGCTCATCGCTGCCAGAGTCGACATCAACGCCAAGACAAACGAGATGCCGGGGCGCACCGCAATCGATTTTGCGAAGGCCAACGGTCATGACGACGTCGTGACGGCCCTCGAAGCCGCGGGAGGCCACGCGGGCGTTCCTTGAAGATTGCGCCGTCGTGGCGCAAAATGTTCAGCACGGGGCTTGTCTGCTCCTCGCTACGAAAGGCGTTGGATGCGGCGCCCATTCCCGAACGCGGGCTCGAGCCGGGGAAGCCTTCAGGCAGCACGATGCCGTTAGTACGGGCGCATGCCGAATTCGTGAAACTGCCGGCGGCGCGACGACGAGGCCGCACGCTATAGATCGAATCGCTCGCGCCCTTCCGGCTTCATTGCGGTTTCGACGGGTGGCGTGACGTCATCAACATTCTATCGGAGCCTCAGGGCCTGCCGGTCCACGGCGTCCGGCTCGATGCTGCCGCGCATGACATCGATTCGGCGAACAATTCTTAATCGCAAGCGCGATTCATATTTATTCAAGGCGGAGATTCGTAAGCAGCCTTTTCTGAATTTTGCTCGCGATTCAGCACGCGAATCCGAGACGACGAACAGCCGCGAACAAAGGTGATGCACGTTGTATTGATTTCGTCACAGCCATCTTGTCATATAATCAAAATAGCCTTAGCATATGTTTTACTTTGATAGGGATTCAACCGTCGTGATGCCAATCGGCTCCCTACGCAGGAGAAAGAGACTGCGATGAGAAAATTTCTCTATATGGCGGCTGCCGTCGGCGCGCTCACGCTATTCCAGGCGCCGTCCTGGGCCCAAATGATCGGTACCTACGACAACTTCGATTGCTTCAACGATACGGGCTCGGAAGCCGAAGGTTTCGAGATCGACATCGAAGACGTCAACTGTCCCGATGACACCGAAGGCTCGCCAACCTGCGATCTCACCCGCGTGTTTCCTTCGAATTTTGCTTCAACGCCGTGGGTCATTCGCTACGGCATTCCGACAATTACCACTTACGACTTCACGAGTTCGACAGCGGACCCGCAGCATACCTATGATCAGGGCCATAAGGGCGTTCTGGTAACCTACGCGGCCACATGGAGCGGCTCGCAATGGATCGCCCCGCAGGCGTCGAGCCCGGATGGCAATGCCGGCAATGGCACTCCCTACAACAAGAATCCGACGCTGACCGCCGGCGATTCCTGCTGGTGGTACGGTCTTCTCGCCAAATATCCGACCAGCGGCTGCGATCATTTCGGCATCAGCTTCGCCCCCACGGCAATCCCCGGCAAGATCACGTACCACTGGAAAGTGCCGGATCCCAACAACGTCGGCCAGCTGATCAATTATGGGACGGTCACAAGCTTGCCGCCTTCCCCAAGCATTACTCTGCCTCCACCCGGCGGCGGGCAGGTGCAGGTCGTGGCGCAGGGCGAGGATAATGGCGAAGGCGCCCGCTTCGGCACGCCCTATTTCGTCAAAGTCACGACGACCTATGCTGGGCAGGACGCGGTACTGGAAAATCTCCAAGACGTCGTTTTGAAAAAGGTCAAGACTAAAAAGATTATAGGGTATCACGTCGTGCAGATGCCGCCGCCAGGGGGCGCCGGGGAGATAGAAGATCAGGAGAACGATCAAATCCCGGGGGCCGACGTCCAGGTGACGCAGCAGTTCCAGTATTTCCTCTTCGCCGGCAGCATCGACGCTGAAACAGGCGAAGCGGTCTGCGACACCGCGTATCCCACGCAGGCAGACGCCTTGGCCGGCACAAATCCGATACAAAAGGGTGACAGCTGTTCGATCCTCGGTAATTACTGGGTGATCAACTCGTATACGGACCAGGCGGTGTACGTCAAAACCAACATGGGCAAATATGTCGGCGAACACATCAACGCCGCGAACATACAGTAATTCTCTCCGGATTTGGCGCATCAACGGCCGCCGGCCTTCCGCGAGAAGGTCAGCGGCAGCCGCGCGATGCTCCGCGTGGCGATGGTCGGAAGGTAGGCGATCTCGTCGAGCGGAATCGTCAGCCTGATGTTTTCGAGACGCTTCACGAGTTCCCGCGCCGCCACCTTGATCTCCATGCGGGCCAGAGCCGCGCCGATGCAGCGATGCACGCCCCCGCCGAAGGAGAGATGGCGGCTCAGATTGCCACGATTGAGGTCGAACGCGCGCGGACAGGCGAACTCCGCATCGTCGTCGTTGGCGGCAGCGTAAAGCAGGAGCAGATGCGCGCCGGCCGGCAGCACTTTGCCGCCCAGCTCCACGTCCTTCGTCGTCATCCGCGAAAGGCCGCGAACCGGCGGCTCGATCCGTAGCAGCTCTTCAACAAAACGAGTCAGTAGCCGCTCGTCGTCCACCGAATCCTGCAGCTGTCCGGCGATCGCAGGCTGGGTCGCGAGGATGAACATCAGATTGCCCAGCGCCGTCGCGGTGGTCTCGTTGCCGGTAATGAGCATGGCGCCGACCAACGACATCAGCTCGGGGAATGTGAGTGTCGAGCCATCCACCAGACGGGCACGGATGAGATCGGAGATCATGTCCTCTCCCGGATCGGCTTGGCGTTCTTCTATGCGCGCCTTCAGGTATCGCTGGAATTCGCAGATATGCTTGGCATGTTCGAGCATCTGTTCGCGCGTTTGCATGCGCCCGATCTGCGCCGTCGCGGCGGTCGACCAGCGCTGAATCTTTTCGGCATCGAACTGGCTGACACCGAGCTGCTCGCAGATCACCCTGATGGTCAACGGCACGGCAAAGTCATTGACGCCGTCGACCTGCCCCTTGTCCGCAAACAACTCGATCAACTCGACAACGATCGCCGTGATCCGCGGCTCGAGCTGCTTTACCCGATGGGCGGTGAACGCATTCTCCATCAGTTTACGAATGCGCGTGTGCTCCGGCGGATCCGACGTGATCGTCGGATCCATCGGGCCCACGCCATCCCGCTCCAGGATCGCCCTGAACTCTTCGGCAAAACCACTGGCATGCTGTGCGTCGAAGCCGTGCTTGACCGAGAACGCGATGGGATCGCGCAGCACGGTCAGCAAATCCTCGTAGCGCGAAACGAGATACATATTCAGTTGCGGATCGTAGTGGACCGGATCCTGCGCGCGTATCGCCCTGTAGAAGTCATTGGGATGCGCGCGGATTTGAGGATCCGCCAACGTCGCCCGTTCGATCGCCATGGGACAGAAGCCTGAATCGGTACCGGTTTGCGCAGAACTCATCGTCCGTCCTTTGTCATCGCGTTATCGGCCGTGGACGTGTCGGAGATGTCCAAGGTCCTCCTCATCCTGCCATGATTTCCCTCGCGCGAACGCTGACGCGTCCGCGCGTTGGCTAACGGGATGGGATCGGGCGTGCGGCCGATTTTCCTTTCCGTCCCGAATAGCTCATGCGCCATTCCAGCGGATAGCGTTTCTCCATATCCTTTACCAGATTGTTGACGCCGGTTTCGAACACGTCCGCGGTAAATCGCGGATCGCCCGGCTCGTGGTGCACGTAGGGCCACAGCGATTCGACCATGGCGGTCAAATTGCTGCCCATATAACGCTACGCCCCCTTACGCGCTGCGTCACCTTATGAACAGTATAACTCAACGATCGACAAACCGTCGCGCGGACCCGGTTGCACGGGCCGCAAGCTGGGTCTTCCGGCCCGCCGCATCGCGCTCATCGGCTCATCGCCGCTTCACAGGCTGTAACGCCGAAGTATGGAATGGAACCGCTGGCGCATTTGCCGGCTGCGTTCCTCGGAAGTGACTGTGGCGCTGTCGGCAGGCAGGGCGCAGCCCAGCTCCGCATGCTTGACCACTTTCGTACGGAATTCCGTGCTGCGGTCGGTCAGCATGTTGCGATTGCAGAGATGACCGCGTTCGAAGCCCTGTGTGTCGATCCAATTGTGGAAACCCGGGTCTTTATGCGCAAGCACCATTCGAATCTTGCCGTCGCTGTCGATTTTCGTCCGGGCAGGTGAATAGCTGACCGGGCGATAGAGATAATCCATGCTGTTCAAGTAGACGCCCATATTGGTCATCATCCAGAAGATGTCGTTGGCGTCCCATTCGACGATCAGCGCTTCGTCGGGCGCAAGCTTCCAGCACATCGTCGCAGGCAAGCGCCCTCGCTTACGGTCCTTCTCGACGTTATAAACTGGGTTATTGAGATCGCGCCGGCCAGTGGGGAAGCGATTCAGTTGGTTCGGATCGACATCTTCCGCGAATTCGTAGGCCCAATCCGGATTGTCCCGCATCATCGTGGCCAGGAAGTCGCCGGCCCATTTCATGGCCGCGATCATCTCCTCCGGCGAAGGCGACGGCCGCGGCTCGGTCATGCCGATGCGCTCGATGCGCATGCGAACGGGAAGCTCCGACCAGTCGTCGAAACCCTGCCGGATGAAGAGCTTGCGCGTGCCGGGTGTGGTCGGCAGCCAATTGGGACCGCGTTTCTCGCCGCCGATAGTGAGCTCGAAGCTGCCGTCCCAGCCGACTTCCATATCGTGACCGAACAGATTCGCCTCGGGCGTATCGCCGAAGGGTTCGTGCAAATTCCGCCAGTCCGGATTGTCGGGCTTGGCCGTCGGTCTCGGCCCTTGCACGGCGAAGTTGAGGAACCGCGCCGTGCCCCGGTTGCCGCAGATGCGGTACGTCGAATGTCCGTCGATCCACGCCTGCTGGTAGACGAAATCGGCGTTGTCGCCGCCGAGCTTGCACCACGGCGTGCAGAACGCGTGGATGACCGGATATTGCGTGCTCTTGGTCTCCAGCGCCAGGTCGAAGGCCTGCCCGAGATTTTGCGTCAGGAAGCGGAAGGCATCGACGCGGTGCGGCCCGGTGGCGGGGTTGGTGTTCTTGAATGCATCTTCGCCGGCTTCCTCCAGTTTGCGGCAGAACTGCTGCCACCCGTTGCGCAAGGCATTGTCGTCCGCGCAATCGCCAAAGCTCATCGACTTCCTCCCAATTTCACGCTCCGAGATCGTCAAGCAAATCGCCCATGTACTGTGCTGCTCTCGCCGTGGCCTTCATTGGTCCTTCTTTTTCTATTCGCGGGCCGATCAGCTCGAGATCGAAGCCGTTCTTGTACCCTGCATCGAGAAGCCAGCCGCAGAGCCGTCGCAACGGTATATCGCCGTCGCCGGGAACGGCACGCGCCGGCAGCGATGTGTCGCCACAGACATAGTCGCTCGCCTGCACGAGATGACAGATCGGCATGGCCCTTTCGATCGTGTCCTTGAGACCGGCCTCGGCCCAGATCGAAAACAAATCGATGCAGATGCCGAAGCCGGCCATTTCGGCCAAAGTCACCGTGTCGCGCAGGTTGTGCACCAGATGGTGGCCGGCGTAAACGATGGGCGCGGTCTCGATCAGCAGCGGCACGCCGGCTTCATCGGCTTCCGCAACGCACGGCGCTACGGCGGCGCTGAAGATTTCGGCCGCTTCTTCCCAGGTTCTGCCGCCGCGCCCGCCCGTTATCATATAGATGGATCGTGCTCCCGCAGACTTGGCGAACTTGATCATGCGCGAGAGATTGGCGCGAGGTTCGCGCCAGCTCGCCTCGTCGGATTCAAGCGTTCCGAACTGAAAGGCATGCGACAAGGTTTCGACGCCGTAGCCGCCGCGCGCCAGCACGCCAAGCGCCGCCGCCTCGCCTTCCTTGACGATTTGCGTCGTTATGAAACTGACGCGTTTGGGCGACAATTCGCGCCAGACGGCTTCCATCTCCGACAGCGGCGGTCCTCCGAAGCAGAGTGCGTTTACCGAAATCCTCTCGTGCATTGCACATTCCTTTCGTCAGGACCGCTGCTCGATCTCGAGGCCGAAGCGCTCGCGGTAGGGCGCGAACTCCTCGTGCAAGGCGCCGATGTCCGCGCCGATGACATCGGTCGAATATTCGAACTTGCCGTAACGGTCGGCCTTGTTACCGGCGAGGAAGTCGCGCATGGCGGCCTCGGTCTCGGGGCCGAAAGGCATATCGTATTTCCGGTAGAATCGGCGGATCGTGCCGATCGGGTCGGCAACCAGGTCCTTATATCGGACATGATGAATGCGCGGATCGCCGACCAGCGGCTCCTTCAAGACCATACCGTAGCCCGCGCGCGCCCGCGCCAGGGCGATCTGCGCCTGCTCCTTCCAGTCCGCATGTCCGGCGAGTCCTTCGTCGAGCTCTCCGGTCAGGACAATCTGCGATGCGATGACCTGCACCG
The DNA here is from genome assembly GCA_963805005.1 of uncultured Alphaproteobacteria bacterium. Classification (GTDB taxonomy): domain Bacteria; phylum Pseudomonadota; class Alphaproteobacteria; order Micropepsales; family Micropepsaceae; genus Rhizomicrobium. The sequence continues at coordinate 2,616,601 of CAWDSJ010000001.1, forward strand.
GATCGCGGTGAGTCCAGACGATCCGCGCATCCGGATAGGCCTCGAATAACGCTTTCAAACGGTATTGATGAAAGCCTTTCAGGACCCAGTACTTTTTCGGCCGCGCATATTGGAACTGCTGCAGCATCATCTTGTGGATGCGGTATTGCGCGTGGACGTCGGAGGGAAAGCCGCTGGACCTTATAGGCATCGGCACGCGCCACCAAGCGGTGGGAGTCATCACACGGAAATCGAAGGCCCAGGTGCGCTCGTCTTCCGGCAATCCATTGCCAAGCATGTCGTTGTAGGGATGGCTCCTCAGCCAGAACGGCAGCCTCCGGTTGATCTCGCGCCAATCCTCGTCGGCCCTGGCCGGGCGCGGATCGCCCGTGCCGGCCAGCCCCGGCGGCGGCGACGGATACATCACCTCCCAGAACCGCAACGCCCGACCGTTCGGATCCACCGAAAGAAGCGCGTGCAGGAGCGTCGTTCCCGAACGGCCCTCGCCGGTCGCGAAGACCGGCTTTTCGATCTTCTCCTCGGCGATCGGGTATCGCTTGAAATCCTCGATAAATTGCAGCCGCGACACGAGCAGCCAAAGGCAGACGGACGCCGCTGCGCGCTCGCCGGCCTCGTTCAGCCCGACACTCCGAAGATGACCGACCGCAAGACGGACTCTTTCCCGCAGCGTGTCGTCGCCGAAATCGCTCAGCCCTGTCTCGTCCTGCGCCTGTTTCAGCAATTGCGCGGAATCGAGCATGCGGATCAACTGCCGCACATGCGCAGCAGGGCTGTCTCGGCCTCGCGCACGCGCTTCGCCGAACGGGCCGCGTACTTCGTCCCCGCCATGCCGCCGTAATCCAAAATCTTGATCACCTGGGCGCCGGCATCGGCATATCCCTTGTAATACCGGGCGACTTTTTCCGGCGGGCCGTGCGGTACCCACGCTTTCAGCATCTCGGGTGAGGTCCTCGCCAGCAGGTCGACAACGACATTGCGCGTCAGCTTTGCAGGATCGAGGTCATGAATGCCCTTCCAATCCGGCCCCATGGGATGCTCGAAACCGACGGAACGCAGGTTTTCGGCATCGATCTGCAGGACATAGGCTTTTACGAGCGGGGTGGAGAGCACCTCGTCCAATTCGTCCTCCTCGCCGATGAAACAGGGGCACATGAATTGCGGCGTGATAGAAGCGGGATCGCGGCCCGCGCGCTCGGCACTCGCATGGATGATCTTCAGGTTGGCGGCATAGTGCTCGGGCGAGCGGATCGCACCGGCAATCCAGCCGTCGCCAAGCCGCCCGACCATCTCGAGCGTGCGTGGGCCGCCGGCCGCCATGTAGATCTTCGGGAACCGGCCCTGGTATGGCTCGGTGTCCATTCGGGCGTGTTCGAGCTTGAAAAACTGCCCCTGGAAATCGACCGGTCGTTCGCTCTCCCACAAGAGCCTGATGACCTTGATCGCCTCCTCGAAACGGCCGACGGGTTTTGAAAATTCGAATCCATAAGGCGCCACGTTTTCCAGCTCGCCGCTGCCGAGTCCGAGAATGAAGCGGCCCTTGGAAAGATGGCTGAGCGTCAGCGCCGTCTGGGCGAGCATTGCCGGATGCCGCCGGACGGTGTCGACGACATGCGTCAAGATGGCCACCTGCTTGGTCATCACCGCAACGGCGCCCGCCACCGCCAGCGCGTCGAGATGGCGGTGCGGTGAGGGAGACGCGACTGCAAGATCGGTGAATTCCGGCGTCCAGATCGAATCCGGCCAGAAGCTTACCATGTGATCGGGCAGCCAAACCGAATGATACAGGCTGTTGTCGTAGTCCGTGAGCGCATCCAGTCCGAGCGGCAGCGTCGTGCGCAGGAATGCACCTAACTTCAATACCATATTCTTCCTCCTTGCATTTTCGGAATCGATACGCCTTGTTCTTCCGTGTTGCGTCCCTGCTCGCCGCTCCCTCGCTGGCGAAATCTTGCAAGAAGTTCGAATATACCGTTCCTACATGGTCCGTGGGTTTCGCGCAGAAGCAAATTCGATCGATAAGCCTTCAAACCCACACGCCGAAGAACGCCAGTTTATGAAACCGGAAGGAGGTAGCAATGGAAAAGAAGCTGCAAGACCTGATCGACCGCCACGAGATCTGGCAGGTGCTGCAACGCTATGGCCGCGGCCTGGACCGCTTCGACCGCGAACTCGTCCGCTCGTGCTATTTCGACGATGCGATCGAAGACCACGGGGCGTTCGTCGGCAAGCCGGACGACTTTATCGACTGGGCGAACCGGTCGACGCAGAATTTCGTCGTCCAGCACCACGGATTGATGAACCATTCCTGCGAACTCGACGGCAACGATGCGTATGCCGAAACCTATTATCTGTTCACCGGCGTCGCGGCAAAGCCGCCGCACCTGCTCTCCATGGGCCGTTACATCGACCATTTTCAGCGGCGCAGCGGCGAGTGGCGGATCGCCAATCGTGTGACCGTCATCGAAAAGAACTTCGACCTGGCCGACAGCAGCCTGTGGCCGGTGACGGCAGGTCCGGACGATCCACGTGGCGCGCAACCTGCCACGCGCGACCGCAACGACGTCAGCTATCAGCGGCCCTTGCGGCCGCGACAACCCCGTGTCGAAGGATGAACTTGACCGGATAATTGGTAAGCTTGGCGGAGAATGCGCTCGGGCGGTTCCGCCGAACTCCGCGAAGCGCGAATTTCTACCGTTCATCCTGGGAAAGCGACATCCACCGTCCGAGGGGCGGATTCCGGTTGAAGCGCGATCCCCTTGCGTGGCAGGAGACAAGATGGCGCTATAGCCGAAAACCGTGCACGGCCATGACCCCGGCGGACTTAGCGATTCACGGCAAAGCCGTCCAACCGGCGGGCCATCGCAAAGAATGGGAGAACACAATTCGATGCAAGTGCAAGAGACCGATGGTGGGAAGACGGGCGGCTGCCCGGTTGGCGGCGTCCTGGGCTCGCTGGCCGATCCCATCATCAATGCGCATCCGAAAGAGTTCTATCATGCCGTGCGTACGCAGGATCCCGTGTACTACGACGAGAGGATCGGGATGTACCTCGTCACCCGTTACGACGACATCGTGGAAGTTCTGCGCGATCCCATCACCTACTCCGACAAGATGGGCTACGCGGCAATTTACGCCAGCGGCAACTTCGAGGAGTTCAAGCAGATCCTCGAGCGGGATGGAGGCGGCTTTTTCCCCGACGCGATCAAGGACGACCCACCTGCCCACACCCGCGTCCGTCGGCTGATGGAAAAGGCATTCACCGCCCACCGGGTCAAGATGCTCGAGCCCGGCATCACGGCCGTCATCGTCGACCTGATCGACAAACTCGCCGGCAAGGCGGCAAAAGACGGGGTGGTTGACGGCGTGCACGAATTCGCGATCCCCGTGACGATCCGTGTCATCTGCGAGCAGCTCGGCATCAGCCACTTCAACGCCGACAAGATCGAGCGCTGGTCGCAGGCGGTCACGGCACAGATCTCCCAGATGCAGAGCCGCGAGCAGATGCTGGAGAACGCCAAACAGATCTGCGAGCTGCAGAACTTCATCATCGCCGAAATGAAGGCCCGCGAGGCCGAGCCGCGCGAAGACATGGTTTCCGACATCGTCCACGCCAAGCTGGAGGACGGCGGCAATCTGACGTTCAAGGAAGCCGTGTCGTTAATCCGTGCACTGATCATCGCCGGCAACGATACGACCGCCACCGCCATCGGCAATCTGCTCTTCGTGCTGGCGACCCAGCCGGACGTCCTGAAGACCTTGCAGGGCTCCGTCGACGACGACCGCCTACTTACCCGTTTTGTCGAAGAGATGCTACGCATCGAGCCGCCGGTTCGCGGCCTCGCTAAAATGACATCGCGCGAGGTCACGCTCGGCGGCAAGACGCTGCCGAAGGGCGCGCATCTGCTGGTGATGTATGCGTCCGGCAACGACGACGAGACGAAGTTTCCTTGCCCGCACCAATTCGATCTCAACCGGTCGAACCTCGGCATTCACGTGGCGTTCGGCATCGGCGTTCACCGCTGCATCGGCGCCGCACTCGCCCGCATGGAGATCAAGGTGGCGGCGCGCGAGATCGTCAAGCGCCTGGACAGGATTAAACTCGCGATCCCGGTCGAAGACATTCGGTATCTGCCGACGGTGGCGACGCACACCATCAAGGAATTGCCGCTGACGCTCGTCCGCCGCGCCGCTTCGTAGAAGGGCTATTGCGTATGGCTTCGAGGCCATAAGCAATTTTCTCACGCGGAGACATGGAAGCGCGGAGGAGCAATCCGGTCGCGCCATTTCCGAGGCGATCGCGGATGGGTTTGATGAACGGGCACGCTTTGCGCACCGAGAAGTCATTCCGATGTCTCGACGCGAGCGTTCTCGGCCATTCTCCGCGGCACGACGTCTCCGCGCCTCCTGTCTCCGCGTCAGAATAATTCGCCCGCACAGCCTCGGTTTTTATGCCACAACTCTTCGGTTGCCATAATCCGAAAATCTGCCATATGCGTTTTGTCACGAGAGGAAAGGAGCGAGCATGAGCGGCCGTTTGGAAGGCAAGGTAGCGCTGGTGACGGGCGCATCGTCGGGCATCGGCGAAGGCATCGCGCTGGGCCTGGCAGGTGCAGGAGCCGCCGTCGCGCTGTGCGCGCGCCGCGCCGACCGTCTCGACGCCCTGGTCAAGCGCATCGAAGCCGATGGCGGCAAGGCGCTGGCGCTGGCCGGCGATGTCGTCAACGCGGAATTCGCGGCTTCCGCCGTCGCAAGGACGATCGGGCATTTCGGTCAGCTCGACATCCTGGTGAACTCCGCCGGGATCATTCAGGCGAGCATAGTCGAGAATGCCAATCTGGACGAATATCGCCGCGTCATGGACGTGAACCTTATGGCGACGCTCTACACCTGCCGGGCGGCCATCGGGCACATGAAGGCGCGCGGCACCGGCGACATCATCAACGTCACCTCTCAGGCCGGCCGCAAGGTTGCCCCCATCTTCAATTCCTACTCCGCCAGCAAACACGCCGCCAATGCGATGACGGAAGGGCTTCGCCGGGAAGTGGGCGAGCATGGCATTCGCGTGAGCATTCTCATGCCGGGCGCGACCCAATCGGAAGTGGCGGAAAACATGAGCGATCCCAAGGCCAAGGAATTCATGCGCCATCATGTGAGCAAGGAAGGCGTGGTCCAGCCGTCCGACATTGCCGACACGGTGCTCTTGATGGTGAGCCTGCCGCGACGGGCGCATATTTCCGAAATCACCGTGCGGCCGACCTCCGATGTAACAGGCTGACGGCGTTCGACGGCCTGATTCCGTCGCTTCCGTTCGATCCGGGGCTGCCGACCTGCGCCGCATTATTCGGCGGTCTTTGACGCATATCAAAGTGCCGCTGGCGCCTTTGTGAGAGATTGGCCCCTATCAGAAGTTCTGCAGCTTGAAGTCAAGCTTGCGCCAAGCCGGAGGTCCAGCAAATGGAACGCCAGCAACATATTGATGAATTGCCCAACGACAATGCGCCCGCAAAGATCATCGCCGCGCTCGTAGTGGCGGCAATGGTGGCGGGTGGAACGGCGTATTTCGTGTACGGATCTGGGCTCTGGCAGCCGCAGGTTCAGCACACGGATCAGTAACTTCGCCGCATCCAAGGAATTTCGGGGGCAATCGCATCTGCCTGCGGACTGTGAAGAAAGCTATTTTCACGCGGCGGCGCGGAGATGCGGAGGCAGGTCCACCACGACGATACGAAGAACACCAAAGGTCACCAAATCCCCGGCGCATAGCGCAATAAAAGTCTCACACGGAACCACGGAAAAGGAAACTTCGCTTCGCACCGGCCTCCGTGCCTCTGTGTCTCCGTGTGAGAAATTCGCTTCGTGGTCTTTGTGTCGTTGTGGTGAAAGCGATCCGCAGGAGCGCCTAACGCTGGCGTAGCCCGCATTTTGTGGGCGAGCCGCAAGTCAGGCCCTTGTGCCGCTCACCTTGGCGGTGCCGAACATGCCGAGCTTGGCCTTTCCCGAAATGGAGTTTCCGTCGACGGTCAAATCGTATTTGAGGGTGATGGGCATGGGTTTGGTGACCTTCATCTCCCATTTGAGCGCGTTGCCCTTGACGACCCCTTCGAATCCTTGCGAACCCTCCGGACTTTCCAGCACGCCCTTGAGAATTTCGCCTTGGGTCGTGAATCGCGCGACCATTTCCTGCGGTCCCATCGGCGTCGCCAGCACCATCTTCCAGGCGCCGTCCACGGCGACAGGACCGGCGGCCGGCGCATTTCCCGCGGCCCCCACGGCCGGGGCCGGCGCTTTCTCGGGAACAGGCGCCGCCGCGGATACGCTGATTTTCTTCGCGACCGCCTTGCCCTCGATGACGTTCAGAAGCTTCGCAGGCGTCAGCGGCAATTCCAACGGCACCTCTCCGAACGGCGAGAGCGCATCGGCGATGGCATTGAACAGGGTGGGCGGCCCGATGATGGCGCCGCCTTCTCCGACCCCGCGAAACCCTCCGGCCGACTTCGACGGGGTCGAGGCATGCAGGTACTCGAACTCCGGAACGTCAGAGACTGCCGGCAGCGCGTAATCCTTGAAGGTCACGGCAATGGGATTGCCTTGCGCGTCATATCCGGCCTCTTCGAGCAGCACCATGCCGATCGCCTGTGCGAGGCCGCCGGCGATCTGGCCCTCGACGACGGCGGGATTGATGATCGTGCCGCAATCCTCGCAGGCAATCCATCGCCTGATCTCGACGAATCCGGTTTCGACGTCGACCTCGACGATGCAGGCATGCGCCGCGCTGGTGAACGTGAGCGGCGGCGGATCGTAGCGGAACTGCGCCTCAAGCCCCGACTCCATGCCGGGCGGCAGACGCGCCGGCTCGCCATAGGCGATTTCGGCGATCTGGCGCAGGCTGCGCGTCATTTCCTCCGCGCCGGCCACACGAATCACGCCGTCTTCGATCGTGATGCTTTCGGGGTTGGCGTTGAGAATATGTGCGGCGACGCGCTTGACCTTGTCCTTCAGCAGGTTTGCCGCCTTCAGCGACGCGCCGCCGCCGATCACGCCCTGCCGGCTTCCCGCCGCTCCGGGACCGAAGCCGCCGCGCGAGCTATCGCCTTCGAACACGGTGACATCCTCGTAGCGCACGCCGAGCTGATCGGCGATCACTTGCGCCATGGTGGTCTGCGTGCCGTGGCCTTGGCTGTGCGTGCTCATCATGGCCGTGACTTTACCGGTCGGCTCGATGCGGAGCTGCGCCACCTCGCCGGTCATCGGCGGCATGCTGCCCGCCGAACCGGTCGGCTCGATATAGGCGGCAATGCCCAGTCCCAAATAGCGGCCTTGCGCCCGTGCCGCCGCCTGCTCCTTGCGAAAGGCGGCGACATCGAAATGTTCGAGCAATTTGTCCAGGCACTCCGACGGCGTGATGTCCTCGAGCGCGAGGCCGAGCGGTGTCGTGCAAGGCTGGTCGGCGCTGGTGACGAGATTGCGCCGCCGGATCTCGATCGGGTCGAGGCCGATCTGCCGGGCGGCCACATCCAGCAATGCTTCGCGGGCGAAGGATTCGAGCGCCCATGGTCCGCGATAGGCGGCAAGGCCGACCGTATTCGAATACCAGCCGCGCGTCATAAAACCGGGCCGGGGCATCTTGTAGGCCGCCCACATGAACATATGCACGCCGGCATTGGCATCGGCGCCTTGCGGATAGGCGCCGTTGTTCAGGTGATAATCCGAATGGGCGGCAACGAGCCGGCCCTCGCGATCGAAGGCAACGCGCGTCGTCATCTCCTGCTCGCGCGCCTGATTGGCCGCGACGAGATTCTCCCAGCGGTCCTCGATCCATTTGAGCGGGCGGTTGAGCAGCATGGCGCCGACGATAACCGACATCTCCTCGCGCCATGGCTGGTTCTTGAGGCCGAAGGAGCCGCCGACATCCTTGGCGATGACACGGATGCTCAAGTCCGGCAGGCCAAGCGCCAGCGACAGCCAGCGCGCAATCATGTGCGGGCTCTGGCAGGTGATGTAGAGCAGCAGTTCCTCGCTGCCCTGCTGGGTCACGACCAGCCCGCGGGTTTCCATCGGCGATTGCGAAATGCGCTGGTGCGTCACGGTGCGCGTCACCAAGTGCGCCGCTTTCGCCAGCGCCTCTTCGAATTCCTCGTCCGCCTCCATGCCCATTTCCACTGCGACATTGGACTCCTTGGCGGCATGCACCGGCGCGCCGCGCCTGGCATCGTCGATCGTCACCACCGGTTCTTCCGCCTCGTACTCCACCACCACCGCGTTCGCCGCATCTTCGGCGGCGTAACGGCTGTCGGCGACCACCATGACGACGGGATCGCCGACATAGGCGACGCGGCCGCGCGCCAACAGCGGCACCTCCACTTCCGTCGGCGTAAAGAAAAAGCTCAGCATCTGGACGGGCACGCGATCAAGGTCAGCGGCTATGAACACAGCCGCCACGCCCGGCATCCCCCGCGCGGTTGACGTATCGACCGACAGAATGCGGCCGCGGGCGATGGGGCTGCGCGCAAACGCGACGTGGAGCATCCCGGGCAGCACCACATCGTCGACGAAGGTGCCGCGCCCGGTGAGCAGGCGGCCATCCTCCTTGCGCGGCACGCGTTTGCCGATATAGCGGCCGGCAGCGATCGGCGGCATGTTCAAGGGTGGCGCTCCTTCGGATTCGACGCGGCTGCGATGATGCCCCGGCAGAGCGGAGGGGACAACCATGCTGACAGGCATCGCGGGGGTTCTTCCGAAACATTTGCGTGCGGAGACGCGGGGGCGGCGGAGAACAATGGCGCGCCGCGCATCCGTCATGTCTTTTCGCCGCGGCTCGATCGAATATGCGCTGCGAGGAGAAACCTGCCGATGGTTATCCTCCGCGTCTGCTTGTCTCCGCGTGAATCGGCTTTTACCGCGCCGGCGGCGTCGGTATGCGTGCCCCATCATCCACCGGTGTCGAAGGCGGGTGCGAAAAATTCCCTGCTTCAGGGATTAGCAGGGAATTTCATTCGAATTCGCGCAGCAGAAGGGCGATCGCCGCCTCCTTTCCGAGCAGAACCTTCCGGATGAGCGCATTGGCGGCCTCTTCCGTGAGCGTCTTGCCTGTCTCCGTGAATGTTTTCCCCAGTTGGCATTCGAGCGCATCGCGAATCGTTCCCGCCTTCATGCGGCGCCGTCCGCCGGGATTTCCCGACTGACCCTTCTTGAACCGGCTGTGTTTCGGAGGGCTTTTGTATCCGACGTTTCCGGGGCTGTCCGACATGGCTTTCCTTATTCCGCGATTGTACGGGGCCGTACTATAACCACTTTAGTCGTATTGTCAACTGAATAAGTTTATTCGCCGGTTGATGCAAACGCATCAGATGCACCATCATCGTGGCTGTGAGAACCACGCTCGACATCGACGATGACGTTCTGGAATCCGCCAAGGCTTTGGGCCGGCGCACCAAAAAGACTGCCGGAGCAATCTTGTCGGAGCTGGCGCGCCGTGCGCTGACGAATTCAGCGGCGAAATCAACGAAGCGTGCATCGCGAGGCGTAGGCGGTTTCGAGCCCTTGGAAAGCCGAGGCGGCGTCGTGACCAACGAACGCATCGACAAGCTCAGGGAGCAGGATGCCACCTGACCGCGGCAGGCGCGCGCTGTTCGACGTCAACGTGCTGATAGCGCTTCTCGAACCGGACCACATCGGTCATGGCGCCGCAACCGACGCGGCCCATCTCGATCACGGCTGGGCCTCGTGCCCGATCACCGAGAACGGCACGGCGCGGATCATGTCGAATTCCGGCTATCCCAATCCGCTTCCAGCCGCCCAAGTGATCGATCGCCTGGGCCGCGCCTCGCGCACAGTCCATCATGAATTCTGGCCGGACGATGTCAGCGTGACCGACCCCAAGATTTTCGAACGGCAGGCGATCCTGGGACCAAAGAAAATCACCGATCATTACCTGCTCGCCCTTGCGGTGAAGCATGGCGGCCGTCTCGTCACGTTCGACCAGGCCATCCGTGCAGCGGCCGTACACGGCGCGTCGACGAGCCACATCGTTCATCTACGCGCTTGAAGCTCGTCATCCTCGCGATGACGTGCTTCGGCGGCTCGACATTCTTCCTGAATACCGCTGGCTACCGGGACCCCATACGTAAAGCGCGCATGAATACGAGAACGCGCGCTTTGCGAGGGAGCGTTACACCTTTCTCGAACACCCGCCGCACATCCGCAATTTAGCCGATCCAACGCAACCGCCGTTGTTGCAATACGTATGGCGTCCGGGAATTCCCCGAAATTCCACATCGCATGTCGGCCGCTACAATAGCCGGTTCGCCACCGTCAGAAGATCGGCATCTCCAAATCTGGGACCAATCAACTGAGCACCCATCGGCATCTGATTAGATGCCTGGTAAATTGGCAGGCTGATCGCCGGAAGTCCCCCCAAATTCACAGGCACGGTAAAGACGTCTTCCAGATACATGGACAGCGGGTCCGATTCGTGACCGCCAAACTTGAATGCCGGCGTAGGCGCAGTGGGCCAGCCCAGCAGATCGACTTCTTCAAACGCCCGCACGAACTCGGCGTATATCTTGGTTCTAACTCTTTGCGCACGCGCGTAGTACTGATCGTAGTATCCCGCGCTGAGACAATATGTACCCATTAAGATGCGCTTTTGCGTTTCCGGAGAAAATCCTTCTGCGCGTGTCATCTCGTAAAGTTCAGCGACGTCTCCGGCATGGGCGGTACGATGACCATATCGGACGCCGTCATAGCGAGCCAAATTCGATGACGCTTCGGCGAGCGCGATTATGTAGTAGGCGGGAAGCGCATAAGAGATCGTGGGAAGATCGACGAGCTTCGTTGTTCCGCCTGCCCGCTTTATGCGTTTTTCAAGCTCGGTCCAAACACCTTCCAAATCCTGCCCCGGAGATAGTGATCGCAACTGCCTGGGAATTCCGACCGTGAAGGCGCCAGCATCGCGTGCAAGCTTTTTCTCGAAGCCCCCGAAGTCATACGCAACCGACGTTGAGTCTTTGGGGTCCTCACCCGCTATCACGTCCATTAAGATCGCAGCATCAAGAACGGTCTTGGTAATCACACCGGCCTGATCCAACGAAGACGCGTAGGCGATAATCCCCCAGCGAGAGCATACCCCGTAGGTTGGCTTGAACCCTACCACGCCACAAAAACTGGCGGGTTGGCGGATTGAGCCGCCTGTATCCGTAGCCAAGGCAGCAAGCGCCAAATTTCCCGCAACGGCAGCGGCCGAACCGCCGGACGAGCCACCGGGAACATACTCATCCGAACCGAGAGCGATGCCTCGAGGATTCATTGTCGGACCGAACGCGCTGTTCTCGGTGGACGACCCCATGCCGAACTGGTCCATGTTCGTCTTGCCGATGAATATGGCGCCGGCGTCGAGCAACGCTTGAGTCACGCTGGACTCGTATTGCGGGACGAAACCATGGAGTATATGCGAGCCGGCTGTTGTTTGACATCCAAACGTGCAAAAGTTGTCCTTGATCGCAAGCGCCAATCCCTCCAATGGGCGGCCTCGTCCGGATCGTATCCTTTCATCGGAGCGTTCGGCTTGCGCGATTGCTCGATCCGTCGTCTCGGTAATGAAGACATTCAGGCCTTTGGCTTCATCGATTGCGGCAGTTATGTCGCCCACAAGGCGCTGCGCGGCAAACGGGCCAAAAGCGGCTCGCGACCAATCAGCCACCCCCAGCGTGTTCAGCGGGGTTGAATGAGAGTCGATCCTTTTAACGGCATTCTTGCTCATTTCGAAAGTCCGGCTCTCTAGTGATTCAAAGCTATCCGAACGTCTCGGCGCCCGGACACATCTGCGACAGCCACCCTCATGGCCTCGGTATTAAAGGCGTATCGAACTTGCCCTTTGACATCAACCGATATCAGTCCGCCTTCGCCACCAAGCGCGGCCACCTCCCGAACGATCGAATCGACGGCCTCCTCCAAGGTGGCGCCCTCGCGATAGCGGGCAGCGACGGAATGCGCGGCGGCCGTTCGCAGAAAAAACTCGCCCTGCCCGGTGCAAGATACACCGACGAAGCGGTCGGCCCAAGTCCCGCAGCCGACAATCGGTGTATCGCCCACGCGGCCAGGTCGTTTGCCGATTGTGCCGCCGGTTGATGTCCCCGCAGCGATCATGCCACGACAGTCGAGTACGACTGCGCCCACGGTTCCATGAACGAGCGCGTCAGGATTGCCCTTCACCGCGCTGCTTGGCGTGAAGAAGCTCTTGGGATCTTCGATTTTCCCGAAGTTCTGAGCAATCGCGAATTCCTTTGCACCTGCCCCAACAAGCAGAACATTGTTGGTGCGATCCATGACGGCACGAGCAATCGAGATGGGCGGATAGGTACCGGAAAGAGCCGCTATCGCACCGACTTTTCGCGTGCCGCCATCGCAAATGGCCGCGTCCAGCTCGAACTCGCCTGATGCGTTTGGACAAGCCCCCTTGCCTGCAATGAACCGCCCGGAATCTTCCAACGTGCGTATTGCGCTTTCAACGACATCAACTGCGCCGGCGCCTGCCGACAGCGATTGAATAGCAATATCCAAGGCGGATTGAAGAACCTTCACATCTTCGTCGGGGGAAAACCCTCGCAACGGAGCGGCCCCGCCGTGAATTCCTATTGCCCACATCGATTCCCCCGCTACTCCGTGTCTCGACGAGTGGCCGCCAGCGCCGCACCGCTAAGAATGGCAAGAGCAGCCACAACAGCTGCCAACAATACCGCATATTTCAGCGTCTCGATAAAGCGGTCCCCGCGGCCAAGATCATAAAAGATCACACGGGCGGCAGCCTGACTTACAAAGAATATTTTTCCAGTGGCGCAAAAGGTTGAAATTATTTGGGAACAAGGACAAGAAAATTAAGCTGGCTGACTTTCTGAGTCGCATGGGCGCGATGGTGGCCAAATTAGAGCGGATTCCGCTCGAATTGAACCACGGTTGTCATCCCCGGCCGAGCGAAGCGAGGCGAAGGGGACCCAGGGGGTGGAAAATCCGAAATGTTTGAGATGCGGCACTCCCTGGATTCCCTTCCCTCGCGCGAATGCTTTCTCCTTCGCGCTTCCGCCTACGCTAAAGCTTCGGCGGACTGTTGCATCAGCAAGACCCGCCGGAGCCTTGGCGAAAGCGGGCGCCGGGACAATTTGGTATCGGTTCCATATGAGCGAAATCGGCTCTAGTGAGTCCGGCGACAGGATACGCATTGCAATTCCGATCGGGGCGAAGCGAGACTGCCAACCGCTGGCCTGAAGCCAACCCGCGCGAAACCCTCCGTTACTGCATCGAGTCCTGTCGCCAGGCTCCATTTGCGTCGCTATTACCCTGCGCCCGCGTCCGTCCGAGACCCAGCATTCCAGACGAGCGGCAGATTGCGGATCGAGAGCAATCCCGGAAACACCGTCGTGTCGGCGCCGGGCTTCACCCGAAACTCCGGGATGCGCTTGAACCACTCCTCCAGCAGGATCCAGAGTTCCCGCCGCGCCAGCGGCGCGCCGAGGCACTTATGAACGCCGCCCACGAAGGTAAAATGCCGGTTGATCGGCCGCGCCGGATCGAAATTCCGGGGGTCGGAGAACTCGGCGGGGTCGAAATTGCCCGAGGGGTTGAGGCACATCACCTGCTCGCCCGCCTTGATGGCGATGCCATGCCACTCGAAGTCGCTCTTGGCGGTCCGGGTCGTGCTGAGAAGGGGCTGCGTACGGAGGAATTCCTCGACCGCCGTCTCGATCAGCTCCGGATGGGCGCGCAGCCGCGCCTGAATCTGCGGCTCCAGCGCCATGCGGCGGAACATCTGGCTGATGGTCGCCGCCACAGTGTCCAGCCCGCCCAGCCAGAGGAACCAGACCATGCCGATCTTCTCCTCCTCGGTCGGCGGCCGGCCTTCGATCTTGCCGTGGACGATTTTCGAGACGAGGTGATCGTCGGGACGGGTTTCCTTCTCGGCGATGAAGCCGCGCAGGAAGGCGAGCACGCCGCGCAGGGCGGCCTGCATCTTTTCGAGGCTGTTGGAATGCAGGATGTCCCATTCCCAGGCGAGGAATTGCTCGAACATGGCGGGCGGAAATCCCATCAATCCCATGAAGACGCGCACCGGGAAGACGCGCCCGAAATCCCAGGCGATGTCCACTTCGCCCTTGCCCGCGAAGCCATCGATCATCTCGATCACGAGCGCGCAAATCCGCGGCTCCAGGAGCTTGAGCCGCGCCGGCGAGAAGTGCGGCATCAGGTACATGCGGTACTTGCCGTGCTCCGGCGGATCGACCGCCAGCGGAATCGAGCGGAAGGTTTCGCCGATCAGCGCCTGGAATTCCGCGGTGCCCTTGTTCGAGAAGATCTCGTTGTCGGTATAGACGCGCTCGATGTCTTCGTGGCGGGTGACGACCCAGTGTCCCCTGCTGCGCAAGGGACCTTCGGCAGCGCCCGGTTTGGGCGCATTGTAGAGGAGGCGCGGAATCTCCGGCCCGCTCAGCCAGCCGCAGGGCTCGTAAGGGTCGCGCAGGTCGTTCGGCAGAGAGCCGATGGCCCAGGAAAGATCGACGACGCGATCCTTGGGCACGTGCGGCGGAACGGGCGTATCGACCCGGATCGACTCCAATGTGCGTTCATTCATCATGATTATCTCCCTGTGCCGACGCTACCACACGCCTGGCCGGTTGGGGTGGCGAATATTGCCGCCGTCACGCGCTGCCGGGTTCGTCATCACTGGGAGCGCCGGCTTCCCGTGGTAAAGGGCCATCGCCAATGACGCATCGTCGACGCCTCGGCTGCTTTAAACAGCGAAGCGCCCGCTCATGGCAAGTGCTCCCAGACCGCGAAGACCATCCAAGAAGAACTTCGTCAGCGGTCGCAATCCCGTGGCGAACAGAGTCCTGCCTCTCCATCCGAATCGACGGCCCCTATACAGGACGTGTGGCCCTTGCGCATTTTGTCCGATAGAACTAGTTATCTGACTAATTATACAAGGAAACTGCCGTGCTGATGCCCGTATCGGACTGGCAGCGGCTGAAGCGAGGCGCCCGGCCCACACTCAAGGAATTGCTGCTCGCCGAGGAAGCGCGCGGAGAGCTGAACGTGGCGCCGCGGGGCGGAAAACACCGGCGCAAATCGGCGCCTCTCGCCTGACCATGTATCTGCTCGATACGAACGTCGTGTCGGAGTTGCGCCGGGCGCGTCCGCATGGCGCCGTGCTCGCCTGGCTGCAAAGCGTGCGAGACGAAGACCTGCACGTTTGCGCGGTCACAATCGGCGAAATCCAGTCCGGGATCGAGATCACGCGCGAGCAGGACGAAGAACGAGCGGCGCGGATCGAAGCTTGCCTCGAGCAGGTGGCGGAGACCTACAACGTGCTTAGCATGGATGCACAAACCTTCCGCGCCTGGGCCCGGCTCATGCACCGGCGATCCGACGATCTCATCGAAGACACCATGATCGCCGCCACCGCTGCCGTCCACAATCTGATCGTCGTGACACGCAACGTGCGCGACTTCGCCGGCTTCTGCGTTCGCACGCCCAATCCGTTCGCCAGGAGAGGCGGGTGATGCAGTTACTGTCGCCTGATTACCCGTCGTCATGGCCCGCGAATGCGGGCCATGACACGATTGTTATTCTACCTGAATATCCGCCGCTCTAAATTCCTCTCGCTTCGCGCCACTTATTCTCCGCGGGCGAAATCGATATGCGATAGCCCTGCCCACAAAGGCGAGACGGATCACTCCGGCGTATTGCCGCCATGAAACCGGCCGAAATACCGTGCGAGGAACACGCCTGCAACAAGCGCGCCGAGCCCCAACGATGCTGCATCGGCCGTATCCTTCATGCTGAAATCGCCCACGCGGCAGACGAGCACATAACCGATAACGGCATTGATGAAGCCCCAGACCACATTCGTCGTCGACGTCGAAAGCCCCTGCCCCGGCGGCGTGGCAAACGGACTTTGGAAGGGCCGGCCCGAGACGCCGGCCACGAAATGCGGAATCGCGTTGGTCAGCATCATGCCGCCGGTGAAATAGGACACATCGTCAAGCCACGCCATCTTGCACCTCCCCTCCCTCGATTGCCGGCTACGATATGCACACATCTCATTGGCCTTCCACGCATAGTAAAAACATGCCCGCCTCCCCCTCTGTCGGGAGGCCGGCGAGCCTTGGAGTCTGGTAAATAGTCGGCCCTAAAAAACCGCCGTTTCAAGCTGGAAGCAACTTCGGATTCTGTATGTTCTGCCCCAAGATGCGGCTGAACAACAGATACAAAAAGATCCACCTGAGTATCTTCCTGAGGTTGAAGCCGATCGCCATGGCGAGGGCGTTGATTTGATCGCCGCGTTTGCCGTGGAGCCAGTTGCGGGGACCAACTTTACGATCGTTCTTGCAGTGGCCGATGATCGGCTCGATGGCATTGCGGCGTTTCTGGCGTTTTCTTTTGGCCGGCGTCATGCCGCGCCTCTGACGCGCGAGGATGATCTCGATGTCTTCGTCTTCGAGACCATGGCCGCGATAGCCCAGATCGACACACGCTTCTTCGGGCTTGACACCCGTCAGCCTTGCGATCTGTTCCAAAACAGTCGCCAGAGTATGTCCGTCATAAGGCCGGCCGTGATGGGCCATGGCGCCGACGATGAAGTTGCCGGCATTGGTTGAAGCGATGCTGGCCTTGCAGCCAAATTCGTACTTCTTGTGGGCTTTGCCCTTGGCGATGCATTCGACTTCCGGCGCATGCCAGGAATAGATTTTGTCCGGCGTTTTCGGATCGGCCGCTTGAGCATGGATTTTCCGCGCCTTGGCCAGATCGTCTTGGAATAAACCGCCAAGCGAGGGGACTTTGCCAATGGCGCGTTCAATGTCGCGGATCACACGGCCCAGATAATTGCGCACTTTGTTGATCTGTTTGCGGCCACGGTTCATCTGCCGGGCTGCCAGGTATTTGTTGGCCAGAAACACAGCCTGCTTGCTCTTGCGCACATAGCTTTGCCGCAGTTTAACACCGAGCTTCTTCGCCGTTTTGATCAGTTCCTCGCGCGCCTTGTGACAAAGCTGCGTGTCCGTCGGAAAGCGGATTGCCTTCTCCTGCACCGTCGTATCCACACTGACCTTTTGCAGGGCGCCCGCCGTGATCACCCCGCTCTTCAGCCCCACGCGAACCGTTTCCTGCAACAGCCGCTCCATTCCCTCCTTGCCGATCCGCTTCCTGAAAATGCTCAAAGATGGGGGTTCGACCGGCAGCCGGTGCTGAAAATATTCTTCCCCGCAAAAATATTGAAAGTATGGGTTCTCCCGCCAGACTTCGCACACTTCCTCGTCCGACAGCCCTTTCATGTCTTTCAACAACACCAGCCCGGCCATCAGCCGGATCGGTTCCCCGGGCCGGCCATTGTCGGCGCAATAGTAAGGTTTCAGATCGCCAGCCAAATCGCTCCAGCCCACCAGCCAACTCATTTTGACCAGCTCATGCGTGGGATCGATGATCGCTTCCAGCCGCGACCGGTACAGGTCCTCCTGTCGGCTACTTCGCGGATTGTCTTTCAGCACAAATTGCAACCTTTCAGGCCAGCAGCCCCAATTCGTTGCAATTTACATCGCCCATTTCTCTCAGGGAATCGTTCCCCCGTAACGCTCATCCGCGTTTTTTAGGGCCGACTAAATAGTCGAGCTTCCCGCGAGCCGGGTGGGGGAAATGGTCCGGCGCGCACGATATCTCGGGAAATACACACGGCACGAATACGGTAACAGGAGTAACGATCTCCATCGCAGGCTTGACCGCGGTTCGCGCTTCTATCGTCCTACTCTACGGTAACCCGTTCCAACGGGACCGCAGGCGACGAAGGGCTTCGAACCTGCCGCGGGTTCTTGTTTTTCGAGACACTATGAAACGCCGTTTCCCCCTGATCGGCGGGCAACCGATCGGCAGTCCAATCCTTATGCGTCCGAGTCTGCAGTCGCGGAGCGACCTTCATTGCGGCAAGAAAGAGTTCAGCGCAAGCAGCCGCATCCGAGCCAGCTTCATGGTGGCGCAAGGATATTCGCAAGTTTTTGCAGGCCGTGGAGAGCTTATGATCGCGCCACTCCGGCCAGCACTGTCGGGCAAGCGTGACCGTGCATGCGTACCACCGCGGCGGCGGAACGACTTGTGCCCGCATCGAGCATGCAAAAAGCACCCGCATGTCGAACGCAGCGTTATGCGCGATGACAATGTCGGCGTGTTCCCATAGGGGCGCGATGCGCTTCCAGGCCACGCTAAAATCGCCCAAATTCTTCACGTCCTGCCAGCGGATGCCATGCAAGTCGGTGAAGCAGAAACTGCTGCCGGTGAACGGCCGGAAAAGCGTTGCGTCGCTGCCGACGATCCGGCCATCCTCGATCAGCGCAGCCCCAATCGCACAGCCACTGTCAGGTTGACGGTTTGCCGTTTCAAAATCGATCGCGAGAACCGACTTGCAGCTGCCTGGTTTTTCGGGTGGTTGGATACCCACGCACATTCGCTCCGTTCGCGGCGGACCAAGATTACACGGACTGCGACGAATATTCCAGCAATTCGGAGAACATTGGAAACGCAGCGACGGGCTTGTAGGAATCGTTGGCGCTGTCACCACAATCGCCGGCCGGGAGCATTTCGCCTGCGAGCCCATGTCCGATCGCAGGTGAGAGCGGCCATCAGAAGCGGACCGATGCAGTCAGTCCGTAGATGGCCGGCTCGCCCACGAAGGAGTCGAAGCTGCTGCCGTGCAGGTATTGGTGTCCGGGCACGGGCACGCCCTCTTGCAAGACCGAATCGAAGACCACCGCCGAATATTTCTTGTTCGTGCAGTTGCTGCACCATGCGGCCAGTTCCCAGCGGTCGTCTTTGCCCATCAGGGTCGTGCGGGCGCCAAACAGCGTGTAACCGCCCTGCTCCTTTATCGGATTCTGGTCCGTGCCGGTGTTGCGCTTGCTGCCGTAGAAAAGGCCGCCATGGATTGCAGCCGTCAACCCTGTGTCCCCGAGCGGGAACGTATAGGTTGCGCCGTCGCTGGTGCTCCACAGCGGCGAATTGGTGAAGGGATCGCCCGTCAGGTTGACCGGTGCGATATAGCCGGTCACGAACAGGATCGGCAGCCGCGCGCCCGCGCCGTAGCGCGTGTCGGCATATGTCACCCCGCCATTCACCGTGAAGCCTTCGAACAGGGCCGCTTCCGACTGCAGCTCGAAGCCCTTTGAGACGCCCGTCGGCATGTTGACGACGTGAAAGTCGATGCCGTCGAAGTTCAGCACCTGCAGGTCGTGAAACTTTTCGTAGAACACCGTGCCGTTGACGAGGACGCGGTTGTCGAACCATTTGGATTTGATGCCGCCCTCGAAATTGTCGGAATATTCCGGCTTGTAGGCGGGATTCTCGGGCACGGGATTATAGGCGGGACCGCCGCCCAGACCCGACGAGATACCGGCCGCCGTTCGATCCAGATTGAAGCCGCCATCCTTGCTGCCGCGCGAATAGCTCGCATAGGTCATGAGATCGTCGGCCCAGAAATATTGCAGATTGGCCGTGCCGGTCAGCGCCGAGTAGGAGATCGATTTGCTCCAATCGTAGACGTCGCCGATGAAGAACGGCAGGTCGCCCGCAGCCGGATTGGTGTTCACATCGTTGAAGCTGCCCGACTTCTGATCATGGCTGACGCGCAGGCCGCCGGTGAAAGCGAGCTTTTCGGTGATGTTGAAGGTGCTCTGGGCGAAAGCCGAATAGCTCTGCTCGTGCGTGACGAAAAACTGGTCGTCGCCCGTGCCCGGAACTAGCAGGTTGAAATCGAGCGGACCAAGGGCAGGCAGCGATTTCGCGGCCGGACCGCCGACGAAACAGCCGGGCGGAGGCGCAGCAATTTCCACGGCCCAGAGGTACGCGCAGAAATACTTGCCCGCTTGCGCACCCACCTCCTGGACCTGATGCACATGAATCGTCTCGTCCGTAAAATAGCCGCCGGCAAGCCAATCCATCGACGTGATGCCCGAGCCGAAATCCGCATGACCGGAGAAGCGCAGCTCCTCGCTAAACACGCTATCGGAGAAAGAGTTGACGGGAATGGGCAGAATGTCGGCGCCGGTAAAATCGGCATCGGCGCCGGAGGTCTGATTGAAGCCGCGAAACGCGGCGATGTCGGTCAGCTTCACGGCCGGATCGATCTGCCAATTCAGCTCGGCCGAACCGCCTTCATCGGAGAAAGCGAGCGGATCGTCGGGTCCGGAGAGCGATTCGACATAATGCTGCTTGTCGGCGACCGACAGCGCGTTGCCAAGTTCCGAGGCCAGCTGATTGACGATCGGCGCCGACGGGCCGTCGATCAGACGGACGGCGCCGCAGCAATGCTCGTCGCCGTTCGCATAATCGGCGATAATCCGCAGCGACACGTCTCCGGACGGCGTCCACAGCGCCTGGCCCTTGAGATAGTAGCGGTTGCGATCGTCGAGCTTGGGGCCGCCGTTTACATCGGTAATGAAGCCGTCGCGCTTGTCGTAGACCCCCGCCCAGCGCGTCGCAAGCTGGTCGGTGACCGGGATGTTGACCCAGCCGTCCACCTTGTAGCCGGCATAGTTGCTGACTCCTGCCTCGATGAACGCATCATGGCTCTGATCGGGCAGGTTGGTGATGATGCTGAGTGCGCCGGCCGACGTGTTTTTGCCGAACAATGTGCTTTGCGGGCCCTCCAGCACTTCGATGCGGTCAACGTCAACAAGATCGCCGAGGACAAGGCCGCTGCGGTTGCGGTAGACGCCGTCGATGAAGGTCCCGACCGCGCCTTCCAGACCCGGATTGTTGCCGGTCGTTCCCACGCCGCGAATCTTCATCGTCGTGTCCGATGCACCGCTGGTCGTCGTATAGACCATCAGGCTGGGTGATATCTTCTGCAGATCGTTGACACTGTCGACGTTCGACTGGCGCAGCTGATCGCCGGTATAGGCGTCGACCGTCACCGGAACCGACTGTACATTCTGCGCGCGCTTCTCCGCCGTCACGACGATCGTCTCGACCTTATCCTCAGCCTGGGCATAAGCTCGTTCCGCCACCATTAATAACGACAGGACACAGAGCGACGCCGACGCAAGCATGACTTGGATGAATTTCATCGAACGGGCTCCCGGATGAAAGTTTCGGAAGGGACCTCGTCGAGGAGGGCTTCGGCAGGATGACGACCGCGGCCGGCATACGCAAGCCCAAGTACCGCGGGATCGACAAGGCCGGATGGGCCTTCGCGCTTGCTGCCGCAGCCTACAATCCGATCCGGCTGCCGAAGCCGATCGGCACGCCATGACGGCCGATTCGGATTACCATGTGCGAAGCGGACATCGTTCGGCGCCGGTATCCGAACGATTGGAAGGCTCACGTTGAGCTACGCATTCGATGCCTCTCGTGTGCCCAATTCCACGCGACGGACGACCAACGACCCTGGCAGGTTCAAGCTCACTGTTGTTCCCTTCGACGGCGCACTCTCGATGGTCAACTCGCCGCCAATCGCTTCGGCAAGGCGCTGACATAAGGGCAGACCAAGGCCTGTGCCCTCGACATTTGCGAACTCGCCGCTTGCAACTCGTCCGAACGGCGTCATGGCGACGGCAATTTGTTCGCGCGTCATGCCCACACCCGTGTCCGCGACACTGACCACAACGGCGCCAACAGCCGTTTCATGTGCGGTGATATCGATTCTCCCGTTTTTCGGTGTGAACTTGATCGCGTTGGTAACCAAATTGATCAAGATCTGCTGTAAAATACGAGCATCCAAAAATACCGTCGGAGCGTTATGAAAATCCCAGTTGAGATTCAGCTTCTTGTTGCTTGCTCTCTGTCTTACAAGCCGCTGAACGATATGCATCAACTCCCCGAGATCAACCTCGGCTTTACTCACCTGCAATCCACCTGCTTCGACTTTCGCGAGGTCGAGCACATCGTTGACGAGGGAAAGCAAATGATTGCCGCTGTCATTGATATCTTTAGCATATTGGACATAGCGCGCCCCCACCGGACCAAACATCTCCTGCGCAATCATGTCGGAAAAACCAATGACGGCGTTTAACGGGGTGCGCAGCTCGTGACTCATATTTGCCAGGAAGTTCGACTTCGTTTGGTTCGCTGCTTCCGCTTCGATTTTTGCCCGCCGCAGGGAGTTGCGCAATTCCGATTCCCGCTGAACAAACTTGGCAATCTCTCCGGCCGCCGAACGCAGCCCCAGCGCATACACGATCATCAGGGCGCCGACGACACCGAATTCAATTCGTCCGAAGGCAAACAACGATAGTGCAAGCGGCAGCACCGCGCAGAGCGCGTAAACGGTTGCCGCCTTCGGCACCGACATCAGCGCCGCGGCGCTGCCCGTTGCATTGCCGAGCGCGAGCACGCAGAGTAATGTCAGTTGGGCTGGCGAAGAGTATCGACAAAGAAGGGCCGCACTGAGGCCCCACGCCAATGCACGACCGGCGCTCATCAACGTGACAAGATTGATCAGGCGTTTGGCGGCGAGATCGTTCAAAGCGCGCGCTCTGACGTCGTGCAGAGTCCATGGCACCAACGTCGTGAGACCGCAGGTAATGCCCGCCCAGGCGAGGAGCACCCATGGAGGTACCGAATTCCAGAACGCAAGTGCGACGGCCAGACATAATGCGACGCCGCTACGTGCGATCACGGGTGCCGTTGCGCCGATGGAATGCAACTGCAGTTCGAACGTCGAAGGACACCTGTCGGCGTCGTCAAGCTCGGCTGCCGGACCGAACACGCGAAAAAAGTAAGTTTGTAACGAGGACGTAAGCATAGCTTGCCGTCGTAATAACTGCTTAATAAGCGCGCGATTGTAAACGTTAGGGCATGAATACCAGGTAAACCGTCATTCCGCTGGCGATGGTAGGTTTCCCGCGAAATTGACTAGATATTGAATGCCTCAAGAGCCTGCCCGCGAGCGAACAGTCGAATGCCCGCCCTGAGCCAGAAGCAGATACCCTCGGCTGTCGGCGCCGTATCGAGATTAAGCCCCGTCATTTCGGCCCGGCCTGTCCGCGAACACATACAGTAAACTGTTCGCCGGAGCGCGTTCGAATTTACCGGAATGCCGGGACGTAAAATGCATTCACCGCATCTCAGCATCTCATGCCGCAACAGCCTGGCAAATGCATCTCATGTCCCGCTTTTCCCGTCGGAATTCAATTCCGATGCGGACGGTCCTGAGGCATGATGGTCTGGCTGCTCTAAACAGCGAACCGTGTTCGATTCTACCGCTCCTGCACCTTGACGTTACCGAACATCATGCCTTCGGCGGGTCCCTTCAGGACGTCGATGGGGAACACCTTCGGCACGGCGCTGACCGCATCGAGGCGGGCGAGATGTTCGGCGCCAAGCTTCACCTCCAGCGCGCCGAGATTGTCCTTGAGCTGCGCCAGGGTGCGCACGCCCAAGACCGGCGAGATCACGGCCGGATTGAGCAGCGTCCAGGCCAAGGCGACCTGGGCCGGCGTCTTGCCGATCTCCTTGGCAATACCGCTCACGGTTTCGGCGGCCGCCAGACTGCGCTCGGTAACACGCCCGGTGACGGCGTTGATCGCCTTGCGCGAGCCGAGATTGTTCATGTCGGGCGGCGCCAGGTCGGCCTTGGAATATTTGCCGGTGAGGACGCCGCCGCCGAGCGGCGACCACGGGCAGACGCCCATGCCCATCGCCTTCGCCATCGGAATCATCTCGCGCTCGACGGTGCGTTCGGCGAGCGAATAGGAAATCTGCAGCGCGCAGAACTGACTCCAGCCGCGCAATTCTGCGATCGCCTGCATGCGCGAGGCCTGCCAGGCGGGCGTGTCGGACAAGCCGATGTAGAGAATCTTGCCGGCGCGCACGAGGTCGTCGAAGGCGCGCAGGATCTCGTCAACCGGCGTGCGGAAATCCCACATGTGGAGGTAGTAAAGGTCGATGTAGTCGCTCCCCAGCCGCTTGAGGCTCGCCTCCAGCGAATGCACCATGTTCTTGCGGTGGTTGCCCGACGCGTTGGGATCGCCGGGCAGGGTCGAGAGCGAATATTTCGTCGAGACGACGAGGCTGTTGCGCCGGTCTTTGATCATCGGCGCAAGCCACGCTTCCGACTGGCCCGACTGTCCATAAAAATTGGCGGTGTCGATGAAATTGCCGCCGCGGTCGACGTAGAGGTCGACCATCAGCCTCGCTTCCTCGGGCGTGCTGCCCCAGGTGCCGGGCGGCAGGCCGAAAGTCATGGTGCCGAGCGTGAGCGGCGAAACTCTCAAGCCCGAGCGTCCGAGCAGGCGATAATCGTCAAGATGCAGCGCCATAAGTTTTCTCCCGAGTTGCCGCAGTTTTGCTGCCTGGGCGCCTGTCGCGCGCAAAGCCTGTGGTTGACAGGCGGTTGAACTGGGCGGCCAGGGCCGCGAGATCGCCTTTACTGCCGCCGAAATAGCGGTCCATCGCCACGGCGAAGAGCATGCCGAAGCTGGCGAGGCCGACGAATTCCGGATCGATCCCGTCCTTGACCAGCGACCGCAGCACTTCGCCGCGATGGCGAACGAGCGGCGCGATCTGCTCGCGGTAGAGCTTGCGGCCGAGATCGGGCTCGGAGAACAAGGCCGCCGTCAGCAGCGGGAATATCTCGATCATGTCCGTAAGGTGCCGCTGCGTGGAACTCTCGGCGAGCTTGCCCACTTCCGCCGGCGAGGCCGCCAATTCATACACTTCGATCCGCTCGTGCATGCCGCGCATGGCATCGATCAACGGCTGGACCACGGCGGCGTGGAACAGCGCCTCCTTCGATTCGAAATGCTCGAAGATCGTCGCCTGGTTGACTTGCGCCGCCTGCGCAATGTCGCGCGTGCGCGCGCCCTTTAGGTTGGTGCGGCCGAACACTTTCTGCGCCGCGGCAATGATCGATTTGCGGCGCTCGGCGGCGGGCAGATAGGCGCGGCGCCGGGGCTTTGCCGGACGGGCTTTGGTCTTCGGCGGTTTTCCGGCTGACACGCGCTTACTCCTAAAACGGACGGGCTCGACGGTGCTGATGTCCTGACCCAGAAGCTTGCAGCGTCGATATCGTTGTCACCACGAAGGACACAAAGAACACGAAGAAAGGCTGTGCAATCACGGCCCCCGCGCGAAGCGCAATATTCTCACACAGAGGCGCAGAGACACGAAGAGAGTAACGATGCCTCTCCGCGGCTCTGCGCCTCTGTGTGCCAAAATGCGATACCAATTTCATCTGCGCTTCGCGCGGGTAATCCGGCCTATCTTCGTGTTCTTTGTGTTCTTTGTGTTCTTTGTGGTGAATTCCCTCTTTCCAACGTCGCAAATTTCAGACCGGAACATTACCACGAGCCCGCGGATTTAACAATCAAGCATTTGGTTGATTTTAGCCGCCGGCGCGTTCATCATATGACGTTAGCCTGGAAAGAGCCGGACGGGAAAAGCTCGGGAGAGGAAGACATGGCGATCGCTGCAGCGCTGAAGGACACCGCCGTCGAGCGCGAAGCCGCAGGGTGGATGAACGATCCGTACGAGCATTTCGGCTATCGCAACACCCGCATCCATACCTTGCCGCGCGAGGAAGTGGACGCCGTACAGCTCGCGGCGATGAACTTGCGGCTCGAAGAGCGGCGGCAGCAAATCCAGATGCTGCAGAAGCTCGCGGACGGGCAGAACATCCGGCACCTCGACAGCCTGGACGACATGGCGCCAATTCTGATGCCGCACGACATCTACAAGTCCTATCCCGTTTCATTGCTCGCCAGGCAGCGCTTCGACCAACTCACCACCTGGCTGTCGCGGCTGACGCGCTACGATCCCACCAAAGTCGACGTCTCGGCGTGCGATTCCATCGACAGCTGGCTGACGAAATTGCGCGACGAGACCCCGCTCGATGTCGCCACATCCTCGGGCAGCAGCGGCACGTGTTCTTTCTTTCCCAAGTCGAAACAGGACTACAGGCTTTCCATGATGGGCTTGCGCGTCCAGCTGGCGCAAAAATTCGGCGAAGACCCCAAGCCGGGCGACATCCACGACAAGATCCATGCGATCATCCCGCTTTATCGCGACGGGCACGCCTCGACCGGCGCCTTCGCCAAATATTCCGGGGAGGTCTTCGCCAAGGGCGATCCGAACTACTGGCACACCTGCTTCCATTTCAAGATCAGCTCCGATTTGATGTGGCTCGCCGCGCGCCTGCGCGCCGCCGCCGCTAAGGGCGATGTCAGCAAGGTCGACGTGCCGCCGTCGCTGCTTGCCCGCCGCGAGGAATGGGAAAAGGCGCAGAAAGACATGCCCAGCCAGCAGCTCGCATTCGTCAATCGCATGATCGGCGAATTGAAGGGCCAACGGGTGTTCGTGATGGGCACCTCGAACCTGCTTTATGCCGCGGCCAGGCGCGGGCTCGACGAAGGGCTGTCGGGCGTCTTTGCGCCCGGCTCGGTGTTCATGGGCGGCGGCGGAGCCAAGGGCGTGCCCCTGCCCGACGACCTCGAGGAGGTGGTCTGCAAGTTCTTCAACACCGATCGCATGATCTCCTCCTACGGCATGACCGAGATGAACAGTTTCTCGGTGCTGTGCGATCACGACCGCTATCACGTGCTCCCCTGGGTCACGGTGTTCCTCCTCGACCTCGAAACCGGCCGGCCGCTGCCGCGCAAGGGCAAGCAGACCGGGCGCGCCGCCTTCTTCGACATGACGCAGGATTCGACGTGGGGCGGCATCGTCACCGGCGATCTCGTCACGGTGGATTGGGATCGCGCTTGCGAGTGCGGCCGCACGTCGGTGGCCATGGAAAAGAAGATCAACCGCGTCAGCGAACTCAAGGGCGGCGACGACAAGATCAGCTGTGCCGCCACGCCGCAGGCGCAGGCCGAGGCGATGGACTTTTTGACCGCCTTCGGAGGCTGAGATGGCCAATCAACCCATTTCCTATGCCGTGCTGCGCGGCAAGGTGATCGATAGCGACCTGATCGAATTCGGCGGACGCGGCGGCGACATCTCGTTCCTGGCGCCTGATCCGCACAAGATCGCCGGACACATTCCGCTGGCCAGTCCGCGGCTGATGGAAGATCTCTATACGATCTCCTTCGAAGACATCCTCGACTATCTCGCCCAACTCGGCGAGCGGCTGGACATCGCCAAGAACGATTACCTCCTGGAAGCGCGCGAATATTCCTACGCCACCGCGCCCACGACCAAGCCGATCATGGATCATTTCTACCACGACATGCCCTTCATGTTCGACAAGGAGCGCATCCGCGGCATGGTCGATTTCAACATCGGCATCGATCATCTCGAACGCTGGGTCGAAAAGGAGATCAACGGCTCGAAGGTCGGCATCCGCGCCTATGGCGCGCGCACCCTGCACATCGTCGCCGGCAACGGCCCGGTGCTCGGCGCGCTCACCATTCTGCGCGGCGCGGTGACGCGCGGCGACACGATCATCAAGGTGCCGTCGAACGATCCGTTCACGACGGGCGCGATCGCGCGCACCATGGTCGACATGGCGCCCGATCATCCGATCACCAAGCATCTCGTGGTCGCCTACTGGCGCGGCGGCGACGAGGCGCTGGAGCAGCAGATCTATCAGCCGCACAACATCGAAAAGATCTGCGCCTGGGGCGGCTTCGCCTCGGTCAAGCACGTCACCAAATACATCCAGCCCGGCATCGAGCTGATCAGCCTCGATCCGAAACGCTCGGCCAGCATCGTCGGCGGCGACGCGCTGAAAACGCCGGAGTTGATGGAGGAGACCGCCAACCGCATCGCCTGCGATTTCGCGGTCGGCAATCAGACCGCCTGCGCGGCGGCGCGCATGGTCTATGTCATGTGCGGCACCGACGATCTCGGCATCGAAAAGCTCAAGAAGCTGGGCAAGCTTACCTATAAAGCCATGCTGCGCCTGCCCGAAGTCCTCACCACCAAGCCCAAGCGCTACGACCCGGATTTGAAGGCGCAGATCGACACGCTGCGCCTGTCGGACGATTTCTACACCGTGATCGGCGGCCAGGACGGCGAAGGCGCCGTCATCGTTTCCCACACGTCGGACCGCGTCGACTTCTGGGAATACCTGGCCGACCGCACGATCAACATGATCCCGGTCGACACGCTGGACGAGGTGCTCGACGCAGTCGACGCCTATACGCAGACCGTCGGCATCTTCCCGAAATCGCTGCACGAAACCGTTCGCCACAAGGGCGCTCTGTTCGGCGGGCAACGCTTCGTCGAGCTGGGCTATGCCTTCAACGGGCCGGGGCTGGTGGGTCCGCAGGACGGCATCGAACCGATGCGCCGCATCGTCAAATGGATCGTCTCGGAAGAGCCTTTGCCCTCCCGCGTGCCGTTCTGGGAAGCAGCCGCCGGCGACATCAAGGTGATCGCATGAGGCCTGCAAACCGGCTAGCGCGGGATGTGATGAGGTTTTCACACGAACTTTCCCGCCAATTCATGCCCGCCTCCCCTTGTGGGGAGGCGGGTGTGATACCTCATGCGCGATTCGATCTGATCTCATCCCGCTCTAGACCGAAGTTTTCGCCGTGCAAACGGACAAACTCGAATCATGTGAATCGGTTAGCTCCCAAAACGCTTTCGAAAAGTTCGAATCGGAGCAAGGGGATATCGGCCTGAGGAGCGAACACTTCAGTCTCGATTGCCTCGATCAATCCTCGTTCCAAGGATAAAACGGGGGCATCGCCGAAGCGCCCGCCGAAAATCGCGCCGGACGCTTTTCCAGAAACGCCGCGACGCCTTCCTTGCCGTCGCCCATGCTTGCGTAGAACATGGCGAGAGAACTCGATGTCGTGCGCGGCGCGAGGGTGGGGCTGCGCGCTGTTCGAAAGCACCATCTGGCGGATGAGTGCGATGCTGACGGACGAACGGTTCGCAACCAAGGAGCGGGCGAGATCGCGGGCAGACGGCACAAGCTCCTCCTGCGAAAGCACCGAACGCACAAGTCCGGCGCCGAGCGCCTCGTTGGCATCGATGAAGTCCGCGCGATAAAACCATTCCAAAGCCCGCTCCAATCCGACAATACGCGGCAGGAACCATGTGGAACAGGCTTCGGGCGTGATGCCAAGACGTCCGAAAACGAAGCCGAAGCGAGCCCGGTCCGACGCCAGCCGAAAGTCCATCGGCAGAGTCATCGTCGCGCCAATGCCGACGGCAGCGCCATTGATGGCGCCAACGATCGGCTTGAGACAGTCATACATGGCGAGTGCAACTCGGCCGCCCGTATCGCGGACGCCGCGCTCGATCTCCGGCCGTACTGGCCGCTCCTTCATGTCGGCCAGGGTCGGCGCCTGGGCTTCATCGAGACCGAAGACATTGCCGCCGACCGAGAGGTCCATGCCAGCGCAAAATGCCCTGCCCTCGCCGGTGACCACGATCGCGCGGACGGCGTCGTCCGAGCTGGCACGGCGATAGGCATCCACCAGTTCGTCGGCCATCTCGACGGTAAACGCATTGAGGTGATCCGGACGATACAGCCTGAGCAGGAGGATGCCGTCGTCAACTTCGTATCGGATTGTGTTGTAGTCGGACATCGTCGTCACTACGAGCGGTTCGGTTTGAAAGCACGTTCGACCTGGGGAATTATCGCCTCACGCTAGAGGCGCACGGATGGGCGTGCAAGCCTGCCATCGAAAACGGAAATTCGGCGTCGAGCCGAAGCCGCGCGGGCGACAGGCTTTACGCCGGCACCCCTAAGATGGCGGAGAAGCGCCGCTGCCCGCTCATCGATTTCGTCGGCATGAAGAAACTTCAACGGCGGCATCCTCGAGTGCCGGCCACCGAACAATTGCGATAACAATTCGTTTGCGGTCAAGCGACGAAAGGACACCGCCATGGACGTCGGGTTACAATTCGCGCGTCGATACGTTACAAAAGCCCGGTGGACGGTTTAGGATACGAAATGTGAATAGCCGGGCTTATCGTTGCAGGAGGCTTGGCCAGGCGTCTGAGAGCGGACAAGCCTTTCGTCCGCTTTCGGAGCGGCATTTTGCTCGATGCGGCGATCGAAAGGGTGCGGCCGCAAGTCGATACGCTCATGCTGAATGTCCGCAACGAGCATGTCGAGCGGTGCCGCGCCCATTACGCCGATCGGTTTGCATTGGTCCCGGACGCCTTTGACGGTAAGGCCGGACCGCTCGGCGGGGTCGTAGCCGGGCTGGAGCGATTGCCGTCCTTGCACATGCAATGGCTGGCCACATTCCCATGCGATACGCCGTTTCTCCCCCGCGATATTGTTTCGACGCTGCGCGGAGAGGTTCGACAAACCTCCGACCGACCGGCAGTCGCGGTCGCCGAGGGCCGGGTGCAGAGCTTGTGCGCATTGTGGCCGTATCGATGCCTGGATGCTCTGCGAGACGAAGTTGCATCCGGCACTGATCGCAGCGTCCGGCGGGTGCTCGACACGCTGCGAGCCGTACATGTCGATGTGATTGCCGAACCGCGCGGCTTCTTCAATATCAACACATCGGACGATTTGGCCGAGGCCGAAAAATTGGCGGCCGACAACGATAAAAACCAAACCATCGGCATCGCCGGTTAGGACAGCAGCGGCACACGACACTTATCGAACGTCCGGTTACGCAAGTCTCGCCCCTAATCCGGGATTGCGTTCTCGCCGAGGAGCGCAGATACGAGACATCGACGGACGCCTCCATTCCGGCTCCCCTTTTCTTTGAGGGCGAATCACATCGACCGCGGCGTTTCGCGCACGGGCGCGTTTCCGGCCGAAACCCCGGACAGCATCGTCACTGACGTCCGGTCGTGCGGCCGGGCTTTTGGACTTTGCCTTCCGATGAACGTAGAATGAAAAAATCACACATCGGAAGTTCAGCTGCACCAATCTATTGAAATGACGTCAGATGGACGGTTCGGCCGCAGGCGGGACCTCCGTCTAATCACAGGAGACATGAACATGAACACGTTAGCTAAAGTTGCAATCGGGGCCGTTCTGGCGGGTAGTCTCGCCGTGGCGGCCGCGGAACCGGCCGCAGCCGGCGTCCATATCGGCATCGGCATCGGCATCCCGGGTGGCTATTACGGCGGCCACCCTGGCCGCTGGTGCTACTGGCACCCGGGAGCTTGCCACGGCTATGGCGGAGTTTATGCGCCCGGCGTCTATTGGGCCGGCCACGGCTATTGGTGGCACAATCGGTGGTGGGGGCACCGTTATCGGTGGCATGGCGGGTGGCGCTACCGCTGAGTCAGAGCGTCGTCACGCCATGTGCGCGGCCTCCGAACACGGGGCCGCGCACGCGTATTTCGACACGCGTATTTCGAATCGGGCGCGCGAGCAAAGAGGCGTTATCGTTCGCCGGCCGAACTTGGGGAAGCGTGGTATTGGCAATACGATACCGGCCCCGATCGGTAATCCCGATTGATCCGTACAAAGATTAATTCGGGAAAATTCCCTGCTTCAGGGATTAGGAGGGATTTTTCGGCTGCCGCCATCTTTCCGCAACATCTGGGTGGCGCCTGCCGTCCGTTTCCCTCAGCTTTCCCTCAAGTCCCTACCAGACGCGCCGCAAGCCTTTGATTTCATTGGCCCCGGCCACCGAAAATAATTTTTTCCTCAGATTTTCCCTCACTGAGGGAAAGAGTTCTCGGTTTGACTCCGGTTTTGTTCATGTTCACTATAAACCAATTTGGGGTATTAGTCAACCGACCCGTTCGACGTTCGGGACGCGCCACCACGGAGTGCCCGTTGATCGGCGGCCAAACCGAAGCCTCCGCCGCAACCCGAAACTCGCCGGGAGCGGGCTTCACGATGAGCGCTGGTCCGGTCGTGATTTCTCTGTGTCCCGCGATTTTGCAAGCGCGCTTATCGCCGCGATCCTCAGCAGTAGCGCACGCGGATGTCTCTGAGTGCTCCCGACCATGCGAAAGTTACGAAGCGCCAAATGAGCGTGTCAACGATCTTTTCGTCCGTGATGGAATTCTCCTCGTCATAATGCTCTCGAAACCTGTCGATTGCGGTGCGGAGAAGGTTATTAGCGAGAACGCGCCTGACTTCAGCGGTGATGAATCCGTAGTTGTGCAGCAGGCGTAAGAGATTCTTATCGCAGGAATCGGACGGCTTGATCTTCGGCAGAAAATAGAACGCTTCGACCGCGCTGTCGTAAATGGGTGAATGAGGGTCCACCGTGTGCAGCAATTTGCTTGCGAACGAAAACTGCAATGAATGACGCCCGTTGCCGTGCGTCGCAACGGAGTATAACCGTTGCGCGATATCTGAAATCTGCGCGTCATGTCGGGTTTTCAATTGTTCGAGGAGGCAAAAATAAGCTTCGAAGAAACCGTCGCTAAGCCGCGCCTGGTTCATCTGCCAGAAC
The DNA here is from genome assembly GCA_963805005.1 of uncultured Alphaproteobacteria bacterium. Taxonomy (GTDB): domain Bacteria; phylum Pseudomonadota; class Alphaproteobacteria; order Micropepsales; family Micropepsaceae; genus Rhizomicrobium. Next base: position 2,648,907 of record CAWDSJ010000001.1, read on the forward strand.
CTGCGGTATCTGTTCTTGAAGTCGAGAGACATGGTGACTTCGACCGCCCGAACATCTCGGATCAGCTTCTTGTAATCGGCAATAGCGCGGCTGAATGCCGGGTCGGGGGCCAGCAGCTGATTGAGATTGGCGACGATCACATGGTACATGCGCGGCCGGCTCACCCCTTCAGTCGCAAATCCGGTGATATCGCCTCCAGCAGCGCGTTGATCTCGTCGAGCTTTGCAGCGTCGATCGCAGCGCCGTTGCCGAGGCTCACATTGAGGTGGAATTGCAAAGCCGTGCCGGCCGCGGCTTTCAGAATGTCGGGTAGCGCATCGACCAGGTTCTGGAGTGCGTCTGGTTCAAGAATGGCGGAACCGGCAAAGGCACCGGTGCGCGCATGCTTGGATTCGTCGGCGCCTGCAGGGGTGGCTCCTTGCGCTGTCGCCGGCAGCTTGAGAACGATGGACGAAGCCACTGCAAAATCGCAGGGCAACATGGGGCTTCCGATCGAACGCGCGGTGTACGATGCCTGCATCGACACGCGCGACTACCGGCCCAAGCCAGGTTCGGCGAAGCCGCCGCGTTAGACAGGCTGCCGCCGGCGCATACGGCGTACGCGCTCCCAATTCTTCACGTTGGCGAGCGGAATCCTATACGACGGGGCAAACCGTTGCTGCGACACGTGGAGCTCTTCGCGGATCGCCTTCACGTCGGGCAGCTCTGGTAATAAGGAGACAGGATCTCAATCCCTTGTGTGCGGATCGGGGCACGTGTCTCTGTGACCGCATGCAGCGGCAAGGCGAATGAAGGCGACGGCGGTTCGAACGTGACGCTCGAAGTTCCGGCCTGCACAGCGCACCGCAACGATGGAATCGTCGCGATGGCGGCGATCCGATTAGACGGCCGGGGGCCGCTCGTGCTATCGCGGTTGCGGACAGTCGAGCGGTTGCACATGGCGCAATCCCCCGGTCTCAGAAACTTCCTGCTGGTCGTCACTGTGCTGGGCGCGCTGCTTCTCATGGCAAGCGCCTTTCCGCTCAGGATGTCGCCGATGATTTTCGATTCCGGCGAGAACGTTACGACATGGTCGGTCTTTATTTTTCTGTGGCTCATGCCCGCGGCGCTGATAGCCGGGATTGCGATTGCGTGGCTGGGCTATGCCAGAAATGCGCGTGCCATCGTCGTTTGCGGGTTGGCGCTCGCCGCGGCGCCGGTGCTGATCACAGCCGGCATCCTGGTCATGGCGGGCGCAGTATGACGCGGACGATAGTCATTGGGGCCGTGCTTGCGGCGGCGGCGGCTTGCGCGGCAAGCCTGTCGCCCGAACGGATTGCGAAGGAAATCGCCTGTCGCGGTGCGCAAGCCGTGCGCGGAGCGCTGCTGCAACCCTTTACAAACTGGCCGTCAAACTGAGTCCTATGGTGTCCAGGTGGCACTTGAAGACGGCCTTGAGGCTGGTTCCGGCATTGCCTCCGCTGGCTTCGACGGTGTCGATGGGCGCGTCATCGAGCTTGAGGCGGCTGAGCGCAAAGGCGAGATGAATATCGCCGCTGAGGCGTTTTTCCACACCGACGCCCATTTCCACACGATCGGCGTCGGGGCTGAAGGAATCGGAGGAATTGCGCGCCGCGCCCTGATCGAACAGCACGCCTGCCCCCAGGGTCAGGCCATCGTTCAAGGCATAGCGGACTCCCACGGCGCCGTGCCAGGTGTCGCGCCAGTTCTCGCTGCGGACCTGTTCTGGAGACGACGCGAGATCGACCCTGAATCCGTCGAACTTGCTCCATCCCGTCCAGCCGGCATCGGCCAGCAAGGTGAGATCGTCCGTGATCTTCTGGCTGAGCCCGAGCGTCAAGAAGTCTGGCGTCGTGAAACTCGTTTGCGCGCGATCCGGGGGCCCAGTCGTCACGCCCGCGGCTCCCGACAGAGCGTGATCGATAGCGGAGCGATAGTTCAGTCCGATCCGGGTGCCATCGGCCGGTGTGATCGTCAGGCCGAAATCATAACCCAGCCGCGTGTCGCTGCCTCTGACAAATCCCTCGGAAGAGACGTTCACGAATTCCACTTGACGCAGATCGGCGCGATATCTCTCGATGTTGATGGCGCCGCCGGCCGCAAGCCAGTCGGTGATTCGATAGGTGCCGCTCACCTGCACGTCGATATCGGTCATCTTGGTGGAGAAGAGCTGATACTCGCCGGCCCAAACCGGCCTGGGCTTCAGCAGCACCGCGAAGGGCGCGTAGAAACCGAGGCCTGCCGTAAAGCGGTCCGTGATCTGCCAGGATCCGAAGGCCGTCGGTGAAGCGGCGGGCCCGACCATTTTGCCGCTGTCGCCCAAGCCGATGAGATTGGCATAGCCCAATGCCGCCGGTGAATTGGCCGCCCTCACGTCGATGACCGCAGATGGCAGGAAGGCCTTCAGATCTACGGTGAATTGCCGGCCGGGCAAGTCTGCAAGGGTCGCCGGATTGTAGATCTGATACGAAGGATCATATGCGAACGCGGTGGCGCCGGCGAAGCTTGTCATCATCGCCGATGTGGAATTCTCGCGAACGAAGAACCCGGCTGCCGACACAGGCCCGGCAGTGAACGCAGTCGACAACGCGAGCGCGACGCCCGCCGCAAAACCGCAGGACCTCTTGCTGAAATTCTGTTCGCCGTGGAATGACATTGACGCCAACGGCGGCCGCCGGTCAATTTTCGGTGAGAGGGCTCTGGAGAACTTAGCGACGTTATCTTCTGTGTGGCGGCTCAGGCGCGCGTTCTAAGCAGGTTTCGAATGTCTTCAAGCAACAACTCCGTCTTGGTAGGTGCCGTGGGAGCGGGTGGCGCTTCAGCTTGCTTTCGCTTAAGAGTGTTGATCGCCTTGACCAACATGAAGATGACGAATGCGATGATCAGAAATTGGATCACCGTATTCAAAAACGCGCCGTATTGAATCGCGACTTCGGATGCCTTCTTGGCAGGATCGGCAGCTTTCAGAACAATCTTCAGCTGAGAGAAATCTATTCCGCCGGTCACGAGACCAATAGGCGGCATTATCACAAGATCAACAAGGGAAGACACGATCTTTCCAAACGCTGCGCCGATAATAACGCCAACGGCGAGGTCAATCACGTTGCCTCGTGAGATGAATTCCTTGAACTCCGATCCCACCGACATTCGAGAGTCTCCCTGTCGCCACAGAGAGTCACTTTCACACTGCCGTAGGCGATGTCAACGACTTCGAGAGAAGCAGGTATCGGATTGCCCCACTGGCTCGGCTCGGTCGACAAGCGGAAGGCGATCCTGCATCACTCGTTCCCATTGGAACGCATGGACTGGCGGCAGTTCCGCAGGAAAAACGCCACTGAATCAGCTGCTTAACGATGCCACTCGACAAAATCTCGATTCCGCCAATTCTAACCAGTTGAATCTCTTCAGCTAATTGCCGGACAGCAGTGATTTCGTTCCATGTTATTGTTTTAACGCGGTTCCGGACGCAAAAGTGCGCACACTTTTGCTGGAACCGCTCTAATTGCCCGGAACTGCCGCACACTGCTTCCTGGCCAGCGTCGCCGGCGGCTTTTTCTCCGATTCGGGCACGTCGCGCTCGAAGGCAAACTTGGCCAGCAGCGGTTTCGGCGCCTCCGAGAAAATGTCGGCCGGCATCTTATGCAACTCGATCGTGACGTCTATCTTGCCGGGCGGATCGAGCGTCTGACCATATTTCCAGGGCGAATCCGCTGTTCCCGCCTTCAGGCTGAACGTTCCGTGATTGGGCGCATTTCCCGTGTTGCCGGGCGTGACGATGCCCCTTCCCCCGATCTGGTAGAAGAAATCGAGGTCCGCATCGGATTGGAGCCATATGACGAGCATGCGTTCGTCGTCCGGCGCTTCCGATTCAACCATCCAGGCGCAAACTTTCGCAGCGTGTGCCGACACGGACAAGAAAACGAAAAAAGCCGATGCCACAAAGGTTCTGATAAACATCCGCCGCGCTCCGACAGCTCCGCCCCGAGCCGACGGTAGAAGATTGGCCGGCGCGACGAAAGGCTGCGAAGTTGGCAACGGCAGCAATGTTCCCTGCCTGCCTTCGCGCGCCGCCCGCGGGCGGCATGGCGAAGGGCCGCCCTGGGCTTACTTTTCGCCGCCGGGCTTCGTCATCGCGTGTGATGGTGGTGGTGGTGGTGGTGATGGCACCAGTGGCGATGGTGCATCCAGTGGCGCCGCATATGGTCAAGCCGGTCATTCGCCCGATGGGCCTCGGCAGCGGCCGCTTGCGCCGTGCTTGCAGCCGCTTGCGCCGCGCCAGCGGCGGCGTCGGCCGCGCTTTGCGCTTTCTGCGCGGCGGCCATGGCGGCTGCCGCATCCTGCTTGGCAAAATCGGCGGTCGCTTGCGCGTGTTCCACGGATTGCTGTGTGGCGCAGCCGCCGAGAAGCAGGCCCGCTCCCATCAAAACGATCAATGGACCCCTGAGCAAAAGATTGCGCATTTGTTGTTCCTCCGGAAAAGCGACCGCAATGAAAACGCGGCGGCAGAGTCTCGATCAATCGCATGCCTACGCAACGCCGCACCGAACGAGATTAGAATGACGCATACTCTATGCAGTGTCTGGACAACTATCAAGGAAGCTCCAGGCGTCGGCCAGGGCAATCGCATATGGAAGCGCAACCAAGGATTCTCCCCTCTCCCCTTGCGGGCTACGATATGCACACATCTCATTGGCCTTCCACGCGTAGTAAAAGCAGGCCCGCCTCCCCCTTTGTGGGGAGGCGGGCGAGCCTGCGAGTTTGTCGGCTGCTCGAACAGCCCGCGAGCCGGGTGGGGGGCGGTGATCATGCAGGGTTCTTTTCAGGTATCCATGTATCCCGTCTTGTTCGGGCTTCGGCAGCGATGGCAACTGCAACGCTGTCGCGCAGTACATCGGCGTTCCAGAACCGAATGACGCGGTACCCCTGAGAACTGAGGAAAGCGGTGCGTAATCGATCGTGGCGCGCGGCTTGCCGTTCGCCGTGCTGCGATCCATCCAGCTCCACGACAAGTTTTAAGGCGTGACACACGAAGTCGACGATATAGCTTCCAATTGGCGCCAGTCTGCGGAAGTGCAGGCCGGCTTGCCTGAGCGTGCGAAGGCGCGCCCAAAGAATGCGCTCTGCCAGGGTCGTGTTTTTCCTGAGATATCTTGCGCGCTGAACCATTCCCCCCACCCGGCTCGCGGGATGCTCGACTATTTACCAGACTCACAGGCTCGCCGGCCTCCCCACAGAGGGGGAGGCGGGCACGTTGCGCTTCAACTGTACCTGAATTCATCGTGCTCTATCATCTGGATAATTTCGATCAAATGGCCTTCGGGAGCGGCCACGATGGCGGCCCGCAACCCATTTTCGGGGTTGTCATGCACCGGAACCTCGATCTTGCCACCAGCCTTTTTCACCCCGCCAGCGAGGCGCCGGGAACCGCGAAACCGGTCCATGCCGCGGCTGCCATCATCGGACCGCCGCTGCGCCCGATTATTGACAAGACGCAAAGCGGCCTTCGCAAGCCTGCCGTATCGTGGTGACAGTCATACGGAAAGGAAGCGAGCATGAGCAGCATCAGGAATATTGCGTTGGGTGCGGCGCTGCTGGGCGCTGCAATCGGCACGGCGGCGCCGGCGGATGCACAAGTCAGAATTGGTATCGGAATCGGTGTGCCGGGGGCGTGGTATGGACCACCAGGCCCGTGTGCTGCCTATCGATATTACTATGGTGCGCCGTGGGCGAATTGCGGTTACGGGTACTACGGCGAGCCGGTCTACTTCGGCGGCTATTGGTATCATGGGCCATTCTACTCTCGTTGGTGGCATGGATCCCGCCAGTTCTGGTGGCACGGCGGTTGGCACGTCAACGAATGGCGTGGCGCCCCGGGCGCATGGCGCGGCAGCGGCATGCGGTGGGGCGATCACGACTATTGGCGTGGCGGGCACTGGAACAATCCAGGCTGGGGCGGGCACTGGAACAATCCAGGCCGGGGCGGGCACTGGCACCATTGAACGAAACCGATCGACGCCAGTTTGCGGCGCCCGCAGGGACCGCATCCTCGCGTGGCGCCGCAGGCTTTGGGATCAGGTTACTTGTCATGACGCCGCGCTCCGAGACTCCTATCGTCCGCGCCGACCGACTCTCAAGTTTCGGTCGGCGGCGGCATAAGCATTCCGGGTCGTGATGTCCCCCTATTGCGGCCCGGCGTGCGAGTATCCGCGCTACCATCCCACTTGCGATTACAGCTACTATGACAACCTGCCCGCCTCGCGTTGAAAAAAACCGACAGGGAAATAGGAGGACACGATGCCCTTGATCAAACGGTTAGCCGCGGAGTTCATCGGCACCCTATGGCTTGTGCTGGGGGGCTGCGGCGCGGCTGTTCTTGCCGCGGCGTTTCCGCATGTCGGCATTGGACTGCTCGGCGTTGCGCTGGCTTTCGGCCTCACGGTGGTGACGATGGCATTCGCTATCGGCCATGTCTCAGGCTGCCATCTCAACCCGGCCGTGTCGTTCGGGTTGTTCGTCGGCGGTCGTTTTCCTGCCAAGGATCTCGTTCCTTACATTGCAGCGCAGGTTTTGGGCGCAATTGCCGGCGCCGGCATTTTGTTCGTGATCGCCAGTGGCGCCCCAGGCTTCGACGTGAATGCCGGCTTCGCCTCAAATGGTTTTGGCGATCATTCGCCCGGCCACTACAGCCTGCTCGCGGGCTTCGTGACGGAGACGGTGATGACCTTTGGCTTTCTGTTCGTGATCCTGGGCGCTACGCACGCCAAGGCCCCCAAGGGATTCGCTCCGCTGGCGATAGGTCTCTGTCTGACGCTGATCCACCTGATCAGCATCCCGGTTACCAACACGTCGGTGAACCCGGCGCGCAGCACCGGCCCGGCACTCTTCGTCGGCGGCTGGGCGATCAGTCAACTCTGGCTGTTCTGGCTGGCGCCGCTGTTGGGCGCAGGAATCGCCGGTATCGTCTACCGCTGGGTCGGCGGCGATAATGTGGAGTCCGGCTCGCCAGAAGTCGTGATGGAAATGGAAGTCATGCGACTTGAGCGCTGAGGGGCGCTGCGCGAATGTCGCGACCCGTTCCCATTGTGACATAATGCCGGCCGCCACAAATCATCGGGCGCGCCTTTGGGCAAGCAGAACGAATTCGATCTGCTCGACCTCGATTCGACCGATACCCAACCAGAAGGTTCAGACCATACGGGGGACCTCCGCGACCTTCGTCAATTCAAAAGCGCAGTTCTTTGGCTTGGCCGCACGGTGTTGGCGCAATCGCCGCTCAACGCCGACGCGCTTCGCCGCCACTCAGGAGTTCTTGTCATGACGAAATCATCCGGCGGGTTTCCGCTGCGCTCGGGCTTGGCCGGGCTTGTCTTCGTGTTTGCCGTGAATTCGGCCGCTGCCGATGAAATCATGCTCAAAAACGGCGACAAAATCACGGGCAAGATCGAAAGCGCCGCAGGGGGAAAACTGACGATCACGCCGGCATTCGACGCGAGCACTCAGATAACCGTTCCGCTGGCACAGGTCGCGACATTCTCGTCGGATCAGCCGCTGACGCTGGTCCTCGACGACGGAACCGTCATCAAGCAATCCGTGGCGCAGGCCCAAACCGGTCAGGTGACGACCGTTGCGAACGGCCCCATCGTGCCTCAGCCCGTCGCTGTCGGCGCAATCTCGAAAATCAATCCCCCGCCAGTCGCCTGGACCGGATCGGTGACCGCCAACGGACTGTTTACTCAGACCACAGCCAGAAACATCGGTTTCGGAATCAGCACGGACGATGTCCGGCGTTCGGACACCGATCGCATCACCTTCGACGCCGCGTACCAATACGCCGAGCAGAAGGCGAGCGGAGTCACCTCGACAACGGCCAACAACTGGTTTCTGCAAGGCGAGTATGACGATTTCTTTTCCCCGCAATTCTTCGGCTACGCCAGCGGGCGGGTCGAACAGGATCATGTCAATTTCCTGAGATTGCGATTGTTGCCGAGCGCCGGCGTCGGATACCAATGGGTCGAAGAGCCGGACTTCAATTTCGAGACCAAGGGCGGACTGGCATGGCAATATGAAGACTATTCGACGCTATCCTCATCCAGGGATTCCGTCTCGCTCGGCCTTTCATATCATCTTGATCGCACCGTGCTTGACGGCAAGGTCAAGCTCTTCAACGATGTCGCGCTTTATCCGTCGTTGCAGGAATCGAAGGATTTCCTGGCGCTCGTCGATGGCGGTGCCCGCTTTGCGCTTACCAAGACCATGTACTCGCAGATCAGCGTCAATATGAACTACGACAACAATCCGGCACCGGGAGCACGCCAGACGACCACGCAATTTCTCTTCGGGCTTGGGCTGACCTACTGACGCAATGAAGGAGCCTTTCGTGGCTGAGCCGGATATTTTCACGGAACCCGAAGACATCGATGTCGATACGTTGCGGAATTTGGGGCCGCTCGCCCCGCTTGCCGGGGTGTGGGAGGGCGACAAGAGCATGGATGTCAATCCCAAAGCCGAAGGCCCGCTCCGCCAACGCTATGTCGAGCACATCGAGCTGCAGCCGATCGATCCGCAGGCCAACGGCCCGCAGCTTTTTTACGGCCTTCGCTACCATGCGCGCATAATCAAGCCCGACGAGATCGAGACCTATCACGATCAACTGGGCTACTGGCTGTGGGAGCCGGCGACGGGCCTGCTCGTCTTGTCGCTCGCCATTCCCCGCGCACAAGTGGCACTTGCGAGCGGTCACGCAACGCCGCAAGCAAAAACATTCGAGGTCGTCGCCGAGCGCGGTAGGACGGATTACGGCATTTGCTCGACGACGTTTCTCGAACGGAATTTCCGTACCGAGTCCTTTCGCATGCAGGTCACCGTCAACCCCGACGGTACCTGGAGCTATTTCGAAGATACACTGCTGATGCTGCGCGGCGTCGAGCCCTTTCATCACACTGATGAGAATACGCTGCACAAAATCGCCGAGCCGGCGCCCAATCCATTGGCGCGAAAATAGCTGCGCCGCGATAAAGCTTCGCGGTCGGCGCGCTCCGTTCCTCGAGTAGAGAGTTCATCGCAGATTCTGATTAAACATCTGTCGCTCTGGAGCGGCGGATATTCAAATGGAATCGTTAACGTGTCATCCCTGGGACCTTCGGCGCAAGCCCGGGTGATCCGGGATGAGTTCTCAGGCGATGAAAGGAACCCAGCGCCAGCGCACGCGCGCCATATAGGAGTCGTATTCTGCGTCCTGGCGGAGGAAGTTTTCCTCGACCACGCTCTTGATCATGAAAAGCCCTATACCGAGCGCGAATATCGCCGCGTTAAGAGCCGAGCAATTCTGCAACGCCAGCGCGACATAAGACAGATAGATGCCCGTATAGATGGGATGGCGCATGTAACGATAGGCGCCGGTCATGATGATCTTGCGTTGCGCCGGCACCAATCCGATCGAGCGTCCCAGACTGAGACGCGCCCAAACGCTGATCACGAAGCTCACGACCCCGAGCCCATTGATGAGCCATGACGGCGCCAGATACGTGCCGTGGTTCGCGAAACGGCCGACGATGAAGAGCCAGTAGGTCGCGACGAAGGCGAGCAGCCAATAGACCGGATTGGGCGTCACCCGCGTCGGGCGGTGACGAATCAGCATGGTGACGATGAGGATGAGAAAGTTCGTATTCGCGACGATCCAGGCGAAATTGAAGCCGAAGGACCGGAATTCGTGGTGGAGCGAATAGGCGAAGGGGATGCTGGCCACGGCGGCAACGCTGCGATCCACCCAGGGATTTCCGAGTATACCGGCGAGGTTTGGCATGGGAAACATGCCCCGCCGCGACACAGACTGCACCATTATCATCCACCGAATGCCGTTTCCGAGGCGAACGCAGCGAAACGCGTGCCAGAATCCGCTTGCCCCGGATTCCCCCGGTGAACCGAGTTCCGACGGCCCAGGGCTCTGCAATCGATTCACGCGGGGACGGGGAGGGCAAGTGCACCACAAAGCACGAAGAGCACAAAGGTTCACGCGGGTACTCAGTCTCCGCGCGAAGCGCAATATTTCTCACACGGAGGCACCGAGACACAGAGAGTGTAACGATGCGGCTCCGTGTCTCCGTGTGCCAAAATGCGATATCAATTTCATCTCCGCTTCGCGCAGTAGTCCGGCATATCTTCGTGTTCTTCGTGTCCTTTGTGGTGAAAGCGATTTGGAGGTGCGCCGCGTCCCCGCGTCTCCGCGCGCCAATCTTATCGGGCGGCAAACACGATGCTTGCCGGTTTCGTCGCGCAAGAGCGGCCCGAGAGAGCCATCGTCCTGGTACTTCTCTTGCTTGATACGGCCTGGCCCGAGAGGCGCTGCGGCGCTCGCGTGCTTTTCGGTTCGGAATTGGCACAGCCTCGCGGCGTGCGAAGTCCCGGAGACGACGCACGGCGGACACGGAACGGTTGATCGTTCGCACCGGGTTGAGAGCGGATTTTCCGATGGCAGCGAAGCAGACGACTGCGGCACGTCTCGAAACGACCCCGGACGAAGCCCTGGCGATCGCGCAAGGCCACAGCGGCCCGTTGCTGGTGGATTTGGACGAGACCCTCTATCTGCGGAATTCCACCGAGGATTTTATCGATACGGCGCGGCCCGCGGCGCTGGCGTTCCTGCTTATGCGCCTGCTCGATTTTATCAAGCCGTGGCGGTGGACCGGCGGCGAAGCAACGCGGGATATCTGGCGTGTGCGATCGATCGCCCTGTTCTTTCCCTGGACGCGATCGCGCTGGGCGCAGCGGGCGCGGGAGCTGGGCAATCGGTTTCGCAACGAAGCGCTTGCCGCGGCCCTGGCGGATCGCGGCCGCCCGTTCACCGTCGTCACGCTCGGCTTTCGCGAGATCGTAACTCCGCTCATAGAAGCCATGGCGGTGGGCGAATGCGAAATCGTCGCCTGCCGATCGGGCACGGCCGACGATCGCCTAGCCGGCAAACTGGCGGTCGTGCAGGCGGCAATGGGGCCGTCGTTCGTCGCCGACGCCGCAGCCATCACCGATTCCGTCCAAGACGAAGCGCTTCTCCGGGCTTGCAAGCGGCCTGCGTTGACGCGGTGGCCCGGCGCCCGCTATCGGCCGGCATTCCGTTCGACGTATCTGCCCGGACAGTATCTGGACTTGATCAAGCGCCCCCGCACCGGCGCATTGAAAAGCGTTCTGGTCGACGATTTCCCGCTGTGGGTGCTGGCCAGCCTGCCATATTCCTTCGCCGCCGGCTGGGCGTTTATCGGTCTCGCATTGCTGTTCGTGTCGTTTTGGGCGGTCTACGAGATCGGCTATGTCGAGAACGACATGGTCGCGGCCAAATTCGAAACCGATCCGCAACTCTCACCCCAATTCCGGGAATTCGATGCCTCGGCCGTAGGCATTCGGCCATGGGTTTATGCCGCGTGTTTCGGCATCCTCGGCATTCTCTGTCTGCGCCACGCGTCCTGGTCCGGTTTCGCGATCGGGGCGGTTCTTTGGGCTGCGGTTCTGGCCGGCACGCGGGCCTATTACCGGCTCTACAATTTCGCCGACAAGCAAGCGCGCGCCTGGCTTTACCTTGGCCTCCAGGCGCTGCGGGTGGGTGCGTTCGCAGCGGTTGCGCCGATAACTCCGATCGGCGCATTGGCCTGCGCGGCGCGGGCGATCTCGCGATGGCAAATCTATTTCATCTACCGCCAGACGCGAAACGCAGGCGGCTATCAATGGATACTTCTGCCTGAAAGAACCATCGCGCTCGCCTTGTTCGCGCTGCTCCTGCTGCTCGGTGCGCTTGCCGGCGCCGTGACCGCATCCATGGCGCCCATTGCCGCGATGGTCCTGGCGTGGACCGGCTTCCTGGCACGCAGGGAAATAGCCGCCGTCGCGCGCAATGCGCGCACTTCGCCGGCGCCGAAAGCGATGCCGGGGACGCTGAGCCCGGTGTCCCATCCGTAGTTCCATCATAGGGAAAAGCACATTGCAGCTTCTACATTCACGGGCGAGCGCATAACGATGGCGACAAGACGAGGTTTTCTTCAATCCCTCGCAGGCACGGCACTGCTGCCTGCGATAGGCGTTGCCGCTGCTCCCGCAGGATTGCCGTCGTTACGGATGGCCGCTTCCCGGCATGGACGGATTTTCGGAGCGGCGGCGGCCAACTATCAGCTCGAGAGTCCGGATTTCGCGGCGGCTCTTGTTCTGGATGCAGGCATGCTGGTTCCGGAATACGAGTTGAAACGCAACCTGATCGAGCCCGCCCGTGGCGCATTGGATTTCTCTGCGGCCGATGCGTTATGGGCCTTTGCACAACGGCATCAACAGGGGTTCCGGGGACACCCACTCGTCTGGCATGCGGCCAATCCTCCCTGGCTGGAAGATGCCGTATTGGCGTCCCGCGACGCGCGGCTGCTGACCGATTATGTGACGGCGCTTGCAGCGCACTTCCGCGGACGGATTCACTCCTGGGACGTCGTGAACGAAGCGCTCCGTCCGGAGGAGGGCCTGGCGGGCGGCTTGAGAAATTCGTTCTGGCTGAAGGCGTTCGGGCCCGCCTACATCGATATGGCGTTTCACGCCGCGCGCGCCGCCGACCCGGCCGCCCTGCTGATCTACAATGATTTCGGCTGTGAAGACGCAGAGCCGGCGAACGACAAATTCCGCGCGATGACGCTCGATCTGCTGGAGGGGCTTCTGGCGCGCAACGTGCCGCTGGACGGCTACGGCATGCAGGGGCACCTGTCGGCTTACGGCCCCACGGTCGACCAACGCAAACTCGGGCGCTTTCTGGCGGACGTCGAGTCCATGGGCCTCAAGATCATGGTCACCGAACTCGATGTCGACGATCGCGGCGGGCCCATGGACAGCGCCACGCGCGACAGGGCCGTGGCGGACGCAGGCCGAAAATTCCTCGATGTCGCGATGGACAGCCGCGCAGTCATCGGCGTGCTGACCTGGGGCTTGTCGGACCGTTATCTCCGGGCCGAAGGAATGAAGGATTTGTTGCTCGGCTACAGTCCGCGAAAGCTTCCGCTCGATCCTGCTCTGGAACGCACACCACTGTGGTACGTCATGGCCGAGGAGCTGGCTGCGAAATGAGCATTCGGTGTCTCTGGCGGAGTGTCCGGCGTCGTAACGTTTTCTTTGCGTTAACGCCGCAAGCTTATCGTTCTTTGGTCGGAGCGGGGGGCGCATCAGGCGGCGACGCGCCGCACGGAGCGGTCATGCCAACTCAGCAGCGAAGCTCGGGCGCGCGCAAATCCGGATACCGCTGATGCCGCAGGTTGTGGTTGCCATCCCTACCTTTCGACGGCCGCAAAGCCTGGAGCGGCTGCTCAGGGCGCTCGCCGCGCTGGAGAGCAGGACCCAAATCTCCGTTCTGGTCGCCGACAACGACGCCGCCGAACATCAAGGCGCCGATGTTTGCCGCCGGCTGATCGCCGAAGGCTATCGCTGGAAGCTCGACGCGATCGTCGTTGCCGAGCGCGGAATCGCGCAGGCTCGCAACGCGCTGGTCGCGCAGGCGCTGGCGGTCCCCGGCACACAATTCGTCATCATGCTCGACGACGACGAGTGGCCGGAACCGCAATGGCTGGAAGCCCTCCTTTACGTGCAATGCGAGAGCGGAGCCGACGTCGTGCGCGGAACCGTCCTGCGCGAGTTCGAGGTCGATCCGCCCGCCTGGGCAAGCCGCTGGGAGGGAATCGCTGTGATCCGGCGGGCCACGGGGCGTTGCCGCATGATCGAAGGCATCGGCAATGTGCTGATTTCCCGCAAATGCTTCGAGGCGCTGGCCGAACCGTACTTCGATCCGCAATTCCGCCTCACGGGCGGCGAGGACAAGGAATTCTTCGTTCGATTGCAGGCACTGGGAACACGGTTTGCACATGCCGACGGCGCAAGGGTGTGCGAGCACGTGCCCGCCTCGCGTGCCCGGCTCGACTGGCTGTTGATGCGCGCCTATCGCGCCGGCAATACCGACATGCGCATCGTGCTCAAGCACAGGCGCTCGATCGGCGACCTGGCGGTGGAATTCGCCAAGATACTGGCCGCACTGGCGGCCGCTCCCGTTTTTTCCATAGCGTTTTGCCTGAGACCGGACCGCCGTCTGGACGGCGCCTACAAGCTTTTCCGTGCGGCGGGGAAAATCGGCGCCTTGTTTGGTCATCACTACCATGAATATGCAATCGTTCACGGCAGATAGGGGCTTGCGGCCGCCCGCGGCCGCTTCGACGCAGACGGCGCTCGCGACGCATCCGCTCTGGGGGCCGGCGCAAGCGCGGATCGCCGAAGGCGCTTTCGTTCTGTTTCTTTTGCTTGTGTTTGTCGGCCTGACGCCATTTGCCATGCCCGACACGACGGCGGGGACCAATCCCGCTTCGGGAGCGGGAGACGTTGTCCGGCAGTTCTCGTATCTCACGGTCTTCGGAATCATCGCCGCCATGGCTGCAATGCGCCGCGGCTGGCAGATGGTGCCGGCAGGTTTCTTTCCCTTTCTTGTTTTGCTCGGATGGTGCGTGCTGAGCGCATTCTGGTCGATCGAACCTGGCGTAACGCTGCGCCGTGCCGTTCTTGTCGCCGTGGTGTCGATCTCCGCGATGTTGGCGGTCGATACGGTCGGAGCCGCGCGAAGCCTGCAGCTTCTGCGCTACGTGCTGGCGGCGGCGGTCATCATCTGCTGGGTCTCGCTGCCGCTCATTCCCCAGGCGCGGCACTTTGCCAACGACGTAGAACAGGCTGTGGCAGGAGACTGGCGCGGCCTTTATGCTCACAAGAACATAGCGGGCGGCGTTTGCGCCAATGCCGCGATCGTTTTTTTCTATTTCGCGATCAGGAATCGCAACGTCGTCAATGGCGTGCTGTTTTTGGCGGCTCTCGGGTTTTTGATCGGAACCCATGCGAAATCGTCGCTCGGTTTGCTGCCGTTGGCATTGCTGGCGGGATTGGCCTACCGCTTTGCCGCCCGGAACACGCGGCAGCGGCAGATTGTTTTCGTGACGTCGGTCTTGGCGGTGTTTGTCGCGGCCGCAGCGCTGTGGATGTCGTGGGATACGATCGCGCAGTGGATGGACGATCCGCGATTGTTCACCGGCCGGATGGCGATCTGGCAGGCGGAGCTGGCATTCATCGGCGACCATCCGCTGCTGGGCGCGGGTTACGGCTCTTTTGCCGATACCGGGACCACCTCTCCCATCCAGCAATACGTCACCGCCAATTGGATCGGCACGGTCGCAACCGGGCACAGCGGCTATCTGGAACTCCTGGTAACGCTCGGGCTGCCAGGGTTTTGCCTCGCCATGCTCTGCCTTGTGGCGCAGCCGGTTTCATGGCTCGGGGCGCGAAGCACGCTCGATCGCGGGCAAAAAGGACTGCTGTTTACGCTACTTGTGTTCACTTTCCTGCACAACTTCACGGAGACCACGTTTCTCGAGACGGACGGTGCAGAATGGGTCACCTTCCTGTTGACGATGGCGATGTTGCAAGCGGGGCGAACATGTCCTTAGGCGACATGCCGGCGACGCCGTTCTTCAGCGTCGTCATTCCCGTCTACAACCGCGCCCATATCCTCGAAAATGCGCTTCGCTCGGTGCTGGCGCAGACATGTCAGGATTTCGAGATCATCGTCGTCGACGACGGGTCCACGGACGATCCCGCAAACGTCGTCCGGATGCTCGGCGATGCGCGGATCCGGCTGATCCGTCAGGACAACCGTGGAGGCGGAGCGGCACGAAACCGCGGCATGGACGAGGCACGCGGGAAGTTCGTGGCGTTGCTGGATTCCGACGACAGCTTCCTGCCGCGACATCTGGAAACGTTGAAGCCTTTGCTGGCAGGCCGAACGCATGTCCTGGGTTATGCACCGATCATCGCCGATCGGGGCCGTGGACGTTCGACGGTCAAGCCGTTGCGGCGGATCGCTCCCGGCGAGCACATGGCGACCTACCTGCTTTGCGATCGCGGCTTCATTCCTACGATGACCATGGTGGTGGATGCCGATGCCGGGCGCAAAGTGCGATTTCCCGAGAATTTGCGCTGTGCCGAAGATACGGATTTCGCGATCAGGCTCTATCTCGCCGGCGTCGAGTTCGTCATGGCGGACGAGCCCGGCGCCGTGTGGCGGGATACCGACGACGAAGGACGATCCTCCGCCAAAGGGCGGTGCAATCTGGCGATGATCGACTGGATCGAAGCGCTTCGACCCCAAATTCCCAGCAAGGCCTATTATGGCTGCTATGGGTGGGCGATAGCGAAAAGCGTCGCCGTAACCTCGCCCTTCCGGGCGCTGCAACTCTATCTGAACGCTTTGTGGTACGGCTCGTACAGGATCCCCGTCGCGGCGGTTGTTTTCCTCCAGATATTCCTGCCCGACGCCGGCTACCGCCTTGTCTCCGATACGGCGATTGCCTGGTTTGGAAGGTTCTGGGGCGGCCCGCGCCGCAAGATGCCGGCCTTTTGACGCCCGCCGGCAGGCTCGATTTCCGTCCGCCCGACCGGCGCTTCCTCAGACCCGATTAACCATTCCGCAGTTGATTGCACGGTACACACAAAGCGGAACGAAAGTGCAAATTGCCTTTCGGTCACAAACTTGGACTGGAATCGATGTCGGCCAGTGGCTCCTCCTCGACCGCGGCGAGTGCAACCGCGCGAGACGGCAAAGAGGATGATCCTGTTTCGGCACTGCGGCCGTTTTTCGGCGATCTGTTGCGCCTCGCGCAAAAGCGCCTCAATTCCATTCTGTCGATAACGGCGTGCTTCGCGGCGGCAGTGACGGCATTGGCCTATCTGTGGCCGGTCAGCTACTCCTCATCGGCCGAAGTGGTGTTCGACCAGCGCACGAACAAGGCCGCCGTTCTGTCGACGGTCGCCGCCGATCTGCCGGACAACCGGCAGGAATTGCCCACCGATCCGTCGTCGGTGCAAAACCAGTTGCGAGTCCTTTCGTCGCGAAACCTTGCGGCCCGGGTAGTTGAAAAATTGGGCTTGAATTCCGACCCGGAGCTCGGCACCGGAAGCGCGCAGGATACGCCGCAAATCGCGCATGATCGGGTCATCGATGCATTTCTGCGCCGCCTCAGCGTGCAGCCGCTGGGCCAGTCGACGGCCTTCTCGATAACATACACGTCGCGCGATCCGCAGACGGCTTCCGCTGTCGCCAATGCCGTTGCCGATGCCTACATCGAGAGCCAGATGGAGGCCAAGGCGGTCGCAACGCATACGGCCATAACCTGGCTTTCGGAGCGGGTTCGGGAGCTGGCCGTCGAAACGCAGAATGCGGAAGAGGCCGTCCAGGCGTACAAGCGCGAGCACAACCTCAGCGATGCAGCCGACGGAACACCTCTGATCGACCAGCAGGTGCTGGCCGTGCAAACCGAATTGATGCAGGCTCGCGCAACGCTTGCGGAAAAGCAGGCGGTTCACAATCGCCTGCGCGCCCTGTCATCGTCCGATACCGTCGCCGACATGTCGGAGGTGTCGACGTCGCCGATTATCGTTCAGCTGCGGCTGCAGGAAACCGATCTCGTACGCCAGGAAAGCGAGCTGGCGATGCGTTATGGCCCCAAGCACCCCAAGTATCTCGCCATCGACACCCAGCTCAAGAGCATCCGGGAAAAGATCGCTGCGGAGATTGCCCGCATCGGCGGCGGAATGGAAAGCGACGTGATCGAGGCGACGGCGCAGGTTCGCGCCCTGCAGGCCGGTCTGGCGGATGTGGAACGCCAAGCGTCTATCGAAAATGCGGTGCGCGGTCAGCTTGAGTCCTTGCAGGGCAATGCAAAGTCCACCCGCGCGGCGTACGAGGCGTTCGTGTCGCGCCTGCGCGAAGTGCAGGGGCAGGACACAATGCAATTGCCGGATGCGAGCATCATATCGCGGGCGCCGGTTCCCGGCGTTCCCAATCCTCCAAGAAGGTCGTACATCGCGCTCGCGTCGATCCCCGCAGGTTTTCTGCTGGGTCTGCTCGTCGTGTTGCTTCAGGAACGCGGCGGTTCCACGCCGGCTTACCGTCCGCGCGCCTTCGTGCCTTTGAATGCGCCCATCCTGGCGCGAGTTCCCGACCTCACCCGCCGGGGAATGCGCGCCGCCGAGATCGCCGATTCCGTCGTCAAGCAACCCATGTCTGCTTTCGCCCGGGGCATCGCGCGGCTGGACGGCAGCATAAGGGCAGTACGCACTGGCCGGGCAAAAGTCGTTGGAGTGACTTCTCCGCGCCCTGGAGACGGAAAGACAATCGTCGCAGCTGCTGCGGCCCGCACTGCCGCGCAGCGCGGGTTGAGGGTCGTTCTGATCGACTGTGATCCCGCGCAGCGGCTTGCCCCCACCCTGCGGTTGGAGCCCGGCAGATCGGGTCTGTTCGATCTGTTGTCGGATGCCGCGGCCCTGAGCAGCTGCGTGAGCAAGGATGGTCTCTCGGGCGTACCGACTATGTTCGGAGGCCATGTGCCGCGCCATTTCGAACTCATGTTGGCATCGCCCAAGATGAGCCAGTTGATCGAGTACCTTCGCAGCATCTGCGATCTTGTTATTCTGGATATGCCGGCCGCATCGTCGCACGCCCCGCACGGCCTGGGAAATTTCCTCGACGGATTGATTTTGGTGCTTGGGTGGAACGGAGCCGCCTTTCCAGGCGCAGCAGAGGTCAACGCGTTTTTTGCCGAATTCGGAAAGCCGGGCGTCGGCGTCGTCGTGGCGGAATAGTCCGGCGATGGGCGCCGCAAATCCGCCCGCCGGGAATGCCACCGATGACGGGCTTCCCTGCGAGGACACTCACCGATACATGTCTGTGCTTTCGCCTGCGGCCAATCCGCGATTCGCATTCAAACGGCTTGCCGGCGTCGTACGCCGCCACAGCCTGTCGGCGTTCGGCCCCCTCAGCATATCGGGGGCGCATTTCGTTGCAGCGTTGCTGCTGCTTCACAAGCTGCCAAGCGCGGAATTCGGCCAGTTCTCCTTCGTCATCATCGTGGCCAGTCTGTGTCTCAGCCTGACCAACGGTCTTCTCGGAGCGCCGATTTCATGCATGGTTCCTTCGGAATCCCACGCATACAAATCCGAACTGAACACCTATCTGAAGATCAGCCTTGTGCTGGCGCTTGCGCTGAGCTGCGCAGTCGGTTCGATCATGCTGCTCAGCCATACGCCGGCCTGGGCCGCGGCAGGTTTCGGCCTCTATGGCGGCGCGATGTCGCTGCGCATGTTTGCGCGCACCTACGCTTACACGCAGCGGCGGGTGCGGGCGGTCGTTCTCTCCGATTCCGCCTATAGCGCATCTCTGCTGCTCGGACTGGGCGGGATGTCGGTGTCCGGCCGACTGAATATTTCTTCTACGGCGGCGGTGATGGCCGCGAGCGGGTTGCTCGCATTGGCGCCGTTCGGCGCATCTTTCCTGTCGAATTTGGCAGGCTCAATTCAAACGGGCTCGATCGGGGCCTATCGCCGGATTTGGCAGGATTTGACGCGATGGTCCCTGCTCGGAGTCGCGACAACGGAAGTCACGGTCAACGCGCATGCGTATCTCGTGATATTCATCTGCGGCTCGAAGGCGTTCGCGTTGATTGCCGCCGGTTCGCTGTTCATGCGGCCGTTCTCGCTTGTCGCCTCGGCGTTGCCGGACCAGGAAAGACCGGCAATGGCCCGGAGCATTGCCGCAGGCGATATGGCTCGCGCTTCCCAGATCGGCCGGGAATTTCTCGCCGTCATCGGCGCTATCTGGGCGGCAACGACGATACTGGCGGCAGTCGTGCTGATCTGGTTTCCGTCCCTGATCCTCAAGAAGGGATTCGACAAAACGGATTTGATTTGCGTGGTCATGTTGTGGGCCGCGATCACGGCCGTGCGCGGCGTCCGGGCGCCCGGCGCGACGCTTCTTCAGGCTGCACGGCAGTTCCGGCCGCTTGCGGACGCCAGCACGAAATCGAGCATTGTGGCCCTGATCACGACGCTCGCGCTGCTTTTGCTGGCGGGTCCGGTCGGTTCTTTAGGCGGCATCCTGCTCGGAGATATCGTCATGTGGATGGTCATTTCGTCCGGTCTGCGCAATTGGAAAGCGGCTCGAGCCTGACTGGTATCGTCGCGTATGGCGTACAGACCGGGCGCACGATCAGAATGCGCTTCGGACAAGATGACCTTCGGCATGGATTGTATTCCGCGAGAACCCGGGCGCGTCCGGCAAGCGGGAGCGCGACGCAGGTTCGCACGAACATCCGATGCCGCGCGCTTCGGCCAAACGCGCCGATACGATCGCCGCCGTGCTCTGCGCATGTTCCGTCAGGATCGAGAGATGGTCCCCCGGCAGTTGCTCCAATTCCAGAGCTTGAACCAGCGGCCGCCAGATCCGCGCAGCATTCGGCGGGAACACCGGAAGGGTTGTCGCGGAATTCAGGAACGTGACGGTTCCGGGATAGAATCGCGGGCGATAGGCATAAAGAGCCTCTTCGCTCGCCGCGAACACTCGCTGCAATGCCGGAGGCAAATCGACCATGAGCTGCCGCAGCCACCGCCGCACGGATCGCCGGGCCGGGTTGGCGCGCGATTCGGGTGTTTGGCGCGGCGACACGTCTGTGCACATCCGAACGAGATACGCCAGGTTCGTTTGCCACGGCTGCTGCAGGAGCTTCGCAAACCCCAGGCAGAGTCGGCGGACGAGCACCGTGACCTGACTTTGAACGGACCATGTACGGGGATGCGCAAATGCGTCGATCAGCAGCAGAAGCGCAACCGTTTCGTGTTGCCGTTTCAGGAGCCGCGCCATTTCCAGCGCCACCAGCCCGCCGAACGAGTACCCGCCGAGATAATAGGGACCTTCCGGTTGCACCTCGCGAATGGCATCCACATAGTACGCGGCCATGTCTTTCACCGTCGTCAGCGGAGCCAGGGTTCCATCGAGCCCCTTGGCCTGAACGCCATAAATCGGACCTCCGTGCCGGATCAGGTTTGCGACCTTGGACAGCTCAATGACCGTTCCTCCAAGTCCGTGAACGACAAAGAGCGGCGCCGCACCGTCGCCATCGTTCAGGCACACCAGAGGCGAAAAAGAGGGTCTGGTCTCGTTGTCCAGAAAGGCCGCCAGCGCAGCGACTGTAGGTGCATCGTAGATGATCGTGAGGGGCAGGCTGACACGAAATTCCCTTTCGACCGCCAGCAACATGTTGACCGCCAGAAGCGAGTCGCCGCCGAGATCGAAGAAATCGCTGTCGGGCAGGACAGGCGAGCCCCCCAGCACGCGCGACCACAGGGCGCAAAGACGCTCGACGATCTGTGCGTTCGCAGGCTGCGCTGAGCTTGTTTCAGCCATGGCGCCAACGTCGGGTCTGGCCGGCGTGCTGTCCGGCATGTTATGGATCAGGCCAATGCGCAAGCATTGGTCGCCGCGTCTTCGTCCCGGGTCGGCACACATGGCTGCATCCGAGCAAATCCCATGCCCCAGAGCGAATTGCCTTTTCTCCAAATCGTCATTCGGTGCCTGCGCTCTTCACCAATATTTAATCATGCCGGCAATCTTAACGGGCATTTTCCGGGCTACGGTTTAGGATGCTCCCATGATCAGATGGCGATCGTTGAAACTCGCTTTGCTCGTTGCAACGGGATCGTTTGCCCTTGGGCTGTGCGCAGCCGGCCCGGCAAACGCCGCCGACACTGATTCATATCAAACTACGGACAATTTGCGGGGAGTCGAAGACGGTTCTCAGGACACGCACCCGGACGGGATGGAAACATCGGCCGCGAATTCCTTCCAACCGGATTACAGGCTCGGTCCCGGCGACAAAATCCGCGTGACCGTTTACAACGAAGACGATCTCTCCGGCACGTTTCAGATCGACGATGCCGGATATGTTCGCCTGCCGTTGATCGGTCCAGAACAGGCAGCGGGCTATTCCGCGCTGCAATTGGAAGCGCAGGTCGAACATGCGCTGGATGGCGGATATCTGCGCAATGCGCGCGTGAGCATCGAAGTCGCGGAATATCGGCCTTTCAGCATCATCGGCGAGGTCAGCAAGCCGGGCGAATATCCCTATGTCAGCAATATGACCATCGTCAATGCGATCGCGCTGGCCGGCGGCTATACGAGCAAGGCCGTGCTGTCGACCATCTATGTCCGCCACGAATCCGAGGCTCGGGAGCACGAGGTCGCGTTGGATCAACTGACCCGGATTTATCCGGGCGACGTCGTGCGCGTGCCCGAGACGTCGTTCTGGAGCGCGACCGACGTCCTCGCACCGGTCTCGCAGATTTTCGCACCGGTCACATCGCTGGCCTATGTGCTGAAGTGAGCCCTGATCGATCGTCTTCGCCGCCTCTCGCAAGCTAATCGCCGCTCGCTCCCCGCGGACGAACGCGCCGAATTGCTCTCTTCCGCCGGCCACCGGCTCTCACCCTCCGCCTTGCCGTATCGTACTTGCCTTGGCACTGCAGCGTCGCACTGCGGTCTGCGAGGAGGCGACGTCGGGCGCCTGCTTCCCAGCATCTGCAAACCGGAACGCGGCAGCCCCGGCCTTGCCCGCTAGCAAATACGCGGAAGTTGCTCGCCACTCAGCATGTCAAGCACGCGCTGCGAACCTGCGCCGTTTTCCAGAATGACTTGACCGGTTCCCGCTTCGACGCGGCCGATCGTGGCGGCGTTCTCGCCGCCGGAAGTGCCGCGCAGTATCACAAGTGCGCTTGCGGCCGCATCGGAAGGAACAAAGGCGATGAAGCGGCCTTCGTTGGCGACATAGAGCGGATCGAGCCCGAGAATCTCGCAGGCGCCGCGGACCGGCTCGCAAATCGCAATGGTCTCTTCTGCAAGGCGAATATCGACGCCCGCCACCGACGCAATCTCGACAAGGCTGGTGGCCAATCCGCCGCGCGTAGGGTCGCGCAGGCAATGAACCGGTATGCCGGCAGCGAACAATTTCCGCACGGTGCCGACAAGCGGAGCGCTGTCGCTTTCCATCGCGCTTTCGAATGCCAGACCTTCCCGAACCGACATCACCGCGATGCCGTGACGGCCGATGTCGCCGCTGAGCAAGACAACGTCTCCTGCCTGCACATTCTGCGGTGCGGAGTCGGCGCCGGCGAGCACGCGGCCGATGCCGGTCGTATTGATGTAGAGCCCGTCGCCCTTGCCCCGCTCCACGACCTTGGTATCGCCGGTCGCAAGCCGCACGCCGGCTATCGCCGCGGCCTTCTGCATGGAGACGACGATCCGGCGCAGATCGTCCAACGCAAATCCTTCTTCGATGACGAAGGCCGCGCTCAGGCAGAGCGGCTCAGCGGCGCACATGGCCAGATCGTTCACCGTGCCATAGACCGCGAGCGAACCGATATCGCCGCCGGGAAAAAATAAGGGCTGCACGACATAGGAGTCGGTTGTCATCGCCAGCTTGAGATCGCCAAGCCCGAAGACGGCGCCGTCATGCGTGAAATCGGACGGCGCCGCAGCAAAGGCCGGACGAAAAACATGCTCGATCAGTTGGTGCGTCATCAGACCGCCGCTGCCATGCGCCAGCTCGATTGCGGCCCGCTCCATGGATCGATCGGCGAGCGGCGCCGGGCAGATCAACGTGAAGCGCGCGGTCATTGCGTTTTCTCCGCGCTCAGCCGGCGATAGCGGTAGTAGGCCGCGCAGGCGCCCTCGGATGAGACCATCGTTGCTCCCAGCGGATGCTCCGGCGTGCACAAAGATCCAAAGGCCGGACAATCGAGCGGCTTGCGCTGCCCGCGCAGGATTTCGCCGCTCAAGCAGGCGCTCGGCACCCCGGACGGCGCCAGGACGTACCCAAATCTTTCCAGCGCATCGAAGCAGGCATAGGCCGGCGCGAGCCCGAGACCGCTCTGGGCGATTTCTCCCATGCCGCGCCAGCTTTGCGGCTTGACGGCGAACACCCGCCTGAGAGCGTCTTGCGCACCCCGATTGCCGTCGCGCCTTACCATGCGCCCGTATGCGTTTTCGACTTCGGCCCGGCCTTGCTCGAGCTGTGCAATGCAAAGATAGAGTCCCTGCAAGATATCTACGGGCTCGAATCCCGTCACGACGATCGGCACGCGGTAGCGCTGCGCAATCGGCTCGTATTGCCAAGTGCCCATGACGGTGCAGACATGGCCGGCGGCAAGGAAGCCTTGCACGCGGTTTTCCGGATCGCCGAGTATGGCTTCCATCGCCGGCGGCACCAGCACATGCGAGACGAGAAGCGAAAAGTTGCCGATGCCGTCTCGCTCGGCCTGTGCCACGGCCATGGCCGTGGTTGGCGCGGTTGTCTCGAAGCCGATGGCGAAGAACACGACTTCGCGGTCGGACCGCCGCGCGATGGCGAGCGCGTCGAGCGGCGAATAGACCATCCGGACGTCCGCGCCGCGCGCCTTTGCCGACAATAGACTTGCCTTGCTGCCCGGCACGCGCAGCATGTCGCCGAACGAGCAGAAGATGACGTCCGGCCGGCTTGCGATGGCGATGGCGGCGTCGATGATGTCCGTTGGCGTGACGCAAACCGGACATCCCGGGCCGTGTAGCAGCGAGACTCCGTCGGGAAGAAGACGGTCGATACCGTGCCGCACGATGGAATGGGTTTGTCCGCCGCAGATTTCCATGATCGTCCACGGGCGACTCACGGTTGCGGCGATACGGTCCGCGTATCGGCGCATCAGAGTCGCATCGCGGAATTCATCGACATATCTCACCGCAATTCCTCCGGCTCGGTCTCCGACAGATACCGAAGCGTCTTCAGCGCTTCCTCCTCGTCGACGATACCGATCGCAACGCCCGCATGCACCAGCACGTAATCTCCGACGGCTGCTTCCGGCGTGTATGCAAGGTTCACCAGCTTAACGATGCCCGCGAACGTCACGCGCCCCTGGCGCATCAGCGGATCGGCGCCTTCGATGCCGAGAACTTGCCCGGGTACGGCAAGGCACATCACATCACCTCGTCGAGACAGCTTGCGGCGAACACGATTTGCCCTGCAGCCAGACCGCCGTCGTTGGGCGGAATCTGCCGGTGCCAGGACGGTCTGAAGCCGGCGGCGCGCAGCTTACGCACGGCGCATTCGGTGAGGCGCGCATTCTGGAAGCAGCCGCCGGTCAGAACCACGTCCGCAATCCCGGCGCGTTGCGCCACGGCAACGGTGGCTTGCGCCAACGCCTCGTGCAATCCCGCCGCAAGCGGCTCCGCTTTCATGCCGTCGGCCACGCCCCCGATTAGCGCCGAGAAGGTCGGCCGCCATTCCAACACCAGCCGATCGCCGGCCGCAACGAGCGAAGGGGCAGGAAGCGGCGCCGCGCATGGAGCGCGCTCGGCCGCGAATTCGACCGCCATCGCCGCTTCGCCTTCGAAGCTCGCCGTCTGCATCAGATCGAGAAGCGATGCAGCGGCATCGAACAGCCGGCCGACACTCGAGGTCAAAGGCGAGTTCAGACCGCGGCCCAGCATCGTCCGCAGCATCTCACGCTCGTTTGGCGACGTTTGCGCGGCCGCCGCCGAATAGGTCTTCTCGAACAGATCACCGCCGTAGAGAGCGTGCAGCACGCCGAACGTAGCGCGGCGCGGCTCGCGCACGGCCGCCTCGCCGCCGGGCAGCGAAAACGGCAGAAAATACGCAAAGCGACGATAGCAATCTCGTCTCACGAGCAGAAATTCGCCGCCCCAAACTGTGCCGTCGCCGCCATATCCCGTTCCATCCCAGGCGACACCGAGCACAGGGGCTTCGATCCGGGCATCCGCCATGCAGGACAAGACATGGGCCAGATGGTGCGGCACGCGCGCTACCGGCAGGCCATAACGCGCCGCGGCATGGCTCGTGTAATAATCGGGATGCGCGTCGCAGGCGACAGCCGAAGGTGCAACGCCATGCAGCGCGCACAACTGCCCTGCCCCGCGGTCGCAGGCATCGCGCGCCTGCGGCGTGGAAAGATCGCCGATATGCGGTCCGAGAACGATCTTCCCGCCATGTCCGATCGCAACCGTATTCTTCTGCTGCCCGCCAAGCGCCAGCACAGACCTCTTGATGCCAGGGTAATCGATCGGCGCCGGCACATAACCGCGGGCGCGCCGCAGGACGACGGCCTGACCGGCGATCACGCGCACGACGGAGTCGTCTACCGGGTGCAGGATCGGCCTGTCGTGGACCAGAAACACATCGGCGATGCCGCCAAGCCGCACCAAGGCCTCGTGCTCATCAATGGCAATCGGCTCGTCGCTGACATTGCCGCTCGTCGCCACGACCGGTCGGCCCAATTCGTGCAACAGAAGATGATGCAGCGGCGTCGTCGGCAGCATGATCCCAAGATTGGGATTTCCCGGCGCGATGCCGAGCGCAAGCGGAACGTCCCCGCGCGCTCGCAATAGAACGATGGGCGCCTCCCGCGAAACTAGCAGTGCGCGCTCCGGATCGGACACGTGAGCGATTTTCTCAGCCGACGCAAGCGACGGCGCCATCACAGCGAACGGCTTGCGGGGACGGCGCTTGCGCGCCCGCAGCCGCGCGACCGCGTCCTCATCCGACGCATCGACGAGGAATTGGAAGCCGCCGAGCCCCTTCAACGCCAGTATGGCACCCCGCCGCAACGCATCCGCGGCTGCCAGAAGCGCCGCGTCCTTCCTGCTCAACACACGGCCGTCCCCGTCCCATAAGGCCAGTTGCGGGCCGCAATCCGGACAAGCGATAGGCTCGGCATGAAAGCGCCGCGATGCCGGGCTTTCATATTCGGCGCGGCACGCATCGCAAAGCGCAAAGCGCTGCATCGTCGTGCGCTCTCGGTCGTAAGGCAGCGCGCGAAGGATGCTGAACCGCGGGCCGCAATGCACGCAAGTGGTAAATGGATAACGATAGCGGCGGTCGGCGGAGTCGAAAATTTCGCGCAGGCACTCCTCGCAGATGGCGAGGTCCGGCATTACCAGCGCCGCATGCGCTCCTTCACCGGCGCTGGGCGAAACGGCGAAGCCGCTGTGGCCGCAAGGCGCGAGCGGCGTGAACTTGCGCTCGTGAATAACGGCCTGCGGCGGCAATTCCGCATCGAGTCGCGCAAGAAAACGCGCCAAGGAAGTTTGCGCACCTTCGACTTCGATGGTTACGCCGTCGCCGGTATTCCGCACGAAACCGCCGAGTCCTTCGTCTTCCGCCAGCCGGTAGACAAACGGCCTCAAGCCCACGCCTTGAACAAACCCGCGCAGATCCAGCCGCAGGCGTCGGGCGTCGGCAGAGGTGTGCGTCATACCTATATCTCGAGATCGATGCTCTGCATGACCACATGCTGGGCATCGGGATGCATCGCGTCGTCCGACAATTCGATCTCGAGCGCGGCACCTTCGGCAAGCGTCCCGCGCGCCTCCTCTTCGAAGTGCTCGCGGAAGTGCTCGGGCGAGAACTGCGAGAACGCTCCCAGCCAGACATGCGCGCGCGAAATGCGCTTGGCGCCGGCATCCGCCGCCGCCTTTTCCATGCGGCGCGCCAGGTCTTTGACGATGCCGGATTCATGCATGAACGGTGTCTCCACTTACTGCCAGTTCGCTCAGGATGCGTGCCGTGACGTCTTCGGCCGCATCTGCTACAGCGCACGACATCGGATCGCCGGGCGCGAAATTTTCACCCTCGACGGCATAGACGATCAGCTGCGGCGGCAGCCGGCCCAGCGCACGGGCCAATGCAATGGCTTCGGCCATGCCGAAGGCATGCGTAGAGGAAAGCGATAGATCGCGCCGCAGTTCCTCCCGGGCAAGGTCGATGCGGTGAATGCGGCCCGGCTCGGAAACTGCCGCGGCCGCGTCGACCAGCACGACCGACTGCGCGCCCCTCCAATCCTCCATCAGGGCTAGCGCATCGCCGCGGCGCTCGATAACGCGAACCCCGGTTTCGCGCTCGGCGATGGCGCGGGCGACCAGCGGACCGATGCCATCGTCGCCGCAGTCCGGATTGCCCAGCCCGATCACCAACATGTTACGATCCGCGCTCATGCGCGATTCACCGAAAACTTGAGGAAATGCGTCGAGCAGGAAATGCAGGGATCGTAGTTGCGGATCGTCTGCTCGCAGCGGTCGCGCAGCGCATCGTCCGCCATGGCCATGTTGCGCGTGGCGACCTCGCGCAAGTCTTCTTCGATGCTCAGCTGGTTTTGCGACGTCGGCGGAACGATACGCGCCTTCAGGATATTGCCCTCCCCGTCGATCTCATAGACGTGATAGCAGATGCCGCGCGGCGCTTCGGTGGCGCCGTGCCCGATGCCGGCGCGCGGCACGAGCGCCACGCTCGGCAAATCCGGCTTTTCATACGCTTCTATCAACCGCAATGCCTCCTCACAGGCAAAGACGGCCTCGATGCCGCGCACGAGAATGCTCTTGAACGGGTTGCGGCAGGCGCAATCCAACCCCACCTCCTTCGCCAGCGACTGAACCGCCGCCGGCAGGCGATCGAAGTTCAGACTGTAGCGCGCCATCGGTCCGACCAGATAGCTGCCGCGCCTCCTGACAACCGATTGCAGCGCCGTCGAATGCGCCACATGACGCTCTTCGAATTCCAGATCGTAGTCTTCGACGGGGATGTCGATTCCGCGGCTGGAAACGACGCGGCCCTCGTTGAACGGATATTCGCCCGGGTGGCGCAGCGACACGAACTCGTAATCGCGCTCGAATTCGGGGAAGGGAAAACCGGCGGCCCAGCGTAAAATCGTGACCGCCGCATCGCGGGCCCGCTTCAAGTCTTCGACGAGTGTGGAAAACTCGCTCTTCGCTGGAACGCGATAAAACCCGCCGACCTTCACATTGATGGGATGAATCTCGCGTCCGCCCACCACGCGCATGATCTCGTTGCCGGTTTTCTTGAGCGCAAGACCCGCTTTCACCATCTCGCCGTGATCGCGCGCCATCTGGATCGCGTCGGGATATCCCAGAAAATCCGGCGCGTGCAGCATGACCATGTGCAGCGCATGGCTTTCGATCCACTCGCCGCAATAGATGAGGCGGCGCAACGCGCGCAGCGGCTCGCTCACGGTGACGCCGATGGCGTTCTCCATCGCGTGCACCGAACTCATCTGGTAGGCGATGGGGCAGATGCCGCAAATGCGTGCCGTGACATCGGGCGCTTCGGTGAAGGCGCGGCCGCGCAGCAACCCTTCGAAGAGGCGCGGCGGCTCGAAAATCCTCAGTTCGACCGACGCGACTTTGCCGTCCTCGATGCGCAGATCGAGCGCGCCTTCGCCTTCCACCCGCGCCAGCATTTCCACACGGATCGTCTTAGTCGCCATGGGCGTCGCTCTCCGTGCGGAACGGCTCGGCGGCAGCGTTGAAAGTGCGGAACACGCGCTGCAAATCGCGGCCGCTTGCGCCGAGCCCCTGCCACTGCCGCGCCAGAGACGCCGTATTCGGCGTTTCCATCGGGCCAAAACAGCCATAGCATCCGCGATTGAACGACGGGCAGATGGCGCCGCAGCCGGCGTGGGTGACGGGGCCCAGGCACGGCGTGCCGTGCGCCACCATCACGCAAGTCATGCCGCGCTGCTTGCATTCCACGCAGACGCTGTGAGACGCGATCGAAGGCTTGCGCCCGGCAAGGAAAGCCGAGATCACCTCCAGCAATTGCCGCTTGTCGATAGGGCAGCCATGCAGCTCGTAATCCACGTCGACATGAACCGAAATCGGCGTCGAGGTGGCGAGCGTGCTGATAAATTGCGGTGTCGCGTAAACGGCCGCGACGAATTCCTGCACGTCGGCGAAATTGCGTAGCGCCTGGATGCCGCCCGCAGTGGCGCAAGCGCCGATCGTGACCAGATGCCGCGATTGGCGGCGAACGTCCTTTATTCGCTCCGCGTCATGGGCGGTGATAATCGAGCCTTCCACGAGCGACAGGTCGTACGGGCCCTCGATCACAGTCCGCGTCGCTTCCGGGAAATAGGCGATCTCCACGGCGGCGGCCACGGCCAGCAGCTCGTCCTCGCAATCCAGCAACGACAGCTGGCAGCCGTCGCAGGATGCGAACTTCCAGACGGCAAGGCGCGGTCGCGGGCGCATCTAGATCTCTCGCGTCGTGAAAATAGCACTTATGCGATCGAAACGCAGCACCGGCCCATCCTTGCACACGAAGTGCGGACCGAACTGGCAATGGCCGCACAGGCCGATGGCGCATTTCATGTTGCGTTCCATGGAGAGGTAAATCCGCTCGACCGGCACCTGCGCCTCGCGCAAAGCGCTTACGGTGAAGCGCATCATGATCTCCGGCCCGCACACCATGGCGACGGTATTGTCCGGATCGAACGCCATGCGCGGTATCAGGGCGGGCACCACGCCGACGTTGCCCCGCCAAGTCTGGTCGGCATGATCGACCGTCACCTCGATCTCGGTGTCGAGGCGGCCGCGCCACTGCTCTATCTCGCGGCGAAAGAGAATTCCCGCGGGATTGCGCATCCCGATGAGGATAATCACACGGCCGTATCGTTCCCGGTGCGCCAAGAGTCGATAAATCGCCGGACGCAGAGGGGCGAGCCCGAGACCGCCCGCCACGACGACGACATCCTTGCCTGCGGCCTCGTCCATGGGCCAGGCGGCGCCGAACGGTCCGCGCACGCCGATAACTTCGCCGACCGCGGTATGCGACAGCGCGGCGCTCACCGCGCCGACGCAGCGAATGGTATGCACGAAGCGGCTTTGATCTTTTGGATCGCCGCTCATGCTGATCGCCGATTCGCCGACGCCGAAGGCGTAGAGCATATTAAACTGGCCGGGCAGGAAGGATGCGGCCGCACCGTCCACGGCAACAACATCCAACGTCACCGTCTCGGCATCTTCGCGGACGGCGCGGGCAACGCGATAGCTGCGCGGGACGAAGGGATCGACGACGGGCGCAACACTCATGGTCCCGGCTTTCCATAGACATCGAACATCTGCAGCCGGGTGGCATGCAGGCGCGCTACCAGGACCGATGCGACGCGTTTCAAGAGCTCATAGCCCAGATGATTGTCCGCCTCGCATTTCGTCCGCAGGCAGCGCGCATCGAGACCGATGGCGCGAACACGCTCCATGGCCTGGGCATCGAATGTCCAGCGATATGGAGGCGCCAGCCACGTAACGCCGACGATCTCTCCCGGCCCCAGCGTCGAGAAAACCTTCGGTGGCTGGCCGGGTGCGGCGATCTCGAGCCGCACGCGGCCTTCGCGGATCAGGAAAAGTTCGTCCGCCGGCTCGCCTTCGCGAATGAGATAGGCATCGGCCTCGAAGCGCAGATTACGCGCGCAGCCTGCGATGGTCGTGCCAAGTTCCGCCTCCAATCCCCGAAAGAAGGGGTGCTGCAAGACAATGCGCTCAAGGCCTGCCATGCGATCCCCCTTTGTCACCCGGCGCCGCGCGGATGGCGGCGGCTTCTTTCGTGATGTCGATGCCCACCGGACACCACGTGATGCAACGGCCGCATCCCACGCAGCCCGACGACCCGAATTGATCGATCCAGTGCGCCAGCTTGTGCGTCATCCACTGCCGATAGCGCGAACGGGCCTGCTTGCGCACGCTGCCGCCGTGAATATAGGAAAAATCGAGCGCAAAGCAGGAGTCCCATTTGCGTTCGCGCTCGGCGATCTCGCCGGACAGATCGGTGTGGTCTTCCACGGTCGTGCAGAAACAGGTGGGGCACACCATCGTGCAGTTCGCGCAAGCTAGGCAGCGCTCGGCCACATCGTCCCACCGCGGATGCTCCGGGTTGTTCTGCAGCAGCTCCTTGATGCCGGCGGTTTCGAGCACGCGTCCCATATGCGCTGCCGTGTTGGCGACGATCGCCTCGCCGGCAGCAATGTCCGAGGCCGCGGCCGGGCGGTGCGGAACCTCGCCGAGCAGCGACGCGCCCGCATCGCTGCCGATCTCCACCAGGAATTCATGACGCTTGCCCAGAAGCTCCGTCAGCGCCAGGTCGAAGCCGCGATCGGCCTTTGGCCCCGTCTGCATGGAAACGCAGAAGCAGGTGCCGCCGGCCTCGCCGCAATTCACAGCGACAATGAAATTGTCCTTGCGGCGGCCGGCATAGCCGACATCGCAATAAGGACCGTCGAGAAACACTCTGTCCTGTACGGCTATCGCATTGATCTCGCAGGCTCGCACGCCGAGAAAGGCGAATCTCGGCGTCTGCGCTTCCTGCTCGATCGAAAAGCCGTCCGCGGCGCGGCGCGCCTGCCACAATCTTTCCACCGGCAAATGGAGAAATCGCTTCCAGGACTGCGGACCCACGGCATAGCCGAACAACGCTTCGTCGCCGCGCTTTTCGGTGCGGTATCGCCCGGCCTCCTGACGGTCGGTCCATCCGCGCGGAAGATCGTCGAGGCAAGCAATCTCGTCGTAGACGATGGCCCCGTCGCGCAAAGCCGGTCCGAAAACCTGATAACCGCGCCTGGCCAGCGCATCGATGAGATGCTGCAGATCGCCGGCGGCGATGACACATGGTTCTCCGGCCGTCATGGGTTATCCGGCGAGATCGTGAACATGGACGTCGTGCGCGGAATAGGTTCTGAGAACTTCCATTGCCGTTTGCTCTTCGCTGGAATTTCGAATGTTGACCCAGAGGACCAGGCCGCCGCGCTCGATCTGCTCCCGGATGAGGGTCGCATGATGCCGGTGCACCAATCGGCTGAGAAGAACACCGAGTGCGGCGCCCGAGCCTGCCGCGACAAGCGCCGTCCAGATCGGGCCGATGCCGGCGAAAGCAAGCGCGCCGATCGATGCGAAAACTGGGGTTGGCAGATAGTCGGCTTCCAGGCGCGATACGTGCGAGAAAAACGTCTCGCGAGGCGCGGCGGGCTCGTCCTCGATCTCCTTCACCTGCCGGTAGCGGTGTCCGAGCCTCGATGCGACGGCGTCCTCGCTGGCAAGTACCGAGAACGCGGCGCGATCGAAGCCGCGTGTCTCCAACGCATAAACGGCGGCGTCGAGCGCAGCTTCGGTGTCGAAAACGCCAACGATTTCACGCGTGGTATTCGTCATCAGGGTAACTCCAAGACAGAGACCGATTTCGCCCGGCCGGCCCGGCTTCATAAATCTAACTTAATGACCCGTCGGCCGATTTGACTCCGCTCAATTCCTTAACCCGCCGCAAAGCTTTCCTAGGCGGACCCTTTCGATCATGTGCCGGTCGTCCACTTCCAGTTGCGGATCTCGGGAAGATCCTGGCCGTTCGCGCAGATGTATTGTTTGTGCTCGACAAGCTTGTCCTTGAGCCTCTGCTTCAGATAGATGCCGGCGTCGCCGGTCTGCGGCAGCCGGTCGACCGTATCCATCGCGAGATGAAAGCGGTCCAGGTCGTTCAGCACGGTCATGTCGAACGGCGTCGTGATCGTGCCTTCCTCCTTGTAGCCGCGCACATGAATGTTGTCATGATTCGTGCGGCGATACGTCAGCCGGTAAATCAGCCACGGATAGCCGTGAAACGCGAAAATTACCGGTCTGTCCTCGGTGAAAAGCTGATCGAAATCCACGTCGCTCAGCCCGTGCGGATGCTCGCTTTGCGGCTGCAGCTTCATCAGGTCGACGATGTTGACGACGCGGATCCGCAGATCGGGCAGACATTCGCGCAGAATCGAGACGGCGGCCAAGGTCTCCAGCGTCGGCACGTCGCCGCAGCACGCCATGACCACATCTGGCCCGGCGCCCTGATCGTTGCTCGCCCATTGCCAAATGCCGATGCCTTGCGTGCAATGCTCGATAGCCTCCTCCATCGTCAGCCATTGCGGCGCCGGGTGCTTGGCGGCCACGACCACATTCACGTAATGGCGGCTGCACAGGCAGTGATTCATCACCGACAGAAGGCAGTTGCCGTCGGGGGGAAGATAGATGCGCACGATCTCGGATTTCTTGTTCGCGACGTGATCGAGGAAGCCGGGGTCCTGATGGGTGAACCCGTTATGATCCTGGCGCCAGACGTGCGAGCTCAACAGGTAATTCAGTGACGAAATCCTGCGCCGCCACGGCAGATGAGCGGTGACCTTCAGCCACTTGGCGTGCTGGTTGAACATCGAATCGACGATGTGGATGAACGCCTCGTAGGAATTGAACACGCCGTGGCGACCGGTGAGCAGATAGCCTTCGAGCCAGCCTTCGCATTGATGCTCGCTGAGCACTTCGATGACGCGGCCGTCGGGCGCAAGAAAATCGTCGGTGGGTTCGATCGGCGCTTCCCACTGGCGGCTGGTCGCTTCGAACACGGCATCGAGGCGATTGGAAAGCGTCTCGTCCGGCCCGAAGATCCGAAAATTGCGCGTCTCCCGGTTGAGCATGACTATGTCGCGCAGGAAACGGCCGAGCACGAGGGTGTCGCCGATGCCCGCTGTACCCGGCTCGGGCACGGCAACGGCATAATCGCGGAAATCCGGCATGCGCAGATCGCGCAGCAGGATGCCGCCATTGGCATGCGGATTGGCGCCCATGCGCCGTTCGCCAACCGGTGCAAGGGCAGCAAGCTCCGGGCGCAGCCTTCCTGTTTCATCGAAGAGCTCTTGCGGGCGATAGCTGCGCAGCCACTCTTCCAGGAGCTTGAGATGCTCCGGCTTGGCGGCGGGATCGGACAACGGCACCTGATGGGCGCGGAACGTGCCCTCGACGTGCAGGCCGTCGACGATTTTCGGACCGGTCCAGCCTTTCGGCGAGGCCAGCACGATCATCGGCCAGCGCGGACGCGCCTTGTTGCCGTTCGCGCGCGCGTCATGCTGGATGCGCCTGATCTCCTCCACCACGGTGTCGAGTGCTGTGGCCATGGCTTCGTGCATCGGCGCCGGCTCGTGGCCTTCGACAAAATGCGGCACCCAGCCATAGCCGCGCAGCAGCTGTTCCAGCTCTCCCCGCGTAATACGGGCAAGCACGGTGGGATTGGCGATCTTGTAGCCGTTGAGATGCAGGATCGGGAGGACGGCGCCGTCGGTTGCCGGATTGAGGAACTTGTTGGAGTGCCAGGCGGTCGCCAGCGGACCGGTTTCGGCTTCGCCGTCGCCGACGACACAGGCGACGACGAGATCGGGATTGTCGAACGCCGCGCCGAAGCTGTGACTGAGCGAATAGCCCAGTTCGCCGCCTTCGTGAATCGAGCCTGGACATTCCGGCGAAACATGGCTGGGCACGCCGCCGGGGAACGAGAACTGCTTGAAAAGCCGCTTCAATCCGGCCTCGTCCCGGCTGACATTGGGATAGATTTCGCTGTAGGTGCCCTCGATATAGGTGTTGCCGACCAATGCCGGGCCGCCATGCCCCGGCCCCGAGACATAGATCATGTCGAGGTCGTATTTCCTGATGATCCGGTTCAGATGGACGTAAATGAAATTCTGTCCCGGCGTCGTGCCCCAATGGCCCAACAGCATGTGCTTGATATCGGAAATCGCGAGCGGTCGCTTCAGCAGGGGATTGTCGCAAAGATAGATCTGACCGACCGACACGTAGTTGGCGGCGCGCCAATAGGCGTCCATCTTCTCGATCAGTTCCGGCGAGAGTGTGGGGCTAGTCATGTTCTCTGCCTCCTTCGATCGCCGGCATCGCCAGTCAGCACTTTTCTGTGACTGGCGGAGCCTGCAATCTGCGTCCTTCTCACACCAATCCGAAAGCCGCCAATTGCGCGCGCGTCGCGTCCGCGCTCGTGTGAGCGATGCTGCGGATACCCATCGCCGCGGCAACCTCGACGAACAGCGGTGTGTTTTCGACATAGACGGTTTCGCAAGCCGAAGCCTGGGCAACGTCAAGCGCCAGCCGAAAAATTGCCGGGTCCGGCTTCAGCAAATGGACATAACAGGACGAGACGAAAATATCGAAAATCTCGTCGAGCCTGAACTGCGCGATTCGATGCGCGTTGAGCTCTCGCCCCTCATTGCTGACGGCGATAACTTTCACGTCATGCCTGCCCTTGATCTCGCGGGCCAACGCCATCATGTCCGGCAGCACACTCGATTGTGCGAACATGAACATGCGGAACTCCTCGCGCGTGAACGGCCGCGAGCGATAAAAAATGGTGCGGTCGAGATATTCGTCCAAGGTACATCTATCCACTTGATGCATATCGAACACCAGCCGATGCCGGTCTTCGAAGTCCTCGAAGTCGAATGCAAATTGCACAGCGGCCCGTTCGCGCGCATCGCGTGGCCAGCCGTCGCTCAACAGAACCCCGCCGATATCGAGAAACAGACACTTGACCGCAGAGGTTTGTCTCATCATCCGCCCTTCGCCAGCGCGGCGGCGACGATGGCTTGCGCCTCGGTCAGAATCCGTTCGAGGTGCTCCGGCCCGCGGCTGCTTTCGCCATAAATCTTGCAGATACCCTCGGTCCCGGAGGGGCGGGCCGCAAACCAGCCGCTTTTCGACACCACCTTCAATCCGCCGATCGGCGCACCATTCCCCGGCGCCGCAGTCAGGACGGAATCGATCTTTTCGCCGGCCAATTCGGCCGTGCGCACGTCTTCCGGCGACAGCTGCGACAGTCCCTGCTTCTGTTGTGGGGTGACCGGAAATTCCACGCGGTCGTAAGCCAGCGCACCGAACGCATCTTCGAGGTCGCGATAGACTGCCGACGGATCGCGCTTCAGGCGAGCGGTCATTTCCGCCGCCAGCAACGCCGCGACAATGCCGTCCTTGTCGGTGGTCCAGGTGCTTGTGTCCCGGCACAGCAGCGACGCGCCGGCGCTTTCCTCCATGCCCACGCCGAGCGAGCCGTCGCGCAAGCCCGCCACGAACCATTTGAAGCCGACGGGCACCTCGCAGACCTGCCGCCCCAGCCTTTCGGCGACCCGGTCGATCATCCGGCTGGTGACGACAGTCTTGCCGATCGCCGCCTTGGCGCTCCAATCGGCCCGGTTCTGAAACAGATAGAACGCCGCCGCCGAAAGATAGTGATTGGGCGGCAGCAAGCCCGCGTTGCGCGTAACTATTCCGTGCCGGTCATGGTCGGTGTCGCAGGCCAGCGCGATGTCGAAACGATCCTTCAGGCCGATGAGGCTGCGCATTGCATAAGGCGAAGACGGGTCCATCCGGATGCGGCCGTCCCAATCGAGCGTCATGAACCGAAACGTCGGATCGACGGTCTCGTTGACCACCGTAAGATCGAGGCCGTAACGCTCGGCGATCGGCTTCCAGTAATGGACGCCGGCTCCGCCCAACGGATCGACGCCGATGCGAAGTCCGGCGGCGCGGATCGCCTCCATATCCAGGACCTGTCCGAGCTCGCTCACATAGGCATGGAGCAGATCCTGCTGACGGGTGCTCGCCGCACGAAGCGCGCGCTCGTAGGGAATCCGATTCACCCCCCGCAGAGATTGTTCCAGAAGCGCGTTGGCCGCGGTTTCGATCGCCTTCGTGACTGCGGTCTCTGCCGGACCGCCGTGCGGGGGATTGTATTTGAATCCGCCGCTGTCCGGCGGGTTGTGTGAAGGCGTGATGACAATTCCGTCGGCCAATCCGCGATCGCGGCCACGGTTGTAAGCGATGATGGCGCGCGAAATGACGGGGGTCGGCGTGTATTCGCCGTCCTTGGCGAGGATGACGTCCACGCCATTGGCGGCAAGGACTTCCAGCGCCGTCGCGAGCGCGGGAACCGAGAGCGCATGCGTGTCCATGCCGAGAAACAGCGGGCCTTCGATTCCCTGCTCTTTTCTGTAGAAACAGATCGCCTGGCTGATCGCCAGGATGTGCGGTTCGTTGAAGTTTCTGTCGAACGAAGAGCCGCGGTGGCCGGATGTGCCGAACGCGACCCGTTCGGAAGCAACCGCCGGATCGGGATTTCCCTCGAAATACGCCGTGACGAGTTTCGCGACATCGACCAACATGTCCGGTTTGGCCGGCTGGCCCGCCAAAGGACTGACGCTCGCGCCCATCACACATCCACTTCCGAAAGCGCGATTTTGCGCCAACTCGCGGCACAGGTAAACCTGCACACGCAGTCGAATTTGTCATTGCACCGCTCAGTCGCGCACCGCCAGCCGTCATTATCAATGCCACCCCGTCGGTCGGGCGCGCCAATGGCGCCGCTTTGCGGCTAGACTTTACGGCTTCGATCGGCCGCCAGCTCGCGTTCTACGTCGTCCAGCGCCTTGCGTATTTCGGCGATGATGAGCCGGTCGGCCAGAGCCTGGTCGATATCCGGCACGTCCCAATCGAGGACCGCGCGGAATTTCTCGACGAGAGCTTTCACGTTCGAAGCGATTTGCCTTCGATGTGCGCCACGTTCGGCTGATGGCGCCTCCGTTCTCGAACGCTCAATACGCGCTCACTCAAACAGCGTCCCGAAACCGCACCAGCTTGTCTTGCGCCTCATCCCAGAGCGTCAGGCTTGCCGATCCGAACGCGTTTGCGAGGGACAAGGGACGCTCGGGTTGCAGCAACGTGGAGCTGCGGTAACACTCCGCCAGGCGATAGTTCGGCACCCGCGGCGAAAGGTGGTGAATATGGTGGAACCCGATATTGCCCGTCGCCCAGTGAAGAATTTTCGGAAGGTGCAGGTAGGAGGAGCCGTTCAGCGCCGCTTCGGTATAGCTCCACTCGCCCTGTCGGGACCAGCGTGCCCCTTCGAACCGGTGCTGCACCGAAAAAAGCCACACGCCGATCGTGGCCGACAGGATCACGATGGGCAGTTGCACCGCCACGACGGCGCGGATTCCGAAAAACGCCGCCAGTATCGTCCAACTCGCCAGGACGGCGAGATTCGTCGTCCATACCGAGCGGCGCTCACGCGTCCAATTCCGCGGCGTGTCGAACGGAACGCGATAGAGGAGCAGAAAAACCAGAGGCGGTATCGCGATATGCGCCACCAGCGGGTGGCGGGGCAGCCGGTACAACAGGCGGCGCAAGGGGGATAGCGAACGATACTCGTTCACGGTCAGGCAGGCGGAATAGATATCGACGCCCGTATCGCGACGATCGAGGTTGTTCCAGCTCGCATGATGCTGCGCATGTTGCCGCCGCCAATGCGCATAGGGAGCCAAGGTGAGAAAGCCGCAGACCGTTCCCAGCAGATCGTTGGCCCGGCTGCTGCGGAAATAGGAACCATGGCCGCAATCGTGCTGGACGATGAACATCCGCACGAGAAGCACGCTGGCGGGGACGGCCAGGAGCAGCGTCAACCCATACGAGACGTTGCGGGACCAATACATGGTTGCCAACATCAGCAGGTAGAGGCCCATGGACGTGGCGATCTGGTAGAGGCCCAGCGCAAGGTTCGGAGCTTCGAAAGGCGCCGTTGCGGCCCGCAATTCCGCCCTTTTATTCAGTTCGCTCAAGCGGACCTGCCCTTCATCAAATAATACGCAGTGACGGTTTTGCTGGCGGATCGCGCGGCGGGAACAGAGATTCGATGAGAAATCTATCGCGCCCGAAAACAGGTTCGCATCCGCGCCGAGATCAAGCAGGGTCTTGGCAAGCACTCGTATTAACGAGGAGGGCACGAGAGTGCGCGGACAGCAGTCCGTCCGCCGTCATTCGCGTTTTCCCAAGTGCGACACGCTTCCCCCGAATCGGCCGTGCTCGCTTTCCAACCATGCATTGGCACGATCGATATGGACCGCCCACACCTCGCCGGCCTTTTCGCGAGGACGATGGAAAAGCGCCGTCTCGGCTGTGCAGGTTCGCGGCTTGCCGTCTCCGAAATCCGCGCAGTAGCGCCGAAAGGTGCGCTCCACCTCGTCTTCGAACTTTTGGGGTATCTCGCGCAAATCGCGTTCGCGGTTGGCGCGGATCGCTCGCATGACCGACCAGCGCCGCAGTCCGCCGCGTTGCGGCGCCAGCACCGTAATCAGCTCCGCCACGATCGACTGATCAGCATACAATTTCCGCGCGGCGTTGTGCTCGGCGTCGATGCGGTCGGAACGTTGTTCGCAGCTCATGAAATCACCTCCCGGTGCGCGGCGTCCGGCCCAACGCGTTTGCCGACGCAACACGAAGAAAAGAGCGCGCGGCGGGAGCGCTGCCGTCCCGCCGCTGCGCATGGCAACTTACGCTGCCTTCAGATTTACTGCTTTCGAGCCTCTCGCATCCGGCTGGATGTCGAACGACACGCGCTGGCCTTCCGAGAGGGTTCGCAAGCCTGCCATTTCGACCGCTGAAGCATGGACGAACACGTCCTTGCCGCCGCCTTCCGGCGCGATAAAGCCGAAGCCCTTGGTTGTGTTGAAGAATTTGACTGTTCCGATGGTCATTTACAGGTCCTTAAAGCATCGGGTTCCGCATGGACGACATGTCCATCCGGACGCTCTGACGCTGATTTCTCTCGAGTTCTCCGACTGTCTCGTCCGGGCGCGCAGTTTAGGCGGGCAGGGATTCAAACAAAAGGCGCGCTCATTAGACAAATCATCGTCGCGTGCCGAAAATATAGTCGGTGCAGCGCAGAAACGCAATGCCGGTGCGACCGGCATCCACGGCTCGGGAGTCAGGTTAACGGCCAATTCTGACTTGATAGCAATCACCTGATTCGTCGCCCCGTTTTCCGGCGCCGCGGGTCACCTGCGAAGAATTGGAATCATATGGTGACCATTTTTGTAATTTTCGTGCTGCGACAACGTCCAACGGTCAGGGGCGATGCGAACAATCGTTCGCAGGAAAGCGCTTTTCAGCAATTTCCGAATCCGCGTTAACTTGGTTTCCTTACCATGGGCCGGCACCCCAGCCTAACGAACCTTTTTGGCGGGCTTGCGCACGGGAATGCTGGCTTTTTTCCCGGCTTCTTCGGCAGCCAGGCGGTCGGCCTCGATCTTGTCCTCCGTGAGCTTTGCCAGCCGCAGCGCCCTCAGACGGGCCGTCTTGGCAGCGACGGCCGCGCGCTCCTTCTCCAACTCGGCACGGATGACGTTTTCACGCTGCTCCGAGGACTTGAAGTGGCTCTGCGCGCGATTGCGCGCACTCGGGGGGCTCGCCATGATTTTCCTTCGGGTTGTTCCCTGAAAAAAGGCTGCGCGCGGTCGGCACGCCGGGCCGAAATGTCGCTTAGACAACAGGGAAACCGGCGCCTCTGTCGCACCACGACTACATTCTTAGCACGCCTTGAAGCATGAAGGCAAATCGCCCCAGGGCAATCGGGTGAAGGGTTTTTGATTCTTTTCGATCACTCGGCCGCCCTCCACAATTCGAAAATGCCACGGACGGACGCATCAGGATTCGGATATTGCCGAAAATACCGTTCACCTCCGCACGGCACACTCTGCACGGCACAACGTTGACTTGCCAAAAGAAGTGCGGTACTCATTCACCCGTTGTCCGGAATCGCGCGACGCCTCAGCAGGCTGTCATCCGGGCCGTTCATCCAAACAATTTCCGTTAGCTCCAGGTGCGCGTGGAAGGCGGCAACCCGCTCCATGGCGTCTCGCTTTGCCGTTCGGCTGGCGGGCGCACGGCGCATAAGAAACAGGAACAACTCAGTGATTAATATGACGTTTTCGGCTCTCGGAGTATCCGAGCCGCTCTGCCGCGCGCTCGCGGCGGAAAACTACATCCAGCCCACACCCATTCAGAGCCAATCCATCCCGCGGCTGCTTGAAGGGCGCGACCTGCTCGGCATCGCACAGACCGGCACCGGCAAGACGGCGGCGTTCGCGCTGCCGATCTTGCAGAAGCTCGGCAGGCCCCAGCTTCCGGTTGCGGGGCGTTCGGCCCATGCGCTCATCCTGGCGCCGACGCGCGAGCTTGCCGTTCAGATCGGCGATAGCTTCGCGACCTACGGGCGGCACACGGGTCTGCGTCACACCGTCGTCCTGGGCGGCATCGGCCAGCCGCAGCAGGTAAAGGCGATGGCGCGCGGCGTAGACATTCTCATCGCCACGCCCGGCCGCCTTCTCGACCTCGCGCAGCAGGGACATGTCCGGCTGGACCATGTGAAATATTTCGTGCTCGACGAAGCCGACCGCATGCTCGATATGGGCTTCATCCGCGACGTCCGGAAACTTGTCGGGATGCTGCCGAAGAAGCGGCAGTCGCTGCTGTTCTCCGCCACGATGCCAAACGACGTGGCAAAGCTCGCTGCCGAGCTGCTGCACGATCCGCTGCGCATCGAAGTCACTCCCGAGGCCGTCACGGTGGACTTGGTGGACCAGCGCGTGCATTTTGTGGCGACCGCCGAGAAGCAGGCTCTCCTGACGCATCTGCTTAAGGATCCCAGCCTGTCGCGCGTCATCGTGTTTACCCGCACCAAGCATCGTGCCAACCGCGTCAGCGAGCAGCTTGATCGCGCCGGAATTTCCAACGATGCGCTTCACGGCAACAAATCCCAGAACGCACGCCAACGGGCGCTGGAGCAGTTCCGCTCAGGCGGCGCGCGCGTCCTGGTAGCCACGGATATTGCAGCGCGCGGCATCGATGTCGACGGCGTAAGTCATGTGATCAATTTCGAGTTGCCCGACGAGCCGGAGAGCTATGTCCACCGGATCGGGCGAACGGCGCGCGCCGGAAATTCCGGTATCGCGGTCGCGTTCTGCGACGTCTCGGAGCATAAGCTTCTGCGCGACATCGAAAATCTCACGAAGCGCCCGCTGACGGTCGTCGGCGCCCGTCCGGCCGCGCTCGATACCGTGCAGGCGAAGCGGGAAGCGCGCCGGCCCGACCCTTCCGTCTACAAACGAAAGCGCCAGTTGAATCGAGGCAAGCCGCGCCGGGCGGCCTAGCCAGACGCCAGTGCTTGAAATTTTCATCGACGGCGACGCCTGTCCCGTGAAGGCGGAAGTGGAGCGGGTCGCAGCCCGGCACGGGTTGACGGTTCATCTCGTCAGCAACGGCGGATTGCGGCCAACGGCCAATCGGCTGTTCCGGTACGTCACCGTGGCGCAAGGCGCCGATGCGGCGGACAATTGGATCGCCGAAAGCGTCGGAGAGAATGACATCGTCATAACGGCGGATATTCCGCTTGCCGCGCGCTGCCTTGCAAAGGCAGCGCGCGTGCTCGGCCCCGCGGGAAAATCTTTCACGCAGCAGAACATCGGTATGGCGGTCGGAATGCGCGATTTGCAACGTCACCTGCGTGAAGCAAGC
This sequence comes from uncultured Alphaproteobacteria bacterium, assembly GCA_963805005.1. Lineage (GTDB taxonomy): Bacteria > Pseudomonadota > Alphaproteobacteria > Micropepsales > Micropepsaceae > Rhizomicrobium. Next base: position 2,691,805 of record CAWDSJ010000001.1, read on the forward strand.
GGCGGTCAGACGTACAATCCGAGTTTTACGAAGCAGGACCGCTCCCGATTCCTGAACGCGCTGGAGAATGAAATTCAAGCCCTTCGGCGCGCTATCGAGAAGACGCCGTTGAAAGGTTAATTGCGTGTCGCCGGTCCACTGGACGTAAGATTGAAGGGACGTGGCAGCACGGACAGCATCATGAATATCCGAAACGCGGGCTCTTCGAGCTGCCGGTGAATGTCTTCGTTGACCGGGCATACATTCTTTAAGCCGTCTCAGATCAGTGCGATGCTGCTTCTGTGCGCTCCGCAAAACGCGGCACAAGATCCGCGGTGGCGGTGACGCAAGTTGCGCGTGAGACGGTCGGGACCGTGCGAGGATTTCTCCTGAGTTGGGTAGATTTGGGATTGATCCAAACGCCGACGTCACCCCGGCTAGGCTCGCTGTGTCACAAGCTGACGTTCGATGCGATCGAGTTGGATCGCACCCATGATCCCGCGTTTTTTTTCTTAACACCGATGTGCCGGGGGATCGTCCGCGCTCACTCGGCGGCCAAGGGCCGGGACCTAGTGTTCTGTCATCAAATTGGCTTGTTTTAACTGCGCCTCGCGGGCGCGGGCGATTTTGCCGAGGATGGCCGCGCCGTCGGCTTTCCAGAAATAGAAGCTTCCTTCATGGCCTCGATGGTTTTGGCGTCGGGCACCAGCGGCTCGAACGGCAGAGCCTTCTCCTTGGCAATCCGTATCATCATCATGCGGAAGGCATCCGAAACGCTGAGCCCGATAGCGCCCAGCACGGCAGCGGCTTCGTTCTTGGTGCGCTCGTCGATGCGCGCGCGCACGGTCGTATTGGCGGCCATGGCTGTCGCCTTTGGGCAGTTACCGCTGAGCTACAATGTAGCGCAAAAGACAGAATCTTTCAAGTACAATCCAAACTGACACCAGCCGAACTTGGCTCTTGACCGATTTATACTGAGGTATAGTATAAATTCGTCGACCGGCCTTTATGGCCGTTATTTTGATCCCATATATATGCTCAGTAAGAGCATTATGGAGGTAATGATGGGGAATACGGCTGGCGCACCTGGGACCAAAGGCGGATGGTCGCCCGCACCCAAAACGGAGAAGGACAAGCTCTACGCCAAGCTTGCCCACGTGATCCCCGAAATCGAGTGGGCGGTGCATGCGCCCACTATCGCCGCCATCGACGATCTGAAGCGTCGGCGCAATGCCGTCATACTCGGCCACAATTACATGACGCCGGAGATATTCCATGGCGTGGCGGATTTCGTCGGCGATTTGCTGCAGCTGGCGCGTGAAGCCGCCAAGACCGATGCGAGCGTCATCGTCCAGGCCGGCGTGCATTTCATGGCCGAGACGTCGAAGATTCTCTCGCCGGAGAAGACGGTGCTCATTCCGGATCCCGCGGCGGGGTGCTCGCTGGCCGCTTCGGTCACGGCCGCCGACGTGAGGCTGCTGAAGCAGAAATATCCGGGCTTGCCGGTGGTGACCTACGTCAATACCTCCGCCGAAGTGAAGGCCGAAAGCGACGTGTGCTGCACGTCTTCCAATGCCGCCGCCGTCGTCGAAGACATTGCGCGAGAGCGCGGCACCGACACGGTGATCATGATCCCCGACGAATATCTGGCGCAGAACGTCGCGCGGCAGACAAAGATCAAGATCGTCGCCTGGAAAGGCCGCTGCGAAGTTCACGAGCGCTTTTCGGCCGCCGACATCGTCTCGTTGCGCCAGGCCAATCCCGGCATTGTGGTTCTCGCCCATCCGGAATGCCCGCCGGAGGTGATTGCGGTGGCGGATTTTGCCGGCTCGACATCGGCCATGATCGCGTATGTCGGCCGCAACCGCCCCGCGCGCGTGGTATTGGTTACGGAATGCTCGATGAGCGACAATGTCGCCGTCGAATTTCCGAGCGTGAAGTTCGTGCGGCCCTGCAATCTCTGTCCGCACATGAAGCGGATCACGCTGCCCAAAATCCTCCATGCGCTCGAAACCATGACCGTCGAGGTGACCGTAGATGCGCAAACCGCCGTGCGCGCCAAGGCGGCCGTCGAGCGGATGCTTGCCGTGAAGTCCGATCCGCAGCGCCTGGCGGCATGAGGGGCGTGTCGTGCCGCGCCGCTTCGACAATGTCATTCATGTTCCCGGAGCGCTGATCCTGGGAGCCGGCCTTGCGGGGTTGTTCACGGCTTTGAAGCTTGCGCCCTTCCCGGCGTGCGTCCTGGCGGGCGCGCGTGCCGGAGCGAGCGGGTCGAGCGCTTGGGCGCAAGGCGGCATAGCGGCGGCGCTTGGACCGGACGACGACTGGAAGTCCCATTGCGCCGACACGGTCGCCGCCGGCGCGGGCATCGTGGATGAGGCCGTGGCGGCCGTCGTGGCCAGCGAGGCCGCTGCCCGCATCGACGATCTTCTCGGTTATGGCGCGCCGTTCGACCGCAATCCGAACGGCACGCTCGCATTGGCGCAAGAGGCCGCGCACTCCGCGCCCCGCATCGTTCACGTCGCGGGCGACCGCACCGGCGCCGCGGTCATGCACTGCCTCGCCAAGAGGGCGCTGGCAAGCCCTTCCATCCAAATCCGGGAGGGTTTCCATGCGCTGGAACTGGCCGTCGAGGACGGCCGGGTCATCGGGATATTCGCCCGTTATGGCCAAGGTGAAGATGCCCGGCTCGTTCTGTTTCGCGCCGCGGCGATCGTCTTTGCCACCGGGGGGCTTGGCGCCCTTTATGCGGTCACGACTAATCCGCTCGAGTTGCGCGGCGAAGGATTGGGCATGGCCGCACGCGCAGGCGCGGTCGTCGCGGATGCCGAATTCGTGCAGTTTCATCCCACCGCCATCGCCGTCGGCCGCGATCCGGCGCCGCTTGCCACCGAGGCCCTGCGCGGCGAAGGAGCGTTGCTGATCGACGAGACCGGACGCCGATTTCATGCCCGCGGTTCACGCGGACGCGGAACTGGCGCCGCGCGACATCGTGGCCCGCGCCATTCATCGCGAGATGATGGCCGGTCACCGTGTGTTTCTGGATTGCCGGGACGCAATCGGCGCGAATTTCGAGCGTCATTTTCCGACGGTTTACGGCGCCTGCCGCGAAGCCGGGATCGATCCCAGCCAGCCCATCCCGGTCGCGCCTGCCGCCCACTATCATATGGGCGGAATTGCTTCCGATACCCGCGGCAGGACTTCGCTCGAAGGCTTCTGGGCGGTCGGCGAATGCGCCTCGACCGGACTGCACGGCGCCAACCGGCTCGCGTCCAATTCGCTGCTGGAGGCGTTGGTTTTCGGGGCAAGGGCCGCCGAGGACATCAGGAACGCGGTGTCGACTGCGCCGGCGCGCGGCCAACCGCCCGCTCCCGAACGCCTTGCCGCCACGCCTCCTCCGCGGGCGCTGCGGGAGGCCATGACCCGGCATCTGGGTTTGGAACGCGATGGTGCTGGTATCGCCACAGCCCTCGATGTCATCGCGGCGGTCGAGCGCGCCAGCGGCAACGAACCGGCCCTGCTCAACATGACCGCGACGGCAAAGCTGGTGGCTGCCGCCGCATTGGCACGCACCGAGAGCCGCGGCGCCCATTTCCGCCGCGATTTTCCGCTAGCGCTTGATGCCAGACGAAGCTTTCTCACGTTGAAACACGCCGAGACCTTCGTCGCCATGGATTCACGCCAGCGGATTGCGCGCGCATGACCACGCAACCGCTTGCGTTCACGCGCCCGCCGCATCAACTCCTCCTGGAGCCGATCGTGCGGCGAGCCCTCGAGGAGGATCTCGGCCGAGCGGGCGACGTCACCACCGAGCTGACAATACCCGCAGATCAAAGCGCGTCGGTGCGCCTCGTGGCCCGCAATGCCGGAGCGATTTGCGGCCTGAATGCCGCCGAATGCGCCTTCCGCCTGATCGATCCGGCGCTCGTCTTCCACGCGGAGATTTCCGACGGAACCATCGTTTCGCCAGACACCACGCTGGCGGTCGTGCAGGGCTCGGCGCGCAGCGTGCTCACGGCCGAGCGCGTCGCACTGAACTTCCTGGGACACCTGTCGGGCATTGCAACCGCAACCCAGGCGCTCGTCGCCGCGATCCAGGGCACGAAGGCGCACATCGTCTGCACCCGCAAGACCACACCCGGTCTTCGCGTGCTGGAAAAATACGCCGTGCGCTGCGGCGGCGGCTTCAATCACCGCTTCGGGCTCGATGACGCCATCCTCATCAAAGACAATCACATTGCTGCTGCCGGCGGAATTGCGGCCGTCATGGAGCGCGCCCGCCTGGGCGGCGGCCACATGCTGAGGGTCGAAATCGAAGTCGACACGCTCGATCAACTCGAGGAGGCGCTTGCGGCCGGCGCCGACACGATCCTTCTCGATAATATGTCCCCTGAATTGCTGCGTCGTGCGGTTGCTGCCGCTGCCGGCCGCGCCGTTCTGGAGGCTTCGGGCGGCGTAACCCTTTCCACCGTCCGGGCGATCGCGGCAACCGGTGTCGACTACATCTCCTCGGGAGCGATCACGCACAGCGCGCCGAGCCTGGACGTGGCGCTGGACTTCTAGACAAATAATTTCAGCTCGCCCTCGTGCTCGGGGCTCTGCGGTAGAACACATGGTTGCCGATCTGGATGGTTCGCTCGAGATGGTCGTTCCATCCGGGCTGCACGTCGACGGCGTGAAACGAAATCGCGCCTTCCGTGACATCCGCCAGAGGCACGGCTCCCGCCATGATCTTCGCAGCCAGCATTCTTGCCCGATACCAAGCCTCGGACTCCTTGGGCCGATCGGTTTCCCCGTTGCAAGCAAACGAGAACTGGCAATGTCCCAGGCTCGCGCCCTCATATACGACGCCGCAAATCGATCGTGGAAATCCTCTGGCATGGGTGCGGTGAAAGACGACCTCCGCGATGGCTTCCTCGCCGGCTGCGCCCTCGCCGCGCGCCTCGTAATACATCGCATCGGCAAGGCAGCGTTGATCGGCGAGAACCTTGAGCTGCGCAATCTCCGCCGCCGATTGCGGCTCGGCCGCGGCGTTCAACGGTTGCGCCTGCGGGCTCGAAGAAGGAACGGCCAATGCGGGAACGGCGGAAACGACGTGCGCGGTATCGCGTCCCGTTTTCATCAAGGAAAGTCCGGTCGCGAACGCGCCGTCTTCGACTCTGAGCGCAACACGCACATGGGAATGCATTGCCGTATGCTCGGCTTGCATGCTGCCGGCTGCAGCTTTGTCCGTCGCGGCAGCGTTGATGCCCAGCACGAGTTCCGCACTGAAAGATGCGGCGAGGAGAATAATGATGGTCACAAGGCGGTCGGGGCGTCGTAACGCTACGATCGTCGATTTGGTCATAGAGGGTTCAACTCTTTTCGGATTGCGGCGGTTCGATGTGATTCGATGTCGTGTTCCGAAGGGCTTCCCTACGCCCCGCTAATATCGCGTATTGTTGTTGCCAGCGAATTACCAAGGCGTCAAACAAAAAATGTCACAAACGTGACACTGCGTCACGTATCGCGTGACGCAGTGTCATTGAAAGCAAAAAAATCCAAGGATTTCCTACTTAATCCGTATGCTGATTCTCAGCTGCCCGGATCTTCGACGGCGGACATCTGCGCAAAAAAACTGCCCTCAATCGATGTCGACACGGCTTGCAAGCGCCGCCTGCGCGGCGGCGAGCCGAGCTATGGGGACACGAAACGGCGAACAGGACACGTAATCCATGCCTGCCGCGTGACAGAAGCGGATCGAATCCGGATCGCCGCCATGCTCGCCGCAAATTCCAAGCTTGAGCGACGGGCGCGCGTTGCGTCCGCGTTCCACCGCGATGCGGACAAGCTCGCCCACCCCGTCGATATCGAGGGTCACGAAGGGATCGCGCGTTACGATCCCTCTGGCGAGATATTCCGCAAGAAAACCTCCGGCATCGTCGCGGCTGATTCCCAACGTCGTTTGCGTGAGATCGTTGGTACCGAAGGAAAAGAACTCGGCTGTCTCGGCAATCTCGCCGGCGCGCAAAGCAGCGCGCGGCAATTCGATCATCGTACCGACCATGTATGCGGGAATGCGGCCGCGTTCGGTCCTCACCGCCTCTGCCATCTTCACGATGCGCGCCTTGAGCGTCTCGATTTCACTTTTGAATCCGACCAGCGGAATCATGATCTCCAGCTGAACGGGTTTTCCTCCCGTTGCTTCGACATTCAACGCTGCCTCGAATATGGCGCGCGCTTGCATCTCGTAAATTTCCGGATAGGTAATGCCCAATCGGCATCCGCGGTGGCCCAGCATGGGATTGGCCTCATGCAGCGCGATCGCGCGCTGCCGCAGCTTGGCGGGATCGGTGCCGGCCGCCTTCGCCACTTCGGCAATCTCTTCGTCCTTTTGCGGCAGAAATTCGTGCAGCGGCGGATCCAGCAGCCGCACGGTGACGGGAAGTCCGTCCATCGCCGCGAAAATGCCTTCGAAGTCGCGCCGCTGCATCGGGAGCAGCTTGGCCAGAGCGGCTTCGCGCTCCGCCACGGCGTCGGCGAGGATCATCTGGCGCACCGCGACGATACGCTGGGGCTCGAAGAACATGTGCTCCGTTCTACACAAGCCGACGCCTTCGGCACCGAAGCGCCGCGCGGCGGCCGCGTCCTCCGGCGTATCGGCGTTTGCGCGCACCTTGAGACGGCGAACCTCGTCTGCCCATTGCATCAAGGTGCCGAAATCGCCAGTCAACTCGGGCTGTCGCATGGGCACGCGGCCGTTGAACACCTGCCCCGTCGCACCGTCGATGGTGATCACGTCGCCGCGCCTCAGCGTGACCGCGCCGGCCGTCATGATCCCTTTGGCGTTATCGATCTTGAGCATCGCCGCGCCCGACACGCACGGCCGGCCCATCCCGCGCGCCACCACGGCGGCGTGGCTCGTCATGCCGCCGCGTGCGGTAAGGATTCCGCGGGCCGCGTGCATGCCGTGGATATCCTCCGGGCTCGTCTCCATGCGCACCAGGATCACGCTATGCCCGTCCTGGGCGAGCCTTTCCGCCTCGTCGGCATTGAAACTGATCTCTCCCGTCGCCGCGCCGGGGGACGCGGCAAGACCTGTCGCGATCAAATCTTTCGGCGCGGAAGGATCGAGCGTGGGATGCAGCAGTTGATCGAGCGCTGCGGCGTCGACGCGCGAAATCGCCAGCGTCTTGTCGATGAGGCCTTCGCGCTCCATGTCCACGGCAATTTTCAGTGCCGCTTCCGCGGTGCGCTTTCCGCCGCGGGTCTGCAGCATGAACAGCTTGCCGTCCTGCACGGTGAATTCCACATCCTGCATGTCGCGATAGTGCTGCTCGAGGGCCTCGGCGATGCGCTTGAGTTCTGCGAACGCCTCGGGCATCGCCTCTTCCATCGACGGATTCTTGCCGCCCGAGCGCTCGCGGACGAGCTTCGCGATCGGCTGCGGCGTTCGGATTCCCGCCACCACGTCTTCGCCCTGCGCATTCACCAGGAACTCGCCAAAAAGCACGCGTTCCCCGGTCGACGGGTCGCGGGTGAATGCCACACCGGTTGCGCTCGTGTTGCCGCGATTGCCGAACACCATCGCTTGCACGTTCACGGCCGTACCCCAGTCTTCGGGGATGTTATGCAGCTTGCGGTACGTCTTGGCGCGCGGGCTCTTCCAAGAGGAGAATACCGCGCCGATGGCGCCCCATAGCTGCGCCTCCACGTCGTCCGGGAACGGCGCCGCACGCGCGTCGGCGACATGGGCGCGGTAGAGCTCGGCAATACGCATGAGATCGGCGGCATCGAGTTCGGTGTCCAGCTCGACGCCTTTCGTCTCCTTTTCGACCTCGAGAATTTCTTCGAAGTCGGCGTGCTCCAGACCGAGTACGACGTTGGAATACATGTGCACGAAACGGCGATAGGAATCGTAGGCCGAGCGCGGATCCCCCGTGAGCCGTGCGAGGGCCTCGACGGTCGTGGGATTGAGACCCAAATTCAATACCGTATCCATCATGCCCGGCATGGACACGCGCGCGCCCGAACGCACAGAAACGAGCAAGGGAGAGGTCGTATCCCCCAGCTTGCCGCCGGCAATCCTGCCGATCTCGGCCAGCGCCGCCTCGACCATCGGCTTGAGGTCCGGCGGGTATGTCTCGCCGTTTTGATAGAAATACGCGCAGGCCTCAGTCGTTATGGTGAACCCCGGCGGCACCGGCAGGCCCAGATTACTCATTTCCGCAAGGTTTGCGCCCTTGCCGCCCAGCAGATTTTTCATTTCGGCGCGGCCTTCCGCCTTGCCGTCGCCGAACGCATAGACCCACTTCGTCATTATTCGCCTTCCCAGTCGTTCAACAATCCGGCTCAGCCTTCGATCTTGGAGAAATCGGCGACGGCGTGCAGCGCGTCGCGCAGCCGCGAAAGGAGCTTCAGCCGGTTTTCCCGCAGGCCGGCTTCGGCGACATTGACGGTCACGCTCTCGAAAAAGGCATCCACCGGACCGCGCAGGCGCGCCATGACCGTCATGGCCTCGGCAAAGCGCTCGCGTTCGAGCTCGGCAACGACCAGCCCTTTTGCCGCGGCAAGGTCCATGAACAGCTCTTTTTCTTCAGGCGCACTCAGCTGCTTCGGATCCGGCTCGCCGACATAAGAGCGTCCGTCCTTCTTCTCCTCGATCCTGACGATGTTGACCGCACGCCGGTATCCGGCGAGCAGATTTACACCATCTTCGCTTCTGAGGAACCCGGCAAGCGCGCGGACGCGGGCAACCAGCCGCGTAAAGTCGTCTTCGCGGCCCAAGCCGAACACCGCCGCAATGAGATCGTGGCGAATTCCTTCTTCGCGCAACGCCACGTCGAGCCTGTCGGCAAGAAACGCGAGCAGTTCGTCAACAACGGCCTTGTCGCCGTCGGATTGCCGGTCGACAGCGCTTGCCTCTGCAAGATCGCGTGCGAGGCCTTGGAGCAGCGGCTCCTCGAACGCGGAATCCCGAATTCGATCCTTCCAGCTGCGCTGCATGTCGCAGCGTTCGGCCTGAAGAGAGGCGAACATCATAACGGAGAGGGGCAGCCTCAGACGGTTCTCGAGAATGATGCGAAGAATGCCGAGCGCGGCACGCCGCAAGGCAAACGGGTCCTTGGATTCCGTCGGCTTCTCGCCCGCGCGCCACAGCGCAACCAGACTGTCGATCTTGTCGCCCAAGGCCGCGGCGATCGACACAGGGGATGTCGGCACGCTGTCGGTTGGACCCAGCGGCCGGTAGTGATCGCGGATCGCCGCGCAAACGTCCGGCTCTTCCCCGTCATGCAGCGCGTAAAGCCGTCCCATCGCACCCTGCAGCTCGGGGAATTCTCCCACGACACCGCTGACGAGATCGGCTTTCGCAAGCAGCCCTGCCCGGCACGCGCGGCGAATGTCGACGCCGAGCGCATCGGCTATGAGCAGGCTCAGCAACGCGATGCGATAGGCCCGATCCTGCATGCTGCCGGCTTTGGCGTGAAACACGATGTCCTTCAGGTTCTGCACGCGCGATTCCAGCCGGCGCTTCCTGTCCTGTTCCCAGAAAAATCGCGCATCGGACAGCCTGGCGCGCAACACGCGCTCGTTGCCGGCGACAATGCGTTCTCCGCCGTCGGCGGCGATCATGTTGGACACCACCACAAAGCGGTTAGCGAGCTCGCCGGTTCCCGCGCGCTTGAGCGAAAAATACTTCTGATGCTGGCGCATCGATGTTTGGAGGATTTCGGCCGGCAGTTCCATGAACTGCTCTTCGATCCGGCCGATGAGTACGTGCGGCCATTCCGCGAGGCCCGCGACCTCTTCCAGCAGGCCCTGGTCTTCGACAAGATCCAGGCCCAAGGCAAAGGCTTTCTGCTTTGCCTCGTGCAGAATGATGTCCTTGCGCTCGGCTGCATCCAGGATCACGTAAGCGTCGCGCAGCTGCTGCTCGTAGTCCTCGAAACGGCGCACCGGGACCGGCCGCTGCGAGAGAAACCGGTGCCCGAAGGTCGTGCAGCCGCTCTTCACGCCGGCAAATTCAAACCCCACGGCCTCTCCGTCCAAGGTGCAGACGATGCCGTGCAGCGGACGCACCCAACGGGTGGCTCCCGCCGTCCAGCGCATCGATTTCGGCCAGGTCAGCGCGCCGATGGCCGCAGGCAGAGTGTGTGCCAGCACCTCCTCTATCGCGCGGCCCTTGCGGCGAATGACGGCGATGTAGAATTCGCCTTTGGCGTCCGATTGGCGCATGCACCGATCGAGCGTGACGCCGGCCGAGCGAAGAAAGCCGTCGATGGCTTTTTGGGGTGCATCGACGCGCGGGCCCTTACGTTCCTCGCTCGTGTCCGGCTGGCGCGCCGGCAGGCCCGTCACGGCAAGGGTCAGGCGGCGCGGACCGGCGAAGGCGCGCACCGCATCGAACAGCAGACCGCGATCGGACAGCGCACCGACCACCAATCGCTCCAATTCCTTCGCGGCGCCGGTTTGCATGCGCGCCGGTATCTCCTCGGAAAAGAGTTCAAGAAGCAAATCCGCCATATCACGGTTGCCTGGGCGTGTAGTCGCCCTGACCGCTGGCAAGCCACGCCTCGCAGCACGCCTTGGCGAGTGTGCGGACACGCCCGATATAGGCGGCCCGTTCGGTGACGCTGATCACGCCGCGCGCGTCGAGCAAATTGAAGCAATGGCTGGCCTTGATGCATTGATCGTAGGCAGGCAGGGCAAGACTGGCCGACACCAGCGATTTGCATTCCTGCTCGGCATCTTCGAAATGGCGGAACAGCATGGCCGTATCGGCATACTCGAAATCGAAGGCGGAAAATTCCCGCTCGGCCTGATGGAAAACGTCGCCGTACCGGAATTGACCGTTGAAGGCCAGATCGTAGACGAACTCTACCCCCTGGACATACATGGCCAGCCGCTCGAGACCGTAGGTGATTTCGGCGGAAACGGGATCGCAATCGAAACCGCCCACCTGCTGGAAATAGGTGAATTGCGTGATTTCCATGCCGTCGCACCACACTTCCCAGCCGAGCCCCCAGGCGCCGAGCGTCGGGCTTTCCCAGTCGTCCTCCACGAAACGGATATCGTGCAGGGTGGGGTCGATTCCGATCGCCTTCACGCTGTCGAGATACATGTCCAGGACATTCGCCGGTGCGGGCTTCAAGATCACTTGGAACTGGTAATAGTGCTGCAGGCGATTGGGATTTTCGCCGTAACGACCGTCCTTGGGCCGGCGGGACGGCTGCACGTAAGCCGCGCGCCACGGCCGCGGACCGAGCGCCCGCAAAGTGGTCGCCGGATGAAACGTGCCGGCGCCCATTTCGAGGTCGTATGGCTGCAAGACGACGCAGCCCTGCCCCGCCCAAAACTGCTGCAGCGTGAGTATCAAATCCTGAAATGTGCGTGCGCCGGACAACGTCATGATCCTGTCGATGCGGCGGCACGCTACAAAGCGCGTCCCGCAAGGGCAAGCGAGCCGGCATCCCTCAGGACCATGTCGGCCTCCGGCGTATAGCGGCCATCGGTCTCATGCAGGACCAGTCCGGGCAGCAGGCACAACGGCGCGCGGGAATTCTTCCGGGTTTGTACGATGACGCGGCTGGCGGGTTTGTCTTTCGATGGCCAGAGCGGAAATACCGTGACGCCGCGCGGCGGCAAATCGGCAAGCACCTCGCCCAGCCGATCGGCCCGCACGATAACCGTGAAGCTGCCCTTGCTGCCTGCGCGCTTCAGACCGCCGGCCAGCCACCGGCTCAACCGCCCTTCGTCGTAAAGTGCGGCGGCACGCGCGCCGGATGTCGAACGCTGGCCCAGCCCGTCGTGAAACGGCGGATTGCAGAACACATGGTCGTAGCTTTTGCGCAATTCAGCAGGCGGCGACAAAGCGTCTCCCGCCACGAATCGGAAGCGCGACGCCATGGAGTTCAGGCGGGCGTTTTCGCCGGCCAAAGAAACAAGGGAAGCCTCCCAATCGATGCCGGTGATCTTGCAGCCCGCAACCCGCGCGGCCAGGCAAAGGCCCGCCACGGCCGCCCCGCACCCCAGCTCCAGCACCTCCTCGCCCGACGCCGCCGGCACGGCGGCTGCGACCATGACGGCGTCCAGCCCGGAGCGAAACCCCTCCGCGGGCTGCTTGGCGACGATCAGCCCGCCCAGAAATCGATCCTGGGTGAGCGCCATCATCCGGCGGACAGCATGTCGGACAAGGATGTTCTCAGAATCGCCTGCGCAAGCTCATATTCGCCGTCACAGACCATCAGACGGCGCGGCAATATGCCCAAGCTGCCATCCATGACGCTCATGTGACTGTCGAACACGGCCACCCCGATGCCGGCATCCGAAAGAAGCGCCTGTGCTAGACTCAGCAATACGGGATTATTGGTCTTCAGGACTGCACGCATCATCCCTTTGTCCTCGGAGGCATCCCTCGCAGCCTGGGGTCCGTCAGCTTGACCGTACTCGGTTGACTTTCCTAAATGGCGATAAGGGCCAAGGCCAGAAGCAAGGCAGCAAATGACGACCGCCTCGGCAACGATAGTTGCGCGACCCGGGCCATCCCCGGTCGATCGGCTCTACGGCCTTGTCCAATCCGACATGGCCGCAACCGACAAGCTCATTCACGAACGAATGGGCAGCCCCGTCAATCTGATTCCCAAGCTCGGCAGCCATCTTGTCGATTCCGGCGGCAAGCGGCTGCGGCCCATGCTCACGCTGGCCGCCGCCCAGATGTGCGGCTATACTGGGTCGCAGCACATCAAGCTCGCGGCGGCGGTCGAGTTCATCCACACGGCTACGCTGCTGCATGACGATGTGGTCGATACCAGCACGCTGCGCCGGGGCAAGATCGCCGCCAATGTCCTGTGGGGCAACAAGCCCAGCATTCTCGTCGGCGATTTTCTTTTCAGCCGCGCATTCCAGCTGATGGTCGAGACCGGCAACATTGCCGTGCTCGACATCCTGGCCAACGCCTCCGCCGTCATCGCCGAAGGCGAGGTGATGCAGCTCAAGTCCGCGAACAACCTTTCGATAACGGAAGCGGATTATCTGGAGGTCGTCCGCGCCAAGACGGCTGCCCTCTTCGCGGCCTCCACGGAGGCGGCAGGCGCCGTCGCGCTGGCCGAACGATCCCGGATGACGGCGCTCAGGGACTATGGCCACAACCTCGGCGTCGCCTTCCAGCTCGTCGACGACGCGCTGGATTATTCCGGTCGCCAGGCGCAGATGGGCAAATCGGTCGGCGACGATTTCCGCGAGGGCAAGGTAACTCTGCCCGTCATCCTCGCCTTCGCCCGCGCCGACGCGGAAGCACAAGGCTTCTGGCGCCGCGTGATCGAGACCGGCGTGCAGCAGGAAGACGATCTGGATCGCGCCATCGTCCATGTCGAAAAGACCGGCGCCATTCGCGACACGCAGGCGCGAGCCCGTCGTTATGCAGCGCAGGCCGTCCACGCCCTGCGCGAATTTCCTCCTAGCGAAATGCGCGAGACCTTGGACGCGGTGGCGCAGTTCTGCGTCGGGCGGGGGCATTAGGCCGGCGGCGGCAAGGGAAACGTTGTTGCTGTCACGGGAATTTAACTTCGTCTAGTCTGAAGACCGTAAGGTACGGCGGAAGTCGAAGCCTTCACGGGTGGCGCCCTTCAGCGTCGTCATCGCGACGGACGTTGGGCAATTGCTTGACAAGGTACGGCAATGCCGTTTGGAAAGCCGGCTTTCGATCATACGGGCCTGGCTTCGGCAAGCGCCCGATCGCGATACCTCGCCGGAAGGTCGGCAGGGGTGAGAAGATCGACGGGAACACCAAGCATCTCTTCCAGCTCGACCTGCAAGCCGCCAAGATCGAACAACGTGGCGCCCGGCAAAGCATCGACCAGAAGATCGAGATCGCTGCCCTCTTCATCGGTGCCATGGAGCGCCGACCCGAAAATCCGCGGGTCCGCCGCGCGGAACCGGCGCATCGCTTCGCGAACGGCATCGCGTTTGAGATCGACGGCCGCGGACGGCTTCATGAGCTTGTTCCCTTTGGTCTCTGCAGTTGCCGTTTTATCACAATTTAGATGGGCGCTCGAAGCATTGACACGGTTGACGGCGGGCGATGAGCCTGAGGCCGAAGCATCCCGGCAACGATCAACGCTTCCGTTGCAGGTCGAAACCTTGCGTGCTGTCCGCAATCCCGGCCGCGCGCGGTGCGGCAAATTTCGGCGACGCCATCCCTGCGTCGACAACCCACCAATCGGGATGGGCTCTGGCAAGTTCGGCGGCGGTGACTTGCGCTTGCGCGCGATCGGCAAAGAGCCCGAAGCAGGTCGCCCCGCTGCCGGACATCCGCGCCAGGAGCACGCCGGGCTGGCGGCCGATCTCACCCAGCAGGTCGGCGATGACGGGCGCGATCTCCATCGCAGGACGTTCGAGATCGTTGGCGGTCGTGCGCAGGTAATCGGCTAGCGCTTGGACATCCTCCCATTTCCCCGGCGGCTGCACGCAACCGATGCCACTGCGCTGCTTGAGCCTCGCAAACGCCTCCGCCGTGGAAACTTCGACCATCGGGTTGGCGAGAACTAGCGCGAAATCGGGAATATCGCGAAGATACGAGATGCGCTCGCCGCGCCCTTCGACCCAGGCCGGCGCGCTCGCAACGCACATCGGCACATCGGCGCCGAGGCTTGCGGCGATATCGAGCAATTCATCGGACGCGATGTCGAGTTCCCAAAGCCGCACCAGGCCGCGCAAGGTCGCAGCCGCGTCGGCCGACCCGCCGCCGATGCCGGATGCGACCGGCAGCCGCTTGGTCAATACGATGCGAGCGTGGGGCGCGCACCCTGCGCGCAGGGCGAGCAGGCGCGCGGCCTTGAGCACGAGATTGTCGTCCGAGACCGGCAATGCGCCGGCGAAGGATCCGGCAATCGCCAGCGAAAGCTGCCCGGCTTGCGCGAATCTCAGCGCGTCGCCGCAATCGGCGAAGACCACAAGGCTTTCGAGATCGTGGTAGCCGTTGGGCCGGCGCGCGCCCACGTGCAGGCAAAGATTGATCTTCGCCGGCGCCTGAACGGCAATCCCGTCAATGCGCGGTTGCGTCATCGAGCCCGGACAGGAGCCTCTTCTCGAGTTCGATTTTTTGTGTGGCGTCCGGGTCGAATGCCAGCGCGTGACTCCATTGGAACCGCGCGTCGAGCTTGCGCCCGGTTTTCCAATACGCATCCCCTAGATGCTCGTTGATGGTTGGGTTGCCGGGCTCCAGCAGCACCGCGCTCTCCAACGTCTTGGCGGCTTCCTCGTAACGGCCCAGACGATAATAGGCCCAGCCGACGCTATCGACGATATAGCCGTCGAAGGGGCTCAAGGCCCGCGCCTTCTCGAGCATGGCCAAGGCCTCGGAGAGACGGCGGCCCTGATCGACCCAACTGTAGCCGAGGAAATTCAACACCTCCGGCTGATCGGGTTTGAGCTTCAGCGCATGCTGCAAATCCTGCTCGGCGGCGTCCCAGCGCTTGGATTGTTCTTCCGCCATAGCGCGCCCGTAATAGACGGCCCAATCCTCCGGCTGTTCCGACGCGAACAACCTGACCGCATGATCGTAGGCATCGGCCGCCTCGCGGTATTTCTCGGCACTGCGATAGGCGTCGCCCAATGCGGTCCAGGCGTTCAAGTCGCTCGGATCGGTTAGCGCGATATCCTTGAGCTGCACGATCGCCACGTCGTTTTGCCCCGCGCGGGTCTCGTCCAGCGCCGCCTGCACGGCTGCCGCCGACCAGAACGGCGAGCTTTTGTCGATGGTTCGATAGACCGCAATGGCATCGTCGAATTTTTCGAGATTTTCGAATCGGTCGGCCAAAACGATCTTTGCGAGATCGAGATCGGGCTCGAGGTACAGCGCAAGCCTCAGGTAAAGGATCGCAACATCGGCGCTTGCGTCGTCGGACAGAGACGCGGCGATTCCGAACAGCGCCTCGGCGGCACCCGCCGCAGGCGTTGCGATCAAACGGTCGGGTTTGGTTCCGGCAGCGAGCCGCTCAAGCCCCTGTCGCGCAATCGGCGCGATAGCGGGATCCGAAAGCTCTTTCGTGTAGAACGCACGCGCCTCCTTGCCGCGATCGGTCCTTTCCAGGAAACGGCCGTAGGATTCTGCAACCCGAGGGCTGGCGGCGCCGTTGCCCAGTGCGGCGCGATAGGCAGCGTCCGCATCGCCGTTTCGGCCCGCCAAATCCAGGATCAGCGCCCGATGGAAATTCGCAAGCTCGTCCGTGCCGCCTTCCGCGGTCACAGACTTGACGTCGGCGAGCGCCGCATCTGTATTGCCCGCGCCTTGGGCGGCCCAGGCATCCAGCATCAACAGCGTGATCGTCGTGAACGGGCCTTTGGCGGATTGCGCGATCTGCGTGCGCGTACCCGCATAGTCGCCGGCCTTGAGTTCGTCCACCGCAATGGCCAGACGAGCCGCGCGGTTGTCGGGCTCGGTGGCCAGCACGCGCTTTGCCAGCGCGGCGGCCTGGGGCACATCGCCTTCCGCTGCGGTATAGAGAAACGCACGATCGAGCAGATCGGGATTGTCGGGGGCGGCGTCGAGGCTGGCGCGATAGAGCTGCGCCGCATCGGCGATGTCGTGATCGCTCGCGGCGAGCCGCGCCGACAGGTAATCGCCGAAGCTCTGCGCCTCGCCGGTCTCGGTATGCGCCGCCATGCTGCCCTGCACTTCCGCGCAGGCGCCCAGGGACAAGGCAAAGACCACACAGAAAACCAAGCCTGGAATATTACGCACTTCGCCTCTCACATGTTCGGATAGTTGGGACCGCCGCCGCCTTCGGGCGTCGTCCAATCGATATTCTGCGACGGATCCTTGATATCGCAGGTTTTGCAGTGAACGCAGTTCTGGGCATTGATTTGGAATCGGGGGCCTTCGGGACTGCGTACGACCTCGTAGACCCCGGCCGGACAATAGCGCTGGGCCGGTTCGTCATACTCAGGGAGATTGACGCGGATCGGCAGCGAAGGATCCTTCAATCTGAGGTGAACCGGCTGATCCTCCTCGTGATTCGTGTTCGACAGAAACACCGATGACGGCCGGTCGAAGCTGATAACGCCGTCGGGCTTGGGGTATTTGATCGGCTTGCATTGCGAGGCCGGTTTCAGGGTCGCGCAATCCGGCTTGCCGTGCTTGAGCGTACCGAAGGGACTGAATCCGAAAAATTCGTTCGCTATCATATCCGCGCCGCCGAACAGCAGCCCGCCGATCGTTCCGAACTTGGACCACAGCGGCTTGACGTTCCGTACGAGCCTCAAATCCCGGTAGACATGGCTTGAACGATAGCTTTCTTCGTAAGAGCCGAGCACATCGTTCGAACGGCCGTCTGCCAGCGCAGCGGCGATGGCCTCGGCTGCCAGCATCCCCGTCTTCATCGCGTTATGGCTGCCCTTGATGCGCGGCACGTTCACAAAGCCCGCGGAACATCCGATCAGCGCGCCGCCGGGAAAGGCGAGCCTGGGAACCGACTGAAATCCGCCTTCGGTGATCGCGCGCGCGCCATAGGAAATCCGCTTGCCGCCATCGAGAAATGTGCGGATGCGCGGGTGCGTCTTGGCACGCTGAAATTCGCCGAACGGATCGAGATGGGGATTGGAATAGTTCAGATGGACGACAAAACCGATGGCGCAGAGATTGTCTGCGAAGTGATACATGAACAGGCCGCCGCCGGTCCGGTTGTCGAGCGGCCAGCCCATCGCATGCACCACGAGGCCGGGAACGTGACTCTCGGGCTTGAGCTCCCAGAGCTCCTTCAACCCGATGCCGAACTTCTGCGGATCGCGGCCGGCGCAAAGATCGTATTTCGCCAGCAGGATCTTTGCCAGCGATCCCCGCGCGCCTTCGGCAATCAGCGTGTATTTGCCCAACAGCGCCATGCCCGGCGTGAAGGAATCCTTGCGGTGGCCGTCGCGCGCCACGCCCATATCGCCCGTGACGACGCCTCTGACTTCGCCGTGCTCTCCGAAGACGAGATCGGCGGCGGCAAATCCGGGATAGATTTCCACGCCCAGCGCCTCGGCTTGCTGGGCCAGCCAGCGGCACACATTGCCCAGGCTTGCAATGTACTTGCCGTGATTGCTCATCAGCGGCGGCATGATGAAATTCGGGATGCGAACGCTTCCCGCCGGCCCGAAATAATAGAAACGGTCTTGCGTCACGAGAGTGTCGAGCGGCGCGCCTTTCTCCTTCCAATCGGGGATCAGCTCATCGAGCGCGATCGGATCGATGACCGCGCCGGAAAGAATGTGCGCACCGATTTCGGAGCCCTTTTCGAGAACGCACACGCCGATGTCGCGCCCGGACTGCGCCGCCAACTGCTTCAACCTGATTGCCGCCGACAATCCGGCGGGCCCGCCGCCGACGATGACGACGTCGTATTCCATGCTCTCGCGTTCGGCGGTTTCGGCCATTCGTGCTGTCCTGAGATTACCGGCCCGTTTCCGAGGAGAAGGACGGGCCCTTGCAGTGAGTGTCGCCTTGGCTGTGAGATTTCCGTATCATCTGCCCATGCTCGGTTCAAAGCCCGATCTCGCCGCCATGCTTGGCTGGCTTCTGGAAGCCGGCGCCGAGGACGCCTTGGGCGAGATGCCCGTCGACCGCTTTGCGGCCCCCCGCGGCGTCGCGGCGGCGCCATCCGCTCCGATCCCGGCCGCTACCCCCGTTCGAACGGAGCCCCGCGCAACGCCGGCGGCGGGGCGATCGGGGTTCTCGTTCACCACCAAGGACAGCTCGCCGGCCGCGCCCGGAGCGAATATCCGGGCATCCGCCGCCGACTCGATCGGCAGGGCAATGGAGATCGCGGCGGCTTGCACTTCGCTCGCCGAACTCAAGGCGGCCGTGGAGGCGTTCGACGGCTGCACGCTCAAGAAATTTGCCACGCAGACCGTTTTTGCCGACGGCACGCCGCAACACGGGATCATGCTGATCGGCGAAGCGCCCGGACGGGACGAGGATCTGGCCGGGCTGCCGTTCGTGGGCCGGGCGGGAAAACTGCTCGACAAGATGCTCGCGGCAATCGGGCTGGATCGCAACGCAAACGTCTATATCACCAATGTCCTGAATTGGCGCCCGCCCGACAATCGCGATCCCTCACCGGAGGAAGCCGCCAGCTGCCTGCCTTTCCTGCGACGGCACATCGAGCTTGCTGCGCCGAAAGTGATCGTGCTGCTCGGCGCCGTCGCCGCCCGTCACGTCATGGGCAAGACCGACGGCATCATGCGTCTGCGCGGGAAATGGCTCGAATATTACGTGAATGGGCAGATGGTGCCGGTCATGCCAACTCTGCATCCCGCCTATCTGTTGCGGCGAGCCATCGACAAGAAGCTGGCGTGGCGCGATCTGCAGTTAATCTCTGTAAAGGTTAATTCGCTGAAGCTGCTTGAGGCCGGCGCCGAACGCAGGTAACCTTGTCTCCCCGCGTTGTGTTCGCAAGAGAGGGTTCGTGAAGCTCCCAGTCCTTCTCGCGGCTTTTTGTGCCGCGATCGCGCTCTCCTGCGGAGTCGCGGTTGCCGACCCGGATTTTCAAACTTTTGGCGATCGCGCCGGTTCCACGATCCCGCACGTGCTGTCCGCCGAGGACGTGCGCCTCTATCGCGAGATATTCGCCAACGAGCGCAGCGGAAACTTCGCCGCGGCCCGCCGCCAGATCGAGGAGCTTTCCGATCGCTCGCTGGTCGGCTACGCCGAAGCGGAACATTTTCTGTCGCCGCGCGCGCGGCACATTCCGCTGGCGCAACTGGCCGCTTGGCTCGAGAAATACGACGATCTTCCCTTGGCGCCTCGCGTGCGCGAGCTGGCCGAGAAGCGCAACCGCCGCCATAAGGTGGAGCTCGCAGCCATCCCCCCGGTGCGCGAGCGCGGCGGCTGGGGCTACGAAACCGCCGACACAAGGCGCGAGGCGCCGCTTGGCTCCGACGCCGCCCGCACCGCGGAGGGGGCCATCGAAAGCGACATTCGCGCCAATCAGCCGGCGCAAGCCGAAGCGGCCCTTCGGACGCTGGCCGGCACGCCCGGCGTGCCGTCTTCGGACACGGCCCAGCTCACCCACAAGGTCGCCGCCGGCTATCTGGCGGAAGGCCAGGACAGCGACGCCTATCGGCTGGCCATGACCGTCACGGGAACGGATCGCGCAGCGGTGCCGCAGCTTGATTGGATCGCCGGACTGGCGGCGTATCGCCTGTCGAACTTTGCCGATGCGGCGCAGCGCTTCGAGACCCTGGCTCAAGCCGGGGGTGCCACCGGCTGGGCGCGCAGCGCAGGCGCATTCTGGGCCGCTAGGGCCCATCTGGTGGCGGGGGATCCCCTCAACGTGGTGACGCTGCTCACGGCCGCGGCCCGCGAGCAACCGACATTCTACGGCATGCTCGCCGAGCAGCTGCTGGGTGAGGACAACCACACCCAGTTCAGCGAAGCCACGCTCGATCCGTCGAGCTTTCGTTCCATCGTGCAGAACGAGGCCGCGCATCGCGCGGTCGCCCTGTGGCAGATCGGAGAAACCGATTACGTCCAGCCGGAGATGATGCGGGCACTGGGGGCGCTCTCGGCCGACGAGACGGCGGCATTTGCCGCCCTCGCCCACCGCATGGATCTGCCCGATCTCGAATTGCGCGCCAGCGAAACGCAGGCGTCGCGCGGCGTGACGCTGACCGGCCTTTTCCCGATGCCGCGTTATGCGCCGCCGGGAGGCTACCAGGTCGATCCCTGCCTGCTGTTCGCTTTCGCGCGGGTCGAAAGCCGGTTCGAAGCAAAAGCCGTGTCGACCGCGGGCGCGCGCGGCGTGATGCAGGTCATGCCCGACACCGCCCAGCACGTCGACGGCGCAATGCCTGGCCGGTCACGGCTCAACGATCCGGCCTATAATCTGGGCCTCGGTCAAAAATACCTTCAGGAGCTGATGGGCCAGGTCAACGGCAATCTCTTCCAGCTTGCAGCCGCTTACAATGCGGGTCCTGCCGCGCTGACCCGCTGGATCGGCGCCCGTCCGTCGATCGCGGACGATCCGCTGCTGTTCATCGAGAGCATCCCGGTGGCCGAAACGCGCAACTACGTCAAGCGCGTCATGACCATGTATTGGCTCTATGACCGCCGCGCCGGCCGGAGCGAAACGCCCAGTCTCGAAGAGACGGCGGAAGGCAAGTGGCCCGTCTATCATCCGCATCAAAGCCCCGCGCCGCCGGCCGTTGCGGACACGACGCTCATCAGCGATGCCAACGTCCCCCATTGACGAAGGCCGGGTCTTCAAACCGGTCCGTATCGCCGTGCTCACGGTTTCCGATACGCGCGATGCGTCCAACGACACCTCGGGCGATGCGCTTGCCGAGCGCATTGCCGAAGCCGGCCACATTCTGGCTGCGCGCTCGCTGCTGAGGGACGACCAGGCCGCGATTGCCGCCCAGCTCAAGGCCTGGATCGACGATCCCGGCATCGATGTCGTCATCTCGACCGGCGGAACGGGCCTCACCGGCCGCGACGTGACGGTGGAAGCGTTCCGATCCCAGTTCGAGAAGGAGATCGACGGCTTCTCCGTCATCTTCCACCAGATCAGCTATCAGAAGATCGGCACCTCGACGCTGCAGTCGCGCGCCTGCGCCGGCGTCGCCAAGGGCACCTATCTCTTCGCCCTGCCCGGCTCAACGGGCGCCGTCAAGGACGGCTGGGACGGTATTCTCAAATGGCAGCTCGACAGCCGCCACCGCCCCTGCAACTTCGTCGAGATCATGCCGCGGCTGGAGGAGCACAGACGGTAGCGGTCGTCCGAAGTGCTCGCGGCGGTTTCCCCACACCATAATTACATTATAGCATCTTGGGGTGCCAAATGTTGGGAGAGGAATGCACTCCAAAAGTGAAACTGGGTGATTGGAAGAGAGTTCTCCGGTGAACTCGCCCCCATCCTTGGACCACCCAGGCTGGAAAATTCTCGCTTCTTGAACTGAAAGTTCGGCGTTGGCATCGGTCAAGAGACCGCTTTCACGCCCTCGATGATCTTAACCACGTCCAAGTAGACGTTTTCGACACGGCGCAGGCGGAACCCCGCTTTCTGGACATTGCCGACCGTGTCCCGATTCATCTCGGGGCCTACGCGCCGAGTGAGCGGCGTCATGAGATCCATCATGATTCCCAAAGGCCCAATGCCACTGCGGACATGCTCGAACATCAGGATTTGCCCGCCCGGCTTGAGGACGCGGTAGAGCTCTCGCAAGCCGGCAATAGGCTTCGGTACCGAGCAGAAGGTGCAAACCGTTGCCACGGTGTCGAACGTGTCGTCAGGGTAGTCGAGATGGCATACATCGGCTTCGCGAAGCGTGATGACCCCCTTGTAGGCCGAAGCTTTGGCTTTGGCGCGTTCGAGCATCTTTGGACTTATGTCGATGGAGACGATATCTCCGCCGGGCGGAAAGAACTTGAAGTCATTGCCGGTGCCCGCAGCAACATGAAGCGTCCGCCCACGATTTTTCTCGAACAACCTGCGCTTGTCGGGACCGAGCCGACGATCCTCGGCAAAGGAAAAGAGATCGAAGGTGCTGCTTGCCTCGTCCCATTTCCTCCTCGTCTGAGTATCTGTTGCGCTTGTCATCACACATCTGCCTCCAGCACCGGGCCTCTGAGCACCCGGTTGTAGGTATTCATGGCCAGGGTGACTGCGGCGCCGAAGGCCGCGCCGACAAGCAAAGCGGCCATCATCGTGCTCGAGCCCGCGCCCATCGAGTTGCGCATGCCGAACAACATGCCGCCGTACATGCCCGTCAGCATTCCCGGCATCATCGTCTCGAACATGCCGAGCAAAGGGGAAAGCGCAATGCTGATGATCAGATGTACGATCATGCTCAGGCCCATACCGATCAGCATGCCCAGCACCATGTCCATACCGGGCGCAACCAGGATTCGTACGAGGAAGGCCGTCGACATGCCGATAAGCATGCTTGCGAGATAATCTCCTATTGCGAAGAACAAGGCTCCTGCCTCCCGGTGTTATTCATTCGATGGGGTGTAAGAATACCGTGACACTTACTGCATTACCATGACTCCGGCGCAATCGCGGCCCTATGTTCCGGCCGGAGCTTTTCGCAAGCCTTCGGGGTCGGCATTGATGGCACGCAACAAAGTTCGCGCCGGGCCGCTCGGCTTCTTGGCGCCGCGCTCCCATTCCGGCACGGTCCTGATGCCGAATTCGTAAGCGGTCGCAAACTGTGCTTGCGTCATCCCGGCGGCGCGCCGGATTGCGCGCACGTCGATCGCCGGCGCCATATCGGGCGCGGCGTCCGGATCGGATGCAATCTGCCGGGCGATGGCCTCGTCTGTCATCGCATCGACCTTACCGCAGTCCGTTGCCGACAGCACAGCGCGCGCCGCCTTGCGCAAGGCTTTCGCCATAGCGCTTCACCTCTCGCTTGTTCGCCTTGGGCAGCGAAATCATGCGTCGCTTCCCCTTCCGGTCCGAGGTAGGCGCGAGGACATTCTATCCGTACACGGACGAACTCGAGAAAATTCCCTGCTTCAGGGAATAGCAGGGAATTTCCGCCACGTGTCATCGGCGATCGCGCGCCCCATACTCGATCTTGTGGTCCAGGCTCCCGTCTTTCCCTGAGCCCCCTACAAGCCGTGCTCTAACCCTTTGAATTTCATCAACCTGGTTGCCGCAGAACCATCTCTTCCCTCAGATTTTCCCTCACTGAGGGAAAACTCCGACAGACATTCTGCCTTAATTCCAATTCGGTTTGTAGCCTACCAGGAGAGTGAGCAACACGCAACCGCCACCGTTGGCCTCCAGACCTTGTATTTGGGGATTTGGAGTTATGTCTTCCGATAGATCGGAAGACTTATTGGGGATGTCCATGGCCCTCGTGGCCGAATTGCTGACCACCGCCGAAGCCGCCGTCGTCTCGGGTGTCGAAGTGCGTGACGTCAACCGGCTGATCGACGAGCACATTCTGCCGGAGGAGCTCTATGTCAACGAGGACAGCCGTCGGGTGTGGGCGGGCAGCTATGCGTTTATCCGCTTTTACTACGGCGCTGCGGACGCCCTTACGGCGCCGGAGCGCAAATACGCGATCGATGCCGTGTGCCGCGAGGCCAAAACTCGCGATGCTGTTCGTCTCATCAAGACTTGGCGCAAGACACGGCCGCATTGGCGAGTCGAGCATCGCTTCCTCACGCTCGATTTTGATCGGTTCATTGCCGACACGCCGGCGGAACGCGACAAACTCACGCGGGCGTGCGCCGCCGTTGTCGAGTATCCCGCAATCCTCGGCGGCACACCGGTGATCAAGGGCACGCGCGTGCCGGTGTACGACATTGCCGCATCGGCGGCGGCGGGGATTTCGCATGAACGCATCAAGGCTGCCTATCCGAGCCTCACCGACGAGATGATCGAATTGGCGATTCTCTATGCCAAGGCGACCCCGCCCCGTGGCCGTCCGCGTCATTCGCGGTCGTTCACCCCCGCGTCGTCGTCGCGTAAGGTTTCGCGGCGACACGGCGGCCATGAAGTTCTTGATCGACGAATGTTTGAGTTCGGAACTCGTGCAGATGGCCCAAGTGCGCGGCCATGGCGAGAGTTCGCATGTCGTTCGAGAGAAAAAGGAGCCGAGAGAAAAAGGAGCCGGAGTCATTATTCCTGCGGCACCGATCAAAACAAGCGTGGTTGAGGCATCGGAGTTTCATCGGCCGATGGCTTCTTGGGCGGCCGGCCGCGGCGCGGCAAACGGACGGCGCGTCCGCCAGCGACGACTTTGATCTCTTCACGAAACTTGTCGCCGCGGCGAACTTCTTCTCGAAATCTCCAGCCCAAAACCAATCGCCAGCGTCACCGCGTCGCCACCCCGCCGCGATTGCACCGCTGTGCCCGCCGCGAAAAATCGCGCCGAAATCGCGCAACTACGCTATTTTGGATGAATAGAATGCGGCGTCTACGCCAACCGCGTAGTATGGACATGGACTTCGAATGGGACGATGCCAAGAGCGAGCGGAACCTCAAGGAGCGCGGATTCGGGTTCGATCTGGCTGTGTTGATATTCGAGGGACCGGTGATCGAGTGGTGCGATGTGCGGGAAGCTTGGGGCGAAGCAAGGATCGGCGCGGTCGCTGGCGCGATCCCGGCCGTCATTTATACCGACCGTGAATCTGTCCGGCGCATCATCTCGGCGCGCCGGGCGCGAAAGAAGGAAGCCGAACTGTGGCAATGGTCCGTAAATCCCTGAAGGCGATCAAGGCATCGCGTCCGAAGCTGAACCGCGCCAAGTTCGACGCCACTACGGAGAAAGACATCCGCCGGCACATGGTCGAGGACGGCGAAGATCCCGATCGTGTCCTGGCGATTGACGAGATTTATTCGCCGCAAGTCATCCGCACGCGCCTGAAGATGACCCAGGAGGAATTCGCGCGGGCTCTGCGCATCCCGGTGGCGACCCTGCGCAACTGGGAACAGGGCCGCAACGCCATCGACCCTGCGGCCCGGTCGTTGCTCATGGTCGTGGCCCGCAATCCGCGCACGGCGCTTGCCGCCCTTGCGGATCGCGCAGCATAGATTTTGGTATGGCCGAGCAGTAGACATGCCCGGTACGGCGCAACGTCAGCGGCGACGCAATCGCGGAGAAAGCCGGTCGGCAAATGCTTTGTCGAACGTCGCAAGCTCAGAACAGCCCATCTCGAGCGCTTCGTGCTCGACGATTCCGTCCGCGAAATCGCCACCCCGCGCGAGCATCGCCAGTCCCGCTTCGGCGGCGGCACGATCCACATCGACATTCCGGCTCGTGACAATATCTGAAAGGACCTGAACGATCTCTTCGGCCGCGTATCGGTATGCGCGGCCAAACACCCAGGCCGTCCCGCACAGCACGACACTCGACAGTACGACGGTGTCCGCCAATTCAATCAGTTCTCGTGCCTTGCGGGCCTGCCGGTCGTCGTCCCAGACGATATAGCGAACAACGACCTTGGTGTCGGCGGCTATCCTCATCGTGGCGCCGAACGAATTGCCTCCTGCACAATGACGACAGGCCGCGGCTTGCCCGAGTAATCCCTGCCGCCGGCGACCGTCCATATGTCGCCGCGCCTCATTCATCGCCGCCATCTTCGAAAGCGAGGGCCGAGATCGCGTCGATGAATGCTTGATCCTGCCGCACATGGGCGCTGGCCGCGACGGTAGCCGACTAGCGATGCGCCTCGGAACGGAAAGACGGCGAGCGTGCATCCGGTACCCAAATCTGGATCGGACGCAGTCCTTGCGCGCGCAGCCGCTGGCGATGTGCCCGCACCTTTGTGCGGGAGGGCTTGGGGGTCGAGCCTATGGCAAATTTCCGAACAGGTTACATGTAACTTTTCGCAAACCATCAGGCTTAGCCACTCCAATCGTGCTCGCATCCAAGCCGCCTTGGGGTCGGAGTGCAATTGATCGCTGCACCTTCGTCGGGATCAGCCGCGGCAGGAAGAACATCGCGGCTGACCGGCTTGCGGGCTGCGGCAGAAGTTCGATGACGAGCGGCATCTGCGATCTCGTGCCGACGATCGGAGAATGTGGTACAGGTTCCGATGTTTCGATCCGGGATTTGGAAAATGACGGAACGAGCGCTGTGCCACGTGAGCCATGCCACAAGCGTCATACGCGCACGCGGGGCCGGAATCGCGGTATCGTACGCGGTTCTGATCGCGCTACTGACCGCCAGCGATGTTTCCGCAAAAAACAACCCGGAGGTGACCGTCGCCATCGACACTGCCGTCAATCATCCGATCAGCCCGCTGATCTACGGCGTGGCCTTCGCATCGCCGGCGGATCTGACGGCGTTGAACGCGCCGCTGAACCGGATGGGCGGCAACAGCATGACGGATTACAACTGGGCGCTGAACGCCCAAAATCTCGCTTCCGACTGGTTCTTCGAGAGCTACCCGCAACAAAGTGCCGTCGTGGGCGCCGAGGCCGACAGTTTTATCGCCGACAGCACCGCGGCGGGCGCGCAGCCGATGCTGACCGTGCCGTTGATCGGCTGGGTCGCCAATCTCGGTCCCAACCGCTCCATCCTCGCCAGTTTCTCCGTGGCCAAGTACGGCGCCCAATGCGCCAGCGATCCCTACGATCCCGATGCGGGCGACGGATTGGAAACCGATTGCGCCACGTTCGTCACCGGCAACAATCCCAACGATGCCTATGTTCCCGACAGTCCCGCTAACGAGCAAAATTGGATCGCGCATCTGATTGCGACGTGGGGCCCGGCGCAGACGGGCGGAGTCGGTTACTACCTTATGGATAACGAGCCCAGCATCTGGTTTGCAACGCATCGCGACGTTCATCCCGTCGGACCGCATGCCGATCGAATACCGCGACAAAGTCATCGCGGAATCGGCAAGCATCAAGGCGCTTGACCCAGGCGCGAAAATCGTCGCCCCCGAGGAATGGGGATGGGACGGATACTTTTACAGCGGTTACGACCAGCAGTATGCCTCCATCCATGGCTGGAGCACTTTTCCGGACCGTCAGAACGAGGAGAACGGGATGGATTACATTCCGTGGCTGCTCGCCGAATGGGAAGCGTCCGGCCATCCCGTGGACGTGTTGAGCGTGCATTTCTATCCCCAGGGCGGCGAGTACAGCGACGACGTCTCCAAGAAAATGCAATTGCTGCGAAACCGATCGACGCGCCAGCTCTGGGATCCGAACTATGTTTCGGAAAGCTGGATCGGCGCGCCGGTCTACCTGATCCCGCGGCTGAAAGGCTGGATCTCCGCCAATTACTATGCGGGCACGCCGGTCGCACTGACCGAATACAATTGGGGCGCGGAAGCTTCCATCAACGGTGCGACAACCCAGGCCGACATCTACGGGATTTTCGGCCAGCAGGGGCTGGACATGGCGACGCGCTGGACCGTGCCGGACAGCACCACGCCCACGTACAAGGCGATGCAGATCTATCGCAACTACGACGGCGCAGATTCCACCTTCGGCGACACCAGCATTTCCGCAGTCGTGCCAAACCCCGACAATCTTTCGGCCTTTGCGGCGCTACGAACAAGCGACGGCGCAATGACCGTGATGGTCATCAGCAAGGTATTGAGCGGCAACACGCCCGTCAGACTGAAACTGGCGCATTTTGCAAGAGCGGGATCGGCGTCCGTCTACCGATTGACGTCGAGCAATGTGATCCAGCACCTTTCCAATCTGACTTGGTCACGGGGCGTCCTCAAGGACGACGAGCCCGCGCAAAGCATCACCCTCTACGTATTGCCGAAGTAGGTGAAGTAGCAGAACGCGACGCGCGTCGATCCAATGGCCGGTTTGCGTTCATAAATAATACCGGGACACAAGATACGCTGGCAGATCTCGTGTCGTTTCTCGTCGCGTATGTTCGGCGCGGGGCCCAAATGGCAGATCGACAGCCGCCCCTGCAACTTCGTCGAGATCGTGTCGCGGGAACGTTGCAGATGATCGGATCGCGGGCTGCGCCATAGGGATTATGGCTCATTGGATGGCCATGTGTTCACCGCAAGCGCTGCCCCCGATCGGGTTGTAAGGCGTCAAGATAGAATAGATCGGGGATTGCTTGGCACGGATAGAGCCGCATTTGCCACATGGCCCTCGACCAAGTCGGGAGCCGGAAGCGAGCGATCGAGCAAAGCCGGCGCTTCCGGCGCCGTCGAACCCGTCGTCCTCTGTGCAGAGGCGCAAGCCGATCTGTAGGGATTCGCTGCCCGAACGTATACCGCTTGTGCCGAGATCGCCATCTTCGAAGCTACCGGCTGGATTTGCCGTTGATTTTTTCGGGAATTGGCACCCACGCCCCGTAGACTATTGAGTCTTGCGAGTTCGTGGTTTCAAATCCCAACCGATGTGATTTATGTCAGGGAATTTGGGGAGACATGCCGTGCATCTCGAAAAACGCGTTCTGGTGACGGGTGGCGCCGGCTTTCTGGGATCGCATCTTTGCGAGCGCCTGATCGAAGCGGGCTGCCAGGTGCTCTGCGCCGACAATTTTTTCACCGGGACGCACATGAACCTCGGCAATCTCGCGGGCAGGCCGCTCTTCGAGTTGATCCGCCACGACGTCACCTTTCCGCTCTATGTGGAAGTCGATGAGATTTTCAACCTCGCCTGCCCCGCCTCGCCCATCCATTATCAACGCGATCCCGTGCAAACGACGAAAACCAGCGTCATCGGCGCTATCAATATGCTGGGCCTTGCGAAGAGAGTGAAGGCCAGGATTTTCCAGGCCTCGACCTCGGAAGTTTATGGCGACCCGACCGTTCACCCGCAGGTCGAGGAGTATTGGGGCAACGTCAACCCCGTCGGGTCGCGGTCGTGCTACGACGAAGGCAAGCGGTGCGCCGAAACCCTGTTCTTCGACTACCGCCGGCAGCACAAATTGCCGGTCAAGGTCTGCCGCATCTTCAACACCTACGGCCCGCGCATGCATCCCAATGACGGACGGGTGGTCTCGAGCTTCATCGTCCAGGCGCTGACGGGGCGCGACATTACGGTTTTCGGAAAGGGCCTACAGACGCGTTCCTTCTGTTATGTGGACGACCTGATCGACGGTTTCCTGAAGCTGATGGCGACGGACGATGGCGTCACAGGTCCCATCAACCTGGGAAATCCGGCCGAGTTCACGATCATCGATCTGGCGAACAAGATTATCGATATGACCGGATCCGGCTCCAAGGTCGTTCACCTGCCCTTGCCGAGCGACGACCCGCAGCAGCGCCGGCCGGATATCTCCAAGGCGAAGGCGCTGTTGAACTGGGAACCCAAAGTCTCGCTGAATGACGGCCTGATTCGCACCATCGCCTATTTCGAGCAGCTCTTAAGCAGCGGTCGCGCTCGAGAGATTGCAGCGATACCGCAATGAGCGAATGCCTTCTCAAAAGTCGCACTCGGCCCCGATTTGCAAACATTCAGCTCGCCTGGCGTCCGGGCACCCGCGGCCTCGTTCCAAAAAGATCGTCCCACCAGGGTGCGCTGACACCGAACCATAACGAACTGTCGCGGAAATGATGCAGCATGTGACGCCGGCGCAACATGCGGCCCGCCCATGTGCGCGGCTGCGCGTGATGCACGTGGTAATGCACCATGTCGTAAGCGATATAGCCGGCAATGAACCCGGCCCACACCGGAAGGATGAGCATCGGACCGCAGATGGGCCGGAGAATGACAAAGCTTGCGGCCATGATCGGCGCGCTCAAGAGTGGGGGCATGACCAAGCGGAGCGGATCGCTCGGATGGTCGTGATGGACGCCATGAATAAGATAATGAATGCGGGCGCCAAGCTTGCCCGGGAACTCCGCATGGAACAAAAAGCGGTGCCCGAAATATTCTGTGAGCGTCCAAGTTATATAGCCCGCGGCGAACCCCACCACGGTGGTGGACGCTGCAATCCGGACGCAACTAAAATACATTAGAAGCATCACAGGCGGCGCGTAGAGAATGACCGGGACCAAATGATGAACGCGCGACAGCCGGTCGAGAATGGCATTCTCGAAGAGCCGCGGCGAAGCGTTGGCCCCCGGCGCCGCCATTTCCGCAAATTCGTCCATTGCCGACCGACTGCACTTTCCTGCTCGGACGCCAAAACCGGCGCGCGCCCATGAAGCATTTGAAATAATGCCAAGCCCGCGCGAGCTTGAAAACGCCCAATTTTGACGCTTTCATCCGCCCGCTGCGGCTTTCTCGCGCTGGCGGACCCAGCCCCAGACATAGGATATCCTCACGAATGGCATTTTTTCATGCGGAATCGAGCACGGCAGCGTGCATGGCATTGTTGGTCGCCGTGCTTGTCTGCGGAGGGGCCGGTTCGCAGCCCTCGGGCGAGATTGGAGCCACGGGCACGATCGAGCCAAAGGGCGGGCTCGTGCTCCTCAGCGGGGTCGCCGGCGCCACGATCAAAGCCATCAATGTCCATGTGGGGCAGTCCGTCAAGAAAGGCGACTTGCTGATGACCCTGGTCGACGACCAGGCGCGGTTGGACGCGAAAGTCGCCGCCAACACCTTGGACAAGGCCAGGCGGGATGCCAAGCAATCCATTGCCGCCGAGGCGCTTACATCGAAGCTCGATCAGGAGCATTACCAGCAGGCACAGAAGGACGCCCGACTTTATCGCGAGCTTGGACCGGATGCGACCTCGCTTCACCAGCAGGCCGCGCTGGACGCCGCCACCGAAGATGCCCGGGTCGCGCTCACGATCGAATTGCACAAATATGCCCAGGTCCGGGCCGATGGCGCATCCGACATCGACAGCGCCACCAAAAGCTATGATATGGCGCAGATAAGGCTCGCCAACTACCAGCTTCGGGCACCCAGCGACGGGGTGATTCTGGCCGTCAATCAGCATGTTGGCGAGGCTTTGAGCGGCCCGGCCCTCCAAATGGGCGATATCTCGGCCATGTATGTTTCTTGTCAGGTCTTCCAGGGCGATCTGTTGAAGGTCAAGCCCGGCATGAAGGCGACGATTACGAGCAACGCCTTCGACAAACCGCTGACCGGCAAGGTGGAATATACGGGCCGCCTCGTGCAGACCAATGCCCAATTAGGCGAGGTCAAGATCAGGCTCGACGATACGGGCTTGGCAAGCCGGCTCGTCGGAATGGAAGTCAACGTGAAGATCGGGCGATAAATTAGTGACGGCAGAGCAAATGCTCTCTGGGATCGTGGCCGGCCTGCGCAAAGCCGAAGCTTCGTTTCGGCGAAGGCAGGCCATCTCCGCCTGCCTTGCCGGTGCACCACCGTGATGCGGGCTGGAAACCGGCGGACCCAGGGAGGCCCAGGCTTGCTGCGCAAGCTCGCAGAAGAGCCGCACAGCAAACGCATTCTGGATGGGCTGTCCCTCGCCGGTTCCTGCTTGTCCGTGGCGGTGGCGAACCTGCTGCAGCATAGACTGCGCCTTGTTGCCGCTCTTTCCGGAATTGCCGTGGCGCTGTTGCTGCTCCTCTTGCAAATCTCGGTTCTGGAGGCGGCGCGTGCCAAAGTGACGGCGCTCTACGACGATTTGAACTTCGATCTGGCCATCGTTCCCGACACGTATCAGTTTCTGCTCTCCTTCGACACGATTGACCGCGTCGATCTTGAAATCGCGCGCGCCACCAACGACGTTTCCGACACCTTCGGCCTGAACGTGGCGAACGTACACTGGATGCAGCTGCCATCGAAGGAGATGACCTACAACTTTCTCATCGGCCTCGATGACCCCGGCACCTTCGTGCGCGACCGCGAGATGCGCGCGGGCTGGCCGCAGTTGCGCTCGCCGCATGCGGTCCTGGCCGATCGCTATTCGCAGGCCTCCGTCGGCCCCGTTTCACCGGGAACCGACGCGCAGATCGGCGACGAGCGCGTCAATGTGGTTGGACAATTCAAGCTCGGCCTGTTCTTTTACGCCGAAGGCGGCACGATCACGCGCAACACCAATTTTGTCCGCTTCACGGATCGCGATCCGCGCCTGATCAGCATGGGCTTGATTCAGTTGAAGCCCGGCATCACCCCCGAGAAGGCACGTGCCGATCTCATAAAGGTGCTGCCTTCCAACGCCCTGGTGATGACGCGCGACCAGCTGTTGAGCGAAGAGCGCTCCTACTTCCTGTCGACAAAACCGATCGGCATCATGCTTTACATCAGTATGATCATTGCTTGCCTCGTCGCCGGCACGATCATCGTCCAGGTTCTGTCGACGGAAGTGTCCAATCGGATGAACGAATATGCGGTATTCAAGGCCATGGGCGCCGACCTTCCCTTCATCTATGGCATCGGAATGGCCCAGGCGGGCCTCTTGGGACTGGGCGGTCTCGCGCCGGCAACCCTGGTCGGCGCCGCAATATTGTCTGTCGTAGCCAACCGCTCGCATCTGGAAACATTCGTGGGCCCATCGCTCTTGATGACGATGCTTGCCATCACGCTCGCGCTTTCGGCTGCCGCCGGCGCCGCCGTCATCAGCCGTGTGCAGCGCGCCGATCCGGCCGAGCTATTCTGATGCGCGCACAGATACAGCTGGGTCTCAGGTTGCTCCTGCACAACAAGCTGCGGCTCTTGTCGATGTCGGCAAGCGTTGCCGTCGGCGTTGTCATCGTTTTCGTCGAGTTGGGCCTACTGTGGGGCATACTGGATTCCCAAGCCCTCGTCGCGACTCTTGCGCGCGGCCAATTTCTCGTGATGAACGCATCGCGCGCCGATCTCCACCATTGGGACAAAATTTCCCGCGCCGAGCTCATGGTGTTTAGCGGCGTTCCCGGCGTCGCCAAGGTCATGCCCGTCTATGAAGATCACCTCGGCCTCACGGATCCGGACGGCGGTCGTTCAACCGAAAATCACCGCATACGCCGCATCATTGTCTATGCCTTTTCGCCGGCAGACATGCCCCTGACCATCGGCGATCCGGCGGCGATTTCCGCCGCGCTGAAAATGGCCGACAGTTTTGTCTTCGATCGCCGGTCGCGCCCGATTTTCGGTCATATCGCGCCGGGCATGGATGTCGATCTCGACAAACTACCCCTGCAAGTCTCAGGGTTCGCAACAATGGGCCCCGACATCGTGAATGACGGCAACATCTTCATGAGCGATGGGGAATGGCTGAAGCGCCGCCCCGATGCGCAGCCGATTATGGGGGTCGTCCGGCTTGCCCCCAGCGCCGATATGGACGACGTCCGCAAGCGCCTCCTGGCGCGCGCGCCGCCCGACGTGACGGTGATGACCCCGGAGGAAGCCCGCGAGCGCGAAAACAACTCCACCCTGAAGGACGCCCCCATCGGTCTTCTCTTCACCCTGGGCATGATAGCCGGCTTGGTGATCGGGACGATAAACTGCTATCAAGTGCTGTACACGGAAGTCAGCGATCATCTGGGACAGTATGCGACGGTCAAGGCGATGGGCTTCTCCGATTCCTTTCTCAACGGCGTGATCCTGACCCAGGCGCTCGTGCTCTCGGGAACCGGCTTTGCTACCGGTCTTCTCATTTCGCTTGTTGCCGATGCGCTTGTGGCGTCACTCACCCGCTTGCCCGTCGCGGTCCATCCCATGTCTGGATATCTCGTATTCCTGGCGACCGCCGCAAGCTGCGCGTTGGCAGGATGGATCGCGGTGCGCCGCGTCGCAGCCGCCGATCCGGCGGCACTTTATTGAGCAAGCCGCGATGAACTTCGTCCGGTTGCAGTCTTTGCCTCCGTCCTTGCGGCACGCGGCGGCGCCGACGGTGCAGGCTCGCGCAGTGAATCATGCCTTCGACACCGATACGTCTGCCAAGCAGGTCCTCTTCGACATCGATTTCACCCTGGCGCGCGGAGAATTTGTGATTTTAACCGGCCCGTCGGGCTCGGGTAAGACCACATTTCTGACGTTGATAGGCGCATTGAGATCCTTGCAGTCGGGCAGTCTCAGGGTCTTCGGATCGGAACTCTTGAACCTTCCGCCCAAGGGACAGCGCGAAATTCGACGCAAGACCGGCTTCATCTTTCAGGATCACAATCTGTTCGACGCCTTGACCGCCGCGCAAACCTTGACTCTGGCGATGCAGCTGTCCGGCGAGCGCCTCGCAAAGGGCGCGGCGCGGGCGCGGGCGGAAACGCTCTTGTCGGTGCTGGGCATGGGCGATTACCTGGATGCGAAACCGGGCGTGCTTTCCGTGGGTCAGAAACAGCGTATCGCGATTGCGCGGGCGTTGATCAACGATCCGCCGCTCATCCTTGCCGACGAGCCGACGGCAGCGCTCGACGTCGAGAACGCGAGGCTTGTCGTCGATCTTCTCAAGCAGCGAACCGAAGCCGACGGCACCAGCGTGCTCATGGTGACGCATGACAGTCGCGCATTTCACGCTGCCAACCGGATCATCGATATGGTTGATGGACGGATGTCGAAGACATGACTAGAGCACAAACTGACGAATAGGCATGCAGTCCGCGACCGGAGCGATGATCACCAGCACATCCTCAACTTCGCCTTCCCACAAGAGGGAAGCAGGCTTGGCGCGGCTTGCCGCCGGGAAGCTTCTTGGGGTGCTCGCCCTCGGCCTTGCCATCCCTGCGGCGGCCAGCGCTGCCGGGGCCGACCGCGTAACGCTCGAAGACGTCGTGCGCGGCGCGCTCAGGCCCGACAATCTTGGCACGATCCTGCAGGACGAAACCGTCAAGGCCGCCGCAGGAAAGCTGCAGCAGGCCAAAGGTGCGTTCGATTGGACCGTCAGCACGCAGGCGGGGCCGCAGATTCTGTTCGGCCCGAAGCTGGGGGCGAACGGCCAGCTGACGAGCTCTGTCGCGACCCTGCTCACCTATTCTTTCTCGACGAGCTTCGGCCGGGAGTTCCGCAACGGCATCCAGATCGCACCCGGAGTCACCGATTATTTCGGAGTTTCGGCCGCACAAACGGCCGGCCTGACCCAGCTACACCCCAGCCTGGGATTGAAGATACCCCTCTGGCGCGGATTAGGCGAGGAGAGTGCGGATGCCGGCGAGCGCGCCGCCAAAGACTCGTTGATTGCCGCGCAACGCGGGCGAATCTACGCAGTGGCGCAGGCTGTCCAAAACATCGTCCAGACCTTCTGGCGCTGTCTGGCCGACGAACAGATCGCTCAGATCACGCAAAATTCCGAACAAAGTTCGGCAGCTTATCAGCAGTCGCTCCAAGCCATGGTCCAACGCGGGATGATGGAACCCACAACCGCACAGCAGAGCGCAGCGAATGACTTGGTTCAGCAGTTGAACGTGCAGACTGCACAAGACACCGCCATGGTATGCCGGCGCGACCTTGCCTACGCCACGACAGGTTCGCTCAACGGACCATTCCCAAACCCTTCAGGAGAGCTTCCCGCGATCGAGCCGGTGGCCGATGGGGTGAATCGCCTGGATGTCGATGCGCTGACCCAGCTTGCCTTGGACCAGCGACCAGACCTTAAAGCAGCTGAGCAGAACGTCGAAGCGGCCGAGGACAACTTACGTTACGCACACGATCAAACCCACCCGGAGATCGATTTGCACGTGGATCCCCTGAGCGCGAGCGTGCTTTACACCCAAAGCATCGAGAATAATGCCGCGGAAGGAGCAGAGGTTCAGGCGTCGGCCGCAAAAAGCCAAGCCGAGGTAACGCTGCAACAGTTACGGGACCAGGTTCGTCTCGATGTCAGCGATGCCGTCCGCGCTTTAAAGCGCGCCGTGTCGGATTGGACGGCACTGAAGACCGCCCAAACTCAGATGGAGCGCGTCGTGAGCGATGCCAACAGACGCGCAAAATACGGCTCCATCACCTGGGCGGATTTCCTCGCGGCCGAACAACAGTTGGCCGGGATCCAACAGCAGATGGTGGCCGCGCGGCTGCAGTTCGCCACGAGCCTCGCAACTCTCAGGCTGGTGACGGGAACGATCGTGATGGACGGCGAGACGCCGAAGACGATGGCAGAAAAATTCACCACGCTGCCGGCGGGCTGAATTCGACGTTGCGGCGAATCAAGCCCCAGCGCGCAGCACGGCTTCCGCGTTCGTTATCGGCCTTGCTTCTCTGGCAAGCTGATCGAGCGCCGAGGATATTTCCTCCTGGGTGTGGCTGGCCGAGACGAAGAAGCGAATGCGCGGTTTGTCCTTTGGGACGCCGATCTGCGCGATCGGCGGCGCGTAGAAACCGGCGTGCAGCAGCTTGAGCGCCGCCTCAATGCATTCTTCGTTGTTCTGGAATTGTATTGTAATAACTCCCGCACCGATGGCCGCGCCGGTGTTCAGATTGCGCGCCCTGGCTTCGGCAAGGAAATATCGCGAATTTTCTATCAGCCGTTCGACGCGCCACGTCTCGGAGCTGGCAATCGCAATCCCCTCGCGAACAGCCGCCGCAATCATGGGAGACAGCCCGACGCTGAAGACGAAGGCCGGCAGCGTGAATCTCAACCAATCGATCACGTTGCTGCGCCCGGCGATGAAACCGCCGCTGGCGGCGAAGGTCTTGGACAGCGTGCCCACGATGAAATCGATCTGGCGGGCATCGACGCCGAAATGCTCCGAGAGGCCATGCCCTCCGGCGCCGAGCACGCCGATCGAATGGGCTTCATCTACCATCAGCCACGCGTCAAAACGGTCGCGTATCTCGAGCAGCCGCGGCAGGTCGGCCACGTCTCCGTCCATGCTGTAGAGGCCTTCGACGACAATGAGCGCGCGCTTCGACTTGTGGCGATGTTCCGTCAACAGCTGTTCGAGATGATCGAAATCGCCATGGGCAAAACGAACGGTCGTGGCACGCGAGGTTTCGGTCCCCACTACGATGCTGTTGTGCGAAAGCTCGTCGACGAAAATGGAATCGCCTCCTGTGAGCAGATGGGCGACGAGCGAAGCATTCGTCATGTAACCGCTGACCAGCGTCATCGAGTCGTCGACGCCAAGGAAGGAGGCGAGATCGCGCTCCAACAGGTCGTGAATTGTTCGATTGCCCCCTACGAGGCGCGAAGCTCCCGAGCCCAGTCCCCATTGAGTGGCAGCTGTAGCGGCGGCCGCACTGACCCGATCGGCCCGTCCCAGGCCTAGATAATCATAGTTCGCGAAGCTGACAAACCGGCCGCCCCTTTCCTCGATCTGCCGCTTCAGTGCATCGACCGACCTGAGGTATACGGTCTTCATGGCGGCAAGGGTCTCTTCGGGAGTCCGGCCTCGTCCTAGCTTGCCGCTGGCAATTCGAAGACGGCGAGAAACATATTCGTCCAAGCTGCTTGTTTGAGTCACTGAGCAACCGCTCCCCTTTGTAAACCGAGCACGCCCCTGATGCCGCCGTGGAGAGCGGGCACCCGCAGTTGGGCTCAGAAACCAATCCACTCGGTGCACGTCCCGCAGCACCGTCCCGATAACGCCCCTTATATTCCTCCGCGGACACGCCACCTACCAGACGCACTCCAAATCACCTTCTCGAACCTTACTCCCTGCCGCCTATTATGACGGTACGTTGCCACTCGGCCGGGACAAGATCAAGCGATCTTATCTCATTGATTTTGGGAGCATTCAGCTTCTGTTCAGAATCGCTAAAATCGACTTGATCGCCATGCCCGCTGCCGTTGCGACTTTTGAGAAGACCTGCAACCGAGCTGGGAAAATCTTTTGTCGGACATTATCTGACATCCGTGGCGATCGGCCCAGAGCCGCCGCTCGACAATTGCCTTTCAATTCCGGGGCGAAGCAGAGAAAATACCGCTCGCAAGTTGACGAGGGTGCTGGTCCAACGGGCCGCCGAAGCCTTCTCTGGGACGCCTTTTCTAATTGAGAATCAGGTACAGGTGCAAGTTGTTGCTTCTGATCGATAATTACGACAGTTTTACGTACAATCTTTTCCACTACCTCTCGGAGTTGGGCGCCGAGGTGGTGGTCAAGCGCAATGACGAGCTGAGCGTGGAAGACGTGTTGACGCTCGCGCCTGAGGCCGTCGTGCTCTCCCCGGGACCTTGCACCCCAAACGAAGCCGGCATCTGCCTCGATCTCATCGCGGTCGCCAAAGGCAGCCTGCCTATTCTGGGGGTATGCCTGGGCCACCAGGCGATCGGACAGGCTTACGGCGGACATGTCATACGGGCACCCGTGCCGATGCACGGCAAGCTGAGCCGCATCCACCATACGGGCAAAGGTGTCTTCCTGGGGCTGAACAACGATTTCGAAGCCACGCGCTACCATTCTCTCGTCATCGATCGCGAGAGCCTGCCGGCTTCGCTCGAGGTCACCGCCACAGCCGACGACGGCACAATCATGGGCGTGATGCACGCCAGGCACCCCGTCCACGGAGTCCAGTTTCATCCCGAGAGCATCGCATCGGAAAACGGCCATGCGTTATTGCAGAACTTCTTGAATATTGCGCGCGAATTCCGCTGCGTTCCCACATGAGCGCCCGCAGTTTTGCCGAAATTCTCAAGTGCGTGGCCGCCGGCCGGACGCTCGATGCGGCGACCTCCGCGCAGGCCTTCGACGCCATCATGTCCGGCGCCGTTTCGGAAGCGCGTATGGCCGCCTTTTTGACGGCGCTCGCCGTGCGCGAAGCGACGGCAGAAGAGATTCTCGGCGCCGCTCTGGCGATGCGCAGCGCCATGCGAGCGATCCAGGCGCCGGATAACGCCATCGATCTCTGCGGCACCGGCGGAGACGGGCACGGCACGCTCAACGTTTCGACCGCGACGTCCTTCGTCGTGGCCGCTTGCGGCGTCCCGGTCGCCAAGCACGGCAATCGCAACATGTCGTCGCGATCCGGCGCCGCCGATGTCCTGGAGGCGCTGGACGTCTGCATCGATATTTCGCCGCAGGCGGCCCAGAGCTGTCTCAACGAGATCGGGCTCTGCTTCCTCTTTGCGCCGAACTTCCACCCGGCGATGAAGCATGTCGCGGCGGTTCGCCGCGAGCTGGGCTTTCGAACGGTGTTCAATCTTTTGGGGCCGCTTTGCAA
The DNA here is from genome assembly GCA_963805005.1 of uncultured Alphaproteobacteria bacterium. GTDB lineage: Bacteria > Pseudomonadota > Alphaproteobacteria > Micropepsales > Micropepsaceae > Rhizomicrobium. Next base: position 2,731,116 of record CAWDSJ010000001.1, read on the forward strand.
TCCTGCCCGAATCAGGCGCCAGCTCCTTGGTGTCTATGCGGTCCGCTGGCTACGGCCGCTCGCGCATGTTTTGCAAGGGCTCGGCACGGAGAAAGCCTGGGTCGTGCACGGCGCCGATGGCCTCGACGAGATGACCACGACGGATGCAACAAATGTATGCGCGCTGGCGGGCGCCGCCGTTACGGAGTTCGTTGTCGAGCCCGAGGAACTCGGGCTTGCGCGCGTTTCGCTCGATAAACTGAAAGGCGGCACCGCGATAGAGAATGCGAGAGCCATCCGCGAAATGCTGACCGGCGCTCAAGGTCCTTTCCGGGACATCGTGCTCATCAACGCGGCAGCCGCGCTGGTGATCGCCGACAGGGTTGCCAACCTGCCGGCAGGGATCGTCCTCGCCGGCGAAGCCCTTGACAGCGGCGCCGCCAGCGCTGTGCTTTCCCGCCTTGCCGCTGCCACCCGGAAGCTTGCCGCATGAGCATCCTAGACGACATCGCGGCATACAAACGCGAAGAGATCGCCCGGGCAAAAGCGGTTTTGAGCGAATCCCAGGTTGCCGATCTCGCCCGTCAATGCGATCCGCCGCGCGGCTTTCGCACAAAGCTCATCGAATTGCGGGCGCAGGGCCGCTGCGGGCTGATCGCGGAGATCAAGAAGGCAAGCCCGTCCAAGGGCATTATCCGCGCCGATTTCGATCCCTCTGCCCTGGCCCATGCCTACGAAGCGGGCGGCGCGGCCTGCCTTTCGGTGTTGACCGATCGGCCGTCCTTCCAGGGCGCCCCGGAATATTTGCGAGCCGCGCGGGCGGCGTGCAACCTGCCGGCGCTGCGGAAAGACTTCCTGTTCGAGCCCTATCAGGCCGCCGAGGCGCGTGCTTGGGGCGCCGATTGCATTCTCGTCATTCTCGCCTTAGTGCGCGACGACGAGGCCCGGCAGCTGCTTGAAGCCGCACAACGCTGGCAGATGGACGCGCTCGTGGAAGTCCACGACGAGATCGAACTCGATCGCGCGTTGCGCCTCAATGCGAACATGATCGGGATCAACAACCGCGACCTGCGGACTTTCGTCACGGATCTATCGGTCACGTTGAGGCTCGCACCGCGCATTCCCGCCGATGTGCTTGTGGTTGCGGAAAGCGGTCTTGCGCAGCCGTCCGATCTGAACCGGCTGGCGGAAGCCGGCGTCACGACATTCCTTGTCGGCGAAAGTCTCATGCGGGAAAAAGATGTGGAAGCCGCGACGCGCGCGCTCCTCCGGCGCTAGAATTGGATGATGAGCAGGCTGTCGCATCTCGACGAGCAAGGCGCCGCACGTATGGTGGACGTTTCGCATAAGCCCTTCACTGCGCGGGAGGCTACTGCCGAAGCCGTCATCGCCCTGAGCGCCGACGCGTTTACCGAGGCGATCGGCGGAACTGCGCCCAAAGGCGACGTTCTGGCGGCAGCACGGATCGCAGGCATCCAGGCCGCCAAGAAGACGGCGGAACTGATCCCGCTTTGTCATGCGATCCCGATATCGAGTGTGAGCATCGATTTCGAAGCCCTCGAAGACCGCAACGCGCTGCGGATCAAGGCGACGGCAAAAACCACCGCGCAAACCGGCGTCGAGATGGAGGCGCTTGTTGCGGTCAGTATCGCCGCACTCACCGTCTACGATATGGTCAAGGCGATCGACAAGGCTGCGGTTGTCGAAGCCGTGCGGCTGCTTGCCAAAACAGGCGGCAAGAGCGGCGAATACCGCTCCATCGGCGGCTTCAAACCGGCAGCGAAAACCGCGCGGCAGCGTCCCGCAGCAAAATCGGCCGCCATTGCCTTGATGCACGAGGCAACGGCGCCGCCGCCCAAAGCCGACAACACCGCGGAACGCGAAGCCTTCCGCGCCTTCATGACAGGTCGCCATCTGCGCGCCACCGAATGGGCAAAGCAGGCCGATGTTCCTGCTTCGCATATCTATGCTTACCTGACCGGCCGCTCGCGCGACCTTCCGCACGAGGTTGCCGAGCGGCTTGCCAAAGCGGCACGCGTGCGCGTGGAAGACATGTTCGTCGCGAAGCCGGGTTGAGCCGATGATTGGCGTCGACGAAGCCATTCGACGTATTTGCGCAGCGTTTGTGCCGCTAGAGCCCGAGCGCGTACCTATCGACAAGGCATGCGGTCGCGTGCTGGCCACCGTGGCAATTGCCAAGGTCGACCATCCGCCCGCATCGGTTTCGGCAATGGACGGGTACGCCGTGCGTTTCGAAGACACTCGGGATGCAGGATGCACGCTGCGCGTCATCGGTACGGCGCCGGCCGGTCATCCGTTCAATGGCGCGGTGGAACCGGACCAAGCCGTAAGAATCTTCACCGGAGGGGTTGTTCCCGAGGGTGCGGATGCAATTCTCATCCAGGAAAATGCGGAAGCTCGGGGAACAGAGATCGTCACGCTCGCTCCAGCCTCGCCAAAGCATATCCGTCCGGCCGCCCTCGACTTCCGCCGAGGCGCGTCGCTCGTTCCTGCCGGCCGCAGGCTCACCGGACGCGATGTTGCCCTCATCGCGGCAGGCGATCTGGCGGACGTCGCGGTTCGTCGCAAGCCGCGCGTCGCCGTCGCAGCCACCGGCGACGAGCTTTCTCGCCCGGGCGAACTGCGAGCGGCGGGCGGCGTCGTTGCATCCTCGCTTTACGGCCTCTGCGCCCTCGTCGAAGAGTGGGGCGGCGTGGCGCAAGACTTGGGCATTCTGCACGACACTGTCGAAGCCATCGGCGAATTGCCCGGCCTTGCAAGCGGCGCCGACCTGATCGTCACCCTTGGGGGGGCCTCTGTGGGCGATCACGACCTCGTTCGGCGTGCGCTCCAACCGAAAGGCTTCATCCTGGACTTCTGGAAGATCGCCATGCGCCCGGGAAAACCCCTCATCTTCGGCCGCCTCGGCAATACACCGCTCATCGGCCTCCCCGGCAACCCCGTTTCGGCGATAGTTTGCGCAATTCTGTTTGTCCGTGCTGCCCTTGAAGCCATGCTCGGGGTCACGCGCGAGCCGCGTCTGCTCACGGCACGGGCTGCGGTCGCACTCGGTCCAAATGACTCGCGCCAGGATTACATTCGCGGTCGCCTTCGGGTTCGGGAGGGGGAATTTTGGGTGGAGCCGTTCAGCATCCAGGATTCGTCGATGCTGAGTGCGCTTGCCGCCGGGGAATGTCTCCTGGTTCGGCCACCGCATGCCGTCCCCGTTTCGGTGGGTGGCCCAGTCGCCGTGCTGATGCTGGACGACGCGTGACGCGACAAGTCGTTGACGGTTGACCCCCGGACAGAACTAAAGTAGAACGATTCGCTGTGTTTCGGGTTTGTTCGGCCATTGCCGGCACCGAGTGGGAGACAAGGTTATGCTGACGCGCAAGCAGCACGAGCTGCTCATGTTCATTCATGAGCGGGTGCGGGAGACCGGCGTTCCGCCGTCGTTCGACGAGATGAAAGATGCATTGAACCTGAAGTCGAAGTCCGGGATTCACAGGCTCATCACCGCTCTCGTGCAGCGGGGATTCCTGCGGCGCCTCGAGAAACGGGCTCGCGCCATCGAAATCCTCAAGCTACCGGAAAACGTGGCCGACACGCTGAGGCCGGCCACGACACGCAGCCAGGCCCTGCGCGGCACCCATGCGCCGGCCTCGCGGCCTGCGCGCGGCGACGCACGCGCCCCGGTGGACGCGCGCAGCGCCGGAAGTCCCAGGCGCGCGGACAACGACAACGCCGTTTCGGTACCGGTGCTCGGCCGCATCGCGGCAGGCACGCCGATCGAGGCGCTGCAAAACAAGGTTTCGGAGATGCCGGTGCCAGGCAGTATCTTGGGCCGCGGCGAACATTACGCCCTTGAGGTGACCGGCGACTCGATGATCAACGCGGGCATTCTCGATGGCGACACGGTCATTATCCAGCAAGGTGAGACCGCCAGTTCCGGTGACATTGTTGTAGCCCTCGTCGACGAGACCGAAGCCACCTTGAAGCGCCTCCGGCGCCGGGGCGATTCGATCGCGCTTGAGGCCGCCAATCCGGCCTACGAGACGCGACTTTACGGTGCGGATCGCGTGCGTGTGCAGGGCCGCTTGGTGGGGCTTATCCGCCGCTACTGAATTGTCCGATTTAAAGAAAGGACCGGCGGCAATTGCCGCCGGTCCTTTCTTGTACGAGCTACGGCAATGCCCCGGCTTTGCCAACGCGCGGACAACATGGTATCCGAAACGTAGACGGGTATCCGAGGAGACGGCGAGGTGCAATCGCCCAAAGTTCGCGCGGTGCCGACGGCGCTTCTTGCCGGTGGCGGAGGCCGCCGGGCGGAAGACGGTCTGCCGGGAATCAGCCAGCCACCGCAAACAGACATAGGCGCGTTTTTCCCGTCTCCGTCGATCGGGAGTCAGGAGTTGGCGGCGCTGCGCGCCCAGCCGGAAACCTCGGCCACCTCGTCAACCCATCTCTACGAACTCGGCCTCACCGCTGCGGCGATGGGGTCCTATACCGCCGCCATCGAGGCGCTGCGCGACTGCACCGCGCGCGCGCCGGATCACGCGGGCGCCTGGCGCAAGCTGGCCGAATTGCTGCGCCTGTCCGGGGAAGATGCGCAAGCCGAAGCGGCGGCGGAGCGCGCGTCATCCGGTGCCGGAAAATGGACTAGCGCCACCGGCGAATGCGTGCCCGCTCGACTGGAAAAGACAGAGCGGAAGCTGCTCCAAAAGCTCGAGGGCCAAACGCCGGAACAGGCCGCCTTGGCGCTCCGCCACCATCTTTTCGTCAATCCTCGAGACGTGGCCGCGATGCGGTTGCTGGCGCGGTTCCAAGCTTGGGCTGGCGATCTCGCAACAGCCATGCGATTGATGGAGCGCGCACTGGACCTTTGCCCTGCCTATATCGGCGCCCGCCAGGAGTATACCGAGTGGTTGCTGGTGGGGAGGACCGACGACGCGGCTGCCGTGGAACAGACCACGCGCTTGCTGGCGCATGCGCCGCGGAATGCGCATTACCGTTACTTGCACGCCCATGCCATGATCAATACCGCCAACCTCGATGGCGCGGTTGACGTTCTGGCCGGCCTTGTGCGCCAAAATCCACGGCAAGCGCCGTATTGGCTGTCGTACGCGCAAACCTTGCATTTCTTAGGGCGCCGCGAGGAAAGCATCCTGGCGTACCGTCGATGCCTGGGTTTGCAGCCCGACTTGGGTCAGGCCTATTCGGGGCTGGCCGAACTGAGGGGCAATTCCATCACGGAAGCCGACATTGCCGCAATGCGCGCGCATCTGGAACGAAACGTGCTGCAGCCCCAAGACCGCATGTATATCCTTTATGCATTGGCAAACGCCCTGGAACGGGCTGGCGATTTCCCCGCGAGCTTCGCCGCCTATAGCGAAGGTGCGCGACTGTTCCGTACCGCTGCCCAGCAAAGCTCCAAGAATAAAATCCGGCACGACACCGCCGATTGTTTGCGGCGCATGAAGACGGTGTTCAGTCGCGAGAATCTTGAAACGAGATTGACGCAAGCATCTGCACCGGCAACGTCCGACACGCCGATCTTCATTGTCGGCATGCCGCGTGCAGGCTCCACGCTCCTGGAACAAATTCTCGCCAGCCACAGCCAAGTAGAAGGTAACCAGGAATTGCCGGTGATGGGCAACATCATACTCGATCTGGCGCGCAGCCGGTCGATCATGGTGCAAAATGCCTACCCCGATTGCCTACTGGATTTGTCCGAGCGCGAGCTGGCCGCGCTCGGCGCCCGTTATCTCGAAAACGCCGCCGTCTATCGCAAGACGAAACGGCCTTATTTTATCGACAAGCGGCCCTGGAACTGGGTGGAAGCCGGGTTGATTTACTTGATCCTGCCGCACGCGAAAATCATCGACATACGCCGCGAACCGATGGCCGCATGCTTTGCGATGTTCAAGCAGGTGCTGCCGCTAGATTCCGCATTTTCTTACGACCTTCGCGAAGTCGCCAATTTTTACAACAACTATGTCGGCATGATGGAGCATTGGCAGTCTGTCATGCCGGGCCGCATTCATTTCGTGCAGTACGAACGCCTGGTCGAGAACACGGAAAACGAAATCCGCCGCCTGCTGGATTATTGCGGCCTGCCTTTCGAGGATGGCTGCCTGCGGTTCTGGGAAACCGGCCGCGGCGTGCAAACGCCCAGCGCCGAACAGGTGCGCCGCCCCATCTATCGCGACGCCCTGCAGCAATGGCGCAATTTCGCACCTTGGCTGGGTCCGCTAAAGGAGGCTCTCGACCGGCCAGCCGAAGTCTAGATGCAACAAGCCGTCGATCTCAGACCGGTCCCTACGAAAGATATCCTGGGCGGCAGGCGACTACAGAAGCGCCCAACTCATTGAATGAACTTGAGTTAAGTGCGTAGCCCTATTCAACAATTTGAATTTCGTTGAGCGCTTTGTGCAATTGCGCGAGAACCTACGCCGTCCCAGAAGCCGCGCTATCCCGCCTGGGCGAAGGTTCTCGCCATCGCCGCCAGCTCGCTTTTGAGGATCTTGCCGGTCGGGCTTGCCGGCAGGGACGCGACCGGAAAGATCGCGGATGGCCGCTTATAAGGCGCCAATTGCCGGGCGGCATGATCGACGAGATCGGCAAGGCTGGCCGTGGCGCCTTGCGCCCATTGCACGAACGCCACGACCTCTTCCCCGCCTTCGGCGGGCCGGCCGATCACCGCCGAGCACGCGACGGCGGGATGCGCGTTGAGCACGGCTTCGACTTCGGCCGGATAGACATTGAAGCCGTAGCGGATGATCAGTTCCTTGGCGCGCCCGACGATAAAGAAATTCCCGTCGACGATCCGGGCCAGGTCGCCGGTACGAAACCAGCCCTCGCAATCGACGGCATCCGCAGTTTCTGCCGGCGATTTGTAGTAGCCCTTCATCACACCGGGACCGCGCACGAATAGTTCTCCGGCTTCGCCCGCGGGCGCCGCTTGCCCATCGGCAGCGGCGAGCCTGGCTTCGATGCCCGGCAGCAGACGGCCGACGGAGCAATCCGCTCGCGGATCGTCGAGCCGGGTGAGCGTCAGCGTCGGCGCCGTCTCGGTGATGCCGTAGCCGTTATGCAATGTGAGGCCGAACACGGCCTCCGCCGCGCTCTTGGTGGCAAGGTCGAGCGGCGCGCCTGCCGCGCTGATGAGGCGCAGCGCCGGCCGCGCAACAGGCGCAAGCCTGTTGCGCGTGGCATATTCGGCGAGCAGGGCATACATGCCGGGCGTTCCGATCATCGCGGTGATCCCATCTTCGGCGATGGCATCGAAGATCGCGGCAGGATCGAAGCGCGGTGCGAGATAGATTTGCGCGCCGCTCAAAAGCGCGCTGATCAGAACGCCGGTCAGTCCGAGGATATGCGACATCGGCAGCACGGCGAAAATGCGATCCTCAGGACTGAATTTCCGGATCTCCGAAGACTCGCGCGCCACAAACATCAGGTTGCCATGCGAAAGCATCACGCCTTTGGGGCGCCCCGTCGTCCCGGTCGTATAGACGAGCGCCGCCACGTGTCGCGTGATGTCGGGCTCGATCGGCTCCGGCTCGCAGGCCTCGTCGAGCGGCCCGATGGCGAGCGTGCCGTAAGTTGCGAAGTCCAGCGTTTCGGCGCCGTGCCGGCCGGCATGCGCCTTGGCGCGCAACGAAACCTGCGGCGTGTAAATGACGCGGCGGGCACCGCTGTGTTGGCGGATTTCGTCCACTTCACGGTCGGATAGGCGCGCATTGACGACGACGGGCCACGCCTCGACCCGCGTGGCGGCAAGATACGCCACCACGGCGGCACAACAATTCTCGCAGACCAGCATGACGCGATCGCCCGCGCGCACGCCCTTGGCAACCAGCACGTCCGCCATCCTGCGCGTGGCGGCATCGAGATCGCCGTAACTGCAGCGGCGCTCGCCCTCTATGAGCGCAATGCGATCGGGAGCCTGCCTCGTCCAATAGGGTGCGATCTCCGTGACGGTCGACGGTTTGCGGACAAAATCGTCGTGCTGCGGCGCATCCGGCGCGATCAGCATGGCACATCCTCCATCGCGCGGGACGCCGGGACCGGCGCAGCTCTGCGTTGCAAGGCTTCAGCCATATTCCGTTCGGCGAGTGCACCCTTGAGGCACACCGAAAGTCGCGCAGCAATACTTCCGACGTGCTCGCCCAAAATCGTAAAATGATCGCCTTTCACGGTGTGAACCGTGACGGCCTGCGCCAATGGTTCCCAGATCGGCTCGGGATGGGTCGGGAACGCCGGATCGGGACTTTCGGCCCGCAGAAAGGCGATTTTCCCCGGGTAATAGCAAGGCGCGTACGCGTCGAACGCCATTTCACCCGCGGCGCGGACGAGGCGCAAAGCCGGGGTTAGCTGACGCGCGTGGTCGCCCAGCCAATTCGCCATGCTCGGCCCTTGCCCGCCGTGTCGCTGCAGCCTTCGTTTGAACTGCGCAACGGTCAGCTGCGCATAAGCATGCGTTTCCCGCATGGGATGTTCGGCGAGCAAGCTCATGCGGTTCATGAGCCGGCGCCACCGCACACCGAGCCGCGTACGCGAGGGCCAGGTGCGCGGGTGAGCGTAGGAATCGATCAGCACGAGAAGGCCGATGCTTTGGCCCATCTCCGTCAGTTGCCGGCCCATTTCCAGGGCAACGAGCCCGCCTAACGAATAACCGGCGAGAAGATAGGGTCCCTGAGCCTGAATCTCGCGAACGGCGGCAAGATAGTAACCTGCCATATCTTCGACCTTAGACAGCGGCGCATCCGAGCCGTCGAGCCCCTTCGCCTGGACGGCATAAACGGCTCCCGCGTAGTCGATCGTCCGGCCGAGCTTCGTCAATTCCATGACGGTGCCGCCGATGCCGTGCACGATGAAGAGGCCAGGCATAGCTCCGCCCGATTTCAGGCAAACGACGGGAGAGAATTTCGGCGCCTGCTTCCGAAGGAAAGCCGCGAGCAATTCGACGGTGGGAGCATCGTAAATGGCCGTGAAGGGAAGGCAGATGCCGGTCTCGCGCTCGATCTCCAGCAGCATCCTTATGGCCAGGAAGGAGTCGCCGCCCAAATCGAAGAAGTTGGTATCGGGAAGGATGGGAGCGGTATCGAGCACACGGCGCCAGATTGCGATCAGCTGGTCGACCGTGGGCAATTTCGGGCTGCCCGGCTCGGTCGGCGTTCCTGCCAAACCGCCTTGGCCGCTTGGCAGGTTCATGGCTGCGAAACCGCAAGCGATTCGATCCGGTCGCCGCGGGCATATTGCGCCGGAGCCCTTCCGAACTTGGCGTCTGCGATTTGCCGCAGCCATGCACCGATCGCGGCGGCGGCAGGGGATTGCCAGTCCCTGGCGAGGCCGCGCGCACAGGCCGCGTCCGGAAAGCTTTCCATGAGCCGTTCGTCTCGCGCCGCCGTCGCGCGTTTCTCGAACGCGGCAAGCAGCTCGCTTTCGGCGGCGCCGAAATAGTTGCCGGGCAAGGCGGGATAGGTGTCTCGCTCCCGTGCAAGGTACCGCCGCACATCCCTTAAGTATTCGCGCCCCAGCGCGCCGGGATCGTATTCGGGATGGCCTTGGAAGAAGAGCCAGGTGTTGCGTTTTTCGCGGACGAACAAATCCACTCCCGCTGCCGGTGCGAAGGTGAGAATCCGGTAGCCGCACCGTGCCAGGTCGGCGGCGGCAACCTCGTTCCACCGCGAGTGGGCCACGTACAGCTCGGGAGCGAGCCCCTTGGTCAGCTCGCTGCCGGCGGCCCTGACATGGGAGAACATTCCGAAGCACTTCTCGGGCAGCCGCCGGCGCCTGATCCCATCGAAATGCTGAACCGCGGCGTGAGCGGCAAGACACGAAAACAGGACTGGCGGGCCACTCCGATCGAGCCAATCGAACAAGCGTGCCAGAGCCGGCCAGTAGGGTTCGTCTTCGAGGGCGGCGTGTTTCGGCTCGGCGCCGGTGACGACAACAACGTCGAGTTGCGCAACGGCAAGATCGCGAACGCTGCGATAGGCGTTCTGCGTCAGATGCGCTCGGCCCGCACCGCCTCGCGCTATTCCTTCAAGCGAAAAAAAGCTGAAGCAAATGTCCATGTCCGGCGCCGCGCCGGCAAACAGCTGCGCGAATTGCCGCTCGGTTCCCGCCAATGCCGCGTCCGGCATGTTGTTGACGAGCCCCACATGGAGGGATGGCCTCGAACGGCCGCGTGCCAAAACGAGAGACATGCCGGCCTAGGGGCAAATGCCACACCAGGTTTGCCGTATGTCTGTCGCAGCGGCTGCGTCGAATTGGGACGTGTAAATACCCAGCTACGTTGAGACGTGACTCGCGTTCCGGTGCCTTTTTTACCGCGGAGAACGCAAAGGTTGCGCGGAGGACGCAGGGGATTTTGCGCTGCGCGCGAAGCGCAATGCCCATTCCGCGTCCCCAGCGCATTCCCGGCGGCATCTGCGTTAAGAAAAGCGTTTGTGTCATTTTGCTTTGATTCTGGGTACTAATCTAGTGCCTGTGCCAAATCGGCGATGATGTCGTCGGAATGCTCGATGCCGATGCTGAGCCTGATCATCTCGGGCGTGACGCCTGCGCGGGACAGCTCACCGGGCGTCAATTGACGATGGGTCGTGGAAGCCGGATGACACGCCAGCGACCTGGCATCGCCGATGTTCACCAGCCGCTTGAAGAGCTTGAGCGCATCGTAGAACGTCTTGCCCGCCTCGAAGCCGCCCTTGACGCCGAAAGTGAGGAACGCGGGAGCCCGCCCGCCCAGATATTTCTCCGCGAGCGCGCGACAGGGATCGTCGCCGAATCCGAGATAACGCACCCATTCCACCCGCGGATGGGAGCGCAAGAATTCCGCCACACGTGCGGTGTTATGAATGTGCCGCTCCACGCGCAAGGCCAGGGTCTCGACGCCTTGCAGAATCAGGAATGCGGAGAGCGGCGACAGAACCGATCCCGTGTTCCGCATGTACACCGTGCGACAGCGCGCGACATAGGCGCTGTCGCCGTAATGCTCGGTATAGACGACGCCGTGATAGGCGGGCTCGGGCGTGCTGAACATCGGGAAGCGCCGGCGATGGCTGGCCCACGGAAACCTGCCGCTGTCGACCACGGCGCCGCCCATCGTCGTGGCATGGCCGCCGAAAAATTTGGTGAGTGAGTGGACGACGATGTCGGCGCCGTAGCGAATGGGCTTCAAGAGAATCGGCGTGGCGATCGTGTTGTCGACGATCAGCGGCACGCCCTGGCGGTGGGCCGCCTCGGCGAGACCTTCGATGTCAGCGACGTTGCCGGCAGGATTTCCGACGCTCTCGCAATAGACGGCTTTGGTGCGGTCGTCGATCAGCGGTTCGACGGCCGAAGGCCGGTCGCTCGCCGCGAAGCGGAATTCGACTCCCTGCTTCGGGAAGACATGCTCGAACAAAGTGAAGGTGGCGCCGTAAAGCTGCGGCAGGGTGACGACGTTGTCGCCCGCTTCGACCAGGTTGGCGATGGCGTAGTGGATTGCCGCGGCACCCGATCCCACGCACAGCGCCTCGCAGCCCTGTTCCAACGCCGCGACACGGCGCTCCAGGACGGCAGTGGTCGGGTTGCTCAGCCGCGAATAGATATGGCCGGGCACTTCGAGGTTGAACAGGGCGGCGCCGTGATCGGCGCTATCGAATTCGTAAGCGACGGTCTGGTAGATCGGCGGCACGGCGGATTTCGTGGTCGGGTCCGTCTCGTAACCCGCATGAATTGAAATCGTCTCGTCGCGCATCGCGCCTCGCCGGCAGGCAAAATGCCGGTGCCTCTCGGGGCGCCGGCACGTTCAGGGCCATACCCATACTTTCTGGAAAAGATTACGATGTTATTGCTCATACGGGCAGGCGCGGACTACGACGTTCAGACATCTTCGAGGAGCGCTGTACGTACATACCCGCCTCCCTTTGGGGCGGGCGGGTAGGCATTGGTTGTCTCGCGAAACGTGTGAATCTCGTTGGGGCACTGGAGTTATCGGATGAACGGAGCGGAGAGCCTGGTTCGCACGCTGGTTAACGCAGGCGCGAACGTCTGCTTCGCCAATCCCGGCACCACCGAGATTCACCTCGTCGATGCGCTCGACCGGGTTGCGGCGATGCGCTGCGTGCCCTGCCTGTTCGAGGGCGTGTGTACGGGGGCCGCCGACGGCTATGCCCGCATGACAGGCACGCCCGCCGCGACGCTCCTGCATCTGGGGCCGGGGCTCTCCAACGGGCTTGCCAACCTGCACAACGCCAAGCGTGCCGGCGTTCCCTTGCTCAACATCGTCGGCGACCATGCCAGCTTCCACCGGCAATATGACGCCCCGCTCACCTCCGACATCGAGGCGATCGCGCGCCCGTTCTCGGCATGGTTGCGCACGTCGGATTCGGCAGGGCACGTAGGCAGGGACGGCGCCGAGGCGGTTGCGGCGGCGCGCCCGGGCAACATCGCCACTCTCATCGTGCCGGCCGACGCCGCGTGGAGCAACGGCGGACGCGCCGCGGACGCGCGCCAAATCCCGGGCACCAAACTTCCGCCAGGCTCGACCGTCGAGCGTGCAGCGGAGCTGCTTCGGAACCGGCGGCCGACGGCGATTTTGCTTGGCGGACGCGCGGCGCAAGGCTCCTGCTTGTTGCTGGCAGGCCGGATCGCAGCCGCCACCGGCGCCAGATTGATGGTTCCCTTCGCGTTTGCGCGCCTGGAGCGCGGCGCCGGCCGTCCGCCCGTCGAACGCATTGCCTATGTGACTCAGCAGGCGATCGATCAGCTGCGCGACATCCGGCAGTTGATCCTGGTCGGCGCGGCTCCCCCAGCTGCGTTCTTCGGTCATCCCGACCTGCCGAGCGCGCTGGCGCCGGAGGACTGCACGGTGTTTGCCCTGGCAAGCCCGAGCGAGGATTCGCAGACAGCGCTCGCGGCGCTCGCCGCCGCTGTGTCCGCCTCGTCCGATTTTCACGCCCAGCCCGCGGAGCGTCCGGGAGTCCCGAGCGGGGACATCACGCTCGCCGGCCTCGCCCAGGCGGTCGGAGCGACACTGCCGCAGGACGCCATCGTGATCGACGAGTCGATCACGTCGGGACGTGGCATGATGGCGGCCACGCGCGGCGCGCCGGCGCATGATTGGCTGGTCAACACCGGCGGCTCGATCGGCATCGGCATGCCGCTCGCCGTCGGCGCGGCGATCGCCTGCCCCGGCAGAGCCGTGCTGTGTCTGCAAGGCGATGGCAGCGCCATGTACACCCTGCAGGCGTTATGGACTGCGGCGCGCGAGGGCCTGCCTATTTCGTGCGTGATCTTCGCCAATCGCAGCTACAACATCCTGAAAGGCGAGCTGGCGGGAATTACGGCCAGTCCCGGCCCGCGGGCGCTCGAAACCCTCGATCTGGCACGGCCCGATCTCGATTTCGTCTGGCTCGCAAAAGGCATGGGCATGGCTGCCCTGCGCGTAACGACGCTGGAAGATTTCTCGTCCGCGTTAATGGCGGGCTTTGAAAGCAGAGCGCCGAACCTGATCGAAGTCCCGCTCTGACGATGGTGGTTACGATATGCACACATCTTTCGCGCATTCGAGCGATACCCGCCTCCTTCTGGGGAGGCCAGGGCAATCGCATATGCCTATGGACTGCGAAGAAAGCTATTTTCACGCGGAGACGCGGCGACGCGGAGGGTTCCATGGCGTCACGAAGCGCCGAATGGTTCCTTGCGCGAAGCGCGGGCAAGAGTGGCAAAGGTTTCTGCGGCTCGCGCGCAAGAAGACCTGTCTGGCCTCGACGCATTCCCAAATTCTCTCCGCGTCTCCGCCTCTCCGCGTGAGACTTTTTGTTCCGCCATCCGACCCTTATGCGATAACCCTGCCCAGGAACGCGGGTGTGCACCCCCGATCCCACGGAATGGTGGGAATCCCGTAGACGCTCAAGGAAGGAAACCGCCGATGTTCGGCACGTGGTCCGACACATGGACGTTCTTCGAGGGTGAGTGGCGCCAGGGCAATATCGGCATCATGGGCCCGCGCAGCCACGCGGCCTGGCTCGCTTCGACGGTCTTCGACGGCGCGCGCGCCTTCGAGGGGGTTACGCCCGATCTCGACCGGCACTTAAGCCGCATAAACCACTCGGCCAAGGCGATGATGCTCGAACCAACTGTGCCGCTCGAACAGTGGCTGGAACTGGCGTCGGACGGGCTCAAGAAATTCGATCGCGACGCCGCGCTCTACATCAAACCCATGTATTGGGCGGAGCAGACGGGGTTCTTGACCGTCGCACCCGATCCGCAATCGACGCGCTGGTGCCTGACGCTCTACGAGCTGCCGATGCCCAAGCCCGACGGCCACGCGGTCACGCTGTCGCCTTACCGCCGACCCTCCCACGACGTGATGCCGGTCGATGCCAAAGCAGCATGCCTTTATCCCAACAACGCGCGGGCAGCCCTCGAAGCGCGCGCCCGCGGGTTCGACAATTGCCTGGTGTGCGACATGCTGGGCAATGTCGCCGAACTGGCAAACTCCAATGTCTTCCTGGCGAAGGACGGCATTGTCCTCACGCCGGTGCCGAACGGCACCTTTCTCGACGGCATCACCCGGCAGCGCGTGATCGCGCTGTTGCGCGATGACGGCGTCACGGTGATCGAGAAGACGTTGACCTTTCGCGACTTTGCCGAGGCCGACGAAATCTTCTCGACCGGCAATTTTGCCAAGGTTCTGCCGGTGATCCGCATCGACGGCCGCAGCCTTCAGCCCGGCCCCTTCTATCGCCGCGCACGCGAGCTTTACTGGTCGTTCGCGCATGGGGTGTAGCGGCCGGCAGCGCTAACGCGCGCTATCCCAAAGTGCGTTCCGAATGCGGTCGATGAACAGAATGCTGTATTCTGTTCATACCTCCTTTGCCGGGTCAATCGCATCCGCTGGCAAATTTTTCTGCCCAGGGTAGGGATGCATTCATGTCCGGTTCATTATTCGACAGAAACGGCGTGAGGAAATACCTGACAGCGAGAGAGCGACTTGCCTTTGTTTACGCGGCTTCTCAGGAGTGCCCCGCCGTCGCATCCTTTTGTCTCACCCTCACTTTCACGGGTGCACGCATCTCGGAGGTGCTCGCATTGACGGTCGGCCGAATTGACGTTGCTGATGAAGCGATCATTTTTGAGACGCTTAAGCAACGGAAGAAAAGGGTATTTCGCGCCGTGCCGGTACCGGCCAGCCTACTTCCGTTGCTCACTGGTCATGCAGCTGGAACAGACGGCCGACTTTGGGCTTGGGGACGAACAACTGCATGGAAAACTGTCAAAGCCGTCATGCGCAAGGCTGGCGTAGGACAATGCCTTTGCAAACCCAAGGCTCTCCGACATGCATTTGCTGTTGAAGCTGGGCAGAAGGGAATTCCTCTCAACATTGTGCAGCGCTGGCTTGGACATGCGCGCATCGAGACCACAGCCATATATGCAAGCGCAGTCGGGGACGAAGAACGAAATCTTGCACGTCGTGCCTGGAGTTCGTTGGAACTTGCCATTCCGGATCGGGCGTCCAAGCGTTAGCACCGCCAGCGTAGCTGGGGTCAAGGTGGCGTGCGAATAGGTCAAGAGGGGGCCGTCGCGTCAGCACGCGCGCTAGCCAGGCCCCAGCAGCGCGTGCGGGCATGCTATCATGTTCGAGTGTATCGGTTAGGGGAAATCAAAGTGCACGGAATTGCGGTGGCGCCAGTGTGTTGGCGCTTGCAGCGGGCACAATAGTAGCTGCACCGGCGCGGAAGAGCGAACAGCAATAGCTTCACTTTATCGTTGATTGCCATTGAAGGCGTGAACCGTGCTGCTTCATCCCCGGGCACGTTGTGCCCCCGGGGCACGTTAAAATGGGTCATCGTCCACTATGATCCCAACTGAGCTACCAGTCCAAGTCATCAATGCTGCCTGGGTCCTCAAGACGAGCGACTAACGCGCGATCGCCGGATTTTGTCCAGGCAACGCGAGCGGCATCGAGGTGGCGTACAATGTCGTGGGAGTTGGCTGTCCGAGCGAGTTGCAAATGAATCCACCCTGCAGATATCGGTTCATGCATGCGATCATACCCTTCTAGCGCACGCCGATAGTGCATCCTCGCTGATTCCTCATCACCTCTTGCGCGGGCTAAATCACCATAGCGACTATGCAAATTCGTCTCACCCAATTCGTCGCCTGTCTGCTGATATAGGCGGCGTGCTTCGTCGTAGGCTGCCTGTGCCTCGTTGAAATTGAGCCGTCTGAGTTCTATTTCTCCGATCGCTTTTACACAATTTGCCTCGCCAAGCAAATCAGGGATACTCCGATAAAGTTGCAACGAGTAGTTAAGGGATTGTCGTGCGGCTTCGAAGTCCTTGGGACGAATAGCAATATCTCCCAGTTGATATTCGCACCAAGCCTCTCCCCGGATTGAGCCTTCCTTTTTGTAAATCGCGAGCGCATCCTCGAAATACTTTCTCGCCACGCCGTATTCGGAGAGGACATGAGCGATATCACCGAGACGTTGTATGCACTGCGCTTCGCCCCTGGCATTGCCAAGCTCGTGATAAAGCTCTCGGGCGGCCTTGAATTGATATCGAGCCGTTACTGTATCGCCACGAAAGTGTGCGACATGACCAATCCATGTACGGGAATTGGCCTCACCACCAATGTCGGAATTTTCTCTGCATCTCTCCGCAAGAGCTTCTATTGGCGCAATTGATCCCACTCCAGTATTGATAATCGTCATTCCGAAGCTTCGAATCGCTTTCACAGCGAGAGGCAACTCCATCCTTTCTGTCGTAACTCGCAGCGCCGCTTCAATATTGGGAAGTTCCGCTAGAATTCGCCTCGTCACCTCGGAGCCGCGATTTGTTGTGAATTTATCAGCAACATCGGCGCATAGAGCAAGGTAATGCTCGGGCCATTTCGGGGCACCCCACGGCGGATGAAATCGCGCGGCGTGCTCACGAATAGGCGGCAACAAATCTAACCGTCCATTCCGTTCGACGGCGAGGCCGATGCGTGCGAGCCGGTGAGCGGCATCGAATTCCGTCTTGCCAATCAGGATATCTCGATCATCGGGCCCAATGCCTGCCGGCAACTGCCCAAGCAAACGAAATAGCCCCCATGCGTCGTCATTCATACGGCTCGACTGGAGGGACAATTCGATCGACCTAGGAAGAGACGAAAGCCTGTCTCCGTCGAAATCGGGATTGATAGCGAACTCTGTGCCATATCTGGTCCACTGATCCCATACACCGGCAAGGGGTGTCTCGCCGCCCGCGCGACCCGCGACCAATTCAATGGCAAGGGGGATGCCCCCGAGAGCTTCAACAAACTTGTCAAGATATGGGTCACCAGAGAAATCTCGTTGCGCAACGCGACAAAACAAGTCGGCAGAGTTAGGCCTATCGAGTTCCGTGATGGGATGGATCAACGCCCACGCCGGACCACGTACAATGTCTCGTCCTCTGAACGACGCGAGGATCGCAAGACCGGAGATAGCATCAAGCTCCGCCAGCATATCTACGGTACCACGTCTTTGGCCAATCGGTTCCCAAGGGGTCTCCAGATTGTCGAGAACGAGCAAACCCGGATTAGCTCTGAGTTGGGCGAGCGCACCACGAAATCCTAGTGCAGGGTCGCTTCCAATCGCTCCAGCTATTGCACTATGCAACGTGTCAGTCGTGGTCGCTGTGTCCAGTGGCACGAACCATCGATTGGTCTCCCCAAAACGCTGTATGATCTCGGGACGGCGGGCGACGGCCGCAGTCAATGTTGTCTTCCCCATTCCGGGACCGCCCTGCACGAGGGCCGCTATGGAAGTCGACGAAGCGAGCAGGACATTGAGGATCGTGGCGACGTCTTTCTCTCGACCGAGAAAGTGCTCGGTAGGCCGTGGAATACGGCCATGATCATCGTGCGGCGACACATCAACCGCACTAAGCCCCCTTGCTTGATTAAATGCGGCCACGAATACGGCCGTTGAATTGACATGGCGTGGGTCGTCTCCAAAAAACGCATTTATTAATGGCAAGATGTCAGCCGGCAGGGTGCTACCATTCCGATAGTTTTCGACCGTGCGGGGGCTGATGTCTCCAATGGCGCGAGCGAGTGCCTTCACGCTCCACGCCCCAGTTCCATGCTTGCCAGCGGGCCGCGTGCCCACTTGCATGTGGTACCGCAGCAGCGAGGCGAATTGCGCGGCCGGAGAACCTTCAATAGCGCGGGGACGAGCCATTTCGCCTCGGATTCGTGTGAATTTCGTCAGGATGCTGTCATTTGGAAGACCGTTCAAGCCCTCTGGGAGCAACGGCAATGACCCAAGTACAAGCCAGCATTCCCCTTGTTGCGCTATACCTAGTTCAGGCTTTCACCTACAGCATCGTCGCTGCCTCGTATCGGCGTGCTAGGCACCGGGACCTCGCAATCTGCTACGGGGTTTCTGTCCTCCTCCATTTAGGTTTCGCGACCTGCCATCTAATGCGTCTTGGATGACAGAATGCCGACACTCGAGTCCAAGTACAAGCCGAGCCATCGTTCAGCGTCCCTGCATTCACCTGAGTTTTCGGCCGACGCCTGTGAACAAAATACTGCAAATTGTTCAGCCGCAAGTGGCGTCCGCTCCGCGAACGCAGGGCTCGTCGATTGCGCCGCAAAGACCGCGGAACCGGGTTCCGACGGGCTTTGCCTGGTCTTGCTCTTTCGGCGAACATCCCGTCCGCGGGGAAGCGCCTTGGCGCGTCTCGTCTCTGCACTACACAAAATCTAGGTGGCCAGGCCGGGAGCACACGGCTCCGGCCGGCCACGCATCGACCGGCGCGACAGGTGAGCGCGAGCGGGTGATCCCGGCTCGGCGCCCCCACAGCAATCCGCAGCATCCGATGCTTGACCCGGCTCGCGCATGGATATACGATACACCGTGTGTATATCATACGGGGAGTGGGCGCCATGCAAGTCGCCAAATGGGGCAACAGTCTGGCGATCCGCCTGCCTGCCGCCGTGGTGGAAGCGCTCAGGCTCAAGGAAGGCGACGAGATCGAAGTCCATGTTGCCGAGGCGCGGCAGTTCGGCATCGCCCGGAAGCCGGGCCGGAACGAGCTGCTGAAGCGCCTGCGCGCCTTCCGCGGCCGCCTTCCTGCCGATTTCAAATTCGATCGCGACGAAGCGAATGCCCGCTAATACCTCTGCACAGGGGCTCTGATGGGAAGGCGGACGGATTTCTCGTCCACGGCGCTGGACATCGTTCGCGGACGCCCGACTTAGATTTTCGGTTGTTCCGGCAATTGATTCACGCGGAGAAGGGAAGGCGCGGAGGGCCGATGATGATTGACGATCCGTTGGAGTCCTTCTCTCAGGGTCGGCTTGCCGAAATTGATCAACAGCCCCACGGTCAGATGCATGACCCGCAGATAGGTGAGCACCTGCTTTCGGTGGATCGGCAGCGCATGATCGATCGACTTTATCTCGACCACGACAAGGGATTCGACGAGCAGATCGACGCGCAAACAATTGTCGAAACGCAGCCCGTCATAGTCGAACGAGACGGCTTCCTGGCGCGCCGCGCGCAATCCGCGCCGTTCGAGGTCCCGCGCCAGTACGGTCTCGTAGACGGATTCAAGAAGCCCCGGCCCGAGACCTTTGTGCAGACGCAAGGCTGCATCCACGATCTCGCCGGTGATCACGTCTAGCGGTCTTTTGACCCCAGGCACTCGCTCCGCGTCCTCTTGCGCTCCGCGTGAGCCTTTCTGGAGGAAACGCAACGGCGATGCTTGTCGTTTTGGTCGTACCGCCGCAACCGGCGACAGAATGCGACAAATTTCTTCTTTGCCCGAGGCCAGCCTTGATAAATCGGTCAAATTCATTGTGCAGAGGTAGCAGGTTTTTCGACACCAGCGTCCTCGTCTATCTCGCGTCCGGCGATCCCGTGAAGGCCGACCTTGCGGAGAAAGCTGTCGCAGCAGGCGGCGCGATCAGCGTGCAGGTCCTCAACGAGCTTGCCAACGTCGCACGCCGCAAGATGGCGATGTCCTGGGCCGAAGTGAACGCGCTCTTGAGCGTCATACGCGAGCTGCTGACGGTTCATGCCGTCACGATCGCAACCCATGAAGCCGGCCTGGAGATCGCCGAGCGATATGGGCTTTCGATTTACGATTCCATGATCGCCGCCGCGGCGCTGGAAGCCGGCTGCACTACGCTGCTGTCCGAGGACATGCAGCATGGCCTTACGCTCGGCAGCCGCCTGCGCATCGTCAATCCCTTTGCGGGCTGAACAACCGGAATCGATGCCGCCAGGCTGCGGCCGTGATACACTGCGCGGCGATCGGCAGGGCGCCGTTCGGGGGATGCGGCACGCAGAAGGGGCTGACCATGATCTTCGAGACATTCGCAGTGGGCGGCTGCAGGTCTTACGTCCTTGGTTGCGAGGCCACGCGTGCGGCGATCCTGATCGACCCGGAACTCTCGCAAATCGATCACTATCTCGGCTTTGCGAGCCGGCACGGCCTGCACATCCGTTACATTGTCGATACGCACACCCACGCCGATCACTTCTCCGCCAGCCGCGAGCTTCACAACACGCTGTCGGTGCCCGTCGTCATGCACCAGCTGAGTCCGGCGCCGCATGCCGGTCTGCGCCTTGACGACGGAGACATGCTGATCGCCGGCGGGCTGCGGCTCAAAGCCCTGCACACGCCGGGGCACACGCGCGATTCCATATGCCTGGCCATCGACGACCGCATCTTTACCGGCGATACGCTGCTGATCGGAGGCACCGGTCGGACAGACCTGCCCACAGGTGATCCGCATGCGCTCTACGAGAGCCTTTTCGACAAGGTCCTGAAGCTGCCGCCCGAAACGCTTGTGTTTCCTGCCCACGAGTACAAGGGGCGCGACCACACCACCATCGGCAGCGAGATCGCAGACAACCCCCGCCTGCAGAAAACCCAAAGGTCAGCCTTCGTCGAGATGATGGAAAAGCTGGACCTCGCCGCGCCAACCCACCTGTCCGAAGCACTGCGGACGAACATGAGCGGGGGCAAGTCCGTGGCCCAGCTGCTTGCCGAAGCGGCGGCCAAGGTTCCGTTCATGTCGCTGGCCGAGCTGAACGCGCGGCTCGGCTCCAACAGCCGCGATCTTGTCATCCTCGACTTGCGGGAGAGCGATGCGTATCAGACGGGGCATATCCCGGGTGCCAAACATCTGCCGCGCGGGCAATTGGAGCTGCGGGTCAATGTCGAACTTCCCGATCCTACCGTGCAAATCCTGACCTGCTGCGAGTTCGGAAAAATCTCGACGCTCGCGGCCGCCACCCTGCGCGAGCTCGGATTCGGCCGGATCGCGGCACTCGATGGCGGCATGAACGCCTGGCGCGCGGCAGGCTTTCCGCTAGAGAAATAGGACACGTATCCGCTCGCACCACAAGAACCCGCGCCGCGATCCGGGAGGAGCAAAACATGACAGCCGAAGAGCCGCCGCTCGATCCTTCCCGCCCGATCATCGATCCGCACCACCACTTCTGGGAATTTTTCGCGGAACCCGGTTCCATGCATGCCGCCCAGCGGTTCCTGTTGCCGGAATTCCTCGAGTTGGCGAGGAACAGCGGCCACAATTTCACGCACACGGTCTACGTCGAATGTCATTCCATGTACCGGCAGGACGGACCGCCTGAGCTGCGGCCGCTGGGAGAGATCGAATTCGTCAACGGCATTGCCGCCATGAGCGCCAGCGGCAATTACGGCCCTTGCCGCGTCGCGCATCGCATTGTCGGCTCGGCGGACCCGGGGCTTGGCCCAAACATCGCTCGCGTGGTCGAGGCCTATGTTTGTGCGGCGGGGGAACGGTTCAGGGGACTGCGCTTCATGACGGGGTTCAGCGAGGCGGGGATGTTCGGGATGCCGTGCGATCCCGAGGCGCGCCATGCGATGCTGAAGCCGCGCGTTCGCGAAAGCGCCCGCGTGCTCGCCAAAATGGACTTGAGCCTCGATGTCTGGTGCTTCCACACCCAGCTCGACGAGCTCATCGATCTCGCCACCACCGTTCCGGACCTTACGATCATTCTCGACCATGTCGGCACCCCGGAATACCTTGGCGTCTATGCCGGGCGCCAGACCGAAGCGCGCAAGGAATGGGAGCAGAAGATCGCGGCGCTGGCGCGCCGCCCCAACGTCGTCGTCAAGCTGGGCGGTCTCGGAATGGATCTGTCGAAGATGATCGGCGAGGCCGGCTCGGAGCCGTCTCCATCTCTCGCTGCGAAGTGGCGTCCGGCGATCGAGGCGTGCATCGAAGCCTTCACGCCGCAGCGCTGCATGTTCGAGAGCAATTTTCCGCCCGACAATGCGTCGGCCAGCTATGGCGCGACATGGAACGCCTTCAAGATCATCGCGCGGGACTATTCCGAGGATGAAAAGGATTGGCTCTTCCGGCGCACCGCAGCCAAGACCTACCGCATCGCGCTCGATTGAGCGAAAGTCGTCTGGAGCGATGGCCATCGGAAGGAATTCGACGAATGGCGCGGAACGAAATCCGATTTGATGGCCGCGCGATTCTCGTCACCGGCGCCGGGCGCGGTCTGGGACGCGCGCAAGCGCTGCTGCTGGCCTTGCGCGGCGCCAAGGTCGTGGTGGCCGACAACGGCACGGCAATGGATGGCGAAGCCCCCGACAAAAGTCCCGCCGAATCGGTTGTTGCTGAAATCAAAACGAATGGCGGTGAAGCTGTCGCCTGCACGGTCGATATCGCTACGGAGGCCGGCTCGACCGAGGCGGTCGAGACGACCCTGAAGGCATTTGGCCGCATCGACGGGCTTGTCCACAACGCCAGCACATCGCCCAATCTGACAAAAGTCGAAGAGCTGTCGAGCCACGATCTCGATGCCGTGATGCGGGTCAATCCCTTCGCCGGACTGTGGATGACGCGCGCGGCCTGGCCGCATATGACGCGACAGCGCTACGGCAGAATCCTCTACATGACGTCGGGCGGCATTTACGGCTCGCTCGGAAATGCGCCCTACGCCGCCGCCAAATCGGCCTATATCGGGATGATGCGCTGCCTGGCGATCGAGGGTGCAAGCCATGGCATTCTGGTCAATGCCGCAGCGCCGTCTGCGCGCACGCGGATGACGGAACGCTTCCATCCGTCGGCCTATGCACAATGGTTCTTCGCAACGATGTCGCCGGAGAAAGTGGCTGTCGGCGCGGCTTTCCTGATGAGCGAAGACTGCGGGATTTCCGGCGAGATATTTTCGCTCGGCGGCGGCCGTATCGGACGCATAACGATTGCCGAGAGCGAGGGTGTTCTCGGCTCCGGCCGTTCGATCGAAGAGGTGCGCGATGCAATGCCGCGCGTGATGGCGGACACAAGATACTTTTACGTAAAGGACCTCAGCGAGCGTTCTGCAAAGGTCGCGGACGTGTTCGGGTTTCAAGGCGGCCTGGAATCCAGCAATACGCTCGCCGTCAGGCCGCTCGCAAAAAATCAGAATACAGAGACATGATACATATTCACCTATCATTTCCGTGCGGTCGGTGAATGCATTTGACGCCCCGATATTACCTCTATTCGGGATGCCGTAGCATGCCTGTCTCGGCAAACGGGCGCAGCTCACGAATACGTACGGCGACCGCCGAAACATTCCCGGCGGTCCCGTTTGCAGCCATCAGGCCGGCTGCTCCGGCGGGCTTTCGAGGAGTTTTGGCGCAGCGGGAAGCCCGAGCGGCTGCTCGTCGTCATCGGCTTCCACGCTATGCTTCTCCCCGCCCAATACGATGGCGGGGAAATCCTTCTTCGAGGCGACGCCCAGCGCCTTGAGCTTCTGCGCCCGTCCGAGCGCATTGCCTTTCCCCGTCGCCAGTCTTCTCATCGCCTCCGCATGCGCGTCGGCTGCCGACTGGATCTTCTGCGACACGTCGTTGAGCTCGTTGACGAAGCCCACGAGCTTGTCGAAGAGCTGCCCGGCCTGCTGGGCGATCGCCTGCGCGTTCTCGTTCTGCCGTTCGTAGCGCCAGATGGAGGCGATCGTCTGCATTGTCATGAACAATGTGGACGGCGCGACCATGACGACATTCCTCTTCCAGCACCAAGCATAAAGGTCGCTGTCGTTCCTGAGCGCAACCGCAGCCACGCCCTCGATCGGGATGAACATCAGGACAAGGTCGTGCGCATTCATGCCGTCGGCAGATTGGTAGCGCTTGGCCGCAAGGCTATCGGCGTGGCCGCGGACGGAGCCAAGGAGCTTTTTCAGGGCGGCGGCGCGCGCCTCTTCGTCGCCGGCGTCTTCGTATTCGAGGTAATGAACCAGCGAGAGCTTGGAATCGATCACCAGATGCCGGTTTTCCGGCAGCAGCACGATCACGTCCGGACGCAGGCTTCCGCCGTCCTCGCCCTTTAGATTGAAATCGCCGCCCTGCACGACGAATTCGCGCCCGCGCTCGAGGCCCGCCTGTTCGAGAATACGCTCGAGCCGCACCTCGCCCCACCGGCCGCGCAGCTGGGAATCGCCTTTCAGCGCCTTGGTCAGGCTTTCCGCCTGGACGCCGATGTTCTGGCCTGCCTGGGCCACTTGCCGAATCTGCTCGACGATGGTTGCGCGCTGGCTCGTATCCTCGACGTGCGAAGTCTCGACCTTCTGCTGAAACTCCGTGAGGCGCTCCTTGAGCGGCTCCAGGATCGCCGAAAGCGATTCCTGCGATTTGGCGGAGAGTTCGTTTGCCGTCGCGGAGAGAATCCGGTTCGCCATGTTCTCGAATTCGGTTTTAAGCTGCTGCTGGAGACCTTTCAGCTGCTCGTCGCGTTCCGAAACGATGCGCTGCAGCCCGGCCTGCCGTTCGGAAACCGTGGCCAACTCGCTGTCCCTTGCGGCAAGCTGCCCGCGCAGTTCGTCGCCGAGCGCACGCAATCCCTCGATCATTGCGTCGCGATCGGCGATGTGCTTGCCGGCACGGTCGATCTGACCGCGCACTTCTTGCTCGGACCGCTCGGCTTCCGCCCGCCTGCGGGATTCCTCGGCCGTCGCAGCCAGCAGCCGATCCTTTTCGCCCGATGCTTCCACGAGCGTCGCATCGAGCCTTTGCTGCGTTGCCGTGTTCAGCTCCTTTTCGCGGGCAAGCTCACGTTCGAGCCCCGCAACCCGCTCCTGGCCCGCCGCCGACAACTGCTTGACCTCAACCAGCTCGTCGCTTTGGCGCGCACTGTCGGCCTTCAGGGCCTGGACCTGGGCTTCGAGGTTGACGATCTGGCTGCCCAGAAGCCGCTCGCGTTCCTGAAGCCGGGCAAGTTCGACCGCGGAAACTTCACTGGCCGGGGCCGCGACCCGCGGCACCGCACCGGCGAAATATCGGCCCAGAAAAAACGCCGTCGCCGCGCTCGCCAGCAGCGCCAGCCCGATACCCACCAGCGTCATGGACCCTATCATGGGTACCTGCCTCTTCGCCTGATCGTGCAGACGCCATGATATGATGGGCCGGGCGCGAGGAGAAGGCGAAGTCTTTGCCGAAGAAAGCAACGCCGCCGGCCGTGGCCGGGAGGGACGGATGATCTCCACGCGAGATTTCCAGCGAGCGTCGGCGTCGCAGACTTAACTTCAGCCGGCTCTTCACAGACGAAAAAAACTCTTCGCCGCATCGGTCAACCCGTCCCGTCCAAACAATGCGTGAATTCCGGCCCTCAAGTAGGGCTATCCCATATGGCTTCGAGGCCATAAGAAATTTTTCTCACGCGGGTCGCTAGTGCACGGATGCATACAAAAGATTCATTGGCCCGTTAACGGCAACCTTTGAGAAGAGGCGACATTCAGCGTGGGCGCTATGTATCTGGCTGTACCTTTTGTATGAGTCAGTGCACTAGCGACAGCGTATCGCGACGCGGAGGCGCGGAGAGCGCCTCCGCGCATCCAGATCGCGTTCACCACGAAGGACGCGAAGAGCACGAAGAAAGGCACTGCGACATCGCGGCTCAGCGCCGAAGGCGCAAGCTTTCATAGAAGCTTAATTGCGGCTCGCGCGCGAAGCTATCCAGCCTGTTCCGACAGTTTTCGTGCTCCTCGTGTCCTTCGTGGTGAATTTTTTCTCTGCGCTTCCGTGTCTCTGTGTGAGAATGATTTGCCCACGCAGCGCCTCCGTAGCACCGGATGCCCGGCGGGAGTTTGCGCGGTATGGACAAAATGGTAAGATGTCAAACCGAATTGGAACTCGGTCAGCATCCGTTCCGATCTTTTCCCTCAGTGAGGGAAAATCTCAGGGAAAACGTAAAATCCCCGAGGTCGGTCAATGAATTCAAAGGCTTACGGGCCCGCTTGTATGGGGCCGAGGGAAAGACGCGGCAAGGAGATACCATATCTTGGGGATCGCCCGGCAGGCCGCGGCAATTCCCTGTTATTCCCTGAAGCAGGGAATTTTTCGCGTTCGATCCGTGTACAGAACAAACCGACATGCAAGATGTCCCCGAATTCCGAAGGTCACGAGGTTCGCAAAGCACTCGAAGCCAACGCAACCGCTGCAGCTTCGCGCGGAAAGCGCAGAATTTTCCAGATATTCTTTCACGCGGAGGCACAGAGACGCGGAGAGATCAGGAATGATTCTCCGCGCATTCCGCGTCTCCACGTGCCAAAATGCGATCCCGATTTCATCGGCGCTTCGCGCGGAAGCCGCACCGTCGCAGATATGCTTCGTGTTCTTCGTGTTGAAGACAATCGCGAATCACGCATAGAGCAGATTGGTTGTCAGCGTCTCTATCAGGACCAATCAATTCAGAAAGGATATTCGTGCATAGCCTTCTATCGGTCACGACAGTATCGGGCTTCGCAGGCGGTGGCGGCTGGCTCGCTGCCCGTGCGGCGCAAGCGTTCTCTGCGAAAAAGGTTTCCATTGTCGCGATGGTCGGCGCTTGCGGAGTGGTTGCAGCCTGGGCCTGTTTTGCCGTGTTCGGCAAAACGGCGCTTGCGCTCACTCTGTTGCTGGGCTGGGCGCTGCTCGTTCTCGCCGCCGTCGATTGGCTGGCGTTCCGCCTGCCCGATATCGTGACATTGCCGCTTGTCGCCACAGGCCTGCTTGCCGCCCAGTTGCTGCCGGGAGAAAGCGTGCTCGACCATGCGGCGGCGGCGGTGCTCGGCTACACGGCATTTTGGGCGATCGCCTGGATTTTCCGGCGGTTGCGGGGGAAAGAGGGCTTGGGCCTGGGCGATGCCAAACTCGCTGCGGCGGCCGGCAGCTGGCTGGGCCTCATGTCGCTGCCTTCCGTCCTTCTGCTCGCAAGCGTTGCAGGCATCCTGTGGGTTCTTGTCCGCGCGCTCTTCAAAGGCCGCGCGGCGCTGAGCGAAAGAATTCCTTTCGGCGTTCCTCTCTGCGTCGCGATCTGGATCGTCTGGCTCTACGGCCCGCTGACGATCACTTTGCCGCTCGCGAACTGAACATCCGCTGCCTCAGCCGCGGACTTCCATCTGGATCGGCCCTTGAGCGCGGCCGTGGATGAATTGATCGACATAAGGATTGCCGCTCCTGTCGATGTCCGACGTCGGTCCGTCCCAGACGATCTTGCCTTTGTAGAGCATGGCGATGCGGTCCGATATCTTTCGCGCGCTGGCCATGTCGTGGGTGATGGAAAGCGTCGTCACGCCGAGCGTCTTCACCGTCGAAACGATCAAGTCGTTGATGACGTCCGCCATGATGGGATCGAGCCCCGTCGTCGGCTCGTCGAAGAAAATGATCTGCGGATCGGCTGCAATGGCGCGCGCAAGACCCACCCGCTTTTGCATGCCGCCGGACAGTTCGGCGGGCCGGAGCGTCCCGACTTCGGGGCCCAAGCCCACCTTGGTCAGTGCGTTCATGGCAATGTCCCGGGCTTTAGCGCGCGCCATGCCGCGGCCCTGGATGAGCCCGAACGCCACGTTCTCCCAGACCGGCAAGCTGTCGAACAAGGCGGAGCCCTGGAACAGCATGCCGAATTTGCGCAGCACCGCGTCGCGGCGCGATCCTCGCAGGTATGTAACCTCTTCTCCGTCGACGAATATCTGTCCTGCGTCGGGCCGGAGGATTCCCAGCACGCATTTGATCATCACCGATTTGCCCGAGCCCGAGCCGCCGATGACCACCAGCGACTGGCCCGGCTCGATCGCAAGGTCGACGCCGTCGAGCACGACCTTGTGTCCGAAGCTCTTCTTTACGCCCTTCATCTCGATTTTCGGGGTGCGCGCCATCCATGCTCACCGCGGAAAAAGAATGGACGTCAGGAAATAGTTCGACGCCAGAATGAGGATCGACGAGGTGACGACAGCGTTGGTCGTCGCATTGCCGACGCCCTGCGCGCCGCCTCTGGAATGAAAGCCGTTGTAGCAACCCATGAGCGCGATGATGAAGCCGAACACGGCGACCTTGATGACGCCGGAGGTGACGTCCTGGTTGGTCATGAAATCGACGGTGTTCTTGATGTAGATGGCGCCGTTGAAGCCGAGGCTTTGGGTGGAAACCACATAGCCGCCGAATACGCCGATCGAATCGGCCACCAGCACCAGTAAGGGCAACGTGACGACGGCGGCAACCAGGCGCGGCACGACGAGATATTTGACGGGGTTGGTCGACAGCGTGGTGAGCGCATCGATCTGTTCGGTCACGCGCATGGTGCCGATCTCCGCGGCGATGGCGGCGGCCACCCGGCCGGCCACCATGAGTCCAGCGATCACCGGCCCAAGCTCGCGGGTGATGCCGAGCACCACGATATTCGGCACGAAAGACTCCGCGCCGAAGCGATCGCTGCCCACGTAAATCTGCAATGCGAGCGCCCCG
Source organism: uncultured Alphaproteobacteria bacterium (assembly GCA_963805005.1). GTDB lineage: Bacteria > Pseudomonadota > Alphaproteobacteria > Micropepsales > Micropepsaceae > Rhizomicrobium. Next base: position 2,759,834 of record CAWDSJ010000001.1, read on the forward strand.
CCCGTGAAGAAGGCCGTCAAGCCCACAACGGGCAGCGAAAAATAACCGATCCGCAGCATCTGCTCGCCGATCAGCGTCCAATAGATCGGCGGCCGCGCGATGGCCGAGACGCCGTCGATGGCGAACACGGTCAGTCGGCCCACCTGGGTCAGAAATGCCAGAAACACGCGCCCGATGATGGCAAGAATGTTCATGACGCCCCGATGTAGCGCCGCTCTATGCGCGTACCCAGCGACGCGAGAATCTCGTAACCGACGGTGTTTGCGGCGGAAGCAAGCTCTTCCAGCGCGATGGTGTCGCCGAGGAATTCCACTTCGGCGCCCGCCGCCAAATCGCGGCCGGCGATATCGGTGACGTCGAGCGTGACGAGATCCATCGAGACGCGGCCGACGACGGGCGCCCGCGCGCCCCCGATCGCGCCCATCCCCCTATTGCCGATCGCGCGCATCACACCGTCTGCATATCCCAAGCCAACGGTTGCGAGCGTCGAGGGGCGCTCCGCCCGGAATGTGGCTCCGTAGCCAACGGTTTCTCCCTTGTCAACGCGCCGCAGCTGCAGGATTCGGCCGGTGAGAACGGCGACAGTACTAAATGGATTGGCATTTGGCGGCTGCGGGTTACCGCCGTAAAGCGCCAGGCCGGGGCGCACCAGGTCGAAGCAGTAATCCCGTCCCAACAAAATCCCGCCCGACGACGCAAGGCTTGCCAGTGCGGCTGGAAGGCGAGCGAGCGCGGCACGAAACCGATCGCGTTGAAGCCGATTTATCGCCGAGGCGGGATCGTCGGCGCACGCGAGATGGCTCATGATCAGCACAAGGTTGAGACCCGCCAGTCTCGCTGCCGTCTCGCCCGCAAGCCCGGCAAGCTCGTCCTGGGGCAGACCGAGCCGGCTCATGCCTGTGTCGACATGCAGCGCGGCGTCGAGCGTCGTGCGGCGCAGACGCGCTGCCGCTTGCCACGTCGCGATCTGGGCCAGCGAATTGAGAACCGGGATCAATCGATGCGAGATCAGGGCCGCAACCGATTCCTTCTCGGCCCCGTCGAGCACGAAGATGCGGCTATCCGAAAAAATAGAACGCAGATGTACGCCCTCGCGCAGTCGCGCGACGAAATAGGTTCGGCAGCCCGCAGCATGCAATGCTCGTGCGACAGGTTCCACGCCCAATCCGTAGGCGTCGGCTTTCACGACGCCTGCAGCTTCGGCGCCGCCAGCCAACTCGCGGCACAATGCGAAGTTCCGAGCAATCACGCCCAGACGAACCGTGAGGCGGGACAAATCATCACCCAACTTGGCATCGGGCGCGCCAGCCTCGGTCACAAATGGAAAGGCGTGATTCTCGGCTACCACGACGGCTATTGATTTACCTTCTCGAAAAGCCAAGCCTTGATCAGGGATTGATAAGGCATACCCCGTCTGTTCGCGGCAATTTTTATACTCTCAAGCAGGCCCGCCGGCAGACGCAGCGAGATGGCCATGGTCGAGGACTTCAAGTTCGGAAATTTGGCGCTTGGCCTTGCTCCGGTCGACGTAATCTGTGGAGTCGTGCGTTTCCCAGAACTGCCGTTCCGAAATTTCGTCCTTATATTTCCCCACCATGATGCCGTTGCCTCAATCGGAGTTTTAATCCAGTCAGCCTCCTCCGTCTCACTCGCTTCGCGCGCTCGACACCTCCCCCGCTAGCGGGGGCGGAAAAGCGTAGAAGTGCTCCAATGGGCTTTCCTCCCCCGTTTTAGGGGGAGGTGCTGAGCCCGGCACGAGCCGGGCGAAGCGGAGAGGGCACTGATAGAACGCTATTGCCTGTAGTAATTACAAGCAAGCCTCGCTCCCGGCTACTACATGCCCCTGTCCGCGAGGTCCTTGAACCGGGTGAAGCGGTCGTCGAAGAACAGTTCGATACGCGTGGTGGGGCCATGGCGGTGCTTTTCGACCAGCACGTCGGCCAGATGCCCCATCTTGTCCATTTTCTCGCTCCACTTGGTGAATTCCGGATCGTCCTCGTCGGGTTTGCGGGTCTTCAGGTAATAGGCTTCGCGATAGACGAACATCACCACGTCGGCGTCCTGCTCGATGGAGCCGGATTCGCGCAGGTCGGACAGCACAGGGCGCCGGTCCTCGCGCGAATCGACGCCGCGTGACAACTGCGACAGCGCGAGGACTGGGACGTTGAGCTCCTTGGCGAGGTTTTTTAAGCCTTTCGTGATTTCCGTGACCTCTTGCACGCGGTTATCCTGGCGGCGCGTCGGCTCGATGAGCTGCAAATAATCGACCACGACGAGACCGATGCCCTTCTCGCGGCGGAAGCGGCGCGACCGCGCGGCGATCTGGGCAATGGAGATTCCGCCCGTATCGTCGATATAGAGGGGCAAGGTGCTCAAATCCTGCATCTTGAGCACGAAGAGCTCCCATTCGGAATCGGAGAACCGGCCCGAGCGGATCTTCGACATCTCGATCTCGGTCTGCTCCGAGAGAATACGCGCGGAAAGCTGCTGCGCCGCCATTTCGAGCGAGAAGAACAGCACGGGAGCGCCTTTGGGAACCGCAATTCCGGCTGCCATATCCTGCGCATAATAGCGGGCGGCATTGAATGCGATGTTGGTGGCCAGCGCCGTCTTTCCCATGCCGGGGCGGCCGGCGAGGATGAGAAGGTCCGACGGCTGCAAGCCGCCCAGAAGCGAATCCAGGTCAGCGAAGCCGGAGGAGACGCCCGAGATGCGGCCGCCGCGGGCCTGTGCGCGCTGGGCCGATTCCACCGCGCGTTTGAGCGCCTCGGCGAAGTCGATCGGACCTTCGCCGGTGCGCGCGGTTTCCGAGATGCGGTAGAGCGCCTTCTCGGCCTCTTCGATCTGCTTGTGAGGCGGCTTTTCGTGGGGAGCCTCGTAGGCGGTATTGACGACATCCTCGCCGATCTGGATGAGCGCGCGCCGCAGCGCAAGATCGTGCAGGATTCGCGCATAGTCGCGCACATTGGGGAGCGCGGGTGCTGCCTGCGCGAGATTGGCGAGATAACCCAGGCCTCCCACTTCCACCAGGCCGGGATCCGCCTTCATGGCGGCATGCAGCGTGAGCGGGGTGATGATCATCCCGCCGCGCTCGAAGCTCGCCAGCATGACCTCGTAGAGCCGCTGATGCAGCGGATCGTAGAAATACTCCGCCCTCAGAAGCGCAGAGACGCGCTCGATCGCCCGGTTGTCGACGAGAATGGCGCCGAGCAACGCCTGCTCGACGTCGATGTCGTAGGGAACGTGGCGGTAGGCTTCCTGTTCCATAGCCTCTTTTTGCCCGGGCGCGAGGGGGAGCGAATCAAGCCGCGCACCGCCGGTGCCGCAAGCCACAACAGCCGTTGTTCACAGTTATTTCGCGTATTGCGATGCGGGCTAGGCCGCGCGGCTTTGCCGCGGCATATGCTCGACGCCTGCGAATCGCATCGTGCGCTCCAAGTCGAGCATATAATCGCGGATGATGGGAAGCGCATCGACGCGTTTGGCCAGCTGAACCTGAAAAACCGCCAACCCGTCGTAGCGGAAGGCCATTTCCGATCCGGCTAGATAGAAATCCCACATGCGGCAGAAGCGCTCGTCGTAAAGGGCGCGCGCCTCCGCCCAATGCAGCCTGAAACGCCGCCGCCATTCCTTCAGCGTCTCGGCGTAATGCAGGCGCAATACCTCCACGTCGGTGACGATCAGCCCGGACCGCTCGATGACGGGGAGGATTTCGCTCAGCGCCGGCGTGTAGCCGCCGGGAAAGATATATTTAGCGATCCAGGGATTGGTCGCGCCGGGGCCGTCGCTGCGGCCGATCGTATGCAGGAGAGCGACGCCGTCCTCTTTCAATAGCGCGCGCATCTTCGCGAAGAACGCGGCGTAATATCCGACGCCGACATGCTCGAACATGCCCACCGACACGATGCGGTCGAAGGGACCTTCGATGTTGCGGTAATCCTCGAGTTCGAACCTGCAGCGGTCCGACACGCCCTGGTGGAGCGCTCGCCGGCGGGCGAGGGAAAGCTGCTCCTGGGACAGAGTTATTCCAAGAACCTTTGCGGCGCTATCGCGGGCCAGGTCGATGGCAAGACCGCCCCACCCCGAGCCGATGTCCAGCACGCTCAGACCGGGCCGGTCCATATAGAGCTTGGCCGCAATATGCCGCTTCTTGCCGATCTGTGCCTCGTCCAAACTCTCCCCCGGCTCGCTGAAATAGCCGCAGGAATATTGCCGATCGCAATCCAGGAAGAGCTCGTAGAGCCGCTCCGAAAGATCGTAATGATGCGCAACGTTTCGTCTCGCGCGCCGGGCGTGGTTGAACTGGGAAAGCGGCCGCATCCATTTGCGTATCCGGCGGGCAAACCCGAACACGCCGCCGGGATTGGCTCGCGCAAGGTTCTTCATGAAGAGCGCAAGAAGGTCGGCGATATCCGCTCCTCCTTCGACCGTCAGGCGTCCGTCCATGTAAAGTTCGCCAAGCCTGAGTTCGGGATTGAGCGCAAAGTCGGAGAGAGAGCGCGCGTCGTGCACCTTCAGCGTCACGCGCGGACTGCCCTGGCCGAAGACCAAGTCCGGCCCGTCGGATCTGGCAAAAACGAGCGTCCCTTCCTGAACGATTTTATTGAGCAAACGAGAAAGCATCGTCCATTCCGCGGCACCACCCTTATTGCAGCATAGCCCAGAAATGGCCCGCGCGAAAATGCGCATCGTCAATGAATTTTACGCCCGGTTGGCCCCGGATAAGAGGGGCAAAAGTCCGGACAGATTGTCCCAATTCAGCCGTCGTTGCGTTCCCGATGCCGAGGAAAACGGCAGATTTCCGCCATTTCCAAACGTGGTTCTCGACCATGCTGCACCTGCGTACCAGGAGTTTTGCCCCTCTTACGTCATTTCGCTCTACGTTATTGTTCAGACGCGGTTCCGGGCGCAAAAGTGCGCACACTTTTGCTGGAACCGCTCTAAGCGGGCAGATCGGACGACCGCTATTGCTCGGCATCCTGAACCGGATCGAAGCGGCGCTACGTCGTGTGGAGGTCGAAATCCCGAAAGGCCATGCCGCCCACGGCGCGGCCCACGCGATCGAGAGCGGCGCCGCCAAGGACGGAGCGGGCAATTCTCCCAACTCGCGGAGCTTTTCAACCGCTATGCAGAGCCGTAGCGCATCGGCGCGGACGCGCGATCCGGTTTGCGGAATAGCCGCATAGATGTCTTACCATTAGCCGAACTTTGTCAACTGGGCGGTATGGTGTGGCCAAGCGATTGGACTCGTTTGATCGGTACCCCGAAGGTCGGCACTTAAGCTTTGTGGTTGAAGCAGCTTAAGCGAGAGTGATTTTGGGCGGCGGCTGGGGCGGCAATTGCGCCGGTCCTTTCGTGTACGAGCTACGGCAATGCCCCGGCTTTGCCAACGCGCGGACAACATGGTATCCGAAACGTAGACGGGTATCCGAGGAGACGGCGAGGTGCAATCGCCCAGAGTTCGCGCGGTGCCGACGGCGCTTCTTGCCGGTGGCGGAGGCCGCCGGGCGGAAGACGGTCTGCCGGGAATCAGCCAGCCACCGCAAACAGACATAGGCGCGTTTTTCCCGTCTCCGTCGATCGGGAGTCAGGAGTTGGCGGCGCTGCGCGCCCAGCCGGAAACCTCGGCCACCTCGTCAACCCATCTCTACGAACTCGGCCTCACCGCTGCGGCGATGGGGTCCTATACCACCGCCATCGAGGCGCTGCGCGACTGCACCGCGCGCGCGCCGGATCACGCGGGCGCCTGGCGCAAGCTGGCCGAATTGCTGCGCCTGTCCGGGGAAGATGCGCAAGCCGAAGCGGCGGAGCGCGCGTCATATGCCGCCGGAACATGGGAGAGCAGCAGCGACGGGCTCGTGCCCGCTCGGCTGGAAAAAGCAGAGCGGAAGCTGCTCCAAAAGCTCGAGGGCCAAACGCCGGAACAGGCCGCCTTGGCGCTCCGCTACCATCTTTTCGTCAATCCTCGAGACGCGGCCGCGATGCGGTTGCTGGCGCGGTTGCATGGGCGGGCTGGCGACCTCGTAACAGCCTCGCGATTGCTGGAGCGCGCTCTGGACCTTTGCCCTGCCTATATCGGCGCCCGCGAGGAGTACGCCGTGAATCTGCTGGTGTGGAAAACTCGCGCCGCCGCTGCCATGGAACAGACCACGCGCTTGCTGGCGCATGCGCCGCGGAACGCGCGTTACCGTCACTTGCACGCCCACGCCTTGGTCGCTGCCGCCAACCTCGATGCCGCGGTTGACGTTCTGGCCGACCTTGTGCGCCAAAATCCACGGCAAGCGCCGTATTGGCTGTCGTACGCGCAAACCTTGCATTTCTTAGGGCGCCGCGAGGAAAGCATCCTGGCGTTCCGTCGATGCCTGGATTTGCAGCCCGATTTGGGCGAGGCCTATTGGGGGCTTGCCGACTTGAAGGGTAATTTCGTCACGGAAGCCGACATTGCCGCAATGCGCGCGCATCTGGAACGAGACGCGCTGCCGCCCCAAGACCGCATGCATATGCTTTACGCATTGGCGCACGCCCTGGAACGGGCGGGCGATTTCCCCGCGAGCTTCGCCGCCTATAGTGAAGGCGCGCGAGTGTTCCGTACCGTCGCCGAGCAAAGTGGCGCGAATAAAAATCAGGCCGACACCGCCGATCGTTTGCGGCGCATGAAGGAGGTGTTCAGCCGCGAGAATCTTGAAACGAAATTGACGCAAGCCCCCGCGCCGGCGCCGGCCGACATACCGATCTTCGTTGTCGGCATGCCGCGTGCAGGCTCCACGCTCGTGGAACAAATTCTCGCCAGCCACAGCCTGGTGGAAGGCACCCGCGAATTGCCAATAATGAACGCCATTGTGCTCGATCTGGCGCTCAGCCGGCCCATGACGACGCCGAATGCCTACCCCGATTGCCTACTGGATTTGTCCGAGCGCGAGCTGGCCGCGCTCGGCGCCCGTTATCTCGAAAACGCCGCCGTCTATCGCAAGACGAAACGGCCCTATTTTATCGACAAGCGGCCCTGGAACTGGGTGGAAGCCGGGTTGATTCACTTGATCCTGCCGCACGCGAAAATCATCGACATACGCCGCGAACCGATGGCTGCGTGCTTTGCGATGTTCAAGCAGGTGCTGGCTCAAGATCACCTATTTTCTTACGACCTTCGCGAAGTCGCCAATTTTTACAACAACTATGTCGGCATGATGGAGCATTGGCAGTCTGTCATACCGGGCCGCATTCATTTCGTGCAGTACGAACGCTTGGTCGAGGACACGGAAAACGAAATCCGCCGCCTGCTGGATTATTGCGGCCTGCCTTTCGAGGATGGCTGCCTGCGGTTCTGGGAATCCGGCCGCGCCGTGCAAACGCCCAGCGCCGAACAGGTTCGCCGCCCCATCTATCGCGACGCCCTGCAGCAATGGCGCAATTTCGCTCCTTGGCTGGGTCCGCTAAAAGAGGCTCTCGCCCGGCCAGCCGAAGGCTAGAGCGAAATGCCTTTTCTTCCAATCGTCGTTTCGCTCTAGTGCCCGGAATCAAAGCAAAGTGACATGCAAATGCTTTTCTTAACGCAGAGGCCGCCGGAGATGCGCGGGGGACGCGGAATAGGAGCGCTTCGCGCAATTCTCTGAGTCCTCCGCGCAAGCTTTGCGTACTCTGCGTCAAAAACGGCGCCGGTACACGAGTCACGTTCCAACGACGCTGAGTACTAGGTCCGCGTCGATCTTACGATCATTTGGCCGCGAAATGCGAATTTAAGCTAACGCGAAAGCGTTTGGCCCACGGTTCCCGACTCCACGGACGGTCTCCGCGCACACCCTGCACGGTCGCCAACCGGAAGGGGCTGCCGAACCAGACCGCGTAGGCGCCATTGTGCGATATGCCGGCGCGATCGATCACGAGCTTCGGTCCCCGGCAACTGCTCCGCACCGGCACGGCACTCACCACGATATCGGCGGCGGCGCAATCCTCGCCAAGCCCGTCAGGCCGCAAGGTGATCGCGATGCGTTTGCCGGTTCCCACAATCGCCACGCAGCCGAAAGCATCGCAGCGGATGTTATCTTTCGGCCCCGCAACCGCCTGATCCGGCGCGCGCGTATCGCCGTCGCGCTTGAGCCATTGGCTAGCGGAATAGGAATCGGCCGGATGCCGGACGAGGACGAGCCGTCCATCTGCCATGCGAACCGCCACGGTGATGCCGTCCCGTGCGATCAACAGATCGGGGGGCCGGCTGAACACGGTCAGGAGCGCTGCGGCTGCCATCCCGATCGAGCCAAGCCATCGTAACTTGCCTCGCCAGATCACGATCCAAAGACCTGCCAAGGATACGAGAACCAGCGCGGAGAGCGGCCACGCCGGGATGCTGGATATCGCACCCGGCAAATGCGACACGAAACGCCCGACTGCGAGCATGGCGTTGATGCCCCAACCCATTGCGTAAAGCGGCCACACATCGAGTTTGAGCGGCATGAGCACGACGGCGAACGCGGCTGCCGGCATGGTGATCAGCCCCATGATGGGCATCGCAAGCAAATTGCCGAGGACGGCGTAATGCGTGGCGCGATCGAAATGAAATGCCGCGTAGGGCATCGTCGCAATGCTTCCCACCAAGCTTGTCGCCATGATGCCGCGCAGATATCGCCGCGCACGGAGCAAGATGGGCGACGCCGCTTGCTCTTGCCCGCGCCTTACCCTTTTCTGCTCCCATTCGGCCACCGCGATCAAGCTGCCCACGGCCGCGAACGACATCTGAAAGCCCGGCTCGAGCAGGCCTTCGGGCCGCATGAACAAGATGACGGCAGCTGCGAAGCCCAGCGACCGCATCGATAGCGCCGGACGATCCACAATCACGGCAAGCAACATAGCCGCCAGCATCACGAAGGCTCGCGTCGCCGGTTCCGTCGCGCCGCTGATGGCGAGATAAAAACCGGCGCCGGCCAATGCCGCGACCGCCGCCCATTTCTTGATCGGTTGCGTCAGGGCGAGTGAAGGTATCAGTGCCAGGCACGCGCGAACGGCCCAGAATAGACCGAGGCCGACAAGCCCCATGTGCAGACCGGCGATCGCTAGAACATGGGCGAGGCCGGCGTCGCGCAATGCCTCTTCGTCGGCTTCCGCGATGCCGCCACGATCTCCCGCGATCAAGGCGGCGGCAATGGCGCCCGTACTGCCCGGCAAAACACGATGGATGCGTTCCGCCATACGCCAGCGCAACGCCTCGACGGGCACGGAAAGGCGCGCAAAGATATTGGGGGCGCCCGCAGGTACAAAGAGATTGGGCGCACCCGCAAGTACGACGATCTGCGGCGCGCCGAACGCGTAGCCCACCGCGCCGATGGCGTCGAAATAGGCGGCGCGGCCGAAATCGTAATCGCCGGGCGATGCCGGCGGCGGCGGCGGCAACAGTACGGCGTAGGCGCGAATGACGGCGCCGGGCTCAATCCGGGCACCGCCGCTTCGCACAGTGATCCGCACATGGGCCGGCATCCGCGCCCGACCGAGAGAATCGATTTGCGTCGGCGACAATAGGACGCGAACCCCTTTGCCATGTTGTTGCGCCCATTCCACGCGCCCTTCGATCTCCACAGGCCCTACGCGGTGCATAAGAACCGGAGCGGCTACCGATTCGGTGCGCCATTTCGCGACGCCAAAACCGATCAGCGCGGCGCACGTCGCGGCCAGCAGTGCGCGGATAAAATGACCGCGCGAAAAGCCTGCGAGCGTTCCGGCGCAGAGGCCCGCAACTCCAATTGCGGCGCCTGTGGCCGGAGTCGGTTCATTGGGAAGCGCGAAGTAGACGCCGATGCCAATTCCCAGCGCAACCGGCAGCCACAGCGCCCAGCGCTCGCGCTCCGCTAGCATGGCATTGGGCAAGGCGGCCACCAAACGCCGCAACGAGGCGCTGTATCGGCCAACGGTGCGCCCGTCGACGAACCGCGAAACGCGCCCGGTAAAGGAAAAGGGAGCTGTCGCCACGGGAGCCGCTTTGCTAGAAGCCTCGCCAACGCATGGCCTTGCCCCGGATTTGCCGGGGGCACGAGCCAGCTCCCGAGCGAACTATGCCAGAGAATTCGACGCCTGTCCTGCGTTTTGCGCCCTCGCCGACCGGATATTTGCACATCGGCGGCGCCCGCACCGCTCTCTTCAACTGGCTTTACGCGCGCCACACCGGCGGGAGGTTCCTGCTGCGCATCGAAGATACCGATCGCGAGCGCTCCACGCCGCAGGCGGTCGCAGCGATCCTCTCGGGGCTCAAGTGGCTGGGGCTCGATTGGGATGGAGAGGCCGTCTATCAGCTCGCCCGCGCAGATCGTCATCGCGCAATCGCCGACCGGCTGCTTGCGATGGGCAGAGCCTATCGCTGTTTTGCGACACCCGAGGAACTCGATGCAATGCGTGCCGAGCAGCGCGCCAAGGGCCAGCCCATCCGCTATGACGGACGATGGCGCAACCGCGATCCGAAGGAAGCACCGCCCGGTGCGCCTTTCGTCGTTCGCTTGAAAGCCGAACAGGAGGGCGAGACGGTCGTCGACGATGTCGTGCTCGGCGAAGTCCGCTTCGCCAACGATCAGCTCGACGACATGGTTCTGCTCCGCTCCGACGGCACGCCGACCTACATGCTCGCCGTCGTGGTCGACGACCACGACATGGACGTCACCCATATTATCCGCGGTGCCGATCACCTGAACAACGCGGCGCGGCAGTTGCAGATTATTCGCGCGATGGAGTGGCCGGTGCCCATCTATGGCCACATCCCGCTCATTCACGGCCCGGACGGTGCAAAGTTATCGAAGCGCCACGGCGCGCTCGCCGTCGATGCCTACCGCGACATGGGCTACCTGCCGGAAGCGATGCGCAACTATCTCGCGCGGCTGGGATGGAGCCATGGCGACGACGAAATTTTTACTACGGAACAGGCCATCGCATGGTTCGACCTGACCAACGTCGGAAAGAGCCCTGCCCGCTTCGACTTCAAGAAGCTCGATAACCTCAACGCCCACTATATCCGCGTCGCGGACGATTCGGTTCTGGTCGAGCGCACCGCCGAGCTTTTGTCCGCCGCCCAACCGCCCCATGCACTCGGTCAACTCGCAAGGGCGCGGCTGATTGCCGCGATGCCGGGCCTGAAGGAGCGCGCCAAGACCCTTGTGGAGCTCACCCAGGCCGCAGATTTTCTCTTTACGGACGGACCGCGAGTGCTCGATGCGGCGGCAGAGAAGATTCTGGACGGTCAAGCCCGCGCGCTGCTCGCCGAGCTGGCGCCGCGGCTCGCCAACGCGCCGTGGGACGCGAGCGCCATGGAGGCGGAGGTTCGCGCCTTTGCGCATGCCAAATCGCTGAAGCTCGGCCAAGTGGCCCAACCGATCCGCGCGGCGCTGACCGGGCGGACAACCTCTCCGCCGGTTTTCGATATATTGGCCGTGCTCGGGCGCGAGGAGTCGATCGAGAGGCTCGGCGCCTACGCGGCGGAACCGCCCAGTAGTCAAGGAATTTGAGGATGGACGCGACAAATTCATTGCATCGCCCGATTGCTGCACCGCAAGATGAAACTTGCCAGCTCAATTCGGGAGTAGCCTTATGAGAACGAGCAAAGCGGTTCCCGCCGGAAAGGCGAGCCTGACCTACGCCGGCAAAAGCTACGACCTGCCCGTGCTGGCAGGCAGCGTCGGTCCCGATGTCGTCGATATTCGCAAGCTCTACGACGAGGTGGACGTCTTCACCTACGATCCGGGCTTCACCTCCACGGCGAGCTGCGAAAGCGACATTACCTTCATCGACGGCGAAAAGGGAATCCTGCTCTATCGCGGCTATCCCATCGACCAGCTGGCGGAGCATTCCAATTTCATCGAGGTTTGCTATCTGCTGCTGCACGGCGAGCTGCCCGCGGCGAACCAGCTTACGGATTTCGAGCGCGCGATCACCTATCACACGATGGTGCACGAGCAATTCGCGTCGTTCTTCCGCGGCTTCCGGCGCGATGCCCATCCCATGGCGATCATGTGCGGCGTCGTGGGGGCGCTTTCGGCATTCTATCACGACTCGACCGACATCAACGATCCCAGGCAGCGCCAGATCGCGAGCCATCGCATGATCGCCAAGATGCCGACGATCGCCGCCATGGCCTACAAATATCACGTCGGGCAGCCTTTCGTGTATCCGCTCAACCATCTGGGCTACACGGAAAACTTTTTGCGCATGTCGTTTGCGGTGCCTTGCGAGGAATACCAGATCAATTCCGTTCTGGCGAAGGCCCTCGACACGATCTTCATTCTGCATGCCGATCACGAGCAGAACGCGTCCACCTCGACGGTCAGGCTCGCGGGCTCTTCCGGTGCCAATCCGTTTGCCTGCATCGCCGCCGGCATTGCCTGCCTGTGGGGGCCGGCGCATGGCGGCGCCAACGAGGCGGCGCTGAAGATGCTGATGGAGATCGGCACGGTCGATCGCATTCCCGAATATATCCGCAGAGCGAAGGACAAGAACGATTCCTTCCGGCTGATGGGATTCGGTCACCGCGTCTACAAGAACTACGATCCGCGCGCCAAAGCCATGCAGAAGCAATGCCATGCCGTGCTGGACGAACTCGGCGTTCACGACGATCCGCTGCTCAAGGTGGCGATCGAACTCGAGCGCATCGCGCTGCAGGACGAGTATTTCGTCGAGAAGAAGCTCTATCCCAACATCGATTTCTATTCCGGCATCACGCTGAAGGCGCTCGGCTTTCCCACCAGCATGTTCACCGCACTCTTTGCGCTCGCGCGCACCGTGGGCTGGATCGCGCAATGGAACGAGATGATCGAGGACCCGCATCAGAAGATCGGCCGCCCGCGCCAGATCTACACCGGTTCCCCGCCAAGAGACTACGCGCCGATCGAAAAGCGGTAAAAGCACCGAAAATCCGTCGTTCGACGGCGTTCGTTATCGCAAGGTTTCGCCGCGATCCGAACGATGTCGGCGCGCGGAGCAATCTGGCCGAACGGGATGGCCGGATGATGAAGCCCCGCCAAAAGATCCCGGTGCCTTCCGTTCCGAGGACGCAGCGGCGGATTTTTGTGTCATCCGTTCGTTTCTCTCAACAGCCAAGAAGCGGGGTTGGAATATGCTACAGACCCTGACCGCAAATCCCAACCGCCTGATCGCGGGCCTACAGGGTGGGTGATCCTGCCCGCCGAACCTGGGCAGTTACAAAAAATCAAACCCAACAGCGCCATTTAGAATTTCTGGCGCGGCAACACGTGGACTGCTGCGCCCCCGACCGGCGGCGGCTTGGGCGGGATAGTACGCAACCGTTCGCGACGACAACCCCGCCCAACCAGCGTCAATGCCCCGCGTCACTGGCCCGCGGCATTTCGGACCTGAAAACTCGACTCGATCTTGGTCCCGTCCGAAAATATGAGCGTTATGCCGACTGTGCTGCCCGCATGAAGCGATTGCGGGTTCATGCACATCAAATGGTAGCCGCCCGGCGCGAACGAAAGCGTCGTGCCCGCAGGAACATCGACGCGCTGGACATCGTTCATCTCGGCCATTCCGTTCATCGATTCGGTTTTGTGCAGCATGACCATCCCGCAGGCCCGAGAACTCGCGCCGACCAGAGAAACCGCCGTGCTGCCTGCATTGTGGAGATTGAAATAACCGCCCGCAGGAAGATTGCCAGGCAGGGCGCGAATCCACCCGTCGCTGACATTCACTGTTGTGGCGGCTTGCGAAACCGCAGGAGCGGCGAGGGTAAGTGCGATCGCCAATGCGGCGATTGTGCCGGTGGCGCGGCTTCGGGCTATCATCGAGGCGTTCATGGTTTTGTTCCGTCGGAAATTGTTGCGCAAGGATGCGGTCGCGCGCGTATCCGGCGCGCGTCATATGTCCCCGATTCTCCGGCATTGTCCGGACGGAAAAGTGCCGGTTCAAGCAGCGTGTTGTCGCATCGTCGCTCGTCCGTGCCGGCAATCGGCCAAGCCCAGGGCAATCGCATTTGGGGTTCGTTTACGTCACGTTTCTCGACGCAGAGTGTGGCGAGGCGCCGGAGGGATGGAGCCGCGCGACAGCGTACGACATTCTTCCTCCCCCGTTCGCAAGAGCGAATGGGGGAGGTGTCGACCCCGGCCTTGAGCCGGGGGAGACGGAGGGGGCATCAAACCCCGTCTCGTACCTTTGCGCGAATGCGCATATCGGCAAGGTCGCAAATCATTGAGACGACGTCGTCGGAGCGTTCATAGATATCCACATTCGGTATTCTTACGACCCGCCAGCCACGACTTCTGAGAAACGAGTCCCGGCGTGCGTCATAGCTGCGCTCGGCTTCGGTTGCGTGGGTGGCGCCGTCAATTTCCACGATCAGACGGGCGCGCGTGAAGGCAAAATCGGCGATGAACGGTCCGACGGGGTGCTGCCTCCGGAATCGAATGCCTTGAAGGCCTCGCAGACGGAACCATAGGGTGGTTTCGGCCTCGGTAAGCCTCTTTCGGAGTTCGCGGGCGCGCGCGAGCGGTTTCGGTACGACGTATGCCATTGCGGCCGGCCCAAGAGATCGATGCGAGATCAAGGTCCGAGCAAAGTGTCGTTAGAGTTTGCCGAAATCGAATCGGGGGTTCTGCGTTGTGCCCCCTCCGTCTCACTCCCCCGGCTATAAGCCGGGGTCGCTCGACACCTCCCCAATTCGCTCTCGCGAACGGGGGAGGAAGAATTTGGCGCATGACTGGGGCAGCAGGAGGCCCATAATCTCAGGGCGCGCTCGATCCGTGCGCCCAAATGCGATTGCCCTGTAGCCAAGCCTGCGCCGCATTGACTTTGTTTGCGATCTTTGCCCGGTTGCGTGCAGCGGGGACGGTCATTTGCGTTCGATCGTTGCGGCCTTGCTTGCAGCTTGCCATTTTTCGGCTCAGGCAATCCTGCGGAAAGACATCACACGCATGCGCGGCAGATCGGGTGTAGCGTGCGTGAAGGACGAACTGTGACCGACGCGTGCTTCGGCAAGTTGAGGGCTTTGGCCGGCCCGGCTGTTCTGTTGGCGGTGTGCTGTGCAGAAGGTCCGCTGCGCGCCGATACGACACCGGAGCAGGTCGTCGTGACGGGTACCTCGAACGCGAGCGCACGAACGATCTTTCCCGACGAATCGAATCTGACGAGTACGCTGACCATCGCCGATGCCCTCAACGAGAATGTGCCGTCGGCAATTTTGTCCGATACCGAATCCAACCCCTTCCAGCCGGATCTGTTCTACCGCGGCTTCGATGCCTCATCTGTCCTCGGCACGGCGGAAGGTCTCGCGGTCTACGAGAACGGAGATCGCATCAACGAAGCTTTCGGCGATGTGGTGTTGTGGGACATGGTTCCGCTGTTCGCCGTCTCGCGTATCGATGTGCTGCCAGGCTCCGATCCCGTACTGGGGCTCAATGCATTGGGCGGCGCAGTCGCGCTTGCCATGAAAACCGGTTTCGACTCCGAGGCCCCGGAACAGAGCCGGATTGATTTCTCCGGAGGCTCGTTCGGACGCGCCCGCGCCACGGCTCAGGCGTTTCGCCAGTGGGGCAACCAGGCGCTCTATATCGGGGTGTCGGCGATGCACGACGACGGCTGGCGGCGGGCGTCGCCTTCGAACGTGCTCCAGAGTTACGGCGACATTTCGGTGCAGGGGGCCAAAGGCAGCGCCGGCGTATCGATTTCCTATGCGACCGATAAGCTCAGCGAGAACGCAGCCGTCCCGGTGCAGGACGACCTCAGGGCAGCCTTCGCAATCCCCGACATCGCCAAGGACAGCGTAATCTTCCTGCAGCTGCGCGGCGACACCGCGCTGGACAGCGCGCTCATGGTGCGGGCGGATGGCTTCCTGCGCTCGACGCAGATCACAAGCCTCAATGGCGAGCCCTCGGGCTTTGGTGCCTGTGAGTCGCCTCCAGCTCAGCTTTGTGCCGACGATGGCGACCCGCTCGCCACGGTGGGCGGCGTTCCGATTTCCGCAAGCACGACCGGCAACGGCACGCTCAGCGCGCAGAAAACCCAAACGGTCGAAGCGGGGGCGACGGCGCAGCTGGAATGGAAGTCCACGGTTTTCGGGCGGGACGACAAGGCGATTCTCGGCGCCACATTCGACTATGCGCCGACCGATTTCGATTTTGCAACGCAGCTGGGCGCTCTTGTGTTCTTTCCCGGAGACGTCACCACCGTGGCGCCGAACGGCATCTTCCTAGGGGGAGGCGAATGGAACACGCGCCTGCACACGGTCAACGCAGATGCGGGAATTTACTTCCAGGACACCCTCGCGCTCGCACCTTCGCTATCGCTGACAATATCGGGGCGGGGAAACTTCGATCGTATCGATCTGACCGACCGCTATGGAACGGCGCTGACCGGCAACCATATGTTTTCCGCCGTCAACCCGTCGGCCAAGCTTCAGTGGAAGTTGCCCGATGGGACGTCGCTTCACATCGATGTCGGGCAGTCGAGCCGTACGCCGACCGCGTCGGAGCTTTCCTGCGCCAATCCCGCCTTGCCTTGCCTTTTCCCGCTCAGTTTCATTTCCGATCCGGGGCTCCATCAGGTCATCGCACAGACTGTCGAAGCCGGTGCGCGCGGAAGTCTGGCGGCGGGCGATGCGACGCTCGGCTGGTTCGCCGATGTCTACGACACCCGCAACCGCGACGACATTCAATTCATCAGCGCGGGTCCCTTCGTCGGTTCGGGGTATTTCGCCAATATCGGAGATACCGAGCGCCGGGGCGCGGAGGCGGAATTGAACCTTGCATGGGGCGATTTCGAAGCCAGCGCGAACTACGCCTTTGTCGATGCCACGTTCCGCTCCGGCTTCTACGAGCTGAGCCCATTCAATCCTGCCGCCAATGCGAATGGCGAGATATTCGTCGGTAGCGGCGATCACCTTCCCGCTATTCCCGCGCACACGGCAAAGCTCTCTCTCGGTTGGCGTGCGACCGAGCATCTGCATCTGAAACTCGAGATGAACGCGCAATCGGGGCAATATTTGCGCGGCGACGAGGCGAATCTTCAGTCGCCGCTGCCGGGCTATGCGGTGTTCGACGCCGAAGCGGACTACAGCGTCTCGTCCAGCCTGACCCTGACCCTCGAGGCCCAGAACATTTTCGACACGCATTATTCCACGTTCGGGCTTTACGGCGATCCAACCGGCGCCGGAACCTTCCCGCAATTCGCCAACCCTCGCTTCATCGTACCCGCCCAGCCCTTCGGTGTTTGGGCAGGCGTCCGGGCGGCGCTGTAGCCGCACGGATTTTTGCAGCAGCCGTCCCGTTGGCCGTGGTACGGAATGGCCGCAAGGCACTTGAAGGAACTCGTCCGTGTTCGAAAGCCTCTTCAGCGATGCCGCTGGCAATCTGCGTCGCGATCTGATCTGGCTATATTCTCTTTTGGGCGCCGCCAATCTGCTCGGTTGGGTTTGGGCACTGGTCGCCTTCCGTGGCAGTCCCACGCTGTTTGGCACGGCATTGCTGGCCTATTCGTTCGGCATTCGACACGCCATGGACGCCGATCACATCGTCGCCATCGACAGCGTGACGCGAAAGCTGATGCAGCAGGGCAAGCGTCCCATTCGTGGCAAGCTGGGCCGTTTCGTTTGCCGTCTACAGGGCCAAGCGCGGCGAGGACGTCGAACTGGCCCGCTAAGCCGTTGCTTGATTTTGATCTCTATCAATGCGACGCAGTCGCAAATATAACCGTATCCAAGCGACGCCGCTCGCACACCAGCCGACCGCCTGACAATTCATGGACCATACCTTGACCAACCAGCTTTCCCGTGCCCGCCGTCGCCGCATGCTTGCCGCGATGGGGCCAGGCCTGCTCGTCATGCTGGCGGACACCGATGCCGGAAGCATCATCACTGCGGCGCAAAGCGGCGCTCAGTGGGGCTACAAGCTGCTCGCCCTGCAGATATTGCTGATCCCGGTTTTGTTTGTCGTGCAGGAATTGGCGCTACGCTTGGGTCTGGTCACCGGCCGCGGCCACGGGGAACTGATTCGCATGACATTCGGCAGGGGCTGGGCGTGGTTTTCGGTCGCGTCGCTGCTTCTGGCATGCATCGGGGCGATTGTCACGGAACTGAGCGGGCTCGCCGGCGTGGCGTCGCTGTTCGGAATTTCCGTGCCGCTTGCAATGGCCGTGATCGTTGGATTGCTGCTCGTCATGATCTGGACGGGCGGCTATCTCTCTGTCGAGCGGATCGCGATCGGCTTCGGCCTGTTCGAATTCGCCTTCGTTTTCGTCGCCTGGCGGGCGCATCCGGACGGCTCGCGGATGGCGGCGCAGCTTGTTCAGATGCCGCTGGCCAATCCCGGCTATCTCTATTTGATCGCAGCCAATCTCGGCGCCGTCATCATGCCGTGGATGGTGTTCTATCACCAGTCGGCTGTGCTCGATAAAGGGCTCGGGACGGAAGATTTGACCGCCGCCCGCTGGGATACGGCGCTTGGCGCGGTCATTACGCAAGTGATCATGGCGGCCGTGCTCGTCGCCGTTGCAGCGACGGTGGGACAGGCAAGGCCCGACACGCCACTCAACGATGTGCCCGAGATCGCCCACGCCTTGATCGTGTTTCTTGGAGCAACGACAGGCCGCGTGGTGTTCGCGGCAGGCATGGCCGGCGCAGCACTTGTTGCAACCGTGGTCGTCTGCCTTGCCGCAGCATGGGGCGTCGGCGAAGTGGCCGGTTTCAAGCGTTCGCTCGAACACCGCCCTGGCGAGGCGCCCTGGTTCTACGGCATCCTTTCGGCGAGTCTCGTAGCCGGAGGCGTGTTGGTGGCGTCGGGCATCGATCTGGTCAAGCTTTCGGTCGCCGTAGAAGTCATGAACGCGCTGCTTCTGCCGATCGTTCTCGGGTTCCTTTATCTTCTTGCCTTGAAGGCGCTCCCGGAACCGTTTCAATTGAAGGGCGCTTATCGCTGGCTGGTGGGAGCCGTGGTGATCCTCACCTCTGCCCTCGGTCTCTATGCCGGAATTGCCGGCGCGATTGGGGGTTAGCTGCTGAGGCTCCACAGCTAGAGCGCAATGAGATTGTATTTACACCTAAAGCGAAATAACCTTTCGTCAAATCGTCGTTTCGTTCTATATTTTTGTTTTGGCGCGGTTCCGGACGCAAAAATGCACACATTTTTGCGAGAACTACTTTGATTTGCCGACCAATTCATGCCGCTTTTTTGGGCTCGAATATGAAGATCGAGCTGAAAAGCGAAAGCCCTAATTCTTGACCGGATCGGCCGCACGGCGCTTTGCTGGAAACCGGCGGAGGACAAGATGAAAAAATATCGCGTGATCATGCTTGGCACGGGCTTCGTGGGACATTTCGCGTTGGGCGCGATCATCGAGCAACCCCAGCTTGAGCTTGCGGGCGTGTGGGTGAGCAACCCCGGAAAGGTCGGCAAGGACGCCGGCGAACTCGCCGGCACGGGAGCCAAGACCGGAATCCTGGCCACCAACGATATGGACGCGCTTGTTGCAACTGGTGCCGATTGCGTGTGCTCGGCAGTCGGCGGCAACCGCCGTGAGGATTGGGTGACCGACGTTCAGTGCCGCTTTCTGGAAGCCGGGTGCAATGTCGTGAGCAGTTCGGTCGTCGGCATGACGTTTCCGCGTGCCTACAAGAGGCAGGATCTCGTGAAGCGGATCGAAGCTGCCGCTCTGAAGGGCAAGGCATCATTCCTCTCCTCGGGCATGGATCCGGGCTACTCTTCCGATCTTGCTCTCTTTCTGAGCCAGTTGAGCCGTAGCTGGAGCCAGATTCGCGTCCAGGAGATTTACGATTATTCGACCTATACGCCGACCGAGGCCGAACTTGTTCTGGGGGTCGCCATCGGCTTCGGCCGGCCAATGGACTACCCCGCGCCGATTTTCCAGCCCGGCACCCTCACCGAGGTGTGGGGCGGGCCGACGGTGACGCTGATCGCCGACGCGCTGGGGCTCAAGCTCGACGAACTGCGGGAGGTCTATTGGCGTCACGCGGCCGACAAGACCTTCGAAGTTCCCAGGCTGGGAGTCATCGAGAAGGGAACGCAAGAGGCCTACCGTTTCGAGGTGCAGGGCATTGTCAACGGCCGCGTCGCCGTAATCGCGGAGCACATCACGCGCCTGCGCAAAGACAGCGCGCCGCAATGGCCCATGGAAGCGGCGGGCGAGGGCTATTATGTGCACATCGACGGCGATCCGTCGATCAAGGGCCATATCGGTCTCACGGGCCCCGATGGCGACCATCAGTACGGGGCGATTCTGGGCACGGCCATGAAGCTGGTGAATTCGATTCCCGCCGTCTGCGAAGCGCGCCCCGGTCTGCTCACCGCGCCCGTCGACCTGCCGCCGCTGATGGGACGAGGACTCTACCGGCCGGCGACGACCGCCTGATCGTTTGACGTGTGAGGCGGAGTTTTTCCGGCGCGCGGTCGAACTCGAAACACGAACGCAAAGCCGCCGCGGACTTTCGGTGCACACACGCGCGAGATCGCTCGGTCGCGATGCACGGAGCAATCGTTGGCGCCAGCCGGGTTCGACACAGAACTCTAGTCTAGGGAGGAGTTGCGATGTTGAAGGGCAAGAAGATCCTGGTCACGGGACTGACAGGAAATTTTGGCGGATCGCTGGCGTATGCGCTGGCGCGCGACAACGATGTGTGGGGCTTTGCGCGCTTCGGCCGGCCGGGGCAGCAGAAGTATTGGGAAGGCGTCGGCGTTCATACCGTCGTCGGCGATTGTGCGGCGAGCGCCTACCCCGGTCTGCCGGACGACTTCGACTACGTGATCCATTCGGCGGCCGACACCCAACCGGCGAGTTTCGAAGCCGGGATGCGCGGCAATGCCGAGGCGCCGGCGCGCCTGATGGCGCATTGCCGCAAAGCCCGTGCCTTCATGCATATCTCGACCGCCGCCATGTATGCGATGCATCCCGATCCGCGGCATGAATATACCGAGGAAGATCCCGTCGGTTCGGCCTCTCAAGTTCATTACGAAGGCACCAAGCTTGCCGGCGAAGGCGCGGTCAGGGGTATGGCGGCATATCTGGGATTGCCAACGGTGGTATGCCGGCTCGGGCTTCAATATGGCAGCTTTCGCACCGGCGGCCTTCTGGGAATTATCCTGAAGACCGTCCTTGACGGCGCACCGGTGCTGTTGCCCGCGGCGCAAACCAATGTGCTGCGACCGATCAGCGACGACGACGCAGTGCGCTTTCTGGAGCCGCTCCTCAATGCCGCATCGACGCCGCCATTGACCGTCAATCTCGCGGGCGACGAAGACATCTCCACGCAGGACGTCGTCAAGCTATTCGGCGAGCTGGCGGGCGTCGCACCCCAGATCGTCATGACGGATATCTTCGATTATCCAACCTGTCTGTACGATGCCCGGCGCCGCAGACAGATCGCCGGCGCTTGCCAGGTGCCGCTGAAGGACGGGCTGAAGCGCATGTATCAGTCGCTGCACGAGAGACTTCGCACCGAGCCGGGCTTGCCTTCAGTGGCCGATTTCACCAAAAAGCAGCGCTGAACCGGGGCGGATTCTGCCGCGGAACGCGATTGTAAGCTGAATCAGAGCCCGAGCCGGCGGACTTCCTGCTGTAACAGCTCGCTGGGATTGCCGGTGGCGTGAAGGCCGGCCTGCCGGTTCAATCCGATGAAGCAGACGATTTCGGTGAACTGCCTTACGTGCCGCAGAATGTCTGGTGGACCACCTGATCCGGCCGCGGCGGCAGCGCCAGGTACCCGAACGCGGGTCGATCTTCGAAGGGCGTGGAAAGCGCCGCCGTCAAGGTTTCGAACGGCGTAAAATCGCCGTTTTTCACCGCCGCCGCAATTGCCTCTTCGACGCGGTGATTGCGCGGGATCAAGGCGGGATTGGCGTTTCGCATGAGCGCAACGCGCTCGTCGGTCTCGCCGCCCTCCTCGGCGAGCCGATTGCGCCATCGCGCCGCCCATTCGTCATAGGCCGCAGAATCGTTGAACAGACTGCGCAGTTCGGTGTCGGCATCCCGGTCCGCCGCGGCATCGCACAGCCGCCGGAAGGTGAGCGTGAAATCGGCTGCATGGCGCGCCATGCGGTCCAGGAGATCCTGGGCCAAGGCAATATCGTCGGGTTGCGGCCGAAGCAGTCCGAGCTTGCGCCTCAAGCCCGCCGCATAGGCAGCTTCGAATTGCGCCGCAAACCCCGACAACGCGTCTTGAGCGTCCTTGATCGCGGCGTCTTGTTCCTCGGCCAAAAGCGGGAGCAACGTCTCGGCCAGACGCGCAAGGTTCCATTGGGCGATGCGCGGCTGGTTGCCGTAGGCGTAGCGGCCCGTCTCGTCGATCGAACTGAAGACTTTTGCCGGATGATACTCGTCGATAAAGGCACAAGGGCCATAATCGATGGTCTCGCCCGCCACCGACATGTTGTCGGTATTCATGACGCCGTGAATGAATCCGACGAGCAGCCATTTGGCGATGAGTTCGGCCTGGCGTGAAACAATCCGCTCGAAAAGAGCGAGATAGGGATTGGCCGCTTCCCGGGCTTCCGGATAGTGACGCGCGATGACGTAGTCGGCGAGACAACGCACGCCTTCCTCATCCCCGCGTGCCGCGAAATACTGAAAGGTTCCGATGCGGATGTGGCTCGATGCGATCCGGGTGAGCACGGCGCCGGGCAGCGGCGTCTCGCGCCACACGGTCTCCCCGGTTGCCACGGCGGCCAGCGACCGTGTGGTGGGAACGCCCAGTGCCGCCATCGCTTCGCTGAGGATATATTCGCGCAGGACGGGCCCCAACGCGGCGCGCCCGTCGCCCCTTCGCGAGAACGGCGTCGGGCCGGAACCCTTGAGCTGAATGTCGAAACGTGCGCCGTCGCGGTCGACGACCTCGCCGATCAGCAGCGCCCGGCCGTCGCCCAGTTGCGGCACAAATCCCCCGAACTGATGGCCGGCATAGGCCATCGCGAGCGGATCGGCATTGTCCGGAACCTTGTTGCCCGCCAAATACGCAACGCCCTGCGGCGAAGCGAGCGCATCGGGATCGAGCGCCAATCGCCTCGCCAGCTCGATATTCAATTTGATGAGGCGGGGCGCTGCAACCGGAGTGGGCGGCAGCCGCGCGAAAAACCGCTCTGGCAGCCGCCCATAGCTGTTGTCGAAGGCAATTGCGAAGTCTGCGTGCTCGGGCATCATGCGATCCGATCAAGTCGAACGACATTAGCGCGATTTCGCAACGGGGCGATACGCAAAGGATTGGCCGCGAATTCGCGCGACAATGGGCGCGCGGTCTGGCAGCGGAACAGGGCGCTCGGCCGGCTGGGGCCGGCGCGGGGCGGAAGTGCGGAAAACTCTAACCGGCGCCGGCACTCCCAGCGGCCTTTCCGATCCAGGCACTCTCCGCGTTCCCTGCGTCTCCGCGAGCCAATCGTATCGGGCGGCAGGCGCGATGCTTGCCGGTTTCGTCGCGCAAGAGCGGCCCGTACTAGGAGTTCTCCGACAGGCTCCGGTAGGCGTGCCAGGTGGCGTGGCCCAGCACCGGGAACGCCACGATCAGGCCCAAGAAGAGCGTTGCGCAGCCGAATGCGATCATAAAAGCGATCAGCCAAGCCCAGATCAGCATCGGCCCGAGATTGTTGGCGACTATGCGCACGCTCGCCGTCATCGCGGTGATCACATCGACGTGCCGGTCCATCAACATGGGAACCGACAGCGCCGTCGCCGCGAACACGATCATGGCAAAAAACGCGCCGATGCCGGTTCCCACGACGAGCAGGGAAAGCCCGGCCGGGGTGCCGAACAGGAACAGCGGGAACTGGTCGAGCGGGATGTAGCTGTATTGCGCAAAGCCCGCATAAATGAGCATCGCCGTGCGCAGCCAGACGAAATACATGAACAGCAGCGCGAAGCCCATATAGGCAAGTTGCAGCGGCTCGGCCGTCTTGACGAAAACGACATTGCGCACAGTCAGCGGCTCGCCGCTTTCGATCCGGCGGCTGATCTCGTAGAGACCGACCGCCAGCAAAGGGCCGACCAGGCCGAAACCGCCGGCCAGCACCGGAATCAACAACTCAAGACCAGCCTTCCACAGAACAGCGGTGCCGGCGAATGCAATGAGCACGAATGCCAGCCCATAGCCGAGACTTAAGACGGGCGCGCGCTGCATGTCGCGCCAGCCGGCGCTCAACCACGTCAATGGATCGTCCATGGACACCGCGCGCAAATGAACCTCGTCGCTGCCCAAACGCACCGTGACATCCGCCATCGTTTCGCTCCCTTATGCTGCGGCGCTTGGTGCCGCCGCAGCATTTGTTTTTAATTTTAACAAATTTGGTCGGTCGAGGCGAGGGCGGCGCTATAGAGAGAGCTGAAATTCGGCACGTGATATTTGGCACGGGTGCACAGTGTCCCTCCGCGTTATGCAGCGCGGAATCGGATTCAGTCTTACGCAAACTTACGCAAGCCGTCCTCGTACCGGGAACCACAGGTGGCGACACGTGAAAAGATTTAGCGCGGTGGTCGCAGAGGAATCGAACCTTGCGCTAAAGTTGCCGCCACATTCAACAAATCGCCTTTTGAGAAAAGTGGTACTAATCAAGCGCGATTCGGTAGGTCTTGGCCGCGGTGCGCCGGAAGAGCCAATCCTTTTCATCGTCGGAATAGTCCCGCGCGTCGATCTTGAAGGCGTTCCATGTCGCGCCATAGCTGGCCGACGCATTGTCGGGCGGAAAATTGCTCTCGAACATGCAGCGCTGCGGCGTGAAGGCTTCGATGCACGCCTCGATCGCTGGACGCCATTTCGCAGCGAGAGATGCCGACGGCTGCGAGCCGGCTTCGCCGATCGTCTTGGACAGATCCATTCCCAGACCGCCCAGCTTGACGACGACATTGGGGCGGCGCGCCAGCGCCGCGATCTTCTGCTGCCATTCCTTGCGCGCATCGGCCTCGCGCCCGGCATTGACACCGAGGTATTCCGGGGTGCCGACATGGTCGAGAATGATCGTGAGATCCGGCAGGGCGGTGGCGAGATCGATAAGCTCGTCGAGCTGGGTGTGGAAGCACCAGGCATTGCGGCGAAGGGGAAATCCGCGCAGGCCCCGCGGCTATGCAATTCAAGACAGGCGCCGCCGCACTTGACCGATCCTGTGCCGCGCCGATATACGGACGGCCCGCAACGATCCCCCTCTTGAGGCGCCGCCGATGAAGAAGAAGAACGCGTTGCCTGCGCCCTTTGCCGCGCCGACGAAGGACAGCCGTTACGCGGGCACCTTCGAGGTGCTCGTGCCCGCTCCCGGTCGCATGAAGCCGCATCGCGTCGCGCAGCAATTCAAGACCATTGAGGACGCACAATCCTGGATTCACAGTCCCGATGGCAAAGACGCGATTGCAGAAATTTTGCGCGCGTCGGCGAAATAGCTCCGCGGGGGGCGTCGATCGCGCCGGCGGCGCGCTAGTACTTCTGTACACGGATGATAACCCGTCGATGGGCATGGCTTCACTGGAAGCGCAGACTTCCAGCCGGCATGCGATGATGCGACTCTACCCATGCCGGCACCCCCCGATCTGTTCTACCTTAACGCCTTACAACCTGATCGGGGGCAGCGCTCCCAGTGCCGTTGCAGCAAGTCACCCCAGGTGCTATGCGCGGCTGCATCATGTCCAAGGCTGATCGGATTGCTTGATGCGTGATCACACTGTCACTCCGGGAGCACCATGACCGCAGCGCTGTCCGGGCGCGTGGCGCTGGTCACCGGCGCCTCGCGCGGCATCGGCCGGGCGGCGGCGATCGCACTGGCGCGCGAAGGAGCGCATGTCGTCCTCGTCGCGCGCACCGCGGGCGGCCTCGAGGAAGTCGATGACGAGGTGCGCAATGCGGGCGGCACCGCCACGCTCGTGCCGCTGGACCTCACGGACTTCCCGGCGCTCGACCGTCTGGGCGCCTCCATCTTCGAGCGCTGGGGCAGGCTCGATGCGTTTCTCGGCAATGCCGGCGTGCTGGGCGCGCTGACACCGCTGGCGCATCTCGATCCGAAGGTCTTTCAGCAGCTGCTCGATGTGAACGTCACCGCCAATTGGCGGTTGATTCGTTCTCTCGATCCGTTGCTCAGGCAGTCCGATGCGGGGCGGGTGCTGTTCGTGACCTCGAGCGCCGCGCGCAAGCACACCGCCTATTGGGGCGGCTACGCGATGAGCAAGGCGGCGCTCGAATCGCTGGCGCTGACTTACGCCGCCGAATGCGACAACACGAAGGTGCGGGTCAATCTCCTCAATCCCGGACCGTTGCGCACTGCCATGCGCGCCCGCGCCATGCCGGGCGAGGATCCGCAGACCCTCAATCCTCCCGAGGCCGCGGCGCCAATCATCGTGGACCTTCTTTCGCCCGCCACCACCCGCAACGGCGAGCTGATCAGCCTGCGAGAGACGATGCAGGGGCGTTAGAGCGGTTCCAGAAAAAGTGCGCACACTTTGCTGGAACCGCTCGATATCTGCTGGAACCGCTCGATATCTGCTGGAACCGCTCGATATCTACGGTGTGCAGGCAGCGCAGAAACGATCAGGCCTGCTCGAATTCGAGCATTTCGGCATCGAACTCTTCGATGGTGATGTCCCTGCGTGCGACGAGCAGGCTGCAGCCGATATAGTCGCTCAGAACCGCCTGGTTCGATCCCGACCACCAACGCGACAGGAAGCTTTGCTGGCGATGTCCGACCACCACAAGATCGGCGCCGATCTCCTTGGCCACCTTGCCGATGGCGGGCGCCGGTTCGCCCATGATCAGCCTTGCCCTGGGACGAAAGCCGTAGCTCTTGAGACGGGCCACGGCCTGCTGCAGGGAGCCCTCGTAGTCCTCGAACTGCTTGGCCAGCACGCCGCCATGGACCCCCTCCGCGATCTGCGTGCCCATGCTTGCCGGGACGACGGAGAGCAGGAACACCTGTGCCCCACAGGCCTTGGCGAGGAGCGCGCCTTCCCGCAAGGCGCGCGCGCCCTCCGGCGAGCCGTCATAGGCAAGCAGAATGGTCTTGTACATCGAGCCTCCCCTGGCCTGCGGGACCAGCATAGCGCAGGATCGGCCGATCGCCCATCGCTTTGGCGCCATCAACCGGCGGCGCCGGCGTTGCCAAGCGGCCGCGCAAGCCAAACGGCTCAGCCCGGCGAGTACCCACTTTTCTCAAAAAGCAATTCGTCGAAAGTGTCGGTATTTTTAGCGCTGGGGACGCGGAGGATTCGCGGGGAACGCCGTAGATTCCTTGCGCGCTGCGCGCGCGATTTTCCTATTGCGGCCTCTGCAAATCCTCTGCGATCACGGCGCTAAATCTTTTCACGTGTCACCAGCCTGCAATTCCCGGTACCAGTCGCAGGGGCTTCAGATTACATAGCGGGCGATGAAAAAGCCCGCGGCCACCAGCAGAAGAAAGCCGAGCATCACCAGTTCGAGGCGCTTTTCGATGAACTCGCGCACCGGCTCGCCGATAAGGTAAAGCAGCGTCGCTTCCAGCATGAAGCGCGCGCCGCGCGTAATGGTGCAGAAGACAAAAAACAGCGCGAGATTGTAGTGCGCAAATCCTGCCGAAATCGTGACAAGCTTGAAAGGGATGGGCGTGAAGCCCTGGAGCAGGATCATCCAGCCGTGGCGCGCGAAGGTGGCGCGGAAGGCTTCGACCTGGTTTCCGTAGCCGTAGAACTGGATCAGCCAATGGCCGATGGAATGATAGAGCAGCGAGCCGATGGCGTAGCCGAAAAGCGCGCCCGTCGCCGAGGCCAGCGTGCACCAGGCCGCGAGCTGAAAGGCGCGCCGCCGGCTGGCGAGCACCATCGGCGCCAGGATCGCATCGGGCGGAATGGGAAAGAACGACGCTTCCGCGAAGGAGAGCGCGCCGAGCGCCCAGAAGGCATGCGGGCCTTCGGCCTGCTCCATGCACCAAGCGTAGAGGCGGCGCAAAAAGCCTTGCCGCACTGCCACAGCTGAACTTTCCATCTTGGCGCTCCGTCCCGATTGTGCCGGTTGGTAGCAGCGCGCGTGGGAGCCGTCCACACCGCTTGCCGAGGTTGACGCCATTCACTAGCTTCGTAGCCCGGCGAAAGCACCGGAAAATCGATGGCGGCGAAGAAATCCAAGAATACGCGCGGCAAAGCAAAAAAACCGCTAAGGCGAAAGAAGAAGGCAAAGCCCGCGCCGAACCCGGCCAAATCGGCGCGTACGGCCTCGCCTAAACCGGCGGCCGGCTTGCGGCCGCGCAAGGCGCTGGCGCACCGCAGCGGCTTAACCCAACCGCGCCATGCGCCCACGACCAGGCACGCCTTCGGCGCCGACAAATACGAGACGGGCCTGGAGCGTAATGCCGCCAACTACCAGCCGCTGACGCCGCTGATGTTCCTGGAGCGGGCGGCAAGCGTCTTTCCCGACCGCACCGCCGTGGTGCATGGCGGCATCCGCATCGATTATGCGAATTTTTATGCGCGGGCGCGCCAACTCGGCTCCGCGCTTGCCGCCCGCGGCATCGGGAAGGGCGATACGGTTGCCGTCATGCTCGCCAACACCCCGCCGATGCTCGATGCGCATTACGGCGTAGCGATGACCGGCGCGGTGCTCAACACGCTCAACACGCGGCTCGATCCGGCGGCGCTCGCCTTCATGCTTGATCACGGCGAAGCTAAGGTTCTCATCACCGACCGCGAATTCTCTCCGATCATGAAGGAGACGCTGTCGCTTGCCAGGAACCGTCCGCTGGTCATCGATGTCGACGACAGCGAATTTCCGCAGAACGGCGCGCGTCTTGGCGACATCGATTACGAGGAGTTCCTGTCGAGCGGCGATCCGGAGTTTGCGTGGCGTCCGCCGGACGACGAGTGGGATGCGATCTCGCTGAACTATACGTCGGGAACGACCGGCAATCCCAAGGGCGTGGTCTTTCATCACCGCGGCGCAGCCCTGATGGCATACGGCAACATGTTGTCCGCCAGGCTCGGCCAGCATCCCACCTATCTTTGGACGGTGCCGATGTTCCATTGCAACGGCTGGTGTTTTCCGTGGACGCTGTCGGTGGCGGCGGGTACGCATGTCTGCCTGCGCTGGGTGCGCGCAAAAGCGATCTTCGATCTTATCGCCGAGGAGAAAGTCACCCATCTCGGCGGTGCGCCGATCGTGATGTCGGCGCTGCTGCATGCCGGGCCGGAAGAGCGGCGCGAGCTGCCGCATCGCGTGGAGTTCGTCACCGCGGCGGCGCCGCCGCCCGAGGCGGTGCTCGCCGCCATGGCGGAGGCGGGCTTCAACGTCACCCATGTTTACGGGCTGACCGAGACGTACGGACCGTCCGTCGTCAACGAATGGCGCGGCGAATGGGATCGGCTGGAGCGGCAGGACCGTGCGGCGCGCAAAGCGCGCCAGGGCGTGCGTTATCACGCGCTGGATGCGCTTGCGGTCATGGATCCCGAAACCATGGAATCCGTCCCGGCCGACGGGCAGACACTCGGCGAAGTCATGTTCCGCGGCAACATCGTGATGAAAGGCTATCTCAAGAATCCGACGGCCACGCAGGAGGCCTTTGCCGGCGGCTGGTTTCATTCCGGCGATCTGGGCGTGCTCCATCCCGACGGCTATGTGCAGCTGAAGGACCGTTCCAAGGACATCATCATCTCAGGCGGCGAGAATATTTCGTCGATCGAAGTGGAGGATGCGCTTCTGAAGCATCCGGCCGTCATGCTGGCGGCCGTGGTAGCCAAGCCGGACGAAAAATGGGGCGAGACGCCGTGCGCCTTTGTCGAAAGGAAGCCGGGCCACGAGCATGTCGGCGCGGAAGAACTGATCGCGTGGTGCCGCGAACATCTGGCGCATTACAAATGCCCGCGCCACATCGTTTTCGGCGAGCTGCCGAAAACCTCGACGGGAAAAATCCAGAAATTCAAATTGCGCGACCGGGCGAAGGCGACGGCGTAATCCGGGAACGCACGTCTGCCTGCGACCGCGGCCCCCGACTTGATCGAGTGATCGAGCGTTACGAAACTGTCCGCTAGGCCACCTGGGGCAACGCCGGCACGATCGTGTCGGGCGGGCGGAACAGGATGTCGTTCGGACCTTCGCCCGGACCCAAGAGATCGACGAGCGCCGGGTTGCAGTAACCGATATAGAGCGTGACCCGTCCGCCTTCGCCCGTCGGCGGCGGGGCGGCGTGAAGCTGGTGGCCGAAATGCGCGGTGCAGTCGCCGGCCTCCGTATCGAGCGCCACCACCGGATAGTCGGCCGGCGCGTCCACTGTCGGATCGGGGACAACAAAAGTTCTCACAAAAGTTCTCAAAAGTCTTGAATTTCGCGCCAGCTCTCGAAGGCTGCTGTCGAGCAGAAACTCGCTCTCCGTCTTGGTGGCGACGGCGGCGGCTTGCTGCAACGTGCGTTTGGCTGCCTGCTTCATCCGCAGATCGACCCGTTCGGATATCGCCTCAATGGCCTCGGTCATGGCCGATTGCCTCCCAGCAGAACCGGCTCATCCGTACATTGTCGGGACAAGGACAAAGCGCGAAAAACCGAGAATGAATTAAGAGTCATACCGCCCAACCCCGCGGCGCCAGCGGCGCCGTGTTGCCGGTTTTGCGCGCCCCTGCTAATCCCCCGCCATGAACGACATCGAAACTGAGAGAGACCCGGCGCGGCAAGCAGCGCGGCGGCGGACCTTTGCCATCATCTCCCATCCCGACGCCGGCAAAACCACGCTCACCGAACATCTCCTGCTGTTGGGCGGCGCCATCCGGATGGCAGGCCAGGTGAAGGCGCGCGGCGAGGCGCGGCGCGCCCGCTCGGACTGGATGAAGATCGAGCAGGAGCGCGGCATCTCGGTCACCAGTGCCGTGATGACCTTCGAATACGAGGGCGCGGTGTTCAATCTGCTCGATACGCCGGGACACGAGGATTTCAGCGAGGACACCTATCGCACGCTGACGGCGGCGGATTCCGCGGTGATGGTCATCGACGCGGCGCGCGGCATCGAAAGCCAGACGCGCAAGCTGTTCGAGGTATGCCGGCTGAGGGACATCCCCATCATCACCTTCATCAACAAGATGGACCGCGAGGCGCGCGACGCCTTCGAGCTGCTCGACGAAATCTCTGATCAGCTGCAGCTCGAATGCGCCCCGATGGTTTGGCCCGCCGGTATGGGCCTCAATTTTCGCGGCATCTTCGACCTCGCAGCCGATCGGTTCGTCGTGTTCGGCACCGGCGAGCGCCTGGGCCAAAACGCATTGTCGTCGGTTCTTTCCGAGACCGAACAGGGCCAGCTCGAAGAAGAAATCGCGCTGGCGCGCGGCGCCTGCCCGGCTTTCGATCTGGAGAGTTACCGCGAAGGGCATCTGACGCCGGTCTATTTCGGCAGCGCGCTCAAGAATTTCGGCGTCAAGGAGTTGATGACGGCGCTTGCGTCGTTCGCGCCGCCGCCCCGCGCGCAAGCCGCGAAGGACCGCACCGTCTCGCCGGCCGACGACGAAGTGACGGGCTTCGTGTTCAAGGTGCAGGCCAATCTCGATCCCAACCACCGCGATCGCGTGGCCTTTCTCAGGCTCTGCTCCGGGCGTTTCCGCCGCGGCATGAAGCTCAAGCAGTCGGGAACCGGAAAGGCGCTGGGGATTTACAATCCCATCCTGTTTTTCGCGCAGGAGCGCGAGACGGTGGACGAAGCCTGGCCGGGAGACATCATCGGCATTCCCAATCACGGTGTGCTACGCGTCGGCGATACGCTGTCGGAATCGGGCGCTGTGGTGTTCACGGGGATTCCCAATTTCGCGCCGGAAATCCTGCGCCGGGTGCGACTCGGCGATCCCATGAAACAGAAGCACCTGACGCGGGCGCTGGAGAGCCTGGCCGAAGAAGGCGTCACGCAGGTGTTCAAGCCGGCGCTCGGCGCGCAGTGGATCGTCGGCGTGGTCGGCGCGCTGCAGCTCGACGTGCTAAAAAGCAGGCTGCGCGAGGAATACGGCCTCGATGCCGATCTGGAAGCCTCGCCTTACGACACCGCGCGCTGGGTTTCGGGTCCGGACGCCGAAATGGAGAAGCTCGCCGCCGCCTATCGCAATCAGATGGCGAGCGACCGCGACGGCGCGCCGGTTTTCCTGGCGAAGAGCCCGTGGGAACTCGGCTACGTCGCCGACAAGTTCAAGCCGCTGCGCTTCGCCAAGACGCGCGAGCGTGCCGACGTTCACGCCGAAGTGTGACGCGCCCGCGCCGGAAGCGGCGTTTCGGCGAGCCCGTTGCGCTGCCATCGCCGTGCGGCGCGCCAGGATCGCACCAGCCCTCTCGCCGGGGCATCGGCTACGGCATCGAACAGCTCGAGCTTTCTTTCGGCCGCTGCAAGCGAGGCATCTGCGAGCACGGCGATCGTGGAGAAGACGAACCGCGGCAAGCACGCGCCCCGGCACAGGATCGCAAGGCACTCTCCACCGGCATCGCCCAGCACGCGGTTCGCGGCGAACGGAGGAATGCCCGTGGTCCGCGCCAATGCCGGGGCGAAGCTTGCGGCGGAATAGTCGCGCGCTGCCAGGATCAGCGCGAGGCCATCGGCGGCAGCCGGTTCGCATTCCGGTGCGCCGGCGTTCTCGGCGTGCCGCGCCAATATCGCGTCGCGCACGCAGCGCGGGGCATCGAAGAACAGGATGGCCGATAGCGCCAGAGGGATCGAAGCATCCTGCCCCAGGCGGACGGCGAGGTCCTGCCGGGTCGGCCGGTCGAGCAAAAGAACGATGTTCTCCAGCTGCAAGGCAAGCGTATCGCGCCTTTCGGCGGGAACGTCGTTCGGCCAGTTCTGCAGGATGTGCGCCAACTCGAACGCGAGCGCGCGATGGCCTTCCGGCGCATCCTCAGATGCCGGATCGGACTGCCGGTTCGAGCCGCCGGTCGCGCGCATGACAACGTCATACCGCACCCTGCGTTAAGGCTTTTCGAACGAGGGCGCCCTTCTCCAAGGGAGAGACGAGCCCGGATACGGAACAGCGTTCGCCTTCGGGAGGGACTTGACCTGCGTCCGACCCAAGCTTATATCCGCGGCGGACCTGTTAGCACTCCGCACTAGCGAGTGCTGCTAGGCTGGCGGGATCCCGCCGAAATCCAGTTAACCCTTTGTTGTATTTGAACTTTCAAGGAGGCAATCCCCAATGAAGTTCCGTCCGCTTGGCGACCGCGTGGTCGTCCGCCGCGTGCAGGAGGATCAGAAGACCCCTGGCGGCATCATTATCCCCGACACCGCTCAAGAGAAGCCCCAGGAAGGCGAAGTCATCGCCGTCGGCCCCGGCGCCCTCGACGACAGCGGCAAGCGGGTCGCGCCCGAGGTCAAGGCCGGCGACTTCGTGCTGTTCGGCAAATGGTCGGGCACCGAGGTGAAGGTCGATGGCGAGGAGCTCCTGATCATGAAGGAGTCCGACATCATGGGCGTCCTCGAGGGTCGCCCGTCCAAAACCAAGAAGGCCGCGTGATTTCCGCTCCGGCCGGTACGTAATCCAATTTTGTTAGGAGACATGAAATGGCAGCCAAAGACGTAAAATTCGGCTCCGACGCCCGCGAGAAGATGCTCCGCGGCGTCGATATTCTCGCCGACGCGGTTCGCGTCACGCTGGGCCCCAAGGGCCGCAACGTGGTCATCGAGAAGAGCTTCGGCGCTCCCCGCTCGACCAAGGACGGCGTGACGGTGGCCAAGGAGATCGAGCTGTTCGACAAGTTCGAGAACATGGGCGCCCAGATGGTGCGCGAAGTGGCGTCGAAGACCAACGATGCCGCGGGCGACGGCACCACGACGGCGACCGTGCTTGCCCATGCGATCGTGCGCGAGGGCGCCAAGTCGGTCGCCGCCGGCATGAACCCGATGGATCTCAAGCGCGGCGTCGAGAAGGCGGTGGAAGCCGTCGTCGCCGATTTGAAGAAGCGCTCCAAGAAGGTCAAGTCGAATGACGAGATCGGCCAGGTCGGCACGATTTCGGCCAACGGCGACAAGACCGTGGGTTCGATGATTGCCGAAGCCATGGCGAAGGTCGGCAACGAGGGCGTCATCACGGTGGAAGAGGCCAAGAGCCTGGACACCGAGCTCGACGTGGTCGAAGGCATGCAGTTCGACCGCGGCTACATCTCGCCCTACTTCATCACCAACGCCGACAAGATGGTGGCCGAGCTCGAGGAGCCGTTCATTCTCATCCACGAGAAGAAGCTCTCTTCGCTGCAGCCGATGCTGCCGATCCTGGAAGCCGTGGTGCAGGGCGGCCGTCCGCTGGTGATCATCGCCGAGGAAGTCGAAGGCGAAGCGCTGGCGACGCTCGTCGTCAACAAGCTGCGCGGCGGCCTCAAAGTCGCCGCCGTGAAGGCGCCGGGCTTCGGCGACCGCCGTAAGGCCATGCTCGAAGACATCGCCATCGTCACCGGCGGCCAGGTCATCAGCGAAGACCTCGGCATCAAGCTCGAGAACGTGAAGCTCAACATGCTGGGCACCGCCAAGAAGGTGCGCATCACGAAGGACGACACGACGATCATCGACGGCTCCGGCAAGAAGGCCGACATCCAGGCGCGCGTCGGCCAGATCAAGCAGCAGATCGAAGAGACGACGTCCGACTACGACAAGGAGAAGCTGCAGGAGCGTCTGGCGAAGCTGGCGGGCGGCGTGGCCGTGATCCGCGTCGGCGGCGCCACGGAAGTCGAGGTCAAGGAGAAGAAGGACCGCGTCGACGACGCGCTCAACGCCACCAAGGCGGCAGTCGAGGAAGGCATCCTTCCCGGCGGCGGCACGGCGCTTCTCTACGCCACGAAGGCGCTGGCCGGCCTGACCGGCGACAACGAAGACCAGAACGCGGGCATCGCGATCGTGCGCAAGGCGATCCAGTCGCCGATCCGCCAGATCGTCGAGAACTGCGGCGTCGAGGCTTCGATCGTCGTGGGCAAGCTGCTCGAGCAGAAGTCGAACACCTACGGCTTCGACGCGCAGAGCGAAAAATATGTCGACCTGGTCGAGGCCGGCATCGTCGATCCAACCAAGGTCGTGCGCATCGCTTTGCAGGATGCAGCCAGCGTGGCCGCGCTTCTGATCACCACCGAAGCGATGGTTGCGGACCGTCCGAAAAAGGAATCGCCTCCTCCGATGCCCGGCGGCGGCGGAATGGGTGACATGGACTTCTAACAAGCTGTCATGGCCCGGCCGAGTGAAGCGAGGTCTGGACTACCCAGGCGGCGGTTCAGTTGATCCACCTGGGTGGCCCGTCTTCGCGGGCCATGACAATGATAATTACAAAAGGCCCGGTGGAAACACCGGGCCTTTTTGTTGCAGTCCGATTACAAGCGATGCACAGGGGAACGCATCACCCAGCCGACAATACCAAGAGCGGTGCCCGCCTCCCCCCATCTTGACGCCTCTGCTGCCTGATCGGGGGCAGCGCTCCCAGTGGCGCGCTCCCAGGAGCTTGACTTCCAACCGCCCGGTACCCTAGGTCCGCCATTCCTCAAGCCGGAGCCATTTTAAGTGTCTGCGCCTCGAACGGACTCCGCTCAGAAAATCTCGGTCACCCTGCCGGACGGCAAGGCGCTGTCGCTCGCCCGCGGCGCTACCGGCGCCGATGTCGCGGCGGCCATCGGCCCGGGCCTGGCCAAGGCCGCGCTGGCGGTGGAAATCGACGGCCGCCAGGACGATCTGGACAAGCCCATCGAAGCCGATGCGCGCGTGCGAATCATCACGCGCAAGGACGCCGATGCGCTCGAACTGATTCGTCACGATGCGGCGCATATCCTGGCCATGGCGGTACAGGAGCTTTTCCCCGGCACGCAGGTCACCATCGGGCCGGCGATCGAGGACGGCTTCTATTACGACTTCGCGCGCGACACCCCCTTCACCCCCGACGATCTGCCCAAGATCGAAGCCAAGATGCACGACATCGTGAAGGCCGATCTGCCGACCCGGCGCGAGGTCTGGCCGCGCGACGCGGCGGTGGCGCATTTCGAGAATCTCGGCGAGCATTACAAGGCCGAACTCATCGACGCGATCCCCGCGGGCGAAGACGTCTCGATCTATTTCCACGGCTCCTGGCACGACCTCTGCCGCGGACCGCATTTCGCCTCGACGGCCAAGATCGGCCACGCCTTCAAGCTCATGAGCATTGCCGGAGCCTATTGGCGCGGCGATTCGAAGAATGCCCAGCTGCAGCGCATCTACGGCACCGCCTGGCGCGACGAAAAGGAGCTCGAGGCCTATCTGCATCGCCTGGCCGAAGCCGAGAAGCGAGACCACCGCAAAATCGGCAAGGAGCTGGAGCTTTTCACCTTCTCGCCCGACGTGGGCGCCGGCCTGCCGCTATGGATGCCCAACGGCATGGTGATCCGCCAGGAACTGGAATTCCTGGCGCTGCAGGAAGAGCGCCGCGACGGCTACCGCCGCGTGGCGACGCCGCATATCGCCAAGGATGCGCTTTATTACCGTTCGCGCCACCTGCCCTACTACAAGGACGACATGTACGCGCCGCTCGATATCGACGGCGAGAACTACTACCTGCGGCCGATGAACTGCCCGCACCATCATCTGATCTACGGCGCGACGCGGCATTCCTATCGCGAGCTGCCGGTGCGCATCGCCGAATACGCCCAGGACTACCGCTACGAAGCGTCCGGCGGGCTTTCCGGCCTGATGCGCGTGCGCGGCTTCTGCCAGAACGACGCCCACATCTACTGCCGCTATGATCAGGCCAAAGACGAGTTCATCCGGGTGATGCGCCTGCACGCCCGCTATTACGACCTGATGGACATCAAGGAATACCATATGCGGCTGTCGCTGCCCGACATGTCCAATCTCGAGAAATATGTCGACGAGCCGCAGAAATGGCTCGACGCGGCACAGATCATCCGCGCCGCCATGCGCGAGTCCGGCTATCCCTATGTCGAGGCAAAGGGGGAAGCCGCATTCTACGGCCCCAAGGTCGACTTCATGATCAAGAGCGTAATCGGCACCGAATACGCGATCTCGACCAATCAGCTCGACTTCCTGGCCACCCAGACCTTCGACCTGAACTACATCGGCGAAGACGGCAAGGAGCACCCTCTCTACGTCATTCACCGCGCGCCCTTGGGCAGCCATGAGCGCTTTACGGCCTTCCTGATAGAGCACTACGCCGGCGCCTTTCCGGTGTGGCTGGCGCCGATTCAGGCGCGCATCATCCCGATCACCGATCGCGTGGCGGAGTTTGCACTCAAGGTGCGCGATGCGTTGATGGCCCTGCCCGTCGTGAACGGCACGGCCGGCTTGCGGGTGGACATCGATCTTTCCGCCGAGCGCATGCAGAAGAAAATCCGCGACGCCCAGACCCTGAAGATCCCTTACATGCTGGTGATCGGCGACCGCGAGGCGGAAGCCCAAGCCGTGGCCGTGCGGCTGCGCTCGGGCCAGGATTTGGGCGCCATGCCGCTCGAAAAATTCCTGAGCCGCATCCGCCAGGAAGCCGAAACCCGGCGCGATATTCCGCATTAGCTCTTGCGAAAGGCGCGCGGTAACCTATTCTCAATCATCGGGGGCTTTCCTTCCCGGGAAGGCTTTTCCGCGCGGAAAGCGTAAGTTGCAACCACGCCGCGTGCCACTGCCCGGAGGGGACCCAGCGCAGTCAGTGATGTCAATCACGTTCGCGAGGGCCTGAAAACCTCCGAACGCTGGCCCCGGTTTTTTGAAGGAGACCAAGTCATAGTACCCAGACGTCCAGGAATGCCCGCCCCTGCACCTGCCAAGGACGGGCCACGCGTGAACGAGGAGATTTTCTCCCCAACCATCCTGCTCATCGGAGGCGACGGGCACAAGTACGGAGAGATCGGAACCGAAGAGGCCCGTGCCCTCGCGGAGGAACAGGGCTTCGACCTCGTCGAAGTTTCTCCCGAAGCCAAGCCCCCCGTCGTCAAGATGATGGATTTCGGAAAATTCAAATACGAGCAGCAGAAGAAGGCTGCCGAAGCCCGCAAGAAGCAGAAGGTCATCGAGATCAAGGAGATCAAGATGCGCCCCACCATCGACGATCACGATTACGACGTGAAAATGCGTTCGATGCGCCGCTTCTTCGACGAAGGCGACAAGGTCAAGGTGACGCTGAGATTCCGCGGTCGCGAGATGGCGCACCAGCATCTTGGCATGGAGCTGTTGGGCCGCATCCAGAGGGATGTGGAGCCGCTCGCCAAGATCGAGCAATTCCCCAAGATCGAAGGCCGGCAGATGATGATGGTACTGGCGCCGCGCTGACGATTCACTGGGAGCGCCGCCCCCGATCAGGTTGTAAGGCGTCGACGTAAAACAGATCGGGGGTTGCCGGCATTAGTCCTGCCGCACCATCGCATGGCCCCCGATCAAGTCGGGGGCTGGAAGCCGGCGCTCCCAGTCTGGCGGCGCTTCCGGCTACAGTTTCTTCCCGAATATTCCCAATCCATCCGCGTCGGCGTGGTAGTCGGGCACCACGCCGTGCAGTGTATAGTCAAGTGAGGTATAAAGCGCGTGCGCCGGCTCGTAGTCGGCGCGCAGGGACGTCTCGGCAAAGAGGTGCGTCGCACCTATGCTGCGCGCCGCCTGCTCGGTAGCGAGAAGCAGCCTGCGGGCAAGCCCGCGCCGCTTGGCGCGCGGATCCACTGCGATCCAATAGAGCTCGAAGCGCCGCGCCGTCCCGGGAATAGGGCCGTAGCAGGTGTAGCCATCGAGGCCGTCCGGCCCGTCGGCAAGCAGAAACAGGTAGTCGGCACCGCTGCCGCCCTCGAGCGCTTCTTCGGCAAGCTCGCGCGCCACGACGATCTCTTCCGCGTTGAAGACGCCGGTGCGCGCCGCGAGCCGTTCGATGGCGCCGGGATCGTGCGGCGAAAGCAAAGACCGGAAGGGCGCAACCGAGCCGAGATCAACGGCAATCTGCGCGTCGAAGGATGTGCTCGACAAGCTCTGCATAACTGAAATCCGCTTGGGCTGCCGCCGCCGCGAAGCCCGCGTGCGGTTCAAGGCAGGGATTTGGGTTTGCTTCCAGGATCATCGGCGCACCGGATGCGTCAAGACGGAAATCGATGCGCGCATACCCCCGCGCCCGGAACAGTTCCCATGTGCGCCGGGCAAGCCCGGCAAGCTGCCGAGCCAGCACAGGCTCGTTGGTTTCGAGTCCGAATTTTCGCACCGTTCTGCGCGCATCTTCCGACGCATCGTCCCATTTGGCGCTGTAGCCCACGATGCGGGGACGATCCTCGGCCCATGCCTCGAAGCACATTTCCGCAGCGGGAAGAATACGCACGTCTCCTTCCATTTCAAGCAGCGCTACGTTGAACTCCCGACCCTCCAGATAGGCCTCGGCGAACCAACCGCCGCCATACCGTTCCTGCGAGACGCGCGCGCGCTCGGCCACGTCCATGCCACGAACGACAGCTCCGTCGTCCAGTCCCAAAGAGGCATCTTCGGTACCCGATTTGACGATATAGGCGCTTGCGGGCGCCAGTCCGTGCCAGTCCGGCGGCTCGGCCCAATCGGCGGTCGGCAGACCCGCGGCCCTAAGTATCTGCTTTGAAAGAATTTTATCGGCCGCAACCGCGATGGCGCCGGCACTGGCGCCGGTATAGGGGATGGCCTGCCTTGCGAGCATGGCTGCGGCCACGCAGGCCAGCTGGCCGTCGCCCCAGACGCTCTCCACGAGGTTGAAGACGGCTTCGGCGTGCGATGCTGCTATCGCCCCCGCCAGTGCATCGGGGTCCGGCCTGAAAGCAGCTAGGCGGACAGGATGGCCGCGCGCTTCGAGCGCGGCCGCCACGGCTTTGGCATTCTCCAGCGTGTCGATCTCGTCCGGCGGCGCATCGGCCGGCACGTCCGAGTGAAGGACAAGCACGCGCATCAACTCATGCTCCCGGTTTTGGCGCCTTGAGCGGCAACGCCCGCCTCTCCTCACTCAAGCCCATAAGCCCGCTCCGCCCGGTAGAGGCTTCCGCTTGCCGCGGGCGTGCTCGAATAGAGGATGAAGACGTTCACGTCGAAGGGGCCGCTGGCGTAGAGCGCATGATCGGCGAGATAATCCATGACGCGGCCGCGCGGGGCTGCGCGCAGGCGCGCAAGCGTGACATGGGGCTTGAACTTGCGCTCTTCGGCAGCAACGCCCACGCGCTTGAGTGCGTTTTCGATCTTGCGCTGCAAATGCGCGATGGCGGCTTCGTCGCGCACGCCGGCCCACAGCGCGCGCGGGGTCCTGCCGCCGAATTCGCCGACGCCCTTGAGCTCGATCGCGAACCGGGGGCTGCGAATGAGCGACAAGGCATCGTCGATGGCCGCGGCATCGCGGCCGTCGACCTCGCCGATGAAGCGCAACGTCAGATGCAGCTGCTCGCGCTCCATCCAACGCGCCCCCGGCACGCCGGATTGCAGGAGCAAGAGCTGCTCGGCGACGCAATCAGGAAGCGCCAACGCCACGAAGAGCCGCATCATTCGACTTTTTGCCTCTCAGCCGGCCAAGCGGCAAATGATTTCGGAACAGGACGACAATGGCGCCATACGCCAATGCGCTTGCCATGACGGCCGTGCACAAAAGCTCCGGCTGACGAAGCGCACCGCCGCCCAAAACATGCCCGCCAAAGCCAACCGCAGCGTATGCGGCAGCGGCAGTCACGGCTCCGGCCAGCACCACCGGACCGAGCGAGCGCCGGAACTCCGCGCTCAATCGCAGCAGACCGCGCCTATGTCCCAGAAATACGAGCAGGCCCACATTCACCCAGGCGCCGAGCGAGGTCCCGAGCGCGATGCCGGCAAGGCCCAGATGAAATACCCACACCAGCACGAACTTCAAGGCGATGTTCGTGGCGATGGCGGTGGCCGTGACGCGGGCAGGCGTCATCGTGTCGTGACGCGCATAAAACGTCGATGCAAATATCCGCACCAGCGCCATGGCCGGCATGCCCACACCATAGGCGGCGAGCGCGGTGGCGGCGAGCCCGGCCGCAGTCATGTCGAACGCGCCGTGCGCGAAGATGGCGCGCATGATCGTGTCGGGAATGGCAAGAAATGCCGCCGCGAAAGGCAGCGTCAGCAGCAGCGAAAGCGCGGCCGAGCGGTTCTGCGCGGCATCCGAGCCGGCGCGGTCGTCGAGCGCAAGCCGGGCCGACATCTCGGGCAGCAGCACGGTGCCGAGCGCGATACCGAGCACGCCCAGCGGCAACTGGTTGATGCGGTCGGCGTAATAGAGCGCAGTACGGCTTCCCGTAGGCAACAGGCTCGCGATGACCGTATCGATGAAAGGTGCAACGACCACGCTCGCCGCGCCGAACGTCACTGCACCCAGGGCGATAAAAAACTCCTTGATCTCGGGCGTCCAGCGCGGCCACGCAATGCGCAGCGAAAGCCCGTCGCGGGCGGCCGCCCACAGCATGAAAAAGAGTTGCGCAAGCCCGCCCAGGAGCACGCCCCAGGCGGCGGCGAACGCCGCATTGGGAAACCAGCGCGACGCGAGCAACGTGGCGATCATGGCGCAGTTCAGGAAGTTGGACCATGCCGCCGCGGCCCAGAACTTTTCGATCGCGTTCAGCATCGCGG
This sequence comes from uncultured Alphaproteobacteria bacterium, assembly GCA_963805005.1. Taxonomy (GTDB): domain Bacteria; phylum Pseudomonadota; class Alphaproteobacteria; order Micropepsales; family Micropepsaceae; genus Rhizomicrobium. Next base: position 2,801,272 of record CAWDSJ010000001.1, read on the forward strand.
AGAGCTGAACCGCAACGAGCGTGAGGATCAGATACGGAAACGTGATGCGCGCAAGCCCGACCGTGAGTGCCAGCTGGCCGGGATTGTCGGCAAAGCCGGGCGCAATCAGATGGATGATGGCCGGCATGAAAACCAGGCCGAGAACGAGGATGGCGAGCTGCGCCGCCATCTGCCAGGAAAATACGCGGTCGGCGAAAAGCTCGGCAGCCTGGTGCTCGCCCCTGGCGCGCAGCGCCGCATAGCGCGGCAGAAAGGCGGGATTGATCGTGCCCTCTCCGAAAATTGCGCGGAAATAATTCGGGAAGAGAAATGCGACGATGAAGGCATCCGACAAGACGCCCTTGCCGAGGATCCAGGCCATCAGGATGTCGCGCACGAATCCGGTGAGCCGCGACAGCAGCGTGAATCCGCCGACCGACAGCAAGCGCTTGAACATTCAGTGCCTCGCCCCGGCAGCCGGTTTCTCGATGTAAGGCCAATATCGGCGCCATGAACACTATCACGGCACATCGCATCTTCGGTTGCTTGGTGCCGAAAGCTTGCACATATGCAGGCGATTCGTGGCATCTCCAAGGAGAAAGCGGAGGAGCGGCGCGGGAACCGCGCGCCAAATTCGACACGGCGGCCTTTGCGGGTGGACTGGATCATTAACCGGTCCTCCGCCCACTCCGCCGAGCCGGTGGAGCGGTTAGAAAATCCCTAACCGACCGCGGCCGGCAAAGCTCCCCGCCCGCTTGATCCCAGCCCCGCCAAGACCGATATTAGGCGCTGCCGGTCCGTTTGGGACCGAGGAGGACTTTGTCAGATGGCTGACTACAACAACCCCATTGCCCGCGGCCGGACCGACGCGGCTTATGCAATCGATGCCGGCCTGCGCGCTTACATGCTGCGCGTGTACAATTACATGCTAGCCGGTCTCGCGGTGACCGGCCTTGCATCTTACGCGACCTTCGCCCTGGCGGTAACGGACGATCCGGCAAGTGCCGTCGCCCGGCTGCCGAATGGAGTTTTGCTTACCGGCTTCGGCACCACGGTCTTCGGGCCGCTGATGTGGGTGCTTATGCTGGGGTCGCTGGGCCTCGTCATGTTCTTGAGCTTCCGCATCGAGCGGATGAGCTTAGGCACGGCGCAGGCGGCGTTTCTGGGCTATTCTGCGCTGCTGGGCGTGACGCTGTCGTCGATCTTCATCGTCTACACCTACTCCAGCATCGCAGAGGTCTTCTTCGTTACCGCCGCAACCTTCGGCGCGATGAGCCTGTGGGGTTACACGACACGGTCGGACCTGACCGGCTTCGGCTCTTTCCTGTTCATGGGCCTGATCGGGATCGTGATCGCGTCGTTGGTCAACCTGTTTCTGCATTCGGCGATGATGAGCTTCATCGTCTCGGTGATCGGCGTGCTCGTCTTCACCGGGCTCACGGCCTACGACACCCAAGCCATCAAGGAGATGTATGTCGTTGGCGACGACGGTGCGGTCGCGGGCCGCAAGGCCATTTTCGGGGCGTTGAAGCTCTATCTCGACTTCGTCAACCTGTTCCTGATGATCCTGCGGCTGATGGGCAATCGCCGCTAATCTGCATACCCCAATAAGAACAAACCCCCGGTCTCGTCGAGACCGGGGGATTTTCTTTTGCACGGGCCGGCTGGCAGCCGAGACGACCGGATGCCGCGATTACGAATTCGGCCCGCCGCCCAGATCGATCACGGCGCGCCGATTCTGCGGCTCGCGGACACCGGGCCCGGTCGGAACCAGAGGATCGTGGAAGCCCTTGCCTTCGATGGAAATGGTCGATCCGTCGATCCCGCCGCTCTGCATGGCGTCCTTGACCGCCTCGGCCCGCCGAACGGACAGGCGCTGGTTATAGCTGTCGGATCCGACCGTGTCGGTGTGGCCGGTGACGAGGATCTTGACCGCCCCTGTCGACTTGGCGGTCTTGACGGCTTCCGCAATCACCAACTCGGCTTCCGGCGTCAACGCCGTCTTGTTGAAATCGAAGAACACGACGAAATTCTTGACCGGCGGCGGAACCGGCGGCGCCGGCGGCGCAACGTTGCAGTTGTCGCTCTTGTAGCCGATCGCGATGTTCTCGCAGGCAATGTCGGCGATCGATTTGCCTTTGTCACGGTCGAAAGTGGTGACGTCCGGGCGGACAGTCGCGCCATCCGCCATGGCCTGCCGGTAGAGCGCCTCCGCCAGATCCATACGGCCGAGCTGCTGGTAGGCCACGCCAAGGTCGAGCTCGAGATATGGATCGTGCGGTGTTTTAGCGTTTTCCGGCTCGAATTCGTCACGTGCCTTCTGGTAATCGCCGGTTCCCAGCGCCTGGAAACCTGGGTCGTCTCCGGTAACCGACGCCGTTGGTCCGGACTGGCAACCGCTGAGCGCTACGCCAACACACAGCAATGCCGGCGCCATACAGCGCAAAGGAAATGTGCTCATGATACCCCTCCTGAGTACGCGCGTCCGCGCGCCTCCTTCTCATTAATCCGGCACGGAGTTTACCAATCAAATTCGACCCGTGTCATCAGGTCAATGGCGAAACATCGTACATCATCTTATAAGAAACAATGAACTGTGGCCAATAGATCACTAGGCTGTCACAAGTTTGAGCCTCTTTTCGACCTTCCGCTCGATCACGCGCAGAACATTGGCCAGCTCCTGCCCGCGCTTGAGCACGAAACCTCCTGGCGCGACGACGGCATACATGCCCTGGCGGGATCTAGCCGCCGGACATTTCTCGATGCGGAAAAGCGGCGCTTCCCTGGAGCGCCGATAGATAGAAAAAACAGCCTTGTCGGAGAGGAAATCGATTGCGTAATCGCGCCACTCTCCCGCCGCCACCATGCGGCCATAGACACAAAGAATCTGATCCAGCTCGCGGCGGTCGAACACCACGTCGCGCGTTCCGCCCCGGGTTACCGTCCGCGCGGCCAGGGGGCTTTCCGCGCGGAGGAACACTATGGGTTGCTCGGCCATTGGCTTGAGCATGGAACGAGACAGGGACCACGGCAAGCCCCTCGGTGACGATTCCGTGACGCTTTCGTTTTGTCGCCAATATGATCCCGTTGCCAATGGCTGCCAGCGCCATGTCGAACGCTTTCTGGTTCGCTGCAATCACCGCATTAGGAGGAAAGCCTGCACTCCCAGGGAGAAGCGCATGTGGCCGCACGTCGCGTGCGCTCTACTCTGGCAACAGTCCGGCCGATCTTGCATAGGGAAGCTTGCCTGTTCGATTCGGCCGCCACCGAGGTTTCTTGTGCCATGAATGTTTCCCAAGCCATCGAGACCCGTCGCTCCGTGCGGGGATTTCTCGACACGCCTGTGGCCGAGGCTGTTTTGCGGCGCGTTCTCGAACGCGCGGCGCGTGCACCTTCGGGCGGCAACCTGCAGCCCTGGCGCATCTATGTGCTGGTGCAATCCGAGCTGACGCGTTTCAAGGCACGCATGGCCGAGCGGCTTGCCCGCGCCCCTTCGCCGGACCCTTTAGAATACCACGTCTATCCCGAGAATCTCTGGGAGCCCCATCGCACGCAGCGTTTCCGTGTCGGAGAGATGCTCTATGCCGAGCTCGGAATCCCGCGCGACGACAAAGCCGGCAGGCAGGCGTGGTTCAACACCAACTATACGTTTTTCGGCGCGCCCGTCGGGCTCTTCTGTTATCTCGACCGCCGCATGGGGCCGCCGCAATGGTCGGACGTGGGAATGTACCTCGAGAACGTCATGCTGCTGCTGCGCGAGGAAGGTCTCGATTCGTGCCCGCAGGAGTGCTGGTCGTTTTTCCATCGCGTGGTGGCGGATTTCCTCAAACCGCCGCCGGAACTCACGCTGTTCTGTGGAATGGCGATCGGCTACGCGGATGAATCGGCCCGCGCCAACCGCATTAAAACCGAACGCATGCCGCTCGACGAGTTCGCCGCGATCCGCGGCTTTTGAATTTCGTTCGCGGCGATCGTTCATCCCCAGTCCGCCGCCATTTGGCCGAACACGCCGCCGACGGCGCCAGTGAGCGTCGAGACCAAGGTACGCTGCAGCAAGACGATCAACGCCATGTCGCCCATCACGACGGAAAATGCGATGCCCATGAGCGCGCACAGTCCGCCGGAAATCGCGCCGCCATACGCTCCGCGGCCATAGCCTTTGGATACGTCCTGTGCGTTGAGATACCCGACAGTGGCCGAGATCATTATGCCTGCAAACAAGAAGCCGATCTTGTAACCGGCAAACATGCCGCCGAAGTGGCCGACCGTCATAGTAACGGCCTGCAGAAGTGTTCCAACGAGGATCGCCCGCTGCACGGCGGAAGCGTCCAGGATTCGGCATCGGTCCGGTCGCAGCCTCTCACACCTGCTCACCGCACCGGAAACGAGCCATAGCCCATTATCCCAGTTATCCCAGCAATAGTTTTCCTTGTGTCGATCGGCGCTATCGAAAGATTGGTTTCATGACCTTAACGTAACATTTTCGGTCTTGCGGTTGCCAAGCGATTTCTCTAATGGCTTTGGCACATCTTCACTGGCCATTGTCGCCTCCATCCTACCCTTGCCCCCCATGATCGAGATCGAGGGACTGACAAAGAAATTCGGCCCCATTGCGGCCGTCGCCGGTATAGATCTCCGCGTCGGAAAAGGCGAGGTGCTGGGCTTCCTTGGGCCGAACGGCGCCGGCAAATCGACGACCATGAAGATGGTAACCGGGTATCTGGCCCCCGACAGCGGCCGCGTAGGAATTTGCGGGCACGATGTCGAACGCGATCCCATTGCCGCCCAAAGATGCATCGGCTACTTGCCCGAAGGCGCGCCCGCCTACGGGGATATGACCCCGCGCCAGTTCCTCGACTTCATCGCCCATGTGCGCGGCTTCGCCGGTCCGGCAGCAAGGTCGCGCGTCGACACGGCCGTGCGCAAGACGGAACTCGCCGCAGTGTTCGACCAGCCGATCGTGACGCTCTCCAAGGGATTCAAGCGGCGAGTGGGCCTTGCACAGGCGATTCTTCACGATCCGCCGGTCCTGATCATGGACGAGCCCACCGACGGCCTCGACCCCAATCAGAAATATTCCGTGCGCACTCTGCTGAAGGCCATGGCGCCGGAAAAGGCCATCATCATCTCCACCCACCTGCTCGAAGAAGTCGAAGCGGTCTGCACGCGCGCGGTCATCATCGATCGCGGACGGGTGGTGGCCGACGGCACGCCGTCGGAGCTGCTTGCCCGTTCCCGGCACCACAATGCCGTGACCCTGATCCTGCCGACGAATCAGGCCGAAACAGCGAAGACGAAGCTGCGGCAGCTTGCCGGCGTCTCCACGGTGGAGCAATCGCAGCACTCCAACGGAACGGTCGAACTCACGGCGTTCCCCAAAAGCGGCGCGCTCCTTGTCGAGAACGTGAGCACGCTGGCGCTCGCGGAGCGATGGGACGTGAAAGAACTTTACGCCGAACCGGGCCGGCTTGACGAAGTATTTCGCGCCATCACCACGCATGACGCGGCGCGGGCGCGGGAGAGCAAGGCATGAACTCCGTGTGGCCCATCTTCCGGCGCGAATTCGCCGCCTATTTTGCAACGCCGCTGGCCTATGTGTTCATCGTGATCTTTCTCTTCGCGATGGGAACCTTCACGTTTTACATCGGCCATTTCTACGAGAACGGCGTCGCGGATTTGTCGGTTTTCTTCGCCTATCATCCCTGGCTTTACCTGTTCCTGGTGCCGGCCATTTCCATGCGGCTGTGGGCGGAGGAGCGGCGCACCGGGACCGTGGAGCTTCTGCTGACGCTGCCGGTGCCGCTCTGGGCCACGGTGGTCGGCAAATATCTCGCCGCCTGGGCGTTCACCGGCGTGGCGTTGCTGCTTACCTTCCCCATCTGGATCACGGTCAACTATCTGGGCCATCCGGACAACGGCGTGATTCTGGCGAGTTATCTCGGCAGCTTCCTGATGGCCGGCGCCTATCTGGCCATCGGAGCCTGCATGTCGGCCTCGACGGACAACCAGGTGATTGCTTTCATCGTCAGCGTCGTCGTCTGCTTCCTGTTCACGATATCGGGTGCACCGCTCGTGCTCGACTTCTTCCGTCTCTGGGCGCCGCTCGTGCTCGTCAATGCCGTTTCCTCCTTTAGCTTTCTCACGCATTTCTCGGCCATCACTTCGGGCGTCATCGATCTACGCGATCTGATATTCTTCTTCTCCCTGATCGCGCTGTTCCTGACCGCCAACGTCGTGATGGTCGATCTGAAAAAGACGGGCTGAGGCCGATGAAGCCCATCTCCCGCCGCGTCTACGCCATCGTCGCGATTGCGCTCGCCGCCGTCGTGTTCGTGGCGCTCAACATCGCAACCGACGCGTCGCTCACCACCGAGCGCCTCGATCTCACCCAGAACGGCATCTACACGCTTGCCGACGGGACCAAGCATATCCTTGCCAATCTGCGCGAACCGATCACGCTCAGGTTCTTCTATTCCAAGAAGACCGCTGCCGATTATTCGCAGATCAACACCTATGCCGCGCGCGTTCGCGATCTTCTCGGCGAATATCGGGCACTCTCGCACGGCAAGATCATCGTCGAGGAAATCGATCCGGAGCCGTACACGCCCGCCGAAGACCAGGCTAGCGCGGGCGGGCTCACCGGCGCGCCCACCGATTCCGGCGATCTCGTCTATTTCGGCCTTGTCGGTGCCAACACCATCGACGGCAAGGAAGTCGTCCCCTTCTTCGCCCAGGAGCGCGAGCCCTATCTCGAATACGACCTCACGTCGCTGATCTATCGCCTTTCCACGCCGAAGAAACCGGTGGTGGGCGTCATCTCGAGCCTGCCGCTGGAATCCGGCGCAGGCGGCATCGCGGCCATGATGCAGGGCCGCGCGCAGCCCTACATGATCTACGAAGAGCTGAGCCGCACCTACACGACGAAGGTGCTGGATGCGGGCTTCGACAAGCTTCCCTCCGATGTCGACGTCCTGATGATCGTGCATCCCACATCGCTGACGGCGGCCCAGGATTATGCCATCGATCAGTTCGTGCTGAAGGGCGGTCGCGCTTTAGTGTTCGTCGACCCGATGTCGGAACTCGCTTCCCAAGGCCAGGGCATGATGGGCGAGAGCGGCGGTCCGTCGTCGTCCGCCGTTCCGCCGCTCTTCAAGGCTTGGGGCATCGGCTACAATCCAGACAAAGTCGTAGCCGATCGCGCGCTGGCGCAGAGCGTCCAGACATCGATGGACCCGCGCAACCCGGTGGTGCGTTACCCCGTCTGGCTTCACTTGGGCAGCAGCAATTTCGACTCTAAGGACCAAATCACTGCCAACCTGCAATCGCTCAATCTCGCCAGCGTCGGCGCGCTCATGCCGCGGCAGGGCGCGACGACTACGTTCTCCCCGCTGATCGCCTCGTCAGGCGAGGCCTCGCTGCTCGACGCCCCGCTGGTGAAGCTCAGTCCGCGCCCGCAGGATCTGATGTCGCAGGTTCGGCCCACCGGCGAGCATTATGTCATCGCGGCGCGAATATCCGGACCGGCGAAGACCGCCTTTCCCGCCGGACCGCCAGGCGTTCCCGCTGCGGGGCCGAAGACCGTGCATCGGCTCAAGGCGTCGACCGGTCCGATCAATGTGGTCGTTATGGCCGATACCGATATCTTCGACGACCGCTTCTGGGTGAGGGAGGACAACCTCTACGGCCGGCGCATCGCAGCACCCTTTGCCGACAACGGCGCTTTCGTTCTCAATGCGATCGAAAACCTGACGGGATCGAGCGATCTCATCTCGCTGCGTACGCGTGCGACCAACGATCGTCCTTTCGTGGTCGTGCAACAGTTGCAGGCGAAGGCCCAGACGCAATTCCAGCATGAAGCGCAGGCCCTGCAGCAGCGAGTGTCCGACACCGAGAGTCGGTTGCATGCGCTCGAACAGGGAGGCGCCTCAAGCGGCCAAGCCAACGGTACAACGCAGATCTCCCCCGAGCAGCAGGCGGCCATCGAGGGCTTCAAGCGCGAGCTCGTCGAAACCCGTAGCGCATTGCGCGACGTGCAGCACAATCTGCGCAAGGAGGTCGATGCGTTGGGCACCTTCCTCACATTCGTCAACATTTGGCTCGTACCGTTGCTGGTTGCGGTCCTTGCGGTCGGCGTGGCGCTGTTGCGCAGACGCGCACGCGCCCTTGCGCTCAGGGCTTGATCGATGACGGTAACGCCCACTGCCAAGCTCCGCGACGATCCGCGCCGGCGAAACCTCGCCATCCTGGCCGGAATCGCCGTCGTCATGGTTTTTCTGGCGGCACTCGCGCTGTGGAACCAATCCCGCGAGATGGCGCCGCATTACACGCCTCGGTCCTTCTTCCCCAATCTGGAATCCGAGGTGCGCGACGTCGCCCATGTCCACATTCAATCGCGCAAAAATGCGATCGACGTCGTATTCAAACCGGACAAAGGCTGGGTGGTGGCAAGCCACGACGATTATCCGGCCAATTTCGACGAGCTGCGTCGGACGGTTCTCGGACTTGCCGGACTTGAAACGATCGAGCCCAAGACGGCGCGCGCCGATTGGCTTCACTACGTGGACCTCGAAGCCCCTCCGCACGGCGACGGCGTGCTGATCTCGCTGACGGACGAGAAAGGCGCTGGCATTGCCACCCTCGTTATGGGCAAGAGCGAAGACATCGGCGATCCCAGCGGCGCCACCGGATTGTTCGTCCGCGAACCGAACACGACCCAGAGTTGGCTTGTCCGCAGTGCCTTCGAACCCAAGACGGACGTCGGCGACTGGCTTGAAAAGGATGTCCTCGATGTCGACCGCACGCGCATTCGGGACGTCGATGTCGAGCCTTCCAATGGCCCTTCCTATTCCGTGCGGCGGCAAAAGCCGACCGACGACGATTTCGACCTCCTGAACATTCCCAAGGGCCGCGAAATCGCCTATGTCGGCGCCGCGGACGGGGTAGGAGCCGCCATAGTCGGATTTACGTTCGACGATGTGCGTCCGGCCAAGGATTTCGACTTCTCCGATCAGGGCCACGCCTCGCGCCTGATCGCCCATACATTCGATGGCCTCGCTGTGACGGTCGAAAGCATTCAGCAGGGTCAGGACTACTGGGCGACCGTTGCAGCCGAGGGTGAGCCCGGAAAACCCGACGCGCAGAAGGAAGCCCGCGAAATCTCTGGCCGCGCCACCGGGTGGGCGTATAAACTGGCTCCGTACAAGGGGCAGCTGTTCATGACGAGTCTCGAAAGCCTGCTGAAGCCGCTTCCGTCCGCACAACCAAACAAACCCACGCAATGACCTCTCCGGCCGGCAAGCGCGCCGGCGCAGAGACTAGGTTCCTGCGCGAGCTTTGGTACATGGCGGCGCCCGCGTCCAGCCTCCAAAGGGGAGCCTTGCGTCGCCAGATGCTCTTAGGAGAGCCCGTGCTCCTGGGGCGCCTGCGCAACGGCACCGCCTTCGCTATGCGCGACATTTGTCCGCACCGCGCGGCCCCCTTCTCCACCGGCAGGATCACGCCGGAGAACACGGTCGAGTGCCCCTATCACGGCTGGCAATTCAGGACCAACGGCGTCTGCTCGCTCATTCCTTCCCTGGTGGACGGCCAGGAAGGTATCGATCCTTCGCGCATTCGCGTGCCCGATTATCCGGTGCGCGAGCAGGACGGGCTCATATGGGTCTATTTTTCGGCCGAGGAAAATGGCGAGCCGAAGACGGCGCCGCCGCGCGTGCCGATCTCGGGAGCGATACCGCGCTGGATGGAAAGCCAGCTTTTTCCTTGCGGCATCGACCATGCGGTCATCGGCCTGATGGATCCCGCCCACGCGCCCTATGTGCATGGGCGCTGGTGGTGGCGGGTCAGGCCGCGCGAAAAGGCGAAGCACTACGCGCCGCTTCCCAATGGATTTGTCATGACGCGTCATGCGCCCACCAAGACCGCCTACAAGCTGTTCGGCGGGGCAAATGTGTCCACCGAGATCACATTCGAGCTTCCTTCGACGCGATTCGAGAATATCCGCGGTTCGATTTTCGGCCGGCAATTCGAAATCTGCGGCCTGACGGTGTGTACGCCGCTTTCCGCCGACGAAACGCAAGTGACACAGATATTCTATTGGCCGGCCTGGATGTTCTTCATCCGGCCCTTATTTGTGCTGATCGGCGCCACATTTCTGGGCGACGACAGGAGAATGGTCGAGCTGCAGAAGCAAGGGCTGCAATTCGATCCGCCGCTGATGCTCATCCAGGATTCGGACGTGCCGGCCATGTGGTACCACCGCTTGAAGAAGGCGTGGGCCGATTCCGTTGCAAGTGGCACGCAGTTTATCAATCCGGTGCAGGAACGAACGTTGCGGTGGCGAAGCTGATGCTCCCTGGGACAGCGGGGCTTTCAGCCCGTATTGCCGCAGGGTCGCTAAATTCGTGTCAGGCAGGCTTGCCCCGGCGCCGACTCCCCGATAAACGGATGGCTTAACCTACAACTCGGGCGGCTGAGCGTGCGGAATTTCGCGTGCGGCTGTTCGCACGCGAGAAGATATGCCCAAACGCCAAGATATCCACACAGTCCTCATTATCGGCGCCGGGCCAATCGTCATCGGCCAAGCCTGCGAGTTCGATTATTCCGGCGCCCAAGCCTGCAAGGCGCTCAAGGCCGAGGGCTATCGCGTCGTTCTCGTCAATTCCAATCCCGCCACGATCATGACCGATCCGCAGCTTGCGGACGCCACCTACATCGAGCCGATCACCCCGGAATTCGTGGAGAAGATCATCGCCCGCGAGCGGCCTCTGGTGCCGCAGGACAGGGTTTTCGCACTTCTCCCCACCATGGGCGGTCAGACCGCGCTCAATACCGCCCTGTCGTTGCGCAAGCGTGGCACGCTCGAGAAATACGGGGTCGAGCTGATCGGCGCGTCCGCAGAAGCCATCGACAAGGCCGAGGACCGCGAACTTTTCCGCAAGGCCATGATGAAGATCGGCCTCGATGTCCCGTGCGGCGTGACGCTGAAGGGCTATGTGCGCCACAGAAAAGACGAGCACGGCAACTTTCTCTATGATGGGCAAGGCAACGCCGTCATGGAGCTGTCGCCGGAAGCTTTCGCCCACGCGCTGCAGGCGCTGGACCAGGTGGGGCTGCCGGCCGTCATCCGCCCCTCGTTCACCTTGGGCGGAACCGGCGGCGGCATCGCCTACAACCGCGAAGAGTTCTTCGAAATCGTCGAGCAGGGCCTCGATGCTTCGCCGACCAACGAGGTGCTGATCGAGGAATCGGTGCTCGGCTGGAAGGAATACGAGATGGAAGTCGTGCGCGATAAGGCGGACAACGCCATCATCGTCTGTTCGATCGAGAACGTGGACGCCATGGGCGTCCACACAGGCGATTCCATCACGGTGGCGCCGGCACTGACGCTCACCGACAAGGAATACCAGCGCATGCGCACAGCCGCCATCGCGGTGTTGCGGGAGATCGGCGTGGAGACGGGCGGCTCCAACGTCCAATTCGCCGTCAATCCCGAAGACGGGCGAATGGTCGTCATCGAGATGAATCCGCGCGTTTCGCGCTCCTCGGCGCTCGCATCCAAGGCCACCGGCTTTCCCATCGCAAAAGTGGCGGCCAAGCTCGCGGTGGGCTGCACGCTCGACGAGCTGCAAAACGACATCACGCGCGTCACGCCTGCCGCCTTCGAGCCGACGATCGACTATGTCGTGACGAAGATCCCGCGTTTCGCCTTCGAGAAATTTCCCGATGCAGAGCCCATTCTCACCACATCGATGAAATCGGTGGGCGAAGCGATGGCAATCGGCCGCACTTTTGCGGAATCGCTGCAGAAGGCGCTGCGCTCGCTGGAGACGGGTCTGTCGGGCCTCGATGAGATCGAGCTTGCTCCTGAACCGGACACGATCAGGGCTGCATTGGCGCGTGCGACACCGGATCGATTGCGTTATGCCGCCCAGGCGCTTCGGCTCGGATTTCCGCTCGAAGAGATTGCATCGATCACGAGGTACGATCCGTGGTTCCTGCACGAGATCGCCGGCATCGTTGCGACCGAGCGGGACATCGCACGCGATGGGCTTCCTCGCAGCGCGGCAGAGCTGCGCCGGCTGAAGGCGATGGGATTTTCCGATGCGCGGCTCGCCAAGTTGACGCGGACGACCGAGGCCGCGGTCCGCGATCTGCGCCAGAGCTTGCGGGTGCATCCGGTCTTCAAGCGCATCGATACTTGTGCCGCCGAGTTCGCAGCACTGACGCCCTACATGTATTCGACCTACGAGCGCCCGGTGGCGGACCGCCCGGCATGCGAGAGCGCGCCGAGCGAGAGGCGCAAGATCATCATCCTGGGTGGCGGCCCCAACCGCATCGGCCAGGGCATCGAGTTCGATTATTGCTGCTGCCATGCGGCTTATGCCCTTTCCGAACGGGGATTTGAGACCATCATGGTCAATTGCAACCCCGAGACCGTGTCGACGGACTACGACACATCGGACCGGCTCTATTTCGAGCCGTTGACGGCTGAAGACGTGCTCGAGATCATTCGCGTCGAACAATCCAAAGGCACGCTCAAGGGCGTTATCGTACAATTTGGCGGACAAACCCCGCTCAAGCTCGCCGCCACGCTCGCCGAAGTGGGACTGCCGCTGCTTGGAACGAGCGCCGACGCCATCGATCTTGCGGAGGACCGCAAGCGCTTCCAGGTTCTCATCGATGAGCTCGGCCTCAGACAACCGCGCAATGCGACCGCCATGACGCCGGAAAAAACGATGACGGCGGCGCGCGAGATCGGCTATCCGGTGATCTTGCGGCCGTCTTACGTTCTGGGCGGGCGCGGAATGGTAGTGGTGCCGAACGAGGTACAACTGAAATCCATTCTGCAATCCGGCGAAGTATTCCGCATCTCCGGCGACAGCCCCGTTCTGATCGATGCGTTTCTGCACCATGCCATCGAGATCGATGTCGACGCCATCGCCGACGCGACCGGCGACGTGTTCATTGCCGGCATCATGGAGCACATCGAGGAGGCTGGCGTCCATTCCGGCGATTCCGCCTGCACGATCCCGCCGCATTCCTTGGCACCGACGATCGTTCGCGAAGTCGAACGGCAGACGATCGCGCTGGCCCGCGCGCTCGATGTGCGCGGACTCATGAACGTTCAGTATGCGGTCCAAAACAACGAAATCTATGTGCTCGAGGTCAATCCGCGCGCCAGCCGCACAGTGCCTTTCGTGGCCAAGGCGATCGGATTGCCGGTAGCGGCCATCGCCGCGCGCGTGATGGCAGGCGAAAAGCTGACAAGCTTCGATCTTCACCCCCCAAGCCGATCGCACATCGCCGTGAAGGAAGCGGTATTGCCGTTCGCGCGCTTTCCGGGCGTCGATACGATACTCGGGCCCGAAATGCGTTCGACCGGCGAAGTCATGGGGCTCGATGCGACTTTCGGACGGGCCTTCGCCAAGAGCCAGATCGGCGCAGGCGCAAAGCTTCCGCTCGGAGGAACCGCGTTCATTTCGGTCAAGGACAGCGACAAAGAACGGGCCATTGACCCGGCCAGGCAGCTGATCGAGATGGGCTTCGACATTATCGCCACCCGCGGCACGGCAAAGTTTCTCCAGGCCTCGGGGCTCGAAGTCCGCATCGTCAACAAGGTGCTGGAGGGACGGCCGCATATCGTAGACGCCTTGAAGAACGGGCAGGTGCAACTCGTGTTCAACACGACCGAAGGGTCGCGGGCCCTGGCCAACTCGCTCTCGATCCGCCGGACCGCCTTGCAACAGAAAGTACCCTACTACACCACCATGGCCGGTGCCGCCGCAGCCACCCAGGCTATCGCCGCGCTCAAGGCGGGGTCCCTTGAAGTTGCCCCCCTCCAGTCCTACTCTTTGTAGTCGCCCGTCACGTCAAGGGACGAGAAATCGAAGGCGTGGCAAGAGCTTAACTTTTAGCCGGGCAAAATCCGTTTCGGTCAGACGCGAGAGTCTGGCCGCGAGGTTTTTTTTGCCGTTCGCAGGATCAAGGCGCACATGGAACGCATACCCATGACCGAAGCGGGGTACAAAGCCCTGGAAGACGAGATCAATCATTTGAAAACCGTGGAGCGGCCGGCCGTCATCCTCATGATCGGCGAAGCCCGCGCGCACGGCGATCTCTCCGAAAATGCGGAATATCATGCGGCCAAGGAACGGCAGGCTTTCATCGAGGGCCGTGTCATGGAACTCGAAGACAAGCTGTCCCGCGCCGAGGTGATCGATGTCTCCAAGCTCTCCGGCGGAACGGTCAAGTTCGGCGCCACGGTGACGCTTGCCGACGAGGACACGGACGCAAAGATGAAATATCAAATCGTGGGCGATCTTGAGGCCGACGCCAAAAGAGGCCGCATCTCGATCTCCTCGCCCATCGCGCGTGCGCTCATCGGCAAAGCAAAGGGCGACAGCGTCGAGGTCGCAGCACCCGGCGGCGCGAGGTCTTACGAAATCCTGAAAGTGGAGTTCGTTTGAGCGACTGGGAGCGCTGCCCCCGATCAGGTTGTAAGGCGTCAAGGTAGAACAGATCGGGGGTTGCCGGCATTAGTGGCGCGGCAGTGTCGCATGCCGGCTGGAAGCCGACGCTCCCAGTGATACTACAAAGGCAGTTCAATTCGTTGCTCTGACCGCTATACTAGTGAGCAGCAGCTTCGGCCAGAAGGCGGCATGGCAACCATTGCGCTGGTAGACGACGACAGGAACATCCTCACCTCGGTCAGTATGCTGCTCGAGCAGGAAGGCTACCATGTCCGCACATTCGCAGACGGCGCTGCCGCGTTGAGTGCGCTTTCCGCCGTACCGCCCGATCTGGCCATACTCGACATCAAGATGCCGCGAATGGACGGGCTCGAGCTCTTGCGACGCCTGCGGCAAAACGGCGATCTCCCCGTCATTTTCCTTACGTCGAAAGACGAGGAGATCGACGAGCTGATGGGTCTCAACGCCGGCGCCGACGACTATATCCGCAAGCCTTTCTCCCAGCGCCTGCTGCTCGAACGCGTGAAAGCCGTGCTGCGCCGGGCCGATGCAACGAAAGGCGGCACGCCGTCAGGCGAGCCCAAGCGCGAGGCCATGGTGCGGGGCAAGCTGGTGCTCGATCCGCAGCGTCACGAATGCACCTGGGACGGCAGGCCGGTGCGCCTCACCGTGACGGAGTTCCTGATCCTGCAATGCCTCGCGCAGCGGCCCGGCTTCGTGAAGAGCCGCGACAACCTCATGGACGCCGCTTACGACGACCAAGTCTATGTGGACGACCGGACGATCGACAGCCACATCAAGCGCCTGCGCAAGAAATTCAAGGTCGTCGACAATTCGTTCGATGCTATCGAAACCCTCTACGGTGTCGGCTACCGCTATCGAGAGACGTGACGCCAGATTCGGGCGGGCGCCCGAAACAGCTGCCAGGCGGCCGATTTCGAGCCTGTCGCGGCGGATTATTTTCTTTAACGCCGCGGCGCTCGTCTTCCTCATGGGCGGCGTATTGCTCGTGCAATCGACCCGGGCCGGGTTGGTCGACGAGCGTATGGCTGGCATCAAGCAGGAAGCCCTCATCGTCGCTTCCACACTTGCCGAATTCGCAACCGACGACAGAACGCGAGCGATCAACGACAAAAACGCCGAGCCGCTTCTCCGCCAGCTTGTGGCGCCTACGACGCTGCGCGCCCGTCTCTACGATACGAACGGCGATCTCGTCGTCGATACGCGCAATTTGCTGGCGCGCAATGTGGTCCAGACGGTCGAGCTGCCGCCGCCGGGGTTCCGGACACGGGTGATGTCGGCCGCGCAACGCTTTTACGACGGCGTCCTGGGCGTGCGTCCGTTCGCGAGACTGGCCCCTTATTTCGAAGCCGGCAACAACGGCCGCGTCTACAAGGAAGTCGATGTGGCGCTTGGCGGCGACACGATGGGCACCGAGCGGATCGACCAGCAGAACAAGCTTGTGCTGTCGGTCGCGGCGCCGGTTCAGCGTTTCCGTACGGTCTACGGCGTGCTGCTCCTTTCCACCGAAGGCGGCGACATTGACGATATCCTGCGCGAGGAGCGCGCCAGCCTGATCGGCATATCGGTCGTGGCGTTTCTCGTCATGCTGTTCTCGTCGCTTTATCTGTCGGGAGTGATTGCGCAGCCCATCCGTCAACTCGCCGCCGCGGCCGACCGCGTGCGGCGCGGCCGCTCGGGGCGCGAGGCCATCCCTTCGATGTCCGATCGTAACGACGAGATCGGCGATCTTGCCGACAGTCTCTCGGCGATGACCAAGGCGCTTTACGACCGAATCGACGCCATCGAACGTTTTGCCGCCGACGTCGCCCACGAACTCAAGAATCCGCTGACCTCGCTCAAGAGCGCCGCAGAGATGCTCGCCCGCTCCAGCGGCGATGCGGCCGCCTGCGAGCGATTGATGGCGATCGTGCGTAACGACATCAAGCGCATCGATCGTCTGATCACCGATATTTCCGATGCCTCGCGCCTGGACGCCGAATTGAGTCGCGAGACGAGCGAGCCGGTCGATCTTTCGAAGCTGCTCGAAACCATCGCCGAAATTTACCGCATGATGGAGCTGCCGGGCGGGGTGAATCTCAAGCTTGCTCTGGACGCATCGGAGCGCATGATCGTCATCGGGCGCGACGAGCGGCTCGGGCAGATTTTCCGTAATCTGATCGACAATGCCGTCTCCTTCAGCCCGGCGAACGGAATTGTCGCCATCGCCGCCAAGCGCGCCGACGGCCGCGTGCGGATATGCGTCGAAGACGAGGGACTTGGCATACCCCCCGAAGATCTCGAAGCGATTTTCAACCGCTTCTACACGCAGCGGCCGCCGGAGCATGGATTCGGCAAGAACTCCGGCCTCGGGCTTTCCATCGCGCGGCAGATCGTGGAGAGTGCAGGCGGTCGGATCTGGGCGGAGAACAGGAGCGATCGGCAGGGAGCGCGCTTCGTCGTAGAGCTCCCGCTGGCGCGGAGCAACTGAGGTGTGCATCTCTCATGTTCATGGCACCTGCGTTCTGCTGGCTGGCGCGGCCACGGCTTTCGGCGCGCCGGAGGACGCGGGGCTTTTACTGTTGGGCGAAAGCGGCGCTGGAAAATCGGACCTCGCGTTGCGGCTGATCGAGCGCGGCGCGATGCTGGTCGCTGACGACCAGGTTGTGCTGTCGGTCCGTTCGGGCCGGCTGATCGGCCGTGCTCCGGAAAATCTTGCGGGGCTCATCGAAGTCCGCGGGGTGGGAATCGTCCGGGTGCCCCACGTAAGCGAAGCGGCCATTTGCCTTGCCATCGCACTCGATCCGCCGAACGCTCCCTCGGGTCAGGCCGACAAGCCGCGGCTTCCCGATCCTGCGCGCTTCGCGCCTCCCGCACGGCTCGCGTTGCCGGAAAGCGCCTGGCCGCCCCTCCTCAGTCTTGCCGCCTTCGAAGGCTCGGCGCCGGCCAAGGCGGTCCTCGCCGCGGCAGCCTTCGCCCATGCGCGGTTTCATGACGGGCTCGCCGCCATATGACCGCTTCCTTCCGGCACGATGTCGGCTATCGTCCGCCCGGGCAACCAGTGTCGAGTTGAACATGATCGGTGTAGTTATCGTTACGCACGGCCGGCTGGCACAGGAATTCATCTCCGCCATGGAGCACATGGTCGGCCCGCAAACGCATCTACGTGCCATTTCGATCGGCCCGGAAGACGATGTCGAGCGGCGGCAACGCGAACTCGCCGCGGCCGTCAACTCCGTAGACTTAGGCAAGGGCGTGGTGATCGCAACCGACATGTATGGCGGCACCCCGTGCAATCTCGCCCTCACCCTGCTCGAGCAGGGCAAAGTGGAGGTCCTCGCCGGCGCCAATCTGCCGAGCCTCATCAAGCTGATAGACATCCGCAATCGCTATCCTCTCGACCGCGCCGTCAAGGAAGCCATCGAGGCGGGCCGCAAATACATGCGCGCCGGCTCCGCCGATCTTGCCGAAGGCACGGCGGCGCCTTGAGCAACGACTTCGAGCGGCGTACAGCCACCGCCAGGATCGTCAACAAGAGGGGGCTGCATGCGCGCGCATCCGCCAAGATCGTCGAAGCGGCCGCGCGATTTCAGTCGCAGATCACGGTGACCAAGGACGGTCAAAGCGTGGATGCCAGATCCATCATGGGACTGATGATGCTGGCAGCCAGCCTCGGCAGCGAAATAAGAATCGATGCGACCGGTTCCGATGCCGACGAAGCCATGCGGGCAATTCTGGCGCTCGTGGAAGCGAAATTCGGCGAAGATTGAAGAAGGCTTTTCGATGAAAATTGCGCGGCGTTGTCCGGGTCGTCTTCTGATCGCGACCTTCCTCGCGATCGTCCACTTCGCAACGGGGACGGCCGCCGCCCAGGCCGACACGGAACCTGCGACCGTGTTTGCGGCAATCCCCGCCCATCCCGCGCTCTGGACGGTCCACGCACCTGCCTCGACCGCCTATCTCTTCGGCTCCGTTCACCTGTTGCCGCCGAACGTGCAATGGCGGACGCCCCGGATCGACGCCGCCATTGCCGCGTCCAACACCTTCGTGTTCGAAGCGCCGACCGACAATGCCGGCAGCGATACGATTTCCGATTTTATTCGCACGCACGGGACGCTGCCAGCCGGTACTTCGCTGCCAAAGCTGCTCGACGACCATACGCTGGAGGATTACCGCAAGGCGCTTGCTCTTACGCACACCTCTGCGCAAGACGTGGACCATTTCCGGCCCTGGCTCGCGGGACTTGTGCTTGAAATGGCGTATATTCGCTCCGAACATTATGCCGCGGGGAGCGGAGTGGACCGGCAAGTCTATGCGATCGCCAAGGCACAAGGAAAATCGGTGCGCTATTTCGAAACCGTGACTCAACAGATGACGATGTTGATGCCCGCGAACCCCAAACTGGAAGTTGAAGAATTCGACGCCACGCTGAAAAACTTCCAAAGCGAGTCCAATGTGCTGGGCCCCTTGATCGATGCCTGGGGCAACGCGGACGAGGCGCAGGTGGCAAAGCTCATGAACGCCGACCTGCAAGCCATTCCCGGAGCGCGGAAAACCCTTCTCGACGATCGCAACCGAGCATGGGTGCAGCAGCTCAAGGAAATGCTTGCCGAGCCGCACACCTTCTTTATCACAGTGGGAGCGGGCCACCTTGCGGGCCCGAACGGCGTGCCGGCGCTGCTGCGCCAGGCGGGTTACGAGGTGGACGGCCCCTGAAAAGGGGCGAAGCGCAAAATTTCTCGCACGAAGGCACAGAGAGTGTAACGATGCGGCTCCGTGTCTCCGTGTGCCAAAATGCGATATCAAATTCATCTGCGCTTCGCGCAGGTGTCCGGCATATCTTCGTGTTACTTCGTGCCTTCGTGGTGAAAGCGATCTGGAGGGCGGATGCAAGCCGGCTTGTGTGGCGAGCACGCAAGCACCGGATTTTCGCTGACGGCAGGTTCCGCGCATGGTGGGCAGCGCCTGAGGATTGCAAAACAAAAGAAGCAATCGGGAAACATTGCGTTAGCGAACGCAGCAAGGTTAACTTGCATTACGAGATTGCAAGGTCATCCTCGACGGCGCCTGAGTGTGAGGCAGCGCCAGAGGAACGTTCGCATGCTTTTTGCAGCTCGTGTTGTGCTGGTTATGCCGGTTATGCTGACCGGTGCGCTCACGGCAATGGCTTTCCCCGCAGATGCCCAACAAGGCGATGCTCGACAACAAACCGCGACGGCGGATGTGCAAACGCCGGGCGTGCATTGGCTGCGCGACGCGCAAAGCGGGTGCAAGGCTCCGGATCCCAATTTCGCGGAAGGTGACGGCATCGTTTGGCTGGGCGCCTGCCTGAACGGCACGATCGACGGCCCCGGCACCCTCACTTTGATCGACAAGGGACAACCGCAAGTCACCATTACGGGTTCGTTCCACGACGGCAATCTCGAGAGCGGGCACGCCACCCTCAGCTGGCCGGACGGCTCGAAATACGACGGCGATCAGGCGGGCGGAACGTTCGACGGCCAGGGGGTTTTCGTATCCGCCAAGCAGGACCGTTTGCAGGGCAATTGGAAGGACGGCGCGCTGAACGGCGACGCGACCGTGACCTGGGCGAACGGCAACCGCTATCAGGGCGGCTGGAGCAACGGCAAGGCCGAGGGTCGCGGCGTGGAGACCTGGGCCAATGGCGACCGCTATGACGGCGAGTGGCACGCCGGCGTAGCGCAAGGCCATGGCGTGCAGGTCTGGGCCAACGGCCAAAGATATGACGGCGAATGGCAGGACGACATGCCCAACGGAATCGGCAAACTGGTGCGTCCCGACGGAACCCAATTGACAGGCAAATTCGTAGACGGCCACCCGGTGGGACAATCGGCCGAAGCGGCGCCCCCCGGACCGCAACAGGTTTCCGCCCAGCCGGCACCTGGCGCGGCGCCGACCGCGCAGGCGCTGCCGGCCACGCCGCCATCGGCGCCTGCGCCGGATGCGGCGAACCGGAGCTTGAGCCAGATCGAAGGCCGGAAACTGATCGCCGTCGACGGATCGAGCCTTGCTCTGGCCGCAGCCGAGGGGGGCTTTACGCGGGATATCACCAAGGTCGACGGGACCAGCGCCACCACCGCTTTCGCCTTCGTCAACGAGCGGATGGGCACGGTGGCAAGCCCGGAGGATCCGGGCCGCGTCACGGGTCTCTTCAAGATGACCGACAACGAAATCGACATCGATTATTCCGATGGCCGCTCGGAAGTCTTCAAGCCGGCACTGGGCGGGGTGACGCTCGCGCTACGCACGCCCGAGGGCGGAAACTCGTGCACGGTCTGGTATCCGGAAGGCCACGTGTTCACCGATCGCGAACGCAAGGCCGCTCTGGCGGACTATGCGAGCAAGCTTGGGGTCGCCTTCAAGGTATCGGGCCGGCGAGGTGCCAAACCCGCCTCGGGCTGCATGGCAAGCACACCCGCCGTCACCCCCACCATATCAACAGCCGCCACGCCGGCAGTGCTGCGTTTGAACGACGTGCCGCATCCCTCGCCGCGCCCCATCGAAGCAAGCTTCGAGATTCCCGCGCCGGCTCCCGCACCGGCCAACCCGGCCCAGGCCGCCCTGCAAGCCCACGGCGATCGGGCGGTCCCAGCCCTTGCAGCCATCGAGGTCCGCACCTCCCAAGTGCACCTGATCGATGCCCCCAAGCCGAATATCCCGAATTTCGCCGGCGGCGAGTTCGCCGCCCCTGCCGCAGCAAGCCGTGCTTCAACCGCACCCGGCACCGCCCTGCTCCCTGCCCCGCAGCCTGCCAGTGCGTCTGCGGCTACCGCCGCTCAGTCCTTGCCGACGGCGCCCACGGCCGTTGCGGCTCTCAACCCATACCAGCCGGATCTGACCGATCCCGGCGCGTCGTCCTGCCTGTCGGTTGCCAGCGACGGGACGCATTGGGGCTTCAAGAACAGCTGCGCCTACTCAGTGCAGTTTGCCTATTGCCTCAAGGACGACGGCGAAGTGCTGGCGGCGTGCGGGAACGGCGCGATCGACGGCAGCGCGGCGCCAAGCAGCTTCAGCGCGCTGGTCGGCGATGCCGGCATGAAAGAGAAGAACGCCGATCACCAGTTCCGCTGGGTGGCGTGCAGCGGCGGCGCCGGCGAAGTCATTCCCAAGCTCGACAACATCGACCCGCCGATCGGACGCTGCCTGAGAGCCCGCACCGCCGCGAATTAGAGCATGATGAGTTCACGTCGATTCGAAGCCAAACGAGCCCGCCTTCCCCTAATGGCTATGCGATTCACGCAATTTGTGGGATCAAGGATACCTGCCCGCCTCCCCAGCCCGCCTTCGCTAAAGCTTCGGCGCGTCGGGTCAACCACTTGGTCCGCCGAAGCGTTGGCGTAGGCGGAAGCGTAGCGGGATTTTTCGAGTGGGGAGAACCGCGATGTGCAACAGACGCCCGCAATTTGCTCCTGCTCTCCCCACCCGCCACCCGGTTTAACCGGGTGGTCGCCGGCCTCCTCACAAGGGAGGCGGGCATATGCAACCGTAGTCCTGGAGCGGCGCCTCACGGCTTCAGCAGCGAAACATATTTGAGAAGCCGCTGATGCTCGCGACGGAAGCGGCGCACGACGGTTTCGGTGTCTTCCTCGGGACGGACGCTGTTCCTGAAGACGCGCGGACCTAGGAAGGCGCTGGTCAGCAGGATCGTGCAATAGATCTCCGCATCCACCGTTTCGTCTGCCCCCTCGGCGGCCGCCCTGACGCCTTCCACCAATGCGTCCCAGTGGGGGTAGCGATCGCGGATGTCGCCGGTGGAGATGAAATCCTCGAACCACAGCTTGATCAGCTCCGGGTTGTTGAGGACGAAACGGCTGATGTAATCGATGCGTTCCTGCTGCGGCGCGCCGGAGCCGAACGCCTTTGCCAGCTGCGCCGAAGACCAGGCCTTGACCGCCTCGATCAACGCCTCGCGGCTGTCGAAATGGTAGTAGACCGTGGTGCGGTTGATGGCCATGGCGCGCGCCACGGCGGCGATGGAAAGCGAACCCGCGCCCTTCTCGGAAATGAGCCGAACGGCGGTTTCGATCATCTGCTGGTGGCTGTCGTCGAAGCATTTGTTGCGGCGTTGCGCGGTCGCTTCGTTTTGCGTCATGGCGGGGCGAAGGGTCGAAGCCGTGTCTGGAAACCGCTGCGATAGGTCGCTGCGGCGCGGAGCCCGCGTCTCTAGCATGCAATTCGCCGCCGCTCTGCACTCTTTATAGGAGGGTCAATGCGCCTCGAATCGCCACGTAGCACCCGACAGCGCCGACAATGAAGCTGAACACCAGGCCAAGCAGACGCCGGCGCGCCGCCAGGTGACGGGCCAGCCAGATGCCGGCAAAGCCGCCCAGGGCGCCGCCCAGGATGAAGACGGTCGCCAAACCCCAGTCGACCATGCCCGAGAGCGCGTAGCTTGCCGCCGTCGTGGCGCCGAACGCGGCCACCGAAACGAGCGACGAGCCGATCGCGTTCAGCAGCGGCATCGCGGTGGCCGATACCAGGCCCGGCACGATGAGAAATCCGCCGCCGATGCCGAAGAAGCCGGAGAGCGCGCCGACGGAGAACCCCGTTGTCGCCAATGGCGGCAAAAGGCGCGCAGCGGATTGGGTATCCAGTCGAACGTCCGGATTGTGTCCGCCGTGCCGAGGCCTGAGCATCAGCGCGGCCACGACGATCATCAGCACGCCGAACGCAGCGAGCAGCTTGGCGCCATCCACCGCCTTGCCGGCCCAGGATCCGAGAGCGGCGCCGGCAATCCCGCAGATGGCGAACACGGTAGCGCACGGCCACTTGACGTTCCTGTCGCGGGAGTGACCGAACAGATTGATCAGTGCGCTTGCCGCCACAGCAACCGCGCTCGTGCCGATGGCCACATGCGGCGAAGACACGCCGACCACATAGACCATCAAGGGCACGGCAAGGATCGAGCCGCCGCCGCCGATCAGCCCCAGCGACAGCCCGACGGCGGCGCCGGACAGAAGAGCCAGGATGATCTGTATGACGGTCATGTGTCGTTGTGGCGAATTGAGGGGCGCAAAACGGGTTCCATCTAGCCCGTAACGAGCGGCCGGTCGGCGTCGCGCAGCCACACGTAGATCGCGGGGATCACCAGCACCGTCAGGAGCGTGGACGAGGCGAGACCGAACAAAAGGGAGATGGCCAGACCCTGGAAAATGGGATCGGAGAGGATTGTGCCGGCGCCGATCATGGCGGCCAGCGCCGTGAGCAGGATGGGCCGGAATCTGGTCGCGCCGGCATCGAGCAACACGTCACGCAACGTTTTTCCCGGTGCGGCTCCGTGACGGATGAAGTCCACCAACAATATCGAGTTGCGCACGATGATGCCCGCAAGCGCGATGAAGCCGATCATCGATGTCGCCGTAAATGGCGCACCGAACACCCAGTGACCGAGCACGATGCCGATCAGCGTCAGCGGAATCGGCGTCAGGATCACCAGCGGCAGCTTGAAGCTGCCGAACTGCGCCACCACCAATACATAGATGCCCAGAATCGCCACCATGAACGCCGCGCCCATGTCGCGGAAGGTGACATAGGTGACTTCCCATTCGCCGTCCCACAGCAGCGACGGCTTGGCTTCGTCGGCCGGCTGGCCGTGAAACAAAATCGCCGGTTGCGGAAGCTTTCCCCAATCGTACGATTTCACAAGCTTGTCGACGGCGAACATGCCGTAAATGGGCGACTCGAATTCACCTGCCAGCTCGGCCGTCACCATGTCGGCATAGTGGCCGTCGCGGCGGAAGATCATCGGCGAGCCAAGTTCCTCCTTCACGCTCACGACGTCGCCGAGTTCGACCACGGCCTTGTTGCCGGGCTGCGCATTGGCAGGCACAGGTGTCGACGCCAGCTTCTGCGACCAGGAGAGGTCGCTTTTCGGCTCCCGCACGACGATCTCGATCGGATTGCGGTCCTCGCCGCGATGCGAATAGCCGACGGGGACGCCGCCCAGGAGCGCGCCGATCGTATCGTAGACGTCGCTCTGCTCGACACCGAAATATTCCAGTTTGTCCTGATCGATGGAGATTCGCAGCCGCGGCCGCGGCCGGTGCCAGGAGTCGTCGACATCGACGATGTAAGGAATCGACTTGAAGAGCGTCTTTACGTCGTCGGCCACGGCACGGCGCGTTTTTGTGTCCGGTCCATAAATTTCCGCAAGCAGCGTGGACAGCACGGGCGGGCCAGGCGGCACTTCCACCACTTTCACCACACTGCCTTTTGGCAGCGCCAGCGCTGTAAGCCTGTTGCGCAAGTCCAGCGCTATGGCGTGGCTCTGGCGCGAGCGCGCGGATTTATCTGTCAGATTGACCTGAAGCTCGCCCTGTTCGGGCTGCTGACGCAGATAGGTATGCCACACTAGGCCGTTGAAATTGAACGGCGCCGGGGTGCCGGCATAGATTTGGATCGACTGCACCTCGGGCAGTTGGCGTGCCGTGCGCGCAGCGGCGAACAGCGCCTGTGCGGTGTCTTCCGGCGTCGCACCTGTCGGCAGATCGACCAGCACTTCCAACTCGGATTTGTTGTCGAACGGCAGAAGCTTGACCGTGACGCTCTCCGTCACGAAAAGCATGCAGACGAGCACCGTTGCGCCGGCTACGCATGCGAGAAAGCGCTTGGCATCCTTGCGGGAGCGCACGATCGGTTTTGCCAGGCGGCGATAGAGCGCCCCCAGCCGGCCCTCGCCGTGTTCCGCGTGCTGATGCCGACGGCGCGGCTTGCCGGAGATTTTCAACAGCGCCCAGGGCGCGATCACCATAGCGACAAAAAAGGAAAACAGCATCGCCGCCGAGGCATTGGCGGGAATGGGCGCCATGTACGGTCCCATCATGCCGGATACGAACAGCATCGGCAGCAGCGCGGCAACCACGGTCAGCGTGGCGACGACGGTCGGATTGCCGACTTCGGCGACGGCTTCGATCGCGGCGGTCATGCGGTCGCGGCCGTCATGCATGGCCCAATGGCGGGAGATGTTCTCCACCACGACGATCGCGTCGTCGACCAGAATGCCGATAGAGAAAATGAGCGCGAAGAGGCTGACGCGGTTGATCGTGTAGCCCATCAGATTGGCGGCAAACAGCGTCAGCAGGATGGTCGTGGGGATAACGATCAGCGTCACGGCAGCCTCGCGCCAGCCGACCACCAACCCGATCAAAAGAACGATGGAGACCGTCGCAAGCGCGAGGTGGAACAACAATTCGTTGGCCTTGTCGTTGGCCGTCTTACCGTAGTCGCGCGTCACCGTCACGTTGATGTCGGCCGGAATGAGCAGACCTTTGAGCGTGTCGAGCCGTTTCACCAGCGCGTCGGAAACCACGACGGCATTGGCGCCGGCGCGCTTGGCAAACGCCACGGTAACGGCCGGGACCGCGCGCCATTTGTCGGCACGCGCCATCGTCCAGACATGATGCTCGGCAGGGCTCGGGCCGATAACGATTTTCGCCACGTCGCGGACATAGACCGGCCGTCCGTCGCGCGTCGTGACCAGCAGCAGGCCGATGTCGGGAATGCCTGAAAGCGTCCGTCCGGCGACCGCCTGGAACATGCGGCCGTCCTGGCGCAGTTCTCCGGCAAGAAACGAGCGGTTGGCACCCTGAATCTTGGCCTCGAGCTGCTGCAGCGTGACGCCGAACAAGGAAAGCTTTTCCGGGTCGGGCTCGACGCTGATCTCGTCCGGCGTGCCACCGGCAATATAGGTGAGGCCGAGATTGTCGACCTTGATCAGCTCCTCCTGGAGCTTGCTTGCCAGCGTGTAGAGGTCTTTCTCGTTCCAGCGCAGGGCGGCATCGGGCTTCGGCGACAGGGTCGCGGTCACGATCGCCACGTCGTTGATGCCGCGGCCGACGATCAACGGCTCGGGAATGCCGAGCGGGATGCGATCGTAATTGGCGCGCAGCTTGGCGTGCACGCGCAGGATCGCGTCGTCTTCGTTGGTTCCCGTAAAGAACCGGGCCGTGACCATGACCTGGTCGTCCTGCGTCTGGCTGTAGACATGTTCGACGCCGTTGATGCCCTTGACGATCTCTTCCAGCGGTTTGGTCACGAGCTCGGCGGCGTCGGGTGCCTTCAATCCGTTTGCCTGCACGAATATGTCCACCATCGGCACGCTGATCTGCGGCTCTTCCTCGCGGGGGATAATCATCAGCGCGACGAGACCGAAGACGACGGCCGCAAGCAGGATGAGCGGCGTCAGCGGCGAGGTGATCGTGGCGCGCGTCAGCCGGCCGGACAGTCCGAGATTCATGGCGCAAGCAGCCGGTCGCCTGGCTCGATGCCCGAGAGGATTTCCAGACCGTCGCGCATGCCGGGTCGGGGCAATTCCTGCCCGCGCTGCACGGGTACGTCGATGGCGCCATCGGCCCGCCTCCAGACACGTGCATAGTCGATGCCGAATCGCGTCGTAATGAGATGTGCGGGCACCACGATGGCTTCACGTGTGCCCGCGGATACCCAGACGCGCACGCGCTGGCCGACGAAATAGTCCCTGAGACCCGGGACGATGGCATCGGTGACGACTTGGCCGTTTTGCACGTCGGGGTAGATGAGGTCGATGGTGCCGAAGCGCGGCCCATCGAGGCCGAGATCGGCGCCGTCCAGCCGAACCGGATCGCCCACTTTGAGATAACGCGCGTGGCGTTCGGGGACCTGCAGCCTGAGAACGAAATTCTGTTCTGCCACTGTCGCCACGACATCGCCCGGCATGACGACGGTTCCTGCCGTCACCGGCACGGTGATGACCCGCCCCGCCGTCGGCGCGAGGACCTGGCCTTGTGTTTGCTGCTCCTGGATGACGGCGCGTTGCGCCACGATCGATTTCAGGTTGCTGGTTGCGACATCGAACGCGGTGCGTGCCTGATCGAGCATGCTGCGTGCGATCGCCTGCTGGGTCATGAGCCGCTGGGCGCGTGCGTATTCGATCTGCGTCTGCGCAAGCTGCGCTTGCGCCGCCTGCACCTGGGCGCCATAGGAATTGAGAGTCAGCGCCAGCTTCTCGTCACCCACGGCAGCAATGACTTGTCCCTGAACGACGCGGTCGCCTTGCCGGACCTTCACTTCGATAATAGTGCCGCCGGTACGTACGCGCGCGGGCACGACATGCTGGGACTCGATGGTCGCAAAGACGGACTTCTCGTCGGAAATCACGAGATTCCTGACGATGAAGCCTTGCGGCGGCGGCGCCGGCTTGGGCGGCGGATGCGGATGCGCCAAGCCCAGAAAGGCGAGGATCGCGGCTAAGATGTGCCCCATCGCGTCCTCCGCCTGTCAACGTTCTCGCAGCTTTCCCGTTGCCGGGTCCGTGCTGATGGTCGGCAACCCTGCCGCCTTCCACGCCTGGATGCCGCCCTTCAGGTGACTGTCGACGGGCAATCCGACCGCCGCGCAGGCGGCGACGGCCTTCGCCGAACGCATTCCGGAGCCGCACTGAAAAACGATGGGGCGGCCTTGCGGGTCGGGCAAGGACGCGGGATCGAAGGTCGAAAGCGGAAAAAGCAATGCGCCGTGAATGCGCTCCGCTTCGTATTCGTGCGGCTCGCGCACATCGATCAGGACAATCGATTTTTCGGCAAGCCAGCCCGCCACATCTTTCGGTTCGAGATTCTGGATCGTCATTTTCGAGCTCCCGTTCTTCGCCGTTTGGGCGCCGGATTGGCGGCGCAGATGGCGCGCGGCCCGCAATAGATTTCGTAAAGCGTCTCGACCAGCTTGCGCACAGGCTCGCTGGCGAGCGCGTACCAGATCGTCTGGCCGTCGCGCCGCGTGGAGACGAACCCGTCCTTGCGCAGCAGGGCCAGATGCTGCGAAACGGTCGAATCCCGCAGCTCCAAAAATTCCGCCAGTTCGCCGACCGAGCGTTCGCCCTCGATCAGCTGGCACAGGACCATCAGGCGATGACGGTTTGCCAGCGCCTTGAGCATCGCCTCCGCCGCACCGGCGGATTGCCGCATCTGGCCCGGCCGTAGTTTCATACTTACGTATATACGATGAAACGAATATATTGTCAATCGACAGGACGCGCGATTGTACCCGCGCCCGCTAGCCAAGGTAGAGTTTATGAACGTCGATCGTGCCGTATTTGCTTTTGCCGGTATCGTCGTGCTGACCGGTCTCGTGCTGGCGCAGCTGTTGAACCCATGGTGGCTGCTGCTCACCGCGTTTGCGGGACTGAACATGTTCCAGGCCGCGTTCACCGGGTTTTGTCCGGCGGCGATCGTGTTCCGCAAGCTGGGTCTGAAGCCCGGCAATGCTTTCGGTTGAGCCGCCTGGGATATATTCTCTATACTGGAATACGAGCAGCGCCTGCGAGGCCGTGTCCGTAAATGACAAGCGGTCTGATCATAGCTTGCCCGCATTGCGATTCGCGTAATCGGATTCCGGCCGGCCGCGATCCGGCCAAGGGCCGCTGCGGGAGTTGCGGCAGGCCGCTGTTTGCCGGCAAGCCTCTCGCGCTCACGGCTTCGCGCTTTGAGCCCCATGCGCTGAAGAGCGATATTCCCCTCTTGATCGACTTTTGGGCGGCATGGTGCGGTCCGTGCCGCACCATGGCGCCGGTGTTTGAGGCGGCGGCGGGTGAATTCGAGCCGGGCGTGCGCTTCGGCAAGGTCGATACCGATGCCGAGCCCGAGCTGGCGTCACGGTTCGCCATCCGGTCCATACCGACGCTGATTCTTTTGAAGCACGGTGCGGAGGCAGCACGCATGAGCGGCGCGCTGTCGGCGGGCCAGTTGCGTCAGTGGATCGGGCAAAATCTGTAAGGCCGAGATTTGGTGACAACACAGACGCCCCAGAATAATGTGGCGGTTATGTCATCATTGCCCGTCCATCAGCCCCGGTTTTCCAGAGGTTCCATGGCCGTCTCGATCGCAACGCCATACATACTGCCATTCGCCGGGGTCACGCCGAAATTCGCCGAACGGCTCGTCTGCGCGCCCGGCGCCAGCGTGCTCGGCCAGGCAGAGATCGGGCCACGCGCCCGGCTCGGGCCCTTTTCCGTCATCCGCGCCGACAGCGAGATCGTCCGCATCGGCAACGATTTCAGCTTCGGCGAAAGAGCCACGATTCACATCATGGGCGGCATGTACCCCACCTTGATCGGCGACGGGGTGACGGTCGGGCGCAATGCCGTCGTGCATGCCTGCACGCTCGGCTCGCGCTGCGTGGTCGGCAACGGCGCGATCGTTCTCGACGGCAGCGTCGTCGAAGACGATGTTCTCGTCGAGCCGGGCGCGGTGGTTTTCCCGCGGTCCAAGCTCGAGGCAGGCTTCGTCTATGCGGGCTTGCCGGCGAAGCCGGTTCGGCGGCTCGTGGCCGGCGAGATCGAAGAGCGCGCACGCACGCTACGCCAAGAGACCGCCAACGCCATTGCGGCCGCCCGCCCCATGGCGCCTGCGGATGGCAGCCCATGGCCATCGTCATTCGTCGCCGGCACCGCCGTCCTATCGGGTCCTATCGTGCTCCATTCGCAATCCAGCATTTTCTTCTCCTGCGTGCTCGACGCCGGAAGTCACGGCATCGAGATCGGTACGAGCACCAACATTCAGGACAACAGCAGCATTCGCGCCTCGCAAGCCGATTGCGTTATCGGCGCCGATACGACGTTCGGCCACAATGTCCGCGCCGAGGATTGCCGGGTCGGCAACGGTTGCCTGATCGGCATCGGGGCGGCGCTCGAACGCGGCACGATCGTCGAGGATGACGTCTTTCTCGCCGCCGGCGCGATCACGGCTCCCGGTCAGGTGCTGGATAGCGGATGGCTGTGGGGCGGAAACCCGGTGCGGGCCTTGAGCAAGCTCGACGACAAAAAGCGCGACGTGATGCGCATGACCGTCGCCGCCTATTGCAGCTACGCGCTTGCCTACAAAAAGGCGCAAGAGGGCTAGCTCCCAGTTACTTCCCCCGCGTGAACTCCAGGATGGCCGGCGCAAGCTTGGGCCAGCTCGCGAACAGGCCGCCGCCTGCCGTCTGATGTGTCGCGCGGTAGTTCCATTCGTCGTCCGCCCAGGGCGGATCGCGATATTCGCAGTGAGGGATCATCGCGCGGACCCAATCGGTGGTTCTTCGCGGGTGGCTGAGATCGCTCTTGCCGCTGCGGAACAGCAATGTTGGCATGCGCAATTGCGCGAAGTCCTCGGGCGACATGCCGGGCACCGGCGACACGTCGGACGGAATGTAGAATGCGGTCCAGCGTTCCATCGTGCGAATGAATTCCGCCGGATGTTGCGCCAGGATGCGATCGCGGTTCTTGGGGTTCATGCGAATCTGCTCCGCCCAATCCGGCAAATTGGCAACCGCCTCCATGCCGCCCTGGCTCGCCGCCAGCGCCGACCCGCAGCAATAATAGGCGCCGAGGCTGATGAGGCCGACCGCTCCGCCGCTGACCCACCACACGATCAGATGCGAGATAATTTCCGGGTCGCGCGACGCGGCGATCAACGAAACACGCGCGCCGCCCGATCCTGCCGCGATCGCTGTCGGACCGAGATCGAGCGCACGGATGAGTTTGGCGAGCGTGCGCCCTTGCAACTCGGATTCGCTGTCGGCATCGAAGCAGACATCCGATGCGCCGCAATTGGGACGGTCCCACAAAAGAACGCGCTTGCCGCCTTCCGCCAGCGCTTTGGCGAATTCCGGCAATCCCGGCGTGTCTTTCGAAAACCGGCCGCCCGGCGTCAAAGCCACGGCCGGTGCGCCGGGCTCACCCAGCAATTCGTATTCGATTCCGATACCGGAGATTTCGATCCGCGCCATGTATTCCTCCCTGTTGTGGCTTGGCTTTACGCGAGGCTCGTCGATTTCAATTCGGCGTCGTCGCCTTCGAGATTATCGAGGGATTCGCCAATGGTGGGCCGATCATCGCGGTTCAATCGAGCTGGCCGAGCAGCGTGCGTGCGGCCTCCACACAGCGCGCCATACGTTCGCGCGGGCCAATTCCTGCCTCCGCCAGCGAACGCTGCGGCACTTCGAGACCGATGACCCGATCGCGCGGCAGCGCAGCCAGGATGTCGCGCAAGGGCAATTCGCCCTCGCCCGGCACCATCCGCTCATACATCGCCTCTTCCAGGTAGTCGGGAATCTTCGGCGCCAAAGGCGCATCGCAGAGCTGCACATAGCCGATCGCATCGGGATCGAGCGCGGCAATATCCGCCGCGCGCGCGCCCGAACGGCCGACATGCATGGTGTCGATCAGAATTTTGAAATTGCGCCGATCGACATGGCGGACTGCCGCAAGCGCCGTCGGCAGATCGGCGATGCCGAAGGTCGGCACGAACTCCAACATGGTCTCGATGCCGTGCGCTTCGGCCATCTCGGCAAGCACACCGAGCTGATCGAAGCTGCGATTGCGATCGGTCTCGAAACTGACGGAGTTGATGCGCGCGATACCGAGCTCGGACATGACGTCCAGGTCGGCGGCATAACTCTGGCGCACATTGCCGTTCGGCCAGATTGCGAAGCCCTCGCCGAGCGAGATCGAAACCCCGCGATCCTTCAGCGCCGCGACAAGTTCTCCCCGGAGTGCGCGATCCTCCTTCAGCGAATAGGGCCGATATCCGTGGGGATTGTAGCGCCCCGGCGGGGTCTGCAGACCGCCCGAAATGTGGCGGCAGCCCAGATCGGCGGCCAATCCGACGAACTCGACCGGCGGCATGCCGAAGACGCTGATGAATTCGATGCCCAGATTGTTCATCGTCCCCTTACCGGAATGATCGCGGTCGAACGGTTTTCGATCTCCACAGCGGCCGTTCCTGGTAGGCGGCGCGACGCTCGCGAGCGAGCCGCGTTCAATCCCACCTGATCGGCAACGAGTCGATGGCGATGATGTTGCCGGCGTGGAATGTGACGGGCCGGTCGGGATCGAGGCGGAACGGCGGCAGGCGCGAAAGAATCTCGGCATAGAGGACCTGCAACTCGAGGCGCGCCAGATGCGATCCCAGGCAGCGATGCACGCCGGCGCCGAACGCCAGATTCACTTTGTTCTCGCGGTTCATGTCGAAGCGCTCGGGCGCCTCGAATGCGCCCGGATCCAGGTCGGCGCCGGGATAATAAAGGCAAAGCCATTCGCCGGCTTTCAACGTCCAGCCGCCCAATTCGGCGTCTTTCGCGACCCGGCGCATCGGGATGGTGAAGCTGTAACGCCGCAACATTTCTTCCACGGCATCCGGAATCTCCGTCGGATTGGCGCGCAGCTCGGCCTGCAGATCGGGGTTCTGGGCCAGATGACGGATGGCGAAGGCCATGCCGTTGATCACCGTATCGAGGCCGGCGATGAAGAGAAGGACCGCATAATCCTCCATCAGCTCGATGGTCATCGGCTTGCCGTCGATCTCGGTCTTCCACAGCAGACTGATAAGGTCGTCTTTCGGATCCGTCTTGCGAGCCATGATCTCGCCCAGCATGGCGTCGGCCACCTTGCGCGACATCCTGGCACCCTCCATCGGGTCGGCAAGCGTGGCTTTCAGGAACTCGTGAACTAGGTCGCGGAATTCTGCCAGCCGCGATATCGGCAGTCCCATCATCCTCAGAAAGACCTTGACCGGCAGCGGCTCGGCGACGGCCGGGATGAAATCGCAATGGCCCTGGCCGGCGACGGCATCGATCAACTGGTCGGCCAGCTCGCGGATGGATTCTTTGAGCGCCAGCACCCCCTTCGGCGAGAACGATTGCTGGAGTGGAGCGCGATATTTGGCGTGCTCGGGAGGGTCGAGCGTGATCGGCACCGACCGCGGGATACGCCGCATGTCCTTCGGCAGCATCGCCAGCATGGCCTGCAGCTGCTCTTGCGGCATGTACGTGCTGGAAAAGTGCTCCGGATCGCGCGCGACTTGGAAGGTCTCCTCGTACCCCGTAACGACCCAGCGGCCGCCGTTGCGCGGCGTCCAAAAGACATGCGGCGCATCGCGCAGCAGCTGGCGAACGCGTTCGTGCGGGTTGGCAAGCAGCGCCGGATCGTAGCGGATGTCGAAGTCGTAGACCGCCTCCGGCGGCACGTGACCGGGCCTCGCGACGGCTTCCGTCAGGGTTTCCATGCAATCCTCCCTGTCATATCGTTGTGATTTCGACGTCTTTTCTAACTAAAAACGGGCGCCGAGGCGAGTGGCCCGAAGACCGGGAGCGCCGGTACTGGGAACGCGGCTTCCAGCCGGCATGCAATGATGCGGCACGATCAATGCCGCCAAGATGGCAGTGCTCCCAACGCCCATGCCGCTCTACAGGTCGAGTTCGGCGAGATCCTCGGGCGAAAGCTTCAGATCGACGGATTTGAGTATCTCCGAAAGCTGCGCAACGCTGGTGGCGCTGGCGATGGGCGCGGTCAGGGACGGACGCGCCATCAGCCAGGCCAGCGCGACCTGGGCAGGCTTGGCGCCATGGCGGGCGGCGACGGCGTCGAGCGCGTCCAGCAGCTTCAGACTGCGGGAATTGAAGAATCGCGAGGCGGTGCCGGCGCGTGCGCGGCCCGCGAGATCTTCCTTGCGGCGGTACTTGCCGGTCAGAAACCCGGCGGCCAGCGCAAAATACGGAACGACACCGAGGCCTTCGCGCTGGCAGACATGCTCGAGCGCACCCTCGTATTCGCGGCGCTCGACAAGATTATACTGCGGCTCGACCACTTCGTAGCGCGCGCCGCCGTTTCCCGCAGCGGCGAGCGCGGCCTGCAATTCGTCTGCGGTGTAATTCGAGCAGCCGGCATAACGGACTTTCCCCGAGCCGATGAGCTTTTGGAACACCTCCAGCGTCTCCTCGATGGGGACGCCGGGATCGGCCCGGTGGGACATGTAGACGTCGATGGTGTTCGTCTGCAGGCGCCTCAGCGACGCCTCGCACGCCTGCGGCAGATAGTTGCGGCCAAGGCCGGCCATGCCCTCGCCCATCTCGAGACCGCCCTTGGTGATCAGCACGACGCGCTCGCGAACGCCGCGGTCTTTCATCCATTCGCCGAGGATGGTTTCGGATTCGCCGCCCTGGAGGCCCGGCACGAAGCGGCTATAGACGTCCGCGGTGTCGATCGCATTGAAGCCAGCCGCGAGAAAGGCGTCGAGGATCGCAAAACTCGTTTCCTTGTCGGCCGTCCAGCCGAAAACGTTTCCGCCCAGCACCAGCGGCGCGATTTTCAGACCCGTCGATCCCAGCTTTCGCAACTCCATCACGTCCTCCCATCGGGCAGCCGCCCTGCTCGCGCGATTTAACCAAATTTACCCGGGAAGTGCGAACTGTGCGCGTTCGGCTGCACGGCGCGTCAGCGGCTTTTTCCAATGACAGCGGCTTAAAGCGGTTCCAGCAAAAGTGTGCGCACTTTTGCGTCCGGAACCGCGTCAAGATAATAACTTAGAGCGAAATGACGATTCGAAGAAAAGTCATTTCGCTCTAATTCAGGATCACGACTGCGCTTGCGCCGGCGTGAACGCGATCGGCAATCCCTTCAAGCCCCACGTGCCGTAGAACGGCCGCCAGGCTACCTCGCCTGCGAGCTTGGGCTCACGCATGCGCTGGGCGATCAAGTGCAGCGCCTCCTGCAGCTGGGCGCGGGCAATGTACTGCCCCAAGCACATGTGCTTGCCGCGGCCGAACGCAATGTGATGCCTGTCGGATTTGACCGGCCGTTCGGGATCGAACACCTGGCCGTCCGGAAACGACACCGTATCGCGGCCCGAAACGCTCAAGGGAAAGAACAGCATCGAATCCTTGGGCAGCAACACGTCGCGATAGACGAAATCGTCCTCGACAACCCGCGCAGACGTGCCGGGATTGAACCAGCGCAAGGCTTCCTCGACCACCAACCGGCAGTAGTCGTGATCTTCGGCGCAGCGCCGATAGATGTCGGGATAATCGAGCAGCGTGTACATGGTGTAGGTCAGCACGTTTTTCGACGTATCGTAACCGGCGATGAAGAAGAACATGATGAGGTCGACGAGCTGGCGCGCGCTGACCTTGCCGCCGTCGCCCGTCCGGATAAGGACATCGAGCAGATCCTCCACGCCGTCGGTGCGCGGATGGGCGCGGCGGTCGGCAATCACGTCCTCCACGAACGCCTCCAGACGGACCATTCCCTCCTGAATGCGGGGAAAGCGCTCCATCTCCAGGCTGTGAGCAAGCCCGATCGCCTCCAGATCGTCGCGCAAGATGCGCACGCCTTCGAGCGGCGCACCGACAAGCGTGAACATCACCGAGATCGGGAAATTGGAGGCGAATTCCTCGAAATCGATTTCGCCTTTCGGCGCCCATTCGTCGAGCAGGCGGGCGACGGTCTGGCGCATCATCGGCCGCAGCTGGTTGGCATAGCGCGGTGTGAACATAGCCGCGAAGGTATCGCGCAGGAAGCGGTGCTGTTCGGCAGGAAGCGAGATCATCTGCTCCTCGGTGAAGCGCCCCCAAGGCGTGCCTTGTAGACCCAAGGTCTCGACGATCGCACCATAGGGCGGCCGCAGCCTGTCGTCCTGGCCGTACAACTCGCGCATCGCGGTGTATTCGTGGACGACGAGGCCGAATTTCGACGTGCCGAGCCAGGGATGCTTGTTCTTGGCCGCGGCGAAATAGGGAAACGGATTCCGGCTGAAGGCCGGTTCTTCCATCGGCAGATGCGGCAGTTCCAGTTCGGCCAGAGTCTGCATGATCATCCTCCCATTCGGCGGCTTGCTTTCGGCGGGCACGGGACCTGGGCATGCCGCGTGCCATTTGCTAACCACATGGTTAGCATCGAGGCGGAGCCGAGGTCAATGCGCCAGGACTCTGCGCCGGGATATCGTGGACGCAAGCGAAGGAGCGAGCATGGTGAAGCGCAGGATGGGGCCGGAAAATGCCGCTACGCGCACCGCCCTCATGGATGCTGTCGAGGCCGTGATGCGCGAGCAAGGCTATGCGGCGTTAAGCGCCCGCAGCGTCGCAGCGCGCGCCGGTCTCAAATACCAGATCGTCTTCTATTATTTCGAAACCATGGACGACCTGCTGTTGAGCACCTACCGCCGGCGCACACACGCGGTGCAGGAACGCACCGAGCATGCGCTGAAATCCGCCCAGCCGCTCCATGCCCTCTGGCAAGCTTCGTCGGATCCTTTCGATGCAGCTCTCTCACTCGAATACATCGCAATGTCGAACCATAATCAGCTGATCCGCACCGAGACGATAGAGTTCGGCGAGCGCATACGCCGGATCGTGGCCGACAAGCTTTCGGCGCGACTGAGCAAGACCGGTCCCGATCCAAGCGTGTTCACGCCGTTCGGCATCACGGTTGCGGTCAACCTGATGGGGGGCATTCTCGGCTTCGAATCGGCGATGGGGATTTTCGGGGGCCACCGCGAGGTGGAGACCATCGTCGCCTGGTGCTTGCGCCAGCTGGAGCCTCACACAGCGCCTTCGCCTTCGCCTTCGCCTTTGATATCGTAACCGCGTGGGCTGCGCAGGGCGAATGGTCCGCAACGGGACGGAGGAAGCGCGATGCCGAAGATTTCAATCACGACGCTCAAGGACGCGCGGACCGTGCCGCTGCCGCAGGGTTTTGCAGGCATGGCGGAAACGCAGGCGCTTTATCGTCACGATGACGATCCGCTCCGCGTGCATCTGCACACGCTGGGGCACGATGGCGTCTTGCGCATCGGACCGCACGATACCGATTGCATCGTTTACGTCTGGAAGGGCGCCGTGGAGGCCGGCGGCAGATCGCTTGCGGCGACATCGAGCCTGGTCGTGGAACACGGCGCCGCCGTCGAAATCAGGGGGCAGGACGATCGGTCGTTGCTGCTGTCATTTTATGCCGCGCGCGCCCCGGCCGCTCAGCGCGCCGGCGGCCATGTTCACCTTTTGCCGGCGGAGCGCGTGCCGCGAACCGTCAGCCTGGCAGGAGTCGGTGGCGTCGGCGGCGGGATGCACGCCAATGCGGAGTGCCCCAGCTGCCAGATATGGCTGCACGAAAACTGCTTCGTTGCCGCCGATACCGAACCGTCGATTGCGGATATGGAGAAAGGCATCCACGCGCATTCCGAAGACGAGGTGATCTTCGTCACGGACGGCCACATGCGTCTCGGCAACCGGCTTTACGGCCCCGGCACTGCTCTGGCCATTGCGGCCGACACGTTCTACAGCTTCGCCGTCGGCCCGGATGGACTCAAATTCATCAATTTCCGCCCCGCGCGTCCGAGCGAAATCAAGTTCAAGAGCGGTGGCGGCATGGACGAAGTCGCATTCTGGCGGGATCAAGTTGCCGCGCCCGAATACCTGCCGCCGCTCGTCGCACTTACCGGATAAAGGGATTAAATCACTCTGGCTCCCGGATCTCGACGCCGCGCTGCTCAGCAACGATCCGGAATTCGTCCATCACGTCGGCCGGGATGGCATAGCCGCGAGCGTCGTCGCGGATCGCCTCCCAGTTGGCGGCGACGGTATCGGCATCGATCGGCGCATCGTCGGCGATGCCGTCGGCCACCGCCACGAAGATTCGGCCGATCCGGCCGCCCAGCGCGGAATAGATCCCGTGATAAGTCGTGCAAGCATTGCTGGCGAGGAAGGTCATGAGGCCGGTGGTGTAACGCGGGTCGAAATACTGGCCCAACGCCACGGCCCAGGGATTATCGCCCAGTTCGCCGGGCTTGATGCCCGAGGTCATGCGGCTCATCGCGTTGGGCATGACTGCATTGCAGAGGATGCCATGCGGCTTGCCCGCCTCGGCCAAGCCGTGCATCAGCCCCATCACCCCCCCCTTGGCTGCGCCATAGGCGCTGAGCATGGCATTGCCGAGCATCCCCGCCGACGAGGTCGTGAAAACCACCCGGCCATAGCCGCGCCGCTTCATTTCCGGCCAAGCCGCCTGGGTCACGTTCCACGAGCCGCCGACATGGACCGCGAACAAGGCATTGAGATCTTCGAAGCTCAGGCTCTCGAATTCGCCGTAGCGAAAGTTGCCGGCATTGGCAATGACCGCATCGACGCGTCCGAAATTGTCCATCGCAGCCCCGATAATGCGGCGCGCGCCCTCCGGCGTCGCGACGGTATCGTAGTTGGCGTGCGCTGTACCGCCGGCCGCGCGGATCTCCTCCACCACCGCATCGGCAAAGCTGGTCGAGATTTCCTTCCCCTCGCCCGTTACCGAGCCGCCGAGATCGTTCACGATTACCGCGCCGCCCCGCCGCGCGATCTCCAATGAATATTCACGGCCAAGCCCGCCGCCCGCCCCTGTTACGACGACGACTTGCCCTTCGAACGAAATTCTCCCCATCGCTTCTCTCCTTGTCACGCCGCATCCCATTCGAGCGGCAGGAAATCCACCCCGAAGGTGCGGCCGGTGTGGTATCTGTAAGTCTCCCCCTTGCGAATCCGAATGTTGCGGAACCGCCCGAGGAATTCTTCCACGACGATGCGCAGCTCGCGTTTGGCGAGATGCATGCCGAGACAGGTGTGGGCGCCGGTCCCCAAGGCGAGGTGGCGCGGCTTGCGGTCGATATCGACCACATGGGGATTGGGAAACATTTTCGGATCGCGGTTGGCAAGAGACAGCGGCATATTGATCTCTTCGCCCCTGCGCATCGGTACGCCGTGAAAAACGAAGTCCTTCGCCACCATGCGGTGCGTCACCACGACCGAAAAGGCCCGGAGGAATTCCTCGACCGCATTCGCAATCAATTCGGGATTGCCGCGCAGCCGATCCTGCAGCTCCGGATGGGTGGCAAGATGGCGCATCGTCCAGCCCAGCGTGCTGTAGACGGTATCAAGTCCTCCGACATAGAGAACGTAGAGCATCCCCATGGTCTCCAGATGCTCGAGCGGCCGATCGTTGAATTTTGCGTTGACGATGGCCTTGATCAAGTCGTTGCAGGGATCCTTGCGCTGTGTTCCAAGGAACTCTTCGAGATAATGATAAATCGAGCGCGCGGCCTGCACACGCGATGCGATATCGGGACTGCGAAACAGCGTATTCTCCCATTCGAGGAATTTGGGCACCATGTCGCGCGGCATGCCCATGAGGTCGACAAAGACATAGGACGGAAACGGCACTGCGAATTCCTCGATGAACTCGCAACCGCCCTTGTTCTCGAACTTGCCAATAAGCTCCTGGCAGGTATGCCGGACGGGCGCCTCGAACCTTTGGACGGCCTTGGGGGTGAAAATGGGATTGAGATTGCGGCGATAAGCGTAGTGCGCCGGCGGATCGATCTCGATCGGGTTGAGCCGCAGATTGACGCCCAACAGGTCGGCGATCATGCCCGGGCGCTCGGCGGAAAAATGCTCGTGGTCGATGAACGCTTCGGAAATGAGGTCGTAGCGCGTCGCGATCCAGCCGGGCCGGCCGTAACTCGCATCGGTCGCCCAAACGATGCCCGGGCCGTCATGCAGACGGCTGATGGCAATGTAGGGATCGTCGAGCTCTGCGGTGAATTTGTCGAAGCTGTGGTTCCACACCAATTCGGCCGGAACGTGTGCCGGAATCCGTTCGGCCGTTTTTGACTCTGCGCTCATCTTCTTTCGATTCTCCCGATTATGCTTTCTGCCGCCTACGTGTTTCAATCGATCGGGGCCACAGTCACGCGCATCCCGTCGAGATCGTCGGTCATCGCGATCTGGCAAGACAAACGCGATGTCGCCCTGCGATGCAGCGAGTTGTTCAGCAATTCGTCTTCGGCGCCGTTCATTTTTGGCAACCGGTCGAAGAACGCTGGGTCGACCCAGACATGACATGTGGAACACGAGCAGCAACCGCCGCACAGCGCCAACAGCTCATCGATGCCGTTGTCGCGCATCAATACCATGGCCGATTTTCCGACCGGGCCTTCGACCACCGTTTCTTCGCCCGTTGACCTGACAACGACGAGTTTCGGCATTGCGGTGTATCCTCCGAATGAACGCTAAAATGCGCCTATGCGACAATCGACTTTGTATTACAAAGCTAACGTCCGGCGCAAGCTGCTGCGATCCGCTTTGACGCTTTTCGAACCGGCCCTTGCGCCTTCAGTGTACCGTTGGCCGGGTTTACGGGATACCGGTTCGCAGCGTCTCGGGTCTGCGGGCCGAAATAAGGCTCGCGGGCCTTCGCCATTCCCGGGTCAACGAAGATCGTCTGCGAAATAAGCATGTCCAAAAACGATTACGGGCCCGGTCGCCGCCGCAGCGCGTCAGTCGTCGTACCGACAATACCGATGCCTCGTAAAGCACGACGACAAAACTCATTACGTTAGCCGATACCCTCCGGCACAATGCGAAGGGACCGGTCCGCCCGCCTGGTGGCTTGTGTCGCTTTACGTAGCACCTGCTCGAGAACTGCCAAATAATTCGAGAATTGCGCGCGTCCTTTTCCCGACAGCCGGCATCGCGTGCACGGGCGTCTGCCCTCATAGCCCTTCTCGATGTCGACATAGCCGGCCTCCTCCAATACCTGAAGGTGGCGGCTCAGATTTCCGTCGGTCAGCCCGCAGAGCGATTTCAAATCGGAAAATCCAAGGCCGTCAGAATGTCCGGCAAGCGAGCTGACGATACCCAAGCGGGCCTTTTCGTGAAAAACCCGATCAAGTCCCTCGTAGGCAAAAGGGGCTTCCTGTTTAAGCCTGGACATCACGCTCTCCGCCAACTCGATACAGGACGAACGCGACCGCCAACTGTCCGACTGAGAGAGGAATGCCCATCATCCAGGGTGTGAGGGTTCCGCTCCGGCAAGCCATTCCCAGCACGACGGTGCCGCACACAAAATACCACCCCGCAACCCAGACGAATGCCCGCGGCAGGCTGGACAACACGGAGAAGCCCAGGAGGCCGATCAGAATTTGCCACAAGCCAGGCAATATCCCGACATTACCGGACGAAAACTTGCATATCGCCAAGGTGACAACCGCTTCCGCCAAAACGAATGGCAGAACCTGGCGCAATGCCATGCCGAGCATGGTATCCGCCATGCGACCGTGCAACCGGCGGGTTCTCGAGATCGCCTCCAGCGTGACGATCACACTGGAAGCGACGAGCACCGCCGCCCATACAGCGATATAGTGGAGAGCGTTTGGCGCGAACACAGTGGGCCAGACCGCCTGCGCGACCGCCGCAGCCAACGAAAGCAGGCTCACCAATACATTTGCCTCAGGAGCGATGCCGTCAAACCGAGTGCTTGCGGCAAAACGCGCGCGAATATCTGCAATCTCGGATAGTGCACGCTCGACCTCTGTCACTTCGGCTGCTCCCACCTTTTCAGTGCAAAGTACGATCAGCGAGCAACGCCGTCAACGCGCTCTTCCTGGACCGGCCAACTGATGGCTCAGAAACTGTTGCGAAATCGGAGCTTATTTGCGGCCGATCATTCCGATGCTTCATAAAGATCATCGTAGGTGGCGTGTTTCGGCCCGAAGCCGGCGCATCAGTCGTATTGACCAGCCCGTCAGGGCAATATACTTTGCTATACAAAGTAATTGTCTGCGCCACCGCGAGCCCGAGCGCCGCGTCCGGTCAGCTGTGATCCCGAAATGTCGCCCGATAGAATGATCGACATGAATCCGGAGGAAGCCATGAGCTCGCCAAACGAAAAGACAATCCGCAGGTTTCTCGCCCTGTGGTCCAGCCGCGATGCCGCCGCGATGGCCGGCCTTTTTGCGGAGGACGGCGTCTACGATAATGTGCCCGACAAAAAGCCGATGATCGGACGCAGCGCAATCCGTCAATGGCTGGAATTCTGCTTCCAACATCTGACCAGGATCGACGTCGAGATTTTGAATATCGCGAGCAACGGAGAATGGATTCTCTGTGAGCGTGTGGACGATCACGTCATGGGCGATCGTCACATGCCTCTGCCCGTGATGAATGCCAGCCGCATCGTGGATGGCGAGATAAAAGTCTTTCGCGATTACTACGATCGCAAGACAGTGACCGAGCTGGGCATGGGTTAGACCCTGCCCACAAAAGCGATGCCCCGAACGGGGCGCCGAGGCCGGCGCCTCGGTTACAGTGGAGAAATGTCAGTCATGGATCTGTCTTTAGCCCGGCACGCATTCATCACGGGCGGTGCGAGCGGCATCGGCCTTGCCATCGCCGATGCGCTCGCCAAGCGCGGCGTGTCCGTCACCATTGCCGACATCGATCGTCAAGCGCTGGATTCGGTGCTGAAAGACCGCCCCAAGGGCTTTCACGGTATCGCCCTCGATACGCGCGACCGCGACGGCTGGAAGCATGCCAGGAGATCGGCCGAGACGGTCTTCGGTCCCGTCGACATTCTCGTCAACAACGCCGGCATTGCTCCCGACGGGTTCGAACTCGCGGATATGGATCCGGTCTCGTTCGACAGGATCATTGCGATCAATCTCACCGGGGTCTTCAATGGCGTCTCGACCTTCGCAGCCGACATGCGCGCACGCCGCACCGGACATATCGTCAATACGTCGTCGATCATCGGCCTGATGGCGGCAATGCCCACCATAGGCGGCTATACCGTCGCGAAATTCGGTGTCGTCGCCCTGAGCGAGGTCTTGCGCAAAGAGATGATGCCGCATGGCGTCGGCGTATCCGTGCTTTGCCCGGGGATTGTCGCCACCAATCTGCGCGACTCGACCATCAAGGCGGGCGGCAGTGTTCGCGATCCCAACGCGTCGATGACCAGCGGCGGCATGGATCCGGCAATCGTGGGCGAGATAACCGTCGAGGGGATATCCCGGAATTTGTCCTACATCATCACGCACCCCGAAGAATGGCGCGGCGTCGAGGCTCGAATGAACGACATACGCGACGCCTTCCTCTCACATCCGTCTCGTCCTTCCGCCACAACAACCCTTCGGACGCTATCGTGAGGCTCACTTAGTCAAGGCGTGGAGATAACCGGCCGCGGCAACGGTTTCCTACCGGGTCAAACGGCATCTGCATTTCGACCACGGCTATGTCGAGGTGCGCAAAGACTTCTGGTCGCGACCGGTGGAGGTGGTGGTCTGCATCGATGACGAATTGTCGGTGCTCAACATGGCACTGACCTCACGGCCAGCTTGTGCGGGCTGACCGTGCTTCAACTGAGCAGAGCCTTCAAGGCAGAGACCGGCAAACCCATCGGCCGTTTCGTCGACGAAGCGACAATGGAGCGGGCGCACCGCATGCTGACCATGACCGCTTTTCCGATCGGTGTCATCGCGAACCAGCTGGGCTTTGCGAGTACCGTCACGTTCGCCCGGTCTTACCGCCGAATCGCCGGAGTCCTGCCAAGAAGCCATATCCGCCACCATTGAAGCAACGGCCTGCTACAGAAATTCTGCCGAACCGGTAATTTCGGACATAATCGGCATCGCCGGTATTGAGGCAGGCTCTCGTGGCATCCCATAGTCTCTTGCAAGGCGGTTGTCTCCCGCCTCGCCGCAGCTTGCGGCGTGGGGGCAGAAATACCGCCGGCAAGGAGGAGAACGGAAATGGTGAGTCAGTTCAAGCGGCCGCCGCTGGCGACAGGGCCCGGAATGCTGTGCAAGAAGCATTCGCATACGGCCTATGTCACCAACGACATGGACCGCGCGCTGGAAATCTTCACCCAGCGCTATGGTATCGGCAAGTTCACCTTCATCGAGGGGCCGATGCCGCAGGGTGGCAGGATCAAGGTTGCCTTCGCCTGGGCAGGCGGACAGAGCTACGAGATCATCATGGCGAGCGGGCAGTGCACCGAGTTCTACAACGAGATGCTGCCCCAGGGCGAATTCGCCATCCACTTCCACCATCTGGGCTTCGTGGTCCCGGACGAGGCCGGCTGGAAACAGCTGGCGCAGGAATTGCGGGAAGGCGGCTGGCCGATCGCCTACTCCACGCTGACCGGCAATTTCATTGACGCCTACTACGTCAAGGCACCGGAGCTTGGCCATTACGTCGAGTATGTCCGTCCCTTGCAGGCGGGGATCGATTTCTACGCCGCAGTGCCGGTGAATTGAGGCGAACATGTCCGCCAACGCAGAGGAGAGCGCAATGAGCACCATGACCCACGCGGCGGCGGGCGTCCCCGCCCATGTTCCGCCCGAATGCGTGTGGGACCACGATTTCGCCGAATTCTTGGCCGAAGGGGATGATCCTTACCTCGCCGGCAGTCGGCTGCACGAGTGCCCGGGCATCATCTGGGCGACCACAGCTGCGCATGGCC
The DNA here is from genome assembly GCA_963805005.1 of uncultured Alphaproteobacteria bacterium. GTDB lineage: Bacteria > Pseudomonadota > Alphaproteobacteria > Micropepsales > Micropepsaceae > Rhizomicrobium. The sequence continues at coordinate 2,845,783 of CAWDSJ010000001.1, forward strand.
AGCCGGCATGGATATTCACGCAGCACGCGCTGGTCGAGGAGGGTTTCACTGACTATGAAAAGTTTTCCAGCGCGCGCGGGGCGAACGCCGCCGTCATGGACCCGAACTGGCTGCTGCTGCCGGTCGAGGCCGACAGGCCAGACCATTACTACTACCGAAAAGTGCTCCACCCCTTCTTCACCCCCAGCGCTATCAACGGGCGCGTCTCGGCGGTGCAGGAACTTTGCGATTCGCTCATCGCCAGCTTCTTCGAGCGCGGCTCTTGCGAATTCATTGGCGAATTCGCCTCGATCCTGCCGAACGCCATCGTCATTTCGCTGCTCGGCATGCCGCGCGAGATGCTGCCGCAGTTCATGGCGTGGGAAGAAGCCATCATTCACGGCTCCAGCGTGGAGGAAAGCCTAGCCGCAGGCCATGCCGTCGTCGAATATATCAAGACCTTCATCGCCGAGCAGAAGGCCAATCCCGAAAAGAGCACCGATATCATGCGCGGCATCCTGACCGGCCGCATGAAGGACCGCCCGCTAAACGACGCCGAGATCCTCGGCATCTGCTACCTGCTCTTCGTCGCCGGGCTCGACACGGTGTACAGCACGCTGGGCTGGATCATGTCGTATCTCGTCAAGGACCAAGCGCTGCAGAGCCGATTGCGCGACAGCCCGCAAGGCATCCCCGCCTCCGTCGAGGAATTCACCCGCGCCTTCGGCGTCAGCGCCCCTTCGCGCACGGTGGCGAAGGACATGATCTTCCACGGCGTGCCGATGAAGAAAGGCGAAACCGTTCTGCTTCCCACCTTCCTTGCAGGCCGCGACCCGCGAGCCTGGCCGAACCCCCATCTCATCGATATCGAACGCAGGCCGCGCCACATCACTTTCGGCACGGGCCCGCATGTCTGCCTCGGCGTGCATCTCGCCAAGCGGGAGATGCGCATCATGATCGAGGCGTTCCTCTCGCGGATAAAGAACATCCGTCGCCCCGAGGGCGGGCGCTTCGAATATCACACGACCAACACGATCGGTGTGGATCGGCTGGATCTTGTGTGGGATCCGGCATGACCATTCCGGCCAAGATTTGAATACGCGATGCAAGGATATTTATTGGCGAGGAGAACGATCGCGTGAAAACCTTGATCGTAGGGGGCAACGGCTTTGTCGGCGGTTATGCCGCGCTCCATTTTCACGATCTGGGCCATGAGGTCACGATCATGTCCCGGACGAAGCCCAAGGGCACATCGCGATTGAACGACCTGCCCTTCATCCGGGGCGACTATGTCAATGATGACTTCGGCGACGGCCGGCTCGAAGGTTTTGACTGGCTGGTCTTCGCGGCCGGAAACGATCTCGGCCAGTTCCCGCAGGATGGCTCGGTCAGCGAGGCGGAATATTTCGAGAAGACCAACACCATCGGCCTTCCCCGTTTTTTCGAGCAGGCCAAGCGCGCAGGCATTTCCCACGCCGTCTACATGGGCAGCTTCTATTCGTTTGTCGCGCCTGAAAATATCGAGACGATCCCCTATGTCCGGTCGCGCCATTTATCGGATGAAACGATCCGGGCGCTAAGCTCGACCTCCTTCAACGTGTGCAGTTGCGCCCTGCCGTGGATTGTCGGTTACGTGCCCGGCCTGCCGGTAGCTCACTGGGCCGCCCTTGCGAAATACGCCCAGGGCAAGCTCGACGGCATTCCCGAATTCGCCCCACCGGGCGGCGCAAATTTCATGACCTGCCGTTCGGTCGCCGAAGCCATGCACGGAGGGCTGGAACGTGGCGAATCCGGCAAATCCTATCTGATCGGCGACGTGAACCTGACCTGGAAGGACTATTTCGAATTGTGGTTCAAGGCCGCCGGCCGGCCGCGAGACCTTGAGGTCCGCCGGGGGCATCCGATCGTCCCCGATTTCGCGCTTTCCTATCTCAGTTTCGGCAAGACGGACTACGAACCGCCCGAAGCAGAAACCGCCCTGTTGGGATACCAGCGGGGCGTGCTGCTACAGGAAGTCGAGAATTGCTATCGTTACTATGGGAACTTGTAGGACGATTATCTCTCAGCAAGCGGCCGTCTTTGAGGACGTTCGCGTCAATAACCGGCTTGATTGTGGCGACGGTTGTGATGTCGATCCGGAATTACCGTGTGGCGAATTCGACTCCGACCGCAATTACCCAATTACCTTGATCTGCACATTCGCTCAACTCACGTTGGTGGCGGCCTTTCGGGAAAGGAATACTCCTCCACATACCATGGATGTCCATAGCTAGAAAACCGCAGCCAAACAGGACGTACACGGAAGAATGTAAGCCCAGGCCACATCGATCGCACGACCCTGTCTGGAAATTTTTTCAGGTACGTTTTCTCGCATTCTTTTAGGTCTTCGTCTCGAGGTTCATCTGCGACGCCCTCATATTGCAAGGTTTGCACGTCCTCCCATCCAATTACCGCCGCGAGATGCGGATCCAGACGAAGATTCACGCATTTACGATTTGTCTGAATGGTAAAGAAGATCAGTTCCAGGTTTGGTGTCACGGCGATGTTGACGACAGCGGCCTGCGGCATGCCGTCCGCCGATACTGTAGATACCACACCGACTTCGCGCTTGTGGATGAATGCGCAGAGGTCCGACATTGTGGCCATGTGGCTCGGTCCTTCGCACTAGTGTTGTGTCCCATTGCCGAGTACGGGGTGAGTGTACAGGGCTCCCCCTCTCGTCCATTCCTTATTGCAGAAATGGCCCCCGCTTCCAATTGAGTCCCATTGAACGAGGTTTAAGCGTCAAGGCAAATGGCTCAGCTCGGAAGGAATCGCTCCGAGATGATGTGGTCGTCCGCGAGCCCCGCCTCCTGGACGGCCGCCTCTGCGGCCGCCACCAGCCCCGGCGGGCCGCAGATATAAAGGTCGGGCGCGCCTGAAGTCGTTGCCAAATCGCGTTTGAGCGCATCCACGCAGGGGAATCGGGTGAAGAAATCATGCAGCGATGAGGCTTGCGAGGAAGTCGTCGTCCCAGGTGTGGTGCTGAAGCGCTTGCTGAATGGCTTGTCGAGTGGCGGCGTCAGAGCCTCGATGTTCGTTGACAACCTCCCGCCATCATTCAGCTAGGCGGCCCGGGTCGTTCGCGCCATCTCCTGATACATGCCCATGATGTCGCCCGATGTAACGCGGCGCGTGTCGCCCTCGGCGAGCGGTTTAGCCCCGCCGAAGGATCGCGGCGTTACATCAACGCCCGCTGCCGCCGCCTTCGCCCGCAGCGCGCCCACGGTCAGCGCCTCGCGCTTATAGCGGGTAAAGGGATCGAAATTGAAGAAGCGCAGGCCATTCTCATGCGTAATCTTGTCGATGTGGCGCTTCGGCAGATCCTTCACCTGTTCCCACAGCAGCTCGGGCGAGCGCGGCCAGGTCGAGTCCGAATGTGGATAGTCGCATTCATAGGCGATGATGTCCTCGCCGATGTTCTCGATATTCTTAAGGCCGTATGGATCGTCGATGAAGCAGATCATGAAGTGTTCGCGGAAAATCTGGCTGGGCAATTTCCCGCCGAAGTCCGAATGCGTCCATTTGTGGTGGTGCCTGTGGACATAATCCGCCCGCTCGATCAGCGATGGCACCCAGCCGATACCGCCTTCGGCAATGCAGATGCGCAGGGGATAGCGCTGCAGCGCCGTCAGATTCAACCAGTCGGCGATGCCGACGCCGACCGACATCGGCATGGTGGTGATCCACGCCTCGATCGGCGTTTCCAAAGTCGCGTGCGGCGCGGGGTTGCCCGGTCCGATATGGAGCGAGACGACCATGTCGTTGTCGACCATGGCCTTGAAGAAGGGCTCCCAATATTTGTTGTGGATGCTCGGCAGGCCGGCCTTGGTCGGATTCTCGTTCACTGAAACGGTCTTGGCGCCCTTGGCGGCGATGCGTTTGATCTCGGCGACAGTCGCGTCCATGTCCCAGCAGGGCAGGATGCCGCAAGGGATGAAGCGGGCCGGATCGGCGCCGCACCAGTCATCGATGTGCCAGTCGTTGTAGGCCTGCATGTGGCGAAGCGCGAGCGCCTTGTCGGGGGGGCGGTAAAACATGGAGCCTTCCATGACGACGGCGGTGGGGAAATTGAGCGAAACGGCAAGGCCGTTCGCATCCATGTCCTCCAGGCGTTTGTTGGGATTGTAGCAGGCCTCGCGCATCTGGCCGAGCGAAGTCGGCTCCATGCCGTATTCCTCGGCCACGCGGCCCATCACGGCGTTGAGGCCGGTCACCGGCTGGCGGGCGCCCTGGTATTCCCAATAGCTCGCACCGGTGTTGGTCGTGAGCATCTTGGGAGCCGTGGCGAGAAGATCGCCCGACAGGTGGTGGTCATACATGCCACCGGGCTCGATCAGGTGGTCGTCGACGCTGACCAGGATCATATCTTCCATTTTCATGGCTCACCTCTTTCAAAACGCCGCTGCGTGTTTCGTGTATCGCCGGACGGGTTCGGCTTTGCGTAGCAAAGCATCATCGCCCAGCGGGGCACGAAAGCAAGCAGCGATTATCCAGATTCTCCACTGGAACGGAGTTCCTGTTGAGGATTGAGCACAGTCATTATGCGCTTGCATCCTTTCGCCTAATTGATACTTTGTATTGCAAAGTTATTGATCCGGACACCCCCGTCCGGGATTCCGGGCCGGGCCAGATAGAACAGGGAGGCCTGTAGTGGCCACAGAAGCGCCGACGACCAAAATTCGCGCCCACGTTCCGCCAGAGCTGGTCTGGGACCACGATTTCGACGCGTTCTGCCAGGAACTTGATGATCCCTTCTTGGCGGCCAGTCGCATGCTCGACGGGCCGCCGATCGTGTGGGGGACAAGGGTGTTCTTCGGCAAGCCGGGGTGGATCCTGGCGCGGCACGCGCTTATCGAGGAAACTTTCCTCCACCCGGAACTCTTCTCCAGCCGGCGCAATGCCGAATCGGTGGAAATGCTGGGGGGCGACGAGTGGCGGATGATCCCGGTCGAACTCGACCCGCCCGAACACGGCAAGTACCGGCGCATCCTGCAACCCTATTTCACCCCGCAATCGATGCGTTCGATGGAATCGATGGTGCAGGAGACCTGCGACTCTCTGATCGCGAGGTTCGCGGACCAGGGCGGCTGCGAATTCATTGATGACTTCGCCTCGCGCCTGCCCAACATCGTCTTCCTGAAAATGATGGGCATGCCGGTTGAAATGCTCGACCAGTTCCTCGAATGGGAGCAGACCCTGCTGCGGGCGCCCGAGGAGGCAAAGCGCCTGCAGGCCGCGCAGGCGATCATGGGATATTTCATGGGCTTCATCGCCGAGCAGCGGAAGGCGCCGAAGACCGAGCTGATGCGGATCATCCTTGGCGGCGAAGTAGACGGGATGCCGCTCAGCGAGATCGATGTGCTTGGAACCTGTTTCCTACTCTATGTCGGCGGACTCGACACGGTTTACAGTTCGCTGGGCTGGATCTTTCGTCACCTGGCGCACGACCGGGCGCTGCAGGAAAGGCTGCGCGCCAGTCCGCAGGACATCCCGCAGGCGGTTGAGGAGTTCGAAAGGGCATTCCCCGTCGCGCGGCCGACGCGCACGGCGGCACAGGATTTCACCTTCCACGGCGCGCCCATGCACAAGGGCGATATCGTCGTGCTGCCGACCTATATCGCCGGGCGCGATCCGGCGGTCTATAAGAACCCTCACGTCATCGACATCGACCGGAAGGCGCGCTACATCACTTTCGCCACCGGTCCGCACATCTGCCTCGGCGTGCACCTCGCCAAGCGCGAGATCCGCATCGTGATCGAGACTTTCCTTTCACGCTTCCGCAACATCCGCATCCCGGCAGGCAAAAGCTACGAATACCATGTCGGCGGCGTGTTCGGCGTCGACCGTTTACCACTTGAGTGGGATGTCGCCGAATGACGAAGGAGCTTCGGACGTCGTAACCGGGTTCTTTCCAGCGCAGTTAGGTTCTCGCCTGGCCTTGTGTTCATGCTAACCGCGGCGGGTATATCGACGGAGAAAGATATGGCGGTCACCCAAGCCGGGCGCATCGGCCTTACTGTTTCGGCCGAGGATGTAACTGCCTACCGCCGAGACGGCGCCGTTCTCATCAAGGGCGTACTCTCCGGCGCCGAACTGGAACTGCTCGAGCGTGGGCTGGAACAGATCCATGGAACTCCCAGCGACATGTTTTCCCGCTTCGAGGCCCCCGGCGGTTGCGGCGAAACCATGGTGGACCAGTTTCCCAGCCTGCACAGCCGTTTCCTGCGCCAGTTGCTCGAAGAAGCGCCGGTGGCGGAACTGGCGGCGCGGCTGATGGGGGTGCCCTCGGCGCAGCTGATTCTCGACCAGATGTTTTACAAGCGCAAAGGGCGGATCGTGCCGACGCCATGGCACCAGGACACGGCCTTCCTGCGCGTGCGCGGGCACGACATGGCGCGCGTTTGGCTCAGTCGCGATCCCTCGCCCCGCGACGTCACCGTGCAAGTCGTGCGCGGATCGCATCTATGGAACGTGGTCTTCGACACCCCGGGCGCAGCAAGCGACGTCGTGAAGGCGGGCGAAGGCAGCGGGTTCACCTACAACGGCATCGGCAATTCCGAATTGCCTCCGGTGCCCGATATCGAAGGGCACCGCGACAGCTTCGACATCCTTGGCTTCGAGGTCGAGCCGGGCGATGCCGTCGTGTTCCATGGCAATGTCCTGCACGGAGCCGCCGGCGCGACAACCATCCGTATGCGCGCCGCGCCATCACGACGATGTGGGGCGGGCCGGAGCTTCGCTACCACGAGCCGTCCGGCCACGCGATACCATTGCCGGGCGACACGCGCGGCAAGTCGCTACCCCATGGGGCACGCATCGGCGATCATACGGACGCATTCCCCGTCTTCTGGCGCGAATTTGGTGCCTGATCCGGTTACTGTGCCGACATGACGTGACCCGAACTCGATTGACCGCGGGATCATCACACGATCGCCGCTGGCCGCGAGTAGGTAGCCCTGGGGGATAGGGAAGGAAGGAGGTTTGGATGGTTGAGCGGCGCCATACCGTCTGCCGTGTCTGTCACGTCGCCTGCGATCTCGTCGTGACCCTGGAAGACGGCGAGATACGGACCGTCCATGGCAATAAGGACAATCCGGTCTATCATGGCTTCTCATGCATCAAGGGACGCGCCTCGGGAGACTTGCTAAAGGCTCCTTCGCGTCTGCTGCACAGCCTTGAGCGCCAGCCGGATGGCAGTCACCGATGGGTGGAGGCCGAGCAGGCCATCGCGCGCATCGCGGCTCGGCTCAAGGACATTATCAAACAGCACGGTCCACGGTCGGTGGGCCTGTTCGCCGGCACCTACTGCACGATCAATCCACTGTTCGAGGCGTTCGCCAAAACCTTCATGCGGGCGATCGATAGTCCGATGATCATGGACAACGTCACGATCGACCAGCCCGGCAAATCAACCGCCCCGGGGCTGCATGGCACATGGCTTGCCGGCACGCCGCCCATGGATCAGTGGCTGGCGTTGCTGCTTGTCGGCGCCAACCCGATCGTTTCCATGAACGGGGGTCTTGGCGTCAATCCAGCGCGCCAGTTGAAGGTGTTGCAATCGCGCGGCATGAAGCTAGTCGTGGTGGACCCCCGCCGCACAGAAAGCGCCGCACACGCCGACATTCATCTTCAGCCAAGGCCTGGCGAAGACGCCGCAATCATGGCGGGCCTCATCCGTCAGCTCATTATCGACGACCAACTCGACCGCGAATTCGTCGATGCGGAGACGCAAGGGATCGCGTCGCTTGCGCAGGCCGTCATGCCGTTCACGCCGGAGATGGTGGCCGAGCGCGCCGGCATAGGTCCGGACGCCCTCGTCGAGGCGGCCAGAATTCTCGGCGGCGCACGCCGGGGCGCTGTCTCGATGGGTACGGGCGCCAACATGTCAGGGAACCCGACAACGGTTGAGTACCTCGGCCGCGTACTCACCAGCCTTCGAGGCTGGTGGCGGCGTGCAGGCGAAGAGCTGTCAAACCCGGGGGTTTTCCTTGAGCCTTTGCCCGCAATCGCAGGCACGCCGGGCCCGCTTCCGGTCAAGGACGTCGGCGAAAAGATGCGGGGTCGCGGCGTGACGGCGAGCATCGCAGGCATCCCGGTCTCGGCTCTGCCGGACGAAATGCTCACGCCGGGTGAGGGGCGGCTGCGCGCGCTCATCGTGGCTGGCGCCAATCCGGTCATGGCTTGGCCGGACCAAGTTAAGACGGCGGAAGGATTGGCTAGTCTGGACCTGCTTGTCTGCATCGATCCAGTCGTGACTGCGACCGGGGAAATGGCCGACTATGTGCTCGCTCCCAAGATCGGGTTGGAGTGCGAGACCAATTCCGCAGCCAACGAAAAGTGGGCGTTAGGCGGTCCGGGATGGGGTTATGAGAGGCCCTATGCCCAGGTGGAGCCCCCCGTCGTGGAGCCGCCGGCCGGCTCCGATCTGAAAGAAGATTGGGAATTCTTGTTCGAGCTTGCGCAAGCTATGGACCTTCAGCTTGAGTTGCACGCCATCTCGACGGTTGATCCCCAAAAGGCTGCGGCTCTCGCGACGCAACTCGATATGACCGTGAAGCCCAGCACAGCCGAGGCATGGGCGATTGCGCTCGAGGGAGCTCCGGTTCCCTACGAGGAGCTATGCTCCTCGCGTGGTCCGCACCTGATCGATAGGCCGGCGACGATCGTGCAATCCAAGCCCGCAGACTGGACCGGTCGGCTCGATTTGGCTGCGCCGCTGGTCGTGGAACATCTCAGGGCGCTTGCGCAACGAGCGCCGGACCGAGATGAGCGCTTCCCCTTCAGGCTGATCAGCCGCCGCCTCAACGACGTTGTGAACTCCTGCGCTCACGACAATCCCGTCCAGCTTCGCAAGTGGCCGTACAACCCTGCATTCATGCACCCCTCGGATCTTGCACAGCTCGGCATCGGCACAGGGTCTTTGATCGAGATCAGGTCCGCGCATAGCCAGATCATCGGCGTCGCGCAGGAGGCTCCAGACGTTCGCCTAGGCTGTATTTCGATGCCTCATAGCTGGGGCCGCCATCCCCGCCTGGATCAGAGACCTCGAATTGATGGAGCAAACACCGGCCGCCTGGTCGCGAACGACCGCAATTGCGATAAACTGACGGGCCAGCCGCTGATGAGCGCTATTCCAGTGTCGGTGTGTCCGGTCTCAGAGCATGACTCGGACGTGTTCAAGGCAACTGAAGTCACCGCCGTGACGTAGGAGGCAATGCGCGCGGCCACGTGAGAGCGGTTCCAGCAAAAGTGCGCACATTTTTGCTGGAACCGCTCAAAACGATTACTCAGAGCGAAATTACAATTCGAAGAAAAGTCATTTCGCTCTACGTATGCCAGACCGCCGACGGGATTCCGAAGTCCCGCTCATAGGCTTCGATATCGTCGTAGCAGGCTTCGACGACGTTGGAATACGTCTCCCGGAAGGACGCGCGCTGGTTGGCATGGTCGAACACGAGGGGACGATTGTTGCGCACGGCGCGCAGCACCATCGGCGCAATCGCCTCCGGCGGATAAAAGGCGATCGGATTTTTTTCGAAAAACTCGCCGGTGATATGCACCTCGCCTTCGCTTGGCCCCCCGAACCGCGCCGGACGATAGCGCGCATTGTTGGCCTTCATGCCGCTGGCCACGCCGCCCGGACAATAGCTCGTCGTGTGGACGTTATATTTTTTCATTTCCAGCGCTAGGTTCATCATCATGCCGATGATGCCCATCTTCGCCGCCGAATAAGCCACGTGCACGGGAATCCACCCCGGGAGCAATCCGGCCATCGACGACGTTGCCACGATGTGCCCTTCCTTCGCAGCCATCATGTCGGGAAGGAAGGCCCGGGTGGTGTTCATCACACCCATCAGGTTGACCTGGACGATCCAATCCACGTCGTTGTCCGACATGTCCATCAGCGGATCGAACGAAGTGGCGCCGGCATTGGCGAAGAGCAGCCGGATGGGGCCCAGCGCGGCAGTAGCTTCCGCTTTCATCCGCTTGATGGACTCGCGCTCGCACACGTCGCAGTGAATGGCGATGGCCGTGCCGCCGGCAGCCGTTATCGCGTCGGCAACCTCGCGGGCGTTGTCGAACAGAATATCAGCCACCGCTACCGATGCGCCTTCCTTCGCCAGCTCTTTGGCGAGTCCCATGCCGATGCCGCTGCCGCCGCCGGTGACGACCGCGGCCCGCCCTCGAATCTCCGTCATGAACGCTCTCCCGTTGTTGTTTCCGGCCACGAGCCTATCGCGGCGGCAAGGCGCAATTCAAAACCCTTTGTGCGACTCAGCCCGTGAACCGCGACCGATCCACCGTCAGCGGGCGCCGATAGGAGGTGTCGTCCCGGCTGCGAAGGGCCGGCAGGTAATCGGTATCGCCTTCGAAGCCGGTGGGCGCCCAGAATTCGTTGCGGATTTCGACCAGGCACGCCCGCGCGGCGATGCCCCAGCGGCCTTGCCGCCTCTCCAGCCGATCGATGTAGCGGCCGCTTGCCGTCGTATAGAGCGGCGGCTGCTTATTGAGACTGCGGAAAATGTAATAGCTTTCGGCGTGGGCGACATCGCCGTCGATCTCGCAGCGGTGGTTGGTGATGTGATGCTGCGTGCGGTGCTGGTGCGTCGCGTGCAAATCGAACACGTAATCGGCAAATTTATCGACCGGTCCGACAAAGGTGCCATGATCGTCGAGAGCATCGGCGTGATAGGCCGAAACAAGCATCTCGCGGTCCAGCCGGTCGATGCCGCGGCAATACCGCATCAGGCAGTCGTAGATCTCCTGCCTGTCCTTCATCTCACGCACCAGCGCCATCATCTCGGATTCCATGGCTCGCCTTTCTTTCGTCCTAAGCCGTGAACGTTAACCATAACTGGCGCGAGAATAACGGCAACCGCCAACATGATTCTTGCTGCGGGCGGTTGAACGGCGGGCGTTTCGGTGCGCCCGGAAACTGATACGCCGGACTATGTCACCGACTGGCGCCTAAATTCTATAGGGCGACCACGTACGCTGCAATCAAGGCAACGACAGTCAGCCCGAGCCAGGCGTCCGTCAGGTGCCGCAAAAGCGCGGGCGCATTCCTGACCTCCATGAATTCCCTGAAGATCACGCGCACCTTGACGGCCGCGATTCCGATCACGCCGAGGGTCACGGCAGCATTCGGCGCAACGGAGCCTTGGCCATGGCGTGTTCCGAGCCACCAGGAAATCAGGGTGATCGCGCACAGACCGAACCAAGTCAGTGCCGATCTCGTGGAAGACGATATCGCCATCCGATCACCTCATGACGTAGAGCAGGGCAAAAATGACGACCCACAAGAAATCGATCATGTGCCAGTAAGTGGCTCCGGTCTCGATGACCTCCTGCGAGCGGCGCGCGGGGCTTGAGAGCTGGTAGACGACGACGCCAAGGAAGGCGAATCCCATCAGCACGTGGAGCAGATGCAGCCCGGTGAGGAAGTAGTAGAACATGAAGAATTCGTTCGAGGTAAACGTCAGTCCGGCCTGTGTTTTGGCGACCCACTCGTATAATTTCGAAACGGTGAACACCAAGCCGAGCAGAATTGTCAGCGAAACATCCCTGAGCGCGGCGCTGTAATCGCCGGCTCGCGCGCGCTGGACGCAGCGCGCCATGGACCACGAACTGGTCAACAGCACGAGCGTGTTGACGACGCCGAATTGCAGGCTGAGCTGCGCCTGGGAATGCAGGTAGAGCTCGGGGTGCCGCATCCGGTAGATCATGTAGACGACGAAATAGCCGGAAAAGGTGAGCGCCTCGAACAGAACGAGGACCCAGATGTCCGGCTGTCCCGGGATGACGGGCGCGCGAGGCCCTGCCTCGTTGCTGGAGTCGAGATCGCCACTGGAACGGTTCAGGCCGGCGCCGACGGCGTTTGTCATCGAACGTTCTTTCCCGCTTGGATGGCCAGTCAATGTCGCCGCGGTTTTGCCAGGGCAGGCAACACACCGGTGCCGAAATCCTCACGCATGATCAGGCTTCTGAGGAGCATGATGAAAGCGCCCGTGTATATGCCGAACACGACTATGTTGATGTAATAGGCGATGGAACCGTCCCAGGCCAACGGTCCCTCCTTGAAGATAACACACGGCGCAACGACGACTTCGGTCAAGGCATTGCTGAGGTTGAGATAGCCGAACCATTTGGGCAGGACACCGTTGTTGTCGAGCAGGATAGCGATCCCCCAGACCAGCGAACCGATCAGGAAGATGCCCATGGTGCCGCTGAACGACAGGAAGCCCATGTCGTAGAGAAGGCTGAGGAGCTTCGGATCGCGGTCCGGGCGCATCGCGCCGACCGTCAACGCCATGCAGGTCAGGAGCATGCCTGGCACGCCCGCGAGCGAATAGATGATCAGGTAGGAATAGGCGAAAGCAGGGCTCACCGACATGCGGCGCATCGACTGCGCGATGAGGGCATTGGCGGCGATGCTGAAGCCGAGGATCAGGAACATCACACCGAAACCGAAGAGTATCCCGAAATGGTTGTCGTGGAACCATTGGACGATCCGCGGCAAATGCCACCAAGCCTTTGGTGGCGGCTGGGTGCGCGAAAGAACGAAGAAGACGACGGTGAAGATATTGTAGAATGCGACAGTCGCCCACCAAGCCATCCACAATTCCAATTTCGGGTCGTCACGCCATCTGCCGCGAGCAGGCGTCGAAGCAGGCGCGGGTGCGAGGGTATGCGTCGCAGCGGTGTTCATGCGACCGCCCCATTGTCACGCCGCTGCCGGTAGATGGCCTGGCCGAGAACCACGGCCATCACGACGATCCACACGGCGATGGCGCCATTCTTCACCCAGAACGACAGCAGGCCGTTCCAGGCCAAAGGGCCATTCAACGACATTGCGACGAACGAGGCCGGCGCGAGCGCGGCTGCGACAGCCAGGTTGAAGTGTCCGACCCAAGGCTTGAACACGGGTCGAGGTTGGCGGTCGAGGTAGATCGCCAGCGCGAGAAAGACGCTTTGCGCGACGAGGAAGCAGACCTGACCGGTGAAAGTCACCCACGCCATGTCATTGAAGAGCTGGATCAGCTCGGGGCCCCGCTCCGGACGAAAGGCGGCGATCAGCCAGAAGAGATCTGCGATGCAAAACAGCGTCGGTCCGCCGGCCACGCATCCGAGAAAGCAGAAGGCGAGGATCGGCGTGCGATGCGCCATCCTGCGGATCTGCATCACAATTAGCATCAGAAAGGGAATCAGCGCGACGCCGAACCAGTTGAACACGATCATGCTATAGCGGATGCGCGGTAGGTTCCCGGGATCGCGATAAAAAGCTGCAACTTGTTCGGCCGTCATCGTCGGCGACATCGGATGAACAAAGCCGGGAAAGGCGAGGAAGGCCACAACCCAGATCAGTCCCATAACGGGGAGAGACCAGAACACAAGGAGCTCGCCATTTACGCTTTTCATCGAAAGCCTCCCCGTCCTGTCCATGCAGCGCCTCGACAGGATCCAATTTTGCCTCAGGCGAAGCGGCACATCCCGCCGAAGAATCGACACGAATATAAAGCATAGTATAGCTCATGGTGAATTTACATCATATCTATGGCTCGCTGTGTTGTCCGGTACTGCGCGGCGGCGTAAGGCATGGCGCCGAGACTGGCACGCTGATACGGATTATATCGCCGGTCGAACGATGGATTGACGCATGCCGCAAGCTTTTCCAAAAGGATTCCTCTGGGGCGCAGCAACCGCCGCACATCAGGTGGAAGGCGGCAACGTCGCCAGCGATCTTTGGGCGATGGAGATGGCGCCGGAGAGCCCTTTCCCCGAGCCATCGGCCGACGCCTGCGATCATTATCATCTCTACCCTAAAGACATCGCGGACCTGAAGAGTCTCGGCTTCAACGCCTATCGTTTTTCGCTCGAGTGGGCTCGAATAGAACCCGAAGAAGGGTTTTTCTCGAATTCGGCGCTCAATCACTATCGCCGCATGATCGCCGAATGCCTGGCCCACGACGTGACGCCGATGGTGACCTTTCACCATTTCACGGCGCCGCTGTGGTTCTCCAAGGACGGCGGCTGGGGCGACGCCAATTCGGTGGACCGCTTCGCGCGGTACTGCGAGAAAGCCGGGCGCGCGCTTGGCGACCTCATTCCCTATGCCTGCACGATCAATGAAGCAAATGTTCCCATGCTGCTCACTCTTGCACGCCAGTTGGCGACAAACACGGGTGGCGGTTGGCACCTTCCTACTTCGAGTGCGGCGATGGCCGAGCACCTGGGTTGCGAGCCCGAGCGGTTCGCGCCCTACCTCATGTGCGATGGACATGCCGCAAGTCCCAATCTCTTGGCGGCGCATCGCAAGGGTTACGCGACACTCAAATCTGCCGGCGTAAAGGGTAAGATCGGCATCACGCTCGCTCTCCAAGACTTGCAAGCCGCTCCCGGCAGCGAAGCGCTCCGCGACATGGTCGATCAATTAATGAACGGCCAATTTCTCGTCGCGCTCAAAGGCGACGATTTCGTTGGCGTGCAGACCTATACGCGCATAATTCTCGATGGCGACAAGCCGTCAATGGCTCCAGCGGGGGCCGAGGTGACTCAGATGGGCTACGAATTCTATCCGGAGGCGCTTGAGGCGACTGTGCGCAGTGCAGCGCGCGCCACGGGCTGCCCAGTCGTTGTGACCGAGAACGGCATCGCCACGGAAGATGACACAAGACGCATCGAATACACGCGCCGGGCACTCGAAGGCGTTCAACGCTGCTTGAAAGATGGCATCGACGTGCAGGGCTACATGCACTGGTCGATGCTGGATAATTTCGAATGGTTTGAAGGCTATCGGCCGAAATTCGGGATTATTGCGGTTGACCGTGCCACGCAGGCGCGCAGGCCGAAACCAAGCGCCTATTGGCTGGGTGAGGTTGCGCGAAAGAACCGGCTTTAAAGGACCGGCTGTCCAATGCGCCGCATTGCAGCTCGAATTCCGGCACCGGCAGCACGTGCGAGCCGGGTCGTTTTCCCGGCGATTTGATAGCATTTCGGCTCCCGGCAGGGGAGCCACGCAGCATAGCGGACGAAATCCAATCGCTTTAAGCGCCTCCCGCATAGCGGCACATGTGCGGAGGAAAACAGAACTTGTGATGCCCATCCCAATGGCGGACCAACCAGGGCCAAACCGGGCACTGGATTGTCGGCATGTCCAGGCCCTTCAAGCCCACACGTTGAGCTCGGCGGTCACGACCGGACCCGAGCCGCCGGTCGATCTCATTATTTCGATATTACCGGAACTGTCGTTGACAAACTGCCGCTGTGACCATATTTCGATTTTTATCGAAAGGTCGCACCATGAACGCAAAACAGGTTGTCGCGGCATTGGGCGCCATAGCCCACGACCACCGTCTCGCCATTTACCGATTGCTGATTGAGAAAGGACCGGCAGGGCTGCCCGCCGGGGAGGTCGCGGAGCGGCTGGCGATGCCGCCCTCGTCCCTGACCTTTCACCTTCAGCAAATGCTTCACGCCGGTCTGGTCACCCAACGGCGGCTCGGCCGCCAGATCATCTACGCAGCAGACTATGCCGCCATGAATGGCCTGGTGTCCTATCTCACCGAGAACTGCTGCGGTAGCGGTGCTAACGCGAATTGCGGACCGGCATGCAACCCGGCGGTTGCTGTCAACGCCGCAAAAGGGCGCAAACAAAGGAGGTCCGCATGAAACGCTTCCACGTCGCCGTCGAAAACCTCGACCGGTCGGTCCGGTTCTATGCGACACTGTTCGCGGCGGAACCCGCGGTTGTCGAGCCTGACTACGCCAAATGGATGTTGGACAGCCCGTGCGTCAACTTCGCGATTTCGCAACGCGGGACAAACCCCGGTATCGAACATCTCGGCATTCAGGTCGAGAACGAGCTGGGCGAAGTGTATGCGCGCTTGAACAAGGCAGAGGCTCCTGTCGTCGAAGAGAACGCAACCACTTGCTGCTACGCTCGGTCCGACAAACAATGGATTGCCGATCCACAAGATATTTCGTGGGAGACATTCCTCGCGCATAGTGAAGCGACGGTCTACGCCAGAGGCCTCGCCGCCGCACCAAGCAGAGGCAGCGACGCCGCCTGTTGCCCGCCCGCTTGCTGCACACCGGAACAACCGGCGAAGCAGAAGGTCGCGGCGTCTTTCTGCTCCGTGGCAGCGGAGTAATCGATGGACCGCACATTCAACGTTCTGTTCCTTTGTACCGGCAATTCTGCACGTAGTATCATCGCGGAGGCGCTGCTCAATCGCTGGGGCAACGGAAAATTCCATGCCTACAGCGCAGGGAGCTTCCCGAAAGGAGAAGTGAACCCGCTCGCCATAGAACTTCTCGAATCGATGAAGCTGCCAACGGAAAATCTCCGGTCGAAGAGCTGGGACGAATTCGCCAAGCCCGACGCGCCGAAGATGGATTTCGTGTTCACGGTTTGCGACCAAGCGGCCGGCGAAGCCTGCCCGATCTGGCCCGGCAGTCCGACGACAGCCCACTGGGGCATTCCGGACCCGGTAGCCGTGGAAGGCACCGAAGAGCAGCGTATGGCGGCGTTCCGCGACACCGTGCGCCGCCTTGATGCGCGCATCAAACTCTTCATCGCGCTGCCCTTCGACAAGCTCGATCGCCTCGCCATCAAGCGCGAGGCCGAGAAGATCGGCCGCATCGGTAAAACTTCCGGCGAGGCGGCCTCTTGAGCTGGCGCAAGCCCACTGCCGAATTCGTCGGCACCGCGTTTCTGCTCATGGCGGTCGTCGGCTCCGGCATCATGGGCGAACGCCTTGCTTCCGGAAATACTGCCTTAGCTCTTCTGGCGAACTCCGTCGCCACCGGGGCGGCCCTCTATGCGCTCATCCGCACTTTCGGGCCTGTTTCGGGCGCGCATTTCAATCCTGCCGTGACGCTTGCTCTGGTATCGGCGAAAGAAATCCCACGCGCCGTTCTGCTGCCCTATATCGCCGCGCAAATTGCGGGGGCGATTTGCGGCGTGTGGGTGGCGCATCTCATGTTCGATCTTCCCATCCTGCAAACCTCAACGCATTTGCGGTCGGGCATTGGACAGTGGGCCGGTGAATTCATCGCCACTTTCGGCCTGCTGGCGGTAATCGAAAGCGGGCGGCGGCATTTCACGGCAGCGCTGCCCGGTGCGGTCGCTCTCTATATCGTCGCCGCCTACTGGTTCACGTCGTCAACTTCGTTCGCCAACCCCGCCGTCACTTTGGCGCGCTCTCTTACCGATACTTTCGCCGGGATCGCGCCGGCCCACGTCGCGGGTTTCATGGCGGCTCAGGCACTCGGAGCGGTCGCGGCTGTTTTGGCTATGCGACTGCTAAACGGGGAGCCTATGTTCGCTCAAGGCAAAGCCGAAATCCGGCCCGAAATGCCCGTCGCCAGCGAATAAACCAATCAGTGGCGGTGTAATGTACATTCCATTGGTGGGCCCGGAGGGACTCGAACCCCCGACCAGACCGTTATGAGCGGTCAGCTCTAACCAACTGAGCTACAGGCCCCGGCGCCTTCCTTACAGGAACCGCTCACGCCGGAAAAGAAAAACGGACTGCCAAACCTGCGGACCGCGCCGCAGTTTTGCCGCGAACGCGAGATTAGCTGGGCGTAGTTCCCGAAGGACGCCCACCATGACAAAATCGGCATACGCAAACATCGCTGTGGCCCTTGGCGCTTTTGCGTTATTCGCCCCGGCTTTGGCGATAGCCGCCGACGACGGCCAATCTCTCCGCACCATGACGGTGACGGGCGAAGGCGAGGTCAAGGCCGCTCCCGACGAGGCGCAACTCTCGACCGGCGTGGTGACGCAAGCCGTGACCGCCGCAGGCGCCATGGCCAAGAATCGCGAGGCGATGAACAAGGTGCTCGCCACGCTGAAGACTCTCGGCATCGCACAGAAGGACATCCAGACGTCGGACTTCTCCGTCTCGCCGCAATATGCCAGCGACCGCTCCGGTGACACGCAGAGGATCGCCGGGTATCAGGTCTCCAACACGGTGCACGCAACGGTCGAAAACCTGTCGCGGCTCGGACCGGCGCTCGACGCGCTCGTCGCCTCGGGTTCCAATTCGCTGGGCGACATCGGATTTTCGATCCACGACCCCAAGCCGCTCGAAGGGCAGGCCCGCGCCGCCGCCATGCGCGACGCCATCGCCAGGGCGCAGACCTATGCCAAAGCCGCCGATCTTCAACTGGGTCCGATCCTCTCGGTAAGCGAAGGCGGCGCGCCGCCGCGGCCGGTCTTTCGCGCGATGGCCATGGCGCCGGCCGCGGCCGCACCTACCCCGATCGCCACCGGAGAAGAAAGCATTTCGGCGACCGTGACCGTCACCTTCGAGATCCGCTGACCGCGTTCAGCTATTGTTTTGACGCGGTTCCGAACGCAAAAGTGCGCGCACTTTTTCTGGAACCGCTCAGCCTTTGAAGCCGCGCGCCACGAGATAAAGCTCGACGGATTCCTGCCGGCTCGCCGGCGGCTTGACATGGCGGACTTCCGCGAAGCGCTGCTTGATGCGCGCCAGGAGTGCAGCCGATGCACCACCCCGAAACGCCTTGCCCACGAATATGCCGCCCGGCTTTAGCACGTCTTCCGCGAGGTCGAGTGCGGCTTCGAGCAGGGCCGTGGTGCGCAAGTGATCCGTGGCTCTATGTCCCGTCGTGGGCGCCGCCATATCGGACAACACTACGTCGGCCAGCCCGCCCAGCGCCGCCTTCAGGCGGAGCGGGGTCTCTGCATCGAGCAGATCGGCTTGCAGGATCTCCACGCCCTCCAGCGGCATCATCTCCAGAATGTCGGCAGCGACGACGCGGCCCTTGGCTCCGACACGTTCCTGCGCGACTTGGCTCCAGCCGCCGGGTGCGGCGCCAAGATCGAGCACGCGCGCGCCGGACACGAGAAAGCGGAACTTGTCGTCAAGCTCGGCAAGCTTGAAGGCGGCGCGGCTGCGAAACCCCTTGGCGTTGGCTTGCCGCACATACGGATCGTTCAGCTGCCGCTCTAGCCAGCGGGCGGACGATGCGCCCCTGCCCTTGGCGTTCTTCACCTTCACGCGCAGGGCGTCGCGGCCGGAAGATCGCGTGGAACGTGGCTTCATGAAGGAAGCCCTTAGCACACAATGCACCCCGGAAAAGACGTACAGCCCCCCAGCGGCGAGTTCGAATCTGTATGCGCAGTTTTCCAATGAAAACAAAACCTTACGCACCCTAAACAAATGTTCGCTGTTTGAGCTTGTTTTGTTCTTTTCGCCGTGCCAAAGTCCCTCACCGATAAGAACCGGGGACCCCATGAACCCAATCGCACACCATTCCGAGCGTTGGCGGGACAGTGGACGTTTTCGCGGCCTGCACGCCGCCATGAGCCTTGAGAAAGAAGGGCTCGTTCTGGGTGCGAAGACGCTTCTGGCCAAACGTGACCGGAACAGGGCGCTCGTGCTGGACGGCGAGGAAGCAAGGCTTCTGACGCTTCTCGCAGTTGCCTACGGACATCCAGTGTCGTTGTCGCTGCTGGGCACGATCCGCAAGGCTTCGAGATATGCGCGCGCCGGCGACGAATGTATGGCGGCCATGTTGATCGCGCTCGCGCGCGTGCCGAGGCTTCGCGATCCCACCGATGCTGCGCGCCGGCTGTTCATCGCAGACGGACTGATGGAAGACGGCATAAGTCCGCGCAATATCTGGACCGCTCTCGATTTAGATCCGGCTCCATTGGACGAATTGGAGAAGTTCTACAATCCCGACCAGCCGCGTGTTCCATCTGGCAGCGGCAGGTCGAGCGGGGAATGGACAAGCGAAAACACGAGCGTCGATGCCAAGCCGCCGGCGGCTATCAACGCGCGAACAGCAACAGAAAGTGCCATTGCTGACACCGAGGAAGGTGCGGTTGAGGAAAATGCCTGGGAGCGAATTCCCTGGGAGGAAATCGTAGAAGGCGCTTCAAGAGCAGCCGGGCCTCTCGCATTCCTGTACGCGCTTTTGTACTCGACACCTGCAGGCGGAAAAAATCATGACGTGCCGGTCCCGGGGCGGCCCGATCTCCTCTATTCGTGGAATGACGACGAGACGCTGGTTGATATCCGGCATGCTTCTGATGGAAAAGTCGTCGGCCAAGCGACCCGCGGTCCTGACGGCGAACTGCGACTGAGTCCTGCACTAAAGCGTCTGCTAACCGTACATGCCCATGTCGATCCGGACACCTTGCCGCCGGAAGACCCGCGATCGAGTCAGCGCAGTGAGGAGCCGCAGCAATGTCCCGAACCGCCTCGCCCGGACAAGCCGCAAGGCAGTGCCGCGAGCAAGGCCTATGTCGCTTACGTGAAAGCGTTGGTCAATCAGCCGCCAACACCGCCGGGCTTGGGCTATCAGCTTCCGAATCCGTGGGAGGAAGGCGCGCTTGTCTTCTATGACGATTGCCAGCGCACGACCGGATCTATGATCGAATACAAGGGGCGCGGCTATGCGCAGCAATCGGCCAATCCCTACTACGGGAAAAAATTCCAGGAAAAGTTGGCAGCGGATTGGCTGGCTCAGGCTACCCGCCAGATCGAAGCAAGCGGCGGCCGGCCTGTGGAGTGGTATTTCGCGGAAATGCCGGCGCTCGAGTTCGCGCGCAATATCTTCAGCAAACATGGCATCTTGAAGCGCATAAAGCTGGTTTATGCGCCGCTTCCGGAGGATACGAGATGAACGAAAACGAATTCAGCATTTTCTCGAGTTGGGACCCGCGCGCCGAGACCCCTGCGGAACTCGGACAACGCATACTGAAGAATTTCGATTCGCTGAGCCAAATGAGTCCCCATTTCAAGGACTGGTGGTTTTCGGACCATAGTCTGAAGGTCGAGGACTTGCTCGACGAGGAGCCGGAGGTGATTGAAGAGAAACTTCGCACGAGCCTTCGTCCGCTCGAGACAATGCGCGGACGCATGACGGAAATGGTGGAACTCGGCGTTCGCAGGGATGACTTTCGGAACCCCCAACCGAACGGCGGTTACGCAATCACGGCGAGCAACGGCTTTGAGAATTCTCCGTTTACGGTGAGCTTGCAGGCGCATGGCGGCGGTATTGTGAATCCGCGCGCGGGCATTCGTTCGGCGCAATTCGAAACCGGCGCAGATCCCGATACGGCAATCATTGCCTACCCGCTCTTCAAAGAGGTGCTGAAGTCCATTGTTGCGGCATGGGATGTCCGTCACGCGCAAGCCTATTCGGGAATGTTGGAGAAGCTGTGGCACGAGCCCTCCAAGCTGTTCCTGGATCTGGCATGGATGACCTATTTGGCGCCGGAGCTGGCGGAGCAGGTGACCCCGCCGAGCAACGTGCTCGTCGAGCACATGGACGACGGCGGGCTCTTGATGATTGCGGCAGAAGAAACGTTCGATACGGAAAATCCCAAACACATGGCCGCCGCACGAAGCATTTTGGAGGCGCTAGAAGACGTCAACGCGGCGGAGGAGGAGAAATGGAACCGGCTTTGGCCGAGCCGCTGAAGCCGCCAGCTTCGTGAAGCGGTCTGCGTTCACGGGACCTTCACCACGATCTTGCCGACCTGAGCGTTGGTTTCCAGGTAACGATGCGCGTCGGCGATGTCGTCGAACGCGAAGACGCGATCGATGATGGGACGAAGCGCACCGCTTGACAGGCCCGTCAGGATGAAGTCCACGGCTTTGGCTCTTCGTGGCGCGTCGTCGATGATGTAGCGCGTCGAAAATCCGTGGATCGTCAGGTGCTTCAGCATCGCGATGTTGGCCGGCAGAATTGCCGGCTCCCCGCCCAGCGAACCGTAAACGATGATCACGCCTTCCGGTGCCGCCGCTTCCACGAGGCTCGGCAAGGTCGAACCTGACACGGCATCGAAAACGACGCGGGCGCCGCGGCCATCGGTAATCCGGCCTACGCCTTGTGCAAGCCCCTGCTCTTCCGTCACGACGACATGATGGGCGCCATGCTGCCTCAGGGCATCGTGTTTGGCCCGGCCGCGTGTAACGGCGACAGGAATGGCCTTGACTGCATTGGCAATCTGGATGGCCGCCAACCCGACCGACGAAGACGCGGCGGTGATGACCACCACGTCATCGGCCCCGATCTGCGCAAGCTCGATCAGGGCGTAAGCCGTGAGATATTGCATCCACGTCGCGGCGGCCGCTTCAAACGACAAATCGTCGGGGATGTGGATGATGAAATCGGCCGGGTAATCGATCGTCTCGCCATAGGTACCCATGAACGGGCCGGGGATAACGGCCACTCTGTCGCCGATCACAAAACTTTTCACATCCTTGCCCAAGGCTGCGACGACACCAGCGGCTTCATATCCGATCATCGCGGGCAACGGAGGATGGCCGAATTGCCCACTGCGAAACAGCGCATCGACGCGGTTGAGGCCGATAGCGCGCACGTTCAGCCGCACGTCCCCGGGCTTCGGATCGCCGAGCTCAATGTCGTCGATCCGCAGCCCATCGGACCCGCCAAATCCGTGGACCCGCACGATCCTGGTCATGCGCTTTCTCCTTGCTGCAGGAATTGGCGATGCTACCGGCTGGTGAACTCCAAAATGGCAGGAGCGAGCGCCGGCCATCCTGCGAAATGTCCGCTGCCATGTTTGGCCGCGTAGGACGAGCGGCTGTTCCACTCGTCATCCGGCCACGGCGGATCGAGAAATTCCGAATGCGGTATCAGGGCATGTACCCATTCGCTGGTGCGCCGCGGATGGCTCACGTCGCTCTTGCCGCTGCGGTAGACACGAACCGGCATCGTCAGCCGCGCGAAATGCTCCGGCAGCATGCCCGGCACCGGCGAGATCGGCGACGGCGTATAGGATCCGGCCCAGCGCTCCATCGTCTCGATGAACGTATCGGGATTCTGCGAGAGGATGATGTCGCGATTCTTCGGATTGCGCTGAATTTGCAGCGCCCATCCCGGCAACGCCGCCACGGCAGCCATGCCGCCACGGCTGGCCGCAATGGCCAATTCGCCGCAATAATACGCGGCAAGCTGCATCAGACCAATGTTGCCGCCGCTGATCCACCAGACCACCAGATGCGAAACGATTTCCGGATCGCGCGAGGCGGCAATCAACGAGACGCGCGAGCCGGCTGATCCGCCGCACACCGCCGTCGGCCCCAGATCGAGGACGCGAATGATCTGCGCAAGCGTACGGCCTTGCAGCACCAACTCCGTATCCGCATCGAAGCAGATATCCGACGAGCCACAGTTAGGACGGTCCCAGAGCAGAACGCGCCTGCCGCTGTCTGCCAGCACCTTGGCCAGTTCCGGCAGGCCGGGACTGCCCATCGCGAAACGCCCGCCCGGCGTCAGCGCCACCGCCGGCGCACCCGGCTTGCCAAACAGCTCATAGGCAATGCCGACGCCCGAAATCGTAATTCGTTCCACACTGTCCTCGCTTTTCTATCAACCGATATTCACATTGCGTTTGGTTGCCAGACCGTCATTCTGCGGCTTCCGCAGAAGCAGTAAGCGCCGCAGGCGCGTTGCGCGACAAGTCCCGCGCGGCGGCCAAAACCATGGCACCAACTGTTGGGTGCCGTTTGGGCGTGAGGCGCTCGGAAGGGCCGGAGACCACCACGGCCGCGATCGGCTGACCGTCCGCTTCGAAAATGGGCGCGGCAATGTTGGTGGAGCCTTGAACGACATCGCCGTCGTTGACGGCATATCCGCGGCGCCGCGTGGCCTCGAATTCGCGGCGCTGCGCGGCATCGGGCGCTTCGCCCAACAATGCGATCTGCTTCTCGCTCTTCATGTAGGCGAGGACGGCGCGACTGGTCGCGCTGCCGCGAACCGGCACCGTCAATCCGATGCTCGGCACCGTGCGCAGCAGCTGCAGGCTCTCCAACGCGTCGATCACGACGAAGCGGCGAATATCCGGAACGGTCAAAAGCACCGTCTCCTGACTTTCGTCGCGCAATGCCTCGAGCACGCTGCGCGCGCGCCGGCGCAGATCGTTGCTGCCATGGCCGATATGGGCGACGGCAAAGATATGCGCGGTGAGCTGCCAGCGCGTCGGCGTTCCGGGCGCGGCGCAAATCCAGCCATTGTCGGCCAGCGTCATGATTGCGCGCTGCACCGCGCTCTTGTCGGCGCCAAGGCGCCTTGCCAGCTCGCTCACGCCGACCGGTTGATGACGCGCAATTCTTTCCAGCACGGCAAGCACGCGCGACGCGCTTTGACTTCGCTTGACCGACACCATCGCTCCGTTTGGAATGTCACATTTAGAAATAACGTATCACGATGTGACATAGATCCGATATCCGTGCAAGCCACGAAAGCGCGCGGGACACGCCTTCGCGCTTGGCGGGATTAACGACGGAGGTCTTTCGTGGCAAAATCGTCTATGCGACTGCGAGGCGCCGAACATGACCGCACCGATGCGCGTAGGGATATTGAACGACATGTCCGAAGGTCCGCCGGCGCCGGACGACACCGAGCACTGGCTGAGGCTCGTCGCCAGCGAGTATGCCGCCAGCGGACGTCTGGATCGCGAAGTCGAATTCGTGCACGCGTGGGGCCAGGGTCTGCCGTCCGGAACCGCGGCTGCCGTGGAGCGCGCCTATGCGGCCCTGGTCGACGACGGCGTGCTTCTGATCGTGGGGCCCGCCATCGGCGACAATGCGCTGGCCGCCACGCCGCTGGCCGAGCGCTATCGCGTGCCGACCATCAATTGGGCCGGAACGGAGCACGCACGCGGCGAATACATGTTTCAACTCCAGGTCGGTTCGCACGAGGACGAATCGCTGGTGCTCGCACGCCATCTTTCGTCGCTGGGTGCGAAGCGCGTGGCGGTAGCGCACGACAAGTCGCCCATCGGCCGCAGGCATCTGCAATTCTTCCAGGACGAAGCCGATATCCTGGGCTTGCGCGTTGCAGCGACCGCGCCACTGGCGCCGCTGACGCAGAATGCGCAAGCGGAAGTCGACGAACTGCTCGAGGCGCCGCCTGATGCATTGGTCTATCTGGGCCTTGGTCTTTCTGCTCCGGCCGTCGCCCAAGCGGCTGCGGCGCGCGGCTGGGACGGTCCTTGCGCGATGAACACGGCGGGCATCCGCGGCTATGCGCCGGATTTCGGGCGCATCATCGATGGCTGGGTCTATATCGACATGCATTCCGACCGCAACACGACGTTGCGCGCGCTACGCCAGCGTCTCGATGTGGCGCTCGCAAAGAGTTCTTGCGGCCGCCAAGGGCTACGATCTCGGCCGGCTCGTCGCCGAGGGACTCGCGCGCGCGCCCGAATTCACGCGGGAAGGCATGAGGCACGGGCTCGAATGCGTGAAGTGGCTCGATGCCGCCGAGGGACACGAGGGAACCCTGCTCGGTTTCGGCACATACGACCGCGGTGCGTTGCACGGCCGCTATCTCGTACTGCGCCAATGGCGCGACGGACATTCGGTCGAGATAAATCAAAGCTAGCGAGGCACAATGCGCCGCCGTCGGCGCGCCGCTGCGAAAGTTTTGAATTTGCGCGAGCGCGGCTTTTATCACGACCGCATTGCACAGCGCACAGATCGGCCCGGCGTCTCAACCTGCAGCCGGCAGCAACGGGAAGCTGTGCATTCCTCGCAACTCGAAGGTGCGATGGGCGAACTTCCATCCCTCCCGAGTGCGCGCCAGCCTGTCGGCATAAAACCCGAGTATCTCCAGGGCTTCGTCGCGGCCCGCATATTTGCCGCACTCGCGGATCACCGACCGGGCGGTTGCGCCGTTGCCATCCAGCGTGATCAAGGCCGGCGCGTTGAGTTGCACGATATAGTCCATCGGGCCGGCAAGCCGCTTCAAGCCCTCGCGGATGGCATCGTGACCCTCGAACTTCAAGCCGATACCCGGAATTTGCCAGACCCCGTCCGCCAGGTAAGTTGACAGAACCTCGTCCCAATCTGCTCGGCTGGCCGCTTCGCTGTAGCGGTTGATGGTCCGCTGTACGAAGAATTCCTCCATCGTCTAAATCCCCTTTTTGGATTCGAATGTCCGCGCCTTCATTACAGCGCATTCTTGCGTGCTTGGAAATGCAATGGCCGAAATTGCCCGACATTAAGCACGCAACCGATCTCGGCAGAAAAAATATTATTCTATTTTTTGTTTGGGACACAATGCCACGCGCAGCGTACGAGCATGATTAATTCATCGCCTCGCAGGCGGTTAACCAATTCGAAGGAGCTGCCAGTATAGCTTGCGCAATTGAACCCTCAGGGGGGACGCAGGGCTTCGCTCTGCTTAGGGGCCACTCGACTGCTACTGGAGTTCCACGCTAATGTCGATATCACAGCTTACACCCGCTCAAATTGCGGCGCTGTCCACCACGGCCATCGAGGGCCTTTCGGTCACAGACATTCAGTCGTTGAGCTCTACGCAAGTTGCCGCAATCAACACCAGCGGCATAGCGGTGCTCGATGCGACCCAGCTGGACGCTCTTAGCACCACTCAAGTCAAGGGCCTGACAACGACCCAGATGCCGAATTTCCAGCTGTCGAGTTCGCTGATGTTCAGCGTGACGCAGCTCCAGGTATTGAATGGCCAGCAATTCGCAGCATTGACGTCGACCCAGCTTACCGGTTTCGACGCGACGGACATTCAGACGGTCAGCGCCACCGATATTGTCGCGATGGGTGCGACCAATCTGTCATCGTTGGACACCACGCAGATCCAGGCGCTGAACACCACCCAGGTCCAGGGCATCACCACCACCGAGCTGGCGGGTCTGACGGCTACCGCCGTCGGCGAGTTCTCCGACACCCAGATCGGCCAGTTGAGCGCGACGCAGATCGGCGCGCTCACCGCCACCAACTTCTCGCTGCTCGATACCACCTCGATCGGCGCTTTGAACACCACGCAGCTCAAGGGCGTGACCGCGACCCAGCTCGCCGGCATCTCGACCACGGCGCTGGCCGGCTTCACCACCACCGAGCTTAGTCAGCTCAACAGCACCCAGTTCGCGGCGCTGACCACCACCTCGCTCAACAGCCTGGATCCGACAACCCAGCTGCCGGGCCTGACCACCACCCAGGTCGCATCGCTCAACGCCACCACGCTGGGCGGTCTCGACGCCACCCGCACCGGGGCGCTGACCACCACCCAGATCGGGGCGCTCTCCGCCACCCAGTTCAAGAACATCTCGGCCACCCAGTTCGCCGAGTTGCAGGACACCCAGCTCACCGGTCTGACTTCGACCCAGATCGGGGCGCTGTCCACCACCAACGTCAACCAGCTCGACGCAACCTCGCTGGGCGCCTTCAACGCCACCCAGCTCAAGGGCCTGTCCACAACCCAGCTGGCAGCCCTGACCTCCACCGTCGTGGGCGAGCTGCAGGACACCCAGGTGCCGAGCTTGAGCGCGACGCAGATCGGTGCGCTCTCCGCCACCAACTTCTCGCTGCTCGATACCACCTCGATCGGCGGCCTGAACACCACGCAGCTCAGCGGCGTGACCGCAACCCAGCTCGCCGGCATCTCCACCACCGCGCTGGCCGGCTTTACCTCCACCGAGCTTGGCCGGCTCAACGGCACCCAGTTCGCCGCCCTGACCACCACCTCGCTCAACAGCCTGGATCCGACAACCCAGCTGCCGGGCCTGACCACCGCCCAGGTTGCATCGCTCAACGCCACCACGCTGGGCGGTCTCGACGCCACCCGCACCGGGGCGCTGACCACCACCCAGATCGGGGCGCTCACCGCCACCCAGTTCAGCAATATCTCGGCCACCCAGTTCGCCGAGCTGCAGGACACCCAGCTCACCGGTCTGGCCTCGACCCAGATCGGCGCGCTGTCCACCACCAACGTCAACCAGCTCGACGCAACCTCGCTGGGCGCCTTCAACGCCACCCAGCTCAAGGGTCTCACAACAACCCAGATCGCCGGCATGAACGCCACCACCGTCGGCGAGCTGCAAGATACCCAGGTGCCGAGCTTGAGCGCGGTGCAGATCGGTGCGCTCTCCGCCACCAACTTCTCGCTGCTCGATACGACCTCGATCGGCGGTCTGAACACCACGCAGCTGAGCGGCGTGACCGCAACCCAGCTCGCCGGCATCTCGACCACGGCGCTGGCCGGCTTTACCTCCACCGAGCTTGGCCGGCTCAACAGCACCCAGTTCGCGGCGCTGACCACCACCTCGCTCAACAGCCTGGATCCGACAACCCAGCTGCCGGGCCTGACCACCACCCAGGTCGCATCGCTCAATACCACCACGCTGGGCGGTCTCGACGCCACCCGCACCGGGGCGCTGACCACCACCCAGATCGGGGCGCTCTCCGCCACCCAGTTCAAGAACATCTCGGCCACCCAGTTCGCCGAGCTGCAGGACACCCAGCTCACCGGTCTGACTTCGACGCAGATCGGTGCGCTCTCCACCACCAACATCAACCAGCTCGACGCCACATCGCTGGGCGCCTTCAACGCCACCCAGCTCAAGGGCCTCACCGCAACCCAGCTCGCCGGAATGAACGCCACCGCCATCGGCGAACTGCAGACGACGCAGGTGAGCGCGCTCAGCGTCAGCCAGGTCGACGCCTTCGGTGCGACCAATCTGTCATCGTTGGACACCACGCAGATCCAGGCGCTGAACACCACCCAGGTCCAGGGCATCACCACCACCGAGCTGGCGGGTCTGACGGCTACCGCCGTCGGCGAGTTCTCCGACACCCAGATCGGCCAGTTGAGCGCGACGCAGATCGGCGCGCTCACCGCCACCAACTTCTCGCTGCTCGATACCACCTCGATCGGCGCTTTGAACACCACGCAGCTCAAGGGCGTGACCGCGACCCAGCTCGCCGGCATCTCGACCACGGCGCTGGCCGGCTTCACCACCACCGAGCTTAGTCAGCTCAACAGCACCCAGTTCGCGGCGCTGACCACCACCTCGCTCAACAGCCTGGATCCGACAACCCAGCTGCCGGGCCTGACCACCACCCAGGTCGCATCGCTCAACGCCACCACGCTGGGCGGTCTCGACGCCACCCGCACCGGGGCGCTGACCACCACCCAGATCGGGGCGCTCTCCGCCACCCAGTTCAAGAACATCTCGGCCACCCAGTTCGCCGAGTTGCAGGACACCCAGCTCACCGGTCTGACTTCGACCCAGATCGGGGCGCTGTCCACCACCAACGTCAACCAGCTCGACGCAACCTCGCTGGGCGCCTTCAACGCCACCCAGCTCAAGGGCCTGTCCACAACCCAGCTGGCAGCCCTGACCTCCACCGTCGTGGGCGAGCTGCAGGACACCCAGGTGCCGAGCTTGAGCGCGACGCAGATCGGTGCGCTCTCCGCCACCAACTTCTCGCTGCTCGATACCACCTCGATCGGCGGCCTGAACACCACGCAGCTCAGCGGCGTGACCGCAACCCAGCTCGCCGGCATCTCCACCACCGCGCTGGCCGGCTTTACCTCCACCGAGCTTGGCCGGCTCAACGGCACCCAGTTCGCCGCCCTGACCACCACCTCGCTCAACAGCCTGGATCCGACAACCCAGCTGCCGGGCCTGACCACCGCCCAGGTTGCATCGCTCAACGCCACCACGCTGGGCGGTCTCGACGCCACCCGCACCGGGGCGCTGACCACCACCCAGATCGGGGCGCTCACCGCCACCCAGTTCAGCAATATCTCGGCCACCCAGTTCGCCGAGCTGCAGGACACCCAGCTCACCGGTCTGGCCTCGACCCAGATCGGCGCGCTGTCCACCACCAACGTCAACCAGCTCGACGCAACCTCGCTGGGCGCCTTCAACGCCACCCAGCTCAAGGGTCTCACAACAACCCAGATCGCCGGCATGAACGCCACCACCGTCGGCGAGCTGCAAGATACCCAGGTGCCGAGCTTGAGCGCGGTGCAGATCGGTGCGCTCTCCGCCACCAACTTCTCGCTGCTCGATACGACCTCGATCGGCGGTCTGAACACCACGCAGCTGAGCGGCGTGACCGCAACCCAGCTCGCCGGCATCTCGACCACGGCGCTGGCCGGCTTTACCTCCACCGAGCTTGGCCGGCTCAACAGCACCCAGTTCGCGGCGCTGACCACCACCTCGCTCAACAGCCTGGATCCGACAACCCAGCTGCCGGGCCTGACCACCACCCAGGTCGCATCGCTCAATACCACCACGCTGGGCGGTCTCGACGCCACCCGCACCGGGGCGCTGACCACCACCCAGATCGGGGCGCTCTCCGCCACCCAGTTCAAGAACATCTCGGCCACCCAGTTCGCCGAGCTGCAGGACACCCAGCTCACCGGTCTGACTTCGACGCAGATCGGTGCGCTCTCCACCACCAACATCAACCAGCTCGACGCCACATCGCTGGGCGCCTTCAACGCCACCCAGCTCAAGGGCCTCACCGCAACCCAGCTCGCCGGAATGAACGCCACCGCCATCGGCGAACTGCAGACGACGCAGGTGAGCGCGCTCAGCGTCAGCCAGGTCGACGCCTTCGGTGCGACCAATCTGTCATCGTTGGACACCACGCAGATCCAGGCGCTGAACACCACCCAGGTCCAGGGCATCACCACCACCGAGCTGGCGGGTCTGACGGCTACCGCCGTCGGCGAGTTCTCCGACACCCAGATCGGCCAGTTGAGCGCGACGCAGATCGGCGCGCTCACCGCCACCAACTTCTCGCTGCTCGATACCACCTCGATCGGCGCTTTGAACACCACGCAGCTCAAGGGCGTGACCGCGACCCAGCTCGCCGGCATCTCGACCACGGCGCTGGCCGGCTTCACCACCACCGAGCTTAGTCAGCTCAACAGCACCCAGTTCGCGGCGCTGACCACCACCTCGCTCAACAGCCTGGATCCGACAACCCAGCTGCCGGGCCTGACCACCACCCAGGTCGCATCGCTCAACGCCACCACGCTGGGCGGTCTCGACGCCACCCGCACCGGGGCGCTGACCACCACCCAGATCGGGGCGCTCTCCGCCACCCAGTTCAAGAACATCTCGGCCACCCAGTTCGCCGAGTTGCAGGACACCCAGCTCACCGGTCTGACTTCGACCCAGATCGGGGCGCTGTCCACCACCAACGTCAACCAGCTCGACGCAACCTCGCTGGGCGCCTTCAACGCCACCCAGCTCAAGGGCCTGTCCACAACCCAGCTGGCAGCCCTGACCTCCACCGTCGTGGGCGAGCTGCAGGACACCCAGGTGCCGAGCTTGAGCGCGACGCAGATCGGTGCGCTCTCCGCCACCAACTTCTCGCTGCTCGATACCACCTCGATCGGCGGCCTGAACACCACGCAGCTCAGCGGCGTGACCGCAACCCAGCTCGCCGGCATCTCCACCACCGCGCTGGCCGGCTTTACCTCCACCGAGCTTGGCCGGCTCAACGGCACCCAGTTCGCCGCCCTGACCACCACCTCGCTCAACAGCCTGGATCCGACAACCCAGCTGCCGGGCCTGACCACCGCCCAGGTTGCATCGCTCAACGCCACCACGCTGGGCGGTCTCGACGCCACCCGCACCGGGGCGCTGACCACCACCCAGATCGGGGCGCTCACCGCCACCCAGTTCAGCAATATCTCGGCCACCCAGTTCGCCGAGCTGCAGGACACCCAGCTCACCGGTCTGGCCTCGACCCAGATCGGCGCGCTGTCCACCACCAACGTCAACCAGCTCGACGCAACCTCGCTGGGCGCCTTCAACGCCACCCAGCTCAAGGGTCTCACAACAACCCAGATCGCCGGCATGAACGCCACCACCGTCGGCGAGCTGCAAGATACCCAGGTGCCGAGCTTGAGCGCGGTGCAGATCGGTGCGCTCTCCGCCACCAACTTCTCGCTGCTCGATACGACCTCGATCGGCGGTCTGAACACCACGCAGCTGAGCGGCGTGACCGCAACCCAGCTCGCCGGCATCTCGACCACGGCGCTGGCCGGCTTTACCTCCACCGAGCTTGGCCGGCTCAACAGCACCCAGTTCGCGGCGCTGACCACCACCTCGCTCAACAGCCTGGATCCGACAACCCAGCTGCCGGGCCTGACCACCACCCAGGTCGCATCGCTCAATACCACCACGCTGGGCGGTCTCGACGCCACCCGCACCGGGGCGCTGACCACCACCCAGATCGGGGCGCTCTCCGCCACCCAGTTCAAGAACATCTCGGCCACCCAGTTCGCCGAGCTGCAGGACACCCAGCTCACCGGTCTGACTTCGACGCAGATCGGTGCGCTCTCCACCACCAACATCAACCAGCTCGACGCCACATCGCTGGGCGCCTTCAACGCCACCCAGCTCAAGGGCCTCACCGCAACCCAGCTCGCCGGAATGAACGCCACCGCCATCGGCGAACTGCAGACGACGCAGGTGAGCGCGCTCAGCGTCAGCCAGGTCGACGCCTTCGGTGCGACCAATCTGTCATCGTTGGACACCACGCAGATCCAGGCGCTGAACACCACCCAGGTCCAGGGCATCACCACCACCGAGCTGGCGGGTCTGACGGCTACCGCCGTCGGCGAGTTCTCCGACACCCAGATCGGCCAGTTGAGCGCGACGCAGATCGGCGCGCTCACCGCCACCAACTTCTCGCTGCTCGATACCACCTCGATCGGCGCTTTGAACACCACGCAGCTCAAGGGCGTGACCGCGACCCAGCTCGCCGGCATCTCGACCACGGCGCTGGCCGGCTTCACCACCACCGAGCTTAGTCAGCTCAACAGCACCCAGTTCGCGGCGCTGACCACCACCTCGCTCAACAGCCTGGATCCGACAACCCAGCTGCCGGGCCTGACCACCACCCAGGTCGCATCGCTCAACGCCACCACGCTGGGCGGTCTCGACGCCACCCGCACCGGGGCGCTGACCACCACCCAGATCGGGGCGCTCTCCGCCACCCAGTTCAAGAACATCTCGGCCACCCAGTTCGCCGAGTTGCAGGACACCCAGCTCACCGGTCTGACTTCGACCCAGATCGGGGCGCTGTCCACCACCAACGTCAACCAGCTCGACGCAACCTCGCTGGGCGCCTTCAACGCCACCCAGCTCAAGGGCCTGTCCACAACCCAGCTGGCAGCCCTGACCTCCACCGTCGTGGGCGAGCTGCAGGACACCCAGGTGCCGAGCTTGAGCGCGACGCAGATCGGTGCGCTCTCCGCCACCAACTTCTCGCTGCTCGATACCACCTCGATCGGCGGCCTGAACACCACGCAGCTCAGCGGCGTGACCGCAACCCAGCTCGCCGGCATCTCCACCACCGCGCTGGCCGGCTTTACCTCCACCGAGCTTGGCCGGCTCAACGGCACCCAGTTCGCCGCCCTGACCACCACCTCGCTCAACAGCCTGGATCCGACAACCCAGCTGCCGGGCCTGACCACCGCCCAGGTTGCATCGCTCAACGCCACCACGCTGGGCGGTCTCGACGCCACCCGCACCGGGGCGCTGACCACCACCCAGATCGGGGCGCTCACCGCCACCCAGTTCAGCAATATCTCGGCCACCCAGTTCGCCGAGCTGCAGGACACCCAGCTCACCGGTCTGGCCTCGACCCAGATCGGCGCGCTGTCCACCACCAACGTCAACCAGCTCGACGCAACCTCGCTGGGCGCCTTCAACGCCACCCAGCTCAAGGGTCTCACAACAACCCAGATCGCCGGCATGAACGCCACCACCGTCGGCGAACTGCAAGATACCCAGGTCCCGCTGCTGGCCTCCACGCAGATTGGCGCCTTGTCACCGACAGTCATCGGCGTGATGTCGACGACGGAGATCGGCTATCTGGTGAACACGCAGATACCTGGGTTGACCGCAACGCAGATCCAGCAATTGTCGACCACGGACCTCAGCAGCATGACGACGACGGCCTTGAACGCGTTTACCTTCGGGCAGCTGCAGAGCATGAACTCCGATCAGATCAACGCGATCGTCCTTGCCACCGAGTAAGGCGCCGATCGACAGGACTTGCCGCAGTACGGACGCGATACCGGGTGAGGAAATCCTCACCCGGTTCGTTCCGCCGAAAGCGCCCGCATCTCAATCAGTTTTCTCACCCCGCAGCAATCCGCAAAACCGCTCGGCGACCGGGCTGCGATCCTTAGCGATTTGGTAACCACAATCGTTCAAATTTGAGCGGTCGGGAACACCCGTTTTCGACGAGCCGCGCCCGCGGACGGACCATTCAACAACGCGAGTAAGCCCATGTCCGGACAGCTGCTTTCAGCTCCACCGCAACAAGACGCAATCGGTAGCCTGTCGATTGCCCAGCTCATCGACACTGCCTCAAAGTACACGGCGCTGCGCCAAATCGAGCCGGCGCGAAAGTTGTACCGGGAGTGGATCAGCCACAATCCGAAAGATCCTCTTCTTTTTGTCGCGCATTTCAATTGTTCCGCCCTCGACACGCAGATCGGCGACACGGATGCGGCCATGGCCGCGCTGAGGCAGGCCATTGCGCTCAACGCCGATTTCATGCCGGCCTATATCAATCTCGGCGGCATGATCGAGCGCGCCGGTGCGCCGGCCGAAGCGCTGGAACTCTGGAGGTCCGTCGTCAATCGCCCGGCGCCGATCAACGGCAATGCCGTCGGCTACGTTACGACGGCGCTGAAGCAGATGGCCCGCGTTCTTTCGGACCACCAGCAGATCGAATTCTGCGGAGGCGGCCGTCCAGTTGTGCCTGGATATCAATCCGCGCCAGCACGACGTGATCGAACAATACGTCGCGTTCCGGCTGGCACAGTGCAAATGGCCGGTAGCCGTAAGCCGCGAGAATCTCGACCGCAAGTCGCTCGTACGAGGCATTCACCCCCTCTCCACTGCGGTTTACACGGACGACCCCCTGCTGCAGCTGGCGACGACGGACCGTTATGTGAAATTGACGGCCGAGGCTGCGCGGATCGATCGCGACACCGACCGGCGCCACGCCAAGATCGATTTAAAGGGCCGGCGCCTGCGCGTCGGTTATGTGTCGTCCGATCTGCGCGATCACGCGATCGGCTATCTCATGTCCGAATTCTTCGAGCTTCACGACCGCAGCAAGATCGAGGTCTTTGCATATTATTGCGGCATACCTTCGACGAGCGCGCTGACCAACAGAATCAAAGCGGCGGTCGAGCACTGGACCGACATCCGGAGCCTGAGCGACGACGAGGCGGCCCGCAAGATCGCAGAGGACGGCATCGACATTCTGGTTGACGTCAACGGCCACACGCGCGATTCGCGCACCGGCGTTTTTGCGCGGCGCCCGGCGCCCGTGCAAGTGAACTGGCTCGGCTACCCGGGCACCATGGCAACGCCGTACCACCACTACATCATTGCCGATGACTGGATCATCCCGCCGGGATCGGAAATCTACTATTCCGAGACGGCGGTTCGGCTTCCCTGCTACCAGCCCAACGACCGCAAGCGCATCATCGCAGCGCGTCCGACACGAAAGGACGCCGGCCTGCCGGACGACGCAATGGTCTATTGCTGCTTCAACGGCACGCACAAAATCTCGCGCTTCACGTTCGAGCGCTGGATGGAAATCCTGGCGCGCGTGCCCGACAGCGTGCTCTGGCTCCTCGACACGTCCGAAGCGACAAAGCAACGCCTTGGCGAACACGCGGAAAGCAAAGGTGTATCGCGGACGCGGCTCGTCTTCGCGCCGAAGCTGAACAACGCAAACCATCTGGCGCGCTATGCGCTGGCGGACTTGTTTGTCGACACATCGCCCTATGGTGCGCATACGACCGCGTCCGATGCTCTGTGGTGCGGCGTACCCGTGCTCACATTGTCGGGACGCAGCTTTGCTTCCCGAGTCTGCGGCAGCCTTGTACGGGCAGCAGGCCTGAGCAATCTGGTCGTCACGCGGCCTGAAGACTATGTCGCGCGCGCGGTGGCCCTGGGCAGCGATCGCAGCGAGATCGAGGATTACAAGAAGAAACTGGAAGCGGGACGCGCGCGCTGCCAGCTTTTCGATACCGATCTCCTGGTCGCGCGCATCGAAGATCTCTACCGGGACATGGCCGGCGCGCACAATAAGGGCCAGACGCCGCAGCCCGACCTGGTCAATCTCGAGGCCTATCACGAGGCGGGAATAGAACACGATCACGAGCAGATCGAGATGCTGGCCGTGGCGGACTATCACGGCTTCTACAAGACCAAGCTCGCCGAGCGCCATCTCGTAAGGCCTCTGCTGCCCGACCGGCGGCTCTGGACGGCCGACGACATTACGCGCGCAGCCGGAAAGACTCCTCAGCACGTCAACTCGCGCACAAGATCTGCAAGACCGAAGCGAAAAGTTCAGCCGGCGCCCAATCGGCGCAAGGCGGGCGCACGATGAGCGATCAGGTTCTCCGCGAATTGAAGGAACGAGGATATTACCCGCGGGCTCTCCTCGATATCGGCGCGCATATCGGAACCTTCACGCGCGGCTTTCTCGAGGTTTTCCCGGATTGCCGTCCGACGCTCGTCGAGCCAAACCCGTTCTGTCAGGACGATCTGCGCAAGCTGGGTTTCGAGCAGCACGCCGTTGCGGCGTCGGACAAGTCGGGCCAGGCCACGCTGTTTCTGACCAAGGAATGGCTGCAGTCGACGGGTTCATCGCTCTATCGCGAAAATACCCAACATTTTCGCGACGAGGTCGTGATCAGGCAGGTGGTCGAGACACGCCCTATCGACGACCTCTTTCCAGGCCGCCAGTTCGATTTCGTCAAGATCGACACCCAGGGCGCCGAGCTCGACGTGCTGCAGGGCGGCGAGACCGTACTACGCAACGCCGATTACATTCTCGTGGAAGTGTCGCTCGTCGACTACAACGCCGGAGGCGCCCAGGCAGAGGCCATCTTCGAACGGCTTCGCACGATGGGCTTCCGCTGCTGCGACGTAACGCAATTCCACCGCCTGCGCGGCATCCTGAACGGCCAAATCCTCCAGATGGACTTTTTGTTTGCGCGCCGCGGAATTGCCGGACAAGCGTCCCGATCCAGCGAGCACGATCGCGTGCGTCTGGTTGCCGACTCGCTTGCAAAAGAAGGCCGCACCGACGAGGCGATCGGGCTGCTCGAACTGCTTGCCACGCTCGGTCCGGACGATGCGGGCACGATGGCCCCCCTCGTCAGACTGCTAACCGCACAGGGGCGGACATTGGATGCGCTGGAGCGGCTTGGCGCCTGGAAGGCCGCCGCGAGCGACATGGAAGCACTAGTCGCGCCCGTGAACGAGCTTGTCCCCTCTGCCCTGAATCGATTCAACGCTCATGCCAGTGCCGGCGAAATTGCCGCGGCCGAAAAATATGTCTCGGCGTTGGTCGCTCTCATCCCCCACAACAACGCGCTGCTCGATGCGGCGCTCTCCTGCAACCTCGCACTGGGCGACAT
Organism: uncultured Alphaproteobacteria bacterium; assembly: GCA_963805005.1. Classification (GTDB taxonomy): domain Bacteria; phylum Pseudomonadota; class Alphaproteobacteria; order Micropepsales; family Micropepsaceae; genus Rhizomicrobium. The sequence goes on from CAWDSJ010000001.1 coordinate 2,883,061, forward strand.
CGCGAAGGCCAAGCTCAACGCGACGAGGCTGCTTCAGCTCGATCCGGCGCATGCGAAAGCGCGTGCCGTAACGCAGAGCCCGGCCAAGGAAACGGATTCGACACCGGTTCAAACGCCGGCCGATGAGAGTGTTCGTGCGCTTGTTCGCCTACGCGATACGCACGACGCGATCGGCGAATTGCTTTGCGGTCCGCTCACCGACGAAGCTGCCGCTGGGGTAAAGGCTCTTCTCGGCATGGCACACGAACTTGCCATCGATGCTCCGCCAACCTCCGAAATGGCGGCATGGGAACAACATTACCGCGCGATGCTCGACGCCATCGATATCGATGCCGTGCGGAGCGCGACGCCTGCCCCACGCGAAGAGAGCGAGATCGAGCTGCTGTCGTCGTCGGGCGCCGCCTCGAATTGGCTCGCCATCCGCGCCGCCGCCGCGCGTCTCGGCGCCAGGACGGTGTTTTTCGCGGCCGCCGACCGGGCCTATGTCGATCTCTATGCGCGCGCCTACATCAAGTCGGTCCTGAAGAATTGCGACGTGCCGTTTCTCGTCGTCGTGCACGTGATTGGCGGCGCCGGCCAGCTGCGCGACGCGGCCAAAGCGATCGGCGTCCGCGACAAGCGGCTGTTCTATGCCGGCGACGCATTCGAGGCCGGATCGATCACGACCCAGTGCTACGATGCGCCGCCAAAAGGCAGGACCGAAAAGCCGCTGGCCCATCTTCAGTCGGTCCGCTTCCTGAGGCTGAGACCGCTCCTCGAGAAGCTGGGATTGCCGGTAATCGTGTCGGACATCGATCTGCTTCTCCAGCGGGGCGTGAGGGATTTGCTGGACCGGACGGCCAACAGCGACGTCGTGCTGAACATGAACGAGGCCAACAAATACGCCGGCTCCCGGTTGACCGCCAATCTGGTCTGCGTGAATCCGACAGCGAACGCGAGACTGTTCTTGTGCTTTCTCGAGAACTATCTCGAGCGGCAACTGGGCAAAACCGAAGTCAGCCGCTGGATCGACCAGCTCGCTCTGCTGCTGGCGCGGCATCATCTTGCGATTCGGGGCGATGTGCCGTGCATCGATTATTTCGACACGAGCTGCGACATCAACAACGTGATGTATCCGTCCTATCAGGACAATCCGTACCGCTTCTTCTCGCTCTATCACGGCTTCGACATGGCGAGCCTGGATAAAGACGAGGAAGGCGGAGAACCTGCAGCCCGCGCGGCGCAGTCGCGACACAGGCGCACCGTTCGCCCAGTTCGCCGGCCAGAGCGCCGTCGCTAGGAAAGCCTGCCAAACCCGGCGAGGGGAGCCGCTCGGGCAAAAGACACTGTGGCCCGCCCTATCGCGCTTTGCTTGCCGAGTTGCGAATGGCCGCTGCAGCGGCTTTGACGGCCTCGGCCGGTCCCGTCACACGACCGGAATGCAATACGGCAAAGTACCGAGGCTTGGTGCCGCCTTTGATCGCAGACGACCAGGCATAGGCACGCTTGGACTTGGGATGATCCTTCAGGTCGAAGACGTGAACGATGCCGTCCCACTCACCCGATTTTGCCGCGCTGTGGACGCGAAGCGACTGGCGGAAGATGGCGCTGCCGCCATGCTGCGATTCGATGACGCGCTTGAGCTGGCCGGCAATTGCAACAGTCATTTCTTGCCCCACTATGTTCTATAGTTTGCCTTCCGGGCAGCCGATACTGCGACTGGTCTGGCGTGGCGCACGACTTCGTCCCGACCAACATGGCACGCGTCTCACTAGGAATGATTAAGGTAATCGCCGTTGCGAAAAGATGGTAAACAATCCGGAAATCGCGATCGAAGCGGCGCTTGCGAACAGCTTCTCGATCGCATCGATATGGATTTGCGGATCGGTGCCGATGTATCGTTCGGCCGGCTCGGCCAAGCTTCGGACGAGATAAACATAATGCATGTTGAACCAGCCCTCCTTCGCCAAGGCGTCGGATGGCATCCTGCTTCGCGCTGCTCCTTGGGGGCAAATCCTGCGAAGCGCACCAGCGCGAAGCAGGATGGCTGGGGGACTAGGATTCGAACCTAGACAACCAGAGTCAGAGTCTGGGGTCCTACCGTTAGACGATCCCCCAACGGCATGGCTGCCCGTTTAGACCACGCGGGGCAATTCGCGCAAGCGGCCATGGCGATCGCGTCTGGCATGCAGATGCGCGTCCCACAAAGGCTACGAGATTCACGCCGCAAATGCCTTCCCGCCTCCCCGGCGGAAAGGCCGGCGACCACCCGGTTAAACCGGGTGGCGGGCGGGACGAGCGGTGAAACGTCACCGGCATTCGTTGAGCGTCGCGATTCCCCCCACCCGAAAAATCTACGCTACGCTTGGATTTTTCGACCTCCCCTCCGGGGAGGCGGGCATGAGAAAGAGGTCACCGCCGGGTGTGTTTGCGCTTCTTGATGTCTGCCAGGCCGGCCATCGCATAGCGGTAGAAATGCTCGCCCAGCGCTTGCGCGCCGGCAGGATCGAGCCGGGCTCCGGGAAAGATTCGCGCGATCATGGATCGATCGGCGATGGCGAGCAGGACGAATGGCGCGACGATGCTGATCGCGGCGCGCGCCACGGCGGGATGATCGTCCGGCAGCTCCACGATCTCCGCCACCAGCGCGCGCATCAGTTGTGCCCGCGGCGGAAGCTCCCGCTCCCTGATGGCAACAAAGACGGCCGACGGTGCGGCCATCTCGCGCGCCAGCACCCGGAAGACCCAGGAGAGGGAGACCGGCGCCGTCAGCCGTTCGGCCGCCAGCATGGCCAGGGCGCGCAGCTTGGCCCTGGCCGAAGTTTTCGACGCCACGGTCCTGGCAATCGCATCGAACGTGACGAAGCGTTGTTGCGCTTCCTCAAGGACGGCGGCGTAAAGCCCTTCCATGCTGCCGAAATAATAGTTGATGGCGGCGGCGTTGACGGATGCCTGGGCGCTGATCTCTTTGCCGGTGGTGCGCTCGAAGCCTTTCTCGCCAAAAATCTCGCCCGCCGTCTCGAGCAGGCGCGCGCGCGTGGAGCGGCTTTCCGGATCGGCTTCGCGAGAGCGGGCGGCCGGCCGACGAGAGGAGCGCGTAACAACTCGCTGCGACATTACAAATCCAATCCTACCAGAAATAAAGCCTGGCTTAAATTCTAATTTGAAAATATAATTTGAGGCGAATCGTGGCCGAGCACAGCTGGGTCCCGGATGGAGGCATGCATGAAGCGTGCGGCAATCCTGCTCGTGATCGTGCTGGCGCTCGCCGGCGGCGCCGTCTGGTGGTTCGCCCATCGGCAAACCGCCACGACCGAACTCCTGCTTTACGGCAATGTCGATCTCAGGCAGGTCGATCTTGCCTTCAACAACAACGAACGCATTGCGCAGGTTCTGGTCGACGAAGGCGCCCATGTGCGCACCGGCCAGGTGCTTGCGCGCGTCGATACGAGCCGGCTCATGCCGCAGGAGGCGCAGGCCGCCGCCAATGTCGAGGTGGACAAGGTCAATGTCGCCAACGCGCAGCTGCAATACGACCGGCTTGACAAGCTCTTCACGGCTTCCGGCGGCCGCGCCGTCGCCAAGCAGGATTACGACAACGCCAAGGCCGCGCTCGACAGCGCCCACGCGCACCAAGATTCCGACCAGGCCCAGCTCGACCTGTTGAAGCAGGAGCTGAAGGACGCGCAATTGATCGCGCCGACCAATGCTACGGTCAGAAGCCGCCTGATGGAGCCGGGCGACATGGCCTCGCCGGCGCGGCCCATATTCACCCTGGCGATCACCGATCCCAAATGGGTGCGCGTGTACGTTTCCGAGCCCGATCTCGGCAAGGTGCATCCGGGCATGCGCGCCGGCATCGGCATCGACAGTTTTCCCAACCGGCGATTTGCCGGCTGGGTGGGCTATATCTCATCTGTGGCGGAGTTCACACCGAAGAACATCGAGACGGAAGAATTGCGGACGAGCCTCGTCTACGAGGTGCGGGTCTTCGTGCAGGATCCGGACGACGATTTGCGGCTGGGCATGCCGGCAACCGTTCACATCCCGCTCGCGCCGCACGCTGCGTCAGGACCGCAATGATGAAAATTCAACTCGAAATCTCGAAGATCGCGAAGAAAACTTCTCACGCGGAGACGCGGGGCACGCGGAGATGTGTTCCAGTCCGCCCGCGCCAAGCGCAAAATCGTTTTGTCACACAAAGACACAGCGTCACGGAAGGAAAACCTCACGCTCTCTCCGTCACTCCGCGTCTCCGCGTGAGAAACCTTCCGGAAGATTCCGCGCCTTTGGCGCGGGGAAATGCCGGTTCCGTTGACGTATTGAAAAACAAATGAATGACATCGTCATCGACGGGCAAGGATTGAAGCGGCGGTTCCGCCGCGACACCGGCGAGATCGTGCAGGCGCTCGACAATGTCTCGCTGCGCGCGAGCAAGGGAACGCTCACTGCGCTCGTCGGCCCCGACGGCGCCGGCAAGACGACGCTCATTCGGCTTGTCTGCGGCCTCATCGCGCCCGACGAAGGCAGCCTCAACGTGCTGGGCTTCGATGTCGTTCGCAGGCCCCAGGAGGTGCAAAGCCGCGTCGGCTACATGCCCCAGCGCTTCGGGCTCTATGAAGATTTGACGGTGCAGGAGAACCTTGACCTCTACGCCGACCTGCACGGCATCGACCGACGAACGCGGGCGGAGCGCTATCCGCGGCTGATGGCCATGACCGCACTCGGCCCTTTCACGCGCCGGCTGGCCGGCCAGCTTTCCGGCGGCATGAAGCAGAAGCTGGGGCTCGCCTGCTCGCTGGTGCGCGCGCCCGAGCTTCTTCTGCTCGATGAGCCGACGGCCGGCGTCGATCCGCTGTCGCGCCACGAATTGTGGGAGATCATCTTCCAACTCGTGCGCGACGAAAAGACCGCGCTCCTGGTTGCCACATCCTATCTCGACGAAGCCGAGCGCTGCGGCCACACCGTCGTCATGCACGAAGGCAAGGTGCTGGCGCAAGGCGCACCCGGGGAGGTGAGCGAACGCGCGCAAGGCCGCGTCTTCGCGGTTGATCCGCCGCAAGACGAGCCGCCCCGGGTCCTGCAATCGCGGCTGCTCGACGATGACGACATCGTCGATGCCGTGCCGGACGGCGGACGCGTGCGCTTCGTCCGCCGCAACGGCCGCGCCGACCTGAACGCGTATTTCAAGGACAAGCAGCCCGAGCCGGTCCAGCCGCGCTTCGAGGACGGGTTCATGATCCTCTTGCGCGAACTCGATCGCGAGCACAGGGCCGCAAACATCCCCGAATTCGTGCAGGCGGGCCGCTCCATGGGTGACGTGATCGTGGAGGTGCACGATCTCGTACGCATGTTCGGACCTTTCACCGCCGTCGATCACATCAGCTTCGAAGTCAGACGCGGCGAGCTGTTCGGGCTCTTGGGGCCGAACGGCGCGGGCAAAACCACCACCTTCCGCATGCTCTGCGGGCTTCTGCCCGTCACCTCCGGGACCTTGCGCGTGGGAGGACTCGATTTGCGCACCGCCCGGGCTTCGGCCCGCGAGCGCATCGGCTATGTGGCCCAGAAATTTTCTCTCTATGGCGAGCTGTCGGTGCTGGAAAATCTCGAATTCTTTGCCAGCGCCTATGGCCTATCCGGCGCAAAGCGGCGCGAACGCATCGAGTGGGCGCTCGAGAATTTCGAGCTCGCAGACTTAAAGTCTCTTCCCAGCGCGCAGCTTCCCGGAGGTTTCAAGCAGCGCCTCTCCATGGCGGCGGCGCTCCTGCACGAGCCTGCTACGCTTTTCCTCGACGAGCCGACGAGCGGAGCCGATCCTTTGGCGCGGCGCGAATTCTGGCGCCGCATCACCGCCCTCGGCGAAGCCGGCGCCACCGTCGTCGTCACCACGCATTTCATGGAGGAAGCGGAGTATTGCGACCGCGTGGCGATTCTCGACCAGGGGCGCATCCTGGCACAAGGCAGGCCCGCCGATATCCGCAAGCGGGCACAACCACACGACGGACGCGAACCCACGATGGAAGACGCCTTCATCGCCATCGTCACCGAATCGCGGGGCGACGGCCATCGTTCGACGAGAGGTGCCGCGTGACGCGGCGCATAGGATCGACGCAACGCGTTCCGCGTTGCTCGCCACCTCCCTCCTCCTTCGCTGCTCCGCAGCTTCGGAGGACTTGCCAATTAACCCGCCGAAGCTCGTGGAGCGAAGGCGGGCCATTCGCTGTCGCGAACAGGGGTGGAAGACTATTGGCGCGCTCCCAGGGAGGCTAGCCATGAACGAACTCCTCGCCAGCCTGCGCCGCACCTTCGCGCTCATCCGCAAGGAGGGCTACCAGATCGTCCGCGATCCCTCCAGCATCATCATCGGCGTGGTGATGCCGCTCCTGCTCATATTGCTCTTCGGCTACGCGCTGTCGCTCGACGTGAAGAACGTGCCGGTGGCAGTGGTGCTCGAGGATCCTTCGCCCGACGCATCGCAACTCGCCGCGCGATTCCGCCTCTCGCCCTATTTCGACGCGGCCGTGATCACGTCCATGCGCAACGCCGAGGAACTGATGCGCCGGCGCGACGTGGACGGCATCGTTCGCCTGCCGTCCGATTTTTCGCGCCAGCTCGCCGCCGGTCACGCGCAGGTGCAGATCCTCGTCTATGGCGCCGATGCCAACCGCGCGCGTGCTATCGAGGCCTACGCGCAAGGCGCCATTGGCGAATGGGCGGCGCAGCGTCTGGCGCGGGGAGACGCGGTTGCCGGCGGGCCCGTCAATGTCGTCGGCCGGCTGTGGTTCAACGAAGCGGTGAACAGCCACTATTATCTCGTTCCCGGACTGATCGTGACGGTGATGACGCTAATCGGCGCCTTCCTGACCACGATGGTCATGGCGCGGGAATGGGAGCGCGGCACGATCGAAGCCCTGTTCGTCACGCCCGTGCGGTCGAGCGAAATCCTGCTCGGCAAGACCATCCCCTACTTCGCATTGGGAATGCTGGGGCTCGCGCTCACGATCCTGGCTTCGAAGTTTCTCTTTCACGTGCCGCTGCGCGGTTCGCTTTGGATATTGGCGGGCTCCAGTACTCTCTACCTTTTGGTTGCGCTGGGCGTGGGGCTGCTCGTCTCCTCGACATTCAAGAACCAGCTCGTCGCAAGCCAGTTCTCCATGATTCTCACTTATCTGCCGGCGCTCATGCTGTCGGGATTCCTGTTCGATCTGCGCAGCGTACCCACGGCCGTCAACGTGATCGCGTCGGTGTTTCCGGCGCGCTATTTCGTCTCCATTCTGCAGACCGTGTTTCTCGCCGGAGACATCTGGAGCATCATCCTGCCCAACGCCGCCATGCTTGTGGCCATGATTGCCCTGCTGCTCGGCTTGAGCGGGGTCGCCACGCGCAAGAAGCTCGCCTGACGCCATGTGGGCAAGCCTCTCCCGTATCTTCGGCCTCGTCCGCAAGGAGCTGCTGGCGATCTTCAAGGATCCGGTCAGCCGCTACAGTTTCATTCTGCCGCCGATCATTCAGTGCGTCATCTTCGGCTATGCCGCAACCTATGACTTGAACGACGTTCCCTACGCCGTGTTCGACCAGGACCACGGCGCTGCGGCGCGGGAGTTGCTTGCGCATTTCGACGGGTCGCGCGTATTTCACCGCGTCGCCAACCTGACGCGGGATGCCGACATCGCGAAGGTGATCGACAACAAGGACGCGATTCTCGTGATCCGCATCGGCCAGGATTTCGAGCGCAATCTGATGCTGGGAAAAAGCGCCGACATCGAGCTGATCGCCGACGGCCGCAATTCGAATACGGCCAGCGTGGCCATGGGCTATGTCTCGACGATCGTCGACGGCTTCAATGCCGATTGGCGCGCCGATCATGCCCTTGCCGATCCTCCCGTTCAGGTGATCATGCGCGCCTGGTTCAATCCGTCTCTCGAGACGCGCTGGAACATCGTTCCCAGCCTGATCGGCACGATCTCGCTGATCCAAACCATTATGTTCGCGGCCATGTCGGTTGCGCGCGAGCGCGAGCAGGGTACGTTCGACCAGCTCCTGGTCACGCCGCTGCGGCCTTACGAGATCATGGTCGGCAAGGCGCTCCCCGCGATGATCATCGGCTTGCTGCAGGCAACCACCATCCTCGCCGTCGCCGCTCTGTGGTTCCGCATTCCGTTCGAGGGCTCGCTGTTTACGCTTTATCCCGGGCTGGTTCTGTTCGTGCTGGCGGCGGTGGGCATCGGGCTTTTCGTCTCCTCGCTGGCGGCCACGATGCAGCAGGCGATGCTTTATGCCTTCGTGCTGATCATGCCGTTTGCGATGCTCTCCGGCCTCACCACGCCGATTTCGAACATGCCTACGATATTCCAGTATATTACCCTCATCAATCCGCTGCGCTACGCCATCACCATCGCACAGCGAGTCTATCTCGAAGGCGTGGGAATCACCACCCTGATCCCCGAACTCTGGCCGATGGCGCTGATCGCAACGTTTACCCTCGCCGCCGCCACCTGGATGTTCCGCAGGTTCGAATGATGCGGGCCATTGTATATTCACCACAGAGACACGGAGGACACGGAGGTCCCCTCACCGGGCCCCCTCCCCCACATCGCGCAGGATTGTCGAGGAAAATAATATGGCACGCGGAAACACGGAGACGCGGAGGAACACCGCACGAAGCGCAATTGAGCCTAACCGTCAAGGCGCAAAAACGCCAAGGAGCTAAGAATTGCTTGGTGTCTTGGCGGTTCCACCTAAGCAACGGACGGCGCTGCGCGCCGAATATGCTCCGCGTCTCCGCGCCTCCGCGTGAGCAATTTTTCCGGACGACCGAAAAACTGAATCCGGATTCCACGCCGGTTGCGCATCCTCCAGCGATGAACGGCCTTTCTCGATGACCCCGAGCAACGTGCACAACCTCCGCGCAGGAATTTTTTTCCGTATTCTCTGCGTCTCCGTGGTGAATACGATCTTGGGCACCGCCTGCACGGTCGGGCCGGATTTCGTGGCGCCGAAATCCGAAACGCCGCCGCAATGGGCGCACGCCGCGCCGCCGCAAAAAGGCGCCGGCGCGGCCATTTCCGTGGCGCCGACGAACGACGCCTGGTGGCAGAGCTTCGGCGATCCGGAGCTATCGTCGCTCATCGCACGCGCCGGCGCTGCCAACCTCGATCTGAAAGAAGCAGCGTTACGCATCGCCGAAGCCAGGCTGCAGGAGAAAGTCACCGCGGCGGGCGAACTGCCGACGCTGGACGCCAATGCGTCTTATGCGAGCACGCGATACAGCACGAAGACGGCGCAAGGTTCGCTGTTCGGCGCATTTGGAAGCCTCAAAGGGCCGCCCGGTTTCAAGATCCCAAGCTTCCCCAATCCTTACGACCAGTTCCAGACGGGATTCGACGCCTCCTGGGAACCGGATCTGTTCGGCGGCCTGAAACGCTCGGAGGAGGCAGGCGCGGCCGAGACCCAAGCCGCGGTGGAACAGCGCAACGCTGCACTCGTCTCGCTCGAGGCAGAGATCGCGCGGGCCTATATGGATCTGCGCGGCGCGCAGCTGAGGCTTTCCATCACCGCCGACAACATCAAGACCGAGCGCGAGACGCTGGCGCTCACCCGCGAGCGACAAAACGCCAAGCTCGGCACGGAACTCGACGTCGACAACGCAGCCGCGCAGGTCGCCGCCACGCAATCGCAACTGCCGCTGCTCGACAGCGAGATCGACAGCGACATCAATCAGCTGAGCTTGTTGCTGGCGCGCGAGCCGGGCGCGCTGAAATCCGAGCTCGAAACCCCACGCGCCGTTCCTGCGCCTCCGCCCGAAATCCCCATCGGCCTACCGGGCAACCTGGCGCGCCGGCGGCCCGATATCCGCGTGGCCGAGGCCAATCTGCACGCCGCCACGGCACGCGTGGGCGTGGCGGTCGCCCAGCTCTATCCCAAGGTAACGTTCAATGCCTCGATCGGCACACAGTCCGAACAGTTTCCCCAGCTTGCCTCCTGGGCTTCGCGCTTCTTTCAGATCGGGCCCAGCATCGATATTCCCATCTTCGAAGGCGGCAAACTGAGGGCGACCGTGCATCTGCAGGAAACGCAGGAAAAGGAAGCCGCCGTCGATTACGCCAGGACCGTGCTTGCCGCCGTGCACGATGTGGACAATGCGCTGGTTGCGTATTCCGCGGAGCAGCAGCGGCGCCGCTCGCTGCTGGCGACCGAAAGCGAGAATCGCCGCGCCCTGGCGCTCGCCCGTCAACGCTACCGGAACGGCATCACCACGTTCCTCGACGTCCTCGACGCCCAACGCACGCTGCTGCAAACCCAGCTGACGCTGGCCGACAGCACCCAATCGGTTTCCACCGACCTCGTCGCGCTTTACAAAGCCCTGGGCGGCGGCTGGCAGACGAAGTAGACCCGTGCGACGCGGAGCGCTGCCGCTGGCAACTATGTCACCTTCCCCCAGCCGAGCCATAGTGCTACATTTTGGCTGAGATCATTTCGACTTGGCCATGAGCTTCGGTGAATTCGAGGCAGCGATTGCCTCACCTGCATTGAAAGCCGTTGCGCGACATTGGAACGACGCGCGCGGCGGGCAAACAATGCCGGGCTGGAGCAACATCAAGCCTTCGGCCATCGCACCGCATTTGCCGATCGTCTGGTCCTACAAATACGATCGCGTGAGCGACACGTTCACGGGCCGGCTCGCAGGTGAGCGGATCACGAGCCTTTTCGGCAAGAGCTTTCGCGGGCTCAGCATGGAAGATGCCTATCCTGCCGACGAGTATCCGGCGCTTTTCGCCCGCAGCAAGAGAGTGGTGACGGAACCGGCTTTCATGCGGGGAAGCGGCCTGGTGTTCCGTCACCTCGACCGCTACGGCACCGGCGAGCGCATCATCATGCCGCTCGCCGAGGATGGGGAACATGGCGACGGCATTCTCGGCGCCACGGAATATCGTATGAACGCCACGCCGCCGACACGGGAGATTTTGACTGCCGGCGAAATGGAAACGTGGTGCCCGCTGGACTAAAGCTTCCTCTGCTATCCCGGCGGGAACTTTCAGGATAGCCACACGTTTCAGAACTACCTGAGGCGCAATGACGTTTCTTCAAATCGTCATTCCGCTCCAAGTTATTGTTTTGCCGCGGTTCCGGACGCAAAAGTGCTCACACTTTTGCTGGAACCGCTCTAGGCTGGGGCATTGCCGCAGCCCCTCGGTGTGGTTCATGTCCGACGATCTCGACAAACTCGCCATCGACACCATCCGCACGCTTTCCATGGATGCGGTGGAGAAAGCCAACTCCGGCCATCCGGGAACGCCGATGGCAATGGCGCCGGTGGTCTACACCCTGTGGCAAAACCATCTGAGATACGATCCCGGGCACCCGCTGTGGCCTAATCGCGACCGGTTCATTCTTTCGGCGGGCCACGCCTCGATGCTGCTCTATTCCGTGCTCTTCCTGGCAGGCGTGCGCGAGGTGGATCGCGACGGCAAACTCACCGGCGCAGCCGCAGTGTCGCTTGACGACATCAAGGCATTTCGGCAGCTCGACAGCAAATGTCCCGGCCATCCCGAATACGGGCGCACTACCGGCGTGGAGGTAACGACCGGTCCGTTGGGCCAGGGGGCCGGCACGAGCATGGGCATCGCCATGGCGGGGCTGTGGCGCGCGCAGACCTTCAATCGTCCCGGTCTCGACCTCTTTGATTACCGCGTCTATGCGCTATTGAGCGACGGCGACATCATGGAAGGCATCAGTAGCGAAGCCGCATCGCTGGCCGGACATCTGAGGCTTTGCAATCTGTGCTGGATTTACGACAGCAACCACATCTCGATCGAGGGCTCGACGGCGCTTGCGATGGACGAAGACGTAGGCGCGCGCTTCGAAGCCTATGGCTGGAACGTCGTGCGTGTCGCGGATGCGAACGATGCCGCGCGCGTCGACAAAGCATTCTCGGCCGCTGCGGCCGTCGCCGACCGCCCCACGCTCATCATCGTGACGAGCCACATCGCTTATGGCGCGCCGCACAAGCACGATACGAAGGAGGCGCACGGCGAGCCGCTGGGCGAGAACGAGCTTCGCGGCGCCAAACGGGCTTATGGCTGGCCCGAGGAGCCGACGTTCCTGGTGCCGGACGGCGTCAAAGAGCGGTTTGCACAAGGCGTGGGCACGCGCGGCCGCGAGCGCCACGCGGCATGGCAAGAGAAGATGGCACGCTATCGGGCGGCGCATCCGCAGGAAGCGCTGGCGCTCGAGACCATGCGGGCGCGCGAACTGCCGGTCGGATGGGACAGCGCCATCGGCTCATTCCCGCCCGACGCGGCGGGTTTGGCGACGCGCGACAGTGCCGGCAAAGTGCTGGGCGAACTTGCAACAAAGATACCTTGGCTGCTTGGCGGTGCGGCCGACCTTGCGCCGTCCACCAAGACCAATCTGAAGAATTTGGGCGATTTCGAAGCCGGGCATTTTGGCGGACGCAATCTGCATTTCGGCGTGCGCGAGCACGTCATGGGCACCGCAGTCAATGGACTTACGCTTTCCGGCATCCGGGCGTTCGGTGCGACGTTCCTCATCTTCAGCGATTACATGCGGCCGGCGCTGCGGCTTTCGGCGCTGATGGAAATCCCCAGCATCTGGCTTTTTACCCATGATTCCATCGGACTCGGCGAGGACGGCCCCACCCACCAGTCCATCGAGCAGCTGATGAGCCTGCGTGCCATTCCCGGAATGCTCGTCATCAGGCCTTGCGATGCCAATGAAGCGACCGAAGCCTGGCGGGTCGTCATGGCACTCAAAGACCGGCCGGCTTGCCTCGTCCTGTCGAGGCAGAAGCTGCCGACATGGGATCGCGCGCGCTATGGTGCGGCCGGCGGGTTGGCGCGGGGCGGCTATGTTCTTGCCGACCCGCCCGGCGGAGCACCGCAGGTCATTCTCATCGCCACCGGCAGCGAGGTTGCCATCGCGCTTGCCGCGCACGAGGCCCTGGCGCGCGCGGGCACCCGCTCGCGTGTCGTGTCGATGCCGAGCTGGGAATTGTTCGACGCCCAGGACGAGAGCTATCGCCAGAGCGTGCTCCCGTCGGAGATCGGGGCGCGGGTTTCCGTCGAAGCGGGCGCCATTCTGGGCTGGGAGCATTATGTGGGCAGGCGCGGCGCCCGAATCGGGATGCATAGCTTTGGCGCATCCGCTCCAGCCGCCGACGTGTATAAGAAGTTCGGGATCACGGCAGAGGCGGTCGAACGCGCGGCGCGCGAGCAAATCGCCGGTAGAAGGAACGCGACATGAATCCGTTGAAGGGCCTTGAGACCTACGGTCAATCGGTGTGGCTCGATTTCCTCAGCCGCGAGATGCTCAGAAGCGGCGGGCTCAAGACGTTCATCGATCGCGACGGACTGAAAGGCATCACGTCCAACCCGTCCATCTTCCAGAAGGCGATCGCCCAAGGGCGGGATTACGACGAGGACATCAAGCATTTTGCGGAAGCCGGCGAGGATGTCGGGCGCATCTTTCGACATCTCAGCGTCAAGGACATCCAGGACGCCGCCGACGCTCTCAAACCCATTTACGACGCAACGGGCGGCGTCGACGGGTATGTCAGCATGGAAGTCTCGCCCTACCTTGCCTACGACACGCAGGGCACGTTCGAGGAAGTACGCGAGCTTTGGACGCAGATCGATCGTCCGAACCTGATGGTGAAGATCCCGGGACCAAACAGGGCATTGCGGCCATCGCGGCCGCGATCTCCGAGGGGGTCAACGTCAACGTTACGCTGCTGTTTGCGCAGGAGATGTACGAACGGGTGGTCGAGGCCTACCTGTCGGGCTTGGAGATTCTCGCCAGGAGCAGCCGCCTCGACAAAGTCGCCAGCGTGGCAAGCTTCTTCGTGAGCCGGATCGACACGAAAGCCGATGCCGCGATCGAAGCGAAGCTCGAGACGGCGGACGCGAAGACGCGCGGGCAGCTGAAAAACCTGCGCGGCAAGATTGCCATCGCCAATGCGAAGCTCGCCTATCAGCACTACAAGGATATATTCCAGGGCAGCCGGTGGGAGCGGCTCAAGGAGCAGGGAGCCAGACCGCAGCGCCTGCTTTGGGCCTCCACCGGCACGAAGAACAAGGCCTATCCCGACACGCTTTATGCCGATGCGCTGATCGGAGCCGACACGGTGAACACCCTGCCGCCGGAAACGATGGACGCCTTCCGCGATCACGGCACCCTCGCCGCCACCCTCGAACAAGACGTTGACGGAGCGCGCCAGACGCTGACTCACCTCGCTCAGGCGGGAATTTCGCTCGACCGGATCACGAAAGAACTGACGACCGAAGGCGTCGAGCTGTTCGCGGAAGCGGCGGACAAGCTCTATGCCTCGCTGGCCGAGAAGCGCGCAGCGATCCTCGGCGCCCAGTTGCTGCAAATGACGGCGTCTTGCGGCGAGGCCGAAGAGGCGATTGCCGCGGAGACGGCGCAGTGGACGAAGCAGGGCAACGTCAGACGGCTCTGGGCGATGGACAAAACGTTGTGGTCCAACGCCGACGAGGACAAATGGCTGGGCTGGCTCGATGTCGTTCGGCGCGAGTGTGCCGATACCGCACAACTCGCCCAGTTTGCAACGGACGTGCAAAGTCGCAAGGTGTCGGACGTCGTGCTGATCGGGATGGGCGGCTCCAGCCTCGGCGCGGCGGTGCTGGGCGACGCGTTCGGCAAGCTTTCGGATTGGCCGCGGCTGCACGTGCTCGATTCGACCGATCCCGATCAGATCCGCGCGGTGGAAAAAGCGATCGCGCTGTCGTCGACGCTTTTCATCGTCGCCTCCAAATCGGGCTCGACGCTCGAGCCCAATCTGCTCAAGGATCACTTCTTTCATCGCGTTGCCGAAAAGATGGGGGAAAAGGCCGGCGAGCAATTCGTGGCGATCACCGATCCGGGCAGCGCGCTCGAAGAGATTGCCAAGCGCGAGCGCTTCGCGCGCATCTTCCACGGCGAACCGGCGATCGGCGGCCGATTTTCCGTGCTCTCCAAGTTCGGCCTGGTCCCGGCCACAGCCATGGGCCTGGACGCGGCCCGCCTGCTGCACGAGGCCAGGTGCGCGATGGCGAGCAGCCACGCGCTCAGCCCGCCTTCGGTCAATCCCGGCGTCAGGCTCGGCATTGCACTCGGCGTCCTCGCCAGGGATTTCGGGCGCAACAAGGTCACGCTCGTCGTCTCCGCAAACATCGCCACGCTGGGGGCATGGCTCGAACAACTCATCGCCGAATCGACCGGCAAGCAGGGCAAGGGACTGATCCCCATTCATGCCGAGCCGTTGGGACGGGCCGAAAGCTATGGCAACGACCGCGTTTTCGTTCAGCTGCATTCGAACGGCGCCAGCGAACCGAGGGAACTTCTCGACGATTTGCGCCGACGCGGCCATCCCGTCATCCGTCTTGCAATGGACGACACCTACCAGCTGGCGCAGATGTTCTATCTTTGGGAGATCGCCGTCGCCGCAGCCGGTGCGATAATCGGCATCAATCCGTTCGACCAGCCGGACGTGGAAGCGCAAAAGAAGAAGACGCGGACGATGACGGCCGATTACGAACGGAAAGGCGCGCTTCCTGCGCAAGAGCCGGTTGCCGCCTATGACGGAGTGTCGATTTATGCCGACGCACGCAATCGCAAACCGCTCGAAGGCGCGAAAAGCCTGCCGCAAGCCTTGCGCGCGCATCTGGGCCAGCTACATGCCGGAGATTATCTGGGCCTGTTGGCTTACATCGAAAACGCGTCCGAGCATGAAGCTACGCTCAATGCCATGCGCGCCGAAGTTCGCGACATCAAGCGTGTGGCGACCGCGTTGGGGTTCGGACCGCGCTACCTGCATTCGACCGGCCAAGCCTACAAGGGTGGCCCCAATCAGGGCGTCTTCATCACGATCACGGGCGAGCATCGCGAGCGCGTGGCGTTGGAAAACCGGCGCATCGACTTCGGTACCGTGGAACTGGCGCAGGCCTTGGGCGATTTCGAGGTGCTCAACGACCTCGGCCGGCGCGCCATTCGCCTGCACTTCAGGGATATCGAGAAAGGACTGCGCACCTTGCAAGCGGCTCTCGAAGAGGCCCTTTCATGACGGCCACGCAGTTGGCGGTCATCGGGCTCGGACGGATGGGCGCCAACATTGCCCGCCGTCTCATGAAGCACGGCCACGACATCGTCGCCTTCGACCGCGACGAGAAGGCGGTGGCCGCGCTCGCCAAAGAGGGAGCCAAACCTGCGGCAAGCCTGAAGGATCTGACGCACCTCATGCCGGTACCGCGCGCCGCCTGGGTCATGCTGCCCGCCGGAGCGCCCACCGAGAGCACGATTGCCGATCTGTCGTGCCTGTTCGAAGCCGGCGACACGATCATCGACGGCGGCAATACCTTCTACAAGGATGATATCCGACGCGCCGACGCGCTACGCACCAAGGGCATCGATTACGTTGACGTCGGCACGTCGGGCGGCGTTTGGGGCGCCGAACGCGGCTACTGCATGATGATCGGCGGAGACGATCAGACCGTGCGGCGGCTCGATCCGATCTTTGCCGCGCTGGCGCCCGGCCTCGGCGACATTTCCCGCACGCCCGGCCGCACCGGCCGGGACGATCGCGTCGAGCGCGGCTATCTGCATGCCGGTCCGGTCGGATCTGGTCACTTCGTGAAGATGATCCACAACGGCATCGAGTACGGTCTGATGCAGGCCTATGCGGAAGGCTTCGACATTCTGCGCGGCAGGGCCAATTCCAGGCTTCCCGAAGCGGAGCGCTACACGCTCGATCTTGCGGATATCGCGGAAGTGTGGCGGCGCGGCAGCGTCATCTCCTCCTGGCTTTTGGATCTCGCCGCCATGGCGCTCGCCGAAAGCCCGCAGCTCGACGAATTCATTGGCTTCGTCGACGATTCCGGCGAAGCGCGCTGGACCGTCGATGCGGCGATCGAGGAGGCGGTCTCCGCCAATGTCCTCTCCGCCGCGCTGTTTGCGCGCTTTCGCTCGCGCCTTTCCCACAGTTTCGGCGAAAAGCTTCTCTCGGCAATGCGCAACAAGTTCGGCGGCCACATCGAGGGCCAGATCGAGAAAGGCCCCAACACATGAACCCGCGACCGGGCGAGGCAAGACGTCCGCCGCCGCCCGGTGCGATGGTGATTTTCGGAGCCAATGGCGACCTCACAAGGCGGCTGATCGTCCCGGCCCTCTACAATCTCGCGAAAAGCGGACAATTGCCCGACCGCTTCGCCATTATCGGGGTCGATCACAACAACAGGACGGCCGCCGATTGGCGCACAGGCGTGCGCGGGTTTCTGGACGAAGTCGTGAAGTCGGGGAGCGGCGAGTTTCAGGTCTCGGCAATCGATTTGCAATCCTGGAGCAAGATTGCCGACGCGATGTCTTACGTCACTGCCGACTTCAACGATCCTGACGGATTCAAGCGCTTAGGCGCGCATCTGGCGGAGCGCGACCGCAACGAGCGGCTGGAAGGCAATGCGCTCTTCTATCTGGCCGTACCCGACCGTTTCTTCGGCCCGATCATCGAACGGCTGGCCGCCGCCGAACTTCTCGAAGACCGACAAGGCTCCCGGCGTGTCGTTGTCGAAAAACCCTTTGGCGACGATCTCGAGTCCGCCAAGGCGCTGAATGCGCGCATCCACCAATGCCTGCGCGAAGACCAGATCTACCGCATCGATCACTTTCTCGGGAAGGAGACGGTGCAAAACATCATGGCGTTCCGGTTCGCCAACGGTCTCTTCGAGCCGGTGTGGAACCGCGACCGCATCGATCACGTCCAGATCACGGTGGCAGAGTCGATCGGCATCGAGACCCGCGGCAATTTCTACGAGCAGACGGGGTGTTTGAGGGACATGATACCAAATCACCTGTTCCAGCTTTTTGCCATGACCGCCATGGAACCCCCGGCTTCGTTTGAAGCCGAGGCGGTGCGTGCCAGGAAGGCGGAGGTCTTCAAAGCCGTGCATCCCTTGACCGAGATCGACGGCGTGCGCGGCCAATATGGCGCAGGCACGATCGGCGATCAGAAGGTCCGCGGCTATCGCGAGGAACAGAACGTCGCGTCCGATTCCTTCGTCGAAACCTATGTGGCGCTGCGGCTCTGCATCGACAACTGGCGCTGGGCGGGCGTGCCGTTTTACCTGCGCACGGGAAAGCGCCTGCCCAAGCGGACGACGGAAATCGCCGTCCGTTTCAAGGCCGCACCGTTCATGCTGTTCAAGGACAAACCGGTCGAAGAGCTGGGCGCCAACTGGCTGATCATCCAGATTCAACCCGACGAAGGCATTCGGCTGCGGTTCAATGCCAAGGTGCCCGGACCGGACATGGCGCTCGAAAGCGTCGCGTTGGATTTCCGCTATTCGGACTGGTTCAAGCGATCCCCGGCGGTCGGCTACGAAACGCTGCTCTATGATTGCTTCATGGGAGATACGACGCTGTTTCAACGCGCCGATCAGGTCGAGGCGGCCTGGGCCATCGTCGAGCCGCTGCTCGAGGCCTGGCGCAAACCGCCGCAAGCCCCTCTTCCCAACTACGCGGCGGGCAGCGTGGGTCCCGCCTCGGCGGAGGCGTTGCTCGCACGCGATGGACGTGCATGGCGCGCGATCCGCTAAGATGACCACGCTCGCCATCGCCGGCAGGGAGCAGATTGCAGGCGATCCGCAAGCGCTCGCCCGTCTGGCGGCAGACTGGCTGGTCGGCACGCTTAATTCTTCCCCCGGCAATCTGCGAATTGCGCTTGCCGGCGGTTCGACGCCGAAGGAGCTTTATCGTCTGTTGGGATCGGCCCCGTACCGCGATCGCATACCGTGGCAGCGGCTTGCGCTGTTCTGGGGCGACGAGCGCTTCGTTCCGCATGACAGCACGCAGAGCAATTACCGGATGGTGCAACAGACGCTGCTGGCAACTGCGCCCATCGCGCCCGAGCGAGTCCATCCCATGCCCGTTGCGGGAACGCCGGCCCGAGCCGCGCGTGCCTACGAAGCGGAGCTCAAGGGCATTTATGGCGCCGACAGGCTCGATGCTTCGCGGCCGCTCTTCGACGTGACGCTCCTGGGCCTCGGCGCCGATGGCCACACCTGTTCGCTGTTGCCGGGCCAACCGGTTCTCGACGAGCGGGAGCACTGGGTCGCCGCCGTGATGGCGGGGCGCGACGAGCCGCGGATCACACTCACTTATCCGGCCGTCGAAGCAAGCCGGGTGATCGCGTTTCTCGCGACCGGAACGGAAAAAGCCCACGCGGTGAAAGCGGTGCGCAGCGGCAATCTCGATTTTCCCGCCGCCCGCATACGCGCCGGCGGCGAGATCGTCTGGTTCCTCGATAAAGCCGCCGCTGGACCCGGTCGTCCCTAATTGCCGTCGTTCCCGTTTCCGTCACTGCCGGGGTTGGTGCCGCCGGCGTTAGAGCCGCCGGTGCCGGAGCCCATCCCGTTGCTTCCGCCATTGTTAGAGCCGTTGGTGGTATAGGTGTTGCCGTTACCGATATAGCTATTATTGCCGTTTCCGCCTTGGCCGTTATTGGCGTTCGCTTTCATCCGTTCCATGCGGCGCTCACGGGCGGCCGCCCTGATCTCCTGAAGGGCCGTCTGGCAATCCGCTGCAAGGTTTTGCATGTTCTGGCGCAGGCACCTTTGGATCCGCGTATCGGCTTGGCAATATTTTGCGATGTCGTTGGCACAGACGATCCTGAGCTTCGGAAGCTTGCCCGCCTTCAGGTTCGTTCCAGTCGCGGATTGCGATGCGCTGGTCGTTTGCGTTTGGCCGCTCTTGCTTGCGGAATTATTTTGGCCGCACGCGGCGATGAGACCGGCGGCAAACATCATGGCGATGACCGACCGTAGAGACCGCATCCTAGCACTCCGCTCAATGTGTCCGGGCAACGAAAAACTTGCCATACGAAACGGCGCCAAGCAAGGCGCGATCAGACCCATCGTCGCGCGCGCCTGCGCGTTGCGCGCTTTGCCGGTGCAGGCGGAGCAAATTACACCGGTCAGGCCGCTTAACCCAGCAGTACCACGGCGAATTCGGGAGCCGGTGTCTGCCAACACCGCTCAACCGTCCAGCCGGCCTCGCCGGCGAGCCGGGCAAATCCCTCCACCGTGAACTTGTGGGAATTTTCGGTGTGAACGGTCTCGCCCTTGGCAAACCGGAATTCCCGGCCTGCCACACGGACGGTTTGCGCGATCCGCGACAGAAGATGCATTTCGATCCGCATCTTCCCGGCATTCCAAAGCGCAAGATGAGAAAAGCTGCCGGTGTCGAAATTGCCGCCAAGTTCGCGGTTGATCCTTACGAGCAGATTCTCGTTGAATTTCGCGGTAACGCCCTGGGCATCATCGTAAGCCGGAACCAGCACCTCGGGGGCTTTGACGAGATCGATGGCAACCAAAAACTTCGCATGCGAACCGAGCGACAGGCGTGCATTGCGCAGGAACTGCACCGCCTGCTCCGGCTCGAAATTGCCGATGGTCGAACCCGAGAAAAATCCGAGACACGGCTTGCCGCGGACAGCTTCGGGCAACGTCAGGGTTCCGGCGAAATCGCCCGGCAGGGGTACAATCGCAAGATGGGGAAATCGTTCGGCAAGCGGCGCGGTGCTCAGCTTCAGCAACTCCTCGCAAATATCGATGGGAACGTAGGTCGCGATGGCGCCCACGCGGTCGAGCAGAATGCGCGTCTTGGTGCAAGCACCGCAGCCGAATTCCACCAGCGCGGTATCGGGAGGCAGACATTCCGCAAGGTCGCGCGCCAGCGCGCGCAACAAGGCCGCCTCACATCGCGTCAAATAATATTCGGGAAGCTCGCAAATGGCCTCGAAGAGGCGCGAGCCCTGGGAATCGTAGAAGTATTTGCTCGGTAGGCGTTTTGGCGCGGCGCGGAGGCCCGACCAGACATCGGCCAGGAAAGGCGGGATGTCCGCCCGCGAGCGGGCGCGCTGGGCGGGCCGATCCTCCGCCAGACGCAGTCCCGCGAACTGCCAGCGCTGGTGCGGGTAGAAAAAGTTGCGATAGGTCGCTCGCAGATGATCTGCGTTCGACGCACAGGATCCCCCGCGCAAAACCATCTGATTGACCATGAACTTGCCGTTGTATTCGCCGATGGCGCCTTCGGGCGGGCGATAGCCGGGATAAGGCGCGTAGGAACTTTGCGTCCACTCCCACACGTCGCCGAAGAATTGCTTTCGATCCCATTCTGCCGCCACGGGCCGCAGCAACCCCGCTTCGCGGAAATTCCCTTGCCCCGGCTGCGCAGCGAGCGACGCCGCCGCATGTTCCCATTCGAATTCGGTGGGAAGGCGTTTGCCGCGCCAACGCGCGAACGCATCGGCCTCGTAGTAGCTGACATGACAGACCGGTGCGTCCGGATCGACGGGCAAGAACCCGACCAGCGTCATGGCCTGCCACGCACCATCTTGTCTTCGCCAGTAGAGCGGCGCCTGCCAGCCCTCCTCGCGGGCGCAACGCCAGCCGTCCGCAAGCCAGTGCGCCGGATTCTCGTAACCGCCGGAGGAAATGAATTCGAGCCATTCGCCATTGGTCACCAGACGGTCGAGCAGTGCGAAGGGCTGGAGAAGAGCTTCGTGGCGTGGCCCTTCATTGTCGAAGGCGAACGTATCTCCTTCATGCCCGATCGCCACGATTCCCCCATCGAGCGCCAGGAATTGGCCGGCGGAAGCGGTGCGCATGGACGGCGGCGGACACGCCGCATAAGCGGGCAGAAGCGGATTGAGCGAGAAAGCGTGAAGGATATCGGTGAGAACAAGCTCCTGGTGCTGCTGCTCGTGCTGCAGCCCCAGCTCGACAAGCGAAGAAAGGGCCGGATCGAGAGCATCGCCTTCGAGCAATGCGATCATCCGGCCATCGATATGGTCGCGATAATTCCCCACCTCGGCGATTCCCGGCCGCGTGAGCAGCCCGCGCTGGGGACGGGAGTGACGCGGGCCGGCCGCCTCGTAATAGGAATTGAACAGAAAACCGTATCGCTCGTCGAATGTGCGGTAATCGGGCATGTGGGCGAGCACAAAGGTTTCGAAAAACCATGTCGTGTGCGCGCGATGCCATTTGACCGGACTGGCATCCGGCATCGATTGCACGCTCTGGTCTTCCGCAGAAAGGCAGGCCGCAAGACGCTCGGTCTCCTGCCTGACCCTTCGATAGCGTGCGGCCAGAGTTTCACGGCTTGCATGACCGAGTGGCGCGCGCGCAAAAACTTGCGAGTGATTCATCGTGTCCTCCTCGCGAGGCGCGCTCGCGCCCGGGTTCAAAAGATATCGTGACTGCGACTGAAAAGTTGTAGCACTGATCGATCGACGGTTCGATGAACGCTCGCTGAACGCTCGCTGGCCAAGGCCTGCCGCCACGATGCCTCCTCACCCCATGATAATTCAACGGAATTTTCCGGCCGGCGGCGGAATAGCGCCGGCTATCTCTCCGACACCATCACCGGCGTTTCGCGGTAGAGTGCCGGATAAATCCGCTTCAGGTTGGCGATTTTGGGCAGATCGTTGACGACGATGTAGAGATTGTCGGGGTGATGGATGAGATAGTCCTGATGGTAGCTCTCGGCGGCATAAAATGCGGTGAGCGCGTCCGCCCGCGTGACGATCGGGCTTGAAAAGGCGTGTGCGTGATCGAGTTGCGCGATGTAGGTGCGAGCAACTCTCTCCTGGCCCGGATTGACGAAAAAAATGTCGGAACGGTAATTCGTTCCGGTGTCCGGGCCTTGCCGATTAAGCTCCGTCGGATCGTGCGCCACCGAAAAAAAGACGCGGAGAATTTCTCCGTAGGTGACTTGTCGCGGATCGAAGGCGATCTCCACCAATTCCGCATGGCCGGTTTCGCCGCTGCTGACATCCTCGTAATGCGCAGTATCGCGTGCCCCGCCCGAGTAGCCGGACACGACGCGGCGCACGCCCTTGACATGCTCGAACAGGCCCTGCATGCCCCAGAAGCAGCCGCCGCTCAGGACGGCCGTTTCGAGCCCGTTGGCGGCTGCAGGCTCGTCGAGTTGCGGCGGCGGCAGCGGCCTCGGCCCCTCGTCCGCCCGCGCGCAGGACAGCACGAGCGCGGCCGAAGCCGATGCCAAAACCAAGGCACGAATGGCAGAACGTCGGTTCCCGAGCATTTTCGTCTCCTGGATCGAAATGATTTTTTTGAATCGCCATTTTGCTCCAGGTTATTGTTTTGCCGCGGCTCCGGACGCAAAAGTGCTCACACTTTTGCTGGAACCGCTCTGGCCCGCCGCGCGGGGAGCGAATCGCAGCGCGGCGGAATTCATGCAGTATCGCAATCCCGTAGGACGCGGTCCATCGTCGAAGACGTGGCCGAGATGGGCATCGCAACGCGCACACGACACGGCGGTGCGGACCATGAAGAAATTCGTGTCGGTTTTTTCCGCCACGTTTTTGCGCGAGATGGGTGCGTAAAAACTCGGCCAGCCCGTCCCGGATTCAAATTTCGCGCGCGAATCGAAGAGTGCAGTCGCGCAACAGATACACCGGTACAGGCCATCGCCATGCTGGTTCCAATAAGCGCCCGTGAACGGCGCCTCGGTGCCGGCCTGGCGGGTGACTTCGAAGGACTCAGACGACAGCAGCTTGCGCCATTCCTGTTGGCTCATTGCCACCATAGGCAGGCGCGCCGGTCCTAGATCGCGGCCGGAATCCGAGAATTGCTCGATGACAACCTCGGCAGGCGCGTCGGCTCGGGCAAAACGCGGCAGCGTGAATACGACGCCCGCAGCGGTAGCGGACACGGCTGCCTCAAGAATCCGGCGACGTGTGGGCGTGTGCGATCTCTCGATGGTCATTGCCGGTCTCCTTTCACGGCTTCGCATCGCGCTCCGTCACAGCGCTATTCGCAGGCCGGCGCGAAAACGTTACACGACCGAGCGCCGATTTGCGACCGCGCTGCGTACCCATCGCCGAATGGGATCGTCCGACGCGCTGCCGGGATGGACCAACTCGGTGCTTATTATGCGGTCAAGACAACGCCGGCCAGCGGAACGTTGAGCGCGTCCACGCCTTCCGCCAGCGCGTCCACGGCGGTCTTCTGCGTCACGACCACCAACGCCTGGGTAAAAGATGCGAGATGGGACATGCCGCCAGTCCGGATGGGCGGTCCGTCTATGATGACGACGTCGCAAGTTGCCCGCAGATGGGCGATGAAATCCCCAAGTTTGGCCATCAAGGCATCCGCAGAACCGCCGAGAACCAGCAAGCTCGAGCGCGGGTCCTTCGCGAAAGCCTGGCTCAGAGGCACCGCGCCGGCCAGTACATCGCTCAGCGAGGCCGGCGGCGGCATTGCGCCGAGGATCGCGGCGGCGGCCGGGGGATGCGTGTCGACGAGGACGACGCGACGGCCAAGCAATGACAGCGTGCGGGCAAGGCTCACGGCAACATTGCATTGCCCGAGCTGCGGATCGGGCGAAGTGATCGCCACGATTCGCACGCCGGCGCCGATTACCTGCCACGCAAGATCAAGCATGGCTTGTGCGAAGGGCGACCAGGGATACTCGATCACGGTTGCGGCCGCACGCGCGTCGCAGGCCTGAAGTGCTTCCACCAGCACCGGCAGCGGCCTGCGCGGGCGGGACGAAACGGGGCTGCCGGGTTGCCCCATGCGTTCGAGCAGCAGGGCGCAAAGCAGGCCCAACATTAGCCCCCCAGGCACGGATGCCGCCATAACGAGAAGCCGCTTGGGCGAGCTTGGCTCAACGGGAGCCGAAGCATGCGAAATCACGCGCGCGTCGGAAATCTGTGCAACGTCCTGTCCCTGAGTCTCGCGCAGCCGCACGACAAAGGATTCGTACATGGTGCGGGTCGATGCGGCATCGGATTCCAGCGCTTTGAGCTGAACCCGGGCGAGATTCTGTTCGTTTTCCTCGGCCTGGGTCGCCGCCAGGCTCGTCTCGAGGGATTTCACCTGGGCGCGCTCGACGGCGAGATCGTTGGCGACCGAACCCGCGATGCGGCTCACTTCAAGATCGATCTTGTCCTGCAGGTCGCGCAGCTGCAACTCGGCTTGGACGCGTTTGGGATGTTTGGGCCCGTAGCGCGCGACAACTTCCCCTTCGTCGCGGATCGCTTCGCTCTGCTGCGTGCGCAGCTGCACGATCAGCGGCGATGAAACGACCTGGGAGATGTCCGCCGCGTTTCCGGATTTCACGAGCGCGGCGATGCGGTCGTAATTGGCCTGCTTTGCCGCGAGGTCGGCCCGCGCCTGAACGAGCTGACTGTTGATCGCAGTAAGCTGTTGATCGACGAGAGAGCTCGTGCCGTCCCCCGTGTCGTCGATGTCGTGGTCCGCCTTGTAGCGGGCAACATCGGCCTCCGCGATCTCGACTTGGCGGGCCAACTCGCCAATGCGCTGCACGAGCCACGCCGTGGCGCGGCGGCCGGCTTCGGAAGCGACTGCGAGCTGCAACTCGATATAGGCGTCCACGACGGCATTGGCGATGCGGGCGGCTTTGGCCGGATCGCGCGACGAGAACTTCACGAAAATCGCCGAGGAGAGTCCGAGGGAGTCCACTGAAAGCTGATTCAGGAAGGTATCGACAACCTCGCTGTACCGGGCTTCCGGCGTGTCATTCCAAGCGCCGATCCAACGCAAGGGATTGAGATGTATCGGCGCCAGCGCCGGATTGATCTCCGGATCGTCGACCAGGTTAAGACGCTGGATGACTTCGCCTGCCAAATCCCGTGACGTCAAAATCTGAATCTGGTTCTGGACGGAGGCGGGATCCGTCGGCGTGTCCGAAAGCACCGACGAGAGACCGGCGACATTATTCTTTCGCGGATCGAGCATGACGACGGCGGACGCCGTATACATGGAGGGCAACACGATCACGGCGACGAGCGCAGCAGCCATTACGGCAAGCGCGACACTGCGGATGTCCGGCCAGTGCCTTCTCGACACTGCAAGCAGCTCGGCTGCGCCGAAATGCTCGCGCGAGACGACCGGGAGAGGCTCGACGGAGGCGTTTGTCCCGAGGGGCACTACAGACACGCTCTTCGCTCCGCCACGCCGCACCCGGCGGGTTCCCTTAATATGCGGTAACCGGTTTACGCCAAGAGGCGCTGCGGAAAGGTTAACGAAGCTCTGTCCTGGACAACGGCATCCGGCTACGCCGTTAGGGGCTTCCGCCCGGCAACCGACGGCGCAGTGCGCTTCGGCGCATATCCGGGAACGGTCTGCTGTCCTGCGGGGATTCCGGCCGCGCGCAAGCAGGCCAGGAGCACTCCCGGATCGTCCCACGGAACGTCATGATGGGCCGAAGTCAAATACGGGCTCGCCGGGTCGCGCTGCCATTCCCTTGGGAAGATCGCGACCGTATCGGAAGAAACCGGCCGGCGCATTCCCGCCCCGGGCAGGAACCGCGAGACTAGAGCCGCCGGCAAATCCCTGCCGGGCCCGAACGCGATCGTGCTTCCCTGCGTCGGCCGCGGATTGATCTCGAGCAGGTGGACGTCCCCCTTCGCGTCGCGGATGAAGTCCATGCCGTGAATGCCGGACAGACGGTAGTGTCGCGCGATCTTTCGCGTGGCATCCTCTAGCTGCAGGCAATCCACGCGTCTGATGACGTTGGGCGGTCCGATCTCACCCTGGCTGACGAGAACGTCGTAATAGATTGCACCGATTACCTCGCCCTGCCAACAGGCAAAGGCGCTTGCCGCAGGCTTGCCGGCGATGAATTGCTGGGCGCTGACGAAGCCCGGCCGGGGTGAAATGGTGTCGGCGATGTAGTGGGGGTCGCGCCGTAAGACGGCGCGCGCAAGACACCGCAGCCGCGAGGGCTTGCGCCCGAGCCGTCGCAGGGCCGCCATGGCCTGCTCGCGCGTCTGTGCGACCACGACACCATCCCCGCCCCAGCTTCCGTCCGACTTCAGCACAACCGCTGTGCCGACATCCGCCATGAACCGGTCAAGCGCGCTCGCGTCCGCGATCGCGCGCGTCTCGGGCACGCGCACGCCGAGCGCCTTGGCACGGGCCATGAACCCGGCGCGGGATACCATTTCGGGATAGCTCTCCGGTTCCCCCAACGATCGCTCGATAAGATTGGCGATATAGGTGTCTTTGCCAACGCACTCCTCATAAAGCTTGAGCGTTTGGGCGACCGCCCGGTCGTCGCAGGCGACGATCAAATCAGGCCGTGAACCGACAATCGCAGCGCGCAGCGAAGCGACGGGCGAAAGAGGACGATAGGGAAACCGTCCCTTCACATAGCGGCTCGCAAGCAGCGGCGCATCGCCAGGCGCATGTGCATCGACCACACACGAGGCGGCGGCAAAGCCGTATGCGAGCCGGGCGACAGAAGGCCATCCCACGCTGGTCGATAGGAGCACCTTGAAGGCCATGATCGCATTATTCCGGGGCCGCGCCTGCCCCCAATGCAGGAAGCGTTCCTGGCATGGGATTTGGACGGAATCGCCCGCGAAACCTCATCCGAGCCCCGAACATGCTTGCTTCAGAGACCCTTCGTTCCGAATCGAGACAGCCGCATGTCGCAGCATCCCATGACGCTGCATCCGACCCGCGCCGCAACGCAATTTGCGACGTCGCCGTTATCGGGGCAGGGCCTTACGGCCTCTCGCTTGCCGCACACCTCGCCGGCCGCGGGATCGACGCGCGGGTGTTCGGCAAGCCGCTTTCCACCTGGAAGGCGCACATGCCGAAGAACATGTTCCTCAAATCAGACGGCTTCGCATCCAACCTGTCCGCGCCTGCCAGCGAATCGACGCTCAAGGCGTATTGCAAATCCCTGAACATTCCCTACGCCGCCCAGGGCTTACCCATCGCGCTGGATACCTTCCTCTCCTATGCCGATTGGTTCCGTAACCGCTACGTATCGCATCTGGAAGACGTCAACGTCGTCTCGCTGTCGCGCGACGCCAACGGATTCAGGCTCAAACTCGAACACGGAGCCGAATTGACCGCGCGCAACGTCGTGATTGCGGTGGGCATTTCATGGTTCGCCCATATCCCGCCGGTCCTTGCTTTGCTGCCGGCGGACCTCGTTTCCCATACATTCGATCATCGCGAGGGCGACAGGTTCGCCGGACGCAACGTCGTGGTGGTCGGTGCGGGCTCGTCGGCGACGGACACGGCCTGGCTGCTGCACGAGGCCGGCGCCACGGTGCGCATCGTCGCTCGGGCGGATGCCATCGCGTACAACAACGTGCCGGTTCCGGATGCCGAGACCCTGATCTACCGCATTCAAAAGCCCGCTTCGGGCATCGGCCGCGGCTGGAGCTCCTATTTCTGCGCCAGCGCGCCGGTCCTGTTTCACAAACTGCCCGAATCCGTGAAACGCCGCGCGATTCAAAGCCACATGCATCCGGCGGGCGGCTGGTTCATGCGCGAGAAGATCGAAAGCCGCATCCCCTGCCTGACGGGACGCGACATCGCGGCCGCAGACGCTCGGGGCGGCCGCGTTCATCTCATTCTGGCAGACAAGGCCGGCCGGCAGGAGGCCGTTATCTGCGATCATGTGATCGCGGCCACCGGCTACAAGCCGGACATGCGCAAGATTCCCTTCCTTGGGCACGAGTTGTGCGATGCCATTGCGCCGGGGCAGGCAAGCGCGCCGCTGTCGGACAAATTCGAGACTCGCGTGCCCGGACTTTTTGTCATCGGGCCGGCGGCAATCGCCAGCTTCGGTCCCTTGATGCGGTTCATGTACGGCGCCGAATTCGCAGCGCCTCATGTTGCGAATTTCCTCGCCCGCAAGCTTTCCGTCCCCGCGGTTCGCCAAGCGGCCTAATAGACAACAGAAGCACTATGATTTACCAGTGAGTCCGCCACCGGCGTTGCCGACCCGCCATGCAATGAAAACAGTTTCTCCCTGGGAGGGTATTTTCTTGTTAGGCAGCGAGATGTCTCATTGTCTCACGGGTGAATCCATATTGCGCTACGCGCCTTCCACTTCCTGAGGCTCCAAACCTCCACGTGCCTTTCTTACGTCGACACGAAGCTTGACACGATGGCGTGCCACATGGGCTTGCAGGCGAAATCCGTATCGAGCGTCAACATTTGCGTTCAGGGCTTGGTGGCCCGCGCCGAACGCGACCACACCGCACCGCGAGACCAGGCGATCACCGCGTCCGCGATTTTGCGGTACAGCGAGTCGGGACAGAAGATTTGCACGAATATCACAGCCGCCATTCTGGGCCGATAACATCCGCGACTGACGGCATCCGCAAAAAGCCTCAATGCCGCTAAGGGATCCGCGCCCGCGAGGCCTTTGGCGATCATCCAGCCCCGCGCGCCATAATAAGCCTGCACGGGGATTTCCGGTTTCAGCTTTTCAAGCCAGGCAATCATGCGCGCACCCTTGCGCCCGGCCGAGACGCGGCGGGGATCGCGCACGTCATTCCACACTGCGCCGGGGTGATCCGCCATCACGAAACGGCAGCCGGCGAGGAACAGGCGGATGCAAAAATCGGCGTCCTGGGCAAAAGCAAGGCCCTCGTCATACCGTACGCGCCGCGCCATCTCGGTCGGCACGACCAAGGTTATGGTCGGCACGAAACCGCGATCGCACAGCACGTAGTTTGCCATGTGCTCGCCCTCGCGAATGGCCCGCGGCGGCTTCACGAAGCTTCGACCTCCTCCCCTTTCCACGCGAACGGGTGCGTAGCCGGCGACGCCGCCGGTATGGGCAAGGAGCGTGCGCATGGCAGAAAGATGATTGGGCAGGAAACGATCGTCCGAATCGAGAAACGCAACGAAGCGGCCGCGCGCCTGGTCGATGCCGGCATTGCGCGCCGCGCCGCCGCCGCGATTGTCCTGCAGCCAGTAGCGGATTCTCGGGTCGCCGGCATCCTCCACGGTCTTATTGGGTTCGTCGATCGACCCGTCGTCCACCACGACGATCTCGAAATCCTGCTCGGTCTGCACCAGCACGGAAGCCAAAGCCTGCGCCAGATGGGCCGCACGATTGTGGACGGGAATCACGACGGAGAAGAAGGGTGTCATGGCAGTGCCCGAACCGCCGCGGGATTTTCCCGGCGCATTGCCGCCGGAGAAAGCATGGCCGACATCATCAGAAACGCGACCCAGGCTCCGTCGTCGCCTTCCAAGAAGTCCGATTCCAGGAAGTTGTGCAGCACCATGAATATGAAAATCGCGAAGAGCGGTGAGCAGAGCTCGATATGCGAGGCACCCAGACGAATGAAGCCGCGCAATGGAACGAGGATCAGGGCAAAGCACGCCAGCACGAATCCGATGCCGCCGATCGTCACCAGCAGTTGCAGATAAGCGTTATGCCCGTGGGAAATATTGCGCACCCAAGCGTCGCCCGCATAATTGTGGAGCGGCGAAAGCCTGCCGGTGTCGGCAAAGGAGCCGAACCCCGATCCTAGAAACGGATGATCGCGAATATACGCGATCTCGCCCTGCCAAATCGCGGACCTGCCCGAAAACTCCGCCGGGTCTTCGAAAGCGCGTAGAAGCGCGTCCCACTCGATCATTGCGAGCGTGACCGCGAAAACCGCAAAAAGGACGAGGCCGACGCCCAGGATCATGCGATCGATTCCGCGCCGCCACACAAGCCGATAAACAACTCCCGCTGCGATCGCGATGGGCAAAAGACCGATCGAGGATCTGGAATGCGTCATCGCCGTAAAGAGAACGGCCGCCGCGAAAACGGCCAAGTCGAGAAGCCGGCGCGTGGAGACGAATGAGAAAAAGAACAGGATGGCCGTGATGGCGGCGATCGACCCGGCAATGTTCTTATGGAAGTAAAGACCGCGCCAATCGCCAATCAGACCCGGATCGGTTTCTCCCGGAAGGTGAACCGCTTGCGGCACCAGCGGGATCGATACCCAATTCACGACGAGAACGCAGGCGAGCACGAGCTTGAGCAGCGCCAGCGACCGCTGCGCGCCAAGCGTCGTCACGCCCAATGTCGCGGAGAGCGCGGTCACGCCGGCGAGCACCGCTCGACGAAAACATACGCTCGGTTCCGCCGCCCAAAACGCGCTCAAAACACACCAGGCAAGCACCGCCAGAAGGGACAGAGACGCCCCGTCGAGCGCATGGAATCCCCGCTTGCGAAAAGCCGACAAGACCACCAGTGCGAAAGCCGACATATAGGCGATCTGGCGCATCGCGTCGCCGCTGGCGCCGAATCCGCTTTCCCCGAGTGCCAGCGTCGCCGGATCGCGGATGGCGAAGGGCGACAGGCCCACGAAAATCATCAGCAGAAACGCGAGAAATCCCAGATCGGCGAGCCAGTCCTGCGTTCCGCCGGCGTGCCGCGCCCCGCTTACGGCCAGCGCGCTATCCACCATGGATCGTCCCATATTCGTTGAAATGCGCTCCCATGACGGCGGCCAATTTTCCGGCACTCCGCCACAGCCGGCACAAAGCGGCGGTGCGCCGTGCCGGCCATGGCGCACTCAGTGCGAACTGGGCCGGCGAGAGAAAAAACACTCCGGCAATCTTGACGGCTTCGAACGACAGCGCAGCAAGACGCCGCTCGTGCTTCAAAAAAACCCGCATGTCGGAATTTCCGACCCGGTAGGCGCGCTTGAGTGCCCAGCCGAGATTGGCGCGCGACGCGGGAACATGGGCAAATACGACCGCGTCATCCGCCCAGGCAAACCGGACGCCTTTGCACTTCAAGCGCGTGAAAAATTCCTTGTCTTCGCCGCCTGTCAGCGCAAATCCAGGATCGAACCAGGGTCTGTCGAGCCCGCGCAGGCAGACGCGGGTGAACAATACGTTTGACGTACTGTGAATCATCGCCACCGGCCCGGTGCGGTCGCGTAACGGCGCGATCCCACGGCAATGCTCGGCCCAAACGCCGGGCGGCACATCGAATTCGCGCAAGACCGCGCCATGCAGCGCATCCGATTGCGTTTCGCGTTGTACGCGCAGGAAGGCGTCGAGCCAGCCGGGTGTGGGCCACTCGTCGTCGTCGAGCATCGCGACGAAGACGGCATCAGTGCGATCGAGCGCATACCCGACCAGGGCATTGCGCGCCTGGGCGATGCCCCGCTCGCGAGCGACGATTGCGTGCAATGGCCAGCGATAGCCGTTTGCGCGGACGGTCTCGCAGAACGCAAAGCCTTCGCTGCGTTCCGCGTCGTTGTCGGCGACGAGAACCTCGACCTGTTCGGTCGTGTCGAGTTTCTCCAGGGCGTCAAGCAGGCGCGCGAGTCCTTTCGGCCGCCGATACGTCGCCGCAGCAACGAGTACCTTAGACATGAGCGCGCTTCCACGCGCGCGAGAGCGCAAAGATGCGCCCGGTCAGCACCACATCGCCACAAAGAATTCCGCCCAGCGAGGCGATCGGGCCTAGGCTCAGCGCCAGGGCAAGCGTAAGCGCGAGCGACGCCATGCTCGACCACAGGCTGGCGCCGGCAAGTTTCCGGAATGCGCCTGCCGCCTGCAGCAGAACGGAGTCGGGCGTTCGTGCGACCCGCACCGCCGTGATCGCGATCCAGAAAGCCAGCACAACCAGCATTTGGCGCTCATCATAGCCGGGCTTCAGGATGAGGTGCGGGAACAGCATAAGGATAGCGCCTGCCAGAACGACGGTCGCAAGCCACACTGCTCCGCCAGCGGTTCTAAATTCCTTAACGGCCTTCAGCGCGCCGGCGTGGTTGCCGGCCCTGATGCGCCGGGCAATCTCGGTCCGTTCACGATCCGGCAAAGCGGCCAGTACGAGTATGACTGGCCGCATGAGCAGGGAGCCTGCGGCAAGCAACGCAAAGGCGGAGGGGCCGAACAGAAACGTCACGAGATAGACGTGCGCATTGACGGTCAGTTCGGTGAGGCAGACCC
This sequence comes from uncultured Alphaproteobacteria bacterium, assembly GCA_963805005.1. Taxonomy (GTDB): domain Bacteria; phylum Pseudomonadota; class Alphaproteobacteria; order Micropepsales; family Micropepsaceae; genus Rhizomicrobium. Next base: position 2,915,820 of record CAWDSJ010000001.1, read on the forward strand.
CCAGGACCGACCAGCGGGCCAAGTCCCGCCAGACGGGCCAGAAGGCGCCGAACGAACCGGTTCGGGCCGGACGCAGAAGGTGAGGCAGATAATCCGTCCCCAGAGCGGCAAGCCCGACGACGGCGGCGGCCAGCAGAACCTCGGCGGCGCGAAGAGCCGAAAGCCCCTGCACTGCGAAAAGCGCCCCGAATGCGACGACCAGAGTGCCGGCGTAGGCGATGTCCGAGATGGTCACCCGCATCGGAGTGCGCAGCACGTAACCGACATTGCGGCCGAACCAGCGCAATGTCATCAGGCCGGCATAAAGTCCGAAAACGGCATCGGCAGGCAAGTCGCGAGCACTCGCACGCACCGCCCCGAACACGACGACACCGACCATGATCGAGAACAGCAGATTGACCTTGAGATGGCTGGCGAGCGGCGTCTCGGCCAATGCCGGCTCCGCCACACGCGAGGCGGATGCGCCCACCAGCGCTCCCGATATGCTGAGGGCGAGAGGAACAACGGCCAGCAGGAACGACAGCACGCCGAAATCCGCGCGCGGCAAAGCCCTGAGCGCCATCAGAGAAATCAGGAAATGAGCGCCCGAGATGGAAACCGGTCCGAACGAAGTGAGGCAGTAGCGCGCGGCAACGGCCGCGAATGAATACCTTTCCTCCCCCCCACAGCGCGCGGGGGAGAGGGTTTTCGCGCCCATCAGCCGGGTTCCAGGCGAGGCTGCTTTGTAGGAACACGCGCGGCACTGCTCTTCCGGGGCGGCGAGCGCGTCAGCATGAGATAGAGCGCGTGGGGATTGGTGACGGCATAGCGCAGAAAAAGCCGGCCCGGCTCGCGCCAAAGCCGATGCAGCCATTCCAGACCGGCGCGCTGCATCCAGGCCGGCGCCCGCGCATAATCGCCGGTTACATAATTGAAGCAGCCGCCCGCCGTGACGAGCCAGCCGGCGCGGAGGCGGTCGCGGTTGCGCACGCAAAAAGCCTGTTCGAACGGCACGCCCAGCCCTACCCACACGATGTCGGCGCCGGATTCATTGATCGCCCTGCAGAGCGCAGGCTCTTCCTCGCGCACGAAGTATCCATGATGACGGCCGGCGATCTTGAGGCCGGGATACATGCTGCGCATGATCTCGACACAACGCGCATTGACCGCTTCACGGCCGCCCAGCAGATACATGCTAAGACCGTTGGCGCGCGCCGCCGAAGCCGCGTCGTGAAAGAAGTCCGTCGTCGCGGAGCGCTCCGGAATCGGCGAGCGGGTAATCCATTGCGACATGAACACGACCGGCTGGCCGTCCGCATGGATGATGTCGGCCGTTTCGTGGTAGCGGCGGAATTCCGCATCGCCGGCCGCAAGCGAGATGACGTGGCCGTTCGCGGCAAACACAAGCTTGGGCGGGGACGTGCGTTGGGCGCGCCGCGCCAGGCATTGCTCGACCATGAGATGCGCCAACTGCGACCGGGAAAGGCGCGCAATCTTCAGGCCGCCGACAATCACCTCCTGCACAGGCGCGTCCGGCGCCGCGACGGCGCCCGTCGCGCGGGGAGCAAGGGAGAGCACCGCGCCCATCACAGTGCATTCCTGCGGCGGACGATCTCGAGCGGCGTGCGCAGCAGGATTGCGATGTCGAGAACAAGACGGGCGTTGAGCACGTAATTGAGATCGACGTCCACCCTGCGCCGCATGGCGTCCGCCGTCGGTGTGGGACCGCGAAATCCGTTCACTTGCGCCAGCCCGGTAATCCCCGGCTTGACGCGCAGCCGCTGCTCGTAGCCTTCGATGAGCGGGCCGAAGAATTCGTCGTGCGCGATGGCGTGCGGCCTTGGTCCGACGAGCGACATCTCGCCGTTGAGCACGTTGAAAAGCTGCGGCAGTTCGTCGAGGCTCCAGGGGCGCAGAACGCGGCCGGCGCGCGTGACGCGCGCGTCGTTCGGCACAGCCTGACGCACGTCGTCGCCGTTCTCGAGCACGTGCATCGTGCGGAACTTGACGATGTCGAACGGCTTGCCGTTCAGCCCGCGGCGCCTCTGCCGGAAGAATGCCGGGCCGCGGCTGTCGAGTCGGACGACGACGGCAATGCCTAGAAAAAGCGGCGCCAGCAGAACGAGCAGAACTGCCGCAATGCTCACGTCCATCATCCGCTTGACGCCGCATTGAACTGGAGAGAATCCGCCCGTCTGCATGCGGGCCGCCGGCGGAGCGACGCGAGGGCGCAGACCTAACGGGCCGTGAATCCGTGCGGCGGCTTGAACGGCCGTCTGTCTGACGACGAGGTCTTCGGCAAGGCGGTCGTGCGTACTCAATGGGGCAATCCGGCAAACAGGTTCGCCTTGCCGGCTGCATCAGCCGCGCCATTGCGGTGCGGCGGCGTTGTTTCGCTTTGGGACGAAGTTAATGCTTATCGGCTTTGGCGGATCGCATACGACATGGCCGCTGTATCAAGCCGGGAAAGAGGGATGGTTAAGTGAATTGGTGAATTACGGCCCATGAACTTAGTTAGTCGGCCCTAAAAAACGCGGATGAGCGTTACGGGGGAACGATTCCCTGAGAGAAATGGGCGATGTAAATTGCAACGAATCGGGGCTGCTGGCCTGAAAGGTTGCAATTTGTGCTGAAAGACAATCCGCGAAGTAGCCGACAGGAGGACCTGTACCGGTCGCGGCTGGAAGCGATCATCGATCCCACGCATGAGCTGGTCAAAATGAGTTGGCTGGTGGGCTGGAGCGATTTGGCTGGCGATCTGAAACCTTACTATTGCGCCGACAATGGCCGGCCCGGGGAACCGATCCGGCTGATGGCCGGGCTGGTGTTGTTGAAAGACATGAAAGGGCTGTCGGACGAGGAAGTGTGCGAAGTCTGGCGGGAGAACCCATACTTTCAATATTTTTGCGGGGAAGAATATTTTCAGCACCGGCTGCCGGTCGAACCCCCATCTTTGAGCATTTTCAGGAAGCGGATCGGCAAGGAGGGAATGGAGCGGCTGTTGCAGGAAACGGTTCGCGTGGGGCTGAAGAGCGGGGTGATCACGGCGGGCGCCCTGCAAAAGGTCAGTGTGGATACGACGGTGCAGGAGAAGGCAATCCGCTTTCCGACGGACACGCAGCTTTGTCACAAGGCGCGCGAGGAACTGATCAAAACGGCGAAGAAGCTCGGTGTTAAACTGCGGCAAAGCTATGTGCGCAAGAGCAAGCAGGCTGTGTTTCTGGCCAACAAATACCTGGCAGCCCGGCAGATGAACCGTGGCCGCAAACAGATCAACAAAGTGCGCAATTATCTGGGCCGTGTGATCCGCGACATTGAACGCGCCATTGGCAAAGTCCCCTCGCTTGGCGGTTTATTCCAAGACGATCTGGCCAAGGCGCGGAAAATCCATGCTCAAGCGGCCGATCCGAAAACGCCGGACAAAATCTATTCCTGGCATGCGCCGGAAGTCGAATGCATCGCCAAGGGCAAAGCCCACAAGAAGTACGAATTTGGCTGCAAGGCCAGCATCGCTTCAACCAATGCCGGCAACTTCATCGTCGGCGCCATGGCCCATCACGGCCGGCCTTATGACGGACATACTCTGGCGACTGTTTTGGAACAGATCGCAAGGCTGACGGGTGTCAAGCCCGAAGAAGCGTGTGTCGATCTGGGCTATCGCGGCCATGGTCTCGAAGACGAAGACATCGAGATCATCCTCGCGCGTCAGAGGCGCGGCATGACGCCGGCCAAAAGAAAACGCCAGAAACGCCGCAATGCCATCGAGCCGATCATCGGCCACTGCAAGAACGATCGTAAAGTTGGTCCCCGCAACTGGCTCCACGGCAAACGCGGCGATCAAATCAACGCCCTCGCCATGGCGATCGGCTTCAACCTCAGGAAGATACTCAGGTGGATCTTTTTGTATCTGTTGTTCAGCCGCATCTTGGGGCAGAACATACAGAATCCGAAGTTGCTTCCAGCTTGAAACGGCGGTTTTTTAGGGCCGACTAGTTACTCAGGCTGTCTTGCCATCTTCTCAATCGCGAATTTCCAAAGCGCAACATGGGAAGCAGCGAAGCCAAGTTCGGCTCGCGAAATTCGAGCGCATAGCGCGGCAGCAGCCAATCGTTCGCAGCTGCATCGAGCGTGGCCGACTTCGTGGTAAACGCCGCCGCGTAGCCCGCGTCGCGCACCGCGCGCCATGCCGCGCGCGATACGTCTCCGACGTTGCCGAAGGGATACGCGAAATACCGGCACGAACCGACATGCGCCTCCACCAGCGCGCGCGACCGCTCCGCCTGCTCGGCAATCGTGGCATCGGTCTGCGCCGCATTCATCGGCCAATGCCAATGTGCGTGCGCACCGATCTCGACACCGCGCTTGGCAAGCGCCGCCACATCGCTCCAGCTCAAAAAGCGTTCGGAGGCAAACCGCGAGACAAGCTTGTCCAGGCCCGGAGACGGCAATGCCCGCGCCATCGCGGCGACCGTCTCGCGCGCCTTGCCGCTGTCGAGCCGTTTCATCGCGGAGATGGTTCGTGTGGCGGTTGCGGCGCGGTCTTTTCCCAACACGACCGGATTCGCCAGATGCGGAATGGCGTAAGAGCCCGCGCGGGCAAAAAAGAAGAACAGCCTCGCAACAAACAGCGGATTGGGCTCGCCCGCTTCTATGTGATGCGTAGTGACGAAAAAACTCCAGGGCAATCGCATCTCATCGAGAATGTCTGCGGCGAGCGTCAGCGTGTTCGCATAGCCGTCGTCGGACGAGAGAAACACGGTCCGGCCATGGCGGCGGGGGTTCCTGCGCACATCCTCGAGCGCTTCCAGCGGCAGCACCTGAAACTGTGCGCGCAAGGTCTTTGCGATGGCGTAAAAGGCATCGCGCGCGTGGTGGCTGACCTCGATGCGGTCGTCCAGAATGCGAGGCACCACGCCGTGAAAGCCGAGAACGACCGGCCGCCCGAAGGGCTTGAGCGCACGCGCCGGAATGCACCGCGCCGCGCGGCGCAGCAGTCGACGGGCCTGCCCTCCATCCGGTCTTGCCGCCATGCGGACTCAAAATTTCAAATTTTTCCCTGCTATTTTCCCTGCACCAGGGAAAAACTTCTCGCAATTAGGGGTTTTTCAAAGTCGACGGTTGGTACCGACTATTACCGTATTGGTTTAATGCCGCCCCGTCAATCGGAATTGTTGCAGGGCAGACACGCCGACCCTCGCAGCGATGCGCTGCACAGGCGCTCGACAAGCCGATTTAAGTATGCGCTTCGCTTGCTGCACGTGTTTGTGCAGAGCCTTGCGATTGGCGACGATCGCCTCAAGCTGAGCGCAATCCGAAGCCGGTACGAGAACACAAACCGTCTGAGCGATGTGCACAGATTCGCATGGCAGAAACCGTTTGTGAATCTTAGAGCAGATTCCGATCGCATTGAACGACGCCCCCTCCGTCTCGCTGCGCGCCGACGATCGGACGGGAAAAACGCGCCATTCGCGCCGTTTGCTATTTCGGGCAATAACGTGCATACTGTTTGCACGTGGTTCTTACGTCCCGTCAGACGAGGTGCCTCTGTCGATACTGACTCGCTTCTGAGCGCGCCGGACGAAGCAGACCCTTCTAGAATACTGATGCAATCGTTTTACCCGCGTCCGCGTGCGCGATTTCCGTGCGCGCGGAACCCGATGCTGCAAAGGAAAATCTCATGGCAATCGGAACAGTGAAGTTCTTCAATTCGACCAAGGGCTTTGGCTTCATTACGCCCGAAGGCGGCGCCAAGGACGTGTTCGTTCATGCGTCCGCGGTGGAAGCGGCGGGCTTGCGGTCGCTCTCGGAAGGCCAGCAGGTGTCGTTCGACATCCAGCCCGACGCACGAGGCTCCAAGGCGACCAACCTCAAGGCCGTCTAAGTCCTGACGAACGGCGGCGAGAAACCCTCGCCGCCGGTTCATTCGCGGCCCAACACGAAAGAGACGGCCATGACCGATTTCGATTCCTCGCGCAACGGTTCGAACGGACGCGACCGCGAAGGGTTGCGTAACAAGGCGGCCTCCTTCTTCAAGGAGAAGGTGGACCGCAACGTCGCGATCTATCGGCAAATGGAAACCGACCGGCTCGTCAGCGAAACCAAGATCGCAAAGCTGCGTGCCTTGCGCCTCGCCAAAGAAGAAGCCGACCGCGAAGCCTCGCGCATTTCCGGGAAGCTCGCCGGCGGTTTTTCCTCGGCGTCTCCGCGCGCTCCCCGTCTCCGCGTGAAATAGCTTTCTTCACAGTCCGCTGGCATATGCGATAGCCCCGCCCACAAGGCGGAGACGCAAACACAGCGGCACATGAAATGCCTTTCCGCTGATCTTGGGCGGCAGCGGTCTCGACAAAGTTTGGCAACCGGGCGTCCCCGTATTTTCGTATTTTGGCCTTGCCCACGCTATACTGGTGGCGCGATCGCAAACCGCGCGTGACGCGGCCGGGGTGGGCATAGATGACTCCGGAAAATCGCAAAAAATTGTCCGAGCGTGTGTGCAAGGCGGCCGAGGCGGCGTTGGCGAAGCTCCCAGCCCACTTCATCGCCCTGCGCGGGCGCCTTCTTGGGCGCTCGATCGAGAAACCAAAGCAAATCGCTCGGCTTCGCCTTTCCGGCGCGGCGCTTTAAAAACGCTGCAGCGGTCTCGACGGCGCCTACCATCTCGGCCACGACCGATGCGATCCACTGGTTCAGCGAAACGCCATCTTCTTTTGCAAGCCTGGCAGCCGCTGCCTTGACCGATTGAGGGAGCTTGAGGGGATAGGTCGCTTTGCTCATCACTGTACTTCCTTCAATATTTCCGCCGGGCGCAAAATCCGAAGTCCGAAACGGCCGGCAGACGGGACAAAGTCGCGCACATTGAACGTCACAAGAGCATCCGCCCTTCCATTGATCGCCGCCACCAACACCATCTCGTCTGCGGGATACCGTAGCTACGGACGTCAGGCTATATGAACATCGACCGACTCGATTGCGCTTGCCGGTGCGTTCAAGAAACTGTCGATACGCAGGGTACCAGAAATGCTACCAAGCCGGCATGGCTGCGCCGCTTCTTCTCCTTAAGGACATCGCGATTCGCTTCGGCGATACGCAATTGCTCGACGGCGCGGAATTGTCGGTGGGCGAGGGCGAGCGGCTGTGTCTGGTCGGGCGAAACGGTTCGGGCAAATCGACCCTACTCAAGATCGCCGCGGGATTGATCGAGCCGGATGCGGGAACCCGCTTCGCACAGCCCGGCGCTGCGATCCGTTATCTGCCGCAGGAGCCGAGCCTGGCCGGGTTCGCCACCACGCGAGACTATGTCGAAGCGGGATTGGGCGAAGGTTACGATTCCAACCGCACATTCTATCTTCTGGGCAAGCTCGGACTGACCGGCGGCGAAGACCCCTCGACTTTGTCCGGCGGCGAGGCGCGCCGTGCGGCGCTGGCGCGCGCGCTGGCGCCGGCGCCGGACATTCTGCTGCTCGACGAGCCGACGAACCATCTCGACCTTCCGGCCATAGAATGGCTCGAAGACGAGCTTTCGGGTCTGAGCGGCGCGCTGGTGCTCATCAGCCACGATCGGCGCTTTCTCGAAGACCTTTCGCGCGCCACTGTGTGGCTGGATCGCGGCCGCACGCGGCGGCAGGAGAAGAGTTTCGGGCATTTCGAAAGCTGGCGCGACGAGATCCTGGTTCAGGAAGAAACCGAACGCCACAAGCTTGATCGCAGAATCGCGATGGAAGACGACTGGGTGCGCTACGGTGTCAGCGCCCGGCGCAAGCGCAATGTCGGGCGCCTGGCGCGGCTGCGCGGAATGCGTCAGGCACGCCGCGAGCAGCTTCGCACGACGGGCGCCGTAAAGCTGGCGGCGAGCGACGCCGACGCAGGCGGCACCCGCGTCATCGAGGCGAGAAATATTTCGAAATCCTATGGCGACAGGCCGATCGTACGGGATTTTTCCGTTCGTATCCTGCGCGGCGACCGCATCGGTGTCGTCGGCGCCAACGGCGCGGGCAAGACGACATTGCTCAACCTCCTGACCGGCATTCTTAAGCCCGATTCCGGCACGGTGAAGATCGGCGTCAATGTCAAGATGGCGGCGTTGGACCAGAACCGCACCGCGCTCCATCCCGATACGCTGGTCGCTGCGGTGTTGACGGACGGCAGCGGCGACATCCTGCATGTCGGCGGCGAAGCGCGCCATGTCGTCAGCTATCTGAAGGATTTCCTCTTCGCGCCGGCGCAGGCGCGCACGCCGGTGCGGGTGCTGTCCGGCGGAGAGCGGGCGCGGCTTTTGCTCGCCAAGGTGCTGGCCGCGCCGTCCAACCTTCTGGTGCTTGACGAGCCGACCAACGATCTCGATCTGGAGACGCTCGACCTTCTGGAGGAAATGCTGGCGGATTACCCCGGCACCGTGCTGGCGGTGAGCCACGACCGCGATTTTCTCGACCGGGTCGCCACGTCGGTCCTGATGGCGGAAGGCGAAGGCCTGTTCGTCGAATATGCCGGCGGCTACAGCGACATGGTAGCCCAGCGCGGCCGTGGCGTCGAAGGCCGCGAGGCGCCGAAGGCGAAAATTCCAAAGCCCTCTGCACCGAAAGTGCACGCCAAACCCGATGCGCCGCGGCGCAAGCTCTCATTCGCCGATCAGCATGCGCTGAAAACGCTGCCCGCACAGATCGCGGCGCTGGAAAAGGACATCGCGGCGCTGCACGCCAAACTCTCCGACAGCGCATTCTACGCGCGCGATCCGAAGGGATTCGCTGCCGCCTCGGCGAAGCTCGCGGAAGCGCAAGGCGCGCTTGCTGCGGCGGAGGAACGCTGGCTCGAGCTCGAAATGCTGCGCGAGGAACTGGAGCGGCGGTAGCGTGCAGCCGCGCGCTCATGGGTTTTCGCGAACCCAAACCCTTTCGTACGCCTCATCGGCCGCGTCGGTGCGCTTGAAACGAACCGAGCTGCCAAGCTGTCCTGCATGCTCTTCTCCGCGCGCCGACTCGCAGTCGTCAATAACGACTTTTGCGCCTTCCTCGACGAACGCGCGACCGATGCGCCGTCCAGGCCGATGGCGCCGCCCGTTACGACAGCAACCTTTCCAGACAACGGTCCCCGACCCACTGGGTTCTCCTCAATTCATCGGGGCACCCGCCCAGGGCCGATTTCGTCGGCGTTTCGGGGGCAGTGCGTTTGGCAAGCCGTCGGAGCATGATCCGCCAGGCGTCATTTTCTCCGCGTAAACGTCAACGGCAGCTTCGAAATGGTGTGCGTCGCAACGGTCGGCATGTAGGCGATCTCCTCGAGCGGGATCGCGAGCTTGATATTGTCCATCCGCCTGATGACCTCCCGAGCCGCCACCTTGAGTTCCATCCGCGCCAGAGCCGCTCCCGCGCAGCGGTGCACGCCCGCACCGAACGATACATGGCGTCCAAGATTGGAGCGCTCCACGTCAAACTTCCGGGGACAGGCGAATTCGGCATCGTCGTCATTGGCCGACGCGTAAAGGAGCAGCAGATGCGCACCCACGGGGAGATTGACCCCGCCCAATTCGACTTCTTTCGTCGTCATACGCGTTATGCCGCGCACCGGCGGATCTATTCGCAGAAGCTCTTCGACAAAACGCGTGAGCAGCCGGTCGTTATCGACCGAGCTGCGTAACAGCTTCGCCGTATCGGGCTGCGTCGCGAGAACGAAAAACAGATTGGTAAGCGCGGTGGCCGTGGTTTCGTTGCCGGCAACCAGAAGGGCCATCCCCAACGACACCGTTTCTTCGAAGGTGAGAGCGGCATTGGCTTCCCCTTCCACACGAGCATGAACCAGGTCGGAAATCATATCTTCCCTGGGACGCTCCTGACGGTCCCGAATCTGATAGATGAGAAAATTTTGCAGCTCGCAAACGTCCTTCGCAGCCCTGAGCATCTCTTCTCGGCTCTGCATGCGGCTGATCTGCTGGGTTAACGCAAGCGCCCAGCGCTGAATGGTCTCGGGCGGCAGCTCTACGCCGAGCTGCTTGCAAATGATTGCACTCGTCATCGGAATGGCGAACTCGCTGAAGACCTCGGCTTTCCCCTTTTCCAAAAGCCTTTCGATCAGGCCGACCGCGACTGCGACAATTGCGGGTTCGAGCAGCTTCACCCGGTGAGCGGTAAAGGCCCCATCCAGGAGCCGGCGAATCCGCGTGTGCTCTGGCGGGTCGGTCATGATCGCTCGACCAAAAACCCCGCCGCCTTCACGTTTCAGTATCTCTTGGTACTCTTTCTGGAAACCCTTCGCATATTGCTCCGCAAATCCCTTTTCGACCGAGAAGGTGATCGGATCGCGCATGACGGTCTGAAGATCCTCGTACCGCGATACCAAATACATATCCAGCTTGGAGTCGTAATGGACCGGATCCTCAGTGCGCATCGCCGCATAAAAGGCATTGGGATGCGCAAGGATCTTGGGATCTGTCAGCGTCGTTTCGCTTAATACGATTTTCTCATCGCCGCTTGCAGGACAACGAGCCGATTCTTGTCCTTCTGATTCGCTTGAAACCATCGTCAACCCTTTCAATTCCAGATAATGACAAACGACCGCTAACGCGTGATCCCCGCATCGGCGAGCTGTTGCTGCTCCTCTTCCGAAAGACCCAGAATATCGCCCAGCACATAGGCGTTATGTTGCCCCAAATGCGGCGCGCCGTCGCAAATTGCCGCTCCACGAGTTCATCTTCCAGGGCGCACCGAGAATTGGCTTCATGCAGCCGTCGGGCTGCATCGCGTCCAGGTAAAAACCGCGTTTCCGGAAAAGTTCGTCCGCGACGAGATCCACGGAATTTTGACTCTTGCCGGCAGCGATGCCGCGCGATTGAAGCTCGGACACCAATTTCTCCACGTCACGCGCGGCAGTCCAGTTCGAAACGATGCGATCGAGCTCTATTTCGTTCGTCTTGCGGTCGGCCAAGCTCTGGAATCGCGGATCTTCCGCCAGCGCCCGCTGCCCCATGACGGCGGCGAGACCGCGCCAAGCATCGTCGGACGAAACGGCGATAGCGATCCAGTCGCCGCCTTGGCAGGGATAAACACCGTGGGGCGCCATGTCCGGATGCCGATTGCCGCCGCAGCCATGCGTAATGCCATTGAGGGTGTAACCCATGACCTCGTCGGCGATCATGCTGGTCATGGCCTCGACAGCGGAGACGTCGATCAATTGACCGATACCGGTCTTGCGGCGATGGATCAGCGCTATCACGCCGGCATAAGCCGCCGCTGTCCCGTATGTCGAATCCGCATAGCGAATATTAATGCCCGTCGGAGGCCGCCCCTCATATCCGACCAGCGCACTCAGGCCGCCAACAGCATTGAAACAGGGCGCATACCCCGTTTGATAGGCAAGCGGGCCGTCATTGCCGTACATGCCCATCGAAATATAAATGATGCCCGGATTGACGGCCTTCACGGTCTCATATCCCAGGCCGGATCGCGTCATTGCTCCCGGCCGGAGATTTTCAACGAATATGTCCGCATGACGCAGCAGATCGAGAACCAGTTCGGCCCCTTTCTTCGTCTTGACATCGATGCGAAAGCCCAACTTTTGCGGATTGACGGACTTGAACCCCGGCGCTTTGTTGACGTCGTCCTCGGAATTCGCGCCGTAAAATCGCGTGACGTCGAGCGAGCCGAGACTTTCGATCTTGATCACTTCCGCGCCGAGAAACGCAAACTGCTTGCCCGTTTCCGGCCCGGCCCACACTCTTGACAGCTCGATCACCCGCACGCCCTGCAGGGGCCCGCCGCGCTTGCGGTCGATCATGGCGATTGCGCCTTTCTTCCTGACGCGCCGTCGCGCTCCAATGCAGCCAGCCGTTCTCCGGTATGTTGTCCGAGGAGCGGCGCCGGCGAGGTAATTTGCGCAGGCGTCACGCTAAGCTTGTATGGCACCGTCGGATAAAGCGCCGCACCAATGACAGGATGAGCCACTTTCGCGAAGTATTTGCGATATTCGTATTGGGGCGAAGCGATGACATCATCGGTGTTATTGACGGGCACCAGAGCTAAGCCAAGCTGCTGCGCCTCGGCGGCGGCCTCGATCTTGCTCTTTGTCTTAAGCCAGTCGCCCAGATGATGCCGGCATTCGGCGATGCGCTCCGGCGTTAGCCCCATCATCAACCAAGTTTGGGGATAATCCTTCGCCCATTCCGGGTTGTCCAACAGCTGCTGGAAAGCCGCCCACTCCTTGGGTGTCGCCATCCAAACAAAGATATAGCCATCCCGGCACGGAAAAATTCCCGCTGGCCCTCTCAAATCGTAAGCGCCACGGCTCGGGCTGACATCCATGTCGCCGGCAACAAATTGTGCCAAGACATAATCGCAGCGGGAGGCCATCACCTCGTGCTTCGAAACGTCGATGAAGCGGCCTTTGCGGGTCTCCTCGCGCTCGTAGAGAGCCGCTGCGACGCACATGGCGGCGTCCAGCCCCGCCTCGTAACTCACGAGAAACCGGCCAGGGCCCTTGAGCGGCGGCAAATCGTCGTAGCCCGCGCCGGGCGTGTGGTATCCCCAACCGCTGCTGTGGAACACCGTCAAGTCTTCGGCGTAACGCCGGTCTTCCGGCGGCTCTTGGCCATAGGCGGTGATAGAACAGAGAATGAGTCCAGACCTCATTTCCTGAAAAGTGGCAGGGTCCAAACCCACTGCTTTCAACCATCCATCGGGATGATCGTCGATGACGGCATCGACGCGATCCAGGAGCCTGGAGAGAGTCTGCCGGCCCGCATCGGTCGACAGATCGAGCGTGACGGAGCTCTTGTTGGTATTCAAATAGGCGAAGAGCCCGCTTCTCTCGTGACCGGCTTCGTCCGCCTTGAACGGACCCAAGCTCCGGGTCGGGCTTCCGCTCCCGGGCCGTTCGAGCTTGATCACGTCGGCGCCGAAATCCGAAAGCAGCTTGCCGCAGTATTCGCCGCTCACGCCTTCCGAAAGCTCGAGGATTTTATACGTGCTTAAGGCAGTCACCTGAAGTTTCCCTGCCGAAAAGTTACAGCCACAGTCGATACGGCTGAGCTGCACCGCGCCGGCGGCATCGTGGACGTCCGCGCGAGCGCCATGCTCGACGTGTGCAGGTCGGATCCGGCGGCGCCCGGTGCCTCCCGTATCGTGCTACGACATGCACACATCTTTCGCGTGTCCGAGCGATACCCACCTCCCCTTGGGGAGGCGGGTAAGCATTCGTGATCCCGCGATATGTGCGAATCCCGGAGTGTATCGTGCCGGATATGTTTCGTATACAAATCATGTTACTTGGCCGTTCTGTTCTGAGCGGCAAATTTTTCGAAGGCGCGTTGGGTCGCCTGCTGAAAAGTGTCGGCATACTGTTCGCGGTGTTCGCCCTGCCAGTCGAACGACTTCTGGCGACTGGCGTTGTCGCCATTGATCGCGGGCAGCACGTAACGCATAATCATCTCGAGCGAACGTTTCTTGTGCTCCGTCCTCGCCCAGTTCTTGTCGAACAAAAGCAGAGTGCCGAAATCCGGCACTTTTGCTTCGAGGCGGCGGATCTGGGCGATCGCATCGTCAGGCGTGCCGATCACGGCCTCGCCCCGCTCGATGAGGCTCTCCAGAGTGATATCGCCCTCGTTCGCTATGTGCCCGATCTGATTGACGAAGTATCTCTGAGTGATGGCGAACCCCTTCCGCGCCTGGTCCATGGCTTCATCGCGCGTCTCCGCAATATGCATGTCCGTCGCGCAGCGAACCGCGCCCGGGTCCATCGCGCGGCCGTATTTTGCGGCGGCATCGCAGGCGATCTTCCAGTTGCTGGCAAGCGCGTCAAAGCCATCGGGGCTCGTCGCAGCCAGGCATAACAAGCCCGCATTGTATTTCGCAGCCAGCGTGCCGCCGCTCGGTGAAAAAGCGCTGGCGACGGCCAATGGGATCGAACCCGCGCCATTGTACGGCAATAAGTGGCAATGAGCGTCGTGAAGGTCGTACCAGCGCGTCTTTTCGGTAACCCATTCTCCTCGCAAGAGGCGCGCGATCACGCCAATGCCCTCGTCCGTTTTGTCGCGCGATTCGCGCGCATCGAGACCCAGCATATGCGCATCGGCGGCCAGAAGGCCCGGTCCTGCCCCGAACAACAGGCGACCGCGTGTCAGATGATCGAGCTGACAGAGCCGGTTCGCCACCATGAGGGGATTGTGATAAGGCACCGTTATCACGCCGGTGCCGAGATTGATGCGCCTGGTCCTTTGCGCGGCGGCAGCGACCATAAGCTCCGGGGACATGATGATCTCGTAACCGCCGGAATGATGCTCGCCGTACCATACCTCTGCGAGACCGATCTCTTCGGCGAACTCGGCGATCTGCAGGTCCCGTTCCAGGGACAGAGTTGGATTCTCGTTCAACGCGTGAAACGGCGCAACGAAAAGCCCGAGCCGAAGCTTGTTCTTACGCAAATGCACCTCCTCTGGCGATCCCGATGCCCCGATCGGCTCTATAAATTACGATCCTGCGCCCACACGAAGCTGTCGGCTTTTGCGGATCAGTACTTGGCTTTGTTGAAACGTGACTCGTGTACCGGCGCTTTTTTGACGCAGAGTACGCAAAGGCTGCGTGGAGGACGCAGGGGATTCTGCGCTGCGCGCGAAGCGCAATTCTTACTCCGCGTCCCCTGTGCATCCTCGGCGACCTCTGCGTTAAAAAAAGCATCTGTGTATCACTTTGCCCGGGTACTGGCTCTTACAAATTGAGGTAACGAACGACGTTTTCCGAGACGATGCTGCGCGCACGCCCGGTTCCGACCGCATTCACGACGCTCCGCAGCGAGCTTCTGGTATATCCAAAGGTGCTCTCATTGTGAGGATAATCGGTCGACCACATGGCCTTGTCGGCGCCGATCTTTTCGATCAGCTGCAGGCCCAAGGGATCGAGCATGAACGAGGAGTACATGTGCTTCCGCCAATAATGTTCCGGTTCATGCTTCAGGTGCCAGTTGTAGGTGTGCTTGATGCTGGCGTCGATGTGCTTCGCGTCCTGCAAGGCCGGAACCACCCAATTAATTCCTCCCTCGAACCAACCTATCCGCAAGCTCGGATGGCGATCGAGAATGCCCCCGAAGATGTACTTTCCAAACATCTCGCGGAACGAACTGGTCATCTGTATCAAGGCGGCCGCTATGGGGTTGAACTCGTCATTGCCGAAATTGCCCTCCCCAATGTGATGAGAAACCGGAATGCCGGACGCTTCGATCTGCTCCCACACCGGCGCCATGGCTCGGCCCGCATAGTCTATCTTCTCGCCATTGGGGAAGGTGAACGGGTTCAGGGGGAGGAGAAACGTCTTCAGTCCGAGCGACTTGAGTTCGGCGAGGCTGCTGCGGGCGCCCGCAGGATCCCACCAGTTGATAAGCCCTACAGCATAGATACGACCTGCCGCGCGGGCCTGCCATTGCGCAATATATTGGTTGTATATTCGGAAGCAAAGATGTCTCAGCTCATGATTGGGAAAAGCCAGAAGAGCCAGAATTTCGTTTGGGAAAACCAGCGACTTCGCGACACCTTCCGCATCCATGTCGGCAAGACGGGCCTCGATATTCGAAGCGTTGCAACCGGGCACCCGCTCAAAATGGCTAACGACTTCGGTAAACCCGGGCGGCAGAAACGAGTGTCCCGGCGCCATTCCGATCTGGAAGACGCCGTTCGAGTCTCGCCACAATCTTGGCGCGTGATCCTTAAATTCCGCCGGAAAGTTGTCGTAAAAGATGTCCTCTCCGACCGAAACGTGGTCGTCGGCCGAAAACACCTGGGTTCCCGCCGGCAACCCTGTCTCGCCCTTGGTTTGAGGGCGGCGGTCGTTTGGCGCACCATGGCCCTCGGCGGGGAAAAGGTCGGATGTGTTTTCATTGAGCATGAGATCACCTTCCAGAATGACTCGACGGGATAGTGCTTGAACGGCGAACGTCGTCTCGACAAAAGCCGCAATTCCATCGACTTCTTTGACGCAGGGCCGGTCCCATCGCGCCGCACGCAACCTGCCGCTCCCGCGTGGCCATCTCCGCCGAACCTAATCGGACATGGCACGCGGCATAACGCGGGGACTTGTCCCGCCCATAGCGCCTTGGCGACCGGATATCTCGATCGAGCATACCTTCCCCGCCCAAATTTCGTGCGCCTTTCAATTCCGGAGTCTCCTTGCAAAGACGGGAGCTAGGTCTTTTTGCGACCGGGCCGGCTGAGACGCCATTCCGGCGGAAGCGATGCCTCGCCCTCCTTTACGGCCTTGCTGAGGCCCTTCTTCATCATTTCGTCGAACGAAGGACCGGGCTCATCCGACTTTAAAGCGCCGCTGACCGCTAGCGATTCGAAAAGCGAGGTCAGGACGCTACCGAAGTACTCGCCTCTGTGTTGCTTGTACAATTCCAAAAATGTCTTCTGCACCGCAATCCTGTCCGTCGGTCCATTGTGTGCGCACGCCATCGCATACTTTCGAACCTCGTCTTCCAGCCGATCTCGCGGCACTACACTGTTAACGAAATTGCACTCTCGCATCTGCTGAGCGGTAAAGGGGCGCCCGGTGAAAAGCATCTCCTGAAATTTTCTAAGGCCCATAGTTTCGATCCAGGTCCACATCCGAGGGCCCCAGCCCATATAACGAAAGGCGGCATGCCCGAACAGCGCATCGTCCGAAGCGATTACGAGATCCGCGTCGGCGGTTTGGTAGAAGTGCCATCCATAGCAATACCCCTTCACCTCCACGATGCTGATCTTCTTGAATTCTTGCAGATTGCGACACCCGCCTCTTGCCGTGGCGTAGAGGGAGCACACGTTGGCTCCAAACCGAAACGTGCCCTTGGGCGGGTACTTGACGTCAGAACCATCGTCGAGGCCAAATTCGAACAGCGGATCGGCACCTTCGCCCTTTTCATCTCCGTGCAATTTCGCTTGCTGCTCCGGGAGATCGGCTCCGGTGCCGAAGTGATCGCCCGTACCGCGAATAACAAGAACCTTTACATCGTCGTCGATGTTAGCCTTAAAAAGAAGCTCTGCGTACCGCATTCTCATTGCGATGTCGGGCGCGTTCATCTTCTCGGGACGATCGATCGTCAGGTAGGCAATCTTGTTCTCGAGGTCTTTTTCATAAGTCATCATCTCTTCCGGGGTGCGCGTGTCGGTGCTGGCCATGGCCGTTCTCCTTTTTTAAAAACCGAGACAACGATATGCGTCCTGATGTGCGAGGAGGACGCGCAAAGCTTCGGCTGCGCTTGTGCTGACCGCTACGGCGCAAAACCCTGCGCCCAAGGTAGAGCTTGGCCGACTTGCGATCAGATGCGGTCGCGATAGTTTTGAGGCGTCGCGCCCGTCCAACGTTTGAAAGCGCGGCCAAAGCTCGACTGCTCCGCATAGCCCAATAGAAAAGCGATGGCGTCGAGCGATAGCTCGCGCCGCTTAAGATATTGCTTGGCCAAATGGAAACGCTGGGTTTCCGTAATCTCTGAAAATCCGGTGCCGCATTGGCTCAGACGCGACTGAAGAGTGCGAGATGAAAACCCAAGCTTCTGCGCACACTGCTCAAACGAGCAGCTGCCAGATTGGAGCGAGCCTCGAACGTAGTCTTCAACCCGTTCGACCAGTGTTTTATGCGCCGTGTCCTTCACCCGATCGAGATAGCCATCCAGAAGCCTGTACAAATGCCTGCTGGAATTCGCTATGGGCCGGTTCAGAACGCTGGTTCGGAATGCTATCGCGTTCATCTCGGAATTTCGGCGGTATGAGCAACCAAAACTTTTTTCGATTTCGGGGATATCCCGCGGACGCGCTATCACGGCCAGATTTACATAGCTGGGCAAGAATGCCTGCCCCCCGAGCTCTCGCAGAAGCTTCAGAATAAGCAAGGCACCTTCGTACATGATCTGGCAGCCGTCATTCTCGCGGCCGACGAAGCTGCCGGAAAATCTGAGTTCGGATGTTTCCTTGCCTTCGACCAGCTCAAGTATCGACACAGGCGAGTGAACCACGGGGAGATACTTGATAAAGCTTCCGACCGCCTCGCCAAAACTCGGCGCCGCCCGGCACACGGCGGTGACCGCTCCGAAGACATCCGCTTCCTGCATATGCGCCAGCTGCAGACCAAATAGCGAATCGTCGAAGTGCGCGCTGCAGTACTCGAAGACATCGCCCAGAGACTTGCAGTCGACGTAATAATCCGAATCGCAGATCGCGCGAGAATCTATCCCGTGGCGTTCGAGTATCCATCTCGGATTACCGCCCAAATTGCGGACAAGCTCCGGAAAGCCCTTAAAATTCGCCGCACGCATCTGCCCCTCGGCCGGAATTGCGTCGAGCGGTCCGGGAAGGCTGTAGAAGGCGCTGTCCCTCATCCTGGATCCGTCCCTTTGTCACGGGCGAAACATAAATCCGTGGTTGCGCCCCCGCCAGCCCCTTCGAGAGCACCTGGCGCCGGCGTTCATAACCGCAGCAATGAGCCGCCATAGGCCTGTGCATGACAGCAAAACATCGTAATGACAATTTCCCGCAAGGAGAACCTGCGTAGCCCGGTAAGACGCGAAGGCAGTCTCCGCATCGTTCTGTCCAAGCGCATGCGTCTTCCGAAGCAGGAATTGACCCTGCTCGCTCGCAGCGCCTCATGCCAATCGCGCGAAAATGTAATGCCAACTTTTTGGCTAAGGGCTCGTGTGGGAATAGTTGAGTCGATAATGTTCAATTCGCGAGCCGTGGCGCTGATTTTAGATCGAGCGCCATAGGACATGTTCGGGAACGAACTCTACCCCCTTGATTCAACGACGTTGGCATGTCGATTCTGCACAAGTTGGGCTGGCATTGCCTTCCGAGGGTACCTCTTGGAGTAGGTAGCGGCGGCGGACTATCGTCGATGCTCTTTGCTGGTGACGATTTGACGAGAAGCCTTCGCCTGGATGTTGCATTCCCGCAACATCCAGGCGCAAAGCGTTTGTTTTATGGTCCGCATTGTAAGACGTATCGCGCCCGATCGTAAAAAGAGACTTGTTCACCAGTAGCGTACTTGGCTAGCTTCGCCGCCGACGCGCTCAATCATATCGTTTGGGCAACCAATGGCCTGCGCCGCCGAAGCGGGGAAGAGCGTCCGCTATCGGTACGACATTCAGTGTCATCAAGTAAGCGCATCAATAGCACCACAAGAGGGGCACGAAAATGAACAGGATTTCATTCAGGACAACGGCGTCTTCGCTGTTGGCATCGGTGGCCGCGGTTGGGCTGTTTGCAGCTCGGACGGCTGCTGCCGATCCCGCGTCATCGTCCGACACACAAGCGAATGCAGAATCGGTTGAAACCGTGACCGTGACGGCGCAACGGCGTTCGGAACAAAATGTCAACGTGCCGATCGCCATCACGGCAGTCAGTGCTAAGCAATTGGAACAGGCCGGCATTCAGGATCTCGCCGACATCGCAAAAGTTGCGCCCGCAGTGCGCTTCAACTCCCAAGGCGCCTATGTCCAGCCGACCATTCGCGGCGTCGGCACGGCTGTGGTCACCTCGGGCGCCGGTTCGAACGTGGGCATCTATATCGACGGCTTCTATTCGCCGAACCCGCTGGCCGCCAACTTCGATCTCTTGAACGTCTCCAGCGTCCAGGTGCTGAAAGGGCCCCAGGGAACCCTGTTCGGGCGCAACACCACGGCCGGCGCCATCCTGGTCACCACGGCCGCGCCGGGCTATGACACGAGCGGCACGCTGGACGTGTCTTACGGCAACTACAACGCCCAGCGTTATCAAGGCTATTTCACCACCGGCTTGACGGACAAATTGGCCTTTGACGTCTCCGGGCTTGTATCCAGAGGCGATGGGTATGTTCACGACGTCGTGACCGGCAGCGATACGGACGGCGCGTATCAGAACTGGCTGGTCCGTACCGGGTTACGATACGACGCGACGAACAATATCTCGTTTCTGCTGCGCTACGAGTATTCGGCGACGGACGATCCGAACTCCGGCCTCTTGAACGCATATGTCGCGAACGGTGTGCCGCTGGTGCCTGCAGCAGCTTACAAGGCCGTCTATCCTACTCCCTGGCTATTGGGGGCTTCCGTGCTGGCCGATTACGCGACCAAGCCGCGCGATGTCGCCCTGAGCCCGATCCAGTACGCTGCGAGAACCAATACCCTCCAACTCACTTCGAACTTCGATTTCGATTTCGCCACGCTGACTTCGTACACGCAATACAGCTCGACATACTCAGGCTACGATACTTTGAACATTTCCTTCGGCGTAGCCCAGACCGCACTTGTGACCGGGTTTCATCCGGTCCTGGCAGTCAGCCCTTTTGCTAATAACAACGACAGATATTTCACCGAGGAATTGCTTCTGAACTCGACGTCCGAAGGCAGGCTCAAATGGACTGTCGGTGCATTCTATATGGACTGGACGGAACCATTCGTCGCCACCCCGGTTGTGCTGGGATTCATCAATGCCGGTGCGGAACACGCCGCAGACGAGAGCATTACGGGAGCCGTTTACGGCGACGCGACATATCAGGTGCTCGACGATCTCTATCTGACGGCCGGTGTCCGTTACAGCCACGACGTGGCCGAGAAAGCCAAGGTTTCGCAGGCGGGTTGCGCAACCACCCCTGGCGACGTTTGCCTGCCGACGCCTTTGCCGACCATGACGACCAACTCGGCTTCGCCCCGTGCCGTGGTACGCTACACGCCGACCGAGAATTCCAGCGTGTACGCGTCCTGGTCGCGCGGCTTCAAGGCGGGCGTCTTCAACGACATTGGCCCGTTCCCCAATCTGGCTGCCGCAACGGTCAAGCCGGAAACCATCAACGCATACGAAGTGGGTTACAAATACGCAGCCCACGGCCTAGCCCTCGATCTCGCCGGTTTCTATTACGATTACAAGGACCTGCAGATCGAAGGATTCAACGGTACCGCAACCTCTGCAGGAAGCTTTACCACCAATGCCGCGACCTCGCGCATCGACGGTGTCGAAGCCCAGCTTAAGTACGATGTTACCGACAGTTTCAATGTCAATGCCGGCGCGGCCTACACCGACGGCCAATACACGAATTACCCGAAGGCGGCCTACTATCCGACGCAATGCACCAGTACGGTTACGTGCAGTTTGCCGCAATTCGGCTTTTTGCAGTTGGGCTCCGCCAACCTGAAGAACACGACTATGATGCGCGCGCCGAAATATACGGCTAATCTCGGCGCCGCCTACACCAGTCAGCTTTACGGTGGCGACTTGGTCCTTTCGGGTAATCTCAATTATACGAGCAAGTTCTACTTCGACCCGGCACACCAATTGCTCCAGAACGGCTATGCGCTTCTTGGCCTGCGTGCGGAGTGGGCCAGTCCTTCCGGCATGTATACGTTCGCGATCTATGGCAACAACGTGACCGACACGAACTACCGGGTTCAAGCTCAGATTAGCCAAGCGGGTGCGGGTAATCTTTGGGACGCCCCGGTGACCTACGGCGCCGAGGTCAAGGTCCACTTCGACTGATTCGACTGTTGCGATATAAGCTGCCTTCTCCCGGTCGGACCTAATTTCCGACCGGGAGAAGCAAAAGTTTTACTTGCCAAACTGAGGCGTCACTGCGTGTTGTCTCATCACACGCGCCTGACGGTTTCAGAGTGAACGATGCCGCAGCATACGCATTATCGCGTGGCCCGCGCATGAGCGCGAACAACTGGCAAAATCCAGGTTAACGGAAGAGCTTTCGCGGCCTCACACCACCCGCGACGAGCCGACGCCCACCCAGTCCGATGACGTCGTCTTACCCACCGTAAAGCGTTTCGTTTATGTTTTGCATTGTGGGGCGCGATCACAAAAAATATTGGCGCGCCAGTAGCATGCTCGGCTATCATCTCCGCTGGCGTGCTGTTTCCTATTGTTGGGGCAAGCAACGGACTGCGCCGCTCAAGCGGGGACAGCATCCGCTGCAGGTATGACATCCAGCATCATGAATTAAGCACATCAATAGCGCCAAAAGAGGGGCAAGGAAATGAACAGGATTTCATTCAGGACAACGGCATCTTCGCTGTTGGCATCGGTGGCCGCGGTTGGGCTGTTTGCAGTTCGGACGGCTGCTGCCGATCCCACGGCATCGTCCGACACACAAGCGAATGCAGAATCGGTTGAAACCGTGACCGTGACGGCGCAGCGCCGTGCCGAGCGCGCAGTGGACGTGCCGGTCACCATCAAGGTCATCAGTGCCGCCGAGATCAAGCAGGCCGGGATCAACGAGCTTTCAGGCATCCAATCGGTCACGCCGGCGGTCCGATTCGATAATGCCGGCGCATGGGTGCAACCTACCATCCGCGGCGTCGGTTCGAACTTGGTCGCCACGGGTGCCGGTTCGAACGTGGGTACCTATGTCGACGGCTTCTATTTGCCCAACGCGCTGGCGTCGGACTTCCAGCTCCTGAATATCGACAACATCCAGGTACTGAAGGGCCCGCAGGGAACGCTGTTCGGACACAACACGACGGGCGGCGCCATCCTCGTCACCACGGCCAAGCCGAGCTTCGACACGAGCGGCGTGCTCGACGTGTCCTATGGCAATTACAACACCCAGCGCTATGAGGGCTATTTCACCACCGGGCTGACCGACAACGTTGCGTTCGACGTCGCCGGGCTTCTCAGCAGGGGCGACGGTTACGACAGGGACATCGTGACCGGCAGCGATTCGGTCGGCGCCTATGAGAACTCGTCGATCCGCGTGGGGCTAAGGGCCGATCTGACGGACAAAATCTCGCTGCTGTTCCATTACGAGCATACGGACACGGAAGATCCGACCAACTATCTCTATAATGCTTATGTCGCCAACGGCGTGCCGCAGGTGGCGGGCGTCGTCTATAATAATAATTTAGCTACGCTTCCCGGCGACTTCCGCTCGGTCTACGCGACCAAGCCGCACGATGTTGCGGATTTCGGCGCAACCTCCTTCGGTGCGAAGACGGATACGATCCAGCTCACCTCGACCTTCGACCTCGACTTCGCCACGCTGAACTCGTATACGCAGTACGGCAGGCTGAGCGCAGTGACCAGCAATTTCAATATCTCTATCATGTCCTTCAACCCTGCTCCGGGCCAATATTATCCGTATGTAACCGCAAGTCTTGTCAATAAAGATGGCAGGACCATCACCCAGGAATTCCTTTTGAACTCGAATTCAGAAGGACGGCTAAAATGGACTGCCGGCGTGTTCTATCTGGACTACACGGATCCGTTCTTCTCGGCAAGTACGGCTACAGTGCCGATTACCAGTCCGCCCCTCCAGGAAAATATTGCTCCGGTCACTGCCACGGCCGACACCGTTTCGATCGCCGTTTACGGCGATGCGACCTATCAGGTGCTTGACGATCTGTATTTGTCGGCCGGTGTCCGTTACAGCCATGACGAGGTCCAGGACAACCGTTACGCCAATTTCGAAACTGCTCCCAATGTTTATGTTGCGGGCGTTAACCCGAACCTCTCGGGCGACAGGCTCTCGCCCCGCGCCGTACTGCGCTACACGCCGAACGAAGACTCCAGCGTGTACTTCTCCTTCTCGCGCGGCTTCAAATCGGCCGTCGCAAATGTCGGGCCCGCGTCCATCACGCCTCCTGCCAGACCGGAAACGATCAACGCCTATGAAGTGGGCTACAAATACGCGGGCCAAGAGCTGTCGTTCGATCTGTCGTCCTATTATTACGATTACTCGAACCTGCAGATTTCGGAATACACCTACCCGTACCAGGGCGCCCAAGCGGTAGGGCAGGCCCATAACGCGGCCGCCGCGCGCATCTACGGCGCCGAAGGACAGGTGAACTACGACGTTACCTCCGACTTCAACGTCAACGCCGGCGCGGCCTACACCGATGCCCAATACACCAAGATCCTCAATTCGCCGTTCTTCGTGCAGTGCCTCAATCTCGCCGCCTGCGGACACAATTACGGCCTGTTCACCGGCGCCCCTACCACTGTGAATGAATACAACGCCCCCATGGAACGCGCGCCGAAGTACACGGCCAATGTCGGAGCCCGCTACACCACGGGGCTGGCGGGAGGGAACCTCGTCCTGGCGAGCAATGTCTATTTTACGAGCAAGATCTACTTCGACACGTCGCACCAATATGCCCAAGGAGACTACGCGCTCCTCGGACTGCGTGCGGAGTGGACCGATCCCTCGGACGTTTTCACGCTCGCGCTCTACGGGAATAACGTGACCGATACCGATTACCGGAGCTCGGTTCAGAATACCCAGGGCGGCATCGGCAATACGTGGGGCGCCCCGGCGACCTACGGCGCCGAAGTCAGGGTCCGCTTCGAATGATCGAAGGACCGGCCGCAGCCGTATAAGCTGCCTTCGCCCGGCCGGAGATCGGCTCTGACCGGGCGAAGCAATTTTGTTATCGTGACCAAATTTCGTTTTCTTGACACCAGTCTTCTCGCTGACAGCCCATCGGATTTATACCAAGAGACTTTCGAATCGGCGTCCGGGTCGAATCGAATGGCTGTAACAGCAGTGAGAGTGCGCAGCGCAATGCGCACTACTAAAAATGATACGGGCATTCCGATTCGATTGATCAAAAAACATTGCGCGGCGATGTGGCGGAGGGCAGGCGAGCTTGTCGTAGCGTGCCGCGATTTCATCGAAACTTTTTCGACAAGGGGCCATCGGCACACTGCAGCCTTTGCGCAAGATTAGAATGGCAAGGAAAGCGAAATGGGGGCGTTGACAGGCAAGGTCGCTGTTGTGACGGGCGCCAGCCGTGGTGTCGGCAAGGGCATCGCCCTTGCGCTTGGAGAGCAGGGCGCAACGGTTTATGTGACTGGCCGGACGGTCGAAACGGGGACCTATCCGTTACCTGGCACAGTCGGCGAGACGGCCGCAGAGATCGACCGGCGGGGCGGCAAGGGAATCGCAGTCAAAGTCGATCACGCCAATGACGAAGAGGTCGCGTCCCTGTTCGAGCAGGTAAACCGAGTGCAGCGCCGGCTCGATATCCTCGTCAACAATGCGTTCTCGCTGCCCGAGGACCTGACGGACCCGAAATGCTTCTGGGAAAAGCCGCTGTCCGACTGGGAAATGGTCGATGTCGGCGTGCGCTCGAACTTCGTGGCGGCGTGGCACGCGGCGAAGATTATGGCCCCGCAGAAGTCCGGTTTGATCGTCGCCATCTCGGGCTATGCCGGAGTCGCGTATACCTTTGGTATGATCTTCGGCATGTGCAAGACGGCGGTCGATCGAATGGCGCGCGACATGGCCATTGAGTTGAACCCGCACAATGTTGCCTCGCTTTCGCTGTGGCAGGGGCTCACGTTTACCGAGCGGGCGCATCGCAGTCTGGAACGCAATCCGCAACTGAAGACGAAGACAGTCTTGAACCCGACGATTGGCTGTTCTCCCGAGTTTGCCGGCCGCGTGATCGCGGCTCTCGCCACGGACCAGGAGATCATGAAGCGCTCGGGCGGCACCTTCATCACGGCGGAGGTGGCGCAAAATTACGGTATCACCGATATCGACGGAAAGGTCATCCCCTCGCTGCGGGCGAAACTCGGCTCGCCCATCTGGCGTCCGATCGCGGAGACCGGCGATGGACGCTGATCGCCTTGCCCGCATGGAGCAGCGCTGATGCAACGATCCATCAACCGCATAGATCATATCGCTCTCCTGGTCCGGCGCGAGAACGTCGAAAAGTACAAGAAGAGATTTAGCGATGTTCTCGGCGTGAATTGGGACGAAGAAGCGGTGTATGAGAGGATGGGCATTTTGGCGGTTCCGTCATGGGATTTCGGGATTGAACTGGTCGCCCCTCTTCAGGAGACGGGGCGCATCTGGGAGCGCATCCAGAAGTTCGGCGAAGGAAGCTGCACGATCGTTTTCGGCGTACGGGATCTTGATGCGGCGCTCCAACGCGTCAAGGATAACGGCGCGGAGCTCATGTTTCATCTCGAACTTAACGGTGACGAGCCATGGCTCAATCGGTTCAAGGTTTTCCGCGAAGCGAGGTTCGAAATGTTCGACGACGATTTTTCAAGTGGTTTTGCTTTGGGCCAGCTCGAACCTGTGTGATTGGGCAGACATGAAGATTGGCATTTTAGGTCTGGGCTTTGGGCCGACGGCGTCGGGCGCGTTGATCCGCGCCGGAGCCCAAGCAGCGGAACGCGCAGGATTCTCGATATGCTGGTTCGGCGAGCACACCGTGCTGTTCGAGGGCGAGGCCGAAAAGCATTACCCCGACCGGCAGAAAACCCGGAAATCCCGAAGCATGATCATCGATCCGCATATCGCGATTGCGGATTCGGTTGTCGCCATGACCTGGGCCGCGGCTGCGACAGAGCGAATCGAGATCGGAAGCCATATCATTATCCTGCCTCAACACCATCCCGTCGTACTCGCAAAGGCACTGTCCTCCCTGGACAACTTCAGCGGAGGGCGCCTGGTGGCGGGATTCGGGAGCGGTTGGTCCGTCCAGGAGTATGAGGCGACCGGCGCGGACTGGGCCCGTCGCGGCAATCGCATGGACGAATACACTGACGTTCTGCGCGCGCTGTGGCGGCAGAGCCCTGCGAGCTTTTCCGGAGAGACGGTCAACTTCGAGAGGGCTTATCTTTACCCAAGGCCGGCCCGAGACATTCCGATCGTTTTCGGCGGTGAAAGCGAGGCTGTGCTCCGGCGTGTCGCTCGCCGCGGTGACGGCTGGGCGCCGGTGCATATGAGCCTGGAAGATGCTCCCGCGATCATCGATAAGCTGCGCGAAATGACCAGGGAATGCAGCCGCGATCCAGACAAGCTGCGCATCATCAAGTCGCTCACCATACGGGACAGCTTGGACGATTACGCCCGTTTCCGGGACGCGGGGGTCACCGAATTCAAACTGAATTGCTATGGGGACCTTCCGGCGGACGAAAAGGCGATCGCGGCGACCATCGGGGAGTGGGGTCAAACTCTGGTGGAGCATATCGCCAAGCTCTAGGCGGGACTTTGCGGCGCGCCCCGATCTCGGCACGCGCGACCAAAGAGACGAATGTAGAGCTCTGCCAGCCGCACGGCTTTGTGCTGACTCGCCTGTTTTGAAGTGGCGACGATGACATCATTATTACGATTTTCGACGAACTGCTCCGGCCATCAGGCAGCGATGGGTTCTTCGCCCTCCAGCTTGGTCCGGTGCAGCTCACGGCCGCTTTCCAGCGGATAAGCCGTGGCGCGATGCAAGGTGCCGGTGTTGTCCCACATCACCATGTCGCCAAGGGACCATTTGTGGCTGTAGTGGAACGGCTCGCTGGTCGCCCATTCCCGCAGGCCATTGAGCAGCAGTGCGCTTTGCTTGTGGTCCATGCCAACAACATGATGCGCAGTGCAGCCCAGCACCAGCGACTTGCGGCCGGAACGATGCTTCCAGACGAGCGGCAATTCTTTTTCATCACCGAGCCCGATAAATTGCTTGAGCTTCTCCTGGTTCGGTTCCGGATCGTAATACAAGAGCGAGCTCCAGGTCGAATGCACCGCCCGCAGGCCGTCCAGTTTAGCCTTCTCGTCCTCGGGCAGAGTATTCGTATGCCGCATAGGTGTTGCAGAACTCGGTATTTCCTCCCGTCGGCGGCAGAACCTTGGCGCTCAGGAGCGAAGCAAGGATCGGCATGGGCTGGATGGTGCCGTCGAAATGCCAATAAAACGATGCCTTGAGGTATTCGGCGCCCGCCGATTTCTTGGGGTCAAGCGTGACAGTGAATACCTCCTCACCGCTACGCTCCCTGCCGACATTGCCGAACGTCCTGGTAAATTGGAGCTGTTCTTCGTCGGTGAAGTTAATCTTCGGAAAAACAAGGACGCCCCGTTGTTCCAGCAGGTCGCGGATCTCCGCAGCATATTTGCCACTGAGGAGCGTTGCTTTATCAGCATGTATCTCGGCGCCGATTTTCGGCTTGATGTCCCTGGCCTTAAGGGCAGGGCTCGCAGCAACCGCCATAATTTTTTCTCCCAAGTGCGGACAACGGTAACTTTTTCGTCTGCTCAATATTGAACGGCGGGACGGCTCGCCCGTGCAGGCGCGCCGCAGCCAATTCGGATCATTGTGCAGCGCACGAGCGACGGCAAACTCGCCCGCAACTTCCTCGTTGCCCTCAGCGCCTCGTCGCCGTGCATTTTCCAAATCATAAATCTCACCTATCGCTAGCGGGAAGCTCAATATCAAGAAAACAAAATTTCATCACGATAATATAATAACGCTTTCCGAGCAGCGCGTAAGCACGATTTCAACGCTACGGAGTGGGAGCCCGCACGCGCTGTCGGGCGCGCACACTGCCGTTCACCTGCGCCTTCTTTACCCACTCGTTGAGCGTTTGCGTCCTGCAGCCGATATCTTGGCCAAGACGAGGATATGGCCGCCCACCGTGGGGGATGCTCCCCCCTCGTGGTCCAACGCCACCCGTACTATCCAGACCTCGTCTGAAAATCCGGTCGCCGTCTTGCTCGTGAGGGCTCCTCCCTCTTAATCGTTGGAGCCTCCGACAATCCCGGCGCGGTCCCGAAGAATTCGGTATCTAAAACGACGAATATCATAGTTGACTTTCTCACTTCACACAAGATTTGCTATATTTCCATATATCTGGAATCAAGTCCCATGCAGCACAATCTTGAAAAAGAAGTCGTTCTTTCCAATGTGACGGTGCAACTTGCAACCATTAGCTGGGACCGTATCGGAGCAAGCCCTCAGCATCCCGGTTACGCCCTATTCCAGCGCTTGTCAGAGAAGCATTCACCTGTGCGCATTGGAAATTTGTCGGCACCTGACGTGTTGCCGCGTGTGCGTTCAGTGGGGTTCCTGCCGGCGGGCAGTTCTATCCGCATGT
Organism: uncultured Alphaproteobacteria bacterium; assembly: GCA_963805005.1. Classification (GTDB taxonomy): domain Bacteria; phylum Pseudomonadota; class Alphaproteobacteria; order Micropepsales; family Micropepsaceae; genus Rhizomicrobium. The sequence continues at coordinate 2,944,585 of CAWDSJ010000001.1, forward strand.
TTCCGATCGAGAAACCTCTGCGTGTGCTTTACTGTTTTTATGATGCGGATTTTGTCGAAAGCACGACAGGGATCGCAAGAGAGCAATGGGAAAAGCACACCGATTCTCTGGCTGCCCTCAGGAGCAAGCGTCTTGAGATACTGATGCAGGAGACCCATGTCGAGTTGGAACAGCCCGGTTTTGCGCATGGAATCCTGATGGAGGCGGTAACCAACATAATGTTGGTCGAATTGGCCCGTCATGTAAGGCAACTGGACAGCAAGAGTTCCAAGCATGGCGATCGTTCGGCGCTGGCTCACTGGCAGTTGCGCCGTATCGAGGAGCGCATCGAGGCGTCGCCGGAAATGGGTTATCCTATGCTCAGTGAGCTGGCCGATCTCTGTGGCGTCAGCCAGGGCCACTTGGCGCGCTCCTTCAAGGCGGCAACGGGTTGGCAAATTCACAAATACATTGCCGAGGAGCGGATAAAAACAGCGAAGGCGATGCTCGTCCAAGGGCAATTGAGTTGCGAGGAAGTATCGGCGCGCCTGGGCTTCAAAAGTCCGAGCTATTTCTCAACGGCTTTCCGCCGCATCACCGGCAAGACGCCCTCGGAGCTTCGGAGGCAGGCGCTCGCGAGAAGTGTCAATGGCCCGCGATAATCGACAAAGTATTTTTCTTCCGCGTTATAACGTTGGAACGGTGCCGGCGCGAGCTTCGGGAAGGCCCTTTTCATTATCGTGACGAAATTTCGTTTTCTTGATGTCGAACTTTTCGCCAACGGCGCATCAGATTTATGATTCAACGGCATGGCGCGGCAAGGACGTTTCGGCCGAGCTTGAAGCCGGGAGTTGTCCGCCATGATTTCCGTCCGCCCGGACAATTCAACTCGGGGCGCGCCGTTCAGATCGATTGGGTACAGGCGCTAGAGCGAACTGACTTTTCTTCGAATCGTCATTTCGCTCTGAGTTATTGTTGTGACGCGGTTCCGGACGCAAAAGTGCGCACACTTTTGCTGGAACCGCTCTAGAAGAGGATCGTTCCATGCTATCGGTAAAAGCTGGACAATACATCGACGAGAAACGCAGGGAAAAGAGCTTGGGGTTTTCGGAGCTTTGTCCCGACCGCTCCAGGCTGCGTGTCTCAACCGACCGCTATTCCTCCCGTGAATTCCAAGAGCGCGAACGGGAATTGATCTGGATGCGGGTTTGGCAAGTTGCCGGCCGCGTCGATGAACTGCCCGCAGCTGGCGACTGGAAAGAATATCGCATTTTCGACCAGTCCTACATAATTGTCAGAGGCAAGGATGGGAAACTGCGCGGCTTCGCCAATGTCTGCCCGCATCGCGGTAACGCGTTATGCGTTGGCGGCAGTGGACACTCGGAAGTCCTTGTGTGTCCTTTCCATCGATGGACATTCGACCTCGATGGAAAATTGCGCGGCGTCGCCAGACCGGATCTTGTGGGTCCGATCGAGAAGGACGAACTGGGGCTCCCCAAAGTGTCGGTCGACTGTTTTGCCGGCTTTATTTTCCTTAACCCGGATCCTGACGCCAAGCCGCTTGTGGAGTTTCTGGGGGACGAGGTGGTTGAGTACCTGGCGCCCTACCATCTTGAGGAAATGGTTCCCGTAGGCCTGAACGTTCGCGATACTCTGGAATGTAACTGGAAGGCGGTCGTAGACGGGTTCCAGGAGAGCTACCATATTCCAGGCTTGCATCCGCAGATGGGGGTTGTGTTCGAGCCGGATCCGTCCAAGAGCCGATACAGTTTTATCGGCGATCACCACCTGTCTGTCGCCCCCTACGAAGTGAAGGCGAAAGGGTTTACACCGGAGCAGGCGGTGGAGGGGATAAGGTCTCAGCTGCCGGCAACCTACCACGGCGCAGCAGAAGTCATGCCCCTTTTCGACGCGCGCGTCGCCGCTTATCGCAGCAAGGACGGAAAACTGGAATTTCCGGAGGGTGTCACTGCGTACACACTTCTGCAACAGGCCACGCGCGAGCAGCTGGCCCGTACGGGCTTGGACGTAAGCGGGCTAAGCGATGAACAAATGACCGACCATTATGGGTGGCTGCTCTTCCCGAATTTGTTCATGTCGATCAAGGCGGGGGAGGCCACGGTCATCGTGCCCGTACCACACTCCGATGGCGACCCCGGCAGATGCATCTGGAACGTGATTAGATTAGCTTGGCTGCCGCAGGAACGGAAAAAGGCGGCCCGCGCTAAGTTGGTTGAGGTCAAAGAACCTGGAGAATTTAAATACTTTGAGGTTCTGCAACAGGATTACGACGGGCTCATTCGTCAGCAGAAAGGCCTGCGCCATACTAGGTTGAAATACTTGACCCTGGCGCAGGAGGAGGGCCTCATTGCCAAATTTCATTCCGAAGTGGATAAATATGTTCAAGGCAAAGCAAGATTATAACCTTTAAGCTTTGCGGCAGGGGGTAAGCCATCAAGCCTCCTGCTTCAGTTCTAGAGCGAAATGACTTTTCGTCGAATCGTCATTTCGCTCTAAGTTATTGTTTTGTCGCGGTTCCGGATGCAAAAGTGCGCACACTTTTGCTGGAGCCGCTCTAATGGCGCCATCGTTTCCCAGGAGGTTTGCCATGCCAAATGTCCAGACCGGGCCTGATCGGTTCCCAATTGCCACTACCGACACCCGCGAGCGGGAAGAGTACATTCTTGGCGCGCCTCCACGTCTGGCACCATTGAGGCCGGAAGAATGTTCGGAATTGCAACAACAGCTAATCGAAAAAGCTGCCCCTCCATCTAATTTGGTTCAAGAAAAGGGCGCGAAGGACGACAAGGAATGGGTGAAAATCCTGGCCCGCCACCCCGAAGTTTTCGTTGCCCACCTCGCGATGGCGCAGAAATTATCCTCCGGAGAAGGATTGACCGCCCGCGACAGGGAATTGGCAGTTTTGCGTACCACCTGGCTGTCCCAGGCGCCATACGCGTGGGGAATTCATGTGTCAATAGCCAAAAGAAGCGGGATCACGGCAGAGGAGATAGAGAGGGTCGTTCAGGGATCTGCGGCACCTGGTTGGACCAGACATGACCGCGCACTTGTGCGCGCCGCCGAGGAACTCCACTACGACTCGATGATCTCCGATGAGACTTGGGCAGACTTGGCGGAAACCCTGAACGACAAGCAGCTGATCGAGTTGATCATGCTCATCGGTCAATACAAGACTGTTGCTTACTATCAGAATGCATTGAGATTTCGCCTGCCCGAAGGCGATGAGGGTTTCTCTGCAAGATAGCTTCACCGTCACATGCGCTTTTCACGCGGGCTATACATGGCTCCCGCGCCGGCAACTTCGCGAACCGCTCGATAGGCCGGGGGTATCTTCGGGCAGCCTGCCCCACTGACGACGGGTTGCCGCCATGTACCGGATCGCGTTCCATACCGCGCGCATATCCGTCTTGTGCGGCCGTCCCGGCCTGTCCGGTTGCGGCGGTATAAACGGCTCAGTCTATTGCCATTCCTCGTCCGCCAAATCCCTTGCACAGCGCAGCGGACCTCTGTCATGTTGACTTTTGCATGTGCGCACTCCCGCCTACGGCACGGCAATGACGCGAACAATTGGCAAAGAGGAAATGATATGAGCCAAAAAGTTGCATTGGTTACTGGCGCGGCCGCAGGCATTGGCGCCGCAATTTGTCGTCGCCTGGCGCACGACGGATTCGCGGTCGGCGTGCTCGATATCAATATCGACGATGCAACCAAGGTCGCTAACGAGATCGTGTCGCAGGGTGGCAAGGCGATTCCGCTTCGCGCGAGCGTAGCCGATCGAGCCCAGGTAAATGCCGCCGTTGCCAAGCTGCGCGAGGCATTGGGTCCGGTCACCATTCTCGTCAACAATGCCGGGGTCACGGACTTTGTTCCCTTCGAGCAGATCACCGACAAGGAATGGGACCGGATAATGGAGATAAACCTCAAAGGGACCTTCATCGTCACTCAGGTCGTTCTGCCGGATATGAAAGCGGCGAAGTGGGGCCGCATCGTAAATATTTCGTCTTCAAGCGCGCAATCCGGCACTGCGAACATGGCGCACTATTCGGCATCGAAAGGCGGCGTCATATCGTTGACCCGTACACTGGCCCTGGAATTGGGTCCATTGGGCATTACCGTGAACAACATACCGCCGGCGTCGGTGATGAACACGGTCATGTCCGAGGCCAACAAAGACCGGATGCCGATGCCCGTGGAAGCAATCAAGCAGATGTTACCGGTACGAAGAACGGGAGAGCCGGAAGATATCGCCAACGCATGCGCATGGCTTGTGTCGGAGGCTACCGGTTACGTCACCGGCCAGACCATCGGCGTCAATGGCGGAAGAGTTGTCTCGTAATGCGGCTTGACGCGACGCTCCAAGGGCTCATCAGCAAAAGCGCGAGTCATATCTATCGCGACTTGATGACGTTACGCAGTGTGGGATTCACAGTGAGGCGGCAAACGACATGAACCATACCGACAGCGCCTTCGAACGCGCGGCCCTCGAAGAGCGCGGCCTGCAGATCCTCGGACAACCGCCGCGCATTCCCCCGCTCGCGGCCGACGAGATTGGCGCCGACGCCCTGGAGGTCGCCCGCGGCATACGCCGGGCCATAGGGCTCGATCCCGACTCGAAGGATCCGCTGCCCGACTTCATGTCTACTATTCTGCGTCATCCGGCCCTGTATCGAAATTTCATGGCCTATGGCCTTCAACTGCTCAACGGGGCACTTTCGCTACGTCACCGCGAGCTGGCTGTCCTGCGCGTCGGTTGGCTCTGCAGAGCGCCGCTGGAATGGGGCGAACATGTGGCTGCCGGCAAGCGGTGCGGTCTGACGACGGAAGAGATCGAACGCGTCACGCGCGGGTCTTCGGACCCTTCCTGGGAGGCCAGCGACCGGGCGATCATTCGCGCCGCGGAAGAATTGCACGCCGACGCCATGATCGCCGACGAAACCTGGAGTACGCTGGCAAGATTCTTCGACGAGAAACAGCTCATCGAGCTGCCGTTCCTGATCGGCCACTACACCGCAGTGGCGTATTACCAGAACGCGCTCAGGCTGCGTCCGCTCCCGGGCAACCAAGGCCTTGCATCCCGTTGAGTCCGCCTAGCCAAACTTGCGCAGAATCGGGGGGCGCTTTTGGCAAAGCAATGGGTTAGCCGAAAAGTCGGCACTGACAGCCGCACCTAACCGATCGTGTCGGCGGCTCGCGGAGCGTTGGTGTGCTGATTGTCTTCCGGCGTGGCGTTTACGCGCAGGCCATGGAGCGAACCGTTCATCCTATGCCGGCGCGACCCCGTCTTCATGCGCCATCCAATGTACGAAACGATGCAGCGGATACATGGCGTCATGGGGATTGCCGATCGTGCTCGGCCCCGCATCACCGAGATGCGTGATGCGCTGCGCACCGCCGCTGGCCAGCCGGTCGCGATAGTCCGCCATGCGCTCTAAGGGGTAAAAGCCCACCGTCTGCGTCGCCACGTTGACGTATTTCACCGCGTCATCGAGCGACTGTACGCGGACCACATTGACGGTCTTGTTGATCGGGTGGAAATCCACCGGCTCGTCCGAGCAAATCACCAGGCCCTTGCCGTCGGTTTTGCCCCAGACGCGGTAGTCATCGTCAAGCATCATCAGCATTCCGATCCGCTCGCGCAGGTCCATGTCGAGCGGCCGGGCATCACCGGTTTCGGCCGCCCGCTCGGCAATGCGCTTTTGCAGCCGCTCGCAGAAGCGGTTCGCCTCATCAACGTCGGCCTCGATAAAGACGACGCGGCTGGCGACACAGGCCTCCTGGTTAAGGATCATGACGTCGCCCGAAGCCTGATCGGCGACGAGGTCCAGCGTCTCGTCCGATACGAAGGCTTCCTTGCCGACCATCGAAATCGATGTCTTGGGATCGAAGGACACCAGCTGAAGCCCAGGCCCCAGATATTTGATGACGTTGTTGATGGCATCGCCGCCACCCCAGGCGACGATCTTGTCGAAATATTGCGGGCGATAAAAAACCCGCTCCACGGCCTCGTCGCCACCGCGCCAGTAGACGGCCGACATCGACTTCACGATGGCGTGGCCGGAATCGATGTCCGCCATGGTGCGCAGGATCGCGACGGTGGTGAACGGATCGCTGGACGACATCTTGAACAGATTGATCGCCTTGACCAGCGCGCCCTGGGCGATGGACTTCACCGCAACGCCGGGCGAATTGCCCGGGAGGACATGGATCAGCCGCGGCGCGAAGGCGCGCACGAAGCTGCGGCGTCCGGTGAAGTCGTGCTTGGGGATCCAGTCATCCAGCGCTTTCGGATCGGGAAAGTTCTGCTCAAGCTCCGCTTGGAGCACCCGCTTGTCGAGATAGGCGGCAGCGCGCTTGGCCTGAGCTTCCAGCACCGGGCGCGGCAGTATGTGGGTGGAGGACATGCGATCGATGCAGTCCTGCATGAAGGGGTTATTGGGATCGGTCATCCGCTGGCCGGTTTCGACCAGGAAATCGACGATTTCCGAGAGCGGAACGTTGAGCAGCGGCGGGACCTCCGTACGCGGATGAACCGCGCGGTCCAACTCGATGCGGGGCGTGGCGAAGGTGACGCCCAGATCGCGCGAACGGTGGGTGACGCCCTGCCCCTCCACCAATTCGCCACGCAGGAAGAACGGCGCGGAGACGGCGGACTCCGCCGCACCCCCGCGCGCCGCGCTCGTTTTGGCATCGGTCGCGTTCATGCCACACCTCTCACATAAGCATCGACGGTTCCCGCGCAGCCGATCTTGTCGTCGCCTTCGATATCCGCATAGCGCACGATATTGTCGCGAATTGACGGGCCCTTATGGCTGCAGCCGCCACCGCTGAAATCGATGGAAATCTTGTCGCCGGAGATAACGCCGCCCCAGCGACCGTCGAGCGACAGGTCGAAGAAAGCCGCGCGGCCTTCGACTTCGCCGCTGCCTGAATGCGGCAAGAGAGCGTCGCCCTCCTTGTTGAGAACGAGAGGCACCATCCAAGGCGGCAAGTGATAGCGCCCGCACTCCAGGCACTTGGGCATGCCGGAATTGAGCTCCTGCATGCTGTAGTTCTGGAAATGCCGGCCTGGCGGGATGTTGAAGGTCCCGTACACGAATTCCTGGTAGTCGGGCGGCAGCTGCGCGCGCTTCAGCCCTCCGCCGACATAAATGCAGTTGTCCGGATGGAAGTCCTTGCCGCTGCAACCCATCTCGCGGACGGCTTTGGCCACCTGATACAAACCGTTCCACAGCCCAGCGAGGAAGAGCTTCTTCTCGCGGTTGTCGATCGCGGCCTGGGCAGCGATGCCTATGGCGGCGTCGACCGCTTCCTGGCGCTCTTTCGAGGATCTCTCGAACTCGGCGATGTCGCTGGGCTTGGCGGTTCCGTCGGCGATCGCCTTGCGCAACATCACCATCCTGGTGAGCGAGCCCACGGTGATCGGCGGCACCGGATAATTGAATGGCTCCCATTCGGGATTGCAGAAGGCGGCGTACTGCGCCTCGCCGATCACGATGTTCTTGGGCACGCTGGCGATGGGAGCGCAGGCGATCCTCATACGATCCCGAGCCGGCTTCACGCCCGATCCCCAGAAAAAGACATTCACGGTGTCAATCCTCGACCAGTCCATGTCCTTCTGCGAGGCGATGAGCATCGCGGACTTGCCGGTCGTGCCGCTGGAGCAAGAAATGAAGTGTCCCGCCGCCTGAAGGTGCCCTAGCCAATCATCGACGTCGCGAGCATTCGTGAAATCGATGTCTTTGATCGTATAAGGCGAAAGGGTGGTCAGCCACTTGGTCAGACGATCCCACTTTCCGTCCATCAGCCACCCTTCCGGATAGCTCTTGTAAGCCGTGTGCGGGAACAGCAGCGGTACCGCATCTTCAAAAGAGCGAACCGCAGTGACACCGCCTTCCTTCGCGCGTTGGCTCAGTAACTTGATGCGCACCTTGCGCTCCTCGAAACGCTCATTCACCGCCTCGATCTGCGTCTGCCGCAACTCGGCATACGGAATGTCGAACCGATTTTCCGCCTGAACCAAGCCGGTAAGCTTGTCTGCCGCCGCTCCCATCGCATTCTCCCTTGCCTGAACAACACTATAATAGCATCTATAAATTGCCAATAATATCGGCCTAACATGGCGGCAAGTGGATTTTTAATTTTTGCCGCAAACACCATTTCAATCGAGGGTAATCGATGGGATGAGGCGCTTCTCGGTCGCGCCGGGTTGCCGTAATAGCGGACCATCTGTATCATTATTTTTAGCTTAGGTTGGAATGCGGATGAGTGCACCGATTTCCTTGAAACAGCCAAAAGCAGGGCGCCCCACGCGGGCACAGACTGAGGCGCGTCTCGGCGCACTGCTCGATGCCGCACTCGACCACTTCCTCGAGAAAGGGTTCGAGCGGGCGACGATCGACGCAATCGCCGCGTCGGTGAACATGACCAAGCGGACGATCTACGCCCGCTTCCCCGACAAAATCTCCCTGTTCCGCGCCGCGGTGCGCCGCGCCATCGAAGAGCTTGCTCTGCCGCCCGAGCGCATCCGCGCCGTCCGTGCCGATACGCTTGAACAGACGCTGGCCAATATCGCCTGGCTCAGAGTTCGACCAGGTGACGACGCCCGCAGGGCTCAAGTTGCAAAGAATTATCAATTCCGAATCCTACCGTTTCCCGGACATCTTCATGACCTCCTACGAATTGGGCCTGTTGCCGGTCATAAACTTCATCGCCGAGTTGCTGGTGGAAGAGAACCGGGCCGGTCGGCTCGACATCGAGGAGCCGCACCTTGCCGCCAGCATCTTCGTGAGCATGGTGATCAGCGTTCCCGTTCGCATCTTTGTTTCAGGCAACTACCTTCCCCGCAAAGAAATAGACCGGCGCATCCGCTTCGCTATTCGTCTATTCCTCGATGGAGCAAGGCGGAAGAGCCTGCAGGCCCCTTAGAGCGGATTCCGATGGAATTGCATCTCGCACATTCGACCGGACGAACTCGGAAAATCAAAAAAGGGTGTCATCCCCGCGAAAGCGGAAATGACAATGGTTGGATAAAGATGATTGGGTTCAGTGTCCCCGGACAGTCCTGCGCTTGCCCTGGAATGAGACTGTTTCTTTTGGTTCCAAACGAGCGGGATATGCTCTAGGGAGAAGAATCAAATGCACAGCAAGGAACAACGCACCGCCGTGGCGACGGGGGCCAGCGCGGGCATCGGCAAAGCGACCGCGCGCATGCTGGCGGAACAAGGCTGGCACGTTATCGGCATCGGCCGCGACCCGGCCCGCTGTGCCGCCGCCGAACAGGAAATTCGCGCGGCTGCGGCGCCGGCAGCGAAGGTGGATTTCCTGAGGGCCGACTTCACCTCCATGGCAGAGGTGGTTCGCGCGGCAAACGAGATCAAGGCGCTGACGTCGCGGCTTGATGTGCTGATCAACAATGCCGGAGGCGTGCGCAACCGCAAGATCATCACCGTCGACGGGACCGAGGCGACCTTCGCTGCCAATCACCTCGCCCCATTCTTGCTGACGCGGGAACTCATGGCTTTGCTCAAGGCAAGCGCTGCCGCTTTGCCGGCCGGCTCGGTCAAAGTCATCGCCGTCTCCTCGAGTGGTCACCAGCTAAGTCGCGGCATGGACTGGGACGATCTTCAGTCGATCAACAACTTCGCGCCAGCGCCCGCCTATTTTCAGGCCAAGCTTGCCAACATCCTCTTCACAAGAGAACTCGCCCGGCGTGCCGGCCCGGATGGAATCATTGCGCAGGCCATGCACCCCGGCGTGGTCGACAGCAATTTCGCCTCGCACGGCGATGAAATGTTGAAGGCGCGCATGGCCGTGGCAAAGACAGTCAGTCCGGACGAACCAGCGAAGACGCTGGTCTGGCTCGCCACCGCGCCCGAACTCGGCCGCGATCCCGGCCGCTACTTCCATGCCATGGCTGAGGAGAGCCCGTCCGAAGCCGCTCGGGACGCAGCTGCTGCACAGCGGCTGTGGACCGAAAGCGAAGCGCTGCTCTCCAGGATCGGTTTCTAGAGCGGTTCCAGCAAAAGTGTGCGCACTTTTGCGTCCGGAACCGCGTCAAAACAATAAGTCGGAGCGAAATGACGATTCCAAGAAAAGTCATTTCGCTCTAGTTTTTTACTGGCTGAGTGACAGTTTCCCACGGCCAATCCGCACCAGAAAACGCGCCAAAGACTGGCTGCGACCCGGGCGTCCGCAGCGGGGACATGCTGGCCCAAGCCGTCAGGCGGCGATGGGTTCCTCGCCCTCCAGCTTGGTCCGGTGCAGCTCGCGGCCGGAATCGAGCGGATAAGGCGTGGCGCGGTGCAATGTGCCCGTATTGTCCCACATGACCATATCGCCAACCGACCATTTGTGGGTGTAGTGGTAAGGTTCGCTTGTCGCCCATTCGCGCAGACCATTGAGCAGCAGGGTGCTCTGAACGTGGTTCATGCCGACAATGTGATGCGCAGTGCAACCCAGCACGAGCGACTTGCGGCCGGAGCGATGCCTCCAGACGAGCGGCAATTCGACTTCGCCGACCGATATGAATTGCTCGAGTTTCGCCTGGTTCGGTTCCGGATCGTAATAGAAGAGCGAGTTCCAGGCCGAATGCACGGCGCGCAGGTTCTCGATTTCCACCTTCTTCTCCTCGGGCAGATCGTCATAGGCCGCATAGGTGTTGCAGAACTCGGTATCGCCTCCGGTCGGCGACAGGACCTTCGCGCTCAACAGCGACGCAAGAATGGGCATGGGCTGCATGGTGCCGTCGAAATGCCAGTAGAGCGAACCCTTCAGGTATTCGACGCCCGACGACTTTCGCGGATCCAGCGAGACGGGAAAAACCTCCTCGCCGGAGCGCTCTCTGGCGACTTTGCCGAGCGTCCGGGTGAATTGGAGCTGTTCTTCATCGGTGAAATCGATCTTCGGAAAAACCAGGACACCCCGCTGCTCGAGCAGGTCGCGGATCTCTGCGGCATGCTCCCCACCGAGGAGCGTTTCCTTGTCGGCCAGGACCTGGGTGCCGATTTTCGACTTGATATCCCTGGTCTTAAGGCCGAATTTGCCAGCAACGGTCATGATATTTCCATCCCAGGTTTGGTTTTCGAACCGATGAAATAGCGACGGATCATGCGCCCTAAAGCGCCGGATAGTCAAGAATTTCACAAAATCTCGTTACTTTACCGCAGAAGAACCGTCACCTCTTGACGGTCGATTTAATGGCAAGACCGTACTGGGGCGGTCCGGGCTCGTGCCCGAACATGTCGTAAGTGTAGTATTCCTGCTGCGACAGCGCTTCGCGGCCGCCCCACCCGAGTTCCCATGCCCATCCCGATGGATTGGCCGGATAGAAGGACAACTGCCCGTCGTTGGTGTGCATGCCAAGGTGCTTGGCGATATCGATCTTTCTGGCCTGCGTCAGATCGTGAGCGATGCCGAGATCCTTGAGGTTCGCGTATTCAATCATCACATGATTGATGCGCTTGCCCGCCGGCACGAGACCGAACGCCACAGTATGTTGTCGATCGTTGCAATGCATGAACACGGGTTGTCTTACGACCTGCCCATTGGGAAGGGTAAACTTGTACTCGGCCGCTCCCACTAATCCGAGGGTTTCATAGAAGCGGGTTGCAGCCTCGAGATCGGGTTGAGCGACAAGGACATGCCCCATCCCTTGAGACCCCGTGAGAAAGCGCCCGAACATCGGCCGTCCGGGATGGAACGGCTTATGCGCGTCAACCTGGGGACCCCAAAAAATCTCGACCTTGCAGCCACCCGGATCGACCGTCTTCAGCAGGCCCATGACACGTCGTTCGTCCGCCTCTTTCTCTGTCCCGTACTGGAACGCAATGTCCGCGTTCGCAAGTTTCTCGGCCATAGCCGAAAGCTCGTTCGGACCGGCAACGCGCAAGCCCATGTAGGCGTAGTCGTCGCCACCATCCACGTGAAGGACGATGCGGTGATGCCATTCATCCATCCGAAGATAGAACTTGTTTTTCTCCCCTTCGTCGACGAATTCCATGCCGACGATTCCGCAAGCGAAGGCCTTCCATTTTTCGATATCCGAGATCGATAGTCCGAGATATCCCAATTCCGTCACTTTAGACATTGCGTCCTCCTGTGCGCGCTTTCCGTGAAATCCACTGCCACCGAATGCGCATCCACGCGCATCCGCAGGCTCTCCCAAATCAGCGTCATCTCCGCCGTTTCGAACTCAGTAGAAAACGGCGGGATTGTACTGCAACGGCCCGCCGAATTTGGAACGCTTCGACACGGGGTCGGAGCCGTCGTCTTCCTTCACCCCCAGCTCCAGACCGAGTTCGGCCGCGATCCACACCTTGGCGCTCCGCTCCATGCGATCCGGCGCCCGATGAAGGGCATCGATGACGCGCCCGATGAGTTTCGGCGATTCCGCCTCCGCTTTTCGCTTGCCCCAGTGTTCCGGATCCGCAGCGAAATAGCTCTGCGCCCGCTCGGTGCTCAGCAGTCCCATCCACAACGAAACCGCGCACACGTTAAAGGGCCGGAAATCGATCCCCATGTCGTACGACATTTTGTCGACCGCCGCCTTGGCGCAGCCATAGCCCGGCCCGTGCAGATAGCAGCCACCGGCATAGCCGGACGTGTTCGCCACCAAACCTGCGCCGCTTTCGATCAGCAGCTTCGCTGCATAAAAGCTCGCGATGTAGGTCGAACGCACGCCCACATTGAGCGTGTCGATCAAATCCAGCGAGCGCTCCCAGAACGGCGCGGGCGTGGATATGTCCCATGAAACATGGGCGGCGTTGTTGACAAGGATGTCGAGGCGGCCGTGTTCTTTTTTTACGCGATCGAACAGGGCAATCACCTGCCCGTCATCGGCATGGTCGCACACCACCGCAATGCCCACGCCGCCGGATTTCGTGATCAGTTCCGCGGTCTCGTAGATCGTGCCGGGCAATGCTCCGCCGAGTTTGACGTCCTCCGCCTGCCGCGTCGACCGCCCCGTCACATAGACCGTGGCACCCGTCTCGCCCAACGCAAGAGCAATGCCTTTGCCCGCACCGCGGCTCGCACCCGTCACGACGGCGATGCGCTCTTTCCCTTTATTGGCAGTCATACTCTTTCCTTCCATTATCGACACTTATGGGACGCCGCACTGGGCGCCATGCAGCTTATGCAGCACGCGCCTTATCGACAGTGGCGTTAGACACAGAGAATTCATCGAACGATCCCTTCACGCCTCAACTCTGTTATCCGACCGTTCAAAACCCAATGCTTCGGACCGTTCAACATGGCCATTTTGCATGTCGCGCATCAATTCCTCGCGATGCGCCTCCATTTCCTCGATATTGGCGTCCTTGACGACGTCGTAGCCCCGCACGATCTCCGGCAGGCGGGCCAGTTCGATCGCCGCCGGAAGATTCGCGATGGTGAGAGAGCCGAGGACAATGTCGATCGTCCGCTCGTAATCCGAAATCAACCGGCGTTCGCGGCGGCGATGCGCCGCATAGCCGAAGATGTCGAAAGCCGTTCCGCGAAGAACTTTCAGCGGAGCCAGGATCCGGAACAACGTCAGAACCCAGGCGCCGAACTCCTTCTTCCCGTAGCGCCCAGTCTGCGGATCGCGGCGCGAGAGAAGCGGCGGCGCCAGGTTGAACGCCAAGCGGTAATCGCCGTCGAACGCCTTGTCGAGCTGCGCGAAGAACTCCTTGCGCGTCATCAGCCGCGCAACCTCGTATTCGTCCTTATAGGCGAGCAGCTTCGCGTAATAGCGAGCGACCGCCTCGGCGAGCTCGCCTTCCATTCCGACGACACTGCGCTCGACCTTTGCGACCTTGCGGACCAAGGCCTCATACCGGTCAGCATAGGCTGCGTTCTGGTATTCCGTCAGCCACTGACGGCGATCGGCAATCAGCGAGTCCAGACTTTCGAAGATCGCCGTGGCCGACTTCACCTCTCGCGCCTGCATGAGCGCCGCCAATGCGTCGGGTTTTGCGACGGAAAGCCGTCCAAGGCGGAACGCCCTCGTGTTCATCTTCACTTCGGTGCCGTTGAGTTCGATCGCCCGTTCGATGGCCGCCAGCGAGATCGGGATCAGCCCCCGCTGCCATGCCGCACCGAGCAGAAACAGGTTTGCGCCGATCGCATTGCCGAGAATCTGCGTCGCAACCTGTGTTGCAGGCACGGCATGGACCTGACCATCGCGACAACGCTGCGCGATCTGCGCCTCCATGCCTTCCGTCGAAAAGCTGAGATCGGCGTTTTGCGCAAAATCCGAAGTCGGGGCGATGTAGCTGTTGTAGACTGCGGCCGTCCGGTCGGATGACATCGTCGGCAGGGCTTCCCCGCCTGAGGCCACCACCAAATCCGCACCAAGGATCAAATCCGCGGCTTGTTCCGGAATCCGGGGGGCGCTCTGCAACTCTCCGCCGGCACTGACTCGAACGTGACTTGTCACCGGCCCGTTGCGTTGTGCGGCGCCCGTAACGTCGAGCACATTGCAGGCACGCTCTTCCATGTGAGCCGCCATACCGAGCAGCGCGCCGAGGGTGACGATGCCGCCGCCCCCAATGCCGGCGATGAGGATGTTGTAGACGTCTGGCGCCGCGCCAAACTCGGGTTCCGGCAGATTGGCAAACACAAAATCGTCGAAGGATGAACCCTTACTGTCCGCAGCGCGCAACGCTCCGCCATAGACTGTCACGAAGCTCGGGCACATGCCCTTCACGCAGGAGTAGTCTTTGTTGCAGACGGACTGGTTGATCTGCCTCTTGCGGCCGAATTTCGTCTCGTTGGGCTCCAGCGCGATGCAGTTGGACTGCACGCCGCAATCACCGCAGCCCTCGCACACCTCTTCATTGATGAAGAGGCGCTTGTCGACGTCCGGGTAACGCCCCCGCTTTCGCAAACGCCGGCGTTCCGTGGCGCACGCCTGCTCATAAATGATGACCGACGTCCCGGCATGCTCGCGGATTTCCTTCTGCACCGCGTCCAAATCGTCGCGATGGTGAAAGGTCGTGATCGCAGGGTAATGAGACTTGTCGTGCCGGCTGATATCCTCGGTGACCAGTGCAATGCGCTTGACGCCTTCGGCATGAACCTGATTGGCGACATGAGGGGCTGTGATGCCGCCATTGAAGCTTTCGCCTTCAATGGGCTGGCCGCCCGTCATGGAGATCGCGCCATTGACGAGGATTTTGTAGGTAATATTGGTTCCGGCCGCCACATTGGCCCGGATCGCCAACAGGCCCGAGTGGAAGTAGGTGCCGTCGCCAAGGTTCTGGAAGATGTGAGCGCGTTTTGTAAACGGCGCCTCGCCAATCCATGTCGCGCCCTCGCCACCCATGTGGGTGAGAGCGTTCTCGGTTCTGCGTCCTGGCACGTACTGCGCCATGCCATGACAGCCAATGCCTGGGCGGGCAATCGAGCCTTCGGGAACCCTTGTCGAAGTGTTGTGCGGACACCCCGCGCAAAAGCTCGCCACGCGTTCTAATTCGCGGCGCGCCAGCAGCGGCGTTCTTTGGTGTTCGAGCCTCTCCAGACGCGCCTTCGGGCGCGGATCGGATGATTGCTTCAGGAGTTGGACCGCAACAATCTTCGCGATGAGCATCGGATTCAGCTCACCATGGGACGGAACCAGCTTGTCGCCCGCCTGGTCCAGCTTGCCGATCAGAATGGGACGTGTTTGCGACGGCAGATTGTACAATATCGCTGCAAGCTGTTCCTCAATGATCGCTCGCTTTTCCTCAACGACCAGGACGACATCGCAATCGCGGACAAATTCGGCTATGCGCTGCGGCTCGAGCGGCCACACCATGCCGACCTTGTAAACTGCGATCCCGAGCCGGTCCGCCTCAGCCTCGTCGATGCCGAGTTGAGCCAGCGCCTCCATGACATCGAGCCAGGCCTTTCCGGAACTAACGATGCCAAAACGCTTGCGTCCACCCGTGTAGAACGCTTTGTCAATGCGATTGGCGCGAACAAATGCCTTTACAGCCTCAAGGCGCCGCAGCACCAATTCTTCAGCCGGCACCCCCAAGAGCCCGATACGCAGGTTCAACCCACCCGCAGGCAATTTGTAGTCCGTTGGCTGAACGAAGGAACCCCGCCCCGGATCGACGGAAACGGAGGACGAGCTATCAACCGTATCCATTATGCACTTGAAACCGATCCAGCAGCCGCTGTAACGCGACAGCGCAAAGCCGAAGAGACCAAGATCGAGATACTCCTGAACACTCGCAGGATTGAGGATCGGTATGTCACAGTGGATGAGCGCACGATCGCTCTGATGGGCAGTGGTCGATGAACGGCCAGCATGATCATCGCCGCAGAGAACCAGAACACCGCCGTGAGGGGAGGCACCGGCATACGCACCATGCTTGAGCGCGTCAACGGAACGGTCGACGCCCGGCCCTTTGCCGTACCACATGCCGATAACGCCGTCGTAATCCGACTCCCCTCTCGTTTCGACAAGCTGACTGCCCCAAACAGCGGTGGCGGCCAGGTCCTCGTTGACGCCGGGCTGAAAGCGGATGTTATGGTCTTTCAGGAACTTTTCAGCCTGCCATAGCGCCAAGTCGTAAACACCCAGCGGCGAGCCCCGGTATCCGGAGATGAATCCGGCCGTATTGAGACCGGCGCGGCGGTCGCGCTGGATTTGCATCATTGGCAGGCGCGCCAGCGCCTGGGGGCCGGTCACATATACGCGACCCTCTTGCGCAACGTATTTGTCGTCGAGAGCGACTTTCTTCATGAGAACGCTTCGGTTTCGTTCGTTTTTGGCCGCCGCATCCAGCACCCTTCCGCACCTAATCTCTTGGCGGGCCAAACCGGCACGAAGCGTCGCCAAGAACGGACACAATCGATAATAGGGAAATTATAATCTCATTTTCGCCGATATATCTCGATTTATCCGCTGTCAATGTATTTTATCGACTTATCGTTGTCGGCCGATTTTTGCCGGATTATTGTCTCGTCGGGCAGTGGCGTTCCGGCTGTTTCGGCCCGCCCAGTTCAACCTCACGCTTCCACATTGTGATCATTGGCGCAAAATCGTCCATGTCGGCCCATTGACATTGGCACCCGGGCCGCAGATCCAAGACTTGGAGCGGATATCCTACCGGGTGGTTTCTTCACCTTCCTGCATCGAGCATATCACCGCATCGTCCTTAAATCCGAACCGCTTGATCGTTGCCGTGCCTTCGGCAATATCCTAATTTTCACGCGCTTGCGAACAAAACACGCCGCACAATTCAGCGTGTTTGCCACGGCAAAGCCCTGAATGCACGCCTGCAGAATAAAGAATGCCAAAGGAATTGCGTACATGATTGAGCCACGCGGCAGGAACTGGGGTACGGACGCCGACTGGTCCTGCCTGCCCGACATAAAGCCGCGGATACCCGCATTGCTCGAATTATTCCGGACGGACTATGCGCAAAACGAGGTCCTGGTGCTCGACGAGCGCCGATTGACTTATGGCGAGCTGGAGGAAAAGTCCGCCCGGTTGGCGCGCCAACTGCTCGATGCGGGCATTACCAAAGGATGCCGCATCGGCCTGATGCTGCCGAGCAATGAGACCTTTCTCATCACGTGGTTTGCGATCACGCGCATCGGCGCTGTGGCGGTTTCTCTTTCGACGCTCCTGACCGCTGCGGAAATTCGCCAGATCGTGCGCCATGCCGACCTGCATATGCTGGTCGCTGCGAAGCGTTATCTACGTCACGACTATGTGCAGCGCCTTGAAGAAGCCTTTCCCGAGATTGCCGCGCGACGCATCCCTTACCGCCTGATGGATGCCCCTTATCTGCGTGCAGTCTGGTTTTGGGGCGATGACGCGTCGGTCCCCGCCTGGGCGGCAAAGGTCGACCTGTCCCGAGAGCCTTACGCGGAACCCGCGCTGCTTGCCGCCGTCGAGTCGGAGGTACAGAGCTGCGAACCGGCCGGAATCATCTATACGTCGGGTTCGACAGCGGAACCCAAAGGCGTCATTCATTCTCAGGGAAACTTCGTACGCCAGGGAATGAAGCTTGCCGCCAGCTTCAAGTATCTCAATGACGAGCGCGTCTACGCGCCGCTGCCGTTGTTCTGGGTCGGCGGTCTCGTCACGACGGCAATGTGTGTCATGTCGCTCGGCGCAACGATGCTTGCGACCGCCAAGACCGGAAATGAACTGCTCGACTTTCTCGAGCGCGAACGGGCGACTTCCGTTCTGCTCTGGCCGCATATGCTGCGCGCCTTGGCCGAGATCCCAGGCTTCGCTCAGCGCGATTGGAGCGCGATGCGCAACGGCTTCCTTTATGAAGCGCTCCCCGCCAACAAGCGGCCCGCCGATCCCACCTTGATGGCTGTGCCTCTTGGCATGACCGAGACGGGTGGTCCGTATACTGTTCAACAACGCTTCTTGACCGAGGAACAGCGCGGCTCCGTGGGGCCGCTGATGCGCGGCATCGAAGGCCGGCTCGCCGATCCCGACACCGGCGAGATACTGGCGACCTGGTTGGACGGCGACGTCGAGGCGGATTCGAACGGCCAGATGGGCATCATGCATGTGCGCGGAGACGTGCTCATGCTCGGCATGGTCAAGCGCGAGCGGGCCGATGTGTTCACGGCCGACGGCTGGTATGTGACCGGCGATCTGTGTTCCTTCCGGCGAGGCCATCTGGTCTTTCACGGGCGTGCGGACGATCTCATCAAGTCGGCTGGAGCGAATGTCTCGCCGAGCGAGGTCGAATCCGTGCTCGTCAAAATTCCCGGTGTTGCATCGGCGAACGTTTCGGCCGTACCCGACCAGGAACGGGGCAGTGTTGTCGGGGCCTTGGTCGTTCCCGAGCCCGACGCCGTCCTCGATCCTGAGACGATCCGGGCCGCCGCCGCCAAATCGCTGTCGAGCTACAAGGTGCCGCGCGTGATCGTGATCCTGGACGCATCCCACGTGCCGATGCTGTCGAGTTCCAAGGTCGATCGGCGCGCATTGGTGAAAATGTTGCACGAGGCGCATCGGAAGGGGCAGTGAAAGCCCGGCCGAATTACGACCGCAAAGCGTCTTCCGCGCTCTTTGCTGCCCTCACGGGCGGCTCGCCGGGCCGGTATCAACGCCGGTGCAGCCGGTCGCCGAAAAGAGCTGCGGAGGGATCCGCCTCGCGGCGCTTTCCGACCTCGATCTTTGCGCCAAACAGACCACGCTCCCAGTCCGCGGAATCGGAATAGTTCCGCCACCAGTCCATGACGACCTTGCGTTCGGCGATCCGCCACTCGCCGTCGCGTTTTTCCATTCGGTCGAGATACCGGCCCGCCATAGTGACGTCTTTGGGAGCGCCGCTCTTCCCCCGTATGCGATGATAGGAGTTGTAGTAGGTTTCAACCCGCGCTTCGTTGCCGTCGATCCGGATCAGAATATTGCTGATGGCATGCATCGCCTGCTCCTGCGCCCTCACGGTCTCCATGATCCATTCGACGACCTGGTCCCGCCCTCCACGAATAAAGACATGATCGTCCGTAGCGTCGGGCCAATACGCGTTGCGCAGGATCTCCACGTCGCCGCGGTCAACCCCATGGCAGTAACGCGCCAAAACATCCTCGATCGCGATGCGATCCAGCACGAATTGAAGCGTTGCATCTTTATCGATGGCTTGAGTCATGCGTTTCATCCCAACAATTTATCGAATGCCGTCACGGCCTACCGAAATTCTCGCCATTATACATAGGTACTGCCTGCAAACTACGATATTCGGCGAGATGCGCAGGCGCGTTTTCACAACGTGGCAGCCGCGCCTGCCCTAATCCGCCGCAGCTGCATCCATCCAAGGCGTTCCGCCCTACCTCTGAGAGGCCGGCGTGCGAACGATCAAGCCGTCCAGTTCCCTCGTCACCGTAATTTGGCAGGACAAACGGGCATTTTCGTGGACTTCCTTGCCGAACTCAAGCATTTCGGCCTCCAATTCGTTGGGGCCGCCTACCTTGTCCATCCAGGCCGGATCCACATAAACGCGGCATGTGGCGCAGGAACACGTGCCGCCACAATCGGCATCGATGCCGGGTACTTTGTTCGTCTTCGCCGCCATCATGACGCTGATATTTTCGGGCGCATCAACCACATGCGCCGTCCCGTTGAACTCGATAAAGCTGATCCTGGGCATCACCTTATTTCCTCGCGACCGCTTTTCGGAAAGACATTATGCAAGCTTCCCCCGTTCGAATTCGATCGGCAGTTCCTTGAGGCCCCAGACGCCAAAGAAGGGACGCCACGTTACTGCGCCTGCCAGCCTGGGATTCACAAGGCGCTGGGCGATCAGGTGCAATCCTTCCGCAATCTGGGCGCGCGCGATGAATTGACCGAGACAGACATGCGCGCCTCGACCAAACGCTATGTGCCGGTTCTTATCCGTGCGCTCGGGATCGTATTTGTCGGGGTCCTGGAACGCTGCCGGATCGCGCCCCGCGATGCTGACGGGAATGAAAAGCATGCTGCCTTCGGGGATCAGGACATCGCGATATTCGATATCCTTGTGGGTTATGCGGGGTACGTTCGCGACGCTGTGATAGCGGAATGTTTCCTCGACTACCTTGTCGCAGAAGGCAAAATCTTCGGCGCAGCGCCTGTAAGCGTCGGGGCGAGACAGCATGTCGTACTCGACCCAGGTCATCATGTTCTTCGACGTGTCGTAGCCGGCCACGAACAGGAAAATCAGGAGATCAACGAGTTCGCGCTCCGTCATTCCGCCTTCGCCGGTGGTCTGGAGCAAAATGTCGAGGAGCTGACCGCCTTTTTCGGGGCGCTTGCCCGCCCGCCGGTCGGCTATAACCTGCTGGGCGAATTCCTCTATGACCACGATCGCCTCCTCCAAGGCCGGCAGCAATTTCGGGTCCATGGCGAATTGCAGTCCCAGCGTCTCGAGCGAAGATCGCAGACGCGGGATTTCCTCCCCCGGAGCGCCGATCATGGCGCAGATCACGCCGATCGGAAAATTCGAGACAAATTCTTGGAAATCGAAGGCGCCCTTCGGCGTCCATACTTCGAGCAGGCGGGACATCACGTCCCGCATAAGCTCGCGATTCAGGTTCGCTTGTTTGGGAGTGAACAAGGGCGCGAGAATGTTGCGAAGCCGTGTGTGGGGCTCCCCTGAAATGCTGGCGATGCCGTTCTGAACCATTCGGCCCCAGGTCGTACCCTCCCCTCCCATGAGCTTCGCAATCATCTGTTGCGCAGGACCCATCCGGTCGTCCATCCACAAAAGGTCTCTCATGGCGTCATATTGGTGAACGACGTGACCGAATGCGCATTTGGCCAGCCAGGGGTGCTTCTCGCGTGCCGCGACGAAATAAGGCCAGGGGTCGGCGGCGAAGCCGGGCTCTTCCATGGGCAAATGCATGAGGTCCAATTCCGCGAGAGTCTTCATCTGAGTCCTTCTCCGTGCGTTTTCTTTGTCCCGATCGGCAAGGCATTTCCGGCGACAGCCGAACCGCCCTGCTGCCGCTCAACCGTCAATTCCGGTGCAAAAAACTTTTAATCGGTACTCGCAGTATGTAAACTATACCGTACCGTTTTTACGTGCAAGCCCATTGGGCGAGATACCCACGGCTCGGTATTCTGGCGAACGGCCGATTTTCTCTCGACGGCAATCGGCGGGTTGGTCGACGCGGAATTCCGGCGCCGCGCCCCTGGCGAGGGCGGTAGCATGGTGCGACGAATCTTATCCTGTATAATGGATGCATTGAAATTTATGGAGGTACGCCATGGCATACAGAGTCATTCAATGGGCAACCGGCGACATCGGCAAAAGTGCCGTGGCCGGCATTGTCGGCCATCCCGACTTGGAGCTGGTGGGGGCATGGGTGCACTCCGAAGAAAAGGACGGCCGCGACGTCGGCGAGATCTGCGGATTGAAACCGCTGGGTGTGCGCGCGACACGCGACAAGGATGCCCTCGTCGCCATGAATGCGGATTGCGTCTGCTATACGGTCGGCCGCGCCTGGATGCACAAGGGGAAGGACGAGCTCATCGCCGAGCTGTCGCGAATCCTGCGCTCCGGCAAGAACGTGGTCAACGCAACATGGCCGTCGCTGGTGTATCCGCAGGGCGTGGGCGACGGCGTCTACGAGCAACTGCAGGCGGCATGCCTTGCGGGCGGCACGTCTTTCTACACGGCGGGGATCGATCCCGGCTTCGGCGGATTGGGGCTCGCCTTGACCGCCCTCGAGGCGGCCAACGAAGTTCGCAGCGTCCACACTTATGAAATCATGAATTACGCCGACTGGAACCACCCGGAGATGCTCTCCTTCTTCGCGTTCGGTCAGCGCGACAATAAAAACTGTCTCCTCGCCAAGCCGGGCTTCACCGCCAACATCTTCAGATCGACATTGACGCTCCTGGCCGAAGCCATGGACGCCAAGCTCGACGGAATCGAGGAGGACTTGCAGGTCATTTATGCCGACGAACCCTTCGACATCGCTTCGATGCACATCGCCCGCGGCACCATCTCCGGCGTGCGCTTCCAGGTCAAAGGCATGGTCGACGGCGAAGCCCGCTTCGTGGTCGATCACATCACCAAGCTGCGCGAGCAAGACTTTCCCGAAGTGCCCCTGGCGGGCGGCGGCTACCGGGCGGAGATCGAAGGCGAGCCTTCCGTGAAGCTGGATCTGTCGGTTGGCTCGCAACGCGTTGCCGCGAACAATGCCGCCTTGGTGGCCTGCGCCATGTTACCCGTCAACGCCATTCCTATGGTGTGCGAGGCCCCGCCGGGCGTCCTGACCTATCGCGACCTGCGCCCTCATCCGGGAAAGAATTTGCTGCGCAAGCGCGCTTGAACAAAGAGCTTCCGTAAGACCGCAAGAGCGGCGTGCGTTCATTTGGTATCGGCAGGCCGCTCTAAATCATGAAGCCGCCGGTCGCGTCGATGACTTGGCCGGTGATCCAGCCGGCGTCCGGCGAGATCAGCGCGAAGACAACCCCCACGACGTCGTCCTCCGTCCCGATGCGCCGCAGGGCCGTCATAGCGGCCATCTGGTTCACCAGCTCGGGGTTCGCGTAGTAGTCGTCGTTCGAGCCTCCCGCCGTGCGCCCCATCCCAACCGAATTGACCGTGATCCCGCGCGCGCCGAGCCCCTTCGCGAGCAGCCGCGAGAATGTGTCGAGCGCAGCCTTGCTGCAAACATACGCCGCAGCGTCTTCGAAGGCGACGCGCACTGTCGCCGACGAGATGTTAACAACGCGACCGCCATTGCGCAGCCGGGGCATCAGAGCCTTTGTCAGCAGGAATGGCACACGGAAGTTGGTCGAAAGGGTCTGATCGAGAATCTCGGGCGTAGTGGTCTCGATCCGCGAGGGACTGCCGCCGCCGATATTGTTGACGAGGATATCGATACCTGTATCGCCTCTTCGGCCCAGAAACCCCGCGTCAAGTGCCTCCACCAAGTGTTCAATCGACCCTTCCGGTCCGAGTTCCATCTGAATTGCAAAGGCCTCGCCTTTCTTCGACTCGATCGTGCGCACGATGTCGGCAGCCGCCTTGCTGCTGGTCGCGTAGTTGAAGGCGACCAACGCGCCCTCCGCCGCGAGGCGCTCTACGATTTTTTTCCCTAGTCCGCGCGAACCGCCTGTCACCAGTGCGGTCTTGCCTTCGAGTAAACCCATCGTTCGCTACCCCTTCTCAGTCGGCGTTAATATGTGTAATCCGTATAAGCCTCTGTAAACTATACTGTACCGTTTTACCGGATGAGATGAAACCGCGAATGCATAGAAAATCAACAGGCACATCCGATCGCGCCACCCCGTCGGCGAGAGACCTCCGCCGTCAGGGCAAGATCCGGCAGATTGTCGAGGCGGCAACCGGCGTCTTTCTGGAAGACGGTTTTGCGGCAACCAGCATGGATAAAATTGTTGAAAAAGCCGGTGTATCGAAGCGCACGCTGTATAGTTATTATGAGGGAAAAGAAGAGATATTCATTGACGTTATGCAAATGCAGCTTGGTTCTGTATATGAGAATTTCGAACCGGATCGGAACAAGTCCGAGGACGTAGCGGAGCAATTACGACGAGTGGGGATCGATTTGCTTCGAATCGCAAATTCTCCAGTGACACTTTCACTGTTTCGAATCGCGGCCGCAGAAGCGCATCGGTTTCCGAAATTGGCTCGACAGTTTTTTGAGGAAAGCTTCGAAAATGTCATTGACGGCATCGCGGCGATTCTCAAGCGCGAAATCGAAAAAACCAGCCTTCGCATAACCGATACAAAACAAGCAGGTGAATATTTCTTGGATCTCGTAACCGGCACGGCTTACCTCGGCATCGTATTCGGCATCAACCCTCCAATGAACGATAAGGCCATCAAGGCGCGCACCGAGCGGGCGCTGAATTATTTCTTCAAAACCTACCCGCTCAGCTGAGGTTGGACGTTAGAGCGGTTCCAGCAAAAGTGTGTGCACTTTTGCGTCCGGAACCGCGTCAATACAATAACTTAGAGCGAAATGACAATTCGAAGAAAAGTTATTTCGCTCTAGGTGTTGCGGAATACGGGCTTGCGCTTCTCGCGGCGGGAGGTCTGTTTCTCCCGCGCATCCTCGGTCATGATGGTCATGCCGATGGCGCGGTTCTCAAACGCGACTGCCTGCTCGAAGCTGCCGACGGCCAGGTTCTGATGCAGGTTCTGCTTGGTCAGCCAAATGTCGAGCGGCGCGTTCTCCTTGATCGCCTCGGCCAGTTCGAGCGCGCTATCGATGAGCGCATCGTCGGGCACCGCGCGCAGGACGAGGCCGATGCGCTCGGCTTCGTCGGCCAGGACCGGGCGGGCGGTCAGTAAAAGCTCCGCCGCACGCTGCGTGCCGACGGCGCGCGGCAGCAGGTAGGAAAGACCGGCCTCCGCCCCCGTCAAGGCATTGTGAAAAGCATTGACGAACTTGGCGGATTTTGCCGCGATGACGAGGTCGCAGGCCAGCGCGAGCGTGTACCCGTATCCCGCCGCCGCACCGTTCACGGCGGCGATCACCGGCTGCGGCAGGTTGCGGATCGCGGTCGGGACCTCGCCCAGGACGGCGGCGTAGTGCATGGAGTAATGCGGCTTGCCAACTCCGGGCGGCACCCAGTTCTTGGGTTCCTGGTTGACCGTGTCCCGGCCCGAGCAGAAACCCTTGCCGGCGCCGGTCAGCACGACCACCCGGACCGACGGGTCGCGCCCGATCCCCGACAGTATCTGCAAGAGTTCGCCGTACATGCTGTCCAGGAAGGCGTTGTAGCTGTCCGGCCGGTTCAGCGTGATCCGCCTGACGCCGGGGGCAAGATCGTCCACGAGAATGTTCTGGGACATGCCGCCCCTCCTGGGAGAATTGCCGGCGCGGCGCGTTCACCGGCGATCTTTGTGCCCGGCGCGCACGATAGCGAAGCCGTCCGCCTCTGTACAATATGGGCTGTATCTGTACAATATACGATGATGTCCCGGCGCCTTGCCTTGCCCCGTCTTTCGGGCAGGCATAACGTTCGCGCCTGCCAAATTTTAACAATCGGAGCGCCAGCTCGGCTGGTGAAGGAGAGGGTCATGTCAAGAGTGCTGGTGACGGGCGGCAGCCGCGGGATCGGGCGTGCGATATGTCTGCAGCTGGCCCAGGAGGCCCTGAACCGCGGCGAGAAGCCCCGGCTGGTCGTGACCGCCACCGGCACCTCGCCCGATCTGCAGGCGGTGGTCGACGAGCTTCAGGCGTTGGGCGCCGAGGCGCTCGCGCTTCCCGGCGACCTCAACGATCCGGCAACACCGGCGCGGCTGGTCGAACGGGCGGTCGAGTTCTGCGGCGGGCTCGACAGCATCGTCCACAATGCCGGCGGGGCCATCGCCGGCACGCTGTTGAAAACCTCGCTCGAGAGCTGGGACACGGTGTTCGCGATCAATTGCCGGGCCTTCTTCCTGCTGGGCAAGGCGGCACATCCGGCGCTGCGCCAATCGAAGGGCTCGCTCTGCGCCATCGGCTCGTCCGCGGCCGAGCGGGTGCAACCCTTCATGAACGCCTATACCGTCTCCAAGGCGGCGCTCGTCATGCTTGTGCAGCAGATGGCCTATGAGTGGGGGCGCCACGGCATCCGCGTCAACTGCGTCTCGCCCGGACTTACCTTGTCGCGCTCCAGCGAGCGCGCCCTGGGCGACGCCGAATCCCAGGCCCGGACCGGCGCCCACATTCCGCTGCGCCGCATCGGCTATCCTCAGGATATCGCCCGGGTCGTAGCCTTTGTGGTCGGCCCGAACGCGGCCTATCTGACGGGCGAAAACATCAATGTCGATGGCGGTCTGCGCCATATCGGAAGCGAACAGGTGCTGGCCGAAGCGGGCGGCGAATGGTCGTCGCAGAGCGCAGGCGGCGGCATGCGCAACCCGGCCACCTGATCCCACCGGCGGCGCATCCGGGAGAACGGGGCGCCGCAGATCGTTTCTTGGCGATCGGCCCGGGAGTGCCGTCTTGAAAAGCGTCTACGAGATTGTACATGGACAATCATGGATGTGCGGAAATCCCCTCGAATACGCAACGTCCCCGCAGTCACGCGCGCAACGGCGATCCTTCGCCTTCTGGCGAAGAGCGATAGTCCGCTGGCGCTGAAATCTATTGCCGAGCGCCTGGATCTGGTCCCCAGCACGGCACTGCATATTCTTCGCGCCCTGCTGGCCGAGCAGCTCCTGCGATACGATCCGGAGACCAAGCGCTACACGCTCGGAGTCGGTCTTTTGCCGCTTGCGCGCGCCGCGCTGGAGCACAGCGGCTTTCCCGATCTGGTTCGGCCCAAGCTCGACGAGCTGTCCCGCAACCATGCGGTGACGGCAATCGCCACCGAGGTGCCGGACCTCAAACAGATGATCGTCGTCGCCATGGCGAGCGCTCCCGGGCCGGTCCGCCTGCACGTCGATATCGGCAGCCGCTTTCCGGCTCTGATCCACGCCGTCGGCCGCTGCGTCGCCGCGTTCAGCGATCATCCCTCGTCAGAGATCGAGCAGCGCTTCCGGCGGCTGCGCTGGGATAACGGCCCGACCTACGAGGTCTGGGTGCAGGAGATCGAGACGACCCGCCGGGACGGCTACAACATCGACGACCGCAACTATTTCGAAGGCATGACTCTCGTCGCGGCGCCGGTTCTCAATGCGCGCGGCAGCATCACCCACACTTTGGCCGCCGTGGGCATCAGCACCCGGCTCACGCACGCCCGCGCGCTGGCGCTCGCGCACGACATGCGCGCTGCCTCGCAGCAGCTCACAGCGGAACTGGCCTCGGGGAGCTGAACGTCAATGGCGGCGCGATCGCCCATGGTCATCCTTTCGGGATGACGGGCGGGCGCTGCACTATGCATGCTTTGATCGAGGGCCGGCGCGGGGGTATCAAATATATTCTGGTCACCATGTGCATCGGCGGCGGCCAGGACGCGGCGGGCCTGTTCGAAGTCCGCTGATCCGCGCAGAATGGGGCGGACCGGCCGCCATGGGCATGCTCGGAGGACGCGGAACGGATGAGTGTCGAATGCGATGTCGTGGATGGCGTGGCGACCATCCTTTTCAAGCGCCCGGAGAAGCTGAACGCGCTCACGGACGAGATGTGGGACCGGCTGGCCGCGCATCTCGATCGCTGCCGGAGCGACGATGGCGTTCGGGCGGTGATCCTGACCGGCGCTGGCCGCGCCTTCTGCGCCGGCGCCGACATGAGCGGCGAAGAACGCATCTGGCCGCGCAAGCCCGGCCCCGCAGGGACGCTCGAGATTATGGAGCGCTATAACGACGTGATCCGCCGGCTCTACCATTTGCCGAAGCCGACCATCGCCGCCGTGCGCGGTGGTGCGGTCGGCATTGCCTGGACCATGGCCATGTGCTGCGACTGGGTGCTGGCCTCCGAGAGCGCCCGCTTCCACCCGCCATTCATAAAGCTCGCCAAGATTCCTGAGGGCGGCTTCGGTTTTCTGCTGTCGCGTCTGGTCGGACAACTCAAGGCGCGGGACATCGTCTACAGATCGATGGCGATTGCCGCTGCCGATGCCGTCGGGCTCGGGCTTGCCAGCCGGTTGGTGAGCGACGCGGCACTGATGGAGGAGGCGCTGGCGCTCGCGCGCGAGGCGGCCGGCACCGCGCCGATCACGTTCGCACTGACCAAGCGGCTGTTCAACGGCGCAGGCGAGTTCGACGAATACCTCGAGCAGGAACTCAACGCCATCGCCACCGCCGCCAACACTGAGGATGCGATCGAGGGCACGGCGGCCTTCAGGGAAAAGCGACTTGCGCACTATGTGGGACGCTGAGCCCATTTGGCGATGGATTGCGAGCGTGCATCCTGACATTTTCACGGCGAACGGCACACGAACAGCGAGGATTGGCGACGATGGACTTCTCCAAATACAAAGCGATGACATTCCGTCGCGACGGGCGCGTCCTTCATGCGACGCTAAACCGTCCCGCTTCGCTCAACGCGATCGATCACGACCTGCAATACGATCTCGACCGGTTGTTTCCGGACGTGACCGAGGATGACGAGACGAATGTCCTCGTCATCACCGGCGCGGGACGCGCCTTCAGCGCCGGCGGCGACATCGAATACATGCAGCAGGCAATCGACGACCCGGAAAGCTTCCGGCGGGAATTGGACAGAGGCAAGCAGCGCATCTTCGCAATGCTCGATTGCCCGAAGCCGATCATCGCCAAGGTCAATGGCGCCGCAGCCGGGCTCGGCGCCACCGTCGCCCTGCTCTGCGACACCGTCTTCGCCGCCAATCACGCCAAGATATCCGACCCGCACGTGCTGGTCGGCTATGCGGCGGGCGATGGCGGCGCGCTGATCTGGCCCGCGCTCATCGGCTACGCCCGGGCCAAGCACTATCTGTTCACCGGCGAGCCGATCACCGGCGAGGAGGCCGCGCGCATCGGGCTGATCTGGCGGGCGCTGCCGGCCGAGGCGCTCGACCAGGCGGTGGATGAATACGCCCAGCGTCTTGCGAACGGCGCCTCGAAGGCGATCCAGTGGACCAAGCTCTCGGCCAATATCGGCCTGAAGAGCCTGGCCCAAGCGATGCTGGATGCGTCGTTTGCCTACGAGATCCTGTCGCAGCGGACGCGCGACCACCAAGAGGCGGTGAATGCCTTCCGCGAGAAACGCCCGCCGCGTTTCAAAGGCGAGTGACGCAACCAGGCTCCGTCCGGCGCGGCGGCCATATGCTCGAGATGCAACGCGAGAGTTTGATATCTTGACGCCTTGCTCACCGGCCAGCTCGGGCCGGTAGGGGTTCCCGACGGCGTTGCCCGTGCGGTGCGCGCGCCTCCGACATGTCGATTTTCACGACGGCAAGCACGCGACCGGCAGATGCCGGCGAAACGATTCGAATGCCGCGCCTGTCTCGCCGCGACAGGCAGTCATAGCCTTCTCCTCGGTCCTGATGGCTTATCAAGGGGTCCCGTACATTTTCGCAATATCCTCGCCTTCAGCCCCTGCCTCCAGCGGTATGCGCAGACTGTTTACCACTGTCGAAAGCATCATGTAGGTGCCGATAGCGAACACGACTTCCATCATTTGACGACGATCGAATTGCTTGGCAAGCGCGGTCCATAGTTTGTCGTCCAGAGTGTAGGAGCGGCGCATCTGGTCGACCGCCCGCAACAGGTCCCTCTCGGATTCCGACCAATGGGAAGAATCCGGACCTTGTTTGAGCGCCTCGATATCGGCTTCCGTGATCGCCTCGGAGCGAAGCCCCTGCCGCAGGTGGCTCGCCCATTCGTACTCGGATTTGCATGTCCAGCCGACATAAAGCACGAGCAGCTCCCGCGCGCGATGAGGCAAAAGCGAATTCGTCAGCAAGTAACGGCTGTACGTCAGGAACGGCCGTGTCAGGGCAGGATGTTGTGCGAAGATGGAAATGATCCCGTACGGGTGGCCCTGCTCCCACG
The DNA here is from genome assembly GCA_963805005.1 of uncultured Alphaproteobacteria bacterium. Lineage (GTDB taxonomy): Bacteria > Pseudomonadota > Alphaproteobacteria > Micropepsales > Micropepsaceae > Rhizomicrobium. Next base: position 2,974,431 of record CAWDSJ010000001.1, read on the forward strand.
CCTTGGCTCCTCCCATGACGGCGAAGACATCCCTGGCCTCGTCGGTCCATTCCGAACGTTTAAGCGGCGGTATGCGTGGCACGGATTTCGACATGATGTATGCCTCGTGTTCGTCGTTGCGTTTACGCTTGTCGCGTTGAAAGACGGTTCACCAGCCCATTTCCTCAACCAAACCCGTGCTCAGGAACTCTCGGCTATCACGCCGACGCCAGAACGTCTTCGACAACTCGCCGGACTATGGGTCGATGACCGGCGACACGATGACCCGCTGGTAAATCAACGCCACGTTCTCCACCGGGAGAGGGTCTTTTTGGTTCAGCCACCATGCCAGCAATTCGAACGTCCCGCTGATGACCAGAACAACTCCAACATCGAGCGGCAGCCAATCTTTGCCGTGAAAACGGCTTTCAGCCACGTCGCGAGCGAGACGAAGGTATTCTTCTCGAAGCGCCGCTGCGGCGCCGCCGGTCAACAGCGTTTTCCAAAGCTTTTTGTTCTCCGCAACATAGCTGCAAACGGCAGAACATGCCGACAGCGTGTCCTTTGAATCCAGAATCGGTACGGAGAGCGACACCAGCTGCCCGATCTCTTCGGCGGCAATATCTTCAAGGATGGCTTCCTTGTCCGGGTAATGGCGAAAAAACGTGTTATAACCAACGCCTGCCGCATCCACGATTTCACGAACCGAGATCTTCTCGAATGTCTTTGTTTTCAAAAGCGCAAGCAGACCGTCACACAGATCTTTGCGAGTTCGTAACACTCGCACGTCCGTGGCTGTGGAAAAGTCTGACCGATACATTTTGCGGGACATTTTTTGGCGATCTCACCAGTCCTGGGATTACAAAGGCACCGAAACGGCAGAGCACGCTCCGCCGTTTCGACTAACGCCAATCTAGAAAAGTCCCCAATTGAAATACGCTCAGGAGCTCCTACTCTTCTGGTGCGACCGTCACTTTGAGACCTTCCATTCGTTCATTGACAACGATCTGGCAGGACAGCCGCGATTCCGGTTTGCGATGGCTGGATCCGTCGAGAAGCATGTTTTCATCGTCTTGCATGGGAGCCAACCGCTCGACAAACGCCGGGTCAAGATAGACATGACACGTGGCGCAGGAACAACAGCCGCCGCAGAGCGCTTTGATTTCAAAACCCTCGTCGCGAAGCACTTCCATCAGCGTACGGTTGGCCTTGGCGTCCACTTCTCTGATTTTACCGTCGCGGCCGGTTACAAATATATGGGGCACGAAGCTCTCCTCCTCTCCAGAGGCGTAAACTCAACATACAGGTCGTTCATGTGACTGTGCGCCGTGTGCTAACACCTTGCGCTTCAATCGATTTACCTCGGCTTCAGCTCAAGGTGCAGTTTTTCGAGGCCGCGAATGATATAGGTCGGCTCGTAAGCGAACTGGCGATTTCCGGGCGGGCCGTGATGCTTCTCTGACAACGTGATATCCGAAGTCTGGTCAAAGAATTTGTTAAAGATCACGCGTATCTCGGTACGGGCCAGGGGATTGCCGATGCAGGTATGTGCGCCGCGGCCAAAGGCAAGGTGCTCCTTGATGCCCTTGCGATTCAGCTGGAATTCCGAAGGATTTTCCCATCGAGCCGGATCGCGATTGGCCGCCGCAAGCGCAACGATGATCGTCTTGCCGGCCGGAATTTCCATACCGCCTATGCGGGTCTTTTTCTTGGTTAAGCGGAACGTCGCCTTGGTCGAGCCTTCGAGGCGCAGGACTTCTTCCAGCAACGCCGGAATCAACTCGCGATTCTCTCGCAACTTGCGCTGCAGCTCAGGGTCTTGGGCCACGTATCGCATGGCGTTGCCAAGCAGTTTGGCGCTGGTATCCTGTCCGGCGCCGAAGAGGAACTGGGCGTTATTGATCACGTCCGCCGGATCTGGCAGCGATCCGTCAGGATACTTTGCGGTGGCGAATGCGGTCAGCACGTCCTTGCGCGGGTTCGCCCTGCGGTCCTCGATATAGCCGGCAAAATACGGGCGCATGAACCGCCACGGCTCGATCTGCCGTTTGACCCTTGAATCCATACTGCCGACGATGGGAGGCCCGGCGTCGATCTCCTGGCGAAATCTTTCCCGATCTTCGTCGGGAATGCCGAGCAGGTCCGCGATGACCATGGTCACGTAGGGGACTGCAATTTGCCTGACGAGTTCGCACTCTCCCTTTGCGACGGCGTCCCGGACCAACTTATCGGAAAGTTCGCTCATGTACGCCTCGTTCGCCCTTAGCCGCGACGGGGTGAACAAAACCGTCACGAGCGAGCGAAAGTTGGCATGCCTTTCACCGTCGGCGCTGACCAGGATATCGCCGCGTTCGAACTTCTCTCGATTGGCTTCGATCTGATCGGAGATGTCGTCACCCGCCGGTTCAAACGGAAGGGGTTGCGTCGGTACCGGCGAGTTGACCGAAGAGAAATCCTCGGTGTTGAGCAGAACCTCCACACATTCCTTAAATCCGGTGACTGCCACCATGTCGCGGCTTTTCAGCTGGATGACAGGACCAAGCGATCGCAGCTCGTCGAAATATTGGTAGGGGTCCCGCAGGACCTCGTAATCCGTGAAGTAATCGATCTCGTCGGCCAATTTCGACATTGCGTTCCCCTTGCCTTTACTGCTGCGTCCTCAACCTCGCCGCAGCTGCCCACTCATAAGAAATGGAATACAATACTCCATAAGCCCGCTGTCAAGCTGCTCAGTTGGCGCCACATGGCAGAACGAGCAATTTGGAACGCTCAAGTTGCCGATCTTGCTTGGGCGTCGCAACAGAACAACTTGCCGATCAAGGAGACGCCAATTGTGCAAGTCGGGTTAGCTCCGGCTGCCCAATTCGATGTCCCCGCGCCGCAACGTGTTCCGCACCGACCTGACCGGCGATCCATTGTGCGCGAAGTGGACACCCTCCCACGACCGTGCGAGATTGGATGTCGCGGAGTAACGATCCGCCGAATTTTCCGAGGAATATCCGCCAGCGCACCCTGCAAGTTAGAGCGGTTCCAGCAAAACTGTGCGCACTTTTGCGTCCGGGACCGCATCAAAACAATAACTTAGTGCCCGTAAGGAAATAAGTCAGGCACTCAGTCTTCGAAAAGGCTCTCGCTGAAGCAAAAAGTGCGATTTAATCAACTCACTTATTTCCTTACGAGCCCTTAGAGCGAAGTGACGATTTGAAGAAACGTCATTTCGCTCTGGACAAGGCGGCCGGTTACGTTTGTGCGTTCCGTGAAAGAAACGGCGGGAGAAGGCGTGTGGCGAACATCAAGGAACTCGTGGACGTCGAGAACGGCACTCAGAGCCGGCGGATTTTTTGGGACCGGGACATCTACGAGCTGGAGCTTGAGCGGATCTTCGCGCGGTGTTGGCTCTTTCTGACGCACGAAAGCCTGATCCCGAACATAGGCGACTTCGTCGTGACGAAGATGGGCGCGGACGAGGTCGTCGTTTGGCGGCAACGCGACGGAAGCATCAAGGCGTTCCTAAATCAGTGCAGGCATCGTGGGATGAAGCTGTGCATGGCGGAGGCGGGCAATGCCCGCGGCCTGTCTTGCAACTACCATGGTTGGGCATACGGCATTGACGGGAAATTGGAAAGCGTTCCCGCCGAAAAGGAGGTATACGGACCGAAATTCGACCGCAGCCAATGGGGGCTGCATCCGGTTCCCAAGGTGGAGAGCTACCGGGGCTTTATCTTCGGCTGTATGGACGCCGGGGCGCCAACCCTGAAAGATTACCTGGGGGATGCCGCCTGGTATATGGACATCTGGGCCGATGTTCCCGGCGGTGTCGAGTTTCTCGGGCCGCCGAGCCGGTCGGTTGTCCGTTCCAACTGGAAAATAGCGGCGGAAAATTTCGCTGGAGACGTCTACCATGTGCCTTGGACTCATGCGTCCGCTTTGGTGGCGATCACCAACGCTCCCATTCAGGCAGGCTTCCTTACCGGAAAAGACCTCGGTCTTCAGGCTACGGCCCGGTACGGGCACGGCTTTGCGGCGAATTACACGGGCGGTCCGATACTGCTATCCCCGACATGCCCCGATCTTTGGGAATGGATGGATCATCGCCGCATTGAAAAAGAAAGCAAGATAGGCCCCAGGGCCGCGAAGCTGGCTTCGGCGCACTGGGACGGCAGCCTGTTTCCCAACTGCTCTTATTTGATCGGCACTTATGTATTTAAGGTCTGGCATCCTCTTGGCCCGGACAAGCTCGAAATCATGACATGGCCGTTTGCCGAGAAAGAAATGCCCGACGATCTGAAGCATCGGATCAAGGCAGCGGTCAACCGCGTCTTCGGCACTGCCGGCATACTTGAGGCGGACGATTTCGACAATTTGGAATACGGCACTGTTCCGAACCGGGGCCATGTCACGCGGCGGGGACGGCTGAATTGCCAAATGGGTTTGGGGCAAGAGCGCGAGGATCCGGATTATCCGGGCGTTGTCGGGGACCTTATGAACGAGCTTGCGCAGCGCGGCTTTTATCGTTTCTACGCGGATTGTTTGGCGTCGAACAGCTGGCAGGAACTCGAGACGAAGACCGCAAATTGGAAACAGGCCATGCTTCGCAAATAAGACCGATCGCTTCCGAAAACCTCGTCTGGTCGTCTCGCGGCAGGGAGGAAAATCGGATCGCGATTGCTGCCGATGGCGACCCTCGCAAATCTCCGTTCGGCATATTTCTGGCGCTGCGTCCAATCGCGCGAGCGGCGCCGCGTTCTCCCGGCGCAGCTCCCGTCAGACCCTCGACATCAAGCGGCATCGATTCGAAGAAAAGTCATTTCGTTCTGAGCTATTGTTGTGCCCCGGTTCCGGACGCAAAAGTGCTCACATTTTTGCTGGAACCGCTCTAATATCATCGCGATCTATGCTCGCGGCAAGCGCATGAGATTGGCGATATTGTTCTTTTGGATGGCCGAGGAACCGCCAAAGATTGGCATCACCAGAACATCACGGACGTAGCGCTCCATGGCAAAGCCGTGGGCATAGCCATAGGCGCCGAGAACCTGCTGGCAGGATAGCACGATGTCCCGCGTGGTATCGCCGAGAAACAGCTTGGCCATGGAGGTTTCGACCGCACTGGGCTGTCCGGTGTGGACCTTCCAGGCGGCATGCATCAGCATCAGCCGGCAGGCGGCAAGCTTGGTCTGCGCATCAGCGAGCATGTGCCTAATCGATTGGAGCGTGCAGATCGGCGCACCGAACTGCACGCGCTGCTGGCTGTATTCCCAGGCTTCGGCGACCGCCGCGTCGGCAAGAGCGAGGCCGATCGTCGGCGCGCCGAGTTTCTCCACCTCGAGCGCGGGACCGGCGAGTATCGACCAGCCCTGATTCAAGCGTTCCGGACCGCCGACCACGTTCTCCAGTGGCACCTCGACGTCCTCAAGGATCACATCGTTGGTGGGAATGCCGCGCAGCCCCATCGTGCCGGTCTCCTCCAGCCTGATGCCGGGCGCATCGGGCGGCACGAGCACAAAGGAGAGATTCTTGTGACGCGCGTCGGGCTCGCCGGTACGCACCAGCATATAGATGTAATCGGCGATCGCAGCACCGGTGCACCAACGCTTGGCGCCATTGATGACGAGCTTGTCGTCGCGCCGCTCGGCACGCGTCTTGACGCTGGCCAGATCGGCGCCGACATCCGGCTCGGAGAGACCATAGGCGAACAGCAGCTCGCCGGCGCAGAGCTTAGGCAGGAGCGCGCGCTTCTGCGCCTCGCTGCCCAACTCGACGATGTTCAGGCTGCCGTAGCAGGTATTCTGGATGTAGAGCGAGGCCAGCACGGTGCTCCGCCGCCCGAGTTCGAGGACGGTGTTCACTATGCCCAGCACGTTCCGGCCGAGCCCGCCATACTCCTCAGGAACGGCAAGCCCGCAAACCCCAAGCGCGGCGATCCGGTTCAGCATCTCGCGCGGGATGTGATCCTCCCGATCCCAGCGCGCGGCAAGTTCCGGCGGAACCTCCCGGTCGATGAAGCGACGCACCAGATCGCGCAACGCCTCGATATCTTCGTCGTGGTTGAAATCCAAGATCGATCTGCCTGTCGTCTCGTTGGCTGAAGCCATATCCCGTCACGAAGCGACCAGCCGGCCTGTGCCGAGAGCACCGGCCGGCCCCGTCGTTCAGACCGGAATCAGGCGCCGACCGTTCTCGTACATGATGGCACGGACATCCGACGCAGACAACGCGCCCAGCGCCTCTGCGGCGAACTCGCGCGGCGAGGCGACACCCTCGGCGTGGGGATAGTCCGATCCCATGATGATGCATTTCGACGTGCCGATCTCCTCGACGATCGCCTGCACATCGTCCTCGGGATAAGCGACGATCAGACAATGCTCCTTGAAGATCGCGCTGGGCCGCGCCTTGAGCTGGCCGCAGGGCCAGTAGCCGTTCTTCGCGGCCCCCCGCATCTTGTCCATCTGCGTCAGGAAACGCGGCAGCCATTCGGCGCCATTTTCGACGCTGGCGACCTTGATGTTGGGGAAGCGCTCGAAGAAATTGTGATAGATCATGTTGGCCAGCGTCATCTGCACCGGCAATTCGCCGTAGCAGAACATCCACTGAAAAGCGGTCTGGCCGTGGAGACGCGGCTGCAATGGCTTCTCGCCCCAGACTTCGATCAGCGGGTGCAGGAACGATGCCTCGGCGAGGTGGAAGGTCACGACCACCCCCGCCTCGTTCAGGCGCGACCAGACCGGATCGAAATCGGGATGAGCGAGGGACTTGCCCTGCGCCGGGCCCATCGGCATGCACACGGTGCGTGCACCCTGCTTGATGAGCCACTCCGCCTCGGCGACGGCGAGATCGGTGTCCCACAGGGCAAGCAGAGGGGTCGTGAATATCCGATCCTTGTATGCAAAGCCCCAGTAATCCTTCATGTACTGGTTATAGGCGTGCAATACGGCATGGCCGGATGCGTCCGGCTTGTAATAGGGGATGCTGGCATTGAACTCGCCGACGAACAGCAGGCAGCCCTCGACGCCGAACTCATCGAGCTTGGCGAGGCGCGCGTCGCGATTGTACATGTCGGGCGTGCGCATGATCCAACCGGTGGTCAGCGGCTCGCCGTTCTTCATCGCCCTCAGCCACTCCTTGAGCTTGCCGGGCGGCGGCACCAGGCCGGTCGGGTCGAAGTCGTAATTCTCGACCCGCCTGTCGCCGACAAAGATGCCGTACTTCCCGTCCGCGCCGGCACGGCGCACCGGCATCGTGTTCCGGTACTTCTCAGGCAGGTATTTTTTGAAGAAATCGAAGTCCTCTTCGACGATGTGCGTATCGCAATCGAAAATGGGACCATCATACGTAGCCATCCTGAGTTCCTTTCCTTTGCCAGGCGCAATTCGCTGACAGCCGCGACGGCGATCATCCAAAATTATTCATTTTAAGCTTGCCGCAGGAACGGAATTATTGTCAATAAGCAAATTAAATTGTATATATACAATAATATGCGAAGGCGTTTGTCATAACCTTATCGATGCGGATTACGGCGCCACAAAGCGATCGAGGCGGGATCGGCAATATTGCCATCAAGATTGCCACAAAGAAGCCGGACCGGCTGCCCGAGGCGATGCACGCAATCGAAAGCGGAAGATTCTTTGGTAAGATCGGCATCAATATCTAATGAGTGCAGCATGCACAATTGCGGCGATCGATGAACACAGACAGGAAGATAAACGTGATGAATAAGACGGCGTTGATAACCGGAGCCGCGGCGGGTATCGGCAAGGCGTGCGCGCTCAGGCTGGCACGCGATGGCATCGCGGTCGGCGTGCTCGACCTCAACCTTGAAGGTTGCGAGAAAGTTGTCGCGGAAATTCAAGCGATGGGCGGCAAAGCGATTGCGCTTCAGGCGAATGTCGCCGATCGCGAACAGGTGACTGCCGCAGTCGTCAAGTTGCGTGAGGCGTTCGGCCCGGTGAGCATTCTGGTCAACAATGCCGGCATCTCCGTCTTCAAGCCGTTTCTCGATGTCACCGAAGAGATCTGGGACCGGACGATGGCGATCAATCTCAAAGGACCCTATCTCTGCACGCAGGCGGTATTGCCGGACATGCTCGCGGCCGGCTGGGGGCGGATCGTCAACATCTCTTCGTCGAGCACCCAGGGCGGAGCGCCCAACATGTCGCCCTATGTCGCCTCCAAGGGGGGCCTAGTCGGCTTCACCAAGGCGCTGGCGCTCGAATTCGCGCGCTCCGGCGTCACCGTGAACAACATTCCGCCCGGCTTCATCGACACACCGATGCTGCGCGCCTCACCGCTCGACATCGAGGCGACGTCGACTCGGTCGCCCATGGGGCGCCCCGGTACGCCCGAGGATATAGCAGGCGCCTGCGCTTACCTCTGCTCCGAGGAGGCCGGATATCTCACGGGCGTGACACTCAGCGTCAACGGCGGACGCTATCTCCATTAGCGCCCCGGACGGTCGCCTGCGAGGTCGCACCCCAAGCTCGGCAGGCTGACACCAGCCCAAAAAGACTCTACCTTCGAGCGAAACGAACTCGGGACCGCGTCAATGGCAACCGATCCTGCTCTCGAATCTGTAAATGGCGCGTGACCCCGACCGTGATCCCGTTTCCGCTTCACATGATCGCGCGCTAAGTAAGCAGCCAGCCACCATCGACATCGATGGTTGTCCCGGTGACAAAATCGTTCTGGATCATAAACAGTATGGCGTGCGCCACCTCTTCAGCTGTTCCGGCTCGCGGGATAAGGTGGTCGGCCGTTGCTCGAGCAAGCGATGCAGCGCGTTCATCGCCTTTTAGTGGATTCATCGGGGTGTCGGTAACTCCCGGCGACACTACGTTTATGCGACGCGGTGCGATTTCTCGAGCGACCGCCCTGACCAAAGTTTCGATTGCTCCGCCAACAGACGATATAGCGGAATGTCCGGGCCGTGCCCTCCGCGCGGCCGCTCCGCTTACGAGGACGATGGAACCGTTTTCGCTCAAATACTCTGCGCCGAATCGAATGACGTTTGCAGAGCCCCAGAGCTTGTCAAACGAGGCTTGAAAGCCCGCCATATCCATTTCCAGAAACGGTCCGACAGATCTTGCGCCACCCGTCGCCGCGTTGACCAATATGTCAAACACCCCACAATTGCGAAACAGCAGCGTCAAGGCATCGCAATCTCGCACGTCGCATTTCATCAAACTGACCCCCGAGGGAACATCGCCAGCCTTGGTTGGTTGACGGCTGACTGCAACGACCTCGGCGCCGAGCGCTGCAAGCTGCTTTACGGTAGCAAGACCGACACCTGAGGTCCCGCCAAAGACGATCGCCTTCTTGCCTGCGATATCCATTTCCGTCACCGGCCCTTGAAGTCGGGTTTGCGCTTTTCCATGAACGCCCGGGCGGCCTCGGCAAAATCTTCCGTATGCTGAAGCACCGACTGGGAGTTGATTTCTGTCGTAATCGCCTGATCCACCGTATCGTTTCCGGTGTTGAGCGCAGACTTCAACAAGGCCATTGCAACAGGCGGGTTTTTGGCGAACCGTTCAGCCGCCTCAAGCGCCGCCGGCAACGCCTGGCCGGGTTCGCAAACGCGATTGATGAGTTGCATCTCAAGCACCTGCGCGGCGGTGTAGTTCTCAGCGAAGGCGCACATTTCCATGGCCTTGCGGTGGCCGACCCGGCGCGCAATCGACCAGATGCCGCCGAAATCCGGCACTAGCCCAACCTTGACGAACGCGCAGGAAAACTTCGCATCCGAGGCGGCCACCGCATAATCGCTCGCGGCAACGAAGGATACGCCACAGCCGAAGGCGTTGCCTTCCACCGCGGACACAAACGGCTTGGGGCCACTGACGATCAGCTTGAAGAGACGCGTCGGCAAATCCATGCGCATGCGCGCCTCGATGATTTCGCGGTGTTGCATTTCCGAGATATCGCCGCCCGCGCAGAAATTGCCGCCCGCCCCCGTAAGCACGATGGCACAGCAGGCGTCATTTGCTTCGATCTCGAGCAGATGTTGATACATCGCCGTGCGCATCGCCAAGCCAAGGGCATTCATCCGCTCGGGCTTATTCAGTGTCATGACGGCAACAGCGCCCTCATAGCGCACTTGCACCAATGCCCCGTCCGGCTCGGTCATCCCCGCTTCCCGTCCCTGCTCTATTTCGAGGTCCAATGGATATTGACCATGCCGTCACCAAAAGGCGCGTCGCGGTTTTTGAGAGCTTCCTTGAGCCCGCGTTCCGCGATATCCGCTTTGAACCGCGTGCGGCGAGGCCCCTGAGAGAGATGCCCACGGGCATCGAGTTCCGCCGTCATTCTCTGCAATGTCCGTGCGCCGCCAAGCTCAAGTGCAATATTCACCGCACGCTTTTGGACGGAGAGAAGCTCCGCATCGACGCAGCTAATGCGCCGCGCGAGTTCGTCCACCGCCGCATCGAGTTCGTCGGCCGGAACAGCATCGAGGACGAGCCCGATGCGGGCGGCATCAATCCCCCACAGGCAGTCACCGGTCATCAGCATACGTTTCGCCCATTGGGGCCCCACATGATAGAACCACATATTGCTGGGCGGCGTACCGTTGGCGCGGGTTGCGGGAAACCCGATTCTTGCGTCTTCCGCCGCGATCGCCATGTCGCACATGAGCGCAAGGTCCGTGCCCCCCGCCAGGCAATTGCCCTGCACCTTTGCAATCACCGGCTTATGGAGGTCGAAAATCACCGACAACTGCCGCTGCGTTCCTTCGATGCTCCAGCAGTCATCGTCGAGCGAGCCATACCGCGTGCGGTATTTCGACTCATCGGTTTTCTCCTTCGTCCCCTTATCCGCGTAGACGTTCAGATCGTAGCCCGCGCAGAAATCCTTCCCGGCTCCGGACAACACGATGACATTCACATCGGTGCGCGCATCCGCTTCAATCAATGCGTCGTGAAGCTCTTCAAGCATCTGCGGGCTGAGCGAGTTGCGCTTGTCGGGCCGGTTCATGACGATACGCGCAATGCAGTCTCGCACTTCGAACTCGATAAACTCGGTTGATTTCAAATACTTGTTCATGTCTCTTTGCCTTCAAGAGCGATTCCAGACGGGGCTTGCGATCCGGCTGGCCGGTATCACTCACCAGTAAAGCGCTGCGAGCGTTTCTCGCAAAACGCATTGAGAACCTTCCGATGATCTTTCGTCAAGTTTTCCGATCTCCCTGGGCCAGACCATGATCCGATGAAGCTCGGTCGGAAAAAGGCAACTCACGATGGTGCTTTTCGGGCGTTATCTGTTAAGAGCGACGCCACGAATGCGGTCGCCGCTAGGGCAAATTTGCCGTTCTTGACGTCGACTTCGCGCACGACAAGCGTGGCGTTGGGGGACCGCCCACACAGCTGCTCCATTTCGCCAAGCGCTTGCCGCGCAGCAGATTCGCGATGGGTCAGCAGGAACGCCACGTCGGGAAGCTTCGCGGATTCGTCCCGCAAGAAACTGCGGACCGGTGTGGCGGGATGAAAGACCCAGATGGGGCTGCAAATCACAACAAGCGCGTAGCGTGTCGGAGAGCAGGACAACGGCTCGATGGCCGGAAGATCGCCCTTCCAGCTGTCATAGGCGGCTCGGAGAGAACCGAAGAAGCCGGGCAGATAACGCTTGCAGCGTATCTCTTCGAGATCGGCGCCGAGCTCATTCGCGATTGCTGTTGCAACCGTCCGCGTGATTCCCGAAAGCGAGTAATAGACAACAAGCGCATTCATCGCAGAGCCTCCGTGACACGTGTGGTGTAGTGGCCCATGAAAAATCTCACGCCATGATCCACGCCGCTCTTGGACCCCTTCTGCTCAGCCGCGTCGCCCATTAGCGTCCTTCTTCAAAAGGACTCTCAGCGGAATTTGCGCAAGAGGTGAGAGCAATTGGAAACCCTCACCCCACGCGCTGAGTCCGGCAAACGCCGGCATTCTTTTATGCCGGTCACATCAGCGAGGTAGGCATGACCTACCAGCCCCGACGTGACGTCGCCAGGCGCTCGAGCAGCGGCGCCGGCCGGTAACGCGGCCCGAAACGTCCGGACAGCTCGCGCATGGTGGCAAGGATCCGGTCGAACCCGTGCCGCTCTGCCCAATACATCGGCCCGCCAAGATGCTTCGGGAAACCGTAGCCATGACAATAGACAACGTCGATATCGCTGGCGCGCAATGCAATCCCTTCCTCCAGGATCTTCGCGCCTTCATTGACCAGCGGTGAAAGCATACGCGGCATAATCTCGTCGTCCGTGATCGTGCGACGCTTCACGCCGGCCTCGGCTGCCACCTCTTCGATTAGCTTCGTCACTTCGGGATCCGAAACGGGTTTGCGGCCCTCATAGCGGTAGAAGCCGGCACCGGTTTTCTGACCGTAACGGCCAATGGCGACCAGACGTTCGATCAGCGGCGAAATACGTTCCTCCTTGGGCAGGCTTGGCGCGCGCGCCTTGCGCACCAGGGCAGCGACATCGAGACCGGCCAAATCCCGAACCGCCACGGGGCCCATAGCCATGCCGAATTCGACCGCGACACGGTCGATCTGCTCCGGCGTCGCGCCCTCCTCGAGGAGATATTCCCAGGCATTGTTGTAGAACTGGAACATGCGATTGCCGATAAAGCCGTCGCAATTGCCCGCCAGAACGGGGATCTTGCCGATCGTCTTGCCCATTGCCATGACCGTGGCGATAGTTTCCGGCGAGCTTTTCGCGCCGCGCACATTCTCCAGAAGCTTCATAACATTGGCAGGGCTGAAGAAGTGCGTGCCGATAACCTTGTCGGGCCGCGAAGTTGCGCTTGCGATCTCGTCGATGTTCAGACTGGACGTGTTCGACGCGAGAATTGCATGAGCCGGCGCGGCGCTTTCGAGCGTGGCGAACAGCTTCTTCTTGAGGGCCATGTCTTCAAAGACCGCCTCAATGGCAATATCCACGTCGCCTATCGCAGCATAGTCCGTCGTCGGCTCGATAAGCGCCAGTGCGGCATCCATCTTTTCTTGCGAGGTGCTGCCGCGTTCGACCGACGTCGCATAGTTCTTCTTAATCAGGCCCATGCCTCTTTCGAGGGCCTGTCCGGAAATATCGATCAGGGCGACCGGAATGCCCACATTTGCGAAGGCCATGGCGATCCCGCCGCCCATGGTCCCGGAACCGACCACCGCTGCCTTGCGCATGGGCAAAGGCTTGGCATCGCCGATATCGGGGATTTTGCGCGCCTCGCGTTCTGCCTTGAACAAATGGGTCAACGCGGCGCGCTGCGGACTGGTTAGACATTCCAAGAATGCTTCCTGTTCGATCTTGGTACCGACTTCGAAGCGCTCGTTGCAGGCGGCTTCGATACAGTCGATGATTTTCCAGGGCGCGAGCTGCCCCCGCGCCTTGCGTGCGATCTTCTTTCGAAAGTCGGCAAAGACCTGCGGATCGATACCCCGCACTTTCTCGTCCATACGGCTCGTAACACGCAGAGGCCGGCGCTCGCTGACGACCCGGCGCGCAAAATCGACGGACGCCCGGCGCAAATCGCCATCCACCACCTCGTCGATCACACCGTGCTCGAAGCCAAATGCTGCATCATAATGTTGGCCGGAGGTATCCATCTCCATTGCGATTTCGGCGCCAACCAGCCGGGGCAAACGCTGGGTGCCCCCTGCCCCGGGAATCACACCGATATTGATCTCCGGCAGACCCAACTTCGCATCCCGGCTCGCGAGCCGCCAATGGCAGGCTAATGCAAGCTCGAAGCCGCCGCCCAGTGCCGTTCCATGCATCGCTGCGATCACCGGCTTTGTGGCCGCTTCGATTTCCGTTTGAATATGATGGACCCTGGGATCTTTGAGCGGCGCGCCGAACTCGGAGATATCGGCCCCGGCCACGAAGGTCCGACCTGCGCATATGAGCACAATCGCCTTCACACCGGCGTCCGCACTCGCCTTCTTCACACCGTCATAGAGTCCCACGCGAACGGCATGGCTCAGGACATTCACCGGCGGATTGTTTATCGTCAGAATTGCAATGCCGTCGTCGACTTCGTAGTTCACTGCCGCCATGTCAATCACCTCTGTATGTCATATCGCTGCGTGTCATAGCTTTGCTGGTGCTCGACGGCACCGCGACGCGCCCTGACACAGAACCGATCAAATTCCTATAGCGAGCCCCAACGCCGCGCGGCCGGCACCGGTCAAGACAACGATATCGAAGTCCTGATCGATTACCCCGTCGCCAAGAAACTTGCACAGTTCCGGTTCCATCTCCTCGCTGAAGGCGTTCAGCTTTTCCGGTGCATTCAGCATGATCGTGAAGACACGATTGTTCAGGCTGAACTTCATCGTCTCGTAATGGTCGAATTTGGTCAAAGAATCCTCTCAACGGCAGATAATTAAACAGCCCCGCCGGCAAGCCCGCTTCGAAACCCATTTCTTCATAAGTGAGCAACCGGCCGGCAATTGGATCGTCATTTCGCCCCAGCTACGCTTAAACTAGTCGCGGCCCGATCAACAACGCAACCAAAGGCTTTTTCGCCCACCCCATCCGTTCCACAATACGGAAATCGGGACCCGCCTCGCTTGATCGGTCAGCTTTGGTTTTCACAATCGCCAAGTCCGCCCCCACGTCCGGTTCAGAAAGTCCGTACGCAAATCACCGCTTCAGCAGCCGATCGCCAAACAACGCCGCGGACGGATCCTCCGCGCCGCGCTTGCCGACCTCGAACTTTGTGCCGAACAGGCCACGCTGCCAGTCCGCAGAGTCCTTCCAGAACTCTCCACCAGTCCATCACGACCTTGCGTTCGGCAATCCGCCAGTCGCCATCGCGCTTTTCCATTCGGTCAAGGTAGCGCCCGAACATGGTGACGTCGTTTCGCGATCCGTCTTTTTTTACCAACCGCTCGTATGCGTTGTAATAGGATTGAACACGCGCTTCGTTGCCTTCAATCCGTATCAGGATGTTGCTGATCGCGTGCAGTGTCTGGTCCCGCGATCTCAAAACCGGTATGCAAAAGTCGACAAATGCCTCCGCATTGCCCTTCCAAAAAATGTGATCGTCGGTTGCTTCGGGCCAATATACGGTCCTCAGCAGATCGGGATCGCAGCGATCGACGGCATGGCAGTAGCGATGCAGACAGTCCTCTATTGCAATGCGATCCAATAGATATTGGAGTTCAGCACTTTCGTTTACGTTCCTAGACAAATGTCTGCCCTCAAACTGAGCCGTTGGTTCGATAAGCGCCGCTACCAGAGAGGCGACGGCTCGGCAATGACGCGCCGTGCCTGCTCGTCCACGGCGCCACCTGCCTGATCGTAAAGAAAGGCACGCTTCAAGAACCAGTGTGCGTCGCATTCCGATTGCCAGCCTATCCCGCCATGGATCTGAATCGCCGCGCGGCCGTTTTCGTGAGCCGCCTGCGCGGCGACGAGTTTCGCAGCTGCAACTTGCAGCGGCGCATCGGCCGCACCCGCCTGCACTTTCAGGCCGGCAAGACTGGTCTGGTACCAGCTCAAGCGAACGCGAACGCCCATGTCCGCGCAGCGGTGTTTCACCGCCTGAAATGCGCCGATGGGTTTGCCGAATTGTTCGCGCATCTTGGCATATTCGACGGAGAGATCGCAGGCGTGTCTTGCCAGTCCGGCCAAACCCGCGGCGAACAGAACCTGCGCCCGCAGGGCAAGCGGTTCTTGTTCCGCGCCGACCCAGCACTGAGGCCGGTTAAAGGACAGTTTTCCATCATGCATCGTCACCGATTCATCGAGGCATTCTTCGGGCGTTGCATCCAAGTAGGAATCGGCATGGAAAAGGCCCATGCCGTCGTCATTCCAAATCAACAAGAGATCGCTTCCATTCCAGTCGAAGGCGTAGACGGAGCACGGATCATCGCCAACATCCGGCGACGCTGCGATCGCCAGCGCCGCCGAGGTCTTTCCGGCGACCATGTCGGCCGCCAGAGAAGCGTTGCCCGCATGATACGCAACATGCGCGCCCAGCACAGCCGCCATGATCGACGGCGAAACGAGATAATGTCCGCATTCCCGTTGAACCAGGCTCTCCTCGACCAGACCGAGACCGGAACCGCCTATGGACTCCGGCAGCCCAAGGCCGATCCAACCGAGTTCGGCAATGCCGGCACGCAGTTTTTCGAGATCGACAGGCGGTGCATTGGGGCGCAGGCGTTCGATCGGCAGCTCGTTCGACAAATACTCGCGAGCCGCGTTTGCGATCATCGCCTCATCGTCGTTCAACAATAGATCCCACATCGCCGGTTTCCCCGAAGGCCCTTAGCGCGGCAGGCCGAGCAAACGCTCGCCGATGATGTTGCGTTGAATTTCCGACGTGCCGCCGGCAATGGTGCATGACAGCGATTTGAAATAAGCCATCACCCAATCCATCGCGGTCGAACGCTTCAAGCCCCTTGGACCGAAAATATCGATCGCGAGCCGGTACACTTCCTGCTCCAGTTCGGTATAGGGCAGATGCATGAGCGCACCTTCGGGGCCGAGATCGACGCCTCTTTCCGTCGCCTCGACCATCATATACATCAGGGAACGGAGCGATTGCAGTTTGGCCCGTGCCAGGCCGAGCCGACGCGCGATCTCCGGATCCTCGATTGCAGGTCGAAGACCGTTCGGGCCGGGATTGGTACGCGCATGGCCGATCATGTCTTCCAGATGCACGGCCATCTGACAAAAACTGCCGAATGCCGCATAACCGCGTTCGAATTGGAACGTCGTCGTCACAACCGACCAGCCGCCATCGATCTCGCCGACCACGTTGGAGAGCGGTATGCGCACATCGTCGTAGAAGACTTCGCAATTGTGATAGTGGCCGTCGAGTGCCTTGATCGGACGAACCTCGACTCCGGGAAGGCTCATGTCGCAAATGACCCAGGTGAGGCCGCGATGCCTGCTGCCCGGCGGGCCGGTTCGTACCAGCAGTTCCTGATAGTCCGACAGATGCGCATATGTCGTCCAGGTCTTTTGTCCGTTAACGACCAGAACATCGCCGTCCACAACTCCACGGGTCCGCAAACTCGCCAAATCCGAACCGGCATTGGGTTCGGAAAACCCCTGCGACCACGCCGCCTCGCCTTTCAGAATGCGCGGCAGGTGGAAGGATTTCTGCTCGTCCGTCCCACGCATGATGAGCGTCGGGCCGGCGTGAGCCTGCGCCATCCAAAAGCTGTCGTGGACGAGGGGACACGCCGCAGAGGCGTATTCCTCGGCCCAGACCAACTGCTGGACCGGCGTTAATCCGCGTCCGCCATATTCCCTGGGCCAGGCGATGCCGGCCCACCCGCCATCGTACTGGGTGCGCTGCCAAGCACGATCGAATGCCTTCTGATCCTCAAAACTGTCGTCTGACGGCCGGCGATCTTTCGGCTTGTTGGAGCGAAGCCATTCCCGCACCTCTTCACGAAAACGACGTTCTTCAACCGGCTCGCGATACTCCATTATTTCACCAGAACTCCGCCGCACGCATATTCGCTGCCGGCGTTCGCGGCGGGCGTGTCATCCGCCCGCGGAGGAACGCTCGGCAGCAAAACGCGAATCCGAATCCGACCCGTTAAAGCTTATATAGGCGCGCCGCATTGCCGCCGAGCACCTTCTTGGCATCCTCGCGACCAAGCGCATCGTAGATGCCCTTGGTGATTTCGCCGCAATAGCCATAGACGCTCTCCGGATGCGGGTAGTCGATCGACCACATAACATTATCCGCACCGATGCGGTGCATCAGCTCGATCCCGACCGGATCGTCCATGAAGGTCGCCAAGCAGTTCTTCTTCCAGTAGTGGCTCGGCAGATGCTCGATCTTCGGCTTCAGGAGCGAGTAGTAGGCCCGAGTGACCTTATCGAGATTGCAAATCGCATCCGCCGCCCAAGCAATTCCACCTTCGGCGAACACAACCGTCAGATCGGGAAAACGATCGAACATCCCCGAGAACACCAGCTGACCGAACAGCGGCCGGAACGGCGACATGTTCCGCCCCACATTGGCACCCAGCGATCCCCAACCGGAGAACTGCTGCTGCGCGGTCACGTGGAACGAAAGTGGCAGGCCCGCCTCGGACATCGCCTCCCAGATCGGGTCCATCTCGCGGCTGTTGTAGCGGATACCCGCGGGATAAGACGGCATCTGCGCCGTCCTGAAGCCGAGCTGCTTCAGCTTCTGCACCTGATCTTTTGCCGTTTCGGGTTTCAGGAAGCTTGGCAACAGAGCCGTCGGTACCAGGCGCTTCTCCACACCCTTCACATACTCGGTAAGCCACTCGTTATAGACGTCCATACAGGCGAAATAGAGTTCCGGCTCGGCCGAGATCAGCGCGTTCAGCGCCTGTAACTGACCGTGATAGAGCACCGAGGCCTCGATGCCCTCCGAATCCATCGCCCTGAGCCGCTCGTTGGCATCCCAGAACCCAGGACATTCGTGACCGATCGTGCCGACCCCGGGCGGATCGAACGATCTGTCCTTGTACATGACATGGACGAGCCCGGTCGCCTTGTCGCGCCAGATCTTCGGCGCGTCTTTTTTGAACCTGTCCGGAAGACGCTCTTCAAAAAGATGATCCATCTCGAGGAGATGGTCATCCGCCGAGATCAGTCTGATGTCCGACGGCGGCCGCCAAGCGTCCGCGCTCACGAACCGATCGATCGGAGCCGGAATTACGTCGATCTCTAACATCGGAAGTACTCCCTTTCGCCGCGTTCAGGCCTACGAGATTGTGCGCCGCAGCACCTATTTTAAGCTTTTCACATCGTGGGCAGAGCGTCTACCTAAGCCGGCACTTCGAAAGCTCACACCGCAACCGGTATTCCACAATATGGAACGATGATGGTCTGTTTCTTCCATCGTCGAGGCGCAGCCTGTAAGCTTCACTCACCGGTAAAATGCGGCTTGCGGCTCTCTCGAAATGCGTTTGCCGCCTCCTGATGATCCTTGGTCTGCTGCGACAAAAGTTCGTAAGCGAACGAGGCATCCAGGACCTGTTGGGCGAGATGTTTCAATCCGATATTCGCCGACAGCTTTGTCCATTGAATGGCCTTCGAAGCGCCGTTCGCCAAACGCTGCGCGTATTCGTCGACGACTTTGTCGAGCTCTTCGGAGGGTACGGCTTTGTTAATGAGGCCGATCTGCGCCGCTTCCGCTCCGGTAATGGGCGCGCCGGTGAGCAGATAATGTTTGGCCCTGGCATGGCCGAGCAAGGCCGGCCAGATCACAGCCCCGCCGTCCCCCGCCGCGAGCCCCACCTGGACATGCGGATCGGCAATTTTCGCATGCTCGGCCGCGAATATGATGTCGCTGAACAAAGCGATGGTTGCGCCCAGTCCCACGGCTGCTCCGTTGACCTTGGCGATGATCGGTTTCGGGCAATCGAGCATGGCGAATATGCGCTGCTTCCCCTTGTCCGCCTCCTTGCGAAAAAGGCGAGGATTATCGATGAGTTTCTGCATCGAAGCGACATTGCCGCCGGCGCTGAATGCGCGCCCGGCACCGGTGATCACGAGAACATGTGTTTCATCATCTTCCGCAACATCGAGGAACAGCCGATCGAGATCGGGCTGAAGCACGTCGTCGACCGCGTTCATCGTATCGGGTCTGTTGAATGTTGCATGCAACACACGACCGTCGCGATGGAATTTGATAGCTTTGTAATCGGAGAAATTCATGCGTTAAATCCATTATGTTGAACGCCATGCTCACGCCGCCGGACACCCCTTCCTGCTCGATCGGCACAGGTCTTCGGCTGTCGAAACAGTATAACCGAGCGCGCTGCCGGATAACTAATCTTTTTATGATTGCACGCGATACTTCCTACTATGCGGAACGCAACCCGGCGTTTTGCGAATGCAATTGCAGATATGCGAAGGCTTGGCACCATGATCATACGACCCTGTCCGGCTCCCGCTCACACCGCCGCCCAAGGCGGCCTTTGTCGCGAGGCTTCGCCCCGTTCAGTTACCCGACCAAGCCGTACGCCAGCTACCGGATCGCTCTGTGCGTGGAATCTTCCTCCACTGGTGTTACACACCTTCCGGCGCGCTGCATAAGACGGGTTAGCAGGAGAGGTCGATGACGAACGGGAATGAGGACAAGCGCAGCGGAACTCAGACCATCGAGCGTGCCGTCGCATTGTTGCGGGAGATTTGCCTTAGCGGCCATTCGGGCGGGCAGCTGTCTGAAATTGCGGCCCGCTGCGGGTTGAGCAAGAGTACCGCGCATCGAATACTCACGTGTTTGGCGCGCGAACGGCTTGTCCGGCAGTGTCCGGATGACCGGCACTACCTGGCGGGGCCGATGCTGTTTGAGCTGGGGGTTTCGGCCTTGCCCGAGCGCGCAGAATTCCAGCACTCCATAAGGAGCCGGCTATGGGCGCTGGCGAAGCAGACCTCCGGCGTCGCCTTTCTATCTTATCGCAGCGGAGACGATTTCGTCTGCGCCATGCGGGCCGGCACAGCGCGGTGCCTGGCGAAAAATCTCCCCGTTTTTCCGGGCACCCGCCGACCGCTTGTGCTTGGCGCAGGCGGAGTGGCGATCCTTCTGGCACTGCCGAAAGAGGAGGCGATCGAGATAGCGGAGCGGAACATAGCCAACCTCAAGGGATGCAGCGACGCCTCAGTCGAAGGGCTTCGCCATATGATCGCATACTCCCGCCAAAAGGGATTTGCCGTCAACGCAGGCGATATACACCCGGGACTGAACGCCTTCAGCCTTGCGCTGCGCAATCAGTCCGGAGAGCCGTTCGCCTCGATCGCACTTGCCGGCCCGGCAGGCGACCTTCCCCTCGATCGGCTCGACGAATATCGCGACCTGCTGCACGCCACCGCCAAAGGCCTGCCGAGCGCAGCTCCCTACCCTGCGCGCGAAGGGCGATCGGCGCGTGCCGGCGTTGGGAAACGTCGAAGGGAACATCCCGAGCGTCTGGGCGGCCGAGGATGACGAAGTCGTCGGCATAGCAGACGACACGGGCGTAGAAAGCGTCGCCGCGCGCATATGCGCGCCGAACGGCGTTGTTTTCGACATGGCCTCATCGACGCTCCATCGCGGCGGCACGCCACGACCCGGACTCGTTCGGGAGGGTTGAGGCCGTTGCCCTGAAGCCGTGCGCCGTATGCCGCCGTGTCGTTCGAAACGGCCTTCATCGAAGTCGTCGTGCGCGACCGATCGGTCGGTCGGCGAATTCGCTGCTATCAGGGAAATCTGCAGCGAATTTCGGCACAAGGTTGCGGGAACAACCGCGGCCGCAATGCGCAAAAACGCCCATTCCGTCGCGGGTTCGCCGATTTCCGCGCGCAACCGCAGCCGCGAATGAGCAGCGAATTAGCAGCGAGTTAGCAGCGAATTAACAGCGAATCCGCCACCCCGAAGCGCGCGTACCTCGCGCAGCGGAAGCGGTATGGAATCACAATGTCAAACAACCGCGCCGCCCATCGAGTTGGGCGCCCGATTCCGCGTTGACGGAATGGCGCATTCTACCCCGCACGCCTGCGAAAGTGGACTGCCGCCATGACCCGCCCGCATCTTTCCGCTTTCGAAGAGCGGGGAATTTTCCCGGCTTGCCGCAATGCGTCTGTGATCCGCCCGCAACACCGGGCGAGAATCGCGACTCCGCCAGCGGGCCATCGCGCTGCTACCAAGAACAAGGGAACATTAAACCTGTGTGCGCCGGGAGACCGGCATGCCGCGATGCTCCATGTCCGGGAAGCGGGAGGTCTCGCGATTGACCGCTTGCACGGTGCGCCGGTCCGCATCGGGAAGGCGAGAGCCGGCGGTCCCCGGGTTTAACCGGGGGACGCGGCTTGCCTCACGAATTGTCGCGCGGGATGCCAAGAACGATCTGCAATTTGTGCGTGGCGCCATCATCGACGAGCGGGATGGGCGTATTCTTGTTGGTCGGCAGGATTTTGCCGTCGAGCTTGATGGCGAGAACCCCTCCGCAGACGCCCAGCGGGTTCACCACGGCGATATCGTAGCGCGCGGAACGATAGCGGAAAGCGATTTCGAAGCCGGGCCAGCCACGGGGAATACAAGGATCGAGCAGCAGGTTGGCGCCCTGAACGCGAAAGCCCAGCAGCCATTCCAGGATGACGCGATACATCCAGCCGGCCGATCCGGTGTACCAAGTCCATCCGCCGCGCCCGACATGGGGCGGCACGGAATAGACATCGGCGCAGACCGCATAGGGTTCCACCCGGTATCGGTGGATTTCCCCAGAACTGTCACTATGGTGGATGGGGTTGAGCATCGCCAGCATTTCGCCGGCCTTGTCCCCGTCGCCCTGCATCGCGAAGGCCTGCGCCGCCCACACCGCGGCGTGGGTGTATTGTCCGCCGTTTTCGCGGATGCCCGGCGGATAGCCCTTGATGTAGCCGGGATCGTGCTCCGGATCGTCGAAAGGCGGCGTGAACAGGAGCGACAATTTCTGATCGCGCTGAAGCAGGTACTTGTCGAGCGCCGCCATGGCGCGTGCGGCATGCGTGGCCTCCGCACAGCGGGAAATGACCGCCCAGGACTGCGCGATCGAATCGATGCGGCATTCGCTGTTGGAAACCGAGCCCAGAGGCGATCCGTCGTCGAAATAAGCCCGGCGATACCAGTCGCCGTCCCAGGCTTGGCGGTCCAGCGACACCTTCAAGGCGGCCGCGTGCGCGCGCCACTCGTCTGCGTGCTCGGAGCCACCGAGCCGCTCGGTCAACGTGGCGAAGGCGTTCAGCGTCGTGCAAAGAAACCAGCCGAGCCAGACGCTTTCGCCGCGGCCGCCTTCGCCGATGCGATCCATGCCGTCGTTCCAGTCGCCGGTGCCCATCAGCGGCAGTCCATGCGCACCGGTGGCGAGACTTGTGTCGAGCGCCAACACGCAATGATCGAACAGGCTGGCACGCCGTTCGGAAGACACAGGCTGGAAAAAGGCATCGCGCTCGCCTTCGCGCAGCGTCGGGCCTTCGAGAAACGGCACCGTTTCCGACAGCACCGCAGCGTCTCCGGTGACCTGCACGTAATGTGCGACGGCATAGGCGAGCCAGACGCGATCATCCGCCACGCGCGTGCGAATGCCGCGGCCCGATTCGGGCAGCCACCAGTGCTGGACGTCGCCTTCGACGAATTGTCGAGCCGCCGCGCGCAACAGATGCGAGCGCGCGATGTCCGGACGCGACAGGCACAGCGCCAGCACGTCCTGCAACTGATCGCGGAAACCGTAGGCCCCGCTGGCCTGGTAAAAGCCGGTTCGCGCCCAAATGCGACAGCCAAGCGTCTGATAGGGCAGCCAGCGGTTCACGAGCAGATCCAGCGCCCGGTCCGGCGTCTTCACCTGGACAGTTGTGAGCACGGCATCCCATTGTTCGACGACTTTCGCGAACACCGCATCGAGATCGGCATTGCGATATTTGGCGACGAGGGATTGCGCCTCTCCCCGTGCAGCGGCCTGTCCCAGGAAAAACACGATCTCCGTCGCACCGCCGGGGGCAAGTCGCAGCTGGCTTTGCAAGGCGCCGCAAGGATCCAGACCCGCACCGACGCGATTGGAAAGAACGCGATCCGGCATCAGCCCGAGCGGCCGGTCGAGCGCGCCGTCGCGCCCGATAAACTCCGCCCGATCGCAAGTGTAGGCGGTCTGCTTCCCATTGAGATCGGCGAACGCGACGCGCTCGCCGAACTGATCGCTCCAGGGATTCTGGGCGAAAAGCGCCCCGGTTTGCGCATCGATCTCGGTGACGACGAATGGCGCCGCCGCGCGGCCCTGGCCAAGCGCCCATTCGACGTAAGCGGTGACTGAGAGCCGTCGCTCCCGCCCGGATCGATTGCCGATCTTGAGCCGCGCAATCTTAATGGAATCGTCGACGGGAACGAATTGCAACAGTTCGAGGGCGATGCCGTGCGAATTGTGCTCGAAGCGGCTGTAGCCCTGTCCGTGCCGCACGGAATAGCTCCCGGACTTCTCGCGAATAGGAAGCGCCGTCGGCCCCCACACTTCGCCGGTTTCCTCGTCCCGCACATAGATCGCCTCGCCGGGCGCCTCGCCGACGGGGTCGTTCGACCAAGGCGTGAGCTGGTTCTGCTGACTGTTCACCGACCAGGTGAACCCACTACCATCCGTCGAAACAATGAAACCGAACTCCGGGTTGGCGACGACGTTGATCCACGGTGCCGGCGTGCGATTGCCGCCTTCGAGGATCGTGAGGTATTCGCGGCCATCGAGCGCGAAGCCGCCGATGCCGTTGAAAAACTCCATTTCAGGGCGAGGGGGAGGCGGGTCGGCGGGATATGCCGCCGCCGCACGGCGAGCCGGAGGCGGACGCGCGGGCTGGAGATCGCGCGCGCGATTGATCTGTTCGGCAAGCGTCCCGCGATCGCCGTGAAGAACGGCCCGCGCGCAGGCAAGCAGCAGGCCGCGAATTTCCGCGGAAACGAGATCGGCACGCAGCGCGAAGATGCCGCCGTGCGCTCCGCCGCCGGCATGCCGCGGCAGCGGCTGGTTTATCCGCACCAGCGCGTCGATCTCGTTCTGCAGATCCTGGAGATAGGATGCGGCACGTTCGTTGACGATCACCAGATCGACGGCGAGGTGCTTGAGGCGCCAGTATTGATGGGCGCGCAGAAGCTGGCGCACCAATTCCAGATCGTCCTGCTCGGCGACGCGAACCAGAACGATGGGAAGGTCGCCGGAGATTCCGTGAGCCCACAGCGTCGAAGCCTTGCGCAGCCCGCGCTTCAAAGTTTCCGGAGGAGGCCTGAGCGTGGCATCGGAATAGAGAATGTGATTGGCCACGCGCTGAAACAGATGCGCTTCGGCGGTGCCGATGCCCAGATGGTGAAGCTGCATCTGCGCCTGCGTCCATGCCAGGGTAGTCGCCCGTTCGAAAGCCATCGCGTCGAGATGCTTGTCGGCGAGCGCGATCAGGTCCTCGCGCGAGGCGGCGGCCATCGTCCAGAAGGCGATACGCACCGTGCCGCCGCGCGGGATCGTCACGCGCCGGCGCAGACTGAAGATCGCATCGAGCACCGCTCCGGTCGTGTTGGACAGCGGCCATCCCTCGGTCATGGCGGCCGCCGAACGAATGGTTTGTCCGCGACCGAGAAACCGCGACCGGTCGGTCTCGAACTGAACGTCGCCCGAAACTTCGCCTTCGACCACCGCCAGATGCGCCGCCCACACGAGAGGGTCGGCGGACGAACGGCGCCGCCGGGTTGCCAGAATGGCGCCGAGCTCCGGCAGGAACTCGGTCTCGACGAACAGCTTGGAAAACGCGGGATGGGCCAGGTCGTCGCCCTGTCGCGCCAGCGCGATCTCGGCATAGGACGTCACCTCGATATCGCGCTCGCGGTTTCCGTGATTCGAGATCGTGATCCGGCGAACTTCCGCATCGTCTTCCGGAGACACGGCGACCTCGAGCATCGTGGTAAGCGTACCGTCGCTGCGAGCGATTTCAGCGCGATCCTCGGCGAAGGTGACCTGGTAGGAATCGGGCTCGACGGAGCTCGGCTGATACCCGGCCGACCAGGTCTCGCCGCTGCGCACGTCGCGCAGGAATATGTAGGCACCCCAGTTGTCGCAGGTGACATCCTCGCGCCAGCGCGTTACCGCCACATCGTGCCACCGGCTGTATCCGGATCCGGCCGCCGTCAGCATCGTCGAATAGCGGCCGTTCGACAGCAGGTGCGTGCGGGGCGTGCGCGAATGTGCCGTCGCGTAGCGGCGCTGGATTTCCGGCTGAACGCTTTCTAAATGCGCGGCCGCGGTCGCGTGCTCCGGCGGCGGCCGCGCCAGCGCGATGTCGCGCGGCATGCGTTCCTGCAGCAACAGCTCGGTCGCCTGCACGATCGGCTCGGCGTGAAAGCGCGCGCACATTCGGCCGTCGTGCAGCGCGTTGGCAATGCCGACGATTGTCATCGCCTGGTGATGGGCCATGAAGGCGCGGACGACCGCGAATTTCGCGCCTTCGGGAAGCCGGGCGCGCGTGTAGTCGATAGCCTCGTACCAACCATAGGCGCCGCGCATGCCGAGAGCCGTCATGCGCGCATAATTTCGCGCCACAGCAGTAGGCGCGACCATGGCGGCCAGGCCGCTCGCATAGGGCGCAATCACCGTGCTCTCGGCAAGACCGCGCTTGTAGCCTAAATCGGGAACGCCG
Organism: uncultured Alphaproteobacteria bacterium; assembly: GCA_963805005.1. Classification (GTDB taxonomy): domain Bacteria; phylum Pseudomonadota; class Alphaproteobacteria; order Micropepsales; family Micropepsaceae; genus Rhizomicrobium. The sequence goes on from CAWDSJ010000001.1 coordinate 3,000,502, forward strand.
AAGCTCGAATATTGATAAGTCTGTTCGATGTCGCGCGTGTTGTACTCGGATTCCGACATCCCCCATGGTACGCCCAGATCGTCTGCATATTCCTGCTGCCGGCGGACGATCAGGCGGTTGGTCTGCGCGAGCAGGCTGCCCGGCGGCGCACGCATCACGAGCGACGGCATCAGATATTCGAACATCGATCCGGACCAGGAGATCAGGCCCGCGCCGCCGCGGATGGGCGTCAGCGTCCGTCCGAGGTGGAACCAGTGCTTGGCGGGGATGTCGCCTTTCGCGATCGCCACGAAACTCGCCAGCCGGGCTTCGGAGGCGAGCAGATCGTAGTAGTTGGAATCGAGAGTGCCGTCGGCGCTGCGATAGCCGATGGAAAACAATTGGCGTTCCGCATCGAACAGAAAACCGAACTGCATGGCGTGAAAGAATGACGTAGCACGGTCCGCGATCGCCGTCAGTCGATCGGATACGGTCTCGGCGGAACGCACGGCCCCTTCGGGCGGGTGCATCGCGCCAAACGCGTCAATGAGGCCGGCGGGCGAAGCGTCGCGCCGCATCGGTTCGGCCCTGGGTATCAAGGATGCGAAATCGCGCGCGTGCAAGTCGATGCTCGCGCGCAGCGCGCCGGTCCAAACGGCGACTTCCGCACTGGCGGAGTCCTTGCGCGCCTTCGACCACGCCTGCGCGTGGCTGTCGAGCGTATCGGCAATCTTCGCGAGCCCGTCGAGACAGAGCGCGATTGCCGACGGCGTCGCTGGCGCCGGGCTTAGCGCGGCTGCGAATGCGCCGATGGCGTTTTCGAGCGCCGGGCGCGTGCCGTCCGCAGCCTGCCCATCCGCGGAACCCGACTGCGTTGCCTCGCGCACCAGCGCCAGCGTGTCTTCGAGCCCCGCCTTCCAGCCGGGACTTAGGACCGGCCCGGCCTCGATCTCGCGCGCTGCATTGGCCAGCGCGATGAGATGGCCGGCGAGATTGCCGCTGTCCACCGAGGAGACGTATTGCGGCTCCAGCGCGCGCAGGTCGCGGGTTTCATACCAATTGAAAAAATGGCCGCGAAACCGTTCCATCCTGTTCATTGTCGCCAGCGTCGCCTCGATGCGATCGAGGGTATCGAGGGTTCCCAGCCAGCCGAAATCGCGCGCGGCGATCGCCGAAAGAAGATAGAGGCCGATGTTTGTCGGGGATGTGCGGTGGGCGATGACCGGGCTCGGGTCTTCCTGAAAATTGTCGGGCGGAAGCATGTTGCTTTCGGCGGTGACGAACGTTTCGAAAAATCGCCAGGTGCGGCGCGCGATCAGCCGCAACGCCCGCGTGTCCTCGGTGCCGATCGCCAGATGAGCCGCGGCGGGCGGCGGCAGGCTCGCCCGGTACGCGATCGCCGGCGACAGCATCCACAAGGCGGCAAACGGCAGAGCGATCGGCCATGTATGGTGTCCGGCGAGATAGAGTCCGACGGCAACGATTGCGGCAAGGGCGAAGCTGGCGGCGATCTGCGCGGCAAGTCCGCGCGAGTCGAAGCGGTCGTCGTCGCTATGCTGCGCCGTCGTCGTCCATTCCAGCAGCCGCCGCCGACGAATGAGGAGGCGAAAGAGCGTGCGGGCCACCGCGTCGACCATCAGCCAGGACTGATGGGCAAGAAAGGTGATCAGGAACGCACTTTGCAGAAATCCGAGCGCGAAATCGCGGCGCAGGGCGATGAAACTGTTGCGCAGCGATACGCCTGCACCGCGCGGCACGAGTCCGACAAGCGCAGGGATCAACGGCGGCAGGGCAATGGTCAGAAGGATGAAGATCGTCCATGTCGCGGCGGCGGGCACAGGCTGCAGCCACGCAATCAGCAAGGTCAGAAGCGCGGCCGGCGCCGACAAGGAACGGCGCAAATTGTCGAGGAGCTTCCAGCGGCCGATCGGCGGAATCGCAGTTTTGGGCGCACCGCCATGGGTTCGGCGGCCGATGCCGAATATCCACGGCAGCAACTGCCAGTCGCCGCGCACCCAGCGATGCTGCCGTGCCGCAGCCACGCCGTAACGCGTGGGAAATTCCTCGACGAATTCGATATCGGAGGCGAGGCCGGCGCGCGCGAAGATACCCTCCAGGAGATCGTGGCTAAGAACGGCGCCCTCCGGAAACTGTCCGGCCAGCGCAGCCTCGAAGACATCGACCTCGTAAATCCCCTTGCCGGAATAGGAGCCTTCTTCGAAGAGATCCTGATAGACGTCGGAAACCGCCTGCACGTAGGGATCGATGCCGTTAGGGCCGGAGAACACCCGCTGATAGAGCGATCCCGCATCGCCGAGCGGCAGGGACGGCGTTACGCGGGGCTGAAGAATGCCGTAACCTTGCACGACCAGGCCGCTGCGCGAATCGAAGCGGGGACGATTGAGCGGGTGGGCCATCTTGCCGACCAGCCGCCGCGCCGCACAAATCGGCATCCGCGTGTCGGCATCGAGCGTGATGACATAGCGGATGCCGGACGGCAGCGAAGGCGCCCTGCCATCGATCGGCATGAAGTTCGTGTCGCGCGCGCCGCGCAGCAGACGATTGAGTTCGTGCAGCTTGCCGCGCTTGCGTTCCCAGCCGATCCATTTTCCCTCTCCCGCATTCCACAGGCGCCGCCGGTGAAGGAGGAAGAAGAGCTGCCCGCCGTTCGCGGCGGCATAGCGCGCGTTGAGGTCGGCGATGCCTGCAGCCGCTTCGGCAAGCAGCGCCTCGTCGTTCGCCTCATGCCCGGTGGCGCTGTCGCGCCAGTCGGAGAGCAGAGCGAAGACGAAATTGCGGTCGGGGTTGGAGAGGTGATGAACCTCGAGGCGTTCGACATGGTTGCGAATGTCTGCGACGCTCGCAAGCATCGTCGGCATTACGATGATGGTTCGCAGCTCCTGCGGAACGCCTTCGGCAAGTTCCAATTCGGGCAGGAGCGTGGCCCCAATCCGCTGGGTGATGGCGCGATTTACGACCGCGACCGCAACATCGGAGGCCGGAATCAAGCCGGCGATCGCCAACAGCGCGAGAGCCCAGCCAAGGCTTCCGGCATGAGCCGCGACGAGCAGTGGCGCCGCCAGCACGATCGCCGTGACGACGGCGATCATGACCGCATAGCTCGTCACGCCGATATCCGAATTGAGGCGGAAGAGACGCGTGCGGAAGGGCACGCGGCAACCCAACTCTTTCTCGAGCGCGCGACGGCCCCTGGCGATGAGATGGTAGCCCGGATCGCGTTCCCGGCAGGCGGCGCTGTTTGCCTCACCCGAAGCGGCGCCGGCGCGCTTGGCGGCGGCGATCGCGCGTTCGGCGATCTCGGTCTCCTCGTGGCCCGACTGGCGCGCCAACTGCTCGACGGCACGGCGGTAAAGATCACGGGTGGCGAAGTTCATCGCGGCGAAATCGCTGGCGGCGCGCAGCACCGCATCGACCGGACTTACGCTTTCGAAGAATTCCGCCCAGTTGATCATCGATACCAAGCGCATGCTCGTGATCACGTTGCGAACGGTCACGTTCATCGCGCCCTGTCGCTGCACCTCGTCGCGAACGATTTCGTCGGTCGTGGTTCCCTCGGCAGCCAGCCTTTCGTTCAGCCAGCGCAACGCCGGCGTGGTATCGGGATCGCTGTCGCGCAAGCGCAGCGCGAGTTGGACCGCAAAAGCGGTGGACCAGGGTGCGTCATCCAGGCTTTTAACGATCGCCGCGACAGGCCCGCGCTCGACGGCGGGAAAACGATCGATCAGCTCGTCGGCCAAGCGGCTTGCCGACAGGCGCGCCACGACTTCCTCTGCCAGCCGGCGGAGATTTTCCACCAGCGTGATGCGCAAAGTGATTGCGAGTGCCCACAATTCGCCGATGGTCAGCGGCTGTACCCGCTGATAGGCCGCGACGAAGCGCGTCAGCTTATCGATATCGAAGGCACTGTCGGTGTGGGCGACGAGCGCCCACGCCAGGCCGAACACGCGCGGATAGCCTTGCAGGTGGCCGTCCGCCAGCTTCGGCAGCAGGCGATAGAAGCCCGGCGGCAGATCGGTCTTGATCTCGCGAATCTGCTCGTCGACGACATGAAAATTGTCGAGCAGCCATTCAGCCGCGGGGGTGATCGGCTGATGCGCCGACGTCGCACGAGCGATGGTGCGATATGACTGCGTCAGCACCTTCGCGTTGTCGTAAAGCCGCGGCGAAAGCCGGCGCCCGGCTTTCGGTTTCGACGTCAGCCGCTGGGCTGCGGCGAGGCTTTCCGCGTGCTGCTCCAGGCGTTCGACGCTGAAGAGCTCCGCCCGAATGGGATCCGTCTGCGTCGCTTGGACGAGCGGGCCAAAAACTCTGCTCGATAGTCCGATGTTCAATATACGGCGTCCTCACCCAAAATACGGCGTCCCACCCAAAGAATGGCGGCGTGCCAGATCACAGTGTAGCACGAGAAATCGAGGTGCTCGCGAGGGACGCAACCGCGCACGCACGACAACCGCGCGTTTAAATGTCTCGTTTTGCTTCTCGAAAAAGAACGGGCTGTCGTTGGCGCAGCCCGCATTAACAAACACTAGTCCTATGTAACGCACAATGCAAAGAAAGGGCACTGCCCTCGTGCGCGTCGGAAGGCCGGGTGACGGAGGACGGCCGCACGACACCTTCCTCCGCGCATCGGACGCACCCCAATAGCGTGCGGACGCGACGCGATCGACCCGGCGATCGGCACCGCATGGGCTCCGCCGACCTTGCCGAAGTTACGGTCTTCACGGACCAACTGAAATACACGAGACCATACCCTGATCTCGGTTTCAAAATTGTCCGAAAATTATTATTACTTATAACTCCATTGTTATTTTTGTTTATTCGCGCAAAGTGCTGTAATAATTCAAAGATTGCGTTTTTCTCCCTTGCAATTTTTAATTGTATCTCCATGTACTCTGGAGTGGCAAATCCTTGCCGCGACCCGAAAGGTTCCTCGATATGACGGATGCTCCCAAGCCGACGCCCCCGAGCCACCAGCAAACCAAGACCGCTCCCCCTGCGACGCAGCCCCTGGCCGCGAAGCCGGAGCCAGTGACGGCGCCTGCGAAGAAGGTTTAAGGGCAGGCGCGACTCCTCGCGCGTTCCGGTGCGGCACAGTTCCGTCGCGCGGCGCCATGCAGCACGGCCGCGTGGTGCGGACTAAAGCAGCGCCGGCGGGTTACGGCGGCGGTCGGATCGGCGGGCGAAAGCTCTGCAAATTCGCCGCTGTCGGCCCGTTGCAAGAAAGGAAAATGCGATGACCACACGGACAACCAGCCGGTCGGTGACCTTCCGGAGACCCTTCATGTTGGGCAGCTTCGACGCAGTCCAGCCGGCGGGAACTTATGTGATCGACGTGGAAGAAGAAGCGATCGAAGGCATCTCGTTCCCGGCGTTCAGGCGCCTCTCCACGCAGATGCGCATTTCCACGCTCGGAAAGACCGAGCATCGGTTCGTTAATCCGGTCGAGCTCGACGAAGCGTTGCTCCGTGACGCCGCGCAGGAGGAACTGCAGAGCGGACCTACCTCCTCCATGCCGGAAGGCATGAAACGCGAAAAAGCGAAAAGGGTGAAAGCATGGCTGGCAAAGCGCCACTAGTTGCGAAACGGCAGGAGAATCAATCGAGTAGTGACTCGACCGTCATGAAAATCGATCAATCCTTCAACTTGAGCCGCATCTACGCCAAAGGTTGGAATGCGGCGAAGGCCTTGTCCTCCGATCGTCTCGGCGAACTCGACGCAAAGAGTATCGCAGCGATGAACCCCTATCGGATCGAGGATGAACGACGACGCTGGCAGGAAGGCTTTGCGGCCGCTGCTATACGATAGCGACGGCTTCGACGAGACGCTCTCCGTAACCGCCTCATCGCTTCATCGCGCGCCGCTGCCACGGACCGCACATGTCTCATGCGCCGCATCGGCGGCGCGGAACACTCCGTCAGGATATCGGCGCACGGATCGCGAGCGTGGAGCCAAACCGACTGCGAGGCGCCATCTTCCTGCGAGGCGCCATCTTCGTTTTCCCATCCCGACAGCGCGTCCTCCGAACTGCCATCTCCCTTCGATGGACATCCGGGTTTTCATGGGCGATCACACTGCGAACGCGATCGCCGCACCTATTGCAAACGCTGCAACTCCCAGAACGGCAAACCAAGCAATCGGCGATAACCGCATGGGCAGGTGACCGTCAGGCATGATTTGGCAGCCGCCCTTACGACTCGATAGTCGGCCCGACGCATGCGACGCGCCAAGCAGCGTCGAAGATTCGCCCGGCACCGAATACATGCTGTTCGGCTCAGGCTTGTCCATTTCATTTTCCTTCGGTTGCCAGTTGCATCGGGCACCTCGTCGTGCGCCACCATGTTAAGGCGGCATCGCAGAAAAAAAACGGACGGCGACTTAGCCGCCCGTCGTGCCGACCAGTATAGGGGAACGCCGATGGGGGTATCGGCTCGTAGCCGGCTTGCATTGATGTTGCTCCAGCATAAATACGCAGTCTGTGCGATATTGCTCATCTCAACAGGCAATATTCGTTATGGCCGTACCTTCCTCAATAAACGGAAGGAATATCATGAAAAAGCTGCTTAAACTCGCGGCGACCGCGCTTCTTGCAACCTCAGCCGCCGCTGCTGCAAAGACCTACACCGTCACCTTCAATGACAATGAGTGCACCGCCACTATCGATGTTTTCGCCGACAGGCCGGACGGCGTCACGAAGCCCGTCCTCGCCGGAATCCACGAGAACGACGGCTGCGGTAATCTGAGCGGCATCGGCTTTATCGGCAATGTCGCCGTTCAGAAGGGCGTGACGGAAGAGGCTGCAATCATGGCCAGCTATTCAACCATTCCCCCCTGGACGGTAACCCCTTGCTGGTCACGTTCACATACCCGTTCGTTACAGGCGGGGATTGGGCGTTCGGTACGACCTCGAACGACACATCCCTCAGCATCCTCTTTCATGGCACCTACACCGTCACCAGCCCCTGAGTGCATATTCCGCCGATCGGCGGCACGGGTACCAAAAGGCCCGCGTTTCTTTTCATTGGGGCGTGTGCTGTTTGGCCTATTGAAGCACGAGCACCGGGAATCACAGGTTGGTGACACGTGAAAGGATTTAGCGCGGTGGTCGCAGAGGATTCGCAGAGGCCGCAGGAGAAAAATGGCGCGCGCAGCGCGCAAGAAAACCACGCGTCCCCCGCGAAACCTCTGCATACCCTGCGCTAAGAATGCCGTCACTTTCGACAAATCACCTTTTGAGAAAAGTGGGTACTAGCTGAACTTTTGAGCACCAGCGGCTCCAGTGACGTAGGGACACCATGCAAATCCTCACGGGCCGTTAGGTTGCGACCGCCGCGCCTGCTCCGACCGCAAAGCGGCAGGAGCACATAGGCGCGCACGCTCCACTCCCCAATGGTCTTCGCGTGAGCAATATTGCTCAGATTCCATCTCCGTATCGACGTAACATGTCTCCTTTTTCCGGCAGAGTGCGGCCGCAGCGTCGCGACGTGCGAAGTTCGAAAAAGGGATTTTTGGGAGACATATTTGGATGGAAACGAATTTCAGGCTTGGGCTGCGCAGCAATCTGCTGCGCCTTCTGCCGTTAGTGACAGCGCTTGTTCTCGGCGAACCTGTCGCCTCCGCAACCGCAGACACCGTCCTCGCTTCGGAGAATTCGCTGTTCGGTCCCAGGTCGAAGGTGGATCTGGGCGGGGCGGGTCACTTTGTCATTCTGTCGCAGTCTGGAATTACGGATGTACCCGCTTCGGCTGTTACGGGAAACGTCGGTGTGAGCCCCATCACCGGCGCTGCCGACCACTTGTCCTGCTCCGAAGTTACGGGAAATATCTACTCGGTCGATGCGGCCGGTCCGGCGCCCTGCAGTATAAAGGCCCCCTTCAGACTGACCAACGCCGTTGGCGATATGCACGCCGCCTACACGAATGCCGCAGGAAGACCGGCGACAATCCACGAGTTGGGCGGTGGACATATCGGGGGGCTTACGCTTGCTCCCGGCGTCTACAGCTGGACCACGAATGTCGACATAACCGGCAAGGTCAGGATCAAGGGAGGCTCGCATGCCGTGTGGATCTTCCAGATCACAAAAAACCTCGTTGCAGCCAGCGGCGCGGCCGTCGTGCTGGGCGGGAATGCACAGGCCCAGAACATATTCTGGCAGATCGCCGGCAAGGCGACCTTTGGCACGACCTCGCACATCGAGGGAATCATCCTGGCCAAGACGTTGATAGCCATGAAAACCGGCGCTTCAATAGACGGCAGATTGCTTTCGCAGACGGCGGTTACGCTGCAGATGAACAAAATCACCGCTCCTTAGGCCGACCGCCTCTTCCATGAAACGATCGCAAATTCTGTATCTACCTGCCGACACCGTTCGTCGACGAGCGGGTTCGTTTTTTTTCTCGCGGGTGCGTGATCGCTAAGACGTCGTGCTTCGGGGCGTTGATGACGAGTTCCGCTATGTGATGCTGCGTAGCGATTGGTGCGCGGTGGCGGGGCCGGCCATTTACGGACGTTCGGCTGCGCAACGACCTGCTTAGCATTTCAGAACGGAATGCCTGTCAGCGTACGCGGGTCCAGATCAGGGTTTTGCCGAACAGCGGCAGGAGCACATAGGCGCGCAGGCGCAACGTGCCGTCGCCGTTGATCGACATCGAGGCGCTGTAATTCGCCCCGTCGTCCGGATCATAGACCTTGCCGTCCTCCCACGTGTTGTCTCCGGTGCGGCGGAGCCCTTCGAGAATCGTCAGTCCCAGAAGCGGTCGCGTGCGCAACGCGGTATCCGCGTTGTTAAAATCGACCAGAGGCAGGCCCTGCGCGTCGTTCGGCCACCGGAACCAAACCAGCTTGCCGCACAATCGATCGCCGCAGGGAGCGATTTCGATTTCGATGCGCTTGTTGTCGTGCAGCCAGACACCAACCGGTGTCGGGCTTTGTGAGCCAACCGGTGTCGAGCCTTGTGCGCCAGCCGGTGTTGCTGCAAGCAATGTCGAAAGAAGCAGACAGGCAAATTGGAACCGGGTCATGACCTTTCGGGCTCAGTGCGAACGTACGAAAGCGGCTTCGGATAACTCTCCTCAAACTGCTTCGTCCAATTGGAACATATCAAATTGGCCGGTCGAGAAAAGTCCCTGCGGCGAAGGCCGCCATAGCGACAGGGACGGCGCTCTGGCAGTGAACGGCTTCCTGCCGGCTGTCAAACGGTTGATCCGTAATGCCGCCCCCGTTATTCGGAGCGAGCGGATGCGCGATTGAGCACCGTATGTTTGAACCGAACCGACCGGGCGGAAGCCGGATGAACCGCACAAAATTTGATCCGCACGTGCCCACGTCCGCCGTGTTGACCGAACTGATCGGTGGCGCACCAAGGGAATGGGTGACCTTGGGATGGCTGATAGACGAGCTTGGGGATCGCTCGTTCGGCGTCGTGCTGCTTCTTCTCGGCCTGTTGGGCCTGCTGCCGGGCGTAGCGGCGCTCGCCGGCGTGTTGCTCGTCGTGCCGGCCTTGCAAATGGTGCTTGCCAAACGCGGTCCTATCTTCACGCGCCGCGCTGCGTCGCTGCACATTTCAACACCACGCGTCGCCGGATTGGTCCGCAGGACCATCCTCGTGCTGCGCTATCTGGAGCGTTTTATCCGCCCTCGCTGGCCGACTCCGTTCGAGGCGACGAAGCGCGTGGTCGGCTTGGTCATCCTGCTGCTCGGCTTGTGCATCATGCTGGTCCCGATACCGTTCAGCAACGTGCCGCCCGCGCTCCTGGTTGTTCTTATCGCGTTCGCCTATCTGGAGGAGGATGGCGTGCTGCTGTGCATTGCGCTGCTGATGGCGCTCGTTCTGCTCGCCGCCCTGGCAGTGCTGATCTGGAAAACCGTGAGCCTGGCCCGCTGGCTGCCGGCCCACATTTGACGCGGTCGTGGCCCCGGGGATTTCCCCGGGGCTTTTCGCCCGTGCGCAATCTGACCGTCAATAGAACACGCCGTAGTCCACCTGGACGATTTCGCCCGTGTTCTCATCGATGAGAATCGCATCCGAGCCGTAGCGCACCCAGACGTACCCATCCGGCGCCCAGGGCAGGCCGAAATTGAGATAGTTCAAGATCCAGTAATCCCTGGCGTAATATTCGCCGGGCAACCGCTCGCCATAGGTCCAGCGGCGATATGCGTATCCCGCCGGCGCGCGGTAGTCGCCATAGTGGAAGCGGCGCTCCGCGGTAATGTTCCTGCGATACGTCGCGATGTCGACCTTGACGTGACTTCTTTCGATGATGCGGGTCTTGGTCACCGTACTGGTGATGACGTGACGATGGTACGTCGTGGCGTGCGTAATCGTCGTGTGACGATGGTACACTGCGGCGTGCGTGATCGTCGTGCGATGATGGTACGCCGTCGTGCGCGTGAATATCTTGTGCGTAGTCGTCTTGTGCGTCGTCCAGTGCACCGTCGAGCTCGTCCCGACGCGATGCGTCACGCCCTGCGAGCCGCCCGTCGGCGCCTTGGACGGAGTGGCGTGGTGAACGGGCTGGCCCCTCTGCGGTTGACCTGCTGCCTGCGCCCATAAGACCGTCGGTGCGGCCGCAGCCAGGCATATCGCGAATGCCGAAATCATCATCCTGTTCATCGAGGTTCTCCTCTCGCTCAATTTCAACAACCCGGCGCGAGAACCGGACTTCAATGCGCAGCCGGCTATCGATAAGAACAACATTTAATGCCCCGCCAGAAACAGAAATCGATCGCAATCAACATCGAATTCTCATCTTGAATACCTAGGCGTCACTTCAACGCGGCCGGCAGTTGTCTCGGCCACTCAAATCCGGCCCATCAACAACAGCACGACGAGAACGATCAAAACGATGCCGAGCACGCTGATGCCGCCGTGGCCGTAACCGTAGCCGTAGCCGCCGAACCTGCCGCTGAAGCCGCCGAACAGCAGCATGACGACGAGAACGATGAGGATGATTCCCAGAATCGACATGATTTATCTCCTGTTGCCCTAGCGGGCCGTTTGTCGACCCTCATCGCGTTTCCACGATGGAGGCCGTGATGCGTTTTGCAATGTCGCCGACACCCGCCGAAACGAGAACCCCAAAGCGCGCGACGGTCCGAATCCGCCGCTTGGAAATCCACTTGCTAAGCATAGGGCGGGTTCGGCCAATCCACTATGATCGAAATCAACTATGTCCGATACCACACATAGGACCTTGCTGTCCCAAACCCTTCGGAACATCGGAACGCTTCTTCTGCTGAAGCCCCCGAAAACACTCACGCCAAAATCGCCTTTCGTGGCGATTGGAACAAAGAGAAACGCCGATCTTCCGAACGTCGATATATCAGCGGCCGAACTGGTTATCTGAGCAAAATTGCTCACCAACCGCGTCATAACGAGGGGAGAAGCTTGCCTGAATGCCAACAAACTTGAGGCCAATCAGCATCACAGGCGCGATTTTTTCCGCACCCGCTCGCTGGCATCCTCGTCTATGGCGTCCGGGCTTCAACGCGCCTCGAAAAAGCACTATCGTCCGCTCCAATCCCGGACAATCCGGGGAATGTCGGCTAATCATCTTCGTCATCGCGGTATTGGTCTGTGATGGAACCGAGGGCGCCCTCGATGTCTGCCGAAGAGTTGCACGCAGGACGGCTGGTCGGTCGGTCTGCGCGGTTGGGTGGGCTGACGCCGCTCGGCGTCTGGGCGATGCACCATCGTTGGCTGGCGGGCGTGTCTGTCGCCATCGGAGTATTTATGGTGGCCGGCGCAATATGGTGGTTCGGCTCGTCGAATCCCGTCGAATATGTCACCGCGCCGGTGACGCGAGGAGACGTCGTCAGGGCCATCACGGCGAGCGGGACAGTCAACCCGGTGAACATCATCGAGGTCGGAACCTATGTCTCCGGTCCGATCGAATCGCTCAGCTGCGATTACAACACCAAGGTGCGCAAGGGTCAGCTCTGCGCGAAAATCGATCCCAGGCCCTATCAGGTCATTGTCGATCAAGACCAAGCCGACTTGGCGGTAGCACAAGCGCAGCTCGTCAAGGACCAGGCCAATTTCGTCTACACCGCCCTCACGCAACAGCGCGACGACAATCTGCGTGCGGCCCACGCGATCTCCGATGATGCCGACGACGCCGCGCGCGACGCCAACAATCAGGCACGTGCGCTGGTTAAACTCGATACTGCCACCGTCGCCCAGAAAGCAGCGGTGCTGAAGGCCGCCCAGATCAATCTGGATTACACGAACATCGTCTCGCCCGTGAATGGCACAGTGGTGTCGCGCAATGTCACCGCCGGTCAGACTGTGGCCGCAAGCTTTCAAACCCCCACTCTGTTCCTCATCGCCACCGATCTGACCAAAATGCAGGTGGACACCAATGTCAGCGAGTCCGACATCGCCGGCGCAGCGGAAGGAGCGGCCGCCAGCTTTACGGTCGATGCCTTTCCGCAACGCACTTTCGGCGGACGCGTGACTCAGGTCCGGCAGGCCCCCATCAGTGTCCAGAACGTGATTACCTACGATGTCGTGATTACCGTCGCCAATCCCGGCCTGTTGCTCAGGCCGGGGATGACCGCCACCGCCAGGATCGCCACGGCTCAAGCGTTGAACGTCCTGCGCGTTCCGTCGCAGGCGCTGCGATTCACGCCGGGCGGCGGCGCCAAGCTTGGCTCCGGCAACCCCTCGCAACGCACGGTCTGGGTCGAGCGCTCCGGCAAGCTGATTGCGGTGCCCGTCACCGTCGGGCTCGACGACGACACCTTCGCCGAGATCAAGTCGGGCGATCTGAAGATCGGAGACCAGATCGTGACATCAGTGGCGGCTGCGGGCAGCAAGCCTGCCCATCAGGCGACGGCCGCGCCTTCGCTCCATCTCTAGAGGGGGCATCGGTATGGCTGCCCCCGTTATCGACCTCGTCGATCTGACCCGCTCCTTCCAACTCGGGGATACGCAGGTTCATGCGTTGCAGGGGATCAACCTCACCATAAATCGCGGCGAATTCGTCGCCATCATGGGTTCTTCGGGATCGGGCAAGTCGACCTTGATGAACATTATCGGTTGCCTCGATCGTCCGAGCGCCGGCCAATATGTGTTCGAAGGCCGCGATGTGGCGCACCTTTCCGAGCCGCAACTCGCCGACATCCGCAGCCGACGCATCGGCTTCGTGTTCCAGAGCTTCAATCTGCTGGCGCGCACCAGCGCGCTGGAAAACGTCATTCTGCCTTTGCTTTACGGCGCCGCCGCGGCGCTGTCATCGAAGGAGCGAGCCGACCGCGGACTGGCGACGCTCGCCAGTGTGGGTCTGGCCGACCGCGCACAAAACACGCCCAATCAATTGTCCGGCGGACAGCAGCAGCGTGTTGCACTTGCCCGTGCGCTCATCAATGCGCCCGCTATCCTGCTTGCCGACGAGCCCACCGGAAATCTCGATACGAAGACCTCGCACGAGATCATGGATGTCATTCGCAAGCTCAATCGCGAGCAAGGCGTCACAGTGCTCGTGGTGACCCACGAATCCGACATTGGCGCCTATGCGGATCGGATGATCGTGATGCGCGACGGCAAGGTTGTCTCAGACGAGCATCAGGTTGCGGTTGGGGCGCCGGCGGAAACGGCAACGCCGGCGATGGGTGCCGCTGGGCCGGCGGGAGCTTCGCTTGGCGATGGCGGTGCCGGCATTGGCGCGGCGTTCCTGTCGATGATCTTCTTTGCGTCTTTACAAGCCTTGGCGCGCAACACGCTGCGCTCGGCCTTGACCATGCTCGGCGTGTTCATTGGCGTAGCGGCGCTCATTGCCATGGTGGCGGTGGGGGATGGCGCCAGCGCCGAAGTCAAGAAACAGCTGGAGAGCCTGGGCACCAATATGCTTGTCGTCCTGCCCGGCGCGACGACAGCCGGTGGAATTCGCGCAGGGGCCGGCAGCGCGTCCACGCTCACCGTGACCGACGCTGAAACGATCCAGCACGACGATCCCGCGGTTCAGCGGGTCAGTTATCTTACCCGCCAAGGCGGCCACGTCGAATACGGCAACCAAAACTGGAGCACCAACATTCAAGGCGTGACGCCGACCTATCTGGATATCGTCAATTGGCGCATCGCGACGGGCGCCACGATTACCGATTCCGAAAATAATTCTGCTGCCTTGGTCTGCCTGATCGGCCAGACCGTCTACCAGAACCTGTTTCCTCCCGGCGAGGACCCGATTGGCGCCGTGATCCTGATCAAGGGCGTACCCGTGCGCGTGATCGGACTCCTCGTCGGCAAGGGTCAGACGGGCTATGGCCAGGATCAGGACGATCTGGTGATGATTCCGTTCAACACCGCCGAGCGAAAAGTTCTGGGGGTCGCTGCGCCGCTATCGACGCAGGATACCGTCAGCGTCAATTATCCACCCGCACCCAACGCATTCGGACTCACCGCGCGCCTCACCGGCTACGTCAACAGCATCTATGTTCAGGCCGGCGGTCCGGACGTGGTGAGCACGGCGATTGCACAGGTGACCGCAACGCTCGTCAAACGCCATCGAATCCAGCCCGGACAGCTTAACGATTTCAGCGTCCGCAACCTCAGTCAAATCGCCGAAGCGCAGGAGAGCAGCAGTCAGGTCATGTCCGCACTGCTGGCCACTGTCGCCTCCATCTCCTTGCTGGTCGGCGGCATCGGAATCATGAATATCCTTTTGGTGTCCGTCACCGAACGCACGCGAGAAATCGGCATACGCATGGCGATCGGGGCCCGTCGGTTGCAGGTGCTGCTGCAGTTTCTGCTCGAGTCCGTATTACTCAGCGTGACCGGCGGCGTAGCCGGTATCGTAGTGGGTGTGCTGGTGTCATTCATCATTTCCACGGTCGCCCACTGGCCGACTCAAGTCTCATTGGGCGCCATCGCGGTCGGCTTCGGTTTTTCGGCGGCAGTCGGAATCTTTTTCGGCTATTATCCCGCCCGCAAGGCTGCCAACCTCAATCCGATCGACGCGCTGCATTACGAGTGAACCGTCGCACACATGGCGCCACGGCGCAGCAACACCAATCCAGTACCCACTTTTTCTCAAAAGGTGATTCGTCGAAAGTGGCGGCATTTTTAGCGCAGAGTACGCAGAAGTTTCGTGGGGGGAAGCCATGGTTTTCTTGCGCGCTGCGCGCGCCAATTCCATCCTGCGGCCTCTGCGACCACCGCGCTAAATCTTCTCACGTGTCCACCAACCTGTGATTCCCGGTACTTGATCCGGGGAATGCGGGTTCACATGCCTGCTCTCTAGCCGGTCGGGCGTGTCGGGCGTTCGATATGCGGCACTTCATGCAGGACCAGATTCAACAAGGATTTGTGAACTGCAATGCCGCCGCTATGGCCATACTCGATGAGGCCCATTTTGCGAAATTTGTTCATGAAAAAGCTCACCCGGGAGCGCGTCGTTCCGATCATGTCGGCCAGCATTTCCTGACTGATTTGCGCGACAATCGGCTCCGGTTTTCCGTCCTCGCCGAAATTCGCCAGCAGCAGGAGTGTACGGGCCAGACGCTTTTCGCTGGAATTGAACAGTTGATCCACCAGATCGGCCTGAACGCGCGCGGTGCGGTCCAGGAGATACGTGATGAACATATCTGAGAATAACGGCTCATCGCGGAGCAATTTGCGCAGCGCCCCTTTCTCCACACGCGCAATGGCCGACTCCGTCATTGCGGTAGCCGTGGCCGCGCGATACATCTGTCCGTCGAGACATTCTTCCCCGACAAAGTCCCCCGTTCCGAGAACTGCGACGACGGCTTCCTTGCCTTGCTCCGAAGCGATCGTCAGCTTTGTTTTGCCCTTTTGAATGTAGAAGACGGCACCCGCGGGGTCTCCCTGAGAAAAAATTGATTGGCCTTTTCGATATTTCTCGGCGCGCAGCCCAGCGCCGGCCTTGACGAGAAAGGACCACGGATCAATTGGACGCTTTGATCTGCTGGCCATTCAGGAACCTCCTTCCGGACCCCGGCGCTGAAGATTGGCTTCGTCGTTTGCTCGGCGCTCCGATTCTGCCGCTTCTTGAGCGAGTGCGAAAGCGCATGCAGCAATGAGTCTCTTCATGTCCGGGTCGGTTTGCTTTTTTGCGGCATCGATGGCGCGATAGCACAGCGCGCGCAGCTTCATGGCGTGCACGTCGGTGGCGCTCGGCATCAGGGAGTTAGCGAGAAGCTTGTCCATGCCTCAGCCTTGTCGGTCTGCACGATGCGCACGGGAAGACCCGATGCGCGCTATCCTCCTACCCATTGATTTCGCTCCGGAAACGCCCCCGGTGGCTGCGCAAACGCCATTCTCTAGGAAACAACGATTGCCGGCCGTAGTGCGGTCCCCGCTGATCAAACGCTGCAGCGCCGCGCGAAGCGGCGTAAGCACAGCAAACAATCAACTGACGTCGCCACAAAAACGGGTACGCCTTAAAGCGCCCGCTTAACAAAAAGCACAGTACGCCTTCCCAAGCGTAGAGTCTACGGCAATGTCCGATATCAGACATAATCCTTGTGCAAAGGTCCCGAAAGGCGCAGCGTGATTACCAATATCTTTGCCGACGTGGTCTATGCGATGCGTCGGCGGGGCCGGAATAAACAATGCCGAACATCGGGTTACGGCAATCGAGGGAGGTCTATTTCATGCCGCTCATGACATTGGTGATCGTTCTTATCGTCGTCGGCGTGCTTCTGTGGCTCGTCAATACCTACATACCGATGGACGCAAAGATCAAAGGCATCCTGAATGCCGTCGTGGTGATCGGCGTGGTAATCTGGCTGTTACAGGCGCTGGGCCTGTTGGGTTCGCTCGAAAATATTCGCATCGGCAAGTAGACCCGCGAGGATCGCGTTTTTCGTGGCGGATTTGCTTTCGCATGCATCGACAATGCGGTCGAATTGGCGATGATGCGCGATCGAGAGCCTGGGATTTGAGCATGATCGAGAGGAGCACCGGATTGGTCGGCCGCGACAAGTCTATGAAATTGCAGCCGAACCGATTGCTCGGTCTGCTGCCGCCGAGGGACTTCGCACGGCTTCAGCCGCATCTTCAACGTGTTGCATTGGAATACAGGCAGTCGCTGTACCAGGCTTACAAACCCGTGGGATTTGTCTATTTCATCGAGACCGGCGTCGGCTCCCTGGTGAACACCATGGCGAACGGGGACGCGGCGGAGGTTGGAACCATCGGCAACGAGGGCATAGTGGGGCTTCCCGTGGTGTTGGGCGACAACAAAGCGCCCACCAGCGTCTACGTTCAGGTGCCCGGTGCCGGCCTGAGATTGAAGACCGCGTTGTTCGAGAGGGAAATGGAGCGAAGCGTTTCGATGCGAACCGTGATGCTTGGCTACGTTCACGCCTTTTTCAATCAGGTCGCGCAGTCCGCCGCATGCAATCAGTTTCACACCCTGGAACAGCGCTGTTGCCGCTGGCTTCTGATGACACACGATCGCATGGAATCAGATCAGTTTCTGCTCACGCAGGAATTCCTGGCCATGATGCTGGGCGTACAGCGGACCGGTGTCACCGCTGCGGCCGGCGCCCTTCAACGGGCCGGGCTCATCCGCTACAGCCGGGGAAATGTCACCATCGTCGATCGTTCAGGCCTGGTGCAGCGCTCGTGCGAGTGCTACGGCGTTTCCAAGCGGGAATTCGACCGCCTGCTCGGCAAACGCACAATGCGCAAGGGACGCGCAGGAAAAACGTAAAAGTAATCTCGATTTCAGGAGAGAGTACGCGACCAACGCGAAGTCGGCATCCGGTATCTGACACCGTTGGCTAAGCAAATACGGGCCGGAAAACTATTGAGGGAGAGACCTATGGGGCGTGCGAACGGGCTCATGATAATTGGAGTAATCTTGGTTGTTCTTGGCGTCTTGGGATTTGCGATCCCGGCGTTCACAACACAAAACACGGAAAACGTGGCCACAATCGGCAACATGAAGATCCAGGACACCCAGGACGTTTGGCACCACATTCCGCCCATTTTCAGCGGTGGCATACTGCTTCTCGGTTTGGTGTTGATCGGAACAAGCCTCACTCAAAGAAGGAGCTAAGTCCGGCGGTCCCGGTCGCGCTGCAAACTCCCTGCACCGGCGTCGGCCGCAATGCGCGTCGCGCTATGACAAAATGGCGATTCCGGTCCATCGCGTCGTCAATCCTTTTGTCATTTCCATCCGTCCGTTCGTCTATCAGATGCAGCAGAAACGACACTACACGCGCCCTTGCGCCTTGGCAGCCGAGCATCGCGTATGGTCCTGCGAAGCAGCGAGGCTACGGCTGAGTGCTGCCAACATCCACTTACGGCCGTCCTTTTGAAGCTGTCATGTCCGATAGCGGATATTCGGCCCGCCGCGACCGCCGTAGCCCGTAGCATCGCTCATGTGTCTGCTCGGCAAGCGAGCAATGCCCGAAGAGGGCGCGCGCGCTTTGCGAGGAGCCGACACGGCCGCACTCGTTGCAGCATTGCCGACCGTGGTCGAGCTCGTCTCTGGAGTTCGGTACTTCTTCGGTTCGTTGGCATTGGAATCGCGGGCGGCAAGCCGCTGACGCAACTGTCCGACCTTCTCGGCGTGCGTCTTGAAGAGTTCCCATGCGAGCCCGCCGCGGCCTTGCGCTTCAACTGCGTCCATGCTCGCCCACAGCAACTGTTCGGCCACAAACAATTCCAACTGCAAAGCGTCGATTATCTTCGTCATCTCCCGGTCTCCTCGGGAGTGTAAGCACGCGAGATTCCCTCGCTTGGGTTGTGCGATCGACTCATCGGCAGCCTCCAAGGCAACGGCAACCGCCGCTTTTTGCCAACGTCTCAAGACTTTTCGAACCAGACTTCTTGCATTAAGGATAAATCCGCCCAGTCCTACAGACTGTTCAAAATTGATCACTTTGAGCGAGATGTTTTGCGGCGCGGCCACGACTGTTGTAACCAGAAGTGAACCCCTCAACACAACCAATGGGTGACGATGTGATCCGCATTTCTATCGCGACGCTGGTTTTGATCGCCCTGGCATCCCATGCAGGCGCTCAGGAGCCGGGCAATTCGAAAAAGGGGAAAGCATTGGCGGTATCGGTGTGCGCGCAATGCCACGCTGTGCGAAATGGTCAGCGCCGCTCCCCCAATCCAATGGCGCCGAGCTTTTCAAGCGTGGCAAGGACGCCGGGCATGACGGACAGAGCGCTGCGCGTATGGCTCCAATCGTCGCATCCAACCATGCCGAACTTCATCCTGACCCGCGATGAGCGAAACAACGTTATCGCCTACATTCTGAGTTTGACGCCCGCAAGCTCACGGATGTGAGCCCGGCTCCGGCAACGTCGCAATGGCTGGCAAGCACTCCGGTTGACGCTCGTCAACAACTTCGAGCCGGATTTCTGCGATCAATAATTTGATCCCCGTCCAAACGCCCGGTCGTCGGCGGGAATTGGCACGCCCCGGGCCATTACGAGCATAGCCGGCCTTAGTTGGTTCGGTTTGCGGTTGCAACGAAATGCGCGGACAGCGGCTGCGCGCTTCGTTGTGTTTCAGATCGTGTCCGGTGAAGCAGCGAGGCTACGGCTGAGCACGGCCAACGTTCAATTGTGGCCGTCCTTTTCAGCTATTATGTCCGACAGCGGACATTGGGCCTTTCGCGACCGCCGTAACCCTCTGCGCCGCAGATGTAAGTAATTGATATCCAAGAACGAATTCGGTCGGGATTGTGGGCATTGATCGCGGTCAGATAAGAGATGAATGCCGTCGTTCTGCAATACAGGAATGCCGCCTCTTGATTGTAATCAATGCAAGATCGCAGCATCCGGGCTTTGATTGCGCTTGTGCAGAGCGCTGATTCATCTCGGAAGGTCGCTTGCAACAGGCAAGCGCGTAATTAGGAGGAGGTTTTCATGAAGAGGATTTTCGCCCGAGCGGTCGTTGCCATTGCTCTCGGCAGTGCCGCGCAGATTGTGCCTGCTCCCGTATCGGCGGGCGTCCATTTCGGCATCTCCATCAATGCCGGTGACGTGATGTTCGCGTATCGCGATGGCTATTGGGACCGCGGACACAGATGGCATCCTTGGCGCGATCCCGACGATTGGCGATGGTATCGGACGCATTATCGCGGTCACTATTATGACTGGCGGCACGACCGCGACCGCGATCTCGGCTGGCGCGTAGGCGTCTACGGCGGGCCCGGTATTATCGCGCCACCGGTTCGCCTTTCCTTTTCGGTAGGCGACGTGATGTTTGCCTATCAGGACGGCTATTGGGACCGCGGCCATCGGTGGCATGCTTGGCGCGATCAAAATGAAGCACGCTGGTGGCGCGACCATTATCACGACCGCTACTACGACTGGCGGCATGATCGCGACCCCGATCAAGGCTGGCACAACAACCCGATGAACATGCGGTCCCAGCCGGATAACAACAGGTGGAACGACCGGCATCCGAACCAGGGACGCGACAATGGGCGGTACCCGAACGGCAACGACCGGAACAATGGCGATGGCGGCAACAACAACAACGATGGTAATGGCCCCCCATCCGGGCAAAACAACGGGCCGAACGGGCAGTGAGCCAGTGTAGTCTCGACAGAATCAACCGGCCGCACAACGAAGCCAGGCCAATCGTCAAAGCGCAAAGCATCAAGGCCCCGGCAACTCTTCGCCGGGGCCTTTTTTAGCTTGGGAGCATTCGTTCCGCCTTCACGCAGCGGACGCAACAACTCAGGCGCGTTTTAGCAATTGCGCATAAGTCCACCGTAAGGACACATGCGGCCGACCAACTCGAAACGGCATGACACCGTCCCAATCCATCCTGCAGCCCAAGAGCGATATAGCCCAGCTGTCTGCATTGGAGCGATCAAGCATCGCGTTGAAGGCAACCCCGATCCGAAACACGTCTCAACTTCATATGTCGAACCCACCAATTCGTCGATCCGCATGGGCACTCGCCGCATCACAAGGCTGAGGAACGCGTTCAGCAAAAAAGCTGAAAATCACAGGCACATGATGGCGATCTACTTCACGCGCTACAGCTTCGTGCGCATTCATCAGACATTGAAAGTCACCCTCGCAATGGCAGCGGGCGCAACCTTCACACTCTGGGAAATGTCTGATATGGTGAAGGTACTAAAACATCGGGAGGCCGATAATGTCGAATGAAGGCGACATCCAGCAGATCATGCTGAATGCGATTATGAGGGATGCGGAAGCCGGAACGATCTCACTTCGGAGCGCGGGGCCGTTGTGAATGCAATTTACGACGCCCTTGATGAGGCGCATTTCATAGTCACATCTGAGAAACAGCATCCTGCGAATGAACGAAGATAATCGATGGAATACGCAACGTTTCGGGAATGACTGACCAAGCATGGATGCCGTTTCGACACACAACACAATGAGCGTGGAGAGGGTCACGGAACGGTAAATACTCACCGCGACGGACGCACTGCAGAACTGCCGCTCGTCGGTTCACGTCACCAACTCGACCCAGATTCCGTTCGCCAAATCTGCAAAGCGCTTGGCCTCAAATGGTCCGATCTTCCCGCACCGAAAAATCGCTCATAATCAAACTGTAGCACTACCCAAATATCGGACCAACTTCGCGACGCTGCACATCGGCCGGCCATATGAGTGCTCTTGATGCGATCGATGCGACGACGCTTATCGGTGGAACAGGTCGACGCTGCCCAACACGCCGGCAATCCAAAGAACGAGCAAAATGATCAGCAGGAGACCAAGAACCCCGCCGAGTCCTGCTCCGCCATACCGATTGTAGCCATAATACCCCCCCCCGCCGAACAGCAGCAGAAGCACCACGATGATCAATAGCAAACTCATTGTCGTTATCTCCTCATTGCAGCGCCGTTGTGCGAGAACGGCACTCTGGCGTCTCGCGCAACAGCGCAACTGACGAATGGATCGGCCGTCTATTTCCCTTTCAGCGTGTCCTTCAGGCCACCGACGACGTTTTGGATCTTGCCCGCCACCTTTTCGGTTTTGCCTTCCGACTCGAGCTTGGCGTCGCCGATCGCTTTGCCGACCGCCTGCTTGATTCCGCCCTTGATTTCCTTCGCGGAGCCTTTGATCCTGTCCTTATCCATGTTCGATCCTCCAAAATGGGAAAGCTCCTGAGCGCGGGAGCCTGGGATATTGAGTGGATTCGCAGTAGACGCTCGACGCGCAATCTAAAGGAGCGGGCGTTCGAAACAATTGATTTCGGTCAAAACGAATCGTTGCGGATAGCGTTTTTACTATGACGCCCGTTTCACGGAAGCTGTCTTATTAAACTGTCGCCGATTCTCGCGGGTCAGACAGTCGTCGGTTATCGCGCCGCCCCGGTTGTCGCTTCGCGCTCGTCTTCATTGCGCGCGGTCACCGCGGCGACCATGGAAACGACAGCGCCGAACAGCAGCGAGAATGCGATCCAGAGGCTCGCATAGCTGGAAATTTTCCGAGCAACGTCTTCAACCTGCCTTGTCTTCGCCTGGACATCGGCCTGCATTCTGTCGATGCGGCCGGTCGCTTCATCACGAGAGACGTCCGCCTGCGCCGAAACGAGGTCGATCAGCCGGGTACGGTCACCTGCCCCCAGCTTCTCGCCATGAACTAGTCCCGCATCAAGAATACGGCCAGCTTCAGCTTGGGCACTCGCGTCCGGCGGAGCCCGCGTCAATGCTCGGTCACCGCCGCCATGGTCAGGGCGAAAGAGGACATCCACCAAATAGGCCGACGAACCTGCATCAAAAGACTTTGACGTAGCCGCTCCGTACATAGCGGCAGTCGTCGCCCCGGTACTCGCAAAGGTCAATCCAGCAAGAGTTACAACGGTCAGGGTTGCTAAAACAGCCACGGCCCAGGCAATAAGCCCGTGAGCTGCTGTCCGAAACTCTTCCTGGAAATGGCTCTCGGCAAGCGGCCCCAGCAATCGGCCAACCAGATGCCCGCCCACCGCAAATCCGAACGCTTGTGCGCAAAGGAAGTAGATTGCTCCACCAGTCAAAAACGCCGGCGCGGACGGACCCGAATGCGTGATCGGATGAACCAGCAGAAGGCCAAAACCTGAACCCAAACTGAGGACAAAGAACGTCACCGCAGTCGCCGCAACTCCGCCCGCAATCGCGAGGCTCCAAGAGAACTTGTAGCCCGTATTTTCAGCACTTTCTTCGGCAATCACGATTGTGTCGGCCATGGCGAGGATCCCTCAGCGCAGGTTTGGAGACGCATCAAATCGGTCACAGGTGGCCGGTCAGCAGCCACAAAATGATGATGATCGGAATCGGCACGCCAATCAGCCAAAGTAGTCCGGAGCGCATGGGTCCCTCCTGTTGGTTCAAATTTAGATGAGTGCGCTTGATGCGATCGATGCGGAAGCGACGACGCTTAGCGGTGGAACAGGTTGACGCTGCCCAACACGCCGGCAATCCAAAGAACGAGCAAAATGATCAGCAGAAAACCAAGAACCCCGCCGAGTCCTGCTCCGCCATACCGATTGTAGCCATAATACCCTCCGCCGCCGAACAGCAGCAGCAGCACCACGATGATCAACAGCAAGCTCATCGTCGTTATCTCCTCGTTGCAGCGGCGTTGTGCGAGAGCGGCACTCCGGCGTCTCGCGCAACAGGGCAACCGACGAATGGATCAGCCGTCTATTTCCCTCTGAGCGTGTCCTTCAGGCCGCCGACGGCGTTTTGAATTTTGCCCTTCACTTTTTCGGCTTTGCCTTCGGACTCGAGCTTTGGGTCGCCGATTGCTTTGCCGACCGCCTGCTTGATTCCGCCCGTGATTTTCCTCGCGGAGCCTTTGATCCTGTCCTTATCCATATTCGATCCTCCAAAACAGCAAACTCTTTCGCCCTCATTCCGACCCGGCCGACTTCGCTCAGCGGCTGATATGCGATATCTTCGTTCCTTCGAGACTGACACCGGCCATCAATCCCCGCTGATCGAAAATGAAGGCGTAAGCATCGTCTTTCAGCGTCGAGGTGGAGAGATTCTTGGCAACGCCTTCGTCCACGATGACCACCGTCGGCCCCACGCCAATCTCCCATCCGTGCGTTTCGTGGATGTAGCGCACGGCCTTTGGCGTCATCAGAAACACCACGTATCCGTACGACTGAGCGCCCGCCTGAAAGCCCCAGGATGCCGTAACGGAATTGTAATAGCCGGCGATGCGCCCGTCCTGTTTCAACTCGCCTTCGCCATAGGCCCCGCCGAATACAAAGCCGGCTTTGACGATGTTGGGGAATACGAGAATGGCCCTGGCGTGCCTGGAAATCTCTCGCGAGAAAGGATGCGTCCGGTACAGGTTCTGCAGAGCCTCATCGGAGTCCCGGTTGAGCTCGCTCGCTGTCGACGGTGCCGCGCTCGCGCTGACAGAAGCTGCCATCGACATCGGAACGACGCTTGCGGCCGCCAGACCCAGCGCCAGAATCATTTGCCGTATATTCTTCATTTTGCGATACCTTTCGCTAAGTTGAACTTGCCATTCGTGCCGGACAGTGAGGTTCGGACGCTCTTTGCTGATGCGGGAATTTCGCATGCGATACGCCAGGGCGTCCTTGACGAAAGTCAACTATGTCCGATGCCAGACAAAGCAGCTTGCTTCCATGAGCCAGGTGTCTTTGTAATGCTTTTCAGCCTCCCGTCTTTTCTGCCGCTGTGCAGAAAGGCTCGTCTTCGACAGCGTGTCGGGCATCATTTTCGTCGTCACGAATGGGGCGGCGGTGAAGTGTCTTCCCGCGGCGCGTCATCCGAAAGATATGGCGACCGCCGTTTTCCTGGCAGAAAAAATGGGCTTTGTACGGTCTTCGATGTCGCCGCCGAACTTCGCCTGCGGTTAAATAGATACATCATGGCCATCCCGGCAACGACGAAGGCGTCTACGACAATATTGAGATCGTCGGTGTCCATGGTCCGGCACTCCTTCGGCGACGCACCGTGTGCGTACCGCCCGAAAATCTACGATCTTGTCGCGTCGACAGCTGATCAATTTTGCTCACGATCGGCCGGAAACGGAGTTACTGGGAACGCGGCTGTCCTCAGCCGTCACGGGAAGATGACTCGCAAGCCCCCGATCAACCCTTGATTCTAAAACCTATAGGATGAGTCGGGGGGCGCACTCCCAGTCTCTGACATCGAAGACGATCTAGTAGCGGCGTTCCACGGATGCCGGCAAATGCAACGATCCGTATCGCCAACTCGTTACCTTCACATTCAGTTGCGCGCCAAACGTCGAACCGAATGGGTTGAGGAGTTCGCGTCATACGAAGCAATACCATCGTTCTTGCGTTGATCGCAGCATTCGCGGCGGGCACAGTTTCTGCCGCGTCGGCCTTTGCTCAACTCGAACCGATCGCAGTAACGCGTGGTCCCGACGGGCTTTCTAAAGTGGGTTCACCACCCACGGTGCCTGTGGAGGCGGATTCCGGCCCGATTGCGCCGATACCGCCGGTTCTTGCGCTTTCATCCGCCGAGCTTGCAGGCGTGACTTTGCATGTGGCAAGCGGCCTGACGGGCGAGCTGCACGACAACTTCGAGCTGTTCGTCTATGTCAGCAAGGCTGCGAGCGGGCGGTGGGCGCAGCATATGTTCGTGCTGGCGAAACAGCCAGACGGGACTCTCGCAATGCTCGATGATTGGCCGGTTTCGACCGGACGCGAGCGCAACGAGCTCAATGCCGCGGGCACGATGCTGCCTAGCTTCACCCCGCAAGGCTACTACCAGCTCGATCCTGCCCGCATGTATACGAGCTATCGTTCGATCCAATGGGGCGAGGCGATGCCCTATGCGATGTTTTTCAACTGGACGAAGGACGGCCGGCCGACAGGCCTGGCTATTCACGCCGCGACCGACGACGAGATCACTCTGTTGGGCACCCGGGCCAGCGCGGGCTGCGTGAGGCTTTCTCCCGCCGCCGCGCAAGCTCTATTCGTGCTGATCCAGGCACAGTATCGCGGGCTCGTTCCGATGTTCGAGGCCTATGCGCGGAACGGACCCTCGGGCAACGCCGGGGCGCTTCTCCTCAACGCAGACGGCGGCGTTCAGCTGGCGAACGGCTACAAGGTTCTGGTGTTCATCGAGGATTTCGGCGGCACCCCCACCGTCGCCCCATTGCCCTGATCCGATCCCAAGTCATTGTCGGCGCTTTCGATGCAACTAAAACCTAACGAGGGCCTTACTTTAATGGCCCTCAAAGGGCAGAAAAGGACATTCCAAAATGAACAAGTACATTGTACCGGCAGCCGCGCTTGCGGTCTGCTTAGGCTCTTCGGGCGCATTTGCGCAGGATGACACGGACAAGACGACAACCACGGTTTCGTCACCGTCCGGCGACACCCAAACAACGACGAGCACGACGAAGTCCAGCGACGGTTACGCGCAATACCGCCGCACCATCACAACGACCAGGCACTACAACGTCGGCGCATTCGTCGGGCCGACGGGCTACACTTACACCCGTTACGATCTGGGGGCGCGCGTGCCTCCGGAATTGCGCAGTGACGACAGTCTCGTGCTGACGGGCTATTCGACCTACGACCTCAAGGCGCCCCCGTCGGGCCTGTCTTGGGTTCGCGTGGGTGACGATGCCCTTCTTGTGGACCGCAATACCGGCGAGGTCGTCGAGACCGACTACGATCTGTTCAAGAACTAACCTTTCACTCTTGGTGAAAAGAACGCGGCGCCCGGACGCAGGTCCGGCGCCGTTTTTCTTATGCGCCGGTCAGGCGCCCACGCGATGAGCCGACGCGTCGGGGCGGAAACTCCGATCCTGCTGCCGGCCTGCAGTTGCAATCCACGCGACCGGCGATTTCCGGAAAGGGCGTTCGGGAAACGGTTTCCGAAGAGACCGACGTTCCGGCTCGGGCTGGTGTGCCGCTACCGCGCCATAGCGGCAGTCGGGCTACGCCGACCGCAAAGCCAACGCTGTGTAGAATGGCTTCTATAGAAATATAGGTTTCTCGTCCGGAATGTTTTGTATCGAATTGGCCGCTGCTGGCCGAATTATAGCACTCTAATTTCAAACCAGGCCGCCGGATAACGACACGGCCCTTGTGAGAACCTCACAAGGGCCGATCCTATTGTTCGATATATTCAAGCTCGCTTTTAGCGATGCCAGTGGCCGCCTGCGCGCCAGCCGCCATAGCCGCCGTGCCAGCCGCCAACGTGGTTCCAATTCCAGTGGACACCTCGCCAGCCGCCCCAATAGTGCCAACCGCCAGCGCCCCAGAACCAGGGACGCCCGCCCCACCAACTATAATAGTGAGGTCCGGTGACCCAAGCGCCGCCGATCCACACGGGGCCGGAGTACACGGGATAACCGCAATCGCCAGCGTAGTAGTAGTTGTAGGCAGCGCACGGACCAGGCGGATAATAGCCTGGGCCGTAAGCGACAGGCGGCCCCGGCACGCCGACTCCGATGCCGACCGATACGCCCGCATCGGCAGGCATCGCGGTCGATATCGTCCCGAGCATTGCTCCGCCAACTGCCGCAAGCGTCCCCAACTTAATACTCCTAAGTGTTTTCATCGTACAATTCCTTATTTTAGAATACATCTCCGAGTCCTTATAGAACGATCTCGTATACATTATCGCTCAATCTCCTAGAAACACGGATTTTACCAAAGACGTCACAATACAGATATTTTTTATATTGAGAACGCAACGGCGATTTTTTCGCACATTGGGGCAAACATTCTTACCGGTACCGCCATCCGCCGTGGTTCCAGTATCGATGACCGTACCAGGCGTGACCATCCCAGTATCCGCGTCCGCTGACATAGACGCCAACGACCGGAACTCCGACGACCGGTCCGCCCACACGGGCTGGATTGCCGCAAGCGCCCGGATGATTATAGCACCAGTGGCCGTGATGCCCGTAACCTGGTCCCGGGGCACCGACGCCAACGCCGACCCCGACACTCACTTGCGCTTGCGTGGGCACTTCTGCTGTCAGAGCGAGCCCGCCGGCCGCCACCGCCCAGACCAAGAGTTTGGCCATGGTTTTCATCGTTCGATCTCCTTCGGTGGTCGACACCTTCGGAAATCCGAGCGTGCACTCCGCCTTGCATATTCGATAACGGACCCAGACGCACAATGGTTGCACCCTGCGTCTATTCACCAGGGTTCTATGGCGCGGTAACGGTGTTCTTCTCCAACGAGACCGCCGTCTGTGCAAGCAACCTGCCCTCGATCCTTGCACCGGTTCCCAGGGTGATCGCTGTCGCGTCCAGGACGATTCCCTCAAGGCGAGAGGTCGTTCCAAGGTTTGTTGTGCCCGCGACCTGCCAGAATATGTTCTGCGCCTGCGCGTTTCTTTTGAGGACGACAGACACGCCGCTCGATACATCGAGATCTTGCGCGATCTGGAATATCCACACGGCATGCGAGCCTCCCGAGATCCTGACATTGCTCGGTATGGTGACACCGGTAGTCCATTTGTAGACCCCCGGGCGAAGCGTAAGGCCGCCGATATTTCCGCCGCCGAGGTTGGTGATCGTCGGAGTCCTGCCTGCGGCATTCGTGTAGGCAGCCTGCATGTCGTTTACGGCGGCGGTCAGTCTTTTCGGGGCGATGATGTTGCACGGTGCCGGACCAGCGGCGTCGACCGAGTAAACCATTCCGGTAACTTCGGCACAGGATAAATGGTCGGCGGCACCCGTGATGGGGCTTACGCCGATATTTCCCGTCACAACGGAAGCCGGGACATCCGTAATTCCCGTTTCCGACAGAATGACAAAGTGGCCAGCCCCACCCAAGTCCACTTTCGTCGTGAGGCGGCTGAACGGAGAGTCATCTTCGATGTTGCCGTGGTCGGCCGCAGAGGCGACAGGCGCGCCGAGAAGAAGCGCCGGCAGTATCGTTAAAGCGCACAGCAGCCTCGCGTCACGCTCAAACTTGATATTCGCTTTCATGGGAAGCTGTCTCCTCAACAGGTTTGCCGGGATACGTGGCCGCAAGAAGCGCCACTGCACGCCGGAAGCGATGGCATTGATAGGCAATCGCGAAATGGAGTCTGAGCAAAATTGCTCACACGGATATTTTGTGATTCGATCTCACGAAAGCGCAGAGTCCGCATAAAATGTTTTTTGTTATTTTACTTCTTGTACTTTTCCATTATAGAGAAAAATAGTTACCGCATTCGCGACGTAATATTTGACCTTCGTGCGGTCTATAAAGGCATTGCCTCGCGGCGCCCCTCCCTCGTCTATCACGTTCCGCAATGGCCAAAACGCTATCGCGGGGAATTATCTCCGCGCGACAAAGCATTTCTGCGGTTGCGTCCGCATTCATAGACCACGGAGCGGAGTTCATCCGCCCCGTGATCATTGAATGCGCGCCGCTAAAAAGCCGCCCGGCGCGTTTGTGTGTCGTCAGACCGCCGCCTTGACCGGAATGCGGATCGTCTGCTGCTTGACGGTTGCCGACTTCGGCAGCGTGATCTTCAACACGCCCCTGGCGAAGAGCGCTTTCACCGTCTTCGGATCCGGCTCGAACGGCAAGGTAACCGAACGGGCAAATCTGCCGAACGATCGTTCCTGGCGGTAATAGTCCGTGTGCTGCTCTTCACGTTCCTGCCGCTTCTCGCCTTTGATCGTGAGAACGTCCTCGTTCAGCGCGACCTCGATGTCCTTTTCCTCGACGCCCGGCAGTTCCGCTTCAATCTCGACGGAGCCTTCCGTCTCGCTGACGCTCATCCGCGGCGCCGCGGAACGGCTTGCGCTACCGTTGGTTGACGGTCTGCCGCCGAACTCATCGAAAACGTGGTCGATTTCCTTGCGCATGGCGGTCAGAAATCCGCCATTGAGGTCGAAGGGCATCGCCGTCCTCGGCCACGACGTTTGCTGTGTAAGATCTGACATCTTTTGTCATCCTTGCTGGGTATTGTGCATCGTTCGAATAAAGCATTCAAACTGCAGAAATTATGTCGTACTCATGGACGTGTAATTCAATGAACAATTTTTATATATTAGATAATTTGTTTCCATTATATTCGGTATTTCGGTTCTGGCCGCCATTGACTTTCGAACGACGGGCGCGCCATCCGCACGATCCGGCAGCGCGGCCGGAAATGAGCAAAATTGGACAGACGACGTTCAGCTGCCGCGGTCTTTTCGTCGCTGCGCGGCTGACGAAGGTCTCGGGCCATGCCGAAAGACTGGCGGCGCCCGGCATGGTCGAGCCCCGTGCGAACAGACCCGATGCGATCATGTGGTTCGCACGGGCTGGGTTAGCCTGAAGGGCACATGCAGGAATTGCAACGAATTCGACCTGCTTTGAGCAATATCGCTCAGTATCGGCACTGACGCCGGCATAATGTTGCCGCTGCAGGAAGGATTCCTTCCTTAGCTCCGGCAGCCCGCCGAATACACAGGCCCGCGAACTATCAACTTTATCGCTGATGGTACGACGTGGGCGCTTACCGGTATAGGCGCACATCGCAGAAAGCCGAGCTAAGACAGCCTTTCGCGGTACCTTGAACAACAGTCCGGCGCGGTTGCGCCAAGGAGAGATGAAATGACTTCGCAAGCCCAAAACAGCCGCGATATCGCGGCTTTGCCGTCCTCGCGCGGCTCGCCCGACTTTCGGAAAGATCTCGTCGGTATTATTCCCGATTTGCGCGCATTTTCCCGCTCGCTGTGCAAGAAACCGGACCTGGCAGACGACATTATGCAGGACGCACTGGCAAAGGCCTGGGGCGCGCGCGATCGCTTCGAACCCGGAACGAATTTGAAGGCCTGGCTTTTCACCATTCTGCGCCATGAATTCTATTCGCATAAGCGGCGGGCATGGCGCGAAACCCAGTGGGACGAAGCGCTCGGCGACCGCATCTGCGCTCCACCATGCGAGCAGGAATCAGCCATGAACCTTACCGACGCCGCGCGCGTGCTCGGCGCGCTGCCCGAACACCAGAGGGAGGCCGTGATCCTGGTCGGGGCGGGCGGCTACAGCTACCGCGACGCTGCAGCAATATGCGGCACGGCGGTAGGCAACATGAAGAGCCGCGTTTCACGCGGCCGAGCGGCCCTGTCGAAGAGACTGAATGGCGACAGGGCCCTGGCGCCGCGCTCGGCGCGACGCGTTCTGCCGGGCTTCGAAGATATTTTAGCGCAATTGACATCGCTCGCACCGACCGGCGCGGCGCGCACCGGACATGTATGACCTCGTCTTCTGCTCACCTTCGCCAGGTTTGCCGATTTTTCCGAGAAATTCCTCCGGATCGAAAACAGGCTGGGATTTCGCAGCCGCTCCGTGATTCTGCACCAGATCCCGGCTTCGCACGCGTGCTTGGGATATGCGGGCCGGCCAGCCAATCGGGCCGTGCGAAAGCCGCCTGATCCGGACACTCCAGCAGTTGTCGGCAAGAATTGCGTCCCGCGATGCAACGAAATGCGGTGGGGCGCCTTATCTCAATAGGAATTGTGCAAAAGGGATGGTGCAAATTCCATCCCGTGTTCGTCCGCAGCGGGCCTCCCGGTTTTGCGCTGCCACGCAAGAAAACACCTTGCCATCGAAGACAGGGAGCATCGGGCAGCATCATGCTGCGCGGTAGCTCCCCAAATCAGGAAACTGCAATGAACATGATTTTCAAATCCGCGCTCATGGCGGCGACGATCGCCGGCGCGACAGCTTTCGTTCCGGCCCTGGCGAGTGCCCAGGTCGGCATCAGCGTCGGAATCGGTGTGCCCCTCATCGCTCCGGTTTACGCCCCCTGCGGTCCGGGTTACGGCCCTTGCGCCGAAGGCTACAACCCGTACGAGGGCAACTATTACTACGACCCGATCTTCTTTAGCGGATCGTGGTACCACGGGCCCTATCGCTGGCGCACGGTTGGCGGCGAACGCGTCTTCTGGATCAACGGCGGCTGGCATCGTAACGAGTGGACTGGCGGCGCCTATCCCTCGCAGATCACGTTCCGCAACGGCGGTTACTACCGCGGCGGACACTATGATGGGTTTAACGACGCAGACCGCATCAACGCACGCTTCCATACCAACAATGTCCCGATGGGCAATGCGCGCCCCGAGGCGGCACCGGACCGTGGCAGTATGAATCAGGGCCGCTCCGATAATGACGCAGACCGCCCGCACCACTAAGACATCGGCATACCAAGCAATCGGCAGGAGGCTTCCCGCATCGAGGGGAGCCTTCTGCTTGGTCATTGCACAAAACAGAACATCATCGGCAATGCCTGCGTGTTAAAAAAAAGCCCCGCCGACGTCGTCGGCGAGGCCCTTCGAGCGTCATGTTCGCCGGCTG
Organism: uncultured Alphaproteobacteria bacterium; assembly: GCA_963805005.1. GTDB lineage: Bacteria > Pseudomonadota > Alphaproteobacteria > Micropepsales > Micropepsaceae > Rhizomicrobium. The sequence goes on from CAWDSJ010000001.1 coordinate 3,032,700, forward strand.
TTAGTTCGTAGCGGGCGGTCCCATGCGGACTTCCGGCGCCACATAGTGCAGGCTGATTGCACCGATGCCGGCGGCAATGTTGAGGCCCTGATTGCCCTCGACACTTACCGGCTGCAGCGTGACCGAGCGATCGAATCCGCCCACGAGCACGTTCGCGCCGACGCCGACGCCGGCCGTGGCGCTTGCGGTTGCTCCGGCATAGTCGCCGGTCAGCGCACCGCGCTTGAGGCCCGATTGCGGCGCAATCACGTCCCAGATGAGGACGCCGCCGGAGGTGTATCCGATATCGACTCCGTATTTGGCCACCGTACCTCTGTAGCGCTCGCCCTCGCCATTGTTGGGCGAGAAGTTACACCGAAGGTCCTTGGAAGAGCCGAAGATAAAACCCCAGCCGCTGCTGACGTGACAGTTGAGTATGCCAACCTTCACGCCGTCGGCTTGAGCCGGCGCGCCGAATGTCATAGCTGCGAGAGCAAGAGCCGCCGCCGTCGGGAACCGTAGCTTGTTTGTCATGATGCGATTTTCCTTTTCTAAATCGTCCAATAAATCTCACGACGAAGGGCGTACGGACATTCCGCCCTGCGCAAACCGCTTTCTCAGTAATCCATTCCGCCCATGCCGCCGGCAGGCATTCCTGCCGCCGCGTCCTTTTTCGGATGCTCGGCCACCATGGCTTCGGTCGTGATCAGAAGTCCGGCAACCGAAGCCGCGTTCTGAAGCGCAGTGCGCACGACTTTGGTTGGATCGACAATGCCGGCCTCGACGAGATCGACATAGATTTCGCTCTGCGCATCGAAGCCATAGGTGTTCGACTTCTGCTCGAGAAGCTTGCCCACGACGATCGAGGCTTCGACGCCGCAGTTGATGACGATCTGGCGCAGAGGAGACTGAATCGCCTTACGAACGATCGCGATGCCCGCGTTCTGGTCTTCGTTGTCGCCCGTCAGATTGTGAAGCGCCTTGGTCGCATAAAGAAGCGCCACGCCGCCGCCGGGGAGAACACCCTCCTCGACCGCCGCTTTCGTCGCGTTGAGCGCGTCGTCGACGCGATCCTTCTTGTCCTTCACCTCGATTTCCGTGGCGCCGCCGACGCGGATCACCGCCACGCCGCCCGCGAGCTTCGCGAGGCGTTCCTGCAGTTTTTCCTTGTCGTAATCGGATGTGGTCTCTTCGACCTGCGCTTTGATCTGGCTTACGCGCGCCTCGATATCGGTTTTCTTGCCCGCACCGTCGATGACGGTCGTGTCGTCCTTCGTGATGCGCACCTTCTTGGCGGTGCCCAGCATGGCGAGCTTCACGTTCTCGAGCTTGATGCCGAGATCTTCGCTGACGACCTGACCGCCGGTAACGATGGCCAGGTCTTCCAGCATGGCCTTGCGGCGGTCGCCGAAGCCCGGCGCCTTCACGGCGGCGACTTTGAGGCCGCCGCGCAGCTTGTTGACGACGAGAGTCGCCAGCGCGTCGCCATCAACCTCTTCGGCGACGATCACCAGCGGACGGCCCGACTGCACGACCGATTCCAGCAGCGGCAGGAGCGGCTGCAGCGAGGAAAGCTTCTTCTCGTGAATGAGAATGAACGGCTCGTCGAGCTCTGCCACCATCTTGTCGGCGTTGGTTACGAAGTAAGGCGAAATGTAACCGCGATCGAACTGCATGCCTTCGACCACCTCGAGCTCGGTGTCCAGGCTCTTGGCCTCTTCCACCGTGATCACGCCCTCGTTGCCGACCTTCATCATCGCTTCGGCAATCATCTTGCCGATCGCCCGGTCGCCGTTCGCCGAAATCGTGCCGACCTGGCCGATTTCTTCGTTCGACTTGACCTTCTTGGAGCGCTTCTTGAGGTCGGCGACGACGGCTTCCACCGCCTTTTCGACGCCGCGCTTGAGATCCATCGGGTTCATGCCGGCCGCGACTGCTTTTGCGCCTTCGCGGACGATCGCCTGGGTCAACACGGTGGCGGTGGTTGTGCCGTCACCCGCCGCATCGTTGGTCTTCGATGCCACTTCGCGCACCATCTGGGCGCCCATGTTCTCGAACTTGTCGTAAAGCTCGATCTCCTTTGCGACGGTCACGCCGTCTTTGGTGGAACGCGGCGCGCCGTAGCTTTTCTCGATCACGACATTGCGGCCCTTGGGGCCTAGCGTCACCTTTACGGCTTCGGCAAGAATGTCGACGCCGCGCAGCATCTGCTCGCGCGCATCGGACCCGAATTTGACGTCCTTGGCTGACATGATTGTCTTCTCCTGAATACGAAAATGGGGAACGGCGGCAGCACGATCTCGCGCTGCGGTCAGGCCGCCTTCTTCACGGGCTTCACGGTGCGGCCTTCGAGCACGCCCATGATGTCGGCCTCCTTCATGATCAGCAGCTCTTCGCCGTCGATCTTCACTTCGCTGCCGGACCATTTGCCGAACAGAACGAAATCGCCAGCCTTCACCTCGGGCAGAACGCGCTTGCCGTGATCGTCGATTGCGCCTGGGCCAACGGCGATAACCTCGCCCTCCTGCGGCTTTTCCTGAACGGTGTCGGGAATGATGATGCCGCCGGGGGTTTTCTGATCTTCTGCGACACGGCGAACGACCACACGGTCGCCCAGAGGGCGAAACTTCATGAATATCTCTCCAGATTGTCGGGTAGGGCACTTAGCCCGATGGGATCGCCAACGATTGGCACTCCAAGTGCCCGAGTGCTGGCGGTTCATCCACAGTTGGGGTGTTGGGCTGCGATATTCAAGGCGCCGCCGGTTGTTTCATGGAACTGCCGAAGCTTTTGAATTGTTCGGGAAGCTCAGTGGGCATTCACAGGCTACAAAATCGCGTCCAACAATGACCCCACCGCTTGCGGCATGTAACGTGTTGCATTCATTGCCTAATAGCTGAATTCAGAGGGGCACGGTTGGACGCGAAACGCGACCCCACAAAATCGGAATGTGCGCAACCATTTCAAGGGAATGAGTGAGTTTGAGGCGGGGTCAAAGTTGGACGCAATTTTACACCCGAGACGGCGGTACCACGTTGGTACCAGGACGGGACGCCTGCCTGCACGCTTCAATCGCTAAATCTGCGGATAAAGCCGCGGAAACAAGATTTCGAGCGAGTCCGACGGGAAGCGCAAGGATACTGGCCCCTTCGGCGTTTCGGAGGCCAGCAGCCCACCTTCGACAGCCTCGTTCAGCACACGCCGCGCCGTGCGCTCAGGCAGGCCGGTCGTTCGCGAAGCATCACCCCGTTCGACCTCGCCGCGGATCAGTGCTTCTTCCAGAAGTTTGGAGGTTTCGGGCCGTAGCGTTTCGCTGCGTTCGACCAGGGTGCGCAATCTCCGCGCCAGAGTATCGATTTCGAACAGGCTCGCCATAAAGCCGATCTGGTCGCGGCAGACCTCCAGGAACCACAGCGTGAATTCTGCCAGCGCGCGCTGAGAAAGGTTGCCCCGCCCGTCGAGATCACCCTGGCGGGGGGTGTCAGCGCGATCCATCATTTCTTTGTACTCGCCCCGGCTCTTGAGGCCGCGCGCAAGCCCGCGCGAGATCGACCACAGGCCGTGAGCACCGATACCGGCCTGGAGCCCCATTGCGTGGCTCATGAGGCGGCTAACGCGGCCGTTACCGTCCGGAAACGGGTGGACATAGTTGAATCGGTGATGAGCAGCGGGAATCGCCAGAATGCGCCCTGCCTTGCCGAGCGGTTCGAGACGATAGCGGCTCTCAAAATACTGCATAAAGTCGGCGACGCGATCGCTCGATGGCGGAACGTGCCGACCGACAGCAACATCGTGCTCCGGTTTGGAGCGCCAGGCGCCTGGCTCCATGTCGAATGCACGCTCGCCTTCGCCGATGCGCAACATCGCCTGCGGACCATCACGATAGAATTCTCGGTGCAGCCAGCGGACAAACTCACACGACGCCGGCTCCCGCATGCGCCCCTCGGCGGCCATGCGGTCGACCTCGATTTGCACCCGCACATGCGCGGCCGCTTCGAGCTGAAGATTGCGCCGCCCTTCGTCCTGGTCGAGATCGCCGGCCAGCGCGCGTTCGATATCGCGCGGACGTGTGTTGTGGCCCTCGATCAGGTTGCTGTAGTAGGTGTTCATGATCCGCACGAGATTGGCGAGGTTGGCGGCCGTGCGCGGATGCAGCGCGCGCCCCAGCGCGGTCGAGGCAGATGCGATTTCGGCCACGACATCGGCAATCGCCTCGGTGGGTTCCTCCAGCCGGGCGGGCTCTATGCGGGCAGGCGTTTCGATTGCCACGATGATTCTGGCCGATCTATGCGGGTATCAAGGCCTTAAAAATACGCGATAATTTCGGATATTTCCAGATATTTGGCCGGTTTCTTGGCCGATCTTCGCACTCCACCTTGGAATCCTGACCGTGCAATCGCAAGAAGACCTCTCGGGCTTGACGCTCTCCCGGTAGAACCGTTCGCACCGGTAACCTCCCTGAAGAAAAGGGGGACAGGATATCCGGTCCCAGTCGATACGCGCATTCTTGTTTTCGCCGCTAAGGACAGCGTGTTCCGATCTTCGGAAGCCTCAATGATGTCCCGTCCGATTGCGCGCGGAATGATATGCGCTTCGCACGTCTTGGGTTCTCCGCAATTGACACAAGGCATCGGTGACAGCTTCACCCTTTGGTGCTGCGAATTTCGGACAGCACCTTCGCCACTTCCCGATCAGTCCACGCGTCAAGGTCGCCCGAGCGTTCGGCGTCGCGCGCGGGCCATTAGCTCGTCGAACAAGAGCGAGGGGAACTGCTCGCGCTCGACGTGCTTTGTCCACTGGCCTGAAGCCCGGTTCCACTCGAACAGCGCACGTTCAGTCCCGAGGATGGCGAGCATGAACGCGCGGTCAAACACGGACGCGGACAATGGTTGCGCCGTCAGAAGGTTCAGGCCATCTGGGGTGACCAATTGCGTCATCACGAACGTCGAAAGGGGCGCGTTCGGATTGCCGGCGACGACCAACATCCAATTTTGATCGAAGTCCGCCATCTGCTTCGTCGTCTTTTCGATGATGGCGCGAACGATGTTGGCGAGCAGCTTCTCGGGATCGTTCTCTCCGAAGCCGGCATATTGCCCTTTTTCGCCAGCCTTCTTTTCCAGGGCGCGCGGCTTGCCGCGTCCCCGAGCGACCTTCCCGCTGATCGACACTGCGCACTCAACGTCCGTGTGCTGGACCCCAATGCGTTGGCCGCCGATCACGGCGAGAACGTCCGCGCCGCTTTGGGCGCGCTTGGTGTTCGGCTTCGTCAACGGACCGTCAGGCGTAAGTCGCAGTCGATGCAGAAGGTGCTCGACCGCTCCCTTTTCGTCTTCAAATTTGATGTCGTCTTTGTCGTGTTCAGGCATTAGCAAGCTCCGCAGAGGGCGCTCAAAGCCGAAGGGCGACGCTTTACCTGCGCGTCACATAGGCGTCGCTCACGCCGCACGCAACAAATCACCTGTGGACAATCGGAGCGACCAGCCTTCGCCGAAATCGTGTCCCCGGTTGTGTCCCCGAGCGTTTTGTTCTTCGGCGGACTTTTGCTAAGTCCTTGGTTTTCCTGGTGCCCAGGGGCGGAATCCCGGCGAGCGGCTAACCGGCTGATATTATTTGCAATTATTTCAGTGCTGCTTTTACGATACCAACAAGATGTACCAGCATTTTTCGATTACAGCCACTCGGGCTCATGATTGCCAACGAACCTCTGCGCACGATCGTGAACCGTGACGAGGTACAATGGGTCATAGGCTAGAGCTGGCCGCGCCCGCTCGGGAGGAATAGGCTTCACGCATGGACCACATTCGTTTTGGCCGCACTGGCCTGCGCGTCTCTCGGCTATGCCTGGGCACAATGACCTTCGGCCTCCAGTGCAGCGAGGCGCAAAGCTTCGCAATTATGGACACAGCCGCCGAGGCCGGCATCGACTTCATTGATACGGCCGATGTTTATCCTCTGGGCGGCGATCTCGCGACTGTCGGCCGCACCGAGGAAATCGTCGGCGAATGGCTGAAGGGTCGACGACATCAATATGTGATCGCTACCAAATGCTTCGGCCGTACGGGACCTGACCCGTGGGACGAAGGCATGTCCAGAAAGCACGTGCTTGATGCCATCGACGCATCGTTGCGGCGCCTGGGAACCGACTACGTCGACCTATACCAGCTGCACGCCTATGACCCGAATACCTCTCTGAATGAGGCCCTCGAAGCCTTGGACGCAATTGTCCGCTCTGGTAAGGCGCGCTACATAGGCGTCTCCAACTGGCCAGCAACCAAGGTCGCCCGAGCACTTGGCCGATCCGAACTGAAGGGTCAGGCTCCGATCGTCTCGGTTCAGCCGCGCTACAATCTCCTATTCCGGACTTTCGAGCGGGACCTCCTGCCACTCTGCGCTGAAGAGGGGCTTGCGGTAATCCCGTACAACCCGTTGGCAGGGGGCTTCCTCACGGGAAAGCACGCACCCGGGCCTGCGCCCGAAGGGACACGGTTCACGTTGAGTTGGGCGGGGTCGATATACCAGACCCGCTACTGGCACGACCGGCAATTCCGCGCAGTCGAAGCGATGAAGAAACTGGCTGCGGAAGCGGGCACAAGTCTGACCACCCTCGCCGTCGCCTGGGTTCTCTCGAATCCCGCCATTACGTCGCCTATCATTGGTGCGAGCAAGCCCGAGCAGCTTGCCGACAGCATAGCCGCCGCAAAAGCGCCGCTGGCCCGTGACGTCAAAGACCGGCTGGACGAGCTTACATATGAGTGGCGAGCAGTCGACGCAGACAGCTGAAGTATCTCTCCTTCCCGACCAGTTCTGACGGCTTATAGTGGACTTATAGCGTTTCGCACTCACCAAAGCCGCGCGCGACCAAGCCCTTTCACCGGTCATCGCTGCCCCCGTTTGTCGACCAGAAGCTATCTCCGTCCGAGATCGCCTTGGCGAACGGCTTCATCAACCGAAATCGCACTGGACTTCTCACTGAAGCTTGTCGTGCGGGTCGTTCTCGCCTCGGTCCCGCGCGAGAATTCAAGGTTGCGGTTGACAAGAATCAAGGAGGTCGAACCGCATTCAGCAGATTTTTATACTGATCAGCAGTTTCGCTGACTTAGCCGGTCCGGCGCCATTTCAGTGGAAAGGCCATGCCCGCGCGTCAAGCCGCCAGTGATCTGTTCCAACCGGTGCAGCTGGGACCGTATCGGCTCGCCAACCGCATCGTGATGGCGCCGCTGACGCGCAGCCGCGCCAACGCCGACGGCGTGCCGAACGCTCTGATGGCTGAATACTACGCCCAACGCGCCTCGGCTGGTTTGATTATCGCCGAAGGGACGAATATCTCGACCCGCGCAAGAGGCTACGCCTTCACGCCGGGCCTCTATAGCGGCCAACAAGTGGAAGCGTGGAAACTGGTTACCCATGCGGTCCATGCCAAGGGCGGCCGAATTTTCGTCCAGCTGTGGCACGTGGGCCGTATTTCACATCCTTCGCTTCAGCCGGGCAACGCACTTCCCGTGGCACCGTCGGCGATCTGTCCGATGGCCACATCCTTCACGGAAGCGGGTTTTCAGCCCTGCGTCACGCCGCGCGCGCTAGAAACCAAGGAAATACCCGAAATCGTAGAAGAATATGCACAGGCGGCGCACAATGCGCTCGCGGCCGGATTCGACGGCGTGGAGATCCACGCGGCCAATGGCTATCTGCTGGAGCAATTCCTGCGAGACAGCACAAACCGGCGAATGGATGCCCATGGGGGATCGCACGAGAATCGGGCACGCTTGCTTGTCGATGTTATTGACGCGGTCACGCGCGTTTGCGGCGGCTCGCGCGCAGGCGTTCGCCTTTCGCCTGTCAGCACCGTCAATGATATCGGTGCGGACAGTGACCCCGCCGCTACATACCGGAATGTCGTGGAACGGCTGAACCGCTTCGGCCTCGCATATGTCCACATGATCGAGGGTGTTACCCAAGGACCGCGTGAGCCGCTCGGTGGCTTCGACTTTGCGGCGCTGCGACGCGCCTTTCGTGGCAGCTATATCGGCAACAATGGCTACGACCTTGACCTCGCGATCCATGCACGCGAACAAAACCTCGCCGATCTGATCGCATTTGGACGCCTCTACATTGCAAACCCAGACCTCGTGGAGCGATTGCGAGTCGGCGCCAAGTTGAATGTCCCCGACCGCGCCACATTCTTTGGCGGTGGCGCGCAGGGATACACTGATTATCCATTTCTAGTCTCCGCAGAGCGCGGCGCTTGAAAGCCCCGCGACGGTACGCAGAGCAGCCTAGCCACCAACGCGAGAGGAACGCCGTGATGACACGCCGCACAGCCAATGCCGGCATTCTTGCAACCGCAGGAATGGTGGCGACGTCCGCAGCCGCACGGAATCAAGGACTGCGCAATTTGCCCGCGCCACGGACCACAGGCGGCATGCCACTGATGGAAGCGCTTAAGCATCGGCATTCGACGCGTGAGTACTCGCACAAACGGCTTTCGGAGCAGACACTGTCCGACCTGTTGTGGGCCGCGTTCGGCGTAAACAGACCGAGCGGCGATCGCACCGCACCCTATTGGCGACATGTGATGGTGATCGATGTCTTGGCCGCCATGGACGATGGCGTGTGGCTGTACGATCCCAAAGGACATGCGCTTGTCCCATACTTGAACGCCGATATCCGCGCCGACACCGGCGTGCAGGATTTCGTTGGAACAGCACCGCTCAATCTCGTCTACATCGCGCACGGCGAACGGATGACGGATGTCTCTAAGGAAGACCGTCGGCTCTACGCTTCGGTTGACACGGGGTTTATCGGGCAGAACGTATACCTCTACTGCGCGTCCGAAGGATTGGCTTCCGTGTTCCGCGCTGCAGTCGACTATCCGAAACTTGAGCACACGCTGAACCTGCCCGCGCAGCAATTCGTCACCTTCGCGCAGACGGTGGGATATCCCTCCGCTTAAGTCGGCAACATTGATTTCGGAGAACTGTCATGCAGCTAAGTTCGAGCGCCTTCCTCGATGGCGAGACAATCCCGCGCCGCTATACCTGCGACGGAGACAATGTTTCGCCGCCTTTGTCCTGGTCCGCACCGCCAAAGGGCACCAAGAGCTTTGCCGTGCTGTGCGAAGACCCAGACGCTCCGGGAAGATCCTGGCATCACTGGGCTATCTACGACATTCCTCAGGAGCGGCAGAGCCTCGCCGAGCATGTTGTGCGCTCCGACGGACCTGACGGTTCCCACCAAGCGCGAAATGATTTTCACAAGGCCGGATATGACGGACCATGTCCGCCGCTGGGCCACGGACCGCATCGCTATAAATTCAGGCTGGTGGCGCTTTCCGTCGAGCATCTGCCGTTGCAGAAGGGTTCGTCTTGCGAAGCCGTGTCGGCAGCCGTGAAAAACCATACGCTTGCGACCGCCGATCTCACCGGCCTTTATGCGCGCTGAGCGATCGTCCCATCGAACCGCTCCCCAGATGTCCGTCCTAATCTTCCGTCGTGGGCTGGCCAGCCTGTCACGCGATCGCTTCTTCGCCTTCCAGCTTGGTGCGGTGCAGAAGCCGCCCGCAATCGACCGGGTAAGACGTGGCGCGATGCAGGGTACCCGTATTGTCCCACATCAAGGCGTCGCCGACGGTCCATTTGTGGGTGTAGCTCCGCTCCTCCTGGGTGGCGAAATCGCGCAGCCTGATCAGCAGTTCCTTGCTTTCGAGCGGGTCCATGCCAATTACCTGGTAGGCGGTATTGCCGATGACCAGCGACTTCCGCCCCGATTTGTGCTTCCACACCAGCGGCAGTTCCCGGGATCCCACGCCCACCGCCTTCCAGCCGTTCCATGTCGCCAGGTCGGGTTCGGGATTGACGTAGAGCTGGGCCGACGTGTTGGAATGGATCACGCGCAGCCCGTCGAGCCGCTGCTTATCCTGCGCTGGCAGGTCGTCGTAGGCGGCGTAGGTATTGCAGAATTCAGTGTCGCCTCCCGTCGGCGACAAGATCTTGGCTGTCAGAATCGACGCCCGGATGGGCTTCGCCGACATCGAGCCGTCGAAATGCCAGAAGAAGGCACCCTTGAGATACTCCGCGGTCGCGGTCAGTTCGGGATCGAGCGAGATCTTGTAGATGTCCGCGCCGAAGACCTCTTTTGAGTAGCGGCCAAAGGTGTTGGTGAATGCCAGCTGCTCCTCGTCATTGAAGTTGATCAGCGGAAAGACCAGGACACCGTGCTGCTCCAGCAGATCCATGATGTCCGTGGCGAATGTGCCGCTAAGGAGCTTTTCCTTGTCGGCCAGAATCCGGGCCCCGATCTTTGGCTTGATCCGCTCCACCCCGAGGGCGGCCTCTATGGACGTGTTCACGTGTCTCTCCCAGGTAGGACACCGGGGATGACCCGAGCGGTTCCCCCGGCAGTGGCGCGGTTTGACGGAAAAAAGGTTTCCGTTGAAACGATCTTACTAGCCCGTCTTATTCAGCGATAGTAGGCCGATTTGCCGCCACGCGGGAAGTTTTCGGGCGCGGGCCACGCTGATTCGTTGCGTCTGTTGCACCGCGATTTGAGTTTGGATTGTTTTGGTTGAAGGTTTCGACGATGCCTTGGTTCGGGGCGACACGGCCGCGTCTGTCAGGGTCCGGCGGCGGCAAAGCGGCTGCCGTGGGTTCTACATGACTTGCGGCGAACGGCGCGGTCGTTGATGTCTCGCGCAGGGGTTCGACCAGAGATCGCGGAGCGTGTGCTCAACCACGCGATTTCGGGCGTCCAAGGCGTCTACGATCGGCATGACTACGCGGCTGAAAAGCGATCGGCGCTCGAAGCTTTGGAGGCGCTGATAAATGGAATCGTCGCCCCGTCCGGCAACGTCGTCGACTTTGGGTCGCGGCGGCAGGCCGACGAAGAACCGGTCGCATTCCGTCAGATAGTGTAGATCGGCAGTTTCACACTGAGCCGGCTTGCCCGCAAAACCACCGCACTCGAAAACTGCTGATCTGTGTCCCGTCGGCTATCAGTGAGTACCCCGTGGCCTGGAATTCGGCGGAATTTCTGTGGCCGAAGCTGAGTTCCGTCCCTGATCATCCCATCGAATGCTGACTCGACCGGTGGCAAATCGATATGGCTGACTATCTCGGTCTAACGGTCAAAACGACATGTAGAACTGTGAGCGATCTAAAGCCGTCACGGGTCATATCGACGCCAGATCGTCATCAATTCGTCATCCATGAAACGGAGCGTCTTGAAGCGATTGCAGGAGGCGAGTGGTCCGTGGAATCCCGACCATAAAGGGAGGTAGTTCGTGGGCGTCAGCCTCTTGAAGATCGCGAGTGCAAACTACTACCCAACCGGAAGCATGGCGCACAGCTTGTTGCCATCGGGATCGCGCAAATAGGCGAGATACAGTTTGGCGAAGCCGAGGTCACGCAGGCCGGGCGGGTCTTCGCAGCTGCGGCCTCCGTTCGCGACACCGGCATCATGCCAAGCATGAACTTGTTCTTTGCTCTCCATGGCAAAGCCGATGGTGCCGCCATTGGCATAGGTCGCGGGCTCGCCGTTGATCGGTTTGGTGACCATAAAATTGCAGCCTTTGTGGGCATAGGCCAACCGCTCGCCAATATCCATCCCGGGATTGGCACCGATCGCAGTAAACAGGGCATCGTAGAACGTCTTCGATTTCTTCAGATCGTTACTGCCTACGACGACGTGGCTGAACATCATTATCTCCCAATATCGTTGCGGATTGTGACTCTCAGGACTAGACGAGCATTTCCCGGACGGAACCCGCCGGAACGTACTTCGCGGCGGAATGTAGTATGACCCGGGCGTTGCGGGAAGCTGGTTCATGCGTTTTTGGTCATGAAAGTTGCGTGGCCGCGCGTGTTCGGACCCGTCAGGGCATCCCCGGTGCTGATTTGGCGCATTGCGGACGCACTTCGCCTGCCGGGATGTGCAGACGCGCACCGGATCGGGCGGCCGAAGGCCGGCGATTGCAGGGCACGGCTACCTGGGCTATCCCCACGATCGTCAAATTAGAGAACGCTCACTCGAACAGCACAGGAACGCTGAGTGTATGCTAAACGTGTGTTGCCGACCCGCACAGGGTCCGGCTGCCGACATTTGGAGCCAATCATGTCAATCGCCCGAAGCATTTTCCTCGCAGCCGCCGTGTCTTGTTTGTTAGCGATGCCGCTACTGGCGCAGGACAAAGCCGATCCTCCGGGGAGCCATGGCGGCGGCATGGGCGCAGGCGCACACGGCACAATGGGCGGAGGCGCGCACGGCATGACAGGCGGATTCGTCCAATCGCGCGGAAGGTCCTTTTATATCGGCGGCCCGCGAGGACCTGTCGGATGGGGCAACTTTCATCACGATACGGCCCCGGCGAGGGTTTTTCCGCATCGCTACGGAAACACGTATCTTCCGAGGGCCAATGCGTGGCACGGCAACTTTCACGACTTCGAATTGAATCGTTGGCATAGCGGGAATTGGCAGCATACCTGGCACAATGGCCGATTTGGCTGGTGGTGGATGGTCGGGCCGGATTGGTATTTTTTTGACGAGCCGGTGTATCCGTACCCCGATCTTTATACGCCGCTCGGCGAGCCCTTCGGCTGGTGGTATTGGTGCGATCAGTATGGGGAATATTACCCGTACGTGACCGATTGTCCGGTCGAGTGGGAAAGTGTCATGCCCAGGGATTGAAAGCGGAGCGCGGAACGAGCCATTTCACACGGCCGCCCAACCAGCTCAAAAGTCGGGGGCGAGTATCTCAATGCCGTGACGGCAGATCTCGCCCCCGTAATCAACGAAGGTGCCCCGTCCCCAATAGCGACAGCACCTTGTTTGCAAGACGAGCAGATGGAAGAGCCCCTTGCAGTAGTGCGGCTCGCGCGGCGACACGCTGATGAAGCTTGCGGCGCCGGCTGAATTAGCGGTGATGGACCCCGAAGCCGCCGGTCGATAGTGTTCATTGGCAGTTTCACACTGAGCCGACTGATCGGCAAAAGCATCGCACTCGAAAACTGCTGAGCTGTGTCCCGTCGGCTATCAGTGAGTACCGCTGGCTTGGGTCCATCGCCATGGCACGGAGTTTGCGAGAGCCCGGCTGGTGTCCCGGAATGGAGCGAAACGATGCAAATGCTTCAAGCGAAAGTAAGCTACGTCAAGGCTACAGACGGCAGTCCACTGTCGATGTCTGCCATCGGATTCTCGCACATAGGAAGGTGTTTCAACGAGAAGGCCCGCCTCATAGGAGCGCATGCCGATTTCCGTTTAGACGACTACTTTTTTCCGCGCACGCAGTCACGCTCGCTGAGCGAGCTGGGATGGGAATCACGTATCAAACCAATGCACAGTTGGAGCGAACTGATCCTTTATGGGATGGGGACTGCGCTCAGCGTATTGGCGCTGTTGGTGCTGGTCGCGTGCTACCGGTAACGTGCAACTTCGCGTCATGATTGAAGTTTGATTCGTTCAATCAACTCCGGGCCTTGGTTCTTTGGACTGTTCACCGCTCGGCCCACGGGCCACATTTCCATGTTCTCGGCTGGGAACGGTCGAAACAATGCCTGTCGCTCTTCAGGCGTCGCCAGCCAGCCCTCCCAATCCCCTCGACCGAGCTTGACCGGCATGCGGTCGTGGATTCGCGCGCAAAGGGCGTTCGGGTCACGCGTGAGGATCGTGAAGGTTTCCTGTTCTATGATGGTCTTTGGTGAGAAGAGGGACAGGATATCCTGTCCCAGTCCATGGAGAGTGTAGTTTCGCAAACGCCATTCGAAGTCGGAGCGTCAAAGCAACCGCCCCTGATGGCGCAAACGGTACCGCCGCGGTACCACGCAGAAAATTGGCTTCCGCCAAATCACCGCGCAAATAAACAAAATCACATTAAATCAATGAGATGAATGGTGCCCAGGGGCGGAATCGAACCACCGACACGCGGATTTTCAGTCCGCTGCTCTACCGACTGAGCTACCTGGGCGAGCCGGGGAAGCGGGCCTTTTAGAAGAGGGGGGCGGCTCTGTCCAGCGTGGGGGCGCCAACTTTGCTGTCATGGCCCGCGACGGCGGGCCACCCAGGTTATGCGGCAACGCGTCTGGCGGAATAGCCAAGTCTTCTGATTCGCCATCGACGGATTGGTATCTCAAACTGGGTGGCCCGCCGGAGTTCACGTTCCGGCCGCGCTTCGCGCGGACCGGTGGCGCGGGCCATGACAGTTGAAGGAAGTCGGATTAACGCCACTCAATCCTCCCCCTCCTCCCCGGTTTCTTGCCGCATCGTATCGTCCTGAGCCTCGGCGGCGGGAATGGCGTAGGTGCCGCCCAGCCAGCGCGCCAGATCGATATCGGCGCAACGCTTCGAGCAGAAAGGCCGGAAGCGCTCCGCGGGCGGCTTGCCGCAAATCGGGCAGCGCCCGCTAACGCGTGCCGACATCGAAACCTTCCCGGGCGAATTCGCCGCGCGCCTCGAAGCTGACGCGCGCCGCACCTCGCCTGGCGAGTGCCGGTCGCACTTCGTCGTCGTGCCGGACGATCCACTCCACCACGTCGGGCGCGGCGCGCACGACGATCGGCCTGCCCGGCGCTGCGGCGGCTTCGCGCTCGACGCGGCGCAGTATCTCCATGGCGACCGATTCGCGCGTCAGCGTGCGGCCGCTGGCGCGACACGGCCGGCAGTTCTCCGTCATCAGCTTGAACAGCGGATCGCGAATCCGCTTGCGGGTGATCTCGACGAGGCCGAATTCCGACATGGGCGAGATCTGGGTGGGCGTTCCGTCCCTGGCAAGGCTTGCGGCGAGGACATCGAGAACCTTTCGAATATTCTCCGCCTCGCTCAAATGAATGAAGTCGACGACGACGAGACCGCCGATGCCGCGCAGGCGCAGCTGGCGGCCGATCTCCTCGGCGGCTTCGAGATTGACCTTCAGGCTCGTTTCTTCGAGCCCGGTGGCGGCGGTAAAGCTGCCCGAATTCACGTCGATGGCCGTCAGCGCCTCGGTTCCTTCGATCGTGATCCAGCCGCCGGACGACAGCGGGATGCGCGGCAGAAGCAGCTGCTCGATTTGCTCTTCCAGGCCATAAGCGTCGAACAGCGTTCCCGGCTCCGCAAAAAGCGCGAGCCGGCTCTCGGCTTCGGGCATGGCGCGACGGCAATAGGCGCGGGCATCCTCAAGGGCGTGCGGGTCGTCGATCAGAACGCGCGTGGTGGCGGCATCCGCCACGTCGCGCATCGTGCGCTCCACCGGATTAAGATCGTGATAGAGCGCGGCGGGCGCACGCGCGCTCTGCCGCCGCGTCATCACTGCACGCCACGCCTCGGCAAGCCGTTCCGCATCGTCCCGCAGATCGACAAGGCTGGCGCCGATTGCGGCACTGCGCAGGATGAAGCCCGCGCCGGGAAGCAGCGCCGCATCGCGCGGCGCGATCAGCTGCTCACCGAGCTGCGAGAGGCGCAGGCGCTCTTCCGCATCCTCGATGCGGCGCGACAGCGCGACGCCGGGCTGATTGGGAACAAGCACGAGCAAGCGGCCCGGGATGGTGACGTTGGCGGAAATCCGCGCGCCTTTTTCCCCGATCGGGTCCTTCACCACTTGAACGACGATCTCTTCGCCTTCGCGCACGCAATCGCCGATCTTGGGCGGGCGCTCGTCGCCGCCCCAACCGACACCGGGAAGATCGGCCAGGCAGCGTGCTTCGCGCGCCCCCAAAAAGCCGGCGCGATCGAGCCCGATGTCGACAAAGGCCGCCTGCATGCCCGGGAGAACGCGTTGCACCCGCCCGAGCACAATGTTTCCGATGAGACTGTGACCGCTGCGCCCGCCGCCGCGCGCGCGCCGGGCGGCGCCGTCGTCCAGGCCGATCGTGCGTTCGAGATACAGTTCCTGCAGGTGGCCGTCCTCCACGACGGCAATGCGAATCTCCGCTGCTCCTGCATTGATCAGGATTTCTTTTTTCATTCTTCACTGAGACGAACAAGATTGGGCCGAACGAGACAGACGAACCTATCACGGATTTTCTGCCGGCATATGACCGCCCGCCGCCAGAAGGTTTACGGTCTCCCTGAGCGGCAGGCCTACCACATTGGACCACGAGCCGCGCAAGAACCGC
Source organism: uncultured Alphaproteobacteria bacterium (assembly GCA_963805005.1). Taxonomy (GTDB): domain Bacteria; phylum Pseudomonadota; class Alphaproteobacteria; order Micropepsales; family Micropepsaceae; genus Rhizomicrobium. The sequence continues at coordinate 3,048,758 of CAWDSJ010000001.1, forward strand.
ACGAAGATCTCGGCGCGGCCTTGAATGGCGTAGCCCCCGGCCTTGCCCAATCCCTCGCCCGCGGCGATGTAGGCGTCGATCTCTCGCTGCGAGAGGCGCGCGAAGCCGACCGTCGTTTCCACGATGCGGCTACGGATGGCGCCGTCGGGAACCGCAATGGCGATCGCGGTGATCACGCTGTGCCGGCGGCCGGAAAGACGCTGAAGGCAGGTGCGCACGTCGGCGTCGGTTTCCGCCTTGGGCAGGATCCGCCGGCCGCACGCCACGACCGTGTCGGCCGCCAGAACAAGCGCCGGCGTGCCGGTCAAGGCTGCATGCACCGCGCGCGCCTTCGCCATCGCGAGCCTTGTTGCGTGGGCCCGCGGCAATTCCGCCTTGAGCGGCCGCTCGTCGATACGCGGCGGCAACACCGCATCGGGCACCAGTCCGGCCTGCGCCAGCAGGGCCAGCCGGCGCGGGCTGTCGCTGGCGAGAACCAGGCGCAGGCGCGGCGCGCCGTCGAGATTATTTGAAACGATAGGTGATGCGCCCCTTGGTAAGATCATAGGGCGTCATTTCCACGAGCACCTTGTCGCCGGTCAGCACGCGAATGCGGTTTTTGCGCATTTTACCGGCGGTGTGGGCGATAATCTCGTGTCCGTTTTCAAGCTTCACGCGGAAGGTGGCATTGGGGAGCAACTCGCTCACCATGCCGGGAAATTCCAGCAATTCTTCCTTGGCCATTCGTCCTCGAAAGGTTTTCGCGGGGCGGAGAATGCACCGAAACCCGGGAAAAGCAAGCGTACTGGGAGCGCGGCGAGGCGCCAATATTCTTCCTCCCCCGTTCGCAACAGCGAATCAGGGAGGTGGCGAGCGACCCCGGCCTTGAGCGGCGGAGCGAGACGGAGGGGGCGCGATCTACGCGCGCGTCTGATCTGGAGATTGACGGTACCGCGCCGAAGCTGAGCGCCACCATCGATGCGCGCCGGAACTTGTCTCTCGAAAAGCGGGACTGCCATTCGAGGATTGCTAATGTGCAGGCTTTGAGCACTCGATCGACGTGCTCTCAATGCTTCACGAACCGCCAATTTGCGTGTTTGCCGGAGCAATCGCGCCGTATACCGGTGCCCCCTCCGTCTCCCCGGCTAAAGCCCAGGGGAGACACCTCCCCCATGCTTACGCACGGGGACGGAAGATTGTAAGTCGTTCACACATCCGCCGCCCGTTTCACGGCAAAGCGCCTTTCGATGCGCCGCAGCAACTCGTCGCGGATCGCACGATAGGCATCAAGCCGCTGCTCGCGCGTTCCCTCGATGGCGGTCGCATCCATGATCGGCCAATATTCCACCTCGACGGCGGAGGTGCGCGTCAGTTCCATCGCCTTGTGCTGGGCTTCCGGCGACAGCGTCACCACCAAATCGAAGGACGTGTCTTCCAGATCCTCGAAGCGCTTGGGCTTGTGCTTGCCGATCTCCACGCCGATTTCCTCCATCACCTCGACGGCCATGGGATCGAGTTCGCCGGCGCGAACGCCGACCGAATCGACATAGACGAACTTGCCGTAGAGATGGCGCATGATCGCCGCCGCCATCGGGCTGCGCACGGCGTTGAGCGTGCAGGCGAACAGCATGGCGCCGGGCAAATCCTCGCCGTGAGGCCCGCGCACGGCCGTCAACCCTTCAGATGCAATACGCAGATGAGCGTGAAGAGGCGGCGGGCGGTATCGAAATCGATATCGATCTTGCCCCTCAGACGCTCGAGCAAGAGCTGCGATCCCTCGTTATGCAGACCGCGCCGGGCCATATCGAGCGACTCGATTTGCGACGGCGGCGCGTTGCGGATCGCTTTGTAGTAGCTTTCGCAGACGAGGAAATAGTCCTTGACGATGCGCTTGAACGAGGTCAGCGCCAGCATCACGCGGCCGTGCGCCTCGCCGCCTTCCAGGCGAACGTCGAATACGAGCCGGTTTTCGGCAATGCCCAGAAGCAGCTTGTACGGCCCTCCCGAAGAGCCGTGCGGCGCGAAACGATTGATTTCGAGAAGATCGTAGATCGCGATGGCGCGCTCCTGCTCGATCTCCCGTGTGCGGCGCACGACCGTGCGCTCGTCGAGCTCGATGGCGATCAACCGAAAACGGTTCGCATCGGTCATGGAGATGGCAATCGGCAATCGGCAATCGGCAGTAGTGAAATGAGGGATACCAGCATCACTGCCTACTGCCTACTGCCCATTGCGATTAAGCCGGGCGGCGATCGAGCGGGCATGCGCTGCCAGTCCTTCGGCGTCGGCCAGCGCGATGGCATCGGGGCCGAGCTTCGCCATCGAAGCGGGGGTGCAGGAAAGCAGCGTCGTGCGCTTGAGGAAATCCAGAACCGACAGCCCCGATGAGAAGCGCGCGGATCGCGCCGTGGGCAGCACATGGTTGGGACCGGCGATGTAATCGCCCATGGCTTCCGGCGTATACATCCCGAGAAAGATCGCACCGGCGTGCTTCACCTTGCCAAGCAGCGTCTCCGGATCGGCCAGCGCGATTTCCAGGTGCTCGGGTGCGAGCTTGTCGACGATCGCGGCTGCATCCTCGATGCGTTCTACCAGGATGATGGCGCCGAAATCGCGCCAGCTGGCTTCGGCAATATCGCGCCGCGGCAGAACGCCAAGCGCGCGTTCCACCGCCGCCGCCACTTCATCGGCAAAACCTGCATCGTCGGTGACGAGAATGGATTGCGACGACGCATCGTGCTCGGCCTGGCTCAGCAAATCGGCCGCGACCCAGTCGGGATTGTTGGCGGCGTCGGCGACGACCACGATTTCCGAAGGTCCCGCGATGGAATCGATGCCGACGCGGCCGAACACTTCGCGCTTGGCGGCGGCGACATAGGCATTGCCCGGTCCCACGATCTTGTCCACCGGTGCGATCCGGCCCGTGCCGTAAGCCAGCGCGGCTATGGCTTGCGCGCCGCCGGCGCGATAGATCTCGCTCACGCCGGCCAGCCTCGCCGCAGCCAAAGTGAGCGGGTTAATGCGTCCGTCGGTTGCCGGCGTGGTCATGACGATGCGCCCAACGCCCGCCGCGCGCGCCGGCACCGCATTCATGAGAACCGAACTCGGATAACTTGCCGTTCCGCCGGGAACATAGAGGCCGACGCTGTCGAGCGGCGTCCATCGCCACCCGAGCATGGTTCCCGTGTCATCGGTGTATCGCTCGTCGCGGGGGATTTGCCGCACGTGATAGGCTTCGATGCGCTGCTGGGCGAGATGGAGCGCGGCGAGCGCGGCCTTGCCGCACGCCGCGTCCGCCGCCGCGATCTCGTCCTCGCCGACCCGCAAAGTCTCCGGCGCAAGCGTCACGCGATCGAAACGCTTGGCATAATCGCACAATGCGGCGTCGCCGCGGGCGCGCACCTCGGCAACGATGGCGCGCACGGCAAGGGCTACGTCTTCGCCGGCTTCGCGCTTGGCATGGAGCAGCCGGTCGAATGCGGCGGCAAAATCCGTGGAACGCGCGTCAAGCCTGCGTGCCATCTAGCGCTTTTCCGTTTCGTGATCGGGACGGCGGCGGGCGGCCCAGTCGCCGCTCACATCGGCAAGGCTCGCATCGAGACATTCGACATCGAGCCGGATCGCGCCGCCGCCGGCGAACAGCAGCTCGACCGTGCCGCCCGGGTCCTCGCTGTTCCTGGGCGTGTATCGCATCGCCAGCAGCGCCGCTATGGCTTCCCCCTCATGCCGGATGCGGTGCGACTTGACGTCGAGGACGCGCTCGAAGCTGAGCCGCGCCAGCGCCCGCAGGTTTCGTTCGGGGCCCGCCTGCGCGCTCTCCCATTTGAAGCGATTGAGAAGCGCCACGAAGCGGCGTGATTTGGGAAGCCAGATGAGGTCCTTCACCTGGGCTACGGCATCCTGCAGCCTGGCCGAGATGATCTCGAAATCCTCGGCATCTTCGGCGACGAGCGTCAGAGGCGCCGTCATCCCCGGACCCGCTCGATTTCGGCGCCCACCCGGCCGAGCTTCTCCTCCAGACGCTCGAAACCGCGGTCCAGATGGTAGACCCGATTGATGGTGGTCTCGCCCTCGGCGGCAAGCCCGGCCAATACCAGACTCACGCTGGCGCGCAGATCGGTAGCCATCACCGGCGCCCCCTTGAGCGCCTCGACCCCGGTCACGACCGCAGTGTCGCCGTCGATACGGATGTCCGCCCCCATGCGCAAAAGCTCCGGCACATGCATGAAACGATTCTCGAAGATGGTCTCGCGGATATGGGAAGTTCCTTCAGCCGTTGCCATGAGCGCCATGAATTGCGCCTGCAGATCGGTGGGGAAACCCGGAAAGGGCGCCGTCTCGACATCGGCCGCCATCGGCCGCACGCCGTTGCGATGGACCTTGAGGCCGCGATTGGTCTGCACAATCTCCGTTCCGATCGACTGCAGCAGCGGCACGACCGCCCCGATCAGTTCCTGCCTGCCGCCGACAAGTTCGATCTCGCCGCCGGCAATGGCCGCGGCAAAAGCATAGGTGCCGGTTTCGATCCGGTCGGCCACTACGGCGTGGCGCGCCGCGCTCAGGCGTTGCGCACCCTGCACCACGAGGAGGGAGCTGCCCACCCCGGAAATCCGCGCGCCCATGGCGATGAGGCAGCGCGCGAGATCGTCGATCTCGGGCTCGCGGGCGGCGTTCTCGATCACGGTTTCGCCTTGGGCGAGCGCCGCGGCCATCAGCGTGTTCTCGGTGGCGCCCACCGAGACGCACGGGAACGCGATGTGGGCGCCGCGAAGCCCATGCGGCGCCTGCGCCAGCACATAGCCCTCGCAAAGCTCGATCTCGGCGCCCAGCGCGCCCAGGGCTTTCAAATGCAGGTCGACCGGCCGGGCGCCGATGGCGCAGCCGCCGGGAAGCGAGACTTTGGCCCGTCCGCAGCGGGCCACGAGCGGGCCCAGCACCAGAAAGCTCGCGCGCATCTTGCGAACGATATCGTAGTCGGCGGTGGTGCCGCTCAGCTGCGACGCATCGAGCATCATTCTGCCGCAAACGCCCAATTCGCGGGACGGCTCGTAGAACGCCGCAACGCCCAGGCTGCGCAGGAGGTCGGCCATGAACGCGATGTCCGCCAGCCACGGCACGTTAGTCAGCTCGATCGGCGAATCGGACAGGATGCAGGCGGCCATGAGGGGCAGAGCGGCGTTCTTGGCGCCGCTGATGGCGATTTCCCCGTTCAGGCGGGCGCCGCCCGTGATGCGGATGCGATCCATGATCCCTCTTAAAGCGGTTCCGGCAAAAATGGGCGCACTTTTGCGTCCGGAATCGCGTCGAAACAATAACTTAAAGCGAAATGACCTAAGAGGGGCAAAAGTGCCGGCAGATCGTCCCGATTAAGCCGTCGTTGCTTTCCCGATGCGAGGAAAACGGCAGATTTCCGCCATTTTCAAGCATGCTTCTCGACATGCTGCACCTGCGTGCCAGGACTTTTGCCTCTCTTACGAAATGACGATTCGAAGAAAAATCATTTTGCTCCAGGCGCGCACAGATATCCATGCGCCTGCAAGCAAGTCGTCGAATTGAATTTGCTGCCGCAGGTCCGGTCGCGCGCGGTAACCCGCAAGCGCACAATCCGTTCAGTGTCATCGGATACCTGCAGAAGCGGACCGGCATCGAGCTGCATGTGAGCGCGAGCCCCTGAGCGGGTGCGACAGGCACACCGGCGGACAGAATAGCGGGGAACAGGGACAATACGCTTGGTCGAATTCACGAAAATCACGAACTACCGATAAGGCAAGCTGACGGCCATGCGAGACGCCAAGCTTGCCGAAGGGGTAGGCGTGAAGGGTCGGTTTGACGCCGCCCATCTCGCGGCCATTCATCGGCATCTGTTCCAGGATGTCTATGAATGGGCGGGGCGGACCCGCGACATGCCGTTTACACTAAGTGACGGCACGATCGCGAGCGAACCCACTTTGCCGAAAGCCTGCTTTGAACGGTAAGGTGAACGTTGGTCCTATCCCATCACCGGAATTGTCACCGGAATAGCCGAAGAGCACGGAAACGTGACATCGGTCGGCGATGATGAATTCCGACATTGCATAGGTAAATGTCCCGGTCCGCAGCAAACACAGAGTCCGCTCCGTCAGGAGCCCCACTTGTCCAGGTACCTGGCATAAGCCGCCTGCCAGACGGGACTGCCGAACTGGCCTCCGCTCTCGTAAATCACCGAGATCATCCACGTTCCCAAACGCAGTCCCTTGACCTCCGCTTGGCGGCAAAAGTCCATGTCATAGAAGTGAAAAGCGAAACGTTCATCGAAGCGGAGGTCTTGCGACAGCAAGGTCTCGCTACGCACGGCAAGCAAAACACCGTCCAAGAGCCTAACCTGCTGCCCCGGTGCGCCGTACACACTCACGTTGCTGGGCGGAAAGCCGCTCCCGTGCCCGACTGTACCGCTGAGGTTGTCGGGCGTGTCCCACGTGAACTTGTCGTCCGTAAACGCCCACGCGGGCTGGTTTGGGACCCGGCGTTTGTTGCCGGCGAGGCCGATGATATCGAATGTGCGCAATCCGGTGAGGATATGGTAAGGCCAAAAGAAATCAAACAAGTGCACGTCGTCGTGGACGAACATGAGGATCGCGGGGTCGGAGGCCGCCGCAGCAATCGCCTGATTATATAATTCCGGCAATCCCTTCGTATTTCGGTCGAACAGAACCAATTCAACGGCGGGCGGTCGCCAGAGAACCAGGGACCGACCCAAGGCAGTCTTGGCGCAGAAATCTTCCTTCTTCTCTCGCGTTGCGCAAACAACGCGTAACTTGACAGCCATGGGGCGGTTGCGGTTGTGGATCGCATTCAAAAGTCGTAGGCATCCGCGTTGAGCATACAGACAGACGCGGCCGGCGCAAGGCCATCCTGTCCTGACGGATTTTTGTACCAGGTTGATTTCGACTGCTGCATGCGCCGGGATTGCTCCAGAGCCGCAGCGAACGCGAGAAAAGGGAGAAAAGGAGCCAGAGTCGTTTACGCTGCTGTTCAAAGCAGTTTCGGCGATTGTGCGGGATATTCATCCTTCCGCTGTTTTGGGGGCGGACGACCGCGGCGCGGCGGCTTCGCGGTGCCACCGGTGACCGCTTGGGTCTCCGCGCGAAACTTCTCGCTTCGCGGAACCTAGTGCACTGACTCATACAAAAGGTACAGCCAGATACATAGCGCCCACGCTGAATGTCGCCTCTTCTCAAAGGTTGCCGTTAACGGGCCAATGAATCTTTTGTATGCATCCGTGCACTAGCCTTGGCTCGCGGCGCATCGCGAACGGCGCGGAGGATATCTTCGCCGAGACCTTGGTCGAACAGGATTCGGTACGCAGTCCGTCGTTGTTCTGCCGTTGCGCCAAGCGAGCGATAGACAGGATGTTCGGCAAGCAGAGGATCGGGTTCGCCCACCATGCGAGCCCGCAGCGGATTAGCTTCGATATAACGGTGGCACGCGAGAATATAGCCGGCCCTGTCGAGCACGGTGGAACGATAGCGCCCCTCCCAAAGCGTTCCGGTGCGCCGGTAGGTAGCGTTAATGTGCGCAACGTAACGCCGGCCAAGCGATTGCAGGATTCGCGGCAACGTCAGTTCGCGCTCCGTGGTCACGAGCAGATGCACGTGATTGGTCATCGGCACATAAGCATGGAGAAGCGCTCCGTGCCGCATCGTTGCCGTCGAAAGCCAGTTCGGATAAAGTAGCCGGCCATCGTCGGTGAAGAAGATCGGCTTGCGATCGTTGCCGCGCCGAATGACGTAATGGGCCGCCGCTCCGGCCAGCAATCGCCGCCGCCGCACCATCGAGGGAATTCCCCTACGCACACACCCAACAACCTAACGCCGCCGCCGCGTGCGCGCAAATCAACTCTGGCTCCTTTTCAGGCCAATCGAAGGGGTTTTTCTCCTCTTGTAAATTCGCTTGCCTGCCGCAAGCGACACCAGAAACATAGTAACCGTCCCGGTATTTTATTTTGCGTTTGTTTCAGAGCGTCGAGTTCGAGAGCGGAGAAACCAGAGTCCATTGTGTATTATCGGAGAAGTATATTTCTCTATCCTTCATTCTTGCAGTGAATGTGTTGTCTAGACCGTCAAAAACGAATAGATACCCACCAGTAAATGGCCTTACCTCTCCACATAACTTTCCATTTACGTTATATATTAGCGCCGTTTTTCCGCGCATGGCAATTTGCGCACCATTTTTATATTTCCCACATAGCTCTCCAAGGGCACCCGCAGCGGATGGCGTAGTGAAAATAGACGAAACTAATGGAGCGTTCGCGCGCAGAGACATTTCACCTGCAAAGCGAACATCGAAAAGATGTGAAAGCTTCGTCTCAGTATCGACAAGCGTTTCGTAGTCATCAAGGGTGCGAACAAGAAAAGTTATTCGATAATTTTTTGCGCCCCACAAATTCAAAGAATCAATAACGGAATAAAAAAAATAATTATCGAGCCCAAATTTATTGTGAAAATCGTTCTTATCAGTAGCAAATTGAGATAGATTCAATTGGGTATTTGAGAATAATATCCGCTTTTCCGTAAAGCTATCACGCATCAATTCTTTAAAATATAACCATCTTTTTTTATATTTATCATTTACTTTGGCAATATCTCTTTCCCAACCAGTCTTGATGGTTCGATTGTCTTCTGCGACCGGAAAATCGTGCCAGAAATATATTCCATGCATCTGGACGCCTTGGCATTTTTCATCCGGCATAGTATAAATAGAAACGTCATTTTCGGAAATAGTAAGAACTTCACCATCGGTTGCAAGGGCGGTGTTCACAAATGAGCGCGTCGTAATGGTCCAGTCGAACGGCATTGCCGGGCCTGCTGCAGACCCAATATTGATTGCGAAGCGCGTTTGACAGGAGAATCCAAGGCTTATCGGGACCATTTTAACTCCAGACGGTGTTTCTGGCTGGACAGGTTGGTGCGCGCGGAATCGAAAAGCCAAATAGCAGCGCAGTCAAGGGATAACCTCGTGAAACAACGGGCATCCGCCGCGAAACAGGCGCCGGGGCCGTCCGGCTCAGGCGACGATGCGCAGCTTCTCGTCCACTCGCCAGCGCCTCCGCCGGTCAACGCCAATGATGATCTCCATCGCCATAACCGTCCCCGTCCTTAACCGACATTCCCCGGATGCTCCCAAGTTGAGGCGGAAATTATCGCATTTCTGAGGTGCGCGGAAGCCCGAGCGGCCGTTTTCGTCGCGAGGTTACGGATTGCGTAGCGTATGGGGTTGGGTTACGGCCGGTCGGATACCTCGGGCGTCACTACACGATCGCCTCGTCGACGAAGGCGCGGCCCTGGCGGTCTTCGATCTCGACGATCCACAGATCGGGATCGAATTTGATCTGCTTGTCGAGATATTGCTTTGCCCGCGCCTCGTCGGTGGCGTCGCCGAGCGGGCGGGCCCACACCAGCTCGCCTTCGCCGCGGCGCACCTGGTTGAGCACCGTGCAGGTGCCGTCGAGACGGGCCAGCTTCAAGAAAATGGCGCCGGCTTCTTCGGCGCCGCGCCGCACGACGAAAGCTGCCGCGCCAGCCACCTCGGCACGCCGTATCAGGGCCATCACATAAAAGCCGGACTTCAGCCGCGGGATCACGCAGCGCCCATAAGCGCCTTGGCGGGTTCCTGCAAGACGGCCGTACCGGTATCGGCGGACTCTTCGCCGACCGCGGCATGGGGCAGCCTGAACCTCACGGTGGTGCCCATGCCGAGCGCGGATTCGATTACCGCTTCGCCGCCATGCATCTGCGCGAGAGCTTTGACCAAAGCCAGCCCGAGGCCGGTTCCTTCCTGGGCGCGGACATGGGCGCCGTCGACCTGCTCGAACGGCCGGCCCAACCGCTCCAGATCGGCGGGTGCAATGCCGATGCCGGTGTCGGTCACCGTGATCTCGATGCCCGCGGCGGATATTTCGCTCGTGACCCCGACCTTGCCGCCGCGCGGCGTGAACTTGACGCCGTTGGTCAGGAGATTGACGAGCACCTGCTTGACGGCACGGCGATCGGCGAAGATCGTCGTGGCACCGTCCGCAAGGCTCATGTTCAATGCCACGCCCTTGCGGTCGGCCTGCAGCTTGACGAAACGCAAGGCCTGGCCGGCGGTTTCCTCGAGATCGAAGATCTCTTCCGACAGCTCGAATTTGCCGGCCTCGATCTTCGACATGTCCAAAATGCCGTTGATGAGCTCAAGCAAATGGCCGCCGCTTTCGTGAATGAGCCGGGCATATTCCAGATAGCGCGGCGCCCCTAAAGGCCCGAACATCTCATGCGTCATCACTTCGGAGAATCCGATGATGGCGTTGAGCGGCGTCCGGAGCTCATGACTCATATTGGCGAGAAAATGCGACTTGGCGCGGCTGGCCTGTTCCGCAAGATCGCGCGCATCGATCAGCGCCCGCTCGTGAACTTTGCGCTCGCCGACATCGCGGGTGACGGCCACGATATCGGCGGCGCGGCCGCCTGTGGGCGCGGCGGGGCGGCAGCGCATCTCCGTCCAGACATACGAGCCGTCGGCGCGCTTGAGCCTGACTTCCGCAGTGGCGTCGCGGCCGAAATAGCTTGCCTCGACGAAAGCGGCCTGCATCGTCTTCAGATCGTCCGCACATACTAGAGCGGCAGGCGCCACGCCGAGCAGTTGCTGCGGCTCCACGCCGAGAAGTGCCCGCGCGGCGGGGCTGGCAAAACGGATGCGGCCGTCCGGGCTGTGCCGCGTAATCAAGTCCATGGCGTTGTCGGCCAGAAACCGGTACATGGCGGCGCCGGCGGCGGCGGCCTTGTCGGCGTCGCGCTGGCGCTCCTGCGCGGCAATGGCCAGCATCGCGGATTGCGCCACGGCGGCGAGGCCCGAGGCGCCGTAAACCAGCCACAGCGCAGCCGCCCGGTGAAACACGGGAACGAGCCCCAAGCCTTGCGCCGCCGTGACGGCCAGGAGCGCAACGGCTGCGACGGCTCCGGCATCCCGGACCGGCCGGCGGCTGCCGGCAAGGGAGGCCTCGGCAGGAACCAGCGCAAACCAGATCATCAGGGGCGACTGGACGCCGCCGGTCAGCACGGACAGATAGCCGATCAGCGCCGCGAAGCTCGCCAGCGAGGCCGTTTCCAGCGCCGCGAGCGGGATTGTTGTCGACGACAGAGCTGCCAGCACGGCGGGCGCAAAAAGGCCGATGGCCGCGATCGTTTCGCGAAGGCCCGGCCGTCCGGCGAGCATCACGTAGGCGAGCGCGGCGCAGAGGCCCAAGAGGGCCTTCATGGACTGCACCCGCGCAAAGCGATGGCGGCTTCGCGCGGAATCGCCCGCCGTTCCGATTGCCTGGATCTCCCGCATGAAGCGAACGCTCTATCGTGACGTGAGTTGCGCGCATATTTTCGCGCCCGCGTGCTTAACGAATCTTCAATGCAGGTGCCGCCCGTTCGGGAATTCGCAAGATTTTGCGGGTGAGACGTTCACCCGCCATTAACCATACAGCTCGCCGGCGCCGGGTTTCCGCGGATTGCCTGGATTTTTCGGTGGGCCCGCCGGAGCACATCGCATTTCCGAAGTTGTGGATAAACAGTTCTGCCCTCACACGGCGCGATTGCTACAATTCGCATCAAATCCGCCGGAACCCGGCACGGGTCTGTTATCCTGAATGCGCGTTGCCGCGGCAATTAACCAAGCTCTATCCAAGTTTAACGGTTCCTTTGAACCCGCCGCAAAAGATGCGCGTTACCTTGCCCGCACGACGCAAGCGGGGTCTTCATGCTTCTGCGGGCCGTATTCTGGATTGCTCTTGTCTCCTTGCTCATGCCGCAGGAACCGGATCTCGGCTTTGGCCGGCCGGGAGCGCACGGCTTGGCCAACGATGCCCTGTCCTGGATGTCGCCGGCGCCGCATGGGCTGCCGCTCTGCAAGCAGAACGAGGCAATCTGCAGTACCGGCTTGAACATTCTCGAATCGCTCAGGGCCAATACCATTCGCAGCCTTGCACGCGTCAAAGCCGACATCGAAGCGCAGCAGCGCGCGCGCGGCGATTTCCGACCGCGCTTGCGGCGCCCGGCTCAAGCAAGCTAGAGCATTGCCAGGTCTTACCCGGGAGACTGGCGATGAGCTGCGCCGCCATCATGTCGAAAGACCCGACGTGCGTGCGTGCGGATGAAACGATCGAGCAGGCCGCCCAAAAGCTCACTGCGCATCGATTCATCAGTCTTCCCGTGGTCGATGCAGACGGCTGCTATTTCGGCATGTTCGGCATTTACGACCTCTTCAGCATGCTGGTGCCGCGGGTGGCTCTTGCGGGCAATCTGCTGCCCAATCTTCGCTTCATCGGCGACAATCCCGAAGACCTCCGGGTGCGCTATCGCGAGGTGAAGACCCGCCCCGTGTCGGAAGCCGCGGATCGCAACGCCGTGACTCTGAAGCCGGACACCCCGGAGATCGAAGCCATCAGGCTGTTTTGCCGGAGCCACAGTTCGCTGGTCGTGATCGACCCCGAATCGCGCAAGGTTCTCGGGATCGTGTCCTGCTGGGACGCCATCCGGTCCATCGCCGGCACGTAAATGACGCTTCCGGGGGCTCTCGATATGTCCGCCATCGGGGCCGGCGCGATCCTGGCCGGCGCCTATGTGCTGATCGTCTTCGAGTTGGTCAATCGCGCCGTCGTGGCGCTTTTGGGCGCCTGCCTGCTCGTCATGCTGGGCGTTCTGTCCCAGCCGCAGGCCTTGACCGCCATCGACTTCAACACGCTTGGGCTACTTGCCGGCATGATGATCATCGTCAGCGTGGCAAGCCGCAGCGGATTGTTCAGCTTTCTGGCGATCCGGACCGCACAGCTGGTGGGCGCATCGCCGGCCGGCATTCTTGCCGCCTTCGCCGTCGTGACGGCACTTTTGTCGGCATTCGTCAACAATGTCACGATCGTGTCGTTGACCGTGCCCGTCACCTTCATCATTTGCAGCGAACTCAAGCTGTCGGTCTATCCGTTCCTGGTGACGGAGATTTTCTCCAGCAACATCGGCGGCACCGCGACCCTCATCGGCGATCCTCCCAACGTGCTCATCGGCTCCGCAACCGGGCTTTCCTTCGACGCGTTCGCCGCAAATCTGGCGCCGGCGATCTGCGCCCTGCTTCTGTTCCAGATCCTTGTGTGCCATGTCGTCTGGGGCAGACTTCTTGTGGCGTCCGCCGAAGACCGCCGGCGGGTGATGGGAATCAGAGCGCACGAGGTGATCGAGGACGGATATCTTCTCGTCTGCTCGCTGGCGGTCATTGTCGGCGTGGTCGCCGCTCTGGTGTTCGCAACCGCGCTGCATCTTGAGCCGGCGACGATCGCCGTGTTCGGCGCGGCACTGTTGCTCCTGCTGCAGACCTTTCCCAAGCCGCGCCAGCGGCACGGCGAGATCGTGGGCGTGGCGCTGGCAGACGTGGATTGGATGACGTTGATGTTCCTGATGGGGTTGTTCGTGATGGTCGGAGGGCTTGCCCATGCAGGCGTTCTCAAGACGCTAGGCGGCCTGCTGTTGAGCGCGTCGGGCCGCAACGTCCATCTTGCGGCAACGCTGGTTCTATGGCTGTCTGCCGCGCTGTCTTCGGTCGTCGACAACGTTCCTTACGTGGCCGCCATGATTCCGCTCATCAAAGGCGTTGCGCCCGAACTCGGCACGCCGCAGACGCTGGCGCCGCTGTGGTGGAGCTTGGCGCTCGGTGCAGGATTGGGCGGCAACGGCACGCTGATCGGCGCCAGCGCCAATTTGACGGTTGCGGCGCTGGCCGAGCGAAGCGGCGTGCGCTTCAGCTTTGTTGACTTCACCGTCGCGGCCATGCCCTTGATGCTGGCGACCGTGGCCTTTGCCAATCTGTATCTGGCCTGGCGGTTTGGATAGGAGCCTTGGCGCTTCGGTTTTCGGCATGTCCCAGTCCCATCTCCCGCGTCGCGCGAATCTGCGTTGGCTGCCGGCCCTGACCGTTGCAGCGCCTGCAATCTGCCTGTCGGCTTGCAGCATCTTCGGAGGCGCTCAGGACGCCAAATTGCGAAGCGCGCCGAACTTCCAGATGGGCTACAGCGACGGCTGCGCGGCGGCAACACAGGAAGGCGCCGATCTCAGGAACCGGATCGTGCAGGATCCGAGTCTTTACAAGAACGATGCGGACTATCGCACCGGCTGGTCCAACGGTTTTGCCAGCTGCCGAACCACCAATACGCCGCCGGGTACCCAGCCGGGCGCCAATCCGCTGGGTGGCCCGTTGCCGGGAACGCATTAGCACTGAGTGCGCCGACTGGGAGCGCTCCCAGCGTCTGTCACGCGAACTTCACGAAAAATTATCGAAACCTTCCCGCCGGGCGGCGGTTCGTTAATACGCAGTTAATCTTTACGGCGGAGAATTGGCCGTACACGGAGAATAATTGCCGCGCAACCGTTATCGACGCGTCATATTGTCGGTGTACGTTGTTCAGGTCTGCATCGGAGTACGGCGATGTTGGGTCACTTGGTTCTTGGCCGCGAGAAGCTGGACGCACCGCACGGCGAGTTGCGGCTGGACGAATTTATTGCCCGGATGTGGCGCGCGTTGCGGCGCCATCATTAAGGCGGATCAATCGGCAAAGCCGGGCAACGATCGGCTTTGAACGACGTCACGCATACGGCCTGTCGGTCAACTCGCAGACGCAAGGATACGGCCGGCTCGCCTTTCAATCCCTGCCACAGCACGCGGTTATAGGCCGCCGCATCGATGCGGTCCTCGGCGCTCCAGTCGTAGCCGCGCGTGGCCCGCTGCCAATAGGCCGCGTCGTGCGCGTAGCGGAAAGGAGCTCCGCCGGCCTTTTTCGCGATCGGCAAATCGGTTTGTGCGAGCGCCGCTGACGGCACGGCGGCAAAAGACCACGTCTTTTTCTTCAGATCGAACACGTCCGTCATCGGCCGCTGATAGGCGTCGAACATGCTGAGCGGCTCGATGCCGAGAATGTCTTCGATCGTGCGCAGCATATTCACCGTCGAATAGCGCTGCGAGACGACGGCGCCGCGGTTGACGTATGGCCCCGCGATATAAGCGGTAGTGCGGTGGGGGTCGACGTGATCGGGTCCGTCTTGCGCGTCGTCTTCGAGGACGAAGATCAGCGTGGAGTTCCTATAAGGGCTTCTGGCGACACGCTCGACGAGCATTCCGAGAGCATAGTCGTTGTCCGCGACTTGCGCTTCCGGCCGGTCGACGCGATCGATCGCGCGGCCGAAGTCGCCGGTATGATCGGTCATGAAACGCACTAGCGACAACGCCGGTAGATTCTTGTGCGCAACATACTGGGCGAACTCCCGCTCCCATTCCCGCTCGCGCCAGAAGTCCGGCAGCTTCAGATCGAAGCCGCGAAAATAGGGATCGGTGATGGCGGTAAGAGCCGGGTCGGACGGATAGGCCACGACCGTCTGCGACTGTGCCGGATCGCGCACGAGCGGAATGGGAGAGGAATGACGGTCCTGGTACCGCGTCAAATCGAGATAGAAGCCGTAATTGCGCACGCTCAAATGAGCGCGCAACGCGGCGTCCCACAAATGCCCGCGGCCGGACTCGCCATCGGCGCTGTCCGGCGCGCCTACATCGGCAGTGCCGGGAAGCTGATCGGGGTCGTCCGGCGTGACGGCATCGGCGGCGCGGCGCTCGGCTAATGTCGGCAGGGCGACATTGACGTTGCGGTTAGTGCCCTCCACGTCATAGCTCTGCCCGCGCTGGGCGTATTGCATGGGGATATATTTCACGCCCACATCCGTTTCGCGCGCGCTCGTGCTCCACGGCCAGCCGTTGCCGCTCACCTCGCCCGACGCGGAGAAGTTATCGAGCGTCACGAAGCTGGCGGCGAGTTTGTGCTGGTTGGGCGTAACGCTTGCGCCGAACAGGGTGAGCGACACATCGCCATTGCCTTTGCCGAGATCGCCAAGAACCTGGTCGTAGGTGCGGTTCTCCTTGATGATGTAGATCACGTGCTTGATGCGCTTTCCGAGCGCCGCCATGACGCGGGCATCGTCCGCGTTGGGCTTGGCGTCGAAGCCGTCATTGGCGGCGACGATGCTTGTCAGGCGCGCATAATCCGCCGGCTGGGGAACGGGCAGCGAGAGAAAACCCGCCTTCGACAACTGCAGGATGTAATGGTTGCGGGAAGCGCATTGAGCGCTCTCGGCGCGATTGAGGCGGGCGTGGCTGCAGCCCAGCGGATTGGGGCCGATCACGCTGCGGCCGTTGACAACATAGAGCATACCCGCCGCGGCACTGACCGAGTTGGGATACCAGCCCGTGGGCACCAGCGCCGCCACACGATAAGGCGATTGGCCAAGGGGAATGACGGCCAGCGCATTCGAGCCGCCCAGCGTCGCATAAAGGATCTTGCCGTCCGGCGAGAGAGCAAGGGAATTGGGCGCCGCACCGCGGAACGTGCGCGCGTCGGAGAGAACGCCCGCCGGCGCGCGCGCATCGATCGTCTCGCGCAACGCATTCGACGCGGTGTCGATCGCGTCAATCCGATCGCTGTTGTCTTCGGCGACGAACAGAAGCGATTTGTCGGCGTTCAGCACCATGCGGTTGGGCGTACCTTCCACCTTGATGCGGGCGGTCACGCGCATGGCGGCCAGATCGGCGACGACGATCTCGCGGTCGCGCGCCGCGGAGACGTAAGCCGTGGCTCCCTTCACTTGCACCCAGGTGGGATATTCCCCGCCGGCCACGCCCTTTTGCGCCGGGTCGCTCTTGCCGGGACGCAAATCGAGCTCGCCCTTTACGGCGCGCGCCTTCAGGTCGACGACGCTAATGGAATCGTTTTCGCGGTTGGCAACGACGACAAGATTTCCGTCCTCGCTGACATCGAGCCCCGACGCGCTGGGCCTGATGGCGATGCCCAGACCGGCAGCGTGACCCAGTGGGATGGGCGGATCGCCCTCAACCCAGCCCGAATCGCCATGCGCAAAGACATGCACGTCGTCGTCGACGCCGCCGGAAACGAAGAAGCGCGAATTGTCGGGCGCGAAGACGATGCCGCAATCGCTATCGGGAATCTTGAGAACCTGCGTCTGCTTCGGCGCCGGTCCGGAAATGTCGAACACGAAGACGTATTCCTGCGACGCATCCGGATCCTTCTTGCCTTGCGGCGTCGACAGCAGATTGAAACCGCTGGTCAGGATCAGCAGCGTCTTGCCGTCGTGGCTGACGGCGGTCGTCACGGCTTGCCCGGCGCGGTGATCGGGATAATCGGCGAGACCCGGGTCGAGGTTCTGGAAACCGGCGCCTGCTGCGGCGGTGGGCGTCAGCCGCTGCCCGGTCGGCAGCCACTCGCCCTGATCTTGCGCAAGGGTGTCCGTTGCGCATACCGCGACGGCCAAACCAAACCCGAGAACAAGGGAAATGAGACTTTTGCGCATCGGGCATCCTTCCGGGCCATTGTGGTAACCGAAGATGTCGTTTCCATCACGGTCGGGCAATGCGAACCCGCCCTGAATTGTCATGGCCCGGTTGGCGGTTCCGATGATCCATCCGGGTGGCCCGCCAGGGTTTACGCTCCGGCCGCGCCTTGCGCGGGCCGGTGGCGCGGGCCATGACACATTTGATTGAGGCACCAAAGATTCGCGCCGCATTTGAGTTCACATATGAAACCGCTTTCCGTGCAACCCCTCCCCTATCAAGGCAGCAAGCGGGCGCTGGCGCCGCACATCTGTGCGCATTTTCCGCGCGGGATTCGCACGCTTTACGAGCCGTTCGCCGGCTCGGCGGCCGTCACGCTCTATGCGGCGCAGCACGGCCTTGCCGATCACTTCGTCATCGGCGAGGTCTGCCCGGCGCTCGCCTCGCTGTGGCACCTGATCGTCGAGGCGCCGGCGGACATCGCGGCGCGCTATCGCGCACTCTGGCAAGAGCAGTTCGCTTCCGGCCCCGCCCATTTCAACGCCGTCCGCGACCGCTATAACGCCGAAAGAGACGCAGCCTCGCTGCTTTATTTGATCGCACGATGCGTGAAGAACGCCGTTCGGTTCAACCAGAGAGGCGATTTCACCCAGTCCGCCGACAAGCGCCGCAACGGCATGCATCCCGACCGGTTCGCAGCCGCGGCGCAACGCGCGAGCGAATTGCTCAAGGGTAAAGCCCATGTCCGCTGTGCGGACTTTGCGGCAAGCATCGATGCAGCAGGTCCCGGCGACCTCGTTTACATGGATCCGCCCTATCAGGGCACGACTTATGGCGCGGACAAGCGCTATGCGGCGCAGCTGCCGCGGGAACGCCTAGTGGCCTGCCTCGCCGATATGAACCGAAAATGCGTCGCTTTCATTCTGTCCTATGACGGCGCGACCGGCAGCAAAGTGCACGGCGCTCCCCTGCCCAACTCGCTCAAGCTTTGCCGGCTTCATGTCGACGCCGGCCGCTCGAGCCAGGCCACATTGCTCGGCCGCAATGAGCGCACTTCGGAAAGCCTCTATCTCTGCGAAAGTCTCAACGGCAGCGGATAGCAGAAGTCATCGATCTGCTTGCGCCGGTGGGTATGTCATAATCCGGCGCAAGGCGAACACAGGACGGCACGCAAATTCAGGGTTTGATTTTGAACACGGTGCCGGCACCGTGGGCACCGCCCTGATATGTCGTTCCCCAGAGATTGCCGTGTCTGTCCCGCATCAGGCCGGCATAAGGCCACACGCCGTCGGCGCTGTTGGCGCCGAAGCTACGCACGATTGTATAAGTGCCATTAGCGGCAATCGCGAACACGGTGCCATCGTCATGAGCGCCGCCATCCACCGTTGTCCCCCAGAGATTGCCCTTCGTGTCCTCGGTCAGGCCGGCATAGGGATAGGTGCCGTCGGTGCCGTTAGCGCCGAAGCTGTGCACGACCGAATAGGCGCGATTGGCCGTGACCTTGAACAGCGTGCCGTAGGAATGGGCGCCGCCCTGGTATGTCGTTCCCCAGAAAATGTCGCGACTGTCCCGCATCAGGCCGGAGTAGGGGCTCCAGCCATCGCTGCTGTTCCCGCCAAAGCTGTGTACGATCTTTTCGCGGCCGGTCCGCGGGTCGAACGAAAACACCGTGCCGCAGCCGCGGCCATCGCAAGTCCAGCCGCCGCCCGCATACGTCGTCCCCCAGAAACTGCCCGTCTTGAGCAGGATCAGGCCGGCCAGGGGGCCTGTGCCGTCGGTGCTGTGAGCGCCGAAGTCGTACACGAGCGAATAGGCGCCATTGGCGGCGACCTTGAACAGCGTACCGGCGTTATGGGCACCACCCGCCACTGTTGTGCCCCAGAGATCGCCCGTCTCGTCCTGCGTTAGGCCGGATTGGGGGAGCTTGCCGTCGGCGGCGCTGGCGCCGAAACTGTATGCCACCGAATAGGTGCCATTGGTGGCGATCTCGAACACCGTGCCGCGGCCGTGGGCGCCGCCACTCGCTGTCGTCCCCCAAAGATTGCCTCTCCTGGTTTGGATCAGGCCGGGAAGCGGGCCGTTGCCGTCGCTGCCGTTGGCGCCGAAATTGTGCACCACCGAATAGGCACCGTTGGCGGCGATTTTGAACACAGTGCCGCAGCCGGCACTGCCGCAGCTTGGGTTCCGGTAAGCGCCGCCCTCATAAGTCGTCCCCCAGAGATTGCCCCTTTTGTCCTGGGTCAGGCGGGCTTTGGGCATGGTTCCGTCGGTGCTGTTGGCGCCAAAGCTGTGCACCACCGAATAGGCGGCAGCCGAAGCGCAGAAGGCGGGAAGCGAAAACGCCGCGCCGACGGCCAATACCTTCGTTCGTTTCCATGACAACAGCATCTTCCCCTCCCAATGCGTTCAACGATTGCAGCAAGCGGGTGTGCGACCGCAGAAACCCCGTTTTCGGGGAATTTGGGGGCCGCGTCCGGAACCAGCGCTTAGCGGCTGGCATTGGCCGGGATGGTTGCGTATATCGGGCGCCAGACACAAGGAGTTGCCATGGCCCCGCCCTGGAGCCCGTCGAGTTGGCGCACGAAGCCGATCCGGCAAGTGCCGGAATATCCCGATCCGCAGGCCCTGGCGGCCGTCGAGGCGCGCCTGAAGACCTATCCGCCGCTCGTGTTCGCCGGCGAGGCGCGCAACCTGACCGCAGCGCTGGCGCAGGTCAGCGAAGGCAAGGCTTTCCTGCTGCAGGGCGGCGATTGTGCGGAAAGCTTCGCCGAGTTCCATGCCGACAACATCCGCGACACCTTCCGCGTGCTGTTGCAAATGGCGGTGATCCTCACTTTCGCCGGTGCGCTTCCGGTGGTGAAGGTAGGGCGCATTGCCGGCCAATTCGCCAAGCCGCGCAGCGCCGATACCGAAACGCGCGGCGACGTTTCTCTGCCCTCCTATCGCGGCGATAACATCAACGGGATCGAGTTCGATGCTGCGAGCCGGACGCCGGATCCGGCGCGGCTGATGCAGGCCTATTTGCAGTCGGCGGCGACGCTCAATCTCCTGCGCGCCTTCGCGCAAGGCGGCTATGCCGATCTGCACAACGTGCATCGCTGGACTTTGGGGTTCGTCGCGGGTTCGCCCTCCAGCGAGCGCTATCGCGCGCTCGCCGACCGCATCTCCGAGACGCTCGAATTCATGCAAGCCTGCGGCATCACCCCGGATTCGACGCCGCAGCTGCGTACGACCGACTTCTATACGAGCCACGAAGCGCTGCTTCTGGGCTATGAACAGGCGCTCACCCGTATCAATTCGACCAGCGGCGACTGGTACGACACCTCGGCGCATTTTCTGTGGATCGGCGATCGCACGCGCGACCCGTCCGGAGCGCATGTGGAGTTTTGCCGCGGCATCAAGAATCCCTTGGGGCTCAAATGCGGCCCCTCGCTCGGCGAGGACGATCTCTTGCGGCTCGTTGCCGCCCTCAATCCGGAGAACAATCCCGGGCGGATCACGCTGATCTGCCGGTTCGGCGCCGACAAGGTGACGGAGAAGCTGCCGCGGCTGATCCGCGCGGTCGCGCGCGAGGGCGCGAATGTCGTGTGGTCCTGCGATCCCATGCACGGCAACACGATCACGTCGCAGACCGGTTTCAAGACCCGCTCCTTTGAACGCGTTCTCAAGGAAGTGCGGCTGTTCTTCGAAGTCCACCGCGCCGAAGCCACCCATGCCGGCGGCGTACACTTCGAGATGACGGGACAAAACGTCACCGAATGCCTGGGCGGCGCCCAGGCGATCTCGGAAGAGGACCTCTCCAGCCGTTATCACACCCATTGCGATCCGCGGCTGAACGCCAGCCAGGCGCTCGAGCTTGCCTTCCTGATGGCCGAGGGCCTGCGGGCCGAGCGAGTGAAGGATTCGCGCTTCAAAGCGTCAGCCTGAATTCGAATGGGCGCCGCACGGCTTCTGGCGAGGGCTTGGATCGTCTTCGGACTGTATGCGACGGGGCTTGCGTTGAAGCACGCCCTCGACGCTGGACTCACCGTGGAATACCTGCAGCGGATTGCGGTCTGCGGCGCACTGTTCGGCGCCATGGGCCTTCTTTTCGTCGCCGGCTACGGCCTTTCGTCGGGGTTGTCTATTCCCAATGTCTTAGCCCGGCTGAAGCCCGTCCACCTCGCGCCGGGTTTCAACGATCTTGTGTTTGCCGCCTTCGCGTTGCTCGCGTTCTATATGCAGACGGGCTTCGCTCCGGCCCATGCCGATGGAACAGTTGTTGCCGCGCTCAACGACGCATTGCGGTTTGCCGTGTTCGGTCAGCAGATGCTCGAGGACAGGCTCGCGACCTGCGGCCTCGACGGCGGACGGGCGCTTGCATCGGCCTTCGCCTGGCTGCTCGCTTTCATTTTCCTGGGGTCGGCCCTTTCGCGGATCCGCCTTGCCGCCGCACTGGTGCGCCTCGAGCGCAAGGCACGCCCCGAGGCGCTGGGCCCCCAGGCGCTGGCTTTCGCGCTTGGGATTGCATCGATTGTCGGCATCCAGTCGCTTTACGTGGGAACGGCGTACGCTCTGCTGCCATGTCGGGGGCTGGCCGGAATTTGCGGCGATGCCCTGGTTGGGCTAGGCCCCCTCGCGCTCGCCTACTGTATCCTGGCAGCGTTAACCAATTTGGTTTCCCTTAGCCCGGAGGCCTGAGGCTTTTAAGCCAGGCTGGCATCGAATGACACAAGAATGTAACATCCAGAAATATTTTATGAGTCGCGCTACGACTTGGCGTGTGGCTCATAAGTGTTTGCACCTGCGGAGGATTCCTTTTTTTGCGCTTCCGCGAGAATAGTCCGGGCGGCATGCTGCGGGCGGCAGTGGTCGGGATCGGCGCTTTTGGTCGTCACCACGCCGCCAAATATGCGCGATTACCAGATGTCGAACTTGCCGGGGTAGCCGATCCGTGCCCCGACGCGCGGAGCTTGGCAATCGCCGTGCATGGAGTGCCGGCGGTGCTGGATTGGCGCGACCTCCTGGGCGCGGTCGATATGGTCAGCGTCTGCTCGCCTGCAGTGACGCATGCTCCCATTGTCCGAGCCTTTTTGAACACCGGCACCCATGTCCTGGTTGAAAAGCCGATTGCCACCGATCTCGAAGAAGCCGATCAGCTGATCGCGCTCGCCGACGCGGCAGGCTTGGTCCTGACGGTTGGACATCAGGAACAATTCGTTTTCGCCCGTACAGGCCTGTTGGACTACGCCGATGCGCCACTCGATGTGGAATGCTGGCGCGAGGGACCATGGACGGGAAGGGGCGGCGACGTGAGCGTCGCGCTCGATCTCATGATTCACGATCTCGATCTGGTGCATCGACTGGTTCCCGGCGAGATTTGCGACGTCGATGCAAGAAGCTATGCGGGATGGGCGCGGCGCGCTGACGCTATCTCCGCCCAGCTCTCATTCGAGAACGGATCACGGGCGCGGCTGACGGCGAGCCGGGTGGCGCAAACCCGCCGGCGCGGCATGCGCGCGATCTATCCCGACGGGGTGATTGAAATCGATTTCATCAGCCGCATCGTCCGCAATACGACGCGGCGGCCGCTAAATCCGCTCGAACTCAACGATCCGCTCGGGGAATCTGTGGAGGCGTTCGTGGACGCCGTTCGGTCGGGAGCCGCGACGCTGGTCCGCCCCGAGGAGGCACGCCGCGCTCTGGAGACGGCGCTGCTCATCGAGGAGTCCTGCGAGATGGCGCAACGCGCCCCGATGTTCGAGCGGCGGGTGGCGCGCGCCTGAGCGTCTCTGTCTTCTTCACGATACGATAGAGCGAGATGCGTTTCGACGTAACCAATCAGCGAAAAAGTGTTGCCCGCCTCCCCCACGCCCGCCTTCGCTGAAGCTTCCTCCCTCGCTGCTCCGCAGCTTCGGAGGACTGCACGCTCGCCCGCCGAAGCTCAAAGAGCGAAGGCGGGTCGGCGGGTGTTGTAGACGACTTGGTCTGCCGAAGCCTGGCCTGCCTGCGCGAACCCGGAGCTTCGCTTCGGCGGAGGCAGGGCGTAGGCGGATGGGGAGGCCGAAAAATCCGGAGCGAAGCACAGGATATTTCGGGTGGGGGAGCGATGGCGCGTATCATCGAATCCCGCTGTTCAGGCTTCCCCCACGCAGCTCGCCGGATGTTCGAGCGGCCGACATACTCACAGGCTCGCCGACCTCCCCACACAAGGGGGAGGACGACGATTATCGTGCTTCAGTTGATTTCGTCCAGAATGCATCCTGTTCTAAGTTCCCCGACATGAAAGACACATTTCGCATCGCGCTGGCACAGCTCAATCCCGTCATGGGCGACATCGCCGGCAATCTCGCCAAGGCGCGCGCCGCGCGCAGTGAAGCCGCCAAAGCCGGCGCCGATGTCATCCTGTTCGGCGAGCTCTTCATTGTCGGCTACCCACCGGAAGACCTTGTGCTGAAACCTGCCTTGCAGGAAGACGCCCGTCTGGCGATCGAAAACTTCGCCCGCGAAACCGCCGATGACGGCCCTGCGGTCCTGATAGGCTCGCCGTGGGTGGAGAAGGGAACACTCCACAATGCCGTCCTGTTGCTCGATGAAGGGCGGATTACCGCGTGCAGCTTCAAGGTCGATCTCCCCAATTACGGCGTCTTCGACGAAAAGCGGGTCTTTGCGCCGGGCAGGATGCCGGGGCCATTCAATATCCGCGGCGTACGGATCGGCGTTCCCATCTGCGAAGACATTTGGACGCCCGACGTCGTGGAATGCCTGGCCGAGACGGGTGGAGAGATATTGCTCGTGCCTAACGGCTCGCCCTTCGAAGCAGGCAAGGAAGACGTGCGCCTCAACCTGGTGACGGCGCGCGTCACCGAAGCCCGCCGGCCGCTAATCTATCTCAACCAAGTCGGCGGCCAGGACGAACTCGTCTTCGACGGCGCCTCGTTCGTGGTGAATGCCGATTGCAAGATCGCCTGCTCGCTGCCGGCCTGGGAAGAGCGTGTGGTCGTGACGAACTGGCGCCGCACAGCCGATGGCTGGGTGTGCGATCCGGCCGAGCGCTGGGCAGGCGAGGAGCGCACGCAGTCCATCTATCATGCGTTGATGCTGGGCTTGCGCGACTACGTCGACAAGAACCGCTTTCCGGGCATCGTGCTGGGACTGTCCGGCGGCATCAATTCGGCGTTGTCGGCGGCCGTGGCGGTGGATGCGCTGGGCCGCGACCGGGTGCGCTGCGTGATGATGCCGTCGCGCTATACGGCCGAAGAGAGCCTCGTCGATGCCGAAGCCTGTTCGAAACTCCTCGGCACGCGGTATGAAACCGTGCCGATCGAGCCGGCCGTCAGCGCGTTCGGTGGGATGCTTGCGCCGGTCTTCGCAGGGCGCCCCCCGGATGCGACGGAAGAGAACATCCAGTCGCGCGTCCGCGGCCTCATCCTCATGGCGATTTCCAACAAGTTCGGGCCCATGGTGCTGACCACGGGCAACAAATCGGAGATGAGCGTGGGGTATGCGACGCTCTACGGCGACATGTGCGGCGGCTACAATGTGCTCAAGGATGTCTACAAGACGGAAGTCTATCGCCTGGCGCGGTGGCGTAATCAGCAGACTCCGCGCGGCGGCAAGGGGCCGCAGGGCCGCGTGATCCCGGAGAACATCCTGGTTCGTCCGCCGACCGCCGAATTGCGGGCCAACCAGCTCGATCAGGATTCCTTGCCGCCTTACGACATTCTCGACGGCATTCTCGAATGCCTCGTCGAAAAGGAGATGGCGTTCGAGGCGGTGCTGGCTAAGGGCTATCATCCCGCCACGGTCAAGCGGGTCGAGCACCTGCTCTACATTGCCGAATACAAGCGCCGGCAATCGTCGCCGGGCGTGAAGATCACGCAGAAAAGTTTCGGCCGCGACCGGCGCTATCCCATCACCAATGCCTTCCGGGATGCACGATGAGCCTGCTCGTCCGCTTTGCGCCGTCGCCCACTGGGCTGTTGCACGTCGGCAACGCGCGCACGGCATTGCTGAATTTCCTGTTCGCCAGAAAGCAAGGCGCGCGATTTTTCCTGCGCATCGACGACACCGATGCCGAGCGGTCAAAGGCGGAGTTCGAGCACGCCATCATCGCGGATTTGGCCTGGCTCGGAATCGAGCATGATCTGTTCGCGCGGCAGTCGGTCCGCACCGACACCTACAAGGCGGCGGAAGAGACATTGAAGGCGGCGGGGCGGCTCTATCCCTGTTACGAGACGGCTCTCGAGCTGGAGCGTAAGCGCAAGCGGCAGATCGCGATGGGAAAGCCGCCGGTTTACGACCGCGCGGCGCTCAAGCTTTCGCCGGAGGAGCGGGCGCAGCTGCAAGCCCAAGGGCGGCTCCCGCATTGGCGATTCAAGTTGTCGCATTCCCGGACGCGCTGGCACGATATCGTGCGCGGCGAGGTGGAAATCGATACCGCGACATTGTCCGATCCGGTGCTGATCCGGGAGGACGGGCGGTTTCTCTACACGCTGCCCTCCGTCGTCGACGACATCGACTTCGCCGTGAGCCACGTCATCCGCGGCGAGGATCATGTCACCAACACCGCCGTGCAGATCGAGATTTTCGAGGCGCTTGGCGCGCGCGTGCCGGCCTTCGCGCATTTTCCGCTGCTGGTGGGCGCGGGCGGGGAAGCGCTCTCGAAGCGGCTCGGCTCGCTGTCCTTACGGATGCTGCGCGAAGACGAGGGGATCGAGCCGCTGGCACTGAGTTGTTATCTGGCAAAGGCCGGCACGTCTGACGTCATCGAGCTGAAACCCTCGCTCGCGGCGCTGGCGCAAGAATTCGCCTTCGAGAAAATCGGCCGGGCGCCCGCCCATTTCGATCCCGTAGAACTTGCCGGTTTGAACGCGAAGCTCCTGCATGCCGCGCCATACGAAACGGTTTCGGCGCGGCTCGAGGACTTGGGCGTGGAAGGAGGGCCGGCGTTCTGGGAAGCCGTCCGGACGAATGCCATGCGGCTTGCCGATGCGGCGGAGTGGTGGCGCGTCGTCAAAGGTCCTGTCGATCCCGTCGTTGAAAGCGCCGCCATCCTGGCCAAGGCATCCGAACTGCTTCCGCCGGAGCCGTGGACGGAGGCGACCTGGGGCGTCTGGACATCCGAGCTGGCGCGCGCCACCGGGGCCAAGGGCCGGGCGCTGTTCCATCCCTTGCGGCTTGCGCTCACCGGACGCGAGCATGGACCGGAGCTGAAAAAGCTGCTACCTCTCATCGGCCGCGCCAAGGCGATGGCCCGGCTCAACGGGGAACCCGCGTGAGAACCAAGCGAATTCCATATCGACGAATTCGACGGCGCGCGATTTGCGGCTGACGCCGCGATACCCCCTTTTCCCTTTCACGTCCCCTGATCCAGTAATCACTCACGAAGCGCGAAGGCGTGATGGATATGTCATTCAAGACGCAGCAGGAACCGGCATCCTCCCTGGGACCGCGGGCTTCCAAGCCCGCACTGCAGTGCGGCGCCATCAATTGCGGCCAAGATGGCCGCGGTCCCAGGGAGAAGGTGGTGTCATGACCCTTCGCCTCTACAACACGCTCACGCGTACGAAAGTGGATTTCGCGCCGATCGATCCCGCCCATGTGCGCATGTATGTGTGCGGGCCGACGGTGTATGACTTCGCCCATATCGGCAACGCCCGGCCGGTGATCGTCTTCGACGTGCTGTTCCGACTGCTTCGTCATCTTTACGGCGAAAGTCATGTCAGCTATGTGCGCAACATCACCGACATCGACGACAAGATCAACGCGCGCGCCCGCGAGCGCCAGGCTGGCCGCGCGCTGCCGATTCTTGATGTCGTGCGCGAACTGACGGCCGAGACGGCGCGCATCTACCAGGAGGATGTGGCAGCGTTAGGCTGCCTTGCGCCGACCCACCAGCCGCGCGCGACGAAATATGTGGACCGCATGATCGGGTTGGTCGAAAAGCTGATTGCGGGCGGACACGCCTACGCGGCGGAAGGCCACGTGCTGTTCGATGTTTCGTCCAAGCCCGATTATGGCAAGCTGGCGCGGCGCTCGCTCGACGAAATGATCGCCGGCGCCCGCGTCGACGTGGCGCCCTATAAGCGCGGTGCCATGGACTTCGTGCTGTGGAAGCCATCCGACGAGGCAACCCCGGGCTGGGACAGCCCCTGGGGGCGCGGGCGGCCCGGCTGGCACCTCGAATGCTCGGCCATGAGCGAGGCGCTGCTGGGCGAGAGCTTCGACATCCATGGCGGCGGTATCGACCTCGTGTTTCCCCATCACGAGAACGAGATCGCCCAGAGCGAATGCGCCCATCACGGCCATCCGCTCGCCCGGGTGTGGATGCACAACGGCTTTTTGAATGTCGAAGGCGAGAAGATGTCCAAGAGCCTGGGCAATTTCATCACGATTCACGAGCTGTTGCAGGACTGGCCGGGCGAAGTGCTCAGGCTCAACATGCTGCGCGCCCATTACCGCCAGCCGATCGACTGGACCTTTCACGGCATGAAGGAGAGCTGGAACATGCTGGAGCGCTGGTATCAGGACGCCGAGCCGGTTGCCGACCGCCATGTCGGCAGCGCGTTTCTCGCCGCGCTCGGCGACGATCTGAATACGCCGCAGGCGATTACGGAGTTGCACAAATCGCAACCCAAGGAACTGGCCGGAGGGCTGTCGCTTCTCGGTTTTTCGACCATCTCCGAGCGCATCGTCCAAAAGCCGCCCATAGATGTGACCGCGATCGCCGACCTGATCGCTGCGCGCCTTGCCGCGCGCCAAGCCCGCAACTTCAAGGAAGCCGACCGCATCCGCGACGAACTTCTGTCGAACGGCATTCAGCTCAAGGACAACCCGGACGGTACGACGAACTGGGAGATCAAGCGATGAGTACTAACTTTCCTCCCCCGCTAGCGCACGGTTGTCCGCGAAAAGAATTTGGCACGCGGAGACGCGGAGACGCGGAGGAAAAGCGGACCACTGAGACACTGAGGGCACTGAGAATGGCAGGAGTTTCGCGCCAAGGGCGCAATATTATTCGCTGTGGGCTCAGTGCCTCTGTGGTGAATTATCCGGCGCTTCGCGCCAATGCATTTCTCCGCGTCTCCGCGTCTCCGCGTGAAAAAAGTTCGGTTGTGCAGCCTCGATGCTGGACAGGGGGGCGCGCGCCATGACCCGCGAACGGCTCTTCATCTTCGACACGACGCTACGCGACGGGGCGCAAACGCAGGGCGTTGATTTCTCGGTCGAGGACAAGCGACAGATTGCCCATGCGCTCGACGCGCTGGGCATCGACTACATCGAGGGCGGCTGGCCGGGCGCCAATCCCACCGACACCGCCTTCTTTGCCGAGCCGCTGCCGCTGAAGACGGCCAAGCTTACGGCGTTCGGAATGACCAAACGCGCCGGGCGCAGTGCGTCCAACGATCCGGGTCTCGCCGCGGTTCTGGATGCAAAGGCGAAATCGGTATGCTTGGTCGGAAAGACCTGGGATTTTCACGTCGATATAGCGCTCGAAATCCCGCGCGCCGCTAACCTCGAAAATATCGCGCAATCCATAGCCGCGGTCGTGGCGCGCGATCGCGAGGCCCTGTTCGACGCCGAACACTATTTCGACGGCTATAAGGCCAACCGTTCCTATGCGCTGGACTGTCTGCGCGCGGCGTACGGCGCCGGCGCGCGATGGCTCGTGCTGTGCGACACCAATGGCGGCACGATGCCCGACGATGTGTACCGCATCGTCTCGGAAACGCGCGCCGCACTGCCCCAGGCGGCGCTGGGCATCCACGCCCATAACGATACGGAACAGGCCGTCGCCGTCAGCCTCGCAGCGGTGCGCGGCGGCGTAACCCAGATCCAGGGCACGCTCAACGGGCTCGGCGAGCGCTGCGGCAATGCCAATCTTTGTGCACTCATCCCGACGCTGCTCTTGAAGGAACCCTATGCCGCGCAATTCGAAACCGGCATCGGCAACGCACAGCTGGCGCGCCTTACTGCTACGTCGCGATTGCTCGACGAGATCTTGAACCGTGCGCCCAACCGCCACGCGGCTTACGTCGGGCCGTCGGCCTTTGCGCACAAGGGCGGCTTGCATTCTTCCGCTGTCCAGAAGGACCCTCGCACCTATGAGCACGTGCCGCCGGAAACGGTGGGAAACGTCCGGCATATTCTCGTTTCGGATCAGGCCGGACGGTCGAACCTGCTGGCACGGCTCGCGGCGGCCGGTGTCGATATCGAAGCCCATGACGAGCGGCTCGCCCGCCTGCTCGAGGAAGTGAAGCAGCGCGAATTCCTCGGCTATGCGTATGACGGTGCCGAGGCCTCGTTCGAGCTCCTGGCGCGGCGGGCGCTGGGCGAAGTGCCCGATTATTTCGAAGTCGAGAGCATCCAGATCGTGATCGACAGCGAGCCGGACGCGCGACGCGACCTCATCACGAAGTCCAAAGCGGTGGTGCAGCTGAGAGTCGGCCACGAACTCCTGACGAACGAGGGCTTAGGAAACGGCCCGGTGAATGCCCTCGATCACGCCCTGCGCAAGGATCTCGGCACGTATTCCCAATTTCTGCAGGACTTGCGATTGGTCGACTATAAAGTGCGTATCCTCACCAGCGGCACCGAGGCCGTCACCCGCGTCATGATCGAATGGGCCGACAAGGAAGACGGGCGCTGGTCGACCGTGGGCGTATCGCCCAACATTGTCGATGCCTCCTTCGAGGCTTTGACCGATGCGATTTGCTACAAGCTGTTGAAGGACGGTGTTCCCGCCGCATGAGCGAAACTGCGACCGGGGCCGCCGAGGACGCGCGGGGGTCGTTTACTGCGCTGCGGCCTATTCGCTGTTGGGCGATGTGCCGCCCTTCGAGCTGACCGCGCATCGTGTCGTGTGGTGCGCGCTGATCGCCGCCATTGCCGCCTGAGCACTGCCGACAAATGTGTGCAGCGAAAAGGTGCGATTGTTGGCAAAGCCGTGGGACACGATGTGCCGGATCAAGCCTTCGAGCGGCTCGAAATAGCCGTTCACGTCGATGAGCACGATCGGTTTGCGGTGGAGGGACAATTGGGCCGAAGTAACGACCTCGAAATACTCGTCCATCGTGCCCAAGCCGCCGGGCAAGATCACGAAGGCATCGGCAAGCTCCATCATGCGAACTTTGCGCTCTTGAAGATCGGCCGTGATGATCAGCTCCTCGAGCAATTCCCGCGGCGGCTCGACATGCCGAAGCATCTCCGGGAGAATTCCGGTGATGGGCGCGCCGGCTTCGCCGGCGGCGCGGGCGACCTCGCCCATCAGGCCGATGAAGCCGCCGCCGAACACGAGACGGTGACCGTTCTCGCCGATCAGCCTCCCCAGCTCGCGCGCCGCTTGGGCGTAAGCGGGGGCACTGCCGGGAGACGACCCGCAAAACACGCAAATCGAAAGCGAGCCCTTCGCAGGATCAATAGCGTCCCGGTCGTTTGGGGAGGAATGCTGCGAAGAAGCAGGGGCTGCGCGTCCGGCGGTATTGCGGTGAGCCATTCGGATACCTAAACAGAATTTTGCCGGGCGGCTTCATAGGCGAGGTTATCCCGGCGACCGACGTTCGTCAGCACCCCATTTCTTTCCTGCGGTACAACAAAAGAGAACTCTCTATGGTGCGTCCACACCCGCTTCTCGAATCCGGCGACGGCGCGCCGTCGCTGCGCCCGCTTTACATGCTGCTGCCCTATCTGTGGCCCAAGGGGCGGCCGGACTTGAAGCTGCGTGTCGCCGTCTCGATGGCCTGTCTGGTGCTGGCGATCCTGGCGACGGCGGTCTCGCCGCTATTCCTGGGCTGGATCACCGACCGACTGGCGCACCGGTCGCCGGCCCTGATTCCGCTCGCGGTCACCCTGGGGCTGATCGCCGGCTATGTGCTCTCCCGCATCCTCATGCAGGCCTTTGCGCAGCTGCGCGACGGGATTTTCGCCAAGGTCCTTTACCACGCGCTGCGCGAGGTGGGCGTTGCGACCTTCGCGCATGTGCACACGCTCTCCTTGCGGTTTCACCTCGAACGCAAGACGGGCGGGCTGTCGCGCGTCATCGAGCGCGGCACCAAGGGCATCGATACGCTGCTTTCGTTCGCCACTTTCAGCATCTTTCCCACGCTCCTGCAGGTGCTCCTCTTTACCGCGGAGATGATCTGGAAGCTCAATATCTGGATTGCGCTCTCCTCGCTTGCGATGGTGGCGGCCTATGTCTGGTTCACGTTCGCCATCACGCGCTGGCGCGTGAAATACCGGCGCGAGATGAACGACAGCGACACCGACGCCAATACCAAGGCGGTTGACAGCCTGCTCAATTACGAGACGGTCAAATATTTCAACAACGAGCAGCACGAGACGCGGCGCTTCGACAAGTCGATGGCGAAATACGCCAATGCGTCGATCCAGGCGCAGACGTCGCTGTCGCTTCTCAACACCGGCCAGGCGGCGATCGTGGCCGCAGGCATGGGCATTGTGATGGTGCTCACCACGATCGGGATCAGGCAGGGCGTGTTCACCGTCGGCGCCTTCGTCATGGGCAACGCCATCCTCATGCAGCTCTATGTGCCGCTGAATCTCCTGGGCACGGTTTATCGCGAGATCACCCAGGCGCTCGTCGACATGGAAGCGATGTTCCGCCTTCTGCATCGGCCCCAGGAGGTGAAGGACAAGCCCGAGGCTCCCGATCTCGTCGTGACGGGCGGCGAAATCAAGTTCGACGATGTCGTCTTCGCCTACGATCCAGACCGGATCGTGCTCAAGGGCATCAGCTTCACCGTGCCGGCGGGTAAGACGGTGGCGGTCGTCGGGCCGACGGGAGCCGGCAAGTCGACGCTCTCGCGCATTCTTTATCGCTTCTACGACATTGCCGGCGGCACCGTTTCGATCGACGGCCAGGACATCCGCGACGTGACGCAAGCCTCGCTGCGCGCGGTGATCGGGATCGTTCCGCAGGACACCGTGCTCTTCAACGATACGATTCGCTACAACATCGCCTATGGACGCATCGGCGCCAACGAAGCGGAAATCAAGGACGCCGCGCGCATGGCGCAGGTCGACAGGTTCATCCAGGAGCTGCCGATGGGCTACGACTTCATGGTCGGCGAGCGGGGCTTGAAGCTCTCCGGCGGCGAGAAGCAGCGGGTAGCCATCGCGCGCACGATTCTCAAGAACCCGCCGATCCTTCTGTTGGACGAGGCGACCAGCGCGCTCGATACCCATACCGAACGGGAGATCCAGAGCGCGCTTGCGGCCGTCTCCAAAAATCGCACGACGCTGGTCATTGCGCACCGGCTATCCACCGTTGTCGATGCCGACGAGATCCTGGTGCTCGACCACGGCAGGATCGTCGAGCGCGGTCGCCATGCCGAGCTCGTGGCCCTGGGCGGCCAGTACGCCTCGATGTGGAACAAGCAGAAGGAGGCGGCGGAAGTCCGCGAACGCCTCAAGGCGGTGGAAAGCGATGCCGACGTCGAGGGACCCGCGCGTGCGCCTGCCGCGGCAGCCGAGTGATTCAGTCAGCCGGTATGGCGCTACATACGATTGTGATGCTGACTAAGAAGCACGCTCTCCCGTACCTTCCCAAAAATCGCTTCGCGTATATCCTTCATAGAAGGTTTGCTCTTCGAAAATGTTATACCAAGTTCTCGCGCGATAATTGCTAAGTGACTTGTCGGTTTCGTTTCCACTTGCCTCTGCGCCTCGTCACTTGCGCCAGTTCTGGCCAAGCTCACGAACTGATCGAATTCTTTAAGCGCCTCTTCGCGTGAAATGGGTGATTCCTCAGCCCGGCGGTCGCGCGCGTGGCGTGCAGTCACTTGCGCCGCCTCCTTTGGAAAGGCACGCTTTACGCGTTTTTCCATTCGCGCGATTTGGCCGCTCAGCGCAGTAAGGGTGCGCCTGAGTTCGATACATTCCTCCAACAGTTGGGTGACTTCCTGGGTAGGAGAACGAAATTCCGTCTCAGCGTTCATTTCAAAGCTCCCATGCATGCATTCCACAGTCGCTGAAAATCGGGTACGAGGTCTGCCGGTACGCCTCCACCTGTAATAGCTCGCTTAATGCCGACGCGGTCGCGAACCCAGGCGTTCTCCAAGAATGACGCCCTGATGCCCTGCAAGGCTCTAGCTTGGCCACATATCTGCTCTATCTGCCGCATGTAGAATGCAGTTTCCTTTGTCGGCTGATTGGCATAGGTTTTTGCTTTGTTCATGAATACGGCAATTTGCGGAGTTGGGTGCGGCTCAATCCGCATCTTAAGGGAGTTTAGGAGTAAGCTCACCCCTCTAGTGCACTGACTCATACAAAAGGTACAGCCAGATACATAGCGCCCACGCTGAATGTCGCCTCTTCTCAAAGGTTGCCGTTAACGGGCCAATGAATCTTTTGTATGCATCCGTGCACTAGTGCACTGACTCATACAAAAGGTACAGCCAGATACATAGCGCCCACGCTGAATGTCGCCTCTTCTCAAAGGTTGCCGTTAACGGGCCAATGAATCTTTTGTATGCATCCGTGCACTAGATGCAAAGAAGTCTGGGTTGACGGGAATGAGGACCAAATCACAGCAGGAAAGGACGCTGTAGGAAAGCAAGGTGAATGAGGGTGGGCAATCAAATAACACGTAGTCATACGCTTCGACCTTCCCGGCATGCGAGATTTTTCCGAGAAGACGCCTGACAAAATCTTTCATCTGCTCGCGATCAAAAACTTCAAGTTCCAACCAGTACAATTCCTCGACGGATGGGACGAAGTGTAGACGGTCTGAGATTTTATATATGAAGTCGTAGGCGATCGGGAAGTCAAAATGAGCAGCGGGTTTCGTAAATTGATCTATCGCATCAAATATCGTCCGGTGGCTTGCAACGCTCTTATCATACCAATTTCCAAATACTGGATGAAGCGACCCGCTGTCCTCATTCAGCCCAACTGCCTGTGTAAGAGACATCTGAGCGTCCAAGTCGAACATAAGGACGTTCGCATTTGAGTATGTCGCGAGTGTCTCGGCTAAGCACCACGTAACAGTCGTTTTTCCAACGCCGCCTTTAAAATTAATTGTCGCAATCGCTTTCGGGCTCGCGTTCCTAGACATGCTATCCCTCCCATCGCATTTGCCGCGATTGAAATTAGGTCAGACGATTACTTGTTCAGTCACCAACGTATATCTGACATGGAATCCTCTGCGCAAGCGGTGACGACGCTCACTCCGCCGGCTGGACTTCCGGCTGCAGCTTGGATTTCGAGGCGGGTGCAAACTTGCGACTCCCAGCGGCTCGCCAGGCGGAAACGAGCCCCAGCTTTGCCGCCAGGACCGGATGCACGCGGTTGGGCATCGCAGCATGGCCGGAACCAGCCCCATCGTGATCATTTTGGAGAAGGTAAGGCCAAACACGATGGCCGTGGAAAGCTGAACCCACATCAGCGGCTCGCCGACCGTGACGCGTCGCGTCCAGAAATCGATCTCGACGGCGAGCGTCATGGGAAAAAGGCCGCCGATCGCCGTGATCGTCGAGAGGAAGACGGGACACCGCCGTTGCGCGCTGGCGCGGATCACGGCTTCGATCGGCTCCATGCCCGTCCGGAGGAGGCGATGGAAGGTGTGCTAGAGGCTGTTGAACGGCATCAACAGCACCATCCCGATCAGGACCAGGGCGTGCCGTCCGCTCTCGACGTACGCGTGGGCTCAGATGAGTTCGATCTTGTCGACTTCGACGCCTTTCATGCCTTGCCGGGTCGAATAGCGGATGCGCTGTTCGGCGCTGAGCGCGGGAATGCCCGAACGCCGCAAAGCGCTGGCGTGAATGTATACGTCGCCGCCGCCGCCCTCCGGCATTACGAAGCCGAAACCCTTCTGATCATTGAAGAATTTTACGCGTCCTTCGACCATGGCGCCACTCGGCGCCGAATCTCGATGCCCGCCATGGCGATCGCCGCCAAAGCGATCCCCGCCGCCAAAGCGATCCCCGCCGCCAAAGCGATCCCCGCCGCCGAAACGATCCCCGCCGCCGAAACGGTCGCCTCCGCCGAAACGATCGCCTCCGCCGAAACGATCACCCCCGCCGAACCGGTCCCCACCACCTCCGAAGCCGCCACCGCGCGGACGACGCGGCGGTGCAGTGGCCTCTTGGGCCGTGCTTGTATCGATGTTGTGGACTGCGATCACTTGAAGGCCCCGTGGAGAATCCTGCAGGTCGCACACCACGGTCGCCCCTTGCGGCACGTTCTGCGCGCCCAGAGCCGCAAGCGCAGAGGCATGACAAAATGCGTCTGCGCCGTTCTCCAGCGTGATGAAGCCATATCCTTTGGTGGCGTTGAACCATTTGATCGTGCCCTTCGCCGAAGCCATCGCGAGGGGCCGCGAGCCGTCATTATCGTAATTTGCCATGAGATCGCCGATATAAATCTACCGGATGTCTAACGAGATCGCGCCCGACGCTTCCGGCCGGGTTGGGCGCGTCTATTGCCTAGCATGCCCAAAATTGCAGCGAAACCGCAACTGGGAAGTCGTGCCCCACGCCCGACCGATTTCCGCTCTTTGCCGGCTTTTCTCGGCGGAACTTTTCTCGCCTTTGTTGCGCGCCTGCCACTTTTCCGCCGGCCCGACGCCAAGTCCCCACGAGTCGTGCCAGGCATCGTCGGTGTGGACGTTGCCGGTTCGAATCGTGCAGCGTTCCAGATCGCCGAACCGGTTGAACACGAACCGCGGATGATAGCAGGTGCAGCCGAAATGGCCATTGTAGCCGATTTCCTCTTGCGCACCATAGGTGGGGCTGACACTGGAACCCACGGGTGCGCCATGATTGTCCTCGATCCAACGCCATAAGGTTCCGATACCTATGTCTGAATCGGTTCACGCGCCGTTGCAACTCCAATCTCATCCGGGGAATGCGGGCTAAGGGGGAGCTTAATACCGAACGGTCACCGTCACCCCGGTGGTGCGCGGGCGCAGGGTGCTGGCCTCGTAGAGCAGTGTCGCTGCGTCCTGGTGGTTCAGGTCGAGCCGCGGATGGGCGTCGAAGACATTGTCCATGAACAGCGACACGTCCCACGTTCCGACGATCGTTCCCGCGCGCCAGGAAACCTGATTCGTCGAAGGGTCGGCCACGAGATGCGGGTCGTAGGATTCCGATAACGGATTTTGCGTCGCCAACGGCCAGCCGTTGCGGCTGGCGTACTCGTAATCGGCACGGAAATAGGCGTCGTTGTCGAAGGCCGTGAAGTCGTATTCGGCGCCCAGCGTCACGGTCCACGGAGATATCCAGGCCGAGCCGGAGTTCGCACCATTAGCGCCGCCGACTGCGTCTCCGTTGGCGACGAGCAGCGTGCCGTCGGCTGAGTAGGCATTGGCGGTGTAGCGGGCATCGGTGTAGCCCACCGACAGATCGACGGAGAGCGAATCCAGGAGCTGGTATTGCGCCTGAAAATCGAAGCCTCTGCTGGCGGCCTTGCCGAGGTTGGCCGTGTATTGCAAGCCGCATAGCGGCAGATAGACGTTCTGCTGGATCTTGCTCCAATCGATGTAATAGAGGCTGGCATCGGTACGAAGCTTGCCGTCCAAAAATTTATCCTTCGTTCCGACCTCGTAGCTCCATACCGTGTCCGAGCTGTAGGAATTGGGAACGCTCTTGACGCCGCATGCAACCAGCGGGAAGGGGGGATTGGCGCCGCCGATGCGGAAGCCTTTTGCGACACTGGCATAGACGAGATCGTCCGGCGTGACCTGCCAATCGACGCTGACTTTGGGCGTAATCGGATTTTCGCTTTGCTGGCCCGAACCGCCGCTCGGTCCGAAATTCTGCGGCCCGTCGGCAAAATTGACGAACCGGAAAAGCGTGTGCGCGACGCGCACGCCCGCCTCGATCTTCCACTGGTCGGTGAAGGCGTAGGTCAGGTCGGCAAAACCCGCGATCTGGCCGTCGTGGGCCCGCGTATCGTTGATGTAGTCGTCGCCATTGGGCAGCAAATTCTCCGTCCAGGCCTGCAGCACGCTCTCGCCCCACAGATATTGCGTGATGTCGGCGAGCTGCGGATCGTGGATCTGCTCTTTGCTTTCCTGCTTGTTGTAGGCGTAGAAAATGCCCACGACCCATTGCAGCGGCGCGTTGGGATCGGTGGATTGCACGCGCACTTCCTGCGTGAAATCCTTTTGGGTGTTCGTGATCGGCGCACCCGCGAGATAATCGGGCAGCCCGGGGAGATTGATGCCGTTCGGCGTGAGAAGCGGATAGAGGTTCGTGCGGCATTGTCCCGGTGCGCATGCTGCGCCGAGAGGGTCGGTGCCGTTCAGCAGGATCGATTGAAAATAGGAAAGATTGTAGAGCGTGCCGCTGTAGCCATTCACAACCTCGCTGCGGCTGAAATAGGACGTATTCGAGATCAGTTCGAAACTATCGAAGTCGTAGTGGACGGCAAGCGAGCCCAGATAGAAGCGATCCTTGTCCTTCAGCTGATCCGGCGTCGCATCCTTGTATACGCCATTCCCCGGATCGGACAGCGCGACCCAATATTGGTCCTGGTCGTATTGAGCACGGTTCTGATAATCGATCGCCGGCGTGATCGTGAGCCGCGACGTCGGCGCCCAGGTGGCTGCCGCGCGGATCACATAGGTATCCACGCCGTTGGCGTTCTTCTGCGTTGTCTGGCCGGTGAGATCGTTCACGCGGTCGATCCAGCCGCCATCTTTCCGCGACCAAACGCTGAAGCGGAATCCGAGCTCGTCCTGGATGACGGGGCCGCCGATGGCGGCGCCCGCCTCATAATTGGGTGCACCGTCCTGGGTGAAAGAGATTTCTCCGCGCCCGACGCCGCTGAAGTCCGTCAGGCTCGGCTGCGGCGTGATGTAGCGAACGGTGCCGCCCTCGGAGCCGGCGCCGAACAGCGTGCCCTGGGGCCCGCGCAACACTTCCACACGGTCCAAATCGAAGACGGAGGGCAGCGCATTATCGGCGTTGAAACCGAGGTTGCGAATCTGAAATGGCGTGTCGTCGATATAAATGCCCGTGGTCCCGGAGCCGGCCGTCGAGTTGACGCCACGAATGGAAATATCTTTGGTGGAATCGTCATAGGTCACGCCGGGGGCGAACTTGGCGAGATCGGCAAAGGATTTGACGCCCAGCACGTCCATCTTTTCGGCAGTGAACGCGCTGACGCTCACGGCGACCTTGCTGAGGGGCTCGGCGCGCCGGGTCGCGGTGACGACCACTTCCTCGATCCCACCCCCTTCTCGGCCGCTCGTGGCGGATTCGGTGCCGGTCTGTTGCGCAAAGGTTCTGCCCCCACAAAGCCCAACGGACGCCGCGGCGGCGAGCAACAACGCGCCTCTCAGGATGCCTTTCAGTGGAGCCCCCTCATTACGCTCGGCGCCCTACGCTAACCCTAACTGCGGCATTCGTCACGTGGCTGCTTGTCGCGTAGCAGGGTAGGCCGTAGGCCACGATGCTGTAAACTATTACCCCCTGCTGCCTACTGCCTACTGCCTACTGCCTACTGCTATATTTCATCCGGTGGGACCTGAAGGAGACGGACATGCCCGCCGAACAGCTCGACCATTTCACAATCGAATGCGCCGACCTCGATCGCACGCGCCGTTTTTATTGCGACATCCTGGGGCTTGCCGACGGCTTTCGTCCGGCTCTGGGCATTCCCGGGCATTGGCTTTATTGCGGCGGCGCACCGGTCGTGCATCTGATGAAACGCGACGCCGGGGAGAGACCCAACGAGCATTCCGGCCGCCTCGATCATATCGCGTTCGGGTGTACCGACCCCGACGGCATGAAGGCGCGGCTGCGGTCGCACGATGTGCCGTTTCAGGAAAACTGGATACCGAATTTCGGGCTGCTGCAAATGTTCGTTCGCGATCCCGACGGATTGCAGATCGAGCTCAACTTCCGCACCGAACCCGCGCAGGGAGCGTAGCGTCGAATTCACCGCAGAGTCACGGAGGGCACGGAGAAACAAATTGCCGTGGCGCGAAGCGCAGCTTTCTCATGCGCGTTTCACCGCAAGGTCGCACCCCCGATCCAGTCGGGGGCAAGGTGCTCAGAGCTCGAATATCCTTGGCGTCTTTGCGCCTTGGCGGTAAATTCGCTGCGCTGCGGGCCAAGGACTATTACCCTCTCCGTGTCTCCGTGGTGAATGCTGCCTGGCAGCACTTTCCCGAGTCGCAGTACCCTTAGACGTCAGATTCATTCGGAAGGACATTACGCATGACATTCGATGCGCGCGAGTTCCGCAATACGTTGGGCTGTTTTCCGACCGGGGTGGCAGTGATCACCGCCGAGGGGATCGAAGCCCCGCTCGGAATAACGGTGAACTCGTTCAGCTCCGTTTCGTTGGACCCGCCGCTGGTGCTTTGGTGCCTCGACAAGAAATCCGACCGCTTCGACACGTTCACGCGCGCGCGGCATTATGTGATCAATATTCTGGGAACGCAGCACTCGGAAATCTCGTCGCGCCTGGCCAGGCAAGGCCAGCATCGGCTGGACGGAATTGATATGGTGTCCACGTCCGTCGGGCTGCCGGCGCTCGCCGACGCCATCGCCGTGTTCGAGTGCGAAAGTCATGCGGTTCATAATGCCGGCGACCACGTGATCCTTCTGGGCCGTGTGGTGAATTTCTTCCGCCAGGAGGCCGGCGCGCCGCTCGTATTCTTTCGCGGGAAATACGGCGCGCTCGCTGAGGCATGAGCGCATCGAATGGTATGCCACCGTACGAGAAACCGGTATCGACAAAGCTCAAGCTGCGCGCCTATATCCCCCTTCACAAGCAAGGAGCATCGGCCATGGCGAAGGAACCGCAAGCCTATCTCGATCTTCTGGAGCAGAAGAAAGCCTTCGCGAATCTTGCAACCACAATGCCGGACGGAACGCCGCAGGTCACGCCGGTCTGGTTCGACTACAAGGACTCGAAGCTCTGCGTGAACACGGC
This sequence comes from uncultured Alphaproteobacteria bacterium, assembly GCA_963805005.1. GTDB lineage: Bacteria > Pseudomonadota > Alphaproteobacteria > Micropepsales > Micropepsaceae > Rhizomicrobium. Next base: position 3,089,000 of record CAWDSJ010000001.1, read on the forward strand.
CCGCGGTAGAGTGAAAGAGCGCAATATGCATGTGGGTTCGCATGTCGCGCTTGCCGTCATGGATCCAGACAATCCCTACCGCTATGTGCAGGTGCGTGGAACCGTTACGCGGCGGACCGAAGATGGCGCCGACGCCCATATCGACTCGCTCGCGAAGAAATATCTCGGTCAGGACAAGTATCCCTTCCGGCAGCCGGGCGAAGAGCGGGTCATCTACGAGATCACGCCGAAGTCGTTTTCGGGCCAGGGCTAGAGGCGTCTCTGGCGGCTGCGCTCATGCTTCCCAGGGCGCGTGCGGCAAGTGCCCCTGCGTCTTCGTGCGCCAAAGCCGGGAGCGCGCCACGCGCGTGGAATGGGCGACCAGGCGGTTTGCCTGGAGCATAATTGGCGGAACCGCCAAGGCATGGCTGCAATGATCAGAGCTGTCTGGAATGGAAAAGTGCTCGCGGAATCCGTCGGGGCGGCTGTCATCGAGGGGAACCACTATTTTCCGCTTAATGCGCTGCACAAGGAATTCTTCTGTCCCAGCGCCACCCAAACCGTATGTCCGTGGAAAGGCGTTGCGCACTATTGCACGCTGAGCGCGAACGGCGCGCTAAACCCGGATGCCGCTTGGTATTATCCTGATCCGAAGCCGGCGGCGCAGAACATTGCCGGCCGCGTGGCGTTCTGGAAGGGTGTACGCATCGAAACGGTGTAGCCGGAAGATTGCGAGACAGAGTCCAATGTCGGTGCGCGGCACCATTCACCATATCGATTTGACGGTGCGCGATCTTGGCGCTTCGGCCGCGTTTTACGATGCCGTGTTGGGCTTTATGGGCTACGGGCGCGCGCATGAGGACGAGCGCGGAATCGATTGGTTCATCGTTGCGGCAGACGGCAACACCAGCTCGATCGGAGTTGTCAGAGCACATGGCGATCATACGGCGCGCCAGCATGACCGGTACGCGCCAGGCCTGCACCATCTGGCGTGGCGTGCTGCGAGCATCGAGGACGTAGACCGCCTCTACGCGTTGCTCGTTTCGCTGGGTGCGCGCATTCTCGATGCGCCGGCCGATTATCCGCAGTATGGGCCGGGTTATTACGCGGTATTCTTCACCGATCCGGACGGCCTCAAGCTCGAATATGTTTTCGAGCCGTGAATCGCACCGCCGGCTTGGCGGCACGTGCCGAGGCTCGACTACTTCAGGCGTTCGGGATGCCTGCCCGCGAAGTTCCCCAGTACGAGATCGCCCACCGTAAGCCGGCTGATGCGCAGATCGCCGCGCCCTATGGCCATCCGCCCGATCGCCAGGCGGCCGATGGCAAGTGCGCCGATGGCAATGGCTCCCATGGCGAGTGCGCCAGCCGCGAATGCACCGAGGAGTGCCGGCTTGCTCGGACGATCTACGGCCTGCTTCGCCGGCGACCAGATCGCCCGCTCGTCCGTATCGTTGACGCTGATATTCATGGATCCCGGTCCTGTGTCATACTGCTAGTCTGTTGCGCCTGGCGATGGAAGATCAAGCGAACGTCATGTGTCAGCCTCGAAGAGGGGCTTCATTTAGCTAAAGCCTGTCTGCTTAAGCGCTGGTTAAGCCGCCATCCGGCTGCTGCGAGGCGGCAGTCGGTCGATCACGACGTCGCCGTCGCGAATGACGGCCTTCAGCGCCTGTGCCGGGCGCGCGAGTAGCGAAAGGTCGGCCAGAGGATCGCCGTCGATTACGACAAGGTCGGCCAAAGCGCCGGGCTCGACCACGCCCACTTTTGCCGGTGAGTCGACCAACAGCTCTCCGGCATTCTTCGTTCCCCAGCCGAGAACCTGTGCGGGCGACAATCCTTCGATCCCGGCGTAATACGCGAACTCGCGGCCGTACGACCCGACCTGGTGATCGAGCGGGTCGTCCTTCAAGACGTCGCGGAACACGCCGCTGTAATCGTCGCCGACCAGGATGCGCACGCCGGCCTGTTGGGCCAGCGGGAGCATTCGCCGGAGATGATCGTAGTGTGCCTGCATGGCGGGATCGCCCCAACCGAGATCGAGCAGGCATTTTGGATAGATGAGGCTCGGGACCCAGAACGTGCCCGCCTTCGCCATCGCTTCGATGCAGGCTTCGTCCATTCCGTCGCCGTGATCGACGATATCGACCCCCAGCTCGATGCATTCGAGAATCATCGACCTGTCGGCCAAGTGCGCGCGCACCTTTGCGCCCCGCTCGTGCGCGGCCGTGACGATTGCCGCTATCTCGTCGCGCGCCATGTTGCGGATCGTGCGGCCGTTGTAACCGCGCCCTGCGCTGGCGAATATCTTAATGGTTTCGGCGCCGCGGCGGATTTCCTCGCGCACCGCTTTGCGCAAGTCGTCGGGGCCATCGACGAATAGATCGGTTCCCGGCGTCTGGAACCGCCGCCACCACTTCCTGCTGTCGTTAAGGTCGGCCGTGGTGCCGATGTGATGGCCGCAGGCGCGAATCCGCGGACCCGGGATGATCCCTTCGGCGATCGCGATCTTGAGCTGGGCGTCGACGTCGTTGCTGCACGAGGCGCCGACATAGCCGGTGAAGCCGCTCTCCAGCAGGACGCGGCAGGTGCGCACACCCATCGCCATCATCACTCCGGGCGGGAATTCTTTTCCCAACGGATCGCCGGCGAACCCCTGCGCCAGCGTGAACTTGTAGAAATCCGGATGCAGATGGCACGTGATCAGGCCCGGCATCAGCGTCATGCCACCCACATCGACGATTGTTCCCGAACCGACCGGTGGTTGCTCGCCCACTGCCGCGATGCAATTGCCATCCAGCGAAACGCTGCGTTTTCCGGGCAACATCTCGCGGCCGTCAAACAGCCTGGCATTGGTCAGGGTCAACATGTAGCGTGCCTCCTTCCCCGGTAGCTCTGCCCGTTGGGACAATCGAAAATATAAGCCATTATCTCCGTGCAGAGCTACGAGAAAAGCTTGGGGAAGGGCTGATGGAACAGACCGAGCCGCCGTCCACCGTACCCAGACTGCTTGCAAAGATTGTTGCGGCGCGTGGCGCGCACGCTGCCGTCATGACGGCCCGCGAGTCCGTCGGCTATGAGGAACTCGATCGCCGCTCGGCCAAAATGGCGCGCGCGCTGTTGGCGATTGGCGCGGGCAAGGGCACCCGCATCAGCCTGATGGCGCCCGACGGCATCTTCTGGGTAACGGCCTATCTTGCGAGTTTGCGCATCGGCGGGCTTGTCACGCTGGTCTCCACGCTTTCGACGCCGCCCGAACTGGCGCACATTCTGCGCAACAGCGATACTCAGATCTTCATAGGCGCGCGCCAATTCGTTCGTCACGACTATGTCAAAACTCTCACCGCTGCTTTGCCGGGATTGGCCGAAGGAAAATCGGGAGCATTGCGCCTGTCCGCTGCGCCCTATTTACGGTCGATCTGGCTGGACGATGCCGATGGGCTCGACTGGGCGAGGTCGGTCGACAATCTGATAGCGCAGGCGGATGCCCCCGACGCGCCCGACGCAAAGCTGCTCGCCGCAGTCGAGCGGGAGGTGGTGCCCAGCGACGATGCGGTCATTGTCTACACGTCCGGCAGCACGTCCTTGCCCAAAGCCGTCGTGCATACCCAGTGGAACATCACGCGTCATCCGCCGGAACTCGCCAAGGTTTTCCTTCTCAGAGAGAGCGACCGGATGATGCCGCTTCTGCCGGTCTTCTGGCTGGGCGGCCTGGCGATGGCGATGCAGGTTTTGAGCGTCGGGGCAACGCTTGTTTATCCCGAGACGCCGGATACGGCGGACGTGCTCGACGCCATCCGGCGCTTCAACGTCAATCGCGTCAACAGCTGGGGCGACCTGCTGGTGAAACTGCGAGAGGCAGCCACCGCGCGCGGCATCGACGTCGACACGATCGTGGGCCTCGGGCCGTTCCGCGACAGCAAGGGCGAACTCATTCCTGCGGCGCTTCAGGTAAACATGCTGGGTATGAGCGAGACCTTTGCGCCACACAGCGCCGAGCGGCTCGATCTGCGTCTGCCCGACGACAAAGCCGGCTCCTCGGGGCGCACGGTCAACGGCTACGAGCGGCGGGTGGTCGACCCGGCAAGCGGCGCAGAAGTGCCGCTCAGCGAGATTGGAGAGCTGCAGCTGCGCGGCGGAGCGTTGATGTCGGGCTTCTACAAGGTCGATCGCCGGAAGGTGTTCACGCCCGACGGCTTTTATCCGACAGGCGATCTCGTGCGGCTGGATGCCGATGGCCATCTCTTTTTCGTCGCCCGGCGCGGCGACATGATCAAGACGAAGGCCGCCAATGTTTCGCGGCTGGAAGTCGAAGCGGCGCTGCGCTCCCTGCCGGACATCGAACTTGCGATCGTCGTGGGTCTCCCGGATCCCGAGCTGGGCCAGCGCGTCGTGGCGGCCGTTGTTCCGGCGAACGGAGCGACGCCAAACGAGGATTCGCTCAAGACAGCATTGCGCAGCACGCTTTCCAGCTACAAAATTCCCCGCCAGATCGTTTTCATCACCCAGGCCGACGTGCCGAGGACTGCAACCGGAAAGATAAAGCTGTTCGAATTGACCGACATGGTCTCGGCGCAGCTCGCCAAGCGGCAGGCATGTTGAGTGTGGATGGGCTCTCACGCGAGGAAGCCATAGCATGGAACAAATGCGGTTCGACGGGCGCACCGCTGTCGTCACGGGTGCGGGCGGCAATCCGAGCCTTGGCCGCGCGCACGCGCTTCTGCTGGCCGCGCGAGGAGCCAATGTCGTCGTCAACGATATCGGCCGGGATCCGGAGACGCCAGGCTATTCCGGCACTGCTTCGGCGGAGGCCGTAGCGCAGGAGATCCGGTCGCTCGGGGGCAAAGCGGTCGCAGACGCCCATTCCGTCGCAAGCGAGGATGGTGCTGCCGCAATCATTCACACTGCTATCGACGCGTTCGGCGGGATAGACGTCCTTGTCAACAACGCGGGCATATCCGTTGCTGCACCGTTTGATGAGATGACATCGCGGGATTTCCAGCGGCACATCGACATCAATCTCATGGGGCCGGTTTGGACCTGCCGCGCCGCCTGGCCGCACATGCGTGCCAAGGGTTACGGCCGCATCGTGAACACGACATCGGGCGCCTTCGCGGGATTTTCCCGGCTCAGTGCGTATGGGACCAGCAAGGGCGGCCTGTTCTCGCTGACGCGCGCGCTCGCGGCCGAAGGCGCCGGGCTCGGGATCAAGGTCAACGCGGTCAATCCCGGAGCGTTCACGCGCATGGTGTCGGCGCAACAGCAACCAACATCTCCAATGTTCAGGCATGCCAGCGAGAATTTGCCGGCCGAGCTGGCGTCGCCGGTCGTGGCTTTCCTCGCGCACGAAGATTGCCCGGTCACCGGTGAATGCATCGAGTTGGTGGGCGGAGAAGTCCGCCGCGTTTACCTGGCCCAGACGGCGGGCTTCGCCGATCGGAGCTTGACGATGGAAACGGTCGCGAAGCGCTGGAACGAGGTGATGGCGGGCTCAGCCGGAACACTCATACCGCATGGCGCGCTTGACCCGACGCAGTGGGATATCAAACCGTATCGACCCGTTAGGAACTGATCGACACAGTTGCAAGCACGCGCCACACTGAGGAGCACGAAAGATGGCCGACGATACCCAACAGCCACCGGCGGAAGAAATCGTACTCTACGAAAAGGATCCCACGACCAAGATCGCAACCATCACGCTGAACCGGCCCGGCCGCATGAACGCGCCGACGATTGCGGCGCGCCATCGCTTTGCCGATCTTGTTCACCGCGCCAATATCGACGACGAGGTGAAGGTTCTGGTGGTCCGCGGCACCGGCAAGCATTTCGGCACGGGTGCCGATCTGCCCGAGCAGGCCGGCATGTTCTCCGATAAGCCGCAGGTATCGCTGCTTCACGAGTTCCGGATCGGCGACGACGAGGGTGTCAAATATCCGCCGAAGAATTCCTATCGCTATCTCGCGTCGATAACCAATCTCTACGCCAATGCGAATTTCGGGCTGCGCAGCCTGCAGGATTTCAAGAAGATCAGCATCGTCGAGGCAAAGGGCTACTGCTACGGCTGGCATTTCTATCAGGCGGCCGACGCCGATATCGTCGTCGCGTCCGACGATGCGCTGTTCGGCCATGCCGCGTTCCGCTATGCGGGCTGGGCCGCGCGCCAATGGCAGTGGGCGCTGATGATGGGTCTGCGCAAGTTCCAGGAAATGGTCTTTACCGGCCGGCCGTTTACCGCCCGGGAAATGTATGACTGCAATTTCGTCAACAGCGTCGTGCCGCGCGACCGGCTTGAGGCCGAGGTGCAGAAATATGCCCTTGCCTGCTCGCACACCCGCCCGACCGACACGGTGGTGATGCAAAAGACGTTTTTCGAGGTGTTCAAGCAGCAGCAGGGAGAATATCTGGGCAGCGTTCTTTCCGGGTGGCTGGAGTCGATGCTTCCCCTCGTGAAATCGGATGGCGAGCTGGAGCTGGACGACGACACGTTCGGAAAGGGATTGGCCAACGCCGTCAAGGACAATGACAACCTTTATCCGCCGGAGTGGCGCCTCAGCTATGGCAGCCGGCCGGCGCCGACGCCGGACGCCGCGCAGGAAATTGCCCAGCTGCGCCAGCAGGTCGAAGCCCTGCAGCAACAGATGCGCGCCCTCGAGCGCAAAATCGATCGCGTTTAGATCGTCCGCGTTTGCGGTGTCGGCAAATCTCCTCCAGCCGGGCCAGAGTGAAACGACTTTTCTTCGAATCGTCGTTTCGCTCTTGCGCCGGCCCACCATAATTGAACGGGTTTCCGAAGGCCGAGCGGATTTTGATCCGTCCCGCTTTCGCACCGCCTGCGTGCTTGCGAAGCGCGATTCCGTTCTGCCCCCGGAGTGGCAGCGCCGGTTTGCCGAACGGTTTGGCTGCGGCCGGCAACAGGTGCGGGCGCGGTCAAGGCAGCCTTCGGGGCGGGAAACCTGCTGCGCCCCCGTTGCGATGCGGCGCCAATCATGCTTGCCTGCCGCAAACGCAATCATGAGGCCTGCCATGGGAGTTGAAGCCCTTGCCCAGCCGGTGCCCTTTCCGGTCACCGATCCGGAGCGCATCCCGGTAAAGCGCTATTACGACGAGGAATTCTACCGGCTGGAATGCGAACGCCTGTGGCCGCATGTCTGGCAGATGGCCTGCCGGCTTGAGCAGATCCCCAAGGTCGGCGATTGGATAGAGTATTCCAATCTCGGCAAGTCGGTCATTGTGGTTCGCACCAAGACCGGGGTGAAGGCCTATCACAATGCCTGCCGCCACCGCGGCGTCCAACTCGCCCACGGCCGTGGCAATTGCGAGGTGCAGGGCTTCATCTGCCCGTTCCACGGCTGGCGTTGGAACATCGACGGCAAGAACACCTTCGTCTACGGCAAGCAGTTGTTCAGCGAACGGCAGCTCGAACAGGCCGACCTCGCGCTGAGGCCTTGCCGCGTCGAGTTGTGGGGCGGCTGCGCCTTCATCAATCACGACGACAATGCGCCGGGACTGCGCGAAAGCATCGGCCCGCTTGCCGACCGCTTCGATGCCCATAACTTGAGTAGCCTGAGGGCCGAGTGGTGTTTTGGTACGATCCTTCCGGCGAACTGGAAGGTCGCGATGGAAGCCTTCATGGAAGGCTACCATGTGATGCGCACGCATCCGCAGCTGCAGCACGCGACCCCTGCGCTGTACAATTCGCGTTACGGCACGGATACCGGCGGAATCGGCGCGGCGATCAATCCCAGGCTCACCGTCAAGGAGAACATCCAGGCTCAAATCAAAAGCATGGAGCTTCTAAGCGAAGGCATGGCCGGGATGCTGCATGCCAAGGAGGTGGCAATCGCCCGTCAACTTGTCGACGTAGATTTGCCGGAAGATTCCAATCAGGCCGTGATGGCTTGGTACGGCATAGTCCAGGATCAGATCTCCAAGCAGCTTCGCGCGAAGGGCGAGCCGGTACCGGATTTGAGCAAGGTGAGCGTGTCGGATCCCGTCAATGCCGTGGAATTCATCTTCCCGCATTACTTCCTGCTGCCTTACTTCTCCAGCATGTCGGCCTATCGCGTCCGGCCGCTCGGTCCCGAAAGCTGCAAGTTCGAGATATGGTCGCTGACCACGTTTCCGGAAGGCCATGAGCCCGAGCCGGTGATGGAGACTGTCATGCTGCCGTATGACAGCAAACAATTCCCTCCAATACCGCAGCAGGACTATTCCAACATTCCGCTGCAGCAGATTGGGCTGCATGCCGGCGGCTTCGAATTCATGCGTCTGTCCAAGGACATCGAAGGCCTGGTCAGCAATTACCAGCGCCTGATCGACGGCTATCTGAAGGGCGCACCGCCACAGAAGCTCGCCAAGGCGATGAACCAGCTCGGCGGCAATTTCGACGGCCCGATCCTCGACCTGGAATTCTAAGGACTGCGCGCTCCCAGTGGCTCAAGCCACGGCTTCCACACCCGCGACCGAGGTGCGGTGCATCGTGCGTCCGGAATCCACCGCATACGGGATCACACGGTGCAGCGCGCCGCAATTGTCCCACACCACCAGGTCGCCTTCCTGCCAAGAGTGGCGATAGGTGAACGCGGGCTGCGCAGTCCATTCCAGCAGACGGGCGAGAAGCGCGCGCCCCTCCGCTTGCGATTTTCCGACCACGCGGTCGGCCGTGTAGCCGATCAGCAGCGATTTGCGCCCCGACCGGTGCGTCCAAACCAGGGGATGTTCGTGGACGTTCCTGCGCTTGCCCGGATCGAGGGTTTCGGCCGCCGCCACTTCGCGCACTGCGGCCTCGACGCTGTGGATCACGCGCAATCCTTCGAGCTCGGCCTTTTCGTCGTCCGGCAGGGCAGCATAGGCCGCGTATGTGCTGGCGAACTCCGTCTGACCGCCTTTCGGCGCCACGCGGCGCGCGGTGAGGACGGTCGCCTTGGGGGGAGGAATGTCCTGGGTGACGCCGTCCATGTGCCAGAAGTAGGTGCCCAGCACGTATTCGGGCTCGTTATTGATCTTCGGATCGAGGGTGATCGTGTAGACGTCCGCGGCGTCTCTGTCGCCGCCGGGGACCGACTTGGTGAAGTTCACGCGCGCGCCCAGGCTGTCGGTAAAGGCGAGCTGCTCGGCATCGGTCAGCCCGATGCGGGGAAAGATCACCACGCCGCGGTCTTCCAGCAATTCCAGGCAGCGCTCGGTTACGTCTCTGTCGCACAGCGCCGAACGGTCGATGCGCACGATGGAACCGATGTTCGGCTTGACGTTTTCAACTTCGATTTTCACGGCAACATCCTCACTGTCTGGCTCGCCACCCGGCTCGCGGACGTCCGAGCATTCCGGCACGGATGCTTCCTCCCGGCCTTGGCAAGGCAGTAGACCACACGCTTGCCATGTGCGCCAGCTGCGCAACATCTTGCCGACTAACGGCTGTCGCTCCCGTTACGCGGGATTGCGGACGCCCGCGATGTCTGTCGTACTTTGCAGCGCAGAGAGGAGCGAATGTCGAAAGCACCAACTGAAAAGGTCGCCGTGGTGGCCGGGGGCGGCTCGGGCATCGGCCAGGGCTGCGCGCTCAGGCTAGGCGGCATGGGCTATCACGTCGTTCTCGTCGGCAGAACCGACGCGAAGCTGGCCGAAACAGCGGCGCAGATCGCCGCCGCAGGCGGGCGATCCGAGACGTTTCCTTGCGACGTGCGCAATTGGGATCGGCTGGGCGAACTCCAGGCATCGCTGGCCGATCGCGGGATCGATTTGCTCGTCAATTGCGCCGGCGGCCAGTTTTACGCCAAGGCCGCGGATATCTCGCGCAACGGCTGGCAGGCCGTGATCGATACCAACCTTTCCGGCAGTTTCTTCCTGTGCCGGCAGCTTTATCCGGCGCTCAAGCTGCGCAGCGGCGGCGTGGTGCTGGTGGTAGCCAATCTCTGGCAACGCGCGGCGCCCGGCCTCGCGCATTCCGGCGCGGCGCGCGCCGGCGTCGTCAATCTGGCGCGCACGCTCGCCATCGAATGGGCGCCCGACCGCATCCGCGTCAATGCGGTTTCACCCGGCGTGACCGATACGCCGGCGCTCAGGAATTATCCCCATAACGAAGAAACCATCCGAACGGTTCCGTTGGGCCGGATGGCGACGGTCGAGGAGATCGTGGACGCGATCCTGTTCATGGGGCTTTCGCCCTATGTCACGGGCGAAGTGCTGACGATCGATGGCGGGCTGCAGCTGGTGAGCTGATCCGCCTACCCTGCGGAGCCAGGGCAATCGCATATGCCTGTGGACTGTGAAGAAAGCTACTTTCACGCGGCGACGCGGAGCGCGCAGAGGTAATGATCCGGCGCGTAGCGCCAATACTATTACGCAGAATTGAACAGCAAAGACGCCAAGGTGCTCGGAGCTCGAAAGACCTTGGCGCCTTTGCGACTTGTAAGTCGATTTCCGCCGGATCGGCTACGATAGACGGTGCGGTGGCGGACGCGAGACCGATTGCGTCTAGTGCACGGATGCATACAAAAGATTCGCTGCCTGGACCGCGCGCCCTCATGGCCGGGCTTGACCCGGCCATCCGGCGCGCATGCGGGGCTGAAGCCCCGCGGGCCGGCAATTGTGCCGCCTCAGCCAAAATCGCTCGCCAACTCGGCGCGTATCTCCGACCGCAAAACGGCCATGTGTCCATAATTCGGGTGTGCGATCTCAAGCACCACGCGACTGTCATCACTTTTGAATTTTGCCGCGCTCTCCGGCGAGAAGGGAAATCGGAGCCAATGGACCGACGATGTCTTGCCGTCCGGCGTGGTGCGGTCTTCGTATTCCGTCGGTACCGCTCTGATACGCACGCCGTCGACCCCCATCGATACGGTCTCCTCGATGCCGGCCAGCTGCCTCAGCAGCCTGTCGCGCCGCTGCGGATCTTCGATCTCCAGCATGAGGGTCGCGATCAACTCGGAACCCTGCGGAATGAGCGGGTTGTAGGCTTCAAGCTCGCCTGCGATCTGCTGCGCGCCGCCTTTCTCGATGTGCAGCATCTCATGGACTTGCAGCCACATCGTGTCGTAGTTCTCGAAGTAGAAGGTCGCGAACGGACCGACCTCGACGCGGCGCTTGTCCTTGCGCGAAATAAGGCGCTTGCGCAGTTCCGCGCGGCGCGCCGCATAGTCTTGCGGGGCAAGGATGTCGGCCGGCGTGATCCGATGGCCTTCGCGGGGCATCAGTTGGGCTCCAGCAATCCATACGCGCGCGCGAATATCTCGATGGGATGCTCGGGCGCGTGCGCCGATAAGGGGGTTCCCTCCTGTTCTCCCAGTTCCCGGGCACCCTGGACGATATGCGCAGCGGCCAGCGGGCAGTCCGATGCGATATGGCCATGCGCCTGGGCAAGCGCCGTTCGCGCCACGGGGCGTCCGATTTTCCGGGCGATTTCGTGCGTCGGTTGCAGAACGCCGAACGTGCCGCCATGGCCCGAGCACCGCTCGATCACATCGACGCGCGTGTCGGGAATGAGACGCAGCATTTCCGCCGCCTTGGGGCCCATGTTCTGGGCGCGCGCATGGCAGGCCAGATGCACGGATATGCCTTCGGGTAGGGGCCGCAATCCATCGGGAAGGCCGTGTGTCTTGGCGATCATCACCACGTATTCGTCGATGTCGTAGGTGGATTCGGCCAGCAGCTTGACGTCTTCGTTGTCGGGCACGATCAGCGACCACTCGAATTTCAGCATCAATCCGCACGAGGCCGTCGGCGCGATGATGTCGTAGCCCTCGGCGATCAGCGGCTTGAGCGCCGCGGCTACTTTTTTTGCTTGTGCAGCCACACGAGAAAGCTCTGCCTGCTCCAGAAACGGCATTCCGCAGCAGCCGGGATAGGAGACTTTCGTTTCCACACCGATGTGATTGAGAACGGCGCGCGCCGCCATGCCCGTCGCCGGCTTGTTGTAGTTGACGAAACATGTGGCGAAGATCGCTGCTTTCTTGCGTGCGGCGAAGGCCGGTGCGGCGTCGTTGGGTCGGATCTGAGCGCCGCGGTCGGCAAGAACGAATGTTCTGGTGTGAAACTTGGGAAGCGCTGCGCGGGTATCCACGCCGGCAACACCCTGCATGACGCCGCGCACCAGGACATTGCGCTTGTCCGAGGCCCAATTGACCAGCGGGGCGAGCGGTGCCGCCAGGCTGCCGTTCCTGTCCATCTCTGCGAGCTGGCGGGCCGTGAAGTTGGTCTTGCCGTTGCGCGCGTCCACGGCGCGGTGGCGCAGCATCAGGTGCGGAAAATCGAGATGAAACGGATGCGGCGGGACGTAAGGGCACTTCGTCATAAAGCACATGTCGCACAGCGTGCAGGCATCCACGACGGAACCGAAGTCTTCCGATTTGACGCCATCCACCTCTCCCGTCGGCCCGTCGTCGATCAGCGAGAAGAGGCGCGGAAAGGAATCGCAAAGGTTGAAGCAGCGCCGGCAGCCGTGGCACACGTCGAAAACGCGCCGCATCTCCGCATCGAGCTTTGCGGCGTCGTAAAAGTCTTCGTCCTGCCACGCGATGGGCTCGCGGGTGGGAGCTTCGAGGCTGCCTTCTTTCATCGGAATACAGATATCAGGTATCGGGTATCGGAATGCGGCGAACAGAACAGGCTCGGTATCAGAGATCATTTCCGATCCCTGATACCTGATGCCTGACGTCCGTTATTTGCCTAACGTATCCAGAGCCTTCTGGAAACGGCCGGCGTGGCTTTTTTCCGCCTTGGCGAGCGTCTCGAACCAGTCGGCAATCTCCGAAAAGCCTTCTTGGCGCGCCGTGCGGGCCATGCCCGGATACATATCGGTGTATTCGTGGGTCTCTCCGGCGATTGCGGCCTTCAAGTTCAGGTCCGTGCCGCCGATCGGCTCGCCGGTTGCAGGATCGCCCACCGCTTCGAGAAATTCGAGGTGACCATGGGCGTGGCCCGTCTCGCCTTCGGCCGTCGAACGAAACACGGTGGAAACATCGTTGTAGCCTTCGACGTCGGCCTTCTGCGCGAAATAGAGATAGCGCCGATTGGCTTGGCTTTCGCCCGCGAAGGCGTCCTTCAGGTTTTGAGCTGTTTTGGAACCTTTCAATGCAGCCATTGAATCCTCCTTTATGAAGCGGGCCCGCGCCCGCGCGTTGCGGGCGGTGCCGCCGCGCGGACAATGGCCCGGCATCTGGCCTAAGTCAATAGATTAGAATTATTCTAATATTGAAAGCCGTTCGCAGCGGATGCTAGCTTCGACGCACGCGAATGACGATATCCATCCGGTTCACTTCGGTACCCCTTGGCGGTTGGGGTATTCCCGAAACGGTGATCGCCTCGCCGGGAATGTCGATCAAAGCCCCGTCGTCCTCGCTGTAGAAATGCTGATGTTCGCCGGTGTTGGTGTCGAAGTAGCTGCGCGACGCCTCGACCACCACCTGGCGCAGGAGGCCGGCGTTGGTGAATTGATGCAGGGTGTTGTAAACGGTGGCCAGGGATACCCCGATACCGCAGGACGCTGCCTCTTCGTGCAGGGTCTCGGCGCAGACGTGCCTGTCTCCCTCGCGAAACAGGAGGCCGGCGAGAGCGATTCGCTGCCGCGTCGGGCGCAAACCCGCCGCCCTGAGCCGGGCGGCGATCTGCGCGCGATCCGTTTCTGCCCTCTTTGCCATCATTCCCGTTAGTTTACGCCTCGTGGCCCTTGCGCCGCCGACACTTGAGCCGCATGTTTGCGAAGGTGCAGAGTCGCACGAGTTGGTTAGAACATTTCTAAAGATCAGCGAACCGCGGCATTTGTCAAGCAGGCAAGGCGCACGTGGCTGGAACGGGTGATGACACATGTTGGGCCGTACATCGAGTTTTGACCTGCAGGCGCTGTTGGCTTGTGCGCGGGGCGAGTTGTTCGGCGAGGGCAACGCACGCCTGCCCTTGCCTCCGATGTTGATGTTCGACCGGATAACGAGGATCGTCGAGCAGGGCGGCAGCCACGACAAGGGCGCCGTGGAGGCCGAGCTAGACGTCCGGCCGGACTTGTGGTTCTTCAAATGCCACTTTCAAAACGACCCTGTGATGCCGGGTTGCCTGGGCCTGGATGCCATGTGGCAGCTGGTAGGCTTTTTCCTCGGCTGGCTCGGCGGTTTGGGCAAAGGACGCGCCCTGGGTGTGGGAGAAGTGAAATTCTCCGGCATGGTTCTGCCGAGCGCCAAGCTGGTCAGCTATTATATCGATCTCAAGCGCGTGATCATGCGCAAGCTCGTCGTTGGCGTGGCCGACGGAATTATGAAGGTCGATGGCAAGGTGATCTACGAGGCCAAGGACTTGCGCGTCGGCCTGTTCGTGGACACGGCCCAAGCCGTTGCTCGCCGGGTAGAGGCTGCGCCCGCATAGGAAAATTCCATGAGACGTATCGTCGTCACCGGAATGGGCATCGTGTCCTCGATCGGGAACAGTGCCCTGGAGGTGGCCGCTTCGTTGCGCGAGGCTCGGTCGGGCATCTCTTTCGCCGAGGACTACCGGAAACTCGGGTTCCGCTGCCAGGTCCACGGCAAACCGCATGTCGACCTCGACGCTTCGATCGACCGCCGCGCCCGCCGTTTCATGGGCGACGGCGCCGCTTTCAACTTCCTGGCCATGCAGGAGGCGCTACGCGATTGCGGATTGGAGGAGAAGGACATCGTCAACGAGCGCACCGGCCTGATCATGGGCTCGGGCGGGCCCTCGACGCGCGCCATTGTGGCCGCCGCGGATACTGCCCGCGAACCGGGCAAGGGTCCCAAGCGCGTCGGTCCTTTCGTTGTGCCAAAGGCCATGTCGTCGACCTGCTCGGCCGTGCTCTCGACATGGTTCAAGATCAAGGGCGTCAATTATTCGATCAGCTCGGCCTGCGCGACCAGTGCACACTGCATCGGCAATGCTGCAGAGCTGATCCAATGGGGCAAGCAGGATGTCATGTTTGCAGGCGGCGGCGAGGAGCTCGATTGGACCTTGTCGGTGCTGTTCGATGCCATGGGTGCGATGTCCTCGGGCTACAACGCCACGCCGCAGAAAGCCTCACGCGCCTTCGACAAGAACCGGGACGGCTTCGTGATAGCGGGCGGCGGGGGTGTTCTGGTGCTTGAGGCGCTTGAGCACGCGAAGGCCCGCGGTGCCAGGATCCATGCCGAACTTGTGGGCTATGGCGCGACATCGGACGGCCATGATATGGTCGCCCCGTCCGGCGAAGGCGCGGTGCGGTGTATGCGCCAAGCCATTGCGACCGTGAAAGGACCGATCGATTACATCAACGCTCACGGAACCTCCACGCCGGTTGGCGACGTGACCGAGATCAAAGCCTTGCGCGAAGTCTTCGGACCCGCAATGCCGCCGATCAATTCGACCAAGTCGTTGACCGGCCATTCGCTGGGCGCGGCGGGTGCTCAGGAAGCGATCTATTCGATCCTGCAGATGCAGGGCGGGTTCATTGCGGAAAGCGCAAACATCGAGGAGATCGACCCGGAGGTCGCCGACGCGCCGATAGCCCGTTCACGGATCGACGGCGTCCGGCTCGATCGGGTCCTGTCCAACAGCTTCGGGTTCGGCGGTACCAATGCCACATTGGTTTTTCAGCGCTACACCGCCTGAAAGCCGAATGAAGCACGCAGATTGCAGGGGAGGAACTCGACGCCGCGTCGGGTGTCCCGGATTGGAACAACCGACGAAGGGCGCAATCGCATGATCGACAACAAAGGCTTGATGCAGGGCCGGCGTGGACTGGTGATGGGTGTGGCCAACGATCACTCGATAGCCTGGGGGATTGCGCGCGTGCTGGCACGCGAGGGCGCCGAAATCGCCTTTACGTACCAGGGCGAAGCTCAGGCAAAGCGCCTGAAGCCGCTGGCGGCGTCCCTCGGTTCGCAGATCGTTCTGCCGTGCGACGTGGAAGAGGATTCCCAGCTCGACGACGCATTTGCCCTTCTCAACGACAAATGGGGGTCTCTCGATTTTCTCGTTCACGCGATCGCCCATTCCGACCGGAACGAACTCAAGGGCCGCTACGTCGATACCTCGCGCGCCAATTTCGTCCGCAGCCTGAACATCTCCTGCTACTCGTTCACGGCGGCTGCGCAACGCGCGGCGCGGCTGATGCCGCCGGCGTCGAAAGGCGGCCGCGGCGGCGCATTGCTCACGCTGACCTATCTCGGCTCCACGCGGGTTGCGCCGAATTACAACGTTATGGGCGTGGCCAAAGCCGGTCTCGAGGCGAGCGTCCGCTATCTCGCGGCGGATCTGGGTCCCGACGGAATCCGCGTCAACGCCATATCGGCAGGGCCCATGCGCACGCTTGCCGGCTCCGTGATCGGAGAATCGCGCCTGATCTACCGCTGGAACAAGGCACACAGCCCTTTGAAGAAGAACATCGAGTTGGACCATGTGGGCAACGCCGCGCTCTATCTTCTGAGCGATCTGTCGGAAGGGGTTACCGGCGAGATCCATTTCGTCGATGCCGGCTTTCATATCATCGGAACGCCGCCGAGCAGCGACCTCAAAGGGTGGATAGCGCCCAACGGCGAGAACAGTGAAGACGTCTGCGAGGAGAGAACCGGTGCCAAGGTGGATGCATAAACCCGTCATGGCCGCGATGGCCGTTCTTTGCGCCGTTTCGGCCGCCCGGGCCGGCTGGCAGGAGAGCGCTTCGCCTTACGACGTGAAGCGGCTTTCGCAGCTTGAAGAGGCCAAGTCGCGCGGGCTGTCGGAAGCGCAAGCCGGGCATCACGCGGGCCTCATCCGTGCCGTGCTGGAACGCCCGCCGATATCGCTTTCTAGCGGAGAGCTGGAAGGCGCATGGCGCTGCCGCATGATCAAGCTCGGCGGCATGACCCCCGACAAGGTGTATTCCTGGTTCGGCTGCCGCATTGGCGAAAAAAGCGGCGGCCTGTGGTTCGAAAAGTCCGGTACGCAGCGGCTGAACGGGGCTCTCTATCGGCACGAATCGGGCGGTTATGTCCTGCTCGGTGCGTATTCGACGAAGGCCGAACCCAACCATCGCTACTCGGGCAACGAGCCATCGGCAGGAGCGCAAGCGACTCCCGATGACGCAATCGGCCTCCTTGAGGCTACCGGGCCATATTCCGCGCGCATCGAATTGCCCTATCCGGTCCAGGAGTCGGTCTTCGACGTCATCGAGATGCGGCGTTAGGGCCCGGCGTAGCCCGCCCTGAGAGGGCGCGCGCGGGCATGAGCCGCATCATCGAAAAAGGCTCTACTGGGTATGCCAGCGCGCCCTGCGCGTCCTTCGCGGTATTCTTCCAAATTTGTAGACCGTGGACAGGACGATTCGGAAACAAATTATCCCACTGACAACTCCGGCGACAATGCCGACCGCTCCGATGTCCTGAGTATGCATGCTCGCGCCAAATAACGTCACGACCGTTTGGCCTTGTGCTCCGATGCCAACAAAGACCAATCCGGCGACCAGGAATACGATCGCCACTAACGAAGCGAATAGCGTCGCCAATTTCAGCGTGGGGTCGCCTGCCCTCGTAAGCTGTCCCATAGCATATTTCCTTCCCCACTTGACTACAGGTTGCGATTCTATTCCGCTTTTTCCTGAAATGAAACAGCTGTCGTTTCGTAAAGCCGCTCCAGCTCTTAGAAAATGCGAACATGGTTACCGGCATTCACCAAGAGACGCGCGATCGAATGCCCGCAAGGATATTTTGTGGTCCCGGCATGCAAGACAACAACCTGTGCTCAGGTCAGGCGCCGGTTTCTTGAGTTCGCCGTCGCCGTGGAACCGCTGGCGAAACGCTGACTTTGCCGCGGGTTGGTTGGGTCGTCCCGCCGGTATTGCCGCCGGCCAGCCCGCCTGGCACGCGGCCGGACGCTGGCGCTGCGGTCCACATGGTTGGCTCTGCGTCGGCGCGCTTATTCGTGTATTGCCGCAACCGGGCCTTTGAGCTCGACCGTGTTGCCGTCGGGATCGCGAACGTAAATCGATGGCCCTGCGCCTTCCGCGCCGTATCGCGGTCCGGATTCGCCAATTTCCACGCCGCAATTTTCCAGGTGCTGCCGGATGGCGGCTTCGTCGTAGGGCGCGATCTGCAGGGCAAAGTGATCGACGTTGCGCCCCTCTTGTCCGGGCGGGGCGCCGCCCTTGCTGCCCAAAAATCCGTCGATCGGAATCAGATCGATCAACGACAGGCCGGCGCGCAGCTGCAAAAGCCCGATCGCGTCTTGCCGTTTCTCGATGCTGCAGCCGAGGACATCCACGTAGAAGGACAGGCTTCGATCGAGATTGCGGACGCGCAGCACCACGTGGTCGAGCTTGCGGATCCGGAACGGTATCATGCGCCTTGACGAGACGACCCGGCCTGCGCTTTTGCGGCTTTGGCAAAGCGCTCGAACAGATAATGGCTGTCCATCGGGCCGGGCGAGGCTTCGGGATGATATTGTACCGAAAACACGCGCCCGCCTTCGAGCGCGATGCCGCAATTGGTGCCGTCGAACAACGACACATGGGTTTCTTTGACGCCCACGGGCAGCGTCTCGCGATCCACGGTGAAGCCGTGGTTCATCGAAACGATTTCGACCTTTCCGGTCTCTAGATCCTTCACGGGATGATTGGCGCCATGATGGCCCTGCGCCATCTTGCGCGTCTTGGCGCCAAGCGCGAGCCCCAACATCTGGTGACCGAGACAAATGCCGAAGACCGGCAAACCGCGCTCGACGAGCGCCCTGATGGTGGGAATCGCGTAGCGGCCGGTTGCTGCCGGATCGCCCGGACCGTTCGAGAGAAGCACGCCGTGCGGCTCGTGCCGCATCACATCGGCATAAGAGGCTTGCGCCGGCAACACGACGATGTCGGCGCCGCGGCCGGCGAGCTGGCGGAGAATGTTGCGCTTGACTCCGTAATCGAGGACGACCGCCCGCCAGCTGCCGCGTTCCTGATTGCCGTATCCTCTGCCCCATGCCCATGGCGTTTCGTGCCAGGTGTAGGTCTGGGTGCAGCCGACGTCCTTGGCGAGGTCCAGTCCCTCGAGACCGGGAAATGCCTGCGCGCTCTTGATCAGTGCGTCGTAATCCAGCTCGCCGTCGGCGGCGTGCGCCACCACGCCGTGCGGCATCCCTGTTTCGCGGATACGGGCCGTGAGGGCGCGCGTGTCGATGCCGGAAACCGCAGGTATGCCGTGCGCCGCGAGCCAGCAATCTAGGTTGGAGATGCTGCGATAATTCGACGGCAGCTCCGCGTCGGCGCGGACGACCAGGGCGCGCAGGGCAGGATTGGAAGATTCGATGTCTTCGGTATTGGTCCCAACAATGCCGATATGGGGAAATGTGAAGGCAACGATCTGGCCGGCATAAGACGGATCGGTGAGGATCTCTTCGTATCCCGTCATAGCGGTGTTGAAGCAGACCTCGCCGACAGCGTGGCCGGCGGCACCGAAACCGATGCCCTCGAAGATCGTGCCGTCCGCCAGTACCAGGGCCCCGCGCCCGCGCAATGGGCCGCCGCCCATGATGAGAGCGGGGTCGGCTGTAGCAACTGTCATTTCACGTTCCCGGATTTTTTGGAACATAGAAATGTCGCTCCGGCCGGTCAAGCCGCGCGATTGCCAGCTCGTCGTTGAAATAAAGCGCAAACCCGTTTCTAATATCGGTCGCAGCCCGCGGGTGGGCCTCCTAGAGCGCCAACAATAATGAAACTGAGCGTCTTCGGCCTCGGTTACGTCGGCACGGTTTCGGCCGCGTGCCTGGCCGCGCGCGGGCACGAGGTAATCGGCGTGGATGCCAATTCCGCCAAGGTCGATCTCATGGCGGCCGGCACCCCGCCCATCGTGGAGGCGGGCCTTGCCGAACTCGTCGAAAAGGCCGCGTCGTCCGGCACCCTGCGTGCCACTCTCAGCGCCCCGGAAGCGATTGCCGCAAGCGACATCTCTCTTGTCTGCGTGGGCACGCCCAGCGCCCGCAACGGAAACCTCGATGCGCGCGCGCTCGTCCGTGTCGCCCAGGAGATCGGCCCCGAGATCGCCAGGAAATCGGACCCGCACACGGTTGTCGTACGTTCCACAATGCTTCCCGGAACGTTTCGCAACGTCGTCGTGCCCGAACTGGAGAACGCATCGGGCAAGAAGGCCGGCCGGGATTTTCGTGTCGCCCTCAATCCCGAATTTCTGCGCGAGGGTTCTGCGGTCGCCGATTTCAATCGTCCGGACAGGACGATCATCGGCGCAGACGATTCGGTGACGGCGAACATCGTGGCAAAGCTCTATGAAGGACTGCCGGGTTCGGTTCTGACGGTTGCGCCCGAGGTCGCAGAACTCTCCAAATATGTGGATAATCTCTGGCATGCGTTGAAAGTGGATTTTGCCAACGAAATCGGCAATCTCTGCAAGTCGCTCAAGATCGACAGCCACGCGGTGATGGAGGTGTTTATGAGCGATCGCAAGCTCAACATCTCCCCTGCCTATCTGAAGCCGGGCTTCGCGTTCGGAGGCTCCTGCCTGCCCAAGGATGCGCGGGCCATCGGTTATCTCGCGCGCATTTGCGACCTCGAACTGCCTCTGCTGCGGGCGATCGGTCCCAGCAATCAGCAGCAGGTCGAGCGCGCGCTGGATTGGGTGCTCTCCTTTGGCAAGCGGCGCATCGCGCTTCTCGGCTGCACTTTCAAGGCCGGCACGGACGACATGCGCGAAAGCCCCTATATCATTCTGGCCGAGCGCTTGCTCGGGAAGGGCTGTTCGCTGCGCATCTTCGATCACAATGTCAGGCTTTCCATGCTCATGGGAGCCAACTTGGATTACGTTCGAAGCGTAATCCCGCACATCGCCAACCTTCTGGTGTCCTCCGCGGCGGAGGCCGTCGAGGATGCAGAGATCGTGTTGCTCACGGCCAGACTGCCGGAATACACTGTGGCGGCGGCGCAGTTGCGCGACGGCCAGATACTTTTGGATTTTGCTCACGTTCCCGAGCTGCGCGGCGTGGCGAACTACGATGGCGTGAACTGGTAGTGGCCAACGGCACCGGCGTACTCATCATTGTCGAGAATTTGCCCGTGCCGTTCGACCGCAGAGTCTGGGCGGAGGCGCGAAGCCTGCGCGACGCCGGTTACGCGGTTTCCGTCATCTGCCCGAAAGGCGCAGGTGCATCGGCTTCGTTCGAGATCCTGGAAGACATTCACATATTCCGCCACCCGCTGCCGGTCGAGGCGCGCGGGGCATTGGGCTATGCGCTGGAATATGGTTCGGCGCTGTTCTGGGAATTCCTCCTTGCGCTCAAAGTGCATCGGCGCCGGGGATTCCAAATCATTCACGCCTGCAATCCGCCCGATCTGATCTTCACGATCGGCGCTTTCTTCAAGCGGCTCTTCGGTACGCGCTTCATATTCGACCACCACGACATCGGGCCGGAGCTCTACGAGGCGAAATTCGGTCGCAAGGGGCTGTTGTGGAAGGCTACCGTCCTTCTCGAGCGGCTCAGCTTCAAGGTTGCCGACGTATCCATCGCCACCAACCACTCCTACCGCAAGATCGCCATCGAGCGCGGTGGAATGGCGCCGGACAAGGTGTTCGTCGTACGGTCGGGACCGGATCTGGCGCGGGTGCGCGCCCTTCCCGCCGATGGGTCGTGGAAGAACGGCAAGGCGTTTCTGGTGGCGTATGTCGGCATCATCGGCCGCCAGGAAGGATTGGATCTCCTGCTGGACGCCGTAGCGCATATTCGCCGCGGCCTGGGCAGAAGCGACATCCACTTCGCGATCGTGGGCGACGGCCCGGAAGCCGCGAAGATCAGGCAGATGGCGCGGGTCATGCGTCTCGACGAAACGGTGACGTTCACCGGCCGCGTCGACGACACGACGCTGTTCTCCATTCTGTCGACGGCAGAGGTCTGCGTGAATCCGGACCGGCCCAATGCCATGAACGACAAATCCACCATGAACAAGATCATGGAATACATGGCGCTGGGCAAGCCCATCGTGCAGTTCGATCTGACGGAAGGGCGGTATTCGGCGAAAGACGCCTCGCTCTATGCGCGCGACCCGGCGGATTTCGGCAACAAGATCGTCGAGCTGCTCGACGATCCCGCGCGGCGCGCATGGATGGGAGAGTTTGGCCGTCGCCGCGTCATCGAGGAGCTGGACTGGAAGTATGAAACGCCCAAGCTCTTGTCCGCCTACGAAGCCGCGCTGCAGACGTGAGATGGCGCGCGTTTGGTGCAACGTCCGACTCGCCGGATAGCAGTGGTGCGCGCCCGTTTGATCTCACCTTGGTATTTGCGCCGCTTGCGGGCGATGGGCCCGCGCGAAATGAGCTGGCGGCTGCAAGACCGGCTGCGCCAAATCTATTGGGGTTGGCGCTATTACGCGCGCCGCGCAACACCTGCGTGCCGAGAGATCGCCGGCGACAAGCGCTTTTTCGGCGGCATTGGGCGCGCGCGTGCTTCGCAGGCCCCTGTAGCCGCGCGTGCTGAAGCACTGGCGGCCGCCGATGCGTTGCTCTCGGGATCCTGGAAGGTCTTCCGCATCTGGCGCCACGACGTTGCGGCCAATCCCGATTGGCATCTCGACGTCAATCGATGCGTCAATGTCCCGTGTGACGACTACACATTCCGCATTCGCACCCACGGCGGCAATCTCGGCTTCGACACCAAATACGTCTGGGAGCTGTCGCGGCATCACCAAACCACATTGCTGGCCATGGCATTCTGGCTCACCGGCGAAGAAGCCTATGCGCGCCGCGCAGCGGACACCATCGCCTCGTGGCGCAATGCCAATCCCTTCCTGCACGGGATTCATTGGTCGAGCGGCATCGAGATCGGCTTGCGCCTGATCGCCTTCACCTGGACTCGCCGGCTGATCGAGGATTGGCCGGGTGCAGCGTCGCGTTTCGAGGACGATCCTGCGTTCCGGCAACTCGTCTACGACCATCAATGGCTGCTGGCCAAGCGGATGAGCATGGGATCGTCGGCCAATAATCACCTGATCTACGAGGCCTGCGGGCTTTTCGTTTCCGCATCGGCCATGCCGTGGTTCGCGCAATCCAAGCAGTGGCGCCAGACGGCACGCATAGTCCTCGAACGCGAAGTTGCACTCCAGACCTTTCCATCCGGATACAATAGGGAACTTGCGTCCGGCTATAGCGGCTTCGTGCTCGAAGCGATTCTCATCGCGCTTGCCGAGATCGCGCTTTGCGGAGCCGAACCGAGTCCCGCGATTGCCGGGATTGCCGGCCGCGCCGTGCACAAGCTTGCCGATCTCGCGGATGCCAACGGACAGCCGCCGCGGCAGGGCGACGGAGACGACGCCCACGGCCTTCTTCTCGATGCTCCGGATTATGACCGCTGGGCCGATTTGTTGGCCCTGGGCGCGGCATGGTTTGGCGCCGAATCATGGTGGCCCAGGCGCGAAGCGCAATCCTTGCGCGGCTGGCTGCTCGGCGGGCTCGCGCCGCCGTCGTTTCCCGCTCGGGCGCGGTTTCCGCGCGAATCTGCGGCGCGCGATGCCGGTCTCGCGATCTTGCGCCAGGACGCCGGCACACCCAATGAGATCGCCTGCGCGTTCGACTGCGGACCGCTCGGCTATCTTTCGCTTGCCGCGCACGGTCATGCCGATGCGCTCGCCATCGAGCTGCGCTGCGCCGGCCAGCCGATTCTTGTCGATCCGGGTACCTACAGCTACACCGCCGAACCCGCCTGGCGCGACTATTTCCGCTCCACCGCGGCCCACAACACGATCGAACTGGGCAATGTCGGTCAATCCGTCAGCGGCGGTCCGTTTCTTTGGCTGAGGCAGGCGAGGAGTACGCTCGTCAAGGCAGAGGGGCTGACGGAAGACTCGGAGACTGCCATCGCAATCGGCGAGCACGACGGCTACCTGAGCCGTCCGTTCGCGGGCCGTCACCGCCGAACCGTGATGCTCCATCGCGCTTTGCGGCGGATCGAGATCGTGGACGAAATTTCCACAAGCAGGCCTACGCCGTGCAAGCTTCTGTTCCATCTTCATCCTTCGCTCGCCTGCCGCGTCGATAGAAACGTCGCACGCCTGCAATGGAATGGTGGCTCGGCCGCTTTGACGTTACCCACCGGACTGCAGTGGCGCGCGGTGTCCGGCTGCGAAGAGCCGATCCTCGGCTGGTATTCGCCGTCCTACGACGCGAAAGAGCCCACCACGACATTGCTCGGCGAAGGCGTGGTCAAAGGCACGTCCGTGTTCACGACGTTGATCGACTTGCCATGCGCCACGTAGCCCGTGCGTTTCCGTCTCAGGCGTGGAGCCGCGGAGGGCACGTCCACCACAAAGACACGACCCTCCTTCGCTGAAGCTTCGGAGGGCGAGATGCGAGTCCGCCGAAGCCTTGCCTGCCTGCGCGAAGCCGGAGCTTCGCTTCGGCGAAGGCAGGGCGCAGGCGGGAACGCAATAAAGCTGTTTGGTTTGGCTCCACCTTCGGCGGGAATTCGCGATGCAGTCATGCCCTTCTTCGTGCCCTTCGTGTCCTTCGTGGTGAAAGCGATCTGGAGGCGCACCGGGCTGCCGGCCGGTCCTAACGTGACCGATGACACAGGGCCGGGCTTACGGTACCTTGATCCGGCGATTCACGTTTACGGGTGAAGGTGGGCAGGTTCGGCACGGCACGAGGCACGGTGCGCGGCGGCGAGTTCGGCGCAGCGTGGCGGCGATTGGTGCTGGCGCTCACGCTGCTGGCGTTCGCTGCGCAGAGCTTCGTCACTCAGACGCATATCCATTTCCCCCGCGCCTTCGAGGTTCTTGCAGCGGGCACGCTCGCGGTCGACACGAAGTCCGGCCCGTTCGCGTCATCTCCTCGCGGCGACAATTCCACCGACGACACGGCGACCTGTCCACTCTGCCAGGAGATCGTCGCCGCCGGGCAATATCTGTCGCCCTCGGCCATCGGCGTCGTTCCGCCGATGCTGACGGTGGCCATCGTCCCGATCGCGGCCTACGCGCGCGCGGAATGGCCGATCTCCTCGCACGCCTGGCAGGGCCGCGCGCCGCCCTCGTTCTGAAATCCCGCTTCTTTGCGTGTCGACACCGGGGCGCCTCGCGGGCGTCCTGCGTGCCGTCAATCGACAATCATGCCGGTGCGCCGAATGGGAGCGCTCGGCCGGAAATATGGGAATTTCGGATCATGTACCGTTATATGCTTTACGCCTCCGCAAGCCTGGCCGCTCTCGCGGCCGCATCCGCCGCCTTTGCCCAGAACGACAACCAGGCTGGCAGTGCCCCCGGATCGTCAGTCGAAACCGTCGTCGTGACAGCGCAACGCCTCGGCGAGGCGCGCGCTTCGATTCAGACCCAGATCGGCGCGTCGACCTATGCGATCACCGAGAAGGACCTCCAGGCTACCCCCGGCGGGGAAAACACGCAGCTGAACCAGGTCATCCTGCAGCTGCCGGGCGTAGCGCAGGATTCCTACGGTCAGTTTCACATCCGCGGCGAACACAACGGGCTGCAGTACCGGCTCAACGGCATCACGCTTCCCGAAGGCATCAGCGTGTTCGGCCAGACGCTGGATCCGCGGCTCGCATCGTCGGTCGAGCTGATCACCGGCGCATTGCCGGCGGAATACGGTTTGGCGACGGGCGGCATCATCGACATCAAGCCGAAGACCGGTCTCTTCGATTCCGGCGGAACGGTTTCCATATATGGCGGCAGCCACAACGAGATCGAACCGAGCTTCGACTATGGCGGCTCGACGGGCTCGCTCAACTATTTCGTGTCGGGCGACTTCATGACCAACGGCCTCGGCATCGAATCGCCGGACGGCAGCTCTACGCCAATTCACGACCGCACTGAGCAATATCACGGCTTCGCCTATCTCGAAGATATTCTCGACGACAACAGCAGCATCACTGCGATCTTAGGCACGTCGCACGATCATTTCGAGATTCCGAACACGGCTGGGCTCACGCCTGGATTGGGCCTCACCGACATCAACGATCCGCTGGGCGGCGGAACTTACTACCCCAGTGCCGCCGAAAACGAGACGCAGCGCGAGATCACGCATTACGGCATTCTGAGCTATCTGCGCAGCCAGGGGCCGGTCGACTTCCAGGTCTCGGTATTCGGCCGCTTTTCGAGCCTCAACTTCGCGCCCGATCAGATCGGCGATCTGCTCTATAACGGCATTGCGCAATCTGCGTACAAAAAAGATGTCGCGCTGGGCGAACAGGCCGAAGCCGCGTGGCATTTGGGCGATTCCCACACGATCCGCGGCGGCGTAATCGTCGAGACGGACCGCCTGACGAGCGACACGGCGTCCTCGGTCCTGCCGGAAGATTGCACGACGTCGGGTACGGGGCCGGCGGGCACCCTTACCAATCCGTACAACTGCGCGCCCTATCCGAGCTCGACCCCCGGCTACAATGTGCCCGAAACGATCATCGACAACAGCGGGAAAACGCAATGGACCGAGAGCCTCTATCTACAGGACGAATGGAAAATCATCTCCGATCTGACCGTCAATTACGGTCTGCGCTTCGACAACTACACAGCCTATAGCAAAGGCAATCAGCTCAGTCCGCGCGTGAATGCGGTCTACAAGCCGTGGGACGGCACGACGTTTCATTTGGGATATGCCCGCTATTTCTCGCCGCCGCCGTTCGAACTCATCGGCAACGAATCCGTGCTGAAATTCTCGCCTCTGCCGGTGGCGGGCGCGACAGCGGGAACGTCCGCCACGCCGGGCATGACGCTGGATTCCACGCCGATCGCCGAGCGCGCCAATTATTTCGACGCAGGCGCGCAGCAGCAAATCACCGAAGGGCTGCTCGTCGGAATAGATACCTATTACAAGCTATCGAGAAACATGATCGACGAAGGCCAGTTCGGCGCGCCGATCATTCTCACGCCGTTCAACTACGCCAAAGGCAAGCAGTATGGCGCGGAATTGACGGCAGACTACACGGCCGGCAATTTCAACGCCTATGCCAATCTCGCGCTCGAACACGCCATAGGCGAGAGCTGGATCACCAGCCAGTTCAGCTTTCTCCCGGACCAATTCCTGTATACCGAGAACCACTATATCGACCTCGATCACGAACAGCATTTCTCGGCTTCTGGCGGTGCATCCTACAAATGGGGCGACACGCTGTTCGACACCGATCTGATCTACGGTACGGGCTTACGCGATGACACAGGCCCGATACCGGGTCTTCCCGACGGCATTCCAAATGGCACCCACGTACCGGCCTACTTACAGGTCAATACCGGCTTGGCGCAGGACTTCACCGCCTTCGGTATGAAGGGATTCACGGTGCGCTTCGACGTGGTCAATCTGTTCGACGACAAATATGAAATCCGAAGCGGCAGCGGCGTCGGCGTGTTCGCGCCGCAATGGGGGCCGCGGCGCGGCTTCTTCGCCGGACTGTCGAAAAGCTTTTGACGCACCGAGAGCGGCGTCCCGGCTTGATCGGGGGCGGCGCGTCCAGCGGCCTAAAATGCGCCGCAGGCTTGGGTCGTCACGATGCCGACCGACTGCTGGCGGAAGCGCCTGCGATAGGCATCGACGACGGCTTGGAGTTCTGGCGCCCAGGTTGGCCGACGGCGGCGCGGCGACCACGAGAACCTTGGACGGCTCGTAGCGCGTTTCATCCCGCCAGCGGTCGTGCCACGCGCCTTTTCCATTCATGATCGTAAAGCCGTCGGGAAATTGCTTGGCGACCACACTGTCGACGAAAGACGCCCAGTCCGCTTCGCTGACGTCCGAACGGCCCTCGGTTTCGCGGCCGAAGAACAGCTCGGCCACGACCATCGGCTTTTGCGAAACGAGCAGGCAGTCCGCTGGCCTTCCTGCCGCGCACGCCTGAAGCGTGGCCAAAGCCAGCACGCCCAGAACAGTGTTGCCCCACCGCGTTCGCTGCACGATCCCCTCCGCCTCAGCCGCGGTGTTGCAATTTCTCCGCTCCGGCGCTTTAGCTTCTCTCCTGATTCCGAAGGGCTGTTCAAGAGGCAAGAATGACCCACGATCCCGCGTTCGAAGCGCACGAGCACACCGAACACGCCGCCCACGCCGCCCATGAAAGCGATCCCTTCATTGCGCGGGTAGCGATAACGGTGGCCATCCTGGCGGTGCTGGCCGCAGGCGCCGGCAGCCTGGAAACGGTGGAAGGCGGCCGCGCGCTGGGTTCGTCGAGCGAGGCGGTGCTCAATCAGGATCAGGCGACCGACGCCTGGAACGAATTTCAGGCCGACAGCCTCAAGAACAAAATGTATTCCATTGCGGCCGACGCCGGCGGCGAGAAATCGGCCGATTACAAGAAGGCTGCCAAGGACGAGAACGACAAGAAGCTGAAGGTCGGCAAGGAGGCGCGCGCCTTCGAAGCCAAGCGCGACGAGCTGCTGGCCGAGAGCCGCGCGCACGAGGATCGCCACCACTGGCTTACCGGTGCTGCCACCTTGTTCGAGATCGGCATCGCTCTTTCCACCGTCGCCATCATCACGCGCAAGCGCTGGCTGTGGGGCGCGGCGACCGCGTTCGGGGTCTGCGGTATCGCGCTCCTCGGCGTCACTTATCTTCTGTGACCGACGGCGACGTCTGCCGTAATACGCACGCCGGTCTCACGGCCAGGTTTTTCCGAAATCGTCCGTGTAAAGAACCTGACCGGTGAGGGTCTCCGCCGTCTGCTGTGCGAGGTGGAGCAGCGCCGGACCTAAAACCTCGGCCGTAGGCTCTTTGCCGCCATAGTCCTTCAGATTGGGGGTGGCGGCCAACGCCGTGTCGGTCGCCACGATACCGGGGCTCAGCGCATTGACCGCGATCCCGTACGGTTTCAGTTCCTCGGCCATGAAAAACGACAGACGGTTCAGCGCGGCTTTGGTGACCGAATAGACGAGCGTACCGTCGTACACGCGCTCGCCCTTGGGCATGAAGGTCGCGCAGCGCGCGGTGACGTTGACGATGCTGCCGCAGCGCCGGCGCATCATGTGCGGCGCGGCATAACGCATGGCAAAATAGGGTCCCCGCACATTCACGTGCATCATCGCGTCCCAATCCGCGCCGCCGACCTGAAGCGGGTCGAATTGCGTCATGAGTGCGGCGTTATTGACGAGGATGTCGATGCGGCCGAAATTGGCGACGGTCTGCTCGACCGTCCGCGCGATGTCGGTCTCGCTCTGCACATCGCAGACGTCGGCATAAACGCGCCCCGGCAGTCTCTCGCTCAGCTTCACCACCTGCGCCAAACTATTGCGGTCGGTGGATTCGCCGCCGACGGGTCCGAGCGTGCGGGCGGCAGCAATGACCGTGGCACCCGCGCCGGCGAGCGCGAGGCTGTAAGCTCGTCCTATGCCCGCACTGGCGCCAATGACGATCGCCACCCTGTTCTGGAGTTCCATGGTTTTTCTCCCGGTCGTTATGGGTTAGCGTTATTCGGCGCCGCCTGCACGGCGCCGGCAAGGGACAGGGACGACAGAGCCCGCCCGCGGGAGGATCGGCAAGATGGATGTGGTCACCGACGCGGCGCTGCCGACCCTGCCTGTGGAGCTGCCGGAATTCTCTGCCGACCCCACGTCCTATCTCGAGGTCGCACGGCGCGCGCATCCGTGGCTCGCAAAATTCTCGCAAGGCTACCTCGTCCACGGCTACCAGGCCAACAAGGACCTGCTCGCCGATGACGAGCATCTGCAGCCCGGCTTAGGCGGGGTCGTCGACTTCTACGGCGTGCGGGGCAGCATGTGGGGCCGCTTCATGGAAGAGATGGTGCTTTCCCAGTCGGGGCCCGGGCACGCGCGCCTGAGGGCGAGCGTTGCCGCCGCCTTCACGCCGCGCCATGCCAATCAGATGCGACCGCTGATGCGGCAGGTGATCTCGGACCTGTTGGACGAATGGGCGCCCAAGGGCGAGTTCGATTTCGCCCTTTTCGCGTCCTTCTTTCCCGTTGCCGTGATGTGCGGCCTGCTGGGCGTTTCCGCCGAGCCCATTCCCCGCATTCGGTCGGCGCTGGAAAACCAGCTGACTTCGCTCACCCTCGACCCTGCAGCCAAGCCTGTGTTCATGGCCGGCTGGGAGGTGCTGTGGGCCTTCGCCGACAATCTGGTGCGCGAACGGGAAACACACGGTGCGCGTGACGATACGCTCATCGATGCCCTGATTGCGACCAGGAATGCCGGCCAACTCGACGAGACGGAGCTGCGCTTCATGATCCTCGTGCTGGTGATTGCCGGTTACGATACCTCCAAAAACATGCTGACGCTCTGCATGAAGCTGTTGCTGGAGCGCCCGGAGATGTGGGCGCGGTGTGCGCAGGACAAGGCTTTCTGCGCACGCGTGGTGGAAGAGGGGCTGCGCCATTCCGCGATCGCTACGCCTTACCGTATGGTCACGGAGGAATTCGTCTACGACGGCTTCCGTTTTCCGAAGGGTGCCATCGTCGTGCTGGCGACGCCGCTTGCCGGCCGCGATCCTGCCGGCTTCCCTGATCCGCTGGCCTTCGATCCGGAACGCAGCCAGGCGAACCGCCATGTCGCGTTCGGGCGCGGGCGGCACATGTGTCTTGGCATGTACATCGCGCGAAACCAGCTCGAGGAGGGGCTGCACCTTATCGCCCAGCGTCTCAAGAATCCGCAAGTCGCGGGCGAGCTAAGATGGCGGCCATTTCTCGGCGCCTGGGGCCTCAAGGCCCTTCCGATTGCCTTCGACGCCGTATCTCAGCCGGTCGTTTCCTGATCCGCGTAGGCCTCTCGGCCGGCCTGTTGCCGGCGTTCGAGTGCCTGGTCGAGCTGGATCATCGCCTCGGCCAGCAGTTTCTTGAGCCTTGAGTTCTCGTCTTCCAGAAACGGCGCCGTTATGGCTGCGCGCGACTGCGGCAAGAGGCCGTGAAGAAACCAGCGCACGCTGTAGCGGACGCGGCGGTCGATCGCCGCTTTGTCCCGCACCACGCCCCAGGCCGCTGCGATCGCCGGACCACCGATAACGAGGTTGATGAACGCCTCGGCAGCGTCCTCCGCATCCGGAAACCCTTCGCCAACCTGGCCGATGTGACGGCGGAGGAGGTCGGCAAGGTAGGCGATGGTCGGCTCGGTGCCCTGCTGGACCGTATAGGCGCCGATTTCCGGCATGCGGCCCAATTCGGCATTGGTCACCCGCAACAGCCTGAGCCCGGCCGGGCTTAAAATATTGTCGACCAGAATCTCGCCGATCGCGAGCAGGCTTTCCTCGAGATCGTCGCATTCGACCGCTCTCAGCCGTTCGACGGGAACAATCCACTCCTCGATCGCCCGCTTAAGCGCCGCCTTGAACAGGGATTTCTTGTCGCCGTAGCGCAAATAGACCGTCCGCTTGGCCATGCCGGCTGTAGCAGTGATTTCCTCGATGCCGGTGCGCTCGAAACCCTTCTCGAGAAAGAGGTCGAGCGCCTTGTCGAGGAATTCCTCGTTGTTGAGCGACGGTCGACGGGGCCGCCGTTTTTTCGGCTTTGCCGGCTGCTGCCTGGCGGCTGCGGCAAGATTTCCCGCTTTTTCCTGCGATGCCATTCAACGAGCCCACACCAATCTCGAACCGGATCGAGCAATCATCGCCATCGTAGGGTTAGAGCGCCCGTGTGGTCCACGCCGGTACCGCATGATATCCGTCTGTAACCGCTATGAAACGGTGTAGGTAACAATTGTACACAAACGAGATAAAAAATCCAGTGACGGCGGGATCGAATTGTGCGATTGAAACGGGCGAGGTAACAATAGGGTGTGACGCCGGCAAGGGGTGGCAGGCGCCGCGGCGCAAATTGCGAGTGACGTGGCGGCCCGGCGCTGTGCTTAATGCCTGCGTTGGCCCTCATAAATACGGGAGAGAACATGGCGCTCATGGCAATCGATCTGAAGCCCAAGATCGGCTCCGAGCTGAAGGTTGACGCCAGGACCCTGCTCGACGGCACGCACACGCAGGAAATCCGCGATCTGCTGGTGAAGCGCGGCGTGATCATCGCGCGCGGCATCGACCTCAATGATGATCGGCAGCGCGCCTTCACGCGCTCGTTGGGCGATCTGCGCCTCGGCACCGTCAAGAAGGAAGGCGAAGAGGGGCTGATGAAGGTCACCATGGACAGCCGCGTGAACCCCGAATACGCGGAATTCTTTCCCGGCACGTTCTTCTGGCACATCGACGGCAGCTACGACGCCGTGCCGCCATTCGCCACCGTGCTCACCCCGCGCGTGCTGTCGCCGGAAGGCGGCCAGACCGAATTCGCCAACACCTACGCGGCCTATGAAGATCTGCCGGCGGACGAAAAGGCCTATCTCGAAACGCTGCAAGTGGTTCACACGATGCAGGCGGCAATCTTTCCGGCGATTCCTGATTGCACCGTCGAGCAATTCACCAAATGGTTCGCCTATCCCAAGCGCACGCACCCGCTGGTGTGGCGGCACAAGTCCGGCCGCAAGTCGCTCGTGCTCAGCACGTCGGGTTCGCACATCGTTGGTCTGCATCCTGCCGACAGCCGGGCTCTGCTCGACCGGCTCATGGCTCACACCACGCAGGAGCAATACGTCTACCGCCACGAATGGCGGATGGGCGATCTGTTGATGTGGGACAACACCGGCACCATGCATCGCGTCCGCCCCTATGATGCGAAATCGGGGCGCGAGCTGCACCGCTTCACCCTCAACGGCGAGGAGCCGATTGCGGCGTAATTTTCCTTTACATCTTCAACACATTTTCCGGAGGAACCGGTCATGCGCGTTGGAATGCATCTGGGCTATCAGAATCTGCACGACGAGCCCGACGTCAAAACCTTCATGCAGGAGACGAAATTCGCCATCGAGGCCGAAGCAATGGGTTTCGATTACGTCGGACCGGTCGAACATCATTTTACCGATTATGCGGCGTGCCCGGATCCGTTCCAGATGCTCGCCTATGTCGCGGCGAAGACGAAGACCATCAAGCTCATCACCGCCGCGGTCATCCTGCCGTGGAACAATCCGCTGCGTGTGGTGGAGCAGGCGCTGCAGCTCGACATCCTGAGCGAAGGACGCTTGGTCCTCGGCATGGGCCGCGGGGCGGCGCGGCGCGAATTCCGCTCCTTCAATGTGGAGCTCAAAGACTCGCGCGAGATGTTCGACGAGGCCGCGCTCATCATCATGGAGGGAGTGGAAACCGGCATCGTCGAGGCCGATACCAAGTGGTACAAGATTCCGCGCACCGAGATTCGCCCGCGGCCGTTCAAATCCTTCAAGGACCGCACGGTCATGGTGTCGATGTCGCCGTCTTCGGTGGAAGTGGCGGCACGCTACGGGTTGCAAACTCTCCGATTCTCGCAAGGCGATTGGCGCAACGCCATCCCCGAGATCAAGCAGTACCGCGCCACCTTCCAGGAGCTGCATGGAAAGACGGCGCCGCCGTTCATCATCTCCGACTTCGTGCTGTGTTTCGACGACAAGCGGAAGGTCACGCAGTATTGCGACAAGTATTTCAGCCGCATGTTCGCCACCGTCGCCAACCACTACGAATTCATGAGCCCCCACTTCAAGGAGCTGCCGTCCTACTCGACCTACGCCTATATGGGCGAGGCCGCCAAGGCGGCGGGCGGGCCCGACAAAGCCTACCGGGACTACATCGGCGGCAACATGATCGGCACGCCCGAGGAGCTGGTGGAATATCACCTCAACCGCGCCTCGATGGTTGGTGATTACGAGATTCTCGCCAATTTCAGCTTCGGCGGTCTGCCCTACGAGCTTGTCTACCAGCAGGCCAAGCTGTTCGCCGACAAGGTGCTACCGAAGCTCAAGGGATAGAGCGGTTCCGGCAAAAGTGTGCGCACTTTTGCGTCCGTCCGCGCGGTCCCACGGCCTTGTTCTATTTTGCCGCAGTTGGCGGCGCCACGTTCTTGTGCGGGAACGGTTGATCGGGAACGGCAGCGCTCAGAAAGTTGCAAAGCCTTTCCCAGCCGTCGCAGCGCGCGTTGCCGATACACTAAATGACACGGCTGACCGCTGCACGTGTGCCGAGCGACAGGGCGTGCCAAAGGATTGTCGTGCTCTTTTCCCTTGCTCCGTTACGCTTACCGCCCGCAGGTTTTGTCAGCGGCCTCGCTCATCCGAAATTTGCGGGCGTCGCCGCGAGCGTCCAGCCAATAACCGCTCGCCCCATCGGCAGCGAGACATCCTGCGGTAGGCCCGCCGAAGTGGGTACCGATAACCAGCGTCGGCGTGTCCGCGAACTGGGCAAAAAAGCCAAGCCGCGTAAGAACCGACTGCCCGGCATCGTCGTCCGCGACGGATGACCATTCGGGATGGGCGATCTGGCAGGGGTGGTGCATCATGTCGCCGGTGATGATGGCGCGCTCGCCTTTGGATTCGATCGACACGCTGACATGGCCGGGGGTATGGCCGGGCGTCGGCATCAACCGGATCCCCGGCGCGATGATGGCGTCGGTTTCGACCAATTCCGCCAGGCCGGCGTCCAGGATCGGCTTCACCGAGTCCGCGAAACTCGACAAATGGTCCATCGGATCGTGCAACGCCGAAGCGGGCGTCTCCGCTTGCGCCGCCCGGTCGAACGCTTCCAGCCAATGCTGCACTTCGCCGCGCGCCATGTAGTAGCGCGCGTTGGGGAAGGTCGGCACCCAGCGGCCATTGTCCAGCATGGTGTTCCAGCCGACATGATCGACGTGCAGATGCGTGCAGAGCACACCGTCGACACTGTCGCGCGGCCAACCCGCGGCCTCGAGATCGGCCAGGAAGCTGGTCTCCCACATGTTGAGGAACGGCGCGTTGCGCCGCTTGCCGTTGCCGACGCATGTATCGACGAGCAGCCGGAACCCGGGTGCATCGATCAGCAAGGCATGAAGGCTCATGCGCAGATTGCCGTGTTCGTCCGCCCAGTCCGGCGCCATCCAACCGATCGCGCGGATCGCCTCCGGAAACGCCAGCGGCAGCAGGGATTGCGGGCCTCCGGCGGGCCTTGGGCTCGCTTCGCCGCCCTCGAACAAACGTGTGATGGTGATGTCACCTATGCGCCATTTGAGGTTCGGCATTCGGTATCCCTTCAAATGCACCCGGCACCATCCTGCTAATCCGTCCGCGCCCGGCTGTCGAGAGCTTCGCCCGAAGCACAACCGGAAACGCAACGATCGGCCGTTCCGCGTGGGATGACCTGCAAATTGGCCATCGACAGGCGGTATCGTGGTTGGTATCGGTCGCCGTTCGACAATTGAAACCGACGGTTCGGGACAAATATCGCAGGGACACGCCATGAGTAGTGCGGCCGAGCCCTTCCATGACGTCTACGAGAACCACCCGCTCGCGCTGCGCATGGTGGCGCTGTGCGCGATGATGGGCGTGATGATGCAGGCGCTCAATTCGACGATCTCCAATGTCGCCTTGCCTTATATGCAGGGCAGCCTCGAGGCGTCGCGCGACCAGATCACCTGGGTGCTCACATCCTATATCGTTGCGGCCGCGATCATGACGGCGCCCGTGGGCTGGATCGCCTCGCGATTCGGCCGCAAGAACTTCATGATTGCGAGCCTTGGTGGATTCACCCTTGCATCGATGCTGTGCGGCGCCGCGCAGACTTTGGACCAGATGATTCTGTTTCGCATCCTGCAAGGCATGTTCGGCGCAGCATTGGCGCCGCTTTCGCAATCGATCATGCTGGATCTTTATCCGCCGCATAAGCGCGGCCAGACGATGGCGACCTTCAGCATGGCCATCATGGTGGCGCCGATTCTCGGGCCGACCCTCGGCGGTTATATTACGGACATGTACGATTGGCGCTGGGTATTTTACATCAATCTTCCTATCGGCGCCGCCTGCGTGCTCGGCCTCGTGTTGTTCTTTCGCGACACTGTTCGCGACAAGGCATTGAACTTCGATTGGCTCGGTTTCCCGATACTCGGCATCGGCATCGGCGCACTGCAATTGATGCTGGACCGGGGCACCACGCTGGACTGGTTCGATTCCTCGGAAATCGTCCTCGAAGCGCTGCTCGCCGGGCTGGGCCTCTATTTGTTTGCCGTTCACGTCCTTCTGTCGCGGAATACGTTCATTCCGCGCGAGCTGTTCAACGACCGCAATTTCGTCTCGAGTCTCGTCGTGACCTTCGTGGTCTCCCTCAGCATTTTTGCGAGCACGGCGCTGTTGCCGCCTTATCTGCAAAATCTCGGCGGTTATTCGGTGCAGCAAACGGGTTTGCTCATGGCGCCGCGCGGCGTCGGCAGCATGATCTCGATGTTTGTGGTCGGACAGATCGTGATGCGCGTCGATGCGCGTCATATTATGGCGATGGGCATCGCCGTCATGCTGTGGGCGAACTGGGAAATGACACGCTGGACTCCCGAAGTTTCGGCTTCATGGCTCATGACGACAACCTTGGTCCAGGGGCTGGGGACCGGCATGATGGCCGTGCCGATGAACGTGGTGGGCTTCGGGACGCTGTCTCCCAAATACAGGACGGACGCCACGGCCATGTCCAATCTCTTGCGCAACATGGGCAGCGCCATCGGGATATCGATGACATCGACAATCCTCGTTGCGAGCACGCAAACCGTGCATGCGCAGCTTGCGGAACACGCCAATCCGTTCAATCGCAATCTGGCTCAGAATGCCGTGAGTGTGTTGTGGAATCCTCGGATGAGTTTCGGTGCGGAGCAACTTAACGCGATCATAAATTACAATGCCCAAGTCGTCGCTTATGCCAACGACTTTTTGTTCATATGCTTGGCGGGCTCGGCCGCGTTCGTTGCAATATTCATGATGCGAAGACCCGCTGCACTGCCGGCTCCGAGGGATTTCGAGGTCGTGGAGTAGGTGCTGCGAGACCACGGCGTATGAGAGTGCGGTCTTGATGACAGGCATGACAAATTGAAGGACGCTGCGCCGGCTACGTCCTTCGGCTTGCGCTTGACGCCGCACGGGCGGCTTGTGCTCGAAGCGGCCGAAGACGCTCCCTTGCTGGACGACAAGCTCGCCGGCCGGCTTGCCGAAGCATTCGCCCAGGGCTCCGGCTATGGCCTGATGCGCTTGGGGGCGGGCGAGGTCGGCCGGGCATTGCCGCCGGCCTTCGCCTGGTGGCGCGATTTCGCTGCGCGCTATGTCGGGGCGCTTTGCGGGGCGACCGAGGGCGAGACGGCTGCTCTGCCGGCCGTGTCGCCGCCGGACGACGCGGACCTGGCCACGCTGTTGCTGACGGCGCCCATGATGCCGGGCGCGGAATATTTGACCGCCGATGTCATGCTGGGCCTGTGGGCGGAGCTGAGCGGGGCGTTCGCAGCATCCCTGGCTGCGCAACCAACCGACCTGCAATCCTTCCTGAAGGCGCTGAACCCGGCCTGGAATCTGGTCGGCAGGGTGCATTTCAATCTGGCCGAAAACCGGCATGACCCCGAGCATCCCTTCGCCTTCATGGCGACCTACACCACCCGCCTCTCGGCGCAGGCCAAGGCTCAGCATGTGCCGCTGGGTCAGGCGATGCGCGAATATTCCGGGGCGGCGAACCGCGACAAGCTTCTGTCCCTCCTGGTGCCGGTGCAACGCGCCGCCGAAACATGCGACTGGCTGCGCGCAATGGTCGATGCCGGAGAAATCTTCCATCCTTTGCGCTGGACTGCGGCGCAGGCAGGCCGGTTCCTGTCCAGCGTGCCGCAACTCGAATCCGCCGGCGTGGTCCTGCGCATGCCGGCAGTCTGGCGCGCCAATCGTCCGGCGCGGCCTCAGGTCGCCGCAACGGTGGGCGCGCGCACGCCCTCCACACTCGGTCTCGACGGTCTGCTCGACTTTCGCATGGATGTGACGATCGAGGGCGAGCCGCTCACCGCCAGGGAAATTGCCACGCTGCTCGCCGGAACCGACACGCTGGTGATGCTGCGGGGTGCTTGGGTGGAGATCGACCGCCAACGCCTCGAACGCGCCATGCGCCAGTTCCAGGAGGTGGAGGCGTTGGCTGCGCGAGACGGTCTGACCTTCGCCGAGGCCATGCGGCTGTTGGCCGGCGCGGCGGTTACGGGGAACGGCAGCGATCCCGAAGCGGCGGAGTGGGCACGCGTAACGGCAGGCCCCTGGCTGGCCGAAACCCTAAAAGCCCTGCGTTCCCCGGATGGCATCATGGGCATCGATTGCGGTTCGGCCCTGAAAGGAAGCTTGCGCCCATATCAGAAGGCTGGCGTGCAATGGCTGCAGCTGCTGTCCGGACTTGGGCTGGGCGCTTGCCTCGCCGACGATATGGGGCTCGGAAAAACGATCCAGGTGTTGGCGCTGCTGCTGGCGCGCAAAGGCCGCAGCAACCGTCCAAGCTTGCTAATTGCGC
This sequence comes from uncultured Alphaproteobacteria bacterium, assembly GCA_963805005.1. Classification (GTDB taxonomy): domain Bacteria; phylum Pseudomonadota; class Alphaproteobacteria; order Micropepsales; family Micropepsaceae; genus Rhizomicrobium. Next base: position 3,127,168 of record CAWDSJ010000001.1, read on the forward strand.
CCGCATCTCTGCTCGCCAACTGGGCGGCGGAAATCGAACGGTTCGCTCCCGACCTGAAGGCCGCGATTATCCATCCCTCCGCCATGACGGCGGAACAGGTCAACCAGCTTACGCCGGATCGCCTCGAAGAATGGGACCTGGCGATCACCAGCTACGGTTCGCTGTTGCGCCTGGAAGTGCTCGCCCGGACTTCTTGGCAGCTTGTCGTGCTGGACGAGGCGCAGGCGATCAAGAACCCGAAGGCCAAGCAGACCAGGGCCGCCAAGGCCTTGAAGTCGGATGCGCGCATCGCGCTGACCGGCACGCCGGTGGAAAATCACCTCGGCGATTTGTGGTCGATCTTCGACTTCATCAATCCGGGTCTGCTGGGAACCGCCCGCCAATTCACGACCTATGCGAAGAGCCTGGCCGAACGGCCGCACAATCCCTACGGGCCGCTGCGGGAATTGGTGCGGCCTTACATCCTGCGCCGGATGAAGACGGATAAAACCGTCATCGCCGACCTGCCGGACAAGACCGAAATCGCCGCCTACTGCACCCTCAGCCGCAAGCAGGCCGCGCTCTATGCCCAGACGGTGTCCGATCTGGAGAAGGCGCTGGAACGGTCGGACGGCATCGAGCGAAAGGGAATCGTGTTGGCGACGCTGATGCGGCTTAAGCAAATCTGCAATCACCCCTCGCAGTGGCTGAACGACAATGTCTGGGCGGAGGAAGACAGCGGCAAGCTGGCCCGGCTGCGGGAAATCGCCGAGGTGATAGCGGCGCGGCAGGAGAAGATGCTGGTCTTCACCCAGTTCCGCGAGATGACGGCGCCGCTGGAGAGTTTTCTTGGCGGAATTTTCGGCCGCACCGGATTGGTGCTGCATGGCGGCACGGCGGTGAAGGATCGCAAGACGCTCGTTCGAACCTTCCAGGAAGACGAAGCCGCGCCGTTCTTCGTATTGTCGCTGAAGGCGGGCGGGTCGGGACTGAACCTGACGGCGGCATCCCATGTCGTGCATTTCGATCGCTGGTGGAACCCGGCAGTGGAGAACCAGGCGACGGATCGCGCCTTCCGCATCGGGCAGAAGAAGAATGTCCTGGTTCACAAATTCGTCTGCCGGGGAACGGTCGAGGAAAAGATAGACGCCATGATCGAATCGAAGAAAGCTGTATCCGACGAACTCCTGGCCGGCTCCGGCGAGATCGCTCTGACGGAGATGAAGGACTACGAACTGTTGCGGCTCGTCGCCCTGGATCTGAATGCGGCAATGAAGGACTGACGCGGATGTCGTACTATTATCGGGGATGGGCGCCCTATGTTTCCGTCGCCCAGCGCCGCGCGAAGGCCGAGCGCGAAATGCAGAAGCTGCGCAAGAACGGTCATTCCGTTGCGCCGGTGATCATCAAGGGTCGCACGATCGCGGCCACCTTCTGGGGCAAGGCGTGGTGCGACAATCTCGAAGCCTATCGCGATTACGAGAACCGCCTGCCGCGCGGCCGCACCTATGTGCGCAACGGCTCCGTGCTCGATCTCCAGATCGCGCCGCTGGCGGTGACGGCGCTGGTCAGCGGTTCGTCGATCTACAACGTCAAGGTCGGCATCGCCGCGGCGCCGAAAGCGCATTGGCAATCCATCTGCCGGGACTGCACGGGCGCCATCGATTCCCTGGTGGAACTGTTGCGGGGCCGTTTTTCCAAAGCCGTCATGGAGCGTATCTGCCGCCGGGACAAGGGTCTTTTCCCGCAACCGTCGGAAATCGAGTTTTCTTGCAGTTGCCCCGACACCGCATCGATGTGCAAGCACGTCGCGGCGGTGCTCTACGGTGTCGGCGCGAGGTTGGACGAAAATCCGGAGCTGCTGTTTCGGTTGCGCGCCGTGGATGAGAACGACCTTCTGGCCGATCTCGATGCGGCCGCGCCATTGTCGAAGACGGGACCTGCCGCCGGAAAAATTCTCGAAGCCGACGACGTTGCCGCGCTATTCGGCCTTGAAATGGCGGGCGCCGACGCGCCGGCTGCGGCGAAGGCGCCGTCGCGGAAGAAGCCGCGCGCCGGCGCCAAGCCGGTCGAGCCGACGAAATCCCAATCCTTGCAGCCAGCGGCAAAAAAGTCCCGGCCGCGCAAGCCCGCACGCAAGGCAGCCGAATTGACCAAAGACGCCGCGCCGCCGCCCGTCGTGCGAACCGCAACGGCCGAAAAACGCGTCCGGAAAATTGCCAAGACCGCCCGACCGGCGCCGCTTTCTCCGTCGGCGCCTGCGCTTGGCAAGCGCGGATCGAAAAAGGCCCAGACCGGCCGACGGCATCGAAGACCGCTCGCGAATTGACACCCGACGGGTTTGTGACGTGGTGGAGGTGACCGGCGCGCAACCGGCGGCGGTCCTGCCCGGTGCGCCATACCCATCAGGGTCCGTTGCGGACACATGGGTAACGGGTCGTTTCTGAGACGTCGGCGACCGCCGCAGGCCCCTGCGCCGATGGGGATTGTTAAACCTGTCTCTCTATTTCGCTCGTCCTCCTCGCGAAACAAAGGGTTTCGACAAATTCAGCACTTCACCCCTTTGTCACGAACTATTTCACCCGATTGCCCTGAGACCACCTTCAAAAGATATCGGAAAGGCGCTATCGTGCATTCATACTCAACTTCGTCTGGGGAATGTCAGATTTCATTCTCCTCGATGGATTTAGACGGTAGTGAATACACCCCATCTCCCGATAATTGAGAATGCCGGTGTGTCATGACGGGTAGCCACGGAAAATGTCGTGTCGCTCTAAGTTGGATAAGCAAATACGGCGCCTCGGCCCCCCTGCCTCCGCTTATTGCAGACTTTTCGAAGGTCGGTCCACGCCCGTACGCGAAGGTATATGACGACGCCGGAACCCTAATTTGGGAAGGCCCTGCATGCTGTCGATGCCGGGCGAAAGCCAAAGCCATCGAAGCCATGCAGCATCGGACGCGGTTTGCTACCGAAGACGACGTGGTCGAGAATCTTCTTTGGGACTTCACCGGCGATCTTTGCGAACGCCTCAAATACGTGAAGCTGTGTCACAAGGGCGACTTCGACGGAGATGATGACGACCTTTTATGGCACTTCACCCGCCTATCGACCCTCAGGAGCATGCTCGTGGGCAGGCAGATTTGGCTCACCGATCTGGCATCCAGCAACGACGAGCACGAGATCGTTTATGCGTTGGACCGAGCACCGGCATTCGTCGACGAGTTCACTAGGCGATGGTCGAACGTCAATCGTGCCGAAATTGTGCGGCAGGTCGCCAACTCGGCGGCCAAACGGTTCAGATCGTCGTGGCACGCCTTCGCGTTCTGCCTGTCAGTAGAGCGGGACACGGTTTTGCATTGGGATGGCTACGGCGGCGGCCTGCGCAATCCGCAGGATAGCGATCCCTACGTCTCCATCGGGTTCGATGCCCAAGCGCTTTTCCATCCAATCGAGTTGTCGGGCGAGACGCCGCCGCTTTATGTCATCAACACTGTGAATGGCGACGATTCGGCGGATCGCCTAATCCAATATTGGGCCATCAAGGCGAGAGGGGTTCTTGACGTCCTCGATGCGCAATCGGTCCCACTTTCAACAGGAAGTGCCCTTGAGTTGTTGCAGCATATGCTGGTTCTGGCTTGCGCGCTCGTTAAGTCCGAAGGATGGCGGTACGAACAGGAATACCGACTTCTCTACGTTACGGAAAATTTCGGCGATGAGGATGGAGCTTTGCCCGGTAGGCCGGATGGACGTGGCCGATATGTCCCGCTAAAATGGTCGCAGGATAAACTGCCGATACGTTTGGTGATGCCACATCCGCTTGCAGACGTAGAAATTGTTAGGGACGCCCTCAGGGGCATTCCCGAAGCAAAGAATATATCCGTTATCCCGTCCGGGCTGAGACCGCGGCCACGATCGGGCAAATAGCCAACTAAAATCCGGATCGGCGTGCGAATTTCTGCCCGTCGCGGGCGGCGCGCATCGTCAGCGCTTTACCGAAGGCTGTGTCACCGCTATGCCGAGCGCGCGCGGCGCTCGCCAAACGGCTGTCGAGGGTAACCAGGGTTGCATCCACGCGCTGCGAGATCGCGAGGTGAAGCGCGTCGGGGGCCCGCAGCATCAGCGCGAAACGCCTGACGAAGGCATTGGCGAGCCGCGCGTCCGCCACGTGCATGTCGACCGGAGACGTCATGGCTGCGCGCCAAATGTCGAAATCTGCCAATCTTGCTGTCGCATCGGCAAGGCCCATCTATTTCATACGCACCAAATAAAAATACAGGGACAGTGACTACATTTCAGGAGTCGCGGCGGCGGGCAAGCGAACTTTCAAGAGGAGCGCTTGCCTCTGGTCGCGCATCTCAGGTTTGCGGCCCCGTGCGCGCTTTGCGATCCGTCTCCCGCGGGAATGCAGTATGCGTGCCGGTATTTTGGTGCAGCAAGAGGTCTGGGATTTCGCGGTGAGCGGCTACCGCGTCCTGCCGCGCTGGCTGGAGGGCCGTGCGGGCCTTGCCGCCGATCTCGCCCTCGTCACCGAATTGCGAGACATTTGTGGACGCATTGCCGAACTGATTGATCTGTTTGCGCAGGCCGATATGGTGCTCGATCATGTGCTGCACAAACCGCTGAGTCGCGACGCGCTAGGCTTCGCGCGCCCTTGAGCCCGATGACGGACCAGACCGATTTATTTGGACACACTTCCCGCCAAGCCAGTCTCTTTGGCCCGGGCGAAGATCGGATCGAGGCGCCCCAACAACGCCATCTGCCCGATCCCGAGGCGATCCGGCGGCGCCTCAAGGCGCTCCTGGAAAAGGCGCGTGGCGCCGAGACGATGCCTTGGTCCGAGCGCGATTCTCGGATGTGGCAAACCGTCTTCCCCCAGATGACCAGATGGCTTCCGGAGGGTGAGGCCCAACAGCTCAAACTTGAGTTCGAAGCGGAAATGAGGCGCTTGTCGGCCGCAGCCTAGTAGCCGGAATCACAGCTAAGTGACACACGAGCGTAGCGCACGGAGCTGGATTTTCGTCCTCCACAAATCAATCACGCGGAGATCGGAAGGCGCGGAGCAATGCTGTGGATGCGTCGCTATCAGCTTGCGGCAATGGCAAGAGTGCGCGATTTAACGGCGCGCGTTCGCGATGTCCCGTCAGCGTGTCGGCCACGTCCACGGCGGCGGTTCATCGGCACGCGCGATGGTTTCGCCCAGTTCCTTTTCGAGGACTATCTCGCGACAGGACCGCTCGGACGCCAGCGCCGAACCCAGCGCGGCGGCATGGGTCACGACCACGATTTGCGATCGGCACGACGCGCGGACGATCAAGCCGGCCAGCGCCGACAAAAGATCGGAGTGCAGGCTCGTTTCCGGCTCATTGAGCACCGTCAACGTCGCCGGCGTCGGCGAGAGAAGCGCAGCGCAAAGCAGAAGATAGCGCAGCGTCCCGTCCGACAACTCCGCTGCCTTCAGCGGCCGCAGCAGACCGTGTTGCGCCATCTCGACGTCGAAAAGCCCTTCCCTCTCGGTGATGTCTATGGATGCGCCGGGAAAAGCGTCCTCGACGGCCTCCTCAAGGCTCGCGCCGTCGCCGATCTCGCAAATTGTCTGCAACCCAGCGGCGAGATCGCGACCATCGTCGGCCAGCACGGGCGTGCAGGTGCCGACCTGCGGTTTGCGCGCCGGCGCGTCGCGGTCCGTCCTCAGATGATCGTAGAAGCACCAGCTTTGCATGCGCTCGCGCAAGTTCAGAAGTCCGGGGGTTTCGTACGGATCCGCCGCATGGGGCATCATGCTTTCGAAGGGCGACAAGGATTGCGGCAGCGTTTGCCATTCGCCGTTGCGGTTTCGCGTACGCACCGCAGGACCGGCACGACTGGCAAAGACATTGCTCCTTGCCAGGACCTCTCCCGTCCACAAAGCCTCGGCTTTGATCTCCGGATCGCGGGAGAACATCGTCTGCCCCGACTGGGGCAGCCCGAGGTCGATGGCGTAGCCATAGTCTTCGCCCGAGAATCCCAACCTCAGGCTGACGGGATTCTTGCGGCGCGTGCCCTGGATGGGAAGCTCGCCGCGCTTCATGGTGCGGGAGAATGCCTCCGGGCCGGCCCACAGCATCGACGACAACCCGCCTTCTGCAGCGAGCGATTGGACGACGCGGCCTTGCGCGACATCGGCCAGCAAGCGCAACGCACGGTAGAGGCTCGACTTGCCGCTGCCATTGGCGCCCGTGACGACGTTCAGCTGCCCCAGTTCGATCCGCAAATCACGGAGCGAACGATATCCGGAGATCGCAAGGCGACGGATCATCTACCCGGCCCCATCTCGATTTTCCTCACTTTCCGAGGCAACTCGGCGCATTAAGACCTTCGCGGAGCGCCGTCGCTAACTCCCATCCTCCGGCACGTAATCCGGACCATGGACAAGCTGCGTCGACATTCTCGGGATGATTTCCCTGCGCAGGAACGCAAGCCGACTTTCCAGCAAATCCGCATTTTTTTTGGTTCTCGGTGCATCGACCGGATACACTCGGTCGAAGTCGCCATTGCCACGCACGACGGCGATCCAGTCTTCCATCAGAAGACAATAACGCTCAAGCGCCTCTTGCGGAAAATCGTTCGGCCCCACAACCATGTAGGCTGACGGGAGATCACCTACCACCACCCACAGTTTATCGTCGGTGCCGTCGATCTTCCGATCGAATTCAAAAAGGAAAATCGCAACGATGTAGCCGACCCCATCACCGAGATACATACCTGTGATCGGCGGACACCAATGGAATGAGGTGACGTAATCGCGGGCGCGAATGGACATTTCGCGGAGAAGCTGCGTGTCCTTTTCGTCCTCGCCTTGCATGATATCGACGGGCGTCAGCATCGCATTCTCCTTGTTTCATCGACGATATCGCACGAACCGGAATGGCCGTTATTCCGGAATGATGATTGGGATTCCCTCGGGAATTATCTCTTCCGGTATGATTGGTTCCTCAGATGTTGGCCCGGGCGTCGCCTCCGGCGCCCCTTCCGGAGTAGCCTCGGGAGGAAACCGCGGCGCGGCGCCACGCAACTCGTTCGGGGCGCCCTTCGGCGCACGTGACGTGCTTCGCTCGGGACTCGTTTCAGGCTTGGTTGTACCCGCCGGTCTCGCATTCGGTACCGGCTCCGATGGCTGCTCGGGCTTCCTCGATCCAGATCTGGTTGGCTGCGGACGTGTTTCCAATTCGGGATTTGGTGCTGCTTCCGATTTTGCCTTGGCCCTCATCTGCTCACGTTGTTTGGCCCACCATTCTTTGGACCAGCGGCTGAAATCTCCTCGCTCCTTATGCTCGCGCACGTGTTCGTCATGCGGCATTGGTCTAATGTTTTCCGGATCATCGGTGCCGCCGTCTGCCCGCGCCTTGATGTGATGTACGTCGTATCTTCGTCCCGTGGCATCCCTTGGCCAGTCTTCGCCATAGTGCCTCATCCATCTGCGGCGGGCAGTTTCATTGATTCCGCACGCGTCTGAATCCGTCTTTGGCGCAAATCGTCCGCCTTGGCTGTCGGGCGCCCCCGCCGGCCAGCGCGGATGCTCATCGGGATCCCAATCCCCCTTGATCATTCCGCTCCAGTGAAGATCGCGGATGAATTTGATCATCTCGTCAGCCGAGCGACTGCTCCTGGAGAGCGGCGGAGGATCTGGGATGCCGAGGAGCACAGTGGCGATTTGCGCACGTGCGATATCGCCTGCGTTGAGCGCGTTTGCGATCGTCTTCAGGCCGCCCATCTTGCGCGACATGTCGATGGGAAGGCCAATCTGCGAGCCGATCCGTTCGGAGGGCTGTTTGTTGTCGATCGGTTGCCAGGCGTTTTTGCCGTTTGCACCCGATCGCTTCAGCAGCGGAACAATGCCGACAAAGACGCCATCTGCATCGCAGGAAATGCCTTGCCCCCTGCTTGGCGGCGACAGCCGGAATTCGCGGATCAATGTCTGCATCCCTTGCCGAGGATATGCAGAACATATCAGGAACAAATTGGCTTGTCCAGTCCGGTTTATAAAAAACCGATATACAACATTCAGGGGCGATGCCTTGGCGGCCGCTTGCGCTTAAGAAGTTGAATTATATATGGAAATTCTGCCAATCGCGCCTTGGGTGTACCGACAGCATCGGCGCAGCCATAGGCGCCGCCCAGCGCGATGGGGACTTTCGGCGGGCGGCGCGGCACCGCCGCTCGCTGTAGGGCAAGACGATGGACAGTCTCGAAGCGGCAGTCGCCGAAATGGCCCGCCGCGCCCGGCCGACATCCTCGAAGCCGTAAAACAGCTCAAACTCGGGACGCCCCGCGAAACCGCAGCCATTGTCCGCGCCGACCGTGACGCCGGTTAAGGTCGTCGATGCTTCCGCGATTGCCGCGGTCCTGTTTGAAGAGCCCGGGAATTCGATTTCGTGTCCCGTTCAATACCCGGTATTGTTTTGACGCGATTGCAGACGCAAAAATGCGCACACTTTTGCCGGAACCGCTTCAGGTTTGCGGCCCGCTGCGCAGTTTGCGATCCGTCTCCCGTGGAAAATGCCGTATTTGTCCCGGTATTTTCTCGGTACTTTTTTGGGAATCCCCCGGTGCTATGAATGTCTACGGACCCTGACACAAAGAAGGGAAACACATGGACAAGACACATAACGTCGCCGTGGTCGTCGGCAGCCTCAGAAAAGACTCGATCAATCGCAAGGTGGCTAACGCTCTCATCGACCTTGCGCCCGCCTCGCTGAAACTCGGCATTGTCGAGATCGGTCAACTGCCGATCTACAATCAAGATGAGGATGCAAGTCCGCCCGCCGCCTGGACCGTCTTCCGCGAACGCATCAAGAGCGCCGACGCGGTACTGTTTGTCACGCCGGAGCATAATCGTTCGGTTCCTGCCGCGCTCAAGAACGCCATCGACGTGGGCTCACGGCCTTACGGCGCGAGCGCCTGGAACGGCAAGCCGGGTGCGGTGGTCAGCGCGTCGCCAGGTGCCATCGGCGGGTTCGGCGCGAACCATCATCTGCGGCAGTCGCTTGTCTTCCTAAACGTGCCCACGATGGCGCAGCCTGAAGCCTATCTCGGCGGCGCCGATAAACTGTTCGACGCGGGCGGCATGCTCGCCAACGACGGCACGCGCAAGTTCCTGCAGGATTTCATGCAGGCTTATGGCGCATGGGTCGCGGCAAACGGGAAATCATGACGTGGAGAACCTCATGACGAATCCGACCTCGATTGGCTTTCTCGGCCTCTGCCATATGAGGGCGTTCATGGCCGAGCGGTTGTTGGCGCCCCGAAAAATGCTGGCGAAAATACAGGAGCAGTTGCATTTCGGGCGTCGCTGCTGCCGGCAAGCGAACTTACAAGAGGAGCATTCGCCTCTGGTCACGCATCTCAGGTTTACGGCCCGATGCGTGCTTTGCGATCCTTCTCTCGTGGGAAATGCAGTATGTGTTCCGGTATTTAACGGATTCGGCTTAGGATAGAGGTGTCGTCATGTCGAAGTTTCTGTTGCGCGGCTGGGTGCTTTTCCATGTTGCGCTTTACCGCCTGAGCGGCGGGCGCCTTTTGGGCCGGTTCGGGAAGGTTCGAATTTGCTTGTTGACAACGCGCGGGCGCAAATCGGGTAAAGCGAGAACGGTGCCTCTGAATTGTCTGCAGGAGGGCGACAATGTCGCTATTGTCGCCTCTTTGGGCGGCGCGCCGCAGCATCCGGTCTGGTTTCTCAACCTGCAAGCCCAGCCGCTTGCCGAAGTCCAGATCGGCGCCACAAGGCGGCGTATGAGAGCGCGGGTGGCGGGCGCCGAGGAGAAGAGCCGTATTTGGCCGAAACTGGTCGACATCTATCCGCCGTACGAAACCTATCAAAAGCGAACGAGCCGGCAGATTCCCGTGGTGTTGCTGGAGCCGAACTGAATTAGTCGGCCCTAAAAAACGCGGATGAGCGTTACGGGGGAACGATTCCCTGAGAGAAATGGGCGATGTAAATTGCAACGAATCGGGGCTGCTGGCCTGAAAGGTTGCAATTTGTGCTGAAAGACAATCCGCGAAGTAGCCGACAGGAGGACCTGTACCGGTCGCGGCTGGAAGCGATCATCGATCCCACGCATGAGCTGGTCAAAATGAGTCGGCTGGTGGGCTGGAGCGATTTGGCTGGCGATCTGAAACCTTACTATTGCGCCGACAATGGCCGGCCCGGGGAACCGATCCGGCTGATGGCCGGGCTGGTGTTGTTGAAAGACATGAAAGGGCTGTCGGACGAGGAAGTGTGCGAAGTCTGGCGGGAGAACCCATACTTTCAATATTTTTGCGGGGAAGAATATTTTCAGCACCGGCTGCCGGTCGAACCCCCATCTTTGAGCATTTTCAGGAAGCGGATCGGCAAGGAGGGAATGGAGCGGCTGTTGCAGGAAACGGTTCGCGTGGGGCTGAAGAGCGGGGTGATCACGGCGGGCGCCCTGCAAAAGGTCAGTGTGGATACGACGGTGCAGGAGAAGGCAATCCGCTTTCCGACGGACACGCAGCTTTGTCACAAGGCGCGCGAGGAACTGATCAAAACGGCGAAGAAGCTCGGTGTTAAACTGCGGCAAAGCTATGTGCGCAAGAGCAAGCAGGCTGTGTTTCTGGCCAACAAATACCTGGCAGCCCGGCAGATGAACCGTGGCCGCAAACAGATCAACAAAGTGCGCAATTATCTGGGCCGTGTGATCCGCGACATTGAACGCGCCATTGGCAAAGTCCCCTCGCTTGGCGGTTTATTCCAAGACGATCTGGCCAAGGCGCGGAAAATCCATGCTCAAGCGGCCGATCCGAAAACGCCGGACAAAATCTATTCCTGGCATGCGCCGGAAGTCGAATGCATCGCCAAGGGCAAAGCCCACAAGAAGTACGAATTTGGCTGCAAGGCCAGCATCGCTTCAACCAATGCCGGCAACTTCATCGTCGGCGCCATGGCCCATCACGGCCGGCCTTATGACGGACATACTCTGGCGACTGTTTTGGAACAGATCGCAAGGCTGACGGGTGTCAAGCCCGAAGAAGCGTGTGTCGATCTGGGCTATCGCGGCCATGGTCTCGAAGACGAAGACATCGAGATCATCCTCGCGCGTCAGAGGCGCGGCATGACGCCGGCCAAAAGAAAACGCCAGAAACGCCGCAATGCCATCGAGCCGATCATCGGCCACTGCAAGAACGATCGTAAAGTTGGTCCCCGCAACTGGCTCCACGGCAAACGCGGCGATCAAATCAACGCCCTCGCCATGGCGATCGGCTTCAACCTCAGGAAGATACTCAGGTGGATCTTTTTGTATCTGTTGTTCAGCCGCATCTTGGGGCAGAACATACAGAATCCGAAGTTGCTTCCAGCTTGAAACGGCGGTTTTTTAGGGCCGACGAATTATTGTTTTGACGCGGTTCCGGACGCAAAAGTGCGCACACTTTTGCTGGAACCGCTCCGGGCAAATTTCGGCCGACGCCCGGAATTGTTCCGAGCAGAACTATCGGACAATCCTTACTCGCCTTCTTTCAGACCGAGAGCACGTTCGTAGTTTTTGTGGAAGTTGCGGATGATCGATTCCTGATAGCCCGAATACCAGACATAGGCAGGCTGCTTGGTCTTCAGGCCGGTTTGAACATGGGGGATGTTGCCGCAATCCTGTTCGAAGATCTTGGCGAGAGTTCCGAGTTCGGGCGCATCGGTCCAGTGATCGTCCGCGCCGAGGTGACGTGTGGGCTTCGGCGGCGGTTTCGGCTTGCCCTCCGGCCACGGCGCCAGCAGCATGGTCTGCATCAGGCACTCGTCCGGATTGTCGCCGTTGGGACGGAACCGATAGACGATACGTGCCCACCCGCCCCAAGGGCTGAAATTGGGGAAGAGATTGTTGAACGATTGCTCGTTGAGCTCGGCGTCCGAGTATTGCTCGACCTCGTCGCCGATCAATCCCCGCAGATATTCGCGGTTGAAATCCGCCACTTTTCGCCATGTCTCGAGCGCCAGTTCCTTGGGCAGGACAAACCCGCGATGCGGGCTGGAACCGCTGACGCCGACATGTCCTAAGCGCCCCCAATTGCCGAATACGTCGTAACGGACATCGGCAAGATCGCCGCCCGCCAACAGCAGCTGCGGATGGGTGGAAAAGATATGATAGGCTTCCAGGAATGCCTCCATGGCGACCTTCCAGTTGCAGCGGATGACCTTTACGACATCGGCCTGTTTGTAGCGGTTCTGGAGCTTGGCCTTGGCATAGTGCGCGATCATCGCCGGTCCCATATAGTCCTGCAGCGAGATCGCGTCGGGATCGGGGTTGATGAAGACGAAGCCGCCCCAGGTCGCGACTTTGGCCTGCGGCAGGGTCGCCACGTCGGCGCGCACGCCGGGGAAGTCCCATTCGGCGGTCAGATCCTTGAGCCTGCCGTCGATGTTCCAGCTCCAGCCGTGATAAGGGCAACGGAACTCGCTCGCCCGCTTGCCGCTGCATTCCCGCAACAGGCGGCCGCGATGCAGGCAGGCGTTGACGTGCGCCTTGAATTTTTTCTCGCCGGTGCGGACGACGATGTAGTTCAGATGCGCGACGGTGTAGACGTAATAGTCGCCGATTTCGGGAATGTCGTCTTCCCGGCAAGCCATCTGCCAGCACTTCTTCCAGATGTGCTCGACTTCCAGATCGTGATATTCTTTTTTGTAAAAGCGGTTCGTCGAAATTTTTGCAGGACCGCCCGGCATCGGCGAGCTGCGCTTGAATACCTCCGGTACCAGCTCCGGCTTGCGGTCGTTTTCGATAAAAAATTCAAGCGGAATATAGGCGGAGGACCGCGTGCCCTGCTCGGTCGTCTTGCCAGGGTCGCCGACATATTTGCCGATGATCTTGGGTCGCTGTGCAGCATCATCGCCGGCGTCGCGTCCGATATTGCCTGTGAAATCGGGCGGCGGGCTGTCTTCGAGCGGCGGCAACATGGTCCAGTAGATGTCCTTGCCGGGCGGCAGGTCGGGCCCGCCGACCGCACAGAGCATGTGCGGATCGGCATAGGTGAGACTGCCCTCGATCCAAGTGCCGTCCCACTTGAACAGGCCGGACATCCCTTTGGCCGGATCGTCCACGCGGACAACGCCATCGCCGATTTCTTCGTAAACGGCACCGGTGAAAGGGTGTGGCTCCCGTCGCATGCTCGATTGTCTTCCCTTAAAATCCCCGGATACACCTTCCCATCACATCACGGCGTCCAATTCGTTGATGTGAATCAAAGTTTCATGGTGGGTTCGGCATGAATTGGACCGCAAGCACCGCCGAGTGGCGGCGGCGCAAGGCTATCCGATGTGTCCGCCGCAGCCTCGGTACAGCCGCGCGCGCCGCACGATCGGCGCATAATGCTGCTTCCAGCTCCTGTCCCACCGTTCAAAGATGTCAATGGGCTGGGCGGGACCTGATTGCGGCTGCCGAACCGAACAGGGCCATAACAGGGGCAAAATACAGGGGAGAAATCGAAGGCGGCCCTGTTCGTGCGATTCGCCCGGGAAATTCAGGCGGTTGGCAAATCCGCGGTGTCCCCGAACCGGGGAATTTTCCCGCCGCGGGCTTCGGCGGCCGCATGCACTGGGAGCGCGCGCTCGAGCGAACACGCAGCCTGCATCGTCGTTTTCATGGGTTTTCCCCTGGGGCCCCGAGTTGAACCGGACGGCGCGTCCGCGCCTGCCGCCACATCGAGGTGCCGGACGTTGTCGATGCGTGGTGCGGACGAGCGGGACGCGGCAAGCGGGCGGTGTCATGCGGGCGGTGTCATGCGCCGGCGCAGTTGCGGTGTTCGACCACCGAAATCGCGAGAATGGAAATACAATTCCTGTCCCGCGGTTCAGGCTCGGACTCCTGCACCCCAATTCGCTGCCAGCAGGGAGGATCTGCAGCGAATTTCGGTCAAGGAAATGCGGAAAACCCGCATTTTACCGGCGTTTCCCGATTGGCGCACGCCGACGGAGCAGCGAACGAGCAGCGAATTAGCAGCGAATTAGCATCCCCGACGCGCGCGGCGCCGGGGAAAAGCAAAATGCCCAACCGTTTGCGTCCGGGAGGGGCACATGGGCGCCCCGCGCAGCCGACGTGGTATGGATTCACAATGTCAAAGAGCGCACCGAACGACACACGCGCGATTTCGTTTTGGCGGAACGGCGCATTCTAACCCGTACGTATGCGACTGTGAAATCGCCCCACGACGCGCCTACGCGTTCCGTCTTCGCAGAGCAGCGAGTTTTTCCCTGCTTGCCGCAATGCGTTCGTGATCTGCTTGCAACACCGGCCGAGAATTGCAGCGCGCCCGGCAGCGCGATCGCGCTGCCGCCAAGGACAAGGCGGCGGCAAACCTGTCGCCCCATTTCCGTGTCTCACCCGAAGGGTGCAGTCCAATTTCATGTCACCGGATTGCGGAGGCTGGTAAGCGGTGGACTTCGCTTCCCCGATCCCATGCTTGATTCGACTGATCCAATGGACTACATTCCCTCATGTCTGGAACCGCGCCGATTACGGTTGTCGAGACGCCGGAGTTCCTGTCGGCAACGCGGACGCTCCTGACCGAGGAGGAACGGACGGTGCTGGTGGACTACCTGGCCCACAATCCGGCCGCGGGCGAGCTGGTCCCAGCCACCGGCGGCGTGCGCAAGCTGCGATGGGGGCTGGAGGGACGCGGAAAGCGCGGCGGTGCACGCGTGATCTATTTCTACCACGGCGCCGGTATTCCGCTGTTCGCGCTGACGGCGTACGCCAAGAACGAGCGGGCGGATTTGAGCCGGAAGGATCGGCCAGAACGATCGGAAAGATTTCCGGCAACTGACGAAGCTTCTGGCCGAGACCTATGGAAGGACGAAGCGATGAGCACGGTAGCCGACAGCATCCGCCGCGGCCTGGAGGAAGCCGTCGCCTATGCGCGCGGCGAGGCGAAGGAAAGCGCCTACCGGGTCCATGTGCCGGCGCTCATCGACGTGCGCGCCATCCGAACGAAGCTCGGCATGACCCAAGAGGAATTCGCCGGCCGGTTCGGATTCAGCGTCAACACGCTGCGCCATTGGGAGCAAGGCAAGCGCCGGCCGGAAGGGCCGACGCGCGCCTATCTGCTTGTCATCGAGCGTGCGCCGAAGGCGGTGCAAAAGGCGCTGCACGCCGCTTGAGCGCGAGGGGACGGCGATCCGCCCGCACCATCAAAATGCGCCATTACAACTCTGACCCCGATTTCTATTGAGGAGTCGCGCCGTCTGATGAAGCAGCACAATGCGCGCTTCAGGAACGCGAAGGACGTTTTCGATGCCCTCGATGGGCAAGCCCGCAAGCGCTAAGCGGGCTTCTCTCCCACGCGCGGCTGCCTTCACCAAAAGCTTCGTCAAGGATTGGGATAAGCTGTCCCGGACCGGGCGCCATGACATGCGCCAGCTGAAGGAAGCGATGATGCTGCTCATCGCCCATGACGGGCCGCTTGGCCCCGAATGGTTCGATCATCCGCTCAAGGGCGAATGGGCCGATCATCGCGAATGCCATATCGGCGGCGACTTTCTTCTGATCACTCAGATCAACGGCAATCTGCTCAATTTCGTGCGGGCAGGCACCCACGCGGAGCTTTTCGAATAGCCGCCGTCGTTATCTCCCGGCCGGCAAACCTGTCACCCAATTTCCGTGTCTCAGCACAGGGGTGCAGTCCAATCAGCTGTCACCGAATTCCTACTTCTGCTAAAGAAGGTCAGCTGCGGTCTTAAGTCCGCCGCCCACTTTAACTATGCCAGTGTATCCCGATGTAAGCAGACCCAAATATGCGCCGATAACGGTTGCTATGCCCAATGTCGCAACCGACAGCGCCCCGCCGGCAACCACGCCCAAGATAATGTTTCCGGCTGCCAATCCGGTACCTCCTGCAATCATGACCCCGCAATTGGCCCATTTCAAAGCGCGGGCAATTCGCGATGGGTGATCGGGCGGTCGGACATCCTTGTCTCCCGATTTTCCACCTCGAATGCTTTCCACAATTGCCAGTTCCGAAAATTGGATTCGAAACTCAGCTGAAATCTTCTCCCCGCCGCTCTCGCGGACTCGAACAATGTCTTCATCAATATCGTCTGATAAATGGCCGTCGATGCGAGGAATTGTATCACGGGATATTATGTAGCGAAGCTGATCGGAATGGCGGCGCATTATCTCGTCGAAACCACTCTTCTCCAACTCGTCGTATAACGCTCGTTGCATTTGGCTTGTTCCCGCCACGAGCGTGACGAGTTCCGAGACAGAATCTGGCAATGAACCCCTGGTCAGATAATGCTCAACTGAGCGAAGTCTCGATTGCAAATCCGCAGCGCCGCTGCTGACCCGCCCGATCCTGTTGAGATCGATACGCGCGATCGCGTCGGCGACCGGCTTGCGTGTCTCTTTTTCGAGTTCTGATATAAGCACTGACTTCTTTTCCCAATCTGAATCCACGAAGCCGCCCTTCCGTTCTTCATGGTGGAACTGCATGCTCGACAATCTGGATTTGGGCACAAGTCGAATATGCTCTCCGTCGGGATCAAGAGACACATAGAGTCCAAGATCGTCTTCTCCACGAATCCACCCTTTGAACTCTTCACCTGAGTTCAAGCGGACCGTCACATATACGCCGAGATTATTCATTAGCAGCTCCCCATCGCGAATTCGACAATACCATATCTCTCATGCAATGCTATGATGCCGCCGCTGATCGCCCCGCCGATCTTTTCGCCCCATAATTTGCGGCCGTCGGCGGCGTCAAGTGCATAGAAATTCCCGCCCATGTCGCCGAAGAACACGACGCCGCCGGCCGTGGCCGTAACACCGCTCTGAAAGGGATAATTGGATTTCGCCCGCCATCGCCATCGGCTGGGGCAATGACGGCGCGTCCCGAGCCTGGCTGTGGCTTGGAAGCGCGTTTACCTGCGATCGACCGATCACCAGCGCAAGGGCTGCGTGCTCGATCTACTCGGCGGCGATCTTGCTGCCGCGGTGAAGGATTTGCAAGGCTTCGGCGATAACGTCCGGGTGCTCGCTTGCGTGTTGAATATCGTAGCCCACGGGCTCACCGTCCTCCCCGAGATCAATCACCAGATCGTCGCCAACGATGCGGTTATCGACCGACGGCCCCGGCCGTAGCTTGATGTATAAGCTGTCAGTGGTTGGATCGTAGCCAAAAATGTCGCTCATTCGACGAAACCCCGGTCCTTGAACACATTGTGGACGGTCTGCCCGTCCGCGAGGGTCACAATCCGAATATACGCCTTCAATCGGGGGATGTAAGCCCAGTGCCGTATGCGACCGTCGGCTTGCACGTCCGTGCGGATCGGATGTGCAAGTGCCTGGATGATCTCGTCGGAGATGATCCAGCTGCGATCAGCCTTGTGGATGACCTGATTCTCATAATACCGCGTGCGCCAGAAAGGTGGCGGAGGCAAGCGCTCAGGCTCAGGCATCGGCGCCTACTCGGCCGCATCGGCGTAAGAATTGGGGCCAGAGTCGAAATAGCTTCATTCGGGATCGAGCGAGCAACCGCTACTCCAGCCCCAGCACGACGACTTTCGCGGTGGTGATGTCCGTCGGCCACAGGATCTCCGTCAATCCCGTCGCCACGGCGATCTTCTGCCGGCCGCCGACGGTATAGGTGATGACGCCGCCGCCGATCGCCCCGCCGATCTTGTGGCCCCATAATTTGCGGCCATCGGCGGCATCGAGGGCGTAGAAATTGCCGCCCATGTCGCCGAACAACACGACGCCGCCGGCGGTGGCCGTCACCCCGCTCTGGACGGGATAATTGGACCGCGCCCGCCATCGCCATTGGCCGGTATCGGCGTCGCTGGCAGTGACCCAGCCGGCCCAATGGCCGAACGGATCGGGTTTGCCCCAGGTGTCGTAGGGATTGATCGAGGCTTCGCCCGACCACGGCTGCCCGGGTTTCACGGCCGCGAGCTGCGGCCCGCTCATCAGCGTGACGGTGGTGCACCACTCGACCTCGCCGATATAGGTGAGGTTGGTCTGCGGGTCGTAGGCCGCACCGTTCCACTCCGCGCCGCCGGTCGAGCCGGGGCAGAAATGCACGGAATTGCCGGCCGAGAAGGTGGCGGCGGCGTTGTCGATGCGGGTGACGGGCTGCTTGTAAAGCAGGCGGTCGTCGGCCAAGTCGAAGCCGTAGAGGTATCCGTTCTTCGGCGTTACGATCAGGATTTTGCGGCCGCCCCTGGTGCGGACGATCGCCGGCGGGTTGGAGACGTCCCAATCGTGCCAATCCACCGGCACGATCTTGAAGTGATCCTTGTAGTCGCCGGTCCTGGCATCGAGGACGACGACGGAACCGGAGTAGAGATTGCCGCCCGGCCGCGACGCGCTGGCAAAATCCGGCGCCGGATTGCCGCCGGGCACATAGAGCAGCCCCGTGGCGGGATCCAGCGTGTAGGACGTCCAGGTCGCGCCGCCGGTGATGGGAATGCCGCCCGCGTTCTTCCATGTCGACAGGTCGAGCGGGCTGGCGCCTTGCGGGCCGCGCGCGATGTCGCCGGCGCCTTTCGGCACCAGATAGAATTCCCACACGATCCTGCCGGTTTTGGCATCGAGCGCATACATGCGCCCCTTCACGCCCTTGATGTCGCCGCCGGCATTGCCGGCGAAAACGAGTCCGTTCCAGGCGATGGGCGCGGCCGGCACCGTCTCGCCTTTCGCGGGATCGGCGATTGCCCTAGCCCACAGCCGCCTGCCGGTCTTGAAGTCGTAAGCCAGCACGCGGCCGTCCTGGGTGCCGCGAAACAGCCGGCCGTCCATATAGGCGGCGCCGCGATTGACGCCCTGCGGCGTGGCCGGCCGATAGTCTTCGTGCGTGCGCCAGTTCTCGCGGCAGTTGGCGGGATCGAGCGAGAAGATGTCGTATTCCGTGGTGCCGATCAGCGCGCCGTTGACCTCGATCAGGCCGGTGGTGAAACCGGTGTATTGGCCGGTGTCATAGGTGCACAGAACTTTGAGCTTGCCGGCATTTTGCGCATTGATCTGAGCGAGTTCGGCATAGCGAACCGACGTGAGCGTCTTGTTGTAGCTTGGCCAATCGCCTGCTGCTTGCGGCGCCTGAGCCGCAGGCGGCGCCGCAACGATTGTGGCCGCAGACGGATTGATCTGCGTGACCAGCGTGCCGGCCGGAGCGGAGCGATAGCGCACATAGTTGATGCCCATCGCCAAGATGGGAACCGCATCGTTCCAAAATACATAGAGCGCCGCGCCGGCTGCCGCGCCGATCACGACAAGTGCGCACGCGACGACCAGAAGCCTGTTCTTCACCGTGCTGTCTCCACTGATTGCGCGTGCCGAAAGTCACCGCATTATGACACGGGCGGCACCGGCAACAAAACGCGCCGGAATGCCGTTAGAGCCGGCGCGCCTCCAGATCGCTTTCACCACAAAGAACTCAAAGAACACGAAGGCAACGAAAGCCGCCGCAGTATCCCGCTCCCGCACGTCGATTATTTTTACAAATTATCTCACGCGGAGACGCGGGGACGCGGAGATGCCGAGGAAAACCCGCCGGCGAGTTTGCCCCGCGCGAAGCGCAAGAAATTCAACACTGAGACACTGAGATGTGCCGCCGTCTCTTACTGCCTCAGTGCCTCAGTGCCTCAGTGGTGATTCTTATTGTGCTGCGCGCCGGACATTTCCCTCCGGGCGCTCCGCGTCTGCGCGTGCCGAAACGCGATCCCGATTTCATCTGCGCTTCGCGCCGGTCGCCACAAACGTCTTTGTGTTCTTCGCGCTTTGTGGTGAACCTGCGGTCCGCGGCTCCACACCTCCAGGAGAAGACATGACGAACGCAAGCAAACGTCCCCCTTTCGAGTGCATCGCGCTGACGCTGCAAGGCGGCGGCGCGCTCGGCGCCTATCAGGCCGGCGTCTATCAGGCGCTGGCCGAAGCCGATCTGCATCCCGATTGGGTAGCGGGAATCTCCATCGGCTCCATCAACGCCGCGATCGTCGCCGGCAATGCGCGCGAAGCTCGCGTCGAGAAGCTGCGCGGGTTCTGGGAACACATCACGTCGGCGCCGGGCGCCGACGCCTTGAGCTTTTGGGGACGCCATTTGTTGGCGGGCGACGCGGGCCGCAAGCTTGCCGATCAGATGAGCGCCGCCGCCGCCGCGGCTGTCGGGGTCAACGGCTTCTTCCGGCCCCGGATGCCGCCGCCCTTTCTTGCCGCGTCCGGCGGCCCGGCGGCGACGAGCTTTTACGACACCGCGCCGCTGGCAGCGACGCTCGCGCGTTTCGTCGATTTCGATCGCATCAACGCCGGGCCGGGCCGGCTCAGCGTCGGCGCCGTCAATGTGCAGACGGGAAATTTCGTCTATTTCGATTCGACAACTCATAAAATCGGCCCGCAGCACGTCCTGGCGAGCGGCGCCCTGCCGCCGGGTTTTCCGGCCATAGAGATCGACGGCGAGCAATATTGGGACGGCGGCCTGGTCTCCAACACGCCGCTGCAATGGGTGCTGCAATTCGGACCGCGGCAGGACACGCTGGTGTTCGAAGTCGATTTATGGAGCGCGCGCGGGCGAATCCCGCGCGACCTCTTGGAGGTTGCCGCCCGCGAAAAGGAAATCCGTTTCTCCAGCCGCACGCGCGAGAACACCGACCGGTTCGTGAACGACCAGCGCCTGCGCCATGCCGTGGCCAAGCTGATCGCGGAGCTGCCGGAGAAACAGCGAGCGCGGGCAAGAGCGGCGCTCGGCGCATTCCCGGATCATAAGGTCTATAACATCGTCCATCTGATCTACCGGTCGAAAATCTACGAGGGCGAATTGCAGGACTACGAATTCTCCGCCCGCAGCATGCGCGACCATTGGAACGCCGGGCATCACGATGCGGTCACGACGCTGCGTCACCCCGCGGTGCTGCAGCGGCCGAAGAACTCCGACGGCGTCGCGATCTTCGATCTCGCAGCGCGAATTTCCGGCTGATCCGATCGGGTTCGGCAGCAGCATGGCCGCCGTGTTGGCTGGACTTAAACCTTTCGATTGTCTTTGCAATTGATTGACGCGGAGACGCGGGGGACGCGGAGCTCCACCACAAAGACACGACCCTCCTTCGCTGAAGCTTCGGAGGGCGAGATACGAGCCCGCCGAAGCCTTGCCTGCCTGCGCGAAGCCGGAGCTTCGCTTCGGCGAAGGCAGAGCGCAAGCGGGAGCGGGAGCGGGATAATGCCGTTCGGTTCGGCTTCGCCTTCGGCGGGGATTTGCGATGCAGGCCGTGCCCTTCTTTGTGCTCTTTGTGTCCTTGTGGCGAAAGCGATCTGGAGGAGCACCGGGATTTGCTCCGTGTGCCAAATGCGCTTGCCCTACCCCGGTGGAGGGCGGGTATGCGGGTTCCGGACGCAAAGATGCGCGCACTTTTGCCGCAACCGCTCTAATATTCCGGCCTGAAACCAACGGTGTCTGCTCGGTACTCATGCGCGGCGTTCGTTCTCGGAAAACGGATCTGCTTTGCATCGTCTGCGCGATGCTCGGCGGACTTGCCGCATGCGGGTTCGAAGCGCCGCAGCCGCAGCGGACGCCGCCAGCGCCCATGCCGCTGCCGCCGGTTTCCACCCTGACCGCGACGCTGAGCATTCCGGCAAGCGCGATTGCCGCGGCGCTGAACGGCAAGACCGAAACCGGCATCGCGCATTTGCGAAATCAGCCGGTGGATTGCGCGATTGCGAAGTGCCTGCTCAATCTCGATGCGGTCCGCAACGGCCCGATCGCGGTGTCGGCTAAGAAAAATACGCTGTCGATCACGCTGCCGCTGTCGGTCGGCGCCCGGATGCCCGTCAAGGGCGCGTTCTTCAAGACGACGGCCAACGGCACGGCGCAAGGCACGGCGCAAGCAACAACGACTCTGTCGTTCGGCTCCAACTGGCGCATCGTGGCGAACACCACCGGCAGGATTTGGCTTTCGCAAGGCGAACTCAAGCTTGGGCCTTTGAAGATGAGCGTCGCGGAGCTGTGGAACCGCAACGCGGACCAGTTGTCGCGACCGCTGTTTCGCGCGCTCGACCGCACCATCGCCGCCGATCTCAAAATCAAGCCCGAAGCCGAACGGCTCTGGCGGCGGGCCCTGCGGCCCATCCGCGTCGCGAAATCGCCGCAGGCCTGGCTTGTGCTGGCGCCCGAGCGCGTGCGTCTGGCGCAGCCGGCGATCGAGAACGACGCGGTCACGATTGCGCTCGGCGTGGATGTTCGTGCCCATGTCGTGGTGCTGGACCATTCGCCGGAGCCTGCCTTAACGCCGCCGCTGCCTCCGCTGGCGCCGTTGAACGCACCATCGAACCGTTTCGCCTTCGTGGTGCCTGTGCTGTTGCCTTACGACGAAGCGGCCGCGCTGGCGATGCGAAGGCTGGCCGAAAAGCCGCTGAGAATCGCAGGTATGGCGGTTCAATTCCAAAAACTCTCGATCCTGCCGTCGGGCCGCGACGTGGTCGTGGCCGCCCGCTTTTGCGTCAAGCAAAGCTGGGATGTTTTCGGCTGGTTCGGTTCCTGCGGCGAGGGATACTTGCGCGGCGTACCGCACTTCGATGCCGCCACGCGCACGATCCGCATTGCAAACGTGCACGACGATGCCGCCACCGAAGGCCTGCTGGCTTCGACCCTGCGCGCGCTGGCCGGACCCGAGCTTGCGCACGTGCTGGAATCCAAACTGGTCTTCGAGGCCGGCAGCGACATCGCAAGGCTCGATCGGGAGATCGAGGCCGCCTTGGCAAAGCCGGAAGGCAGAGGCGTGCGCATCCGCGGCGCCGTCGAGTCCTTCGGCACACCTGCGTTCGCCTGGACGAAGGAAGGCTTCCTCGCAACCTTCCCGGCCGAAGGGACGGTTTCCGTCGATCTTAACGTCCCGCATTGACTGGGAGCCCAGGAATCCTCGTCCGCATCTTCCTTCGCGTCTGGTGCGAAGACGACATTTGTGGTGAATTGCGCCGGCTCGGCCAAGGAGGAGCAGTCATGATCACGGTATACGGAGGCTGTGGTTTCCCGGATTCGGTAAAAGGCATCGTGCGCGATTTCCGCATCATGTGGGCTTTGGAAGAGCTTGGGCTTGCCTACGATATGCATTGGATCGATTTTTCGAAGGGCGAGCACAAGCTGCCGCCGAACACGCGCCTCAATCCCTTCGGAAAGGTCCCCTCGTTTGAAGACGGGGCGCTTCGCATGTTCGAGTCGGGTGCCGTGGTGCTTTATCTCTACGACCGGGCGGGCAAATTGCCCCAGACCCCGCAGGCGCGAGCCGAGCTGAACCAATGGTGCTTTGCCGCGGTCAACACGGTTGAGCCCGAACTCGGCGAACTGTTTCGCTGGGATTTGTTCTGGACCTCGAAGCCGGGCCGGGAGTGGCGCACCCTTGAGATCACGGCGCAGGCGCATGACAGGCTTGCCGCGCTGGAAGCCGGCCTTGCGGGCAAGCCCTATCTCCTGGGCGAGTTCGGGCCTGCGGACATCCTTATGACGACCGCGCTCGATTTCGTCCGGCATGCCCCGCAGCTGTTCGAGGGGCACGACGCGATCCGCGACTACTTGGCGCGCAACAAGGCGCGGCCTGCTTACGCGCGCGCATTTGCCAAGCACGGCGCAAGCCCGGCGGCCAAAGTCGCCTAGTTTCGGGCGGCCGCCGGCAGCCTTGCCCGCTTGCGAAGTTTGTGGATTCGTGTCGGGGACATGGCAACGCCGGAACACAATTTGACGTCGCATTGGCAGGCGCTCGACGCGGCCCATCACGTCCATCCGTTCACCGACAGCGTCGCGCTCCATCGCGAGGGCGTGAGGGTCATTACCCGATCGCAGGGCGTCTATCTCTGGGACTCTGCGGGCGAGCGGCTTATCGACGGCATGTCCGGGCTGTGGTGCGTGCAAGTGGGCTACGGCAACCGCGAGCTTGCCGAAGCCGGATGCGAGGCGCTGCGAACGCTTCCCTACTACAATCACTTCTTCAAGACGACCAACCCCTATACCGTCGAACTCGCTGCAAAGCTTGCCGAGATCCTGCCACCGGGCCACAGCCGCGTGCTGTTTGCGAACTCCGGTTCCGAGGCCAACGATACCGCGCTCAAGCTGATCCGCTATTACTGGAACCTCAAAGGCAGGCCCGACAAGAAGATCCATATCAGCCGCGAATTCGCCTATCACGGCGCCACGATGGCGGCGGCCTCGCTGTCGGGGATCGAGAGCATGCAGACCCAATGGGACTTGCCTCTTGCCGGTTTTGCGAAGGTTCCCACGCCATATTGGTTCGCCGCCGAAGCGATGGGCTATGGCGACATCGCTCCCGACGCGTTCGGCCTTCTCATCGCCCGCAAGCTCGAAGACAAGATTCTCGAACTGGGAGCGGATCGCGTGGCGTCGTTCTCGGCCGAGCCGGTGCAGGGCGCCGGCGGGCTTATCATTCCGCCGCAGAGCTATTGGCCGGAAGTCGAGCGCATCTGCCGCAAATACGATGTGCTCTTGCACCTGGACGAGGTCGTCACCGGGTTCGGCCGGTTGGGCCATTGGTTCGGCGCGCAAGCCTATAACGTGGCGCCCGACATCATGACGATGGCGAAGGGCATTTCGTCCGGCTATCAGCCCATCTCCGCGGTGTCCTTGGGCGGGCCTATGGCGGACGCCATTCTCAGCGCCGGCGAGGAACTTGCACACGGCTACACCTATTCGGGCCATCCGGTGGCAAGCGCGGTCGCGCTCAAGAACCTCAAGGTGATGGAGCGCGAAGGCCTGGTGGCGCGGACACGCGAGCGCATCGGCCCCTACTTCCGGCGCCGGCTGCGCGAAACCTTCGAGCACCACCCTTTGGTGGGCGAAGTGCGCGGCCAGGGCCTGCTTGCGGCCTTGGAACTCGTGCCCGACAAGCCGCGGCGCAGCTTCTTTCCGCGCGAGGCCGATGTGGGCACGCATTGCCGCAATTACTGCTTCGCAAACGGCCTCGTCATGCGGGCCATCCGCGACACGATGGTGCTGGCGCCGCCATTGGTCATTACCGAAGCCGAGATCGAAGAGATCATTGCCAAGGCAAAAGACGCCATCGACCGCACCGCGCGGGACTTCGGCAAGATGTGACGGGCGGGCGATGGAATTGCGCATTCTCTCCGTGAATGTCGGCCGGCCGCGCCTGCTTTCGGCTCCCGGGCAGCAATCCGTCCTCTCCGGCATCGCCAAGCAGCCGGTCGCCCAAGGCCGGGTCTTCGTCGGCAGAACCAACATCGACGGCGACGGGCAGGCCGACCTGTCCGTGCATGGAGGGATCGACAAGGCGATCTACGCCTATCCTGCCGACCACCGCTCCTGGTGGGAGGCGCAAGGGATCGCCGCCGGGCCGGCTGCGCTCGGCGAGAATCTCACGCTTTCCGGCGCCGACGAGGACGAAGTCGCCATCGGCGATCGTTTCCGCTGGGGCGAGGCGATCTTGGAAGTGAGCCAGCCGCGCGGACCGTGCTTCAAGCTCGGCATGTACACCGGCCGCCCGGACGCACCGCAGCTGATGACTGTTTCGGGGCGTTGCGGTTGGTACTTCCGTGTTGTCTCCGAGGGAGAGGCCCCGGTTGTGGAGGCTTGCTGCGCGCGAGTCCTGGCAAGCTCGGGGCCCAGCGTGCGTAACGCCTTCAGCGCCGCTTACGACCCCAGGACACCGATCGAGAGCCTGGAGCGCGTCTTTGCCGCCCCGGCGCTCGCTGCAAGCTGGCGGGAGGCAGTCGGGAAACGAATCGCCGGGCGGATCGCCTAATTTGGCTGTGTTAAAAAAACAACTGTCATCAACAAACGATCATCTTTTTTTTTCAAAAAAAAATAGTTGCAAAGTGTGGCTCCAGTGCATAGGTTCACCTTCGGAAGGACGAAACATCGTCCGGCAGGCACTGCCCCCCCGCTCGCACGCCGGATGGCGTCCTTCCAAAGGTGCCGGTCATCCCCTCCCGGCGCCTGCGCGTAACGGCGCATGTGACGCCCGATCAGCCCCCTGGTCGGGCGTCTTTTTTATTGGGCGCATTCACCCGCCTCAGCGTGAGATTGATCCGACCCCCGCCGGGGACGCACTCCGAGGTGCCCTCGATCACGCGGTCGATGCCGTGGAAGGCAAGCCGCGCCGGACCGCCGAACAAGAGCACGTCGCCGCTGCGCAACCGGACGCTTCGTGTCGGGCCCTTGCGTGTATTGCCGCCAATGCGGAACAGCGCGTCGTCGCCCAGCGACACCGAGAGCACGGGGGCATCGAGTGCCCCCTCGTCTCTGTCCTGATGCAGTCCCATGCGGGCACCCGCGCGGTAAAGGTTCACCAGGCAACATTCCGGCTCGGCCGGATAGGCCGTCAGCTCGGACCACAGCGCGTGGAGCATCGCCGGTATTGGCGGCCACGGTATGTGCATTTTGCAGTGAACGGCATCGTAACGATAGCCGCGGGCGTCGGACACCCAGCCCAGCGATCCCAGATTTGTTTCCAAGACTGTGAACGGCTTGCCAGATCCCGGCATGACCGGGCGGTATAGCGGCGCCTGGACGATGCTTTCCAAGATCGCGGCGATCAATTTGCGCTGCGCCCTCGGATCGAAATATTGCGGCCACAGCCGCACGCCGGCCATGATGTCGAGGTAGGTCATGGAATGGCGGGTTATGCACGATGTTGCCGACAGTTTCTAACCTCCCATGAAGGGCCGGGGCCAAGCCAGGGCCCATATCGAGCGAGCAGCGGCTTTCGCCATATCGGGGGTGGACAGCGCCCCTTCGCTGTCCTATATCCGCCGCCCCTTTGACGCGGGGTGGAGCAGTCCGGTAGCTCGTCAGGCTCATAACCTGAAGGTCCTAGGTTCAAATCCTAGCCCCGCAACCAAAATCCAATAAAATAAGGGGTCAACGGAAACGTTGACCCCTTTTCGTTCCAAAGGTACGCTTATTCAACTCTTACCCAACTGACCCATTTGCCCGCGAAGGCGCCCTGCCGCCGCACGACGGCAGTCGTACCGCAAGAACCGCTACGTCGAGATTTTTGAAGGGCTCAAGCGCGATCCGTTTGCACCACCAAAACCCGTAAAAGACGGCGACTATGATCAACGCGGTGCCGAAAGTGCGCTATGCTCGCGCCTTGGAAGCGATGCGGGAACCGCAACTTTGCCGCGCGATTCGTCTGGCCCCCCAGACGCCTTCAACTCCGCCTGACGAGCCAACTCGGCCCGCCAATCCCCACCGTCCGAGCCAGGCATGGCCGGACGGTCAGGATTACGTCACCCAAAGCCAAGCCGCATTGCCCGGATCATGATGAACGCGGAGTTGGTTGCGGCGAAGGAACAGCGCATCATCATACCGACCATTTATCGAGCGCATTACCTAAGCGCATTAAAATCGATTTCCAACCGCACGAGCGCAGAGCCGCTCATTCGCATGTTGGACTTCGCGCAACGCTTCTCGCAGTCGATTGACTGGATGGACTTCAACCGTGCCGAGACGGAGCTTAAGATGGCGAATGCTTTTACCGACAGCGCGAAGGCCGATCAGCGTGGACTTCGCCCACGAATACCGTCGGAGGTTGTATGATAAGCGATCCCCTGTTCCGACATGCCTCCGAATGAGTAAATCTTCTCATACAGAAATACCTAAACGACCTATCCGACTTGCGCCGCAGTTATGCCCGGGAGCAAGCCGGGAAGTCCCAGGAGAAGCAGAACCCCGCCGAACGAGCGGCGCCCGAGGCTTTCGATCAGCCACTCCTGCGTGAGGCGTTCTGGAAAAGGGCGCTGCCCGCCAGATCGCTCACCGGGATGGAAGTGGGGATGTGGCGTGCTTATCGCCTTTTGTACGGCTCACTTTGCCCCCGCTTCGGATTTTGAATCGTCCTTGGTCCCATATGTCCGCACCGTCGGCGCCCGGGCATCGGCACCTGCGCCCAACGGCACCATCAAGCCCTCTTCAGTTTCGAAGATTGTCGTTCCAAACGATCGGCACAGTGACCGCAGGCGTCTGCATATCTTTTCAAATGTCTCGCCGGTTGCCTTCATGGGCGGCATGGGATGGGTTCGTACAGGAATCAACCGCAGGCGATCGAGCCGTTTGCAATTTATCTCCAGGACGAACGCGAACGACCAGGACGTGCGGCGGAAGGGAATTTTCCAGTAGTCGTCTATGAAATTTCCGGTGTCATAGAGAATGAAGCCGTGATGGTATTGTTCAATCGCCTGAAACAGATGTACCGAATGGCCATGAATAATATCGGCGCCGGCTTCGATTGCTGCGTGGCCGAACTCGCGGAATTTCCTCGGTGGCGCCAACATCAAGTTGAAGCCCCGGTGAAATGAGAGAATGAGAAATGAGAGAATGATCAAATTGGCGCCGGCGTCTCTTAGAGTCCGGATGTGGGTTTCTGCGTGGCCGATCAATTCGCCATCAGCTTCGAATCTCATGATGTTCGTGCCGGGACGTTGGGCCGCCGCCGAAAATTCCGGCATCCCGTCGGTTGCTGCGAAAAGACCGACTCTAACTTCCGGCAGCTGCAGCAGGGTCGGCGCGGAAATGAAATCACTTCAGCGTGCGGTTCCACCGGCCTTCGCTCGTCGTAAGCGGGCATTCCAGATTTGCGATCACCGCATCGGAATCACTCAACATGGGAAGCACATCGCCCCAGAAGCACGCCGGAGACCTATGCGCAAGCGCCAAGCTGACATCACCGCCCAGCGTCACATCGCCGAGAAAAACCAGACGAGACGTTGTCATCGGAAGCGAACGGGAGGGAACACGAATCGGCGGACAATTGGCGGGTGGACGATAGTGTGGCGGCAAGATCGCCACGCTGCAAGACTTATCCCGATCATAATCGATGCAGGCCGGACTGGCCTTGGCGGCTGGCCGCAAGCGATGATCCGCGGATAGTTTGGCGCGGCTTGGACGGGATGAGGTGCATGAAAGACCCTTACGAGACCCTCGGCGTAACTCGATCTGCGAACGACAAGGAGATCAAGGCCGCATTCAAGAAACTGGCCCGCAAATTCCATCCCGATCTCCACCCAGGCGACAAGGAGGCGGAGGCGAAGTTCAAGGACATATCGGCCGCCAACGACCTGCTCAAGGACGAAGAGACGCGCAGGCGGTTCGATGCCGGTGAGATTGATGCCAGCGGTGCGGAGCGGCCGCAGGAGCGGTACTATCGGGACTTCGCCGATGGACCTGCCTACGCATCGCATGCAGCGCAGGATGGATTTGCAAACAACGAAGAACTGGAAGAATTCCTGGCACAAGCGTTTGCGGGTGGCGGACAACGCTCACAGGGCACTTTCCGGGCGCGCGGTCAGGATGTGAACTACGCATTGCCGGTCGCTTTCTTGGATGCAGCCAATGGCGCCACGCGCACGATCACGCTGCCAGAGGGCAAAACGTTGCAGGTGACAATCCCCGAGGGCGCCGAGGACCGGCAGATGCTGCGGTTGAGAGGACAGGGGATGCCGGGCTTCGGCGGCGGACCAGCGGGGGATGCCTATGTCGAGCTACATATCGAGCCGCATCCGTTCTTCCGCCGCAAGGACGACAACGTTCATGTGGAAGTTCCCGTCACGTTGCAGGAGGCAGCGCTGGGCGGGCGGATCGAGGTTCCGACAATAAACGGCCCGGTGAAGGTGACGGTCCCGAAGGGGGCAAATACCGGCACAACGCTGCGGCTGCGCGACAGGGGCATCCGCGATCGCAGAACCGGGCAGCGCGGGCATCAACTCATCACCCTGAAAGTCGTTTTGCCAGCAGCCGAAGAGCCAGAGCTGGCTGCGTTTCTAGAGAACTGGCGGCCGAAAAACCCGCAGGACCCGCGCAAGGAGATGTTGACATGATGCGCGTAGACGACCTAGTCGCGGCGATAGCCGCGCTGCAACGCCACGATCTTGAGGCATGGATTCGAGAGGAGCTCATCGTGCCGCGACGGGACGCCGGGACGCTTTTCTTCTCGGACATGGAATGCGCGCGGGTGCGCCTCATCTGCACGCTGCACTATGACCTCGAAATCGATTCGGACACGCTGCCGATCGTCATATCGCTGATCGATCAGCTCTACGATACTCGGCAACGCCTG
Organism: uncultured Alphaproteobacteria bacterium; assembly: GCA_963805005.1. Classification (GTDB taxonomy): domain Bacteria; phylum Pseudomonadota; class Alphaproteobacteria; order Micropepsales; family Micropepsaceae; genus Rhizomicrobium. Next base: position 3,157,188 of record CAWDSJ010000001.1, read on the forward strand.
TTGTCGCTGACGGCAGCCGTAGCGGCGCAAGATAACACGGTCCAAGCAGCGATCATGGCTGCGATGCAGGCGAACGGCACGTCCTCCGACGCCGAGAATCCCTAGAACTGTCCTGCCAGAGCAGCGCGGCTTGACCGAAGTGACCATGAGTGTCCAAGTACCGTGCTCAAAGCCACGAATGAAGTGGACACAATGCGGATGAGCTATCAGGGGTTTCATCCAGTTCCGGCTCGGTGCAGCGATTTCAACAACTAAACGCGTACGCAAAGCGCACCGTTTCCGAATAAACTGCACCGCAAACGGTGTGGTGGCCTAGTCTCCCCCGGCAAAACTTGAAACCACTACGCAGGTTGATGTCGAGGGGACACACGCCGGAAGGCCGGAATCATGCACCCATCACGGGACTCGTGCGCCGCGCGCGCCGACTAAACGGTAAAAAAGCCCTTTGACGATTTCGACAAGCGCCAGATATCCCGCTGTTGCGCCGATCAGATAGGCGAAGAAGAGCGGCGGCGGCGGCACGAAACCGAACCACCGGCCCATTGGAAGCATCGGAACAACCATAGCCACGGCAACAACCCCGAGCGCCATGACGACGAGGAACCGGTGCGGCCTGCTCTGGAAGAAACGTCGCCGCGTACGGATGGCGAAGACGACAAGTACCTGGGTCGTGATCGAACTCGATGAACCAGCCGGTCTGAAAGAGCGCCGCGCCGGCACCGAACAGAGCAAACAGGGCATAGAAGGTTAGAAAATCGAAGACGGAACTGACCGGCCCGAAGACCAGCATGAACCGCTCGATCAGCTTGATGTCCCAGCGGACCGGGTTGGCTGTTGCCTCCGGATCGACATCGTCGAACGGGATCGCAATCTCGGACACATCGTAAAGCAAGTTGTTCAGCAGAATTTGGATCGGAAGCATCGGCAGGAAAGGCAAAAACAGCGCCGCGCCTGCCATGCTGAACATGTTGCCGAAGTTCGAGCTCGAACCCATCAGGACATATTTGGAGACATTCTCTACTGCGCGGCGCCCGTCGATCAAGGCGTCGCGCACGACCGACAGATCGTGTTCGAGCAAAATCAGATCCGCGGCTGCGCGCGCGACATCGGCGGCACCATCGACCGAAATACCCACATCGGCCGCGTGCAGAGCCGGCGCATCGTTGATGCCGTCGCCCAGGAAGCCGACAACATTGCCGAGCCGCTTGAATGCGAGAAGAATTCGATGCTTTTGCTGCGGGGCAACGCGACAAAACAGGTTGACGTTCGGCAATTGGCCGATCAGCGCTTCGTCGGAGAGCCGCGTCAACGCATCGCCCGTTAGAACGCCGGTGACCGGGACTCCGATGTCGGCAAAGACATGTCGGGTCACGAGTTCGTTGTCGCCGGTCAGCACCTTCACGGAGATGCCGGCCGCGGCCATCGCCTTGATCGTAGCCCCGGCGCTCGCTTTCGGCGGATCGATGAAAACGGCGAAGCCGGAAAACACAAGGTCGCACTCGTCGCCGATCGCGGCGGTTGCGTGGCTCGTCTCCACCGCACGACTGGCAATGCCGAGTGCGCGAAACCCCTCGGCGCCTAAGCCATCCAGGGTTCCCTCGAAGATACGACGCGTTTCGGCATCGAGCGGCTTTTCCTTGCCGGTTGCGTCCTCGTATCGCGCGGACAGGCGCAAGAGGTCCTCCGGCGCACCTTTCACGATAAGACGGCGCTTTGCATCGTGCTCTACCAGGACCGAGACACGACGGCGCTCGAAATCGAACGGTACCTCGTCGATCTTTTTCCAGGCAGTGATATCGAACGGCTTGGCCGCGAGGATTGCGTCATCGAGCGGGCTCTTCATGCCGCTTTCAAATTGACTGTTGATGTAAGCGTAGGAGTAAGCGCGGGCACTCTCGGCGCCGCGACCGTCGATGGTGCGGACGAGCTTTATTTTCGCCTCCGTCAGCGTACCCGTCTTGTCGGTGCAGAGCACGTTCATGGCACCGAGATCGTGGATGGCCGAAAGGCGCTTCACGATCACCTTGCGCTTGGAGAGCTCCATCGCCGAGCGCGCGAGCGTCACCGTCACGATCATCGGCAGAAGCTCCGGCGTCAGGCCGACCGCCAGCGCCAGCGCGAACATGAGCGATTCCAGCACGGGCCGATGGAAAGAAATGTTCACGACCAGCACGAACAGAACCATCAGCACGGTGAAGCGCATGATCAACATGCCGAAATGGCGGATGCCCAGGGCAAAATCCGTGGCCGGCGGCTTTTCAGACAAGCTCGTCGCGAGATTGCCGAGGGCGGTCCTGCTGCCCGTGCGGCAGATCAGAATCCTTGCCGTACCGCTGATCACCGATGTGCCGGCAAAAACCGCGTTCGATGCCCCAGCGGGGTTTTCGGCGCCCAGGGCAGCATCGCTGCAAAGCTTTTCGGCCGGATAGGGCTCGCCCGTAAGGAGAGCCTGGTTGACGAACAAATCGCGGCTTTCCAGCAGCCTTGAATCCGCCGGAACGAGATCACCCGCGATCAGCTCGACGATGTCGCCGGGGACTAACTGGTCGATCGGCAGCGAAACGATTTTGCCGTCGCGCCGTACATTGACTTGAACCGCCACAGAGCGCCGCAACGCGTCGATGGCGTTCTGTGCCCGCACCTCCTGAACGAAATCGAGCGTAATGCTCAACGTAACAATGGACGCAATTATCAGAAAGCTCGCAACGTCGCCTGTCGCCGCAGACAATCCGCTCGCCACGAGCAGGATAATGACCAGCGGGCTGCGAAAGCGGGCCAGGAATTGCAGCCATAGAGGCGAACGCTTGACGGTGGCGGCATCGTTAGGTCCGTAGGTCGCGAAACGCGCCGCCGCCTGCGCAGCGGAAAGGCCCGCGGGAGTCGCTGCCAGCTGTGCAAGCAGCCGTTCGAGCGGCTCCTTCCAGATGTCTTCGGCAGCAATTTCGTCCGATGCGGAGACGGCAACGCCGTCGGGTCCCGGCACATTCGCTCGTACCCGTTCCGCCACTCCGGCCATAGGCTGTCATTCCTTCGAACTAGTGCGATCGCGGCGTCGCTTTTCGAACTGAAGAGGACGCAAATAGAGCCAACGCGTTCACGGCGACTTGCGTAGGCCGAGGATGTAGGCGGAGACGTCCCGGATATCCTTCCGGCTGAGAACGAAGTCCGGCATGTGACCATGCGGAGTGCTGAGGAAGACTGCAAGCGATGCTCTGTTCGTCGAACTCATCTGCGCGATCGACGAGAACGTGGGCACCGCATCGCTAACCGCCTTCGGGTTCTCGGAATCGACGACATGGCAATTGCTGCACCAGATCTGCGCTATGTGCTTCCCGGACGCAATATCCTGCGCACGAGCGCCGCCTGCCGCAATGAGAGCTGCGGCCATGACGAGACACCTGGCCGATCGCGCTTGCATGATGCCTCTCCCCAACCCACCTTACTAAGGATGGTCGTGCTAGCCACAGACGTTTGATGCGATATCCTTAGGTGGTTGGCCAACACCATAAGCCTATCAAAAAACTGTACCGCGGTATTTAACGCATGAACACCCCCTACACCTTCCGCTTCCACGCAGCCGGTAGGTATTGACCGTTTGCAACAGGTAGCCTTTGTTTTCCGGCAATAATTTCTGGCGCGAAAGACGCCAAGCAATTTCTGCAAGACGAGAAGCCCCAGGATATCTCTCGGGGCTTTTTAGCCCGAACGCCGGCGAAGGCTCAATAGAAAACGCCGTATTCTACTTGAACGATTTCACCAGTTCTTTCGTCGATGAGAATCGCGTCCGAACCGTAACGCACCCAGACGTAACCGTCCGGCACCCAGGGCAGGCCGAAATTGAGATAGTGCGGCATTCAATTATCGCGCCTGAAATACATCGCCGGCAGACGCCCGCCATAGGTCCAGCGCCGATATGCGCATCCCTCCGGCGCGCGGTAGGCGCCAAAGTGGAAGCGGCGCTCCGTGGTGACGGTCTTGCGATACTTTGCGATGTCGATCTTGACGTGACTTTTTTCGATGATGCGGGTCTTCGTCGCCGTGCGGGTGGTGACGTGACGACGGTACGTCGTGACGTGTGTTGACGTGCGCGTCGTCGTATGATGATACCGTCAAGTGGTGTGCGCAGCCGAAGTATAATGATAGCGGGGCGTCGTGCGCGTGGTCGTTTTGTGCGTGGTCGTGTGCACTGTCGAGCTCGTCCCAACGTGATGCGGCGCGTTGTGAGAGCCGCCCGTCGGAGCCTTGGACGGAGTGGCGTGGTGAACGGGTTGGCCATTTTGCGCTTGACCTGCTGCTTGCGCCCATAGAGCCGTCGGCGCGGCCGCAACGAGGCATATCGCGAATGCCGAAATCATTATTCTGTTCATCGAGGTTCTCCTGTCGCTCAAATTCAACAACTCAAATCGAGAACCGAAACTCGACGCGCAGCCAGCAATCGACACCAAGCTGTCGGACTGAAACGCGTCCTAACTAAACTATTGATACAAATGATATATTTTGCTCGCCCTCACCGAAGCCCTGGAGTATGGTGCGCGCAAGTGCAATAGGTCGTTTTTGCCGATCCCTTACCCTAAAACTTACCCACGTTTGATTCGGTCTTTATGAATGATAAATTCTAAGCCAAATAAGTACTTGTTTTTTAAAGAAAATATCACTGACGCGGGGCGGAGCAGCCCGGTAGCTCGTCAGGCTCATAACCTGAAGGTCCTAGGTTCAAATCCTAGTCCCGCAACCATCATGAGCGCACGGCTTGACAGCGGCTGCGTCGCGGTTAAGCCGTTGGCGCGAATAATGTCCCCGCGCGCAGGCGGGGACCGAAGTGAAAAACGTCGTGCCCTCTCGTCAAGCCGGAGGGAGCAAGCTTCTCTAGGCTTGACCGCCGCGCTTACCCTTTCACGAACAGATCCGCGAACCGCTCCCGCAGCAGTTTTTTTTGCACCTTGCCCATGGTGTTGCGCGGCAAGGCATCCGTGACGAGAATGTCCTTCGGCACCTTGAAGGCGGCGAGATCTTTGCGCAGCGCGGCGCGGACCGCCTCCTTGTCGAAGGAGGCCGTTGCCGGTTTCACCACCGCAATGACCGCTTCGCCGAAATCGGGGTGCGGCACGCCGATCACCGCCGATTCGGCGATGTCCGGTCTGTCGTCGAGAAGGGCTTCGACCTCGGCGGGATAGACGTTGAGGCCGCCCGAGATGATGAGGTCCTTGGCGCGTCCGACCAGCCGGACATAGCCGTCGGCCTCGATCAATCCCATGTCGCCGGTGATGAAGAAGCCCTCCGGCCGGAACTCGGCCTTGGTCTTTTCCGGGTTGCGCCAATAGCCCTTGAAGACATTCGGCCCTTTGACTTCGACGATGCCGACTTCGCCTTGCGGCAAGATCGCTCCGGTCTCGGCGTCGGCGATGCGCAGTTCGACGCCGGGCAGCGGCAGGCCGACGCTCCCGGCGCGCCGATCGCCCGCGTAGGGGTTCGAGGTCAGCATGCCCGTTTCCGTCATGCCGTAGCGTTCGAGCACGCGGTGTCCGGTGCGTCGCTCGAATTCGCGGAACGTGTCGGCGGAGAGCGGCGCGGAGCCGGCGATGAACAGGCGCATCCTTGCCGCAGATTCTTGCGTGAAGCCCACCTCACCCAACAGCCTTGTATAAAATGTAGGAACGCCCATCAGAACGCTGGCGTGCGCCATGTGCCGGATCGCGGCACGGGCCTCGAAACGCGGCAGGAAGATCATCGTCGCTCCGGAGAACAGCGCGCAATGCACCGCCACGAACAGCCCGTGCACGTGGAAGATAGGCAAGGCATGAATCAGCCTGTCGTCTTGTGTGAAGCGCCAAAGATCGACGAGTGTCTCGCCGTTGGATACGAGATTGGCATGGGTCAGCATTGCGCCCTTGGGCTTGCCGGTCGTGCCCGAGGTGTAAAGGATGGCCGCGATGTCGTCGGGTTGGCGCGGCACCGGCGGCGCTTCGACGTCGCTCATTCTTGCGGCAAGCGCGTCGAGCGTTTCGACCCGCAGCCGTCCCAGCCGCTCGAACAGCGCCCGGCTTTGCGGGCGGCACACCGCAAGCACAGGCTCGGCATCTTCAATGAAATAGGCGAGCTCGGATTCGGTGTAATCGATGTTGAGCGGCAGGTAGATCGCTCCCGCCCTGATGCAGGCAAAATAGAGGATCAGCGTCTGCACGGATTTTTCCGTCTGGACCAGAAGCCGCTCGCCCGGCGTCAGCCCAAGCTCTCGCAGCACGTGCGCCAGCCGGCTCGCGGCCTGCGCCACCTCGGCGTAGGTCCAGTGGCACTTTTCCTCCTCGATGAAAACGCGATCCGCATAGGCCGCGAAGCTCTTGGAAAGGCGCGTCGCGAGATCGCCTGTCGGGTTCATTCTGCCTCCGGAATGTCTGCTAATGGTGGTAGAAGAAAAATGTGCAAACCCCACCTTCGATTATGGAAGAATTATAATCCATGAAATTGCTCCAATGGCGGAATTGAGGATGTCATCGCTGGAAGGCTTCGCCGCACAGAAACTCGATGAATTGGAGGCCAAGCACCTCAAGCGCTCGCTGGCCGAAACGACGCGCGAAGACGGCGTCACCGTCGTTCGCGACGGCCGCCGCTGCATCTCCTTTTCCTGCAACGATTATCTCAATCTCAGCCACCATCCGGCCGTCAAGGCCGCGGCCGTCGCAGCGATTGAGACATACGGCACGGGCGCCGGAGCCTCGCGGCTCATCACCGGCAACCATCCGCTGCTCGCCCGCCTCGAAGCACGTTTGGCCAGGTTCAAGGGGACCGAGGCAGCTTGCGCATTCGGATCGGGTTATCTCGCCAATTCCGGAATCATCCCCACCTTTGCCGGCCCGGAGGACCTGATCGTTCTGGACGAGCTTGCGCATGCCTGCCTGTGGGCAGGGGCCACCCTGTCCCGCGCCAAGGTGCTCGCCTTTCGCCACAACGACGCCGGTCACGCGGCAGAGCTGTTGCGCACATCGCGGTCCGCGCACGGCCACGCCCTGATTGTGACGGAGACGGTGTTTTCCATGGACGGCGATCTTGCGCCGGTGGAAGCGCTGGCCGCTTTGGCGGGCGAATTCGACGCGTGGTTCATGACCGACGACGCGCATGGCGTGGGACTGGCGGGGCATCCGCCCGCTCGCGCCGAGCTGCAAATGGGCACGCTGTCGAAAGCGCTGGGATCGTATGGCGGCTATCTGTGTGCGGCAAAGCCCGTCATCGACTTCGTCAAGACCCGCGCCCGCACATTGGTCTATTCCACGGGATTGCCGCCGGCGAGCGCCGCCGCAGCTTCCGCCGCTCTCGATGCGATCGACGCGAACCCGGCATTGACGGAGTTGCCCTTGGCCAAGGCGCGGCGCTTTACCCGTGCCGTCAACCTGCCGCTGGCGCAAAGCCCGATCGTGCCCATCGTCTTGGGCGAGGCGCACGCTGCACTGTCCGCTCAACGCCTATTGGAGGAAGAAGGGTTTCTCGCCGTCGCCATTCGGCCGCCCACGGTTCCCGCGGGAACGTCGCGGCTGCGGCTGGCTTTCAGCGCCGCGCACAGCGATGCCGATATCGACCGGCTCGCCGAGATCGTGCGGCAACACGTGCTTCCTGCAACGGCGGTGTCATCAAGTCGCTAACCCGCAACGTCGCCTCTTGAATTGGCCGGACTTCGATGCGCATCCTTGCGCGACCTTGGAGGAGGAGCCTATGTCCCAGTCGCTTTACGATATTCCGGTTTCGCGCATCGACGGTAAGCCAACCAGCTTGGCCCAATTCCGCGGCAAGGTTCTTTTGGTCGTCAATGTCGCCTCGAAATGCGGGCTGACGCCGCAATATGCCGGCCTGCAGAAGCTCTATGCGGCGAAAAAGGGACAGGGTCTCGAGATCCTGGGCTTTCCGGCCAACAATTTCGGTGCCCAGGAACCCGGCACCGAGGCGGAGATCGCCCAGTTCTGCACGACCAATTACGGTGTCGATTTTCCGATGTTCAAGAAGATTTCGGTCGTGGGCGAAGATCGCCATCCGCTCTACGACGCGCTGGTGGCGGCGCAGCCGAAAGCCGAAGGCACCGATGCCATGCGCGAGCGTCTGGCCCAGCACGGCTTCAAGGCCAAGTCGGACACCGACATTCTGTGGAATTTCGAGAAGTTCGTGATCGGCCGCGACGGTAAGGTGATCGCGCGCTTTTCGCCGGACACCGCCCCCGACGACCCGCGCCTCACCCGGGTGCTGGACACCGCGCTCGCGGCCTGAGGCGCTACCGCCTGCCCGTCAGGGACTTCCTGCGAACGCGGACTTGGAAGCCCGCGTCCGGCGAGCGTACAATCCGCCCATGAGCTTGCGTCGATGCGGATGGATCCATTGACCCCGAAGTCTCTTTCGCCTTGCTTCGCCTGCCGGGGGCAGGGCCTTTGACCATCGACACTAGGCGTCTCACCGAATGGCTGGTTTCCGCCACCATCCTTCTGGGTCTGCTGGTGATCGGCCGGCCGTTGCTGGTGCCATTCGCCTTCGCGCTTCTGGTGTGGGCGGTGCTCAATGCGCTCACCGATGCGCTGCACCACAAGCTCAGGCTGGCGCAGCCGCTTGCCTGGGCGAGCTCGCTCGTCCTCATCGTGGTCTCGATTTACGTCGTGGCGCGCATCTTTGCCGATGAAACCGCGGCCATCGCGAGCGCGTTTCCGGGATACGTCGCCAAGCTCAATCACTTCGCCGACCAATGGTTGCGGTTTCTGCGCCTGGGGCCGTTGCCGAGCCTGCGCGATATGGTGAGCGCCTCCGGCGTTGCCGATTTTCTCGGGCAAGCGGCTGCCTCCGCCGGCAACCTGCTGTTCCAGTTCCTGCTCGTCGCCATCTATGTCGCGTTCCTGCTTGCCGAGCAGCATTTCCTCGAAGACAAGCTCGGGAAGCTGGAAACCGATGCCCTTAAGCGGGACGAGACGGGCAATGTGATCCACGCCATCGCGCGGCAACTGCAGACCTATATGGGTGTTTGCACGCTTTTGAGCGTGGGCATGGGACTGTTCACCTATGCCGTGCTCTTGCTGCTGGGCGTGAACTTTGCCGAATTCTGGGCGCTGGTCCTGTTCATCGCCAATTACATCCCCACCGTCGGCGGCGCCGCCGTCGTCCTGCCGGCGCTCATGGCCCTGCTTCAGACGGGATCGCTGGGCGAGATGCTCATCGTGTTTACGCTGCTGGAAGCCGTGCACTTCGTCCTTGCCAATATCGTTTCCACGCTCATGCTGGGCCGCACGCTCAACATGAGCCCCCTCGCCATCATCATCTCCCTGTCGTTCTGGGGCCTGATCTGGGGCATCGCCGGACTCTTCCTCGCCGTACCGCTGACGGGCGCCCTGGTCCTCGTGAGCGAGCAGATCGAGGGCTTGCATTGGTTCGCCATCGCCATGGCGGGACCCGATCTGCGGCAAAGCAAGAAAAAGCTTACCGCTCACTCCTCGAGCGCGGCGTAAATAAGCGTGCGCAGCTGGCGCCGGATCGGATAGTGGCTCGACGGCATGAATTGGGTCATGAACACCACCGCGATATCCTCGAGCGGATCGATCCAGAAGGCGGTGCTGGCCATGCCGCCCCAGAAATACTCGCCGACGCTTGCCGCGATCATGGTCTTCGCAAGGTCGAGCGTGACCCCGAAGCCCAGGCCGAACCCCACGCCGACATAAGTCGCTTCGCTGAACAGCGAGCGCGACATCTCGGTGAGCTGGCGACCGCCCGGCAAATGGTTGAGCGTCATCAGCTCGATGGTCTTGGGCCCCAGGAAGCGGTGCCCGTTCGCCGCGCCGCCGGCGAGCAGCATGTTGCAGAACTTCATATAATCTGCGGCCGTGCCCACAAGGCCGCCGCCGCCGGAGACGAAGACCGGCGCAGTCAGAAAGCGGCTCGTCTGCGGGTCATCCTGCAGCACGTTGTGGCCGGATTCATCCATTGCGTAACAGGCCGCGAACCGGGCGCGTTTGTCTTGCGGCACGTAAAAGCCGGTGTCCGTCATTCCGAGCGGCGCGAAGATGCGGGTCTGGAGAAAGTCCTCGAACGGCTGCCCGCTGATCGTCCCGATCAGGTAACCCAGCACGTCCGTGGCGACGGAATAGTTCCACGCTTCGCCGGGCGAGAACTCGAGCGGCACGGCGGCGAGACGGTCGATCATCGCGCCAAGAGCGACATCGGAGCCGATCGCGCCGATCTTGAGCTTGCGATAGGCGGCATCCACGTTGGTCCGCGCCTGAAAATCATAGGTGAGGCCGGACGTGTGCCGCAAAAGGTCGACGATGCGCATGGGCGTGCGGCAGCGCCGGGTTTGAAAGGCGCCGGGGGTGCCGGAAACGAACACGCCCAGATCGCTCCACGAAGGAATGTAGCGATGCACCGGGTCGTCGAGTGCAACCAGGCCCTCTTCGACCAGCATCATGAAGGCTGTGCTCGTGATCGGCTTGGTCATGGAGTAAATGCGGAAGATCGTGTCGTTCGCCAGCGATTTGCCGCGTTCGCGGTCGGCCAGCCCCAGCACGGACTCGTGGACGATTTCCCCCTGCCGCGCGATCATGAGCTGGGTGCCGGCAAGCTTGCCGGAGTTGACGTACTGCTCCTTGAGGAACCGATCTATTCGCATCAGGCGCGAGGCTGAAAATCCGAGGGATTCGGGCCTGGTCATGCGGGCTCTCCGGGCAGGTTTCCGGCGAAATCTTAGACCGGATCGTCGGGTCTGCTGTCGAGCCCGGCCATACGCCAGCCGGGCCGGCATTGCGGGATGCGATCCATTGCAACCCTCTTCGGCTGACCTGCCAGGACACACAGTGAAATTTTGGTGACAGAAGGCGGAAACCGCGATTAATGACGTAATATTGTGGGAGAAGTGTTCGAGTGATTTGCACGGGTGAATAAAGGGACGCTCCGCAACGGGCTGTTGCTGTTGGCCGCAGGGCTTGGGCTTGGGCTTGGGCTTGGCGCCGGTGCGATGTTTCTACCCGAACCTTATGCCGGCGCATTGCTTGCGGTCGCCATTGGCGGATGCGCACTGGGCGGGTTGGCGGTCGGCGAGCGGGCGGTGCGGGGGGAGCGTGCCACCGCGGTTGCAGCCTCCGTAGGCAGCACGGGGCTGTTTCCGGCGCCGGTCGCCGAAGTTCTGGAGCGTCTGCCCGACCCTTTCATGCTCCTCGACAATACGGGGCGTGTGCTGCTCGCAAACCGCGCCATGGTGGCGGTGATCGGCACCGACACCCAGAGAAAACACATTTCCGCAGTCTTGCGCACGCCCGCGGTGCTGCAGGCCATCGAACGCACCGCGAGATCGGGGGAGCCTTCGTCGGTCGAATTTTCCTTTCATGTTCCGGTGGAGCGCCACTTTCAGGCCTATGTGACGCGCACCGAACAAATGCCGCGCTGGACGGCGCTTCTTCTTCACGATGTCACCGCGGCAAAGCGGGCCGAAGAGGCTCGCGCCGATTTCGTGGCCAATGCGAGCCACGAATTGCGCACCCCGTTGGCGGCCGTCTCCGGCTTCATCGATACGCTGAAGGGCCATGCGCGCGACGACGCGGTCGCGCGTGAGAAATTCCTGGATATCATGAGCATCGAAGCCGGCCGCATGCGACGGCTGATCGACGACCTTCTGTCGCTGACCCGCATCGAGCAGAACGAACACGTGCCGCCGTCGGGCGACGTCGACATTGTCGAAGTCGTCCACGATGCCACAATGGCGCTGCAGGGTCTGGCGCAGCTGGATCATGTCTCGATCCTGATGGGCGACGCGCAAGACCTCCCGCCCGTCACCGGCGAGCGCGACGAGCTCATCCAGCTGTTTCAAAACCTCACCCACAACGCCATCAAATACGGGCGAAGCGGCGGCCATGTCTGGATCAGTTTCGCCACGGCGCCGGGCTCGGCGGCCCTGGCAGGGCGGCGCGGCGCCGGTACCATGGTGGCGGTCACCGTCAGGGACGATGGCGAAGGCATTCCGCGGGAGGCCATTCCGCGCCTGACCGAGCGTTTCTACCGCGTGGACGTCAAGCGCAGCCGCGAGCGGGGCGGCACCGGACTGGGACTCGCCATCGTCAAGCACATCATCAACCGCCATCAGGGCCGGCTTGCCATCGAAAGCAAAGCCGGCGAGGGTAGTGCCTTCACGGTCTTCCTGCCGGCGGCGATGCGCGAAGAACAGGCAGAAACCCGCATGGCAGCGATCGCATAGAAATTGCCGTCATAAAATCGTAATATAAGTGTCACATAGTTTTGGTGCTCGCCCGGTAGGTACATATGCGGTCGAGCGCCTGCGCGATTCGGGCGGAACGAGACCTCATGGACGAAATCACCGACAAGATGAGCGAGCATACCGTCAGGTCATTCACCGAGCAGTTGGAAGCCCTGGCCAGCAACATCGCGCAGATGGGCGGGCTGGCGGAGGCGCAGCTCGCCGATGCCATCGATGCCATCGCCAAACGCGATACGTCGCTTGCCGAGTCGGCCATCGCAGGCGATCCGCGCATCGACCAGCTGCAGCAATCCATCGAGGATCAGGCCGTTCGCGTGATCGCGCTGAGGCAGCCCATGGCGATCGATCTGCGCGAGACGCTGGCCGCCATCAAGATTGCCAGCGAGCTCGAGCGGATCGGCGATCTGGCCAAGAACATCGCCCAGCGCGCGATCGTTTCCAGCCGCGAGCCTCCCATCCGGCTTACGCATTCGCTGGCCCGCATGGGCCACGCGGCGCTCAATCAGCTCAAGCTCGTGCTGGACGCTTATTCGGATCGCGACGCCGCCGGCGCCGAAGCGGTCTGGCGGCAGGACGACGAGATTGACGAGACCTACAACAGTCTTTTCCGCGAGCTGCTCACCTACATGATGGAAGATCCGCGCACGATCGGCCTGTGCACGCATCTGCTTTTCGTTGCCAAGAACATCGAGCGCTGCGGCGACCACGCCACCAATATCGCCGAGACCGTGTATCACATGGTCAACGGCGGGCATCTTTCGGCGGAGCGGCCCAAGGCCGATATCACGTCGAGCACCACCGTTTCCTTTGAGCAGAAAATCCCATGACGCTGAAACCGACGGTACTTGTTGCAGAAGACGAGGGGGCGCTCGTCACGCTTCTTCGTTACAATCTCGAACGCGAAGGTTATCGCGTGCTCGAAGCGCTGGACGGCGAAGAAGCGCTGTTGGTCGCCAACGAGCACAGGCCCGATCTCGTATTGCTCGATTGGATGCTGCCGCAGCTCTCCGGCATCGAGGTTTGCCGCAGGCTGCGCGGCCGGCAGGAAACGCGCAACGTGCCTATCGTCATGCTGACGGCGCGCGGCGAGGAAACCGATCACATCCGCGGGCTCGATACCGGCGCCGACGACTACATCACCAAGCCGTTTTCGATGACGGAATTTCTGGCGCGATTGCGCGCGGTGATGCGCCGTATCCGTCCCAGCCTTGCCGACGATGTGATCCGTGTGGGCGACATCGAAATGGACCGTGCCGCCCATCGCGTGCGGCGCAGCGGTCTGGACGTGCATCTCGGGCCGACGGAGTTCAAGCTGCTCGATCACCTGATCCAGCATCCCGGCCGCGTCTTCAGTCGCGAGCAGCTGCTCGATGCCATTTGGGGATCGGCCGTCTATGTCGAAGCGCGCACCGTCGACGTGCATGTCGGCCGCTTGCGCAAGGCGCTCAATTCGGGAACCGGCCGCGATCCTATCCGTACCGTCCGTTCGGCCGGCTACGCGCTCGACGACACGTTCGTGGGTTAAGGCTCTGCGCGCGCTCGGTTGGTCGAAGCTGAAGCTGGCCAAGGAACTCGGGATGCCGGAGAACTCGATCCGACGCCTCCTCAATCTCCGCCATGATTCGCAGATGTGGATCGTCGACGAGGCATTACGCAAGCTGAACGTGGAGCTGCCGATTGATTTGCCGGATACGCGCAAGCGTAAGAAGGCGGCGTGATGGAGATACGGGGGTGTTTTGGTGGACCCGCCAAGCATCTCGCATATATCGGGGATCGCCGGAAAAACCCCAAGGGAGCCTTCCGGTTCCATTGGAAAAATTCTCGATTGCGGGAAACGAACACGTATTCTCGGCAACGAATGCTGTTTATATTGGGGTGGTAATTGCTCACCCCCTGCGAAAAATCGGTTCAGAGCCGGTGTTTCGGGCTGCACGACCCCGACGATCAAAGTGCGTTTGCTTTGTTCGCGATCTGATTCGCGTTCGTTCCTAAAGTACCGCCTTCGCCGTCCAAAATGCGTCGCTCCATCGCCTGTTTGCGGGTAGGGACCAGGGCGGAACCGGTTGGTTTTGCAGCTGCGGTGCGATCTTCTCGGTCAAGCGATGCACGACGTTTGGCGCCCCCAATTGACTCTCCCCGCCGCCGGAGCATACTAGAACACAACAGGAACAAAGGTGGCGGCCAATGGGAGTTTCGGCCGAAAAAATCGCCTCTTTGCGGGGCTCGCTTCTTCCGCCGGAGGAGGCACGGCCACTTGCGCCTTTAGGCCATGAACTGGCCGATGCGGCGCTTCATGGCGGGCTCAGATGCGGGGCGTTGCACGAGATCTATTCCGCTGAAACCGGCCATGAGGCGGCGGCGACAGGGTTTACGCTGACGCTCGCTCTGAAGGCAGCAGATAAAAAACCTCTGCTTTGGATTAGGCAGGATTTTGCCAGCCTCGAAGCCGGCGAGATTTCGGCTTCGGGTCTTCTCGAGCTCGGCGCCGTGCCGGCGCGCATTCTTCTGTTCCGAGCCGCGCATCTCGAAGACGCGTTGCGAGCCGCAAGCGAAGGCCTCGCTTGCGCCAGCCTGGGCGCGGTCGTTCTGGAGACCTGGGGCGAAGCAAAGCTGTTCGATCTTTCGCTGAGCCGCCGTCTGACGCTCGCGGCCGCGCGGACGAGCGTCACGATGTTTCATGTGCGTGCGCATGCGACGCCTTGCGCCAGCGCTGCGGAAACCCGCTGGATCGTGCGCGCCGGCGCTTCCGATGGCGAGGATTGGGGAATGCCGGTGTTCGACGCGAAGCTGGTGCGCAACCGGCACGGGATCACAGGGCAATGGATGATGGAGTGGAATGCGGATGACGGAGCTTTCCGCGAGCCGGCGCATCTTGGGCGTGTGGCTGCCGCGGCTTTCGACCGACCGGCTCAAGCGGCAATGGGCGCGCGCCGGCATTGCGGATAAAAGGCCGCTCGTTCTCGTCGCCAAGACCGACAACGCCATGCGGCTGTCGGCCGTGGACGCAAACGCGGCGCGGCAAGGCTTGCGGCCGGGCATGGCGCTGGCCGATGCGCGCGCGATGATTCCCGCACTAGCCATATACGATGCCGACGAACGCGCCGACGCCGCCCTGCTCGAACGCCTGGCCGATTGGTGCGAACGGTATTCGCCGCTGGCGGCGCTCGAATCTCCGGACGGGCTCCTCATCGACGCAACCGGCGTGGCGCATCTCTTCGGCGGCGAAAGAGGAATGCTGGAAGACGTTCGCCGCGCCATCGCCGCACAAGGCTTTGCCGTGCAGCTGGCCTTGGCGGGCACGGCCGCCGCGGCCTCGGCCCTGGCGCGCCATGCCGATGGCAGCATTGCGGCGCCCGGCCAAGATGCGCAACGCGTAGCGCCGCTGCCTGTCCATGCGCTTGCCGCCGATCCTCTTATCCTGCACGGGCTTCGCCGCGCCGGGCTCAAGACCGTGGGCCAAGTGGCCGCGCGCGGCCGCAGCGAACTTGCGGCGCGGTTCGGGCAAGGCTTCGTCACGCTGCTGGACCGCACCCTGGGCCACGCCACGCATCCCATCTCGCCGCGCATCCCTTTGCCCGATGTGACGGCGGAGAGGCGTTTCGCCGAACCCATCACATCCGACGACACCGTGGCCGCAACAATTCTTGCTTTGGCGGCAAGCTTGCGCGACGTGCTGGACAAGCGAGGGACCGGTGCGCGAAGGCTTGACGCCGCGTTTTTCCGCGTCGACGGAAAGATGCGCCGCATCGCGATCGAGACGGCAAGGCCCACGCGCGAGCCTGCCGCGATCGCGCGGCTGTTTCACGAGCGGCTCGCGGCTCTCGCCGATCCGCTCGATGCCGGTTTCGGTTTCGACCTCATCCGGCTTTCGGCGAACCTGACCGAACCCATCGCGGCCAAGACCGAAAGCTTCGACACCAAAGAAACCGAGCGACAAGAAATCGCGTTTCTCATCGACCGCCTTGCCGCACGGTTCGGAGCCACGCGCATTTTGCGTTTTCGTCCGCAGGATACGCATATTCCCGAAGCCGCTTCCGTCGCTTTGCCGGCGCAACGGTCTTTCCCGGGAAAGACAGCCTGGACGAGACTGCGCGCGCCCGGAGAAGCGCCGCTCAGGCCCTTGCGGCTCTTCGAAAGGCCCGAGTCCATCGAAGTTCTGGCGGAAGTGCCGGACGGGCCACCCGTGCGCTTCCGCTGGCGCCGGGTGCTGCATGCCGTGGTGCACGCCGAAGGTCCGGAGCGCATCGCCATGGAATGGTGGCGCACCGACGAAGAAAAGCCGACGCGCGATTATTTCCGCATCGGGGACGAGCACGGCCGCCGCTTCTGGCTCTACCGCTCGGGCTTCTACAGCCGCGAAACCCAATCCCCGCGCTGGTACATGCATGGGCTCTTCGCATGACCAAAAAGACAATTTTTAGCGCGGAGGACGCAGGGGTTGCGCGGAGGACGCAGAAAAAATCGCGCGAAGCGCAACCGATCCTCTGCGTCCCCTGCATTGCCTCTGCGTCCTCCGCGCTAAACTTTTTTTCCTCTGTGTTCTTCGTGGCTTCGTGGTGAAAACGATGGTGAAGAAACACGGATACGCGGAACTGGCGGTGACCACGAACTTCTCGTTCCTGCGCGGCGCGTCGCATCCGCAAGAGTTTGTTGCGGCGGCCGCACTCTACGGGCTCTCCGCCATCGGCATTGCCGACCGCAACACGCTGGCCGGCGTGGTGCGCGCCTATGATGCTCTATCTCATCACAATCTGGCCCATCCCGACCTGCCGGAAAAGAAGCCGAAGCTCCTCATCGGCGCCCGCCTCGTTTTCAAGGACGGCACGCCCGACATTCTCGCTTATCCGCGAGATCGCACGGCTTACGGCCGGCTCTGCCGTCTCTTGAGCAGCGGCAAGCTGAAGGCCGAAAAAGGCGATTGCGATCTGTCGCTTGCCGATCTTCTCGAATTCGAGAAAGGATTGCTGCTCGCCGTCATGCCGCCGCGGCACCCGGGAGCAGAGACGGCCAAGACTCTCTCACAGCTCAAGGAGGTTGCGCGCGAACGCCTGTGGCTTGCCGTTTCCATGCTCTATCGCGGCGACGATCGGCGCCGGCTTGCCAAGCTCAAGCGCATCGCGTCCGGCGCCACCGTGCCGCTCATCGCCGTGGGCGACGTGCTCTATCACGACAGGGAGCGGCGCAGTTTGCAGGACGTCGTCACCTGCATCCGCGAGCATGTCGCGCTCGATACGGCCGGCCGCCTGCTCGAAGCCAATGCCGAACGGCACTTGAAGCCGCCCGAGGAGATGGCGCAGCTGTTTCGCGAAGCTCCCGAAGCCGTTGCCGAGACGATCCGCTTTGCCGAGCGTATTGCTTTCTCTCTCGATCAGCTCAAATACAACTATCCCGACGAGCCGGTGCCGCCCGGCAAAACGGCGCAAGGACATCTGGAAGATCTCGTCAAATCGGGAGCGCAACTGCGCTATCCCGGCGGCGTTCCCGAAAAAGTGCGCGCGACGCTCGAAAAAGAGCTCGCGCTGATCGAAAAGCTCGACTATGCGCCTTACTTCCTTACCGTGCACGACATCGTGTGCATCGCGCGCGAAAAGAAAATTCTCTGCCAGGGCCGCGGCTCCGCCGCCAATTCCGCAGTCTGCTTCGTGCTCGGCATCACCTCCGTCGACCCCAACCAGATTGATCTTCTGTTCGAACGCTTCATTTCCGAGGAGCGCAAGGAGCCGCCGGATATCGACGTGGATTTCGAGCACGAGCGGCGCGAAGAAGTGATCCAATGGATCTATGAGCGTTACGGCCGCCATCGCGCCGCGCTCGCCGCCACCGTGATCTGCTACCGCCCCCGCAGCGCCATTCGCGAAGTGGGCAAGGCGTTCGGCCTGACGGAGGATGTGACGGCGGCGCTTGCCAGCGGGGTGTGGGGCAGCTGGGGCGATTTTCCTTCCCCGTCTGCGGGGGAGGTGTCGAGCGGCGCGCAGCACCGTGAGACGGAGGGGGCGAGGCAAGTTGCCCCCTCCACCGCCTTCGGCGGTCCCCCTCCCCCGCTGAGCGGGGGAGGAAAGGGCGCATTCGATCCGACGAATGTCGTCATTGCCCGCGCAGTGAAATTTGCCAATCAGCTGATCGGCTTTCCGCGCCATCTCTCCCAGCATGTGGGCGGCTTCGTGCTGACGCAGGACCGGCTCGACGAAACCGTGCCCATCGGCAATGCGGCGATGGACGGCCGGACCTTCATCGAATGGGACAAGGACGACATCGATACGCTGCGCATCATGAAGGTGGATGTGCTGGCGCTGGGCATGCTCACCTGCATTCGCAAGGCGTTCGACCTGATCGCCGCGCATGAAGCCAAGCGCTACGAACTGGCGACGATCCCGCAGGAGGATACCGCCATCTACGCCATGCTGTCGAAAGGCGATTCCGTCGGCGTGTTCCAGGTGGAAAGCCGGGCGCAGATGAACATGCTGCCGCGGCTGATGCCGAAGACGTTCTACGATCTCGTCATCGAAGTGGCGATCGTGCGGCCAGGTCCCATCCAGGGCGACATGGTGCATCCCTATTTGCGCAGGCGATGCGGCAAGGAGCCGGTGGTCTTCCCGGCCCCTTCGCCCGAGCACGGGCCGCCGGACGAAATGCGCCAAGTGCTTGGCCGCACGCTGGGCGTGCCGTTGTTCCAGGAACAGGCCATGAAGCTCGCCATGGTCGCGGCCAAATTCACGCCCGACGAAGCCAATGGGCTGAGGCGCGCCATGGCGACCTTCCGCCATGTCGGCACGATTCATACCTTCCGCGACAAGCTCATCGGCAACATGATCGCACGCGGCTACGACCGCGACTTCGCCGAACGCTGCTTCAAACAGATCGAAGGCTTCGGCACTTACGGCTTTCCGGAGAGCCACGCCGCCGCCTTTGCCCAGCTCGTCTATGTGTCGGCCTGGATCAAATGCCATCATCCCGCAGCGTTCGCCTGCGCGCTGCTCAATGCGCAACCGATGGGATTTTATGCTCCGGCCGAGATCGTACGCGACGCCCGCGAGCACGGCGTGGAGGTGCGTCCCGTCGATGTGAGTTTCAGCCAATGGGACAATGCGCTCGAGCGCGATGCTCATGGCGCGCTCGCGCTGCGCCTGGGCATGCGCCAGATCGACGGCTTCAGAGAAGAGTGGGCGGCTGCAATCACGTACCTTTCCTGCCCTCCCCTTGAAGGCGAGGCTGTACAGGAAGGCTTTTTTTCACGCGGAGACGCGGAGGCGCGGAGAAACCCTTCGCTTCGCCACCTCCGAGGTGACAACGAAAGCTTTTCATCAATTAGCGCGCCTCGCGCGCCAAAAAATCATTCCAATGTCTCGATGCGAGCGTTCTCGGATATTGTGGGATCGAATGATGTCTCCGCGCCTCCGCGTCTCCGCGTGAGAATAATTCCTTTACACAGCCTTGCAGCTACAGACGATAGCCCTGGGGATAGGCTTCTACCCAAGCGCGCATTGATGCTTCTTGCGGAAGCCGATGCGTTCCGCTCGCTGGCGATGGACCGCCGAGAGGCGCTTTGGGCTGTGCGGCGCTTGAGCGACGAAGACGAGCTTCCGCTGTTTGCCGCGCACGGGATCGGCGGTCAGGCGGAAGAAGACAACGCGCCGCTGCCGGCCATGCCGCTCAGCGAGCACGTGCTGGCCGATTATCAGACCGTGCGGCTTTCGCTCAAAGGCTATCCCATGCAGTTCCTGCGCGAGATCTTTCGCAGCGAACGCATCGTGAGCTGTGCGGAGATTGCTGCCGGCGCCGACGGCCAAAGCGCGCGTTGCGCCGGCGTGGTGCTGGTGCGCCAGCGCCCCGGCGAAGGCAAGGCCATCTTCATCACGCTGTCCGACGAGACCGGCATCTGCAATGTGGTCTTGTGGGCGCGCACCTTCGAACGGTTCCGCAAGGAGGTCATGGGCGCGCGCCTGCTGTTCGCCGAAGGCCGTATTCAGCGCAGTCCCGAAGGCGTGGTGCATCTCATGGCGGAGCGGCTCGTGGATCGCACCTTCGAGCTTGACCGGCTCTCCGAAGACAAGCTCCGGCCAGTATTGTCGCGCGGCGACGGGCCGACCCACGGCGAGCGCGAGGATGGCAGGCCGCGCCACTCTCATGCCCGCCATCCCCGCAACGTGCGCATCCTGCCCAAATCGCGGGATTTCCATTAATCTGTGGCAGTAGGCAATAGGCAGTAGGCAACGACGCTGCAATTCCGCGGGTCCATACTGGCCACTGCCTATTGCCTACTGCCCTTCGCTGCAATCGATTCGAAGCAACCGAGTTGGACGACAAATATGGACATCGAACGGCTGAAGACATTCGTCGACTCGATTTGGGACGATGCCGTCGTACCCACGCTGGTCGACTACATCCGCATTCCGAACAAGTCGCCCGCCTTCGACCCCGAGTGGGAAAAGCATGGTTATATGCGGGATGCCGTCGCCCTGCTGGAGCGCTGGGCGCGCGAAAGGATGGCCCCGCTCAACCGCACAACGCTTGAAATCGTCCAGCTCAAGGGCCGCACGCCCGTCATCTTCATGGATATTCCCGGCGAAGGCTCCGACACGGTCCTGCTCTACGGTCATCTCGACAAGCAGCCGGAGATGGTAGGCTGGGCGGAAGGCATGGGTCCCTGGACGCCGGTGCTGCGCGACGACAGGCTCTACGGCCGCGGCGGCGCCGACGACGGCTATGCGATGTTCGCCGCACTCTCCGCCATTCTCGCGCTACAAGATCAGCAAATCCCGCGGGCGCGTTGCGTGGTGCTGATCGAAGCGTGCGAAGAATCGGGAAGCACCGATCTGCCGTTCTATGTCGATCATCTCGCCGCGCGCATCGGCGATCCTTCTCTCGTCATCTGTCTGGATTCCGGCTGCGGCGATTACGACCGGCTATGGCTGACGACTTCGCTGCGCGGACTGGCGGCAGGCACGCTCTGCATTCGCGTGCTCGAAGAAGGCGTGCATTCGGGAGACGCATCCGGAATCGTCCCCTCCAGTTTCCGAATCTTGCGGACCCTGCTTTCGCGCATCGAGGACGAGAAGACCGGTGCGATCGTTCCCCCGGAACTGCATGTGCAAATCCCGGAGCAACGCGCCAAGCAGGCGCAAGACGCCGCGCACATACTGGGAAAAAGCGTTTACGCGAAATTCCCGTTTGTCGGGGGCGCCGAGCCGGCTTGCGCAAATCTGGCAGAACTGGTGCTCAATCGCACTTGGCGGCCGCAGCTCGCCGTCATCGGCATGGATGGATTGCCGCTCCCGTCCGACGCCGGCAACGTGATGCTTCCTCAAACGATCGCGCAATTGAGCTTGCGCCTGCCGCCGACGCTCGACGGCGCCAAGGCTTGCGACCGCCTGAAGGAAATTCTCGAGAACAAACCGCCTTACGGCGCCCAGGTGGCGTTCACAGGCAAAGACTCGGCCACCGGCTGGGACGCGCCTTCTCTGTCCGACTGGCTGCAACGCGCCATCACCCGCGCCTCGCGCGAGGCATTCGGTACCGAACCCGCCTATATGGGTGAAGGCGGGACAATCCCTTTCATGGCGATGCTCGGTGAGAAGTACCCCCATACCGAGTTCGTCATCACGGGGGTCTTGGGCCCGCGGTCCAACGCCCACGGGCCCAACGAATTCTTGCATATTCCGACGGCCAAGCGCGTCACGATGGCGATCGCGACGATCCTCGCCGATCAGTTCGCATCCCGCTGATCGCGCGCCGCCCGTTTAAGGAACGAGAACCGCCGCGCCGCTCAACCTGCCCGATCGTAAGTCGGACAGCGCCGTGTTGGCTTCATCCAGAGCATAGCGCACGGTTTCGGTCCGCAGGTGAACATGCCCGGCAAGCGCCAGGAATTCCTCGGCGTCTTTCCGCGTGAGATTGGCCACCGACGAAACGCTGCGCTCGCCCCACAGAATGGTGTAGGGAAACGACGGAATATCGCTCATGTGGATGCCGCCGCACACCACGCGCCCGCCCGGACGCACGGCGCGCAATGCTTGAGGCACAAGCTCGCCTGCGGGTGCGAATATGATCGCGGCATCGAGCGCAACCGGCGCCGGCCGATCGGAATCGCCTGCCCACACAGCGCCCATGGCGCGCGCGAAGTCCTTGGCTTTCGTATCGCCGGGCCGAACGAAGCCGTAGACCTCCTGGCCGCGATGACGCGCCACCTGCACCGCGATGTGCGCCGCCGCGCCGAAGCCGTAGAATCCAAGACGCTGCGCCGTTTCCGGCGTTCCGGCCGCCTTGAGCGAGCGCCAGCCGATCAGGCCCGCACACATCAAAGGAGCAGCCGCATCGTCGCTGTAGGCCAGCGGCAGAGCAAAGACGTAGCGCGCATCGGCAATCGTAAATTCCGCAAAGCCGCCGTCGATCTGGTATCCCGTGAAACGGGCGTTCGGGCACAAATTCTCCTGCCCGCGGCGGCAAAATTCGCACGCCCCGCAGGTCCAACCGAGCCAGGGCACACCGACGCGATCGCCGATTTGAAACCGGGCGACACCGCTGCCCACGGCTGCTACGTGCCCGACGATTTCATGGCCGGGAACAATCGGGAGTTTCGCATCGGGCAGTTCGCCGTCCACCACATGCAGATCCGTGCGGCAGACCGCGCAGGCCGCAACCTTGATGCGAATCTCGCCGGGGCCGGGATCGCGCAGCGGCATGTCCACGCGTCTCAGGCTTTCTCCCGGCTTTTCGAGCACCATTCCGCGCATCGAATCTTCAATCCGGCGCACGCAAACGATATCCCACACCCTGTTCGGTCAGAATCAGCTGGGGACGATCGGGATCGGATTCCAGCTTCTGACGCAGGGTGCGGATATAAATGCGCAAATACGCCACATCGGTTTCCGAACCCCACACTTCGCGCAGCAGGAAGCGGTGCGTCAGTACCTTGCCGGCATGGGCGACGAGCACGCGCAACAGATCATATTCCCTGGGCGTGAGCTTCACTTCCGCATCGCGCACCGTCACGATGCGGCGGACGAGATCGACGGACAGATCGCCGACGCGGAAGATCGGCCGCTCGCCCTGCTGCTGCAGGCGATGACGCAAGGCGGCCCTCACCCGCGCCAGCAATTCATCGACGCCGAACGGCTTGGTCACATAGTCGTCGGCGCCGAGATCGAGCGCGCGCACTTTCGCCACTTCATCGCTGCGGCTGGACAGGACGATGATCGGGACGGCCGAGCCTTCATCCCGGAGCTTGCGGATCACGTCCAGCCCATCCATGTCCGGCAGGCCCAAATCGAGCACGAGAACATCGACGGTGCTGCGCGCCATTTGCGCAAGTGCGCCGGCCGCGTCCTGCGCCTCGACGATATCGAAGCCTTGCGCACCCAGGCTCGCCTTCAGGAAACGCCGGATCGCCGGTTCGTCGTCCACGACGAGCACGCGGGTTGGTGTGGGGCCGGGATTCACGCCGCCTTCTCCTGAATGGACTTCTGTTCGGCAGGCACGGGCAAGGTAATCGTGAATACGGCGCCCGTGCGGTCCTGGCGGTTGCCGGCTTCGATCGTACCGTTCATCGCTTCCACGAAGCCGCGGCAGATGGCAAGCCCGAGACCGGTTCCGACGCGCCTGCGGTCGCCGACATGGACGCGGTAGAATTTGTCAAATATCCGCTCCAGATCGGCCTGGGGAATGCCCTCGCCCTCATCGGACACTTCGAGTCTGACAACATTGCCGAAGCGGCGTGCGCGCACTTCGATCATCATCCCACCGGGGCTGTATTTCGCCGCATTGTCGAGAAGGTTGAAGAGCACCTGTTCGAACAGCACCGGATCGAGCTTGAGCATGGGCAGGTCCGGCGCCAGATCGATCCGCGTCTCGTGCCTCGCCAGTAACTTTGCCGCGCGCCGGAAAGCGCTGCCGACGATGTCCGTCAGGTCGACCGCGTCGAGGTGCGGTGCGATCGCGCCCGATTCCAGTCTCGTCATGTCGAGAAGATTGCCGATGAAGTGATTGAGGCGATCGGCTTCCTCTTGAATGGAACGGAGAAGTTCGTCCTGCGCCTTTTCGTCCAGCGAATGGCGGTAGTTCATCAGGCTGGTCGCCGCACCGATGATGGATGCCAGCGGCGTGCGCAGGTCATGCGAGATCGAGGTAAGCAGTGCGCTACGCATGCGCTCGGTTTCGGCGGCGATCTTCGCCTTGTCGACGTCCTGCGCGAGATTGGCCCGCTCGATCGCCAGTGCGGCTTGGTCCGCCAGCGCATCGAGAAGGCGGCGCTGATCCGGCGTGAGCAGGGGACCCGGCCGATCGCGGTCGAGGCCCACCACCCCGACCGCGCCCCGGCCCGTCCGCATGGGAAGGAAGAGCCGCTTCGCTCCGGGCAGCGTGTCGGCACCGCGCCCAGCGGGCGTATTGCTCTGCCAGCACCACTTAGCGGCGGCGAGATCGGCGTCGCTCAATACATCCTCAGGCGGATAGCCAGAACGCACCGCCAGCGCTCCGTCTTCGGGCAGAAGTAGCACGACGCGCAGCTTCAGCATCGAGGCCATCTGGTACGCCGTGGCCCAAAGAAGGTCGTCGAGCGCGACGATGCCTCCCAGCTTGCGGCTGAAGAGATAAAGGTCTTCCGTCGTCTTGGCCCGCTCGCGTGCCGCCACGACTTGGGCTCTCAGCCGCGAGGCGAGATTGCTCGCGATGACGGCCACGACCATAAAGAAGAAGAGAGCTACGACGTTCTCGGGGTCGGCGATGGTGAACGTATAGAGCGGCGGCAGGAAAAAGAAATTGTACGCGAGCATGCTTACGAGGCACGCAAACAGCGACGGCCAGAGGCCATAAGCCACAGCCGCGGCGAGTACGCCGGTGAGGAAAACCAGGGCGACATTGGCGATGTGCAGATAGCGATTGAGCAGAAGGCTCACGATGAGGGCGATGAGCGAAAAGCCCAGGCTTCCGGCATAGGCGTTCGGGTCGAGCCAGCTTGAGCCGGTATCTGCGGTCTGGATTTTCTCGGGTTTTCGCGCTTGAGGCTCACGCCCTTCGCGGTCCGCCATCACGTGGACATTAATGTCGCCCCCCCGCCTGATGATGCGCTGCGCGGTCGAGCCCCGCAGCAATTCCGACCAGCGAGACCGATGCGTGCGGGCTACGACGAGATGGGTGAAATTGTTTGCCTGCGCATAGCCGACAATTCCTTCCGCAACATCGCCCGCCGGGACCGTTACGGCCTCCCCGCCCAGGCGCTGCGCCAGCCGCAGGCATTCCGCCACGCGGTCCCGTTCGGTCTCGCCCAGTTCTTGACGCGCAGTCTCGACATGGATGGCAGCCCAAGGCGCCTTCAGCCGGTCGGCGATCCGCCTGCCATAGCGTACGAGCCCGGCGCCGTCGGGCTCCTGGTTGATGCAGACGAGCACGCGGTCGCCGGCCTCCCAGGGGCCTTCGATGGCATGCGTCTGCATGTAATTGCGCATCTGTTCGTCGACGCGCTGGGCGGTTCGCCTGAGGGCCAGCTCGCGCAAGGCCGTAAGATTGCCGGGGGCAAAGTAATTCCTGATGGCCCGCTCCGCCTGCTCGGGCATATAAACCTTGCCGTCCTTGAGCCGCTGGATCAGGTCGTCGGGTGTCGTGTCGACGACTTCGATGTCATCGGCCTGGTCGATGATCGAATCCGGCACGGTCTCGCGCACCAGGACGTGCGTGATCTTGGCAACCACATCGTTCAGGCTCTCTACGTGCTGGATGTTGAGCGTCGAGTAGACGTCGATACCGGCGTCGAGCAGCTCCAGAACATCCATATAGCGCTTGGGATGCCGGCTTCCCTCCACATTGGTGTGGGCAAGTTCGTCCACCAGGACGAGCTTGGGCCTGCGCTGCAGAATTGCGTCGAGATCCATTTCCGCCAGCACGAGTCCCTTATAGAGCAGGCGCTTTTTGGGAATGATCTCAAAACCCTTCGTCAGAAGCTCGGTTTCGACTCGCCCGTGCGTCTCGGCGACGCCGATGATGACGTCGACGCCTTCGAGCCGCCTCTGGCGCGCCTGGGCAAGCATCTCGTAGGTCTTGCCCACGCCAGGTGCAGCGCCGAGATAAATCTTCAGCCTGCCGCGGCCTTCCTTATTTGCCTGAGCAAGCAAGGCGTCAGGCGAAGGGCGTTTTTCGGCGGATTCATCGCTCATGGGCAGAGCTTAAAGGAATTTTCGCACCACCGAAATCGGGGTAGTGGTATACTTTGAAACTGTGCGTCCGTAAGCCTCACTTGCATCACCGGTGAGCCTGACGCGCGGCACGTGTCTACCAGCTATGTCGAGCGTCAGAACCTCTCGATCCGCATGGGCAACCGCCACATGACGCGGCTCACGAATGCCTTTTCGAAGAAGGCCGAAAACCATGCGCACATGTTGGCGATCTACTTTATGCACTACAATTTCGTGCGCGTCCATCAGACTACCAAAATCACCCCGGCGATGGCCGCTGGCGTGACTTCCAAACTTTGGGACATGTCTGATATCATGAAGGTCCTAGAGGAGTGGGAAGCAGCGCGGGGATGATCATGGCAGAAGAAACAAATGGCTCTACTTCAACTCCAAAAATAATTCCCCAAAAAACTCGGCGTCTTGCTCCGATCTGGCGCGCCTTCATTGAGATTGGTTTCATAATATTTCTGTTTTATTCGAACCTTCTGATGGGGGAATTTACTCGATCCAATAGTGCGCATGGCAAGAGTTTTCTCTCGGCCATCGCAGACATTTTCACGCTCGTTAATTTCGATATCGGGGTTTTTTCCGCGTTCATCGGCTACATGGTCGTAGAATTCCTTCGGAATAAAATATGAAACTCTTAAACTCTCAAACTGTACCACACCGAAATCGGCGTGATGGTGTCGAATGCATTTTGGGACCGCGGCTTTCCAAGCCCGCAAGCGAGGGGGAATGTCGGCATTGCGCGCTCGGAGGCGCGCGCTCCCAAATAGCCTCAAGCTACTTCAGCGCATCGAGCGCCAAATTGAGCTCGAGAACATTAACGTGCGGCTCGCCGAAAAGGCCCAGAAACCGACCTTCGACGTGTTGTTCGACAAGGACATGGACGCTGGCTTCCGAAAGGCCGCGCGCCTTGGCGACGCGCGGAATCTGGAAATAGGCGCCCGCCGGGGTGATGTCGGGGTCGAGCCCGCTCGCCGACGACGTGACGAGATCCACCGGCACCGGCGCGCTGTTCTGGGCCTTCAGCGTCTTCACGTCGCCCTTGACGCGGTCCATCAGCGCCTTGCTCGTGGGCCCAAGATTGGACGCGCTCGAGTTGGCCGCATTGTACGGCGAACTGAACGATTTGCCGTTTGCGTCCGTGTCAGTCGTTACCGAAAGTCGGCCATGAAAATACTTGGGCGAGGTGAAATTCTGGCCGATGAGCGCCGAACCGATCACTTGGCCGTTCCTGGTCAGCAGGCTGCCGTTGGCCTGCCAGGGAAATAGCGCCTGCGAGATACCCGTCATGCCCAACGGATAGACCACGCCCAAAAGCACGGTAAATCCGATCAGCATGACGATGGCAGGGCGAAGCTCTCTTAACATCTCAGTTCTCCTCAGACGACGCCCATCGCCGTCATCAGCACGTCGATGGCCTTGATACCGATGAACGGCACGATGACGCCGCCGGCGCCGTAGATAAGCAGGTTGCGTGCGAGCAGGCTGCCTGCGCTCTGCGGACGATACTTCACGCCGCGCAACGCCAGCGGAATGAGCGCGATAATGATCAGCGCATTGAAAATGACGGCCGACAAAATAGCGCTTTGCGGGGAATGCAATCGCATGACGTTGACGACATTGAGTGCCGGATAGAAGGCGGCGAACATCGCCGGAATGATCGCGAAGTACTTCGCCACGTCGTTGGCGATCGAGAAGGTGGTGAGCGCGCCGCGCGTGATCAAGAGCTGCTTGCCGATCATCACCACTTCGATGAGCTTGGTGGGATCGGAATCGAGGTCCACCATGTTGCCCGCTTCGCGCGCCGCTTGCGTCCCGGTCTGCATGGCGACGCCGACGTCGGCCTGCGCCAGCGCCGGCGCGTCGTTGGTGCCGTCGCCGCACATGGCGACGAGCTTTCCTTTGGCCTGCTCCTCGCGGATCAGCCTGAGCTTGTCCTCGGGCGTCGCCTGGGCGAGGAAATCGTCCACGCCGGACTCGGCCGCGATGGCGGCTGCCGTGAGCGGATTGTCGCCGGTGATCATGACGGTGCGGATGCCCATGCGCCTGAGTTCGGCGAAGCGCTCGCGAATGCCGCCCTTCACGATATCCTTGAGATGGATGACGCCGAGGATCTGGCCATTCTTCGCCACCGCCAGCGGCGTGCCGCCGGCGCGGGAGATGCGTCCTGTGATTTCCTCGAGCTCACGCGGCGCCGGCATGTTGGGTGCGTTATTGACCTGCCGCACATAGGCGACGACGGCGTCCACCGCGCCCTTGCGGATCGAGGAGCCCTCGACGTCCACGCCGCTCATCCGCGTCTGGGCCGTGAAGGGCACGAAATGCGCCTGGAGCGGCGCCATCTCGCGGGCGCGCAGGCCGTATTTGTCCTTGGCAAGGACGACGATGGAGCGGCCTTCCGGCGTCTCGTCCGAGAAGGAAGAGAGCTGCGCCGCCTCGGCGAGCTGCTGAGGATCGACGCCGGGCATCGGGATGAACTCGGTGGCCTGGCGGTTGCCGAGCGTGATCGTGCCGGTCTTGTCGAGCAGCAGCGTGTCGACATCGCCGGCCGCTTCGACCGCGCGGCCCGACATCGCAAGCACGTTGAATTTGACCAGACGATCCATGCCGGCGATGCCGATAGCCGACAGAAGCGCGCCGATCGTGGTGGGAATAAGCGTGACGAAGAGCGCCACGAGAATGACCACCGGCACATAACCGCCGGCATAAGTGGCGAAGCTCGGGATCGTGACCGTGGCAAAGACGAAGATGATCGTCATGCCCGCGAGCAGGATGTTGAGCGCGATCTCGTTCGGGGTCTTCTGGCGCTCGGCCCCTTCCACAAGGGCGATCATGCGGTCGAGGAAGGTGGAGCCCTGCGCGGCGGTGATGCGTACTTTGATCCAGTCGGAAAGCACCCGTGTGCCGCCGGTGACCGCCGAACGGTCGCCGCCCGATTCGCGGATGACGGGCGCGCTCTCGCCGGTGATGGCCGACTCGTCGACCGAAGCGAGACCTTCGATCACATCGCCGTCGCTGGGGATGAAATCGCCCGCCTCGACAAGAACGATGTCGTTGAGCTTGAGCTCGGGCGCCGGCACGTTGCGAAATTCCCGCGACGCCGCGTTGGGGAGGCGCTTGGCCAAGGTCTGGGTGCGCGTGCGGCGCAGATTCTCGGCCTGCGCCTTGCCGCGGCCTTCGGCCACGGCTTCGGCGAAATTGGCGAAGATGACTGTGAACCACAGCCAGAAGCTGATCTGCGCGGCAAAGGCAAGGTCCTTGCCGCCCGTTACGAGTTCCTTGATCACGAGAATCGTGGTCAGTGCCGAGACGATCTCGACCACGAACATCACCGGATTGCGGATCAGCGTCCGTGGATTGAGCTTGCGGAAGGCGTCGCCGACGGCTGTGAGCAGAATGTCGGTTGAGATACCGGCAACGCCACGCTTGCGGTGAATGAGATTGTCGGCGAAAGCCGCGCTCGAGGAACGATCGTTCATCTGAAAAGTCCTTTAGTAAAGCTTGCCGGCAACCATCTGCAGGTGCTCGATGAAGGGCCCGAGAATGTCGGCAGGGAAGTAAATGAGGCCGCCGGTGATGATGATCACGCCGATGAGGAGCCCGACGAAGAGCCCGGTGTCTGTGGGGAAGGTTCCAGCCGAAGCCGGAACGAGCTTCTTTTGCACCAGCGAGCCGGCGATCGCGAGCACCGGCACGGCGATGGCGAAGCGGCCGATCATCATCGCGGCGGCGCCGGTCAAGTTGTAGAACATCGTGTTGCCGGTCAGTCCCGCAAACGCGCTGCCGTTATTGGCGGTCTGCGATGTAAAAGCGTAGAGAATCTCGCTGAACCCATGGGGGCCGGCATTCTCCGGGCCGGCCAGCCCGGCGGGAAGCACCGCGGCGATCGCGGTGAACCCAAGCGCCGACAATGGCACCGACAGGATGGCCAGCATGGCCATCTTCACCTCGCGCGACTCGATCTTCTTGCCGAGATATTCCGGCGTTCGACCGACCATCAGCCCGGCGATGAAGACGGACAGGATTGCGAAGAGCAGCATGCCGTAGAGACCGCAGCCGACGCCGCCGAAGATGATCTCACCCAGCTGCATGTTGACGATCGGCACCAGGCCGCCGATCGGCGTGAAGCTGTCATGCATGGAGTTGACGGCGCCCGTGGAGGTATCGGTCGTCGTGGTGGCAAACAGGGCGGAGTCGGTGACGCCGAACCGAACCTCCTTGCCTTCCATATTGCCGCCGGCCTGCAGTTCGCTCGCCTGCTGATCAACTCCGTTTTTCGCAAAAGCCGGGTTGCCCGCGCTCTCCGCACCATAGCAAACGAAAGCGCCTACGAGGAACAGGATGGCCATCGCGCCGAACAGCGCCCAGCCCTGCTTCATGTTGCCCACCATGCGCCCGAAGGTCATGGTCAGCGCCGCGCCGATGGAGAATTCAAGGAGAACCGTCAAAAGGTTGGTGAAGGCATTCGGGTTCTCGTAGGGATGCGCGGCATTGGCGTTGAAGAAACCGCCGCCGTTCGTGCCCACCGTCTTGATGACGATCTGTGAGCCGACGGGGCCTTGGGCAATGACTTGCTTCGCGCCTTCCAGCGTATGGGCCGTGACATAGGCGCCCAGGTTCTGCGGCATGCCCTGCCAGACGAAGATCAGCCCCACAATGATCGAAATCGGCAGGAGTATGTAGAGGTTGCAGCGGGTGAGATCGACCCAGAAATTGCCGACTGTCGTTCCAGACTTCCGCACGAAGCCGCGGATCAGGGCAATGACGATGGCGATGCCGGTGGCCGCGGAGACGAAGTTGTGGACGGTCAATCCCGCCATCTGGACGAAATAGGAGAGAGTCGTCTCGCCGCCATAATTCTGCCAGTTGGTGTTGGTCGTGAAGCTGATCGCCGTGTTGAGCGAAAGATCAACAGGGACTGCCGCCATGCCTTGGGGATTGAACGGCAGATAAGACTGAAGCCGCATCAGCGCATACAGCGAGACAAAACAAAAAAGGTTGAACAGCAGCATGGCGACCGCGTAGGTCCCCCAGCTTTGTTCACGCGTCTCGTCCACTCCCGAAAGCCGATAAAAAAGCTTCTCGACGGGAACAAGAACAGGAGAAAGGAACGTCCGCTCGCCGGCGAAGACGCGCGCCATGTAAGGGCCCAAGAGGACCGCTACTCCCGCGACCAGCGCGGTGAAGATGAGGATTTGGGTAATGCCGTTGGCGGTCATGGCAGATCCTTAGAATTTCTATTTAGAACTTCTCTGGCCGCGCGAGCGCGTAGACGAGATAGACGAGAATGCCGAGCGAAACGATTCCGCCGAGGATGTAGTCGAACAGCATGGGCGCCTCACAGGTTCTCGCAGAGCGTGGTGTAGCCGAGGAAGGCAACGAACATGAGCAGGCCGAATAGAACCATTACCGCGTCCATCATGGGCGGCCTCCATATCTTAAGGGGAAGGAACTTGGCTGGTCGCCCATATAAATTCGAGAGCGGTCGCTGCGTTGCAGCAATATAAGAAACATATAAATTTCCGCCCACCCCGAGGATTATCGACACTATGACATTATCCGGACTGCAATGTCTTGATTGTTGTCAAAATTGTTTCGATTCAGACCAGCTTCGTCAGAAGCTGGAACGCGGCGCAGACTATCGACACTGCTACGACCGGCGCCGAGATGAGAGCCGCCGCCATCGCCACGCGTTTTGCGAGACTGTCCGCGCCATTGCCGCCACCTCGCAGCAAATCCGCGCGCGACAAGGTGGGATGCCAGTTTTCCAGAAATCCAGGACTATGCACGAGATTCTCCGTTTACGTGACATGCAGCGCCACTAGCGCCGCGTTGATGGCGAGCACGATGCCGAGGATGACCACGAGGACCAAGCTAACTTCGCCCAAGACGTCATCCGGAGAATTGGAGTTCGCAGCATGAATTTGGCGCTCGCGCTCTTTGAGCCCGCGCTCGGATCGGCGGGGAAATGACGGCTCCCCGTCGCTGCCAAAGCCGAACCCGCCTGAATGTTGATTCCACATGATATTTCTTCCACTGACTGAACCGGCGCTTAGATGACTCTTTGCCCATATAGATTCGAGAGTTTGTGTTTCGCGGGGTCGTATAAAGCGCGTAGCAAAACGGCAGCTGGCCGGATTGGACATCACGCGAAGATGAGGTGGATGCCGTAGCCCACCAGACCGATGAGGGTTGCAAGCCCGAGCAAGCTCAGGCTCAGCAAGCCAAACAGCATCACCCCCGCCAGGAGGTTGGCGCGGACATTGGTCCGGTCCTGTTTCACCGGTTGCCGCGCCGTCAAATACGATGGGCTATGGTAAGCAGTTAAACGCACCGAGCGCTCCTGACCTGCGCAACCGCAGGCGTAGTGATTTGCGCCTCTAATAAGCGCAGGAGCCCGTATAAATTCGATACGGATCGTGAGCTTAGATTATTAAACCGTCCCGGCAGGCTTGCGGCCCCTCAGCCTGGCACCCGGCTGCCGCTCCAGCGCGCGGCTTCTCTGAACAGCTCAAAAGCATTGGCCAGCTGGAGCTTCTCCTTGATCCGCGCACAATAGGCCTGGACCGTCTTGATGCTGACATTCAGCCGTTGTGCAACCCGTCGTATTTCGATGCCCTGGCCGAGCAGCGCAACGAACTTGGAACGGCACCGGTCAAATCCGATTTTGGGTCGCCGACAATCCGCGTCGACCGCGTTGACGGCGAATGCAATCAGCGCGGTATTGAAGACGAACGAAATCAGGCCGTGCAGCAAGGTAAGGCGACGCATGGGCGTGGAGAGCACCTGCACATCGGATACCTGCGCCGTCATTCCCACCACAAAGGAGTAATACAGAAATTCCCAGACCCCAGGCTCTTGGGCGCCGGGAAAGCTCAGGCGCGTTGAGCGGCGCTTGCCTGCACTCGCGTCGTTGCGGGGACACATCCCCGCCCAGGCAAGAAGATGGCCCGACGTGGGGAAGCAGCTCATGTCGCGCCCGATCTCGGCAAGAATCGAGCGCGCCGCGAGATGCCCGATACCGGGCACTCGAACCAGCTGCTTGCGGGTGCGCATCAAGCTGCGCAACTCCTGGATCGGCTCTTCCGGGACAAAACTCGCCAGGATCAGGCCGTGTGCCAGCAAATCCGCAATCCCGGTCGCGTCGTTGACGTCTGTCTTGCACCCGGGGACGTTCTTGAAGTGTGCCGCATTAGCAAGAACCAACGCGAAGGGGCCTTCACTCAGAATGTGCCAGACGGGCTTCCAGTAAACTCCAGTCGCTTCCATCGCCACATGCGTGCAGCCCTGCTCTTCGAGCCATGCCGACAGATCAAGCCACCCTGCGGTCGTCGTCGCAAACGTCCGAACTTCGCGCACCACCCTGTCTCCGCAAACCAGACGAACGCATCCAACGACCGTCTCTTTGTGAACATCCAGGCCAGCGCATCTTGCGTGAATTACTTGCATAATCATCGCCTTCAAGAACACGACCGCCGGCGTGGAGACCAAAGTGATGAGCTCTAACAAACATGCTCAAGCCGATTAGCGCTCCTCGCATAATCGGGGGTGCTCCAGGTCCCCGGGCTCAAACGCACTGACGGGCTCTCCTGCACCAAGGAAAAGACGGGCCTCTGTGCCGACGATACCCCTTCACCTTAGCCCCGCTCCCCGTTTCATTCACGCGGGCCGCAACGCCGATGCCAAACTCTGTGGTGGCGGTTGCGCTTTATCGCGTTTGCCAAGCGGCGGGGCCGGCGCGGTTCCAGCGGCGGAAATCGTGCAGACCGTAATATTCCTGATCCTCGCCGACGGCATCGGTGTGTCCGTCGTAATCCCACGCGAATTGCTGCCACCACATGCCCCGGTCGGGAAACAGCGTCCATTCGCCGGTGACGCAGTCGCGCCCCACCGCATGCAGCGGGCGGCCCAGTTCGTCTTCGGCCATCACCTCCACGACGCTGGGGCGCGGCCCTTTGCGCTCGAGCACCCGCCGCATCCCCTTCGCGATGGACGACATCTGCCCGTCGCGCAAAATATAGCCGCCGACTATTTTGGTATCGCGGCTCTTGTCCGCATCCACAGCGAGAACATGCCATCCGGTCTTCTCGTCGGCGGTCGACCATGTGTAGCCGCCGGGCGTGACGGTCTCGAGAAAGCGCGGGCCGTGCGAGCCGTCGCGGATGCAGAAAGAATCCACGTGGTACTCAGCGCCGTCGCACACAACGGTTCCCTTGATCCGGCCCGGCTGCTCGAAATGGAAGTTGTAGGCGCGCTTGAGTCCGTGCGCGTCCCTGGCGCCGATTTCGTGCGGCTCGTGGATGGCTTCGAATACGAGGTCCAGCTTGAACCCTTCGCGATCATATTTGAGGTGATAGCGCTTCAGGGGCTTGAGCATCCTAATCGACATGCCCCACGGCGTCGCAAAATCGTATTTGTTGTAGTCGCGGCCGTATTTGCCTTTCGGCAGCACGCGCATGGCCTGCCAGTCGAAATAGAGCGAAGTCCAGGGAAGCTGCCCCGAGCCGTCCCACATGAAGGCGCCCGCCAGCATGCAGTTCATGTTGGGGCGGAAGTGATTGTAGAACGCCCCGTTGATGTTTTTTTCCGGAATGTGCCACGAGAACCAGGAGCTTTCGCTCCAGTAGGGATCGTCAGTCACGTTCATGTTGAAATAATCGGCGACTTCGGATCTCACGGTCATGGCGGCAGGTCCTCGGTGTTCTCATTGCGCGGGCCTTCAGTCTGCCAGATTTCCCATTCAGGCGCCCAGGCTCCTCGCGCCTTCCGCACGACACTTCGCGCCCGCGCGGAATTGGAAGGTTACAAACCGGACCACGGCGAGCCGGGATATCGCTGATGGTTTCGGCGTATTTTTCACGCGGAGACACAGAGACGCGGAGAGATAAGCGGGCGCGAAGCGGCTTACTTTCTGTCCGGCGCCGCCGCAAGGTTTGCGCTATGCGCACCCATTCTCCGCGTCTCTGCGTCTCCGCGTGCCAAATGCGATGGGTCGTTCAACGCGGTTTGGGATAGCGTCCACGCAGCGTCTCGAAGGCCGTGCCGGGGCCGAGTTCCAGCCGCTTTTCGATCAGCGCGCACACGTCATCCGGCGCATGCTTCACCGAGTCGACGACCAGATCGAAGCATTCGTTGGCGTTGACGGCTTCGACGAACCACGGCATGAGCCGCCGCGCATTCGATGCCACCTTCGCCGCCGCATCCTTGCCGATCGATTCGGCGAAATCCGGCGGCACCTTGATTTCGCGCGTCAGCACGCGTTCGACGATCGTTTGCCTGTCCGGCTTCAGCCCGACGAACAGAACCGGCAGGCCTTCGAGTGCCCAGATGCAATCCTGCAGCACCGGCGGGTCCACGAACATGATGTGATCGACGACGACATTCAGTCCCCGTCGCGACGCCACTGCGATCATCTCGTGCATCGCGCGCAACGCCCCCCAAGCGAAATCGCCATAGACCATCTTGATCGGTCCGTCCGGATCGCTCGCGTCGACCGGCGCCACGGTGACTCCGTCTTTCGACGACTTGGTGTGCATCGAGTACTTGGCGGGCATCATGCTGCCCAGCAAGAGATCGACGCCCAACATCAGGTAGGGCTTTTGCGATCTGCGAGCGAAGGTGCGGCATGTGGTCGATTTGCCCGCGCCTTGCGGACCGCTGACGACGACGATCTGACCGTTCATGTCCTGCCCTCGGCACTACCACTGCGGCGTCTCGACGCGAAGCTGCCGGGCAGAATTACCCTACCGGTACGATAACGGCAGGGGCGACCCGGCGCGACGTCCGGTTATGTAAACTCGCCAGGCGTTCTCGTGCTACATCGGCGCCACTATCCTCGCAGGCCGCCCGGAGGCTAAGGTTCGCACATGTTCGCACATGGCGGAAGCTGCCTGCGAGGAGCCGCCAGGATGAGAGGGAGACGGATGAATACGTTTGTTGCCGATCGGAGCGGTTTCGAAGCGGACGCGATCGCCGCGCGCGAGGCGGAGATTGTCGGGAAACCGCAGCGCGTCGCGCCGCTGCCGATCGGGATGGTCAGCCAGGAGGCCTGGGGCACCGTCAATAATATCCGTAAGGCGATCGGCCTGCCGCCGGCGACCGATCTGCCCGGCTATAGCCGAACCATGGCCAAGCACCCCGAACTCTTCCGGCTCCAGCTGGAGATGGGCACCGCGATCTTCGCAGGCAAGATTTCCGCGCGCGAGCGCGAGCTCGCGGTGCTGCGCATCGGCTGGCTGCTGCGGGCGCCCTACGAATGGGGCGAGCATGTCGGCATCGGCCAGCGGTACGGGGTGACCAAGGAAGAGATCGGCCGCGTGACCGAAGGCTCCGGCGCGCCCGGCTGGACCGCGCACGAAGCCGCCATCCTGCGCGCGGTGGAGGAGATGCTGGCCAGCCAGACGGTTTCCGATGCGACCTGGGACGAGCTCGCCAAGACCTGGGACGAACAGCAGCTGCTCGAGTTCCCCATGATGGTCGGCCAATATGTCTGTACGGCAATCGTCCAGAACACGCTGCGCATCGGGCTGGAGAAGGGAAATCCGGGTCTCACCCACCGGTGAGCCGCGGCTTATCGGGTGGAAGGATATCACCGAAACACGACCTTTGGCGCGACCGTTGATTGTTACGCCTGGTGGGACGCTGCCTCGGCGCCTTCTGGCTGATCGTAGCGGGCCTGCAAAATCCGCAGCGAAGCCGGGTCATGGTCGAGCAAAACCAAAGCGCTGCTGATTGCGCGGCTGGGCAAGAGCTCGCCAGCCTCGTATTTCTGGAACCCCCGCGGACCGCCGCCGATGAGCTCTCCGGCCTACACTTGATTGAGACCGAGTTTCTTGCGGATGCGCCGGATTTCTTCCGGCTCCAGCAAACCCTCGACACGCGCCTTGAGTCTGTTCAGCGCTCGATCGGAGACCTTCATGTCCTCACCAGTACGGATGCTCTGATCGGACTCGTCGCAATACCAGCCCGGCATGTCGAAGGTGATCGACTGGCCCTTGTATTCGAGGGTCATCGGCCGCACATCGCGGTGCATCGGCGCTCCCGTTTCAGGGCAGACTGGGACGTCAGTCGTCGTCTTTCTCCTTGAACGACAGCAACAAAAACTCCGTCACCACGTCGGGCATAAACTTCAAGTACAGCACGCCTACAGCCTACGGAACGTGATACTCGTCCTGCCAAATTCGATGATCCGCGAAGCTCGTCATGGATTTGTAGAAGTGTTCGCGCTGCATCGTCTGAATCGTTGCGACGATCTCAGCCCGCCCAAATCCGAGTTTCGCGGCGCTGCGCAAAGCGGTGCCGGTTACATTGAGACGCTCTTCGTTCGAGAACGTGGCTTTGAACGCCTCTAAGTCGAAGGTGGGCTTCCGCTTCTCTGTCACGCCATGAAATAACACCTTTATGGTGTAACTGCGAGATGCACCTTAAAGGTGCCGAAACAGCGAGTTGCACGTTCGCCCCTTACCCATGAGCGGTTGCGGCAAGTAGCGATCGATTGATCCGCAAATCTCCGCTCGGCGCGGACAGCTGGAGCCCAACGCCGATGCTTGCTCTGGAGGTCGCGAGCGGCGTGATCGCGGGTGTGTTGCTGTCGGCGCTCTCGATGAGCTTGCCCTGCGCCGGGGCGCCGTCACGTCTGCCGCAGATCCAAACGCTCTAGCTGTCGCCGATCAAACGCAGCCCGTGCTTGAGCAGCAAGCCTGGAAGCGCGTCGTGGCTGATGAGCGTGCCGTAGTCCGAGGCGATCAGTTTATGCACCCCGCGATCGAAGATTGCATAACAGTCCGCTCCGGTCAGCCGCGACGGGTATACAAATCCGTCAATTTTGGGATGGTCGGCATAAATCGTCGACCCGAGGGCTCGGCCGGAGGCGTGATTGCGCGCCTTAACGGCATCGGTTGGCGCCCCGATATCGACACAACCTGAACCACGGAGATCGAGAAGGGAGAGGGCTTCCCCTGTCCTGGTCGCGAAACGCACCCAACATCGGACCTCGAGATCGGCAATCGCAATTTCCCGCGATTCCTTCTTCACGAAACGATCCCGGACAACGACTTCGATGAACGCCGTATCGAATTCCGGCGCTGCGTAGACGATGCCGTGACTGCGCCCATCTGTGAAGCGCGATGGGGCGATGCGAATCCCCAGCGGTGCCGCCGCATGTCGCTTCCACATAACGCGATAGGCCGAAGAGAGGGCGATGCTCACGGTTCTGGCCTCTACCCGCGATCGCGGGTAACGGCCAGCGGTCATGTAAACGCCTCGCCATAGGCTTCGGCCGCTGACAACACATCTTCGACGCGGCCCTTGACGAGCGCGTCTATGGGCCGGGTGGGTTCGTCGAAAAATGTCGACTCTTCGGAGAGGAACCGCCATGCAGTGCGCGGGTCTTCGATGATGTCGAGCACGCGATCAATCCCAGGCGCGATCTCGCCCGGTCCCAATATCTGCTTGGCCGGGATGGACACGCCGGCCTTGGTTCCTTTCCAACCGATCATGCGTTTCTTTTCAATCCAATCGTAGGCCGTCGTTCGGGAAATCTTCAGCCGGCTGGCGGCTTCCGAGATCGTGATCGTCTCTGCCGAGGGATCGCCATGGACAACGAAAGGTTTTAGCGCATCGGGGATGCGTGCTCCGCCGGACATCTGTTTCGGCTTTTTCCGTGCCGCGGCGGCCTCCAACGCGGCTGCCATGAGCTTGCGGGCTTCATCGGGATGCCGCCGCGCAAACCTCGTCGCCGTCTCGGAAAGCGGCAATCCTTCAAGCGAGAAATTCGGCCTGGGCCTTCGAGCCGTGGCGGATCTGGCCATCTCGGTACTCCAAATTGTCCGAGGCCATATTTAGGCCATTCTGTCCATTTTGTCCAGTGTGTTCAGTTTGCATAGCGGCACGTCGGCTCGGAGCAATCCTGCTGTCTCGATAGACGGCCTACGCCGGCTGGGATTTTGCGGGGCTGAGAAACCTGACACAGGCAAGAATGCCGATCGCCATCAGCGCGACGATTCCTCCAAGCCAGCTGCTCACCGCCGCAATGCCGCCCGCCGCAGACCACGTGATCGATGAGAAGGCCTCGGAGAACGTGGCGATACGTGACGACGTATGGCGGCGGCGAAACTGGCTTCGCTTGGCCTGAGAGCGGAACCACAGCTGGATTGCGGCAGCGGACGCGCCGGAGGCCGCGATGCCGGCGGCCGCGATCAACGCGAGACGCGGCGACATCAGTAACAGTCCGAGCACAAAGGGGGCGAACACCACGGCTATGCATTGCATGACCGCTTCGACCTTGGCGCGCCAGATCCGCGATTGCGGCACCGGTGCCGTCAGGATCAGATCCGGCGCGTCCTCGCCGGAGATCGTCAGCCATGCCAGACCGCCGGCAAGCTGGCCCGCCGCCATGATCAGCACCGGTACGAGAACGACCGCCGCCTGCCCGTCGAATGTGCCGTCGAATGTGAAAGTGTGCCACAGCAGCACGGCCGGCGGCAGCAGATAGAGCAGTTGCATCAAGGATTGCGATATCAGCCACGGATCCCGCACGAGAAGAAGTATCTCCTTGCGGCGCAAGGCGGACGGCGCCGGCCGAACGGATAAGGCACGGCTGCGGCCGCCGGCAGCGCCGCTTCGCTCGGAGGTGCTTCTGGCGGTAATCGCGTAATCTGCGAACCGGGGTGCATAGACGAGAATGGTTGCGAGCAGCAGCGTGAAAGCCGCAGCCATGACGGTGGCCACCATCATCCCGTCGCCCAGCGCGGCGCGCGCGGGCCACCACACGACGCTCTCGATGCCCGGAACGTGCGCCATGACGGTTGGCGACCGCAGGAAGGCGAGTCGCGAGTTTGTTCCCGTCGCAAACATGGCGGCCAACTGCAATCCGATCACGAATGCGCCGCCGATCACGGCGGCTGCGATCTGCGCTGCGAGCCGGGTGCACTTCGGACCGATGATTTGAAAAAGCGAGATCGTGAGAACGGTGCCCAGCGCCGTCGCAATCGCGGAAACCGCGATGATGACGCCATAGGCACCGAGCCAGCGCCATCCGCTCTGCCAAACGAGCACGTTGACGAATGGGCCGAACAGGAAGAGCGACATCAGACTGCCCGATAATGCAATCGCCCCGATACGCACGGCGAAAAGGCGGCTCGCGCGCGCCGGCGAACTCAGGATCAGTTCAAGGTCTGAGCGCGTGTAAAACGTACGCGTTACGCTTTCGATCGCCTGCGACAGCATCGCCGAGCCGGACAAGAGGACCATCGCCGTGACCGCGACCAGCGTCGGCAAGTCGTCGTGGAAAATCTTTCCCGCATGCCGCAATGTCAAAAACGCCATGCCGTGAAGGCCTGCCAGGAAGATCGCGGCACCAACTGCAACCTTGCGCACCCGGCCTGGATGCCCGGCCGTCGCCATATGGGTGATGTCGCGCCAGGCCAGACGCAGTTCATGGCGAGCGAGCCAAAGAAGGTATCCAGGAGCGTTCATGCCGCTTCGGTTTCCGGTTCGACGATCGACAGGAAGATTTCCTCGAGCGTCGAATCGCCGGTCCCGATGCGATTGCGCAGCTCGTTCAGCGTTCCTTCGGCGACGAGGCGACCGCGCGTCACCACACCGATGCGGTCGGCCATGCGCTCTGCAATTTCCAGAATATGCGTCGTCATGATGACCGTGCATCCCGCCCGCACGCGGTCGCAAAGCACGGATTTGACGAGACGTGCGCTGCCGGCATCGAGCCCCGTCAACGGCTCGTCGAGGATGATGAGCTGGGGTTCGTGGACCAGAGCGCCCGCCAGCGCCACTTTCTGGCGCATGCCGCGGGAAAACCCTTCGCAACGTTCGTGGGCGTGCCGGCTAAGACCCAGCCACTCCAGCAGATCGCGGGCGCGGGTTTCGGCGACCGGCGTCTCGACGTTCCACAGCCCCGCAACGAATTCCAGATATTCGACCGGCGTGAGCTTGTCGTAGACCATCGGCTCGTCCGAGAGCCAGCCCGTAATCCGTTTGGCCGCGACCGGGTCGGCGATGGCATCGACGCCGAAGATGGATATGGCGCCGTCGTCCGGCCGCAGCAGGCCGCTGACCATGCGCAGCGTGGTGGTCTTGCCCGCACCGTTCGGGCCGAGAAGCATGTAGAACTCGCCCCGGCGGACGCTTAAGTCCAGCCCGTCGACGGCGGGCCGCTCGAAGCATTTCCGCAGGCCCCTTACGTGAAGAGCCGGGGTCGGTTCATCCAGGTGCATCGCCGTCTCGGGATGGAACATCCCGGGCAGATTAGCCGCCGTCAGGTTTCCAAGGTTTAAAGCAGCCGCGAGGATTTCGACCTTCTTTTGCTCCCTATCATCTACGCCATAGGCCTATGATCCGCGGCGCCGCGAGGGAGCCATCGCCAATCTCAATTGCACGGCGACGCTGTGCAATCTCCCGTCGTTCGTCCATAGCTCCGCTCCCGCGGTCAATCTTGCAGCGGCGAGCAGATGGGCATCGACATATCCGATGCCGCGCCCGAACAGTTCATGCCGGTCGATGAAATGCAGAGCCTCGACATCGGTGGCGACGCTCGCCCGCGGCAGGTCCGACAATGCGCCGAGCACGATTTCACGCTGGCGCAAATTGCCCAGAGCGAGCTCGCCGATGACGAAAGGATGGATCAGGACGTCGCCGGCGTCGAGCAGCGCAACAAGCGCCCGGTCGCCGGCGCGCAGATGATCGATCCAGATGGAAGTGTCGACCAGGATCACGCCGATCTCGGTCGCCGCCGCGGCGGCGCCTGCAGGCTTGGCTCGCTGCCGCCGAGCCGCGCCAGCCGCCGCGCGCTTTCCCGCTCGATGAGGGCTTTGAGCGCCTCGCGGACGAGACTGGATTTCTCTTTCAGGCCGGTGAAAGCTTGGGCCTTGGCCACCA
Source organism: uncultured Alphaproteobacteria bacterium (assembly GCA_963805005.1). Classification (GTDB taxonomy): domain Bacteria; phylum Pseudomonadota; class Alphaproteobacteria; order Micropepsales; family Micropepsaceae; genus Rhizomicrobium. Next base: position 3,199,470 of record CAWDSJ010000001.1, read on the forward strand.
ATTCGTCATCCAGGGCGAGCGTCGTGCGCATTTTTGAACCTCCGCGTCAGACACGATAATGTCATCGTTTGATGCTCATTTCAATGCCGAACCGGCCGCCAAGCAACGTCAGCGCCAGGCACATGGGATGGGGCGGGGAAAATCGAGCACGCTCGAATGGACTGCGCCCGCAAAACACCGGTCTCTCTCGCGCTTCGGTCGGAACTCTGTGCTGCATGCACGTTGCAGGCGTTAAGCACGCTATGACGTTGACGGCTTTCTGTTGTGGATGATTATTCCCGGGAAGCCCGTCGCCTTGAGCACCCGGTCGGCTTCGAGCCGCTTCTGCTTGTCGCGTTCGTGTTGCGCCAAATCGTTGATGGGCGCCAGCGCGTCGAGATGCGGTGCGCCGCCGCCATGTGCCTCGGATTTTCCGTGTCGAAGGTTTTTTCCGCGGCGATCAGGTATAAACCGCCGTCCTCGGTCCGTTCGACGAGAACGACTGCTGGCGGCGCGCTCTGCCGGGCCAGCGGCGCCGAAAGATAGACCATCCAGTTGAGGTCGAAATTGAACGGGGGCTCGTCCCAATATTGCATCAACTCGTCCGAAAAGGTCCGCGCTCTGCTGACGCCCCAGATCGAAACGAGAGTCGCCATAACGGATTTGAAGACGGGACAGGTGACGATCGAAGGATCGGGAATTTCAGTGAGGTCCCTGAATGCGGCGTTGCGCGAGTAGCGCGAATTATCTCCCGCTTTGACAGTAAGACCGACGGAGGTGGATGATGAACAGTCGGAGTTGGATGCGAAAAGGCGATATCCTCCCGCAGGGAACGGTTCACCGTCATCAAGCGTCCATACGCCACGTTCGACGACCTCCGTGAATCTTGTGCGTATGTCCGCCACTGCAATCCCCCTCGTCTCATCCGCATGATCGGCCACTTTCCAAGAGCGAAAATGCGGATTGATCGCGGACAGGGCATCCAATGTTTTGAGGAATTTCTGGCCGATCTCGCGCGCGCTTTCCGTGCGCCAATCCCCAGTGCTATTGATGGTGAATGAATTTCCGTCCATTGAATTTACTCCTCCGGCGGCAAATGGCAGAAGTGGATTTGTCTCAGTTCTTTATTCTCATTTTTGTAGAAAAGTTTTCGACCATCTTCGCTGCCCTTGCTTCTGCAAAGCACCAATAAATCTCTCTGCCCTGGCTTGCGGCGATCTGGCTCTTCGCCTGCGTGATGAGTTTGGCGATCACGCCATCTTTCACCCAGTCGCTCTTGTTCGTGAGCAGCGCCAAATAACCGGTACCCTTCGCGTCGAAGAGATATCCGGTGCGGCGCTGGCAGTCGTCGAAGATGATGGTGGTGTTGCCGGTCGATGGATTGGGGAAGGCATAGCCCATTCCGCGCGGCGTGGGGTTGTCGGGATTGACCCAGCGCTTCATCTGGTCTTCGAAATCCCTGTCCTTGTCGCCGCCCTTTTCCTCAGGCCTGCCGACCCTGTCGGGGCTCTCCTTGGGACAGAGCCGCCGTTCGTCGTCGCCATCATTCGGCCAAGGCCAATCCGGCGGGAGTGCGAACGAATTGATCTCGACCTTGTCGCCTTTCTTGCGCCCGACGATCTTCGGGCCGACGCGCACTTTGCCGTTGATGAGCGTAGCGCGCAGGACGGTTCTGCCGTCGGAGGTGCGGTAAATGCGAAGTCCGGTGTCGTCGCTGTTCCAGGCATATCGGAGATTCGGATGACCCTCGACCGGACCTTCAGTGTTGCTGCTTTTCTCCGGTGTCGGAATGAGGAGCGCCGCTGCGACGACAGCGGGAGCGACAACGGCGGCGGCTGCGTCGGATGCGGCGGCGGCAATGACCGGCGCTGCGCCCGCGGCGGCCTCGATTTCCGGCAACCCTTCGGCAACTGCAACAACGGCTGCAGCGACGTTCGCTGCCACTGAATCGTTTTCGTGCGTCCACTGTCCGCTCGGGCGTCCGCTGCCTTTGGGAACGCGCGGTTCGGCGGGATTGTATTTTTCGAGTTGATCAAGCGGCGCCGGGTCGAATTCAAGCGCGCTGAAAATATCCCGCGGTCGAATGCCTTTTGCGAGCAAACCGTCCGCGATGAAAATTCGCCGCGCCGCATCGGAAGGATCGGACAGCTTCGGCAGCCCCGCGAGCGCGATGTGCAGGGCGGCCATTGGCAGGTTGCCGGCACGTACGTGCTTGGAAGCGCGGCGAATTGCGCCCAAGATCGACGCATCGATCGGCCGTCCGTAGGCGACCGAAAGCAGCGTCAGGACCCGCTGTTCCTCGCCTTCAAGATCGAGCGCGCCATCGCCGTCTCGCTTGGCAAGTATTGTCCCCACCCCAAGAACCAACCCCTCTTTCTCCAGGCTCAGATTGGCGAAAACCCGCGAAACCAGCTGTTTTCCTGCCAGGGTTGCTGAAGGTCCTCGATTTCCGACATCGTACCGCCATGCGTCATTGGGTTCCGCAACCTGGCACACCTAGGCGAACATATCAAGAACATAATTACCAAAATGGTGTTTTATACACCTATTTTAGAAACTAAAACGTCCACAATAGGTTATAGACTGCGGGCCGATTGAACGCGTCCAAAGCCACCGGCTTCTCGCACGAGGTCTGCGAGATGGTGTTGGCGCACGCCATCGAAAACGAAGCCGAGGCCACCTATCGGCGCGGTGATCTGTTCGAGATGTGTCGGAAGCTCATGGCCGCGTGGGTCGGCCAAGCGTATAAATGTAAATGGGGATTGCGGTAGGGACGCATATTGCGACGCGCCTCTACCGCAATCCCCATTTTTCCCATCCGCTCGTTCCGTATTACGAGGCGGTCATGCCGCTCTATCTGGAGCAGCCTGATTTGCCCAAAAATTCAAACTGAGACAGTGCCCGAAGTCCCGCTTCGTTGCCGCACGTACCTTGGCGATCTTGGTCCGGATCAAATCGGGGCTTTCTCGCACCATGCCCAGAAAACCGAAGCCGCCGGCATCCGTAACCGCGGCTACAAGCTCGGACCGAGCGACGCCGCCCATGCCGGCCAACACAAGGGGAACATCGCAGCCCAGCAGGTCGCAAACTGGCGTATGGAGGTCAATCGGCATTTCCCGTTCTCACCCGGCGAGCAGCATTTTCGCAAGGGACGGATTGCGTCCGGTCAGATCCGCCAGCGTGTATTTGTCGAGGATGCCAAAATAGGCATTCAGTGCGTCACGCAGAATGTCCTTCAGGCGGCAAGAGCCTGTGATGCGGCATCGATTGGTATCGGGTACAAAACACTCCACCATCGCGAAGTCCTCCTCCATTCGTCGCACCACATCGCCAAGACCGATCCGCTCCGCCGCACGTGCCAGCCGAAATCCGCCGCCTCGTCCGCGCACGGTTTCCAGGAAACCGTGGCGACCGAGGTTATAGGTCACCTTCATCAGATGGTTCTTGGAAATGCCGTAGGCGTCCGCCACTTCCTGGATCGTTGCCAACTCGCCCTTCTTGAGGGCCACATACATCAGGAGCCTGAGGCCATAGTCGGTGTAGACGGTCAGTCGCACAGTTGGTCGCACCTTCCATAAAGATGCATAAACGATATTGCTTTCTGCGTCGAGGGGCAATAGCTTCTTAAAGAGGTATATCTTATACTTGTTTATGGAGCGCTTGATGCCAGGCGAATTTGTCGAGGATTCCTCCCGCGCCATTCTCAGCGAGGCGGAGATCAAAACCTTGGTGCACGGATTTTATGCAAAAGTCCGGACCGACGACGGGCTGGGGCCGATCTTCAACCAGGTCATCTCCGACTGGGATCCGCATCTGGAGAAGATGTGTGACTTCTGGTCCTCGGTGATGCGGGCGTCCGGGCGCTACAAAGGCAACCCGATGGCGGCGCACCTGCGCTTCAAAACTGTGAGGCCAGAGTATTTCCAGCGCTGGCTTGGCCTCTTCGCCGAAACGGCCCGCGAATTGTTTGCACCGGAATTGGCCGCGGAATTCGTCGCCCGCGCGGAAAACATCGCCCGCAGTCTGCGGCTTGGCATGTTCTATCGACCCGGTACCGCGCCCGTCAGATCGGGAGCGCGAGAATGACCTTCGTCGTCACCGAAAAATGCGTCCGCTGCAAATATACCGATTGCGTCACGGTCTGCCCGGTGGATTGCTTTTATGAAGGGAAGAACATGCTCGTGATCAATCCAGACGAATGCATTGATTGCGGCGTTTGTGTTCCTGAATGCCCCGCCGAAGCGATCGTGCCCGATACCGATCCGGCATCTGTCGCCTATGCTGAACTCAACCGGCGTTTCTCGCAAATCTGGCCGAACATCGCCGCGAGCAAGCCACCGCCGCCCGATGCGAAAGAATGGGATGGCGTGCCAAACAAATATCCCGATCACTTCTGCGAGGAACCAGGAGATGGATAGCGCGCATCATAACCACAATTGATGCGAATCAATGAAAGATGTACGCTTCATGTCACTTAAAGGTCGCCAGCAACCAAGGCCGAGGATTGCCCTATGAGGTGAGCCCAGGCTGCTGACGTGACGATTCTTAGTCCATTGGAGAGGCAATACCATGCAATCGGTTCTCACCGCGCAAGTTCCAGAAGACCGCGTCGGGAATGTTCTCAAATGGATCCTGCTGGCCGTGGCGATTGCCTGCTTTGCCGCACTCGCCTGGGCGACCAAGCTCACTTATGACGGCGCGCCACCCTTTCCGGACCGATTTGTTGCGCCGTCCGGAACCATCCTGATGACGAGTCAGGATGTGATTGCGGGCAAAGCCGGATTCCAGAAGGCCGACCTGATGGATTACGGCAGCCTCTACGGCATGGGTTCCTATTTCGGCGAAGATTACACCGCCGACAATTTGGTCCGCATGGCGACGCTAACCGAAGCCAATATCGCCCAATCCCGCTACGGCAAGCCGCTCGCGGAACTGCCTGGCGAACAGCAGGCGTCCGTGAAGAGCGTCATGCAGACGATGCTGCAGGGCGTCGATCTCGGTGCGAAGACGGCCGTGCTGCCCGATGCGCTGGCCGGAGCCATCGCAATACGGCGTGGACAGATTGTCGATTGGCTGCTGCATCACGATTATGCAAAGGGCTGGACGCAGGCATACAGCCTCGACGCGGTAACCGCGCGCCAGACGGCAGACTTTCTGGTCTATTCCTCCCTGACGACGGTTGCGCGCCGTCCTGGTTCGACGGCGTCGTGGACTCAGAACTGGCCCTATGAACCGCTTGTCGGCAACACTCCCACAACCAGCACGTTCCTTTGGACGTGGATCAGCATCTGCTTCACATTCTTTGCCTTCGGCGCGGTGCTGTTCGTCTATGAGCGTTTTCTGAACGATCCCGATAAAGCCCCGATGGATCCGGTGCTCGCGAAATTCCGTGCGCTGACGCCCAGTCAGAAGCGCGTCTGGAAATACTTCCTCGTCGTCGCGGCAGTTCTTTTGGTGCAGATTCTCGTCGGCTCGATCATGGCGCATTATTATTCGGACCGGACGAGCTTCTATGGGGTTCCCGTCGATCGCTATCTGCCGTTCAATTTCCTGCGCGACGTCCATATCCAGTCGCCGATCGTGTGGATTGGCGTCTCATGGATCGGCGCGGCGCTGTTCCTCGCACCGGCCATCGGCGGCGGCGAAGCCAAGGGGCAAGCGTTCTTCGTCGATGTGCTCTTCTGGGTGACGTTGTTCGTCGTCGCAGGCGCGCTGATCGGCAATTACCTCGACATCATGGGTTTTATGGGAAACAAAAACTGGTTCTGGTTCGGCAACCAGGGCTTGTCTTATATCCAGCTTGGTCGAGCCTGGCAGATCGGCTTCTTTGCCGGTCTTGCGATCTGGAGTGCGCTTGTCTTTCGCGCCCTGTGGCCGACGCGCAATGGGCTTTGGACGGCGACGCGCCAATTCTGGACGGGCCGCATCCGACTTGAACATCTGATCTGGGCGTCGACGACCAACATCGCGGTGCTCTATGCCTTCGGCATGATCCCGCTCACAGGGATCGAAAAGAGTTTCACCATCGCCGATTTCTGGCGCTGGTGGGTTGTGCATCTGTGGGTCGAGCAGAGCTTCGAGTTCTTCGCCGCGGCAATCAGCGCCTATCTTCTGATGGCCGTGGGCTTGGTCTCGCGCCAGCTCGCCGAACGCTCCGTCTATTTCGAGCTGATCCTGATCTTCCTGGGCGGCGTGCTCGGTACAGGCCATCATATGTACTGGGCCGGCGAGCCCGGCATGTGGGTTCCGCTCGGCACCATGTTCTCGTTTATCGAGGTTCTGCCGCTGGTTTTGCTCGTCATCGAAGCGATGCAGCATCGCCGTCTGATCAAGGCCGATAGCGATTTCAAATATGGGCTTGCCTATCTCTACATCATCGGCGCGGCATTCTGGAATTTCGTCGGCGCCGGTGTGTTCGGTGGTGGGCTGCTCAATGCGCCGCTCGTGAACTATTACGAGCACGCCACCTTCCTCACGCTCAACCATGCGCATACAGCCCTGTTCGGCGCCTTCGGCCTGCTCGGTATCGGGCTGATCTATTTCTGCTTGCGCTACATTGCGGGCGATGCGCATGCCTTCAGCGAGACAGCCGGCCGCTGGGCGTTCTGGCTTTACAATGGCGGGCTTGTGCTGTGGATCGTGTTCAACTTTTTCCCGATCGGTTGGCCGCAACTCGCCGCGGTCTATGAGCACGGACTTGCCTATGCGCGCAGCCAGGCTTTCTACGATACGACCTTGTTCTGGCAGTGGATGCGTATGCCCGGCGACGTCGTCTTCGCGGCGGGCGCGTTGCTGATGGCGTGGGACTTTCTCGTGAAGCTGCGTCCGCTCCTGCCACGCTTCGTGCAGATCGTCGTGCCTGCATCGCGGCCGCCGATAAAGGTGGCGGAGGCGGCCGAGTGAACCTCGGGGCCGAGCAGGCACGGGTTCGGCGCGAACCCGCGGTGCTGACTTTGGGCTTCCGGCCGTTCTTCCTGGCAGCCGGGCTGTGGGCGGCAGCGGCGCTCGCGATCTGGACCGTGATGCTGCAGACCGGCCTGGCGTTGCCGAGCCGATTCGATCCCCTCGCCTGGCATATCCACGAGATGCTGTTCGGCTTCGTGACGGCGGCGGTCGCGGGATTCTTGCTCACCGCCATTCCGAACTGGACTGGACGCCCGCCGGTCAGCGGCACGCCGCTTGGCTTTCTTGCGGGCCTCTGGTTCCTTGGCCGCATCGTTTGCCTGATTTCACAAATGCTCCCCATCTGGTTCGCGATCGCCGCCGATCTGGCATTCCCGGCTGCGCTCCTTGCCATCGTGGCGCGCGAGATCGTTGCCGCGAAGAACCGGCGTAACATGCCGATGATCATGCCCGTCGCAGCACTGGGTATCGCCAATCTGCTGATGCACCTGGAGGCGGCTGGCGTCGCGATTCCCGCAGGGCTGGGCTGGCGGCTGGGTCTGGCCGCGGCCCTGGCGTTGGTCTCGGTGATCGGCGGGCGGATCATTCCGAGCTTCACGCGCAATTGGCTCGCCGCGCGGCAGGTGAAAGATCTGCCGGCGCCGCATGGTCTCGCCGACCGACTTGCGCTCGGCTCGCTGCATGCGGGCCTGTTCGGCTGGGCATTCCTTCCAACCGCCCGGGCGGTTGGCGCGCTTCTCCTTCTCGGAGCGATATTCAACCTTTGGCGTCTCACGCGCTGGCAGGGTGCAAGGACCGTGGCCGAGCCGCTGCTGCTCATCCTGCATATCGGCTATGGCTGGCTTTGCGTCGGGGCGGCCGCCCTCGGTGTGTCGATCCTCACCTCGTTCGTGCCGACAAGCGCCGGCATTCATGCGCTGACGGTGGGCGCCATCGGCACCATGATTGTCGCAGTGATGACGCGGGTCGCGCGCGGGCACACGGGGCGCCGGCTCACTTCCGACCTGCCGACAAATGTTCTCTACGGATGCGTTGTCGCGGCAGCGCTTGCGCGTATAGCCGCAGCCTTTGCGACCGTTTGGGCTCTGTCGCTCCTGATCGCGTCGGCTTGCCTCTGGATTGCCGCGTTCGTCCTGTTCATAACCCGTTACAGCCCCATGCTGCTGCAGCCGCGCGATGGGCGCTGAGAACAATCGACTTCGCGACCGCATGTGCCGCCGGATGCGGAGCGCCGAATGCTGCCCGATCGGGTATCTGCCATGAACGGCTTCGCCATCGCGATTGCCGTTCATATTCTTGCCATCGTCTGGTGGATCGGCGGCGTCGCGATGGTCACCACCGTGCTCTTGCCGGCCGCACGAAAAATCGGCGATGCGAAGGAGGGCGTCGCCATGTTCAAGAGAGTCGAAGAGCGTTTTGCCTGGCAGGCGCGGGCTGCCACGCTGCTGGCGGCGGCGAGCGGCTTTTACATGGTCGATCGCCTGGGATTTTGGCCATATTTTGCGGTGCCGGCATATTGGTGGCTCGACGCAATGGTCTTCGTCTGGGGGATATTCGCCATCGTCCTCTTCGTGGCCGAGCCGCTGTTTCTGCACCGCTGGCTTGATCGCCAGGCAAGCGTCGCGCCCGGCCATACGCTGGCGCTGGTCCATCGGCTGCATTGGATCGTGCTCGTCTTGAGCATCGTCACGATATTGGGCGCGGCCGCGGGCAGTTACGGATTGTCGATCTGACGGCAGTGGGAGCGAATGACAATGACCGACGTTGCGACCCTGATCGAGCAAACGCTCGAGCGGTTGGCTGAAGTTACCGACGACATTACGCCGAACGTCTATAAGCTATTTTTCGCAATTCGACCGGAAGCCGAAGGACTGTTCGGGGACAGCTTCGATATGGGACGCGGACGCATGCTCAACGACGTTTTCGTAATTCTGATGGATCAGCCAATGACAAAAGCTATCTCGACTACGTCCTCCAGAGCTATGTCAGCGATCATGCCAGCATCGGGGTCAGGAACATGAGCATGTATAAGGACTTTCTTGCCGTATTGCGAACGGCGATCTCCGATGTGCTGGGCAGCGGCTGGCCGCAAGACGAAAAAGAGGCTTTCAATCGTCAGTGCGATCGGATGAACGAACATCTGCTTCGGGCCGAGCGGATGTTGATTGACAATAGGATCATTTCCCAAAAGCGTTAGCGGCAGGGCGCGCTGGCAATGCTGTTTTCCGGCCGGCGTTCCGTCCGAAGGGTGGTCGCACGAGCTTTCACTGGGAACGGTTTTCGTTTTAGATTGTCAAAACACCAACCGCGAGGACGCCATGAAGACGCGCCGTCTGGGAACCTCCGGTCCCGTAGTTTCGGCCATCGGGCTGGGCTGCATGGGGATGTCGGATTATTACGGTCCCGCCGATGAGGGCGAAAGCATCGCCACCATCCATGCAGCGCTGGAGGCGGGCGTCACGCTCATCGACACCGGTGATTTCTACGGCATGGGCCGCAACGAGATGCTCATCGGTCAGACGCTGAAGGGCGGCAAGCGCGAGCGCGCGATCCTGAGCGTCAAATTCGGGGCGCTCAGAACTCCCGGCGGACAATGGGGCGGCTTCGACGGGCGCCCGCAAGCGGTCCGCAATTTTCTCGCCTACAGCCTCAAGCGACTCGGCACGAATCATATCGACATCTATCGCCCGGCGCGCCTCGACCCCGCCGTTCCCATCGAGGACACGGTCGGTGCCGTCGCCGACATGATCAAGGCGGGCTACGTGCGCCATCTGGGCCTGAGCGAAATGTCGGCGGAGACGGTGGCGCGGGCGCAGGCGGTGTGTCCGGTGAGCGACCTCCAGATCGAATACAGTCTCGTCACCCGTATGATCGAGCCGCGCATCCTGCCCGCGCTGCGCAAACAGGGCGTGGGCGTGACCGCTTATGGCGTGCTGTCGCGCGGGCTGATCTCGACGGCGACCCTCGAAGGCCGGATGAAGGCGCGGCCTTTCTTTCCGCGCTTTGCCGCCGACAATTTCGCACGCAACACGGAACTCGTGCGCAAGCTCGCCGAAATCGCCCGGGCGCGCGGGTTCACGGTGGCGCAGCTTGCAATCGCCTGGGCGCTCGGCCGCGGCGACGACATCGTGCCGCTGGTGGGCGCACGTACGCGCCAGCAACTCGATGAAACACTGGCCGCGCTCGACATCGCGCTGACGCCGAACGAACTGGCCGAAATCGATCGCGTCGCACCGGAAGGCGCCGTCGCCGGCACGCGCTATGCGCCGGAGCAGGTGGCGATGCTGGACAGCGAGAAGGGGAAGTAGTTCGCCCGAGCCACGTTTCAACGAAGCCAGGTACCAGCCCTATGATCCGCGGCGCCGCGAGTGAGCCATCGCCAATCTCAGTTGTTCGGCGACGCCGTGCAGTCTCCTGTCGTTCGTCCATAACGCCACTCCCGCGGTCAATCTTGCAGCCGCGAGCAGATGGGCATCGACATATCCGACGCCGCACCCGAACAGCCCCTGTCGGTCGATGAAATGTAGAACTTCGACATCGGTGGCGACGCTCGCGCGCGGCAGGTCCGACAGTGCGCCCAGCACGATTTCACGCTGACGCAAATTGCCCAGAGCGAGTTCGCCGATGACGAAAGGATGGATCAGGACGCAGCCGGCCTCCAGCAGCGCGGCAAGCGCCCGGTCGCCGGCGCGCAGATGATCGATCCAGACGGACGCGTCGACCAGGATCATTCCGATCCCGGCCGCCGCCGCCGCGGCATCAGGCCTAGCTCGCTGCCGCCGAGCCGCGCCAGCCGCCGCGCACTTTCCCGCTCGATGAGGGCTTTGAGCGCCTCGCGGACGAGAGTGGACTTCTCTTTCAGGCCGGTGAAAGCCTGCGCCTTGGCCGCCAATTCGTCATCCAGGGCGAGCGTGGTCCGCATTTTCAGCCTCCAGCTCAGGCACGATATTGTCATCGTTTGATGCTTACTTCAATGTCGCACCGGGTCCCCAAGCAACGTCGGCGCCCGACTCGTTCGTCCCTTGCAGGAATTGCAACATTGCTGTCTTTTAAAGCAGTCAAGGACGCGATCGTGGTGTGCTATTCGACCCGCGATCTTTCGCGGAAATCGGGCGACATCATCGCCGAGGCGCTGCGCCGTCCCTTGACTATCACCCAGCAAGCCCCGCCTTGTGCTGCTGAGCATCGAAGCCTTTCGACCACTCACGGCGAGGGCGGACACGCGCAAAGCAGTGCCCGTTACATTGAGGCGCTCTTCACTCAGGGATGCGGCTTCAAATGCCGCTTGGGGCGGTCCTGCTTCAAGTCGTAACTGGCTCATAACTTGCCGTCCCCGAAATCGAACTCTCCGAAATCGAATTACGCCGGCGGCCGGAGGATACTCACTTCCACGGTATCCATCGCGGGGTGGACGTTTTGCAGCGAGCGCCAAACGAGACCGCTTGCCGGGTCCAACCAATATTCGTTTTCAAACTCCCAATCGAGCAGGCGGCAGAACCCTTTTTCCCGTGCGTGCAGTGCTTCGAGAGGGGTGCCTAAAATGGTGAGGGTGTCGCTATCGCTCTCGCCCATCTCGTATTGGATCAGGGCCTGATAGGTATTTCTGTCGGGAAAATCCATCACGTACGTATAGGGCGGCGCGTGGGGCGTGAATTCATGGCTCTGCAGCGGATCGATGCCGTTTGGACCGGACTGAGACATGTTGTGCTCCAGCCCTGCCGTACGCGTAATGCGCCCGCTTTGCAGTTCAATCGCGATTTGCGATGCGGAAGTCCATAAGGTCGTGTTGCCTGCCTTGGTCTGCAGCACCAGCAGCACCTGAGAGGAACTGCCGATCCGCACCCCGAGACTTGCATAGGGGATTGCCGCCGCCTGCTCGCGCGTGATCGAGCCGCCGCTTTCGAACGCGTGGAACGATTGACCCAAGATATCCAACATCTGAGCGGTATCGGAGTCGGGATCGAGCTGCATGCCATAAGAAACGGCAGCCCGACACCCGCGCAGCAGAGTGCACGGCGCGTGTACAGTGTAGTTGGCCTACGGCGATGGAATTTGGTCGGCATGGGTCAGGAGATCGCCGTAGCTTGTACGCCGTATCGTGTCATAGATGACCTGTTCGGGGTCCAGCATCTGGCCGCCGTCTCGCGTGACGGGCCGCAGCGCCATATCGAACTCGGATTGGCTGTTCAGCGGCGCCATGAAATCCAGCGGAATACGAATGAGAAATCCCTTGTCGAAGGCGCCTTCGCCGAATTGCGAAAAAGGCACATTGGTCAATGTGGCGAACAGTCCGATCTCGACGCCGGTATCGAAGCGGCGCGACACCGTGATCGTGCCTCCCTTATCGCCGGCAAGATAACGGCCCACGTCTGCCCGGAAATTGAGACCATACCAAGGTGATTCGTAATATGCGCTGAGGTGTCCGGTGAGAACATGGTAGGGCATGAGGTCGAACTGCCGATCGAATCCGCGCTGCCAGGCTTCGTAAAGCGTGGCACCGAGTGCCCATCGCTCGCCGTCCGGCCGCCAAAGAATCTCGCCGCCGCCGCCGGCAAACATGCTTTCCAGGATGCCTGCTCGCAGCAGGCCGTAAATTCCCGGCGCGAGCGTCGTTAGATAGGAGCCCTGCAGTTCTGCGATCCCGTTCTTGCCTTTCTCGTAGTAATAAAGGAGGTCGCTTCGCACATGCGGCAGCTCGCTGTTGGGAGGCAGCAGCCCGCCGAAATCCGAAAGGACGTTCGCCTGAACCTCGCCCTCGAACCGGATTTCGCGGGTTACATTCATGCCGCCCCTGAGCCCCGCCACCATCTGATAGCGATAGGGTTGATTCGGATCGAACATGGATTGGTTATATTCCGGGAGGAGCGCCCAATCATAGGTCGGGTAATTCAGGACCGGTCGGGAGATATCGCCCACCGCTGCAGCAGTCTGCTCGGCGCGCATGAGCGGAATCATCTCGCCGCCGCCGCCGCCAGCCGCAATGACCCGCTCGAGCGACGAACGCGGCAACACGATTTCACGCGTAGGCGCGCCGTTTGCAAGGCTCACGATGCGAAACGTCTCGACATCGGCCGGCATCGACGCCATCAGCACGCGCGCAAGGCGGCCATACGCTTCCGGCTCGGTGCGATAATGCTTGTTGGTGAATGCTACGTCGACCTGATTGCCGTTCCGGCCGATGGCGTCGATCTCCAGCCCCTGGTCTGCTGCAAGCTCAATGGCGCGCTGCCGGGCCTTCTCAAACCGATCGTCCCGGGCTTCCGGTGCTGCCCACGAGATCATTTGCGACACACGGTGTTGCAGCAACCGTTGGGCATCCTTGGTCGGGCATATTTCGACACGTCCGGCCCGGTCGTCGATGTCGGCAATGGCAACGTCGGCGAACCGGCGGTCGCGCGCGGTTGCGACGAGTTCTGCGTAGCGGCTGCAATCTCCGGCCGGCCCTCTTGTCGTCACAACGAGCGTGCCGCCGTCGGCCTCGATGGACTGAACGACGGGCTCTTTCTTGGCGAGATTTGCGCGGGCCAACTGTCTTAGCTCGTCGTCGGACCGGATGTGCGGCGTTAGCGGAGGCGCGCCAAATCTCTGCGGGTAGGGATCGGCTTTCGGATTGATGCTCAACGATGCGCGCAGCATCGGCGTGCGGCCGTACATGTAGGCGGCGCCGATCTGAAGCGACGGCGTCACCTGGTAACTCGCACCCACATTGAACTGCGTGGCCGGCCTGAAGATATGCTGCTCGGCTTCCACGCGGTAATTGTCAGAGCTGTATTCGAGCAGCAGAGCAAGTCCGTCAATCGGCGTCTGCCAGGCCACGCCGCCGAACAAGGACGCGTTGGGTCCATGAAAATATTGCCCGAAGTCGGGTTTGCCCGAGGTCGACACATTGCCGGTCGGCGGCGGACGATTGGCGAAGCTTGGGATGAGCAGCGCGAGCGGGTTCTCGAACATGGCCGTCTCCGCCAGCCGGCCCCACCCTATTCCAAGCGTGAAATCCAGCGCTCCGGCGTGCTTCGATGCAACGATATACTCCGCCGCTTCGAGACCGGTCCCGAAGGTGTCGTCGAAACCCATCGTAATATCGGGCCAACCGTCCGTCTCTCGCTGCAGGCGGATGCGGGCCGCGAATTGACGGTCGTAATACGTGCCGCCGCTGAACGTCTGGCCGGCGTTGAACAGGTTTACGATGCCGATGTAGCGGAAGGCGCCCTCGAACCACGGCAAAGCTTGAAAACTGAAGCCGTATCGCTGCGTGAAGCCTGTTCCCGCCGCCCAAAGGTTCAGCGTTCCATCCGGCGACATATGGCCGCCCGGCATGTCGAGAATGCCTGGCGAACCATACAGATTGAGGATAGTGGGCGATGTTGTCGTCTCGGCGCGCGTCACAGGTACGAAAGCGCTTGCCGCGAGCAGCGCAGCAATCCCGGCCGCAGCAATACGGCGCGCGCGAGCGAAGACTGCCAATGTCGTATGCCGTTGATCGATGACACCCCAGCCGTCATCCGAAGCGCTGCGTGCGACCGGTGTCGTGCGCGTTGTCGCTCAAGGACGCCTCATTTGAAGGCCGCGAACTTTGACCGCATTTTTGCGTGCCTTGCAACAATCCAGCCGCACAAACTGACCCGGGCAAATCCGCACGCTGTCGAATTGTCCGGAACACCCGCTCCGGCTGTTGCCGGGCTCCGACCGTAGCAGATCGGCAGCAGTGCGAGAATTGCGGGCCAAGGATTGTTCGGCATGTGCGGTTCGCGCAATTCTTTGCGTCTTGTCGGGTCGTCTTGCTGTGCTATGTAATCGCCGTGCAGGGGTGCCGGGGCCGAGGCCAGCCGGCAAATCGCGGTTCGTTGCGTTTCTAGTGGAAAACTCGCATGGGAAGGACACCGAGGCGCGACGATCGCCGGTCGCGCAGGATCGCGAGAATGCAATCATGAAGGATCGATCGACAGTGCGGGATTTTGGGATGCTGGTCCGGCAGGGCGGAATGCGCGTGCTGCTTGCCTTGGCCGGCATTGCCGTTCTCGCTGCGCTCGTTGCCGACATCGCGTATGCGCAAACGGAAGGAGATGCCGGGCAAGGCGGTTATTCGAGCTATTGCGCCGCGTCGCAAGATCCTGCCGCCTGCCAGCAGCTGCTGAGCGGAGTGATCGGCAAGGGCCTTGTGCCTCAAGGCTCGGCGGCGGGTATCCCGGGCGGCATCGGCGGCGGTATCCTCGGTGGGGCGCCGGTCAATGGCATCGTCCAGGGTCCACAACCCTCGGTCACCATGATTCCGCAGCCGCCGCAATCCAACCGGCAAAACGAACCCGGGCAGATCGAGGCAATCTATTCGCAGCGCGCAGGCGCGCCGCTCAAGCAATTCGGATACGACCTCTTCGGCAACGGCGGCACGATTTCGGCGCTTCAGATCGGCGCCATTCAGGACGATTACATCCTTGGCCAGGGCGACGCGATCATCGTGACGCTGCGAGGCCAGGAGAACGCGACCTATAACGTCTTTGTGGACCGCGACGGCAACGTGACATTGCCCAGACTGCGGCCGGTTTCCGCCGCGGGACGACGGTTCGGCGATTTCCGTGCCGAGCTCGATGCGGCAATCGCGCAAGGGTATCTTCAAACTCAGGCCTACGTGACGATCGGGCAGGTGCGGCAGATTTCCGTCAACATCGTGGGCGAAGTGGTCAATCCGGGCGTGTATGCATTGAGCGGCTTGTCGAGCGTTCTCGATGCGCTCAACGTCGCCGGGGGAATTCGCAAGTCCGGCTCGCTGCGAAAGATCACGATCGTGCGCGGCAACCAGTCCACGACCGTCGATCTCTACAGGTTTCTTTCGCCGGACGGCGGCACGCCGAGAGTCGGCTTGCGCCAGGGCGATCGCATCGTCGTGGCGCCGCTGGCCGCCACAGTAGCGGTGGCGGGAAATGTCCGGCGGCCGGGAATCTACGAGCTATCCGATGGCGCGCGCGGCATTTCCGTGCGCGCCGCCTTGTCGCTTGCCAACGGATACGAAATCCGCGGCGCCTACCGGCTGTCGATCGTGCGCACGAAAGCCAACGGCGAACAGGAATATGAAGACGCGACGGGCATCCCCGGCGAGGTTTTGCGCGACGGCGAGATTCTCGTCGTCAATGCGTCCGCCAACTACACCGCCGGCAGCGCGGTGTTGACGGGTAATGTGCGCCTGCCGGGTATTTATGCTCTGGACAAGGCGAGAACCTTGCACGATCTGCTGCCCGACGCGCATGCCTTCATGCAGGACACGTACATGCCGTTTGCGTTCGTCGTGCGGCAGGACAAGAAGACCCTTACGAACGTCGTCATTCCGTTTTCGGTATTCGATCTCCTGCAGGGCAAATTCGATGTCGATCTTCAGTCGCAAGACACCATTCACATCCTGACCCCCGACGCAATGCGGCAGCTGATCGCATTGGAGTCCAACGAGCAACCGAACGTGCAGCCCGGCACGCAAGCTTTGCCGCGGTCCGGCGGGCAAACTGTGCCGCAGTCCGGCGGGCAAACTGCGCCGCAGTCCGGCGGGCAAACTGCGCCGCAGTCCGGCGGGCAAACTGCGCTGCAAACGATGACGCTTGCGCAGCAGGCGGCGCCGCGCTGTCAAGTTCTAAGCCAGGGAACGCGTCAGATTCAGGTCTGCGAACCCGCTACGAGCGGCAATGCGCCGGCCACCGGCCTTCCTCCCGAGACGTTAGCGCCCCAAGTGCCGGGTTTCCCCGGCAATGTCGCGGCGCAGATGGCCGGTGCGGCGGAGTCCGCAGGAGGAGAAACCGCGGCAGCGTCTTCGGTCGAGGGTTTGACGGCGGAAGAGACGGCAACGATCGGCTTCATGCTGAAAGACTACCGCGTTTCGCTGGAAGGCGCGGTCCGCCGGCCGGGCGAATATTTGGCGGCGCCGGGTGCGACCCTCGACGAAGTCGTCCGCGCCGCCGACGGCCTGGAGCCGAACGCCGATCTCGCCGAGATTGAAATCACGTCCACCAGCATCGACAATATAGCAGGCCAGTCCACCTCGACACGAAAGCTTCTGTCGCTCACGCCTCAAACCCTTGCAACGGTCGAACTGCATCGGCTGGATGTTGTTCATTTTCCTCCCGTCACCACCGATATGGAGACCGGCAATGTCTCGGTGGCCGGCGAGGTGCGGTTTCCCGGAACGTTTCACATCCTGAAGGGCGAGCATCTGTCATCCCTTCTAGTGCGCGCCGGCGGGTTGACGAAGGATGCCTATCCGATCGGCGCGGTGTTTCAGCGCGGCTCCATTGTCGCCGTGCAGCAGCAGGCACATCAGCGCGAAGCCGACGACCTCCAGAAGCAGCTCATGGCGACCGTGGCACGATCCGGCAATCCGCTTACCACAGCCGCCGGTGCGGCCAGTCCGGGATTGTCGCCGGAAGCTGCGGGCTTCGTGGCCGATGTCATCACCCAGCTTCGTACCAAGCCGGCGGACGGACGAATGTCGGTAATTGCCGATCCGGCGGCACTTGCCGCTCGTCCCGATGCCGATATCGAGCTTCAGCCGGGTGACAGCCTCTTCATTCCCAAGCGACCCAGCGAAGTCGATGTGACCGGCGAGGTCCTCAATCCCGGAAGCTTCAGGTTTGCGCCCAGTCTGGATGTTTCGGATTATATCGAGTTGTCGGGCGGCTATGACCGCTATGCGGACGACGACCATATTTTCGTGGTCAATCCGGACGGCACGTCGCAGCGGGTGTCCGAGAGCCTGTTCGATTTCCAGTCCGAGCGGCTGGCGCCGGGCAGCGTCATCGTGGTTCCGCGCGACTTGGCGCCGCTCGATCTTGGCGCGCTGACGGTTACCCTCTCCAAAGTGCTTTCCGACATGGCGATTTCCGCAGCGTCCTTGGCTGTGCTCTCCAAGAGCAACTAATGGATGCCACGCGTATCGGAAATGCGGCCCGCCGGTCTCGCAGCGGCAGACGCTGCGGAGATTGCCCCCAGGAGCGAAATCGTCCGTGAGTAGCCGGCCGAGCATCCGATTGAAGCCGCGCGAGGGCCGGCGCGTTCGCGCCGGGGCGCCCTGGATATTTTCCAACGAGATCGCGATGGACGCGTCCGCCAAATCGCTGGCGCCGGGAAGCCTCGTCAATGTCGTGGGCGACGACGGACGCAGCTTCGGCACCGGCTACTTTAATGCCGCCACGCTCGTCGCCGTGCGCCTGTTCGATGTTCCTGCCGATGCGCATATCGATCGCGCGTTGCTGGCGGGACGTGTTTCGCGGGCATTGCGCTTACGGCAAGCTCTCTTCGATGCGCCGTATTACCGCCTGGTTCATGCCGAGGGCGACGGCCTTCCGGGGCTGGTCGTCGATCGCTTCGGCGAGGCGCTGGTCGTGCAGGTTACGACGGCCGGCATGGAAGCGCTGCTCGATCCGCTGCTGAAGGCCCTCGACGACGTCGTCGCTCCCAAATCCGTGACGCTGCGCGCCGATACGCCATCGCGCGCGCTGGAAGGATTGCCGCTCTACATCAGCACGGCAAAGGGGGACGCGGCGCAACGGCTGGAAATCGAGGAAAACGATGCGCGCTATTTCGCCGATGCGGCGGGCGGCCAAAAGACCGGCTGGTATTACGACCAGCGCGACAATCGCGCGTTCATGGCGCGCCTGGCCGGGGGTAAGAGCGTGCTCGACGCCTATTGCTACACGGGCGGCTTCGCGATTCTGGCGGCCCGCTCCGGCGCACGCGAGGCAAACGGCATCGACAGTTCGAGCCCGGCGCTTCATCTTGCCGAGGAGGCTGCCTTCGCCAACGGCGTCGCCCGCGTCTGCCGCTTCGTAAAATCCGACGCGATGGAGGAACTGGAGCGGCTTTCCGCGGCGGGCGAAAGCTTCGATGTCGTTATTGCGGACCCGCCACCCTTCGTGCCCGCGCGCAAAGATTTGGAGGCCGGCGCCCGCGCCTATCGCAAGCTCGCCCGCCTGGCCGCAAGCACAACGCGGCCCAGCGGTTATCTCATGCTCGCCTCGTGCTCGCACAACATGCCGTTGGAGCGGTTCGCGCAGGAATGCGCCATCGGCATTGCGCGCGCCGGCCGCCGCGGCGCGCTCATTCGCCAAGCCGGCGCGGGGCCCGATCACCCCGTCAATCCGATGCTGCCAGAAACAAGCTATTTGAAGACGCTGATTTACGCCCTGGACTGACGCGCCGGCTAGATGGTCACTTGGGCGCCCAGCTCGACGACGCGGTTGGGCGGAAGGTGGAAGAATTTTGCCGGCTCCAGGGCGGCCGCGGCCAGGTGCATGTAAAGCCAGGTGCGCCAGACGCCGAGCGCTGGATGTTCGGCCGGAACCAATGTTTCGCGCCCGATGAAGAAGGTGGTGGTCTCCAGATCGATCGCCAGCCCGTATGGCCGGGCGCTTTGCAGCGCAAGCGGCACGTCGGGCATTTCGAAGAACCCGTGATGAATGATGACCGTGAAAAAGCCCTTGCCGAGCTTTTGCACTTCGAGCCGCCGTTCCGGGGGCACGACCGGAGTGTCGTCGACCTCGACGTGGCAAAGCACCACGCGCTCATGCAATACCTTGTTGTGCTTCAAATTATGCAGAAGCGCGGCCGGCACCACATCCACCCGCGATGCCATGAAAACCGCCGTGCCGGCCACCCGTACGGGCGTCTTGTCGGCGCGTTCGAGAAACAGCGACAGCGGCATCAACTCGCTGCGAATCTTCTCCAAATGCGTGCGTCTGCCGTGGCGCCAGACGTCCATGACCACGAAAACCGTGGCGGCAATGAGCAGCGGAAGCCAGCCGCCCTCGACGATCTTGAGGGAATTCGCCGCAAGGAACGAAAGATCGATGAGAACCAGCAGCCCGAAGACGGCTGCAGTCAACCGAATGCCCCATCCCCATTGCCGCACCGCCACAATCGACACCAGAAGCGTGCTGATCGCCATCACCCCGGTGACCGCAATGCCGTAGGCGGTTGCCAGCGCATCCGAGCTCTTGAAGATGAGCACGATCAAAACCACGCCGATACAGAGCAGCGTATTGGCCTGGGGCACATAGATCTGTCCCACGTCGAGGGCGGAGGTATGCCGGATTTCCATGCGCGGCAGCTGCCCCAGCTGCACCGCCTGCCTGGTGATCGAATAGACGCCGGAGATCACGGCCTGCGAGGCGATCACGGTGGCAACGGTCGCAAGCAGAACAAAGGGGTAATGCGCCCAGTGCGGCGCCAACGAATAGAATACCGTGGCCGTCACACTAGGATTGCGCAGAATCTCGGCCGCCTGGCCCAGATAGACGAGCACCAGCGAAGGCAGCACGATGTAGAGCCATGCAACGCGGATGGGGTGTTTGCCGAAATGACCCATGTCGGCGTAAAGCGCTTCGCATCCGGTTACGGCGAGCACCACGGCGCCGAGGGCAACGAAGGTTTGTGCGGGAGCATGAACGAAGCCGGCAACGGCATAATAGGGGCTGAGCGCCCAAAGTACTTGCGGCGTTCCCATAATCGCGTAGAGACCAAGCACCGCAATAACGCCGAACCAGACCAGCATGATCGGCCCGAAGAGGCCGCCGACTTTGGCGGTGCCGCGATTTTCGAAGGCGAACAGCGCGACAAGTATGACCAAGGTCAGCGGTACGACGAGCGGCGCAAAGGCGCTGCTTTCGGATTTGAGGCCTTCCACCGCACTGAGCACGGAGATGGCCGGCGTCAGCATCCCGTCGCCGAAGAACAGCGCCAGCCCGAGGACTGCCGCCACGCCGATCATGGTTTTCACCCTGCGCCCCAGGCCCGGCGTGCGGTGGGCGAGCGCGGCTAGCGCCAGCACGCCGCCTTCGCCGTCATTGTCGGCACGCATGATAAAAATCACGTATTTGATGGTCACCACGATGATGAGCGACCAGAAGATCATCGATGCCGCTGCCAGGGTCGCGAAATGGTTGGGCAGCGGTCCGCCCATCGCCCACGCCAACTCGCGCATGGCGTAAAGCGGGCTGGTGCCGATATCGCCGTAGACGACGCCGAGCGCGCCCATCATGAGCGTCGAGGTCCGGCCCGGCACGGTGTGCTTGGCGCCGTGTCCCAGCGCAGCACCATTGTCAAATCCGGTGTCTTCGAGGATGTCGGTCGTCTGGCGCTGTGTATCGCTCACGGATGCTGCCGGGAAATGATGCGCACGCTGTCTGTCGAGCCCTTGCGTCTATGCCGCCTCGGGCGGGGGCTTGGTCGGCGGCGCGGACCATAAGCAGACCGGAGCGCAACGCGCAATAGGCGTAAGATATTGCAGCGCATTATGCGTCTGGCCGGTTCGACGCCTGTCAAATATCGTCAGTTCTGCGCGACGCGTGCGCGATCGCCGTCCGCGTCGGGCCCGATGAAACCTTGCACCAGATAGGTCCGCGTGCCCCAGCTCGACGTGCGCGGGTTGAAGACGCGAACTTCGCTCCAGTCATTGTCGGCGCTCACGTCGACGACAGGGTCGTCGCGGTAAATGGCGCCGTCATCGAGCCAGTTGGCATGGTCGACGGTAATCTCCCGGCCGGAGACAAGATGCGCCACCACCGCCACATGGGCGCGGCCCGGCCCGGCGTAGCCGGTCAGCACCATGACGGAACCAAGCGACGGCGTTGCGCCTCGGGCATAAAGACCGGCGGATTTGGCCCACCAGGTACCGGCATCGCCGTAAATGCTGATGCCCGAACGGGCGCGCGCATAAGGAACGCATTGCAAGGGCACGCCTGGGGTTTCTACGCGGGGCCCGCGCAGTCGGTTCGGCGTGGACGCGCCGCTGTCGCCGTAAAGCGTGCCGGTATCGGTGGATGCGCAATCCGCGAGCGCAAAACAAAGGCAGACCGCCGCCGCCAGCCGAATACGAGACCCCACCATGAAAAGCCCCTGTTTTTGCCGCTCATGCGGCGGCGGTCACTGCCTGCGACCGTATCCCTTCCGATTCAAGACTGCGTTAGAGCGATGGTTCGAAATTGAAGTATTCGAATTTAAATCAATTTTTACTGTTCGCCGGCACGACATCGGCGGCAGGCGAAGGCGCCGCGCTGCTGCGCCCCATCAGTCCGATGGACAATAGCCCGGCTGCGGCGAAGATGAAGAATGGCGCGCTCCAGGCGCGTTCTGCAAGCGCAAAAAGCGGTAGAAACAGGCCGGCGAAGAGCTCTTGATGCCCCCGCCAGGCGGTCAGGCACACGCCGCCCGCCTTGGGCGTGGGCGTGAAATCCATCTTGGCGGCAAAGAACGCTTCGAAGGTCGCGCGCGCATTGGCCAATATCAGCCCACTCGGGAAAATGATCGCCATGATCAGCGAGAGCGGCAAATCGTGCGCTTCTGCCCGGGCGAGCATCGCTTGTCCCGTGTAAAGGTAGGTGAGGCTCGCCAGGAGGCCGAGGACGGAAACGCCCAGTCCTAGCTCGGTCACCGGCTTGAGGTAGACCGCCGCAAGCGCAGTCAGCGTAAGACTGATGAGCACGCTGGCAGCGGCCAAGGTATAGAACGCGAACTGACAAATCTGCAGCGTAACGATGGACTTGACCCACACCGAAAGGTCGCTGGCCCAAATCTCAGGCAAGAGCTTCCTCGCAACCTGAGCATGCCCGCGCGTCCAACGCGCCTGTTGTGCCCGCCAACCAGCCGCAGTTTCGGGCAGCTCGCCCGGTACTTCAAGATCGGAAACCATGGCCCCACGCCAGCCTTTGAGCGTACAGCGCATGCTGAGGTCAAGGTCTTCCGTAAGCGTATCGCCGGTCCAGCCCCCTCCGCTCTCGATGGCAGCCCGGCTCCATACGCCGCCGGTGCCGTTGAACGAGATCGGCAAACCGGCTCTGTATCGGGCTTCCTGCTCCACGGCGAAATGGCCGTCGAGAAGGAAACCCTGCGCACGCGTCAGCCAATTGCAATTGCGGTTTGCATGTCCCCAGCGTCCCTGGACGAAAGCCAACCGCTCGTCGGCAAGCAGCGCCGGCACGGTACGGCGCAAGAAGTCCGGGGGCGGCACAAAATCGGCATCGAAGATGGCCACGTAGGGCGCATCCGACCGCGAGAGGCCGAACGCCAGATTGCCGGCCTTGAATCCCGTCCGGTTTCCACGGCGAAGCACTTTGACGTCCACCGGGCCGGGGATACCGCGGGCGATCGCCTGCCGCAGCGGCTCGTGCCCCATCGAGCGTCCGTCGTCCAGGAGCTGAATTTCGAGCTTGTCGGAGGGCCAATCCAGCCGCGCTGCAGCCTCGGCCACGCGCAAGGCCAGCGGCCCCTCGTCGCAAACCGGCAGTTGGACGAGAACCCGGGGAAGCGCCGTATCGGGGAGGATCGCGGTCCGCAATGGGCGTCGTGGCGCAACAATCCGCACCAGCGTCAGACCGGCCAGCTGCGACGACAGCAGCGCCAGCAGCACCAGCACGCAGCAAAGCGCCGACTGCAAGATCAGAGACAGGCTGAACATCTGCGTCGTGGGAGCCCCTGCCTTTACGGACTATGCGCTTTCGATTGCCGCCGGGCAGCCGATCTAACGCAGATGCGAACAATCTGTGACGGCAAGCATCGTTTGGCAAGAGCGCCAGGGCGTTAAAGACAGGTGTAAAAGACTTGCCAAGAAACAATTTTCGCCCATGCTCGGTTCCGGGCGAGGCCCAGCCGGGGCAAACCGGGGGGAAAAGAGGAAAAGTATGAAAAAAGAACGGCTTGCAATACCCGTGTGCGGCGCCGCTCTGCTTGTTCTCCTGGCAGGCTGCGCCACGCAGCCGCCCTATTATGGCCCCCGGAAACCCGGAGAAACCGTAGGATATACCGACACTCGGCTCGATCAGAGCCGCTATCGGGTCACGTATTCTGGAAATTCCACTACCGACCGGGAGACTGTGGAAACCTTCCTATTGATGCGGGCGGCGCAGGTGACGCTCAAATCGGGCTATAGCCATTTTCTCTTCGACACGCGCGATACCAAGGCCAACACCACCTACTACAACAGTTTTACGGGTTGGCCGGGGTGGCCCGGCTTCGGCTGGTACTGGTATAGCTGGCCGTACGGTCCCGGGCCTTTTGATGCGGAGGGCGAAAGCCGGCCGATCACGCGCTTCGAGGCTTACGCGGAGATCGTGATGCTGACGCCCGGCCAGGCTGCCAAGGAGCCGCGGGCGATCGACGCAAATCAAATTATCGCGCGTTTGGGTCCCACGATTGCGCCTCCTGCGCCGTCCCCAAAGAGCTGAAGCCGGAAGAGCCGCGAACGGCTTGGTGCGGCCGGATGGGAGCGACGCGGAGAATGCCGGCTAGTCTCCGGGCATTTCACCTTTTGTTAGCCTTAACGGATTAGCTTGGATGCCGGCATTGGGGACCCGGCAAATGGTAGCTCAGAAGATCGGCGCGGTTGCCGAAGGCCCCAATGCAATGCCCGGCCGCGGCCTCGATGCAGTCTCGCTCGGCGACGATGTCGTTTCCATCGGCCCGGTGCTGCCCGGCGATCTCGGTGCGCTTTTCACCTGGATGAACGACGCGGCCACAGCAAAGCTCGATTTCGCCTGGCGGCCGGTAGATTTCAATGCTTTCAAGAACTGGATGGACAGGCTCTCCGGCGACCCGACGCAGGTTCTGTTCGCGATCCGAAAGATCGGCAATCCCGAGATCGTTGGCTTCGTGCTGCTCAAGAACATCCAGCCGGTGCATCGTTCCGCCGAGCTGGGCGTGCGTATCGGGGCCGAAACCGACCGCAACCGGGGGATCGGCACGCGTGCGGTGACGCTCGTGCTCGACTATGCCTGGAAGACGCTCAATCTTCATCGCGTCAGCCTGACAACACTGGCGCATAATACCCGCGCGATCGCATCCTATAGGTCGGCCGGCTTCGAGGAAGAGGGCCGCCTGCGCGAGGCGAGCTTCATAGAGGGCAAGTGGTGCGACATAACGATCATGGCGGCGCTGCGCCACGATTGGGCGGCTCGCATCTCTGACTAGAGCGAAATGACCTTTCCTCGAATCGTCATTTCGCTCCAGGTCTTTGCGTTGACGCGGTTCCGGACGCAAAAGTGCTTACACTTTTGCTGGAACCGCTCCAGGCTTGCGCAAACGCATCCGCGCCACCGGCCCCTGCCTTTCAAGCTCGATGACCTCATAACCCTCCTGCGCGCACATGTGCGGCACGTCGACGGGCGCCATCGGATCGTCCGCGAGGATATCGATCACCTGGCCGGCGGGCGCACGCGCAAGGGCACGTCGGGCAAGAAGTGCCGGAAGAGGACATTTCAGGCCTCGTACGTCGAGCACCGCGACAGTCGTTGCGGGGAGGGAATTCATGGTGTCATACGCTAGCCTGCCGCTCTAGTGCCGCGCGGCCAAGGCTTACGCTCGCCGCCTTGCAGGGGAAACAATTCGCTCATGGGCTTGTTCAATTCGCTCTCGCGCGAAGCCATCTATATCGGAAGCATCGCACGGACGCTGTTCCAGATCCGTCACCTCCAGCCCGACTCGCCTTTCACGATCGTCGATATCATGGAGGATCATGCGAAAAAGCGGCCCGATGCGGCCGCAATCCTCTTCGGCGGTGAAACCGTCACCTATTCCGCTCTCAACCGGAAGGCCGACGCCTACGGACATTGGGCCAGGAGCCAAGGCGTGCGCCCCGGCGACGTGGTGGCACTGCTCATGGAGAATCGGCCAGAATACATCATGGCCTGGCTCGGACTGCTCAAGGTGGGAGCGGTGGCCGCCC
The DNA here is from genome assembly GCA_963805005.1 of uncultured Alphaproteobacteria bacterium. GTDB lineage: Bacteria > Pseudomonadota > Alphaproteobacteria > Micropepsales > Micropepsaceae > Rhizomicrobium. The sequence goes on from CAWDSJ010000001.1 coordinate 3,225,043, forward strand.
TGATCAATGCGAACGCGCGCGGCGCCCCGCTGATCCACTCCGTCTCGATTGCGGGGGCACGGCACCTCATCTTGGGCAGCGAACTGGCCGACAGCTATGCCGAGATTCGTACCGAGCTGAAGGCCGGGCCGGCCGCATGGCTGCAAGGCGCCGCCGCATCGGGGTTCGAATCCCTGGATTCTGTGCTGGAGTCTGCGGATGGCGCGCCGGCCGATCCCGCTTGGCGCGCTGGCGTCACATGCAAAGACAAGGCGTTCTACGTCTTCACCTCGGGAACCACCGGCCTGCCCAAGGCCGCCAATATCAGCCATGCGCGCATGCTTTTCATGATGTACGGATTTTCCGAGGCGCTGGGCGCCACCAGCTCCGATCGCATGTACGATGTGCTGCCGCTTTATCATTCCTCGGGCGGCATCGCGGCGCTTGGACCGCCTTTCATCAAGGGCGGCGCCTTGGTGCTGCGGCGCAAATTCTCCGCACACGAATTCTGGGACGATTGTTTCAAGTATCGCCCGACATTCTTCCAGTATATCGGGGAGCTCTGCCGCTATCTGCTTAATGCGCCGCCGCACGTCCATGAGCGCGATCACGCTCTCAGGGCGATCACGGGAAACGGACTGCGGCCGGAAATCTGGGCAACGTTCCAGAAGCGTTTTGTCATTCCCAGGATCGTCGAGTTCTACGGCTCCACCGAAGGCAACGTTTCGATGCTGTCCTACGACGGCAGGGCTGGCGCCGTGGGGCGGATTCCGCGCTACATGCGATGCGTCTTCAAGACGCGCATCGTGCGCTTCGACATCGAGCACGAACAGCCGATCCGGAGCGCCGACGGATTCTGCATCGAATGCGACGACAACGAAGTCGGGGAAGCGATCGGCAAGATACTGAAGGAACCGGGCCGCGACTTCGAGGGGTATACGCGCGCCGAGGACACGCAGAAGAAGATCCTGCACGACGTTTTTGCAAAGGGCGACGCGTGGTTCCGCACCGGCGACCTCATGAAGCGCGACGGGCTCGGCTATTTCTATTTCGTCGACCGGATCGGCGATACGTTCCGCTGGAAGGGCGAGAATGTGGCGACGAGCGAGGTGTCGGAAGCGCTTGGCGTCGTGGAAGGCATCCTGGAAGCGAATGTCTACGGCGTCGCGATTCCGGGGCAGGACGGCCGTGCCGGCATGGCGGCGCTGGTGGCCGCGCCCAACTTCGATCCGGAAGGGCTATACGACTTGCTGGCGCGCAACCTGGCAGCCTACGCCATCCCGGTCTTCTTAAGATTGCGGCCCGAAATGGAGATCACGGGAACGTTCAAGCTCAGGAAGGTCGATCTCGTCAAAGACGGGTTCGATCCCGCGAAGATCGCCGATCCGCTTTATTATTTGGAGCCGAAATCGAACCGCTACCGCCCGCTCGACGCGGCAGCCTATGCCGCCATCGTTTCCGGCGGTTTGAAGTGATGACGTCGTCACGTGGCGGCGGGAGTCCATTCTGCCTTGCAGCGCGCGACGAGATCGCCACGTCTTGTTTTCTTAAAGGGGCGGAGCGCTGAAGCCGCCAAGCTCTTCTTCCAGCGTCATGGCCAGGTCGAACAGATCGTCCTCCCCATGCCAGCGGCCTACGAGCTGTACGCCGATCGGCAACCCGTTTTTGTTTTGCCCGGCCGGCGCAGCGACGGCCGGATTGTGCAGCGCCGTGGCGAGCGCGATCCACGTCATAAGGCTCATATAAGGCACGCTCTCTGCGTCGACCTCGATCGACCGCGCCATTGGCGGCAGGTTCTGGGCATGGGCAAACGCCACGATGGAATCGAGCGGACACAGGATGGCATCGATTTCCGAATCGAACAGTGCGGCAAGCTTGTCCTTCATCGCCTGGCGTGTCGTCATGGCCTTGAGAACGTCGCGATAGCTCGCGGTGGCGCGCACGCGGTAGGCGGCTGCGCTCAAGGGACCGGCGCCTTCGCTCAATGACGTAAGATCGGCGGTGCGGCTCGCCAGGAAGCTGTTGTAGAGCCCGTCGGGAAATGTTGCAGCCAATATCGGAACGAGCAGGTCGAAGAAGACCTCGACGAGTTCTTCGCCGCGAAACGGCAGCCTGGCCGCCGCTATCGTCGCGCCGCGCCGTTCGAGCGCCGCAGCCGCTCGGCGTACCCCGTCGCGGACTTCGCGCGCCAGCGGAAATCCCGGTTCGCGATCCCACAGGAGTATGCGCATGCCGCCGACGTCCTTGCGCTTAGTCCCGGCATGTCCACGCAGCGCATTCCATAACAGTCGCAGATCGCCGGCGTTGCGGGCCATCGGGCCCGTCACTTGCAGATCGACCTCGGCAAAATGCCCTGGCAATGGCGGAACATGACCGCGCTGCGAAAGCGCGCCCCACGTCGGTTTCAGGGCGAACACGCCGCAGAAGCCCGCCGGATGGCGCAGCGAGCCGCCGATATCGGAGCCGATCTCGAGCGGTGTTACGCCCGCTGCCAGCGCTGCCGCCGCGCCGCCCGAAGACCCGCCTGCGGTGCGGGAAATGTCGTAAGGATTGTTCGTCGTGCCGTAGATGGAATTGTACGTCTGGAAATCGCCCAGCATGAACGGCACGTTGGTCTTACCCCAAATGACGGCGCCTTGGTCCCGCGCACGGGCAACGATCTCGGCATCGGCGCAATCCTTGGGGCGGTTACGCAGCGCGGAATTACCGGCAACCGCCGGCAGCCCCGCCACATCGAAGCCGTCCTTTATCGTCATGGGCAGGCCTGCCAGCGCGCCCAGCGCCTTGCCTTGCGCGCGCGCCTGGTCGATCGCCGAAGCCTTGCGGCGCGCGCTCTCCACGTCGCGTTCGGTCATGCAATTGATGCGTCCGGCGATTTCGTCGTTGCGGGCGAGATGCGCGTCGAGAAGCTCGCGCGCCGAGACGCGCTTTGCCGCCATCGCAGCCAGCATGTCCCGCGCGGAGTGGTAGATCATGGTCCCAGCTTACGCTCCGGAATCTTCGCCCACACGCGCAGCCGCTGCTGATCGTGCACGCATGCCAGATAGGGCTCGCCGTCGCCAAAGATCATGCCCCGTCCGTCGCTGTCGTAGCGCAGCCAAGGCCCGGTCGTAGCTGTCGTGGGATCGCCCGCACGGGCAAATGCCGCCCAACAGTCCATCATCGCCGTCGCAAGCCGTTCGGCGGCCGTGCCGGTGCCGAAGAAAACGCTCGCAAGCTTTTGGCCGTGGGTGCCGAACACGAACCCCAGTTCCAATGCGTGGCAGGCGCCCATGATGCTGCCGAGCCATGGCGAACGCCAGTCGAATCGATACGTGAAGACCGGTGCCCGCGCGGCTTGCGCCCGGAGGAGCGCGATAGCCGGAAGGGTGAAATTCTTGTCGGTCATGATGGCGTTGAAGCGGTCGAAGGGCGAGCCGGCGCCGTAAACATCGAGTAATTCGGGTGCGGCGTCGCGTGCCAGGTTCGCAACGCGTGTGCGCAACCCGCTTATCGGCATCAGCCGCAATCGCGGATCGGCGGCCGTGAAGAGCTTCCATTCCTCGCGCGTGGTGCCCGCGAGAAGCGGAATGCCGTCGGCAGAACCGGCGCGCACCGCCTCGATCGCACGAGAGGGCAGCAGCGCACCGTCGATCGCGGGTTGAAAGGGAAGCGTGCCGAGCCTGCGCACGTCGCTGCGGCTGCGCGCTTGTGCGAGCACTGCAGCCTGCGCTTTTAGAACGACATCCGCCGGAAGATCGCAGACCCGCGTAGCTTGCGAGGCCTCGAGGCCCAGCGTGTCGAGCATCGCCCGCGCCACGCGCGCCGCACGTTCGCGGTCATAGCCGATATGCGCCGCCCCCGACTGCGCGATGGCCTTGTGAAAAAGCCCGCGTGCGGCGGGGCTTGCCAGCAGCGCCCCCACGCTCATTGCTCCCGCCGATTCGCCGAATACGGTGACGTTTTCCGGCTCGCCGCCGAAGGCGGAGATGTTTCGCTTTACCCAATCGAGAGCCAGTATCTGGTCGCCGAGCCCCTCGGTTCCGGATCCCGGCACGGGCAATCCGGCGGTTTGGCTCCAATCGAGAAAACCGAAGGCGCCGAGGCGATAATTGATCGTTACGACCACCACGTCGCGGGCTGCGAGCCGTGCACCGTCGTAGATTGCCTGGCTGCCTGCCCCCATGGCGAACCCGCCGCCGTGAATCCACACCATGACGGGACGCTTCGCGTCGTCGCAGCCGGGCGTCCAGATATTGAGATAGAGGCAATCCTCGGATTGCTCGGCCGGCCCCCCTCCTGTCAGCGCCTCCAGCGCAATCGCGGATTGCAGGCAGACCGGACCGAAGCGCGTGGCATCGCGAATTCCGGCCCATGGCGCGTTGGGTTCCGCCATTCGCCATCGCAGCGCGCCGACTGGCGGCTTGGCGAAAGGGATGCCCGTGAAGCTCAGCACGTCGGCCTTGCGCAAGCCGGCGAGCTTGCCCATCGCGGTTTCCACGAGAACCGTTTGGATTTCCGATATCGGTCGATCCATCGCGATCAGACCTTATCGCTAAATTGAAGTTTGCGGCCGAATTTCCGCGAAAACCGAAGCGTTTGGATCACTTAGCCAAAAAAAAAGCGCTTACCCGCAAGTTTGTCTAACCCATTGTTGTTGAAGTATATTTTCTGCCGACGGAGGGACTTTTTGCATTTTTCCCTGCGATTTTCCCTGCCGCGGGGAAAAAAGTGACGATGCGTCAAGAATTATGATTGTTCTGTGAATGTTCTAATCGAAAAAGGGCAAGGCCGTCAACCGGCCTGCCAGGGTCGGCAAATCGGCACGAACGGCCTGGCCTCCCGTTTGCTGCCAACGCAGTACATATAACGTTTATGCTAAGCTGCGCGGCTGGAATGGCCATGATCCGTCTCGAAATGCCACACCTCTCAAGGATCATACGATTCGCCCTTGCGCCGGCGAATGGCGCAACGGCGGCGCGGCCGGCAGGCTCCGGCGATTACGTCATCCGCTTCGATCACCGGAGCGATTCGGACGAGCGCGGACTCTGGCCCCAGAATCGGGGTCCACTTCACGATTGTGGATCGTGATCGAAGGACTCAACGATCTCAAGATTTGGCCAATACAGTCTTATGTCCCTCGTTGAGATCAAAACCAAATCGTCTCCCATGGCATCGAATTTTTCCCGCTGGGAGCACAAATATTCAGCGGACAGTCGGCGAGCACCTAGGCTATTCGTGGAACGATGCTTACCGAAATAATACAAACCGCAGCCATCATTCAGCAGACTTTCTAGAAGATTGCACCGTGTAGTGCCGCTGGCGCGCAATAATTTTTTATTATTGTGCAATTCCAGCATGATCACCGTTTCAGAAGCGCGCAGTATGCTTGCAGCGCCCTTCAGAATCTTGCCTTCATACCCTTCCACGTCGATCTTCATTAAGTTTGGCAGGAAACCTCGCGTTCGGCAAAAACTGTCCAGCGTAATGAAGTTCATTGGCGTCTCGTGTGAACCGGTATCGACCGAATTCAAAATCATGCCTTTATACCTGGTCATTTGATCGGCCGCATCTACGTCGCCTACGGCGCAGTTGACCGCAACGATCCGCCCTGGCTGAAGATGCGTATTGGCCGCAATATTCTGGGTCAAGGCAACGAAGCTTTCGGGATTCATTTCGAATTCAAAGATCTTCGCCTCACTTTTTGATAACGCAAGCGCAAGCAGGCCGAAATAACCATACAACGCACCAACATCGAAAAATATGGCACTTGGATAGCTTCTTAAATACTCGACGAGAAGCTGTGACATGGCGGGTTCATGATAACCGTCCGCACAGCGATCCTTTAGCCACATAATCGATTTCTTGTTGGAAAAAATAAAATGGACGTCGCGATTAACGTGAAACTCCAGCCCCAGGTCCGTTTCCTCAAGCGTCGGTGCGATCATCTTCTCCATTTACTTACATAACCTTTGTTCAATATCGAAGGTAATGATAGCACATTTCTGACGCTGCAGGAAGCCAGAAAGATCGTCTGCGGCGGCGTTCACGTCCTCACATCCGGCAAGACGACCGAACACCGATTGAGGCAACAGCCCAACGAGCATGTGTGTCGCGTGTTCTTGCCGCGACGACCGCCGGACAGCATTCCACCGGCGAGCGCAGTCAGGCCGACAGCATCGTCCAGTTCGCGATAGGCGAGCAACCCTGGAGGTGACGCTTGAGCCGTGAAACTCCAGCTTGAGCCGGCGGTCGAAAGCGAGCCGGGGAACGTCCGAATCCGATTACCCGCCGGGTGTGCCATGATTCCCGTCGGTCCAATCGACATAAGCCTCTGATGCCTATGTCTCAATCGCCTCACACGCACTTGCAACTTCAATGTTCATCCGGGAAATACGGGCTTTTATGTGCTGTGGACGGACTGTCAGTGTAAGGCTCAACCCAAGGATTTCCCGCCCAAGAGCACGGCGCATTGCTATCTCATGCTGTGGGATTGGGATGGAACTCTGGAACGCAGAAATCGCCGTCTCATGCGTCATTGCGAACGCTACGCGCGAACCGTCGCCGCACTCATCCGCCTTGGAATAATCAAGCTCATGTTGCGGCGCTTGACCAGACCAACCGCTTGCGCATGAATCCAGATTCTTCGGATCGACTCGGAGATTTTCCCTGCCTCGGAAAAGGAGGCACTGCGTCAAGCATTATGATCGTTCTCTGAATGTTCTAATCGAAAAAGGGCAAGGCCGTCAACCGGCCTGCCAGGGTCGGCAAATCGGCACGAACGGCTTGGCCTCCCGTTTGCTGCCAACGCAGTACATATAACGTTTATGCTAAGCTGCGCGGCTGGAATGGCCATGATCCGTCTCGAAACGCGACACTTCGCCAGTGCTCTGTCCGCATCGGACGATTCCCAACAAAAAACCTTGTCATGGCCCGCGCCATGACAGTTGGGGTGAGAATCAAGCGTTGCGGACAGAACACCGGGATCGTGGGTCTTGCACTGGCGCTGATGTTCTTGGCGCTGGGCGCGGCGGCGGCGCGGCCGGCAGGCTCCGGCGATTTCGTCATCCGCTTCGACCACTGGAGCGATTCGGACGAACGGGACTACAGCGAGTTCATCCAGGCGATCGGCGATTCGGGCTGCACAACGACCGACGCATGCCTCCATGGGCCGTGGAATCCGTTCCGTGCATCCGACCCGGACAATGTGCGTTTCTATTCCGACTGTGCGCAGCTTCCTTATGTGCTGCGCGCCTATTTTGCCTGGAAACGCAGCCTGCCATTTTCGTTCGAGCGCGGCGTGGCGGCGCGCGGCGGCGCCACCGATACGCGCTATTCCCGCGACGGCAACATTGTCACCGCACGCACCGACGTGCTGACCGGCAGCATCGGCGGCTACGCGCTCCTCAATACCGTCGTGGGTGCAATTTCCTCGGCTTCCTTCCGCATCCATCCCGATATCGACGGGCCTGTTTCGCCGGATTTCTACTCCGTTGCCCTCGAGGCGAAATCGATCCGACCTGGAACCGTGATCTACGACCCCAACGGGCACGTTGCAGTGGTCACGCGCGTCGAATCCGACGGCCGCATCCAGTTCATCGATGCCCATCCCGACAACACGATCGCGCACGAATTCTACGACCTCAGATTTGTCCGCGCCGCGCCCGGCCAGGGCGCAGGATTCAAGAATTGGCGGCCCGAGCGGCTGATCGGATACCGGACCGGGCCAGATGGCGAGCTTCTCGGTGGTCGCATCGAACTGGCGCGCAATGCCGAAATTCCGGATTTCTCCGACGAACAATATTACGGCAACGCTGATCGGCCTTCGGACGACAGCTGGTCAAGCGGCACGTTCGAGCTGAGCGGCGAGACCCTCGACTATTACGATTTTGTGCGCGCGAAGCTCGCCGGCGGCAAGCTGGAATTCGATCCGGTGAAGGAAATCGCCGAGATGGTGGATTCCAATTGCAACGATCTGCACTACCGCACCCAGGCGGTGGACATCGCCATCGCGGCCGGCATCGAAAATCGCCCGGAGCCGGCGCGCCTGCCGCCCAACATCTACGGCACGAGCGGGGATTGGGAAACCTATTCCACGCCATCGCGCGACGCGCGCCTGAAAACCGCCTTCAAGGAGCTGCGCGACAAGGCCGAGCGCTTTGTCGACATGTACGAGCGCGGCGACAACCGGCACCTTTTGTACTCCGGCAACGATATCGTGGGCGAAATGCTTGCGGCCTATGATCTCGGAGCGCAAAAATGCTCCGTCAGCTACACGCGCACCAACGGCCAGCAGGTCACACTGTCCTACGAGGACGCACGCGAACGCCTGTTCCATATGTCGTTCGATCCCTACCAATGCATCGAACTGCGCTGGGGAGCGGCGGACCCGGCGGAGCTGTCAAGCTGTCGGGACGGACCGATCAAGCGCGCCTGGTACGACGCCGAGCAAAATCTGCGCAACCAGATCGACCGTACCTATGACGCGCGGATGGATTTCTCGCTGGACGAACTCGGAACGCCGGGTCCCGGCAAGGGCGTGCCAACGCCTCCCGACACCGATGCACGAGCCTATCTCGTCTCGATGCAGGGAAAGGTTGCCGCGCACGCGGCCATCGCCCAAGCAACAACGCCCGTGATGGAGCCCAGTCCGGAAGCACAACAACAACAGCAGACCCACGCCCTCGCCGCCTGGCGCGCCGAGCGGGAAGAGAAATTCGCGCAATGGCGGCAAGCCGCCTGCGGCCAGCTGGCCGACGCATCCGCAGATCCGGTCGCGATCGCGCAGGCCGGCGCCCAGTCCTGCAGAGTCGAGGCGCCGGATTCCGCACCCCGCGCCACAGGCGAGATCTGGGATGCGCCCGAAGCGCCGCGCATGATGGTGCTGCCGGAAGGCGCCTTCGAGATGGGCTCCCCCCCTGACGAACCCGGCCGCAATCGCGCCGAAAGCCCGCAACACCATGTAAAAATCCCCTATTCCATCGCAGTGAGCGCCAACCTGATCACCTTCAACGAGTGGGATGCCTGCGTGGCGGATGGCGGCTGCAACGGTTATGTGCCGAGCGACGCCCATTGGGGCCGCGGCCGGCAGCCCGTCGTCAACGTCAACTGGAGCGACGCACAGGCCTACGCACGCTGGCTGAGCGGCAAAACCGGCCACACCTACCGGCTGCCCACCGAGGCCGAATGGGAGTACGCCGCGCGTGCCGGCACGACGACGCCGTTCTATTTCGGCGATACGATCTCGACCGACCAGGCCAATTACGATCCGGTCGATTTTCCCACCGGCTACAGCGCGCCCGGGCATTATCGCGGCGCGCCGACACCGGTGGGCAGCTTCCCGGCCAATGCATTCGGGCTCCGCGACATGAGCGGGAATGTGTGGGAATGGGTGCAGGACTGCTGGAACGAGAGCTATGCGGCGCCCCGCCTTCCGACCGATGGAGAGGCGTGGTTGAGCGGCGACTGCGAGCGCCGTGTCGTTCGCGGCGGCGCCTTCAACAACAGCCCCGCCTACGCGCGCTCCGCGTTTCGCTTCTGGGAAGTGGCAGGCCTTCGCTCGGCGTTGATCGGCTTCCGCGTGGCGCGAACGGTAGACGGAGAATGACGGGGAGCGCGGTCCCCGACTTGATCGGGGACCCTCGGCCGTCAAGGGAACGTGACGCGCAAGCCCCCGATCAACCCTTGATCTTGGAGCCTTTGCGATGAGTCGGGGGGCGCGCTCCCAGTAGCTCCAAAAACGTAGAGGCGCGAACTTTCGTCCGCGCCTCTCGCCAAAATCTTGCGGTACTCAGTGCGTACCGGTTGTCGTGGTGGTGGTGGTGGTCGTCGTAGGAGTACCATGATGGTTGTTGAGCGCCACGACCAGGATGCCGGCCAGCAAGCCCAAACCGGCCAAGCCCGCCAGCGCCGCCACAGTAGAGATGCCTGCCGCATTGCTCCCCGCTCCACCTCCCGGCATCAAGCCACCCTCGGTCGGGGCAGGAGCAGACGTCGTCGCGCCGCCGCTCGTTGCGCCGCCGCTCGTTCCCGCCCCGCCGCTCACCTGGGCAAAGGCCGGAGCAACCGTTGCGAACATCAACGCACCGGCTACACAAGTGGAAAGCAATTCCTTACGCATCGTATCCCTCCGCAGGCATTTGCACGCGACTGTACGCAACATGCCTTGCAAAAAGGTTCCTGTCAATTGCGATAATTGCCGGCAACCCTCCGCCAAATGCCCGTTTTGCAAGCAATTTCGATTCAATTTGTCGGCGATGGGTTCAACCGTTCTTAGTACCGGACGAGTTAGAACTGCATCCGCAACCGTTTCAAAAAGGATTCACAGCCATGCAACGTTCGTTTTTTGCCGCAGCGACGCTGACGCTGCTTTTCGCCGGCTCCGACGGGGCATTTGCGCAATCGCAGCCCGCAGCGCCATCCGGCCAAACGGCTCCCAAGGCCAATCTCATTCCCGGCGGTGCGGCGGCGGCGGCACCCTCGTTCCTGGACCGCCTCGCCTACAATTTCCTTGGTGCGCCGGCGCGTCCGGATTCGGAGCATAGCGGGAGCCAGAACACCACGCAGACGGCCGCAGCGCACTAAAGCGAAATGACTTTTCTTCGAATCGTCATTTCGCTCCAACTCATTGTTTAGACGCGGTTCCGGACGCAAAAGTGCGCACACTTTTGCTGGAACCGCTCTAAGCCCGCCGAGCGTTTCCCTCCGTACCGGCCTCAACACGCCGCAGGGTTGTTGAGGCCGGCCCTGAGGTTTGCGCAGGCAATCGCAGCGAGCGGCTTGCCCTGAAATTCCGGGCTGGTCGTCTGAGCCGGGACGACGTTCTGTCCGTCGACGATGGCGCCCCGGTAAAGCGGCTCGGCCAAGTCCATGCGGCCGAGATTCTGATACGCCCAGCCGAGATTCAGCTCGAGGTAGGGATCGTGCGGGGATTGCGCCTGCAAAGGCGCCAACTCCTCGCGTGCCGCGGCGTAATCCCCCTTTGCCAGGTCGTCATAACCTGGACTGTTTTCGGTGCAGGCGGCCAGAAGGATCGCCGCCCCGATGCAGGGGACGACGAGCGACAGCCCCGGTTTCCGGCTATGCCCCATCGAATTTCATCCCTTCCGGATCGCTGGCCGGCGATTAACAGGCGACCCGATATTTCCCATAAGCGATCTCGCGAAATCTTCGCAAGTGCTTTAAGAAGCAGCTCCTCGTCCGGCTGCGGGAAGCTTGACGGGTACCGATCATCGACCCAGCCGGGTTTTGCGCGACAGTGGGACCGGAGCGGAATCTGAAGCGGGCAGGCGCGAAGCTTGGCGAGGAATAGGCAGCAATAAGCAATGACGGACTCCGAGTTGGACCGGTCGATTCCAGCCAAAGATGGAAGGAACGCGACGGTCGACGAGCTGGTCGCTGCGCTCGACGAAGAACGTAAACGTGTTTCCACTCTGCATGCCGAAGTGGCGTTGCGGGATCAACTGATTGCCCAATTGCAGCAATCCGACGGCGCCGCCGAAATCGCGCGCCTCAACGCGGCCATCCGGGCGCTCAAGCAATCCACGTCCTGGCAAGTCACCGCACCGCTCCGTGCACTGAAGACAAGCGTCAGGGCCTCGCGTCGCTTTTCTTCCCACCTCAAGGCGTTCCATGCATACCTGAGAGATCAGGTTGACGCGATAATTCGCCGGCAACCAAAGCCGGCCGATACCGGCAGCCGGGAGGTTGTCCAAAGCGCGTGGCGACCATCTTCCCGTAACATCTTGGTGGTCGAAATCCGGATACCGACGCCGGATGTGCAGAGCTCGGGTGTTCGCATCGCGGCGATCCTCGACCTGATGCGCGAAATGGGTTTTGGGGTTACCTATGTGTCAGACCGCGAGCCACCGGAATACCGCTGGATTTTCGACGAAGTGAACGTCGAACTGGCAAAACGGCTGCCGCAGCTGGAAGCGCAGGGCACCCATGTGATTTTCGGCTTCGATCGGGCAGTCGCGCACCTCAAGGAGTGGGGTGCATATTACGAAGCAGCCTTCGTCTGCTATCCGGATCTCATGCTCCAATATGCCGCCCCGATAAGGCTCTATTCTCCTCGCGCTACCCTCCTTTACGACACCGTCGATCTTCATGGGGTCCGCTACCGCCGGGCCGCCGAGCTCAGCGGAGATGTTGAGCTCTGTCGTCAGGCGGACCGTTACGCACGCATCGAAGAAGTAAATTTTGTTGCCGCCGACCGCATTGTCGCGATCACGCCCGAGGAGGCCGCGATCGTGAAAAGCTCCGTACCGAACACGCCGGTCGAGATCATCCCGAACATTCACGACGATGCTGCGCAGCATCATACGGTGCCCGGACCGGCGGGGCGAGAGGGGGTGCTCTTTATCGGTCACTATCTGCACACTCCAAACGCCGATGCGGCCGCCTATCTGGTTCGCGAGATAATACCGGCGCTGCAGTCCTTGATCGGGAATGTCCCGGTTTGGCTGGTCGGAAGCTCGCCTACACCGGAGATCAAAGCCCTCGGCTCCGGAGCGGTCCGGGTCACGGGCTACGTGCCGGACGTGATCCCATTTTTCGACCGGGCGCGCGTTTTTGTGGCGCCGCTCAGGTTCGGTGCCGGCATGAAGGGGAAAATCGGGCAGAGCATGAGCCTCGGCCTGCCAGTCGTAACGACATCCATCGGCGCGGAAGGCTTTGATTTGCGCACCGGGGAACATGCAATGCTCGCCGAAACCGTGGACGAGTTCGTGGCCGCCATCGCGCGGCTCTATCGCGACGATGAACTCTGGAGGGCCATGTCGTCCGCTGCCCGTCGACACATCGCGGACCGGTTTTCGAGGGAAGCAGTGCGTCCCGCGCTTGAACGGCTACTGGGAATGAGGGACTGCGGCGACCATCCTGCGGCGTCGCTCGAGAAGCCGGTGCAATTGCAGGGCGCAGGCTGAACCGGGGCGGCATAAGCCGTCCATTCGTTATGCTGTGAAGTGCCTCTGGTACCAGCGGCGGACGTAGGGACTATCCAGCGACAGGAGTTTTTCGTAAACGGGCCTCAAACGGGCGAGAAAGATGTCGTAGACACTGCGCGGCATGGGGTGGGCTCTTCCCTCAAATACGACTTCGTGCGCTCCCGAAAATTTTCCCCGCGCGAAATCCAGACCGAGAAAGTCACAAACGCGGTTCAGCAATAGTATTGGTTCTTCCCGGATTTCGTCGAAATGTAACAGGAGAATGTTCTCCAGCGAAAAATGGGCGGCAAAACGCGCGATCACCGAAGGATAGTCGGAATATGAAAACCAAGTCTGATTTTTCTGCGCCCAAGCAACATAGCCGTCGCGCCCCAAATGTCCCTTTGCTTCGTCCATTCTGAGATGCGACCAGGCGCGCTCGATGGGGTCGCGCATGATAAGAATGATTCTGGCGTGATCGTTTAGCCGGCGCATGTGAGCGACGCCCGGATCTGGCAGGGATGCGTAACCCGGGTCGATCTCGCCGCAGAGGCTTTTGTCGGACGCTTCGTCGAATATTCGGCTATACCATCTGTCTGTGAGCTTGGCCCTTCCCATTCGCACAAGTTTTTGGATACAAATAATTCGCTCCTCGGGTGGACCTTCGCGGTTTGCGTGCCACCGAATGCCATCGAGAGCCTTATCGAGTAGCGCCCGGTCGAGCGGGCTCAACCCGAATTCGTCAGTTCTATGCGGGATGTGAACCCGATCGAAGTAATGCAACTCCTTCAAGGCTGGCAGCCACACATCTGGATGCATTTCCAGCATCTTGTGCAGCCATGTCGTTCCGGCCTTTTGTGCGCCAATACAGTAGAAATCCGGAAAGCGCGGCATTTCGGTTGTTCAGGACTCTTGGAAGTTGAATATATCAAACACGCCCAAACAGCGCCTGCGCGCGAGCCGTCGGGGCAAATCCGGGCGTACGCTGCGCTTGCATATTTCGAATGCATCCGAAACCCTCAACGCCAAGCTTGGCAAGATACCGGAATGTCACTAAGATTGCCGTCGAAAGTTTTCGAATTGAGCATACAAGTTTGATGCTACTCGGCAAGCAAAAAAGAGGGGTGCGAAGCGTTGCAATCACGAACTGCATCGTAACTGTGATGCTCGCGTTGACCGGGGTTTCGGCGGGTGAGGCCCAAGTTCCGCGAGTTCAGATCGGGGCCGGTTATGGAACGGTCCAGACCGAATGGGGCGTGACGCACTACCGGCATAGCATCGATCCGGGAAGAAATCCGGAAGCCGCGGCGTCCGCGCGTCAACTGCTGCAGGACCTGTTCCATTTTCAGAATGTATGGATCGAAATGGTCGGGTCCAATGATTTCGAGCCTGCGCCAGGCCAACTGGATTTTAGGAGATTGGACGAACGACTCGCACTGGTCCGCGCGACTGGAGGCGTGCCGGTTATCACCCTGTGTTGCGCGCCAGACTGGATGAGGCGGACGGATATAAAAGACGCGTCGATCGACGCTTCGTACTTCGACGACTATGTGCAGGCTGCAACGCAAGTTGCCCGCCGCTATCCCTATGTCAAGTATTACCTCGTTTGGAGCGAAATGAAGGGTTTCTGGAACCGCGGCCAGCGTCGTTGGGACTATGAGGGATACACCGAGCTCTACAACCTCCTCTACGACGCCTTGAAACACGTTTCGAACGATATTCGCGTGGGAGGACCATATGTGCATGTGGGAGTCGACTACAGTGGAAGGGGCGAAGGATCGGAACTAAGGGGTGCGTACGGAACGGTCCTGCAGCCCACGCTGGATTCGATCGAATACTGGTTGCGCGAGAAGCACGGCGCCGACTTCATAGCAGTCGATGGCGGACTACATGGAAATCCGAGCATCAGCAACGGAAATATCTATCCCGCAAACTGGTTTGCGGCAACTCAATACTATGCAGATGTCGATGCCTGGCTGCACCACCAGGCGCCTGGACTACCCATCTGGTGGGCCGAATGGTATTCGACCCCAGACAACCACGATATGTCCCTGGCTCGATTCAGTCACGATTATCAGAATGCCCTCATGACGATGAGCCTGTTCCGCATGATGCCCGACGTCGCGGTTGCGCTGCGGTGGAAGCCGGAGGGGGAAGCGTCATTACCATACGAAGGGGATCAGGAAAGCGTTTGGAGCGATGCGAGGATGGCGGGAGGCGGAAAGCCGTTTCCATTCGCCGAATCTTTGAAAAGCATCGCCGGCTGTTTTCCGAAGGGAGAGGTGCTGTTGAACGCACGTGCGCCGGTCGACAATGTGGCGGCATACGCAAGCTCGCGTTGCGTCGCCCTTATCAATCAAACAGATCAGCCGGCCGGTCCGGTCAGCATCGAAGGAAAAACATTACAGCTTGCACCCTATGCCGTGGCCTATGTGCGCCGGCACTAGCCGTTTCGCGCGTGCCCACCGCTGCAACAAACCCGCACCGCGCAGCGATTACCTCGATTATCTCCTGTCACCACCAGTTTCGGGCGGTATGGTCCCTATCGCCGCATGATAAAGGTAACGCCTGACACGTTGAAGTGGCTCTCATCGCCCCACTGTCCCCATCGGATGCGCCGCAGCTCATCGGGGCTTGGATCGTCAAAAGCATTATCATGCTTGTCGACCAGCTTGAGGGGAGAGGCGGCGAATATTTTGGACAGTCGTTCGTATCCGATCCTGTTCTGCTCCGCCGAACGATAGACAAATTGTGCCAGATGCGCAGCCAGCGGTTCTCGCGATCCCCGAGATACCAAGGCATCCCGCAGGCCACCCTCATCGAACATAAGATGCTCCCAGCGGAGGATAGGGCAATCCGCTGCCGTGAACTTATAGTCAACGCCTTCGAATTTTGTGTACAGGTGGTGACCCTTCGTAGCTGTCCAGATTGGGCCGCCATGCAGGTAGAGAACGCCGCCCGGTCTGAGAATTTTCGCGGATTCTTCGAGTACCAACCATATACATCCGATATGCTCGAGAACGGCCATTCCGAATATGAGGTCGAATGTATTGGATCCATAGACTATACTCAGGTTCGTCGCGTCGACCCTTCGTAGCGTGATGACATCGCTGTGTTTTTCCGCAGTGGGCCATCCCGGAGCGACATTCGTCGCCTCGACAATGCCCGCCCCGAGTTCCTCGAACCGCTTTGGCACGTAAAGCCAGCGATCGCTTCCAATTTCGAGCACCGCGCGCTTGCCAATATCGATGTGTTGCAGAGCGCGTCCAACATGCTCCTCAAAGCTCCGACTTCTCCCGTCAAAAGCGTTGACGGCAACCAGGCGCCGAACGGCACCGGGGTTTGCCGGGGATGAACGCCCTTCCACGTTATTATTGGCGCCGGCGCCGGGACGACTCGACTGCTTTCTAAAGAGATTTCGCAAAAATGTCATGGTCGCAGGTCACCGCCACATAATCCCCCAGCCAAACTCAGCGTAATCGACCGAACGGCCTTACGGCAATGTCGCGCTCATGCGCCTACTGAGAAAAAGTCACTGATTATACGCCAGCCGGACGGGCTCGCCTTTCAGTGAAACACTTTGTTTGTGATCCGACTGACTAACGAGCGCGGTGCAGCGGGACCTAGTCATTTTCCGCCGCACAATTGAGCGGCATTGGCGCAATATCGAGGGCGCCCCTGAGGGTTCACGCCCAACGGTGACGATTTTACCATGGCTCCGACGGCGAACCGCGGCTACCGTTATTACCGCGGGATTGGTTTGCGGCCAGCGTTCCGCTGACATACCGATGTACTTGGCCTAACGGCCGTGGCATAAAACTCCCCTTTTTTTTCAGGGGCTGCGCGTTCGCAACAATGGACAACTCCAAATTATTAATCTGTCCCGGTGCGCAGAAGGCAGGCACGACTTGGCTCTATCGTGTGCTCAAGGAACACCCGGACTTCTGGCTCCCGCCGCAAAAGGAGATCGATTATCTTGCATTATTTCCCGCCAGCCGAGAGAAGTACGCCAAGAAGCTCGGTGAGCGGCTCGCAAGCGACGCGATCAAACCGGCTAACCGGGCATGGGTGGCAAGGTTTCTGAAGGAATGGCGGCTTGAGAGATACCCCCGTCTCTTCAGAGAGGGCGGCGAGAAATTCTGCGCCGACGTTTCGCCGAACTACTCCACCATGTCGCGCCAAGAAGTGTCCCATGCGTCGCGGGTCGCCTTTGGTGCAAGCATCGTCATCATTTTTCGCGATCCGGCCGAACGCGCCTGGTCGCAGGCGCAGCAGGTCTCCCAGAATTGGGACCAGGAGCCACAAGGGCTTGCGGAACGGTTGGGTCGGTTTGCCGTGTCGCGGGCCTGCGCCGTAAGGTCAGACTATCCCCGAATGCTGGTCGACTGGCGGGCCTTTTTCGGCGATGACAAGGTTCTCGCCGTGTACTACGACGATCTGAAGCGCGATCCGAAATTTTTCATTAACCGCATTCTGTCCTTCATGGGTGCTCCTCCTTATCCGATGGACAAAGAGAACGGCCTGTTTCAAACACATAACGTGGGTGGGGGCGTCGCCATGCCGGAGGAAATTCGCTCGCGTCTCACGGCGCATTATGCACCTGTAGTTGCCGGACTGCGCGAGCTCTTGCCGGAAGCCGATCGGCCGGCTTGGCTGGGTTCGGAGGAAAGAGCAAGCCAGGGTTTCCTTTGACCGGCGCCAGCACGTTTTCCGAGGGAGCTCACCGGAGCGTGGGGGAGCCCTTCAAGAAAGAGATTTGCGCAAAACCCTCGCTGTCGTTTAAACACTCGTGCGGACACAGTCTTGATTTTGGAGATTGCCATGAGGGCAAGTCAGGCCACGCGGCTTAATGCGGGAAGGGACCACGAAGGCCAGATCTATTCGAGTCTCTTGACAAGAATGAAACGCAATGAAGTTGCGAAACTCGTACAAATTTCCTTGAAAAATAAGTATGTTTTTTTTGCCATTCCCAAGAATGCGAGCAGCAGCATCAAATACATACTGCAAAAATTTGAGTACCAAGGCTCGCCATTCATACCGACGGGCAAAGTCCATAATCTGGCCGCTTCGCCGCTAATCTCGACATACCAACTGCCGCCCGAGATGATCGAGGACGCCCTTACGGCGCCAACATACCGCCGCTTCGTAGTGGTGCGCCACCCGGTGACGCGGCTCCTGTCCTGCTACCTGGACCGGATGCAACGACCGAATTCAAACGCCAGAAAATTGGTCGGAAAGTGGCTCAACGTCGAGCGCGATCAAACAATCACCCTGGAACAATTTGTCGGTGCCATCTGCGAAAAAGAGGATCGTGAACTGGAGCAGCACTTTCGGCCGCAGGCCGACTTTATCGCCCATCCCACAATCGCGATCTCGGACTATATCCGATTTGAACAAATTCGAGAGCAGCTGCCTGTTCTTCTTTCAGAGCTCGGCATGCGCAACCCCCCCTCAATGGACGAGTATTTCTCTCCTCCCGCCACGGGGGCGGACAAAAAAGTGCGCGAGTATTTCACCTCGGCGCTTCTGGCCAAAGTGAAGGAGCGTTACAGATCCGATTTCGAGGCGTTTGGGTACGATCCAATAGAAATATAGTTTTATTCTGCAAGATAAAGCGACCGGCGAGATGATCTCACCTGAACATCCGCCGCCCTCGATCGGCGGACTGCGACAGATTCAATGAGCCGCCGAAAAATATTGATGCGCGTTCGCGAAAATGGCCGAAAATTTCGGATTGAGGATGTCTGCCGGAAACAACTCGACATACTGCGCATGCGCGGTTTCGGCGTTCTGGATCAACTGCTGCATTTCGTCGGGACCGCCGCACCCGGGCCGTGCCTGATGGCGGACACCATTGCAATGCGCACCGCCCGTTACCGGCCCTGCGCCCTGGAAACCGATCGGATTCGTTTTCCCGAATGCGGCCACTCCGGGCTCAACTTTGAGCTCCGAAAGCCCATTGTTTTGCCCGACAAAGCGCTGTCCGAAGGTGTCCCGTCCGAATTCGAAAAAGCGAGTCGTGGAAAGCGCAACAGCGTTCTCGTCCAGTTGGCCGCCCGCTCCGATCGGCGGGAATGCCTTCTTGCTGGTCATAATGGCTAGTGATTGACGCGGAAATGCGGCGGCGAACGCCGTCGCGAATTTGCGGAACGCGCTCTCGACCTTCTCGCTCGTGTAGCCCACCGCCTGCCACGCCTGCACATCGTTCGGCAACGTGCAGCTCTTTCCTGTCAGTGTGTTCGTCTTCGTGCCGCCGTGTGCGCGCGGCATGGCGGTTTCGTCGGTGCGGTAGGCCACGCCTGTGATCTTCACGAGAACCACCGCCGGGTTGTTCGCATAATGCTCTCCAAAAGCGCGGATCGCCTTGAGCCACTCGTTTTGAAATACGGGATCCCACGGCACGGGAAGCGTGATGGGCTGGCAAAACTCGGGGCGACGCTTTGGCTCGACAACCGTGTGGAACGCCTGTGCGCCTTCCTGGTAGAGCCAGGAGGGTGCATACGCGCCGGCCCAAATGCCCAGGGAAACCTTTTTGTGCAGCGTGACGACGCCTTTTAGCTGAGCGTCAAGATAAGACCAGTTGAACTGTCCCTTCTGCGGCTCGATGTTCTCCCATGTATCTTGCAGATAGGCGCCATCGACGTTTGGGCTTTGCAATGCCTGAAGGTAGCCGCGCTGTGACAGCGCGAGATCGTGTTTGACCACCAGGTAAATACCTCGGATCGTGCTCGTATCTGAAGCAGACGCGGCGGCCGCCTGTAAGAATACCGTCCCCGCAATGATACCCGCGGCGAGCGAGAGACCGGCTGATGTTGCTGTCAGCGTAAGGAACCTAGGAAAGCCGCACATGAGAGTCTCCTTCGCCGCAGGACAAAGCCGAGGCAGGGCGAAACTAGTGGGTCGCACGATGGATCGCCAGTGAATATTGGTTTGATACTTCGCCGCGATGGCAACTTGGCTTGCCACGGCGCGGTTTCGATTCGAGAATTTACCAAAATAGGTCTCGACGCGTCAACGCCCGACCTGGGGTGTGTCGATAGCACACGATATGTCCTGGTTACGTAGCACACGAGTTGTCCGATTTTGGAACCGTTCTAAAGGGGACGGTGATGGATCGGGCGATGTGGCTGCAGGACCGCAGGATGAAGAAGTTTCTGGATGTATTGGGCCGTTACGAGAGTCGGAGGCTGTCGGCGCTGGAAGCCGGCGAGATTTTGGGATGCTCTGAGAGGCAGTTCCGGCGCTGGCGGGATCGCTACGAGGAAGAAGGGCTTGAGGGGCTGCGCGACAAGCGGCTTGGCAAGGCGTCTGCGAAGCGGGTTCCGGCGGACCGGCTGGAGTGGATGCTGGAGCAATACCGCACGCATTACCGGGGCTGGAACGCGAAGCATTTCCACGAGCATCTGGAGAAGCGGCACGGTTTTTTGTGGGGCTACACCTGGACCAAAACGCAGCTTCAACTTTGCGGACTGGTCGAGCGGGCGCCGCGGCGTGGCGCGCATCGGCGCAAGCGCGAGAGGAAGCCATGCACGGGCATGATGCTGCACCAGGACGGCAGCCGCCACGAATGGCTGTGCGGGCGACCGGGGCTCGATCTGATCGTCACGATGGACGATGCGACGAGCACGATCTACTCGATGTTTCTGGTCGAGGAGGAAGGCACAGCCTCCTCGCTGCTGGCTTTCCTGGAGGTGTTCACGGCCCATGGGCTGCCGTCGAGCGTCTACACCGACCGCGGCAGCCATTATTTTCTGACGCCGGAAGCGGGTGGAGAAGTGGACAAGACCCGGCTGACGCAGGTGGTACGCGCCTTGAAGCAGCTCGGCATCGAACACATCCCCGCCTATTCGCCGGAGGCACGCGGCCGCTCCGAACGCATGTTCGGTACGCTGCAGGACCGGCTCATCAAGGAGCTGAAGCTGGCCGGCATCACGGAGGTGGAGGCTGCCAACCGCTTTTTCCGCGAGGTCTATCTGCCAGAGCACAACGGGCGCTTCGCCAAAGAACCGGCCCTGCCGGAGACGGCCTTTGTGCCGGTCGCCGAGCCTGCTCTTCTGCGCGAGATTCTGTGCGTGCAGGAGGAGCGGACCGTGGCACGCGACAACACGGTCAGCTTTGCGGGACTGAAGCTGCAGCTGCCCGAAAGCCCACTGCGCCGCCATTACGTCAAGGCACGCGTGCGGGTGCACCAATATCCCGATGGCGTGCTGGCCGTCTTTCACGGCCAGCACGCCATTGAGCATTATACCACAGACGGAACTCTTATCGAGGATGAAGCACGGAAACTGAAAAAGGCCGCGTGAACCGCTTCGACGCAGGCCAGCTGGCCCCTGTGGATTTGTGGCCGGCCGCCTGCGCTCAAGGCGCGCGGCCGCCCACAAGCTCCACAGCGACCAGAGCAAACGGAAGCGGATAAGTGATGTGCTACAAAACCCGGTCAACTCCGAGTGCTATTGACAGGGCGTCGGTGATCCCCTTACCACACTCGTAAGAGAAGCCAGTAATAGTGGTGTCGGGGGACACTGGATCAGAGGCGTGGGCGTGCAAACCGCTTTTTTTGGCATTGGTGCGATGCGGGCAGGCACTTCATGGCTTGCAGACGTGTTGCAGACGCATCCCGACTGCGGCATTTCGCCGATCAAGGAGTTGCATTTCTTTGACCGGAAATATGGAATTGCTGCCGGCAGGGGCATTTATTGTCGGCGCGTACGTTATCTCAAGAAATGGGCGGCACTCGCGACCAGGCGCCTGAGCAAAGACCTAGATGGAAAAGATGCGCTGGAGAGTCGCGAGGATGACGAATTCGATACCGTTCCGGAAGCGAACCGAGCAACCCAGAGGTTGTGGGACGGCAAACTCGAGGAAAATGCGGAGTGGGAAGGGAACACGGAGGCGGAGTGGGAGGAAGTTCAGGGCGAGGGCGCACCTCCGGCTGAATGGGCCAACGGCGCCATCGCGGCCTCGGCGACGCGAAGTTCGGCCACATGCGCGGAGCAGGATGTCTCACAAATCTTAAATCGTCTTTCCGCGCTCGCGGAATTGCTGACCGTCCGGGATCTTGAGACATATCGTGATTATCTCAAGCGTTATGCTGGGCCGGTCGCGCTGGGCGAGATAAGCCCTTCCTATGCAATGCTGCCCTCGGAAGCATTTGTCGAGATGAACAGTTTGTTTCCGGGGGCCAAGTTCATCTTCATCATGCGCGATCCTGTGGATCGTATCTGGTCTCATGTGCGCCGCTGGAACGGCCGATCGAAGAAACGCGGCCGCACTTCGGATGAGCCGAATGTTCAATTCGCGGCGGCTCTTCAAAAGCAACCCTTTGTCGCCCGTTCGAACTATCACGACACGATCATGACCCTGGAAAAGGTGATCCCGCAGGAGCAGATCATTTATTTGTTCTATGAGCGAATGACGTCGTCAGCAACTGGACCCTCGGAAATTGAACGGTTGCAGCAAGCGCTCGGTCTGTCTCCTTGCGCGGTGCCGCAGGAGAAGTTCAACAGCCCGAAGAACGCAGCGGCACCGAACGAGATTTCTCCAGAAAACGAAGCGGCGGCGGTCGAGTTGCTGGCGCCCACTTATCGCTTCGTGAAGGATAGGTTCGGCCAGCCCGAAGGCTGGCGGTGCGTCGCCTAGAATGCCGGTCGGAGGGCTCATTTCGCTTTGCGTGTTTGCGAAAATGTTTTGGCGAAGGTCGGCCCATAATGCGAATTCGATCCGTTCGGCGACATTAGCCAGGGGCGCAGCGCCCGTCCCCGTGGAGGAATTTGCAGAATAATGACGCTTTTCGTACTGCTCGCGCGTCAAAGGTCCGGCACGGGCGCCCTGGGCTCGACTTTGGATCAACACCCTTCGATTTCCTACCTTGGCGAGGTGTTCCATCATGACGCGATGGATCGGCCGCCGAATTACTTCTGGTTTCTCCAAAATCTCATTACGGAAAAGCCCGAATTGGCCTTTCCTGACGCTGGCCCTGAGCGATGGGACCGGTACGCAGAATATCTCTGCTCGATGAGCAAGAAAAACTACCTTCTCGTCGACATAAAATACGCTTCCACGCATCACTTCAATCAGCATTGGTTGGGCGTCGGCGAAGCTCCCACGCTGTTCTCGATCCTCAAGACGAGAGGCGTCCCGATCGTTCACCTGACAAGGCGCAATTACCTCAAGGTCTACGTGTCTGGAAAACTGGCGGAAGCAAACGGCGTCTGGCATGCCAGGAAGGCTGAACAGTTGAGAACGACGAGACTCAAGGTCAATCCACGCGCCTGTCTGGGCTTTGCGGCCAGCCGCGGCCAGGAGGACGAGCGCGTTCAGCTGGCACTCAAGGAACACCCCAAGGTTCTTACGCTCGAGTACGCGCGGTTGTTCGATTCCTCGGGTGGCCTTACACCCGAAACAGCGAAAAAACTGGCGGATTTTTTCGAGCTGTCCTCGGCGGCGTTCAAGCTTTCCGCCTTCGTCAAGCAGGCATCGGACCGCCTGGAGGACGTCATCGAGAATTTCAGCGAGGTGGAGAATGCCTTCATCTCCACCCCGCATTCCTGGATGCTGTATGCGGGCTAGGGGGCAGCGCAGCCCCCAGGTCATGGAGTCCGCAGAAATCCCAGTTGCCTGGGCTCGGCGCCGCGGCCTGGCCAAACGGTCCCGGTGCAGCAGTTCTAAATCCCTCCTTCTCCTGGATTTCAGGCCGAGACTTGCTTTTCGATTTCGGGTGGGCGCTTTGATGTGATCAGCGTCGTCATGAGGGTTTGCCAGTCTGGAAAGACGAGATAGGCGGTGATAGTCCTGACATGTTCGAAGAAGCGCTTGCGGGCGCGTTTGGCCTGACGTGCCGCGGTCCACAAGGCTTCGAGGCAATCGCAGACGGTGTGGAAAGCGAAGGCCAGCAGGTTCATGGCGGCGAAGGTCAGGGCGAGGTTCTTCTTGCCGTGGCCGAAATTGTGTTCGAGATGATAACCGCTGTTTTTCAGGACGTTGAAGGTCTCGTTCTCGATTTTCCACCTGGCCCTGGCGTCGGTGATCGTCACGCCAATCCAGTTGACGCTCAATGCGTCCTTGCCCTCGCGCGAGCCGGGGCTGCGGCGAGCCAGCGGTAGTTAAAGGTCAGCGTTTTGCCGCCGTGTCTGCGCGTGAGCGAAGCCTTGCCGCTCGCCAGAACGGCCTGGCAGATCGGCCGGCAGGCGAACAGATCGTCGCCCAGATAGATGGGGCGCAGGTCTTGCATCCGCTCGCCATGGGTGGCGGGCCAGCGTTTGGCGGCGTTGCGCTCGCAATCCTGCTTTTCGGCGCCGTCCTGCTTGACGATGAACTCCGGCATCAGGGGCAAGGCCATGTTGTGGCCGGGCGCGACGATGGTCGCCGCCAGCATGGAGTGACAGAATTCGACCTTGCCATTGGAGCGCTTGCACGTCCGGCAATGCGGGCAACCAAGCTTTTGCGAACAAAAATACTCGGTTTCGTCGGGCGCGACCGGCACGCGGCGATCGAAGCACTGGAACGCTTTCAGGCCGCCGTGCTCGCGCAATGTCGCGACGGCCTGATCGAACGAGGCTTGCAGATGCGACGGATGCACCGGATGAAGGATCGAGCGGATGTGATTATCGGTCGGGATTTTCGCCATGCCAAACGGCGTCTGGCAATTGAAGGTCTTGCGCCCGCAGGCGAGCGAGCGCTGATAGGCCAGGAACGATTCCGATTGCATGAAAAACAGCGAAAAGCCGACAGGCCGATGTCCGCCATCGTATAGGCGTCAGCGCCCTTGCGCTTGTCGGGAAAGGCCGCGCAGGCGTCTTTCAGGCCGGCAAGCAGGCGGTCGAGAATCAGCACCCATACCTTGAATCAGAAACCCGATTCGCCGGATGCAAAAAAATCAAACCCAACACCGCCATTTAGAATTGCCGGCTCTCGCCGACGCTCGTCTCCCACTACCCCCGTGAGCAATTACACCTGGCCAAAGATGGCTATTACCGTAGCTCGGTCTTTCTACCTTTTGAGCTTCGACAACCATGAATTGGCCGCTTTGCGGAGATTCGGCCGGGCCTGCGCTACAGTGAATCGCTTTGCGGAGGGCCGCGTGTCGCCGGCGGGCTGCGCCGCAAGAGCGGCAGCCAATTTCTCCCACCGACCCCGTTCTTCGTCGCTCAACGGCAGCAAGCCGATCATAGCGGGCAGGTTGTCGAGAATGAGCTTAAGCCGCCGCGTCTCGACCTCGTCCATGCTCTCAAACAGTATTCCATGCGGGTGACTTTTGCCGGTCGGGACAAGCACCGCAACGGCGCCCCATTCGTCGAAAGTTGGTGGCGGCCAAGAAGTGAAGAATCCCCGAGCATTTCCGCCGTCGCGAAATTCGAGGTGAGGCTCGCCCTTGTAGTCGCCAAGCTTGAAGCCGAGCCAGCCGAGGGAAACTCGGCCGATGACGAGGCCCCTGATGACGATCTCAAGTCCGCGATAGTCGCTCCCAGGATCTGAGAATGCGTTTTTCAGCAGCACTTCCTCGAAGGACAGGGCTTGTAAAGCGACAGGTACGAAGGAGGAAAGGTTCGCCCGCTCCTCCTCCATGTGAGCAACCCAGTCTTTGTGGTCGATCGTCTGAATGGAATCGAACAGTTTCGTCGCAGCGCTGCCCTGCCGATAGGGCGTGGCATGCAGCTGCCCCGCCTCGTCGCGATGCGTACCGAAAAATCTGGCGGAGGGAATGCGGGACTTGCGCTGGCCCGACTGTGCCGCCAGCGCCGACGGCGCCACGATGATGCGCCCCCCTTTAGAAACTGTTCGCACGCAAAGGTCCTCGAACCAGCGTTCGCCCGCCTGTTCGCGCAGGCCAAGCTCGGTCAGCCACTGGCGCCGGAACACGCTGCCCCTGTGCGCAATACGGTCCGACATAAGCGCGATTGTGGGCGCGTCGCCGTAGTTCAGCACGTAACGCCGGTCACTCTCTCCATCCCTCAGCGTGACGTGACTGGTGAACGCCGCAACGGAAGGATGCTTTGCCAGCTGGGACGCGGCAAGTGTCCAAAGCCGACTGTCGATCCACATATCCGTCGGCAGGAAGGCAACAGCATCGCATCGCGACCGGGATACGAGATGTTGGATTTCGCTTGGCGTGGGTTCAAGCCAAGATGTCTCGTATACGTCCACGCCGGCAACCCGCCATGACGACAGCGAAATCGATGCTGCATGGAGCGCCTCGCGCGGCACCAGTACGCAAATCTCGGTTCGCGCGGAACGATCGCCCATCAGGAGCTGAAGCTCCTGCGCACGTTTGCCAAGCATTTCCAGGTCTGTCGTCCCGTAGACAACATAGGCCATGCTGAGGGGGGGCGCGGGTGGCGCCTTTCGGCAGCCAAGATCCTCAATCGCGGATTCCCAATAGGGGGTTGTCGGCCTGGGCAACGTGAATGGAGCGGGTTCCCATTTGAGGGCACGCTCCATTGTTTCCGACAGGCTTATGAAATCGCCCTCGAAAAATAGGCAGTCTTCTCCCTCGCGCCACTTTGCCGGCTCCGCCCCGAAACCGATGCACCGGCGATTCAGAATGACTTTGGACCCCAACGCCCGCGCTTCATAAGCAAGCAGACAAAAGCTCTCGAAGTCGGAAGGCACGACCACAATACAGTCGCGTAGCAAATCCGCGCGCTCGCGCTGTGTCAGGTCTTCGAGAAAAAGAATGCTGTTTTTCCAGCGCGGCGGTACGAGCCGATGCAGCCAGTCGATATAATCCGCGTCCCAGCCATAGGAGGAGATAAAGAACGTACTGTCCGTGTGGGCGGTCCTGTCCAGGAAGCACACAGCCGCGCGAATGAACAAATCCGGGCGTTTGAACGGCTGCAGCCGTGCCGAAAACAGAAAGTTTTTTGCGACCTTCCGGAGCGCGGGCACCTGGTCCGCTTCCGCAACCGAATCGCGTTCGTCTGGCGCGAGGACAATCGGCGGCGTTTCGACCCGCACTTTCTGCAGCCATTCCTTCCCGAAGGCAAAGCGGGACGCATTCAGCTCGGCAATGGAGGACAGATGCGCGACGATGACGTCGGCGTCTCTCAGCGATTGACGCTCGAGATCGCTAATTCCCGCCATCCATTCGGACGGCGGGTGCGAGAACGGCTCGTGATCGGCAATCAATGTGAACGTGGAGTGGAGGCGGACTGCGATTGCCGTGTCGGCAAATGTGACTCCGGCTTTCTTGGCGGCAATCGACGCTGCGGCCCAGCCGCCGAAGTCGGGAAACTCGACGATGTCGAAATCGCGACCTAAAGCCTTCTGCGCATCGAGCAAGCCGGCGTAATAGCGCAGCGACGTCGTCATGTGCCCGTCGAGCGCGTCCTTGCCCTGGAAGCTCGCCATCAGCCTGCCAAGGCCACCCAGCGCATCCAGCGAATCCTTGCAGTAATGGACCGTTGCAAGGCCCTGATACGCCGCCTCGATCGCGTCGGCATGGGATCTGAGATTGGGTGACAGCAAAAGATGAAAATCGACCCGAGAATCCCGCTGGGCATTAGTCGTCGCGAAATTGTACATCAGGCGGCCGATGCCGCCCTTTTCGATGGGAAACAATTCGTTCGTGACCAAACAGACGGTGTTCGCCACCTAAAGCTCCAAGAATTCGTGGTAACTTTGAATGCCCGCCTTGATCCGAAGCTGCAGAAAATCGGCGATCATTTCGCCAAGCCCCTTCGGGTCCCGCCGCCATTCGCCGAGCACGGTCTCCAATTTTTCCCTGAGATATCCCGGGCCATCCATGACATCCACCTCGGTCAATTGTGAAAGAGGGTGATCCGAGAACCCGGGCAGCCGCAGCTTGTTTACCAGGGCCGGCGTGCCGACCGCCAGCGATTCGAGCTGCGTCATTGGCTGACACTCCGAAAACGATAAGTTGCAGACCGCTTGGGAGAGCCGCATATGCGCAAGCAGCCCCGACAGCGCCTGGAACCGTATCATGCGCAGCTTGCCGAGCGGCAGCAGCCCATCCAGATGCGTTGGCCAGTTCACCACAATAATGCTGCTGACCATGTCCGAACCCTGCGCCGCTATGACCTGGGTATACAGATTCTTGCGCCAAGTGTTCTCAACCGGAATGAAGACCGTTTCCGGCTCGCGCTCGGGCAGGGCAAGGCGCATGCGCTCAAGATTCGGCGGCAAATTGAGCACGCATTTGGGCCATGCCAATTCGTGAAAATGCTGGAAATCGGGTTTCACGCTTCCGGCGCGGCGCAGAATGCCTCTTTGAACCTTGTCGTAGATGCGCTTGAGCATGTGCATCTCAAAGGCGTGCTCAAACTGCGAAGTCGTCACATGGGTAACGGCATACTGCCTGAGATCCGATCCGAACGCGTCATGCAGAACCTCCGCAAGCTTGTCTGCCGTTTCGGAATAGCCTTGAAAGCAAACAGCCTCGAAGCCGCACTTGAAGATCAAGCCTTCGATGTGCCGCAATTCGTCGCCTACTAGCCCGGTCTTATGGGATATGGCCAACTTGCCGCCGGGCAGGCATCCCGTTGCCGCGCGGATGCCGTGCCAATGCCGGTCGAAGACGTGCAGAACGCGGCCCATCGCTGCGTCGCGGTTGGCCGCGATGACGTCGCGATCTTCGTTGAAGGTGATGCTGTATTCTACCGGGTTTGTTTCGAGCACGCTCACGCCAATGTTTCCGCCTCTTGGTCCTGCGCTCTTGGAAATCGCGTGCTGCCAACTTCAGGTGTCAACTCAGCCGCCCTACTAGGATTCGCGCGCCGGTTGGCGGTGGCCGGCAGCAATGACGATCTCGGTGTTGGAACGAAATCGACCTCGCTTATGTCAACGTAGGCCTGCAGCATTTCCGACGGCACCGGGGTGTCGTCACCAAGCAGCCTGAGTTCATCCCTTGCAAAGGGATTAGGAAGGTGACCCTCCTTAAGTCCGATCACGGCATATCGAATGAGCGGGTCGGCCGGCAGTCCCGGCGTTGCCGGGTGATGGAGGTCGTACCACCGGCCGTGGAACATGGGGTTGGGATCGCTGCGGCGAACCAAGTCTGTTGTCAGATAGTGCAGCAGCGGATTGATCGTCCCAAGCCGCGCCACCAGCTCCCATCGGCCGTAAAAGGCTGTGCCAAACAGCCGGGAAAATGGCGCGCGCGCCGCAGGAGACCAATCCAAAAATGCCTCGAACAGGCGGGAAAAGGGCAGTGCGGCGATATCGACATAACGCGCATAGATGTTGACGTCGAACAACGGATGGGCCGACACTTCCTCATCATGCTCGAAATACGCGAGGAGCGGCGGCTCGCTCCACGACGGGATTCCCATCTGCGACGCCACGTGCGCAGAGTCGAACGCGATATGAGGGGTCAGGCCCAGTCGCCAGCCGGTCGTCAGGTAGTGCTCAAGCGGGTCAACGCTGTCACGCGCGAACCACGGCAACTGGCTTGCGTAGAACGAACCGTCAAAGAGCACAGTCTGTGCCGCGCCGAAACTCGCGCTTCCGCGAGTTCCGGGATTGCGCAGTGGCTCCCCTTGGCGGCCCTTCGATACCGCCTGACGAAAACGGGCCAAAATCTCGGCACATTCTGTTTCGGGAGCATCCGTTTCAGGCACCTGAATTCCCCTGCTAAGAACGCGAATGTCCACTACCCTCGTTGGAAGCCGTCGTGCCGACTGGCATTTCCACATCACCCCTTGGGAGGGCGGGCGAACTCTAGCCCGCGGATCATTTCATTCCAACTTGTTTTCTCTTTCCAAGTCTCGCCTGAGGCACGCAGGAAGCAGGTTATCGCGGTCTTCATGGATTTCAAGCAGATATCGGGGAGCCAGCGTAATTGCTCACGCCTCTGCGGCGAGTTGACTCAGATTGCGCGAGGGCGATTCCCCGCGATGGGCGGACCTGGCTCAACACATGGGTGATCTCGTGCTGCGACCTTGCTTCTTTGGACAGTGCTGCGAAGGACGAGCGGATCCTTGCGCAAGCTGAGACGATTGCGCTGTCGCAAAGGCAGGTTGAGGTGCTGACGCAGCAGGCCGAGACACTGACCAGACGTGTGGCGGAGCTTGAAGCCAAGCTGGGGCTTCCGCCGAAGACGCCGGACAATTCGAGCCTGCCGTCGAGCCAGCGTCACAAGACCAAAGGCGAGCCGTTGAGCAAGCCCAAGGGCAAGCCGCACAAGGGGGTAGCACGGGCACTGCACGAAAGCCCGACGCGGACGCTCGATGCGATGACCGCTGAGTGCCCGCATTGCATGGCGGACGTCTCGCAGATGCCGCAGATGGCGCTGCATCGCTACGACCGCATCGAGCTGCCGGAGATCAAGCCGAACGTGACGCGGGTGGTGCTGCCCGGCGGGCGAATTGATTGCTTGGGCGCACAATGTCTATCGCGACGGGGCCATCATGCTTCGACTGGAGGCCGTCTGGTGCTGGTGGAAATTCCCCGTGGGCGGCATGCAAAATAATTCCGACCAATATTCTCAAGGCGAGCGCGGCCATCCAACGGGAAATCTCAGACAATTCGCTGACGCTTTCGGCGTGCGTCTGCCTGACGAATAGCGGTCCTTGCAGGCGGAAAAACCCTGCCGCAGACAAGGGCCATTACAATCCCGGATACCAAAGAATCCCCTCGCCACGCACGGAAAGTCCTGCTAGAAGCTCTGCGGCCAAAATGCATTGGGGTACCAGCATGAGTGAGGACGCTAAACAACTCCGTCAGCGGCTCAAATACGTCAAGGCGCGGATCGGGGAAATCAAGGAAGAACAAACCAAATTGAAAGCAGAGTTGCAGAATCTGAAGGAAAAACTCAAATCTGCGCCCAAGCCCGCAAAGGCGCGGGGTGAATCGATCACGGAATAATGCCGCCCTGGCGCAGATGGTCTACAACCTGCTGCGCCAAGTCCGCAGGCTCCGAATCGACGGTCCGCAGGATTAATTCGGCGGCCACGGGCGGCTCGTAAGGGCTGTCGATGCCGGTGAAATGCTTGATGCCGCCGTCCATGGCCTTGCGATAGAGCCCTTTGGGATCCCGCTGGATACAGACATCGATCGGTGTATCCACAAACACCTCGATGAATTCTCCTGGCCCTAAGAGTTCGCGCGCCATCCGCCGTTCGGAGCGGAAAGGCGAAATGAACGACACCAGCACGATAAGACCGGCATCCACGAACAATTTAGCCGCTTCCCCGACGCGCCGGATGTTCTCGACGCGATCCGCATCGGTGAAGCCCAGGTCGCGGTTCAATCCGTGACGGACATTATCTCCGTCCAACAGATAGGTGTGGCGGCCCTGAGCGAAGAGCGTGCGCTCCACGATGTTGGCGATCGTCGACTTGCCGGAACCCGAAAGGCCGGTAAACCATAAGACCGCGGGCTTCTGCCCCTTGGCCTGGGCGCGCGAGATCTTGTTCACGTCCAGCGCCTGCCAATGCACGTTCGTGGCGCGGCGCAGACCAAAATCGATCATGCCCGCGGCGACCGTCGCATTGGTGAAGCGATCGATCAGGATGAAAGCGCCGGTATCGCGGTTATCGGAATAGGAATCGAAGGCAATCGGTTGAGCGGCGGAAAGATTGCCGTAACCGACTTCGTTCAGCGCCAGCGTCTTGCCGGCCATATGCTCCAGCGTATTGACGTCGACCTTGTGCTTGAGCTCGGTCACCGAAGCCGGCACCGTGCGCGCACCGACCTTGAGAAGGTATTGCCGGCCGGGCAGCAGTTCTTCTTCTGCCATCCAAAGCAGATGGGCCGCGAACTGATCGGAAACCTCGGGCCGCGCGCCGGGAGCGGCCAGAATGTCTCCCCGCGAGACATCGATCTCGTCGGCCAGCGTCAACGTCACGGCGTCGCCCGGGAATGCCTCTTCGAGATCGCCATCCAGTGTGACAATGCGGCGAACCTGCGAGCCGCGGCCGGATAGCGCCACCACGACGGAATCGCCCGGTCGTACCCGCCCGCTCGCGATCGTGCCCGAGAAGCCGCGGAAATCCAGGTTGGGCCTGTTCACCCATTGCACCGGCAGGCGAAACGGCTTGGACGACAGCTCCGTTTCGACATCGACCGTCTCCAGATGCTCAAGGAGAGGCTTGCCGCCATACCACGGCATGTTTTCGCTTTTGGCGATGACGTTGTCGCCGAAGCGGGCCGAGATCGGGATGGGCACCAGGGTCTCGAAGGCGAGCTTTTCGGCGAAGACGGAAAACTCCGAAGAAATCGCGTCGAATATGGTTTGTCGATAGCCCACAAGGTCGATCTTGTTGACGGCCAACACCACGTGACGGATGCCAAGCAGCGAGGCGATGTAGGCGTGCCTGCGGGTCTGGGTCAGCACACCCTTGCGAGCGTCCACAAGAATAACAGCGAGCTCGGAGTTGGAAGCGCCGGTAGCCATATTGCGCGTGTACTGCTCGTGGCCCGGCGTGTCGGCGACGATGAATTTACGCCGGTCGGTAGCAAAGAAACGATAAGCTACATCGATCGTGATGCCCTGCTCCCGTTCGGCCTCGAGCCCGTCCACCAGCAATGCGAAATCCATGTCGTCTCCGGTCGTGCCGTGCTTGCGCGAATCCTTTTCGAGCGCCGCCAGATGGTCTTCGAACAGAAGCTTGGAGTCGTAAAGCAGCCGGCCGATCAGCGTCGATTTACCGTCATCGACGCTACCGCAGGTGAGGAATCGAAGAAGGGTCTTGCGTTCCTGCTCGGCAAGATAGGCGGCGAGCGCGCCGACGGGGCCGGTCATCAGAAGTAGCCTTCCTTCTTCTTCTTCTCCATCGAGGCACTCTCGTCATGGTCGATCACTCGTCCCTGACGCTCCGAGGTGCGCGCCGTCAACATTTCGCTCACGATCTCTTCCAGCGTATCGGCGCTCGAACTCGACGGCGCCGGTCAGCGGATAGCAGCCCAGCGTGCGAAACCGCACAAGCCGCATTTGCGCTTCTTCTCCGGGCGCGAGCTTCATCCGCTCGTCATCCACCATGATCAACGCTCCGTCACGTTCCACCACCGGCCGCTTAGCTGCCAAGTACAGGGGCACGATGGGAATGTTTTCCATCATGATGTATTGCCAGATGTCGAGTTCGGTCCAGTTCGACAGTGGAAAGACGCGGATCGATTCGCCGGGTCTAACGCGCGTGTTGTATACACGCCATAGCTCGGGCCGCTGGTTCTTCGGATCCCACGCATGGCTTGCCGTGCGAAAGGAAAATATTCTTTCTTTCGCCCGGGACTTTTCCTCGTCGCGCCGCGCCCCGCCGAACGCGGCATCGAACCCGTACTTATCCAGCGCCTGTTTGAGGGCTTCGGTCTTCATCACCTGGGTGTGAAGCGCCGACCCGGAGTCGAATGGATTAACGCCGCGCCGAACGCCATCTTCGTTGATGTGGACGAGAAGCTTCAGTCCCAGACGGGCAGCCGTCGCATCCCGGAACTCGATCATCTCCCGGAATTTCCACGTCGTATCGACATGCAGCAGCGGGAACGGCGGGAGAGCCGGATAAAACGCCTTCATCGCCAGATGCAGCATCACCGACGAGTCCTTGCCGATGGAATACAGCATCACGGGATTGCGGAATTCGGCCGCAACCTCGCGCATGATGTGAATGCTTTCCGCCTCGAGCCGGGCCAAGTGGCTCGACCTGCGCGCCGTCAGTACTGCTGAAATCCGCAACCTGCATGAAACGCCCCAAATCCGAACTCAACGCCCGCCGTCCATTCTTGTCGGCGGCGGTCCTACATAATGGCCGAAGGGGCCAATCGCAAGCAACCCGATCAATCCTTCCGGGCCGGGATGTCGCCGTCGGGCCACTCCGGCGGCGTCCGGGAAAGACAACCGCCTGGCCGGCCAACGGGCAGACGGCGCCCGGCTACGGCGCCCGGCTGCCGCGATGGCGGGCCCTGCATCTGTTGTCGACTGACCGGTCCGGCTCGCCGCAATCCTGCCGCAAACAGAATTATCCGGCGACGTCAGGCAGTGTCCGACGCAAATCGCGTTTCCGCCCCTCCAAAACCCGGCAATCCACGCCGAATTCTCGCCCGCAACGAGTTTCGCATTAAAGACCCGCAACGAGTTTCGCATTAAAGATTTGTGATGACGAAGCGCCGTTCATCCGGGGTTCAGTTTGCAGCCAATAGTGTCCCGCGCGACGATCTCCGGCAGGAGCCATGCGAGGAAAACTCACCGCGGATCCCGTGCGCAGATCGTCATTGATCGGCGTTTCGCGCTTCGGCCGATACTGCAGGCCAAGCGACTGACGAACCTGGGCTAGGGGCGCGCCCGCCCGTCGTCCGCGATTTTCACCTGGGGGGATTTGTGACCGGCGGCATTCGCAAGAATGCCTAACGAAAGGAGTTTGCCGCAATGTCCTTCAAATTCGCCAAGTGGCTTATCGGTGCTACTGCATCGCTGTTGCCTCTAGCAAGTTGGGCACAAGACCTGACACCCGACGCTTCTCGCATTGTTTCCGACCCCAATTATCTGCCGCTCGAGGGCCAGCTTTGGGGGTATACGAACTATTTCCACGACTGGTCCAATGGCACCACCTACAATTCTTCCGGCAATAAAATCTCGTCGTTCAACTCCAATACGGACGATTTCAATCAGTTCATCGGCTACGGAATCACCGACGATCTCACGATCGATGCCTCCATCGCGTATGAACCCAATGCCGATCGCGATATCCAATTTGCGAACGGCACGTCGGCGGGCCGGAGCAGCTCGGGCTTCTCCGACCCGACGTTCGGGGTAACCTATCGCGTTCTCGATCAAGCAGTCAGCCCGGTGACATTCGATGTCTTCGGCTCATATATGCCGGATTGGATCACGTCAAAGACCGCAACCACGACGACGGATGGAAGCATCGCAAGCGGCGGACAAGCAGGAAACTTAGGAGCCGCACTCGCCGAGGAAACCCGGTTCTTTACCATCCGCGGCGCGTTCGCGGCGGATTTTCTTGGGCGCCGCCATATCGACGACGACGCCACGGGCGGCACGTTCGACCAGAGCGGGCACACGAACTATCTTCTATCGCTGGCAACGCAGACCCGGCTTACCGATCAGTTCTCGGTCAACGCCGGGGTCACGCACACCTTCACGAGCAGCTACAGCTACACGAACACGCTCAATAACGTGACGAGCACCCTGCGTCCCGGCGACAACACGGTGCTCGACCTCGCGTTGAACTATCAATTCATCCCCAACACGGTCGTCGGATCGGTCATCTATCGCCACGGCATCACAGGCGATCGCTCGACCGATTATCTCAATCCCGTGGCCGACACGACCCAGAGCGATCAATACCGCAACCTTATCGGCGTTCAACTCGATTACGTTCTTCCTTAAGGTTCGCCGCGAATCCGTCATGGCCGGCAAATGCGTTGCCGGCCATGACGGAGCGGGCCAAGCGCGGCCTAGTCCGCATTGTCAGCCGTATCAGCGTCGACCAGATTGGCCTTTCTGGGACCGCGGTTGCGCCTTCGTCCCTCCCGCTCTGCGGTTTTTCCCAACCGCCGCTTGAGCCGCGGAAACTTGCGAAATAAAATCGTCAGATCCTGGCTCGACAACGACAGAACACGCATCGGCGTATGCGCAAAAACGCTCGCATCATAGACTCTGCCGGCCAACACCGCGTCGGCCGCTACCGTATCCCCGGGACCATGCGTCGCGCGCCGCCTTATTCCCTCTTTTTCGGTCACCATGACGGACTGGGCCAGACCGGATACGATGAAATACATCGCCGTTGCCGGCTCGCCTTGCACAATGATGGGCACATGCGGCGCCACCATTTGCGAACGTAGCGCCACCATCACCTCGCTCAACGCCTCGATATCCAACCCTGCAAACAGGGGGATACGCGACAGCATGCTCGCGGTGACGACGAAATCGCGACGATGAATTTCGGTCATGAACGCGGACGCGATGATGCCCACCGGCAAGGCAAATATGCCCAACCCAAAGATGGCGGTGATGCCAGCCCAAATCCGACCGAGTGCCGTAACCGGGGTGATATCTCCGTATCCCACTGTGGTCAGAGTGATGATCGCCCAATACATGCAGGAGGGAAGGTCGCCGAACGCTTTGGGCTGCGCGCTTCCCTCGATGAGGTACATGCCCTCTGCCGACAGGCACATTACGCAAACGAGCAACAGCAAAGTGCCGAACAGAGCCCGGCGCTCCAGCGACAGGACGTGAATAAGCGTTGCGACCGCGGGCGAATATCGGGCAATTTTCAACAGCCGAAACAGCCGGAACAGCCGCAAGATCCGCAGGTCGGCCACAGGTAAGAAGAACGCGATATAGGCCGGCGCGATCGCAATGAGATCGATCAACATATAGGGATGCAGCATGTAGCGCAGGCGGTCCCGGAAGGGACTCTCGGCATAACGCGGATCTTCGGGCGCCGACCAGACACGCAGCAGATATTCCGAGGTGAAAATCCCCACCGAGACCAGCTCAAAAACCTGGAAATAGCGCCCGTAATGGGTTGCCAGTCCTGCTACGCTGTCGAGGCTCACGATCAGCGCATTCGCTACGATCAGCGAGATGAGGAGTATCTCGAATGCCAAGCCAAGCGGCCCGGAGCTCCTTCCGGCCTCGAGAACCGCATGAACTCTGTGACGCCAGCTTCGGCCTTCTGTCTCGCCGTCGCGCGGTGTTGGCCCACGCCGTTCGCCAAGACGTTTCGGCCTTGCCTCCCGACCTCCGTCCGATTGCGCGGCTGCAAATGCCTGCGTTTCGGAAGTCAACCCTCGGACCTCTGAAGATGGTGGTAAAGAGCGCCCACGTAAATCGCGACAATGAAAACGAGAGCCGCAAAATCCAGCGGGTTGTTCACGAAGCTCTGGTAGAACATGCCGACGAGATAAAGCAGCACGCAAATGCCGATGAGCGTGAGACCGATCAGCAGATAGCGGTTGTAGATTCCCCTCATATCGCCCTGTCTCCTGTGACTTGTTCGATCATAGCTGATTCATTTTATCGCGCGCATCGCCCCGACGTAAATTAAAAATTCACATTTCGGCCAGAAATGCACGATGCGGCTCCTATTGCTTTTTCAGCGCCACAACTTTGGGCGGCGCATTGGATACGTTCAGCGCGGGCGCTTCGGGGGCCAATAGATCGACTATGAGGAAGCCGACGTAAAAAATGAAACTTACCATAAGCGCCTCGACCGAGATGCCGGGCCAAACCGCACAAACCAGCGACGACGCCCCGACGACACTTATGTAGATCAGAACGGCATTTCGGCTACCCAAGCGCGCCGCCAGACGATGGTGAAAATGAAGCCTGTCGGGACGAAACGGCGAGCGGCGGCGCCATAACCGCATGGGAATGAGGCGAATACAATCCAGAACAGGTATCAAGAACCAAGCTACTGCCGTCTCAAGAGGCAACCGCTGCTGATTGTGGGATGCGATCGCGAGAAGGCCCAACGCGAACGCCAATGCAAAGGCTCCACAATCTCCCAGAAACAGCTTACCTCGCGCATTGAACAGGAGCGTCACGAACGAGGCCGCGCCCAAAAGGCAGGCGGCCTCGGCGACCCCGCCCCCTCGCAAAACAAGGCAGACCGACCAGATGCAGATCAGGGATAAGACCAAGCCAGTCGTCCCGTCGGCCATATTGACCGCACTCGAGAAACCGACCAAGGCCGACAAATACAATGCAATTGATAGGACCGGGCCGATCGTTACCCATCCCCAGGTGATCGTATGTAACCCCTTCACAAAAAGACCGGGGGCCAACTTGAGCGATGCCGCGGCAAAGATTGCCAGCAATATCAGGCGGGCGGTCGGTGAAATCGTGCGCTGGTCGTCGACAAAGCCCAGCATAGCGACACCGGCCACGCTGAGTAGGATCGCCAGTTCCAATCCGTCCGAGGCCGCGGCTCCCGTAGCCAATCTGACCGCCGCCCACACGACCAAAGCAGCCGTAACGGCTATCCCGCCTACCATCGGCACGGCTCGTGCGTGGAGCTTCCTATCGCCGTCCGGATAATCCAATATGGCCAAGCGTTCGCCGATCGGCCGAGCAAACGCGCAGACGGCGACAGTAAGCAGAAGGGGAATATAATTGGCCGACACCCTAAATTCTCCTGTGCAAGCGCCGCGGCGGCCGATCGGGCTCAGCGCCAATAACGCACTCCAAAGTGGCGCGTCGCGACTTGATCGCCGCGACGCCTTCTAATAGGCTTGCAATGGGCGGCTGGCGCTCGCTTCGAAAACCGTACGCTATCTACTCATGCTTTGCCAGACCTTGCTCCGACAAGGTGGACGGCGAGAAAATCACGTGTGTTCACGGGACGATGTTTGTTGCGTTAAGCCTAATGGACGCCAATCAGGGGGCGACGCTTCGGCCGGTCATGAACGACATCAAAATGAGCTTGGATGCGCATGACACGCCTCGCGCGAATTTTCCCTGCGGAAAGCAGGGTTTTCCGCCTCGGGGCGCGCCATTCCCGCGGCGATGAGCAAGCCGCGAGGGCCGTTCTCCGAAGGTCCGTACCGGCTGAACGGGCTTCTCCGGTACGTGGCGACAATCCGCAGTCAATGGGACGTTTTCAAGCCGCTGATGCGACGCGCGCTTTGGCAGTTGCGCGATGCCAAGGGAGCCGGCAACAAACTGGCTGTGGCTCGCCGCCTCCTGCTGAAGGCCGATGCATGGCTCACGCACCATTCGGCGCTCGAAGACGCACGCAATTCCCAGAAGGGATCGACGCGTCTTACGGACTATATCAAGCCACCCGGCCGTATACCGGACTGCGTTGCCCTGAATGGCGGCATTCTCGCCATCGCGCTACCCGCACTATCGGGTACGGCACAGGTGCGAATTCGCAGCCGATTTGGCATGACGTATTCGTGCCGGGAAATTGCACGGATGGACTGCCCACAAGACCCTTTGCCGGCATCAGGCGGCATTACGCCGCCCTCGGGCGAGCCGCCTCCCCACTGCGTGCAACTGGTCGTCCAGGCACCGTCTGAGCTGTGCGACCCCATGACGGGTGAAATCGATGTTGAAGTGAACGACGGTTCCGACCCGGTGATATTCAGGAACATCGTCCTGGCGAACTCCCCGTCCGTATCGGTCGCGAATTTGGTGCTGCAGAACAATTTGCTGCAATTCTCGGGCAGCGTCGTGCTCGACGGGCCGGCAGAGATCAATCTGGGCCTGTTCATCGATGCCGAGCTGGCGGCCTCCACCATTCTTTCCCTGTCGGGGCGCCGCTTCTCGGGTTGCGTTCTGATAGACGACCGTTTTCTTGACGGGGGCGGCCATCTTCTCGAGCTGCGGGAGTTGCCGGGCATGGCGCTGGCGGCATCGACCTATCACTTGCTCCCGCTGCACATTACGCCA
This sequence comes from uncultured Alphaproteobacteria bacterium, assembly GCA_963805005.1. Taxonomy (GTDB): domain Bacteria; phylum Pseudomonadota; class Alphaproteobacteria; order Micropepsales; family Micropepsaceae; genus Rhizomicrobium. The sequence goes on from CAWDSJ010000001.1 coordinate 3,264,235, forward strand.
TGGCAGGCGCTGCAGACCTATGCGGGGGCGCCGCTCGACGCAACGCTTTCGCCGGCCGCGCGCCACCATTTTCGTTCCTACAAGCTCTGGCTCGACAGGATCTCCGAGCACCCGCAAGAAAACATGCCACCCATTGGCCGATTGCATGAGGAACTGCTGCAAGGGCTCAAGAAACGGACCGATTATCCGCCTCTGAAATTCCCGCAGGTCGCGAATCCCGCCGCCTCCATCATCATCCCTATGCATAACAAATTCGAGGTCACCTATCACTGCCTTTGTTCCCTCCTGTTTGCCTTCAACGATGCAAGCTTCGAAGTGATCGTCGTGGCCAACGGTTCTTCCGACGAGACACGAGAACTTGCGCGGTTCGTCCGCGGCATCCGGGTCGTTCGCCACGAAGATGCATCGGGTTTCGTCGACGCGTGCAACGACGGTGCAAGACTTGCCCGAGGCGAATTCATCGTTCTGCTGAACGATAACACGGAAGCTACCGCACGCTGGCTCGACGAACTCATCGCGGCTACCCGCAATTTCGCCAATGTCGGCCTTGTCGGCGCGAAGCTCGTGTATCCAGACGGGCGGCTGCAAGAGGCCGGGGGAATTGTCTGGAGCTCCGGAAACCCGTCACCTGCGGGCCGCGGCGGCAACGCAAGCGACCCGAAGTGCAATTATCTGCGACCGACAGACTATCTGTCCGGCGCGGCGCTGATGATGCCGCGCAAGGTTTGGGAAGACGTGAACGGTTTCAGCCAGGAATATGCGCCGGGGTATTTCGAGGATACCGAGCTGGCGATGAAGGTGCGCCAAGCAGGGTATCACGCGCTTTATGTCCCGACGTCCACGATCATACACCACGAAAGCCAATCCGCCGGTGCCGATACCGCCGGCTCGGGGATGAAGCGGTTTCAACACATCAGATGGGCGAGAGCGGTAGCGCCTCACGGCTTCGACGACGAGCGGCCGGACCGCGAGACGGATAACCCAGCCTTCCGTGTATTGTTTATCGAGCACCAGTTTCCCATCGTCGACGGCGATGCCGGCAGCTATGCCGCTTTCCAGGAGATACGGCTCTTGCAGGCGCTGGGTGCCAAAGTCACCTTCCTGCCGCGCAATCTCGCCTTCATGGACCGCCACACGCTGGCGCTGCAGCGCATTGGCGTGGAGTGTCTTTACGCCCCTTTCGTCATAAACTTCGTCGATTATGTTCGCACGCATGCCGCCGATTACGATGTCCTGTTCGTGTGCCGCTACCACATCGCCGAACAGGTTATTCCCATTGCCCGCGCTGTTGCGCCGAAAGCAAAGATCATCCTCAATCTTGCCGACCTGCATTTCTTGCGCGAGATGCGGGAAGGCGCCGGCACGGAGGGTTATAGGCGCGAGCGCGCGGAGGCCACCCGTACGGCCGAGCTCAAGGTTATCGATTCGAGCGACCTGACCTTCAGCTATTCCGATGTGGAGCTCGCAATCCTGGCGGACCAGCTGAAGCGGCCGGCCACTACGGCAAGGCTTCCGTGGGTAGTGGAAACCAAGCAACTCGCACGCAATTTCGGCGAGACAAACGGAATCCTTTTTCTTGGCAGCTTCAACCACCCGCCTAACCGGCAAGCCGTGAAGTTCTTTGCCAGCGAGGTTCTTCCCGCGCTCCGCGAACGGCTTCCGGGTGTCCGCTTCAATGTGGCAGGGAGCAGTTCGGACAGCGCATTGCGCGACCTGTCGTGCGACGGGCTGGACGTCCTGGGTCATGTGGCAAACCTCGACGAGGTCTTGGCCAGGACGCGCGTTTTCGTAGCCCCTCTGGTTTCCGGGGCAGGTCTGAAAGGCAAGGTGATGGACGCCATCTCGCGAGGACTGCCTTGCGTCCTCTCGCCGATCGCCGCCGAAGGTACTGGCCTTGCCGACGGTCTAAGCTGTTTGGTGGCCGACGGCGCCGAGCAATGGGTGCAAGCGGTATCACGGCTTTACACCGACGAGGCCTTGTGGACTGAAATCGGCCGCAATGCGCTCAAACTGGCGGAGACCAGGTATGCGTTTGCCAATGCGGTGTCCGAGTTCGAACAAGCAATGGCCAAGATCGGGATAGCCGGCCGACGCGACCGCGCGCTTGTCTACAGACTTGCGCGGCCGGACAAGTACGGGCTCTGAAGCGGTCCGTATCCGGGTATTTGTGCCCGCCATTGCCCAAATTGCGACCACGCGCCGGAAGACTTCATGACCACCGAACGGCAGTGCCGGCAACAATTCACAAATCCGGCTGCGAGGCAGAAATCATGCTTCGCAGTGCTAGTGGCGCGAGTCATTCGAAGCGAGGGTATAGCCTTTTGAGGCGAACGCGGGTGTCGGCTGTTGTGAATTGCGAGTCCGCCCTCGCGTGATGTTTGTTTTGGTTGTCCTCCCAGGCGGCGACTTCCGTTGTCAATGTCTGCTTGTCGGGAATACGTCGATTCAGACACTGGGTCGAGAAAACGCCAAGTTCGGACTCGGCCATGTCGAGCCAACTTCCGTGCTTGGGCGTGTAATGCCATTAAAACCCCTCGACGAGGCGACGCGCTTCGACCGCGGGGAAGGCCGCGTAGAGCGCCGCGATCGTGTGGGTACTGAGATTGTCCTGCACCAGCACGATCTTGGCCGCGTCGGGAAAATGCATGTCGGACAGGTCCTTGAGCGCCTGGGCGTAGTCGACGGCCGCTCTGCGGTCGGTGACTTTCACATGCCGCCAACCTTCCAGCGGCGCGAACATCATGAACAGATTGGCCACGCCATTGCGTTCGTATCCGTAGTCGTGCCGCGCGGGTTTTCCCGGCTTGACGGGGATCGGCGCGCGCGTTTCGACGATCAACTGCTTCGGGGTTTCGTCGAGACACACGACGGGGCGCTCGGGTTCGCGCGGCCTCTGGTAGACCTCCAGCACGTCTTCCATGCTGGCCACGAAGGCCGCGCTGGCCTCGGGGGCGATCACCCATTGCTGCTTGAGATGCGGCTGGAGAATGTTTTTTTCAAAGTCCACCCGATCCTGTTGTCGCTAGCGCTTTCAACGATATGCAGTTCCACGACTTTCTCTTCCAACAGAGGCAGGCTCCATTTGGCGTGGCCCACTGGCGCCGGCCCGCACGCCAGCGCAATCAACTTCGCTTCCGCCGCGCCGTCGAATATCCGCGCACGCGCACACTTGGGATTGTATCTGCGATTCAGAACCGCCTCGAAACCTTCCTCGACGAGTTGCCGCCTCGTCCGTTCGATAGTGGAGACGCTCGTATCCAGCAATTCGGCAATCCGGCTGTCGCTCCACCCCTCGCCGGCTTCCGCAATATCGGCTTTCAGAAGAATACGCGCTTTCGTGAGCAACTGCGCCGGACGCTTGCCCTTGCGGATAAACTCTCGGCGCCGTGCGGTTCTTCAGGCCAGGAACCGCCTCCAGAAAACGCACCACTTCGTCTGCGCTCAGCACCACGGGCAGCGTCTTCGGCTTACGTGCATAGGCGATGCGTTCCGGAACCTCGGCGCGGCCCAGCGTCGCGCGGTAGAAAAACCTGAGCGCGCAAACCGTCTGGTTCAACGCCGCCCACGAAATCCCGTTCGAAACCAGATGAACCTGGAACGCTCGCACATCCTCCAGCCCCAACCCATCCGGCGAGCGGCGAAAATAACGGCTGAACTTCGAGACCGCATGAATGTAGGATCGCTGCGTTGCCGGCGACATGTTGCGGATTGTCATGTCCTCAATCATGCGGCAGCGTAGAGGGCTAATCTCAGCCATCGGGGTATCTCCTGTCTGTTGGATTGGGCTGTAACAACCGCAATCCTCTCAGACCGGAGACCTCCCGGCGAAATCACTCCTAAACCCCGCGCCAGCGGGTTAGTTCAATCGCCTAATTGAGGACACGCTCTGGCACTGCATGCGCACAAGCCGCTTCTCAGGTTCTTGCGCCTTCGGAGCTTGAGCGTAAGCAATTCATGGCGGAGTTGGGCGCGTGGCATTGGCCCTAGACAGCAGGGTCTCGGCCTGACCGGTTGAGGGGGTGTGCGGGGGACATTCTGGAAGGTCTGTCGCCTCATGAGTTGATATTGGATGCAGTCAGAAAACAGTGGAGAGTGCGAAATGAAAATAAATGAATTGGTTACGACGATCAGTGCGACGATCAATGTCAGGCCCGAAATCGTCAAGAAAGTCGTCGGCGAAATGGTTGATCATCTGAAGAAAGACATTACGAAAGAGGAAAGGGTCAAGATTTAAGGATTGGGCACATTCGTACGCAAAACCTCAAAAGCCAATCCCGAAAAATCGCGCATCGTGTTCAAGCCTTGGGCCCCAGCCGATCCGGACAAGGTCAAAGCGCGCAGGGCGCCGATGGCGAAGCGGAAGACCGGGGGGTGAAACGCGAGGATAAGGGGCCGACACTTAGGCGCATTGCATCGCCGAGACAATACCTTTCAGCCTGGAAGCATCGAAGGCGGCGAAGTAGGCTTGATGCAGCATCTCGGTAAACGTGCAATCCAATTCAATTCTATGTTCGACGCGCGCGTTGGCGATTGCATCCAGTGCCCGGGCTGAGCGCAGGATATCGTCGAACCGGGGCGAGATTGAACTCCATCGTTCTGCGGCGTTTTTAATTTCCGTCCACATTGCAATTTCTGGGACGGCGTGCAGGAGACTGAACGCGTAATTGGATCGCCCCTGCCTCTCGGTTCGCACGCAGAACTCGTCCACGCTCATTCCCCTTAACATCGTGCTCACCGCAGCCCTGTTGTAGACGACGCGCAGGCCGTGTTTTGAGAGGCGATAGCCCAATTCGATGTCCTCGCAGCCGAACCGGAAGATCGGATTGAATGGGCCTACCATGTCCAACAGCGCCCGTTTGCAGGACGACCTGCCTCCCCAAAACCAAGTGTAATCCAGGATCGAGCCGTCGTGCGTGCGTCCATAGCTGAATAGCTGGCAGCCCACTTCAGTCACAAATTGCATGAGCGGCTTGGCGACAAGGTCGGGATGCAAATTGGTGTGGCCAAGCGCGGCAATCTGGATTTGAGGAAAAGAGGCATGGGTTCGGAGATGCTGTTCGAGCAGGCTCGGCGCGGGCGCATCATCATCGTCCATGAACAGCACTATAGGGGCTGTCGCTTCCGCCACGGCTCGATTTTTTGCAGCAGCCAACCCGGCGTTCTCTTGCCAGAAATAGCGCATCGGCAGGCGTTGCCTGAATGCGTCGATGCACTGGTACGTTGCGTCCGTCGAACCGTCGTCGACAACAACGACCTCGAACTCGGAGCGCGGAAGCGTTTGGGCCGTCAACCCTTCCATCACATGCCATAGAAAATCGGCGCGATTGAACGTGCAAATCAAGCAGCTGATTTTCGGCAGACGTTCTTTGTCTGTGATGTGCTCACTGCTGCAACAACTCGGCAAGTTTTCAACTCCATTCAGGACTGTGCGATTGGCTGATGGGTGTTTTCGGTTTTATCGAAACGGCTTACCCCGTTGGCTCAGGTTGCTCAACATGTAGCATCGCGCGACGGGGCGCGCACGCCCGCTGAGCGGGCCTCCCGCAAGGCGTGCTCGGGCTAGCGTCCAACGGAAATCCGCTGGAACTATGGACACATGTCGGTCGTGCGGCTCCCATGCGCCAACGTAAAGTGCGTTGGCAAGCGAGGGCCTCAAATGCGTCAAACCACCAAATCTCGTGCCACCTGAGTCAACGGGATAAGCCACATCGAGACAGCCTGGGACATTCAATACTTGGCGCCGGTGCTGGCTCGTAATTGCTCAGCCTCCTGCGGCGAGTTGAACTCGGGGCGTATGAGGGGGATTCCGTTGGAGGGGCGAATCTGACTCAAGGGAGCGGTGATCGAGCCGCCCGACCTGAAGTCTCTGGATGGCGCTGCGAAGGACGCGCTGATCCTGGCGTTGATCGATCGGATCAATGGCGCTGCAACCACGACCGACGCTGGCCTCAAGGCCCGCGCGGAGCTGGACGAGAACAAATACCCCAAGGGCGTCAAAATCTCCGATGCTGAGCTCGCCGCCGTCTGCATCTCGCCGCATGACTTCCACGGCGATTGGAACTACGCCATCTCGCCCAATCGCCGCAAACCAAGACGTCCACCATAATTGTCTGATTTATTTAGGAACGGGCCCTTAGGCGCCAGATATCTCGTCGCCGATCCGGCGCCATTCGATCATGATCTTCCTCAAGTGGGATGCAGCTTGATTCGTCAGCGAACATCTTCCTGCCGCTCCCGCATGCGGCTCGCCGTCAAGAGATCATGCAAATAGTTGCGATTCTCGCTGTTGCTCATCTGCGATGCGGCGATTCGCAACATCTCCGCCGAAATGAAACCCTCCTGCCAAGCGATTTCCTCAAGGCAAGCGATCTTGAGTTTCTGTCGATCTTCGATGAGCCGGATGAAATTTGCCGCGTCCAGCAGCGCTTCGTGCGTGCCCGTATCGAACCAGCAAATTCCTCGCCCCAGTCGCTGTACGCGCAATTCCCCTCGCCGCCTGTAGGCTTCAATGAGATCGGTGATCTCCAGCTCGTTCCGGCTCGATGGCTTAAGACTGGCGGCGAGGTCGCTGGCCTTTCCGTCAAAAAAATAGAGCCCCGTCAATGCCCAATCCGAACGCGCCTGTTTCGGCTTCTCCTCGATTGAAACGACTCTGTCGTCGTCGTCAAATTCCACGATCCCGAAGCGCTCCGGGTGCTTCACGCGATAGGCGAAAACGGTCGCGCCCTCGGATTCTTTTGCCGCTTCTGCCAGAAGTTGGCTGAAGCCTGCGCCGAAATAGATGTTGTCGCCGAGGACGAGGGCTGCAGGTTCGCCCCGGCAGAATTCTCTGCCAATAATGAAAGCTTGCGCCAAGCCTTCCGGGGCCGGTTGGATCGCATAGCTGAGCGAAAGGCCCCACCGGCCACCGTCACCCAGTAGGCGCACAAAATTGGGCTGATCCTGCGGCGTCGTGATAATCAAAATCTCGCGGATGCCTGCGAGCATCAATGTCGAGAGCGGGTAGTAGATCATCGGCTTGTCGTAGACCGGCAGCAATTGCTTGCTGATCACAAGCGTTAGCGGATGGAGCCTGGTGCCTGCTCCGCCGGCGAGAATAATGCCCTTCATGTCGCCTGTGCCAGCCGATGAGCCGCCAAGCCCAGCCTTTCGCCGCGATAATTCTTCATGTCGCGCCACAAGTCGCTTTTGTCGAGATACCAGCGAACGGTCTTCTCGATGCCGGAGGAGAACGTTTCCCGGGGCCGCCAGCCCAGTTCGGATCTGATTTTCGAGGCATCGATTGCATACCGGACATCATGTCCCGGCCGATCTGCGACATGGGTGATCAACTCGCGCCGCTTCCTTCCGGTGCCCGGGGCCAGATCGTCGACAAGGTCGCAGATCGTACGAACCAGATCGATATTGCGACGCTCGCAATTGGCACCCACATTGTAGCTTTCGCCGACACGGCCGCGGGTGAGAATCAGGCCGAGCGCTTCGGCGTGATCTTCGACGTAAAGCCAATCGCGTACCTGGTCGCCGTTTCCATAGACCGGCAGCGCATCGTAATTCAGAGCCTTCAGGATCATGAGCGGAATGAGCTTTTCCGGAAATTGCCAGGGCCCGTAATTGTTGCAGGTGTTGGAGAGCACGACCGGAACACCATAGGTCGCATGCCAAGCGCGCACGATATGATCGGAACTTGCCTTGGACGCCGAATAGGGCGAGCGCGGCGCATATGGGCTCGTCTCGGTGAACAGACCTTGCGGACCCAGCGAGCCGAATACCTCATCCGTCGATATATGATGGTAGCGAAACCTGGAGACGAACGGCGCTCCCGTTCCCTCGAGGTATCGGCGAATGCATTCCAGAAGCACGAAGGTACCGACGACATTCGTTTTGATACACTCCTCGGGGCCGTCGATCGTCCGGTCGACATGGGTTTCGGCAGCCAGATGCATCACGGCATCCGGCCGGAAGCGCTCAAGCGCCGAACCGACAACTTGCCGGTCGGCAACGCAGCCTCTGACAAAGCGATAGCGCCCATGGCCCTCGAGCCCTTCCAGCGCCGCCGGGTTCGCCGCGTAGGTGAGCTTGTCGAAATTAACGACAACCGCTGCCGTCGACGCAATCAGATGGCGAACGACAGTCGAGCCGATAAAGCCCGATCCGCCTGTCACCATGATTGTCGCAGGTTGCAGAATCCCGTTCACTCCGCCAGCCGCACTGTCATATGACACAACCTCATCATCGCACACCTTATCAGAAATAGGCAGGAAGGCTATGGAACGCAGGCCAATTCCGGTCGCGTTCGAGCACGGTCGAAGGGTCCGCCGCCGCGGGCCAGGGCACGCCGAGAGTTGGATCGTTCCAAAGCAGCCCTCGTTCGTGGTCACGCGAATAACCCGCGTCGACCTTATATAGAACCTCCGTATCGGATTCCAATGTGCAGTACCCATGCGCAAAGCCGGCAGGCACGAACAGCTGAGCGCCATTTTCAGCGCTCAATACTGCCGAGGCGAACCTGCCAAAGTGCGGCGAGCTGGCACGAATATCTACCGCGACATCGAAGATCGCACCTCGCAGCACCCGAACAAGCTTTGCCTGCGCGTGGGGAGGAATCTGAAAATGCAGGCCTCTGATCGTGCCTGCGCGGTGCGACAAAGCGTGATTATCCTGAACAAAATGGTTCGTCACCCCGATCGCCCGGAAGGCGACTTCGTTGTAGGTCTCCGAGAAAAAACCGCGCAAATCGACGTACCTGCGCGGCGTGACAAGAACCACATCTGCAACGCTCAGACTTTCACAGACCGGAAGATCGCTCATTCTATCTCCAGTTCATGAAGTCCCATTCAGAGGCCGAGTTCCGCGAGCGTGTTCGCTAACGCCGAACGCCACGACGGTCTCTCAATTCCGTACACCATTTTGATCCGACTGCAGCCAAGGACCGAGTTGGCCGGCCGCGGTGCCGGAGCACCATATTCCTGCGTCGTGATCGGTTCAATCTTCCTATCCCTGAATTCGCGCGACTGAGATAGAACGGCCTGAGCGAAGCCGTGCCAGGTAGTAGGCTCCGAACCTGCATAGTGGAACGTACCCCATTGGGCATTTCCTTTGCGTATCGCCTCAGAAATCGTGACGATCGCGCTTGCGATGTCGCGGGCGCCCGTCGGCCCACCGGTCTGATCGGCAACGATCCGCAGCGGCCGCGTATCGGACGCAAGGCGCAGGATGGTCTTCACGAAATTGCTTCCGTGGCTGGAAAAAATCCACGACGTACGCAGAATGACGTGCTCTCGAAGGGCGCCGCATATTTCAGCTTCCCCCTCGGCTTTCGAGCGTCCGTATACGGACAGTGGGCAGACCGGGTCCGATTCAACATAGGCCCCGTCCTTTTTGCCGTCGAAGACGTAGTCGGTGGAGAGGTGCACCAACACGCTGCCGACCTCGCGACAGGTTTGCGCCATCGCCGCGGGCGCATCGCGATTTGTCGCCAACGCCGGTACCGGTTCGGACTCGGCGCGATCCACGGTGGTGTACGCGGCAGCGTTGACGACGATGTCGGGTTGAATCTCCCGTACCACGCGCCGAACGGCCGTCTCGTCCAAAAGATCGCATTGGGCACGCTCAAGCTGCACGATGGAATAGACCGCGGGCCAGAACGAGGCCCCCAATTCACGCGCCACTTGCCCTGACTTCCCGAAAATGAGCACCCGCAATGGCTCTCGGCCTCCGCCATCCTGTGATCCGATTTGCTCGAGAGTGGCAACAACGTATCTCTGTAGCGATTGACCAGCACTCGCCAGACCGCGGCCGTAGTCTCCCAAAAAGCACCCTACCTCAAGTGCTCACACGAATCCAATCGCAAAGCCGCGGTTTGCGATATGGCCCTTTATCCCTGTATGTGGGGGCGCGGCGGCGTCTTGTCGCAGGGCGAGGAGACGCAAATCCAAATCCCTGGACGGACACCGTAGCGCAGTCCTTGTCACGGGTTAATTGCGCGGCGCGAAAGTGCTCAGGACTGCAAATTTATTGTGTCGTAGACTGGGACGAGTGCGCGATATATTGCAAGCGTACGCCATAGCACTTGCCGGCACAACCCCATGTTGTTCAACGACGACCTACTGTTCCTCCACGCACCAAAAACCGGCGGCACCTCAGTTACGAGTTTCCTCATCTTCAACCTGCCGCACGTAACCTTGACGGAGCCGGCGGACAATCCCGATCCCGCGGCAATGATGACGCGCGGTGCGCGGCTGAAGCTCGCCTTGCGGCGTTTGCGTAGGCGCGCAGGCATGCTGGCCCGGCCGAGCGTGAAAGTCATCGAAGGTTCGCGTCACGAGACGCTTCCCGAGGCTGCCGCCATGCTGGCGAAGCTCGGCCGCCGGCTCGACAACTTCCGCGCGATTATCGCCATTATCCGCAATCCTTACGATCTCGAAGTGTCGCGTTTCCACTTTTTCCGACGGGGCTATCACGGCATACCGGGCGCCGCGCACGAATACGCCGAAGTGCTGGCGCAGGCAGGAGATTTCACCGATTTCGCGCTGAAGGCGCCCTATCATGGCAGGCTGCCGTCGCGCATCGAAGACTGGTACGAGATCGACGGCTGCATGCCTCCGAATCTCCGCCTCTTGCGCTTCGAGACTCTCGAAGCCGATCTCTATGCACTGATGGCGCAATTTCATCCGGTGAGAACGAAGCTTCCCCGCCTCAATGCGACCGAGCACGCATCCTTTGCGTCGTACCTCACGCCCGCCGCCGAAGAAGCTATCTATCGTAAATATCGCTGGCTGTTCGATCGCGCATTTTATGCGCGCGAGCACCCAGCCGATCACGTGTAGCTTCCGCTGTCGATACGGTCCATGTTGCGGTAACGCCCAAGATCGCTGGCGATCCACATGTCGGCGTTCATGCCCTCCGTCATGCAAGTGAATTTCTGGCGCACGCCAAACAGGAAATGCGCAAGATTGCCGACGTAGAGAACCGGCGCGCCGTAACGGCTGCGGACGTATCCGCAAACAGGAAGACCGTATGAGCCGCAGGAGGCAATGAAGAGGTTGAAAGGTGCTTCGCGCCAGGCGGCGTCGATGGCGCGGCACAGATACGCAAACGTCTCGCTCCAATCCGCGTGCGGCCGATTGGGCCAGGTCGAGACGAAAGCCGGGATGGCGCGCAGGGAAAATGCAGGCACCTCCCAGTCCCGGTAAAGCTGTCGGAGGCGCCCCGATGCGGCCTGGGCCTCCACCAAATGCGCGAGCGGTGAAAGAAAAAGCACGTGCTTGCCTCGCAGCTGCTCGTAGATCCGCCCGGCAGATGGCGGTTTGACATAGTCGGGCAGCGTGCCCGATTGCCCGGCAAGCGCACACTGGCTTCGGAGAAAGTACGGGAAGTGTTCGTTGTGCCAGACGAGGTGACTGCTCCGCAGCGTCGCGAGATACCGCGCCGCCCAGTTCTCGAGCGCCTCCCACGCCCGCACCGGATCGTTGCCAACGTAGAATCCCGCGTTCGTCATCAGCCGTCGGAGATTCCACTCAGGATCGTCGGCTGCAAAAGGATTGGAAGCGCGCGATGGCGCGTACATGCGCCTTTCCGAATTCAGGTAAGGGAGGATGGAAACGAGCGAAGCCCTGAGCCCCTTCGGGTCCTCGATAAAGTTTTGAACGACGCGCGCCTCGGCGTTGCCATAGCGCACGAGCGCTGGATGAAGTCCAACGTCATACTCCGGCAGCCGACGCGACTCCGACACGTTCGTGACGGCGAGCGATCGTGCAGCCGACCGGTAATGACGAAAGGCATCCAGGCAGCGGTCAATTCCGTCGGCGTCGAGCGCGCGGGCAGCGGCTGCCTGCGATGCCTCCTTCCCGAACGGCTCGAGGTCGAGGCACGCAACTAACGTCCTGCCGGCGCGAGACACCTCGCGGCGTGCCCGTTGCAAGCCATCACGGACGCTGGTGCGGATCATTCGCCTGGGAAACTGCCGCAGCACCGCCAAGTTCAGGCACAGACGCATGTCGCCGTCTCGAAACAGAATTTGCGGTTCCGTGGGAACATATCGCAACAGCAATTCGATCGCATCGTCGCATCGGGCTTGGCCGCGTGCCTGCGCTGCGGCGAAGCGACGGACGGCGCGCATGCCGCGCGCGGTCCTGATGCGCTTCATCGCGTTCAGTAGGGGCATGGGCAAGCTGCGCCAAAGAAAGGCGCGCAGGACGCTCATGGAAGAACGCCTGCGGCCTTCTTCGGCGCGGGGCCGGGCCGGGCATACTCTTCGAAGCCCACGCCTAGATGGCGCGCGAGCCGCCCGCGCACGCGTTCACATTCGAGCTGCCACAGCAGCGGTGCACGGAAAGCTTCGAAGTTAAAGAGCGGATAGAGCGGAAGGCGCGCGAACAGAAGCAGGCTCTTCGGAAGCGGCGCGAGCCCGCGCGGATCCGGCGACACGCGCTCGCAAACAACGCCGATGTTTCCCTGCCGGTACCAGCGCTGCCGCATCCACGCCATACTCGCGCGCTCCGCGGGAAAATCCTGGTAGAGAACGGCGCGCTCAGCCCACGCCATCCTCACGCCCGCGAAGAAGAGACGGCGGAAGAGCGCGGAGTCCTCGCCGCCGGTGAGCCCGAAGCGCTCGTCGAAAGGCGCCTCGCCGAGTGTGTCCAGTACCGCTAACTTGACCAGGCAGTTAGCCGTGCAATAGACGTAGGTGCGGTCGTGCATGCGCCCGGGAGGCACGGACCAGAGACGTCTATAGCGCATGGTTGGCCCGTACTCCTGCGGAAACACCGGCTCGACCGGACCGCCGACGACACGAGCGCCGGTAGCGTCTCCGGTCTTCAAAAGCTCCATGAGCCAATCCGGGCTCGCCCGCTCATCGTCATCCAGCATGGCGATGAGATTTGCATTCATCCTTCGCGCCGCGGAAACCGCCGCATTGCGCGCGGCTGAGATGCCCGGTTTGCGTTCGACGACGAATTCGACGGGATTCGTACAGGCCGAGGCGAATGCCTCCACGCGCTGCGCGACCTCGGCGTCCGAGCCATCATTGTCGACGATCACGAACGCGGTGGACGGCGGTCGGATAATCGCGAGTAAACTGTCCAGGAGCCGGCCGAGCTGCGCCAGGCGCCGGAACGTGCAAATGCAGACGGCAACACGCGGTTCGTTGTTCGTCGACCTATCGGCCATCAGTACCGCCCGGTGAGCCACTTACGGCGTCCCGCCCACACTTCCTTCCACAGCGGACGGAGATCGCGCCGTGCCATCAATTGGCCGATCATGGGCCGCGCGGCAATAAAGAGAAGCGCAAGCGGCCTTGCAAGTGGCGAAAAATGCCTACGCGCGAGCATGCTTCGGGCCGCAAGCACCTGCCGCATCTTGCGAATCCTGTCGGGCTCAGTGCCGCTGCCTTCGTGCATGAGGGCGGCGTACGGGACGAAGCGCGGCCTGTAGCCGAGCTGCCCCGCCCGCAGGCACAGATCGGAATCCTCGCCATACATGAAAAAGGCGGGCGAAAACCCCCTCAGCTGGTTCCACACCTCTGCGTCAATGAGCAGAAAGCATCCCGAAACGATATCCACGTCGCGCTCGTTGTCGCGCTGCCAGCCGCCATAACCCAGCGAATTGAAGAGCGGCGAATTGGGAAAGCGCGTGTTGAGCGCGAGCCCCGCGCAGAACTGGTTCCACAGAGTGGGCCTGCGCCAGCAGGAAGCCGGGTTGAGCCGACCGTCGCCGAATAGGGTCCTGCCGCCCCAAATGCCAGCTTCGGCATGGTTGCGCGCAAAATCGACCAGCTTGTCGATGGCGCCGTCCAAGACGACCGTGTCAGGATTGAGAAGCAGAAGATAACGGCCGCTAGCCTGGCGCGCAGCAAGATTGCAAGCGGCGGCAAAGCCAAGATTGCGTTGTTGCCGCAAGAGTTTGATCTCGGGAAACCGCCGTGCCACCGCATCGGGCGAGCCGTCCATCGACCCATTATCCACGAGGACGATTTCGTAACTTGTCCGTCTTGTTTCCCGCACTACCGAGTCAAGACACGCCAGCGTCATCTCCCGCGTGCCGTAGCTGACCACGATGATCGTAAGCTCGACGCCCGGCGCCGCGCCGGTAGGAGGCGCACCACTCATCCCGGCCTCAAATCGAGATAGCTCCGCGTATTGATGCCGAGCCAGTAATCAAAGACGCTTCCCAAATCGAGAGCTACCCCTCCATGCGCTCGCGCCGCATCCACGATCAGTTTTCCCGGATAGCCTGCTCCCACCAGCACGAGACTGTTCGCCGATACCTTCGCGACCATGTCAATAACATCTCCGAGGATCTCGGGCAGGTCGGAAGTGGTCGCGACACGTCTGCCGAGCATGGGCCCCGAAACCCGATCGGGCGGGAGCAAAATATTACCGCCGATGCCGACGTGAAATCTTTTTACAAGCCAATCGGCCAGTCCGGGATGACACGAGACCACCACCACGTTGCGCGCATCGCCGAGCAGATCGCCATAGAGATTCCATCTCTCCAAATCCTGGTGCAGGTGACAGGACGCGAAGATGGGTGCCGGCAAATGCGGGGAGCGGAATTGGCTATACCGTTCCGTGTTGTAAAGGATGGCCCGCAGGCCCCGGCCGGTCAGCTTGTCCACCAGATCATCATTCCTGGTCAGGTCCAATTCGCGTAGAAACCGGGCCGTCGTTGGAATTCCGATGCAGTCGGCATCCCACATTGCGCGGGCCACCTTGCCCGCCATTGCCGTCCGCAACTCGGACCTCAGCGGTTTACCCCACCAGATGCGTTCCCGATCCGCGGCATCGATGCGCGCCAGCACCGCGAGGTCCGGCTCATAAGGCAGACAGGCGGCCTCCCCATCTCCGAAGCGTACGAACGAGAACGGCCTTCCGGAGCTGAATTTCCCGCGCACCATTGCAATAAATCGCCGACATTCCGCCGCAGAAATATCGGTATCGAAAATGGTCGTGGCGGGACCGGCGGCGAGATCGGCCTCACACTTGGCAACCCGCTCCAGAATGCTCCGGGGCGAAGGTCGGACATTGGAACGCCCCAGCATTCGCAGAAATCGGGCGCTGTAGTCTGCACCCCCCGCTCCTGCGGCTCGCTGTCGATCGCTCGGGAAATGCGCAAATATCAACCGGCTGAGCTTGACTGCCGCGACGCGATAGTCGGGCTTGGTGCGCAGGCTCTTCAGGAAAGCGCGCACTCTCGCACGAACGCCCTGCGAGTCCCCGCGGCAGTGATCTACGTGGCTCAAGCCGACCACGAACTTCCAGTCGGCGTGACCGGTCCTGTCGTTAGACATGAGCCAGGCCAGACCATCCTCGGCGTCCGCAATCCTGCCGCCGCGGAGCGCTGCTTCGATCTTTCCTCCGACCAAACGGGCTTCGTCGGGGCATATCAGCAGCGCTTTGTTCCAAAAATCCGAATGATCTTGCTGGCGTTGCCGGATGGCCAGGATTTGGCCAACGAGCGCCAGCCCGCGACCGCGGTCCAAGAGTGAGATCAACCGAGCGGCGGGCTCCGCAAGCCCACTTTGGATTGCGCCAAGCGCCGCTAAGCGCAAGGCGCGGTGCAGAAGGGCGCGCGGCATGCGCGAGCTAGACCTCCAAGCCGGCACGTGAAACCAATGGCCTGCCCGTGCGATCAAGGGTTCCGTGCCACCATTTCGAGTATATTGATCGATTTGTATGCGGCCTCCCGCCGGTTCCGACGTCGTAATGGCATCCCTCGCCTATATCAGCTAATTTGCGCAGCTTGAAGGCAGCCCTGCGCTGTCAGCAGCCGGCGTCAAGCATGAAAGGCTATGCACTGGCGAAGGAGCAACATTGTCGAACGCGACCTCGTTAGCCAGAAGGCCCCTGCGACTGATTACAATCCTTGGGGCACGTCCCCAATTCGTTAAGGCTTTCCCCCTTTCGCAGGCGCTTCGAGCCGACGACAGGTTCCGGGAAATCATCGTGCATACTGGCCAGCACTTTGATCCGGCCATGTCGGACGTATTCTTTGCCGAACTCGGCATTGCCCACCCTCGCTATTTTTTGAACATACATGGCGGCCGTCACGGGGCGATGACGGGCCGTATGATGGCGGCCATCGAGCCGGTGCTCATTGCCGAAAAGCCGGACGCAGTCATCGTCTATGGCGATACAAATTCCACGCTGGCAGGCGGCCTGGCTGCGGCGAAACTAAACCTGCCGGTCGTCCATATCGAGGCGGGACTTCGTTCGCGTAACCGGCAAATGCCCGAGGAAATCAACAGGATCGTCGTCGATCACATCAGCGCGCTTCTCCTTTGCCCGACTTTACGAGCGGTGGAAAATTTGAAAAACGAGGGGATTTCACACGACGTTCATCTGGTGGGAGATCTCACCTTCGATGCCAGCGCCATGGCGACGCCTCTTGCCATGGAACGATCCCAGATCGTGAACCAGCTGGGGCTGGTTCCGAAAAAATACGGAATCGCCACGTTTCATCGCGCCGAAAACCTGAACGACGCCGTCCGGCTTCGCAGGATCGTAGAAATCCTCCACGCAGAAGCGCGGAAACGTCCCATAGTCGTTCCTCTGCATCCCGGGACGCGTCAGATGCTCCAAGCCGCGAATATCGATTTGGACGAAGAGCAGCTTCTTTTCACCGAACCTCTCGGCTATCTCGATATGTGCCAACTCATTCACTGGGCGGAATTGGTCCTCACCGATTCCGGCGGGCTGCAAAAAGAAGCTTATTATCACCGGGTCCCGTGCGTGACCTTGCGTGCCGAAACGGAATGGTGGGAGACCATCGAACACGGATGGAACAGACTTTGGACGGTGCCGGAATATCGCGAGCGATGCGAAATTCCCGACTACGGAACCGAACCGGCGGCCGCCAGGATCATCGAAGCGCTCGCGGCAACGCTTGCTTAGAACGGGATGCACTTAATGGGATGCGGCTAACCGCGTGCTCGTAACAGCCAAGCCGTCCTGCTCACTCGAACAAGCAACACCTACGCGCTCAAGCACGCCGGTGATCGCGCGCGTTGGCAATAAGCAGATGCGCTGCGAGATAAATGGCGGCGCTTGCGAGCAGAATAGCCGCCTCGTCTACGAGGCGATCGGGATCGGTTGTGTCTGTGGGGAAATTGGGCACAACAACCGGCAGCAGGAACGACTGCTGTTGGTTCGCCAAGCCCTGCGCTGCAACCTGCGCCTGCTGAGCGGCAGTGAGCTCCATCTCGGCGACCGGCCGCTCATAGGGTTGCGCCGTTTCGACCGCCTTGATTGCGGTTGCCAGCTGGGTCTTCGCGTAATTGAGAGTGGCGATCTGCATCTGCGATGTCATACTCTTCACGAAATTCTGTGAGGCTTTTACGATCGCCTGGCAAATTTGTTGGGCGCGATGCGGATCGTAATCGAGGACGTTCACCGTAATGAGTAAAGTTGTAGAGTCCTGTGTAACGGTCACCATCTGCTGGAAAAAACTCAAGAAATCTTCGTCGCTCGCATCCGAATCGAGGCGCCAGAAGAGGCTATGGCTATTGTCGGCGTAAAGCCGGCGTAAGTGGAATTGTTTGTCGAGGATTCTGAGCAGGTCGGCCGATTGAATGTATTGAACCACTGCACCGCTCTGCGTCGAACCGCCTGCCGATCCAAGCAGGCTGCTACCGAGCGACCCCAAGGATAAGCTGGTCGAGCCGGCATTTTGCAAGTCGAGAATGGTCTGCGATTGATAGAGCAAATCGGTGAAGCCATAAAGGTAAATAAAGCCCACCAATCCGACAACCGGAACCACCGTCCAGAAAGAGCCCACGGCACCAAGCCAATCGAATGTCCGGCGTACACCCGATGCAAATTTCCCGGCCGTACTCGCCTCAACTGCGTTGCGGCCTGCCGGCGAATACGGACCATTGCCCTCGACGGCACGGGGCCTCGACAATGCGTCTGCCAATCTATCACCCTCCGATCACTGCGCGGCATCCCGCGGCGTTCATTCTCAAAGGTCTGACACTCCAACTGCCAGGAGATCAAGACCGGAATCCGGGCCCGCTTCGACGGCCCCTGCGTCCTCGTCTAAGCCCTTTTTTGCCAGCTGCTTTTGTCTTTCCTCCTCGGCCTTCTTAAGCTGCTTGAAATAACCTACGCCCTCGCCCACGTTACCAAAATAGCTGGCGCGGCCGTTTTCCAGTACATAGGCCAAATCACAATTAGCTGCGACCTCCCCTTCATTGGAAGTCGCGATAACCACGGCCCGCCCCGCCGTGCGCTCGGCCAACAGCGCCTTGCCCGCTTCCCTGAATTCCTTTGCGCCGAAAACAGCCGCATCGTCCAACAGGTAAAGGTCGAAGTCCATTGCCAGCCCGAGCGCGAAGGCAAGTTGTTGCTTGATCGGCCGCGGGCATTCATTGTGCGTCATATTCACGTACTGCGCCGCTTCGGCCATGCGCGCAACACGTGTGGCGAAATCCGGATCCCGAATTCCGTACAAGCGGGCAACAAAACGCAAGCCCCAAGCCATCGTCGAGGTTGGTAAGAAAAAATCGCTAAATGGAATTATCCAGGAGCTCGTCATGTCGCGAAAGACACGCCCCGTGTAGCTCCGCTCGCTGCCGCAAATTATGCCGAGAAGGGTCGTTTTCCCGGACTTGGGCAAGCCCAGTATCCCAACTCGCGCGCCGCGTTCGACCGACAAGTTCAAGCCATCGAATAGCTTGCTTGCGGCGCCGCGGACCTTTAGCGATTTGTGGAGATTTTCGATCCGCAACGTCATGCTTCAGGTAGCCGCCAGCGCGCATAGCGCTCACACAGAAGCCCCAGTACGCCCAATCCGAGGAGGCATTCCAGAACGTACAGCGTACTCCCGATTGGCGTATGATAGGCAGGAAACCAATAGAAACGGAGCAATTCTTCCACGTGGAGCATGGGATTCCAAGAGAGATACGGCCAGACGTATTCGGGAAAAAACGTGATCGGGAAGACGACACTCGATAATATTAGGCCGAATCTTAGGAAAAATGAGATAAATTTCTCCACGGGAGGATAGATACGCCGCAAAGGAAGAAGCACAAGACCCAAAAAAACGCCATAAAACCAGCTTGCGAAAAACAGTAACATTATTGCCAGCGGGGAAATAGGCGGCGGCGAGCTCTCGATCGAACTTGATATAACCGAGCCGACAACGTATATGATCCCGTAGGCGATCAACAATTCGAGTTCGGCAGCGAAGACGAGGTCAAGCCCCGTCACGAGCGGAAAAATAAGGAGGCGCCTGTTCTTGGCGATAGCTTTGGCCGGCGTGTTGTATGCTTGCTGAAAGAGAAACCAGGGAATTATACCGCTTATAATGAAGGTTGCCGGCGGCATTCCCACTGGGGTGAAGGCCCGGATCGCAAGCTTCATGATCAACAAGCCGCCAATGGACAGCACAATATCGACCAGTGCCCACGCATAACCGTACATGAGGCTTTGCTGTTGCGAATTTATTTCGCGAAGCGTAAGAGCGAATATCACTCGGAGTTGCGTTTGCAACGCATTCATCTGCGCTCGTTCCAAAGAGGAACCCGGGCACGTCTCATATCATCGTCCATATCACAAGACCAACGACACTTGGCGCAGATCTGCACCCAACGAGCAGTTAATGGAACTCACGCCAGAACGATGCGATCTCGTCCCTTCGATACATGGCGTGTCGCGTTTCGCGTGTCAACGACGAGGTTCAAGGCCGCCACCAGCTCGGCATAATCTACGTTATCGTGATCCGTAACGATGAGCGCGGCGTCGAACAATGTCGCGAAGCGTGTCGGTTCCCACGCTGCGCACCTGCGGCCGGCAAGGCCGGGATGGGCACGGGTCGGCGGAATCTCAGGGATCCAGGGATCGAAATATTCGACCAGCGCTCCGTTCTCCAGAAGCTCATGCATGATGACGAGCGCGGGGCTTTCCCGCAGGTCGTCCACATTCTTCTTATAGGCAAGTCCGAGAAGAAGTATGCGAGCGCCGTTCAGGCTGAGCCGCTTGTTCTGCGACAGGGCGGCACCCAGCGCATTGACGACCTCTCGGGGCTCGGCCGAGTTTACCTCGCCGGCAAGCTCGATAAAGCGCGTCGGAACCTCGTATTCTCGGGCCTTCCAGGTCAGATAGAAGGGATCGATCGGAATACAATGACCGCCCAATCCCGGACCGGGATAAAACGGCATAAACCCGAATGGCTTGGTCGATGCCGCATCGATGACGTCCCAAACGTTGATGCCCATGCGCCCGTAGATGTGTTTAAGCTCGTTCACAAGTGCGATGTTCACGCAGCGGAAGATGTTCTCGGTCAGCTTTACGGCCTCGGCGGTGGCCGAACTGTTGACCGGTACGATCTTGTCCACGAGCGCGGTGTAGAATTCGTTGGCAAGCAAGCGGCTCGCGTCATCGTCGGCCCCGACGACTTTTGGGATGATCCTTGTATGATATTTGGCATTTCCCGGATCTTCCCGCTCCGGCGAAAAGGCGAGAAATATATCTTTCCCCACGGACAGACCGCTGCTTTCCAGAAGCGGACGCACCACCTCCACCGTCGTTCCCGGATAGGTGGTTGAACTCAAGACACACGAGCTGCCCAGGCCGAACGGCGCGGGCTATCGAGCGGGAGGTTTGCTCGATAAAGGTCAGGTCCGGCTCGCGGTATCTGGTCAGCGGAGTTGGAACGCAGATCATGATGACATCGGGTTCCGCCAAGTCCCCTTCCGTGCCAGTCGCCCGGAAGCGCCCACTGCTCCGCATTTCACGAACCTTGGCGTCGGGGATGGTCCGGATGCAGGATCGGCCGTCATTGAGGGCAGATACCTTAGCCGGATCGGTGTCGAACCCGATGACCCCAAATCCGCTGTCATGCGCTGCGATGGCTAAGGGCTGACCGACATACCCCATGCCGATAACCCCGACTGCGGCTTGCCGGGAGCGGAACTTGGCCGACAGTATTTTGACGCTGGCTGGCTGCTGTGCTTCTTTTCGCCTTGGAACGGTCTTCATGCAGATATTCTCCCGACAGCCCTTTGTTGCAGTCAGTCCGGGTTGCGGGCACCCTCACCGAAACAACCACGATGGATATCCCTTCCGGTTAAGCCTTGTTTCACTCCTGGTTTCATTCCCGCGGACCTGGCCGCGCTTTTCAGACGGGCACCAAGGAACTGCCTCGTAAGTTGTACCGCTCGCCGGTGCGTGGACACACGAGGTCCTCACCCAGGCGCTCGCCGCTGCGACTGATCCAATATCGAAAATCCGCCGGAACACCCGCCACAAGGGCGTAATCCGGCACGTCCCGCGCCACGACCGCTCCGGCCGCAACCATCGCATAAGCCCCTACGACATTGCCACAGACGATGGTCGCGTTGGCCCCGATCGTAGCGCCTCGCCGCACCAATGTGGGCCGGATTTCGTCCATGCGGACAATGAAGGCGCGCGGATTAATGACGTTGGTGAAGACCGCGCTCGGTCCGCAGAAAACCTCGTCCTCGAGCGTTACGCCGCGATACACGGACACGTTATTCTGTATCTTGCACCCATCGCCTATCCGGACATCGGGTCCGATCATGACGTTCTGACCGATCACGCAACGCTCGCCGATCCGTGCACCCGACAGGATGTGGCTGAAATGCCATATCTTAGTGCCGTCGCCGATGGACACACCAGGGTCTACGATGGCGGTCGGATCGATAAAATAATCCTGACGATTTGCCATCTTAACGCTGGGTTGGTCGGCATTCTGGGCGCATGATTCGCCGTCCTACAACTCGAGGAAAAACGAACCTGCAAGCCCTGGGCGCAGCTCCAGATCGCCTGGCACATCACGTTCGGGAGCGCTTATTCGGTCACGACGCCGGCCTTTCGGCAGCGGCATCGATCTGCCCCTGCGCAATGCCCGCTGTGCCGCATCGACAACTGCGAGGACCCGGATCGCTTCAGCAGAATCCGTACGCGGCCGAGTTCCCGAGCGAATCGAATGCAGGAAGTGTGCGCATTCCTCTCTCAAGGGTTCGCATTCTTCGATTTGGAACCGTTCTGCCTGGGCCTTTACCGACCACGGTCGCCCATCGCGGTAAACGATCTGATGATCGAAAATGAGCAGCTTGTCCTGCCACCCGGCCCTGTCATCGAACACCGCGGTGGCCTTGGTACCGACAACCGTAAGCTTCTGTTCCTTGTAGGGACTGATCCACGACAGATGCACTCGCGCCGACACGTCGCTCCTGAAATCCATGTATATGCTGGCAATGTCGATTACATGCGAATTGAGGATCGCAGTGCCTTCCGCCCAGACGCGCAGCGGCATTTCACCCATAATCGCGAGGATGACCGAGATGTCATGCGGCGCGAAGGACCACATGACATCCTCTTCCGATCTCAGTTTTCCGGGGCTGAGACGGTTGGCATAGATGCAGCGCAATTCGCCCAGGTGTCCGCCACGCGCCAGCTCGATGAGCTTCAGGATGTGCGGATGGTACTGCAGGAGATGTCCTACCATCAAAACGCGCGAGTTCTGCCGCGCCAGCTCTGCGAGTTGTTCTCCCTCGGTCACATTGAGCGCAAGCGGCTTTTCCACGAAAACGTGCTTGCCTGCTCCGAGCGCCCTACGAACCTGCGCACTGTGGAGCGACGCAGGCGACGCCAGCGCGATCGCCTCGCACCGCGAGTCCTCGAGCACCTCGTCGAGCGTCCGATTGGGTACGCCGTACGCGCTCGAGACCCTTTCGGCCCGCACCGGATTGGGTTCGCAAATCGAATGAAGCGCGCCTAGCCGGGCAAGATTGCGCGCAATGTTCTTGCCCCAATGACCGCAGCCAACCGCCACTACCCGCGGCGGTTGGGGCGCCGTTTCGGTCCAACTCAACATGACCCCCGGTTACCCCTGGATTTGCGCCGCCGAAAGGACCCTATATGGCAACGATAAATTGTTCAATGCCGGAAATCGCTCAATGATATGACAAGTCTAATAGAAGAGGCGGCCGTCATCGAAGCAGGCAAATGTTGGGCAGAAATGCGGCAATTTGGGGCGTGATCGCCAAAGGTCCGTTTGCCTAAGCAGCCGGCCGGAACGTCACCAGAGTGATCGGATCAAGCCCCGGATGAATGTTCTGAACGCTCTGCCAAACAAATCCGCTCGCCGGGTTGACCCAGTATTCGTTAGTGAAACTCCAGTCCAACTCTGCGGCAGTGCAGTCCTCGATCAGATGGTGCGTGTCATGCGCATCACCCAAAATCACGATCCGTTCCGCACCGCTGTCGCGCAATGCGCAGCGCACGACGATCCCGTAATCGTTCATGTCGGCGAGGTCGTAACGATATTCGCGGCTTCCCAGGCTGCCGGCGCTTTCGGTGCGCTGAAGACCGGTGAGATTATACTTAAATCCAGCTGTCCGCAGGATGCGGCCGCCCCGTGTCGTGATAGCAAATTGCGTACCTCCCACCCACTGCAAATCGTCTCCGGACTTTCCTTCCAGTACAAACATCGCCTGATCGCTCGAACCGAGCTGGATCCCGAGCGTGGCGTAGGGAATAGCCGCGACCTGATCGCGCGGAACCTCGACCGGCCCCCCAATGCTCTGAATCTGCATCCGAAGCAGCTGGCCAATTCGTTCGGCATCGGAGCCACCCTGACAGCCGGCCAGAGCCATCGCAACGATGGCGCAGGCGCCGATGCTGCGCAGTTTATTCCCGGTCATTGGAATACGTGCGCCCATTGGCGTTGCAAATCGCCGTAGCTCGAGGGTTGCGTGAGATCGTACAGCGTCGCATCGTTGTTGAGCGGTTGCCCGCCGTCGCGCTGGACGGGCCTTAAATCAAGCTCGTAGCTGGTTTGCGAGCCGAACGGAAGCAGCCACTCGGTGGGAATGACGATCTTTATTCCCTTGTCGAAGCTGTCCTCGCCAAACTTGCTGAACGGCACATTCGTTAGCGTAAACCACGCTCCGATCACGACGCCGCTGTCGAACCGCCGTTGGAGCTCGAACGTGCCCCCGTAGTCTCCCGCGAGATACCGTCCGAAGCGCACCACGGCAGTCGTGTTCTCCCAAGGCGTATCGACATAAAGCGACGCGTGCCCGGTAAGTATGTGATAGTTGTACTGTCCAAAGCCGAACAATTCGTCGGTATTGCGCTGGAATGCTTCGTAGAGGTCCGCACCGACCGCCCAACGCTGGCCGTAGGGGCGGTACAGGACTTCGCCGCCGACCGCGCCGTACATGTCCTCGATAATGCCCGCCGACAGCCGCGCATAGATTTCCGGCGCCGGCTTGAAATAGTATGCGAGATATAGATTGTTGATGCCGGTAAAGCCCTTTTTGAGATAGAGCGCCGTATCGCTGCGCACATGCGGCAGCAGGCTGTTGCTTGTTCGGGTAATCTGGTTGAAATCGCTCCAGAGCTTGTAGGTAGCCTGATCGTAGAGCACGAGACCCGGAAGGACCTCCAGGCTTGTGCTTCCCGAAGCGCCAACACCGATATAGGCGGGATTGTTGGGATCGAAGAGATCCTCGCGAACGCCGGGGAATACGGACCAGGTGAACCGCGGATAACCGAGGATCGGGCCATCGCGGGTGGACGGCGGCGCGTCGGCCAGAATGCTCGAAGCCCACAGCTCCGCCGGAGTTCCGGCCTGCACGCCCATTGCATCGATCTGCGACCGCGGCACCGTCACGGTGGTAATCGGGACATGCGCATAGGCAACGGTGATTTCGAATGCGTTGATGTCGGCCGGCGCCGATGCGGACAGCGCCCGGACAGTACGGCTGATCGCCTCCGCGTCGCGCAGATACTGCAAGTTCTCGATCATCACTTTCACGACATCCTTGCGGATCGCGATGCCATCGACATAGAGGTATTGGTCCTCGATCGATTGGCGCATCAGCGCCAGCGGATCCGTGGGCGGCGTTGCCGGTGCGGAGCGGCTGGGTGCAGGCGTGCCGGCCCCAGACGTCGATGCGGTCGCCAAGGCCGGATCGGGGGGGCGCCGGTCGAGCGGCGGAATTTTTGCCAGATCGACGAAGTTCTTGCGCCAATTTTCGTCCAAGGCGGCGTCCGCCCCTGCGACGTATGCGGTCGCCTGAACGGCCTGAACATCGGCATCCGCGCGCGCCACGATGGGCGGCTGGGGATCGATTCGGATCGGCCAGATGGGCTCGTTCGGGTTGAGAATGATATCCAAGTTGACCGACAGCCAGTTGCCGTACATGTAGGCCACGCCAAGGTCGACATTCGACCAGAAGCGATACTGAACACCTACATTGACCGGTTCGGCGGCGTAATTCGTGATCCGTCCGGTGACATGATTTAAAGTCGTCGATTCCGCTGTGTAAGCATCGCTCGAATATTCCACCTTCAGCGTGAGCTTTGGTATCGGCGTTTGATATTCGACGCCTCCGAACAGACCGACGTTTTGGCCGCGCAGGAAGCTATTGACCAGCGGAACGCCGCCATGCGCGCCGAGAGAATTGCCGAACGCAGGTCGCGTGCAGAAAGAGGTGACTGCCGCACAGAACGGATTCTCGAAGGCCGGCACGGACGCAAGCCGCCCCCATCCCATTCCCATTGTAAGGTCGAGCGGCCCGAATCGCTTCGAGGCTACGAGATATTCGGCCGAATATAGCCCCAGCCCGATGAAGTCCTGTACGCCGAAGGCGACCTGCGGTGTATATTCGCCTTCCTGAAACAGTCTGAACTTCATGTCGGTGCTGTACTTGTAGAAGGCGCGTTGTCCGGCCGGCGGGATGCCATAGTTCACGGCGAAGCGGAACGCCGTCTCCAGCCATGGCGCCGCCTGGAAGTTGACCGAGACTCTGTTGTCCGGCTTCTTGATGTCGCCGTCGATCCAGAAATATCCGTCCGGCATGAAGCGCGCGCTACGCATGTCGAGAAGACCCACGCCGCCATACAGAGAGGGCGTGGGGACATCCTGAGCATCAGAGTACGGATCAGTATCGGCCTGGGCTTGTTCTGCGCTCAAAACGAGAACAGCCGCGGCCACGGCGAGCGGACCGAGAAAGCTCCTCATGCACGGACACCAGTGCAGCAAATCCCAAGCGCCCCACGCGGAATTCGGCTTGAACAAGCGCTGCCTCAACGTGTAGCGCTCGTCTGCCAGCCTCGGTTCTCGGTCCAAATCGCGTGAATTCCTTTTGCACAGGTTTGGCGGCCGTGTCCATGCAGGAAGGCGGGCTTGTGGACAAAATGTTCGCGGCGCGGCGCGCCGCGCCGCGATTCTCCCGCGAAACACGGACTACCTCAAATGCGCTTTAACTTGCGTCTGCGGCATGCGTGAGGGTAAAAGCGACGATCTTGGGTGTTCTGCAATTCTTCAGGGGCGCCTCCGCACGCGGAGGCTGGCGCGCATGTTTTCAAAGCTGATTCGCGTAGCTTTGCTGGGAATAATCGGTATCGCCGGCTTGTCGTGTTGGGACCTCGCGCAAGTCAGCGCCCAGACCATTTCGAATTCAACCGTGCAATCGGTGCTGCAATCTTTGGGCCAGACGACGTCCGCAACCGGCTCGACGGTGCCTGCTCCCTCGCCGCCGGTTGTTGTGCCGCCCGCGGTCTCCAGCTCAAGTCAAACCCTGGCACCGGCGTCTCCGCCGACAACTGCTCAGCTGCCCGCCTCTACGCTCGAATTCGTGTTTTCGCGACGCGCCGGCCAACCGCTTCAGCAGTTTGGGTACGACATTTTCGGGATCGGCCAATCCGTCGCCGTCACGCAGATCGGCAATGTGCAAGATAGTTATGTGTTGGGTGCCGGCGATCAACTTACGGTCGTCTGTCGCGGGCACGATAGCAACACTTACGTGGTGCCGGTGGATCGCGACGGCCGCGTGATAATTCCCGGCTATGAACCCGTGCAAGCTGCGGGGCGCCCGTTCGGCCAGGTTCGGCGCGACATAGCCGCAGTGATTGCGAAGGATGCCCTGAAGACTCAGGCCTATGTTTCGCTGGCGCAAACACGGCAGATCAGCGTGCTGGTTTCCGGCGAGGTGAACGCGCCCGGCGTGCGTACGCTGAGCGGTCTCAATACACCAATCGACGCGCTGCTGCTGTCCGGCGGAATTCGCAAGACCGGCAGCTTGCGGGACGTCGTTCTCATTCGCGGTACAAAGCGATTCCACATCGATCTTTATTCGGTCATTGCCCGCGGCAATCTTGCCGACGCCGGCAATCTCACCGACGGCGATCACATCGTCGTTCCGCCCATCGGAGCAACCGTCGCCGTCATCGGTCTTGTGAACAGGCCGGGGATTTACGAACTTGCCGCTGGCGCTCATATCGTCGATGGACAGGCCCTCATTCATCTTGCGGGCGGTTCCTTCGCGGGAGCAAATCACCTGTCGCGGGTCTTGCTCGAATCATCTGGCCGCATGCAACTTTTATCGCTAGGGCGCGACGCCATGATCGGCAATGGCGATATCCTGTCGGTTGATCAGCAGTCCGGCGCCTCTGTGGGTGGTGTGGTGCTGGCGGGCGCCGTGCAGCTGCCGGGAACCAGACCGCTGAGTGAAGCGCCGACCTTGCGCCAGCTTCTGAAAGATCGCAGCGAAATGTCGCCGGGCGCTTATGCCCCATTCGCAATCGTGACGCACCACGATCCCGCTACCGGTGTGCGGGTGCCGCACGTCTTTTCCCTGACGAAGGTCTTCGGCGGCGAGGAGGACATGAATCTCGCCAGCGGCGATGTGGTGTTCATATTCACGTACGGCCAAGCCAGAGCTTTGGCGAATGCGGGTGCAGCGCAGTTGCAGCTGGCCGCGCAACAAGGCAGCGTTCCGCCGTCTGTTCTGACGCAAGTATTGACGGGCAGCCAATCTCAAGGCGCGCAAACCTCTCCTTCCAGTTTGCCCACGTCGTCGACTTCAGCGGTCCCGGCGCCGTCGGGTACGAGCGCTGCAACGCCGACCAATAATGCCGCCGCGATTTATGCCGCTTCGGGCGGCGGATCGGGCACCCTGGCTTCAGGAAACACCGCGGCAACCGGCACGCTCACGGCTGCGAACACTGCGGCGCCGGCGGGCAGTTCGCCGACAACCCCAACGCTGCCGAGCCTAACGCAAGCCATCGGCACGGGCGTTGGCAACGCCATCATGGGTGTTTCGCCAGCCGGTACTCCAGCCCCGACGACCACGCCCGCTCCAACGACCGGCGTGCCGATGATCGGTATTCTCCCGACGCCTCCCATTGCGCCGTTCGATGCGCGGACTGCGGCAGCAGCAAGCGGTCAGCCCCTGCCCTCGGTCGCGTTGCTGCAAGCGCAAGGCGCCCAAAGCGCGGCAACCGGGATTCCTGCGCAAGGTGCCGGGCTGACGACACCGGCCGCCCTCGGCTCCCCCGCCCCCGACACCAACCCCAGCGACATGGCGACGGAGCTGGGCCTGACTTTAGCTGCGCTGACCAACCTGGCGGCGGACGACGTCGTCACCCTTGTGGGGGATGTTCATGACCCAGGCACATATCTGGCCGAAGAAGGAACATCGCTCGAAGCTATGTTGAACGCCGCCGGCGGGTTGGAAGTGCAGGCCGACCTGTCGTCGGTCGAGGTCACGACAACCATCGTGGACGCCTCGAGCGGAACCTCCAGAACTGTTCGCAATGCGTATAGCGGCCGCAACGTAGCAGATTTCGACAAGGTGGCCTTGCATCCGCAGGACACAGTCCGTGTTCGCCAAGTCTATGCAGACCGCGAGAGCGGGACCGTCACCATTGTAGGACAGGTAAGATACCCGGGCAGCTTCGATATCCTGCGCAACGAGAGACTGTCCTCCTTGATTGCCCGCGCGGGCGGCTTGACCGACGAGGCTTATCCTTACGGCGCCGTTTTCACGCGGATCAGCTCTCAGCAAGCTGAGGCAGAAGGCAATTACCGCGAAGCCGTAGAACTGCAGACGGGCGCTCTCTTGGCGGCGACGACACCCAACGTCAATCCGGCCATCCTGCCATATCTGCAGTCGCTGGTAGCAACACTGCAGCACCAGCCCGCCCTGGGGCGAATATCCGTCGAATCGGATCCGACGATCCTTTCCGTGAAGCCGCAGCTGGACACGCTGCTTCAACCGGGAGATTTCATTTACATTCCCAAGCGGCCTTCCACGGTCTCCGTAAGCGGCGAAGTGTTCGATCCGGGCTCGTTTCAATATCGGCCGGGCATGACGGTCGACGATTACCTGAAGCTTGCGGGCGGAACGACACAAGTTTCCGACGCAAGCAGCACGTTCGTTATTCTGCCGGACGGCAGCGCTCGGCCCGCTTCCTCGGATTTCTTGGATTTCTTCGGAAGCGATCCTATACCCCCGGGCTCGACGATCGTGGTGCCGCCGGATCCCGCTCCATTCAATGCCATGGTTTTTGCAACGCAGGTTTCGCAAATCGTCGGCCAGCTCGCCATCGCGATGGCATCGCTGTCTGTCATAAGCAACCACAGCAGCTGACCGATCGGCGGCGAGCCGGGAGACGGGATATTTCGTCCTTACGGCAGCCCGCTAAGCGCGGGCTGCCGCTGCCAGACGAATCTCGTCCAGCATTTGGTGGGCAAGGACTTGCCGGTCGTGTGCGAGCGCGAGAGCGCGGCAACCTTCCCTGCAGCTGTCCCGGAGCACCGGGCTGTCCCTCAGCCGCTTGATGGCGCGCGCCAACGCATGCGCATCTCCCGGCTCTGCCACCACGCCCGCGCCGAAGCCGCGAACGGTGTCTGCCGAAAGGCCATTGGCGGAAAGCACGATGGGACGCTCCATCGCAGCCGCTTCGAAGATTTTTGACGGCAACGCACCTTCAAAAAGAGCGGCCTTGCGCAGCGGAATGACGATCGCGTCGGAAAGAGCGAGATAATCGACCGCAATCGCGGAAGGAACTCCGCCGGTGAACGTTACATTGTCCAATCCCAACGATCCCGCCATGGACATCAGCGCCTTGCGACGGGCACCCTCTCCAACAAATAAAAAATGGATATCCGTGCCGCTCAGTATCTGCGCGGCGCGCACAACAACCTCGAGGCCCTGGGCCATGCCATGCGTGCCGACATAACCGACCACGAATCGGCCATCGAGTTTCAGCCGTTCGGTCAAGGAGGCACACTTGCCGCGCGGCGTCAGCCGCTCGAGATTGGCTCCATTGGGCACGACCGCAAGCTTCTCTATCGGCACGCCGCGTTCGACAATGCGCGCGCGCATCGGCTCGGTTACGGTCACAATGCGTTCGGCCGACGCGTAAAGATGCTTTTCCATCCGCCCGAGCAGCCGCGTGACAAGGCCGTCTCGCATCGCATCGACGGCGACGATCAATTCCGGCCACAAATCGCGCACCTCGAAGACCCAGGGGCGGCGCTTGGCCCACGCCAGGAAATGCCCGGCAAAGCCTGTCAACAATTGTGGCGAGGTTGCAACAATGACATCCGGCTGCTCGAAAAGACCGGCAAGTATGCTGCTGAGGGCAAAACTCGCAAAATCCAGCGCCCGCAGCACCACCCCCTTATTGGGCGCAAGAATGCTCCAAACACGGACGACGTCGATCCCGTCCAGAACCTCTCGCTTATATAGCCAATTTCGGTAGGGCTTTTGAACCTTTCCGGTCGGAAAATTGGGTGCGGTCGTGATCACCGTGACGGACACGCCCTCCTGCGCCCATCCCCGGCAGTGCTCGTATGTACGCAGAGCCGGCGCATTCTGCTCCGGAACGAAATTATCCGAGAGCACTAAGACCCGCATTACCCCTTCCTCAGTACATCAGATTGTGAGGCTAGGCCACGAGGTACAAACTATCTACAAGGGGAAAGCGGAATATTTAAAAAAAATATACAATTCCAATGGCTTTTGTTAGGTCCCTTGCCGGCGCCACTATCCGCATGGCCACCATGCGGAAGCTCGTACGGCAACAATTTCGACAAATTTCCGGTCGTTCAATTTGATAAAATGCCGCTTACCGGCGTTTCCAACCTGATGGACTGGCATGAACGCTCCAGATTTCGATCATTCCCTGCGAAGAGGTGCAGAGTTCGTTCGCGGCTCGGCCAGGAGTGCGAGCCGCTGGGGCGACAGGATTCTTCCCGGCGGCAAACGTATGCTGTGGGTTCTCGTCGGCCTGGGGCTGGCATTGCTTTTGATCTGGGCGATCCAGCCATCGTCCAACCTGCAGCAAGGTCGCGACGGATTCGGCACGGGCGGGCCCGTACCTGTCGGTGTGGCTCGGGTAACAACGTCGGACGTGGCAGTCACACTGGATGCCTTGGGCGCAGTGACGCCGCTCGCCACAGTGACCGTAAAGCCGCAGGTTACCGGCATTCTGACCAAAATCGCCTTCAAGGAAGGTCAGATGGTAAAGCCAGGAGACTTGCTGGCCGAGATCGACCCTCGCCCCTATCAGGCCTCCCTCGATCAGGCCAAAGGCAATCTCGCGAGGGACCAGGCGCAACTCGCCAACGCGAAGATCGACCTGGGCCGCTACCAGGCGCTCGCGGAGCAGAACGCCATTTCCGACCAGGCCCTGAAGACGCAGGTCGCGCAGGTCAACACCGACGCGGCCACCGTACAAGCCGACCGGGCCGCCGTGGAGGCCGCCGCCGTCAATCTCGGCTATTGCTTCATCACCTCGCCTGTCCCGGGCCGGGTGGGACTGAGGCAGGTGGATCTGGGCAACCTGATGCAGGCGGGAATGACCACGGCCATCGTCATCGTCACGGAGCTACAACCGATCTCAGTCGAGTTCGCCCTGCCCGAAGACGACGTGCAGGAAGTCATGCAGCAGATGGCCGCTGCTGCGCAGTTGACGGCCGAAGCATGGGACCGCTCGCAGACCGTCAAGCTGGCGACCGGCACCCTGGAGACGATCGACAACGAGATCGCTCCGACCACCGGCACATTCGAGCTGCGCGCGATGTTCGACAACAAGGACCTGCACCTCTTCCCGCAGGAGTTCGTGAACATCCGGCTGTTGCTCAAGACGCTCACGGGGCAAACGACGATACCCACCGCCGCCATCCAGCGCGGCGCGGAGGGAACCTTCGTCTACGTCGTCAACGGCGACCATACGGTGAGCGTCAGGCAGGTGTCGCTGGGTCCGACGGATAACGACAAGGTGGACGTTCTCGCTGGCCTCCGCCCCGGCGAAGTCGTGGTCGTCGATGGCGCAGACAGGCTCAAGGACGGCGCAGCGGTGACAATTCCGAAGGGGACTGCGTTCGCGCACGGACAAGGCGGGCGCCGCCCCTGGCGCCACCATCATCACAACTGGCCACAGGGGGGCGGCGGGGGCGATGCCCCTTGAAATCTCCCATTCGGTAGCGCGCAGTGAATCCGTCCCGAATCTTCATTGAACGTCCCGTGGCGACATCGCTCCTGATGATCGCGATCATGATCGTTGGGATCGTGGGGTATCTCTATCTCCCGCTCTCCGCGCTGCCCGAAGTCGATTATCCGACCATCCAGGTCACGACGTTCCTGCCCGGCGCGAGCCCGGACGTGATGACCACCTCGGTCACAGCGCCGCTCGAGCGCCAATTCGGCGAGATGCCGGGGCTCTCCCAGATGACGAGCGTCAGCTCCGGCGGGGCGTCCGTGATTACGCTGCAGTTCAGCCTCAACTTAAGCCTCGACATCGCCGAACAGGAGGTGCAGGCCGCCATCAACGCGGCGACGAACCTTCTCCCGCAGACCCTCCCGGCACCGCCGGTCTATGCGAAGGTGAACCCGGCGGACGCGCCGATCCTCACGCTGGCCGTCACCTCCGACACGATACCGGTGACACAGCTCGAGGATTACGCCGACACGCGCATCGCGCAGAAAATCTCCCAGCTTCCGGGCGTGGGCCTTGTCAGCATCAACGGCGGGCAGCGGCCGGCAGTGCGCATCCAGGCGAATCTGCAGGCGCTCGCCTCGCTGGGGCTCAACATCGATGACCTTAGAACCATGATCGGCAACGCAAATTCGAACGCACCCAAGGGCAATTTCGACGGTGCGGCGCGGAACTACACCATCAACGACAACGACCAGCTGCAAAGCGCGGACGACTACAAGCACATCGTCGTCGCCTACAGGAACGGCGCACCGGTGTATCTTTCGGACGTGGCGAACGTGATCGAGGGTGCGGAAAACAACAAGCTGCTCAGCTGGGAGAACACCACGCCGGCAATCCTGCTCAATGTGCAACGCCAGCCCGGCGCCAACGTCATCTCGGTCGCCGATACCGTCAAATCCATCCTGCCCCAGATCGAAGCGGGATTGCCACAGTCCATCCAGGTGCAGGTGCTGACGGACAGAACGAACACGATCCGGGCCTCCGTCTCCGATGTCGAGTTCGAGCTGTCGCTGGCGGTCGGCCTCGTCGTGCTCGTGATCTTCCTGTTCCTGCGCAACGTTCCCGCGACGCTGATCCCCAGCCTCTCGGTGCCGCTGTCGCTGGTCGGAACCTTCGCGTTGATGTATCTGCTCGGCTTCACCCTCAATAATCTCTCTCTGATGGCGCTGACGATCGCCGCCGGCTTCGTCGTCGACGACGCCATCGTCATGATCGAGAACATCAGCCGCTATCTGGAGGCGGGCGAAACCCCGCTAAGAGCGGCACTGAAGGGCGCGGGCGAAATCGGCTTTACGATCATTTCACTGACTGTTTCGCTGATCGCCGTCCTCATTCCGCTGCTGTTCATGCGCGAGGTGGTCGGACGGCTCTTCCGGGAATTCGCCGTGACTCTCTCGGTCACGATCCTTATCTCGGCAGTGGTGTCGCTCACCCTCGTGCCGATGCTATGCGCCAAGCTTCTGCGCCGCAGGCCCGAGAATGCGGCGCGGGAGCATCGACGCAATGCTTGGTTCGACAAGCTCGTCGCGGAGTACGGCCGACTGCTGACATGGGTGCTCGATCATCAACTGCTCACGCTGTTCGTGGCGCTTGGGACGCTGGTGCTGACGGTCCTGCTTTACGCCTTCATTCCGAAGGGATTTTTTCCCTTGCAGGATACCGGACTTTTGCAGGGGATTACCGAAGCGGCGCCGACGGTTTCGTTCGCAGCGATGACTGAGAAGCAGGAGTCCGTGGCGCGCGAGATCCTCAAGGTTCCCGACGTCAGCGGCTTGACCTCCTTTATCGGAGTGGACGGCACCAATACGACGCTCAACAGCGGCCGGCTGCTGATCAATCTGGTCGCGAAGGATCGACGCAGCAACGACGTAAGCACGGTGATGCGCGATGTGGCGGCGGCAGCGGCGCGCGTGCCCGGCATTTCGGTCTACCTGCAGCCGGTGCAGGATCTCACGGTCGACTCGATGATTAGCCGCGCGCAATATCAGTTCGTGCTCGAGTTGGCGTCCAACAAGACCCTCGACCAATGGGTGCCGCACCTCATGCAGCAGCTAAAATCGCTGCCGGAGCTTCGGCACATTTCCACCAACTACCTCGACATGGGCCTGGCGGCGGACATCGTGGTCGACCGCGATACGGCGGCCCGCCTCGGGATCACCGCGGCCACGATAGACAACGCGCTCTACGACGCCTTCGGACAGAGGATCATCTCCACCATCTTCACGCAATCCAACCAGTACCGCGTGATTCTCCAGGCAAATCCCTCGCTGCAGAGTTCGGTCGCCTCGTTGCGCTCCATCTACCTGCCGTCGGCGGCCGGAGGACAGACGCCTCTCGATGCCATCGCCCGGATCGAGGTCCAACCCACGCCGCTGGAGCGCGATCATCTCGGGCAGTTTCCCTCGGCGATGGTCTCCTTTGACGTAGCTCCCGGCCATTCGCTGGGAAGCGCGGTCAACGCCATCACGCTAGCGGAAGCCGATGCGGGTCTGCCGGAAAACATCACGACAACCTTCGAAGGCGCGGCCCTCGCCTTTCAGAACTCGCTCGGCAACGAGTTGCTTCTGATCCTGGCCGCGATCGTCACGGTCTACATCGTGCTCGGCGTGCTCTATGAGAGCTACATCCACCCGGTGACGATTCTTTCCACGCTTCCTTCCGCAGGCGTGGGCGCGCTCATCGCACTCATCGTCTCCGGCCACGATCTCGACATCATCGCGATCATCGGTATCATTCTCCTCATCGGCATCGTGAAGAAGAACGCCATCATGATGATCGATTTTGCTCTTGCGGCCGAACGCAACGAAGGCAAATCGCCGCGGGAGGCAATCTTTCAGGCCGCACTGCTCCGCTTCCGGCCGATTCTGATGACGACGTTCGCGGCGATTTTTGCGGCGCTCCCGCTCATGCTCGGCACCGGCACGGGATCGGAACTTCGCCATCCGCTCGGCATATCCATTGTCGGCGGTCTGCTCCTGAGCCAGCTCCTCACGCTTTTCACCACGCCTGTCGTCTATCTTTATTTCGACCGCCTCGCCCGCCGCTTCCGCATCGGCATTGCGCCGCAAGCACCCGAGACGCGCGCCGCATGAACATCTCCGCAACTTTCATCCGGCGGCCCGTGGCGACGACGCTGTTGACGGCCGGCCTCGCCATAGCGGGGATCGGCGCCTTTTTCCTGCTGCCCGTCTCGCCCATGCCGGATGTAGACATCCCGACCATCTTTGTTTCCGCCCAGATGCCGGGTGCGAGCCCCGCTACGATGGCTACCACGGTGGCTACGCCGCTCGAGCGCCATCTCGGCTCCATCGCCGACGTGACGGAGATGACGTCAACGAGTTCGACGGGGACAACCAGCGTCGTCCTTCAATTCGGTCTCGATCGCTCCATCGACGGCGCCGCGCGCGACGTACAGGCGGCGATCGAAGCGGCGCGCGTGGACCTGCCGGCGGCTTTGCGCAGCATGCCAACCTACCGCAAGTTCAACCCCGCCGATGCGCCGATCATGATCATGGCGCTCACCTCCGATATGCTTTCGCCCGGTCAGATATACGACCAGGCGTCCAATATCCTGCAGCAGAAGCTGAGCCAGGTCTCCGGCGTCGGCCAGGTGACCTTGGGCGGCAGCTCGCTGCCCGCCGTGCGCGTGGATCTTAATCCGCTGACCCTATTCAAATACGGCATCGGGCTAGAGGACGTTCGCGCTGCGATCACCGCTGCGAACGCCAATGCGCCCAAGGGCGCGATCGAGCAAGGCGCGCGCAATTTCGAGATCGCCAGCAACGACCAGGCGAGCGTCGCGCGCGACTATCAGACCCTGATCGTCGGCTACCGGAACAATGCCCCGGTGCGGCTCAAGGACGTAGCCGACGTGAGCGACGGCGTGGAGGACGTCCGCAACATCGGCCTGACGAACGGCAAGCCCGCGATCCTGGTTATCCTCTACCGCCAGCCGGGCGCGAACATCGTGCAGACGGTGGACAACGTCTATGCGGCGCTGCCGGCATTGCAAGCCGCGCTGCCGCCCGCGATCCACCTCATCGTCGCCAACGACCGCACGACCAGCATTCGTGCATCCCTGAGGGACGTGGAGCGCACAATGCTCCTGTCGATCGCGCTGGTAATCCTCGTCGTGTTCTTCTTCTTGCGAAATAGCCGCGCAGCTTTCATTCCGAGCGTGGCCGTACCGTTGTCGCTGATCGGCACCTTCGCCTTCATGTACCTGATGCATTTCAGCCTGGACAATCTTTCGCTCATGGCGCTCACGGTGGCGACCGGATTTGTGGTCGACGATGCCATTGTGGTGCTCGAGAACATCTCCCGCCACATGGAGGAAGGCCTGCCGCGCTGGCAGGCCATATTCCAGGGCGCACGGGAAGTCGGCTTCACCGTCATCTCGATGAGCCTGTCGCTGATCGCCGTCTTCCTTCCGATCCTGATGATGGGCGGAATTGTCGGAAAATTCTTCTACGAATTCGCCGCCACGCTTTCGATCTCTATTCTGGTTTCGCTGGTGATTTCGCTGACGACCACCCCGATGCTGTGCCGCTATCTGCCGCAGCATGACGAGGCGGAGCGCCGGCAGGGACGGATTCTCAACGCCGCCGAACACATCTTCGACGCCGCCCGCCGCGGCTACGACCGCTCGCTCACCTGGGCATTGAGATATCCCGGCACCATCTTGCTCATCCTCGCGATCGCCGTGGGGCTCAACGTCTATCTGTTCATCCTCGTGCCCAAAGATTTCTTCCCCAGCGAAGACACGGGCGAGATGTTCGGCAACATTCGCGCGGACCAGAGCATCTCGTTCCAGCTGATGGAGAAAAAATTCGCCGAATTCGTGGACACGATTGCGCGGGATCCGGCAGTGAAGAACGTCACAGGCTTTACCGGCGGCGGCAGCGGCGGCCCGGGCTCGCGGGCGATGAACTCCGGCAGCGTCTTCGTCCAACTCAAGCCTTTGAGCGAACGCCACCTGACGACCGACCAGGTGGTCTTCCGGCTCAGCCGCGAACTGCGCCACCTCGAAGGCGCGCGCCTCATCCTCCAGAATGCGGGTAATATCCGCGCCGGTGGCCGGCAAAGCTCGGCGCAATACCAGTACACGATCCAAGCCGACACGCTGGACGAGCTCAACGAATGGGTGCCGAAGATTACCGCCGCGCTGCAAAATGTGCCGGAGCTTGCCGACGTCAGTTCCGACGAGCAGGCCAAGGGCCTCGAATCTTATATCGTCATCGACCGCCCTACCGCCGCGCGGCTCGGCATTTCCGCCGAACAAATCGACAATACGCTGTACGACGCCTTCGGCCAGCGCCAGGTGTCGACCATCTACAACGCACTGAACCAGTACCACGTGGTGATGGGCGTGGCGCCACAATACTGGCAAAATCCCGCCACGCTGGGCGATATCTACGTCAGCACTTCCGGCGGCAATCCGAGCGGCACGCAAACGACCGGCGCCGTCGCCGGTACCGTGGTCCTCAACACGACCGGCGCGCCCACCCAGGCCCAGATCGCTGCCGACCTCGTACGCAATTCGCAGTTGAATGCGTTGACGAACTCGGGCCGCGGCGGCGCTTCCACGGGTGCCGCGGTTGCGACCAGCCGGGAGACAATGGTTCCCCTATCCGCCTTCACGCATTTCTCCTCTGCCAATACGGAATTGTCTGTCAGTCACCAGGGTCCGTTTGTCGCCACGACGTTTTCGTTCAACCTGCCTCCGGGCGTCTCGCTGCAGGCTGCCACCCAGGCGATCGAGCGCACCATGGCCGATATCCACGTACCGGCATCCGTCCATGGCGGCTTTGCCGGCAATGCGCTCATATTCCAGCAATCGCTGGAGAATGAACCGCTGCTGATTCTCGCCGCGATCGTGGCCGTCTATATCGTCCTGGGAATTCTCTACGAAAGCTACGTTCACCCGCTCACCATTCTTTCCACGCTGCCTTCCGCCGGCGTCGGCGCGCTTTTGGCGCTGCTGCTCACCGGCACGGATTTTACGCTGCTCTCGCTGATCGGGGTGCTGCTGCTGATCGGTATCGTCAAGAAGAACGCCATCATGATGATCGACTTTGCGCTGGCGGCGGAACGCAGCGAGGGTCTTTCTTCGCGCGAAGCGATTCACAAGGCGGGGCTCATGCGTTTCCGCCCCATCATGATGACGACCTTCGCCGCCATTTTGGGCTCGTTGCCGCTCGCTCTGGGTTTGGGCAGCGCCTTCAGCCAGTCGCTGGGCATTGCGATCGTAGGCGGGCTCGTCGTCAGCCAAATGCTGACGCTCTACACCACGCCTGTCGTCTACCTTTATCTCGACCGGTTCCGGCTGTGGTGCAGACGAATCTGGCAGCGCTGGTATGTGGG
Source organism: uncultured Alphaproteobacteria bacterium (assembly GCA_963805005.1). Classification (GTDB taxonomy): domain Bacteria; phylum Pseudomonadota; class Alphaproteobacteria; order Micropepsales; family Micropepsaceae; genus Rhizomicrobium. The sequence continues at coordinate 3,302,859 of CAWDSJ010000001.1, forward strand.
CGCCCTCGGCGACCCGGGAGCGGAAGCCGAACGGGCGTGAAGAACGGGTTTATCCCACTGCGTCCGGCCGATCCGGCAGACCTGCTGCAATTTTTCTTGGAGGGCGGTCACTCGTCCCCCATTGTTCTTCTGTGTCGCCTCGCCGCGGTAAAATTGATTCGAGGCAATGAACGCCTCGCGCCGATGGCTAGAGTATCGTCATGAACGGTACACCCGCTATAACCGGTTTTATTACCGCGGCGCGCGGCGGCGTCGTGGACGTGGAGTTTGCGGATGGCGCTTTGCCGGAAATCCACGAAGCGCTGATCGTAGACTGGGAAAGTCCCGAGCCGCTGGTCCTCGAAGTCCACGCCCATCTGGATGCCCGCAGCGTGCGTGGCATCGCATTGCACGCGACGGCAGGGCTATCCCGCGGCACGCGTGTCGAGGCGACCGGTCGGCCGGTGACCGTACCGGTCGGCGATGCAGTCTTGTCGCGCGTGCTCGACGTCACCGGAACCCTTCGGGACAACGGGCCGGTGCTGGCGCCGGACGTGCCGCGATGGCCGATCCATCGAGACCCTCCGCCGCTCGAAGCCCAGAGCGCCGCCAACGAGGTCTTCGAGACCGGAATCAAGATCGTCGATCTGCTCGCACCCATTCCCCAAGGCGGTAAGGCGGCGATGTTCGGCGGGGCGGGAGTCGGCAAGACCGTGCTTCTGATGGAGCTTATCCACGCGATGGTCCGAAGCTATCGCGGAATATCGGTCTTCGCCGGCGTCGGCGAACGCTCGCGGGAAGGTTTCGAACTCCTCTCCGAGATGCGCCGGTCCGGCGTCATCGATCAAAGCGTTCTCGTATTCGGCCAGATGAACGAACCTCCGGGCGCGCGCTGGCGCGTTGCCTTGTCCGCGCTCACCATCGCCGAATATTTCCGCGACGAAAAACGGCAAAACGTGCTCCTTTTGATGGACAACGTGTTCCGGTTTGTGCAGGCCGGCAGCGAGATATCTGGCCTACTCGGCCGGCTTTCCTCGCGCGTGGGGTATCAGCCGACGCTCGCGACGGAAGTGGCAGGATTGCAGGAACGCATCGCTTCGGTGGCCGGCGTCGCGGTGACCGCCATCGAAGCCGTCTATGTGCCCGCCGACGACTTCACCGATCCCGCCGTCACCGCCATATCGAGCCATCTCGACAGCGTGATCGTGCTGTCGCGGCCCATGGCCGCCGAGGGCATGTACCCCTGTGTCGATCCGCTGAGTTCCTCTTCTGTCATGCTCGATCCTCTGATCGTCGGCGACCCGCATTACCGTCTTGCCGAAAAGGCCCGCGAGACCATCGCGCATTACCGCGAACTTCAGGACATCATCTCGCTTCTCGGAATGGAGGAACTGAGTGCAAAAGATCGCCTCATCGTCCAACGCGCACGACGCTTGCAACGGTTCCTCACGCAGCCCTTCTCGGTAACTGAAGAATTTACCGGCAAGCCGGGACGGAGCGTAAAACTCGCCGACACGCTCGATGGCTGCCGCGCCATACTCGACGGAGCGTGCGATAATTGGGCCGAGAGTTCGCTCTACATGGTGGGATCGCTCGAAGAAGCGCGCGCCAAAGAAGCGGCTGAGAAAGCGTCATGAAGTTGGTGATCGGCACGCCGACCTCGCTCGTCGCCGAAATTGCCGACGCGACGTCAATTCGCGCCGAAGATGAGAGCGGCAGCTTCGGAATTCTCGAAGGCCATGCCGATTTCCTGACAGTGCTGACGATCTCGCTCCTGCGCTGGCGCCAGGCGGACGGCAGAGAGCGTTATTGCGCGATGCGGCGCGGGGTTCTTTCGGTGACTGCGGGTCACCTTGTGAGAGTGGCCGCGCGCGAGGCGATTACGGGTACGGATCCCGAGCAGCTCGAGAGCGCCGTCCTCGCCCGCTTCCGCGAAGCGGCGGAGGAAGAGCAGACCGCCCGCGCCGAAAGCCTGCAGCTGCAAATGACGGCGATCCGCCGCCTCATTCACTATCTGCGGCCTGGCGGATCGCCGATGCCGGGTCAAGGCGCATGACCACAGGAGGAAGCAACGGGTTCCTGGAAGCAATCCGGCGCAGGATTATAAGGCTCCAGCGCGCCCGCGCGGAAGGCGAGCCCTCCCTGTCCGGGCAACTCGCCCAGGTGGGGGTGCTGGGCTGGATCGTTGTGACCCCTGCGCTGTTTGGCGTGTTCTTCGGCCGCTGGCTCGATGCCCGCTTCCACATGGGCGTCTTCTGGACAGCCACCCTGCTTTTTCTCGGCGCGGCTTTGGGCTTCTGGTCGGCCTGGCGATGGATGCACGCAAGATGAGATTCGCGGCCTTCCTGGCCGCTTTTGCGGCTCTGGGCCTGCTCGGCGGATGGGCGCACTTTACCCTCTTGCTCGGCGGCGTCCGTTCGCTCATGGCCGGCGCGCCAATCCGCAAGGCGATTGCCGCGGGGATTGCGCGTGGCGCGGTAACCCTCGCGACGTTCGCCACCGCCGCGTCTTGCGGCATATTCCCGCTCTGCGCTGCATTGGCCGGTTTTCTCGCGGCGCGTACGGCCTTCGTTCGAAATGCGGAGACATTGCTATCGTGACGTCCCCGCTCACAACGACGGTCCTGTTCCGTGTCGGTCCAATTCCGGTCACGACACCGGTGGTGACGACCTGGGCGATCATGGCCGTCCTTGTGCTCGCAAGCATCGCGGCAACACGGCGGCTGTCGCTTACGCCCTCTCGGCTCCAGGCGACGCTCGAAACCATCGTCGAAGCCGTCGATTCGCAAATCGCGGACACCATGCGTCTGGCGCCGGCCCCCTACCGCGCGCCGATCGGCACATTGTTTCTCTACATCCTGTTTGCCAACTGGTCCTCGCTCATTCCCGGCGTCGAACCGCCCACCGCCCATGTCGAAACCGACGCCGCCATGGCCGCGATCGTTTTCTGCGCAGCGATCTATTACGGCGTGCAGGCGCGCGGCTTGCCCGGCTACCTCGCCACGTTTGCCCGTCCTTCCGTATTGATGATCCCGCTCAACGTGGCCGAAGCATTTACGCGCGCGTTCTCGATGACCGTCCGCTTGTTCGGAAACGTGATGAGCGGCGTCTTCATCATAGGCGTCGTGCTCTCGCTCGCCGGCCTGCTCGTTCCCATTCCGCTGATGGCGCTCGATCTGCTGACCGGCGCCATCCAGGCTTACATTTTCACCGTGCTGTCTATGGTCTTCATCGGGAGCGCGGTCAGCGAAGACGACACCCCAAACCCCAACGAAAGGCAATCGCCATGATATGGATCCAAATCGCCAGCATCATAGGAGCCGCCATGGCGGTGTCGTTCGGCGCCATAGGGCCGGCCCTTGCGGAAGGCCGCGCCGTGGCCTCCGCCATGGATGCCATCGCCCGCCAGCCGGAAGCCGCCAACACATTGTCGCGCACGCTCTTCGTGGGCCTCGCCATGATCGAGACGATGGCCATCTACTGCCTGGTCGTCGCGCTGCTGGTCCTCTTCGCCAATCCGTTCGTGCACTGATGCATATCGACTGGTGGACGCTGGCACTTCAGGCCGCCAACGTCCTCATCCTCATATGGCTCTTGAGCCGGTTCTTTTACCGGCCGCTGGCCGGCATCATCGAGAAGCGCCGGGCGGCTGCGACAAGCCTGCTGGCAGAAGCGAGCGCGGCGCGCGCCGCCGTCGACGCCGAAAAAGCCGCCGTCGCTGCGACGCGGCAAGGCTTTGCCGCAGAAAGGGAAAAGATCCTGGCAGACGCGCACAGTCAGGCGCAGTCCGATCGCGATGCGATACTGAAACAGGCGGCAGCAGCGGCCGACAAATATCGCGCCGAAAATGCCGCGGCATTGGCGCTGGATCGCAAGCTGATGGAAGTACAGGCGAGACAACGCGCCGGAGCTCTCGCCGTGGATATTGCACGCAAGCTCCTGCAGAAACTCCCGGCGGACCTCATTGCAAGCGGATTCCTGGAAGATCTGCGCCAACGCATCAGCGCCTTGCCGCCGAAAAGCCTGGATCTGCTGCGGGCTGCGGCCAGTGATAAAGGCATAGACGTCATTACCGCCGCGCCCGCGAGCGACGCACTCAAGGAGCAGTGCCGCCGGATGCTTGAAACCACCCTGGCAACGAACCCCAGGCTGGCTTATCGCAGCGATCCGGAGCTCATCGCCGGGATCGAAATCCACAGCGATGCGATGGTCATCTGCAATGATTGGCGGAACGATCTCTCCCACATTTTGCAGGAGCTTGCGACCGGTGACGGACAGCCCTGAATTTCTCGACGACTGGCTGGTTCGCGCCCGAGCGAGCGTAGCTCAGGCTGCAATCGATCCTACGGCAGAAGAAATTGGCCGGCTGGAATCGGTCGCCGACGGCGTGGCGTTCGTCTCGGGCCTGCCGAACGCCCGCCTGGACGAGCTTCTGAAACTCGGTAGCGGCGTCATGGGATTTGCACAAACACTCGACAAAAACCTCATCGGCTGCGTTTTGCTGGACGACGGGCGCTCGCTCGAATCCGGAGACATCGTGCGCAGCACGGGAGCCGTGGTGCGCGTGCCGGTAGGCGAAGGGCTGCTCGGACGCATCGTGGATCCGCTCGGACGCGCGTTGGACGCCGCCGGCCCCATCACCGCCTCCTCGACCCAGCCGATAGAGCAGGCTGCGCCAGCGATCGTCGATCGCGATCTTGTCGTGCAGCCGGTGCAGACCGGCACGCTCGTCGTGGACGCGCTCTTCGCGCTCGGCCGGGGCCAGCGCGAGCTCGTGATCGGGGATCGCGTGACGGGGAAGACCGCCTTCGTCACAGACTGCATCATCAACCAGAAGCATAGCGACATGTTCTGTATCTATGTGGCAGTCGGCCAGAAGTCTTCGTCCGTCAAGCGCACGATCGACGCGATCCGCCGCTTCGGTGCACCGGAGCGCTGCATTTTCGTCGTGGCAGGATCGGCTTCGCCGCCCGGGTTGCAATGGATTGCGCCGTTTGCCGGCTTTACGATGGCGGAATTCTTCCGTGATCGCGGACAGCACGCGCTGGTCGTGATCGACGATCTTTCCAAGCACGCCGCCACCCATCGCGAGATCGCTCTGCTGACGCGGCAGCCGCCCGGCCGCGAGGCCTATCCGGGCGACGTTTTCTACGTCCATGCCCGCCTGCTCGAGCGCGCCACGCGCTTCTCGCAGGAAAAGGGTGGCGGCTCGCTGACAGCGCTTCCGATCGCGGAAACCGACGCCGGAAATCTCAGCGGCTATATTCCGACCAACCTCATCTCCATCACCGACGGACAGATCGTTCTCGATGCCAAGCTTTCCCAGGAGGGTCAAAAGCCGGCCGTAGACGTGGGCAAAAGCGTGAGCCGCGTCGGCGGCAAGACCCAGGCGCCCGCTTTGCGCGCGGCGGCGGAATCGTTGCGTCTCGATTACGCGCAATTCCTGGAGCTGGAAGTTTTCACGCGCTTCGGTGGCATGACCGACGCTCGCGTCAAGAAGCAGATCGCGCGCGGACGGCGCATCCGTGCCGCGCTGGCGCAGCCGCAATATGCGCCGCTCAGTCTCGCTGCAGAAGTGTCCCTTATGCTGGCGTTGCAAGCGGGTTTTCTGGACGACTTGGAGGTTGAGGCGGTATCGCAATTCCGGCGCGGCCTCGCAGATTGGCTCGTCGCGGATGTCGGGGAGATTGCGGCGCAAATCAATGCGAGCGGCCGGCTCGAAGATCATTCGCGCGCGGTCCTGCTCGACGGCCTGAAAGCTTACGCACAAACCTTCGCTGTTCCACCGGGCGTATCGCAATGACCGAACGCCTTGCCGAGGTCGCCGCCCGCATCGACAACGTTCACCAGCTCGATGCCGTCGTAACCGCCATGCGCGGCATCGCCGCGGCGCGCGCCCGCCAAAGCCGCGAGCTTCTCGCAGGCATCGAAGCCTACGCCGACGCCGTATCGCAAGCCATCGGGCGGGCGCTGAGTCTGCTTCCGCCCGGCGCAACAGCTGTTGCGAACCCTTCGGGCGCTCGTGCGTTGATTCTGTTCTGCGCCGAGCACGGCTTTGCCGGCGCCTTCACCGATCGAATCCTCAACGCGGCGTGCGCGCAGATCGAGGGGGCGCATCTCATGCTGATCGGAACCCGGGGGGCGGGAATAGCGCGCGAGCGCGGCCTGACACTCGACTGGACTGCGGCGATGGCCAGCCAGCTCGGAGGGGTGCCGGCCATAGCAAACCGCATCGCCGACGCGCTTTACACGCGCATCGCCGAGGGTTCGGTCACTCGCGCAGACATAATCTACGCGCATACCGACTATGAGCACGGCATTCGCATTGCGAACGCAGCGTTGTTTCCGCTCGATCTCAAGCGCTTCGCGGCGCCTGCGGTCGCATTGCCGCCGTTCGTAACGTTGAAGCCGGAAATGCTGCTCGAGCGGCTTGCTGCCGAGTATGTCTATGCGAGGCTCTGCGAGGCAGCGATGCAGAGTTTTGCTGCCGAAAACGAGGCTCGGATGGCCGCCATGAGTTCGGCCGGCACCAACATCGAGCGCTCGCTGGACCAGCTGGAGCAACTTCGCAATCAAGTGCGCCAGGAAGAGGTCACGGCGGAGATCGTCGAACTCACCGCCGGCGTGCAAGCCGCCATGAGATAATCATCGAAATCGCATGAAATTTGCCCCGCGCGCATACCGCCCATGCACGCAGCACCGACATGCTCCTTGATTGCCGCGGAGACGGTCTGGGAATCTGTCGATAACGTAAGCTGGATGAGGAAGACATGGCACTGATTGTCTATGGTGCGCCGCTCTCGCCTTTCGTGCGCAAGGTGCGCGTGCTGCTGGCGGAGAAGGGTCTCGGCTACGAGTTAGTCGGCCCTAAAAAACGCGGATGAGCGTTACGGGGGAACGATTCCCTGAGAGAAATGGGCGATGTAAATTGCAACGAATCGGGGCTGCTGGCCTGAAAGGTTGCAATTTGTGCTGAAAGACAATCCGCGAAGTAGCCGACAGGAGGACCTGTACCGGTCGCGGCTGGAAGCGATCATCGATCCCACGCATGAGCTGGTCAAAATGAGTCGGCTGGTGGGCTGGAGCGATTTGGCTGGCGATCTGAAACCTTACTATTGCGCCGACAATGGCCGGCCCGGGGAACCGATCCGGCTGATGGCCGGGCTGGTGTTGTTGAAAGACATGAAAGGGCTGTCGGACGAGGAAGTGTGCGAAGTCTGGCGGGAGAACCCATACTTTCAATATTTTTGCGGGGAAGAATATTTTCAGCACCGGCTGCCGGTCGAACCCCCATCTTTGAGCATTTTCAGGAAGCGGATCGGCAAGGAGGGAATGGAGCGGCTGTTGCAGGAAACGGTTCGCGTGGGGCTGAAGAGCGGGGTGATCACGGCGGGCGCCCTGCAAAAGGTCAGTGTGGATACGACGGTGCAGGAGAAGGCAATCCGCTTTCCGACGGACACGCAGCTTTGTCACAAGGCGCGCGAGGAACTGATCAAAACGGCGAAGAAGCTCGGTGTTAAACTGCGGCAAAGCTATGTGCGCAAGAGCAAGCAGGCTGTGTTTCTGGCCAACAAATACCTGGCAGCCCGGCAGATGAACCGTGGCCGCAAACAGATCAACAAAGTGCGCAATTATCTGGGCCGTGTGATCCGCGACATTGAACGCGCCATTGGCAAAGTCCCCTCGCTTGGCGGTTTATTCCAAGACGATCTGGCCAAGGCGCGGAAAATCCATGCTCAAGCGGCCGATCCGAAAACGCCGGACAAAATCTATTCCTGGCATGCGCCGGAAGTCGAATGCATCGCCAAGGGCAAAGCCCACAAGAAGTACGAATTTGGCTGCAAGGCCAGCATCGCTTCAACCAATGCCGGCAACTTCATCGTCGGCGCCATGGCCCATCACGGCCGGCCTTATGACGGACATACTCTGGCGACTGTTTTGGAACAGATCGCAAGGCTGACGGGTGTCAAGCCCGAAGAAGCGTGTGTCGATCTGGGCTATCGCGGCCATGGTCTCGAAGACGAAGACATCGAGATCATCCTCGCGCGTCAGAGGCGCGGCATGACGCCGGCCAAAAGAAAACGCCAGAAACGCCGCAATGCCATCGAGCCGATCATCGGCCACTGCAAGAACGATCGTAAAGTTGGTCCCCGCAACTGGCTCCACGGCAAACGCGGCGATCAAATCAACGCCCTCGCCATGGCGATCGGCTTCAACCTCAGGAAGATACTCAGGTGGATCTTTTTGTATCTGTTGTTCAGCCGCATCTTGGGGCAGAACATACAAAATCCGAAGTTGCTTCCAGCTTGAAACGGCGGTTTTTTAGGGCCGACGAGTTAAAGCAGATCAATCCGTTCCGGCCTCCCCCGGACTTTCTTGCGATCAGCCCGCTCAAGCTAATCCCGGTACTGCGGGACACCGATCTCCCCGGGGCCGGCATACTGCCGGATTCCTCGGTCATCTGCGATTACCTCGAGCACAAATTTCCAGAGCCGGCGCTATACCCCGGGGATCCCTATCTGCGCGCCCGCGCGCTGTGGTTCGAGGAATATGCGGATTCAGGCTTGGCGAGCCAATGCTTGCGGGGCCTGTTTTTCGAACGCGTGGTGAAGAAATCAATGCGCCAGCCCTGCGATGAAGCCCTGGTTGCCGAGACGCTCGCCGTGAAGATTCCGCCGCTGTTCGATTATCTTGAGGGGGAGATCGGTTCGCGCCACTTCCTCGTCGGCGACGCCTTCTCCATCGCCGATATCGCCGTTGCGACCATGATTGCCAATTTCGAGCATTCAGGCGAGGCCGTGGATCGGGCGCGCTGGCCGCAGCTTGCGCGTTATGTCGCTGCGATCCTTGCTCGCCCGGCATTCAAGGCATGCCTCGACGAGGAACGGCCGGTCGTGCAACGCATGCGCGCGGGATGAGTATTGAGGTTCTTGGATTCGTCTCGATCGCCGCCTAAGATACGCTGATGCAATTCGTATGCGACGCGCCGGACGGCAAGACTTGGTTTCGCATCGAGACCGAGGGCGAGGCGGCCCTCGAATCGCAAGCGATGGGCCACGCGGTCGAAAAATATTTCCTCCGCGATCGCAGCAATGCGAGCCGAAGCTTCAGGCCGGCGCGGCCCCATTCCATCGAGCGCGATATCGGCCTCGAAGCCCATATCCAGCGCGCGATGCCGATCTATCTCTCCTTGCGCGACCGCGAGGGCAATGGACTGGCGACGGCGATGCTGCCGCCCGGCGGCCGCGACGATCCCAAGTTTCAGATCATTGTCGTGGGTCCGGGCAATTCCGACCCCTACCCGGCCCACGAGCCGGCCATCCGCGCGCTCGGCGCTCATTACGGGATCGAGCTCGGACGCGAGCGCTGTTATCCTTACGGCAGACGCGGCGTGTGAGCACGACCGGGAGCATCCTGCTTTACTTCCCGGATTTCTGCCGGATAAGGCCGAACGCGAAGCTCATGTAATCGCGCTTGCCGATCTCCACGCCGTTGTGGCGCAGGATGTCGTAAGCGGTGACGACGTGGAAATAGAAATTCGGCAGCGCCCAGTCGCGCAGATACTGCAGTCCGTTCGTGCTCAGCGTCATATCGTTGCGCATGTCCATCTCGATTTTGCGCTCCTCGGCGCCCTCGAACGCGGCGGCAGGAACACTTTGAAGATACGCGATGGTCTTGGCGATGCGGGCCTTGAGATCCTCAATCGTCTTCTCATTGTCCTCGAAACGCGGCGGCTCCCGGCCGGCAAGCCGCGCTGCGGCGCCCTTGGCATGATCGGATGCGATCTGCACCTGCTGGGCGAGCGTCAACATGTCCGGGGCAAGCCGCGCCGTGACGAGTATGGCAGGATCGAACTTCTTTGCCTCCGCATGCTGCGCTGCCTTGTCGAGAATGGCGGACAGCGAGCCTAAAATGTTCACGCAGGCTTCGACGGACATTTCATAGAGAACAGGCTTCACTTGGACGTCTCCTCGGATGACACGGCACTTGGACATTACCACAGGAGTGTCGCCGGTACCGACCTCAATTCCGCCGCGCTTGAAAAAAGTCCTTCAACAGGCGTGCTGCCTCCTCGCCGCCGATGCCGCGGTCGACGTTCGGGCGGTGGTGGCAGGTGGGCTGCTCGAAGAAGCGCGGCCCGTGGAGAACCGCCCCGCCTTTGGCATCCTCCGCTGCAAAAACCAGCCGCGCCACGCGAGAAAGGCTGATGGCGCCCACGCACATCGCGCACGGCTCGAGCGTGACGTAGAGCGCTGTACCCACCAAACGCTCATTGTGAAGCTTGGCGGCCGCCTCACGCAGCACGAGAATTTCGGCGTGGGCGGTGGGATCGTGCATCTCCACGATCCTGTTACCGTTCTTCGCGATGAGAGCGCCGTCGGCGGCAGCGAGCACGGCGCCGATGGGCACTTCGCCGCGGGCGGCCGCCGCTTCCGCTTCGGCAAGCGCCGTCCGCATGAATTCATCGTCAGTCATGCCGGGCATTTTCGCCAAAAAGCGATCGAAATGCACCTGGATGGTCTTGCAAGGCCATTCGTGCTCTGAATCCTGCGCCCATGACCGGTTTTGATCCCCGTGCCGCCGAAGCGGCCGTTTCCGTCTCCGAAGCCGAGCGCATCGCCAAGGTGATCGCTCGCGCCGGTACCTGCTCGCGCCGCGACGCCGAAAAGCTCGTTGCCGAACGGCGGGTGACGATCGACGGCGAAACCGTGACTTCGCCTGCAACACGCGTCAGGAGCGGTCAGGTGGTGGCAGTGGACGGAAAGCCGCTCGCCGAAGCCGAACGTGCCAGGCTGTGGCGTTATCACAAGCCGGAAGGCCTCGTCACCACCCACCGCGACCCGGAGGGCCGACCGACCGTCTTTGCCAATTTGCCCAAGAGCCTACCGCGGGTGGTGTCCGTGGGACGGCTGGACGTCAATTCCGAAGGGCTGCTGCTGTTGACCAATGACGGGGCGCTGGCCCGCCAGCTGGAGCTGCCTGCCGCCGGATGGACGCGGAAATATCGCGTGCGTCTCTTCGGCAAGGTGAGCCAGGCCGATCTCGATAGGCTGGCCGAGGGTATCACGATCGACGGGGTGAAATATGAACCGGTGATCGCCGATCTCGAACGCGTGAAAGGCATGTATGCCTGGGCCGGCGTGAGCCTGAAAGAAGGCAAGAACCGCGAGGTCAAGCGGCTGATGGAACATCTGGGCCTCAAGGTCGCCCGCCTCATCCGCGTGCAATTCGGGCCCTTTCACCTGGGCCAGCTCGAACCCGGTCAGGTCGAGGAGATACCGCCAAAGCTGTGGCGCGAGCAGCTTGGCATGAAGCCGGAACGCAACAAGAAATAACCGGCGCGCTTCGCGCGGAGCTTCAGACGTGCTGGCCGCCGTTGATGTGGAGTTCGGCGCCGGTCACATAGCTCGATTGCTCCGTACACAGATAATAAATCGCCTTGGCCACCTCTTCCGGCAGCCCGAGCCGGCGCAAGGGGATGGCTTCGACGATCTTGTCGGTTCCCGGCGAAAGGATCGCGGTGTCGATCTCGCCGGGGGCGATCGCGTTCACGCGCACCCCCAAGGGGCCGAAATCCGCCGCCATTTCGCGGGTGAGCGCAGCGAGCGCGGCTTTCGAGGTAGCGTAAGCAGCCCCCGCGAAAGGGTGCACGCGGCTGCCCGCGATGGAAGTGACGTTGACGATGACGCCCTTGGCGCGCGTCAGTTCCTCGGCGAGACCTTGCGCCAGCCAGACGGTGGCGAAGAAATTGACCTCGAACACGCGCCGCCACGCGCTCGTCTCGGTTGCGAGCACGCCGAGCCGCGCCCCGCCCGGCCCTTTGGGCGAGGTGGCCGCATTGTTGACCAGCGCATGAAGCCGGCCGTCGGGCAGGCGCTCGCGCATCTCGGCCACCCCGCGCTGCGTGTCTTCGGCGTCGGCGAGATCGACCTGGATGTGGTCCTCCGGCCCCGCGGCCCATGGACAGTTCTCCGGGAAGGCGTGCCGCGAGCAGGTGATCACCCGCCAGCCGGCGCTCGCAAACCGCTTCACGGTGGCGTGGCCGATGCCGCGGCTGGCGCCGGTCAAGATCAGCGTGCGGCGCTCTTCGTTCGAGGGCTGGGACTTGGCCGTCATGAACGAAGCTTAGCAACAGGCGCTCGCGAAAGCGAATGCGATCGCCGCAGGCTAAGAGCGGGCCAGGGCGGGAGGCTTTTCGAGCCCCGCCGGATCCTGATGGATGATAACCTCTGAATTCGGAAAAGCCGACAGGATATCGGCCTCGACCTGATCGCTGAGTTCATGGGCAAGGGTCAGGGTGATGGCCGGATCGAGTTCGATATGGAGCTGGATAAACGTCGAGGTTCCCGCCGCGCGCGTGCGCAGATCATGCAGGTTGCGCACGGCATCGTGGCGCATGACGATGGTCTTGATGCGGTTGCGGTCGATCTCGGGCAGCTCATGGTCCATGAGCTGATCATAGCTCTGGCGGAACACGCGCACGGCGCTGAACCCAAGGCCGACCGCGATCGCAAGCCCGACGATAGGATCGGCAACGAGCCAGCCGAACTCGGCGGCAAGCAGAATACCGACCACCACGCCCAGATTGACTGCCAAGTCTCCCAAATAGTGCACGAAGTCTGCGCCGATGGCGATCGAGCCGGTACGCCTCACGGCATATCGCTGGACGAGCACGAGAAGGAAAACCGCGAGGATCGAGACGGCCATCACCGCGAGGCCAAGGCCGATATTCTCCACCCGGTGGGGGCTGATGAGCCGGCTCACCGCCTCGATCACGATAAAGGTCGCGGAGCCGGCGATGAATGCACCTTGCGCGAGGCCGGCCAACGGCTCGGCCTTGCCATGGCCGAAGCGATGCTCGCGGTCCGCAGGCGTCAATGCCTGGCGGATCGCCAGAAGATTGATCGCGGAAGCAAACAGATCGAGGCTCGAATCCGCGAGCGATGCCATCATCGCAATCGAACCGGTGATCACATAGGCGACCGCCTTCATCGCAATGAGAGCCCCGGCCACAGCCACTGCCGCCCACGCCGTGCGCTGCATGAGTGCGGCATGGTCGCTCTGGTTCCGGTCGGACAGGGCTTCGGCAGTCACGGAAAGAGCCTTTCGGTGCGCCAAGGCAAATCCGGCGCATCCCGACGGTAAACCAGACGGTCATGCAGCCGGAACGGCCGATCGCGCCAGAATTCGATCTCCAGCGGCGTGACGCGCAATCCCGACCAGGAGGATGGCCGCGGTGCCTTAGCGAGCGCATACTTTGCGGCATATCTGGCGATCTCCCGTTCCAAGGCAAATCGCCCCTGCATCGGGCGGGATTGGGCCGATGCCCAGGCGCCAATCTGGCTGTCCTTCGGCCGCGAAGCGAAATATGCGTCCGCCTCCGCGTCGCTGACTTGGGAGACGGGACCGCGCACGCGCACCTGCCGCCTCGCCGACTTCCAGTGAAAGCAGAGGGCTGCGTGCGGAACCGCGCCGAGCTCGTGCCCTTTGACGCTCTCCAGGTTCGTATAGAACACGAAGCCCTGCAAATCGGCGCCCTTGAGCAGCACCATGCGCACATTGGGCCGGCCCTGCGCATCGACCGTGGCAAGCGACATCGCATTGGGCTCGTTCAGCTCGGACCGGCCGGCATCGTTCATCCAGCTCCGGAAGAGCTCCACGGGGTCGGCGACCGGCCGAATGCCGCCGTCGTCCACAGAACCGCCAATGTTGCTCATGATCGCCGCATATCACCGTGGTTTCCTGGCCGCAAATCCGTTTAGGTCTTAACGCAGACGGCCTCGCGTCCCTATATTGTACCGCGCTGGCAACTCAGCGAAGAGGGCGGCCGGAGAAAACATGCGAGATCCATACGAAGTTCTAGGCGTTTCCAAAACGGCGAGCGAGGCCGACATCAAGAAGGCCTTTCGCGCGCTGGCCAAGAAACACCACCCCGACACGAAGGGCGGCGACAAGACGGCGCAGAAGCGCTTTCAGGAGATCAGCGCCGCATACGACATTGTCGGCGACAAGGAAAAACGGGGCAAGTTCGATCGCGGCGAGATCGATGCCAACGGCAATCCGCGCGGCTTCGATCCGCGCGGACACGGTCCGTTCGGCGCCGGCGGCCCGCGCGACTTCCACCACACCTGGTCAAGCGAGGACGGCGAAACCGCCCAAGGCTTCCGGCCGGAAGACGTCTTCGCGGACCTCTTCGGAGGCGGCAGGCGACGAAGCCAACCGCGCAAGGGCGAGGACATCGAATATGCGCTGACGGTGGGCTTTGAAGAAGCCGCTTCCGGAGGTACCCGGCGGATCAACCTCCCGGACGGACGCGAGCTCGACGTGAAAATTTCGGCGGGGCTCAAGGACGGCCAACAAATCCGCCTGAAAGGCCAAGGTGCGCCCGGGCGAAATGGCGGACCGGCCGGCGACATCCTGCTCACGGTGTCCGTGGCGCCGCATCCCTGGCTCAGCCGGGACGGCAGCGATCTTAAAATGGACCTGCCCGTTACCCTCAAGGAGGCCGTTCTGGGGGCCAAAGTGACGGTTCCGACCCTCACCGGCCCGGTGTCGTTGACCCTTCCTGCGGGCTCGAATACGGGCACGGTTCTGCGCCTGAAGGGCAAGGGAGTTCCCGCGCACGGCAAGGCAGCTGCGGGAAATCTCTATGCCCGTCTTGTCGTTTCGCTGCCCGAAAAGCCGGACGCCGCCCTCAAGCAGTTTGCCGAGCAGTGGCAGACCGATTACGACCCCCGCAGCAAGCTGCGCTAAGTTGCCCCAACTGCTTGATTCTTGGGCCGTTCCGCCCTAGCGGAACCAGTCAAACATCGCGAGGAGCCCTATCATGACACCCACGAGCCTGATGCAAGGAAAGCGCGGGCTCATCATGGGGGTCGCCAACGACAGGTCCATCGCCTGGGGCATCGCCAAGGCGCTCGCAAGCGCCGGTGCGGACCTCGCCTTCACCTATCAGGGCGACGCGTTCAAGAAGCGGGTCGTTCCTCTGGTCGAGCCGCTCGCACCGGCAGCGATCATCGATTGCGACGTCTCGCAGCAAGGCTCCATCGATGCGGCGTTCGCACAGCTGAAGACCACATGGCTGACCCTCGATTTCCTGGTCCATGCGATCGCATTTTCCGACAGAGACGAGCTCAAGGGCCGCTACATCGACACTAGCCCCGAGAACTTCATGACGACCATGAACATCTCGTGCTATTCCTTCACCGCGGTCGCCAATCGCGCCGAGAAGATGATGCCCGACGGCGGCAGTATGCTCACCCTCTCCTATTACGGCGCCGAGAAGGTGATGCCGCACTATAATGTGATGGGCGTGGCCAAGGCGGCGTTGGAGGCTTCCGTCCGCTACATGGCGGAGGATCTCGGCAAGCGCGCCATTCGCGTCAATGCCATTTCGGCCGGTCCCATTCGTACCCTCGCCGCCTCCGGCATCGGCGACTTCCGCTACATACTGCGCTGGAACGAGTACAATTCGCCCTTGCGGCGCTGCGTCACCATCGAAGAAGTGGGCTCGTCGGCGCTTTTCCTGCTTTCGGATTTGGGAAGAGCCGTCACTGGCGAATGCATGCATGTGGATTGCGGCTATCACATCGTCGGCATGAAAGCGGAGGACGCACCCGACATTACGGTCGTGAAGCAGGATTCGTGATGGAAGAGCTTCGGTTTCCGTCGCTCGGTGCCCTTGCATCGCCGGACGAGCAAGCCGGGCCCGCGATAACCGGCTTGCGGGCGCTTACCCTCTATATCGTGCGGCACGGCGAGTGCGAGCACAATGTCGAACACCTCGTCGCCGGACAGAACGACTCCCCTTTGACCGAACGCGGTCGACTGCAAGCCGCGGCAAACGGCAAGCGGCTTGCGCAATTGGCAAGCGGTCTCGACACACTCGAGTTTTATTGCAGCCCGTTGCATCGCACGGCGGCGACGATGGAGCTGCTGCGGGATGCGGCGGGCCTCTTGGCGCACGGCTACGTCGCCGACCGACGGCTGATGGAACTCGATTGCGGCGAAAACACTTGGCGGACATGGCGCGATATCGCCGCCGATGCGGCCAAGGATCCGCTCTGGCACGAGGATTCGTGGAGCTATCGTCATCCCGGCGGCGAAAGCTTAAGGATGCTGCATGAGCGCGTGGGCCGCTTCCTGCAAACCCTTCGCCGCGACGCAGCGATCGTCGCGCACGCCGGCACGCTGCGCATGATCCGTGCGCATGTGCTGGGGGTGTCGAAGGCGGAGACCATGAGCTATCACCCGTCCGGCGGCGGCATTCTGCGCCTGGCGGGCGGGGACGAGAGCTATTTCGGCGACTAGAATGTCCTACAATACGTTCGGCCATCTTTTCCGCGTGACGACCTTCGGCGAAAGCCATGGTCCGGCGATCGGCTGCGTCGTCGACGGCTGCCCGCCGGGCATCGCGCTCGCCGAAGCCGACATCCAAGCCGAGCTCGACCGCAGACGCCCCGGACAATCCAAATATGTGAGCCAGCGCAAAGAGCCCGACGTGGTGAAAATCCTCTCGGGCGTGTTTCAAGACGAGCGCATGGCGGCGCAGCTCACCACCGGCACGCCGATCGCGCTTCTGATCGAGAACGTGGATGCGCGCTCGAAGGACTATGGCGACATCCGCGACACGTTCCGCCCGGGACACGCCGACTACACCTACTGGATCAAATACGGCGTGCGCGACTATCGCGGCGGCGGCCGGCAGTCCGCACGCGAAACCGCAGCGCGGGTTGCAGCCGGCGCGGTCGCCCGAAAAGTGCTGACGGCGCTCCATGGCGGCGTCACGATCCGCGGCGCGCTCGTGCAGATGGGCGAAAAAACCATCGACCGCGCACGCTGGAACTGGGACGAGACGGCCCGCAACCCCTTCTTCTGTCCCGACGCGGCGTCGGTGGAGGCCTGGAGCGATTATCTCGAAGATTTGCGCAAGCGTGGCTCTTCCTGCGGCGCAGTGATCGAGGTGGTCGCGGAGCACATTCCTGCCGGGCTGGGCGCTCCCGTCTATGCCAAGCTCGATGCCGATCTTGCGGCGGCGCTGATGAGCATCAACGCGGTCAAAGGCGTGGAGATCGGCGCCGGTTTTGCGGCCGCCGCTCTCTCCGGCGAAGAGAATGCCGACGAGATGCGCCAAGCCAACGACGGCCGCCCGCTGTTTCTCTCGAACTCTGCCGGCGGGATTCTGGGCGGCATCTCGACCGGCCAGCCGGTCGTGGCGAGGTTTGCCGTGAAGCCCACGTCGTCGATCCTCAATCCGCGCCGCACGATCGACATCGAAGGCAACGAAACGCAGATCGTCACCAAGGGGCGCCACGATCCTTGCGTGGGCATTCGCGCCGTGCCGGTGGGCGAAGCCATGATGGCCTGCGTGCTGGCCGATCACGCGCTGAGGCATCGCGGGCAGATCGGCCCGGTGTCTCGCTAACTGCCCTTCGTAACCGCAACTCCATGCAGCGGCCATTTCGGAAGCGCCTTGGCGGCTTCCTCTCCGATCCACATCTGCGGCTCGGACGGCGGCGCCATGTGCTCCTGTTCCTCGCGGGCGGCGACGCAGGCCTGCACGTCGCGCCCCAGCGACGGAAAATCGTCGGCGGCGTGCCACGACGACAGCACGCACGCATCGAAATAGGGATATCGGTCGGTCTGGCCGCAACCGAACGACGTGCGGTCGGGCCGGGCAGCCGTCAGGATCATCCGGTTGGGGGCTTCGAGCGGCTGCACGAATACGCCGGAAAAACATGCCGAGAGGATCACCACGGTCGGCCGGTCCGAACAGGAGTTGTTCAGCATCCTCTCCAGCGTGTCGGGGCTCAAGATGGACTGGCCCAGCACCACACCGCCGGGCGAGCCGTGCGAGGTGAAGTAGACGAGGCAGCCCGCCGCCGTGCGTTTGGACAAGTCCCACAAAGCGTTTCCGATGGTTTGCGCGTCCGACGGCAAGGGGGAATCGGCGCCGTAGCGCTCGGGCCGCACCGAGAACTGCTCGACGTTATCCTTTGCAAAACCCAGGGACAAAAGATCGCCCGTCACGTCGTGGCGCGAATTGTCGAAGATCTCGCTGGCGCTTCCGTCATGGGCGCGCGCGTCGCCGGCAACGACGACGGCGGCCCAATCTGCAAAGGGATCCGCGGCCATGGCCTGCGCCGCGCCGGCGAGCGCGGCGAATGCAAGAATAACGATCGGCGGCGCCCTTCTCATACGGTTGTCGCCGTCATTGACCGCCGCCCTTTGCCGCCGCGCACCCGCCGTTTCTCGAACACGGTGATCTTGGTCATATATGCGATATCGGTTTGCACGCGGGTGAGTCCGGCGGCGGCAAACATCCGGTCGAGATCGCATTTGGCGAAACTGGCATAATACGGCTCGTGCAGAAGCTTGGGGAAACCTTCGATGAGCCCGTCGAATTGCGGCACATCGCCAAGCTGAATGGAATCGGCGAGCACGAAGATGCCGCCCGGCTTCAAGACGCGCCCGGCTTCGCTTGCGACCTGGGCGCGGATTTTCGGCGGCAGCTCGTGAAACAGATAGATGCCGACGGCCATGTCGACGCTCCCATCGCCGATCGGCATGGCTTCGGCCGGCGCGGCGATAAAGCGCGTGCCCGGGCAATTTGTCAGCGCAGCGCGCGCCCGCGCCAGATAGGGTTCGGAAAGATCGAGCGCGATCGTCTTCAGCCGCGGCTGCACCGACTTGACGAAGAACAAAAACCGCCCCGTGCCGCAGCCGATATCGAGCAGGCAAAGCCTGCCCGGATCGCGGCCCGCGATGTGCCGCGCGATGGGAACATAAGCCCGCCGGCGCATCGCATCGGCGGTCCCGGCGAACAGGGCTTCGACCTGGAAGTCGTAGAGCCTGGCGGAGTTCTCGCTGAGATAGCCGTCGGTCTGGAAATGGAAGTTCTGCCGGTAATAGCGCGGCAAGCCGCGGCCGGTTTCAGCCACGTCGCTATGGCCCCGCCGCCTCTGGCGCGCAGCCACCCGCGGGATGTCGGCAAGATAGCGCAGGCTTGCGGTGGCGCGCCGGGTTTCCTCGGCAAGCGCGACCGGTGTGGGGTAGAGCCCCGCCTCGACGTTGCGCCAATCCTGCGCGAACAATTCGCGCATGGATTTGAGCATCGCGCCGAGCGTCGGGATGCGCAGTCTGTCGATGCGCGCAAACGCGTCGCGCGCCACGATGCGGGCCGCCAGATAATGCGCGCCATAGAACGCAACCCGCGCGGTTTGCGCGGCGGCGTAGGACAGACGGGCGGCCCTGCTTTCCATGTCATGCCTTCGAAAAGCTTGCGACCAGCTCAATATGCGACGACCAGAGAAATTGGTCCACCGCAATGATGCTTGCCGTCCGCCAGCCGCCGGCAACCAGCTTCCGCGCGTCGCGGGCAAAGCTCGCCGGATTGCACGAAACATAAACGACGGTTGCCATGCGGCAGCGGGCCAGTTCCTCGCATTGCCGTGCGGCACCCGCCCGCGGCGGATCCAAAATCGCGGCATCGAAGAGATTGAGCTCGGCTGCGCCGAGCGGCCGGCGCATCAAATCGCGGCGCCGGATCTCGACCGGTTTGAGTTTTTGCGTGGCGCGCGCGCCCACGGCAAGGGCTTCGAGCGCCGGCCCGTCCGAATCGACGGCGAGCACGCGCGCAAACTCGGCGGCGCGCAGGGCGAACGTGCCGATGCCGCAGAACAGATCGGCCACGCGCTTCGGCCGATTGAGCGCGGCGAGCACATGCTCGGCGAGCAGCGCCTCGCCCTCGCGCGTTGGCTGAAGAAACGCCCCCGGCGGCAGGGGCACGCCGACGCGGCCGAACGTGACGGCCGGCTGCGCAAGCTGGACCAGGAGATCGGAACCGGCAGTTACCCGTGCGAGCCCCAATCGCCGCGCCCAATCGGCGGCCCAGGCGCTCGCCTGCGCGTCGACGGCAAGGCCGCGCAGCGATACGTCGAAACCGTTGTCGGCCTCGACGACGTAGAGCTCGGCCTTCTCGCCCGCCTTGAGCCGCGATGCCATCATGTCGCGCAAGCCGGGCACCAGCCGAAACAGCGCCGGCGAAAGAACCAGGCACTCGTGCATGTCGACGATCGTGTGGGATTGCGCGGCGTGAAAACCCAGAACGGTTCCGCCGTTGGTCTTCTCGGCCTTGAACGTCGCGCGTCGCCGGCTGGCGGGCGCGATTTCGGCGACGTCGGCAATTGCGATATCGGCGAGGCCCTCATGGGCAAGCGCATCGACGACGCGCTGGCGCTTGAAGGCACGATACTGCGCGGGCGGCATGTCCTGATAGGCACAGCCGCCGCACGCGCCGAAATGCCGGCAGAGATGGGCGCTCAACCGTGCCGGCTTCCGACGTCGCGCTCGCGCACAACCTCGAGTGCCGCGTCGGCTTCCCTCAATGTGATCGTTCGACCGTCCGCCGGACGGACCGGCACCGCGCCGCGCCGGACCAGCCTTCCGACCGGCGCCGCCGCCACAGCCGGAACATAGCCCCGGAACGCATCTTCGATGACCTCGGTTGCGGTCATACCCGTCTGCTTCGCAGTTTCGCGGGCGCGCTTGCGGGCAAAGGCAGAGCCGATTTTCGGCTGTTTCTGTTCGTCCCGCGACATCGTTTTCTCTCGCCACGGCTTGTAGGCGGAAACGCGAACCTTGGCTAGCGGAAATGCAATTTTGCTACGCGACGATCCCGATTCGCCGCGTCCCGGATGCCGCGGCGCGTCCTGCGGCAAACTCGCTGCTAGCAGGGAAATCTGCAGCGAATTTCGCCAGACGAATGCGCGAAAACCCCCATTCCATCGCGGTTTGCCGATTTGCGCGGCCTGCGGAGCAGCGAAAAAGCAGCGATTGAGCAGCGAATTCGCCGCCCCGAAGCGCCCGTCGCCGGCGAACCGCAAAACCCCGACCGTCCGCGCCGCCAGGCGCGCAGCGCGCCTCGCGCAGCGGATGCGGTATGGATTCACAATGTCAAAGAACTCGCCGCAAGGCGCAGGCGCCATTGCGCTTCGGCGCAACGGCGCATTCTAACCCGCACGGGTGCGACGGTGAAATCGCGCCGCGACGCCCTCGCACGCTCCGTCTTCGCAGAGCAGCGAATTTTTCCCTGCTTGCCGCAATGGGTTCGTGACCCGCTTGCAACACCGGCCGAGAAATGCAGCGCGGCCGCCCGCCTTCATATGACCTTCCGCTCGCGCAGTTCGGCGAGATCGTCCCAGTCGAGTCCGAGCACGTCGATCAACACGTCCTCGGTATGCTCGCCGAACTAGGGCGCCTGGCGATGGATGCGCGCCGGAGTTTCGGAGAGCGTCACCGGGAATCCGGGCAATTTGATCCTGCCGTGGGAGGGATGGTCCAGTTCGGTGACATAGCCGTTGAGGATCGCCTGCGGATCGTTGACGGCCTCGTCGGTGGTATGGATCCCGCACACCGGCAGGTCGCCCTTGCCCGCCATCCGCTCGAGCCAATATTCGCGCGGCTGCGTTGCGAAGATCGGATCGAGAATCGCGGTGATTTCGCGGGCATGGGCGCATCGCCCCCAATGGTCGCCATAGCGCGGATCGTCCGCCAGCCCGGGCGGATTGCCCAGCGCTTCCATCACCGTCGGCCAGTACGGGTCGGTGGCCAGACGGGCAAGCGCCAGCCATTTGCTGTCGCCGCATTCGAACGTGTTCCACAGGGGGTTGCCCGGATCGGTGCGGGTCGGCACCTTCGACTTCATGTCCTTGGCCATGTCGGAAACCGCGCGCCGGCCGCCCTGTTTCATCAGTTCGAGCACTACCGGCAGCCCGCGCAGCCACATCATGCTGCCCAGCAGCGACGTATCGACCTTCTGGCCGATGCCGTGCCGCTCGCGCGCCATCAGGCCTGCGAGCACGCCATAGGCGAGCATGATCGCGCCCATCTGGTCGGCCATGCCGCCGTCGGGAATATCCGGCTCGTCTTCGTGGCCGGTCCTCGGGAGAAAGCCCGAGCGCGCCTGGCCAAGCAGATCGTAGGCGCGCGATTCGCGCTCGGGACCCTTGGGCCCGAACGCGCTGGCCGAAGCATAGACCAGCTTCGGATTGCACTTGGCGAGCGTCTCGTAGCAGCATGCTGCCCGCCGCCACGGCGCAGAAGGCGCCGACGCGCGACATCGGCATCAGCGAAGCGGTATTGCCGATCATCGTATCGTGGCCGACGAACGCCTCGATCGTGCAGCCATAACCGATCATCACATTGTCTTCGATGTGGGTCGAGGTATGAAGCACCGCGTTCTCCTCGATATGGAAATTGTTGCCGATGCGAATCGGCGTCGTGTCGGAACGGATGACGACGCCCGGCCAGATCGAGCAATTGTCGCCAATCGCGACGTCGCCGATCAGCTCGACGCCGTCGGCGATCATGCAATTCCTCCCGATCGTCGGCCGCTTGCCCTTGAAGGGATAAACCTTCATTTACCGCTCCTCAGTTTAGCGGTATGTCATGGCGCTTCGCCGCATTGGGGCTGGTAGTAAATAGCATCAGAGTGAATGGTAATAAATCCACTCTGACCCCATTTAGATCACGGGCTTGCCCGGAGGCAGCCCGATCCGGCTCAGGACGCCAGGGCCGGTTGGATGCGGGCCTTGATGATGACCGCTGTCGCCTTGATTGCGCTCAGATGATCGGCGTTGCTTTTCTCCGGCGACAATAGCTGATTGAGATTGAGCGCCGCATGCCCCAGGAGTTGCAACGGTTCGTCGTGTTTAACGCAGTCATCGATCTTTCCGATAGCGGCCAGAATGGAATCGCACCATCCAGCCGCGGTCGCGTTTTCTGCCTCCTTACAGTGGTGCGCCATGCCCTTGGCGACCTGTCTGAGCTTCACGAGATCGACCTCGTATTTATCCGCCTCGGGCGCGTCCCCCCGCATCAGCCACCACAGCACGCAGATATGAAAGGCATCGCGTCGAAGCTTTTCAACCGCCAGGACTCTGCGCGCCTCCTTCAAATCGCCGTCGAGGCGCTGAGCCATATCTTCAGGGGTTAGCCGCTCTTGCGCCGTCATTCTCAATGAATTCGGCGGATCGAACGGCTGCACGTCCGACGACCGCTTGGAATTGCGGCGGCGATCCGGACCGACGTATTCCGACGTGACCACGAAGCCCTTGCGTCGCTCGACAAGCGTCCGGAGCCTTTGACCTAAAATCGCTGCCGAGAATGGCCGCAACATGAGATCGTCGGCGCCCGAATCGAGGACGCGGGTGACGTGCGCGCTGTGTTGCTTCCACGTGGTCACAACGATCACGACGAATGGATTATAGCCGGCAAAACCCTGCCGCAGATTCTGGATCATAGCGAACAGGCCGCTCCCCTCGCCGTGCGCCTCGCACAAAGCAAGATGGGGCGGTCGTTGCTGCATACATTCGGCGACTGCTGGCAGGTTTCCGACCGCTTCGATGCGGCGAAAGCCCAGCTCGTAAAGCATACTCCGTGTCAGGGCACGGTTGGCCGGCACTGGATCGTAAAGAAGGGTTTCCACAGTATCGTAGGAGATATCCGGCATCACCCACATGTCCACATTCCGACGACGCTCAAGAATTGCCGATACAACTTAAGAAACGGTGCGCTGATCTGGTTAAGCGTGGGTGGCCGCAGCCGCGAAGATTAATCGAAAATCGGCATGTTCTTCTGCCGAAAGAAGCCGATGGGGAATGAAGCCTTCAAATTCCGGAAACGATGGTGTTCGGGAAGCTGCGCGTTGTCGAGCATCGCCTCCATGCGCGCCAGGGCGTTTGAGTTCGACGACAAAATGATCGCGTTCTTGCTGGTCAGTGAATCGAGATTGGCGATTTCCAGCCGGCTTTCGGCAAGAACTTTTGCGAAGCAGTCCGATTTCAACTAGGCGGTGACGGTGAAGCCGGGCGGATGAATGCCCGACGGCGAGTCGTCGAGCGGGAAGCCGCTGCCGTCGTAGAAATACATCCGACGCTCGGACGGCATCCTCCTTTCGACGATTTCGAGGGCAGTTTCGAAAAATTCACCGTCACCTATGGTGATCGGAGGCATAGGGTACCCTCGCTGATTGCGCATGACGGCAATCGCGGGACGTGATTGCGCACGACGGCAATCGCAAGCAACAAAGGGCCAGGATATCCTGTCCCGATCAGGTCGGCTTCCGCCGCTTCGGTCAGGCGGAGGGCGAGCGCTTGGCTAATAGGTTTCTCCCCCGTTCGACGTTGCGCTTGGCATCGAATTTCTTGACGCGGCCGGCGGCGAGATCGGCCAAGCCCTTGTCGATGTCCGTTTTGAGGGCGGCGAGTTCTTGCAGTTGCAGCGCGCGCTTCATCTTCCAGTCGCGCACCGCCTCGCGCACCACTTCGCTTGCGGAGGCGTAGTCGCCGGCTGCAACCGCATCCTTGATGACCGCCGTCATCTCGGCGGGCAACGTTACGGTAAGGCGTTCGATCGCGGCCATGACAAAGATTTCTGGGAGCCGTCCGTTGGAACCGCAACGCCAACATACATATTTTATCATACTTATGAGGATTCGCCAATCACCGCCCTCGGCACGCTGTTTCCGCGCCGCGACCGTCACCGTAAGCCGACGAATGCCCGTTGGCGGACGCACATGATAGAGTCTGCTTCATCACTCCCATTTGACCGACACCCCGCGCTAGGCGGCATCGCATCACGCTTTTGCGTTCGCCATTGCGGCACTGCGCGGCATTGACGGTTCGGCTGCCGCCGATTAATGATCCATTGTGTATCGTAAAGGCGTTGGTGTGCGATCGAACGCGGCATTCATGCCGGCGGCTTCCACGCATTCAATCGGCCATGACGCGTCACGAGCCGGCGCGATTTGCAACTATCGGCATAACGAAGTGCGGGGAAAGAAAACGTGAGACTGTACAAAGCTGCCGCCGTCGCGTTCGTCGTCGCAGCGTCGATCCCCGGCTGGGCGATCGGCAAGGACGTTTCTCCCGGACTGCCGGCGGGCACAGGTCAGAACTGGACAAGCCACGGCGGCGGCGTGGACGAGAGCGGGTTCAGCCGGCTCACCCAGATCAACAGCGCGAATATCGGCAAGCTGGGCCTGGCCTGGTCGCTCGACCTCGATAACGAGGTCACGCTCGAAGCTACGCCGCTGGAAATCGGCGGCGTGCTCTATTTCACGGGAAGCTCCGGCAAGGTCTACGCGGCCGATGCGGCCACGGGAAAAGTGCGGTGGACCTACGATCCCCAGCTCTGGGCGCATAACCCGTCAAAGATGGGCAAGAATTTCAGCGTCAACCGCGGCGTCGCCTATGCCCACGGCCGCATCTTCGCCGGCATATTGGACGGCAGGCTGGTCGCCCTCGACGCCAAAACCGGCAAACTGTTGTGGAGCGCGGAGACCGTTTCGGCCGACGACATCCGCACCGTCACCGGCGCGCCGCGCGTCTTCAACGGCAAGGTGATCGTCGGCAATGCCGGCGGCGACGCCGACATGCGCGGCTATGTAACGGCTTACGACCAGACCACCGGCAAGCAGCTTTGGCGCTTCTACACCGCGCCGGGAACACCGGCGGAGAACAAGGGCGATCCGGCGATGGAGCGCGCCGCCGCCACCTGGACCGGCGAGTACTGGAAGACGGGCACCGGCGGGGCGGTGTGGAACGGCATCACCTTCGATCCCGAACTCAACCGCGTGTATATCGGCACCGGCAACGGCGGCCCCTATAATCCGCGAGCGCGCAGCCCGGGCGGCGGCGACAATCTCTATATCGCTTCGATCGTCGCGCTCGACGCCGATACGGGCCAATATGTCTGGCACTACCAGCTCAATCCCCGCGAAGCATGGGACTACGACGCCGCCGCGGACATATTGCTTGCCGACCTCAAGATCGACGGCAAGCTGCGCAAGGTGCTGATGCAGGCGCCGAAGAACGGATTCTTCTACGTCATCGATCGGCAAACCGGAAAGCTGGTTTCCGCGGCAAAGACCGGCAAGGTCACCTGGGCCGATCATATCGATCTTGCGACCGGACGGCCGGTCGAGGTCCCCAACATCCGTTACGAAAAGGGCGACACGATCCTCTATCCCAGCATGATCGGCACGCATAACTGGCAAGATATGTCGTTCAACCCCAAGACCGGGCTCGTCTACATCCCCTTCATGCAGATGGGCGGGCGTTATACGACCAAGATCCGCCCGGGAGAGTTCTCGCTCGGCGGAGTGACCGTGCATCCCTATCTCGGCGATGCGCAGGACGGCAAAGGCGCGCTGCTGGCCTGGGATCCGGTGGCGCAGAAGGCCCGCTGGAAAGCGCCGCTGGACACGATCTGGAACGGCGGCACGCTGACCACGGCGGGAGGCCTCGTCTTTCAAGGCACGGCCGACGGCGCGTTCTCCGCCTACGACGCCGCCACCGGCAAGCGGCTGTGGCAGTTCGATGCGGGGCTGGGCATCGTTGCGGCGCCGATGAGCTATGCCGTGAAAGGCAAGCAGTACGTATCGGTCCTGGTCGGCTACGGCGGAACCACGGCGGCGCTGAGCACCGTGCTCAACGCCGGCTGGAAATTCGGCGCCCAGAAGCGGCGGCTGCTTACCTTCAGCCTCGGCGGCGACGAGGTGCTGCCGCCGTCTCCCCCGCGCGACATGAAGGTTCATGCCGTCGACGTCCCGTCGCTCAAGCTCGACGAAGCCGCGGTGCGCAACGGCAAGATGCTGTCGATGTTCTGCATGGCCTGCCACGGTCCCAGCTTTGTGGGCGCGGGATCGCCGGCGCCCGACTTGCGCGAATCGCAAGCCGCGCTGTCGGAGGATGCGCTGTGGTCGGTGGTCCATGACGGGGCGCTGATGCAGCGCGGCATGCCGCGCTTCGCGATGCTCCCCCGCCCCCAGGTGCACGCGCTCTACATGTATATCCGCGCCACGGCGCGCGAGGCGCTGGGCAGACGCAAGCCCATCGAGGACCAGCCTGAGATCGTCAAGCCGGCGGGGGCTTCCTACTCGACGGCCGCCACGACGATCGGCACGCTGCTCGACGATGCCGCCTCGCGCCGGATCGTCGACACAAATATCCCCGGCTTCTCGAGCCGGTCGCAGATCAGCCTGGCCCGCTCGATGACGCTCAAGCAGGTGCAGTCCTACAATTCGACCATCACCGACGCCGTGCTGGCGAAAATCGACCGCGATCTGGCCAAGCTGCCGCCCAAGGCGAAAAAGTAATCGGCGGTTCGGCCTCGCAAGGACGATTTCGCATCGCGCGTGATGCTTGATCGCTCAGTCTGCGGTGAATGCAGTAACTGTCCCCGGATTCGTAAAGATGCGCACGCGGAGATGGGGAGACGCGGAGCGAAATTGCGCAAGCTGATAATCAGCAGCTGGTTCTCCGCTGGATCGTTGAAGGGATCATCTGCGCGAACGCGCGCCGTTAAATCGCGCGCTCTTGCCATTGCCGCAAGCTGATAGCGACGCATCCACAGCATTGCTCCGCGCCTCCCGATCTCCGCGTGATTGATTTGTGGAGGACGAAAATCCAGCTCCGTGCACTACGCTCGTGTGTCACTTAGCTGTGATTCCGGGTACCAGCGTGCGAAGCATGGGGGAGAAAATCGGCATGGATTAACGCCGACAGGATGAACAATCACCGATCTGTCGCGGTTGCGCCGATAGGGTCGCGGGGGTGAGCACCCCGTCGCGGTAACGAACGATGCCGTTACCCACTGCCGAATGGCTTGGGTCAGCGCGGCAGCACGCCTTCGCGCTGGAGACGCTTTCTCTGGAGCTTGCGGTGACGGCGGATTGCCTCGGCCCGTTCGCGAGCCCGCTTTTCCGACGGCTTCTCGTAGTGGCCCCGCAGCTTCATCTCGCGGAAGATGCCTTCCCGTTGCATCTTCTTTTTGAGCGCTTTCAGCGCTTGGTCGATGTTGTTGTCGCGAACGATGATCTGCAAAGGCGGCTCCCGGGCGGTTTCTCGAAGGGCCGGGTAAATATCAGAAGGCCCGCGGCCTGTCCATCCCGGGGCTGTCATGGGAACTGTGCCGCCGATTTTGACCCGAAGGGGTCGAGCGCCCATAATTCCTTCCATGTCCATACTCAAGATCGCCCGCATGGGGCACCCGGTTCTCGCGCGGCGGGCGGTGCCGGTTCCCGATCCGGCCGCCCCAGAAATCCGCCGGCTGATCGGCGACATGGTCGAAACCATGATCGACGCCAACGGCGCCGGTCTGGCGGCACCTCAGGTCCATGTGCCGTTGCGCCTTGTCGTATTTCAGGCACCGGAGGGGCGCACCGCGCAAGGCCTGTCGGAAAGCGAGCGCTTCGATCACACCGCGCCGCTCACGGTGCTGATCAATCCGGAGCTGGAGATTGTCGACGCGACAGTGGAAGGCGGCTGGGAGGGATGTCTGTCGGTGCCGGGGCTGCGCGGCTACGTGGAACGGCCGGCCCATATCCGCTATCGCGGACTGGATCACGAAGGCCGTGTCGTTGTTCGCGCGGCTAAGGGCTTTCATGCCCGCGTCGTGCAGCACGAACTCGATCATCTGGAAGGGATTCTTTATCCGGCCAGAATGCGCGACCTACGCAAGCTCATTTTCGAGTCGGAGGCGCGCCATTGGTCGGATGGCGAGGAAACGAAATGACCGCAGCCCGCAAGCCGCGTGCGCCGCGAAAAAAAGCGGCGCCCTGCGAAAACGACCTCAAATCCGCCGTGCTCGAGGCAGCACTCGCCCATATCCCCTTCGATGGCTTCACACAAAAGACGCTCGAACAAGCCGGCAGCGCGGCGGGCGCCGATGCGAAAACCCTGTTGCGTCTCTTTCCCAAGGGACCGCTCAGCCTGGTCGAGACATACTCTGAGGTTGCCGATGCGGCCATGCAGCGCCGGCTTGCGAAGGCCAAGCTCGCCGGCATGAAGGTAAGGGAAAGAATCGCATTTGCCGTCAGGACGCGTATCGAGGCGCTAGCGCCGCACAAGGAGGCGGCGCGGCGCGCGGCCGCATTTCTTTCCCTGCCGCCGCATGCGCCGACTGCCGCAAAACTCGTCTACGGCACCGTCAATTCCATCTGGCGCGCCGTGGGCGACACGTCGACCGACTTCAACTTCTACACCAAGCGCGCCATCCTGGCAGCCGTCTATTCGTCGACACTCGTGCGCTGGTTCAACGACGACAGCGACGACGAACAGGCAACATGGGATTTTCTCGACCGACAAATCGCCGACGTCATGCGCTTCGAAAAATTCAAAGCCGGTATCCGCGAACAGGCAGCCAAATTGCCGTCGCTGACGGACATTCTTCGCGGTCCGCGCCGCACCAAAGATTCACCAGTGAGGCACTGAGGCAGTGAGAAACAGATCCTCTCATCGCCTCAGTGCCTCACTGGAGAATCAATATTGCGCTGCGCGCGCCGTCATGCGCCAAATTTGAAGTTCAGCGCCGCTTCGGCGAAAGCCGCGTGATATGACCCATCTTGCGGCCCGGGCGGATCTCGGGCTTGCCGTAGAGATGCAGCGCGCCGCCGTTCTGCGCCAGTTTCAGCCAGTCGCGCGCCTCGTCGCCGATGATATTTTCCATCGCCGCATCGCAATGGCGCGCGGGATCGCCCAGCGGCCAGCCGGCGATCGCCCGGATGTGCTGCTCGAATTGGCTCACCACGCAGGCTTCCAAGGTCCAATGGCCGGAATTGTGCACCCGCGGCGCGATCTCGTTGACGAGCAGCGCACCGTCTTTGGCGACGAACAGCTCCACGCAAAGCACACCCACGTAATCAAGGGCTTCCGCAATCCGCCGGGCAATCGCGCGGGCTTCCTCGGTCTGGGTGCCGTTCAGCCGCCCGGGCACGGTCGAGCGCTTCAGAATGTGGTTGGCGTGGAGGTTTTCGGGCGGATCGTAACACGCGAAAGCCCCGCTCGCGCTACGCGCCGCGACGACGGAAGCCTCGAACGCGAAATCGACAAAACTTTCGAGAATGGCCGGCGCTCCTTGCAGGCTTTCGGCGGCGCGCGGCAGCTCGCCGACGCACGATATCTTGGCCTGCCCCTTTCCGTCGTAGCCCATGTGCCGTGTCTTGAGGACGGCCGGCGTGCCCACCGATGCCAGCGCGTCGTGCAAGTCTGCGAGGCTGTCGGCGCGCGCGAAAGCTGCCGTCTTGAGGCCCAGGCTCGCGACAAAGCTCTTCTCGGCCAGCCTGTCCTGGGCCACTTCGAGCGCCCGCGCGCTGGGATTGGTGGGTTTCGCGTTCGCGAGCAACGCCACGGTCGCGCTGGGAACATTCTCGAACTCGAACGTGACGGCATCGCAAGCATGCGCGAACGCGTTGAGCGCCGCTGCATCTTCGTAAGCGGCCAGCGTGCGCGCCGCCGCGACTTGGAAGGCCGGCGCTTCGACATCGTCGGAATAGATATGCGTCTTGAGCCCGAGCCGGGCTGCGGCCAGCGCCAGCATCCGGCCGAGCTGCCCGCCCCCCAAAATGCCGATCGTGCTGCCGGGCGGCAGCGGCATGAGAGAGCCTGCAGCTTCCGTCATGGGGCGCTTGGGGACTCGGCAACGCAATCGGTCAGCTCCTTGCGCCAAGCCGACAACCGGCCCGCAAGGTCCGGATCGCTCAGGGCGAGAATTGCCGCCGCATGCAGCGCCGCGTTTTTCGCCCCGCTCTCGCCGATGGCGAAGGTGGCGACGGGAACGCCGCCCGGCATCTGAACGATGGATAGAAGACTATCCATGCCCTTCAGGGCCTTGGTCTCGATGGGAACGCCCAGCACGGGCAACGTGGTGAGCGAAGCCGTCATCCCGGGCAGGTGTGCGGCGCCTCCGGCGCCGGCGATGATGACCTTCAGGCCGCGGCCGGCCGCGCTGCGCGCGTAGGCGTAGAGCCGCTCCGGCGTCCTATGCGCCGACACGATCCGGCACTCGTGGGCAACGCCGAGCTGGGCCAACAGATCCGCGGCGGGTTTGAGCGTCGGCCAGTCGGATTGGCTTCCCATGATCAGGCCGACAAGCGGGGATGAGGCGGTCATGCTTCCTGCCTTTGGCGGGCCACCGGGCCCGGAGCGAAGAAGCGGCCCATTATAGGAACGGCCGTGCTTAAGGAAAGATGGCTTGCGGCCAGGCTGTGCAACCGTTTGTTAAGGCTGTTGCACCCAATATGCCCTGATGTGTTCCGAATCAGGACAAGCGCGATGAAGGCCGAGCGGGTCAACCGCCCCATGGCAAGAGCCGGCATCGCACGCTATCCACGGCGCGCCGAGGCACCGGCCGAAGCTGCCGCGCAACCGGCCACGGCCAGCGTTCTGGGGATTCCGGAAGCGGAATTCACGTCCAGGGTGCGGGAAGCCGTCGGGAAACTCCTCAACGATATCCGCGGCCTGAAGGAAGCGCTGGAGCAGACGAAGGCCCGCCTGGACAGCGCCGAGCGCGCCGCCGATCAGGACCAGCTGCTGCCTGTTCTCAACCGGCGCGCCTTTGTCCGCGAACTGACCCGGCACATTGCATTCTCGGCCCGCTATGGCGCGCCGGCAAGCTTGGTCTATTTCGACCTCGATGGTTTCAAGCGCATCAACGACGCCTATGGCCACGCGGCGGGCGACGCGGTGCTGAGCCATTTCGCCGCGACGCTGATGAGCCAGGTACGGGAAAGCGACATCGTCGGCAGACTGGGCGGCGACGAGTTCGGGGTCATCCTTACCCACGCCGCAGAGGATCAGGCCGACCGCAAGGCGGCGGCGCTGCTCGAACATCTGAACGCGAGCCCGGCACTGTGGAACGGTCAGATTCTTCCGGTTGGCGTCTCCTACGGCGCTTTCGAGCTCAAGCCCGGTCAGAGCGCCGAGACCGCCTTGGCCCGCGCCGACGAAGCCATGTACAGCACCAAGCGGGCCGGACAGCCGGCAGTAGGCAGTAGGCAGTAGCGAGTATCACTGCCGATTGCCTACTGCCGATTGCCTACTGCCTACTGCCCTCTTCATGCGATGATGTCCGGCAGCAGAGAATCTTCTATTCTGCCGATCAGGTCCTTAAGCTGGAGCTTTCTCTTCTTCAAGCGCGTCAGCTGGACCTGATCGCCGCCGCCCTGCTCGGTCAGGGCGGCGATCGCCGCATCCAGATCGCGGTGTTCCTGAACCAGCTCTGCGAGCTTGGTGCGCAAAGCCAGCTCGTCGGCATCCGTCATGCTTGTCCTTGACGCTAGAGCGGTTCCCGCAAAAGTGGGCGCACGTTTGCGTCCGGAACCGCGTCGAAACAATAAATTAGAGCGAAATGACGATTCGAAGAAAATCATTTCGCTCTACGGCTTTGCCGCCCCGGCCTTGCGCCGTCCCTTGGCTAAATCCTCGCCCCAGCGGCGCACCTTGGGCCAATCATACCCGAAAACGTCGAGCATGCGGCCGACCATTTGATCCACCATGTCCGAAAGCGTGCGCGGCTCGGCGTAAAATGCAGGCACCGGCGGCATGAGAATGGCCCCGATTTCCGCCAGCTGTACCAGCGTGCGCACATGTCCGAGATGCAGGGGCGTCTCGCGGACGACCAGCACCAGTGGCCGGCGCTCCTTGAGCGTCACGTCGGCAGCGCGCGTGAGCAGACTGGAGGTTGTCCCCGTAGCAATCTCCGACATCGTCCGCACCGAGCAGGGAACGACGATCATCCCGGCGGTTCCGAAGGTGCCTGAAGCAAGGGGGGCGGCGATGTCGCCCGCGGCATAGTTGTAAGCTGCCTTTGCCGCCACTTCGCGCGGCGTAAGCCCGGTTTCGTAGCCGATGGTCATTTCGGCCGCTTTGCTCATCACCAGATGGGTCTCGAGCCCAAGCTCGGCGGCGGCTTCGAGCAGGCGGATGCCGAGGACCACGCCGGAGGCGCCGCTGATGCCCACGGCCAGGCGACGATTTCGTTGATTTGCGGGCATTTCCTGTTCCGGGGTTTCTTTACGGACCGTAAAGGGTGCGCCAAACCGACCCGTGACAGCAGGGCCGGATGGTGATCTAATTATGTCGTCTTTGTGAAAGAGGTGCTACCGATGGCGGAGCAGGGACATATCCAGGAATTGTCCGACAAGCACAGAAAAATCCAGGAAACGATCGAGTTCGAGATGTCCCGCCCCGATTGGGACGGCGTCCGGATCGCAGAACTCAAGAAGGAAAAGCTCCGCATAAAAGACGAGCTGGAGCGCCTCAGAAACAGCATACATTAGCCTCTCCCGTTGATATCGGCCGCCCTGCGTCAACCTGCGCGCGGAGAATAAACCGCGCGCGGGCGGGGCGGGCCGCTCGCTTTGGACGGGACGATGGGGTAGTCTGGGACGCTGGTTTCGGATTGCTCCGTGCATGATCTGGTTTCTCGTCCTTCTGGCGGTCGTCGCCGTCTATGTCGTCATCGGCTACAACCGCCTCGTCTCGCTCAGACAGTCGTGGCGCCAGGCCTTTGCCGACATCGATGTACAGCTCAAACAGCGTCACGATCTCATTCCCAATCTGGTGGAGGCCGTCAAAGGCTACGCCGCGCACGAAAGCGGCGTGTTCACCAAGGTTACCGAGGCGCGCGCCACGGCCATGCGCGCAACCAGCATCGGCGAGAAAGGCGCGGCGGAAAGCGCTCTTTCAGGCGCAATCGGCAATCTGCTTGCGGTCGCGGAGAACTATCCCCAACTCAAGGCGAACGAAAATTTCCGGCAGCTGCAGGACGAACTCACCGATATCGAGAACAAGATCGCCGCGGCCCGCCGTTTCCTGAACAACGCCGTCGCGGAATACAACGCGGCGATCCAGCAGTTTCCCGCGGTGCTGTTTGCAGGCTCGTTCGGATTTGCGCCGGCGGCGATGTTCGAGCTCGATGCCGCCGAGAAGGCCGAAGACATGACGCCCCCGAAAGTCTCCTTCAGCACTTAAAGACCATGGCGCAGACCGCGACGCTGGGCCTTTCCACCTATCGCTGGAACAACAACCTCAAATCCATCCTGCTGCTGGCCGCGTTTCCGCTGCTTCTGCTGGTGCTGCTGGGCGGCATTTTCTTTCTCTTCGGGCTTTTTGTCGGCGGCGGCGAGCAGGGTGCCTATGCGGGAGGCGTCTTCCAGCTCTTCGGCATCACGCCCGTGCTGGGAACATTCGGTCCCGCCGATCTCGCGCTTTCCGCCATGGCGGCCTATTGGCCGATGGTGTTCGGCATCGCCGCCGTCTGGGTGCTCATCGGCTATCTCTTCAACGATGCCATCATCCACATGGCCACGGGTGCGGTGCCCGTGACGCGGCAGGAGGCGCCGGTTCTCTACAATCTCGTGGAGAATCTCTGCATCTCGCGCGGGCTTGCGATGCCCAAGCTGTACATCATCGACACCGATGCGATGAATGCCTATGCCAGCGGCATCGATCAGAAAAGCTATGCCATCACGGTGACGCGCGGGCTCCTGGAGCAGCTCGATCGCGACGAGCTCGAAGCCGTGCTGGCGCACGAGCTGACCCATATCATCGACCGCGATACGCGGCTTCTCATCATCACCGTCGTCTTCGTGGGCATGATCTCGTTTCTGGCGCAGCTGTTGTGGCGCAGCCTCAACGTCGTCGCGTTCACCCGCAGCCGCTCGCGCAACGGCGGCGGCGCCGTCATCCTGCTCGTGGTGATTTCCGCAGTCGTCATGGTCATCGGCTATCTGCTCGCGCTCGTCTTGCGGTTCGCGCTGTCGCGCCGCCGCGAGCTGCTGGCCGATGCGGGTTCCGTCGAACTCACCAAGAACCCCGACGCCTTGATCGGCGCGCTGTTGAAGATCTCGAAAAACGCCGAAGTCCCGCACGTGCCCAGCGAAGTGCGGCAGATGTTCATCGAAAACCCGCCGTCGGGCTTCGATCTCGGCGGTCTTTTCGCCACCCATCCGCCGATTGCCCAGCGCGTCCGCATC
The DNA here is from genome assembly GCA_963805005.1 of uncultured Alphaproteobacteria bacterium. Taxonomy (GTDB): domain Bacteria; phylum Pseudomonadota; class Alphaproteobacteria; order Micropepsales; family Micropepsaceae; genus Rhizomicrobium. The sequence continues at coordinate 3,337,656 of CAWDSJ010000001.1, forward strand.
CTCGAGCAATTGGGCGGCCATGTGCCGGAGGAACCAGCTCCCGCACCAGCCGCCGTTCATGCGGCCGGGCTGCCGGAGGGCAAACACTCGCCATGGGAGTGACGGGCGCGGAAAGAGGAGGAGGCGGCGCGTTGACCACTCCGAGGAAAGCAGGCAGGGCAACCGAGCTGCTGGAGCGGGCACAGGCCGCGACATCGCTCGAGGATTTCGGCGAGGAGTCGTTTCGCGAAGGTTTGGAGCGCCTTGTCGAATCGGCGGATCGCGAAGCGCAATTCACGGCAATGGGGCGCGCCGCCTTCGACGCCCAGGTCGTGGACTTTCTGTCCTGCCGGCTCCAGATCGAAGACTGGTATGGCCGCCATCCCGAGATCGACGATCAGCAGATCGCAGCACCCCTGATAGGCCTGGGATTGCCGCGCACCGGCTCGACCGCGCTGTCGAATCTCCTGGCCGAAGATCCCGCCGTGCGGTTCATCCGCAATTGGGAGGCGCTCCGGCCATGCCCGCCGCCGGAGACGGCGACCGAGCACGCCGATCCGCGCATCGAACTGTCGAAGCAGATGCTGGCGCGGCGCGACGTGCTGTTTCCGCGCATGAAGGCGATGGTGCCGAGTACGCCCACCGGCCCCACGGAATGCCAGACCTTCATGGGGTACGACTTCAAATCCCAGCTGTTTCAGGCCACAGCCCACATCCCGTCCTATGTCGACTGGCTCATGCACAAAGCCGATCTCGAGCCAACCTATCGCTATGTGAAGCGGGTGCTCAAGCTCTTGCAGTGGCGCTGCCCGCCTATGCGCTGGCGGCTGAAAAACCCGTCGCACATCGTGTTCGTCGACGCGCTGGACAAAGTTTTTCCCGATGCGCGCTATTGGATGACCCACCGCGATATCGCCAGCGTTCTGCCCTCTGTGGCGGACCTCTATTACGAGCTGCACAAGGCCTTTTCCGATCGTGTCGACAAGGCCTGTCTCGCGCGGCAGAACGCCGATTGGATGGAGCTCGGCATGCGCCGGGTGATCGCCTTCCGCGCCAAGGGCAACGATCGGCGCTTCTTCGATATTCACTTCGCGCCGTTCCAGACGGCCCCGTTTGCGATCCTGGAAAAGCTCTATGTCTTTCTCGGCGAAGAGTTCACCGATGAAACGCGTGCCCGCATGAAAGCACGCCGCGAGAGCATGGCGCGCGCGAGGCGAGGCGGTCACAGTTACGACGCTGCCGATTTCGGCATCGATCCCGAAGCCCTGCGTGAGCGGTTCCGCTTCTATTCGGATCGTTTCAACGTCGCACTTTCGGATTGAGGCGATCAGGAGACAAAGGGAGGCTAGCATGACGATTTCGCCGGACGAATTGCGCAACGGATTCAAGCCCGAACACGATCTGGTATTTGCGGAGAAGCCGGCCCATCCCGAGATGCGCGAGAGCACGTCGATCTGGATGTTCGACGAGACGGGCGCGTTCGGCTTTCCCCGCATGGGCGTCGAAGCCGAGGCGTCGTCATGGGATAATCGGCTGTTCCAGGCCAATTTCGCCTTTGCCGACGGACGGATTCTCGACGGCGCGGGCCGCGGCGCGGCGCCGTCGGCACTGGGGCCGGATGGCCGGCCCACCGTGTTGGGCGCCGGCGCGATCGTCTTTCGCTGCATCGAGCCCTTCTGCCGCTGGACGATGACCTTCGACGGACCTGCGGTCGACGGCCATGTTTCGCAACAGATCGCCAGGACTCTCGATCCCGATCGCCGCACGCATGTGCGCCTGGACGCGGATCTGACGATGGCCACCCCCGCCTGGGGCCAGGTGCACGAAGAAAAAGGCGCCACGCTGGAAGCCAATCTGATGGGCCTGGGCTACCGCTTCGAACATCTCTTCCGCGCCGAAGGGGTTTTCCACGTCGACGGCGAGAGGCGCCCCTTCAAGGGCACGGGCCTGCGCATTCACCGGCAGAGCATTCGCCGCCTCGAAGGCTTTTTCGGTCATTGCTGGCAGTCGGCGCTGTTCCCGGACGGACGCGCCTTCGGCTACATCGCCTATCCGCCCAAGCCCGACGGCACCGAGACCTACAACGAAGGCTATATCTACCAAAATGGGCGAATGTTTCCTGCCAAGGCGGTGAAGGCGCCGTGGCTGCGCCGCGTTACGGGCTCCGGCGACGATGTCTCGCTCGAACTCGAATCCGAATTGGGACGGACTCGCATCGAAGGCTCAACGAGCCTTTCGACATTTAGGGTCGGCAATCCCGACCTCGGCGGTCTTACCCTGCAGCAGGGTGGCGTGCTCTACCGTTGGGGCGATCAGAGCGCCATCGGCATGATCGAGCGCTCCGCGCATGAGAGCCTGACGACAATCGGCTGAGCGGATCGTCCCGGCATCGTGTGCTTTGGTTTAGAGCGGGATGAGATCAGGTGAAAATGTCCTTTATCACACACACGCAAGGCGTGCCTCGCCAATTTTGGCCAAAGGCTTTCTGTTCGATGTCTGGTTCAACATTCGGTAATTTCACACCAACACTAGAGCGGCGTGCGTTCATGTGAGATCGTTGGCCTCTCATTGTCATGGCCCGCGCTCCCGCGCCCGGCGGCGGATCGTGCGGTACGCGTCGACGCGGTGCATCTGCTTTTAAAACTTACCGTCCGCCGACGAACGCGACGCGCAACAGATTGGTGGCGCCCGGCGTGCCCAAGGGCACGCCCGCCGTGACGACGATGCGCTCGCTCGGTCTTGCGAAGCCTTCCTCGTAGGCGATCCGTGCGGCGCGGTCGACCACGTCGTCGAGATCGTGCGCGTCGTCGGTCAGCACGCAATGCAGGCCCCAAGCGATGCACAGCCGGCGCGCCGTCTCCACGCTCGGCGTCAGAGCAACGATCGGCGCTTCCGGCCGTTCGCGGGAAGCACGCAGTCCCGTCGAACCCGAACCTGTCCAGCAGACGATGGCGCGGGCGTGGATCGTATGCGTCACCTGGTGGACGGCGGCCATCAGCGCATCGGGCGTGGTTTCTTCCGGCGGGCAGCGCTGCGCGTCGAGCGCGGGCTGATAAAGCGGGCCGCTCTCGACGGCTATGGCGATCCTGTCCATCATCGCCACGGCTTCCACCGGGTGCTTGCCTGAAGCGGTTTCCGCCGAGAGCATGACGGCGTCGGCGCCGTCGAACACGGCGGTGGCTACGTCGGAAACTTCCGCGCGGGTGGGCACGGCGGCCTCGATCATCAACTCGAGCATCTGGGTGGCCACCACCACCGGCTTGCCGGCGATACGCGCGGCACGGGTAATCTCTTTCTGACGCCCGGGAACGGCCTCGAGCGGCAGCTCCACGCCGAGATCGCCGCGCGCCACCATGAGCGCGTCGGTCAGTTCGAGCAGACCCGGCAGAACTTCCAGCGCCTTGGGCTTTTCGATCTTGGCCAAAACGCCGGCCTTGCCGCGCACGAGCTTCTTGAGTTCGGCCACGTCTTCGGCGCGTTGCACGAAGGACAGCGCGATCCAATCGACGCCCAGGTTAAGCGCGGCATCGAGATCGCTGCGGTCCTTGGGGGTCAGTGCGGGAATGGGAAGCACCGTGTCGGGAAGATTGACGCCCTTGCGGTCCTTGATCTCGCCGCCGACGACGACACTGGCTTCGCCCGCGTCGGCACCGATGCTTTCGATCTTCAGGCGCACCCGGCCATCGTCGATGAGAACGGCCTCGCCGGGCTTGAGCGCCGCGAACACTTCCGGGTGCGGAATGGGAATGACTTCGGCGCGATCGGATGTTTCGGCGCGCACCAAGCTCACGCGGGCACCCGCTTGGAGCATCACAGCTCCGCCGGAAATCTGCCCCAGCCTGATCTTGGGTCCTTGCAGATCGACCAGAATTCCGATCGGCCGGGCGCTTTCGAGCTCCAGCGCGCGAACGCGGGCATGCAGCTCGCCCAGCGCCGTGTGCGACGTATGGCTCATGTTGATCCGGAACACGTCGGCGCCCGCCTGGAACATCGCCTTGATGGTTTCCGGCGCAGAGGATGCCGGCCCCAGCGTTGCGACGATCTTGGTTTTCCGGGCGCGGCGCATGATCAATCGGACAGGGATTGCGGATAGCTTGCGAGGCGGCCGATGCCGACCGCGACTCTCACGCCGTGCGCCGATTTGTTGCAGACGGTGAGCGCGGCATGGTCAGGCGCGAGAAAGGCCATCGGAAGGGAGACCGCAAGGCGCATCGAGATTGGCAGGGTGTCGCCCATCGCACAACCTCTGTCAATGCGGGATTGCGCCGGGTGACCGGCGCTCTGCTATGCTGCCGAAATTATGCACGAACTTGCCTACGAACGGATCGATGCGCCGGCGGGGCCGCTGATCTTCGTCTGCGATCATGCCGCCAACGCACTCCCGCAACCTTACGGAACGCTGGGCCTCGAACGCGGCGCTTTTGCGACGCATATCGCTTACGACATCGGCGCGGCGGAGGTGACGCGCATGCTGGCGCGGGCGTTTGCAGCTCCCGCCATTCTGGCGCGATGGTCGCGTCTTCTGATCGATCTCAACCGCGGGCCGGACGATCCCACTCTCGTCATGCAGCTGTCCGACGGACGCATCATTCCCGGCAACCGGCATCTCGGCCCGGCCGACATCGGTGCACGTCTGGCGGAGTTCCACGCGCCATATCATGCGGCGATCGAGACGGAAATCGCGCGCTCCTCCGCCTCTGGAAGCGTGCCAGCCATCGTCTCCATTCACAGCTTCACGCCGGTGTGGAAAGGAAACCCGCGGCCTTGGGAAATCGGCGTGTTGTGGGACCGCGACCCGCGCCTTGCCGCCCCGCTTCTGGCCGGGTTTGCGCGTGCCGGTTTTATTGTCGGCGACAATCAGCCTTACTCCGGCGAGCTCGAGAACGATTGCCTTTACGTGCATGGCACGATGAACGGTCTGCCGCATGTTCTGATCGAGATCCGACAGGACCTGATTGCAAAGAAGCCGGCTCGGGCGGCGCTGGTCTTGCGTCTGAAGCCGATCATCATGGATGCTGTAAAGGAGATGGGCAACGCGGCGGTCCGCTTCACCCGACCGCCGGCGCCTGGCAAGGGAGCAGCGAAGATGGACGAGCGTACGCGGATCGAACTCGAAGCGGCCGTATTCGAAAGACTGGTGGCGCATTTGCGCACGCGCACCGATGTCCAGAACATCGACATGATGGCGACCGCGGGTTTCTGCCGCAATTGCCTGGGCGATTGGTATCGCGAGGCGGCCGCCGAAAAGGGGATTACCCTCGACAAGGACGAGGCGCGCGAGATCGTCTACGGCATGGCGCCGCAGGAATGGAAGAAGCGCTTTCAGAAGGAAGCATCGGCCGAACAAATGGCGGCTTTCGAGCGCGCGCAAAAAAATCATTCATCATGAGCCATTCTGTCTCCCCCGCGCTTTCGCGCGGGGGAGACAGAATGGAGGTGCTGGTCGCGGGTGCCGCTTCTCCTGCAGCTGTCCTGTGAATTTCTCCGTCAAGTCGTTGCGCGGCGGGTTGCGTGGCTTTAACACTCTGCGCCCTCCGAAAAGGGTGTGCTGGGAGAAGGAAATGACCAAATCGGGCTTCGCAAAGGAGCAATTGAAGTCGCTCATCGAGCGTGTCGAGCGGCTGGAGGACGAGAAGGCCGCGCTCGCCGCCGACATTCGCGAGGTTTATTCCGAAGCCAAGGGGCACGGCTTCGATACGAAGATCATGCGTCAGGTCGTGCGCCTGCGAAAGCTCGACCGCGCCGACCGCCAGGAGCAGGAAGCGATCCTCGATCTTTACATGAGCGCGCTCGGCATGCGGAGCTAAGCCATAGCGCTGCGAGCCCGGCCAGGCCCATTGGGACAGGTTTGTTCAGAGGTCGCTTTCGCCACAAAGACACGAAGAACACGAAGACGCACGAAGAGACGATTCAGAAGCGTGCGGCTCTCGCGCGAAGCGCAGGTAGAACCGGGATCGCATTTCAGCACGCGGAGGCGCGGAGCCCGCGGAGATATGGTGCCCATTCTTCCTCCGCGCCTCCGTGTCTACGCGTGAGATAATTTCTGAAAGTTCCATGCCTTCGGCGGGATGCCACGGCGGTTTTCGTCGCCTTCGCGTCTTGTGGTGCAAACGATCGGCAAGCCGCAAGGCATGCCGCGGGCTAGGACACAGCGCGCTGGGGTTCAGGCTCGGTTTCTGCGGGCATTTCGGTTTCAAGCCCAAGCTCTTTGAGCTTTCTATAGAGCGTCGAGCGCCCGATGCCCAGGCGGCGCGCAACCTCGGACATGTGGCCGTCATAGTGGGAAATGGCCATGCGGATCACCTCCTGCTCGATCTGATCGAGGGGGCGCATGTGGCCGGTCAAATCGGTGGCGGCGACGGCATGGCTCGGCAGCGTCGCAACGTGTTCGTTGCGCGCGGCCGCGCCAATCGCAACCGGTTCCGGGGTCTGAACAGCGCCGGCCATGGCCCTCTGCGGGCGCGCTTCCACGCCCATGGCGGCTGCGATCTGGGGGAAATCGCAAACGTCGAGGATCGTGCCGTCGCACAGAACGACGGCGCGGAAGATGGTATTCTCGAGTTGGCGTACGTTTCCCGGCCAATCGAAAGCTTCGATCAGGTCCGCCGCTTCCGGCGTGAGTCCGGCGACCGCCTTGTGCTCCTCGGCGGCAAATCGCGCGATGAAGTGGCGCGCCAGCGGCAGGATGTCTTGTCTGCGTTCCCGCAAGGGCGGAACGAAGATGGGGAACACGTTGAGGCGATAATAGAGGTCTTCGCGAAATAGTCCCTCGCGGGTGAGTTCGGCGAGATCGCGATTGGTGGCGGAAATGATACGCACGTCCACCTTTACGGGCCGCTTCGAGCCGACAGGATCGATTTCGCCCTGCTGCACCGCGCGCAGCAGCTTCACCTGCATGTCGAGCTTGAGTTCGCCCACCTCGTCGAGGAAAAGCGTGCCGCCGTCGGCCTCCTGGAATTTTCCCAGATGTTTGTCGACGGCGCCGGTGAACGATCCCTTTTCGTGACCGAACAGGATCGATTCGACGAGGTTGTCCGGAATGGCGCCGCAATTGACGGTCACGAAGGGGCGTCCTGCGCGCTCCGAGGATCCTTGGATCGCGCGGGCGATCAGCTCCTTACCCACGCCGGACTCGCCCTCGATCAGAATCGGAATGTTGGATTGCGCCGCGCGCTGGCCCAGCCGGATGACCTGGCGCATCTCCGCGCTCTTGGCGATCAGATCGTCGAAGGCGAGTTTGTTCTCGGTTTTTTTCTTGAGCCGCGTAACCTCGCCTGCCAGCGTGCCGATCTTGAGCGCATTGCGAATGGAGACCGTGATGCGCTCGGGGCTTGCAGGTTTCACCAGAAAATCGCTGGCGCCCGCGCGCATGGCTTCGACCGCCGAATCGATGCCGCCCTTCGCGGTCAGCACGATCACCGGAAGCGAGGGATGCGTGGCGCGCAGCTTCGCCATGACGGTCAGCCCATCCATGTCGGGCATGATGAGATCGAGCAGGACGAGCGTGAATTGATCGCCGCGCGGTCCATTGAGCAGCTCCAGCGCAGGCACGCCGCCCGGCGCCGTCACGACGGCCATGCCCGCGCGCGTGATTGCCGCCTCGAGCAGGCGGCGCTGCACGGGATCGTCGTCAACGATCAGAATAGTCTGCGCCATTCGCTTCTTCCCTCGGAAGTGCCATGGTCGCTCGCCAAGGGTAAAAGCCGGCTTAAGGCACCGCCCCGGCAAGTCATGTGCGGGTGTGCGCAGGTTTACCGGCGAAGAACGATGCCGACATGGTGAATAAACGATGAAGATGGATACGCGCCGGTGAGCCGATCCGGCCGAGAGGACGGTCCCGCCCGCAGATTGACGCGCTTGGCGCGTCTTTCGGCAGGTCTGGCCGGCGTGGCCGCGCGCGGTGCCGGACGTGCATTGGCCGGCACGCGCATTGTGAGCGCGGAAAATGCCGCGGATCTGACCGCCGTTCTCGGCAAGCTGCGCGGCCCGGTCGTGAAAGTCGCGCAATTCGTGGCGACCGTGCCGGGCGTTCTGCCGAGGGACGTTGCCGCCCCGTTATTGACGTTGCAGACCAACGCCCCGCCGATGGGGCCCTCATTCGTCCGCAGGCGCATGGCGGCGGAGCTGGGCAAGGACTGGGAGAAGAATTTCCGCGCGTTCCCGCGCCAGGCGGCATTCGCCGCGTCGCTCGGCCAAGTGCATTGCGCGATTGCAAAAGACGGCCGCAAGCTTGCCTGCAAGCTGCAATATCCCGGCATGGCGGCCGCCGTGGCGACCGACGTGCGCCAGCTGAAAGCCGCACTTCGTCTTCAGCGCGGCATCGATTCGACGATCGACACGCGCGAGATCGGCGAAGAGGTCGCAGCCCGCCTCGCCGAAGAACTCGATTATGAGCGTGAAGCCGCGCATATGCGGCTTTATGCCATTCTGCTGAAAGATCGCAGCGATATCTCGGTGCCCGAGCCCGTTGCGGCGCTTTCGACCACGCGTCTGCTGACCATGAACTGGCTGGAAGGCAGGCCGATCGCGGCGCTCGAACACGCCGATCTTGCGGCGCGCAACCGCGTTGCGACGGCGCTGTTCAAGGCGTGGTGGCGTCCCTTCGCACGCTATGGCGTCATTCACGGCGACCCGCACCTGGGAAACTACACCGTGCGGCCCGACGGCGGCGTCAACCTGCTCGATTACGGCTGCGTGCGCACGTTCCCGCCGCAATTCGTCGCCGGCGTCATCGGCCTTTATCGCGCGTTGCAGGTCGACGACGACCGGGCCGCGGCAACGGCGTATCGCGCCTGGGGCTTTGCCAAGGTATCCACGGAATTGGTGCGCATCATGAACCTCTGGGCGCGGTTCATTTTCAATCCGCTGCTCGACGATCGCGTGCGGATGGTCGACGACGGAGTCCCTGCCGCCGAATACGGCATGCGGCAAGCCGGCGAGGTGCTCGGGCAACTGCGCGCGCTTGGCGGCATCAGGCCGCCGCGCGAGTTCGTGTTCATGGATCGCGCCGCCATCGGGCTGGGCGGCGCTCTCATACGCCTCGACGCGCGCCTCAACTTTCACCGCCTGTTCGAGGAAGAGATCGCCCAATTCGATCCCACCGCACTGGCAGCGCGCCAGCGTGCGGCGTTCAAGAAGGCGGGCGTTCCGCTGCCGGAGGGCGCATGACGGTTATGGCTGGGCGAGGCGATGGACGGCGGGCCCGAGGCGTCTCGAGGCGTCGGTCCGCGATGGTGCGGCACCATGCTGCGGGCTGGGCGCCTATAGTTCGGACGGGCTTGCGGTTGCCGGGAGGGCGGCTTTGTTATATTCGGCCGGTTCCGCAATCGAGTCTCACCTGGGAAAATCCTATGGCCGGCAACACCGAACACGCAGCCGATACCGGCTCGACGGACATGGCAGAACACATTCGAACCTGGAAGGGTTTCATGAGTTTTGTGTATTGGTCCGCGGCCTTTGTGGCGGCGATCCTTGTGTTCCTTGCCATTTTCCGGACCCACGGCTGACCTTTTCCCCTCACAAAAAATGAAACTCGCAATTCTCAAGGAGCGCCGCGCGGGCGAGGCTCGCGTGGCGGCGACGCCGGATAGCGTGAAGAAGTTCAAGGGATTGGGTCTTGAGGTGGCGGTCGAGACCGGTGCGGGCGCCGGAGCGCGCTTTGCCGACAGCGATTACCGGGCACAAGGGGCGATCATCGCTCCGGATTTCGCCAGCGCGCTCAAGGACGCCGACATCGTGCTCAAAGTGCGCGGGCCGGAGCCTGCGGAGATTGCCGCCATGAAGCCGGGCGCTGTCTTCGCCGGCCTGCTTGCTCCGCTCACGGAAAAAGACACCATCGTGGTCCTGGCCGGCCGCGGCGTTACGGCATTTGCCATGGAGTTCCTGCCCCGCATCTCGCGGGCCCAGTCGATGGATGTGCTGTCGAGCCAGGCCAATCTCGCCGGCTACAAGGCCGTGATCGATGCCGCAGCCCACTTCGGCCGCGCAATGCCGATGATGATGACGGCCGCCGGCACGATTGCGCCGGCTCGCGTTTTCGTCATGGGCGTCGGCGTGGCGGGCCTGCAGGCCATCGCCACCGCCCGCCGGCTCGGCGCCATCGTCTCCGCCACCGACGTGCGCCCCGCCACAAAGGAGCAGGTCGAGTCCCTCGGCGCGACGTTCGTGGCCGTGATCGACGAGGAGTTCCGCCAGGCGGAAACCCAGGCCGGCTACGCCAAGGAAATGTCGAAGGAATACCAGGCGAAACAGGCCGCTCTCGTCGCCGAGACTATCAAGAAGCAGGACATCGTCATCACCACCGCGCTCATTCCCGGCCGCAAGGCGCCCGTGCTGGTGACCGAGGAGATGGTGAAGTCGATGAAGCCCGGCTCGCTAATCGTCGATCTGGCCGTCGAGCAGGGCGGCAACTGCCCGCTCTCCCGGCCGGACCAGGTGGTCGAGGTCTATGGTGTCACCATCATGGGCTATACCAACCTGCCGGCGCGGCTGGCGATGGATACGTCGAGCCTTTATGCGCGCAACCTCTTCAACTTCGTCAGCCTGATGGTGGACAAGAAAACCGGTGCGCTGGCGCTCGACTGGAACGACGAAATCGTCAAAGGCGCCGCCGTCACCCGCGACGGAGAGATCGTGCATCCCGCACTGAGGGGATCATGATGCGCAGCCTGCCTCTCCGCTCCCCCGCTGCAGGGCAACCGCATTTGGCACGCGGAGACGCGGAGGCGCGGAGATATTGTGCGGTGCGAATCCCAAGATTCACTCCGAGAAATTGTCGGTATCATGGATTTTGTTGCGCTTCGCGCCTCTCCGCGCCTCCGCGTCTCCGCGTGAAAAAATTTCTTGGTACGGCCTCGATGCCGTTTGCGATTCCCCTCCCCTTGTTTGCGAAGGAGCTTTCGCATGGGAGCCATTGATCCGTTCGTATTCCGGCTGTCGATCTTCGTGCTGGCGATCTTCGTCGGCTACTACGTGGTGTGGAGCGTCACACCGGCGCTGCATACCCCGCTGATGAGCGTCACCAACGCGATTTCGTCGGTGATTGTCGTGGGTGCGCTGATCGCGGTGTCGGTGACGACGATCGGCGCCACGTCCTGGGCATCGAAGATTCTCGGCTTCTTCGCTCTTATCCTGGCCTGCGTGAACATTTTCGGCGGCTTCCTCGTCACCGCCCGCATGCTCGCGATGTACCGGAAGAAAGAGAAGCGATGAAAGCCGATCTCGCTGCGCTCGCTTATCTCGTCTCGGGCGTTCTGTTCATTCTGGCTCTGCGCGGGCTTTCGAGCCCCGAGACGTCGCGCGATGGCAACGTGCGCGGCATGCTCGGCATGGTCATCGCGGTGGCCACGACATTATGGGTGGCCGGCGTCACCGATGCGTTGACCTGGGGATTGATCGTAGCCGGCATCGTCATCGGCGGCACGATCGGCGCGGCGGTGGCGCGGCAGATCGCCATGACGGCAATGCCGCAGCTCGTCGCCGCGTTTCACAGCCTGGTGGGCCTTGCCGCCGTGCTGGTGGCCGCAGCGGCCATGTACAGCCCCGGCGCCTACGGCATCGGCGCGGAAGGCGCCATCCGGGCGCAGAGCCTGGTCGAAATGATCCTCGGCGTGGCGATCGGCGCGATCACCTTCTCCGGCTCGCTCATCGCCTTCGCCAAGCTCAACGGCAATATGAGCGGGGCGCCGATCTTGCTGCCGGCGCGGCACGCGCTCAACATCCTCATTGCCGCCGCTATCGTCGGGCTGGTTGTTTACTTCGTGACGGCGCAGCCGCATTGGGCCTTCTGGGCCATCGCCGTTCTTTCCTTCGTGTTCGGCATCACGCTCATCATTCCCATCGGCGGGGCGGACATGCCCGTCGTGGTATCGATGCTCAATTCCTATTCCGGCTGGGCGGCGGCCGGCATCGGCTTCACCTTGGAGAACACGGCGCTGATCGTCACCGGCGCGCTGGTCGGCTCTTCGGGCGCCATCCTCTCCTACATCATGTGCAAGGGGATGAACCGGTCTTTCGTTTCCGTGATCCTGGGCGGCTTCGGCGGCGAAGTGGCGGCGGCCGGCAAGGTCGAGACGCGGCTCGTCAAACAGGGCTCGGCGGAGGACGCCGCCTTCATCATGAAGAATGCGGGCTCGGTCGTCATCGTGCCGGGATACGGCATGGCGGTCGCCCAGGCGCAACATGCCGTGCGCGAAATGGCCGATCTGCTCAAGAAGGAAGGCGTCAAGGTTTCCTACGCCATTCATCCCGTGGCGGGCCGTATGCCGGGCCACATGAACGTGCTGCTCGCGGAAGCCAATGTGCCCTACGACGAAGTCTTCGAGCTCGAGGACATCAACTCGCAATTCGCCCAGACCGACGTGGCCTATGTCATCGGCGCCAACGACGTGACCAACCCGGCGGCCAAGACCGATCCGCAATCGCCGATTTACGGCATGCCGATCCTCGATGTGGAGAAGGCCAGGACGGTGCTGTTCGTCAAGCGCGGCATGGGCTCGGGCTACGCCGGCATCGAGAACGAGCTGTTCTTCCGCGACAACACGATGATGCTGTTCGGCGACGCCAAGAAGATGACGGAAGGCATCGTCAAGGCGCTGGGGTGATTTTCTCGGTCCATATGGTATAATTGAGATTGCCTCGGAGACAGCCTATGGACGAGTTACTCAAGCGGATTTCGATAAATCCCCAAGTGATGGTGGGCAAACCGGTGATTCGCGGCACGCGTATCACCGTGGAACATATCATGCGCGAATTGGCCGGCGGCCTAACGGCGGCCGACGTTCTCGATGCGTATCCGCATCTTACGGCAGACGACATTCGCGCCGCCTGCGCCTATGCCGCGGCGACACCAGAAACGTAGCAACTGTCCCCGTAATAGAATACGATGCCAACAAGGCTTTGACCAGTCCGGCTCCGCACTGATGCGCGCCGCCGGCTGCGCCAGGGCGAACGCCTTGGCGCAGATCGGGCGCAGAACGTCGCCTATTTGATCCGTGCCAATCGGCGTGCAATCGCTCGCAAGTTGTGCCGGGAGCGACGATCCGACGGAGTACATGAGCAAAAAATGACACCTTCCGCGCATACGACGGCTAAATGCTTTCCCCGATGCTCGATGCCGGTGGGGTGCAGTCCGGCGCTGCTACAAACCTCAATGCATTCCCGATAGTGCCTATTCATCTGCGCCCCCTTCATCATCGGAGCTGCGCGCCGGCTGTTTCTTCCGATTGGCTGCCTCCTCCTTTGCCTGATCGCGCAGCAGTTGAGCGGGCACCCAAGCCTTAGACAAAGGCTCCCGAAACCAAAGATCACGCCACGCATTGCGCGATGTGTTGTCCGCTACCTTCCTAGCCCACTCGGAAGGGGAAAATTCTTTTCCGTCGTCCACGATGCAGCCTCGCTCGACCTTGGCGTAATGATGCGTGTCTCCATACGCCATTCGAACTTCTGAGCCCGCGCGGATGCTGACTTCCTTCCACACCAGGGGCTTGTGCTCCTCGCGATATTTCGTGAGTGCCTCATTCCTTTCCCGATCCATTTCCTTGAGCAGATGCGGCGCATATTCCCCCGCAATCTCCTCGAAACGGTCTCCCCAGTGGTCCTCAGTCCCGAACTGAAGGTCCGTTGCGACCCAGCTCTCAAGCTGGGACTCGGCAATCGCCGCTGGGTTTACCCGACCGTCCGAGTACCGCACGATATCGTCATACAGCTTCCGCCGCAGAGGCACATAAACCACGTCCGTAGGCATATTTAGCTCCATTAACGTAATAATAGGCGTTTCTGGTCTTAAGTCGAGCTTTATGTAGCAAAGGCTATTTCAGGCGTCAATAGCGCTATATATATTTTTTTAGGCGTGAATAGACCAAAATGTGCGCCGCTTCGAGGCCGGGCCCTACTCGCTGGCGCTCCCCGAGCCGCAAGAGCGCCTCGGCCCAAGGTAACGATCCCTCGCGCGAAGACTTGCGGAGGGCTGCGGCGGTCGCACTCGATCCCGCAGCTCCGCCGCACCTCGCGGGTGCGCCGCGAGGCGCCACGGCCCTGAGACCGGCCCCTCAAGTCCGATGTGATCGGACTGGGCGCTGGGAGCGCGGCCGTCCTCGGCCGTCAATGGAAAGTGACGCGCAAGGATGCGCGCTCCCAGTGCCGGCGGATGCTCGCCGACACTTGCCCGCCGCGCCGTCAACAGTGCGGCCTGGATGGCCGGACTATGACCCGGCCATGGCAGCCAGCGGTCCGGCCGTGTATCGTCACTCCCATGACCGAGATTCACGACCACGGCCTGTGGACGCACGACCACCAGTTTCTGGGGCATGGTCACGAACGGGCGGAAGCGCGCACCAAGCTCGCCGCCGGCGTGACGGCCGTTTTCATGGCCGTGGAGATCGCCGCCGGCATCGCTTTCGGCTCCATGGCGCTGCTGGCCGACGGCATTCATATGGCGACCCATGTAGGAGCGCTGGGGCTGGCGGCGGGCGCTTATTGGCTGGCGCGGCGCTACGCCGGCAATGCGCGCTTCACCTTCGGTTCGGGCAAGTTCGGCGATCTGGCGGCATTTGCCAGCGCCGTCGTCCTGGGCGTGGCGAGCCTAGGCGTCGCCGTGGAGTTGGTCGAGCGCCTGATTGCGCCCGGTCCGGTGAATTATCGCGATGCGCTGTTCGTCGCGGCGGTGGGCCTGGCCGTGAACATCGTCTGCGCTTTCATTCTCGGCGGCGGCCACGAGCATGACCACGATCACGGGCGGCACGACCACCACGATCGTCATGCCGACGACAATAATCTGCGGGCGGCGTTCGTGCATGTGGTGGCGGATGCCGCCACATCCGTGCTTGCGATCCTGGCATTGGCCGGCGGCCTGCTGTGGGGATTGCGCTGGCTCGATCCGGTGGTGGGCCTGGCGGGCGCCGGCGTCATCGCGTCATGGGCCTTCGGGCTGCTCCGCGATTCGAGCCTCGTGCTCCTGGATGCCACGGCCGATCCCAAGCTGGCGCGGGAGATTCGCTGCCTGGTGGAAAACGAAATGGGCGCGCGGGTGGCCGACCTGCATCTGTGGCGGCTGGGGCCCGGCCACCATGGCCTGATTGTCTCGCTCGTCAGTCCCGACGAGACGAATGCCGAAGCGATCAAGCGCAAGCTGCGCGAGCGCCACCCCGATCTTTCCCACGTCACGATCGAAGTGGCCGTCTGCCCCGAGTGCGTCTAGTACCCAATTTTCTCAAAAGGTGATTCGTCGAAAGTGGCGGTATCTTTAGCGCAGGGTACGCAGCCCGCCTTCGCTGAAGCTTCGGCGGGTCTTGGAGCCCAATTTGTCCGCCGAAGCCTTGGCGTAGGCGGAAGGTTTTGCGGGAAACGCGGTGGTTTCGTTGCGCGCTGCCCGCCGCGTCGATCGAGGGTGAAGAACGCGAGCTCGCGACCGACTTCGATAAGTTCCTGGCGCGCGAGCGCAAGGCTGCGGCTCGCAGACGAGAATTTAAAGTGCGGTCTTCCCCCTGTGCTCGTACCGTAACTCGCGCTATTTCCGCGCCGCGACGAGGTATTCGCAATTTCCGTCGCCGCCGGTAATCGGGCTCTGCATCGAACCCAAGATCGTCCAGCCCCGTTCGCTTGAAAGCCACGCCGCGAAATCGGCCAGGGCGCGCTCGCGCACCGCAGCATCGCGCACAATGCCGCCTTTGCCGACATGCGCGCGGCCCACTTCGAACTGCGGCTTGAAAAGTGCCGTGAGCCAGGCGTCCGGCGCGGCAAGCTCGAGCGGTTTCGGCAGCGCGAGCTTCAAGCCGATGAAGCTGACATCGGCGACGATGGCGGAAGGCCGATCGGGAATCCGTAATGCCGTAAGTTCTCGCGCATTGACGCCCTCGAGCGACACGACCCGCGGATCGCCGCGCAATTGCGCGCTCAATTGGCCATGGCCGACATCGACCGCGTAAACGCGCGCAGCACCCCTCTCGATCAGCACCTGGGTGAAGCCGCCGGTCGAGGCGCCAAGATCGAGACAGATCGCGTTTTCGCAGGATAAGCCGAACGCATCGAGCGCCGCCGCAAGCTTGATGCCGCCGCGCGAGACATAAGGATGGGGGGGCGCGAAGCGAAGCTGCGCATCCGGCGCAAGCATCTGCGAAGGTTTTAAGACGAGCCGGCCTTCGGCACGAACGCCGCCGGCACGAATCGCCGCACCGGCTTCGGCGCGCGAGCGGGCAAGCCCGCGTTGCACCAGCAACACGTCCACGCGTGTTCCAGGGCTGCGCGATTCAGTCATTTGGGGGTGTCAATAATTGCCCATTTGTGGGCAGGGGTATCGCACGCAGTGAAGCTGAAAAATTCACCACGGAGGACACGGAGGCCGGCGCAAAGCGCAAATAATTTACAGGGAGACAGTGAGGCAGTGAGATCTCCGGGACTTCTCACCGCCTCACTGCCTCATTGTTAAATTGAATTGCTGCGCTTGGCGCTCCAATTCCACCTCCGTGCCCTCCGTGGTGAACCTTGCCTGGCGAATTACAAAGACGATAGCCCTGCCCACAGGCGGCACCCAAAATCGATTCACGCGCGCTCGCCGGTCACCACCGATTCGCGGCCCAGGGCATTGAGCGCGGTCGCCACGATCGATTTGGCGTCGAGACCGGCCTGTTCGTACATCCGCTCCGGCGTATCCTGGTCGACGAACCGGTCCGGCAGAATCATGGATCGGAATTTCAGCCCCCGATCGAAGATTCCTTCGGAGGCAAGATATTGCATCACGTGCGCCGCGAAGCCGCCGACGGCGCCTTCCTCGATGGTGACGACAACCTCGTGCTCGCGGGCCAAACGCTTGATGAGATCGCGATCGAGCGGCTTGGCAAACCTCGCATCGGCGACCGTCGTAGACAATCCGTAAGCCGATAGCCGTTCGGCGGCGGCCATGCATTCGGCAAGCCGCGTGCCGAGGCTCAGGAGCGCAATCGTGGTTCCCTCGCGCAGGATCCGACCCTTGCCGATTTCGAGCGGCGTGCCGGCCTTCGGCCGCTCCAGACCGAGACCCTCGCCGCGCGGATAACGGAAGGCGCTCGGCCGGTCGTCGATCTGCGCCGCCGTGGCGACCATGTGCATGAGCTCGACTTCGTCTGCGGCGGCCATCACGACGAAGCCGGGCAGCGTGGCGAGATAGGTGATGTCGAAGGAGCCCGCGTGGGTGGGCCCGTCGGCGCCGACGAGGCCCGCGCGGTCCATCGCAAAACGCACCGGCAGCGACTGGATGGCGACGTCGTGCACGACCTGGTCGTAGGCACGCTGCAAAAACGTCGAATAGATGGCGGCGAAGGGCTTCAGGCCGTCGGCGGCAAGGCCGGCGCAGAAGGTCACGCCATGCTGCTCGGCAATGCCGACGTCGAAACAGCGGTCGGGGAACCGCTTTGCGAAGACGTCGAGCCCGGTGCCCGCGGGCATGGCCGCCGTCACCGCAACGATGCGATGGTCCCTTTCGGCTTCCGCAATCAGCGCTTCGGCGAACACCTTGGTGTATTGCGGCGCCTTGGCCGAGCCCTTGCTCTGCTCGCCCGTGAGCACATCGAACTTGGCCACGCCGTGATACTTGTCGGCGGACGCTTCGGCAGGCGCATAGCCCTTGCCCTTTTTCGTGACGACATGAACGAGAATGGGGCCGCTTTTGGCGTCCCGCACATTCTCGAGCACGGGGATCAGGTGATCGAGATTGTGCCCGTCGATCGGCCCCACGTAATAGAACCCAAGCTCTTCGAACAGCGTGCCCCCCATGGCGATGCCGCGGGCGTACTCCTCGGCCCGCTTGGCGGCCATTTCCATGTGGCGCGGCAAAAGATGCGCCAGATGCTTGGCGACCTTTCTGAAGCCGCGATAGGACCCGCTTGAGATCAGGCGCGAAAGATAGGCGCTCATCGCGCCCACCGGCGGGGCGATCGACATGTCGTTGTCGTTGAGGACGACGATCAGGCGGGCGTCCATGGCGCCGGCGTTGTTCATCGCCTCGTAGGCCATGCCGGCGCTCATCGCGCCGTCGCCGATCACGCAGATCACGTTGTTGGATTCGCCCTTGAGGTCGCGGGCGACGGCGAAGCCCAGGCCGGCAGAGATGGACGTGGAGGAGTGCGCGGCGCCGAACGGGTCGTACTCGCTTTCGCTGCGCTTGGTGAAGCCGGAAAGCCCGCCCCCCTGCCTCAGGGTACGGATGCGGTCCCGCCTGCCGGTGACGATCTTATGGGGATAGGCCTGATGGCCCACGTCCCAGATCAGCTTGTCGCGCGGGGTATCGAACACATAGTGCAAGGCCACCGTGAGTTCGATCACCCCGAGACCTGCGCCCAAATGCCCGCCGGTCACCGAGACCGCACTGACGGTTTCCTGGCGCAGCTCGTCTGCCAGCTGCGGCAGCTCGCTCCTGGCCAGGGCCCGCAGGTCGGCCGGCTCGTTCACCCTGTCGAGCAACGGCGTTTTCGTGGGCGTTCTCATCAAACGAGTGCTCCCAATGCTTCTCAAGCTCGCCGGGTCACGACGAACTCCGCCGCAGCGCGAAGAAGGTCAGCCCTTTCGTCGAACAATTCAAGGTGATCCGCAGCCTGCTGCGCAAGAGCCAGCGCCTGCGCCCGGGCTCTCTCGACGCCCAATACGGACACAACCGTGGGTTTGCCGCGCGCGGCATCCTTGCCAGCCGCTTTCCCGAGTTGAGCCGCTTCTCCTTCGGCATCGAGGAGATCGTCGGCGATCTGAAACGCCAGCCCGAGCTCCTGGCCGTAGGTTGTCAACGCAGAACGGGCGGGCGCGGATGCACGACCGAGAATCGCCCCCGATTCGCAGCTGAACGTGATCAGGGCCGCCGTCTTCAGCCGCTGCAGCCGGATGATTTCGGGCAGGCTGGCAGAGCGGTGCTCGAAAATCATGTCCATCATCTGGCCGCCGACCATGCCGGCGTGGCCTGACGCATGGGCGAGCCGCGAGACCAGCTCGCAGCGCACGAACGGGTCGCCATGGGTGTCCGCTGCCGCAAGAAGCTCGAAAGCGAAGGTGAGAAGGGCGTCTCCCGCCAGGATAGCTGTCGCCTCGTCGAACGCCTTGTGAACCGTCGGCTTGCCGCGCCGCAAATCGTCGTTATCCATGGCCGGGAGGTCGTCGTGGACCAGCGAGTAGGCGTGCACGCACTCGATGGCTGCGGCAACACGCCCCAGCGCCCGGCGGTCGACCCCGAAGAGCCGGCCCGTTTGCAGCACGAAAAAACCGCGCAGGCGCTTGCCGCCGCCCAGCGCGGCATAGCGCATGGCTTCGAGCAACCGCCCCTCGGCACCGTTTGCCGCCGGCAGCATGGCATCGAGGGATCGCTCGACGAACTCGGCGGCCTCGGAAAGCGCCGGCTCGAACAGACTTAGGAACGTACGCTCGGAACTCATTGCGTCGGCTTTACCAAATCGCCCGCGCCGGAGGGAGTACCCGCCTGCCACGGTACTGGGAATAACTTCTCTTGTGGAAATCCGCCCGTCAGCCGAGCTCGACCGGCTCCGTGCGCTCGGCGCCCTTGGCGCCGGCCACGATTTTTTCCAACCGGCCTTCTGCCGATTTCAGCTTCATTTCGCAATGGGCTTTCAACGCCTGCCCGCGCTCGTAGAGCGCGATAGACTCCTCGAGATCGACCTCGCCCTGCTCCAGGTGCCCCACGATGCGTTCCAGTTCCTTGAGCGCAAGCTCGAAGCTCAACGAGTTGACGGATTCCTCAAGCGGCCTAGCGGACAAATCTCTCTCCGTGGATGCCGGCGCACGCCAACGGCGCTACGCCCCTGATAACCCGGCTCGTGGGCCGATACAACGCGCTGGACAGAAATCCACCACCAAGATGGGGCCGTCCGAACCCACAACGGCAGGGCTATCGCATATGGAGCGAAGCTGCTTGGGCGAATTATTCTCACGCGGAGACAACGAGGCGCGGAGGTCTCCGCGGCGTCATAGAGCGCCGAATGGTTCCTTGCGCGACCCTCCTTCGCTGAAGCTTCGGAGGGTTCACAAGTCCGCCGAAGCCGCAGGCGTAGGCGGAAGCGCAGATAAAACCGCGAAGGCGCAAAGAAATTGCGGAAGACCTCTTTGGGCACAGGCGTCTTGGCGTTTATTGCGCCTTCGGCGCGAGAAATTCACCGGCCTTCGGCGCTTTGAACAACAGCAATCTCTCCGCGCCTCCACATCTCCGCGTGAGAAAAGCTTCTTATGGCCTCGAAGCCATATGCGATAGACTTGGGTGTCAGTTCCCCATCAGCGCGCGCACATGCGCGGCAGCCGATTGACGCAGCGCGTCGAGATCGTAGCCGCCTTCCAGGGCCGAGATGATGCGACCCCGGCAGGCCTGGTCCGCCACGGCGCATAATTCCTTCGTGGCCCAGGCAAAATCGCCCGCTTCGAGGCGCAGATTTGCCAGCGGGTCCGCCATGTGCGCATCGAAGCCTGCCGACACGAAAATGAATTCCGGCTTAAACGATGCGAGTGCAGGCAGGATGCGCGTCTCGAAGGCGCGGCGAAACTCGCCGCCGCCGGCGCCGGGCGGCAACGGCGCATTGACGACGTTGCCGGCGATCCCGCGCTCAGCTGCCGATCCGGTGCCGGGATAGAGGGGGAACTGATGCGTCGACGCGTAGAACAGATCGGCGTCGTCGAAAAATATGTCCTGCGTTCCATTGCCGTGATGGACGTCGAAATCGACCACCGCGACGCGGTCCAGCCCATGGCTTGCGCGCACATGCAAAGCTGCGATCGCAGCATTGTTGAAGAGACAAAAGCCCATGGCCCGCTCACGCTCGGCATGATGGCCCGGCGGGCGCACTGCGCAGAATGCGTTGTCGATGTTGCCGGCGATCACCTCGTCGACGGCGGCCATGACGGCGCCCGCCGCGCGCAGCGCCGCCTCGCACGATCCTTTCGACATGGCGGTGTCGGCGTCGATATGCGCAAAACGACCCTCGCCGATTTCCTGCCCGAGAATACGATCCACCAGCGCCGCCGAGTGCGCCCGCAGCAGCGATTGCCGCGATGCACGCGGCGCCTCGCGGCGAATCAACGGCGCAAATTCCGGCGCCGCAAGCGCGGACAGTATCGCGGCGAGCCGTTCCACCCGCTCCGGATGCCCCGGCGGGGTGACGTGCTCGAGGCAGGCAGGATGGGAGAAAAGCCCGGTGCGTCGCATGACATATCCTCAGGCACGCAAACGTTCATTCGAAAAGCCATCCCGCAACATGAAAATTATTGCACCGGCAGGCCGGTTGCGCGCATCTGCACCCCATCTTGCGGGGTTTGCGAGAGCGTATCCACAACCGCATGAACCGCAGGGATTTGCGCCAGAGCGCTGAAGCCTTCGACCGCCCGCACGCCGGCTGCCGTGCCGTCAAGTGCATCCAGTATCGCCCGAATGTAGCCTTGTGACGGCGGCAAGCGGCGGAACACCACCCGCTGGCCGGCCGGAATGCCGGCCGCTGCTTTCAAATCCGCAACCGCCGTCCAGAATCCGCCGAGATCGTCCACCAGCCCTTGCGAGCGGGCGTCGGCGCCGCTCCACACCCGCCCCTTGGCAATGTTCCGAACGGTTGTCAGCGGCAAATTGCGCCCCTTGGCGACCTTCTGGAGAAAATCGGCATAGATGGCGTCGGCCTGAGCGTTCAGATTGGCCCATTGGTCGGGCGTATAGGGCGAGACCTCCGAATCGAAAAGCGCGTTCTTGCCTACTGCGACCTGATCCTCGGTCACGCCGATGAGCCCGAGCGATTTGCCGATGGCGACCTTGCCGGTGAGAACGCCGATCGAGCCGGTGATCGTGCCGGGCTCGGCAACGATCTTGTTTGCGTCGCAGGAGACGTAATAGCCGCCCGACGCTGCGACGGCGGCCATGCTGATGACCACCGGCTTTCCCGCCGCTCGCGCCTTCTTGAGCGCATCGAGAATCTGGTCGGACGCACTGACCGATCCGCCGGGAGAATCGATGCGCACCAGGATCGCCTTGATGCCGGAATCGCTCGTCGCCTTGCGGATCGCTTGCGCGAAATCGTCGCCTGCTATTTCGTTGACGTTGTCGAACAGCCCGTCGTGTTCGGCGGTGCCTTCCACAATGTCGCCGGAACCGGCGATGAGCGCCACGCGCGGCGCACCTGCGTCCTGTCCGGCCGTAACGGTCGCCCGCACATAGTCCATCACCGAGACGAATGACGCAGCGCCGGCGCGCCGGCGCGCCGCTGCCTCGGCCTCGTCGTCATAGCCGATCTTGTCGATGAGATGCCCGCGTTGCGCATCCTCGGCAAATTGCGGGCTCCGCTCCAGTACGGCGACGACCGCCTTGGACGAAAGCTTGCGCAGGGTGGCGACGGCGCTCGTCGCGCTGTCGTACCAGGATTGCATCAACGCCGTCAGCTGCTCGCGGTCGGGCGCCGTCATGTCCTTTTCCATGAAGGTGTCCGCCGCGCTCTTGTAGTCGGCACGCTTGGCGATCTGCGGCACGGCCTGAACCTTGTCGAAAAGGCCGCGCAGGAAGATTTCGCCTCCGCCGGCGCCCGCCGGACCGAACGGGCTTTTCGGCTGCATCCAAATCTCGTTGGCGCTCGCCGCCGCGAGATAATCGCCCAGGCCCTGGCTGAGGAATCCCTGGCTGTAGACGATGGCGAATTTGCCTGTCTGGCGAAAGCGCGCCAGCGCTGCATCGAGTTCTTCGGCCTGCGGCACCGAAAGTCCGGCGCTGCCCAACCGGATGAAGATGCCTTTTACGCGGCCGTCGCGGCCGGCCCGGTCAAGGCCCAGCACGATATCGAGAATGGTGGGCGAGCGCTGCAGCGCCAGCACGTTCGGACTGGCGGAATCCTTGATGGGAGAACGCAGGTCGAGGTTGAGAACGATATTGCGCGGCAGGCCATCGCCTTCGATGAGGCCGACGGCCACGAGCACCAGCGCCACCAGCACGAGAAAGAGGGCAATCTTCGCAATGCCGTTAAGTGTGCCGAGCGCAATAGATCCCATCCACCGCAAAAACCGAACCATCGGGAAGACCTCCTCCAAACCGCCGGGCGGGCGCGGCGAACCCCGCCCCCGAGAGCACAACCCTTATACGCTAACGCTGCTGGCGAACGCCAATCTCCCCGCCGGGTAGAACGAAATGAGGATTCGAAGAAAAATCGGCTCGCCGGCAGATTCTGCTTCTGCGGCATTCCCGGCCATCAGCCTCATCAGATCACGCCTGTGGCGGCAGGCTCGCCGTAACGGCTTGCGTTGCGGTTAAGGCGGCGGCGCGCCGCCAGATGACGAGACGGCGCACGACGATCATCGCAAGCGAGAAAATGAGACCGGCATCGGCAAGGCGCAGAACGTCATTGGCGCGCGCCGCATCCGAAACCGAGCCGGGGAGCTGCCCCGAAAGCGCATCGAGAACCGTGCGCAGGACCACGAAACCTATGATGAGCAGCGTCCCGACAAGCGAGGGCTTGCTTGTCACCTCGCCCGTCGCAGGATCGATCGAAAGTTGCGTGTGCAGCGCGCGAAGCCATCCCACGCCGGCGCCCGCCGCCATGGCCGCCAAGAATATGGCCAAAGCCACATCGTTCGGTGCAGCGCCCCGCGACAGGTTGGTGATCAACGCAAACAGCCCGAGCGCCGGTACGATCCACATGCGTCCCGGCCTCACGGGCTGCGCGCGACTTGCCCGCACCAGCATGACAACCAACGCGGCGGCGATGAAGAGATAGGGGCCGAGCGAATTCATATCGAGTCGCCGGCGACGATGAAGCCGTCTGCGCG
Organism: uncultured Alphaproteobacteria bacterium; assembly: GCA_963805005.1. Lineage (GTDB taxonomy): Bacteria > Pseudomonadota > Alphaproteobacteria > Micropepsales > Micropepsaceae > Rhizomicrobium. The sequence goes on from CAWDSJ010000001.1 coordinate 3,361,386, forward strand.
TCCTGTTCGAAAGCGTTCGCATATGAGCGGAAGCGGTACTGCCGCGCAAGCCGGACGAGAGCCATTTGCGAGCATCGGTTTTCTGTTAGAGTCCGGGCTCGCAGCGTGTCGGCCGTGGGGAATCTCCAGATGAATCGAATCGGAATCGAACTTCTCGCCGCAGCGCTTTGCGCGTGTGCGCTTTCTGCCGCCCGCGCCGAAGATAATTCGGCCGCGCCGCCCGCAGCCATTGCGAATTGCCAGACATGCCACGGACCCGACGGCGATAGCGCCTCGCCCACCGTTCCCCGGCTGAACGGCCAGCAGGCCGCCTATATGCTGGCGCAACTGAAGAATTTTCAGGACCCGGGGCGGGAGGATCCTCACGCCACCCGCGCGATGTGGGGCGTCGCCACGAGTGTGGACGATGCCACGCTTGGCGCCGTTGCAGCCTACTACGCGCGGCAGACGCCGACCGCGGCAGCCGGCGCCGGCACACGCGCCGCAACCGGAAAGACGCTTTACGAGGCGGGAGCCGCCGCAGAGAAAATTCCCGCCTGTCAGACCTGCCACGGCGCAAATGCGCAGGGCCAGGGCACGATCCCGCGGCTTGCCGGCCAGCACGCGACATACCTGAAAACCCAGATGGAACGGCTTCGCTTCGCGCTCCGGTCGAGCGATGTGATGCACCCCAAACTCTACCTGATGACCGACGATCAGATCGACGCGCTCGTCGCCTATCTCGCCAAGGATTGACGTCGCCGAAACAGGCCTGGGTTCGCCGAAGCATAAGACAGCAAACCCGGTAACCCGGATACGGGCCGGAGCGGCAAGCCCGGCCTGGAACAGGCCGCCGCCGGGCCGCTCTCGTTTGCCGGAAGGCGGATTCCTGGCGGCGCTCCCATCGGGAATTTGATTCGGATCAATGATCGCCGGCGCGCCACCGGACAGCATCGCCTCTAATAAACAACACTGTTGATTATATGAGGATTCGCCGCCATGGGAACGCTTGTGGACTGCAAGCCGACAGTGCCCCCCGTCGACATAGACATCCCGGCCATGCGGGAGAAATACCGCCACGAGCGCGACAAGCGCATCCGTCCCGACGGCAACGAGCAGTACATCACGTCCTCCGGCGTCTTCGCAAACGCCTATGAGGTCGACCCCTACATGCCGGTGGCCCCGCGTGCGCCGATCACCGGCGAGACCGATGTCGTCATTCTTGGCGCGGGCTACTGCGGAATGATGGTCGCCGTCCAGCTCAAGGCCGCCGGCTTCGAGAATTTCTACAATGTCGACCACGCGGGCGATTTCGGCGGCACCTGGTACTGGAACCGGTATCCCGGAATTCAATGCGACAACGACGCTTACTGCTACATGCCGCTTCTGGAGGAGACCAACTACATTCCGTCGAAGAAGTTTGCCGACGGCTATGAAATCTTCAAGCACTGCCAGATCATCGCGAAACACTACGGCCTCTACAAGAACGCGCTTTTCCACACGCTGATCAAGTCGCTGCGTTGGGACGAAAAGCTCAGCCGCTGGCACGTAGGCACCAATCGCGGCGACGACATCAAGGCGCAATTCGTGGTGCTGGCGATGGGGCCGCTGAACAAGCCCAAGCTGCCCGGCATCAAGGGCATCACCGATTTCAAAGGCAAGATGTTCCACACCGCCCGCTGGGACTACGAGTACACCGGCGGCTCCTGGGAAAACCCGGTGCTCTCCAAGCTCGCCGACAAGAAGATGGCGATCATCGGCACCGGGGCGACCGCCATCCAGATCGTCCCCTATCTCGGCAAATATGCCAAACAAGTCTACGTCATCCAGCGCACGCCATCGAGCGTCGACGAACGCCACAATGCGCCAACGGATCCGGAATGGGTGAAGACGCTCAAATCCGGCTGGCAGCAAAAGCGGATTGCCAATTTCCACCATGGGGCCATGGAACGTTATGCCCCGGGCGAGCCGGACATGGTTTGCGACATCTGGACCGAGATCAGCCGCAACGTCGCTGCGGAATTGCAGGCCGAGGGCTGGCCCGAACTGAACGCACAGGGATATGCGGCGCGCCGCGAAGTCATGGACTACCGCGTGATGGAACGGCTGCGCCGCCGTGTCGACGAGATCGTCAAGGACAAGCAAACCGCCGAGTCGCTGAAGCCCTATTACCGTTTCATGTGCAAGCGGCCTTGCTCCAACGACGATTACTATCCGACGTTCAACCGTCCCAACGTGAAGCTGATCGACGTGTCCGAAACCCAAGGCGTGGAGAAGATGACTGCCAAAGGATTTGTTCACAACGGCGTCGAATACGACATCGACTGCATGCTCCTGGCGAGCGGCTATGAGGTCACTAACGAGCTGAAGCGCCGCTGGGGCATCGACCCGATCGAAGGCCGCAACGGACTGTCGATCTACGATTACTGGGCCGAGGGCTTCAAGACACACCACGGCATGATGGCAAATGGCTTCCCGAACATGTTCTTCACCGGCTTCACGCAGGCCGGCGTGAACGCCACCAACAGCGCCACCTTCATCTCGCAGGGACGTCATATCGGCTACATCGCCAGCCAGGCGCTCAAGCGCGGCGCGGTGACCGTCGAGCCGAGCCGGGCGGCGCAGGACGGATGGATCAAGCATCTGCGGGAAGTCGCCGTCGACACCTCGCAGTTCGCGCGCGAATGCACGCCCAGCTACTTCAACAACGAGGGCGAGAAGAAGCTCCGGTCGATTTTCGGCGAGCCTTACGGTCCCGGGTTCTACGCATTCGAGAAGCTGCTGCAAGACTGGCGGGACAGGGGCGACCTGGAAGGCCTTGTCCTTACAAAGGCCAAGACAGCGGTTCCGGCCTAAGAGGCGACGCCATGACCAAGCCCGTCGACATCGCGAAATACAGCAACGAGCTGTCGGAGCCGCTGACCTATCCGGTGGAGGCCTACATCTCGCGGGAATATGCCGAGACGGAAGCCGACAAGCTGTGGACGAAGGTGTGGCAGCAGGCCGGCCGCGTCGAGGAGATACCCGAGGTCGGCAACTACATCACCTACGACATCTGCCACGATTCGATCCTGATCGTCCGCACGGCGGCCGATACGATCAAGGCCTATCACAATGTCTGCACGCACCGCGGCCGCAAGCTCGTCGGCACGCCCTGCGGCAAGAACGGCGCCTGCGGAACGGCGAAGCGTTTCGTGTGCAACTACCACGCCTGGTCGTTCGGCCACGACGGGAAGGCTACCGTCCCCGACAGGCAGGACTGGAAGGGCGTATTGACCGACGAACTGACGAGCCTCGCCGAGGTCGAAGTCGACAGCTGGGGCGGCTGGCTGTGGATCAACATGGATCGCGGCTGCGTTCCCTTGCGCGAATATCTCGAACCCATCGCGTCGCTGCTCGATCCGTTCGAGTTCGACAAGATGCGGTACCGTTTCCGGCAGTGGGGCATATTCGACTGCAACTGGAAGGTGGCGCTCGAGGCCTTCCTGGAGCCCTATCACGTGCAGGGCACGCACCCTCAGCTGTTGAAATACGGCGACTTCTACGCCTGGAGCAAGGCGCTTGGCCTGCACGGCAACGACGGATTCGATGCACGCGATCCCAAGGAGAGTTCTGCCGCCGAAACCACGGTCCACCGGGCCGCAAAAGGGGCCGATGCGCGCATCACGATTGCGCAGATGCAGCAGGAATTCTGGGACACGATCGGGGCGAGCACCACCGAAACGCTGGTCAAGGCGGCACAGCGCCTGGTCGACGAATTGCCGCAAGGCACGCCCGCCGACAAAGTACACCATCATTGGCTCGAATCCGCCAAACGCGACGATGCGGCACGCGGGGTGATCTGGCCGTCGATCACGGATGAACAGATGGCCGCAGCCGGACTGGCTCTCAGCATCTTTCCCAATATGAACCTGATCCCGGGCCCGACCTTCTCGCTTTATTATCGTGTCCGGCCCTACGGCACCGATCCCGACAAATGCGTCTATGAAGCGGTGGCATTGGATCGTTTTCCGGCAGGACAGGAGCCCAGTACCGAGTGGAAATATGCCGAGCAGGTTGCCGAGCAATGGCCATTCGTCATCGCGCAGGATATCTCGAACATGATCGAGGTACAGAAGGGCCTGAAATCGCACGGGTTCCGCGGCAACCTGCCCAATCCGTGGCAGGAGCGCAAAGTGACCAACTTGCACCGCAACCTGGCGAAATACATGGGCACCGGGGCGCCAAAACCGCTGAAATAGAATAAGCTGCGACCGAACGAGACGCCATCGGACCGTCCCGTCATTCGCCGGCTCTCCTCGAACCTGTTCTGCAAGGCTGACCAGCGCGCACCCGCGCTTGCGACGCGCAGCCGCCAAAAAGACGGTGGGTAAAATCGCGCCGCTCAAGGGGCTGGCCAAGCGGCATTCGTACCTTCGCTCCCGCGGAATTGACTTCATGGCGGTTACGTGCCTGAAACGAACGCACGCGACTGACCCGGGATACCCACCTCATGAGGAAAACGACCCCGTCGAAACGCAGGTCGAAACGGAAGACTCCCACAGCGGCAGCACCGACTAATCCGTTCGCGGGCGCGCCGCTCGATGAAGACCTCGTCGCGCTGTTGGCGCAGATGCTGCAAGACCAGACAGACTTCCCGGCGTTCGAGGAAAAGGGCGCTGCCGCGCTCTTCACCGAGTATCTCGAGAGCCGCGCGCAAGGCGAAGACCCGGACGAAGAAGAATGCGCCCTCATCGCCGACCTGATCGGAGCGCTGGACGATCTGCGGATCGGCAGCAACGGCGGCAACCGCCATGCGCGCGAAACTATCCGGATCATTTACGATCAGCTGAATTCCGCGATAGACGGCGGGTCGCTGGCGCCCGTCGATCTGATCATGACCGGCAAAATCTTGAGCGATGCCGGATGGATCGTGCCGGACCGTCTGAAGGGCGCGGTCGCAGACGCTTTGCAAAGCACTGTGACACACGGTCAGCACTCGGCAGAAGATGATATCGCCGCGCTGCTCACCGATATTCCGCAATCGATCGGAACCAATCCGTTCGACATTCATGAATACGTGAACACGCTCCTGGCGGCAATTCCGCCCGAGGCAAGCTGCCATTTCCTCTCCGCACTTGCCGCGATTCGCGAACCGGCGATACAGCACGCCCTGGCCGGATTCATGCTTCACTCCGAAGATCTCGTTGCGCAAGCGGCGGCCGATATCTTGCGCGCGTCCGCCGGAAAGGCACCGGTCGAGAGCCTCCTGATCGAGCGGCTCGTGCACATGCGGCCATGGCTGCCGCCGGCGCGCCAGTCCCATCTCGACGCGACGTTAAGAGCGCTGCGGCCGAAGGCCCTGCCCCCGCAGGCCCACGAACTGCCGAAGCTCGTCGCGCGCTACGTGTCGATCTGCGACGGCTCCGGCACGAGAAGTCTTAGCGTAGGCCTACGCCAAGGCGCGCGTTACCAATTCGCGAGCGTGATGATGAAGCCCACGGGCGTAGCCGACGTGGTCGTCATCCCGGAACTATCGAAATCCGCGATGAACGACCTGGTATCCAGGCTGACATCCTCAATGCCGACAATGAAGACGGACTTGCCCGGCCTTGCGCGCATGCTGCGCCTGGCGTTGGCCGATAATTGCGCCGCTGCAACGCTGCCGCCGTTCAGGTTGATCGAATTGGTGGAATCTCTCGGCCTTTCGCCTCTGCACCCCGATCATGCTTCTGCAGCGGATTTGCTTGCCGAACTTCTGGCCGGTCTGCCCCCGGGCCAGACAAATCCGTCTGCCGTGGCAATGGCGCACGCCGACATTCTGCACGAGGAGCTTGCCGATCAGTGGTTCGAGGCCGGCGAGGCGGTCGAGGAGTTTCTCGGGCCGCTTAAGGGCCACAAGCGCCGTGTGGCCGCGCTCCTGAAGACGTACTTGCCGCCACGACGGCCCTTTTGGGCGCGGCAGTGCGCGGTTTCGGCGCTCGCCATGCGAGGCGATGCCGCTTCGCCCTGGAAGCAATTGGCGCTTGTCGGACGCGACATCGCTTCCGACCTGCCGCTGGAGCGGATACCGCTCATGCAGCAAATCGCGGAGATGTCCGTGGGTGCATTCGAAGCGCAACTGTGAAATCCGGGCGATGATCTTTATGCAGTCCCGGCAATGCGTGAGGCATCGAGCGCGCCGAGCATGGCAAGGAAGCCTGCTTCGTCTTCGAGGCATCTCAGATCCAGCAGCAAAGCATCGTCGGCGACGCGGCCGATGACCGGTACCGGGAGGGCACGCAAAGCTGCCGCAAGAGCAGAGAGTTGCCGGCCGCTACCCTCGCCCATCGCCGTGAACGCCAGAGCGGCGCTCGGCAGGGTTTCGAGCGGCAGGGCGCCGGAACCGATCTGGCTTTGACAGGCCACGACGTCGACAACGAAGAACCCGGCAACCGTCTTCGCCGCTGCGGGGAGAAGCCGCCGTGCCTGTGCATCGATCTCACGAGGTTTGCGCGCCAACAGGCGAAGAGTGGGAAGGCGCTCGGCCAACCGCGCAGGATCGCGATAAAGCCGCAATGTTGCCGACAGCGCGGCAAGACGGATCTTGTCGAGCCGAAGCGCGCGCTTCATCGGATTGCGGTTGATCGCCGCGACGATATCCGCGCGACCGACGATGAAGCCGGCTTGCGGGCCGCCGAGAAGCTTGTCGCCCGAGAAGGTAACGATATCCGCACCGTCGGCCACCGTCTCGCGCACGGTCGGTTCGTGGGCGAGCCCGAAATCCGCGAGATCGGCGAGCGTGCCGGAACCCAGGTCATGCACCAGCGGCACGCCGTGTTCCCTTGCCAGGGCCGAGAGATCGCGCGGCGTCACTTCGGCGGTGAATCCCGAGATGCGGTAATTGGAAGTGTGCACCTTCAGGATCAGACCCGTCTCGAGACCGAGCGCCGCCTTGTAATCCTTGAGATGCGTGCGGTTCGTGGTGCCGACCTCTCTGAGAACCGACCCGGCGCGCTGCATGATTTCCGGCATGCGGAAGGCGCCGCCGATTTCGATCAGCTCGCCGCGCGAGATGATCGACTGCCGTCCGTGTCCGAAGGTGTTGAGGACGAGCAGCACGGCCGCCGCATTGTTGTTGACGATCGTGGCATCTTCGGCGCCCGTAAGCTCGCGCAAGAGCGCGCGCAGATGTTCGTCGCGCTCGCCGCGTCCGCCTGCGACCAGATTGAACTCGAGCGAAACAGCGTTGCGCATCGCCTCGACAGCCGCCTCGATCGCCGCCTCAGCCAATATGGCGCGGCCGAGATTGGTGTGCAGAACGGTGCCCGTGAGATTGAAGACGGGACGCTGAGTGGAACGTGCCTGGGCAGCAAGTCTTGCTGCCGCACGCGCCGCGACGAGCGACGCATCGGGCGCAGGCGCGCCCGCCCGCACGTCCTTGCGCGCCTCGTCCAGAACATCGCGGATCGCTGCGGTGGTCTCGACAGGACCGAACACCGCGAGGGGGTCCTGTGCTCCAACGTCGTTCAACACTTGAGTGACCGAAGGCAGATCGCGGAGACGGGAAACGGCCATGTCTAGGGCCGAAGCTGGCGCGCGATCTTGCGCACTACATGCGCAGCATCTCCTGCCGCGCTCACCAAGGCCCCGCTGTGTCCCTCGCGAACCGCGCCGACAGCATAGATTCCCGGCTCCGAGCTTTGCAGCTGCGCATCGGTTCGAATGTGCCGGGTTCGATCGAATGCGACCAGCCCCTCGAGAAACTCCGTATTGGGCTCCGTCCCGATGAAAGGAAAAAGCCCATAGCACGGCAGATCGGTCGTGGCGGCGGTTTTGGCATGGCGCAGCCGGACCGCATTGACGCCGTCCCGACCGAGCACGGCTTCGATCTCGCTGTCCCAGACGAACTTGAGATTTGCCCGCGCGGCGGCCGCATCGATCAGAGACTGCCGCGCTTTCAGACTGCTGCGGACGACGACGGAAACCGATTTGCAGACGGTCGACAGCGTCAAGGCTTCCTGCAACGCGGCGTCTCCGCCGCCTAAGACCACGACGTCCTGGCCGCGAAAGAAAGGACCGTCGCAAGTTGCGCATTGCGATACCCCGCGCCCCTGGAACGTCTCGGCACCGGGAACCGCGAGCTTGCGCAACCGCGCGCCGGTCGCGACAATCACGTTGCGCGCCGGAATGGGGCCCGAGGACAGCTGCACTTCGAGAAGGCGGTTGTTGCGCTTGAGAGACAAAACCTCCTGCTCGACGATGGTGGCGCCGGATTGGCGGGCCGCATCGAGGAGCGCGGTGACCAGGTCCACGCCGGACATTTCATCCGTGGACGGATAGTCTTCGAGTTTGCCCAAGGTGCCGATCTGGCCGCCGAAGAGACCGGCCCCTTCGAAGAGAACCGTCGACAGGCCATGGCGCGCCGCGTTCCAGGCAGCCATGAGGCCGGCAACGCCTCCTCCGATGACGGCGAGGTCGAAGCCGCGCTTGCGCCTCAAAGCCGTGCCGATCCCTGCCATCGCGGCAATGTCCCGATGTGTCGTTTGGCGAATTCCGCCACGGCAATAATATTGACAGGCCCCTCACGCAATTCATTATTCGACCCTGCGAAGCGTCCCTCGTCCACTGCGGGAAGGTAATCATGGCCACAAAGCCTGGAGAATACGAAGTCGTCTGGCCGCGGAGCCAGCGAACGGTCGGCGTGCAGCCGCTGGCGCGGCGACTGGACAGTCTGGAAGGCAAGAAGGTCGCCCAGCTCTGGGATTATCTTTTCCGGGGAGACGAGGTGTTCTCGGTTCTGGAAGAGGGCCTCGCGGAGCGCTACCCGGGCCTTGAGTTCGTGAGCTGGCGCGAGTTCGGCAACACGCACGGCGAAGACGAAGCCAGGATACTGGCCGGGCTCCCGGCGCGCCTGAAACAGATGGGTGTGAGCGCAGTCGTATCCGGCATGGGCTGCTGAGGGAGCTGTACGCCCGCCGTGCTGCGGGCCAGCGCCGTCTGCGAAAAAGCCGGAATCCCTGCGGTTTCCCTGATTTGCGAAGGATTCATGCGGCAGGCCGCCACCACATCGGTGGGCCTGGGCATGCCGAATCTGTCCTGCGCCATGGTGCCCGGCCACATCGACGTGCAAAGCAAGGACGAGCTTCGCCGCAACATCCTCGATGTCACGATGGAGGGTGTGATCGAAGAATTGACGCGCCAACCCGAGCTGGCTTCCGACGAGCCCGAGATTTCGCCCAGTGAGATCGTGTTCACGGGCTCGTTCGAGGACGTGAACGAACATTTCTATCGGCACGAGTGGTCGGACGGCCTTCCGATCGTGCCGCCGACGATCGATAAGATCGAGCAGTTCCTGAAATTCACGGACCGCGCGCCCGATGACGTGCTCGGCGTCCTGCTGCCGGACAGCCGGGCAGCCACGATCTGGAGCATCGCCGTCAACGGCGTGATGGCGGGCTGCAGGCCGGAATACATGCCCGTTCTGGTCGCGCTCATCGAGGCAATGGCGGATCCCGAATACGGCGTCGAGCACAGCAGCAACACGCCGGGCGCGGAGACCCTCATTATTCTGAACGGGCCCATCATCAAGCACCTCGGATTCAACTACGAACAAGGCGTGATGCGCGACGGCTTTAAGCCGAACACGTCCATCGGCCGGTTCTGGCGTCTCTACTTGCGGAACGTGGCGGGCTTCCTCCTGCACAAGACGGACAAGGGCACCTACGGCAACACGTGGCGTGTCGTCATCGCCGAGAACGAGGACGCTCTGAAGGAGATCGGCTGGCAGCCCAACAGCGTCGACATGGGCTTTCAGGCGGGAGACAACACCGTCACCATCGGCCGTTACACCGGCGGCAATCTCTCCGCCGGGGTCGGCGGATCGACGCCCGAGGAGATGCTGCCCTATCTCGCCGATGCCGTTCTCAAGCAGATCACCTGGCAGGTGATCTTCACGATAGGCATGGCCAACGGGATGCTGCGGCCGCTCTTGCTCATCACGCCGATCATCGCCAGGCAGATTGCCAAAGCCGGCTGGAGCAAGGCGGACGTCAAGCGATATCTCTTCGAGCATTGCCGGATGCCGGCCGAGATGTTCAACCGCTATTTGAATTTCGGCGACTGGGTCAATCCGGGTCCCTGGAACATCGAGGATCATGTGCGGCTGAAGAAATCGCCGAAATTCTTCTGCGAGTCGGACGATCCCAAGCGGCTGGTCCCGATCGTCTTCGATCCCGACGACTTCATGATCGTCGTCACCGGCGATCCCATGCGGACGAACGCCTACGCCTTCGCGCCGAACGGGCATTTGGGTTATCAGGTCGCGAAGAAGATTGAGCTGCCGAAGAACTGGGACGAATTTCTGAGATCGAGTGGCGCGAAGGCTGCGAAGTAACGAAACGCGACTGCGTGCAGGCGCAGTTACATGGTACAGTCTGAATAAGGTATTACGTCAAAGCACGATTCCGACGCGTAGCCCATGCCCTACGTGCTCTGGCGGTTAGCTTACGGGTGTGCGCCGCTTTCGCGCCAGCATCCTTCATCCGGGCCTTGTGCGACGGCTCTCCCTTTGTCTGCTGCCAATGGGCGCGAAGCACGCGTATCGCCTCGATTGGGTAGAGTCCGGCATCATACATCCAATGATGCGTCTGGCACATGAACGCGAGATTGTCGGGCTCGTTATGGCCGGCGTTATGGTCCAGGTGAGCAATCGTCATGCAGGTCGGAATTTGGAGTCCGCACACAACGCAACAGCGGACCGGATAGGCAACTGTGGCAACACGGCGCGCAATAGCCTGCTTCCGCGGAGGTGCTGCGTTGATCTTTTCGTCAGTCATGAACGGGCGCCTCCCAATCTTCCAACAATTTCACCATGCCGACCATTTCCCAAAGCTTTGAAAAATTGGGGTCGGAATTGGAAAAGCCGGCATTGAAATGACTCCCACGCACTATGGCCGATAAGGCCGCTGCAAACCGCTGAACATGGGAAAGTGTTTCAGGTTGAGCGTTGCGAGCGCCAAGCCGTGCGATCGGGCGGTCGCCGCGATCAGAGCGTCGATAGGATCGGTCTCATGGCTCGGACCATACTGATGGATAAAATCACCGGCGAGACAAGCGATATCCCTGTTGATGTCATGAATCACATAATATTCAAGCAGCCGGTCTACTTGGCGACGTTCCTTCACATTTCTGCACCCGGCGACAATCTCCATCGCTGTGACCACCGACAGCGCCGGCTTCTCGGCAAGTCCGGTGACGAAAGATATAGCCTCTTCACGTCCCCGCAGCACATCTATGACGATGCAGGTATCGAGAAGGATCATTCCGGGCCGTATGTATCAGAAAACCGTTTCTTGATTTGGCGGCGCAGCTGCTCGCCCGCGAAGTTTTTACGGTCGCGCCAGAGCCCGGCGATGTCATGGGTTGCGCGGCGCCAGTCCACATCCTGTTCGGATTTCGTCCGCAGCAAGAGATCAACACCTTGGCGGACCAGATCGGATTGACCCGTGCCGGTCCGAGCCGCAAGCGCTTTCAACGCTTCCTTCTGATCCTTGCGCAGGAAAACCTGTATCTTCTGCATTGGCCATCGTCATAGCTATTCGACATACATTTTATATGTCAATTCGACGGCGGTCAAATCCTCCGTCTGCGGCAGATATGGCGCGTCCCTTACGCCAAGCGCCGCCGTGCCCCAATGCGCTTTGTCACGCCGATCCGGTCGAGATGTTCGAGGATTTCGATGGAAAGGTTGCGGCCGACGCCGGCTTTCTTATTGAAATCCGCAGCGGTGAACCCTTCCCCTTCGCTTTCCCGTTCGAGCTCATTGGCCATGGCCGCAAATCGATCGATGGTCGCAGGCAGGAAGAACCGGTTCCGCGCGACACGCGTCAGCAGGCCGAATTTCTCGAAGCGTACCAGGCAACGCTCCAACTCCTTGAAAGGAAGTGCCACCAATTCCGCGAGCGCACCCATATGCGGCGGCCGCAGCTGCGCGGCATCGAAAATTGCACGAAGCTTTTCCCACAGACTTTCATCCTCGTCCGTCAGATGTGGCCGGTGTGATTTCAGCCGGATGCAGGCTCCGTCCTGAACGGCCAGCTCTTGCGCGAGGGCTTCGGCAAGGCAGGCGCGGGCGGCTGCGCCGGCAAACTGCCGTCCCATGAATGTGAGCGCTTCCTCTTTCTTCGGACCGAGAACCTCCGGGTGTCTCGCGTGGAAATCGGCCAAGCCATCGACGAGGCGTGTCATGGCAAGTTCGCGCAATCGATCCGAAAGCATAACGGGGCTGGCGCCACTGTCGATCAGGTTCCGAGCAAACCGCGCTGCCAGCGCGTGCGCCTCCGCAGGATCCAGATTGCGCGCAACGCGGAAATTCCTGAAGTCCACGAGCCCAGCGGACTCGAGCAGGGCTGCCAGTGCTTCGCCGTGGTCGCGCTGCAGTGCCGCCGTCAATCGGGCGCGGCGCATTTCCCGCGGCACCTCGCGCCCCGGCAGAAATGGGTCGATCACGACACCGCCGGCGATGTTCGTTTTTGTATTCTCGTCGCGGAGAAGAATGCGGTCGCCGTAGAGCACGGCAATGGGATGCGCGGGAACAAGCTCAACGGTGGCCAAATGCGTGTAAGGCTCCTCAGCAACAATATTGAGCCTTGCGGGCGTTCCGGCCGTGCCGTGATAAAGATGCAGGTTGCTCCCGCTGCGCAACGAAGCGCCCGCGGCAAGCTTGAGGCTGACGGCGATCCGCTCCGCCGGCTCGCAAAGCGACGGCGATACGAGCATCTCGCCGCGCTTGATCTTGTCCTTTTCCAAGCGAAGACCGGCAATTGCCACCGCACATCTGACCCCGACCGCGGCCTTCGACGCCGGCCGGTTCTGCGCGTGCAGGCTTCGCACGCGCGCGCCCACCCCGCTCGGGCAGAGAACGAGCTTGTCGTCGAGTTGGACCGTCCCGCTCACCACGGTTCCGGTCACGACGATGCCGATGCCCGGCAAGGTAAAGACGCGGTCGATGGGCAGACGAAACCCTGCGCCGGATGCCGCGTTGGTTTGCTCCATCGAAAGGCCGTTCAAGTGCCTCTGCAGAACCTCAATTCCGGCACCGGTTGCGCTCGATACGCAAAACATTTTTGCGTCCGCAAACGACGTCTGATTCAGGACATCGCGCAGCTGAGCCAGGACCCGGGCGAGCATGGCCGCATCGGCCCGGTCGGTCTTGGTCACGACGGCGACAAGCTGCCTGGTGCCGATCAGGTCGAGAATCGCCAGATGCTCGGTCGTTTGCCGTCCCGGGCCTTCATCGGCGGCAACGACGAGCAGCACGCAATCGAGCGGCAGGACGCCCGAGATCATGTTGTGGAGATAGCGGTCGTGTCCTGGGACGTCGACGAACCCGATCACTCGCCCGTCAGGGCCTTGCGCATAGGCAAAGCCAAGATCGATGCTGAGGCCGCGGCGCTTTTCCTCGGGCAATCGATCCGTGTCAACTCCGGTCAGCGCGCGAACCAGGGACGTTTTCCCGTGATTGACGTGGCCCGCCGTGCCGATCAGCATGAATTTCACTCAACTTCGATGCCATAGGCCGGTCGACCGGAACATCGAAGCAACCGGTCTTCTTCCCCCGTTTTGCGCAGCAAAATGGGGGAGGTGGCGAGCAACGCAGTAGGCGTTGCGAGACGGAAGGGGCCATTCTGCCATGCTTCTCATTCGTGGCGAACGCACAAATCGCACGCCATCAAGAAGGCCGTCGAAACATTCGCCAGGGGCGATTTCCCGCCCCCTCCGTCTCGTTCCCCGGCTCAAGGCCGGGGAGCTCGACACCTCCCCCATGCTTCGCGCGGGGGAGCAAGAACGATAAGACCTGCAGGCGACGATACAGCTATCATGCGCACATGGCGGAGACGGATGGGAATCGAACCCACCACCCGCCAAGGGCGGGTCTTTGGTTTTGAAGACCAAGGAGGCCACCAGGCCTCTGTCGTCTCCTCCGCTACGCGAAAATTATAACACGCGCCAGGCAGTCTTGCGGCAGTGCGAATTGTTGCTTGAAACCGGCATGAGATGGACGATAACCGACCGATACGAGGTAAGAATACTATGTCAAGCACCCCGCTTCGCCTGACCGAGCTTGCCCATGGCGGCGGCTGCGGCTGCAAGCTAGCGCCGTCCATGCTGCAGGAAATCCTGAGAGGCGCGCCGCAAATGGTCCCCGTGGCGGATCTGCTGGTGGGCATCGAGACCAGCGACGATGCCGCCGTCTATCGCCTCAATCCCGACCAGGCGGTCGTCGCGACGACGGATTTCTTCATGCCGATCGTCGACGATCCGTATGATTTCGGCAGAATCGCCGCGTGCAATGCCTTGTCGGACATTTATGCCATGGGCGCACGCCCGATCTTCGCCCTGGCGATCGTCGGCATGCCCATCGCCAGGATCGGCGCAGACACGATACGCAGAATATTGTCCGGCGGAAATGCAGTTTGTGCCGAGGCCGAAATACCCATTGCGGGCGGGCACTCCATCGAACTCGGTGGAACCCATCTACGGACTCGTGGCGATCGGAGCGGCGGCTCCGGACCGCATCGTGCGAAACAGCACGGCACGGAAGCGAGACGTTCTCATTCTGACGAAGCCGCTCGGCGTCGGCATCTTCAGCGCGGCGCTGAAGAGGGGCGTTCTGGGAGAGGGCGAATACACACAAATGCTGTTTTCGACGACCCAGCTCAATTCCGTGGGTGCGGAACTGGCGCAATTGCCCGGCGTGCACGCGATGACCGACGTAACCGGCTTCGGATTGCTCGGACATGCGCTCGAGATGTGCCGCGGCGCGTCTGTTTCCTTGCGGCTGAATGTGGGTGCCGTCCCGGCATTCCCCGCGGCGGTCGAGCTGGCGCAGCGCGGTATCGTGACCGGCGCTTCCAAGCGCAATTGGGACAGTTACGGAAGCGACGTGGTGCTCCCGGCATCCGTCGCCGCATGGCGCCGCGACTTGCTGTGCGATCCGCAAACCAGCGGCGGACTGCTGATCGCCTGCGAAAGGTCGGCAGCGTCCACCGTGTTGGAGCTGCTCAGAAGCGCGAATTACACTTATTCATCTGTGATAGGCGAATTCGAGAACGGTCCCGCCAGGATCCATGTTTCGGACGGTTGACCCGGCAACGAAAGGATATGCGGATGAATTTCGCCGGGCAGCACGTCGTGATCACCGGTGCGTCGAGCGGCATCGGCCGCGCCACGGCGACCAAGATTGCTGCGCGAGGCGGGCGGGTAACCCTCATCGCGCGCCGCGCCGAGCTTCTGCAGGAGATCGTGCGCGAACTGGGTCAAGGTGCGGCTTTTGCGGCGGCCGACGTCGGGGACAAGACGCAACTGATTGCTGCGCTCGATCATGCCGCAGCGGAGAACGGGCCCATCGACGGGCTTTTTCTCAATGCCGCCAATGGCGGCACGTTCGTCTCGGTTTGGGACTATGAAGACGAGCCGTTGAACCTGGCGCTCACGGTGAACCTGAAATCGCCGTTCTGGGCGATCCGTCATGTTCTCCCGGCGATGATGGAGCGACGCAAAGGGTCGATCCTGGTGACCGGCAGCCTCGCCTCGGAACGCGGCATGGCCGGCAATTTCGGTTATCTCGCAAGCAAGCACGCCGCACTGGGCCTGGCTCGCGCCGTGGCGATGGAGACCGCGGCGAGCGGGGTGCGCTGCAACTGCATCCTTCCCGGATTTATTGCAACGTCCATGCTGGACGCGGTTCCTCCTGCAGTGCTGGCGGCAATAGCGCCGCGCATCCCACAAGGACATATCGGCAAGCCGGAAGAGGTTGCCGAAGTCGCCGCTTTTCTCCTCTCCGACGCCGCCAGCCATGTCACCGCGCAAAGCTGGGCGGTCGACGGCGGCCTGCTTGGCACGTTGATGCTTTAGAAAATGGGGCAATAGGCAGTAGGCACTGCAAGACTTCCCACTGCCGACTGCCTATTCCCTACTACCCAACTTGGCCGATCATTTGAGCTCGTGCGGTGCGCCGGTGCCCATATACCTCGCAAGATTGCGGTGCAGGCTGATCACCGCGCCTTCCGCTTTCGGATTGGGCATGTTCCCGCGGTACCCCACATTCTTCATGCCCTGCTGCACGGCGGCCATGTTGGAGAAATCCTGCTTGAGGACATGCGGAAAATCGGCCGGATCGCCATAGGTCCACTCGGTCTCGGGCGCCTGGCCTTCCGGATATAGCTCGTAAACCGCCACCTCGAAATAGCACTTGTCGGGATTGGTGCCGAACGGCCGCGCCTGATAGCACAGCATGTTGTTGACGGCATGGCCGATCTGCTGATTGGGGAATATCTGCCAGGCCGTGCCGCTCTTGGCGACGTGCCTGGCATCGACGGTCGGCCAGATCACGCCGCGCAAGGCGTCATCGGCGCGGGCGGAATCGAGCCAGTGCTTGAGTACCTCGGGGGCGGGCGTGCCCTCCGGCAACTCGTCCTTCAGGCGCTTGGCGGCGTTGACAAGCGTCAGCGTCGTATTGGTGTTGACGCCCGTCCACGTATATTCCTGCATTTCGGCGGTCGAAATGCGGGGATCCTTTCCCGCGCCCAGCCGAAGTTTGGCCTGATTTTCGTCCAGACCCTTCGGCGCATCGTAGCCGATGTTGCTGTGCTTTCCCTGCGGCCGCCCCCAGCCGGTGAAATCACCGAACGCCGTGAACTCCGGATGGGTTCCCGGGACATGATAGGTTTCGTTGAAGGCTTCGAGCGCGACTTTCCAGTTGCAGTCGAAGATCGTCCATTTGCGCCAGCGGGGCCGCATGTTCCCGAGTTCGAAGGGATCGAGCATGGAGGCGGCCGGCTCGAGGTAATCCCGCAGCGGCTCGCAATGCTGGTCCAGATTGATCCAGATAAAACCGCCCCACGTGTCGACCTTGACCTGGCCCAGCCGCGTGCGGGCGTCGGTCAGCGCGCCGTTCCAGTCGTCCTTGTTCTGGATGTAGGTGCAGTGCCCGTCCAGATCGAACGTCCATGCATGGAAGCCGCAGACGAAATTCAGCTTCTTGCCGCGCGCGTTCCTGGCGCCTTTCGGCGTGTCGACCAGCTTGCGGCCGCGATGCGTGCATACGTTGTGATATGCCTTGATAGCGTCGGGCGCGGTGCGCACGATCAGCACTGAATCGTCAAGAATGTCGTAGGTGACGTAATTGCCGACATCCGGAATATCTTCGACGCGGCCGGCCTGCAGCCACACTTTGCGCCACAGCTTGTCGCGTTCCGCCCGGGCATACTGTTCGGAAACATAAGCCTCCACCGGGCAACTCACCGGCTCAAGCACGCTGTCCGTGACGATTTCGAGTGGCTTGTTCATGGCGTCCTCTGCGTGCGCGAGTGGCGAGCATTCCCCCCATTGCGCAGGGCTTCGAATGGCTCCTCCTGCCGGGGAATTTCGATTGCCGGCGACAATATCGCCCTGCGCCTTCGAGATGTTTGATCCAGATCAATTGCGAATTCGGGCGGGCCTTCGTCGGCACACGCAGGCTGGACTGCATGTGAGTTCCATCACGCCCGTCGGAAATTTCCATGCCCGGGGCCGTACTCGGCAGGGAAACATTGCGCCAGATCAATTTCCATGAACCGCCGATCGCGTATTGGAATGTGAAGCGGGTCGAAGCTCGGCTCTCATCCGCATGATCATGCGACACAAGACAAGCACGGAGGAAGCAGCGATGGCCGTCACGGCGAAAAAGCAGACGACAAATCTCGTCACCGAGTTCGATAAAGCCGAAGATCGGCAGCAGAATCCTGAACGGCAAGGACGAACTCCTCGGCGGCGCGCTGGCAGCCGACATCCGCGAATTGCTGGAGCGCCGCGGCGTGCTGGTCTTCCCGCAAATTCATTTTACCGACGACGAGCAGGTCGCATTCACCAAGACGCTCGGTACCTTCATGCCCGAGATCGACGGCGAGGAGGTTTATTCCATTTCGCTCGACAAGTCGGTGAACAAGAAAGCCGAGTACCTCAAAGGTTCGCTCTACTGGCACATCGACGGCACGATGAATCGCAAGCCGATCGGCATGG
This sequence comes from uncultured Alphaproteobacteria bacterium, assembly GCA_963805005.1. Lineage (GTDB taxonomy): Bacteria > Pseudomonadota > Alphaproteobacteria > Micropepsales > Micropepsaceae > Rhizomicrobium. The sequence continues at coordinate 3,379,386 of CAWDSJ010000001.1, forward strand.
CGATCCTGACCAGCAAGGTTCTTCCCACCTGGGGCGGCAATACGGAATTCTGCAACACCTACGCTGCATGGGAAGACCTCCCCGCAGAACGCAAGATCGGGCTCGAAGGCCTGCGGGTCATGCATTCGGCCTGGACCACGCTGTTCTACTACGATCCCGAACCGAACCATGCCCTGCTCGAACAAATGGTGAAGCTGGGCGAGATCGATCTGCCGCTGGTGTGGAAGCACCGTTCGGGTCGCAAGTCGCTCATGCTGGGATGCACGGCCCATCATGTCATCGGCATGAATCCGACCCAGAGCACTTTGCTGCTGAACGGCCTGCGCGAATGGGCGACCAGCGAACCGTTCCACTATGCGCACGAGTGGAAGGTGGGAGACGCGGTGATGTGGGACAACACGGGCACGATGCACCGGGCAAGACCTTACGATCCGGATTGCGGCCGTCTGCTTCACCGCACCAAGACCGCGGGGGTGGAGCCCTGCGACTGATAAGGCATTGGCTCGACGGCGTGCACATGCTTTCACGCGTTCGAGAGTGGCGCGAAGTGTTGAAATAAAAAACGGGAGAAGGATATGCCTTATCTTGCAGAAACGATGTTCGGCGCCAATCGCTTTCGCGTCACCGATCCCGAACTCATTCCGGTAAAGCGTTATTACGACGAGGAATTCTTTCGCCTGGAATGCGAGAAGCTGTGGCCGCATGTCTGGCAGATGGCTTGCCGGCTCGAGCAGATTCCCAATATCGGAGACTGGGTGGAGTACACGATCCTCGGCAAGTCGGTGATTGTCGTGCGCACCAGGGAGGGCGTGAAGGCTTTCCACAACGCCTGCCGCCACCGCGGCGTTCCGCTGACCGACGGCAAGCACGGCAACTGCGAGGTCAAAGGATTCATCTGTCCCTTCCACGGCTGGCGCTGGAACATGGACGGCAAGAACACGTTCGTTTACGGGCGCCATTTATTCGACGAGAAACTCTTGAGCGCCGGCGAGCTTGCGCTGAGGCCGTGCCGCGTCGAGCTTTGGGGCGGCTGCGCCTTCATCAACTTCGACGACACCGCCCCGTCGTTCCGCGAATGCATCGGCCCGGTGGCCGACCGGCTTGAAGCGCACGGCGCCGGCAAGCTCCGCTCCGAATGGTGGTTCGCAACCGTTCTGCCGGCCAATTGGAAGATCGCGATGGAGGCCTTCATGGAGGGCTACCACGTGATGAAGACCCATCCGCAGCTGCAAGACGCGGTACCGGGGCTTTACAACACCAGGTACGGAAACGACACCGGCGGCCTCGGCCAGCCGATCGATCAGAACGTGAGCATGCGCGAAAACATTCGCGCCCAGCTGAAAAACCTCGAGCTGCTGAACTCGGGCATGGCCGGACTGGTGCATGCCAAGGAGGTGGAAATCGCCCGGCAGTTGGTCGACGCGGATTTGCCGGCCGATCCGGCGCTGGCCGTACCGCAGTGGTACGGCATGGTTCAAGACCAGATCACCAAGCAGTTACGCGCCAGGGGCGAGGACGTTCCCGACCTCAATGCCGTTGCCGTATCCGATCCGGTCAACGCGGTAGAGTTCCTGTTCCCGCATTACTTCCTGTTGCCGTTCTTCACGAGCATGTCGTCCTACCGCATTCGGCCGCTCGGTCCGGAAAGCTGCCTGTTCGAAATCTGGTCGCTCACGCACTTCCCCAAAGGCAAGGAGCCGCCGGTGCCCATGCAACCCACAGTGCTGCCATTCGACAGCCAGGATTTTCCGCAAATCCCGCGGCAGGACTATTCGAACATCCCCATTCAGCAAAAGGGCCTGCACGCGGAGGGATTCGAATTCATGCGCCTGGCAAAGGACGTGGAAGGGCTGATCAGCAATTACCATCGGATCATCGACGCCTATATCGACGGCATCTCCCCGGAAAGACGGGCCATGGCCAACAATCTTCTGGGCGGCAATTTCGACGGCAAGATCCTCGATCTCGGACTTTGACGGAGCAAGGCGAGCGAATGGCGGCATCGCAGGAGCACGCCGAAGGCCAGAATTGCTCACACAGAGACACGGAGATTCGGCGCTGCCGCAAATCGCAGTGCTTTCTGCGGCTCCGTGCCTCCGTGTGAGCTTTGTTTTTAAGAAGGCTTTTAAGCCGCGATCGCCGGACGGCAGAATTCCCAAATCTCGTTTGCCAGGCGAATGCGCTGCGCCGGATCGGGCTGCTGCGTCTCCGCGGCGAGAATTTCGGTATGCATCGTCGTCGCGACCACGTTGTAGACCAGGGCCGCCAGACGCTGCGGCGGATAATTCCGCACCAATCCGGCCTGCATGCCGTCGCTCAGTTGGCGGGCAATTAATGTAATCAGGGGGCTTAGCGCCGCCTGCAGGTCGGCCGGGCGCAACTCAGCCAGGCGCAAATGTTCCCGGACCAGTGCCGCGCTGCGCTTGTAGCTTTTCTCGCTGCCCAAGGCGTCGGCGCCGAAAACAATGTATCTGACGATGGTTTCGAGGCGTTGCATCGGATCGACAATCGATTCGATCTGCTCGCCGAACCACCGGGACGCCAGGCCGATCGTGTGCGCGAAGACGGCCAGGATCAGGTCGTCCTTGCCCGCGAACCGCTCGTAGAATGCGCGCCGGGACAACCGGGTCTTCTTCAACACCTTCCTTATCGTCAATCCCTCGAGCCCATCGGTCGCCAGAAGCCCGTAGGCCGCCGCGACGATCTGCCGGCGGCGATCGTCGGCAACCGCACACGGCGCTTGGTCCGGATGTTTGCCATTGGCGTTGGACTGCGACGTCGCACTGTTCGCAGGGCGTCTCGCACCGGACGAGGCTGACTTGGAAGCGTGAGCCATACCCGTTCCTGTGTGACAAAAGTCGCCGGTGCGAGAAAAAACGTAGCCGCATGAGAACATGGTTCTCATGCAGCGGCAAGCGCGGCCGGGAAGACTGCAACGACGTCGGTGAGCTATGTCGAGCCGGGCACGAAGATCGAATACTGGCCCGGCGGCGTGGTCGGACCGAAGCTTCTGCCGCTTTGCTGGTAATGGGTCCGGCGGGATTACCGCGTTGAATCAGGCGAAGGGGTCTCGCACGTCAAGCGATTGGAATTTTCGAAAATCGCGATCGTATGTGTAAAGCGTCCGCACGCCATGTTGGAACAGGATCGCCGCGACGTGTGCGTCCGGGACGAGATTTCCGCGCACCGGCATCTCGCCCGTTACGTGCCTGTACGCGTCCAGAAAACCGTCCAGCTCGGCGGAGGAAGACTGTAGGTCATTGGCGCGGCTTCACCCTGCGCGTCTGCGAGACGTCTCACCGCGGCAGCGATGTCGTGCCCATGAGAAATTCGTCGACGGCGCGGGCGCATTGGCGACCTTCGCGGATGGCCCAAACCACCAGCGATTGTCCGCGCCGCATGTCGCCGCACGCGAATATCTTAGGTTCGGACGTCTTGTAATCGACGACGCTCGCCTTGACGTTGCCGCGGCCGTCGCGCGCCACCCGCGACTGTTCGAGAAGCCCGTTGCCGGCCGGGCCGAGAAAGCCCATCGCGAGAAGTACCAAGTCGGCCTTGAGCGCAAACGCCGAGCCCGCGATTTCCTGCATCAGCATCGCCCCGTTGGGGCCCTTGACCCACTCGACGCGGACGCATTCCAGTGCCGCGACGCGTCCATCCGCTCCGACGGCCCGCTTGGTGAGAACCGACCAGTCCCGCTCGCACCCCTCCTCCTGCGAGGAGGACGTTCGCAGCTTCAGCGGCCAATCCGGCCATGTCAGTCCTTTGTTCTCGTGTTCGGGCGGCCGGGCCAAGATTTCGAGCTGGGTCACCGACGCCGCGCCCTGACGGATGGAGGTGCCGATGCAATCCGATCCCGTGTCCCCGCCGCCGATCACGACCACGTGCTTGCCTTTGGCGGTGATCGTGCCTTCGGGTGCGGCCACGTCCTCGCTGTCGCCGGCGACGCGCTTGTTCTGCTGGCGCAGGAAATCCATGGCAAAATGGATGCCCGAGAGTGACCGTCCTTCGACTTCGAGGTTGCGAGGCTCTTCCGCACCGCACGCCATCGCCACGGCGTCGTAGTCGGCCAGTAGCATGGAAAAGGTAATGCCGGCGCCCACTTCCTCGCCGCAACGGAATTCCACGCCCTCCGCTTCCATCTGCACCAGCCGGCGGTCGATGAGATGCTTCTCCATCTTGAAATCGGGAATGCCGTAGCGGAGCAAGCCGCCTGCCCTGTCGTTCTTCTCGAACACCACCACGTCGTGACCGGCGCGCGCCAATTGCTGCGCGCACGCAAGACCCGCCGGACCGGAGCCGATGACCGCCACCGCCTTGCCGGTCTTCTGCGCTGGTATCTGCGGCACGATCCAGCCCTCGGACCAGCCGCGATCGACGATCTGACACTCGATCGTCTTGATGGTCACGGGATTGTCGTCGATGTTGAGCGTGCACGAGGCTTCGCACGGCGCCGGACAGACGCGTCCGGTAAACTCCGGAAAATTGTTCGTCGAGTGCAGCACGTCCAGTGCGGTGCGCCAATCTTCGCGGAAGGCGAGAGTGTTCCAGTCCGGGATCATGTTATTGACCGGACAGCCCTGGTGGCAGAACGGAATGCCGCAATCCATGCAGCGCGCCGCCTGCCGGCTCACTTCCCCGTAAGGCAGCGGCTTGACGAATTCGCGCCAGTTGCCGCGGCGATTCTCGGGCTTTTCATAGCCGCGGTCGCAGCGCTCGATTTCGAGGAATCCTGTAGGCTTACCCATTGGCACTGAGCTCCATGCGGCCGCGGATCATTCGGCTGCGATCGCGTCGCCGCACAGGCGTTCGTTTCTCTGCTCCGTCAAGGCCCGCGCATAATCGTGCGGCACGACTTTGACGAACTTCGTGCGCGCCTCGTGCCAAGTGTCGAGCAGCATCTTCGCCCGCGCGCTGCCGGTATGGCGATGATGGCGCGCGATGAGCATGTGCAGACGTTCGGCGTCGAACCGCAGCACGTCGCCCATTCCGTTGTCGCCCTCGCCGAGATTGCCGTCGCGCGGCAATTGCGGATCGTCGTGCAGATGCGCTTCCGGACCTATGGCTTCGAGCTTCACCATGGAAGGATTGACGAGTTGCGCAAACATGCCATCGGGATCGTAGACATAGGCGATGCCGCCGGACATGCCGGCCGCAAAGTTGCGGCCCGTCTTGCCCAGCACGACGACGACGCCGCCCGTCATGTATTCGCAGCCGTGGTCGCCCACTCCCTCCACCACGGCGATTGCGCCCGAGTTGCGGACCGCAAATCGTTCGCCGGCCACGCCCTCGATATAGGCTTCGCCGGCGATGGCGCCATAGAGGACCGTGTTGCCGGCAATGATGTTCTCGGTCGGATCGATCCGCGAATCCTCCGGCTGGCGGACGACGATACGGCCGCCCGACAGTCCCTTTCCCACATAATCGTTGGCATCGCCGACGAGTTCGAGAAAAACTCCATGGGCGAGGAAGGCTCCGAAGCTTTGCCCGGCGGTACCCGCAAAGCGAACATGGATCGTTCCGTCGGCGAGCCCCGCATGGCCGTAGCGTTTGGCGACTTCGCCGGACAGCATGGCGCCCACCGTGCGGTCGACATTGCGGATCGAACGCTCGAGCCGGATCGGCAGACGCGTTTCGAGCGCGGACTGCGCCGCCGCGATCAGCTCGCGGTCGAGCGACTTGTCGACGGTATGATGCTGCCGTTCGCAATTGTGGATTGCGATCCCCGGCGGCGGCGACACCTGGTGCAGAATTCTCGAAAGGTCGAGGCCGTTGGCTTTCCAGTGCGCGTGCGCGGCGCGCATGTCGAGCCGGTCCACCCGGCCGATCATCTCTTTGAGCGTCGCGAAGCCGAGCTTCGCCATGATCGCCCGCAGCTCTTCGGCCACGAAAAACATGTAGTTGATGACGTGCTCGGGCTGGCCCGTGAAGCGCTTGCGCAGAATCGGATCCTGCGTCGCCACGCCCACCGGGCAGGTGTTGAGATGGCATTTGCGCATCATGATGCAGCCCGCCGCAATCAATGGCGCGGTGGCAAAGCCGAACTCGTCCGCGCCGAGAAGGGCGCCGATCGCCACGTCGCGCCCGGTTCGCAGGCCGCCATCGACCTGAACTGCAATGCGCCCGCGCAGACCGTTGAGCACAAGGGTTTGCTGCGTCTCTGCCAGCCCGATCTCCCACGGCGAGCCGGCATGGGTCAGCGATGTCAGCGGCGAGGCGCCCGTGCCGCCTTCGAAACCCGAAATCGTCACATGATCGGCGCGCGCCTTGGCGACGCCCGCCGCCACGGTCCCCACGCCCACTTCCGAAACGAGCTTCACCGAGATGCGCGCCGCCGGGTTGACGCTCTTCAAATCGTAGATCAGCTGCGCCAAATCCTCGATCGAATAGATGTCGTGATGCGGCGGCGGAGAGATCAGGCCGACGCCGGGTGTGGAGTGGCGAACGCGCGCAATGTTCTTGTCGACCTTGTGGCCGGGAAGCTGACCGCCTTCGCCGGGCTTGGCGCCCTGCGCCATCTTGATCTGGATATCGTCGGCATTGACGAGGTACTCCGTCGTGACCCCGAAGCGGCCGGACGCCACCTGCTTGATCGCCGAGCGCATCGAATCGCCGTTCGGCAGCCGCTTGAACCGGTCGGCTTCCTCGCCGCCTTCGCCCGTATTCGAACGCCCGCCGATGCGGTTCATGGCGATGGCAAGCGTCGTATGCGCCTCGCGGCTGATCGAGCCGAAGCTCATGGCGCCGGTGGCGAAGCGCTTGACGATTTCGCTTGCCGGCTCGACGCGATCGAGGGGAAGCGGTTCGTCAGCCCATTTGAACGACATCAATCCGCGCAGCGTCAGCAGCCGTTCGCTCTGTTCGTTGATGGCATCGGCAAAGGCGCGATAGGCATCCGGCAGATTGCCGCGCACCGCGTGCTGCAGATTGCCGACGGTTTCCGGCGTCCAGGCATGATCCTCGCCGCGGATGCGAAACGCATAATCGCCGCCGACATCGAGCATCGTCCGATAGATGAGTTCGTCGCCGAACGCGGCGTGATGCCGGCGCAGGCATTCCTCGCCGATTTCCTTCAGCCCCGCCCCTTCGATCGTGCTCGCGGTGCCCGTGAAATATTTTTCGATGAGAGGCGACGAGAGCCCGACCGCGTCGAAGATCTGCGCGCCGCAATAGGACTGGTAGGTCGAGATGCCCATCTTGGACATCACCTTCAGCAGCCCTTTGCCGATCGCCTTGATGTAGTTCTTCTGGACCTCGTATGCCGTCAGCGAGAGGCCCCGCTCGACGCGGACCTGCTCGATCGTTTCGAATGCCAGATAGGGATTGATGGCCTCGGCGCCATAGCCCGCCAGTACGCAAAAATGATGGACCTCGCGCGCCTCGCCCGTCTCGATGACGAGGCCGGTCTGCATGCGCAAGCCCTGCCGTATCAGGTGGTGATGCACCGCCGCCGTGGCGAGCGCCGCGGGCACGGGAACGCGCTCGGCAGACACCGCGCGGTCCGAAAGAATGAGAATATTGTTGTCCGCAAGGACGGCATCGGTGGCTTCGTGACAGATGCGCGCGAGCGCGTCTTCGAGCCCGGCCTCCCCTTCCGCAACCGGCCAGGTGCAATCGACGGTCACGGTCCGGAATGCGCCATCCACCAAGCGTTCGATGGAACGGATTTTCTCGAGATCCGCATTGGCGAGGATCGGTTGCGCCACTTCCAGGCGCTTGTGCGCACCGGCATGATGGCCGAGCAGATTGGGCCGCGGGCCGATCATCGAAACCAGCGACATCACCAGCTCTTCGCGGATCGGATCGATCGGCGGATTGGTGACCTGGGCGAAATTCTGCTTGAAGTAGTTGTAGAGAAGCTTGGGCTTGCGCGACAGCACGGCGAGCGGCGTGTCCGTCCCCATGGAGCCGACGGGGTCGTCGGCAACCACCGCCATCGGCTCCAGAAAGAACTGGATGTCTTCCTGCGTGTAGCCGAAAGCCTGCTGGCGATCGAGCAAGGGCGCCGCACTCGGCTCGACGAATCCGTCGGCCAGCGGAAGGTCCGGCAGGTCTTCGAGCTTGAATTGCGCCTGCTTCAGCCACTCCTCGTACGGCGCGGCGCCGGACAGCGTCCGCTTGATTTCCTCGTCCTCGATGATGCGGCCCTGCTCCAGGTCGATCAGCAGCATTTTGCCGGGCTGCAGCCGCCATTTCCGGCGGATGTTGTCCTCCGCCACCGGCAGCACGCCCGCCTCGGAAGCCAATATGACGTGATCGTCCTTCGTCACGATGAAGCGCGCGGGGCGCAGTCCGTTGCGATCCAGCGTTGCGCCGATTTGCCGTCCGTCCGTGAACGCGATTGCCGCCGGCCCGTCCCAGGGCTCCAGCAGCGCGGCATGATATTCGTAGAATGCACGGCGCTTGGCATCCATCAGCTTGTTGCCCGACCAAGCCTCGGGAATCAGCATCATCACGGCGTGGGCGAGCGAGTAACCGCCGGCGACAAGCAGTTCGAGCGCGTTGTCGAGGCATGCGGTGTCGGACTGGCCGTGCGGAATGAGCGGCCACATCTTGTCGAGGTCCGGCCCCAGGAGCTCGGATTCGAGCGTGCGGCGGCGCGCGTTCATCCAGTTCACGTTGCCGCGGAGCGTGTTGATCTCGCCGTTGTGGGCGATGAAGCGATAAGGGTGCGCGAGCTTCCACGACGGAAACGTATTGGTGGAAAAGCGCTGATGAACCAGCGCCAGCGCGGATTGCGTCAGCGGGTTTCGCAGATCGTCGTAGAAGCGGCCAACGTCCGGCGCCAGCAACAGCCCCTTGTAGACGACCGTCCGTGTGGAAAACGACGGCATGTAGAAGTCTTTGACACCCGGCAGGTCGTATTTGACGGCAAGATCGTGCAGCGGGTTTTGCGTCTGTTTGCGGACGGCAAGCAGCTTGCGCTCGAAGGCGTCCTGGTCCTTGACGCGCGGGCCGCCGGCAATAATCGCCTGACGGATGATCGGCATCTGGTCGAGCACGGTCTTGCCGAGACCGCCGGTGCTCACCGGCACATCGCGCCAGCCGAGCAGAGCCTGACCTTCGACACGGATGAAATGTTCGAAGCGTTGCACCACCATGTCCCGGGCAGCGCTGTCCTGCGGCAGAAAGCACATCGCAACCGCATATCGTCCCGGCGGGGGCAACTCGACGCCGGCCGTCACGGCCCAGTCGCGCAGCAGGGCGTCGGGGATTTGGATCAGGCAACCGGCGCCGTCGCCCACCAGCGGGTCCGCTCCGACCGCGCCGCGATGATCGAGGTTAATCAGCAGCTGCAGCCCGCGGGCAATGATCTCGTGGGACTTCCTGCCCTTGATGTTCGCGACAAAGCCGACGCCGCAAGCGTCGTGTTCGTTGCGGGCATCGTAAAGGCCTTGGGTGGCAGGGTAACCCATGAATGTCTCGACAGGTTGAAGCGTACACAGTACCGCAACGGACACTATGTTGCCCCGCGGCGCGATTGACTAGGATAAAAATGACACGGTTTCGCGTGAGCAGTCACTTTCTAGCCGGGCGCCGCGCCGCCCGCCAGCCCCGCCGGGCCCCGCGACCCACCCCGTGCCCGGTAGACTGCACCGGCTCGACTGAGCGATAAGCTGGGGTCGGATTTCGTGATGGGAGACGCGTATGAAGTTCGTTGCAGCTGCTGTTTTCGCCGGCGCGATGGCTCTTTCGCAGGCGGCGGCATCCCTCGCCGCCGCGCCCGGTCCGCCGTCCTCTGCGATCTCGCTCATCGCCCTCGATCCGTTTCTCGTCGACACCGGTCACCTCGGCGATATTCGTCTTTCTCATTTCCTCGTCGGCAATCCCACACTGATAAACTACGTAGCGCTGAACCTGTCCGCCGACGGCGCCTCCCCCGCCATCGCGCTGGTGGAGACGGACTCGCTTTCCGCCGTGACGTTCACCATCAGCGGACCGGCCACGCTGCTTGCGTATTCCAATACCTTCCTCAGCCAAGCGCCGGCAACGGGCGGCCAGTCCCTGAAGGTCTCGGGCGCCTCTCTGCTGCACATCAACGGCCATTACTATGCGCCGGCCCTGGTGCAGGGGCCGCTGTCGGGATACTCCTCGCCGACGGCGATATCGCTCACGGCCACGCAAGGCTCCGCGACGGCGACCTACGATCTCAATCTCGTCGCCCCCCCGGTAGTGCTCGTACACGGCTTGTGGGGCGACAAGACCAGCCTCGCCTTTGTCGAGGCCTATCTCGATACCGCCCAGCCGTGGATCGACCAGATCAATCTCGTCGCCCCGATCTGCTATTCGACATATTTGGCCTTCGATGCGAAGAAAGACCCGCTCACCACCGGCAGCAATCCCTGCGAAGTGACCTCGCATGCGGCGCTGCAGAGCGAGATCGACGGACTTCTGGCCGAGCTGGACAGCGAGCACACCGTGGGTGCCCGCGTGGACATCATCGCGCACAGCATGGGAGGGCTTGCGGCGCGCAGCTATGCCTCGCAGGCGAGCTATGCATCCATCCGCAACCGCGGCCTGGGTCGGTTTCACACCGTCGTGACCTTGGACACGCCCGAAATCGGGTCGCTGCTGGCGAATTATCTCATCCGCCATCGCCACAGCACACGGCAGGCACCGATAACAACTATACCCGGATTCGTCTGGTCGCAGATTTGCGGTTCGTCCGACGTGGAAACGTGCTTCAATGCCAATGGCTTTCCTTTGGCGGCGCCGACACTGCCGATCGACACGGGCTCCGTCTATTCCCTGGAGCCTGGCAGCCCCAGCCTGACCAATCCCAACCTTTCCGGTCCCAATATCACCAATGCGACGTGGCGTGCGGTCAGCGCAACCGCGCCCTCAAACAGCGCATTGGCGGTTGGTCTCGATACGCTGATCGCGGCGCTTTATCCCAGTCCCTCTGCACCCTCGGTGCCGACGGTAAATTCCATTCTGAAAAACCTGCCCAACGATGCCATCGTGACGGTCGCAAGCCAGACGGACGGCGCCCAGACCAACCAGTTCTACACATTCCCCAATCTCTCGCACACCTCGCTGAGTGGCGCCATCCTGACCTACCTCACCGGATATAATGACAATAGCGTCGTCGACGACCCGTCTCTCGGCACCTACGAACTGTCGGCGTGCTGGCTCGAGACGTCGGGAGGCGACAGCTGCCTGCCCGCGAGTCCGGTCGCCGAAAATACCGAACCCGCGCAACCGCTCGGCCTCAAGCCCGTCGATCGCATCCGGATAGAGGCTCCCGAAACGGCAGTATTGGGCGGAAGTGCGGAAATCGCGGTGCGGATGATCGCTCCCGGCTCCATTCGGCAGCTGACGGTCACTCAGATCGGGGAAATGGGACATAGCGCACCGGAGGCCGTGAGCGTCGGGCGCCGGGACGACGGCCTTCTCTATATCGACGTGACGCCGCGCCTGCTGGGGCCGGTGACGTTCTTCGTGCGCGCCCAGTTCGGCGACGGCGGCGTCTCGGTTCGACAGGCAAGCATCACCGTCAAGCCGCCGAAGACGGCGCCGCTGTCGTTCCAGGCCAACGACCTGCCGGCAATGGTGCTGACGATGAACACCGATACGCAAGTCTCCATGCCGCATCCTTTCGCGATATATGCCGCGCCGGTGGGCCGGATCGATTTGAATTCGCGCTTCGTGAGCTGGCGCCTCGTTGCCCGGCCGGGAACGCCTGTCGTCGAGGTCGCGCCCAACGGATTGATGCACGCGCTGGCGCCGGGCGAGGCAACGGTGGAAGCGCATTTCGGTGCCGCGGTCGCAACCTTGCGCGTCATCGTCAGGGCATCGCAGCAATAGCAGCGCAACGGGAGCGCCTTCTTCCAGCTCCGGATTCTATCGGGGGACCATGCCGTCAGGATGCCAGCGCGGCAACCAACGACCCGGAAATGGCCGAAAAACTATGGCGCGCGAGCGAGAAGCTCGCTGCCGGTTTCGTGGACTGATTTTCATACAGGGAGAGCGCAGTGGATACAGCAGTGGACCGACTTGTCGGCCTCGTGGATGCGGAAAATCCGTTCGACTACGATTTCTCGGAAGTGCTGCCGCAACAGCTCGCAGCCGCCAACGAACGCTTTCAGAGCCGGGTCGACAAGATCAAGCTGCTGCACAACCGCGCCGAAACCGCCGGTGTCAGCGGGGTCGGCAAGATGTCCGACATCGTGCCGCTGTTGTTCGCGCACACCGCATACAAGAGCTACCCCGAAGGCTGGCTGAGCGAGCAGAAGTGGGACCGCATGGGCCGCTGGCTCGACACGGTCTCGACCAATCGCGTTGCGCCGATGAACACGGACGGCATCGACGGACTCGACGATTGGCTCGCCCGGCTGGGCGAACACGGCCACTACGTTTCCTGCTCCAGCGGCACCACCGGCAAGTGCGCGATGATGAATGCGACAATGGCGGATCTCGAGTTCTCCGGCCACAGCCTGCTGCAAGGGATGATCTGGGCTGGGCTCGCGCCAAACCGCGACCGCCGCATGATCAGCCTCGGGCAGATTGCTGCGACTCCGCGGAACGCGGCCAGCGGCAGACCGATCTTCGAGGCCTTCAATACGCCGGACGCCATGCCCTTCGTCCCGAATCTGCCGCCCATCACCATCGGCGGGATCACCGAAATGGTGGTCCTCAACAAAAAGATCGCCGACGGCACGGCCAAGCCGGCCGAAATCTCCCATTACGAGGCGCAGGCTGCAGCGCGGCAGAGGGCGATGGAGTCGGCCGTCGAACAGGTCGCCGACGCGCTGATCGACAGCCGCCACATGAGGCTGCACATCATGGGAATGTTCGCGCCCATGTACAAAGCGGCCGAGCTCGTGCGGGCCAGGGGCTATCGCGGCAAGGACTTCAGCCCCGAGAACACAGGCTTCGTCGCCGGCGGCCTGAAGCGCGCGCAGCTGCCGCCCAATTATCGCGAAATCATCTTCGAGACGCTCAATCTGTCTCCGGAGCGCCTGTGCCAATCCTATGGGATGCAGGAAATCAACACCAATGCCGTCCGCTGCAAAGCGGGCCGCTACCACTTACCGGCGTGGTTGCTGCTGCTGCTGCTGAACGAATCCGGCGAGCATTTGATCGAACCGGCCACGGGCGGCGAGATCGAGGGCCGCGCCGCCTTCTTCGACCTGTCGCTGGACGGACGCTGGGGTGGGGTCATCTCGGGCGACAAAGTGCGCGTCAGCTACGACCCATGCGCCTGCGGCAACCGAAGCCCCTCCGTGCACCCGGACATCCAGCGCTACGCCGACATGGCGAGCGGTGACAAGATTGCTTGCGCCGGCACCATCGACGCCTATGTCAGGGGCGTATCGTGACGGGAACCACGGTACTTCAAACAATGATGCAATAGACAGACATGTTATAATGCGTGCGAAGGCGCGCCCTGCAACGGTCACGCCCGGGAGGTCTCTGATGAACATCGAAAATCGCGAGATAACGACAGCGGCGCCGTTTTTCGTGCGCGGCAAAGTGGTGGAAGGCAACGACGTGCGGCACACGTCGCGCGATCTTGGTGTGACGTTCACCACGCCCAAGATCGACCTCGATGCGCTCGTCACGCCCCGCACCGAGCCAGGGCCGCTGTTCGACGTGAAGCTGGCGGAGATCGTCGATTTCCTGGTGGAGACCGGCCAGCGCATGCGGCCGGAAACAAACCCGTATCTGCAGGAATGCGCCGAGCGCATGGCGGTGACGAACGTCATGACGCCGAAGCTCGTCGACCTGAACCTGCGCATGGCCGCGGAGTATCTGAACAAAACCCGGCTGATGGAGATCGTCGAGCAGAATTTCGGCAATGCGAAATGCCTCGACGAGTGGCTGCCCCGGGTGGACAGCACGGGACGGCGAAGCTTTACGCGCGCCTTCCCGCCCCGCCTGATCCACGTTCTGCCCGGCAACTCGCCGACGGCGGCGATCCAGTCGATCGCCATGGGCGCGATGGTGAAGGCGATCAACCTGTTCAAGATGGGCTCGAGCGATCCGTTCATGGCGGTGGCGTTCCTGCGCACCATGCTGGAGGTCGATCCCAATCATCCGGTGCCCCGCTCGATGTCGGCGGTTTACTGGCGCGGCGGCGACGAATCCGTGGAGCGCGCGATCTACCGGCCGCAATATTTCGACAAGATCGTGGCCTGGGGCGGCGGCGATGCGATCAACAACGTCATCAAATATCTGGGTCCGGGCTTTCAGCTGGTCTCCTTTGATCCCAAGACGTCGATTTCAATGGTGGGAGCCGCAGCCTTCAGGTCCGAGGAGACGCTTGACGAAGCCGCAGAGAAGGCGGCGTTCGACGTGAGCATTCTCAACCAGGAGGCTTGCGTGGCGAGCCGCATCGTATTCATCGAAGGCGAGAGAAAGCAGGTCGACCGCTTCTGCGCCCGGCTGCAGCAGAAACTGGTCGACCGCAATGCCGTCTCCGGCAAAGCACCGCCTTTGCCACGCGACATGGCTGAGGAGATCGAGGCGCTGCGCAGCATGGACGATGATTTCGGCGTCTGGGGCGTGGGCGACGGGAGTGGACTGGTCATCCGCTCCGACGAGCCGGTCGATTTCCATCCCACCAACAAGACCGCCAATGTCGTTCACGTGAAGTCGCTGAAGGAAGCGCTCAAATACGTCAACGTCGCCACGCAGACGGTGGGTGTCTATCCGCCGGAGCGCCAGGCCGAGCTTCGCAATGGCCTCGCCAGCGGCGGCGCCCAGCGCATTGTGCGGCTCGGCGATGCCGGCGGCGTGTCGGTCGGCGCGCCGCACGACGCAATGTATCCGATGCACCGCTTCGTCCATTGGGTGGTGCACGAGGACGGATTCGTGTCGAAATAATCGCTCGTGTGCGACGCGCAGCCCTCTCCCCCTCCGAGGCAGGGCAATCGCATATGCACGCATTCACCGGACGTGCCGGTTTCCCGCCGGGACGCGTTGGCGCCGCAATAGGGGGAGTTCATGACTCTGGCAGACAAGACGGCACTGATCACCGGCGGCGGCGGCGGAATCGGCGCCGGCATTGCGGAGGCCTTCGTGGCGGAAGGGATGAAGGTCGTCATCACCGACGTCAATCTCGACTATGCAAGGGCCGAAGCCGCGCGAATCGGGGGCGATACGATCGCGCTCGAGCACGATGTGACGTCGCTGGCGAGCTGGGCGTCGGTCAAGGAGACGGTGCTCAAGGCGCTCGGCCGCGTCGACGTCTTGTGCAACAATGCAGGCGTTTCGACCAGGCGCATGCTGTTCGACGAGATGCCGCCGGATGTCTTTGCCGCGGTGATGGCCGTCAACGTCACCGGCGTTTACAACGGCATCAAGACGTTCGTGCCGGATATGCGGGCGCGCCGCAGCGGACATGTCGTCAATGTTTCGTCGATGAACGGCCTGCTCGCGCACCAGACCTATGCGACCTATTCGGCAAGCAAATACGCCGTGACGGCCATGAGCGAGGCGTTGCGCGGCGAGCTGGCGCCCTTCGGCATCGGTGTCTCGGTCTTGTTCCCGGGGCTCACCCGCAGCCGCATGTCGCTCGATCCCGAGAAAGGCGCCGCCCCCGACATTCCCAATCCCGAGGTTCTGGCCTCCAACATGATGGAGCCGCTGTGGCTCGGCCGCTCCGTCGTGAAGGCGATCAAGGAGAATTCCCTCTATATCATCAGCCATCCTGGGCATAAGGACCACCTGGCCGCGCGCTACAAGGCCATATTGGATGCATTCGGCGAACCGTCGCAGCCGGGTTACAAGCCGATGCCGATGCGATGAGATAACACTGGGAAATACCTTGACGCTTACTACATTACGCCACTGCGCAGGCAATCATTCGAGAAATGCAGTAAGCATCACATTCCGTTCATGCGCTGGCGCCATTTCCAATTGATCCGTACACAGATCAAATCGGAAAAATTCCCTGCTTCAGGGAATAGCAGGGAATTTCCGCCATACCGCCGCCGTCTCCCCCAAGATGTTGTATCTCCTGCCGCCAATTTCCCTCAGCCTGCACCCAGACACATTCCAAGCCTTTGAATTCATTGGCTCCGCCCGGCGTTAATAAATTTTTCCCTCAGATTTTCCCTCACTGAGGGAAAACTTCGGAATGTTTCCTGACCTATTCCAAATTGGTTTCCAACATACCATGTTGTTACTGTCGGCGCAACCGCATTACCGCCGCTGCGCAGGCAATCATTTGGGGAATTGTAGGCGTCACCGATTTCTCGATAAGAAACTTTTTTCACGCGGAGGCTCGGAGACGCGGAGAGTCTGCTGTTATTCAAAACGCCGAAGGCAGATGAATTTTCTCGCGCCGAAGGCGCAACCAACGCCAAGGCGTAAAGACGTTAGGACCGCGCGCCTTCATGGCCAGGCTGTGACCCGGCCATCCGGCGCGCATGCGGGGCCGAAGCTCCGCGGTCCAAGGGAACGAGATATTTTCATCTGTAATGACAACTGCGCTTCGCGGAAAGCGAACCATTCGGCGCTCCGCGACGCCACGGAGACCTCCGCGCCTCTGTGCCTCCGCGTGAGAATCATTCGTCCACGCAGCCCCGGTCTATGTGCGATAACCCAGCTGCCATCGCGGAGTAGGGCAATGGCAAATCTACGCGTCACAGCTTAAGCGGATTTCCCGCCGGCACGCGATTCGCTCGCTTTGGAACCGCATCGTTGGTCCCGTCACCGCAAGTTCCGAAGCTATGATTGCTTCGGCCGTCGATGATGCGTAAATATCGTCCGACAAAGAGCTCAGGTTTGAGACGCCGCACGCAGAAAATGACCGCCATGCGCGCCGGCACACCCTCGCATAAGGACCCGATATGGACGACAGGCAACAAGAGTTCGAAAAATACGATTTCTTCCGCAGCGACCGGTTCGTGAACGATCCGTACGCCTATTTCGATTACCTGAGGGAACAGTGTCCGGTCCTGCGCGAGCCGCATCACGGCGTCGTCATGGTGACGGGCTTCGACGAAGCCCTTCAGATCTACAACGATCCCGATGGCTTTTCCTCCTGCATGTCGACGACCGGGCCGTTTGCAGGCTGCCCCATTCCCCTGAAGGGCCACGAAAACGAGGACATTTCCGCGCTGATCGAAGCCTGGCGCGACAAAACGCCATTCAGCGATCAGATTACGACCATGGATCCGCCCGACCACACCAAGCACCGGGCGTTGCTGATGGCTTTGATCACGCCAAAACGCCTCAAGGAGAACGAGGAGTTCATGGAGGTGCTGGCCGATCAGCAGATCGACACCTTCATATCCCGTGGCGGGTGCGAGATCGTGGCCGACTTCGCGCAGCCTTTCGCCGTGCTCGTCATATCCGATCTGTTGGGCGTGCCGGCCGAGGATCGGATCAAATTCCGCAAGCAGCTCCTGCGACAGGAACAGGAAAGCGGAGGCGCGATCGTAGGAGGCACGGAGGATCTTAACATCCAGCACTCGCCGCTGGAATGGCTATACGATACCTTCTCGGCCTATGTCGAAGACCGCCGGAAGAATCCCAGAGGGGATGTTCTCACCGGGCTCGCGAAAGCAACCTTCCCCGACCGCTCGGTGCCCGAGCCTCTCGAGGTCGCCCGGATTGCCGCCAACCTGTTCGCCGCCGGACAGGAAACCACGGTGCGACTGCTCAGCTATGCCTTTCAACTGGTCGGCGAACGCCCGGACCTCCAGAAACGCCTGCGCGAGGACCGCAGTCTCATCCCCGGTTTCGTCGAGGAATGCCTGCGGATAGAGGGCCCCGTCAAGGGCGACTTCCGATTGGCGAAAAAGCCGACGAAGGTCGGCGGCGTCGATATTCCCGCCGGCACCTTCCTGTTTATCGCCAATGCCGCCGCCAACCGGGATTCCCGCATGTTCGAAAATCCCGGGGAGTTCCAGATAGGCCGGGAGAACGTCCGCTCGCACGTGGCGTTCGGCCGTGGCTGCCATGCCTGTCCCGGCGCCCCGCTGGCGCGAGCCGAAGCGGTCGTCAGTCTCAACCGCATGTTCGACCGGACCCGCAACATTCGCATCTCCGAGAAGGTCCACGGGCCGC
This sequence comes from uncultured Alphaproteobacteria bacterium, assembly GCA_963805005.1. GTDB lineage: Bacteria > Pseudomonadota > Alphaproteobacteria > Micropepsales > Micropepsaceae > Rhizomicrobium. Next base: position 3,397,407 of record CAWDSJ010000001.1, read on the forward strand.
ACGGCGCGAGACGATACGGCTATGTGCCGACCTTCATCCTGCGCGGCTTGACTCACCTGAATCTGGAGTTCGACCCGGCGTCGGAAGGTTCGCGATGAAAGTTCGTGTCGATTCGAACGTGTGCGCCGGTTTCGGGGTCTGCCTGGGGCTCTGCCCCGAAGTGTTCGAGCTTCACGACGACGGCTACGCCATCGTGCGTGTCGGCGAGGTGCCACACGAGCTCGAGGAGGCGATCCGCGCCGCGGTCAGCCAGTGCCCGTCGGGCGCTATTTCTCTCAGCGATGACACGCGGCCGTAGCCTAGGCCGAACGCAGAGGGAATATTTCCGCAGAACTGGTTCAATGACGGAACGCCCGATTACGGCTATCAATGGATCACCGGCGCTACCCGCGACCCGGTCACTCGCTGGTTGCTGGTGAGCGGAATTCGTATCGACAAATTCGTTCTTGATGAGACCGGGAGAGGGATCGATCAACGCTTACCCAGATAATCTCGGCCCTTGAACGTGTGTCGTCCATAGGCTACATTCGTGATTGAAGTACGCCAGACTGACGAATTTCGAACCTGGCTTCGCAGTTTACGGGACGGCAAGGCGGTCACGCGAATTGTGGCGCGCATTCGGCGTCTTGAGCAGGGCAACCCAGGAGATTCGAAATCGGTCGGCGCGGGCTTGCTGGAGATGCGTATCGATTGCGGGCCAGGCTATCGGGTCTATTACGTAAGGCGCGGTGCCGTGGTCGTTATCTTGCTATCTGGCGGCGACAAGAGCACCCAGCAACGTGACATCAAACGGGCGCAGGCCTTGGCGGCAGAGTTGGAGGATTGAAGGCAATGATCAAGACAACGCGCTTCGATGCAGCCGAATATCTCGATACCCCGGAACTTCAAGCTGAGTATGTCTCGGCCGCTCTGGAAACCGGCGATGCGGCGTTCGTCCGCGATGCAGTTGGCATTGTAGCGCGCGCTCGCGGGATGGGCGAGATTGCACGCGCCGCAGGGCTCAATCGTGAGAGCCTTTACAAAGCTCTCGGTGAGACCGGAAATCCCGAATTTGGCACCATGCTTGGCGTCATTCGAGCGCTTGGGTTGGAACTGTCGGCAAAGCCCGCCAAGATTAGGCCCTCGGGCCGTCGCGCACGCAAGGCAGCATGAGGATGATCGAGGCAAGCTTCGAATCCGAATAGGAGTTGGAAAACACTGTAACTTTTGCCATCGAGAATGCGTTAAGCACACGAGCTCGGTAAATCCGGCGACAGGTGACGCAATTACAGGAAGTTCGGATGCTCGGGGGGCTTGGGCCTACGGCCCGGCGCGCGTCGGGCGATGGGCCGCCCCAACCGTCTTTCGAGATCGCGCACGAAGTCCTCGGCCGCGAGCGGGCGGCCAGTGTTTTCCGATTTGCGCAACTCGGAAAAGCGATCCGCATCCCTTTCGTCGGGCGCGAGCAACCTTGCAAAATCACCGATATGGTCGAGCAGGGGCTTGACGCTGACCAGCCCGTCGTCCTCGCCTTTCAGATGCGCGCGCACGCTCGACCATGGCCAGTCTTGGGCGCGTTCGACAAGGCGCGCACGGACCGGATTGAGGCTCACATAGCGGGCGGCCGTGACAAGGTGCGCCTCGTCCATCGGCACGGAACCGAAACGGCTCTGAAAGAGATGTCCACGGAAGCCGCACCGCGTGTTGATGAAATTCGTATAGCGCCGATGCGCTTCGCCCGTGGCTCGCGCGAAGCCATTGTCGTCCCGCGGCACGACGATCAGGTGGACATGGTTCGGCATCAGGCAATAGGCCCACACTTCAACGTGCGCCTTTGCGCACTGCTCAGCCAGTAGGGCGCGGTAGATGTCGTGGTCGCCGTTCTCGAAGAAGATCGGTTCGCGGCGGTTGCCGCGCGCGGTCACATGATGGGGATAGTTGCGCAGAACAATGCGGGCGAAGCGGGTCATGCCGCCATTTATCAGCCGGTTTGCCAGCCAGGTCTTCCCGGATGCGTCCCGGCCGTGCACGAATTTGTGCCGAACCTTCGCGATCCGACCGCGTACGACAAACCGGGACAATGCGTATCTTGTCGCCGGAATCCTGGGCTACAAGCCGATGCCAATGCGATGAGGTAACACGGACACGCGCAGACGTCCGAACCCGTATGCGTCACCGGTTTTGAGACTACAGTGCCCCGGGCCTTGCTGCTATCCTGTTCATCGTGTGAGGGGGCTGACGATGACAATACCCGACTATCAGACGCTGATGAGACCGTTCTTGGCGGTCGTTTCTGACGGCAAAGAGCGGAAAGTGCGAGACGTTGTCGGGAAACTTGCCGACGAATTTCAACTCACCCCGGAGGAACGCTCACAAACCATTCTGAGTGGTGGCCAGTCACTGTTTAGCAACAGGGCAAACTGGGCTTGCACATATTTGGCGAAGGCGGGGACCATCAAGCGAACTCGCCGGGGCCACGTTCAAATTACGCAGCGAGGGAAAAAACTACTTATCGATCACCCTTACTCAATCGACGGCAAAGCCCTTCGGGAATTTCCTGAGTTCATTGCCTTCCAAGAAACAAAGCCTTCCCCAGCCACATCCGACTCGACCCCGTCAACAGAAGCGGCCTCAGTTCAGATCACCGCTCGAACGCCTGACGATGCTATTGATGCCGCCTTCGCCGAGATACAAAGCCGCCTTGAAACTGAGTTGCTTGACAGGATCATCGAGAAGTCTCCTGCCTTCTTCGAATCCCTTGTCGTCGATCTCATCGTGGAGATGGGCTACGGCGGGTCTCGTGACAATGTGATGCAACGGATTGGAAAACCCGGCGATCAAGGTATCGATGGCATCGTCAATGAAGACGCCCTCGGCTTGGATGTCGTCTACATCCAGGCAAAAAAATTCAAGCGAGATGCCTCAATAGGCCGGGACGCGGTACAGTCGTTCGCCGGGGCTCTCGATGGGAAGCGAGCGACGAAGGGAATCTTTGTAGCAACATGCCCCTTTACCGCCGGAGCCAAATCCTTTGCCGACTCAGTTTCAAAGCGGATCATCCTAATCGATGGTCAGCAACTCGTTCGCCTTCTCATCCGCTATGGAGTCGGCGTCAGGGTCGAGCGGGACATTCAGATCAAGCGAATTGATCTCGACTACTTCGATCAGGACGAGGAGTAGCTCCGTGTTCCGTGAACCTACCGTCTTCGTGCTGGGGGCGGGAGCAAGTTGGCACTATGGTCTGCCTACCGGTGAACAACTCGCAAGGAACGTGATCGAAGAGGCCGTCGCCCTTCGTGATCACTATGACCGCTGCGGGAATTTTGGCCTGTTGACGGGCCATGCCAAGTCGAAGGGGCCGCCCGATAAGGACAAATCATTGGGCGAGATCAACACGGCAGCGAAAAGGGACTGCCAGGAGTTGATACGCCGTCTCAAATCCGTCAACCCCCTCGTAATTGACTACTTTCTTGCACAAAACCCGGCTCTCCAGGATATCGGACGTTTCGCAATCGCTTTGGCAATCCTGAAGGCTGAAGCGAACTGGATAGGGTGCCACGCCAACCTAAATCGTCAATACGATGTCCGGAACTCTCCGATCATTCAGGAAAGAAAACAGGGGATCGACATCCACAAATGTGAGGACGATTGGCTCCGCTTCGTATTGAGCCACATGGTGAGTGAGTGTGCGTCAGCCGAGGATGTCCTGAAGAGCGAAGTCAGATTTGTAACCTTCAACTACGATACGTCGCTGGAACGCCGAATTGCAGAGTGCCTCGATTTAATCGAAATATTCCAGGGGCTGACGATGGAGGCGTTTCTACGTGATGCCCGGATCATCCATGTCTACGGGCAAGTAGGAAAACACTCCGATGTCCCGATCAGAATTGTCGAATCTCCCGTAACAAAGGACGACGCCGGGAAAATGGCGGAGTACACGAACATGCTTGACCATGCATGGAAAGCGTCGAAGGGAATTCGCACGATCTCGGATCAAAAGGAAGGAGACGGTAACGACATCCGAGTGGCTAGAGAACTTCTAATGAATGCTAAGGACACTGGCCAAATTAACCGCTCCTATTGTCGGCTGATCGCGGTCGGATTGTGTAGTTCCATTCAGGATGGAATTCATCGCCCCGGATGTCGAGCGTCTTCATCTCGGCATCGCTCACTTTGATTCCCTTTTCGTAGATCGCAGTATCGAGGGCGCTCTCGACTTTGAGGCCGGCTTTGGTCGTCGTCGCGGCAATCAGTTCGACCACGGCCATGCGATCGACGAGAGGTCTCCCACGCCAAGTCTGCGTGATGTGGCAGAACATGCGGTGCTCGATCTTGTTCCACTTAGAGGTGCCTGGCGGATAGTGATGGACGTGGAGCACGAGGCCCGTCTCGTCGGCGAACTTTTGCAACTCGACCTTCCACAGCCGGACACGCGTTCCATTCGAGCCGCCGCCATCGGCCGTGATGGTCAACTCGCGGGCTTTCGGGTAGCGCTGGCGCCCCATTGCGTCGAGCCAGCGGCGAATGGAGGCGACAGCGAACTGAGCCGTGTCGCTTGTGATCCCGACGCTCACCCACCCTGCATTGGCGCCAACGTCGTACACGCCATAAGGTACGACCTTGCCGAGATCCTTATCTTCGAAGTCGTGCACCTTCACGCGCAGCGGATCGCCTTTCGGGCGGTAGTCGGTGCCACCGTTCTTGTAGTTGCCGACCAGCTCTTTCTTCTTGGTGTCGACCGAGATGACGGGCTGCCCCGCAGCCTGTGCCGCGATCGCCTTGGCGTTGATGTGCTCGAACTGCGCATTGCGGTCGGGATGGTTCGAGCCCTCGTCGGCCTTGCGGTTCGACTGCCGGCTATAGCCGAGCTTCGGCAACAGTCTCTTCACGCTGCTGGCGCTGATCTCGTGGCCCTTCTTCTGCAATGCGACAACCAGCTTGTCGTGGCTTTTCGACACCCACAACAACGGGCGCATCGGATCGCCGAGCGTGGCCGGCTCAATGACGATCCGTAAATCCTCGATCAGCGTCGCGTCCCGGCTCGATAGAGGCCGCCGGCCGCCTCCCCTGCGGCGCACCCGGCCTTTCGACAGGGGCGCGGCGTCAAGGTCTTTCTGTCCCCGGCCGATGGTCGAGCGCGCGAGCCCAGTGATCTCGCAGACCGCCGCCAGACCGCCCCAGCCAGCCGCGCGGACCTCGCCGGCTGCAAACATCCGCCGCCCCCGCTCATCCAGCTTCGAGCCCACAAGCTCCCACCTTTGCCGAATCGCTTGCATGTCGATCATGCCGACCCGAATACCGCCGCAGCGCAATCCTAGGAATCTCGACGCCCCGAGTCACATCACCACATGGCGCAAACGCCAAATCCGATTCACTTGTTGTGACGGATGTCCTAAGCACGTTTACCTACTGGGCTACGGGTGGGACTCGAACAACAACGACCGCGTGGGTTTGGCAAAGGCTCTTCGACCGAAACAAGGCTCCATGCCAACGATCTCGGCTACAAACTTTGGCGACAGCAAGCGTATCAGAAATCGAATTTCCAAGGTTGTTACTGGGGCTCCTGGGAATTTGTTTCCGGGCTCCACTTTTGAGGGCATGTGTTCCATCAGCACCAAGAACGTTTACGAGGCATTCGAGACGGATTTTGAATTGCCTGATTAGGGCCTGTGGGCATGCCTAGTGCACGGATGCATACAAAAGATTCATCGGCCCGTTAGCGGCAACCTTTGAGAAGAGGCGACATTCAGCGTGGGTGCTATGTATCTGGCTGTACCTTTTGTATGAGTCAGTGCACTAGCGACATGTCGGACGAACGAAGCGTGGCCGGTGGTGCTCCGCCGTGGCTCCTCTACGGACTAGGCCTCATCGACATCGTGCTATAAATACCGTGACGCTTACTACATTACCGCCACTACGCAGGCAATCATTTGGGAAATACGATGGGCGTCACCGTTTCTGTGGAGGCTTAACGACGAACGCGGAGATTAGGGCGACAGTTCCCTCCTGACAATTGATTGTGGCACGCGCTACTGTCACGATATTTCGCTTATGATCACGGTGGCTACCGTCCGCCACGCAGTTGCGCTAGACTTGCCGGTCCATTTCCGAAGGAATTCACCCGTGTCGGAGGACGCCGAGTTCATTGCTAACTACAAGCCAAACCACCTGTACGTGCACCCGGGACGGACCGGCGCGTATGCCGCGATTGCAGCCGAGACCGAAGAGGTGATCGGTGAAATTGATGTGACCCCGAGGTCCAAGGTCGCGGTCTCAGCCTTCTTCGTCAAAGATCGGGCTGACTTCGGGACGCTAAAGATTACAAAGCTGATTTGGCGTGCCCGCCATGGCTGGCAGGAGGATGGGCATCTGCAGGTTAATCACTTTCAGCTTGCCAAGATTTAGCAATTCCTCGAGATCATCTCGAGCCTGGACCTGACTGACGCGCGCAAGGCAAAGGTTTCGCTTGAAAACCTCCACCTAGGAGCGCTGGGGGCTTTGCTGGGTAGCCCTACTGGGGCAGAGCTGTTGAAGAAGCTGTCGAGGAGCCCGGAGCTGCACCAGGACGTGTATGCTGTGGCCGCCAAGCGGGCCGCCCTTGCTGAATTCGACGCGATGCTCCGGATGCCTGAGACGAACGAGCCGGGGTGGCAAGCCTACTTCGAGCGGAACCCTTGGATCTTTGGTCATGGTCTCAACTATGTATTTCTGGATAAGGTAGGTGCCAAACTTGAGTTTGCCACGACTGGCAGCGCATTCGACCAAGCCGGAAAGCGAGCAGACGCGCTTATGCTTTCTCGGGCCGAAGTGAGTCAGTACGTTCTCGTGGAGATCAAGCGCGCCGACACGCCGTTGCTCCGGAATTCGCCGCATCGTCCCGGCTGCTGGGGCGTCTCGGACATTCTGTCTGACGCCGTCACCCAGACTCAGAAGACCGTCTTCGAATTTGCGCATCGGAGATTTCGGGACGAATTAAGGAGTGAGGACGGCGCGCGAACTGGCCAGTACGTCTACGCAGTAGAGCCACGCAGCTATTTAGTCGGCCCTAAAAAACCGCCGTTTCAAGCTGGAAGCAACTTCGGATTCTGTATGTTCTGCCCCAAGATGCGGCTGAACAACAGATACAAAAAGATCCACCTGAGTATCTTCCTGAGGTTGAAGCCGATCGCCATGGCGAGGGCGTTGATTTGATCGCCGCGTTTGCCGTGGAGCCAGTTGCGGGGACCAACTTTACGATCGTTCTTGCAGTGGCCGATGATCGGCTCGATGGCATTGCGGCGTTTCTGGCGTTTTCTTTTGGCCGGCGTCATGCCGCGCCTCTGACGCGCGAGGATGATCTCGATGTCTTCGTCTTCGAGACCATGGCCGCGATAGCCCAGATCGACACACGCTTCTTCGGGCTTGACACCCGTCAGCCTTGCGATCTGTTCCAAAACAGTCGCCAGAGTATGTCCGTCATAAGGCCGGCCGTGATGGGCCATGGCGCCGACGATGAAGTTGCCGGCATTGGTTGAAGCGATGCTGGCCTTGCAGCCAAATTCGTACTTCTTGTGGGCTTTGCCCTTGGCGATGCATTCGACTTCCGGCGCATGCCAGGAATAGATTTTGTCCGGCGTTTTCGGATCGGCCGCTTGAGCATGGATTTTCCGCGCCTTGGCCAGATCGTCTTGGAATAAACCGCCAAGCGAGGGGACTTTGCCAATGGCGCGTTCAATGTCGCGGATCACACGGCCCAGATAATTGCGCACTTTGTTGATCTGTTTGCGGCCACGGTTCATCTGCCGGGCTGCCAGGTATTTGTTGGCCAGAAACACAGCCTGCTTGCTCTTGCGCACATAGCTTTGCCGCAGTTTAACACCGAGCTTCTTCGCCGTTTTGATCAGTTCCTCGCGCGCCTTGTGACAAAGCTGCGTGTCCGTCGGAAAGCGGATTGCCTTCTCCTGCACCGTCGTATCCACACTGACCTTTTGCAGGGCGCCCGCCGTGATCACCCCGCTCTTCAGCCCCACGCGAACCGTTTCCTGCAACAGCCGCTCCATTCCCTCCTTGCCGATCCGCTTCCTGAAAATGCTCAAAGATGGGGGTTCGACCGGCAGCCGGTGCTGAAAATATTCTTCCCCGCAAAAATATTGAAAGTATGGGTTCTCCCGCCAGACTTCGCACACTTCCTCGTCCGACAGCCCTTTCATGTCTTTCAACAACACCAGCCCGGCCATCAGCCGGATCGGTTCCCCGGGCCGGCCATTGTCGGCGCAATAGTAAGGTTTCAGATCGCCAGCCAAATCGCTCCAGCCCACCAGCCGACTCATTTTGACCAGCTCATGCGTGGGATCGATGATCGCTTCCAGCCGCGACCGGTACAGGTCCTCCTGTCGGCTACTTCGCGGATTGTCTTTCAGCACAAATTGCAACCTTTCAGGCCAGCAGCCCCGATTCGTTGCAATTTACATCGCCCATTTCTCTCAGGGAATCGTTCCCCCGTAACGCTCATCCGCGTTTTTTAGGGCCGACTATTTAGTGATCGGAAACCTCGTCCAACTCGCTGACTACGACGACAAAGTGGCTTGCTTCGAGCTCTACCGCCGAAACATCCGCGCTCCGGAAATTCTAACATTCGACGAACTATTCCATCGGGCGTGTTGCGTCGTCGAGAACATTAGCCGCGAGACCGATGCCGGGCGCTAGACCATGAGTGCGTCCACAAACCAGACTTCTCGAAGGTCCGCGCGGGGTCAAAGCCGGACGTTGAGGAGAAGCTGTTCTCGGCGCGCTTTTTCCCCTGAGTCGTGCCATTCTGAACGCGAGAGCCGAGCGTTCGACGAGGTGCGCCTGAAGCGCCTCGGCCCAGGGAGATAACATGACCTCCAAATTTTCCCCGGACGACATTCGCGACGACTTCGTTCCCAAGGAGGATTTTCTCGATCCGGAATTCACCCGCGCCGAGGCCGAGCACCTTTGGCCCAAGGTCTGGCAGATCGCCTGCCGGCTCGAGGAGATTCCCGAGATCGGCGACTACGTCACCTACGACATCCTGCGCGATTCGATCATCGTGGTGCGCGCGGGCGAGAACGACGTGCGCGCCTTCCACAATGTGTGCCCGCATCGCGGCAATCAGCTGACGGAAGGCTGCGGCCGCGCCAGGCAGTTCGTCTGCTCGTTCCATGGCTGGCGCTTCGGGCTCGACGGCCGCAACGTCCAGGTTGTCGACCGCGACGACTGGGGCGATTGCCTGGCGGAAGACGACATCGCCTTGCGCGAAGTGCGCACCGGCCAGTGGGGCGGCTGGGTGTTCATCAACATGGATCCGGCGTGCCAGCCTCTCGAGGAATTCCTCGAGCCGATGAAGTCGCGCTGCGACCGCTTCGAATTCGAGAAGCTGCGCTTTGCGTGGTACCGGACGACCGTCGTCCCGGCCAACTGGAAGACGGTGATCGGCGCGTTCACGGAGTTCTATCACGTGCAAACCACGCATCGGCAGATGCTGGTCTACACCCAGGATTACTCCACCAGCCGCGCGATGGGGCGGCACGGCTGGATTTCCTACGACGCGGGAACGGGGCTGCCGATCGGCCGCTCGCCGCGCCTGCCGCCCAAGCACGAGCCCGATTTCCGCAATTACGTTCTGGAGTATGCCGAGCAGTTCAAGAACGACCTTGCCGCCATGCAAACCGAGCGCGCCTATCAGGCGGCGCAGCGGCTGCGCACCGAGCTTTCGGCCGACGCCGAGCCGGGCGAGGTGCTGGCGAAATGGGGGCAGTTCGTCTTTGACGCTGCGATGCAATCGGGCGCCGGCTGGCCGGAGGCTCTCACTCCCGAGTACATGGCGGAGTCGGGCTTCGATTGGCACGTCTTTCCCAACACGGTTTTCCTGCACGCCGCAGTGGAGGCGGTTCTGTGGTATCGGATCAGGCCGTACGGCGCCGATCCGGAACACTGCCTGTTCGATGTCTGGTCGCTGGAACGCTACCCCGAGGGCAAGGCGCCGCCGCTCAAGCGCGAGTTCTTCAACGACTGGCGCGAGGGCGACTGGCCGCTGATCTACCGGCAGGATTTTTCCAACATCCCGAAAATCCAGAAAGGCATGGCCTCGCGCGGCTTCGCGGGTGCGCGGCCCAGCCCGGTGCAGGAACGCGCGATCACCAATTTTCACCGCGTCCTGCGCCGCTTCATGCAGGACCGGCACGCCGACGACCATCTTGGTCCGGAAGATTTCAAGCCGGACAGGTGAGCGGGCGCAATGGTGCAGATACAAGGGCGCTAGTACTAACTTTTCTGGCTAGGTGAGTCGTGATTGAGATCGGATAATCTCCCAAGTGGCACGAGCGTTTCGCTGCTCATAAAGATACTCACGCGGAGATGGGGAGACGCGGAGCGAAATTGCGCAAGCTGATCATCAGCAGCTGGTTCTCCGCTGGATCGTTGAAGGGATCAACTGCGCGAACGCGCGCCATCAAATCGCGCACTCTTGCCATTGCCGCAAGCTGATAGCGACGCATCCACAGCATTGCTCCGCGCCTCCCCACCTCCGCGTGATTGATGTGCCCTACGCTCGCGTGTCACTTAGCCGTGATTCCGGGCGCAAGAGCGAAATGACTTTTCTTCGAATCGTCATTTCGCTCTAAGTTATTGTATTGACGCGGTTCCGGACGCAAAAGTGCACACACTTTTGCTGGAGCCGCTCTAGTGTTTGGAATCTGACATTTCGTACCCAAACCAACACGGCTTCAGCCGAACACCCTCTTGAAGATCGTATCGACATATTTGAAGTGGAAATCGAGATCGAACAGGCTTTCGAGCGTTTGCGCATCCAGCGCGCGGGCCGCTTCCGCATCGGTCTTCAGAAGCTCCAGCAGCGAGCCTTCGCCGTTCCAGGCGCGCATCGCATTGCTTTGCACGATGCGATAGGCGTCCTCCCGGCTGACGCCGGCTTGCGTCAGCGCCACCAGCACGCGGCCGGAATGCACCAGCCCGCGGGTTCGCTCGAGGTTTGCCAGCATCCTTTCGGGATACACCACAAGCTTGTCGACGATGCCCGCCGCGCGGTGAATCGCGAAATCGAGCGTGATGGTGGCGTCGGGCGCAATGAAGCGCTCCACGGAGGAATGCGAGATGTCGCGTTCGTGCCATAGCGCCACATCTTCCAGCGCCGGCACGACGGCGGATCGCACCATGCGCGCCAGACCCGTAAGGTTTTCCGACAAGACGGGATTGCGCTTGTGCGGCATCGCGGAGGAGCCTTTCTGGCCTTGCGCGAAATGCTCCTCGGCTTCGAGGACTTCCGTGCGCTGCAGGTGGCGGATTTCGGTTGCCAGCCGCTCGATCGAGCTGGCCGTCACGCCGAGCGCGGCGAAGAACGCGGCATGCCGGTCGCGCGGGATGACTTGGGTGGAGACAGGCTCGACCTTCAGCCCGAGTGCCCCGGCGACATGTTCTTCGACGCGCGGATCGACACCGGCGAAGGTTCCGACCGGCCCCGAAATGGCGCAGACGGCAATCTCCTCGCGCGCCGCCACGAGACGGGCGCGGGCGCGGGCGAACTCGGCATAATAGCCCGCGAGCTTGACGCCGAAGGTCGTCGGCTCCGCATGAATGCCGTGGCTGCGCCCGATCGTCGGCGTGGTTTTGTATTCGAAGGCGCGCCGCTTAAGAGCGGCCAACAGGTGATCGACGTCGGCGATCAGAATATCGCAAGCGCGGCTGAGCTGGACCGACAGGCAGGTGTCCAGCACGTCCGACGACGTCATGCCCTGATGGACGAAGCGCGCCTCGGGGCCCACGATCTCCGCCAGATGGGTGAGAAAGGCGATGACGTCATGCTTGACTTCGCGCTCGATGGCGTCGATGCGCTCGACATCGAAGGTGGCGCTGCCACCCTTCTCCCAGATGGTTCGTGCCGCGTCCTTCGGGATGACGCCGAGCGCGGCCAGCGCATCGGCCGCATGCGCCTCGATCTCGAACCAGATGCGAAATTTGGTTTCCGGCGCCCACAGCGCCGTCATCTCCGGCCGCGCGTAACGAGGGATCACCGCTTAAGGCGCCCCTATGCCGCCGAGTGCGAGATACTTGATCTCGATGAAATCTTCGATGCCGTATTTCGAGCCCTCGCGGCCGATGCCGGATTCCTTCACGCCGCCGAAGGGCGCAACTTCCGTGGAGATGATCCCTTCGTTGATGCCGAGAATGCCGTATTCGAGCGCTTCGGCGACGCGGATGACGCGCCCCATGTCGCGGGTGTAGAAATACGCCGCCAGGCCGAATTCCGTATCGTTGGCAAGCCGGACGGCATGGGCCTCGTCGGCGAAGCGGAAGAGCGTGGCGACCGGCCCGAAGATTTCTTCCCTAGCGCACGCCATGTCCGGGGTGACATCGGTGAGAATCGTCGGCTCGAAGAAGGAACCGCCCAGCGCATCGCGCTTGCCGCCGGCGGCGACCTTGGCGCCTTTCGCCTTTGCGTCGGCAATCAGTTGCTCGACTTTTTCGACCGCACCGATGTTGATCAGCGGACCCTGGGTTACGCCGTCGGCCATGCCGTCGCCCAGCTTGAGCCTGGCCACGCGCTCGGCAAGCTTTTTGGCAAACGCGTCGTAGACGCCGTTCTGCACCAGGATACGGTTCACGCAGACGCAGGTCTGTCCCATGTTGCGGAACTTCGACAGCATGGCGCCGTCGGCGGCGGCATCGAGATCGGCATCTTCGAACACGATGAAGGGTGCATTGCCGCCGAGCTCGAGCGAAACCTTTTTCACCGTCGAGGCGCATTGGCGCATCAGAAGCTTGCCGATCTCCGTCGAGCCGGTGAAGGTGAACTTCCGGACCAGAGGGTTCTGCGTCAGCTCGGCGCCGATGGCCGACGATTTCTTGCCCATCACCACATTGAACACGCCGGCCGGAATGCCTGCGCGATGCGCCAGCTCGGCCAGCGCCGTGGCCGACAGCGGCGTTTCACCCGCCGGCTTGATAATGAAGGTGCAGCCTGCGGCCAAGGCCGGCGCGGCCTTGCGCGTGATCATGGCGTTGGGAAAGTTCCACGGCGTGATCGCGCCCACCACGCCGATCGGCTCCTTGAAGACGAGAATACGCCGTCCCGGCTGGGTCGCCGGAATCACGTCGCCATAGACGCGCTTGGCCTCTTCGGCGAACCACTCGATGAACGAGGCGCCGTAGGCCACCTCGCCGCGGGTCTCGGCCAGCGGCTTGCCCTGCTCGGCGGTCATGATCCGCGCCAGGTCTTCCTGATTGGCCATGATGAGCTCGAACCATTTGCGCAGGATCTGCGCCCGCTCCTTGGCGGGCTTTTGCCGCCAGGCCGGGAAGGCGCGCGCCGCCGCCTCGATGGCGCGGCGGGTCTCGGCTGCGGCGCAATCGGCCATCGCCGCGATCGTCTCGCCCGTCGCCGGATTGTAGACCGGAAACCGGCCGGCGGAATCGGCGCCGACAAAAGCCCCGTCGATATACGCATCCGGCTTCAGCAGCGTCTCGTCCATCAGCTTCAACATGGCAACTCCTTGGACCTGACCGGCGCGCTTTCTAACCGATTTTCGCCGGCACACTAGCTTTCAGACGGGAATATGGGCCCGGCGCGTTCATTGACCATAGCTCAGCTTGCGGACTGGAACGAAATGCCTTTTCGTCGAATCGTCATTTCGCTCCAAGTTATTGTTTTGACGCGGTTCCGGCCGCAAAAGTGCTTACACTTTTGCTGGAACCGCTCTAAGTCTCAGACCGGATGACGCCCATCGATCCCATAGCACTCGCGCAGGACCTCATTCGCTGTCGATCGGTGACGCCGGCCGACGCCGGCGCATTGGACATTCTCGAACAGGCTCTCCGACCCATCGGTTTTTTCTGCGAAAGGATGCGGTTCGAGGTTGAGGGCATGGCGCCCGTCGACAATCTCTACGCCCGATTCGGCTCGGCGGCGCCCCACTTTTGTTTCGCCGGACACACCGATGTCGTGCCTCCGGGCGACAGCGCCGCGTGGCGGCACGACCCGTACGGCGCCGTGATCCGCGATCGCGTGCTCTACGGCCGCGGCGCCGTCGACATGAAATCGGCGATTGCCGCCTTTGCCGCCGCCGCCGCGGGAGAGATCGCCAAAGGCCCGTTGAGGGGCTCGATCGGTTTTCTGATCACCGGCGACGAGGAGGGCGATGCCGTCTGCGGCACCAGGCCCATGCTCGAACGGCTGGCCGCCAGAGGCGAGCGGATCGATCATTGCCTGGTCGGCGAACCCACGGCATCGGCCAGCGCCGGCGACACGATCAAGATCGGCCGCCGCGGCAGCCTGACGGTCGAGCTGACCGTGCACGGCGTCCAGGGCCACACGGCCTATCCTCAGCGAGCCGTCAACCCGATCCCGGTTCTCGCCGCCATCGTAACGCGGCTGGCCGATGAGCCGCTGGATTCGGGAACGGCGCATTTCGAGCCGTCCACCATCGCGTTCACGACCTTCGATGTGGGCAACCCGGCTTCGAACGTCTCGCCGGCAACCGCCCGGGCGGTCTGTAATATCCGTTTCAACGACCTGCACACGCCGGAGAGCCTGGTGCGCCGGATCGAGCAGACGGCGAAGGACATCGCCGGCGGGAAAGGCTGCGAGCTGGAGATCAAGGCGAAATCCAGTGGCAATGCGTTCCTCACCCAGCCGGGGCCGTTCATAGACCTTCTGTCTCGTGCTATCGCGCGGGCCAGCGGAAAGACGCCCGTGTTGTCGACGACCGGCGGAACGTCCGATGCGCGCTTCATCAAGAGCTATTGCCCCGTCGCCGAGGTGGGCCTGCCCGGGGTGACCATGCACAAGGTCGACGAGTGCGTGCCGCTGGCCGAGATCGAGCGGCTTACCCGCATTTACGCCGCCGTGCTCGAAGCCTATTTCGCGAATCCGCCGGGATAATCTTCAGGACGGGTAATCGACGCGGACGAGATAAAGCCCTTCCGGCGGCGCCACCGGACCGCAACGTGCGCGGTCGCACGCCTTAAGAGCCTGAGCAAGGTCGCCAGGGCGCCAGCGGCCTTCGCCCACCAGCTTGAGCGATCCCGCCATGGACCGCACCTGATGGTGCAGAAACGATCGTGCGGACGCCTCGATGTGTATCTCTTCGGCGCGGCGCGAGACCTCAAGCCGGTCGAGCGTCTTGACGGGCGACTTGGCCTGGCATTCGGAAGCGCGAAAGGTGGTGAAATCGTGTTGGCCTGTGAGAGCCTGCGCCGCCTCGTGCATGGCTTCGGCATCGAGGCCGTGCGTGACATGCCAGGCGCGCCCCCGTTCCAGAGCGGGCGGCGCCTTGCGGCAAAGGATGCGGTAGAGGTAGCGACGCCCGATGGCGTCGAATCGGGCGTGAAAGTCCGGCGCGGCAAGCCGGGCGTCGAGAACCGCAACGGGCTCGGGCCGAAGATAGTGATTGAGCGCGTCGCGGATCTTTTCCGGGACAAATTCCTTGTCGAGATCGAAATGCGCGACTTGCGCCAGCGCATGAACGCCGGCATCGGTGCGGCCGGATCCCGTCACCGTGACGCGCTCGCCCGAGAGCTTGAAGATGGCCGTTTCCAGCGCCGCCTGGATCGACGGCCCATTGTCCTGCCGTTGCCAGCCGGCAAACGGGCCTCCGTCATACTCGACCGTGAGGCGATAGCGCGGCATCAGAGCCTGCCGCTATCAGGAATGCGCAAGAACTCGCCCGCCGGGCCGGAGCTACCGCATGTGGGTCGGATGGAGGAACAGAAAATCTCATGCGGAGACGCGGAGACGCGGAGGGGCTGTGGATGTTTGCAGGTGCGCGGGAAATTCTGTGCGGAGCACAGATTAGACGCCCATTTCTTTTGCGCTTCGCGCAAACGCCCCCTGCGCAAAGCGTCAAGCCCCTGGGATATCTCCGCGTCTCCGCGTCTCCGCGTGAGAATCATTGCCGACCACCGCAAGCACATGCGATTGCCCTGCCCACAAGGGAGAGGTGCGTGTGGCATGACGATTTCGATACGTCCGACATCGCGCGCTATCTCGGCCGGTGCCAGAGTGTTTCAAGGCGCGGTTGATGTGGAGGCCCTGTATAGAGTTCGGTCCACCGCTGCCTGATTTGCGGCCAGCGCTCGAACATTTCGTGCTCGATCTGGCGATATCCGTCGACGATTTCGTCGATCGCGACAGCCCCAGATCCCGCATGCAGTACGACATAGAACAAATCGCTCGTCAGCAGATCGCGCACGCCCGCATCGATCTGCACGATATCGTTCCAGAGAACGCGAACCGTTGCTCTGTTGCGCGTGTACACAAACCCGTCCGGCACCAGATCCAGCGTGCCAACTGATCCGCGGCGCCATTGCCGCCACGAATTGCCTATCCGCCGCCAGAGCGACGGGCCCGAAGCTTCGCTCACAAGGGCTCGCCTTCGGCAATCGGAAAGCCGCGCAACAGCTCGCCGGCCGACATCGGCGCCCGCCCCGCCCGTTGCAGCCGCATCAGCTTCAGCGCGCCCGCGCCGCACGCCACGGTCAATCGATCGTCGAGCGAGCGGCCCGGTCGGCCTGCGCCGTCGCACGGCACGCCGTAGAGAACCTTGAGGCGCTCGCCCCTCACCTGGCACCACGCACCCGGACTGGGAGACAGCGCGCGGATAAGGCAATCCACGTCCCGCGCGCTTTTCGTCCAGTCGATCCGGGTCTCCTCCTTGAGGATTTTCTTCGCATAGGTGGCGCCTTGGTCGGGCTGCGGCTGGGCGACGATTTCACCGCGTTCCAGCGCCGCAAGCGCGCGCGCCATCAGGTCGGCGCCCAGCCGGGCAAGCTCATCGTGCAGCTCGCCATAGGTCTTGCGCCCAATCTGCACCCGTTCCGCCAGCAAGACGGGCCCCGTATCGAGGCCCTCTTCCATGCGCATGACCATCACGCCCGTCTGCGCGTCCCCCGCCATGATGGCACGCTGGATGGGGGCTGCCCCCCGCCAGCGCGGCAGCAGCGAGGCGTGCAGATTGAGGCAGCCCAGCCGCGGCGCATCCAGCACCGGCTTAGGCAGGATGAGGCCGTAGGCGACCACCACCGCGGCATCGAGCGCAAGGCTTTCGAACTCCGCCTGCTCCTCGGCGCTTTTCAGGGTCGCGGGCGTGCGCACCGGGATTGCTTGCGTTTCGGCAAATCGGGCGACAGGCGAGGGTTCGCTGTCATAGCCGCGCCCCTTGGGACGCGGCGGCTGCGAATAAACCCGGACGATCCGATGTCCTTGCCCGACCAGGCCGGCCAGCGTCGGAACGGCAAATTCCGGCGTGCCCATGAAGGCAATCCGCAGGCTCATTCTTTCTCTTCAGCTCGCAATCTTCTGGCGTTTGGCCTTGGCGAGTTTCTTGACTGCTATCGCGCGCTTGAGGCGCGAAAGATGATCGAGGAACAGAATGCCTTCGAGATGATCCATCTCGTGCTGAAGACAGGTGGCGAGCAAACCCTCGGCCTCCAGCGTGACATGCTTGCCGTCGAGGTCGAGGTGCTCGGCGCGGATGCGCACCGGCCTTTCCACGTCCTCCCAGATGTCCGGCACCGAAAGACAACCCTCCTGGCATATAGCCGTCTCTTCGGACGTCCAGAGAATCTTGGGGTTGATGAAGACCTTCGGCTCCTTCGCTCCCTCTTTCCTGGCCAAATCCATCACGATCATGCGCCTGGACACGCCGATCTGAATGGCGGCCAGCCCGACGCCGTTGGCGGCGTACATGCTGTCCAGCATGTCCTGCGCCAGGGCCTGCACCGCGGCGTCCACGGTTTCGACCGGCCGGGAGACCGCTTTGAGGCGCGGATCGGGCGCAATAAGGATAGGGCGGATGCTCATCTGAAGCGGAAATAGGCGGGCATCCCGATCGGGTCAAGACGGGATGCCTGGAGTGACGGGCGGTAGCGCCGCAACCGTGCCGGCGGTTGCGGCGATCGTCGGCGGCCTGATCGGCGCGCTCGTCGTTCTGACGAGAAATGGCGGGAAGGAAGCAAGCCTTCGGCTGGAGACCCCGCACGATCCATTCACGTGTGCCAGCCACCCGCCGGGCGCGTCCGGCATATGGAAAATGCGCAATTTTGTTATCGATTGCATCGAGCACACGCTGGGCTACTGAACGCGCGCTCGCAGGATTATCTTTGGAAATCCAATTGATAACATTTTCCAGATCGGCGAATGCCGCTTCTCCGACGACAACTTTCAAGAAGCGAGATTCCGAACGCGGCTACAAAATTCGCCTAGCGCGATGGTTTTGGCGCCTCGGTCCCCAAGGCGTCGTTCCAGCTCGGCAACCTGCCCTGCGGTAAGCTGCAAGTCGCCCGACTGAGCCGCGAAGTCGAGGTTTGCTTCCGCCGCTATCTCCTGCCGTTCCGGCGGAAGCATTTTCAGGAGCGCCCAAGCTCGTCGATCTTATTCATCGGAAACGAACACCATAACGGCGCAGCCGACGCTACATCGCGCGGCGGGCCTTGAAGGCCATGGAAAGCGTGCCTTCGTCGAGATAATCGAGTTCGCCGCCGACCGGCACGCCATGGGCGAGCCGCGTGACGTTGACGCTGGCGTTGGCGAGCACGTCCATCAGGTAATGTGCGGTGGTCTGGCCTTCGACGGTGGCGTTCACCGCCAGAATCACTTCGCTCACGTCAGGCTTGAGGCGCGCGAGCAGCGTGGCGATATTGAGGCGCTCCGGCGTCATGCCGTCGAGCGCGGACAAGGCGCCGCCTAGAACATGATAGCGGCCGCGAAACACTCCCGCGCGCTCCAGCGCCCACAAATCGGCCACGTCCTCGACCACGCAAAGCGCATGGGAATCGCGCCGGGGATCGCGGCAGATTGCGCAAGGATTGGTCGTATCGAGATTACCGCATGCGTTGCAGACGCAGATGGCATCCGCCGCATCGCGCATGGCGGTCGCCAGCGGCTCCAGCAGCGCTTCGCGCTTCTTGAGCAGCACGAGCGCCGCCCGGCGCGCCGAGCGTGGGCCAAGCCCGGGAAGCTTGGCCAAAAGCTGCACGAGACGCTCGATCTCGGGTCCTGCGGGCAGCGAGGCCATTAGCTTTCCTCCCCCGCAAGCTTACGAGATTCGCGCATCCAGTTCCTCCCCCGCGCAGCGCCAGGCCATCTACACATCGCGTTCGTTTGTCGCTCAGACAGGCGCAAAAAAGCGAGTCACATGAATCATTTAGCTCGATTTTGCGTAAGAGGGGCAAAAGTCCGGACAGCTTGTCCCAATTCAGCCGTCGTTGCGTTCCCGATGCCGAGGAAAACGGCAGATTTCCGCCATTTCCAAGCGTGGTTCTCGACCATGCTGCAGCTGCGTGCCAGGATTTTTGCCCCTTCTTACCCTGGGCGGCGCAACTTCAGGTTAGCCGCAGCGCTACTATGAGGGCTCTCCCGGGCGGCTCGCACACACTTCCCAGGTCTCCGCGCTTACGCCGCTTTGCCTTCCGGACATCCAGCCCCCAACCACGTCGTGCACCCGCATGTCGCTTTCTCAGTCACCTCGTCCATCCGGTCAGACCGTTTCCGGCCCAGGCTTCGCCACGCATGAGCAGGCTCGCCAATGCACACCGCCTAATCGGGTTCGTTCTCCTGCAGGCCGTCCGTTCGCCTAAGATTGCTCTCCACCCCGCATCGCTGCGACGCAGTGACCTTCGCCTTCATGTGTCGTGACTTCACATCGCACAGACACCCACGATGCGGACAAAACGTCCTCACGGACGCACGCATGGCCCGCGACGGCGGGCCGCGCGAAATGCGGCCGGAGCGCAAACTCCGGCGGGCCACCCAGCCCGCCCTCGGCTTCGGCGGGTTGGGTGACCGCCGGTTGCTCATCCCCGCCGGACGGCTTAACTAACCGTCCATGAATACCCTCACCGACATTCGGTCCGCCTTCCTCGAATTCTTTCGTGCCCACGGCCACGAAGTGGTCGCGTCGTCGCCGCTCGTGCCGCGCAACGATCCGTCGCTGCTCTTCACCAATGCCGGCATGGTACAGTTCAAGAACGTGTTCACCGGCCAGGAGAAGCGGCCTTACGTGCGCGCGACGACGGCGCAGAAGGTCGTGCGCGCCGGCGGCAAGCACAACGATCTCGACAATGTCGGCTACACCGCGCGCCATCTCACCTTTTTCGAGATGCTGGGCAATTTCTCGTTCGGCGATTATTTCAAGGAAGATGCGATCGCGTTTGCCTGGGAGCTGGTGCACGGGGTCTTCGGGCTGCCGGCGGACCGGCTGCTCGTCACGGTGTATGCCGAGGACGACGCGGCCTTTTCGCTCTGGAAAAAGATTGCGGGCCTGCCCGACTCAAAAATCGTCCGCATCCCCACATCCGACAATTTCTGGTCGATGGGCGACACCGGCCCCTGCGGCCCCTGCTCGGAAATCTTCTACGATCACGGTCCCATGGTCGCAGGCGGCCCGCCGGGCTCGGCCGATGCCGACGGCGACCGCTTCGTCGAGATATGGAACCTGGTGTTCATGCAATACGAGCAGGTCCCGGGCGGTAGCCGCGAGGCACTGCCGCGGCCGTCGATCGACACCGGCATGGGGATCGAGCGCTTCACCGGCGTCATGCAGGGCGTGCACGACGTCTTCGACATCGATCTGTTCCGCCATCTGATCGCCGCGTCCGCAGCACTGACGGATCAGCCTGCTGCCGGCGCTCACGCCGCAAGCCATCGGGTGATCGCCGATCACCTGCGGTCTTCCTCGTTCCTCATCGCCGACGGCGTGCTGCCGTCCAACGAGGGCCGCGGCTATGTCCTGCGGCGCATCATGCGCCGCGCCATGCGCCATGCGCATATTCTGGGCGCCAAGGATCCTCTGATGCACCGGCTGGTGCCGGCGCTCGTCGCCCAGATGGGCGCCGCTTATCCCGAGCTCAAGCGGGCCGAAGCGCTGGTCACCGAGACGCTGCGGCTCGAGGAAATGCGCTTCCGCGACACCCTGGCGCGCGGCCTCAAGCTCCTGGACGAAGCAACAGCGTCGCTGTCGCGCGGCGACAGACTGGCCGGCGAGACGGCGTTTAGGCTCTACGACACGTTCGGCTTCCCGCTCGACCTCACGGAAGACGCGCTGCGCCCGCGGGGGATTTCCGTCGACGTAGAAGGCTTCAATGCCGCCATGGCGCGGCAACGCGCGGAGGCCAGAAAAGCCTGGGCGGGTTCGGGCGAGGCGGCAACCGATCAGCTATGGTTCGGCTTGCGCGAGGAGCTGGGGCCGACGGAGTTTTTGGGCTACGACACCGAAGCGGCCGAAGGCACGATCATTGCCATCCTCAAGGACGGCGCGCGCGTTTCCTGCGCATCGGCCGGCGAGACCGTCCGAATTCTGGCGAACCAGACGCCGTTTTATGCCGAGTCCGGCGGTCAGGTCGGCGATCGGGGGGCCGTGTTCTCCGCCAAGGGCACGGAGGGAAAAGTCGCCGATACGGAGAAGAAGCTCGGCGCGCTATATGTTCACGTGGTCGAGGTCGAACGCGGGTCCTTCGCGGTCGGCGATGCGGTCGAGCTGCGCGTCGACGGCGAACGGCGCCGGGCGACGCGCGCCAACCATTCCGCAACCCATCTGCTGCACGGCGCGCTCAAGCGCATTCTGGGCTCGCATGTCTCGCAGAAAGGCTCGCAGGTCGGCCCCGACAAGCTGCGCTTCGATTTCAGCCATCCCAAAGCGCTGGTGCCGGACGAGCTGTCGCGCATCGAGGATCTCGTCAATTCCGTGGTGCGCCAGAACTCCGATGTCGCCACCCGGCTGATGCCCACCGACAAGGCGATCGAGGCGGGCGCGGAGGCGCTGTTCGGCGAGAAATACGGCGACGAAGTGCGCGTGCTCGCCATGGGCGAGGATGGGCAGAAGCCGTTCTCGGTCGAATTGTGCGGCGGCACCCATGTGCGGCGGCTGGGCGACATCGGCCTGTTCACGATCATGGGCGAAAGCGCAGTGGCGTCCGGCGTCCGCCGCATCGAGGCGCTGACCAGCGAAGGCGCGCGGCACTATCTCGCCCATCAGGCCGAGTTGGCGCGCGAGGCCGCCGCGGTTCTGAAAACGGGGGTCGCGGAGCTTCCGCAGCGCGTGGCCCAATTGGCCGAAGAGCGCAGGAAGATCGAGCGCGAGCTGGCCGATGCCAAGCGCGCGCTTGCCCTGGCGGGGCCGGCAAAAAGCGACGGCGAGGCGCCGCACGAGATCGCCGGCGTCAAGACGGTGATCCGCGTGCTCGAAGACATCCCGACCAAGGAGCTGAAGAGCCTTGCCGACGAAGCCAAGTCGAAGCTCGGCTCGGGCGTGGTCGCGCTGGTGGCGCTGGCGGACGGCAAGGCCTCGCTGGTCGTGGCCGTCACCGACGATCTCACCTCGCGCATCAGCGCCGTCGACCTGGTGCGCGCCGGCGCCGAAGCCCTGGGCGGCAAGGGCGGCGGCGGCCGACCCGACATGGCGCAGGCGGGCGGACCGGACACCGGCAAAGCCCACGACGCGCTCGCCGCGATCGAGAAGCGCCTGGCAGCGCTGGAACCTGCAACCTGACTTTCCTCTCCCCACCAGAGTGGGGAAGAGGCGAGTGGTGACGCAAATCAACGCCCGCCCGACCATGTCCGGCACGCCTTCCTTGTTTGTGAGAAAATCGCAATTTGCGATACGCAGCACGCGGAAGCCTTTAGAGCGGATTGTGATCAAATTGAATCTGGAGGCTTCCGTGAGGTCGCGCGGCATGGAAGTTATGGCTATCGCGGTGCGCCTCATTGAAACCGGATTGAACTAAGCCGCCACTCGCTGCGGCAGAGCGTGCTTCGAAACACCGGTCGCGTCGGTTAAGACACGTGCTGCGCCGGGAGCGAGATTCGCACGCCAGGCTTTAATATATGGGGAAAGTAATTTAGCCAGTTGCGACGGCTGCAGCATTGTCGAGACTCACGCGCAAGCAGCCGCGTTGCGTCAGCGACAAGCATGACGCCAACGGCGTCGATCTTAGATAGTCGGCCCTAAAAAACCGCCGTTTCAAGCTGGAAGCAACTTCGGATTCTGTATGTTCTGCCCCAAGATGCGGCTGAACAACAGATACAAAAAGATCCACCTGAGTATCTTCCTGAGGTTGAAGCCGATCGCCATGGCGAGGGCGTTGATTTGATCGCCGCGTTTGCCGTGGAGCCAGTTGCGGGGACCAACTTTACGATCGTTCTTGCAGTGGCCGATGATCGGCTCGATGGCATTGCGGCGTTTCTGGCGTTTTCTTTTGGCCGGCGTCATGCCGCGCCTCTGACGCGCGAGGATGATCTCGATGTCTTCGTCTTCGAGACCATGGCCGCGATAGCCCAGATCGACACACGCTTCTTCGGGCTTGACACCCGTCAGCCTTGCGATCTGTTCCAAAACAGTCGCCAGAGTATGTCCGTCATAAGGCCGGCCGTGATGGGCCATGGCGCCGACGATGAAGTTGCCGGCATTGGTTGAAGCGATGCTGGCCTTGCAGCCAAATTCGTACTTCTTGTGGGCTTTGCCCTTGGCGATGCATTCGACTTCCGGCGCATGCCAGGAATAGATTTTGTCCGGCGTTTTCGGATCGGCCGCTTGAGCATGGATTTTCCGCGCCTTGGCCAGATCGTCTTGGAATAAACCGCCAAGCGAGGGGACTTTGCCAATGGCGCGTTCAATGTCGCGGATCACACGGCCCAGATAATTGCGCACTTTGTTGATCTGTTTGCGGCCACGGTTCATCTGCCGGGCTGCCAGGTATTTGTTGGCCAGAAACACAGCCTGCTTGCTCTTGCGCACATAGCTTTGCCGCAGTTTAACACCGAGCTTCTTCGCCGTTTTGATCAGTTCCTCGCGCGCCTTGTGACAAAGCTGCGTGTCCGTCGGAAAGCGGATTGCCTTCTCCTGCACCGTCGTATCCACACTGACCTTTTGCAGGGCGCCCGCCGTGATCACCCCGCTCTTCAGCCCCACGCGAACCGTTTCCTGCAACAGCCGCTCCATTCCCTCCTTGCCGATCCGCTTCCTGAAAATGCTCAAAGATGGGGGTTCGACCGGCAGCCGGTGCTGAAAATATTCTTCCCCGCAAAAATATTGAAAGTATGGGTTCTCCCGCCAGACTTCGCACACTTCCTCGTCCGACAGCCCTTTCATGTCTTTCAACAACACCAGCCCGGCCATCAGCCGGATCGGTTCCCCGGGCCGGCCATTGTCGGCGCAATAGTAAGGTTTCAGATCGCCAGCCAAATCGCTCCAGCCCACCAGCCGACTCATTTTGACCAGCTCATGCGTGGGATCGATGATCGCTTCCAGCCGCGACCGGTACAGGTCCTCCTGTCGGCTACTTCGCGGATTGTCTTTCAGCACAAATTGCAACCTTTCAGGCCAGCAGCCCCGATTCGTTGCAATTTACATCGCCCATTTCTCTCAGGGAATCGTTCCCCCGTAACGCTCATCCGCGTTTTTTAGGGCCGACTAGATAGTCGGCCCTAAAAAACCGCCGTTTCAAGCTGGAAGCAACTTCGGATTCTGTATGTTCTGCCCCAAGATGCGGCTGAACAACAGATACAAAAAGATCCACCTGAGTATCTTCCTGAGGTTGAAGCCGATCGCCATGGCGAGGGCGTTGATTTGATCGCCGCGTTTGCCGTGGAGCCAGTTGCGGGGACCAACTTTACGATCGTTCTTGCAGTGGCCGATGATCGGCTCGATGGCATTGCGGCGTTTCTGGCGTTTTCTTTTGGCCGGCGTCATGCCGCGCCTCTGACGCGCGAGGATGATCTCGATGTCTTCGTCTTCGAGACCATGGCCGCGATAGCCCAGATCGACACACGCTTCTTCGGGCTTGACACCCGTCAGCCTTGCGATCTGTTCCAAAACAGTCGCCAGAGTATGTCCGTCATAAGGCCGGCCGTGATGGGCCATGGCGCCGACGATGAAGTTGCCGGCATTGGTTGAAGCGATGCTGGCCTTGCAGCCAAATTCGTACTTCTTGTGGGCTTTGCCCTTGGCGATGCATTCGACTTCCGGCGCATGCCAGGAATAGATTTTGTCCGGCGTTTTCGGATCGGCCGCTTGAGCATGGATTTTCCGCGCCTTGGCCAGATCGTCTTGGAATAAACCGCCAAGCGAGGGGACTTTGCCAATGGCGCGTTCAATGTCGCGGATCACACGGCCCAGATAATTGCGCACTTTGTTGATCTGTTTGCGGCCACGGTTCATCTGCCGGGCTGCCAGGTATTTGTTGGCCAGAAACACAGCCTGCTTGCTCTTGCGCACATAGCTTTGCCGCAGTTTAACACCGAGCTTCTTCGCCGTTTTGATCAGTTCCTCGCGCGCCTTGTGACAAAGCTGCGTGTCCGTCGGAAAGCGGATTGCCTTCTCCTGCACCGTCGTATCCACACTGACCTTTTGCAGGGCGCCCGCCGTGATCACCCCGCTCTTCAGCCCCACGCGAACCGTTTCCTGCAACAGCCGCTCCATTCCCTCCTTGCCGATCCGCTTCCTGAAAATGCTCAAAGATGGGGGTTCGACCGGCAGCCGGTGCTGAAAATATTCTTCCCCGCAAAAATATTGAAAGTATGGGTTCTCCCGCCAGACTTCGCACACTTCCTCGTCCGACAGCCCTTTCATGTCTTTCAACAACACCAGCCCGGCCATCAGCCGGATCGGTTCCCCGGGCCGGCCATTGTCGGCGCAATAGTAAGGTTTCAGATCGCCAGCCAAATCGCTCCAGCCCACCAGCCGACTCATTTTGACCAGCTCATGCGTGGGATCGATGATCGCTTCCAGCCGCGACCGGTACAGGTCCTCCTGTCGGCTACTTCGCGGATTGTCTTTCAGCACAAATTGCAACCTTTCAGGCCAGCAGCCCCGATTCGTTGCAATTTACATCGCCCATTTCTCTCAGGGAATCGTTCCCCCGTAACGCTCATCCGCGTTTTTTAGGGCCGACTAGATAGCTCGCCGCGGCCAGAATTCGGATGCAATTTATCAATCGCCAACTTAGAGTGCCGGGAGACTTCGTGCGGCCGGTTGTAGCGAATGCACCCGCCGGCTGCATGGATCGTGTCCCCAGATGTTGCTCGATTTCCCGCAAATGTCTTGCACAGCGTTTGTCCAGGAGACTCCGTCATGACCGCAACCATGCGTGCCCCGATCAGCCACCCCGAATGCTTTTTCATCGATGGCACATGGGCCGCTCCGTCCGGCACGGCGAAGATCGATGTGATCGACAGCGGCACTGAAGAGCTGTTCGTCAGCGTTGCCGAAGCACAGGCGGCGGATATCGACCGTGCGGTCGCAGCGGCGCGCAAGGCTTTCGATCAGGGACCCTGGCCCCGCATCGGCCATGCCGAGCGCGCAAAATATCTCGCCGCCATCGGCCGCGAGTTGCCGGCGCGCGCCACGGATCTGGGGCAAATCTGGACGACCGAATCGGGCGTTCTGCACAGCACGGCGGTGGCGCGTTCGGCCGGGTTTGGCAACATCTACAATTACTATGCGGGACTCGCCGAAACCTTTCCTTTCGAGGAGGAACGCACTCCCGGTCCCGGCAGCGGCAATGTCGGACTTCTCGTCCGCGAGCCCGTCGGCGTGGTTGGCGCGATCATTCCCTGGAATTCGCCGGCTTTCATCATTGCCTATAAATGCGCGCCGGCGCTGCTCGCCGGGTGCACCCTCGTCATCAAGGCTTCTCCCGAGGCGCCCGGCGCCGCCTATCTGATTGCGGAAATCAGCGAAAAGATCGGCTTACCGCCCGGAGTAGTCAATGTGGTCACCGCAGAGCGCGAAGTGTCCGAACTGCTGGTCCGCCATCCGGACGTCGACAAGATCACTTTCACCGGATCGACTGCCGCCGGGCGGCGCATCGCCGCGATTTGCGGCGACCGCGTTGCGCGCTGCACGCTCGAACTCGGAGGCAAGTCGGCCGCCGTCATTTTCGACGATTACGATGTCGGCAAGGCGGCGCAGAGCATCTCGCTGGCAGGGCGGCATTTGACAGGCCAAGTCTGTTCCTCCTTGACCCGGATCGTCGTCACACGCAAACGTCACGATGCGCTCGTCGAGGCTCTTTCGGCGACCTACGGACAGATCAGAGTGGGCGACCCCTTCGATCCGGCGAGCGAGATGGGCCCGCTTGCGATGCGCCGACAACTCGATCGCGTCGAAAGCTATATCGCCAAGGGCAAAGCGGACGGCGCCACGCTTGCCGCCGGCGGCGGCCGTCCGAAGCACTTGAACCGCGGTTATTTCATCGAACCTACCGTCTTCGGCAACGTCGACAACCATTCGACGATTGCACGGGAGGAGATTTTCGGTCCTGTGTTGAGCGTCATTGCGGCCGATACCGAACAGCACGCCATAGAGATCGCCAACGACACGATATACGGCCTCAATGCATCGGTCTTTACCAATGATGTCGAGCGAGCCTACGCCGCCGCGCGCCGGCTGCGGTCAGGGACGGTCGGGCACAATTCCTTTCGTACCGATTTCAACATCGCATTCGGCGGTTTCAAGCAATCCGGTATCGGCCGGGAAGGCGGCACCGAAGGGCTTTTCCCTTTCCTGGAGACCAAGACCATCATTCTCGACGAGAAGCCTTCGCATCTGTCGTAAGGACAGGCTTTCATCCGCGACCCCCAGTGCGAATTCGTTCTTCCGAAGCCCTGGCGACGGCGCTCCGCCCGCGAAGTCCTAAAATCTCGCATACTTCGTCGACCGTGGCTACAGTCTCGCCAAGCGACAGTCTCGCCAAGCGACTGCACGATGTCGACGGCGCGTTCGACCGGCTGGGCGTTGCCGGACGCAAGTGTTCCCCGCGCGATGTAAAGATTGTCCTCGAGGCCGACGCGACAGTGACCGCCGAGCAATGTCGCCGCGCCGACCATCGGCATTTCGTGGCGCGAGATTCCGAACGACGCCCACACGGCGTTCGGCGGCAACAAATCGCGCATGAGTTTCATCGCCTCGAGCGAGGCCGGCGCGCCCCATGGAATTCCGAGGCAGAGCTGAAACAGCGGCTTCGGATCGCTTATCTCGCCATTGAGACACATCTGCGCGGCAAGCCGGACATGGCCGGTGTCGAACACTTCGAGCTCCGGCTTGACGCCGGCTTCCTGAATCGCCGCCGCCGTCTCGCGCAGGATTTCCGAAGAGTTCACCATCGACCACGTATCGAAGTCCATCGTCGCGACATCGAGCGAGCAGATGTCGGGCTTGAGCTTGACGACATGTTCCGTGCGTTCGGCCGCAGTCATCATGGAGCTGATCGCGCCGGCTTGCATCGGGTTTTTCCGGTCGGGAGCGAAGCGGCCGCCGAAACCCGTCGTCAGATTGATGATGACGGGCGAGCCGGAATCGCGGATGCGTTTGACGACCTCCTCGAAATACGCGAACTTCGTGCTCGTCTTGCCCGTCTCAGGATCGCGAACGTGGATGTGGGCGATCGCAGCACCGGCCTTATGGGCGGCAATGGCGTCTTTGGCGATCTGCTCGGGCGTGACCGGCACTGCCGGATTGAGCGCGACGTGATCGGCCGATCCGGTGACGGCGCAGGCGATGATGACGGGACGGGCCGTGTCTTCGTCTCCTATTGTACGGGCAACGTTCGATCGGCGCGATTGCAGTGATCGCCAGCGGCGTCTGCGAACCATACGGCATGCGGATCGAAACGAACAATTGACTTGCGCGGGCAATGGCGCCTTGGTTTTTTGCACTGCTGTTCGTCTTGCACCCGTGGGAAGTCCGGATCCGGGTAATTGCTCACGCACCTTGTGGCAACGACGTGCCGTTGCCACAAGGTGCGTGAGCAATTACGCTCGCTGAATTCCCGACGCACCCGGGGCGATGCGTCTTTTAGCGGTCGGGAGGCAGAGTTGGGTGCGGTTTGGATTCCGTCGCATCGAAGGCGGCGATAATCGATCTGTTTTGTTGAGAGGGACTGCGTGCGGAACCGTGACGGGACCGTTTTGAGGTCTCTGGCAGGCCGGGACACGGACGATCTGGTCGGACGTCTGCGTGAACGATTCGGCGGACGTGTGTCGTTCAACCATTCGGTCCGTCAGCAGCATTCCGGCCTGGAAGGGCATCACGCCGGTCTCTTGCCCGATGGCGTTGTCTGGGCAAATTCGACCGAGGATGTCGTGGTCGTGGTGCGATGGTGCAGCGAATTCGGGGTCGCCGTCGTTCCCCATGGCGCAGGAACTTCCGTCGAAGGGCAATTGTCCGCCGTGGCCGGAGGAATTTCCCTGGATTTGAGCGGTATGCGGCGGGTGGTCGACATCCGTCCGGAGAATTTCCTGTGCACCGTCGAGGCCGGGGTTACGCGCGAACAGCTCCATGGCGAACTGCGGAGTTTCGGGCTGTTTTTCCCCGTGGATCCGGGCGCCAATGCTACCCTCGGCGGAATGGCGGCGACCCGCGCTTCCGGAACCAATGCGGTGCGTTACGGGACGATGCGGGACAATGTGCTGTCCCTGACGGTGGTCTTGCCGAGCGCAGACGTGATCGAGACCGGAACCTGGGCTGCCAAATCCGCCGCCGGCTACGATCTGACCGGATTGTTCGTCGGGTCGGAAGGAACGCTGGGGGTGATCACCCAGGCGACACTTCGCTTGCACGGCGTTCCCGAAACCATCCGCGCCGCCACGTGTTCCTTCCGGTCCCTGGACGGGGCCGTCTCCGCTGTCATCGCCGCCATGCAGGCCGGCCTTCCCCTGGCGCGGATCGAACTTCTCGACGACCGGCAGATTGCCGCCAGCAACGCATTCTCCGGTCTGTCACTGCCCCTTCAGCCGACGCTTTTCATCGAGTTTCACGGAGCGGGTTCGGATGTCGCCGCACAGATCGAGGCGTTCAGGGAGATTGCCATTGAGAATGGCGGCGGGGCATTTGCGTTTTCCGAGGCGTCGGAGGAGCGTTCCCATCTGTGGAAAGCCCGTCACGAAGCCTATTTCGCCGCCAAGGCGTCACGATCGGGCTGCCGCGTTTGGACGACGGACGTTTGTGTGCCCATCGACAGTCTTGCTGAAAGCATTGTCGAGACCCGCCGCGATATTGACGCACACAAGGTGCCGGCGACCATCGTCGGCCATGTGGGTGACGGCAATTACCACGTTCTGTTCCTGCTGGATCCGGACGATCCGGAAGAGGAACGTCGCGCGCGAGACATCAACGATCGGATGGTCCGGCGCGCCATAGCATCTCACGGCACCTGTACTGGCGAGCACGGCATCGGACTTGGCAAGCAGGAAAGTCTTGTTCTCGAGCATGGCGAGGAGGCGGTGCAACTGATGCGGCAGATCAAGTCCGTCATCGATCCGGCCGGCCTTTTCAATCCGGGAAAGGTCTTCGGCCGATCGGCGTCATACGGCCCGCTCGCCGATGAGCGTCCGCCTGTCCAAGACAGATGAAAGGAGAATGATTTGCCACTCAAAGTCATTGGCGCAGGTCTGCCGCGCACGGGCACTTTATCGCTGAAGCTTGCGCTTGAGCAGCTCGGGTTCGGGCCGTGCCACCACATGAGCGAAATCTTTCCGCATCCCGAGCAGGCGACGCTCTGGGCAGGCAAGCTTTCGGGCGAGCCGCTCGATTGGGACGATGTGCTCGACGGCTACAACTCGGCGACCGATGCGCCATCCTGTTTCGTCTATAAGGAGCTTATGGCGCGCTATCCCGACGCCAAAGTCATCCTCAGCATCCGCTCGGCAGAGAGCTGGTGGAGTTCCGCACAGGCGACCATCATGTCGCCCCAGTCTCCCGCCAATCGGCCGGAAATCCTGCCAAACCCTGAAGCCTTCGCGCGAATGTTTCAGGCCATGAAAAAAGCGGCCGGCGATGTCATCAATTTCGATGGCTCCGATCGTTCGGCCTCGATCGCGTCTTTTGAGCGCCACAACGAGGAGGTGAGGCGCGTCGTGCCCAAGGAGCGGCTGCAGGTATTCGAAGCCAAGCAAGGCTGGGAGCCGTTGTGCAGTTTCCTCGGCGTGCCGGTGCCGAAGACGCCTTATCCGCATACGAATTCGACCGGGGCATTTCAACAGAATGTGGCGCGAATGTCAGGGGAGTGAGAGCAAATGAGCGCCTCTGCCAACGAATTTTACGGGAAGTGGGCTTTATAGAGGTCGTCGTCGATGGCCATTTGCTATTCGATGAGGCTGTTTCGTGAGCGATAGCGACAATCGGCCGGCGCGTCACGCGCCAGCGACATTGCGCAATCGGGAGCCTATTCTCGATGTGTTGAAACGCGTGCTGCCGGCGGCGGGCGTGTTGCTCGAGATCGCGAGCAGTACCGGCGAGCACGCGGCCTTTATGGCGCCCCGGCTTCCCGAAGGCTTGCGCTGGCAGCCAAGCGAAGCACGCGTCGACGCCCTTGACGACATCGACGCTCGCACCGGTGCAGTCGAAAATGTCCGCATTCGCCCTGCCATTCTCCTGAACGCGGCCGAAAGCGAGTGGCCCATCCGGTCGGCGGACGCGGTGTTCTGCAGCAACATGATCCACATTGCGCCTTGGAGGGCGGCAGAAGGGTTGTTTGCGGGTTCGTCCCGCATTCTTGTCGGCCCGGCACCGCTGATTCTCTACGGGCCTTTCAAAAGGCATGACATGCACACGGCGCCTTCGAACCGATCGTTCGATCGAGATTTGCGGGCGCGCAATGCGAGCGGGGGCGTGCGCTGTCTCGATACCGAAGTAAAGCCGTTGGCCGAGAAATGGGGATTCGCGCTGGACGAGGTTGTGGCGATGCCTGCCGATAATTTGACGATCGTATTCCGATGAAACAAGGCGGTCGGGCTTGACGAAATTAGCGGGACATGAGGCAAAATCCCGTAACTCATACCGGACCGGAGCACGTGCACCGCGGCACGCGCGTGGACTGACGAGCGCAGAGGCCGTTGATCGTGTCACCGGAAGCTGAAACGTTCGGCGCCACGGCCGTCAAGCGGCTGGAACGCCGGGTGGTCCCTGCCGGTCTGCGCTTCTGCGTGGTTCGTGGCCAGCGCCCAGGCTTTCCCAAGAATGCCGGCCGCTGGGATTAATGAGTTGTCGTCTCGCGAACGCGGCGACGCGTATAGTGATCGGCGATCATGCATTCTCGGGAAGGCGCGCAGCATGGACAAAAATGAACTGACCAAATGGGCACTCGCCAACGGCTGGCAGATGATCGAAGGCCATCCAAGTCTGACAAAGCCCTCATTTCCGCATCCCGCGATCGTACGGCTGGTGCTCAAGGCGACGGTTGTGAATCTCGAGGTGAAAAAGCCTGCCGGCAAATGGGAGAAGATCTCCGGCGTGCCCTACACCAAGATCGAAGCCGACTCCGAGACGGGGTTCCCCCGCGGTCTCGGTCTGGACACGATCGCCGGTTTTTCTATGCTGATGCAGGACAACAAGAATCGTGCGGTGTTTATGCCGAAGCCGCCGAGGGACGAGGGCGCGCAATAGAGCGAAATGACGATTCGAAGAAAAATCATTTCGCCCTGAGTTATCGTTTTTGACGCGGTTCCGGACGCAAAAGTGCGCATAAGTTTGCCGGAACCGCTCTAGCTGGCGGGCGTCGGAGAGATGGAATTCGATCTCGTCTCCTTGCCTGAGCTCAAGCGCTTCGACCGCTGCGGCAGGGAGGCGGACGGTGAGACTGTTTCTTTATTTTGCGACCGCCATGCCACCCTCGCAGTGGGATGTACGAAAAGAAACATGCGGTATTATGGCGCAAACGCCGGAAGCTATCCGGCCATAATACCGGATTTTTCCCCTGTATTTTGCCCCTGTTATTGCCCTGTTCCGTGCGGAAATCGGGATGGGCGGCAAGGCGGCATCGATTGCGCGGGCGGCTGTCTGGCTGTCCTCGGACGAGGCATCCTCTGTGACGGGCCGGACGCCGGTCGTCGACGGCGGCACCCAGCTTCGCCGTCCGTCAAGAGACGCGTGCGCGGAAGTGTGACTGCGGAGAATGGACATGACAAAGAAGTCTTCGACGAAAAAGCCGGCCCGCGCGAACGCCAAAATCCCCGACAGGCGCGCCCTGGAGTCGTTCCTCGCGGGTCTCGGCGGCAGCCGCAGCGAAACGCCGCTCCGACGCGCGCAGGATATTGCCTGGGACGCATGGGACGCACCGGACCGCCGAAAGCGCATAGCGCTCGCGAAGGCAGCCCTCGCCATCTCTCCTCTCTGCGCCGACGCTTACGTTCTTCTCGCGCTGAACGAGGCGCAGAAGCCCGAAGAGGCGCTCGCGCTTTATCGTAAGGGGGTCGAGGCAGGCGAGAAAGCTCTGGGCAAACGCGCCTTCCGCGAAGATGTGGGCCATTTCTGGGGCATTCTCGAAACCCGGCCCTACATGCGGGCGCGTCACTGTCTCGCGAACATGCTGTGGAAACTGGGCGCACACGACGAAGCTATCGCCCACTACGAGGCGCTGCTTACGCTCAACCCCGGCGACAATCAGGGCATTCGTTATCAGTTGATCGACTGTCTGCTCATCCGCGGGCGAGACGATGACGCAGCAAAGCTTCTCGCGCGCTATGAGGACGACGGTTCTTCCTATTGGCTTTGGGCAGGCGCGCTCGTGAAATTCCGCGGCTCGGGCGACAGCGATGGCGCGCGGGCATCGCTCAAGCGGGCGCAGCGCAGCAATCCGCACGTGGCGGACTACCTCCTCTCCCGAAAGAAGCTGCCGCGCGCCCTCCCCGATTACATCAGTTTGGGAGGCAAGGACGAGGCGGCCGCCTACGTCGCCCATACGGGCGCCAGTGCGTGGGGCGCAACTCCGGGGGCGCTTGCCTGGCTCGCGGCGCAAGTTCCTCGCCCGCAATGAGATCGGTTCCGGAACGCGACAAGGTCCTTGGAAAGACCGCGACCGCTCCGTGAGAAGGGCGCTGCTCGCAGAATTCCGCGCTACCGAAGGCGCGTTCGGTAGCCCCCGCCTTCGCGCGAAGCGCGAAGCAGGAAGCGCGCGTTGCCGGCGAGACGCGCGCGCCCGGTAACGCTATACTCGATCCGTGATGATTCGTACCGAGACGCAGAGAAGCCTGGTCGCCGTGGTCGAGCCGCGGGCGCATGTTATCGTCTTCGGGAACGAAAAAGGCGGTTCCGGAAAGACGACGGCGGCATTGCACGTCGCGGTGGCGCTCGCACGCTCTGGCGCGAAAGTCGGCGTCATCGATCTCGACTTGCGGCAGAAATCGCTCTCGCGGCATCTCGAGAACCGTCAGCTGTGGACGCAAAGCACGGGTCGCACGCTGCCGTCGCCGGAATCGATTTCGATCGCGCGTTCGGCTCACCGCTCGCTCGACGCACAGGCCGAAGAAGAAATCGCACAATTCAGTGGAGCGCTCGAAGAGGCGGGCCCGCGCTACGACTACATCGTCATCGACACACCCGGCGCGGACACGCGGGTTTCGCGCTTAGCGCATGCTGCGGCCAACACGCTCGTGAC
The DNA here is from genome assembly GCA_963805005.1 of uncultured Alphaproteobacteria bacterium. Lineage (GTDB taxonomy): Bacteria > Pseudomonadota > Alphaproteobacteria > Micropepsales > Micropepsaceae > Rhizomicrobium. Next base: position 3,431,763 of record CAWDSJ010000001.1, read on the forward strand.
CCCGATGAACGACAGCTTCGTCGATTTCGATCTTCTGGCGCACGTCGACCCGGCCAATCTCGAGATCAAAGGCCCGAGCGTCTATGCCGATTTCGTCTGGGATTGCCGCAAGCGCCGACTGATGGCGCGAAAACCCGCACTCGACTGGGTGGTGATGCGCAATCGCATCGCCGCAACCGAAGCGCGCAACCGGCGGCGGGTTTCGCAGGCGCTTGACACCCTGGCCCAGCGAATCGGGTTTCGCCTTGCGCCGGGTTTCGGCGAGCGGGTGATCTTCCGCGAGCTGTTCCCGATGGGCCTGACCATGCTCGATCTGCCGCTTCCCGGCCTTTCGCTGTCGATGTCCCACGTGGCCGCGCGGCAGGAAGTGCGCGAGCTGATCGATTCCTTGAAGCTGCCGCGCGCGCAGCCGGGCGCGTAACGGGATATCTCGACACTCGACAAATGCGCGCAATGTTTCACCGCTCTCCCACGCGCCACCCGGATGGCACGGCATCGCCGCTTGCTGCAGGCCCGAGAATAAGGTCTCGCTCGGCTTCGTCGAAGGCATCAACAACAAAATCCGCACCTGCCAGCGACGCGCCTACGGTCTTAAAGACCAAGAATATCTCCGCCTCAAGCTCCTCTCCTGCATGCTTCCGTGAAGCGATGCTGCTCGGCTCTATGCTGCCTGCGCCAGCGCCACGACCGCGTTGACGGCGAGTGCAATCAGCACGGTATTGAAGACGAACGAAATCAGGCCGTGCAGCAAGGTAAGGCGGCGCATGGGCGTAGAGAGCACCTGCACATCGGATACTTGCGCCGTCATTCCCACCACAAAGGAGTAATACAAAAATTCCCAGACCCCAGGCTCTTGGGCGCCTGGGAAGCTCAGGCCCTTCGTGTCGGCCCCCTCGGCGCCCCCATAATAGGTGCGGGCATAGTGAAGAGCGGCGACCGTGTGCAGCACAAGCCAGCCCAGCGGCGCACTGGCAAGCGACAGCAAGAGGAAAATGCCTTGTCGTCCGTGGCCGGCGTTCAGGAGCGAGAAGATCGAAACCAGGCTGAAGACGATCGCAGCGACCGTGATCAGCATCACGAGAAACAGGCCTTCGTCCTCTTGCTCGACCCAGGCGCGAAACTCTTTGGCCGGCGCCCGGACGACGACAACGACCACGAGGACTAGATAGATCAGATAAAAGGCATCGCCCGTCACGGCCAGGCGCGCATGAAAGGGCAGCGCCGGGGTTGCAACCCAGGCAAGCGCACCGCAACCAAGTGCGAGGTAGAACCATCGATGCCGTGAGACGTGTGTCCGGATGCCTTGCGCCATGGCTGTGCCCTTAGCGTGTGCGGCAAGGCTCGTCGAGCCGGAAAAGCATCGGCTGACTTATCGCATTGCAACGGGGCAAGCGATGCGTTCATCGTCGAGAAAGCCGCTTATGAGATCTGCCATGAGATCGCAAATCGCCCCGACGGGATCCGTCTTCCCCCGAATGGGCTAACTTCGCTTCTGACGGCGATTCCTGCAAAATCGGCGGAGCCGCCCTATGGATAGGGATATGGACGTGTCGTTTGCAGAATCGTCGGACATGGCGGCGGCCCAAGCCCTTGCCGAGGGCCGGTTTGCCGACCCGTTCGGTTATCTGGGACCGCATCGGACGGATCGCGGCCGGCTGGTGCGTGCTTACTTGCCCGGCGGGGTTTCCAAAGTGGAAGTCCTGGCGCGCGAGAGCCGCCAGATCATCGGCCGGCTCGCTCGCTTGGGAAGCACGGACGTCTTCGCGGGCCCGGTCGCCAGCCCGGTGCCGTATCTGCTGCGCATCCACTGGCAGAGCACGATCCAGGAAACCGAAGACCCATACGCCTTCGACCCCATTCTGGGCGACGTCGACCTTCACCTGTTTTCGGAAGGAACACATTGGCAGCTGGCGGAGCGGTTCGGTGCCGCCGTTACCGAGATCGATGGCGTCAACGGTGTGCGATTTGCAGTATGGGCGCCCAACGCCAAGCGCGTCTCCGTGGTCGGCGATTTCAACAACTGGGACGGACGGCGTCATCCCATGCGGCTGCGTCATTCCGCGGGCGTATGGGAATTGTTCATCCCACGGCTTTCGGCCGGCGAGCGCTACAAGTACGAGATCGTCGGATCTTCCGGAGAAAAGCTGCCGCTCAAAGCCGACCCGTTGGCACGGGCAACCGAAAGGCCGCCGGCTACGGCGTCGGTCGTCGCGCGTCCCTGGAGCTACCGCTGGTCCGACGAAGAGTGGCTTAAGAGCCGCGCGCAGCGTCAGGCGCCGAACGCCCCCATTGCCATTTACGAGGTGCATGCCGGCTCGTGGCTCAGACCCAAGAACGACCCGACGGGAACGCTCGATTGGCCGGCCCTCGCCGAACATCTCGTTCCCTATGCCGCCGATCTCGGGTTCACCCACATCGAGCTGCTGCCGATCATGGAGCATCCGTTCGCGGCATCCTGGGGGTATCAGCCGCTCTCCCAGTTCGCGCCCAGCGCACGCTTCGGCCAGCCGCAGGAATTCGCCCATTTCGTCGATGCCTGCCATCGCGCCGGACTGGGCGTGATTCTCGACTGGGTGCCGGGCCATTTTCCGTCCGATCCGCACGGACTGGCGCGCTTCGACGGCACCGCGCTTTACGAGCACGCCGATCCGCGCGAGGGCTTTCATCCGGATTGGAACACGTTCATTTACAATCTGGGACGGCGCGAGGTGCAGGGTTTCCTGATCGCGAGCGCGCTCTATTGGCTCGAAACCTTTCACGTCGACGGCCTGCGCGTGGATGCGGTTGCGTCCCTGCTCTACCGCGATTACTCCCGCACGCAGGGTGCATGGATACCCAACCGCTTCGGCGGACGGGAGAACCTGGAAGCCGTCGATTTTCTCAAGCGGCTGAACACGATCGTCGCCGAACGCATGCCCGGCGCGGTCACGATCGCCGAAGAATCGACGGCATGGCCGGGCGTATCGGCGCCGGTGCGCGACGGCGGCCTCGGCTTTTCCTACAAGTGGAACATGGGATGGATGCACGACACGCTCCGCTATATCGCGCGCGATCCGCTCTACCGCCGCTGGCACAACACCGACATGACCTTCGGGCTGCTCTATGCGTTTTCCGAGCGGTTCGTCCTGCCGCTTTCGCATGACGAGGTGGTTCACGGCAAAGGCTCGCTTTACGGAAAGGTTCCCGGCGACGAATGGCGGAAACTGGCCACGCTGCGCGCCTATTTCGCTTTCATGTGGACGCACCCCGGCAAGAAGCTGCTCTTCATGGGCGGCGAGCTGGGCCAAATTCGCGAATGGAGCCACGACTGCGAATTAGACTGGGATCTGCTGAAGGCGCCTTTGCATGCCGGCCTGCAGCGGCTGGTGCGCGACCTGAACCGCACTTATGCGGCGGAAGCAGCGCTCCACCAGCGCGACTCGGAGAGCGGCGGGTTTTCCTGGATCGTCGCCGATGATCGCGACAACAGCGTCTTCGCGTACGAGCGGTACGGCAACGACGGCACGCCGATCGTCGTGGCGCTCAACATGACTCCGGTGCCGCGCGCGGGATACCGAATTGGCGTGCCGCGCGCCGGATCGTGGCGCGAGATCCTGAATACCGATTCGCACCATTACGGCGGTTCCGATTTGGGCAATGCCGGCCGTCTGGCGACGGAAGCAATTGCCGGTCACGGCAGAGCGCACTCCCTGATTCTCGATCTGCCGCCCCTGGCGGCCTTGATCCTCAAGCCCGAGACGTAAAGCGGGTTGCGCCATGAGCTCGCGCGCCCCGTCCCGGATGTCGCGTATTTTCGGCCGGCAAATTCGCTGCTAGCAGGGAAATCTGCAGCGAATTTCGGCACACGGCTGCGGGAAAACCCGCATTCCATCGCGCTTTTTCCGATTTGCGTGCGCCTGCGGAGCAGCGAATTGGCAGCGAATCCGCGTAAAATGTAACGGGAGCGCGCCTTCCGGACCCCACCCGCCCCCGCCGGCAGGCGTGCCTCCTGCGGCGGACATGGACTGGATTCACAATGTCAAACAGCGCGCCGCAAGACGCACGCGCGATTGCGCTTTGGCGGAATGGCCCATTCTAGCCGCCACGCGTGCGCACGGGAAATCGCGCCACGACGCCCTTAATCGTTCCGTCTTCGCAGAGCAGCGAATTTTTCCCTGCTTGCCGCAAGGCGTCTGTGATCCGCCTGCAACACCGGATGCAAATTGCAGCGCGGCAGCTCCGCCAGCGCGCCTTCGCGCCGGCGCCAAGAACAAGAGAACATCGAACCCGTCCGCCAATTCCTGGGCACATTGGGCGCAAAATTGGAAAAGCGAGCGTACCGGCGGCAGCGCGAATGTGCAATCGGTGCCATACCCGCATGTGTATCCTGTACCTCACCCACAAAGTACCGGACGGCCGCTTGCCACAACGGAGTTCGTGACGGAACTGGAAACCATGCTCGGATGCCCCATTGCTCGGCGCGCCCCGAGACAAAGGCCGAGCGCACGCGATCCAGCGCAGCTGGCGCTTCTGTAATATGTATAGCGTCCCTGTATTGCTCCGCTATTTCCGGTATTTCGCGCGCTCGCCGGGGATGACAGAATGGCAGGTGTTAACGACTTGGCCACATGGCGGGCGGTTAATTCGGCACAGGCGGCAATTGATCCAGGCGGAAATCGCAATGGTCCGCCGTCTCCTGGATTTCGATGATGTTGCCTTCCGGGTCCAGGCCGTAAAGCGATTTCACGTGGCCCATGTTCACGGGGCTGCGGCCCCCGAACGTCATTCCCAGACCGCTCAGGCGATCGTATTCCGTCTCGATGTCGGTCACGTCCACGCACATATGGGTGTAGCCTTTGTCGAAGGGGCGCAGCGGCCGGGCGGAGACCGGCGGCGGGGCGCTGTACTGGAACATTTCCAGATAGCAGGTGCCGGCCTTGAGCATGCAGCCCTGCGCCGCCGATTGGGGAACGCCGATGATTGCATCGACCGTGGGCGCATTCTCCCAGCCGAACTTCTCGCCGACGATCTCGAAGCCGAACGCGTCCTTGTAGAATCGCACCATCCGGTCCAGGTCGCGGACATGGACCGCCACGTGATGGATACCCCTGATCATGATCGTTTCCCGGGCTTTGCCTCTGTCCGGAACTTGGCCGGTTTGGCGGGATCGCACAAGCAGGCGCCGGCGGGGACCCGGGAGCATGCGCCTTCTGTCGGTCCGAGGGCGCGATCTGTCGCCACCGGAGCTTCGATTTGCGCTATATACCTTGCTTGCAGCCAGGGAATATGCCCTCGGGATACCGGGAGAGGAACGTTCAATGACAAAGACCATGATCGCCGGCGCCAAGGTATGGGACGGCAGCGGAGCGGGCACTTTCGAGGGCGACGTGCTGATCCAGGACAACCGGATCGCCGCCGTCTCCCGCACGGCGGGCCAGCTTGCCCAAGCCGGCGCCCACGTGATCGACGGCCGCGGCCTGTTCCTGATGCCGGGCATGACGGAAGGTCATGCCCACCTGTCTTTCGAGGCGGTCACCTCGACCGAAGATCTGATCACGCCGCCGCCCGAAGAGCACACGCTGATGACGGCGCGCGGCGCCAAGACGCTTTTGGACCACGGTTTCACCAGCGCCTTCGGCGCCTCCGAAGCCAAGCTCAGGCTGGCCGTCGCCGTCCGCAACGAAGTCGAGGCCGGGCGATTGCCGGGACCGCGCATCCGGGCCGGATCGCTGGAAATCAGCGTGACCGGCGCAGTGGGCGACGAAAGCCGGCTGCACAATCCCCGCACGGGGCCGTCCATCATCGTCGATGGTCCGGAAGAGATGCGCAAGGCCGTGCGCCTGTGCTGCCGCGAGGGCTGCGATAACATCAAGCTCGACGTGTCGGGCGATCCCTTCTATCCGAACACGCCTGCGAACACGACGCCGATGTCGTTCGAGGAAGTGCGCATGGCGGTGGAGACCGCGCACAGTTTCGGACGCAAGGTCTGCGCCCATACCCGATCGATCGCCGGTTCGAAAGCCTGCGTGCGCGCCGGCGTCGACGTTCTGTTTCACGTCGAGTATTCCGATGCGGAGATGTTCGATCTCATGGAGCAGGCGAAGGATCGCATCTTCGTGGTGCCGACCGTCAGTCTTTTCCACACCATCAAAAACAACGAAGCGGCTGCTTACGGTCTCCCCGCCGAAGTCGGCGGCCATATGGGCATTCCTGCGCTGCTCGACGCCTCGGTGAAGACGCACACGGAGCTGCGCAAGCGCGGCATCCGCCATCTGATCGGCGGCGATTACGGCTTCGCCTGGAGCCGGCAGGGCACCAACGCGCGCGATCTCAAGTTTTTCGTCGACTATTACGGCTATACGCCCGAAGGGGCGTTGGTATGCGCCACCCGCAACGGCGGCCTGGCCATGCGCGCCGACGGAGATCTGGGAACGATCCGCGAGGGCTCGCTGGCCGATCTGCTGCTGGTCAACGGCAATCCGCTGGAGGACCTGGGCATCATGACCGACCGGCAGCGCTTGGTCCTGATCATGAAGGACGGAAAGATTCACAAGCATGAAAGCGGCGCGATGCAGCGTCGCGCGGCGGCATGAAAACCAATTCTGGAGAACGGGAATGACAATCCACGATCGCATCGAAAAGGCATTGGGCGACGGCGCCGACCGCTGTCCCGGCGCGCCGAGCACGCAGGAAATCATTTCTCACGACAAGGTTGCCGCTCCCGGCTGGGTGTGCTCGGAGTCCTACAAGTTTCTCGGCGACGAGGACATTCCCACCGACCGCTACATCGATCCTGCTTATGCCAAGATGGAATTCGAGCGGTTGTGGACCCGCACTTGGCAATTTGCCTGCCGCGAAGAGCATATTCCGGAAGTCGGCGACTATTACGTCTACGAGGTCGGCCCTTACTCGTTCATCGTCACCCGCGTGAGCGAGAACGATATTCGCGCCTATTTCAATGCCTGCCTGCATCGCGGCACCAAGCTGCGCGCTTCGGGCACGGAAGGACGTGCGAGCGAGTTCAAGTGCAGCTTCCATGGCTGGAGCTGGAATATCGACGGCACCAACAAGGAAATCGTGTGCCCGTGGGACTTCCCTCACATCGATCCCAAGAAATTTTCGCTGCCGCAGGCGCGCGTGGAGCGCCTGGGCGGTTTCGTGTTCATCAACATGGACAAGGACGCGCCGACGCTTGCGGAATATCTCGGCCCGGAGGCGCTCGCGCATATCGCCGCGTGGAAGCTCGAGGACCGCTACACCTATCTCCACGTGGCGAAAAAATTCGCCTGCAATTGGAAGCTCGCGATCGAAGCGTTTCTGGAAGCCTATCACGTCATTCAGACGCATCCGCAGGTCGCCCCTTCGAACGGCGACGCGAATTCGCAGTACGACATCTACGGCGAGCACGTGAACCGTTTCATTTCGACGCTCGGCGTGCTCAGCCCGCATCTCTACGGCAAGTATACCGAACAGGATATCCTGGACCAGTTCACGCTGGGCAACTCCAGCGCGCTGGGCGATACCAAGCGCAGCTTGACCGCAGGCGCGACGGCGCGCGAAGTGATGGCCGGCATGTTCCGCGGCATGTTCGAGAAGGCAACCAACACCGATCTCAGCAAGGTGTCGGATTCCGAGCTGCTCGACTGCTTCTCCTATACGATCTTCCCCAACTGCTTCCTGTTCCCCGGCATCTCGCTGCCGATGGTCTATCGCTTCCGGCCCGATCCGCGCGATCACCGCGCCTGCATCTACGAGGTTTTTTTCCTGCGCCCGGTTCCCGTCGACGGAGCCCGTCCGGCCCCCGCCGAGGCGATCCATCTGACCGACAAGCAATCCTTCACCGAGGCGGAGGGTATGGACGCCGGCTTCGGCGCCATTCTGGATCAGGACACCGACAACCTGTTCCTCCAGCAGGAAGGGCTCGAAGCCAGCGCCAAACGCGGTCTGACGCTGGGCAATTATCAGGAGATCCGCGTGCGGCATTTCGAGCGCGCGGTAGACAAATACATCGCCCAGCCGCCGGCGATCCCGAACGCCAGGTTGCGGTAGCGTTTCGCTGGCGCCCGTAATTCCGGGATGCTAACTGATCCCCGCTTCCCTGGGAGCGCGGCCATCCTGGCCGCATCGCGATGCGGCACCACCAATGGCGGGCTGGAAGCCCGCGCTCCCCGGGAGGACATCCGCTCTCCCAGTGAAACCCAGTAAAATTTAAGATCAAAGACGCATGTCGGACACGTATGCTCGCGTATTGAAAGCCTCCGAGCTGCCTGCCGGGGCGAAAAAGCTGGTCGAGGCCGGCGGACAGGAAATTCTGATCTGCCATACCGGCGATAAGCTCTATGCTATTTCCAACATCTGCTCGCACGCGCACGAAAAGCTCGAATGCGGCCGGCTGGGACGAAACTGGATCGCTTGCCCCATTCACGGCGCGCGCTTCGAACTGACGACCGGCCGCGCCATGAATCCGCCGGCCACCAAGCCGATCCCGACTTTCGAAACGCGGATCGTCGACGACTGGATCGAGGTGAAGGTTTGACCGGGCGCAAGCATGACGCGATGAAACAGGACGGCACGGATACGCTGCGCGCGGCAGTCGGCGCCTGGCTGAAGGACAATGTGCCCGCGGGCTGGCGCGCCGCCATGACCGGGACGGACCAGGATAGGTTCGTGCAGGCGCAGCGGGACTGGTTCGCAAAGCTTGTCGCAGCCGGTTACGCCACGCCGCATTGGCCGGAAGGCTGGCCCGGCGGCGGCCGATCCCTGGCGGAGCAAAAAGTCATCTTCGAGGAAATTGCCCGCGCCGATGCGCCGCGGCTGATCCTTTACTTCATGGCGCTGTATCACGCCGCCTGCACGCTGTTCGAATGGGGCACGCCGGAACAGCGCGACACATATCTTCCGAACATCCTGAAGGGCGAGATTTGGTGCCAGGGATTTTCCGAACCCAACGCCGGTTCCGATCTGGCGTCGCTGCGCACCCGCGCCGAGCTGCGCGGCGACCGCTATGTGGTCAACGGCCAGAAAATCTGGTCGACCATGGCGCAATACGCCGACCGCTGCCTGCTGCTGACGCGCACCGGGAAGAACGATCCGCCGCAGGCGGGCGTGACCTACCTGCTGCTCGACATGCGCACCAAGGGCGTGACGGTCCGGCCGATCTCCCAGATCACCGGCGACGACGAGTTCAGCGAGATTTTTTTCGACGACGTCGAGATTCCGGTCGAAAATCGCGTCGGCAAGGAAAACGAGGGCTGGGCGGTGGCGCAATCCACGCTGGCGTCCGAACGCGGCCTGACCCTGGTCGAATTGAGCCAGCGCATGCGCTACGCGCTGCCGCGTCTGGGCCAAGCCATGCGCGACAGCGGTCGTTGGAACGATGCCGCGCTGCGCGCGCAGCTCGGCGCCCTTACGTCCAAGGTCAATGCGGTATGCGCGCTTGCCGACCGCTACCTGCTGCGCCGCATCTCGGGCGAGGAGGTGGCTGGCGACGCCTCCATCGTCAAACTTTATTATGCGCAAACGCTGCGAGAGTTCACCTCGCTTGGCTTGAGCATCGGCGGTCTCGACGGTCAATATCGCGCCGGATTCATGCGCGGGTCGCCGCAAGAGACCGGCAACTGGACCGTGGATTTCATGAATTCCTACAACTGGACGATTGCCGGCGGCAGCAACGAGATCCAGCGCAATATCATCGCCGAGAGGATGCTGGGCATGCCGCGGGAACCCAAGACCTGGCAGTTGGCGAGCGATCGGTCGTGAGCCTCGAGACCGCCGAACTGCAGGTTTCTGCGCAACAGGCCTTGCGCGGGATCGCGATTGCAGCGGCAGAGGACAAGACCTGGCCGATCGTGGTCGAACTCGGCTGGCTCCTGGTCTCCGTTCCCGAAGAGCTGGAGGGGTTGGGGCAGGGCCTTTCGGCCGCTTGCGCCCTCTACAGGGAACTCGGCTCGATCGTGGCAGCCGCCCCGTATCTTGCCGCAATGCTGGCCGTCGAAGCGGTTTGCCGGTGCGATCTTCCCAACCGCGCGGAGTGGCTCGGCCGTCTCACCGGCGGAGAGTTGGCGACGGCTTCGCTGTGCGCCGGCGGCCCGGTGGCCGAGGTCGTGTCCGGGCAGGTGAGGCTTGCGGGTGTGGCTCCCGCCGTTGCGTCCGCCGACAAGGCAAGCCATGTGCTCGTGTCGACGGATCAGCACGTCATCCTGGCGCCATTGAAGCAGCCTGGCGTCGAGATGGTGGCACGGCCGGCGTGGGATGTGACGCGGCGCCTGTTCGACGTGCATTTCGCCGATTTCGAAGTTGCCGACGAGTTCGATCCTTGCCCGCGGCCCGGCGGCGCGAGCGCTTGCGGCAAACCTCGCCACGCATCGCGATTTCGCATTGGCGGCCGACAGCGTCGGCGGCGCGGCCGCACTTCTGGATCTGACGGTCGAGTATTTGAAGACGCGCCGCCAGTTCGGACGACCCCTGGCCATGTTCCAGGCTTTGAAACATCGCTGCGCCGACTTGAAGGCCCTGACGGCGGCTGCCGAAGCGCTTCTGCTTGGAAACCTCGACAAAGCCGTGCATGGCTCCGATGCCGAAGCCGAAGTGATGGGCAAGCAGGCGAAGTCGTTGGCGTGTTCGGTGTATTTCCGCGTCGCCGAGGAATCACTGCAGCTCCATGGCGGTATCGGCATGACCTCCGAACATGTCTGCCACCGGTTCCTCAAGCGGGCACTGCTGAACGCCCAGCTCGGAAGGCCGAACGGCAGTTACGATCTCGACATCGCCGCCAGCACATTGAACGGCATCTGATTAGGGATTTTCGCATGGCGCTTTACACGACGGTCCACCTTCACAACACGCCGAAAGGCCGTGAGCGCGATTACGCGACGTGGTTCGATGGTCCGCATCGGGAGTCGCTCGGCCGGCTGCGCGGCTTCAAAGCCGCCGATCGCTATGAGGTGACGGCCGAGCAAGTCATGTCCGACATTGCCCAGCCCTGGCGGTTTGCCAGTGTTTACGATTTCGATCTGCCCACCCCCGAGATCGATATTCCCGCCCTCGGGCCGCTGATCGCGGCGGCTCGCGATGCGGGAACGATCGCGGACGACGAGACGGAACGGCTTTATACATACGAGCTCTATCACGACTGGAGAGGCGGCGCGAATTGGCGCCGATCCGAGCCGTTCTCCGGCGTCTTCATTCTTCTCGGAAACTATGTCGCCGGGCGCTTTGCCGAGTACCAGAAGTGGTATGACGAAGTGCATGTGCCCGAGGTGACCAATGTGCCGGGCTTCGTGGCCATGAAGCGTGGCCGGCTTTCCCCGCTGCAGATCGAGCCGCGCCGATATTGTCCCGGCGACCAGCTCGTCATGTGTGCCCAGCAGACCGACGATCTTGCATTCAGCATCGGGGATTTCACCGCCCGGGCGCTGGGCAAGAGCCCGAGCGGCATTGCCATGGAAACGCGATCCAAGGCGGGCTCCTTTGCGCGTACGGTGCATTTTTTCCGCAAGATCGGCGGCGACCGCTTTTGGAGCGGCGGTATCGCCTATGCCGGCGATCTCTCCGTCTACCCGGGGAAGGGATAAGAAGCATCGCCCGCGCGATGCGTAAGTCTTTTGACCTTGCCGCGGTCGCCGGCGAACGATTGAATAGGCAGCATTATCTGAAAAAGGGATTGCGAGCATCGTGCCGAAAGTTATCGTCATCACGGGTGCCGGCAGAGGGCTTGGCCGGACACTCGCGCGGCGCTTCGCGGCCGACGGCGAAACGGTCGTTCTTTTGGGCCGTACCGCGTCCCATCTCGATGCCCTGTCGGCGGAGATCGGGGACCGGGCGCTGCCCGTTCCTTGCGACGTCTCCTCTCCGGGTCAGGTCAAGGCGGCGTTTGCGGCAATCGCCGAACGGCATGCCAAGATCGACGTGCTCATCAACAACGCCGCGGTGTACGCGCCGTTCCTCCTCGCCGAGGCGACCGACGACCAGATCGTCAATACGATCGCGGTCAACCTGACGGGCGCAATCCTGTGCGCACGTTCGGCGATCCCGATGATGGGCCGCGGCGGCTACGTCATTAATGTGTCGAGCGAATTGGTGGACATGCCGTTTCCCCTTCTCGTGCTCTATCAGACCAGCAAGGCGGGTCTCGAAAAATTCTCGCTGGCGCTTCAGACCGAGCTCGAACCCAGCGGCATCCGCGTAAGCTTCGTGCGCGCCGGCCAGATGATGGACGCCGACAAGACCTGGGACGCGGATCCGGCGGCGATCATGCGGTTCGCGCAAGCGGCGATGGCGGCGGGTATCAATCTGGCGCAACGCCCACTGTCGCAGTACGCTTCGGTGACGCAGGTTTTCCGCGCTCTGATCGATCTGCCACCGGATGTGCAGGCAACGCATATTTGTTTGCACGCGCGTTCACCTGCATGACGAGGTCTGAGATGTTTTTCTACCGGATTGGCGCAACGACAAAACAGGAGATGACGACATGGTAATGCTTGCCGAAGGCCGACTTCTCATCGACGGCGAGCTGCGCCGTGCGAGCGGCGGAAAGACCTATGACGACATCGGTCCCTGGACGGGCGAGGTGGTCGGCAAGGCTGCCGATGCGTCGGCCGACGACGTGAACCAAGCGATTGCGGCCGCACGGCGGGCGTTCGATACGACAGATTGGTCGACCGCCCACGCCAGGCGCAAGGAGCTGACGATCAAGCTGCGCGACCTGCTCGTCGCCAATCGCGCGAGGCTGGTGGATATCGCCCGGCATGAGGTGGGCTCGGCTTTGGGCGCGGTCCAGACGGCGCAGGTGGACGGCGCGATCGAAACCTTGAGCGGTTTCATCCCGATGATCGATCGGATCGTCTGGGAAGACGACAGGGGCCGCGCCACGGCATACGGGCGGGAATGCCAAAGGCTGGTGGTCCAGGAGGCGGCCGGCGTGGTGGGGGCCATTACGCCCTGGAACGTTCCGCTTTATGTCAATCTCGCCAAGGTCGCCTCGGCTCTGCTTGCCGGATGCACGGTCGTTCTCAAGCCGGCGCCCGACACCCCGCTGATGGGCGCCATCCTGGGCGAGCTTGCCGTGGAGGCCGGCATTCCGCGCGGGGTGGTCAACGTCGTCACGTCCAGCGACAATGCGATGGCGGGCGAGATGCTCGTCACCGATCCGCGGGTCGATCTCATCACCTTCACCGGCTCGACCGCCGTCGGCAAGCGGATCATGGAAAAGGGCGCCGCCACCCTCAAGCGCGTGTTCCTGGAGCTCGGCGGCAAGTCGGCCAACATCGTTCTCGACGACGCGCCGGACTTCGCCATGACGGTGATGCGCTCCATCGTCTGCTTCCATGCCGGCCAGGGCTGCGCCATCACCACACGCCTGTTGGTTCCGAAGAGCCGCTACGCGGAAGCCGTGGGCGCGCTCCAGATGGCGTATGGCGGCTACTCGGCAATGTGGGGCAAATTCGACGATCCGGCCAATGTCATGGGTCCGGTGATTTCCAAGCGCCAGCTCGAGCGCGTGATGGGCTATATCGAGCTCGGCAAGAAAGAAGGCGCGAGACTGCTGACGGGCGGCAATGCCCGGACCGACATGGGCGGCGGCTTCTTCGTCGAGCCGACCTGCTTCGTGGACGTCGACAACAAGATGCGCATCGCGCGCGAGGAAATCTTCGGTCCCGTTCTCGCGGTCATTGCCTTCGAAGACGACGAAGACGCCATCCGCATCGCCAACGACAGCGAGTATGGGCTGAGCGGCATGGTGTCGTCGGCGAGCCTGGATCGCGCCATGCATGTCGCGCGCAAGGTCCGCACCGGATCGATGTGCGTGAACGGCGGCATGTGCATCGGGGCGGACCTGCCCTTCGGGGGCTACAAGTCGAGCGGCATCGGCCGCGAATGGGGGCGCGAGGGTATCGAGGAGTATCTCGAAACCAAGGCGATCGCTTACGGTCTGTAGGACCCGGAATCAAGGCCAAGTGACACGCAAATGCTTTTCTTAACGCAGAGGCCGCCGAGGAGGCGCAGGGGACGCGGAGTAAGAATTGCGCTTCGCGCGCAGCGCAGAATCCCTTGCGTCCTCCATGCAATCTTTGCGTACTCCGCGTTAAAAAAGGCGCCCGTACACGAGTTCACGTTTCAACGAACGGGCTGGCCAGTCGACGAAACCGATGCGGGGTTTACTCGAACGATTCCGCACTGCAAACTGGGTAGGCCGAACCGGCCTCGGATCAAGTCCCAGGCCGGCCGGGTTGTGATGTTCTGCGAAGATTTAGATCGGATTTTCTCCATGCGCGGCGAAAATCCGAGGGGGGACGTGATTCGTAATGCTGCGGACGACGGATTCACCGGACGGAGACGGCGAGCTCAGTCATAATCTCTTCGGGCAGCGCCTCGGGCGAAAAGGGCGCGACACCCGCGGTCGGATCATTGCCGCGACCGAACGGCTGCTCGCCGGCCCGCCCGACAAGCCGATATCGTTGAGCGCGGTCGCGCGCGAAGCATCGCTGGCGATGACGACGCTCTACCTTTACTTCAGCGATCTGGTGGAGCTGCTCCTGGCGATGCTGGAGCCCGTCACCGCTTCGGCGGAGGAGTCCCACGTCGCATTATTGCGTCCGCACTGGCCGGACGAGTTGCTGGACGAGCGCTGCGGGGAGTTCGTGACCGCCTATCACGATTTCTGGGTCAAGCATGCAAGGCTTCTGCATCTGCGCAACAGTTTCGCCGACAATCATGACGAGCGCATGGGCCAGCACCGCATCTCCTCCTCATGGCCCCTGATCAAACTGCTCGTCCTGCAAATGGGTGACGAGGCGACCGCAAGCTCGCCGTCAACCTCGACGCCGACCGCAGCGATGGCAACATCGCTGGTCATCGGTGTCGAGCGCCTGATCACGGTCGCAACCGGCGGGATCAAGACCTTGCAATCCGAACATATCTCCGTGCACGAGCATTATTTGCTCGATGCCCAGGCGCGCCTGCTCGCGCTCGGCATCCGCGAAGGCCGCAAGCTGCATTCACAGCAGAGAACTACCGGCTCGTTTTTTTTTGCGCTAGTACCCGGAATCACAGCTAAATGACACACGAGCGTAGCGCAGGGAGCTAGATTTTCGTCCTCCACAAATCAATCACGCGGAGATCGGGAAGCGCGGAGCAATGCTGTGGATGCGTCGCTATCAGCTTGCGGCAATGGCAAGAGTGCGCGATTTAACGGCGCGCGTTCGCGCAATTGATCCCTTCAACGATCCAGCGGAGAACCAGCCGCCGATGCTCAACTCGCGCAATTTCGCTCCGCGGCTCCCCATCTCCGCGTGAGCATCTTTATGAGCAGCGAAAAGCTCGTGCCACTTGGGGAATTATCCGATCTCAATCGCGTCTCACCTAGCCAGAAAAGTTAGTACTAGAGCGGTTCCAGCAAAAGTGTGCGCACTTTCGCGGCCGGAACCGCGTCAAAAACAATAAATTACGGCGAAATGACAATTCGAAGAAAAGTCATTTCGCTCGAAGCTTGGCAACAAACTCGCTGCCGAAGCCTTCGAGCGTATCGGGGGAGGCAAAATCGCAGAACCAGGTGTAGGCGCGCTCGATGCCGTGCCTGGCGAAGTGGCCGAAGTAATCCTTAAATGCGGAACCGGTGCCGACCACCGGGGATGAATGGCCGAACCTTCGCATCGCCGTTTCCGCGATGGCGTTGCGGTCGGCGCCCGGCGGCGAAAGATGATCCATGCCGGCCATGCCGGCCATGCCGGCAAATCCGGCTGCTTGCGCTTTCGCAACGAGACTTTCGAACGACAGGCGCATCCGCGATTGGAACAAAAAGAATTCCATGGGCACTCCTGGCAAAAAGATTTACCAGTGAGACAGTGAGGCAATGAGAGCAAGCGCTCCCGGGGAGAAACTGCTTTCATTGCATGGCGGATCCGCAACGCCGGTAGCGAACTCCCTGGCCGTACTTCTTTGCAGCGCTACGCGTCGGCTCTCACGCGAATTGTGCTGCCGATTTCACGCTGCGGCTTGATCCTTTGCGCGGCCGGATTCCATCAGCTTCAGAATCTTCGAGGGAGTCAACGGCAGCTCGAGGCAGCGGGCGCCGAACGGCGCCAGGGCATCGGCAATCGCGTTGACGAGCGTCGGCGGCCCGATGATGGCGCCACCTTCGCCGACGCCGCGAAAGCCGCCCTCCGATTTCGACGGCGTGCAGATGTGGGTATATTCGAAGTCCGGCACGTCCACGGCGGCGGGAAGCATATAGTCCTTGAAGGTGACGGTGGTCGGATTGCCCTGCACGTCGAAGCCCGCTTCCTCCAGCAGCACCTCGCCGATGCCCTGCGCCAAGCCGCCGGCGATCTGGCCTTCGACGATCGCGGGATTGATCATGACGCCGCAATCCTCGCTGGCGACCCAGCGCTCGATCGCGACAAAACCGGTCTCCGAATCGACCTCGACGAAGCAGGCGTGCGCCGCGCTGGTGAACGTCACGGGCGGCGGGCAGTAGCGATACTGCGCCTCAAGACCGGGTTCCATTCCGTGCGGAAGGCGCGCCGGCTCGCCGTAAGCGATCTCGGCAATTTCACGCAAGGTCCGCGTCACTTCCTGCACGCCGGCAACCTTTACCATTCCGTCTTCGATGTGGACGTCTTGCGGATTTGCGTTGTTGAGATGGGCCGCGATGCGCCTTATCTTTTCGACGAGAATATCGGCTGCCTTGATCGACGCGCCGCCGCCGGCCACCGCCTGGCGGCTGCCGGCAGCGCCGGGTCCGAAGCCGCCGCGCGACGAATCGTCTTCGAACACGCTCACATCCTCGAACGGAACCCCGAGCCGGTCGGCGATGACCTGCGCCATGGTGGTTTGCGTGCCGTGTCCCTGGCTGTGCGTGCTGAGGATTGCCGTGATCTTGCCGGTCGGTTCGATGCGCAGATTCGCCACGTCGCTGGCCAGCACCGGAAATCCGCTGGCGGCCGTGGGTTCGATGTAAACGGCAATTCCGAGACCCAAGTAGCGCCCTTGCAAACGGGCCGCCGCCTGCTCGGCGCGAAACGCCGGCACGTCGATCTTCTTGAGGAGGTTTTCCAAACATTCCAGCGGCGTCGCGTCCTCCACCGTGAGCCCCATCGTCGTCGTGTAGGGCTGATCGGCAGCAGTCACGAGATTGCGGCGGCGCAGCTCGATCGGATCGATGCCGATCTGGCGCGCCGCCACATCGAACATGGCCTCGCGCGCCAGCGACTCGATCGCCCAAGGTCCGCGATAGCCGCCCAAGCCGATCGTGTTGGTGTGCCAGCCCGTCGCCACGAAGCCGAAGCGCGGCAGCTTGTAGGGCGTCCACATGAACATCATGACGGCGATGTTGGCATCGGGCATGTGTGGATAAGCGCCGTTGTTGAGGGCATAATCTCCATAGCAGGCGATCAATTTTGCGTCGGCATCGAAGGCGAGCTTGAGAGTGAATTCCTGCTCGCGGGCGAGGTTGGCCGTGGTCAAGTTTTCCAGCCGGTCCTCGGTCCATTTCACCGGCCAATTCAGCAGCAACCCCGCGGCAATGGCTGCCACTTCCTCGCGCCACGGCTGGACCTTCAGGCCGAAGCCGCCGCCCACGTCCTTGGCAATGACTCGGATGCTCGACTGCGGCAGGCCGAAGTCGAGAGCGACGATGCGCGCCGCCACATGCGGGCTCTGGCACGAGAGATAAATCGTCAGCTCGTCTCCCTGCTTGGAGACGACCACGCCGCGGGTCTCCATCGGCGACTGGGCGATGCGCTGATGCTTGATCGTGCCGGTCACGACATGCGCGGCGTTCGCGAAGATTTTCTCGAGCTCGGGATCGATGGGCATTCCCATCGCCTGGGCGACATTGGATTCGACATCGGGATGCACGCGCGGACCGCGCTTTGCGTCGGCGATCGTAACGACCGGATCCTCCGCCTCATATTCGACGGCGACAAGCGCGGCGGCGTCTTCCGCGATATAGCGGTTGTCGGCGACCACCATCGCGACCGGATCGCCGACATAGGCGACGCGACCGTTTGCCAGCGGATAAACCTTGGGGCCGGGAGGCGGCGTGATGAGAAACATGCTCACCATCTCGATGTCGAAGCGCGCCAGATCGTCTGCGGTGTAGACTGCGCGCACGCCGGGCAGGGCACGCGCCTGCGTCAGATCGATCGACGCGATCGTGCCGCGCGCGATCGGGCTGCGCGCGAAGGCAACGTGCAGCATGCCCGGCAGCACCACATCGTCGACAAACGACCCGCGGCCGGTCAGCAGCCGCGCATCCTCCTTGCGCGGCTGGCGCCGACCGACGAAGCGCGCAGCGGCGATGGGAGGCGCGTTCATCCGTGCTCTTCCGCCGGGGCCTGACCGGCAAGCCGCCTGACGGCGCGCTTGATGCCCTGATAGCCGGTGCACCGGCAGATGTGACCGGAAAGCACGGCCATCAGCGCATCGAGCGACGGCTTCTCGGCGCCATCGGTCAAGGCGGCAAGCGACATCACCACACCGGGAGTGCAGAAGCCGCATTGCAATCCATGCTCGTCGCGCAAGGCCTGCTGCACGGGATGCAGCGTTCCGTCCGGCGCAGCGAGGCCTTCGACGGTGGTGATACTCGTGCCGTTCGCCTGGACGGCGAGCATGAGGCAGGAGCGGACAGCGAGGCCGTCGACAATCACGGTGCAGGCACCGCACACGCCGTGCTCGCACCCGACATGGACGCCGGTATACCCGGTATCCATGCGCAGAAAATCGCACAGGCTCCGGCGTGCTTCGACACGTGCGGCGAATTTCTGGCCGTTGATCGTGACGTCAATCTGATGCTCGCTCATGCCTGCCTCGCGTTCAAAGCCTCGTTCAGGAGCCGGGCGAACACGCGGCGCCCCACCGTTCGGCGGTATTCGGCGGTGGCATGATGATCCTCGAAGGGGTCGGTGTCGGCGATTGCAAGCTCGGCGATCGCGTTCACGTCGATGCTCTTAGGCGTCTGCCCAGCGAGCGCGGCTTCCGCCCGACGGGCCTTCACCGGCGTGGGTCCCATGCCGAACCATGCAATGCCGACACGATCGATCTTGCCTTGCGCGAGCGTCATCGAACCGATGAGGCCCACCAGCGCGAAATCTCCCGGCCGCCGCGTCACTTCCCGAAAAAGCGTAATCGAGTCCGCGGGCCAGTCGGGAAAATGGATCGCGGTGACAAGCTCGTCCGGCTCCAAAACCGTGGAATAAGGCCCGACGTAGAATTCCTCCGCCGGGATGCGCCGCACCCCGCGCGCCGAATGCGCCTCAATCGACGCGCCCAGCGCCACGCTTGCCGCCGGAAGCTCGGCCGCCGGTTCGCCGAGAGAAACCGATCCGCCGACCGTGCCGCGGTTGCGCGTCTGGTGATGGCCGACGTGGCTCACCGCCTTGACCAGCAGCGGGAGGGCATCCGCAGCCGTCTTGCTGGCGGCCAATTCGTTCTGGCGCGTGACGGCTGCGACGCGGATGGCGCCATCGGCCCGGGAAACACCCTTGAGCGCTTCGATCCGGTTGATGTCGACCACCAGCGACGGCGTGCTCATCCTCAGCGCCAGGAGCGGCATCAAGGTCTGACCGCCGGCCAGGATCGTCGCATCGCCTGCCGCCAGATGACCGAGCGCGGCCGCGATCGTATCCGGTACGACATAATCGAACGGCGCCGGTTTCATGGTTTGCTCCCGCGAGCCGTCAGCCGCTCCAACAGCTCCGGGCTGAGCATGATCATGGGCGCGGCGGCACGATGGCCGAACGCATAGCCTGCCGCAGCTGCCGCAAGAACCAGGAGGCCGATCGCTACGCCGGCCCAATAAGACGTGCCGCCGTGCGCGTGGCCGACCATGAACCCGACCAGAGCCGCGACGACCAGCGCCAAAATCCAGGCCATCGGCGGCCCTTGGGGGGGCGCGGCAGCGGGCTCCGGGATCGCTGGGCGCACCGGCGGCGCGGCAGCGGCCGGCCCGGCCGCAGAAACGGCGGCTTGCGGCAGGCTTTCCGGCGTCGGCGCCGCTTGGGCTCCGCTTTCCGCCGCAACGATCTCCCCGAACCGCTTGAAGAAGCTGCCGGCAAGCTGTTTGGCGGTCGCATCGATGATGGGACCGCCCACCTGCGCAAGCCGGCCGCCGACTTGGGCATCCACGTCATAGGACAGAAGCGTTGCGCCGGCATCCACGGCGAGGCGCACCTTGGCTGCCCCCTTGGCAAAGCCTGCGGCACCGCCCTGCCCTTCGCCCAAAATGGTATAGGAATTGGGCGGATCGAGATCCGAAAGCGAGACGGAGCCGGCGAAGCGCGCGCCGATCGGACCGACCTTGATCGCCAGAACCGCTTTCAGCCGCGTGTCGGATTCTTTTTCGAGCGACTGGCAGCCCGGAATACATTGCTTCAGGATCGCCGGATCGTTCAACGCTTCCCAGACTTTTTGGCGTGGAGCGGCAATCCGCTGGTCCCCGGTCATTTTCATGGGGCGAAAGGTTCCTCCTCGTATGTCACCGATACACGGCCCGGCCGCAGTTTAGCCCGGCTCGCCCTCCCCCGGCGCCTTGCAGGCCGATTATCGCCAGAGCACAAGGACACATCGAAGCTTTTACGATACACGATGGTTCATAAATCGCCATCCCTAGGACCGTCAATGCTGCCGGAGGCGATACGACTATGTTCGACCCGATCCCGAGGCAGTCGAAGGGCAGAAGAATTCGAAACGGATCGGCCATACCGAGTTCCGGCCAGGCCGGCAACGCTGGTATAGGCATTTTGAAGGACCCGATGGGATCGAAAGATGGACGACGGCAACGAAGCACAAGGCGGCGTGGAACCGGAACTCAAGCGATTGCGCGACAGCATCGACAACATCGACGCGGCGCTCATTCATCTCCTGGCGGAACGGTTCAAATGCACCCAGCTCGTCGGTGAATTCAAGGCGCACCAGGGGCTGCCGGCTGCGGACCCCGCACGCGAAGCTGCCCAGATCGCCCGGCTGCGCGGGCTCGCCAAAACCGCCAAACTGGACCCGGATTTTGCCGAGAAGTTTCTGACCTTTATCGTGCAGGAGGTTATCCGCCATCACGAAGCGCTCAAGCGCCGCTGACGCTCGATCCGCCAGGGATGCGCGCGCTCCCAGTCGATCTCAGGTCAAGCGGCGCTGCAGGCCTGCTGCGGCGCCGGCAGCGCGCGCGCCGCCGGCAGATAGACCGTGACGCGCGTGCCTTCGCCCAAGGCGCTCTCGAGCTTCACTGCGCCGTCATGGGCTTCGGCGAAGCCCTTGACCACGGCGAGTCCGAGGCTGGTTCCCTTGGTCATCGTGACCACGTCGTGCCGGCCCCGACCGAAGCGCTCGAAGATGGATGCCTGATCCTCTTCGGCGATGCCGATGCCGGTATCTTCGGTCCCGAATGCCGGCCGTCCATCGGCCTCGATCTGCGCAAAGACGGTCACGCAGCCGCCTGCGGGAGTAAACTTGACGGCGTTGGACAGCAGGTTGCCGACGATCTGCCGCATGGCACGCTCGTCGGCGCGAATCGCCGGAAACTCTCGCGAGATCCGCGTGACGAGCGAAAGCTGCCCGGCGCTCGCCTTGGCCTCATGCGCCTCGACGGCATCTGCAATGACGCCTTTGAGATCGACCGTCGTTTCGCGCAGGCTCAATTTGCCGGCTTCGATCTTGGCGAGATCGAACATGTCGTCGATCAGGGACATCAGACGTTGGCCCGAATCGTTGATGATCTCGGCATATTCGGCGTATTTGTCGACGTCATCTCCGAACGACTTGTGTTTGATGAGCTCCGAGAATCCCAGAATGGCGTTCATGGGCGTTCTCAGCTCATGGTTCATGTTCGACAGGAATTGCGATTTGGTGCGGCCGGCTTCCACGGCACGCTCATGTTCGCGATCGGACTCCTCCTTCGCCCGCTGCAATCCCTCGACCAGTTGCTGCCGCTCGTGCTCGAGGCTCAGCATCTTTCTTGAATTGGCGTGCAAGGGGATCACCTCACCCGCCATCATCACGACAAAGACGCCGACCAGCCAGGCTACGCTTCGCTCGACCGGCATTTCCGATGCCGCAATGGGACCAATGAGAAAGACGGCGTAAATCAGAACGTTTGCCGCCGCCACCCAGGGATGCGGCGCAGTAATCACCGTCGAACCTGCGAGCGAGCACGCCAGGATGACTGCAAGCACCACATGATTCATCTCCTCGCCCGGCGCGCGCAGAAACAGGTTCATCGAGGTCCATGCAATCGTGAAGAGCACAGTAGCGGCCGAGGCTATGAGCGCGCGCCTCCGTGTGGAATCCGGCGAGCCGTCGCATTGCCGGTCAGCATGCGCCACCATCCCGTTCGTGACAACGCAGACGAAGGTCACGCCGAACCACCATGCCGTTCGTACCGGCCAGGAAATCCAAGGCGCGACAAGCTGGGAAATCAGAAATGATGCGCCGAGGAGATAAAAGACGAAGTATGGAGTGATCTGACGGCAAAGGTCGAGCTGCGCGTTGACGAGCCAGGCGTTGTCCGCCTCCGGCCATATCGATTGCACAACGGCCTCGTACGCGCTGCAGAGCTTCCGCCCCAGTAGGTGCGCAAGCTTTGGCACCGGGGCGGACACGCGCTTCGTGAGTTCTGCTTCGGTCACGGCCATTCCTTGATGTGCCCCCGGTGGAAGCCGGAGGCCCAGAATGACACGCAGCCGTTAATGCATGATTTAGGCTAAAATAGACGCAAGGGTTCGGCGATGCTTCGTCGGCGCGGTGCGATCCGCTTCGCGAACATGGTTAGCGAAAAATGAACGAAGAAAAATCAAGCCGGGGACGTATCCTTGCTGCGTTCGAAAATGCGCAGCGTGTGCTGGTGTCCCATCGTGAAATGCACGGCGCCGCCGAAGTCGCCGATCTTCGCCCAGTTGGCCGCCACCATATCCGCCGTCGCGCCTTGGCCGAGATTGACGCCGTGGGATTCGACGATCTGCGCGCATGAGAACGCTCCGGCGCCCGCCGACAGAATGGCGCCCGTCGGCGCATCTTCGCTTGCCAGAAATGCAACCGCCGCCGCCACATGCTCGGGCTTCAGCACGGAAATCATCTCCTGCGTCATCAAATTCGCGGTCATCCGCGTGGCCGCAACCGGGCAGACGGCGTTCACCCTGATATTGTCGTTCGCGCCCTCCAGCTTCAGCGAGTTCATGAACCCCACCAAGCCCAGCTTGGCGCATCCGTAATTCGTCTGCCCGAAATTGCCGTAAAGGCCGGTCGAGGACGTGGTTACGACGATGCGGCCATATTGCTGGGCGCGCATGATCTGCCACACGGCTTTTGCCGGCTTCACCGTGCCCATCACGTGCACGTCCATGACCGCCTCGAAATCCTTCAGCTCCATTTTGGCGAAGCTTTTGTCGCGGAGAATTCCCGCGTTGGCGACGAGGATGTCGATCCGTCCGAACAACTCCATCGTCTGCTTGACCAGATGGGCCACGCCGGCGTCGTCGGTTACGGATGCGCCATTGGCGATGGCGGCGCCGCCGAAGCTTGCGATCTCCGCAACGACGTCTTGCGCGGCTTGCGAAGAGCCGCCGGTACCGTCCACGGCACCGCCCAGATCGTTGACTACCACCTTCGCGCCGCGGCGGGCGAGTTCGATCACATGCGCCCTGCCGAGCCCGCCTCCTGCACCGGTGACGATCGCGACCTTTCCGTCGAACCGAATGGTCATGCCGGAAAATCCTCTTCTGACTGCGGTAAGCGTGGCATCGAGTGATGGCGAAGCAAGCGCAGGCGGTCAAGCAGGCGCGGCGCCGCGCGGACCTTCGATCATCCGTCGCAGCGCCCGTCCAGCCGGACGCTCGATCGCAGTGAAGAGCAGCCACCCCCACAGGATGGCCGCACCGACCAGCAGCGCAGGCTCGAGCCAATGCCAAATGCCGCTCCACTGCGCCCACGGCCGCCCGAACACGACAGCGTCGCGCGCCGGATAGAGGTGCTTCTGCGCGTGCCTTAGGAATTGCTCCAGCGGCGTCTGACCGATGTAGATCGCGTAAGACCATTCGCCCAACTTGAGCAGCGGCGGCGCCTTCAGCGCGTCCGCAACAAGTCCGCGGTCGAACGCCAGAACAAAAACCAGCGCGATGATCGGGTAGACCGTCAGGATATCTTGCGGCCGGTGCGACCAGCCGGTGCGATAAATGCCGTAGAAGAGCCACGCCAGCACCGCTGTCTGCATCGCCGAGCACCACCGATAAGAGATGGAAAATCCCTGCATCTCGCGATGGAGCATCGCCATGCCGACGCCCATGCCGAACGCAGCCATGCCGCGCCAAATTCCATCGTGGAACGTCAGATCGAGGCCGTAGCGCGGGCTTGCAAGCACTGCGAGGCCGCCGGCTCCCGCGGCAATCAGCACAAGCGCGGTCTTCCAGCCGCCGCACGAGATCGCAAGGTACAGCGGAAGCAACAGGCACAGCAGGAACTCCACGCTCACGAACCACGCCGCGCCGTTCCACGACAGGGAAGGAAACAGAATTCCACGCCTGAACCAGGAAGAGATTGGCAATGAAGGTGGGAAGCGTGCACACGGGGTGATAAGGCTCGTCGTAAATCGAGACATAGCCGCCTTGCGCAGCCAACCAGCGCAGCGCGACCACCATGGCAAGGATCGTCAGCAAGATCGTCAGGTGCAGCGGATAGAGCCGCACCAGCCGCATCTGGAGAAACTCGAGATAGCCGCGCGGGCGCCAGAGCTTCTGTTTGCGCGGCCCGTAGACATGCGTGAGCACGAATCCCGACAGCGCGAAGAAGAACTCGACCCACAAATAGCCCTTCGCCACAGGCAGATCGAACCACGGCGCTCCGCGATACCCGTGCCCCTCGCAATAGTGAAACAGCACGAGGATCAAGGGCGGCAGCGCGCGGGCGCCAAGCAGCGCACGGATTTCGGTGGGTCGGCTCTGCACCATGCGGCCTCGAATCGGTATAGGCATTGTGCTGACCGGAGCATCCATTTCCAACGGCGGACGGGCATGTGGCTTTTGCATCTTCAATCCGCGCTCGGGATCGTCGTCATCATCGGACTGGCCTGGGCGCTTTCCGAAGATCGCCGCGCGTTTCCCTTCCGCACCGTGGGCATGGGGCTGGCGCTGCAATTCGTGGCTGCGGCCGCGCTTCTGAAGCTTCCTTTTGCCCGCGCCGGCCTGCTTTCGCTCGACAGTGTGGTCAATGCCCTGATGAAAGCCACCAGGGCCGGTACGTCTTTCGTTTTCGGTTATCTGGGCGGCGCACCGGCGCCGTTTTCCGTTACGGAGCCCGGCGGGCTCACCAGCTTCGCATTTCAGGTTCTGCCGCTGGTCATCGTCATATCGGCCCTTGCCGCCCTGTTGTGGCACTGGCGCATATTGCCCGTCGCCGTCAATGCTTTCGCCTGGATATTGCGCAAGACCCTGGGCATCGGCGGCGCCGTCGGCTTGGGCGCAGCGGCCACGGTCTTTCTCGGAATGATCGAGGCGCCGCTGCTGATCCGCCCCTATCTGGATCGGTTATCGCGCTCGGAGCTGTTCGTGCTCTTCACCGTGGGGTTGTCGACGGTCGCGGGTACCGTATTCGTCCTTTATGCCACGATTCTCGAGCCGGTCGTCCCCGGCGCGGTCGGCCATATTCTCGTGGCGTCCATGCTTTCGCTTCCGGGCGGCATTCTCATCGCCCGCATCATGATCCCGAGCAAAGAGCAACCCGCAGAACAGCCCGCGTCCGCGGTCGCCGGCCTGTCTTACCGTTCCAGCATGGACGCCATTGCGCGCGGCACCGAAGACGGTCTGAAGCTCTGGCTCGCCATCGTGGCGATGCTGCTCGTCATCGTGGCGCTGGTCACGCTCGCCGACATCGTTCTTGTCAATCTTCCCCCGATAGGAGGCCAGCCGATCACGGCAGAACGCATGTTCGGCTGGGTGTTCTCGCCGGTCGTCTGGCTGCTCGGACTGCCGTGGCGCGAAGCCCCCGACGCAGGCGCGCTGATGGGACAGAAGATCGTCATCAACGAGTTCGTCGCCTATCTCAAGCTGGCAAAGCTTCCCGCCGCCGCGCTCGATGCACGCTCCCGCCTCATCATGGTCTATGCCATGTGCGGCTTCGCCAATTTCGGGTCGGTGGGGATCCTGATCGCCGGCGTGTCGAGCCTGGTTCCGGCGCGCCGCGACGAGATCGTGCCGCTGGCGATGCGGGCACTGCTGTCCGGAACCATGGCCAGCTGCATGACCGGCGCAATCATCGGCCTGTTGCCGATCGCTTAACCCGGTTGTCGCTCGCCCAACGCAAATGCGTCCGCAAGCAACTCGTAGGATTTTAGCCGCGATGCGGAATCGTACGTGATGGTGACGATCACAAGCTCGTCGGCGCCATGGCGGCGCGCCAGACTGTCGAGTCTGGCACGCAAGGTGTGGGGCGTGCCGACGACGGATCGCCCCTTCACCATGGCAAGCATGGCGCGTTCCTGGTCGCTCAATGGATAATCCAGCGCTTCCTCGGGCGAGGGGAATGCGATCGGCTGGCCGGTGAGAAGCTTGACGACCCACAGATTGCGCGATGCGGAAAGCCGTTCCGCTTCTGCGTCGGTTTCGGCCGCCACGACGGAAACACCCAGAGATATTGTAGGCCGCGTAAACCAGCCCGAGGCCTTGAAGCGGTCCCGATATGCCGCACAGGCCGCTTCGCTGCCCTCCGGGCTGATGAAATGGGCATGGCTGAACGCCAGTCCAAGCTCGGCGGCATAGACCGCGCTGTGAATGCCGGAGCCGAGTACCCAAAGCTCCGGCCGGGTTGGGCCGCGCGGCATGGCATGAACAGCGCGATAGGGATGATCTTCGGGAAACGATGCGGTGCCGGACGCATCGTCGAGAAATTGGCGCAGCAGCATCAATTGGCTGGGAAAGGCATCGATCCCCCAGCTTTGCGGCCCGGCCTGAAGGGCGCGCGCGGTGCGCTCGTCGGTGCCTGGCGCGCGCCCAATTCCCAAGTCTATGCGTCCGGGCGCCAAGAGCTCCAGCATGCGGAACTGCTCGGCCACCTTGAGCGGGCTGTAATGCATGAGCATGACCCCGCCCGATCCGACGCGGATTGTCCGGGTTTCGGCCGCAAGGCGCGCGACCAGGATTTCCGGGCAGGAGCCGGCAAAGGAACCGGTATTGTGGTGCTCGGCGACCCAATAGCGATGATAGCCGAGAGCCTCGCAGGCCTTGGCAAGCGCGATCGTTTCGGTCAGCGCTTGTGCCGCCGTTCCGTCCTTGCGTATGGGAGACTGGTCTAGAACCGACAGGCGCATGGTCTTTTTGCTTGAATGAGGCTGCATGGCCATCATTACAACGAATGACGAAGCGATGGGAAAGACGGATACGTGACTGCCCCGTCCGCCATAGCTATGCCTCAAGGGTAGAGGTTTCCATGGGAACAAGGCGCCAGACGCGCCTTTCGCAGCTGCTGAAGGAGATCCGCGCCTGCCGGCTCTGCGTGGCACATCTGCCGCACGGACCGCGGCCGATCCTGAGGGCGAGCGCCCAAGCGAAGCTTTGCATCGTCGCCCAGGCGCCGGGCATTCGCGTGCACGAAACAGGGCTGTCGTTCAACGACCCTTCCGGGGACCGTCTGCGGAGCTGGCTTGCGATCGATCGCGACACGTTCTACGACGAACGCCAAGTCGCGGTGATCGGAATGGGGTTCTGCTTTCCGGGACACGATGCGCATGGCGGAGACAAGCCGCCACGGCCCGAATGCGCCCCCGCCTGGCACGACAAGCTGTTCGCGGTGCTGCCGGATTTCGAACTGACGCTGCTGGTGGGATCTTATGCCCAGAGTCGCTATTTGGGGCCGCAACGCGAAGGGACGATGACAGCAACCGTGCGGGCCTGGCGCGATTATGCGCCGCGGCTCGTGCCCCTGCCCCATCCGTCCTGGCGCAACAATGCGTGGCTGAAGAAAAATCCATGGTTCGAAGACGAGCTTTTGCCGGATTTGCGCGAAAATGTGGCAAGGGTGTTGGCACGCTGAGCATTGTCGCGCTCACGGCCTGCGCACCGGTGCTCGCACCAGGCGGTGTTGAAACCGCAGCACCCGCAATCGAAAACACCGTCTTCGTGACGCGCGACGGCCTCGAACTCCCGCTCAAACACTGGGACGCGAAGAACCCGCAAGCCGTCATCGTCGCCCTCCACGGGATGAGCGATTATTCCGAAGCCTTCGACATGCCGGGCCCGTGGTGGGCGGCGCACGGCGTCGCCGTCTATGCCTACGATCAGCGCGGCTTCGGCCGCTCGCCCGATCCGGGGCTGTGGGCGGGAGCCGATGCGATGCGCGCCGATCTTCACGATTTCGTGGCCGCCGCCCGCGCGCAATATCCCGGATTGCCGGTTTATGCGCTGGGCGAAAGCATGGGCGGAGCGGTGGTGCTGTCCTCGCTTGCCTCGCAGCGGCCGCCGCACATCGACGGCGCTATCCTTGTGGCGCCAGCCGTGTGGTCGCGCTCGGACATGCCGCTGTCCTACCGCGTTGCGCTCTGGCTGGGCGCTCACACACTGCCCTGGAAACACGTCTCCGGAGAGGGCCTCAAAATCTGGCCTTCGGACAATATTCCCATGCTGCGGAAGCTCGCGCACGATCCCGTCTATCAACACGATGCGCGCATCGATCAGGTCTATGGGCTGGTCGATCTGATGGACCAGGCACAGGCCGCGCCGGCAAGAATGACCGAAGACCCGCCGATTCTGCTGCTGTTCGGCGACAAGGATCAGGTCATCCCTTCGAAACCGACGAAAGCCGTTGCCGCCGAACTCGCCAACCGCGCCGACATCCGCGAATACAAGAACGGCTATCACATGCTGCTGCGCGACCTGGACGGCGAAACCGTGTGGAAGGACGTGGCGGATTGGATCATGGCCCATCGCCCTGCCGAAACCCGGGCCAATGAACACCTCGGTGTTCCTGGGCCAGTCCGCATTTCTCACACTCCCTGCGGGCTAGAGCGCAATGACTTTTCTTCAAATCGCCATTTCGCTCCAGGTTATTGTTTTGACGCGGTTCC
Source organism: uncultured Alphaproteobacteria bacterium (assembly GCA_963805005.1). Taxonomy (GTDB): domain Bacteria; phylum Pseudomonadota; class Alphaproteobacteria; order Micropepsales; family Micropepsaceae; genus Rhizomicrobium. Next base: position 3,460,777 of record CAWDSJ010000001.1, read on the forward strand.
GGACGCAAAAGTGCTCACACTTTTGCTGGAACCGCTCTAGAGCGCACAATGCCAACCTATTCAAATGATTTGATTTTTTCCATCGACGGTGAGTCACCTATGCTTGATAGTGGGTACTGGAGCAGATTCCGATCGCATTGAACTACGCCCCCTCCGTTTCGCGGAATTTATCCCCCGGCTGCGCTTCGCGCAGACCGGGGGCTCGCGCGCCGCTCGACACCTCCCCCGTTTACGGCCCGCCTTCGCGCAAGGCTTCGGCGGACAAGGCGAGACCCGGCGCAGAGGGGTAAGTACAATTCAATTTCAACGGACTTTGCTATAGTCTCGCCTCGGCGGCCGGTGATCGGCCCCGCGCCGCGGGACGTGTTCGTCAGCCGTAGCCGAGAAGCGACTTCACCTCCAGATATTCGTGGAAGCCGAATTCGCCCCATTCCCGCCCGTTGCCGCTGCGCTTGTAGCCTCCGAAGGCGGCATGGAAATCAAAACCGCCATTGATGCCGATCCAGCCGGCGCGGATGCGGCGGCCCACCGCGCGGCATTGTTCGGCGTCGGCGCCGCTGACATAGCCGGCAAGGCCGAAATCGGTGTCGTTGGCGATCTCGATGGCGTGCTCGACATCCTTGTAACCGATGATCACCAGCACCGGCCCGAAAATCTCCTCGCGCGCGATCACCATATCATTCGTGCCCACAAAGACGGTGGGCTTCACATACCAGCCCTTTTCCAGCCCCTTGGGACGCCCGGGACCGCCGGCGATCAGCTTGGCGCCTTCGTCGAGGCCTTTCTGGATGTATTGCTGGATGATGTTGTACTGGCCCTTCGAAACCACCGGCCCCATCGCGAAGTTGCCCCTGGGATCGCCGACGGTCACGCTTTCGGCGGCCTCGCGCGCAGCCTTGACGGCCTCGTCCATCCGCGAATTCGGCACCAGCAGGCGCGAGCCGGCGCTACAGGTCTGGCCCGAATTGCCCATCATGGTCGTGGTGGCTTCCGCGACATTCTTCGCAAGGTTGGCGTCGTCGAGTACGATGAAGGGGCTCTTGCCGCCGAGTTCCTGGCAGACGCGCTTGACGGTCGGCGCCGCATTCCTGGCGATCTCGACGCCGACGCTCTCCGATCCCGTGAAGGAGATCATGTCTACGTCGCGATGGGTCGACAGCGCCGTACCGATCAGGCTGCCGCTGCCCTGCAGCAGATTGAAGACGCCCGCCGGAACGCCGGCCGCGTCGATCACTTCGGTGAGGATCTGCGCGGAGTAGGGCGACAGCTGCGCCGGCTTCAGGATCATGGTGCATCCGGTCGCCAGCGCCGGGAACGCTTTGACGGCGATCTGGTTGATCGGCCAGTTCCACGGCGTGATCAGCGCGCACACGCCGATCGGTTCCTTGACGATGCGGGTGGCTCCGCGCTGCTCCTCGAACTTGAAGTCGCGCAGGACTTCGATGGCGGTCTTGAGATGTTCCGAGCCGAGGAAGACGTGGAAGCCTTGGGCGAGCGAGGACGGCGCGCCCATTTCCTCCATGATCGCCTCGCCGATGTCCGACTGGCGCTTCTCGTAGTGCGCGAGGATCGCCTCCAGGATCTCGAGCCGCTGGCCGCGGGCGGTTTGCGACCAGCTCTTGAAGGCTTTGCGCGCGGCAGCCACGGCCTTGTCGACGTCGGCGATACCGCCGAGCGAAATTCTTCCGGAAACCTCTTCGGACGCCGGATTGATCACGTCCGCGTTTTTCGGCTCGACCGGATCGACCCATTTGCCGTCGATGTAAAACTTCAGATATTCGCGCATATCTTCTCCCGGATCGTTGGACCGGCCGCGGTTGCAGACCGGCTGGCGGCATCGATTGGCGCAGGCACCATAGCGCAGGGCGAAAACCATTTACCAGCGCTTGAATGCACTTGCGTTGGTCCGCGACGGCGACTTCGTGATCGACCGTTTGGCTTCCGTAGGAATGAGGCAAGTCGCTTGAGCTGGAGAGACGCAAGGCCCACCTCCCCTTCGTGCGGAGGTCAACATGGGGCGCTTAACACGACGCCTATGCGATTATGTCGGCGGCCGCGGCGCGTTCGGTCGTTGATCGAAACGGCGATCAGGGCCGGTCGACATATTTGTCGATCGCGCGCTCGAAATGGCGGATGCGGATTTCTTCGTAATTGGCGAGCGTTTCGCCCTTCTTGAAGGATGCCGCGGCGCCTTCCTGCTGTAAGCCGACATTGTCGGTGTCCTGATCCAGCACCGCACCGAAACCCGGGTCCATGCCCGGCACCTCGCCATAGGATTGGCCCACCGTGATATGGACCGGCTCGGCGGGGGCAGGCCGCGCTTCGCCCGGCGGCACCGGACGCAGAAAGAGGAGATCGAAGATCGACTTGGTGTGGTCCTTCGGATGCGGGCGGAAGCGATACACCATCGGCAGCGAGATGCCGGGGAAGAGAAAGCAGCTCGGGAAGATGTTGTAGGAATAGCAATCCAGCATCTCGGTGTCGGCGACATTGCCGAGATCGACGCGATAGATGTCGCCCATGATGCGGCGCAATTCCTTGGCCATCACCTGCCGTGCCGAGCCGCCCGCGGGCAATGTCAGCTTTTGTTCGCCGAGCACCGTGCGGTCGCCGAGCACGAACTGGTCGAGCACGTGCTGTTCGTCGTATTGGCCGGCGAGGTGCGGGCTCAACACGCCGAGACAGGAGATGAAGCGGCTGACATGATCGCCGTAGAAATCGTATTGCGAATTGGCGTCGGCATTGGAGTGCGCGACCTGAGGATGGGTCTCGAACACGTGATAGGCTTCGAGGAACGCTTCGGCCGCGAATTTCCAGTTGCACGGCAGGTCCTTGACGATATGCACCGCGACGTAGCGGTCTTCGAGGCGCCAGCGCTTGAACTGCTCCCACACCACGGGACCGACATACTCGCATAGCGGTCCGGCATTCGGGTCCATGTTGATCCACACGAAGCCCTGCCACAGCTCGACCTTGGCCTCCGGCAGGCGGAATTTTTCCCGGCGTGCGTGGGGGAAATCCCATTCGCAGAGAATGTTCTTCACCGTGCCGTCGATGTTCCAGCTCCAGCCATGGAACGAACAGCGAAATTCGCTGGCGCAGCCTTCGGTTCCCGAGGCGCGCAGCTTGGTGCCGCGGTGCAGGCAGGCATTGTAATAGGCCTTCACGACATCGGGCGCGACGCGCACGATGATGAAGGAGTAGGGGCCCACTTCGTAGACTTGGTAATCGCCGACATTGGGAATGTTCTCTTCGCGGCAGGCCCACTGCCACGTGCGGTTCCACATGCGCTGGTATTCGAGGCGGGCGAAATCGGCGGAGATGTACCGCTCGTAGCCGATGTCGGCGTCGCCAAGAAACTGATAGGATTCCGCGGTGATCTCCGGCGGCGCCTGGACGATATCCTTGCCGATGATGTCCTGCGTGCTCGGCTGCCCCGGATAGCGCGCATCGCCGGGCGCGATCTTGGCTGCGATATTCACGGGAAACCCTCCGCAATCCTGTGCGGGAAGGAATAGGCACCGGAATCCAGGGCGGCATTGACACAGATCAATATCGGCCGCGGCGCCGGGCGCAAAGGTCGTCGCACTGTCCAAGGCTAGGCCGGCCAAGACGCGGCGGGCGAATCTCGGTGACGGATTCCAGCCAACCGCCATCTTCCATGGCGGCGACTTGGGGCCCGGGCACGAGTTGAGCGGTCCGGCGATTATCGAGGAATCCTTCACCACGATCGTGGTCTATGCAGGAGGGCAGGCGCGCGTCGACAGCGCCGGCGACTACGAGCTGACGCGGGCAGGAACCCGCAGCCAACGCCGTCCGCCTTCGCTTTGTTAAAATGTGACTCGTGTACCGGCTTTTCTTAACGCAGAGTACGCGAAGCGCAATTCTTACTCCGCGTCCCCTGCGCATCCCCGGCGGCCTCTGCGTTAAGAAAAGCATTTGTGTGTCACTTTGTTTTGATTCCGGGTACTAGTCTCCGTCCTCAGCCGCCGGCGGCAGCTCGCACGGCGGGCATCACCTCGCGCACGAACAGGCTTCCACCCGAACCGCCAGGTTCGGGATAGAAGCCGGGGCCCACGACGACGAACCGTTCGAGGCCGAGGCGGACCAGCTGCACTAGACGCTCGATGCAATGGTTCGGCGGCCCCACGACGGCGAAGCGCTCGATGAAATCGGGCGTGAGAGATTCGCCGATGCGCCGGATCGCTTCGGGGTTCTTGTTTTGCTGGGCCTTCTTGTAGCCCTCGCAAATCGCGGCGAAGTTCTGTGCATCGCTCGGGCTCATGGGACCGCCGGGCAGCCCTTGAATAACCTGGAAGCGCGACAGGGGTGGAACCATGCTCGTCGCAATCGCCTGCGCCGTATTCCGGTCCGGGTGGCAGACGACAATGATCTGCGCGCCATAAGAGGCGTCCGTATCGGTCAGCCCTTTGCCGGCGCGCGCCGCCCGGGCGACCCCGAGCGCCCAATCGATCCGCTCGGGAATGGCGCCCACGCTAAAGGTCACGCGCTCGGCGAGCGGTGCGGCGATGTCGATCACCTTTGGCCCGGTGGCAGCTACGTCGAGCGGGACCTTGGGCAAGCCCTGCGGCAGCCAGTCCATGCCCGATGCCGGCCGGTCGTCGAGGGACCGGCTGTCGGGAGGCGGCGCGCCGGCCGTGGGCGCATGAGGCCACGCGACGATCTTGCCGCCGTTGAGCAGGGTCTGGAGATCGGTCAGCGCCTGTTCGAATGCCGCGAGCGGAGTGGGCACCAGGCCGCCACGGCCGATGCCGAGTACCGCCCGACCGCCGGAGATCGCCTGGAGAGCGGCTGCCCCCGATGCCGTGAGTGCGATATGCCGGGTCAGCGGATTGGTGACCCCGGTCGAGAGCTTGATCTTGTCGGTGGCGATGGCGCAGGCGCCCATCACGACATAGGGATTGGGACTGAGCGACAGGGAATCCTGGAACATTTGGCCATCCCAGCCCTCCGCCTCGGCGGCTTTGACCGCCTCAATGGTGGTGAAGCCTCCGCCCGACCGCCAAAACTCGATCATCCGTCCACCCTTCGATGTTCACGTCACTCGGCCTGAGAGGGAGCATCGGCGGGATCGAAGCCTCATGCAACAACACAGCGGCGCCCAGCCCCGATCGACGCTAAAGACGAGAAGCTTGTCGGCCGGCACCGCCTGCTTCACCTCCTCGATATGCGCATTGTAACGCGCAATCGGTGAAACAGATCGTGTCGATCGTGCTTGCGTACCAGCCATCCGACCCGCGGATGCACGGTGAGGAGGGCCTTCGCCTCGGGATAGGCAGCCATGAGTTTGCGCCAGGCACGGCAGGCGGATTGTCGACGGTGGCTCTATAGTTCGCGAATACGCGTTCCCACTCGTGCCGAGGCTTGCCACGTGCGACTCTGCGCCAGAAGTCGAGATACGAATTGTTCTGCCTGTTCAGCGTCATCTCGATCATGCGATAGCAGGGAAATCCCAGACTGGTGAGCGCGTGATACGTGGACCCGTGCCCGTGCGGCCGAAGCCCGCATCGATAATCCGAAGCGGCATTCCTTCTTCTCCCTCAGGCATCGACGCCGATGGATTTGCGAGCGTCCTCCGGTTATGTTTGAGGATGCCGCGTCCGCGGTTAGAATGGCCAAGTTGAAGCAAGGTACTACACTCATGAACGATCTGAGGCCGCCCAGAAGCCCCAAAGAGATGGACTTCACCATTGCGGGAGAGAGCCACGCGCGCGCTTACCGCGAAACCGGCGGCGAGCGCGGCTACATCTGGAACAACGCCACGACCCTGCTGCTGACCACGAAGGGGCGCCGTTCCGGCGCGGAGAAGACCGTTCCGCTCATCTTCGTGAAGGACGGCGACAACTACGTCATCATTGCTTCGTTGGGCGGGGCGCCCAAGCATCCCGCCTGGTACCTGAATCTGGCGGCGAATCCGCGGGTCACGCTGCAGGTGAAGGACAAGGCGCTCGAGGCGAACGCGCGCACCGCCCAGTCGCCCGAGCGCGAACGCCTCTGGGCAAAGGCGGTCGAAGCCTGGCCGCAATATGACGACTACCAGGCCAAGACCATCCGCCGGATCCCTGTCGTCGTTTTGGAGCCGGCGCGCAGCTGATCGGTGCCGCAGGCGGAAGAGCACAAAGGATCACGAGGGGCATTCGGTCTCCGCGCGAAGCGCAAAATTTCTCACACGGAGTCACAGAGAAAGTAACGATGCCGCTCCGCGTCTCCGTGTGCCAAAATGCGATATCGAATTCATCTGCGCTTCGCGCAGGTGTCCAGCATATCTTCGTGTTACTTCGTGCCTTTATGGTGAAAGCGATCTGGACGGACGCCGGCCTCTATTTGGCGTCTCCGCGCGCCAAAAATTGCGATTGCCCTATCGCTCTATTAGGGCCAGGTTGCCGCTTCGCTCAGACTTGATGCGCATAAGTTGATGCACCGGTTTTGCCGATCTCTCTCTTGTGGGCTCGCGCACGAGAGGCGAGTGTGCGGCATCGAATGAGGAGTGGCCCATAGGATGTCGACGATCGAAGCCGCAGCCGTCGCCTATCCCGAGTCTCCAACATTGCCGCTGCGCGTGCGCGCGCGCATCTTTCTTTATCTCGGCTGGATGATCGTCCTCATCGGATTCGGCGGTCCGATGTTCGGCATCATGGACATCCCCATCGCGTTCTTCCTGAAGAACAAGCTGCATTTGTCGCCGAGTGCGGTTGCCGACTTCCGGCTCGTGGCGGCGATCCCCCTCTATCTGTCCTTCGTCTTCGGCTTCGTACGCGACACCTGGAGTCCCTTCGGCATCAGGGACCGCGGCTATCTCATCCTGTTCGGGTCCTCGACCGCCCTGCTCTACCTCGTGTTCGCTTTCGCGCCCATCAGCTATGCCACGCTTCTCGCCGCAGTCGTGCTTCTGACGATAAGCTTTCTGTTCGTGTGGAGCGCCCAGAACGGACTGACCTCGCTGATCGGGCGGCAGCACGTGATGTCCGGTCAGGTCAGTGCCGTCTGGAACATCTTCGGCAACCTTCCCACGATGAGCGCCTATCTGATCGGTGGCGCCATCAGCGATCAGCTCGAAGGCAAGAACGCCGCACAGGCCGCGCGCCTGTTGTTTCTCACCGGCGCGCTGATCATGGCCGCGATTGCGGCCTACGGATTCTGGAAACCGAAAGCCGTCTTCGACAATCTGCGCGATGAAGGCGAACCCGTGCCCCGCCGCGCCAGCGACCTCGAGCGTCTTGCCCGCCACTGGCCGATCTATCCGGCCATGCTGGTCTGGTTCCTGTGGAGCTTCGCGCCCGGCACGGCCACACCGTTGCAATTCTATCTGCAGAATACGTTGCACGGGAACGACGCGGCATACGCCGATTGGAACGCCGTCTTCGTCGTGTCCTTCATTCCGCCGTTCATGCTCTTCGGCGTGCTCTGCCGACGGTTCAAGCTGCGCACGCTGCTGTTGTGGGGAACGATCGCCGGCGTGCCGCAGGCGCTGCCGCTTTTGGTCCTGCACTCCGTGGCGGGTGCGTTGGCGGGTGCGGCCATTATGGGTCTGCTGGGCGGCGTGTGCACTGCGGCCTACGTCGATCTCATCATCCGCTCCGCGCCGCGCGGCCTCGAAGGAACGACGCTGATGATGTCCTCGGCGCTCTATTACGTCGCGGTGCGCTTCGGCGACGTGCTCGGCACCGCCCTCTACGAGCACATGGGGGGCTTCGCCGTCTGCGTTCTGGCCACGACGGTCGTCTATGCGCTGATCGTTCCCGTGCTCTACCTGGTTCCGCGGCGGTTGACGGCAACGGCGGACGGCGAGCTGCCCAAAGGCGGGTATTGAACTCGACCTTATGGAATTTGCCGCATTCTGTGTTGGACCGCTGCTGCGCGACGAAACCGGCAAGCATCGTGCCTGCCGCCCGATAAGATTGGCTCGCAAAGACGCAGGGAACGCGGAGTTAAGCCCGGCGTTCCTTCAGATCGCTTTGATCACAAAAACACGAAGATATGCCGGACTATTGCGCGAAGCGCAGATGAATTCGATATCGCATTTCGGCACACGGAGACACGGAGCCGCCGAGCGGCATCGTTACAGTCTCTGTGCCTCCGTGTGAGAAATTTTGCGCTTCGCGCGGGAGACGGCCGGCGGTTTTTCCTCGGCATCTCCGCGCGCTCCGCGTCCCCGCGCTCAAATGGCTTTATTCGCAGTCCACAGGCATATGCGATTGCCCTGGGATCGGCTCAGAGGCTCGCTTCGATGATTTCGACCTGCGACACCGCCACTTGTCCTGCCGCGGCAGGCATGGCCTGCGCCTTGGCATACGCAAGAGTAAGGAAATAATAGGCGCTCAGGGTGAACGCGAGGCTGACCAATGCCGCCAGCCGCGCGACCGCCACGCTTTGTCCGCCGTTCAGCGTATCCCACATCGGCCAGGCTATGACCTCGCAGCCGTAGATCACGACCGGCATCAGGACGACCTGCATCCACCACAGCCGCCCGCCCGAGACAACATCGCGCAGCGCAAAGGCGGCGTATCCCGCCAGCGGAATGCCCAGTCCGGCGAGCATGCCGATCCACACCGGATAGCCGGCGACGACGAACGGCTGCGGGCCATAATAGGCATAAGCGCCCATCACGGTACCCGGGATCTCCTGAAACACATCGGCAAGCCACCAAGCGACGAAAAAAGCCCACAGCCCACCGGCCGAGATGCCGCGCTGGAACTTGTAGTACATCCAGTAGACCGGCCCGCCGAGGACGGCGTTTCCGGGTATCACGTACCAGGGATACGGAACGTTGTAGAAGTGCCACCCGGGCGTGTCGCCCGGCGGCTGCGCGAACCAGACATGGATATTGCCGTCGAAGATCGGCTCCACGAAGCCGGCGAGCGCACCACCAGCCAGAAACGCCAGCGGGAACGCCGAACGGGTGCGCCAGGCTTCCCGCACCAGCAGGACGACGACCAGTGCCGTCAGAAGCCAATTGAAGACGGCATAGAAGACAATCGGCCCATGCGGCGCCGGCATGTGGGCCGGCGGCTGGGGGATTTGATCGAGGCTCGCTTGCGCCCAGCTGGCGGCCGCGACTGTAAATCCCGCCGTGAGCGCGCCGACGGTCATCCGCCGCTTCCAGGATGTGTGCATCCAGACCATGACAACCCTCCCCTGATTATCTGGGCCCGAACCGGGCTCTTTGGCAGGAGCCTATCCGAAATCCGGCTCAAACGAAATCCGGTAGCGGAATCCGAAGCACGCCGCGATCAAGCACGGGCGAAGTGCGCACGCCGGCGCCGCCCATTCATGTTACGCGGCGGCGTAGGGCCGCGGAGTGCAGGTCCACCACAAGGACACCAAGAGCACGAAGCATCGCGAGGGCGTTCGGTCGCCGCGCGAAGCGCAAAATTTCTCACACGGAGGCACAGAGACATAGAGAGGGTAACGATATCGCTCCGCGGCTCCGTGTCTCCGTGTGTCAAAATGCGATATCGAATTCGTCTGCGCTTTGCGCAGGTGTCCGGCATATCTTCGTGTTCTCCGTGCCTTGGTGGTGAACACGATCCGGGGGGGCGCCGGATTTTACTCCCGGCTCCGCAAGCTGCGAGCCGGCGGAGCTCGGGGTCAAGTTTCCGCCGCCAGACCCGCGCTTGTCTTGTCGTCTTCGCCGTAGTCCAGCGTGCCGAACATCCAGTCGTAGAGCAGCGAGATGGTTGCGAAATTGCCGCCGGTGAATTTCGCATGGTGGTTGTGGTGCATCTTCGCCATGGTGTTCAGGTATCGGAATGGAAAGCGATTCGCCGTCCACAAATCGTGGTTGTGCTGGTTGATCTCCGAGAAGGCGACCCAGGTGATGACAATCGTCGCCACATGGAATGGGCCCATGAATCGCGACAGCACGAAGATGCTCGCCGCGTAGAGGCCGAGCCCCATCGTAACCTCCAGCGGATGGATGTAGCTGGAGTTTGCCCGGCAGGGGTTGTGCTGCCGGTGATGGATGGCGTGAACCCAGACCAGCGGTCCGCCGAGAAAACCGTTCTTGTGAAACAGGAAGCGGTGCACCAGGTAGTAGAAGAAATCGTAGAACATCAGGATCACGACGATATCGCGCGGCATTCTCCACCACGGCTGCGGCGCAAGCGTTAGGCAGAACGGCATGATCAGGCCGAAGATCGCCAGCTGATCGACAAGGCCCCACTTGCGGTTCCATTTCTGGTTGGCCGCGTATTCGGGCTTCTCCATCTTCTTCCGGAAATCCGCTTCGTTGAGCTGCTGGGCCGCTTTGAACGTGGGAATCAGCGCGAGCCCCCGGTTGAAGATGAAGGTGGCCAAGATGATTCCCGCGAAGGCGAGGACGGACAGCTGCCAGTGATAGTTTTGCTTGAGCGCTTCGAGAAATGGCGTGAGCATAAGCTGTAGCTTTCCATCCGTTTGTCGACACTAAGCCCTGGACCAAGGCACCCTGCTGACCGCATCGATCCATGACTGCCGATAAAATAGCGCTAACGTGTCTGGCAACATTGACCTAGCGCAAATTGGAACTGCTCCTGACTGGATAAGGAGGCATCACCAATTGCCGCTGGGACGGCAGCGTGTTCCTGATATGTTCCGAGCACCCTCGGTAAGCGAGGGCACACTCATCAGGAGTCATGTCCCCAAAGTCTCGCAGACACCCGACTTCGGACCGGGATTCGCGCGGCAACCCGTCGTCGAGAGGGATCGTCGGTCCTGTCCGCGCATTCCACGGGCGGTACCACTGGCGCGGACATTGGAATATTATTGTTAGATGAGTGAGCTTCTCAAGCGCATCACAATTCGCGCCGATCAGGGCTACGGCCAGCCGTTCATTCGCGCGATCGATATATTGGAAATGCTTGCCGGCGGCATGACCCATGCTGAGATACTGGCCGATAATCCGTATCTCGAGGAAGGCTACATCCGCGCCCGCCTCGCTTACGCGGCGCAGGAGATGAACCATCCCGTTGTCACGGCCGCTGAGTGAAATTTCTCGTCGATGTCCAACTGCCGCCTTTGCTCGCGCAGTGGCTATGCGCCGCTGGGCCGGGCCGCAACTGATCCAGTCGATCTCTTCGTACGTTCCACACGTGGTGCGGCAAAGTTCTGTCGCGCGCCAGCCGCATCAACGCGTGGAGGACAACGTGAATGCTTTGATACCGCCGATGGACCAAGTCCGGGAGCCGGACTACCGCAAGCTGGCCATTTCGGAGGCGGATGTGGAAACCGCGCTTCGCACCGTTCTTGCCTGGATCGGCGAAGACCCGGACCGCGACGGCCTGCGCGAAACGCCTGCGCGCGTCGTGCGGGCCTTTGGGGAACATTTCTCCGGCTACGGCCAGGATCCGGACCGGATTCTCAAGAAGACGTTCGAGGAAATCGAAGGATACGACGAGATGGTCGTGCTCCGGCGCATCCCGTTTCAAAGCCATTGCGAGCATCACATGGCGCCGTTCATTGGGCATGCCTGGGTCGCCTATGTGCCCGACCGGCGCGTCGTCGGCATATCCAAACTGGCTCGTGTCGTCGAAGCCTATGCCAAGCGGCTGCAAATCCAGGAGCGCATGACCGCGCAAATCGCCAACACGGTCGATGCGGTGCTGAACCCCCAGGGCGTCGGGGTGGTCCTGAAAGCCACCCATCACTGCATGACGGCGCGGGGGGTAAAGAAAAGCGGCACTGATCTGGTCACCAGCCGCATGTTGGGCTGCTTTCGCGACAATTCTCTGACCCGTCAGGAATTTCTCTCGACAGTGCAGTCGGACCGCGACGGCTGAATCCGTCCTCAAAAACGACGAGAACCCTGCAATGACTTCCGTGTCATCCTATCTTGCCGCGCTCCTGCTGTTCTTTCTGGCCGACATGGTGTGGCTGGGCACGATGTCGAGCCGGCTCTACAAACCGACGTTGGGCGATATTCTGCTGACCGATGTCAGCCTGATGCCGGCCATCGTCTTCTACCTCGCGTATCCCGCTGGCCTGGTGATCTTCGCGATCAATCCCGCGCTGAAGAACGGGAGCATGGCAACCGCCCTGCTGCTCGGCGCGGCGTTCGGTCTTTTCACCTATGGGACCTACGACTTGACCAATCAGGCGACCGTGCGCAATTGGTCGACGGCGCTCACGCTCGCCGATATGAGCTGGGGCTGTGTGCTGGGTGCGGTAACCGCGGCTTGGGCGTTCTGGGTGTCGAGTAAGCTCGCGCATTGAATTTGAGAACGCGCCAACGCTTTAGTCTTTCACGCCAGGCCAGGGAAAGAACGCAGAGGTGCGCCGGCGATAGTCGACGAACCGTGCCTGGCGCGTGCGCATCATGTGTGCTTCAAGCGGCGGTATGCCCGAAACGTACACCAGCAGCCAATACATGCAAAGCGGCGCCGCCAGCGACAGATATCCAAGCGGGTTGCCGCCGCCGATGTCGATGGCCAGGAGCGGATAGGCGAGCCAACACAGCCACTCGAAGAAATAATTGGGATGACGCGAAAAGCCCCACAAACCCGCGTCGCAGATCTTGCCACGGTTCGCCGCGGACCGCTTGAACGCGCGCAACTGAGCGTCGGCAATCGCTTCGCCCATGACGCCGATAAAGAAAATAGCGATTGCGACGATGTCTTGAATACGAAAAAGCTCGATGGGGTTTTGCGCGGCGAGCATGACCGACGAAGCCAGAAGCAGACCCACTGCGGCCTGAATTTGCAATTGCCGGAACAATTTCGACGCGGCGTTGGCGCCCCATTGGCGCATCAGATCGCGATAGCGCGGATCGTCGTCGACCATGCGCGTACGCGACAGAATGTGCCAGCCCAGGCGCAGCGACCATGAGCCGGCAAGGGCTGCAACCAGCATCTCGCGGCCATGAGGCCAACCGGAATCTTCCAACGGCAGAAGCGCCAATGTGCAGGCCGCCGCGCCAGTGCCGAATGTCCAGAAAACGTCGATCCATCCGGAGTTGCCGGTGACGCGCTCGATCCGCCAGGCGAAGGCCATGATCGCGGACAGGGCAATGCCTGCCGCCAATACGCTGGCTATGAGATACATCGGGCGGCTCAGATCGAAATCAGCGGTTGGATGAGGCGGCCCAGGAGCCCTTTTAATTTCAGTTTGCCCTGCATGGCGACCAGGCAGACACAGTCGCCTTCGCGGCCGATGGCGATCTCGTGATCGGCATCGGGATCGCCCAAATCGAAATCGCCGATGCCATAGCGCTTGCCGTCATGGCTGAAGCTCCCCGAAAGCACGATGGTCATCTCGAATCCGGTATGGGCATGCGGCAACAATTTTATTCCCGGACTCGATTTGAGCAGGAATACTCGTGTATCGGCCGGTTCTGAAAGTTCGATCCGCCGGACATGCAGAGAGGGTGCGAGCCGCGTCCATTCGCCGGCTGGAAGCCGACGCACAAAAGCCGGCAGTCCCGGAACATCCGGCAACATATTCGCGCGCGGTTGCACGGATGGAATCGTAGGCGTGGTTTCATTGAGCCGCGCTTCGATACGGCTCAGGGCATCGCTCGCCATCGCGACCGGCGGTAGAGCACTCAAGACCGACCCACCGCAAGCTTCCATCACCTTCACCCAGCCGCGGCATGCCGGGCAATACCAAAGATGCGTCGCGACCGCGATATGCTGTCCCTGATCCAGTGTGCCGGCCGCATAAGCGGTCAAAAGCTCGTCAGCTGGGTGATGCCGGATGGTCATGATAAGTCGCCTAACAAACCACGCAGCTTGGCCATCGCCAGCCGCAAACGCGATTTTACGGTGCCGAGAGGGATGCCGAGGACTTCGGCGATCTCCGCATGCGCCTTCTCTTGGTAGAAGGACAATTCCACGACGCGCAGTTGCTCGTCTGACAGCGCGGAGAGCGCGCTGCGAATCCGTGCATCAGCCTGCGTCGACGCTAAAACGGTGTCGGGCGACGGCCCATCGTCGAGCACAAACTCGGCATCAACGTCGGCGATGTCGTTCGAAGAGCTACGGCGCTCGCGGCGCAGGGCATCGATGCGCAGATTGCGTGCGATGGTGAATATCCACGACGCAGCACCGGTTGTCGCAGGGTCGAACAAAGCGGCTTTGCGCCAGAGAGCCAGCATGGTCTCCTGCGCCAATTCCTCGGCTGCTGTCTCGCTGGCTCCGGAACGGCGCATGAAGGTTTTCACGCGCGGGGCGAAGTACTCGAACAAAGACGCGAAAGCCGCCCGGTCGCGCTGTAGGGCAACGGCCCCGATCAGTCGTGCCCAATCCGGCTGCACGTCAGCCGGCTGCGATCTCTCAGACATGGACCGCCCCGGCCGACGTGCTGCAACAAGCTGCATGCGAGCCCGCGCCTCGGGGCGGCGCAGGGCATAGCGGCGTGGGGGACGCAGCATATCGCAAACGGCTTGCATGCCCTGTTGAACGTGGAAAGTACCCGGATGGATCACCCCAAGGTGATCCATCATGGAACTCACTACGTTCCTGATGGTGAGAATGAGGATTCGACGGCATGCCGGAAAACGTTCGCCTTAGGATTGCGGTGGTCGGCACCGGGATAACCGGCCTGTCGGCAGCATGGCTTCTTGGCCGTCGGCACGATGTTACCATATACGAGCAAGCCGAAAGAGTGGGGGGCCATTCGAACACGGTCCTTGCGCTGATCGGCGGGCGGAGAATTGCCGTCGACACCGGCTTTATCGTCTTCAACCAGGTGACTTATCCCAATCTGACGGCGCTCTTCGCACACCTCAAGGTTCCGACGCAGCCATCCGATATGTCGTTCGCAGCCTCGCTCGACGGTGGTAACTTCGAATATGCGGGCGGCACCGGCTTAGCTGGCCTGTTGGCGCAAAAGCGCAATCTCGTCCGGCCGCGCTTTCTTGCGATGCTGGCCGGCGTCCGCAAATTCTATCGGGACGCCGTGCGCGATTCCGCAGCACCTGGTTTCGAGCGGCTGACGCTCGGAGAATATATCGAAGCCGGCAGATACGGCGACGCCTTTCGCGACGATCATCTCTTGCCAATGGCGAGCGCGATCTGGTCCGCGTCGGCTGCGGAGATGCTGTCGTTTCCGGCGCTGGCCTTCATCCGGTTTCACGCCAATCACGGTCTTTTGCAGGTTGCCGGTCGGCCGCTCTGGGAAACGGTCACGGGCGGCAGCATTTCCTATGTGCGACGGCTGATTGAGGAGTTCACGGGCAGGATCAAGCTCGATGCAGCTGTGCTGCGCGTGGACCGGTCCGGCGGCTGGGTACAGATTATCGATTCGCAGGGCGGCGCAGAGCGCTTCGATCATGTCGTCATGGCCAACCATGCCGATCAGGCGCTTGCCGCTCTCGCCGACCCAACGCCGCAGGAAGCCGCCCTGCTCGGCGCCTTCCGCTATCAACGCAATCTCGCCGTGCTGCATTCCGACCAGAGTTTCATGCCCAAACGTCGTTCGGCCTGGGCAAGTTGGAACTATATCGGCGGGCGCGATCCGCATGGCAAAGACGCCTGCTTCACCTATTGGATGAACCGCCTGCAGAGCATTCCCGACGAAACGCCGCTGTTCGTCACGCTCAATCCGCAGCAACATCCGAGTCCGGAAACCTTGCACCACAGCGAAAGCTACGATCACCCGGTTTTCGACTCCGCCGCCATCACGGCGCAGAACCGCCTGTGGCAATTGCAGGGCGCGCGGCGGACGTGGTTCTGCGGCTCCTATTTCGGCGCCGGTTTCCACGAAGACGGATTACAGGCGGGCTTGGCAGTCGCCGAAGAATTGGGCGGCGTTCGCAGGCCGTGGACGGTTGCCAACGAATCCGGCCGCATTGTGCTCGCCCCGCAGGGACATACGGACCGCCAAACGGAGCCCGCGCGATGACGGACTGCTCGGCCCTTTACGTCGGCTCGGTGATGCACCGGCGCCTGACGCCGCGCGCTCACCGCTTCCGGTATCGCGTTTTTTGGCTCCTGCTCGACCTTGACGAATTGGACCGGGCGTCTTTCCAGCTTTGGTTTTTTTCCTGCAACCGCGCCAACCTGTTCTGCTTCCACGACCGCGACCACGGCGACGGAAGCCGGACACCACTGCGCGAGCAGATCGAGCGCAAGCTGGCGCAAGCCGGAATTGCGTTTTCCGGCGGTTCGATCCGGCTGCTCTGCATGCCGCGCACGCTGGGCTACAGCTTCAACCCGCTGAGTATCTATTTCTGCGCGCATGCGGACGGAACGCCGGCGGCCGTCGTTTACGAGGTGCACAACACTTTCGGCGAACGCCACAGCTACGTGATTCCCGCAGAAACCAGCGGCCGCCTTCATCAGTCTTGCGACAAGGCATTCTACGTTTCGCCGTTCTTGGACATGAACCTGCGTTACGATTTCGGCGTGCGCCTGCCGGGCGAGAAGCTTTCCGTCGCCATTCGCGCCAGCAAGGGTGACGCAACCGTAATGACGGCCTGTCTTGCCGGAGAACGCCGCCACCTGACGGATGCGATGCTGCTGCGCCTCTTCTTCGCCATGCCGGTCGTCACGCTCAAGGTCATCGCCGCGATCCATTGGCAAGCGGCGCGACTCTGGCTGAAAGGTCTTAGATTTCGCCCGCGCGCCTCGGATGTCATTGGCATGCCCGCCCCGCTATCTCCCGCTCACGGAAAGACTGTTTGATCTGCATGTCGTCCCAATCGATTGAGGCCAATGATTCGCGACCGCATCATGCGCTGGCAAGTCGTCTGCTGCAGTGGGCCGCGAAAGACATTGCCTGCGGCACGTTGGTGATCGAAACGCCGCAGGGCGGGGTGCTGGAATTCTCCGGCAGGCAGCCCGGGCAGAAGGCTCGTTTAAAAATCAACTCCTGGGGCTTTTTGTGGCGCCTCGCGCTGAGCTGGGATGTCGGGTTCGCCGAAGCCTATTTGGCGGGAGAATGGTCGAGCCAGGATCTTCCCACACTGCTGCGATTCCTGTGCCTGAACGCCAATATGGGCGCGCCGCTGCGAGCCTTGCGTCTTCCGCCCGCCATCGGAAGGCTCCGTCACGGATTGAACCGAAATACGCGACGCGGCAGCCGGCGCAACATCGCGGCACATTACGATTTGGGAAATGCGTTCTACGCGCAATGGCTGGATCCCGGCATGATGTATTCGTCGGGCATTTACTCCGGGAAACATCGGACCTTGCCGGAGGCGCAGCGGGCGAAGCTCGATCGCGTGGCGGAGCTTCTGGAGTTGTCGGGCGGCGAGCGCGTGCTTGAAATCGGCAGTGGCTGGGGCGGGCTCGCCGAATTGCTCGCAGAGCGGCACGGCAGCTCGGTCACCGGTATCACGCTTTCCTGCGAACAGCTCGCCAATGCGCGGGATCGGCTGAGCCGGTCTTTCGCCCGCGATCGCTGCGAATTCCACCTCCAGGATTATCGCGATACCGACGGCACCTATGACCGCATTGCTTCCATCGAGATGTTGGAGGCGGTCGGCGAGGAATATTGGCCGGTCTATTTCGAAACATTGCGCGCAAGGCTGAAAAAGGACGGGGTCGCAGTGCTACAGGTTATTACCATCGGCGAGAGCCATTTCGAGTCGTACCGGCGTAATCCTGATTTCATACAGCGGTATATCTTCCCGGGTGGAATGCTGCCGACCAGAGAAATCCTCGCGGACCGGATCGGCGGCGCCGGCTTGCGATTGCGGTCCGCGGAATTCTTCGGCGACAGCTACGCCCGCACGCTCGCAGATTGGCGCGCTCGGTTCGTACAGGCCTGGCCTGCGATCCAGCCGATGGGCTTCGACGCATGTTTCAGGCGCATGTGGGATTATTACTTGGCCTATTGTCAGGCGGGTTTCGAAGCGGGCGTTCTGAATGTGGGCCTCTACAAAATATCGCACGCCGGATGACCGCCGTTCCCGGGAGTGATGAGCGCGCGCCATTATCATGACGGCGCTGTTCTGGTTTCGCCGCGATCTCAGGCTAGCCGACAATCCTGGGCTATCGTATGCCATTGCGCGCGGAAAACCCGTCATTCCCGTCTTCCTGCTTGACGATGAAGATGCCGGCTCATGGGCGCCGGGCGGTGCATCCCACTGGTGGCTTCACGGTTCGCTGGAGCGGCTGGCTCACGCATTGAATGCACGCGGCAGCCGCTTGATCCTTCGGCGGGGATCCGCCGAGACGACGCTCGAGAAGCTGATCGCGGAAACGAAAGCCGAGGCCGTGTTCTGGAACCGACGTTACGAGCCGTGGGCAACCGCGCGCGACGAGCGCATCCAGACCATGCTTCGCCGGCGCGGCATTGACGTACAAAGCTTCAACGCCGCACTGCTCTGCGAACCCTGGACGATCGCCACGAAGGACGGCGCGCCCTACCGTGTGTTCACGCCATTCCGTAACGCCCTTCGTGCCGCCGAAAGATCCGCGCCGTTGGCACCGGTGCCGAAGCGTATTCCGGTCCCGAAATCGTTCCCGGCCAGTGACGATCTGGCATCATGGTCCCTACGACCAAAATCGCCCGATTGGGCTGGCGGGATGCGCGAAACGTGGACACCCGGCGAGGATGGCGCGCAAGCGCGTCTCGACGCCTTCGCCGACCGCATGCTTCTCGATTATCACGACAAGCGAAATATTCCCGGCGTCGCGGGCACGTCGCGATTATCGCCGCATCTGCATTTCGGCGAGATCGGCCCGCGCCAAATTCGCGAGACCATAACGGCGCGCGCCTTCGCCGCCACGGGACACCCGATCCCGCGCGGCGTCGAAACCTATCTTTCGGAAATCGCCTGGCGCGAATTTTCTTATCATCTGCTGTTTCATTTTCCGAGTTTACCCGAGACGCCGCTGCGTGCGGACTTCGCGCGTTTTCCTTGGAACGGCGACGTTGCAGGATTGACGGCGTGGCAGCGCGGTATGACCGGCTACCCCATCGTCGATGCCGGGATGCGCGAACTCCGGGCCACGGGTTGGATGCACAATCGCGTGCGGATGATCGTCGCTTCGTTCCTTGTCAAGGACCTCCTGCATTCCTGGATTCTGGGCGAGGCCTGGTTCTGGGAGACGCTGGTCGACGCCGACCTCGCGAGCAACGCCGCGAGTTGGCAATGGGTTGCGGGCTGCGGCGCGGATGCCGCCCCATATTTCCGGGTCTTCAATCCCTCGCTTCAAGGCGCGAAATTCGATCCCCGCGGCACCTATGTGCGCCGCTGGGTACCGGAACTCGCGAAATTACACGACGCAGCGCTGCATACGCCCCGGAATGCACGTCCCATTGACCTGGCAGATGCCGGCATCGTTCTGGGGAAGACGTATCCTTTTCCGATTGTCGATCACGCGCGAGCCAGGACGGGCGCGCTGATCGCCTTTAAGCAGATCAATCGGCGGAAATCGGAGGGAGTTTGACAAGCAAAAATTGCTGATGGTCGTACAGTCAAGGTTGTTAGCCTATTGTTCTCGGCCCGTTATGGGGTGCCGTCCCAGCCTTCTTTTGAACACGGGTTACGCATGCATCCCGCCTAGCGCCGCAGCAATGAGCGGGGTTAAGCCGTCAAGACCGCAGAACGCGAGTGGTGCGGGCCGGAGCGCAGCGACAACCCGGTCGCGTTCTGCGCTTGTCTTGGTCTTGACGGCAAAGGGGCGCAGCCCCCAAGGCTACTTAAACGTACGTTGCACAAAGCGGCGGATGGTTTCGAGATGTTGCTCGCCCGCAGCGCGGCTCATGCTCGAAGGGACGCCCCCGAGATAGAGTTGTCCCAGCAAATCGATCCCGCAATAATCCATCATTTCCTTATGGTCTGCCTTAAGCGCGCGCAACGTGCCGTTGCTCTTGAGTTCATCGACCGTGGCTTCTGAAGTCGTTATGATGACGGCTTTCCTGCCGGATAGGCTTTTTGGGCTCTTCGCGTCATTGCTCAGATAGCCCACGCCTGCCGTGAAGACTCGATCGATATAACCCTTAAGAACGGCCGGGAAGCCACGCCACCATAGCGGCGAAATCATCGTTATGACATCGGCGTTCTTAACCGCCTTCAGTTCAGCGCGGATGTCTCGGGGCAATTTACCGCGAGCCATTGCGGTCATATCGCGGGCTGACAGAACGGGATTGAAGCCCAGCGCGTAAAGATCGCGTCGAGCAACATTTTGGCCGTGCTCTTCAAGTTCACCCGTGTAGGCTGCCGCCACAGAATGATTGAAGCTCCGGGTGCCGGGATGAGCCGTGATTATGAGATGGTTCAAGTGGACTCCGTTCGACAGAAGAATACGGAAAACATAACTAACTCTTGATCCGTCAGCCTTGATCCCGGTCAAACGCGGCAGACAGTTAGGCCTCCTGCTCACACGCGAAGCAAAGTCTTGATCGCGCGCCGCTCATCCATCGCGCGGTAGCCTTCGGCGACGTCGGCGAGCGGAAGCGTGAGGTCGAAGACCTTGCCGGGATTGATCTGGCGCTTAAGCACGAGGTCGATCAGGTGCGGCAGGAACCGGCGAACCGGAGCCGGCCCGCCCATCATTCCCCTTTGGGAAAAGAATAACTCCTGCCCGTCAAGCACAACGCCATGCGGCACGCCGACATAACCGACCATCGCACCAGGACGCGCGCTATGAATGGCCTGCATCATCAATTCCTTCATACCAACGCATTCGAGGACCGCATCGGCGCCGATACCGTCGGTCAGCTGTTTGAACTCGGTCCACGCCTGCATCACCGCGTTCGGGAACAATGTCGGTCGCGCCGAATTCGAGCGCGAGGTTCTGCCGCGTCTTGTGGCGGCTCATCGCGATGATACGAGCCGCGCCCAGCTGTTTCGAGGCAAGCACACCCATCAGTCCGACTGCACCATCGCCTACGATGACGACCGTCGAGCCGGGACGTACACGCGCCGCATCGGCTGCGTACCACCCGGTGCCAAGCACGTCCGAGGTTGCAAGCAGGCTCGGGATCAGATCGTCTGGAGGCGGTTCGGGCGTAGCGACCAGCGTGCCGTCGGCAAGAGGGACGCGCGCAAGAGGCGCCTGCGCACCGGTCATGAGTTCGTGTTGCACGCAGGACGACTGAAAGCCGATGCGACAATGGGGGCACGTGTTGTCCGAAATGCAGAACGAGCCGACGACAAACTGGCCCGGCTTGATGGTCCTGACCGCGCTGCCCACTTCTTCGACGATACCGCAATACTCGTGTCCTATCGCAACCGGGGCGGAGGCATCATTGAGCCCTCGGTAGGGCCACAAATCCGACCCGCACACGCAACTCGCCGACAGCCGAATGATGGCATCGGTGGGATAAAGTATCCTTGGCTCGGGAACCTCTTCGCAACGCACGTCTCGCGATCCGTGGAGAATTGTTCCGAGCATCACTGCCTCCAATTGATCGATCTATTTCGGTGCCAGTTCGCCGTACCAGTAGGAAGCGGTTACGCCGCCATCCATGAGGAAGTCGCTGCCCGTTATGAAACTGCCGTCCGGCCCCATGAGCAGTGCAGCGACGTTGGCGACTTCATCCGGCGTTCCGGGACGCCTGACGGGCGACAATTCGATCATGCGCCGGTAACCTTCGCCCCGCGGTCCGGTCAGCTCGTCCTTGGCGAGGGGCGTGATGATGATGCCGGGGCTGATCGTATTGATCCGCGCGCCGCGTTTGCTCCAGCGCACGGCTTCCGCCATCACGCGCAGGGCATTGCCGCGCTTGGCAAGCTGATAGGCGTGAAGCGTGTCTTTCACCTGATCCGGCTGGAGGAAAGGAAGGCTCAAAAGCTCTTCGACCGGCGTCGTCGCCAAGGCCTTGTTCTGTTCGACCGTCAGCGCCGGCAAGCGATGTCCCGACTGGGATGCAATGACGACGCCCGTACCGCCATTCGCGATGACGTTTCCGAACAAGTCGAGCACGAGCGCCGTGCCGTAAAGATCGACCTTCAGAATGGCTTCGACCGGGGCCTGCGACGGGGAAACACCCGCCGCATGAATGAGGCCGGTGATGTCGCCGCGCTTCGTAGCCTCCCGAACGAGTGCCTGCACTGCGTTGCGCGACGAAACATCGACCGCCATTGTGCTTGCGTCATATCCCGCATTGCTGAGTGTTTCGGCTGCCGCTCTCGCATTGTCTTCGCGCTTGTCGGCCAGCAACAAATGCTTGCCTACGCCGACCCGGCGCGCGATCGCTTGGCCGATCTGGCCGGGACCGATCACGACAACGACGTCTTTACTCATGGTGGGCTCCTTTTTGGGTTGCGGATTGATTTCAGCGGCCGACGGTCGCCATGAGTTGAGGCGGATAGCGCTCGCCCTCGATATGGATTCTGGCGGCAGCATCCTCGATGTTCGCGAGGTCCTGCGCAGTTAGTTTCACGTTGGCGGCGCCGACGTTCTCTTCGAGGCGATTGGTTTTCGTGGTGCCGGGAATCGGCACGATCCACGGTTTTTGTGCGAGCAGCCACGCGAGCGCAATTTGCGCTGGCGTTGCCTTTTTCGGCTCGGAAATCTTCTTGAGCAAATCGACGAGCGCCTGATTGGCCTGCATTGCTCCCGGTGTGAAACGCGGCAGGCCGCGGCGAAAGTCATTTTCGCCGAGCTTGGTATCCTTGTTCATTGCGCCCGTGAGGAAGCCTTTGCCGAGGGGGCTATAGGCGACGAGGCCGATGCCGAGCTCTTCGCAAGCCTTCAGGATGCCGTTGGTTTCCGGTCCGCGTGTCCACAGCGAGTATTCGTTTTGAAGTGCTGTGATGGGCTGCACGGCGTGCGCGCGCCGCACGGTCTGCGCACCCGGCTCGGAAAGCCCGAAGTGCCGGACCTTTCCCTGCTTGATGAGTTCTTTCACCGCGCCCGCAACGTCTTCAATTGGCACGGCCGGATCGACGCGATGCTGATAAAAGAGATCGATAAATTCGATACCGAGCCGCTTAAGCAATTCATCGGCGACTTTCTTGATATGCTCGGGACGGCTGTTCAGTCCCGTCGATTTACCGTCGACGATGTTGAAACCGAATTTGGTGGCGATGACTACCCTGTCGCGGATCGGCTTCAAGGCGGCGCCGACCATTTCTTCATTGGTGAACGGTCCGTACATTTCGGCGGTGTCGAAGAACGTGACTCCGCGATCGAATGCGTGCCGGATGAGCGCGACACCTTCGTCTTTGCTGACCGCTGTTCCATAGGCGAAGCTCAGCCCCATGCAGCCGAAACCGATGGCGGAGACTTCGAGATTGCTTTCTCCGAGTTTACGCTTTTGCATTGTTTTTCTCCTTGTTCAGCGGTCGATTGAAGCGTCGAGCACTTTGGCGAGCGGCGCGTGTTTGGCGCTTTCGGCTTGTTCCTCGACCGGCCGATTAATGCCCTACAACCCCGTCATCTTGAGCGCGCCTTCAGGCAGCCGCGCTCCCTGCACCGTGATCTTCGATGCCGCCGCGTCGATCTCTTTCAGGTCGGCTGCCGTCAGTTTGACCGTAGCCGCTCCGAGGTTCTCTTCAAGGCGATGAAGTTTCGTGGTGCCAGGGATAGGCACGATCCACGGCTTTTGAGCCAGCAGCCACGCAAGAGCGATTTGGGCGGGGGTAGCCCCCTTTCGTGTTGCTACATCACGAACGACCCCAACCAATGCCATGTTCGCCTTTAGCGCTTCCGGGGCGAAGCGTGGGACGGAGGCGCGGAAATCGTCGCTGCCGAACCTGGTATTTTGATCGATTTTTCCAGTGAGAAATCCCGCGCCCAAGGGGCTGAAGCAGACAAAGCCGATGCCGAGTTTTTCCAGGGTGGGCAGAATTTCTTGTTCAGGTCCACGCCACCAAAGCGAATATTCGCTTTGTAGCGCTGTGACAGGCTGCACGGCGTGAGCGCGGCGAATCGTTTTCGCGCCGGCCTCCGAAAGACCGAAATGCTTGACCTTGCCTTGCTCAATCAATTCCTTGATCGCGCCTGCCACATCCTCGATGGGCACAGCAGGGTCAACGCGGTGCTGATAGAACAGGTCGATTCGATCGGTCTTGAGGCGCTTGAGAGATGCCTCCGCGACCATCTTGACATGCTGGGGACGGCTGTTCACGCCGCTTCGACGCTCGCCCGTCGTCGGATCGATGTCGAAGCCGAACTTGGTCGCGATCACCACCTTGTTGCGGAACGGCGCGAGCGCCTCACCCACGAGCTCCTCGTTCGCGAATGGTCCGTAAGCCTCGGCGGTATCGAAAAAGGTTACGCCCCGATCGACGGCTCCCCGGATGAGCGCGATCATTTCTCCCTTATCGGATGCAGGGCCATATGCGGAGGTCATGCCCATGCAGCCCAGGCCAAGTTCCGAAACTTCAAGACCCCGACCGAGTTTGCGTTTTTGCATATGCTTCTCCTTTGTCTGTGTTCCGAATTGCTATTACGCTTCCTCAAACACCTTGCGCGCGATGCCGACGGCGGTGCTCGCTGGCGGCCAGCCCGCATAGAAGGCAAGATGTGTGATGACTTCGGCGAGTTCGTCGCGCGTGACACCATTTTCCATGGCGCGCTTGAGATGGAACGGTAGTTCATTCGTTCGATAGAGCGAGATCAGACAAGCCACAGTGATCAGGCTGCGGTCTCGCTGCGACAGGCCGGGCCGTTTCCAGACATCGCCGAACAAAACATTGTCCGTATATTCGGCCAGCGCGGGAGCGACATCGGCGAACGGATTTTTGTATGCTCGAATGTCGGTCATGGCGCTATCCTTAGTTCGACGTTTGTGACGGGCTTTGCTCCCTCAACTGAGGTATTGTTCGTCGGTGACCTTCTCCAGCCACTCGACCGCCTTGCCGTCCTTCGCTTCCTGAATGGCGATATGGCTCATCGCCGTCGTCGCCGTTGCGCCATGCCAATGTTTCTTATTGGCGGGACAGGTAATGACATCGCCCGGACGTATTTCGACCTTCGGTTCGCCCCAGCACTGCGTCCAACCAAGACCGGCCGTGACGATCAACGTCTGACCGCACGGATGCGTATGCCATGCCGAGCGCGCGCCGGGCTCGAATGTCACGAGAGCGCCATTGAACTGGGCCGGTCCGGGAGACTGAAACAGCGGGTCGACGCGCACATTGCCGGTGAAGAATTCGGCCGGACCCTTGCTCGAAGGCTGCGAACCATTGCGTTTGATTTCCATGACGGTCTCCTTTCGTATCGGACAGCACCACACAAAAACGGCGGACGTGTTGTCCTCGGTCAAATTGATAAGGCAAATAATTATTGTGTTTAATCTCTAAGAATCGTATGTGGTTATGAGGCAATTGCATGAATAACAAATCCCGCTATCTAAACGACTTGCTGGCATTTCTTGCCGTTGCGCGTGAGCACAGTTTCACGCGGGCAGCCGCACATCTGGGTGTGTCGCAATCCGCGCTCAGTCACACCATCCGGGGACTCGAAGAGCACCTTGGTCTTCGCCTGCTGACGCGCACAACGCGCAGCGTGGCGACCACGGAAGCAGGTGAACGCTTGCTGAAATCGCTTGGCCCTCGCTTCGATGAAATCGAAGCCGAACTGAATGCGCTAAGCGAATTGCGAGACAAGCCATCCGGGACGATTCGCATCACAACGTCGGGCCACGCTGCCGAGACGATTCTGATGCCCGCCTTGGCAAAGTTTCTGCTCGACTATCCCGATGTCCATGTCGAGGCCGTGATCGACTTCGGTCTGACGGACATCGTGGCGCAGCGTTACGACGCCGGCATCCGCCTGGGCGAACAGGTCGAAAAAGACATGATCGCTATCCGCATCGGTCCCGATCTTCGAATGGCAGCGGTCGCGTCCCCTTCTTACTTTGCCGCACGCTCCAAACCGAAAACGCCGCAGGATTTGACCAAACACACCTGCATCAACATCCGCTTGCCGACCTATGGGGGCTTGTATGCGTGGGAGTTCGAAAAGAGCGGCAGACCGCTGAATGTGCGCGTCGGCGGCCAGATCATTTGTAATGATCCCGCAGCCGTATTGTCGGCCGCGTTGCTAGGGCTGGGGGTCGCCTATCTGCCCGAAGACATGGTGCGCGCACAGATAACGCAGAAGAGTCTTGTGCGCGTGCTTGGCGACTGGTGCCCGCCGTTTCCGGGATACCATCTGTATTATCCAAGCAGACGGCAGCCTTCGCCTGCGTTCGTTCTCTTGCTCGAAGCGCTTAGATTTCGGAGCCAAATAGTAGTCGCATAGCTATCGGGGATTACTGGTGCGGGCGGCCGGACTTGAACCGGCACGAGCCTTTCGGCCCTACGGATTTTCGTACCACTTCGGCTTTCGCCGCCCGCGTCGGAGCGACTTATGCGATGGCGGGTTCGCGGTCTGGAATAGGCTAGTGCACTGACTCATACAAAAGGTACAGCCAGATACATAGCGCCCACGCTGAATGTCGCCTCTTCTCAAAGGTTGCCGTTAACGGGCCAATAAATCTTTTGTATGCATCCGTGCACTAGTATCCCCTATCAAGCATAGGTGACTCACCATCGATGGAAAAAGCCAAATCATCTCAATCGATTGGCATTGTGCGCCCCGTCGCTCAGCTATGAGTGCGGGTACTAGCTCGCTCCGAATGCGTGAGTGAGAAGCTATTTCGAGTCTGACGCCAAATCTTCAACGCCCTCGTTCCATTAGTCTCGCGATCAATGCAAAAGGCCCGATTGGCGCAGTCCATCAAGCGCGAATTGCACCGCGAGCGCCGCAAGCAGCACACCGGAAATGCGTCCAATTACATCTACGCCCGTCTTTCCCAACAAACGGCCGAGCCGATCAGCAAGCAGCATCGCGGCAAGCGTAATGGCCAAGGTAACCCTACGCCGATGGCCGTCTTGCTGTCGGTGAAGGGACATGGCGGTATAGTCGTATGACTAACCATACGACTATACCCACGACCTCGCGTCTTGAAGTCATCGAGACGGGGGCACGCCGGCGCTGGACGCCGGAAGAGAAGCTGCGGATTGTCGCGGAGAGCCTTTCGATACCGCGGAACGTATCGGCGACGGCGCGGCGGCATGGATTGTCGAACGGCCAGCTGTTCACGTGGCTGCGGCTGGCGCGCGACGGCAAATTGGTTCCGAACGAACCGGGTTTTGTTCCTGCGATTGTCGCGCCGTCGCCAGGCGTTGCGGCAATTTCGGCGGGAGATACGGCGCGTTGCGGGCGCATCGAGATTGTATTGTCGGAGCCGCGCCGGATGATTGTGGACGGCGATATCGATCCGGCCGCCATTGTGCGCGTGATTGCCGTGCTCGACCGGCGCACCGGATGATTCCGGTTCCGTCCGGCGTGCGGGTGTGGATTGCTGTGGGCCACACCGACATGCGCCGTGGCATGAACAGCCTGGCGCTTCAGGTGCAGCAGGTGCTGAAGCGCAATCCTCATGGTGGCGATCTTTTTGTTTTCCGCGGGCGCAGAGGCGACCTTTTGAAGGTTCTTTGGCATGACGGGCTGGGCATGTCGCTCTACGCCAAGCGCCTGGAGCGGGGGCAATTCGTCTGGCCGTCGGCGAGCGAAGGCACTGTTGCGATCACGCCAGCGCAGATGGGCTACATGCTCGAGGGGATCGACTGGAGACATCCGCTTCGCACATTCCAGCCGCAAGCGGCAGGTTGATCTCCAACGCCATCCATCCACAGCTGTCTGTCGATTTGTCTTTCCCGTGCGGGCCAAAAGCAATCGCGTTTGCGCGCTCGTTGTGATTCCATCGCCTTATGGCGGGTGCAATTGATTCGCTTCCCAACGATATTGAAGCGCTGAAAGCGCTGGTGATTGCGGCGCGGATCGATGCTCAGACGGCGCAAGGCGAAGTTGTTCGCGTTTGCGAGGAAGCGGCCCGAGCCAAGGCCGAAGCGGCACGTGCCAAAGCGAGCGTTTCGAGCACCGAGGCGCTGATTGCACAATTGAAGCTGACCATCGAGAAGCTCAAGCGCGAGCTTTACGGCGCCAGATCCGAGCGCACGAAGAAGCTCATCGACCAGCTGGAGCTTCAGCTGGAGGAGCTTGAGGCCTCGGCAGCCGAAGATGAGCTTGCCGCGCTGAAAGCGGCAAGATCGGCAGGCGAAAGCTTCGTGCCTGCGCACACGCGCAAGAAGCCGGTCAAGAAGCCGTTTCCTGCGCATCTGCCACGCGAACGGGTCGTTATACCGGGACCGGCCGCGTGCCCCTGCTGCGGCGGAACGAACTTGCACAAGCTCGGCGAGGATATCACCGAGACGCTGGAGGTGATCCCCAGGTCCTGGAAGGTGATCCAGACCGTGCGCGAGAAGTTCAGCTGCCGGGCGTGCGAGAAGATCGCGCAAAGCCCGGCGCCCTTTCACACGCTCTTGCGCGGCCATGTGGGACCCAACGTGCTGGCCATGATCCTGCACGACAAGTTCGCGCTGCATCAGCCCTTGAACCGGCAGAGCGAGCGCTTCGCGCGCGAAGGGATCGATCTTTCACTCTCGACGCTGGCCGATCATGTGGGCAGTTGCACGACGTTGCTTGCGCCGCTCGCCGATTTGATCGGCGCCCATGTGTTTGCCGGCGAGCGCCTTCACGGCGACGACACGCCGATCCCGTTGTTCGCCAAAACCAAGACGATCAAGGCCCGGCTATGGACCTATGTGCGCGACGATGCACCCTTCGGCGGCACCGAGCCGCCGGCCGCAGTGTTCTTCTTCTCGCGCGATCGTGCCGGCATCCATCCCGAGCAGCACCTTTGCCATTACGGCGGCATCCTGCAGGCCGACGCCTATGCCGGATTCGGCGGGCTCTACGAGCAGGGCCGCAAGCCGGCGCCCATCACGGAGGCCGCGTGCTGGGCGCACGCCAGGCGCAAGTTCTTCGTGCTTGCCGACATCGCCTCGCAGGCCCGCAGCCAAAAGGCGGTCCTGATCTCGCCGCTCGCGTTCGAAGCGGTGCAGAAGTTCGACGCCATCTTCGCCCACGAGCGCGTCATCAACGGGCAGTCCGCCGCTGCACGGCTTGCCTATCGACGCGAGCACATGGCGCCGCTGGTGGAAGAGCTTCATGCGTGGATGCAAACCGAGCGCGCCAAGCTCTCCCGCCATGCCGATCCCGCCAAAGCCATGGACTACATGCTCAAGCGATGGGACGCCTTCACGCGCTTTCTTTCCGACGGACGCATCTGCCTATCCAACAATGCGGCCGAGCGCGTGCTGAGAGGCGCGGCACTGGGCAGGAAGGCGTGGCTCTTCGTCGGCTCCCAGCGCGGCGGGGAAAGAGCAGCCATGATGTACACGCTCATTCAAACAGCCAAGCTCAACGATATCGATCCGCAAGCCTGGCTTGCCGACGTGCTGGCCCGCATCGCCGATCATCCTGTGAACAAGCTTGCGGAGCTGCTTCCCTGGAACTGGGCGAAAGACAAAGGCTTGCGTAAACTGGCGGCATGACCGCCGTCGCCCCTCAAAATCACCCTCAACGACGGCAAGCCGCGCACCAAAACCAACTGTCAAGCACAAACGCCCAATCCGATCCGCGGCCCTCGGCGTACGGTTACTGGCCAAGCACAGCAGGAGGATTATAAACAGCGCCGCTATTTCCCAGTGACTATGGATTCGGTTCATCAAGAGAACGGCCGCCGATAGGCTGCCCGGCCCCGCGATAAGCGGGAATGCGAGCGGAAAGACCGCAATGTCTCCCGGTTCGCGGGCTTCCCGTTTTTCGGACTCGGTGATCGATGAGAGTCCGGGGCTGGAAAAAGTCAGCGTCAACGCTTGCAAAAACAGAAGTATGCCGCCCGCGATCTGAAAAGCGGACAGCGAAACCCGCAAATACCGAAGCGCGGAATTGCCTCCCAGAGCGAAGAGGACCAACATTATACCAGCGATCACAACCGACCGCACTGCCAGGCTGAGCCTGTCTCTCTTGTGAATCCCGCCGGTCAGGCCCGCGAAGACGGCCGAAACTTCAACCGGCCCGATGGTCACAAACAGGGTAACAAAGGCAGACCAAAGTGCCGACGGCATGTTCGACGTTCAAACCGATTGTACTCCGTCCTGATCCAACTTTGAGTCCCCTTCTGCTTGCTGCTCTTGCGCCAAGCTCGCCGCCGCATCGAACGAAGTGGTCACGCGGCCAGTGTCGGCGCCGCGTGACCAGAGTTATCGGGGAGATAAAAGCAAACGCTAGAACGTCACCAGCCTGCTATCAGCATCAGAGGCTTTTAGGCTTGTCTCGATGATGCCACCATCATGCGCTGGCGACTTGCCTAGAGCAGGCCCCGCTGGGGATTTTGATCCGCAGTCGCCTGACTGGCGCGATACGACTTCGGGTTTGGCTTCGGCAGACGCTTTGCTTATACGGGTTTCGCGTGTGCAGAACCCGTTCCCAGAGGACGTGGAAATCCACGTCGTGCTTACTGTGCCGGGAGGGATGTTCGCGAGCTTGACCTCATCGGGCAGTATGCCGCTCGACAACAACGTCTGCTGATCACGGAACAACGCGTCCATGCGACGCCCGATGTCTACGGAAATCTGTTCAAGGCTCGCGTAAGACGGTGGGACCCAGAAGTCGACTGGTGCCATCCATGTCCACCCGAATGGAGCCGGAGCGAATACAACTCGCGGAGCTTCGCCAGTGTATTCGATGCGCTCGGTACCGCCGTCCGGTAGCTGGATGGTGAGTTCGTGGCGATCAGGTTGGCCGCCAAAGGCGGCGGCCGGGGCCAACCCGGCAAATGCGAGCGCGGCAGCGCCCGCGACCAGAATGGGAGAATGAATTTTCATCGCTGTCTCCTTTGGAAAGGTTACGAAGACAGCACGGAAATGTATCGTGGTTCGTCGAGGTTTCAAGAGGGAAATGGCAGCTGGGGCTGGCTCCGCTGCAATGCTTTCGGCTCGGATGACAAAATCTTAATTTACGACCGCTCGAAGCGCTGCCTCGTAGTACAAAATTTTTTTTGTTTGCTCCCTTGAACCCCGAAGCTTGCGTTCTAATTCGGCCGGTTGTCAGGCGCCATTCGCGGGCCTGACTGCCAGCAATGGCAGACAAACTCGTACCGTGTTGCTCGAAGGAGGATGTGGCTATGAGAGACACGATCGACATGACAACGTTGGGACGCTCGACAATCGGCTTCGAACATCTTTTGGATCTGCTGCAAGGCAGCCAGCAGGCCGATGCGACCGAGGGTTTTCCGCCCTATAACATCGAGAAGATAGCCGACGACAATTACCGCGTGACTTTGGCTGTCGCCGGATTCGCCGAAGAGGAGCTTGAGGTTACGGCCCAGCCAAACCAGCTGACCGTCACCGGGCGCAAGCGGCCTGAAGCATTCTCCGGCAACATGCTCCATAAGGGCATCGCCGCGCGGCCGTTTACTCGTCAGTTCAATCTCGCCGAACATGTTTATGTGCGCGGCGCCAAACTGGCGAACGGGCTCCTGACCATCGATCTTGAACGCGTGATCCCGGAAGCAATGAAGCCTCGGCGCATCGAGATCGGAACTGGCGGGACGCTGGCCTCTCCGGAAAAGCGAGCGGCCTAACTCGCAACAACGTCAAAACATATCCCGGCCGTGCGTGGTCTCAAGGCGCGCACGGCCGGAAAGGGAGAATTGTACCATGCGAAATCTTATCCCGTGGGGCCGCTCGAACGCGGTTCCTGCTCCGCGGTCAAATGACGAAGGAAACCCCTTCCTTGCCCTGCATCGGCAAGTGGACAGTCTTTTCGACGACTTCTTCCGCGATTTCGATGCGCCGGTCATGCGCAACGCTTGGTCGTCCGGCAGTTGGCCCAGCATCGAGCTCAGCGATGGAGACAAAGAGGTGAAGGTGGTCGCCGAGCTGCGAGGTCTCGACGAGAAAGACATCGACATTACATTGCGCGACAATGTTTTAACTCTCAAGGGAGAAAAGAAGGGCGAGGCAGGTGGTGCGCGCTACACGGAGCGCTGGCACGGACAGTTCGCGCGCTCGATCGACCTCGGGATCGATGTCGATCCGGAAAAAGTCCGGGCGTCTTTTGACAAAGGGATTCTGACGATCACGTTTGAGAAGCGCCCCGAAGCGCAAAACAACGTCAGGCGCATCGCCATCAACCGGAGCCACTGAATTCCGTTGCGGCCGTCGTCGCAAAGACGAAGGCCGCGGCACGTTTCAATATCAGTGAACTGTACGTGGAGGATTGCATGCACATTCATTCTCCAGGGGACCGCGTGGTCGTGTGCCGCATGGAAGCCGATCAAAAGATCGAATGTGGCATCATCAATTCGCAGGGCATCGAACGGCGGCGTTCCTTTTCGGTCCCCTACGAAGTGCTCGACGATCCCTCTCTGAACCGTAGCGAGAAACGAGCAATCTTGGCGGAATGGGCCTCAGATTCGTGCGCTGTCGAGTCCTTCCCGGCCTTGCGCCGATTGCCGGGCACGACTTTTCCGGTGACGCTTTCTTCGATTATGGACGCTCTGGCACAGCTTGATGATACATGCGAGTCGCAAGCAATGGACGACGTACTTTCCGTGCGCGCTCCTGTCGTAACAACGAATTGGTCGCGCCGCGCTTCGCCTCGTGCACCTTTGCATAGTGGTTCAATCGCTACCACCTGATCGCGAATAAGCGGACCGACGTGCGAATGCGTCAGCAGCTTCGTGCTTTGGGATCAGTTGAGCCGGTAGAGTTCTGCGTTCAGAAGTGTCGCGAACGATACCCAGAAAAGATAGGGAAGAAGAAGGAGCGCGGCGGCTCTGTCGATCTTCAGAAAGCTGGCCGCCATTCCGGCTATCGCCACAAGCAGAATGACGATCTCGACCAATGCGATGCCGATCCAGTGGGCCGAAAAGAAGATGAATGACCAAGCGAAATTAAGGACGAGCTGAATGAAAAAGAGCTGGAGCTGCCACGCGAACAGACCTCTCGCACGCCAGACCCGCCATGCCGAGACCGCCATGAGTACATAAAGCGTGGTCCATACCGGAGCGAACACCCAGTTAGGCGGGTTGAAGGACGGCTTGGCAAGCGACCCGTACCAGCCGGTCACGCCGCTCCGGGTTGCCAACCCAGCAGCCGCACCTACGGCGAGGGTGAGGATGACAAATCCGTACAGCGCCAAGCAGGTGCGCGTCTTGAAGGAAGTGGGCATGGCAAGATTGAGGTCTCGAAGAACATCTACAACGTACGGCAGCAAACGATACTGCGCCACGGGGATATGGTGCGGGCGGCCGGACTTGAACCGGCACGGGCCTTTCGGCCCTACGGATTTTCGTACCACTTCGGCTTTCGCCGCCCGCGTCGTAGCGCTCTAGCGCGAAGACGGGTTCGTGGTCTGGACTATCCCTTCACCGTCGCGGCGTGCCGCATTAGGTGCTGCCCGTCTAGTCTCTACACCTTCCCGTTGGAATAAGATCCTTTGGGCTTGGCTCGGGATTGCCGTTTGAAGGTTTCCCCGACTTTGAGCAGTTCTACGTCTCGGGTTTCCCCAAGCGCACTCAATCGTTCAAGTCCGTTGCGTCTACCATTCCGCCACGCCCGCACGGCGTGTTGTGCTTCTATAGCCGCGGCGAAGCGGACTTTTAAGTCCGTTGCGTCTACCGTTCCGCCACGCCCGCAGCCTTGCGAAGCCATAGCCGGTCCGGGGCGGACGGTTAAGCCCTTTGTGCGCCGCACTGGGAGCGCCGGCTTCCAGCCCCCCGACTTGATCGGGGGCCATGCGATGATGCGGCTCTACCAATGCCGGCTGGGAGCCAGTGCTCCCAGTACTACCGCTCGTGTCAGGGCTGGCGTCGGTTTCGGCATAGTCGTCTGCGAACTTCCGGCAGAGCCGTTCGGCTTGGCCGGTATCGCAAAATTGCGCATGGATTTGCGCTATCGCATGCGGCATGGAAGGTACTGAGGACACGGGGAGCGCGCCATGCGGAAATCGATTGTGGCTGCGGCACTGATCGCGGCCATGGTGCATTCGGCGGCGGGCCAGACGCCGGCAAGCCCGGCGCCTCCGGCCCAGACGTCAACCGTGCAGGCGACGCCAACCCAGACGCCGTCTGCCCAGATGCCCTCTGCCCAGATGCCCTCTGCCCAGACCCAGGTTCTCATCTCGACCTCGATGGGCGACATGACCCTGGCGCTCGATCGGGCGCATGCGCCAACCACGGTGGACAATTTCCTGCGCTATGTGAGCGAAGGCCATTACGACGGAACCCTCGTCTATCGCGTCGTGCCGGGGTTCGTGATCCAGGCGGGCAGCTTCAATTCGCCGACGCACACGCGGCCGGTCCACGATCCCATTCCGCTCGAGGCCAATAACGGCCTGAGCAATACGCGAGGCACGGTGGCGATGGCCCGGCCGATAAATCCCAACGGCGCCACGGCGGAGTTCTTCGTCAACTTGGCCGACAACCGGATGCTCGATCACAACCCGAACGATCCCGGCAACAACACCGGATATACCGTCTTCGGCCGCGTGGTTTCGGGCATGGACGTGGCCGACAAGATCGCGGCCGTTGCCTTGGGCGACAACGGCCCGATGCCGGGGGCCGCACCCGTCGACCCCATCACGATCAGCAAGGTGACGGCGCTCCCCGAGGCCCAATCCCCGCCCGCCCCCGCCCGGGTTATTACCTTTGACAGACCCAACACCATAGGTAGTCATTCCCAGGGTCAAGGCTTGCGGTAGCAGTTCTCATCTATTTCGCCCACCCAGCCGCGCCCCGGGGGGCAACGGTTACGATCATCAACAAGAACATAACCCTTAGCTTCCATACATTCGACGGTGTAATCGCCAGCCTCGCCCAGCACGGTCTCATTGCCAGCTTGGTGCGGGTAGACCTTCCTCGCCTTCATTTCGCATTCGGCCATGTCGGCGTGTTTGGTCGGGCCGTCGCATGCAGTAAGGGGAATCGCCGCAACTAGCACGAATAGAAGCGCCCTCACTGCGCCTTCACATCCTTCGGCTTCGGCTTCGCGATCTTCCCCAATCGCTCCCTAAACCGTCCTTCGTCCATATCGCATTCAAGTCGCTTGGCGACGGATTCGAAATCGTCGGCTTTGACGGTCTTCTTTGCCTTCTGATTCTGTTTTTTCATTGCGGAATCTCTAAGCGGACGCAAGACGGATAATTCGGTTCATCCAGAGAAAATAGGCGCCACACACCATCACTTCACAAGATTCTGCGCCTTGTTCACAGATACGGCGCGTTCTCCGTTTGCCAGTTACCATCCTTGGTAGCATGCTCCACGCGCTTCGGGCCGTTCCCGATCCTACTCAGAAACGGCCCGTCGCGGAGTCGTGGGGCTAGTGGCTGGTGCCCGGGCTGGGGCTTCCCATCCTGCGCCCGAGAGTTCGATCCTCTCTAGCTCCACCACCTGTTTTGGGGCGGTCCCGCAAGGGATCGTCCCTTTTGCGTTTTAAGCACCGGACGGGCCACGAAGCGAGTCCAGCTTAAACATGCCGCGATTCAACTCCAGTCGCAACTAACATGTATACCAAATGAGGGCTTTTGATATACGAAACCTGTGTATGGCCGATACAAAGCCAATTCCTCTGCGCCTTCCCGCTATCGTCCTGCACTACCTGGATGAACTTGCAAAAACAGGCACTTATGGCATGACAAGGGCGGCTGTTATGCGCAGATTCATCGAAAATGGTGTCGTGGGCGCGCTTCAGGGCGGCGTGATTGAAAAAAAGCACGTAGCCGATTTTCCAGATTCCTCCGCAGACAAAGAATCTGGCGACGACTAGCGCTTTTTGGGGCGATCAAAAGGTAATTGCAGCTGCCGTGGACTAGGGGGCTTTGACTTCAAGAGTCGGCCCATACGTTAACCGCTTGCCCTTCGCGCCTTGGAGCATCCGAACCGTGCGAGCTTCGTCATTCACGCCCAACGCGATCCGGTTGCTGTAGCGGAAGTCAAACTCCGCAAGGTAGCGATGCAGGTGCTTTTCCTTGCAGTGCTGATAAACGCCCTTCATGCCGCGCTTGAAGATCGAGAAATACCCTTCGATCGTGT
This sequence comes from uncultured Alphaproteobacteria bacterium, assembly GCA_963805005.1. GTDB lineage: Bacteria > Pseudomonadota > Alphaproteobacteria > Micropepsales > Micropepsaceae > Rhizomicrobium. The sequence continues at coordinate 3,496,606 of CAWDSJ010000001.1, forward strand.
TCGTGTGCGCATAGTCGCGGACCCACTCTTCCGCACTGTGATTGACGGAATAGTGAGCCGAGAAATGACAACCTGGGGCTTTGTAGACGCCAGCCTCATCCGTCATTAGCTCAGACGACTTATCGACATTGGCAAGGAGGATTTCGCGTACGGTCTGACCATCCACGCGATCAACGTGGAAGGAGCGAACCGAACCGCCGCGCTCGACAAGCGACACGATCTTGCGCTGGGCGTCGATACGTGGCGGTTCAACCCAGCCAAAGCCAGAGACGAAAGTGGACGGGCCAGACGGCTTGTTCTTCCGGCCCATGTAAGTCTCGTCCGCTTCCACGATCCGGCCAATGCCGCCCATGGGGTCAAGCTTTCCACTGGGGGCCATTGCCTCACGAAGCCTATGGGCGACAAACCAAGCCGTCTTGAGCGTGCAACCAAGGGTCCGATGCAGCTGGTTTGCCGATACGCCCTTTTTGCTGGAGCACATAAGGAACGCGGCCTGAAACCACAGATGCAGGTCTAGGTGGCTATCTTCAAATATCGTGCCCTTGCGGACCGTGAGCTTGCCCCGGCAGTGGTAGCACTTCCAAAGGCCGTGAACGTCTCGGCCTTGGGGATGCTTCTTGCTCGGCTTGGACTTCTGGACCGCTAGGCGGTTGATCCGATCCGTAGCGCCGCAATGGGGGCATGTCGGGCCTTCCGGCCACATAATCTCTTCAAGAACCGCGAAAGCCGCTTGTTCATCGTGGAAGTGGGGCTGCTTCAGAATTGCCGTTGCCATGACCGGACCCTTTCAATAGTCCAACTCTACCTATTGGGCGTGGGTCTGTCAAGTATAATATCGCGCCCCCGCCGCGCCCCAGAACACTTCTGATACGAAATAGAAATATAATTTATAAATCAAGGTATTATGAGGCCCTTGCCAAATGGAACAAAACATGTACATTAAGAGAATTGCGAGCCCCATTCCCAAGGGGGGCGCTATCGACTAAGGAGGATGAGCGGCGATGACGAATGCGATTTTGAAAATAGTGGGACGGGAAGACAAAAACGATCGGAAGCGAGCGCTGGAAGCTGCGCTTTCCCAGATCGATCGGGCCTTCGGCAAGGGCTCGGTGATGAAGCTCGGCCAGCGCGAGAACGTGGTGGATGCCGATACGATCTCCACCGGCTCGCTGGGTCTCGACATTGCGCTGGGGATCGGCGGCTTTCCCCGCGGCCGGGTGATCGAGATCTATGGCCCCGAATCGTCCGGCAAGACGACGCTGGCCCTGCACGCCGTGGCCGAAGCGCAAAAGAAAGGCGGCATTGCCGCTTACATCGATGCCGAGCACGCGCTCGATCCCGGCTATGCGCGCAAGCTCGGCGTGGATGTCGACGAGCTTTTGATCTCCCAGCCCGACACGGGCGAGCAGGGGCTCGAGATCGCCGATACGCTGGTGCGCTCGGGCGGAGTCGACATCGTGGTGATCGATTCGGTGGCGGCGCTGACGCCCAAGGCCGAACTCGAAGGCGAGATGGGCGATCAGTTGCCGGGCCTGCAGGCGCGGCTGATGAGCCAAGCGTTGCGCAAGCTCACCGGCTCCATCTCCAAGTCGAATTCCCTGGTCGTGTTCATCAATCAGATGCGCATGAAGATCGGGGTCATGTTCGGCAATCCCGAGACGACCACCGGCGGCAACGCGCTCAAATTCTACTCCTCGATCCGGCTCGACATCCGGCGCATCGGCTCCATCAAGGACCGCGATGAGATCGTCGGCAACCAGACGCGGGTGAAGGTGGTGAAGAACAAGGTCGCTCCGCCGTTCCGCGAGGTCGAGTTCGACATCATGTACGGCACCGGAATCTCGAAGGTGGGCGAGCTGCTCGATCTGGGCGTCAAGGCCGGCATCATCGAGAAATCCGGCTCCTGGTACTCCTATGACGGCGAGCGCATCGGCCAGGGCCGGGAGAACGCCAAGCAATTCCTCGAGAAGAGCGGCGACTCCATGGCCAAAATCGAGGCGCAAATCCGGCAGAACGCAGGCCTGTTGAGCCAGGCTTTGGCGGGCCATGGCGACAGCGGGGCCAATTCGGCTGAGGCCGAAGAGTGAATGTCGTTCCTGTTGGCATGGGAACGGCTCCTGGAAGGGGCGCTGCCTGAAAGGCGGCGCCCCTTCGCATTTCACCATCCTCCCATGAATTTAGGCGATAGGGGGCGGGAAGGATTTGGTCCTCCCCGCCCTCCGAACCGCACATGCGGTTTTCCCGCATCCGGCTCTCCAGTCGGTAGTTTCCTCATCGGGAATCTCTCGCAGCTTGCCTGGCCGCTTGAAGTGCGAACAGCCCAGCCTCTGCGAAGAAGGCGTTTGGCCAGTGTTTGTGATCGGCGAGACAGAGACCGAAGCGGGGCCGCTTTTGCTGTTTCGACAGCAACGCGCGCAGCCGTGTTCGGATGAAGCCGTCCATGCGCTCGAAGGTCCACGGATGGGCATGCTTGAAGTAGCCGAACCAGCCTTTAAGCATGGGATTGGGATCGGAGATGACGCAGGCGAGGCTGTCGCCTCTCGTGCGTCTCGTCTTCTCCCGTACCTTGTCCTTGAACCGATCGAGGCTCTTCTTGCACACCCATCGCTGGCCGGCTTCGAACCTGTAGCCCAGGAACTCGAAGCCCTGCCCGGGGAGCCGGCGATCGCCCCCATGCGTCATTTCGGGATAAAGACCGAGGCCGTTTGCCTCAATCCATTGCCGAATGGCCGCTAGTCTGAAGTTTGCGGCCGAATTTCCGCGATAAGCGAATCGTTTGAATCACTCAGCCAAAAAAGCGGTAAGAGGGGCAAAAGTCCGGGCAGATTGTCCCAATCGTGACTTCACATCGCACAGACTCCCACTATGCTGACCAATTGTCCTCACGGACCCACTCATGGCCCGCGAAGGCGGTCCGCGCGAAACGCGGCCGGAACGTAATCTCCGGCGGGCCACCTAGCCCGCCTCCGGCTTCGGCGGGTTGGTGCACGTTCTCCGAAGCAGCGAAGGCAGAGCCAAAGCGCCGGCTTTCCATCGGGCTTGAAAGGGCTGAAAACGAAAAGATGAGCGCAAGACCCTCGCGCGCGAATTTAGCCTCAAGCACAAACCCGCGCCGCACCGGCGGATTATGGCACGGATTTTTTCGCTTTCTCGCCTTCGGCGTCAACAGCGATCCCGGCCGGCCGCACAGCTTCTTCTACCGGCACAGGCTCTTCGCGCGCATCGCGCATTGGGTCAATGCGGTTGTGATCACGGTCATGCTGATGAGCGGACTGCAAATCTTCAACGCCCATCCCGCGCTCTATATCGGCAAGCAAAGCACGTTCGACGATCCTGTTCTCTCCATGACGGCGCTGCAGGAGCCGGACGGCAGTCTGCGCGGCATCACGCAAATAGGCCCGTGGCAATTCGATACCACGGGCATTTTCGGAGTTTCGAAAGTGAACGGCACCGAGGCCGCCCGGGGATTTCCTGCATGGGCCACCATCCCCGGCCCGCAATGGCTGGCCATGGGAAGGCTCTATCATTTCTTCTTCGCGTGGCTGTTCGTGACCAACGGCGCCCTGTTTGCCCTGTGGGCGTTTGCCAGCGGCCATTTTCTACGCGATCTGCTGCCGCGCGGCCAAGACATCGCGCATGTGCCGCGGGAAATCGTCGACCACGCCCGGCTCAAATTCGCCCATGGCGAGGCGGCAAAGCGCTACAACGCGCTTCAGAAGCTCGCCTATTTTCTCGTGATCTTCGGACTTGGGCCGCTGGTGGTGCTGACCGGCCTCACCATGTCGCCTACCATGGATGCAGCGTTTCCGGTCCTGCCGTGGATCTTCGGCGGGCGTCAGACGGCGCGGACCATCCACTTCCTCTGCGCGGTTTCGTTTTTCGGATTCTTTCTGATTCACATCGCCATGGTCGTCCTCTCGGGCACCTGGAACAACCTGCGCTCGATGATCACCGGCCGTTACGCGATCGAGGAGGAGCGTCATGTCTGAAGCGCACCGGCGCGGCTTTCTGGCGCGGTCGCTGGCGTTGGCCGGAACCGCGGTGCTCGGCGGCTGCACCGACGTCAACCAGACCCGCTGGTGGCCGAAGATCCTGGACAGCGCGGAAGGCTTGACCGAATGGGCCGAGCGGCTGTTTGCCGGCAGCCACGCGCTGGCGCCGGAATATTCCAAGGCCGATATCGCGCCCAGCTTCCGCGCCAACGGCACGACCGATCCCGGCACCGATGCTTACAACAGGCTGACGGCAAACGGCTTTCGCGACTGGCAACTCACCGTCATGGGCCTTGTCGAACGTCCGCTCACGCTTTCGCTCGACGAATTGAAACAGATGCCTGCGCGCACCCAGATCACGCGTCACGATTGCGTCGAAGGATGGTCCTGCATCGGCGAATGGACGGGTGTGCAGCTTGCGGGCGTTCTGGCGATGGCCGTGCCTTTACCGAACGCACGTTACGTCGTTTTCTATTGCATGGACCCGATGGACTCCGGCGGCTCGCCGGGACCGGCGCCTTTCTACTACGAAACGCTCGATCTGCTGGAAGCCACGCACCCGCAGACGCTGCTGGCGTACCAATTGAACGGCGAAGATTTACCCGTCGCGCACGGCGCGCCCGTGCGCGTGCGCGCCGAACGGCAGCTCGGCTACAAGCAGCCCAAATATGTCGAGCGCGTCGAACTGGTGGAAAGCTATGCGCAAATTCAGGGCGGCAAGGGCGGTTACTGGGAAGACCAGGGCTACGAGCAATGGGGCGGGATTTAGCTATGAGTTCGTCGCAAGCCTGCGCGCCTCGGTGATTTGCCAGACCGCGATCACCGGCACGCCGATGACGAGTTCGCGGGCGCGGCGGGCAAGCGACACGGCGAGCGCCGTGGCGGGCGATAGTCCGAACAGCGCACCCACCAGCACATAGCTTGCTTCCTGCACGCCGGCCGCGGCCGGCACCAGAAATGCAAAGGTTCGCAGCGCAGAGACGAGACTGTCCACCGCCAGCGCGGCGAGCGGGCTTGCCCGCGTGCCCATTAGCGCCAGGATCACCCAGGTCTCCGCCGCACCGACGAACCAGCAGAACGCATGGATGGAAAAGCCGGCGAGCAATCGCCCGCGATGGGTGAACATGCGGTCGAAGGTTTGTTGGACGTCGTTCGCCGACACGGTTGCGAATTCCGGCCATCGCTTGGCCAGCACCAGCGCAAAGGATTCCAACAGCCGCCAAAGCCTGCCGCGCAGCAGCACCGGAATCGACGCTACCGCAATCGTCAAGGCGAGAGCGGCGGCGAGCGGGCGCAACAGCTGCGAATCCGGTGCCATCAGGACAAGCGCAACGAGCCCGGCGCAAATGTACGGCAGCTTGGCCCACAGCTCCATGACGAGGTCGACGCTCATCGAAAGCGCGGCAGGCAATGCGCGCACGCCTTCCACATGCAGTGCGCGCAAGCCCACCAGGTAGCCGCCCGCCTGCGAGAACGGCAGCACCTCGGCGACCGCATCGCGCACGAACCGCGCCCGGATGAGCTTGCGAAGGGTTGCTCCCGGTACTTCGCGGCCCACGCTCCACCACGCAAGACCCAGCAGCGCCAGGACCGGCACGTGGAGCAATGCGATGAGAACCAGTCCCCAGATCTTGAGCGAAACAAGCGCGCGCAGGACGGCGCCCGTGCCGGCATAAACCATCAATACCGCCAGCGCCGCAATGCCGACGAGGAAAGCAATGCCCCGCGCGTGCTTCATTATGCGGCGTGGCTTGCCCGCAGCGGATAGCTTTCCTCGGCGCGCCGCTCCGGTTGAACTTCGAACGCTTCCATGTAGCGCGAGAAGCGTGCCCGCAGCGTCTCCGCGTCAAGACCGAAATCGGAGAGCTTGTAGCGGTTTTGCCCGCCCTCGTTGCGGGGCGTGCGTGCAAGCCAAGCTTGCATGCGCTGGCGCGCGTCTGGCGCCAACTCGAGCCCGCAATGACGATAAAGCTGCGACACGGCGGTCATCGGCGCCGAGACGATCTGCTTGTAATGCAGATGCAGAATATCGCCCGAACCGGCTTTTGCGGCAGCCACCATGCGGTTCGCGCCCTCCGACCAATAGGCGCCGACCTCTTCGCCGATTTCCTTGCGGTTCACGATGCGGGCGAACGGCCGTCTGAGGACTTCGTTCAGCTTTACCACCGAAGCCAGGACCCTTGCGGGATCGCGATGAACGAAGACGAAATGCGCGTCGGGATAAATGCTCCGGATTGTGTCCAGGGCAAAGACGTGGTCGGGACATTTCAGCATCCATCGCCGCCCCGGTTCCTGCGCGTCCAAATGCTTGAGGAAGCGGCGGTGAAAACGATACGCCGCAGCGTGGCCGTGAGCGGCGATCCAGCTCTGATAAGAGGGGATGCGATAGGTTGCGTCGAACCGCAGGCTCTGAAAGACCTGGGCCGTAATGTCGGAGCATTCCTGCGGCGCGTCGGCCGAAAGCGGATGCAAATCGTTCAATTGCGGCGACAGGAAACGGAACAGCCGAAACTGAAAATTTACTTCGGCCCGGCGAAGGTCGGCGGGCAGAAAACGCCGTCGCGGCGGATACGGATACATCAGCTGCCACGCGCGCGGCACGGCGTTTGCGTCGTCTTGCGCGAGAAGCGTATGCAGGAATGTCGTGCCGCTCCTGGGCAGCCCCATGATGAAGACCGGCCGGACGATTGGGCGTTCCAGAATTTCGGGATTTTCGTCTTCGGCCGTGTCGAAGCGCAGAATGTTGGTCAGGCTGCGCATGACATCGAGCTTGAGCGCATAACGGCCGAAAGAACTCAAGCACGCCTCCGCGTCGCACGCTGCGATCAGCCGGTGCAACGGCTCAAGGAAGGATTTGTCCGCGAAGTCCTTGCGGCCGGCGCGCTTGAGCGCGCGGTTCATTAGGGCGTCGACGTCGATCGGGCGGGCCAGCCAGCCGGTGCGGTCCCCGAAGCGATCGCCAGAGCGCTCTTCCCGATCTCCGCCGTTCGCCATGGCCCTCGATATCCTAGAACTCGCTCCCGTTGTGCCTAACGTGCCGCGAACATTGCACGTTGTGCAACGGTGGACGCATCGTGCCCCCCGCGGCCACAACGCCAACACCGGGATGTTGGGAGCCTGGGGAGACTTCCGTCCGGCGATGTTACCGGGATAGCATGGGTATGGAGCCGACCCGCGTCGTCTGCCGCGCAGGGGATCGGCTTGACTATCTTGAAATGAACCAAAGTGCTAAACGCTCGTTCATGTCGGGTTCAGCCGGGCATCGCGATAATGCCGGCCATGAAACGCGGAGGGTCCTAACTAGTCGGCCCTAAAAAACCGCCGTTTCAAGCTGGAAGCAACTTCGGATTCTGTATGTTCTGCCCCAAGATGCGGCTGAACAACAGATACAAAAAGATCCACCTGAGTATCTTCCTGAGGTTGAAGCCGATCGCCATGGCGAGGGCGTTGATTTGATCGCCGCGTTTGCCGTGGAGCCAGTTGCGGGGACCAACTTTACGATCGTTCTTGCAGTGGCCGATGATCGGCTCGATGGCATTGCGGCGTTTCTGGCGTTTTCTTTTGGCCGGCGTCATGCCGCGCCTCTGACGCGCGAGGATGATCTCGATGTCTTCGTCTTCGAGACCATGGCCGCGATAGCCCAGATCGACACACGCTTCTTCGGGCTTGACACCCGTCAGCCTTGCGATCTGTTCCAAAACAGTCGCCAGAGTATGTCCGTCATAAGGCCGGCCGTGATGGGCCATGGCGCCGACGATGAAGTTGCCGGCATTGGTTGAAGCGATGCTGGCCTTGCAGCCAAATTCGTACTTCTTGTGGGCTTTGCCCTTGGCGATGCATTCGACTTCCGGCGCATGCCAGGAATAGATTTTGTCCGGCGTTTTCGGATCGGCCGCTTGAGCATGGATTTTCCGCGCCTTGGCCAGATCGTCTTGGAATAAACCGCCAAGCGAGGGGACTTTGCCAATGGCGCGTTCAATGTCGCGGATCACACGGCCCAGATAATTGCGCACTTTGTTGATCTGTTTGCGGCCACGGTTCATCTGCCGGGCTGCCAGGTATTTGTTGGCCAGAAACACAGCCTGCTTGCTCTTGCGCACATAGCTTTGCCGCAGTTTAACACCGAGCTTCTTCGCCGTTTTGATCAGTTCCTCGCGCGCCTTGTGACAAAGCTGCGTGTCCGTCGGAAAGCGGATTGCCTTCTCCTGCACCGTCGTATCCACACTGACCTTTTGCAGGGCGCCCGCCGTGATCACCCCGCTCTTCAGCCCCACGCGAACCGTTTCCTGCAACAGCCGCTCCATTCCCTCCTTGCCGATCCGCTTCCTGAAAATGCTCAAAGATGGGGGTTCGACCGGCAGCCGGTGCTGAAAATATTCTTCCCCGCAAAAATATTGAAAGTATGGGTTCTCCCGCCAGACTTCGCACACTTCCTCGTCCGACAGCCCTTTCATGTCTTTCAACAACACCAGCCCGGCCATCAGCCGGATCGGTTCCCCGGGCCGGCCATTGTCGGCGCAATAGTAAGGTTTCAGATCGCCAGCCAAATCGCTCCAGCCCACCAGCCAACTCATTTTGACCAGCTCATGCGTGGGATCGATGATCGCTTCCAGCCGCGACCGGTACAGGTCCTCCTGTCGGCTACTTCGCGGATTGTCTTTCAGCACAAATTGCAACCTTTCAGGCCAGCAGCCCCAATTCGTTGCAATTTACATCGCCCATTTCTCTCAGGGAATCGTTCCCCCGTAACGCTCATCCGCGTTTTTTAGGGCCGACTAACTAAAGGATATGGAGCTATGAAGTTGATTTCGAGACTTGCACTCGGTGCGGCGGCTTTGACTGCCGTTGCTGGCACAACCTTGACCACGACTGCACCCGCCAATGCCGGCGTGTCGGTCGGCATCGGCATCGGCATACCGGGGCCCGGCGTGGTCGTGCCCGCGCCTGTGGCTCCGGTGCCTTGCTGGAGCTATGGCTATTGGCAACCGGGCTGCGCCTATCCGACTTACGCCGGTCCGGTGTGGATCAATGGTGCCTGGGTCTCCGGGCCGCACTACTACCGCTGGTGGGGCGGCCATCCGTGGGTCTGGTGGCATGGCGGCTGGTACGGGTACCGCCGCGGCGGCTGGACCGGCTGGCACGGCTACGCCGGCTGGCATTGGGGCCACGGCGGATGGCACCGCTGAATTTCAGCGCTGTCGCATCTCAACGCAATGCGTATTCCGGCCTCGGCGATTTGTCGCCGGGGCCGGAGCGCTTTCAGGGAAGAGCCTTGCGCGGCGCCGGCCGGAAGGATCGCGTTGCCGTACTTTGCCGGCAAGCCGCGGCTTTAGAGTGGGATGAATTTAGGTTCGTGCAACAAACTGCCCACCCCCTTCGTGGGGGGGATTATATACTTGACTCAGCATAAACCTGCAAGTCATGATCCGCCCCGACAGGCCGACATGGAAATTACTCCGGAGATGGTTGAGGCTGGCGAGCGCGTGCTTGAGACCGTCATTGGCTTTGAAAACCTTTTTGGGAAGGTCAATTCGGCCACTCTAGTGGTCGAGGTTTATAGCGCCATGGTTTGCGCACTTCCTTCTCGTTAAGATGTGGACACGGATCAAACGCATAACAGAGTCTGAGTATGATGTGTCCCAAATCAGAAAACGCGTGCATCAGGTCATCATGATTTAGCTTTAGAATTTCTACGTTTTCTAACGTTTTGGCCGTTATAAGTGTAGCTGACACAAACCCCATATCATCATGATCCCATCCTCTATGCACAAGTGCATCACGTAACTTTGTTATATGGGAGAGTTGCGTGAAAATCGCGGAGAGTGAGGTGGACCCTTCTGTTAGGACCACAGTAGCTCGGTTCTTAATTGGAAGCCCGGCCGTTCCTTTCTTCTATCATCATTAAGCTGCGATTTCTGCTGTTGCGGCTGTGGGCATGTGGACAACGCCCTTCGCGTTGTCCAAGCGCAGCGTCATGTCCACAGCCTGTTCACCGAGTGGCCCGGTGGTTCCTTCCCGCCAGACGCTCATCGGTGTCTTGTAGCCGAGCGCCTGGTGGGGACGCCGGCTGTTGTAGAACGCAATCCAGGAAGCGATGCCTTCGCGTGCTTCGCGGCCGTCGGCGTAGTGCTTGAGATAGATGTCCTCGTGCTTGAGGCTGCGCCACAGCCGCTCGATGAAGATGTTGTCCATGTAGCGCCCGCGTCCGTCCATGGAGATTGGGATGCCGGCCTTTTCCAGCACGCCGGTGAAGGCAGCGCTGGTGAACTGGCTGCCCTGGTCGCTGTTGAAGATTTCCGGCTTGCCGAAACGCGCCAGCGCCTCTTCGAGCGCTGAGACGCAGAACGACACATCCATCGTGTTCGACAGCCGCCAAGCGAGCACTGCCCGGCTCGCCCAGTCCATGATCGCCACGAGATAGAGAAAGCCCGCACCAGCCGGAATGTAGGTGATGTCGGTTGCCCACACTTGGTTCGGCGTGTCGATCGTCATACCGCGCAGCAAATACGGGTAGATCTTGTGGCCCGGCTGCGGCTTGCTGGTGCAAGGCTTCGGCCCCAGCGCTTCGATGCCCATCAAGCGCATCAGCCGCTGCACGCGCTTGCGGTTGACCTTCAGCTCGAAAGCGATCCGCCGTGAGCCGAAGAACGGCCGCTCCGTATAGAGCGCGTCGATCCGGGCCATCAGCGCGATGTCGCTTTCCTTGGCGAGCACCGCACGGCGATATACGCCGGAGCGGGCCAGCCCCATCAATGCGCACTGCCGGCGGACCGACAGGCTCTCATGGTCGCGGTCGAGCTTGGCTCGGCGATCCGGAGTGCTCATCGTCCGGACGCCTTCGCTAAAAAATCGCGCTCCACGATCAGCTGGCCGATCTTGGCGTGCAGCTTCTCAATCTCGCGGTCCCGCTCCGCTTCGCCCTCCTTGCCCGATCCCGCGTCGAAGGCCCGCGCCGCCTGATCCTGAAGCTGCTTCTTCCATGCGTAAATCTGGTTGGGATGAACGCCATGGCGCTGGGCCAAATCCTGGACCGTCGCCTGCTCGCGCAACGCCTCAAGAGCGATCTTCGCCTTCAGCGCCGCGTCAATCTTCCGTCTCGTTCTTTTCGTCATCGTCTGCTCCGTTTAGCAACGGAACAGCCAATTTTCCAACTAAGCCCCTGGTCCTAAAACCAGGGTCCACTTCAAGAGTTCCGCTTCGATTTCGGCGCTAACCCGTGGTGGCTTGGCCAAGCGTTTAATCGCTGCAATTATGTCTGCCAGTCGCATCCCGCCGGTAATCGCGCGGGATGCTTCATCATCAAGCTTGGTGACGTTGCGGAAAACGTAGTGTAAATGGCTTTCCGCAGTCGCGTATAGGTTAATAAACCCACCGAACGTGGTCCAAAATTCGGAACGAGACGCAGGCGTTGCCATGGCGACAAAAATTCGATCTACAGCTTCCCTGAGTAAGAATAAGCGGTCACTGCCCGATAAGGCGAATCTTGAGTTGGACCCCGACGCATGGCCGAAATTTGAGGCGTTGGTAAAATCGGCGGCGAAAATGGGGCATAAGCCGCATCAGATCACGTCGAAGCGCCAAAAAAAGCGCCGGCCAGCAACGTCGCGTATAGATTAGTTACTGCGGAGCGGCTGGCCGGCGTTCTTGCTTGATTGGTTCGATTGCCGCAATAAGTGCAGCAGCATCCAGATTGGCGATGCCGCGGTAAGCGTCTTTGCGATTGCGGACGAGCGCAACCACAATCAGCTTTTTTTCATCGTCGATGGTGTAGATCATGCGGTGATCGCGACCGATCCACAGCCGCCAGAATGCTGGATTTTCTTGAAGCTTTTCAACGTCGCGTGGACGTGGTGCTTTTTGAAGGACTTCAAGAGTTTTGAGGACTTTCCGTCGCGCATCGTTTGGCAGATTTTTGATATCTTTGACGGCACGAGGTGTTAGTTCGACGCGATAATCCGGCATTCTGCCACCATCTATTCCCCAACCCCCAATTCAGAGATCAAGGTCCTCCTTTAGTTTATCCAAAGAGATTGTTCCTTGAGAACTCTGCTTCCTTAAGAGCGGCGACAGCTTCGCTGAGATCGCAAAACCGTTCAATTTCAGCGAGCAACTCCAAGTCGGAAATTGGCACGACGGCGGCCACGTCCCGACCATTTTTTGTGATGACGACACGCTTCCGGCCGACCGACGCATTGGCGATCACGTCCGAGAAGCTCTCCCGAGCTTGCTTGGCGGTGTACTTCTCCATTTTTCCCTCTGCCCAGATTATTAAGGGGCATTCGGCCTTGCGGCTCTCAGTTACTCCCCACAAACGTACATATTGTACAAAAGGTACGTTTTGTCAAGTCGTTTTAGCTTTGGGCCGAAATTACCTCTTTTGAGGGCTATTTAGGCCCTTTCTCCACCTAAGAAAGGCTTTTGCCCTCTGTTTAGGCGTTCGCGGCTTCGTTAGTCCGCCGATAGGTAAGGCGCTTGCCGACAATGCCTTTAAGGGCCTTGGTCGTGCGGTCGCTATCGTTCACGCCAAGGCTGGAACGCTCGCTGTAGCGGAAGTCAAATTCCGCAAGGTAACGATGCAGATGGGCTTCAGAGACGTGATGATACGTGCCAATGATCCCACGCTTGAGAATGGCGAAGAAGCCTTCAACCGTGTTCGAGTGCGCATCGCCGCGAACGTACTCGCCAGCGCCGTGGTCAACCATTTCGTGGCGGGCAAACTCTTTGCCAAGGTCCATGTATCCCCCGGCCGTGTCGGTCATCAGCGATGATTTGCGGCTTACCTGCTTCATCACTACCGGACGTAGCGTCTTGCCGCCTACGTTCGCGATATGGTTGGAGCGCGCACGTCCGCCACGCCCGACAAGGGTGTGAACGATCATCTTGCCTTCGCCGCCGATGTTCTTCGGATTGCGCTTGTTGCGATGCTTATTCTTTTCCTTGCCGCCTATATAGGTCGCGTCGGCCTCGACGATCTTGCCTTCGCCTCCAAGCGGGCCGAATTGGTCATTCAGGGGCGCCATAGCCTCGCGCAAACGATGGCACATGAACCACGCGCTCTTATAGGTAACGCCTAGCATCCTGTGAATCTGATGGGCGCTCATGCCCTTCTTTGAGGCGCAAAGAAGGAAAGCGGCCATAAGCCACTTGTTTAGCGGGATATGCGAGCGCTCGAAAACCGTGCCAACCTGGACCGTGAACTGCTTACGGCAAGCGTTGCACTGATAATAGCCGTCACGGCCCCCGATGGGCGTGAACTCATTGACCACGCCGCAATAGCCGCAAACCCGACCGTCTGCCCAAAGCAAGTTTTCAAGCCATTCGCGGGCCTTGGTTGCGTCTTGGAAAATCTTGTTGTTCAGCGGGTCCGACATGGCCTAGTTCCTTCGTGTTGGAAGGAATATAGGCCGTCACCTTTGCTGAGTCAAGTATATAATTCCCCTCGTGGGGACCGGTAGCGACAGCGTACCGGCGGCGAGCCGGTCGGCTGGTTCAAACGTCCCGCGAGCCGGGTGGGGGGCGGAAAAACATCGCGAGCATTTGTGGAGCGTCGAGATTACCCCCACCCGAAAAATCCGGCTACGCTACGCTTCGCCTGGGATTTTCGCTCGTACGCTGTCGCTACTCGCCCCCACAAGGGGGAGGCGGGTATGATAACTCATGTGCAATTCGACCCGATCACATCGTGCTTTATGAGACCGATAGGACCATCGAACCACACATTCTGTGGTATGCAGGGGGAGCGGAGATTTGCCATTTTTCTGCGTCGAGATCCTGGAAGCGAAGGATCGCCGGTAATATTCGAAGAGGCACAAGATGCGCATCGGCGTGCCCAAGGAAATCAAGAACAACGAATTTCGTGTGGGGCTGACGCCGCCTGCCGTGCGCGAGCTGGTGGCGCGCGGGCATGAAGTCCTGGTCGAGCATTTCTCCGGCGAGGCGATCGGGCTGCACGACGAGCTTTACACGCGCGTGGGTGCCAGGATTGCTGCGGATGCCGACGAGGTATTTGCGCGCGCGGACATGATCGTGAAGGTCAAAGAGCCGCAGCCCCAGGAGATCGCGCGGCTGAGGCCGGGCCAGACGCTTTTCACCTATCTGCATCTGGCGCCCGACCCGGTGCAGACGCAGGGACTGCTTGCGTCCGGCGCCATCGCCATCGCCTATGAAACGGTGACGGACGCCCGCGGCGGCCTGCCGCTGCTGGCGCCGATGAGCGAGGTGGCGGGGCGCATGTCGATCCAGGCCGGCGCGCATTGCCTGGAGATCGCGCAGGGCGGCCGCGGCATGCTGCTGGGCGGAGTGCCGGGTGTCCCGGCGGCCAAGGTCGTCATTCTCGGCGGCGGCGTGGTCGGCACCAATGCCGCACGCATGGCCATGGGACTCGAGGCGCATGTCACCGTGCTCGATGTTTCGCTGCACCGGCTCTACGAACTCGATCTGCAGTTCGGCGCCATGCTCAACACGATCTATTCCACCATCGATTCCATCGAAGAGCACGTAACCGGCGCCGATCTCGTCGTCGGCGGCGTGCTCGTGCCCGGTGCGGCAGCGCCCAGGCTGATCACCGAGAAAATGGTGAAGCAGATGCGGAAGGGCTCGGTGATCGTGGATGTGGCGATCGATCAGGGCGGTTGCGCGGAGACATCGCACCCGACCACGCATGCCGATCCCACCTACATCATGCACGACGTCGTGCACTATTGCGTCGCCAATATGCCGGGCGCCGTGGCTCGCACCTCGACCTTCGCTCTTAACAACGCCACGCTTCCCTTCACCCTGCTGCTCGCCGATTTAGGCCCGGAAGCCGCGATGAAGAAGAACGGGCATCTGCGCGCGGGCCTCAACATCTACAAGAACACGCTTACCTACGCTGCCGTGGCCCAAGCGCAAAAGCTGCCGTTCGAGAGCGCGGAGAGCGTGCTGGGGACGAGCGCCTGAAAGCTGCGGTTGTCCTCAAGCCGGTCGCAGCGGCTTACGGCGGCCCGGGCAATCCCTTGGTTAACGAATTCGCAACGGGCTCGCGACACTATGAAAGCATCTGCGTCGAAGGAATTGCCGTGCCCATCACCACTGCACTCGTCGTTGCGATCTACACCATGGCGGCAGCCACAGCGGGGGTTTGGCTCAAGCTCCTCGGCGTGGACTGGGGCACGTCGGGGCTGATTTCCGTTGTCCTGACGCTTCTTGCCGCGCAGATTCACGCAAGTTTCCTGCGCCGCTCCGACCGGCGCGCCGCGCAACAGCAGATCGCCGCGCTCCGGCAGGCGGGTTTCGCGTTCACCAAGGAACTCGGCGAAACGCGGCAAAAGATCGACGAATTGAAGACCGACATCGAGGCGAAAACCACTGCGCAGAGCCGGAAGATCATCACCGAGCTTTCCATGATCGAGGGCCTGATGCGCGAATTTGCCGCCAGGATTGCGGAAAAGGCCAAGCAAGTCCCGGTCGAGCCGCAGATCGACCGGCGTGCCGCCGACACCGCCCGCAACTATCTCGATACGCTGGGACAATCCGACCTGCTGGAGATCATTCGCGCGGCGCTGGAAGAGAACCGGGTCGATCTCTACCTGCAGCCCATCGTCACCCTGCCGCAGCGCAAGCTGCGCTACTACGAAGCGCTGTCGCGCCTGCGCTCGGACGACGGCACGGTCATCATGCCGACGCAGTATATGCGGATTGCGGAGCCGGCGGGGCTCATGTCCGTCGTCGACAATCTGCTGCTTTTCCGCTGCGTGCAAATCGTGCGGCGCATGATGCAAAAGAGCCGCGGCGTCGGCGTTTTTTGCAACATCTCCGGCGCCACGCTGGGCGATCTGGAGTTCTTTCCGCAATTCCTGGAATACATGCATCACAACCGCGACCTTGCCGCCCAGATCGTTTTCGAGTTCTCGCTGGCCGCGATACGCGAAGCCGGCATCAAGGGCGAGGAAAACTTGAGCTATCTGGCGAGCCTGGGGTTCGCGCTCTCCATGGATCACGTCGATACCCTGGCGCTGGATTTCGCTAGGCTGCACGCACTCGGTTTCCGCTATATCAAGGTCCGCGCCGAGACGCTCGTCAACGGAATGGCCCGGGCGGGATCTGCAGTCGCCGCCGAAGACTTGAAGAAACTGCTCGCCCGCCAAGGCATCGGCCTGATCGTGGAGCGCGTAGAGGACGAGAAGACTGTCGTCCAGCTTCTCGATTACGGCGTGGACTTCGGCCAAGGCTATCTGTTCGGCGAGCCTCGCGCGGTGCGCGAGGACAGCGCAAGGCAATCCGAGCGGGAGCCTGCGGCCTCGGTCGTTGCCTTCCGCAAGGCGGGTTGAAGCTCATTTCATTGACCCGCGTGTCCGGCTGTGCCACGGCTCGCCGATGACGAATCTGCCTCGGATATTGACCGGTCTGTCGGAGATCGCCGGCGAATATGACGCGCTGATCTGCGACGTGTGGGGCGTCGTGCATGACGGCCATTCGCCGCGCCCGGCGGCGGTCGACGCGCTGCGCCGGTTTCGCCAATCGCGCGGGCCCGTGGTGCTGTTGTCGAATGCGCCCCGCCCCGTCTGTGATATCGAAAAGCAGTTTGTGCGTCTGGGCGTGGCGCTGGATTGTTACGATTCGATCGTCACGTCCGGGGAGGCTGCGCGCGAGGCTCTTGCAGTTCGCGCGGGAGGAAAGACGCTGCCCATCCTGCATATCGGCCCCGAGCGCGACCGCAGCCTCTTCGAGGGGCTTGCCGTCAAATGCGTCGATGCCGGGCGCGCGGCCGTCGTTCTGTGCACCGGCCTTTACGACGACGACAACGAATCGCCTGCAGACTATCGCGAGACGATCGAGACTCTCTTGAAGCGAAAAATGACATTCCTGTGCGCCAATCCCGATATCGTCGTGCAGCGCGGCGGCAGGCTGGTCTATTGCGCAGGTGCGCTGGCGCGCGCCTACGAGATGATCGGGGGAACCTGCATCTATTATGGAAAACCCTTCGCGCCGGTCTATGACGCCGCACTTGCGGCTCTGAAACAGGCGGCGGGACATGACGTTGGGCGCCCGCTCGCGGTGGGAGACGAACTCGAGACCGACATTGCCGGCGCCAATAGCATGGACATCGACGCGGTCTTCATCGCCGACGGCATTCACGGCGAGGAGATCGCCGAACTTGCGCCCGGGGCCATGAAAGAATTCTTCGACGCTCATCGCGTCGCCGCGCGCGCCGCCATGCGAGGACTTGTATGGTAGGTCGCGTGCCGATAAGACACGGCCCGAGGGCATGAGAGGAGCTGCAGTTGGCGTATTTCATCGAGGATTTAAAGCCCGGCATGTCCGAGAGCTATACCAGGACTGTCACCGAGCACGATATCGCGCTGTTCGGCGAAGCGAGCGGCGACACGAATCCCGTCCACTTCGACGAGGCGTATGCGAAAAATACGCCCTTCAAACGCCGCATTGCCCATGGCATGCTGACGGCAAGCTACATCTCGACCGTACTCGGCATGAAAATGCCCGGTCCGGGGACCATCTTTTTGAGTTTGACGGCCCGATTCAAGGCACCCGTCCACATCGGCGATACCGTCACGGCCGTTTGCACGGTGCGCGAGACGGTGCTGGAGAAGCGGCGTGTTATCTTCGATTGCGCGTGCCGGAGAGGCGACAGCGTCGTGATCGAAGGCGAGGCCGTAGTCATGGCGCCGTCGCGGTCCACGACCTGAAGGAACGTGCGTATCTATCGTCATTACGGCGACGTTCCGGACAGCCTCAAAGGCGCAGTCGTAGCCATCGGCAACTTCGACGGCGTCCACCGCGGACATCAGGCGCTCATCGACGAAGCGCGGCGGCTTGCGACCGAACGCGGCGCGCCCATGGGCGTTCTCGCATTCGAGCCGCATCCACAAGAATTTTTTCATCCGGGCGCCGAAACCTTTCGCCTGACGCCGTTTCGTACGAAGGCGCGCCTGATCGCCGAGTTGGGCGCCGATGTTCTGTATTCGCTCGCCTTCGACGGCGAAATGGCGGCCAAATCGGCGCCCGAATTCGTGATGGACGTACTCGTGAACGGCTTGGCGGCAGGCCATGTCGTCGCGGGCCCCGATTTCCGTTTCGGCAACGGCCGCACCGGCAACATGACGGCGCTGGCCTATATGGGCGAGATGGAAGGTTTCGGGGTCGCCGAGGTCGAGCCGGTGATCGACGACACGCACGGCAAGATTTCCTCTACGGCCATTCGCGATGCCTTGCGCGCCGGCAAACCCGAGGAAGCGGCGCGTCTTCTGGGACATTGCTGGACGGTGGAGTCGCGCGTCGAGCACGGCGACAAGCGCGGGCGCGAGCTGGGCTTTCCCACCGCCAACACGCGGCTCGACGGCTATATGAAGCCGGCGTTCGGCATTTATGCCGTCCGCGCCACCGTTCCGGTCGAGGACGGAGCGACTGCACGCTACGACGGAGTGGCCAATTTCGGCATCCGGCCGATGTTCGAAACGCCGACGCCGGTTCTGGAAACCCATCTCTTCGATTTCACGGGCGACCTGTACGGCCGGTATCTCGCGGTCGATCTGATCTCCTATCTGCGTCCGGAGGCGAAATTCTCGAGCCTCGAGGCGCTTCGGTCGCAAATCGCGGCGGATGCCGCGGCAGCCAAAAGGACCCTCGCCGCAAGCCAGCTGCCGCTGGACGGGGCCAAAGGCCGCTGATAGAAGGTTCCCCCGCGGAATTCAGACTCAGCCGTGACTCTCTTGAACCCAGGCCGATGCAGGCGAATTCACCACCCGGCGCCGCAGCCGGCGAGATGATTCATCGCCAGGCGCGCGGTTGCCGCGGGCACCGTGAACCGTTTCAAGAGCCGCAAAACCGATGAACGACACCAAAACCGAACGCGAAACGCGCGATTACCGCGCCACCCTGTTTCTGCCCGCCACGCCGTTTCCTATGAAAGCCGGGCTGCCGGAAGCAGAACCGAAACTGCTCGCCCGCTGGGACACCATGGGGCTCTACGCCCGCATCCGATCGCAGGCGAAGGGCCGTCCGCTGTTCATCCTGCACGACGGCCCGCCTTACGCCAACGGAGAAATTCACTCCGGCACGGGGTTGAACAAGATACTCAAGGACTTCGTCGTGCGCAGCCAGGGCATGCTGGGCAAGGACGCGCCTTACGTGCCGGGCTGGGACTGTCACGGCCTGCCGATCGAATGGAAGATCGAAGAGCGCTACCGCGCCGAGGGCAAGTCGAAGGACGATGTGCCCATCGAGCAGTTGCGGCGGGACTGCCGTGCGTTTGCTGCGCACTGGATCGATGTGCAGCGCGAGCAGTTCAAGCGCCTGGGCTGCATGGGCGAGTGGGACAAGCCCTACACCACGATGGATTTCCGCGCCGAAGCCGTCATCGCGAGCGAGCTGCACAAATTCGTCGCCAACGGGCTTCTCTATCGCGGCTTTCGGCCGGTCATGTGGTCGCCCGTCGAGAAGACGGCGCTCGCCGAGGCCGAAGTGGAGTACCACGAGAAAACTTCGCCGACGATCTACGTGAAATTTCCGGTTTCGGCGGTTGGACGTCACAGTCCAGCATCGGACGCAGATTTGATTGGCGCCGATGTTGTGATTTGGACCACCACGCCGTGGACGATTCCGGGCAACCGTGCCATCGCCTATTCGGCCACGATGTCCTACGGACTCTACGAAGTTGTCGAAGCGCGCGAGGGCGCGCTGCCGCATGTCGGCGGCCGGCTCTTGCTCGCCGACGATCTGGCGCAGCAAACGGCGCTGCATGCGAAAATCGTGCTCCGGCGATTGCGCGACGTGAATCCCGACGGATTGGTTTGTGCTCATCCGTTGTGCGGTCAAGGGTATGAATTCGACGTTCCGCTGCTGCCCGGCGAGCACGTCACCGCCGACACCGGTACGGGTTTCGTGCACACCGCACCCGGTCACGGCGAAGAGGACTTCGAGCTTGGCCGGCGATTCCAGCTCGAAATTCCGCGCACGATCGCCGAGGATGGCAGCTTCTATCCCGACATCCCGCTGTTTGCCGGCAAGCGCATCCTGACGGCAGACGGCAAGGACGGCGACGCCAACGGTGCCGTCATCAAGGAACTGATTGCTGCGGGCCAGCTGCTCGCCAAGGGCTCGCTGCGTCACCAGTATCCGCACAGCTGGCGATCCAAGGCGCCGGTGATCTTCCGTGCGACGCCGCAATGGTTTGCCGCCATCGACAAGCCGCTGGCGGAATTCGGCGGCGACACGCTCCGAGACCGTGCCATGGCGGCGATTAGCGACACGCGCTGGTATCCCGCGTCTGCGCGCAACCGGATGGCCTCCATGGTGGAACAGCGGCCCGACTGGGTGCTGTCGCGGCAGCGCGCCTGGGGCGTGCCCATCGCCATCTTCGTCCACAGGAAGTCGGGCGAGATATTGAACGATCCTGTCGTCAATGCGCGCATCGTCGAGGCCTTCGAGCGCGAGGGCGCGGACGCCTGGTTTCAATCCCCGCCGGCGCGATTCCTCGGCAATGACCGCAATCCCGACGATTACGAACAGGTCAAGGACATTCTAGACGTCTGGTTTGACTCCGGCTCGACGCATGTCTTCACGGTCGAGCATCCTATCGAACCGTCATGGCCGAAGGCCGCGCGCGCCGATCTCTATCTCGAAGGCTCCGACCAGCATCGCGGCTGGTTCCAGTCGTCGCTGCTCGAGAGCTGCGGGACGCGTGGGCGAGCGCCCTACGAGGCGGTGCTGACACATGGTTTCGTGCTCGACGAGCAGGGCCGCAAAATGTCCAAGTCGCTCGGCAATACGTTGCTGCCGCAGACGATTGCCGACAAGAACGGCGCCGACATCCTGCGATTGTGGGCTGCCAGCTCGGATTTCACCGAAGATCTGCGTATCGGCCAGGACATCATCAAGGCCAATGTCGATGCCTATCGGCGCTTGCGCAACACGATCCGCTTCATGCTGGCCAATCTCGACGGCTTCGAGGAAAACGAGCGCATCGGCCACGGCGAAATGCCCGAACTGGAGCGCTACATTCTTGCATGGCTCGCCGATCTCGACGGCCGCGTGCGCGCGGGCTATACCGAATTCGATTTCAACCGCGTGTTCACCTCGCTCTTCGCCTTCTGCACGAACGAGCTTTCCGCCTTCTATTTCGATATCCGCAAGGACACGCTTTACTGCGACCTGAAAACCGCGCCGCGCCGGCGGGCGGCGCGCACCGTTCTCGACGCATTGTTCCATCTCGTCGTGACATGGCTGGCCCCGATGCTGTGCTTCACGATGGAAGAAGCATGGCTGCTGCGCCATCGTGCCGCAAAGGACAGCGTGCACCTTCAGCTGTTTGCTGCCGTTGCGCCCGAATGGTCGAACCCCGATCTGATCGCAAAATGGAGTCGCATCCGCGAGTTGAGGCGCGTGGTGACCGGTGTGCTCGAGATCGCCCGCCGCGACAAGCTGATAGGCGCCAGCCTTGAAGCCGCACCCGTGCTGTTCCTCCGGGACGCGCAAGACATGGCATTGTTTGCCGATGGCGATCTTGCGGAGATCGCCATCACGTCGGCCGCGACAATCGAAGCGGGCTGCGGCCCCGACAGCGCGTTCCGATTGCCGGATGTTCCCGGCGCGGCCGCCGTCTTTCGCACCGCCGAAGGCGGCAAATGTGCCCGCTGCTGGATGATCCTGCCGGAAGTGGGAACATTGCCGTCCCATCCCGACCTTTGCCGGCGCTGCGCTACTGCGGTCAAAGGACTGCCGGGGACGGGCGCATGACGCCGCGGGCCGCCGGAATTAGCTGTGCCGCCACCGCGCTTGCGCTCGACCAGAGTTCCAAGGCTCTGCTGCTCTACGGCTTGCATTTCATCGAGCTTGGACCGGCGGCACGGATCGATGTCCTGCCGTTCTTTAACATTGTGATGGTGTGGAATCCGGGTATCAGCTATGGACTTTTCCCGGCACATGGGCCGTTGGGGACCGCCCTGCTCGCGGTTTTCGCCACGGCGGCCGTCCTGGGGCTCGGCTGGTGGCTCTGGCAGGCCTCGCGCACGGTTCTGGCAGCCGGCTTGGGTCTGGTGATCGGCGGGGCTAGCGGCAACCTGATCGATCGGCTGGTCTACACCAGGGTCGCCGACTTTTTTCACTTCTATCTGCGCGGCTTCGACTGGTATGTGTTCAACATTGCCGATTGCGCCATCACCCTGGGCGTGGTTGCGCTGCTCTATGACGCCCTGCTGCGGCCCCAGCCGGCAACGGGTGAGACGAACGGGTAAGCGGGAGATACGTAAGAAATGACCAATCGCCGCGTGCGCACGGCCTCGCACCTTCTAGTGCTGGGCGGGATAGGGCTCTTGCTCACCGGATGCGACAGCATCAGGGAAGCCGCGGGCATATCCAAGGAGCCGCCGGACGAATTTGCCGTCGTGACGAAAGCACCCTTGGTGATCCCGCCGGATTTCAATCTCAAGCCGCCCAAGGCGGGCGCCGCGCCGACCAACCAAGTGTCGCCGACGGCGTCGGCCGAGGAAGCGCTGTATGGCGACGATCCGTCCGCCGCAGCGGCAGCCATACCCGGAAATTTCAGCGACGAGGAAAAGATCCTGCTCGCGAAGTCGGGCGGCGCCGCCGCCGATCACGGCATTCGCCAGCAGATCACCGCCGACGCCAAACAAATGGAGGCGGCGGACGAGAGCTTCACCGACATGGTGCTGTTCCGGGAACCGGAACCGGACAACGGAAAGGCGTTGGATGCGGACTCCGAAGCCAAGCGCATCGGGGACGCCAAGGTACAAGGCCAGCCGATCGCATCCCCGCCCGCAACCACGAGCCCGCCGCAGGGAACCGATCAGCCGGACGAAACCAAGAAATCCGACGACACGCAGATACAGAAGGATAGCGGCGGCTGGCTCGATGGGATTCTCGGCGGCATTTTCTAAGTTATTTTTTTTGCCGCGGTTCCGGATGCAAAAGTGCGCACACTTTTGCTGGAACCGCTTTAGAGCGGGCCTGTTTGCGATCGTCATCGCGACCCGGCCGGCTGTCGCGCAACAAGTTCCGAAAATCTTCCAGTTCGCCCTGGAGAACGGGCTGCAGGTCGGCGTGGTGCCCGACCATCGCGCGCCGATCGTCACGCAGATGCTGGTGTATCGTGTGGGGGCTGCGGACGATCCGCCCGGGCTTTCCGGCCTTGCAGATTTTCTTCAGCACGCGGTGTTGCGCGCCGGCGCCGCGTCGGCCGCGTCAGGCCGTACGCTCGGCCAGGAAGGCGGGCGGGACTGCGCCATTACCACCCACGACTATACGGCCTTCTGCGAAGAGTTCGCCAAGGATCGCCTGCGTACGGTCATGAGCGCAGACGCCGATCGGCTGGCCGGTCTCGCATTGACCGATCGCGATGTCGGTGCCGGTGTGGACAGCCTACTCGCCGAACGGCAGGGACGCGTCGACGACGACCCGCAGGCGTTGATGCGAGAGCAGATGGAGGCGGCGCTTTACCTTTCCCACCCGTATGGAAGGCCCGTGACCGGTTGGCCGGAAGAAATTCGTCATATCGGACGGATCGAGGCACAAGCGTTTTACGATCGCCACTATGCGCCCAACAACGCCTGTCTCGTGGTTGCCGGCGACATTACGCCGGACGAGGTTCGCGTCGATGCGGAAGCCACCTACGGCAGGCTTGCCGCGCACGAGCTGCATCCCCGCGCCGAATTCGCCCAGCCGCCGCGATTGGGTGAAACGACATTGACCGTCTCGCGCGACGACGTGAAACTGCCGCTGCTGCTGCGCTTCTACCGTGTCGCAAGCTACACCGAGGCCAAGCCCGGCGAAGCGGAAGCGCTACGGGTCCTGGCGCAATTGTTGGGGGGCGATCCCACTTCGACGCTGTATCGCCAACTCGTGGTCCGGCGAAAACTCGCCACGCAGACCTTTGCAACCTACGAAGGATATGCGCGCGACGACGGCGAGTTCGGCATTTATGTGCGTGCCCGGCCCGGCGTGCGCCTGGAAATCCTGGAACAGGCCGTCGACGGGATCGTGAACGCCTATATGAAGGCCGTTCCCGCGACGGCCGATCTGGAGCGCGCCAAGACCCAGCTCATTGCCGATGCGACCTATCGGCGCGACGGTCAAATCGAGCTGGCAACGGCGTATGGGCAATCGCTCGCCATCGGGCTGACGGCCCAGGACGTGGAGGACTGGCCAAACCGCATCCGCGCCGTGAGCGCCGATTCGGTGCGCAACGTCGCGGCGAGCGACATGATCCTGCGGGAGGCGGTGACGGGCTATCTCCTGCCGGCTGCGCATTGAAACGAAACGTCATCTCCCCTTCCGTCCCGCTCGCGAAGTTTGTGCTCAAGCCGCGCCGCGCGCGGTGCGGCGAACTCGTTCGACACCTCCTGCGCGAGCGTTCTTCCTCCCCCGTTCGCGACAGCGAATGGGGGAGGTGGCGAGCAGCGCGGGAACGCTGCGAGACGGAGGGGGCCACCCGGCCGCCTCTCGTGCGTTGCCTCTCAGCCCGAGGTGGGCATGGATGGGACAGGTTCTTCCCAGCGCTTGCGGTCTTGTTCGCAATTCTGGCTTCGTCATCCGCCTCAGCCCTCGACGTGCACGCGTTCAGCCCCTGGAAAGGCGAGCAGGTCTGGTATGTCAGCGATCGCGCGCTGCCGATGATTGCGATGTCTGCCGCGCTGCCGGCGGGCTCCGCTTACGATCCCGCGCTCAAGCCCGGGCTTGCCGCTTTCGCCGCCGCTCTGCTCGACCAGGGGGCGGGCAAGCTCAATGCGGATGCCTTCCAGACGGCGCTTGCTAACCGCGCCATCCGGCTTTCGGTTACCTGTTCCCGCGATTGGACGATCGTCTCGCTCGTCACGCTCACCGACAACGCGAAGAATGCTTTCCAGCTCCTCGGCATGGCGTTGAGCCAGCCGCGGTTCGATGCCGACGCCATCGCGCGCGTCCGGGAGCAGATTCTCTCGCAGCTTGCGGAGAACGAATCCCGGTCCATCGCCGAAGATGCGTTCTATGGCGCGTTCTTTCACGATCATCCTTATGCGCATCCGGTTGACGGGGATCGGGCGTTCGTCTCCGCCATCACCGCCGGTGATCTGAAGCGTTTCGCCTCCACCCACTGGCTCGGCGGCGGGCTCAGGATCGCGGCGTCGGGGGATTTCGACCAGGCAACTTTGGCTGCGCTTCTCAAGTCGGCGTTCGGCAGACTGCCGCTCAAGAATCCGCCGGCGCTTCCCTCGGCCGCGCATGACGGCGCCCCCGGCCTGCACGTGGTGCCGGCCTCCCGGCAGCGGTCCGTCGCCGTCTTCGGCCTTCCGGGCGTCCTCGGCGCGGACCGGGAATACACCGCCGCCACTGTCGCCAATTATATCCTGGGCGGCAGTCTCTCTGCGAGATTGGCCGCCTCCGGACACGGCGAAGACGAATTCGGCTATGACGCCTCGACCGAGCTTGTCGCCGACCGCAAGGCAGGTTTTGTGCTAGGCGAGGCAACGGCGCCGCCCGGCGCCATGCGGAAAACCCTTGGGCTCATACGCGCGGCGCTGCGCGACTACGCACAAAATGGCCCCACCCAGGCCGAGCTAGACGACGCCAAGGCAGCTTTGACCGGTGCCTTTCCGCTCTCGTTCGATTCCAATGTCGCCACCGCGAGCCACCTCAACGCGTTTCAGCGTGCCGGGGTCGGCATCGACTTCGTGAAGAAGCACAACGCGCTCGTCAATGCCGTGTCGCTCGATCAGGTGCGGCGGGCCGCCAGGCATCTGTTCAATCCGTCCAAACTCACCGTCGTGCTGAGCGAAGGTGCGAACGCGTCGTCTCCCGCCT
The DNA here is from genome assembly GCA_963805005.1 of uncultured Alphaproteobacteria bacterium. Lineage (GTDB taxonomy): Bacteria > Pseudomonadota > Alphaproteobacteria > Micropepsales > Micropepsaceae > Rhizomicrobium. The sequence continues at coordinate 3,522,390 of CAWDSJ010000001.1, forward strand.
CGATGACATATCCCGAGGATCGGTGACGGCGGGACAACTCCGGTAAACATTGCGATTGCGAGTCCTTCGAATGTACTCACCCGCAGGTCAAAAGGCGCGGAGTGACCGCACACATCAGTTGACGACGATACTTAGCGCGTTGTGATCGTCCATGTGCTTGCAACCACGGGCGGGATCGGCGAGCAATTTTTCGGCCTTGTCGAACGCGGCCACGATCCGTGGCGCCGCGCGATCGAAGATCGTCCGGTCGATCTCGATCTGGTCGACGATTTCATGCTCGGCATTCAACGTGACCGCATAAAGGTGTGGCGCCCCTCGCGCGAAAGCCGAAACGTCGCCCCAGCTGCCCTCGAAAAGTGGCGGCCCTGAGTAATTCGGAAAATTGCCCTCGAACAGAGGCCACGACCTCTCGGGATGAAGATAGGTCGTCAGCGCAAGCGTCTGTTTCTCTTGTTGCTCGGGATAGCGCTCAATCGCAACGTAGCCATGATCAATCGAGAATTGTTCCTTGGTCGGTTTGAACCAATTGGCAGAGATGTTCGTGTTCCAATGAATGCTGTCTCTGGCGGCAAACCACAGCAACCCGATGCCGCCGCGCAGCCCGCCTGAGTCCGGGATATCGAACTGGCTCAAAATCGATCCGAACGCACCATCGTCATTGATTTCGCAATGATAGCCCGGTCTGGGACTTCGGACTTGCGGGGCAGCAATCCGCGCCTGCTCCTCATGATGGGTACACGACATGCCGAATGCGAGCGGCAGCGCGACGACGAGAAGGTTGCAGCGCAAATGGTACCCTAGGGACGGCATCCCGACTCCGTCTGGGGATTTTACGATCGCGAGCATAGCGCAAGTCCCGCATTTCCTGGCACAAACACGCGGCACAAGCCCCCCTCTCAGAGGCCCCCCTGTTTTCGCGAAATTCGATTCCCTAAGTCCCTGAGATTGCAGCCAAAAATCGCCGAACAGGCGGTATTCGATTTTCGCCCTGTTTTCCTCCCCTGTTGTTGGCCCTGATCGGGGCGGTTTCCGAAATTGTCGGCGGGGGTGTTCGCAAGTAGGCTTGGGCCCATGAGGATTCGCAGGCTCGGTTCCGGCACGATCAACCGTATCGCCGCGGGCGAGGTGGTCGAGCGCCCGGCCAGTGCCGTGAAGGAACTCGTCGAAAATGCGCTCGATGCGGGCGCATCCCGCATAGACGTGTGGACGGCGCAGGGCGGCGCCGAGCTCATCCTCGTCGAAGACGACGGCGAAGGGATGGAGGCGGGCGATCTTTTGCTCGCGGTGGAGCGCCATGCCACCTCGAAGCTCGCTGTGGCCGAAGATGGCGGCGACGATCTGTCGAACATCGCCACTTTGGGGTTTCGCGGCGAAGCATTGCCGTCGATCGGAGCTGTCGGCCGTCTCTGCCTCACCTCGCGCACGGCAAAAGGTGAAGCGCATGTCATCAGAGTGGATGGCGGCTCCGTCTGTGCCGTTGCACCAGCCGCATTCCGCGCCGGCGGACAATCGGGAGCGCGGGTCGAGGTGCGCGATCTTTTTTTCGCCACCCCGGCGCGGCTCAAATTTCTGAAATCGGCGCGTTCCGAGGACCTGGCGACCATGGACGTCGTCAAGCGGCTGGCCATGGCGCGACCCGATGTCGGGTTCTCGCTCACTGTCGACGGCAAGCGCACCCTCGATTTCGAACGCGAGAGCGACCTGTTCGGCGGCCGGCTGAAGCGGCTTGCGCGCGTGATGGGACGCGACTTCGCCGAGAATGCCGCCAAAGTCGAAGCCGAACGCGAGGGCGTGCGGCTGAATGGCTATGCGGGCCTGCCGACCTACAATCGGGCATCCGCGCAGATGCAGTTTTTGTTCGTCAACGGCCGGCCGGTGCGCGACCGGTTGCTGCTGGGCGCGATACGCGGCGCCTATGCCGATTTCCTGGCGCGCGACCGATATCCCGCGCTCGCGCTGTTTCTGGAGTGCGGCCCCGGTCTCGTCGACGTGAATGTGCACCCGGCCAAGACGGAGGTCCGCTTTCGCGACAGCGGGCTGGTGCGAGGGCTTATCGTTTCGGCGCTGAAAGCCGCGCTTGCCGGCGCCGGGCACCGGACTTCGACGACGGTGGCGGGTGCGGCGCTGCACGCCATTCGCGCCAATCCCGGCGGGGCGGCCGGTTTTTATCCCGAACCCGTGCAGATGCGGGGCGTCGCCGAAGCGGCGCGCGATTATCATGCCCCGCTGTTTGCCGACCGCGTGCCCGCCTTTTCCGCCCGCGTGGAAGAGGCCGGCCCGTCCGGCGATGCGACAGGATTGCCGTTGGGGGTTGCGCGCGCCCAGCTGCACGAGACATATATTCTGGCGCAGACCGCCGATGAAATCGTGATCGTCGATCAGCACGCCGCCCATGAGCGGCTGGTCTATGAGCGCATCAAGTTGGCGTTCGAAGGCCGGAACGTGGAGCGGCAGCCGCTGCTCATCCCGGAAATCGTGGAGCTCGATCCGGCGGAAGTCGAACGCATCTGCGCCCGCACCGCGGAGCTCGAGCCTTTGGGCCTGGTGGTGGAACCGTTCGGGCCCGACGCGGTGATGGTGCGCGAGCTGCCGGCGCTGCTGGGCAAAGCGGATGCAAAGGCGCTCGTCCGCGATCTTGCCGACGACATTGCCGAAACCGGCAACGGGCTCTCGCTCAAGGAGCGGCTGCAGGAAATTGCCGGCACCTATGCCTGCCACATGAGCGTGCGCGCCGGCCGCAGGCTCAACGCCGACGAGATGAATGCTCTCTTGCGCCAGATGGAATCGACGCCGCATTCGGGTCAGTGCAATCACGGGCGTCCGACCTATGTCGAGCTGAAGCTTTCGGATATCGAACGGCTGTTCGGCCGCCGTTAGCGGCGGGATGAGATAAGGTTGATCCGCTGCGCACCAACATTGTACCCGCCTCCGGTTCCCACAGAACGTGGCGTGCGGATTTCCCCCACCACGCTCTTCGGCAGTTGATTCACAGGACTGCAAGCGCCTGCAACTCTCGATAAGGGAGGTGCAGTTTGGGCAGCAGCAACGGTGTCCGTTCTTTGATTTGGTTGAATGCGTGCCAAGTCAGGTGTCTGCCGGCCCAGTTGCGACTGCACAACATCTTCCGCCAGCAACGCTCCACGACCCGATACACTTTTACGAGGCTCCGATAATTTCCGGCGACGCCGTAATAGGCATAGAGGCCGCGTAGGACGACGTTTATTTCGCCGGCCTGATCGCTGATCGTCTGATGCCGTATTTGCCGCATCAACTTTTGCAGAGATAAAAGGCTGCGCCGCAGACGAGATTTCTCGGTGCGCATCCCAACCTTGAAGTTGTCTTTTTGGTTTCGCGTGCAATGCGGCGTCAGGCCCAGGAAATAAATGGTTTCCGGGCGTTTCCTGCCGCGTTTGCCCGCGTGGCGCTGCGCGAACCGACCGAACTCGACCAACTTGGTCTTGGTCGGCTCCAGAGTTAGGCCGAACTTTCCCAACCGAAGACGTAAGGCATCCTGTACGCGTAGGGTATCCGATCGATATTGGAAACAAATCACAAAGTCGTCGATGTAGCGCACCAGCCGGGCTTCGCCCCGCAACCGTCCCTTGACAACTCGCTCGAACCAAAAGTCGAGAAATACCGTGACATCAGCGACATTACCATCATTCTGGCGTGTCGGGGCCGCGCGGTTGAGGCTTGCGGGCGAGCGACCGGCCTGCCGAGGATGCGTTCGAGACCGTTAACAAACTCACCAGTGTCAAACGGCCGCCCGGCCCCCTCTGCAGCCCGAATGACACCGAAGGCCGTTTGGTCCGTAGCGTCGTCGGCAAGCAAACCGCGAAAATCGGCCATGCGTGACAGGATGGGCCTGACCGTGACAAGCCCGTCGTCCTCACCCGCCTCAAGCATGGCGCGGAATTATTCGGGTGGGGGTACTAAACTGCGAACGAATATCCGCCGTTCACCGGATAGGTTTGTCCGGTGATCCATCCCGCGGCGTCGGAGCAGAGAAACAGGGTCATGGCCGCAACATCGTCCGGCTTGCCGAACCGCCGGATGACGTAGCGCGAGAGCAGCGCTTTGGCGTGCTCGCTCTCCATGAAACGGGCGCGATCCTCCGGCGCAAGCTGCGGCTCGAGCGTGGACAGCGAGATGGCGTTGCACGTGATGCCGAACCTGCCGGCTTCTTTCGCGATCGCACGCACAAAACCCGCCGCACCCGCCTTGGCTGCCGAGTAGACGGCCAGGCGCGCTTCTCCCACGCGTCCCGAGTCGGAAACGATCGTGACGATGCGTCCCCGCTTGCGTTCGATCATGCCGGGGATGATGGCATGGCAGCAATTCATCACGCCGAAAAGATTGGTATGAAAATACCGGTCCCACTCCTGGGGATCAGTCTCCCAGAACAGCTGCGACAGACCAATCTGCGCCGTGGGGCCTGCATTGCCGGCATTGTTCACCAGGATGGAGATGACGCCCAATGCTTGGGATGACTGCGCGACTGCCGCGCGAACCAAATCGAGTTCGCCGACATCGGCTTGCGCAGCGACGGCAACTCCGCCAAACGCCCTGATCTCGTTCGCGACCGCTTCGGCCCGCTCGAGCACGAAATCATTGACCGCGACGCGCGCGTTGTGGCTGGCCAGCATAATGGCGATGCCGCGGCCGGCCCCCTGCCCCGCACCGGTCACGAATGCCGTCTGTTGCTGAAGATCGAATAGCATATCCATTATTGTCCCGATTGTCCCGCCGTCGGATTGCAAAGGATCGAGGCGGCCGAGGCCCGACGAGTCAAGTCAGACCCTCGCGCTTCATAGGCATTGTTGATGAGAATATCGATGCCGACATGCCCCGCTTTCGCCTCCGCAACTATGCCTGCCATGATCTTGATGCTCTGCTCCCATAACCAGTGCGTCCTTACACCTATCGGGCCGCGTGAATTATGAAGTTCGAGGCCTCTCGCCGACCTAGACGCGATTATCCGAAGCCAGCTTGGCCTGAGCGGCCCACAACGCACACCTATGATATCTACAAATTGGCAGCACGCGCTATGACGCCCGTTAGGAGATTTGATTATTAAATGTCGGCGGCAAGGGCAGTCTCAATTCAACTTCCGGTCGCGTCGTGCCGGCAGGTAATGCGATAGAGTCCGAAATCCAGGGTGCCGATTTCAAAGCCGGCCTTGCAAAAGACGGGTTGGTGCTGCCGTGTGCACGCTACCCGCGAACGAAATTCTCTGGTTGCAGATCGACATGGGAGAATGCGATGTGGCCGCCTTTCAACCAGGGAAGCTTTTGCCCGAGATCGCGCGAAATGGGCGCATCGGTGATCGTCATCGATACGCCAGTGACACGAACATCGATCCGGTCGTGCACATGCGCCAGAGGCAACGCGGTGTGCGGATCGTTCCTGTCGCGCATCCACAGCATCACCGGCCAGAAACGCTCCGGGACGGGAAACTCGCCTGCGAGCTTCGATAGAGCGGCAAAACCGACATTATAGTTCGGATCGTGCGCAACATCGCGTGGCACATGCTCGAAGAGGACCTGCTGTGGCAAATCGACGGGAAATCCGCCCTGCCGCAGCGCCGGCCCAAGCAGACAGAACAGGCTCGTCTGCGGTCCGAGGACGAATTCGACCGCATCTCCGACAAACTCCGTCCGAAAAACGATACCGTCGAGACTGGCAAGCCAGCCGTTCATGTGAAAGCGGGTCTCCAGGACGCTCGAACTTTCGAGCGCTCGGCCGGCCGCGTTTATGCGAACACCGAGCCGATAGCGAACTCGGTAATCCGGCGTCAGCTCGCAGCCGTTGAGCGGAACCGCAGCAGCTGCAATGCCCGCGATAACGGTTCTTCGGTCCATTGTTCCTTGCGGCGTCGAGAACGATGCACAATTATCTGCCCTTGCAGCTTCCGTCGCGTTAACGCGGGACCAATTTGAAGCACGCGCCGCTCACATCTCGCGGCCGAGCTTGGCGGCGATCAGGGCCGCGAATTGGCGACGCGACACCTTGTTGCTGTGCAGCATCGGCACCTCCTCGCGCGTGATCGCCACATAGGCGCGCGGCACCTTGTAGCTCGACAATCTTTCTCTCAATTGTGTCTCGATCGCGTGGAAGTCGAGCTGGGCTCCCTCGCGGGGCACCACGGCGGCGACAAGCAGCTGGCCTCTTTCCTTGTCGGACAGTCCCAGCACATAGGCAGAGTGCACGCCTTCCAGTTCCTGCATCTCCATCTCGACTTCGGCCGGCGATACATTGGCGCTGGCGGTCTTGATCATGTCGCCGTCGCGCCCGATAAAATGGATGCGGCTTCCCTCGACAATGCCCATGTCACCGGTGTGATAGAAACCGTCGGGCGTGAAGAACTCCGCGCGTTCTATCTTGTGCAGCCCCGGCGTGAGCGCGTAGCCGCGCACCTGGATTTCGCCGGTACCGCCATCGGGAACCGGCCTGCCTTCGCTGTCGGCGACCCGCACCTCGTAACGGTCGGCGATATGGTCGAGCGGCGCGCAGAGCGGGTAGCCCGGAAGCCTTAGCTCATCGCCCCAGGCGTAGGGCCCGAGCGTCTCGCTCATCCCCAGCGCCCAATAAGGCCGGTTCTGCCTGATGAGCGCGACGTCTTCGGCGGCAAGCACGCTGCCCAGCGCCACGCGGCTGCTGTTCAGCGTCCTCTCGGTGCAAACCGATATCGCGCCGATTTCCCAGCTGGGCAAAAGATACATCATCAGGCCGCCCACCCAGAACATCGGCAGTTGCACCGTCACCTCCTGTCCGCGCTTGATGGCCGTCATCGACCGCATGTAATGGGTGCGAAACAGAACCGGGCCGTGATTGTGCTTGACGCCTTTGGGCAGCGCCATCGAGCCCGACGTGTAGATCTCGATCATCTGGTCGGCGGGGTGAACGTCGGATTCGATCTCCTGCAACAGCTCCTCGCTGACGGTATGCGCGGCGCCCGTTACGAATGTCATGTCGTGCATGGTCGGCGGCAGCGACGGACCGGAGCAGACGATCCAGCGCAGATACGGAGCCTTAGAAATCCGCAAATCCGGATCGCCGCTGGCGCGCAGTACGGGCAGCGCCTCGCAAAGCCGGTCCACGTAGTCGTTGCCGAGAAATGTCCGCTGGACGAACAGTCCCGTCACGTCCGACTGGCGCAGCACGCGCACCAGTTCATTGGATTTGATGAGCGTACTGATCGGGATGGCGATGGCGCCGATGCGGGCTGTGGCGGCCAGCAGCAGGGCAAAAGCCGGACAGTTGCCGTAAATGAATCCGATGCGGGTTCCCTTGCCGGCGCCGTGGGCGATCAATCCGCGGGCAATCTCGGCCGATTTGCGGTCAAGCTCGGCGAATGTGAATGATCCGCCCGGGCTCTCGCCGTCCTTCATCGTGATGGCGACGCCGTCGCCATAGGCGGCCGCGGCGGCGCGAACCAATTGGGGGAAAGTCTCTGCCGATCGAGGGTCCGCCAAAACGCCCTTGTGCACGCTTAGTCCTCCCTTCCGAAAGCCCGTATGCGCCAGTCGAGCTGATGTTAGACTAAACCTGACGCTTAGCACGACCTTGAATGGTAACCATGACAAAGTTCGACCATCTGATCGGAACGGAGCTCGCGCGAGGCACCTGGACCTGGACCTCGGACGACGCTCTGCTCTATGCCGTCGGCATCGGCGCGGGTCTGGAAGACCCTTTTGCCGAGCTTCAGTTCACGACCGAGAACACCGAGAACCTGCCGCAGCAGGTGATCCCGAGCTTTCTGACGCTGGCCTCGCCCGGGCCGCAGCTCTGGCTGCGGCCGCTCGGGTTCAAGGAACGCGAATGGGAGGGCATAAGCTGGGGATGGCCCGAAGGCATGGTCCATGGCGAGGAGGGCGTGACGCTGGCGCGTCCGCTGCCGCCGGAGGGGACGGCCGATGTCTCGCTGGTGCTGGCGGGCGTCTACGACAAAGGCTCCGCCGCTCTGGTCATCGTCGACAAAAGGACCGCGCTCCAAGGGACCGGCGACCTGTTGGGCGTGGCCAGATCGAGCTTTTTCATACGGGGGCAAGGAGGATTTGGCGGACCGCGGGGTCCGGCCGACGAGCAACCCTGGGTGAAGCTGGACCGGGATCCGGACGTGGCCATCGTCCTGGCCACCGCGCCAGGGCAATCGCTGATCTACCGGCTTTCGGGCGATCGCAATCCGCATTGCACCGATCCGGCGCGCGCCCGTGCCGACGGCTTCGAACGGCCGATCTTCCAGGGAATGGGGACATACGGCTTCGCCTGCCGCGCTCTGCTCAAAGCGCTTTGCGACGGGGGCGTGCGACGCTTCGGTTCGATGTATGCGCGGCTGTCGCAGCCGGTTTTTCCGGGCGACAAACTCGAAACCCGCATCTGGCGCACCGAGCGCGGCGCCCAGTTCCAAACCCTCGCATCGGGCGGCCGCATCGTTCTCGATCGCGGCTCGTTCGCCTTCGCGCCATGACCCCCAGAGAATTGCCCATGCATAGCTTCGACAGCGTAGACTATTTGACGGATACCTCTCTCGCCGACGATCCCTACCCCTACTTCGAATATCTGCGGGCGAAGGGCGCCGCGGTGCGCTTGGCCCATCGCGGCGTGGTGGCGGTGACCGGCTACGACGAAGCGCTTGCCGTTTACCGCGACGACGAAAGCTTCTCTGCGGTGAACGCGCCCAACGGGCCGCTGCCGGGCCTGCCGTTCACGCCCGAGGGCGACGACATCACGGCGCAGATCGAACAATACCGCCCGCAGATGCCCTATACCGACTGGATCGCGACCATGGACCGCCCGGCCCATGCTGCGCACAAGTCGCTGCTCATGGGGCTGATCACGCCGCCGCGCCTCAAGAAAAACGAAGAGTTCATGTGGCGCCTGGCCGACCGCCAGATCGACGCGATCATCGATCGGCCGTCGTTCGAGGTGGTCAGCGAATTTGCCCAGCCGTTCACTTGCCTTGTCATCGCGGATCTGCTCGGCGTTCCCGAAGAAGACCATCCGTCATTGTTCAACGAGGTCGGCGACGACCATCTCCAGATGGATCAGTCGCGCAAGGACGTCCACAATCCGCTGGTCTTTCTCACGCCGGCCTTCACCGCCTATATCGAGGATCGCCGGCGCGCGCCGCGTACCGACAACCTTAGCGCGCTCGCGCTCGCGAAATTCCCCAACGGAACCACGCCCAAGACGGCCGACGTGGTCAATATCGCCACCTTCCTGTTTGCCGCCGGCCAGGATACCAGCGCGAGGCTCATCGTCGCAGCGCTGCGCTTCCTCGGCGAAGATTCCCAACTCCAGAATCGGTTGCGGCGGGAGCGCGGCCGCATCCCCGATTTTCTCGAGGAGGTGTTGCGGCTCGAATCCCCGGTAAAGAGCGACTTCCGGCTGGCGCGCCGCGCAGTAACGGTGGGCGACATCGATGTGGCGCCGGGCGCCACGGTGATGATGCTGCTGGGTGCGGTCAATCGCGATCCGCGCCACTTCAAACGTCCGGACGAAATGATGATCGACCGTGCGAACGTCCGCGATCATCTGGCGTTCGGGCGCGGTATCCATGCCTGCGTCGGCGCGCCGCTGGCGCGCGCCGAAGCGAGGATCACGCTGGAGCGGCTGTTCGACCGCACGCGCGACATCCGGGTCTCGGAGAAAAAACACGGCCCGGCGGGTGCCCGGCGGTATCAATACGAACCCGTCTATCTGCTGCGCGGCCTGACACAGCTGCACGTGGAGATCACGCCGGCGGATTAAATGTTCGGCGCTCCCTCACCCTACCCTTTCCCCGCGGTGCGGACAGGGCAATCGCATATGCCTGTGGACTGCGAAGAAAACTATTTTCACGCGGTGACACGGGGGACGCGGAGATCACGAAGAGGGCGATGCGACGAATTCCGGCAGCTTTTCCGCGCGCGCGGCGAAGGCGGCAATCTTGGGGAATTCGGCGGACGGGACCCTCCCGCCAAGCGCGAGCTGCGCAATGCCCCAGGCCATTGCCGTCGTGATATCGGCTTGCGTCACCTTCGTGCCGAAAAACCAGTCCGGCGCATTGCCCATCTCCGTCTCCAGCAGGCGGAACGCATTGCGGACTTTCTCCAAGGCAACGTCGATCACCGGCTGGTAGCGCTTTTCCGCTGGCCGCAACGCTTCTTCCAGCGCGATCTGCACCGCCTTGTCGCAGGCCGTCAGCGCCAGCGCGACGATCCGCTGCGCGCGGGCAAAATCCCCGATGTCCTTCGGCATCAAGCTGCGCTCGGGCGGCGCCAGCCGTTCGAGATAGGCAAGAATGAGGCTGGATTCGAAAAGCACCATCCCGTCGTCGAGCACCAGGGTGGGCGCTCGTCTCACCGGATTGATAGCGGCGAATTTTTCCGCATCGCCGCTGACCGACAGCGGCTCATGCGCGAATTCGATCCCCATGTAGCGCAGCGATATGGCGACGCGGCGCGTATAAGGAGAGTTGCGTGGCCCGATCAGGCGCATCATGTCCTTCATTCCTCAAGACCGAAATGGATGGTTCGACGGACCTCAAAGACCGGCCGCTCGCCCCGACGGGGCAATCTAAACGGCATCCGGCCCGGCCGGAAGAGGAAGATCGCCGGAATGACGAAACGGCCGCGGTTCCCAAAATACGGTTGTGATCCGTCTATTCCATCTCCGGCACCTGGCTCATCGTGCCTGCGAGAAGGTCGACCTTGCGCATCATGAGAATGATGGCGACGATCGGGATGCCGCAATAGAACATGAACATGAACGTTTCGTTGTAGGCGATGATGCTGGCCTGATGCGCGATCACGCCGGCCAGATGTGCGGCGGTGGGCGGCAGATTGGGATTGAGAAACAGCGACGGCGCATTGGTGTAGAGCGCGCGATTGAATGGGGAGACATGGGCGGCCAATTGCGAATAGGCCGTCTGATTGCTGGCGGAGAGCACCGCCGTGGTCACCGAGATACCGACCGCCTGGCCGAAATTGCGCATCAACGTGGAGATGCTTGCCGCACCGGTGCGATAGCGCGGTTCGAGGGTGGCGAAGGTGTAAAGATTCATCGGCGTGATGATCAGGGCGGCGGCGGTTCCCTGGAAGAACGTCGTCATCACGAAATCCTGCGTCGACACGTCCGGCGTCCACGCACTGATGATCCACAGCGATATCTGCGTAACCACCGCACCGGTGAGCATCATGGCGCGCGGATCAGCCCTCATGACGAAGCGGCCGATCACCATCATGGTGAGCATGGTCGCGATGCCGCGCGGGGCGAGGAGAAAGCCCGTCTCCAGGACCGAGTGGCCGCCGAGAGTCTCGAGATAGGGCGGCAGGAGGGCGAAGAAGGCGAAGGTGAGATTGCCGATGAAAAAATTAAGAATCAGCCCTTCGACGAAATTGCGGTCGCGAAAAGTGTTCCTGTCGAACAATGTGTGCTCCGCCGTGAAGAGCTGTACCAGGAACAGGTAGAAGCCGACCCCCGCGATCAGCGCCTCGATGACGATCTCCGGCGACTCGAACCAATCCTTGTCGGTTCCCCGGTCGAGCAGCAGCTGAAACGACGCCAAGGCGATGGAAAGGCTTAAAAAACCCATCCAATCGAAGGGCGGCCGCGACTTTTCCCATTTTTCCGACAGGAACACGTAGATGCCGGCCGCTGCGACAAGGCCCACCGGCACGTTGACGTAGAACACCCATCGCCAGGAGTAGAACTCGGTGAGCAAGCCGCCGACCGTCGGCCCCAAGATGGGCGCCAGGAAAACGAACATCGACCAGACGGACATCACCCAGCCGCGCTGTTCGAGCGGATAGCTGTCGAGGACGATCGCCTGCGACAAAGGCTGCAGCGCCGCGCCGAACAGGCCCTGGAGCAGCCGGAATGCAATCATCTGCTCCAGGTTGACGGCAATTCCGCACAGGATGGAAGCGAGCGTGAAGCCCACGACACTGAGAAGCAGAAGCTCCTTGCGGCCGAAGCGCGTGGCGAGCCAGCCGATCGGCGGGGTGATGATGGCGCCGACGATCACATAGGACGTCAAGACCCAGGTGATCTGGTCGCGCGAGGCCTGCAGGCTGCCCTGCATGTACGGCAAGGCGACATTGGCGATAGTGGTGTCGAGGGCCTGCATGAACGTGGACAGCATGACGCAGCCCACGGCGATATTGAGCGCCAATCGCGATTCCGGCGTGCGTTCCTCGGGAGCCGCAGTCGTATCAACCATTTACGCCGGGATTCCCCGTTTGAATTCTGCGCCACCGGCCGGACGCTAACGGCTTTCGGAGCCGGCGGAAAGGAACGTAAGACGCTGCGGCGCGGGCGAATTGCAGCAGCACGCGGGGAGGTCTAGCAGAGTGATACTCGCGTTCAAAAGTCTCAACTCAACCGCCGTATCGCGGTTCCGGCAGGCCGCGCGCGCCCAGCCCTTCAATAACGAACAGATGTCCCGCACCGTCTTCCGACGGACCGCCGAAGAACGATGGATCGACGCTTGTGAAATAAAGATCGGCAAGCCCCGGACCGCCGAACATCACGCTGGACGCCATTTTGACCGGCACGGAAACAACGCGTTCCACCTTGCCGTCGGGACGGAACGCCGCCACCGTGCCGCTTTCGAAAATCGCCATCCACACTAGGCCGTCGCTGTCGACCGTCGCGCCGTCCGGCATGCCGCCCAGCTCGCGCGTGTCGGCGAAGACGCGCCGGTTGGCCACTTGGCCGGTCGCGATATCGTAGTCGTAGGCGTAAAGCTCGTAGCGAAAACTGTCGGCGAAGTAGAAGGTCTTGTCGTCGGGCGAAAAACACGGGCTGTTGGAGAAGTGGATGAATTTGTCGAGCATCGCGACCTTGCGGTCGGAGCCCAGGCTGTAGAGACCGCCGATCGGCTGGGTATCGCGAAAATCCGAATCGGATAATCCCACAACGAAGCGCCCGCGCCGATCCGCCTTGCCGTCGTTGAATCGTGCCCGGTCGAGTTTGCCTTCGACCTTGGCGAGCAGGCTCAGAGCGCCGCTGTCAAAATCCACGGCATAAAATCCGTCGTCCTGACCGATCACCGCGCCGGAACTGCCGCGCAGCGCCATTGCTCCCACGCTGGTGGGCGTCCGCCATGTGCGGACCGCTCCGGCGGCCGGGTGAAAGCGATGGATCGCCTTGCCGACGATATCGAGATAATAGAGCGCCTGCCCGCCAACGTCCCAGACCGGGCCCTCGCCGACAGTGCAACGCGGCGCATTCACGCGGCTGATTTTCATGGTTCCTCCTCGTACGAAGCCTTTTCAGCGTTTGCCGCCCCGCACGCGAACTCTACATCCCCTCAATGCACGAAATCGAGCACGCCGTTCGTGTATGTCTCGACGACGAAAGCGATCGGGCGATGCGCGCCGTCGCGAACAATTGCGCGATGACGGAGGAGGAACGGCGGAATCGCAAGGTTGCCGCCGCTTTGCTTGGCGAAGTGCGTTCCGGCCGTTTCCCATCCCGCAGGCAATGGCAACCACAACCGCTCGACGGACAGCGTCTGGCGCGAGGGTTTGAGCGGCGCAATCACCCGGCCGAAAGGCACACCGGTCGTATCGAGCGTGCGGTTCATATCGGGCGTTAGCCGCGAGGGCACGTACCAGTTCTCGGCTTGCGCGAGCACGTGGCCGCCGCAGGCGAGCAAGACGCGCCGGTACCGGACGGGCTCGCCGGCAGCCGCTTCCAGCATAACGCGATCCTGCGCAGAGGCAGGGCTTTGCGTGCCGCGCGCGACGATGGCTGTGATGCGCGCGGGAACGGCCATGCGATGCTCGGCACACCATGTCTCAAGCGTCGCGGTGGCACTCGAGCTTGCAAGAAGCTCCCCATTAAGCTGTTCGATCAGCGCGAATGTTTCGAGGCGGCCCAGATAAGTATCGGGCCAGGCGTGCGCGTCAACCGCCAGCGTAGGGACGCTTGCAAACATTGCCATGCCGGCCGCGACAAAAATTCGTGCCAGCGCGCTCATGCGGGTCGATCCTGCGGACACCGAATTTTGCCAATGTCGCGAATGTCCATGCGGTCTCATCTCATGATTGGATTGAATGCGCACATCGACCGCCCGCCGATTGTTGACGGTGGTTTGTCCCGTGCCGGCACAATCTTTGTGCCGGATACATCCCCAGGATACAACACCTTGAGGTCCCGGTCCGCTGCACGCCCCCGATCTCGTTCCCTCGCTGCACGGCAGTTGCGATCGAACCGGCCGCTTAATCAAGAATTTACGCTGTTCGTCAATTGTTGGGTCTGGAGCAACTTGAGCTTGCGTGCGGTGTCCATCGCGGAAACCCGCATTTCAAGTCTCTGGGGACATTGCTATGGCGGCAGATCTTGCTTGGAATATCGAGAGCATTCCGGAGAGAGCGCGCGAGCAGGCTCTGCGCTCGGCCCGCAAAGAAGGCGTTCCCATCGGCGAGTGGATGACGCGCCAGATATTCGAAGGTCTGGCGGACTCCGGCCGCAAAGACGAAAACAACCCGTCGTTCGAGCATGGACAGAAGCCGCGCGGCGCGGTCTTGGAACGCGCCGAGGAGCCCGAGCGCAACAGCGGTGCCGTGCACCGGCTTCAGCAGGATATCGGCCGTCTCGGCAGAGAAATCAACGACACGGCTCGTCGATCCGACGCACACATCTCGGCTCTTGCGGACGGGCTGGAGGAGTTGACGCAAGATTTGGCGCGGCTTCGCGCCGACGCATCCATCGCAAACTCAGATCTCCAGGAACGGCTGGCGCAAACCGCCGGCCAACTGACGGTGCAGCTGTCGGGCTTTGCAAGCAAGCTGGAGTCTCTGGCCGCGGAATCCCGCAGCGAGCAAGCCCGCGCCTTGGACGCCGCCAAGGCTGTGGAACAACGTCTGATGCATACCGAGCAAACCGTCCAGGCATTGGCCGCGCACCGCGACGACACTGCCCGCACAGTTGCTGCCGCGCTCGAGGCGCTGGTACGCCAGTTCGACAGTGCGAAGGACCTGACAAGCCGGCTCGATCAACGCCTGGGGGTTGTCGAACACAGTTTGGATTGGCTCGGAACGGTTCACAAGAACGAGATACACGAGCTGTCGGCGCGGATTTCCGCCGTTGACGGCCGCTTCGACGACGTAAGCCGGGGCGCGCAGGACAATGCGGACCGGTTGCACGCGCATATGGCGAGCCTGCAAGCGGAGTTCGGCCAGCTCACCGACTTCCAGCAACAGGAATCGCAAACCCGATCCGAAGCTCTCGAAGCCCTTGACGCCCGGCTGGAACAGCTGCGCGCCAAAACGACCGACGGGGAGCGCACGTTCGATTCGCGGCTCGACGAAATGCAGCAATCCCTAACCGATTTGAACTTGCGCCAGGACCAAGCTGCGGCCGATGCCGAGGTCAAATTCTCCCATCTGGACGCCGATGTCGCCAGCAAACTGGAATCCACCGCTCGGCTTCTGACGTTGCAGCAACAGACAGCATTTGGCGCACTCGCCAGCCGCCACAGCGAATTGGAGAACGCGCTCAACGACGGGCTCCACGAGTTGAAACAGCAGGCAGCGCGAAGCGAAGAAAGCCACAGCGCGCGCCACAATGCGCTTCAAGCGAACGTCGCCGAAGTGACGGACCAGCTGGCGCAAAACGATCGCTCCGCCGCCGACCAGTTCACCGCCCTTGCCGCCCGCTTCGACGAGCTGGATCGCGCGACTTCCGACGCCGATCAGCGGATCGAGACCATTCGGCAGCTGGCGGCCGAGCAGCACGCGCGCAGTCACGAGCTGGCGGGCGAGGTCGAACGCCTAGTTGATCGGATCGCGTCCTCGGATGAGCGCCTGGCCGAAACGACCGCACGTCACGCCGACCTGGCCGCTGAAATCCGCAATGCGGTCGATGGGCTCGTCCGGCAGTCGGCAACGACTCAAGCGGCTCACGCCGAACGGCTGACGGCGCTAGATGGAGGCCTCGCCGAATTGAGGGGCCAACACGCCGAAGCTCACCGCTCCGTCGCAGACCGTATCTCAGACCTTTCCGGCCGGCTCGACGAACTGCATGGCTCGACGTCCAGTGCCGCAGAATCCGCCGACCAGCGGATCGAAAACCTGCAGCAGTTCGCGAGCGAGCTGGAACGCCGCCATGCCGATCGCAGCGAAGCGCTGGCGCACGAAGTGCAAAATCTGACGGAAAGGCTCGCGTCGTCCGAAGAACGCTTCGTCGACAAAGCCCGTTACAGCGAGTTCGCTGCCGAACTTGCCGGCAAGATCGAGGCGCTTGAACACCTCGTGAGGGCCGTGGACGGCAATGTCGCGGACGTCAATCGCACCCGTGCCGATACCGACCGCTCGGTCGCGCAACGGATCGCAGGCTTCGCCGCCCGGATCGACGATCTGCAGCTCTCGACGTCGCATGCCGCCGCGGCCGCCCAACAGCGATTCGAAACTCTCGAACAGTGCGCAGACGATGAGGCGTGCCGCAATAAGGATCGCGTCCAGGCGCTGATGCATGACGTGCAAAGCGCGATCGACAGGCTCGCTTCGTCGGAAGAGCGCTTTACGGAAGCGAACACACGTCAGCAGAGTAGCATTGCCGAGCTGACCGAGAAGTTCCAGCAGCGGCAAAATCTCGATGCGAACCAGGCCGACATTGCACAGAGGGCGAGCCAGGAGATCGCCGAGCTGCGGCGGGACATCGGGGCGAAGCTCGCGCTTCTTGAACCGCCGCTGGCGAATTTGCAGCACATCATGCAGCAAAGCGATTTGCGCCACGAGACGCAGGAACGGCTGCTCGGCGAAAAGCTGGAAGAGCTGGCCAGCAGACTGGCCCAAATCGACGCCGGCGTCGAACGGCGGCTGGGCGCTGCGCAAGACGAGGTCGACCACTGGCACGACAACTACACGGCGCTGACCGCGGCGCTGCAGGCACTCGAGGCAGAAATCCAGTCACACGCGAGCAAGCTTGCAGACCTCGCGCAACTCCAACTCGGTGCAGCGGGGGAAGCCGGAGAAGGTGCCGACCATCTCTCGCCCTCTACGATTCCGGTACAATCCGATCCCGGCCTCATAGTCGGCCCAGTCGACAGCGATGCCGAGCAGGAGACCGAGCATCCGGTTGAAACCGCGCCGGAAATCATAGCACAGGCCGAGACCGAACATGCTGCTGTCGTGCGCGATGACATGCGTGGACCTCAGGCCGATGCGCCCGGCATGGCAGCGCCCGACACGGCCGTGCTTGATTGGGACGATCCCGCCGATCTGCTGGCAGATATCATTCCTTCGGAGGAAGCTCTGGAGGGGCTACCGCCCTTCCCGGAATTGCCGCCGCCCAGCGCCGTCGAAGCCAACGGGGATAGGGGGCATGATGGGGAACTCCACGTCATGCCCGGACGCGACGCAGAAGGTGAATCCGCGTCTCAGGAAGATCGACAACCGGCAGCCGATTCCCAGGACGACACCCAATCCCGACGCGCGGACGTCGGACCCGTCGCGCCGCAGCCGAGCTTCATCTCTCAGGCCCGGCAGGCGGCACAAATGGCAGCCCAGAACCGCGAAGTGTCGGTCGGGAAGGTTGTCCAAAAGACACGGTTCAGCGTGGTCGCAGCCGTCACCGTAGTCGTGCTCTCGATTGCCGGCGCACGATTGTGGCTCGCCCGAACGTCGATGCCTGCTCCGCGGGCTTCCACGACGGGAAACGCCCACATTTTGAATCACGCCAGACACGCCATTTCCACGCCATCGCAATCCGCATCCGCGGTAGCATCCAGCCGCGCCAACGCCGATCCATTACTGGCGCGCGCCAGCGCCGGCGATGTGCGGGCGCAGTTGCTCCTCGGCGTGCACGCATTCGACGCTCCGCCGAGCCCGCAAGGCGACAAGGACGCCTTCACATGGCTGTCGCGCGCGGCCAAACAAGGCAATCCCGTCGCCCAATGCTATTTGGCGATGCTTTATCGGAAAGGACGCGGCGTTGCCGCCGACGCGCGGCAAGCCTTCAATCTCTACTCGGCATCGGCCTCGGCGGGCAACCGGCTGGCCATGAACAACCTCGCGGTGGCCTATGCCCAGGGCGTCGGCGTGAACAAGGATGTGCGACAGGCAGCGCTGTGGTTCTCCGAGGCGGCAGATCGGGGGCTGATCGAAGCGCAGTTCGACTTGGCCGTGCTCTACGAACGCGGTTTGGGTGTCCCGCAAAGCCTCAGCGACGCCTACCGCTGGTACACGATCGCGGCACGCGCCGGCGACAGCGAATCGAAGGCGCGCGCCGAAGCCATTGCCACGGAGCTTTCTCCTGCCGAACGCGACGCTGCAGATCAGGACGCCGCGCAGTTCAAGCCGCTGGGTGTGACGCAGAAAGCCAACGCGCTGCCGCGCGACACGGATTGACGCCACGCGCCGATCTCGAACGGCGGTCGCGGGCGCCATGAGGCGCCGCGCGCTGATGACCAGTGCACCTTGCATTACTTTGTCTCGCTGAAATCGGCGCCGGAAGCTATTTTACCAGTTCATTGGGATGGGATCCACGATGCAAACGTTACGGTCGAGACAGCGGCGTAGCGCCGAGTGGTGTCGACGTTCTGCTGCAGTGTTTCCTTGTATCGATGATTACGGCTAAAGCGGCATTTTCTATCTCAGCTTCTGCAACACAGAATGTCAGCCGCACCTGGTGCCTGTTCAGCGACGTTGAAAGTTGCGGTCCTTAATACCATCGCACTCAAGAATATGCTTGCAACATCCCTCATCAAAGTGGTGGCGGGGAGTGCAGCGGAGGCGGAGATGAAAACCGCCAAGCGCAAAGGCGGCAAGAATACCTTGGCGGACTTGGCGGACTTGGCGGACTTGGCGGACTTGGCGACTTGGCGACTTGGCGTTCTAATTGATTCTGGTCCGCCATTTGGTCCTAAACCGCGTGGAGCCACGAGGTGAGCGGCTAATAAGGCTTCCGTCAGCGCGGCGAAGAGCCAACTGACGACGCTCGTGCGTAGCACCGACGCCGGGTGCTTCTGACGCGCGTGGCCGACGCTTCGGCCAGCAGCCTGGAGCCGGCGATCGCCGCCGCCATCGAGCCCGGTAGCCTGGTACGGACCGAACACTGGAACGGTTACAACGGGCTGGACCGGCTGGGGTGTCGGCACCAAATCGCTCGCTCCAGCGCCGCGGTGGACGACAACCTGTTGCCACTGGCCAATTGGGTGGCGTCGCAGTTGAAGCGATGGCTGCCGGCCACGCACCAAGGCGCGGTCAACGCCACGCACCTCGACTATTATCTGGACGAATACACCTTCCGCTTCAATCGCCCAACGTCGGGATCGCACGGCCTGCTGTGCTTGCGGCTGATGCAACAAGCCGTCGATCTCAGCCCGGTCCTTCCGAAAGAGTTCCTGGGCGGCAGGCGACTACAGAAGCGCCCAACTCATTGAATGACCTTGAGGCAAGTGCATAGCCACACTATCTAATTTTACCCGCCGCCTTTTGCCGGAGGACCCCGCGGCGCGCTCCGACTGCTTCTGCGATTGCCATGCAAATCGGCGCAACGTTCGTTGCGCTTAGTGCGGCGCGTTTGTCCAAATCAGCACTACAAAAAACGGCGACCGACCTAAAGATATCCGCGTCGGCCGCCGGAGGGAGCTGTTAATCGATCACTGCCGCAAATACTGGCGATCGACGGGGGGCTTACGCCGATCCGGAAGCCTTCATCTGTTCCGTCATCTGCGCCATCATAGCCTTCAACACCTCAGGCCCTTGGGCAAAAATATTACTGGCATTGGAATCGGCCACCCAGCGCTCCGGATCTATGAGGACACGGTTCAGAAATAATGCGATTTCCGAAACCATGGGAGCCGTCATCCCGGGCTCCCCGATGAACTCGTGAAGGGCGCGGGCGACAATATGAAGCTCGGCCGGCACGCCGAGAGATACGAGCTTGTCATAGACCCGGACACTTGCCACCGGATCGATGAGCCAATCTGCGCCCCCGTGGAGTAGAAAAACCGGCGGGAAATCCGCCGTTAGCTGATAAAGCGGACTTGCGGCTCGGACCGCCGCCTCGGTCGCGTCGGAGCCCAGAAGCACCGAGGCATCGAGAAGACCCTTTGCGGGGTTGGAATCCACGGTCAATTCGCTGGCGGTAAACAGCGATATCACGGCGGCAACGCGCGGCTCCTTACGAAGCGCGGCAGCAGCCAGCATGGCCAGCTGTCCTCCGGCGGAACTTCCCGCAACAACGATCCGGCCGCGATCTATCCCGAGACGTTCCGCATTGTCCGCCGTCCAGCGCACCGCGGAGATAACATCATCCAGCTGAGCCGGCCAACGGGCTTCCTGCACCAGACGATATTCGACGGCGACTGCTAGAAACCCCTCGGCCGCAAACCTCGACGCAAGCGCCTCCGTCATGCTGCGATGGCCCAATATCCAGCCACCGCCGTGGACAACCAGCACCGCCGTACGGGTCGGCACGTTATTCCCCTCTGGCCGATAGAGATCCGCCTTTAACTCTCTCCCGGCCACAGTGTGAAAGACGACATCTTTTTCAACTGACATAGGCTCTCCTTCATCCTGCGTCGCAAAACCGCTCCGCGCCTAACGATGCCTCAGGCGCGTTTCAGTGCGGGGATAACCTCGTTTCCGAACAGCTCCCAGGCACGAACCAATTCGTCAAGCGATTGCGTGCCCGCAAAGATCACCTGAAAATGCCCGGCGCCGCACCTTTTGCACTGTTCGATCGCCTGCTCGGCCACATGCCGCGGCGCGCCGTGGATGAACTCATCGTCGCCCAAGGTGTAGCCATGGGTTCCCGGCTGGTCGAGCGCTTTGCGTCCGGGAGCGATCGTGCGCTTGTCGAGGGACTCAAGCATGCTTCGGAAGCCTTGCGCGAACTGGCTCGACCGCTCGGCAGAGGCAGCCTCGTCGAGATCGATGACGACTTGCCGGCGCAAGGCCAATTGCTCGGGCCCGGCGGGATTGCCCGCTTTCGCAGCCTCTTCGTTGTAAGCGTCGAAGATTTCCTTCGCCTTGTCCGTCGGAACGAAGCCGGTGGTGATCTTCGATCCCCGGCGTGCCGCTTTTCGTGCCAACTCGACACTGATGACGGTTGTCCATTTCGGTGGTTCCGGCCGCTGCACAGGTCGCGGCACGATGGGCAAATCTTCGAATTTCCAGTACTTGCCGCTATGGGAAATAACCGACGACTTCAAGCCCGCATCGATAACCTGCATCGCCTCGTCGTAACGGGCCCGCGCCTCCTCCGTCGTCATCCCGATCCTGGCAAACTCAGCCGGAATGCCGGCCGACGTACCAATCTCCAAACGGCCGCCTGTGAGGTTATCGAGCATACCGATCTCTTCGACCAGCCGCCACGGATTATGGTAGGGCACAACCATGCCCATGACGCCGAGACGCAAGGTCTTTGTGCGCTGAGCGATAACGGGCAATAACAGATTGGGCGACGGGCTGTAACCACCGCCGAAATGATGCTCGCTAAGAAAAAGCCCATCAAAGCCCAAGGGTTCCGCGCGCGCCCACAGATCCAGATAGAAGTTGAAATATTCCATGGACTTCCTGGGATCTATATCCTGCTTCTGAGCCCGTTCGTCAGATTTTGTGGGATCGTAGCTGGCTATCAGTCCTTCGGGGGCCGGAAAAAATTCAAATCCCCAAGCCTTGATCATCTAGCTTCTCCTGCCGTTGTGATTTGTGCCAAAAAAGATTTGCACCAGCTAGGTGCCTTCCTCGCGTGAAAGAAGGAGCTTTAACTTTACCACGCTTAAGCCCCCACCGACATCGGAAAGGCTGCCGTTCCGGCCACGTAAACGCCATCCACGCATACGGCGCTCGCGCAAAGGTGTGCTAACCCCTCGTCCCTCACCACCGGAACCCACCAAGGCCAAATTCCCGTATGACAATGCCATTGTCAATAAAATAGTGAGTTATCGATTTTCTGAACCCCATTGGCAGACGTGCACCATTGGCAGACGTGCACCGAGCAGCCGCCATGCCGACAACGCAGAACCAAGCAAGGACAAAGGGCGATCTGCGATCGCCGTCAGCGCGGTCTCAATTGCTGAAGGTTGAGACACGGTCGGGAAAAATTACTGTTCCGGCAGCGGCCAACCGCTGTGCTCGCGCGCCAAGCGTTCGAGCAAAGCTGCCGGCCGATAGCGCGGACCAAAACGCTCGGCCAGCTCGCGCATCATGGCGACGATACGGTCGAAGCCCTGTTGCTCGGCCCAGTACATCGGCCCCCCCAGATGCTTCGGGAAACCGTACGAGTAACAATATGTCACGTCGATGTCCCCGGCGCGCAACGCAATCCCTTCCTGGAGGATTTTTGCGCCTTCATTGACAAGAGGATACAGCAGGCGCGGCATAATTTCTTCGTCCGAGACATGGCGGCGCCGAATGCCGAAATCACGGGCCACCTGTTCGATAATCGTCATCAATTCCGGATCGGCGATCTGTTTGCGGCCCTCGTAGCGATAATAGCCGAGACCTGTCTTCTGTCCCAATCGCCCCGCCGCGACCAGGCGCTCAAGGATTGGCGAGATGCGCTCCTCCTTAGGCAAGGAGGGAGCCCGCGCCGCGCGCACCATCGCGGCGACATCGAGGCCGGAAAGGTCTCGCACCGCGAGCGGCCCCATCGGAAAGCCGAACTCCTGCGCGACGCGATCGATCTGCTCCGGCATGGCGCCTTCTTCGAGCAGATATTCCCACGCATTGTTATAAAATTGAGACATGCGATTGGCGATAAATCCGTTGCAGTTGCCGGCCAGCACCGTGACTTTGTCGATGATCTTGTGGAACCCCATTACGGTAGCGATCGTTTCCGGCGAACTCTTGGCGCCGCGAACATTTTCCAGCAGCTTCATGACGTTTGCCGGAGCGAAGAAATGCGTTCCTATCACCTTATCCGGACGCGATGTGGCACTCGCGATCTCATCGATGTTCAGGCTCGACGTGTTGGAAGCGAGGATCGCGTGAGAAGAGGCGAGGCGGTCGAGTTTGGCAAATACCTCCTTCTTGAGCGCCATGTTCTCGAACACGGCCTCGATCACGACGTCTACGCCGCCGACCGCACCAAAGTTGGCGGTCGGAGTAATAAGTCCCAGGGCCACACTCATCTGCGCAGGCATGATGCTGCCGCGCTCGACCGAACTTGCGTAATTCTTTTCGATGTTCGCCAAACCTTTGCGCACTGCTTCGTCCGACACGTCGATCAGCGCCACCGGGATACCGGCATTGGCAAAGCACATGGCGATGCCGCCACCCATGGTGCCCGAACCGATGACCGCCACAGTGCGCACTGGCTGGGGCTTGACACCTTCAAGCCCCGGGATCTTGCGCGCCTCGCGCTCCGCCTTGAACAGATGCGTCAGGGCTGCGCGCTGCGGACTGCGCCGGCATTCCTCGAACGCCTCCTGCTCAAAGCGGTCGCCAAGCTCGAAAAACTCACGGCAGGCGACCTCCACTGCGTCGATGCATTTCCAGGGTGCGAGCTGTCCTTTGGCGCGTTTTCCAATCTTTTTGCGGAAGTCCGCGAAGATATTCGGATCGACGCCGCGGATTTTATCGTCCATGCGGCTCGTGACTCGCAAAGGCCGTCCTTCGCTTACGACGCGACGCGCAAAGGCGATGGCCGCCTCGCGAAGGTCGCCGTCGACCAACTCGTCCAAGAGTCCGTGCTTGAAGCCAAACTCTGCATCGAAGTGCTTGCCGGAAGTATTCATCTCCATCGCAATCTCAGGACCGACCAGACGCGGCAAGCGCTGTGTCCCCCCCGCGCCGGGGATGACGCCGATGTTCACTTCCGGCAACCCGACCTTCGCGTCGCGACGTGCGATACGCCAATGGCAGGCCATCGAAAGCTCCAATCCCCCGCCGAGCGCTGTACCGTGGATCGCCGCGATAACCGGCTTATTTCCCGCTTCGATCGCCTTCTGGACGTGACGCAACCGAGGGTCCTTCAGGGGCGCCCCGAATTCGGTGATGTCAGCACCGGCAACGAACGTGCGACCCGCACACATAATCACCACCGCCTTCACTTTCGCATCGGCGTTGGAGCGGGTGATCCCATCATAGAGCCCGGTACGAACCGCATGGCTCAGGACATTCACCGGCGGATTGTCCACGGTCAAAATCGCAATGTCGCCATCGACCTCGTAATTGACTATGGACATGTTCGGCTTTCCTTCCTCATAGGCCGGACGACAATTCGCCGAGTGGGGCGCCTTCTTCCTCAGCAAATCTCGAAAAGCGCCGCCGCGCCCTGTCCGCCGCCAATGCACATGGTGACGACGACATATTTCAGGCCGCGACGCCTGCCTTCGATCAGTGCATGAACGGTGCAGCGCACGCCCGTCATGCCGAACGGATGGCCGATCGCAATTGCGCCGCCGTTCACATTCAGCCGGTCATTGGGAATGCCGAGCTTGTCGCGGCAATAGAGAACCTGTGCGGCGAAGGCCTCGTTCAATTCCCACAAACCGATGTCGTCAACGCCGAAGCCAAAACGGTCGAGCAGCTTGGGCACGGCGAAAACCGGACCGATTCCCATTTCTTCCGGATCGCATCCCGCGACGGCCAGTCCGCGATAGACGCCAAGCGGCTCCAGTCCCCGCGCCTCGGCCAAGTTCGCATCCATCATCACGCAAGCTGCGGCACCGTCGGACAACTGGCTTGCATTGCCGGCCGTGACGAATTTGTCCTCGCCGTCAACAGGCTTCAGCTTCGCCAGACCTGCGAGAGTGGTGTCCGGCCTGTTGCCTTCATCGCCGGCAAGCGTCACTTCCTCCACGCCAATGTCGGCGCCACCCTTGTCCTTGATCAGCTTCGTTGTTGTGAACGGCACGATCTCGGCCTCGAAAAGCCTTGCGGCCTGAGCAGCGGCGGTACGCCGCTGGCTCTGGAGCGAATAGGCGTCCTGGGCTTCGCGGCTGATGCCGTATTTCAGCGCGACGTGGTCCGCGGTCCGGATCATCGGCCAGTAAATCCCATTGCAGTGTTCGCGCAGCCAGTCTTCCTCCGACCGGAACATGTTGCGGCTGCTCTGCACGAGCGAGACGGATTCAACGCCCCCGGCCACCTGAATCTTCGCCTCACCGCACTGGATGCGGTTGCCGGCAATGCCAATCGCTGCCAGCCCGGAAGCGCAGTGGCGATTGACGGTCATGCCGGCGACGCTATCGGGAAGGCCGGCGCGCAGCGCCACCTGCCTGGCGATGTTGAACCCTGTCGCACCTTCGGGGCGCGCCACTCCCAGGATCACATCCTCGACTTCCCCGGGCTCTACCTTCGCCCTCGCGACGGCTTCGGCCACCACATGGCCGCCCATCGTTGCACCATGGGTGTTGTTGAGCGCACCGCGCACGGCCTTGCCTATGCCGGTGCGAACTCCAGACACAATCACTGCTTCACGCATGTTCGTTTTCCATCGCTCCATAATCCAGATCAGAAGCAGTACTGCTCCGCAGACGTCACTGACTGAGAATCGTGTTGGCCCCTAATAGGCATTCGGTTTGTCCGATCCGCTTGCGTCTTGGAAGCCACCGACGCCGACTTCTTCGCGTGTCACCTGGATAGCTCCTTAGCCTTTGGCTGATTCAATTCGGCGAAGCGCCGCAGATGATAATCGCGGTCGCCGAAAAGCGATCCGAAGGCCGTGAGCCGCCGAAAATAGTGGCCAATATCAAGCTCTTCGGTCAGCCCCACACCCCCATGAAGCTGCACGGTTTGCTGAGCGACAAATTTGCTGGCCTTGTGCATGTACGCTTTGCAGGCCGATACCGCGGATTGCCTCTCCGTCCGGTCGCGCGCACCAAGTTTGAGCATGGTCATCAATATCATCGACTGCGATTGATGTACCTCGATAAACATATCCACCATCCGGTGCTGCAAAACCTGGAAGCCGGCGAGAGGCACGCCGAATTGCTTTCTGGTCTTGAGGTACTCAACCGTTTTTTTCAGCATTGCTTGCATTGCGCCGTATGCTTCCGCGCAATTGAATGCCGTCGCCAGATCGATGACATCTTCCAGGCCGGTAAGCGCCGTGTCGATTTCGCCGAGCAGCTCGCCCGGTGAATTGTCCAAGCTCAATTCCCCGGCCACACCTCCACCCAACATCGAATAGCCGCGCAAGTCCACTCCCGATGCATCGCGTCCAACGATGAATATCCCGAGGCCGTCTCAACTCGTAATGTGCCCATTCGTTCGCCCCAAGACGATGAAAGTATCCGCGTTGGGGGCATTGAGCACAACCGCTTTTTTTCCATTCAGTTTGAAGCCGTTTCCGTCAATCCTGGCTGCCGTTTCACAATGCGCAAGGTCGTACCGGCCGGCAAGCTCGACATGAGCAAGGCTGATGTGCCGGCTGCCGTCCAGAAGGCCCGGCATCAAACGCGCACGCTGCTGCGGAGTCCCGTGCGTCGCAATGAGCTTTCCTGCAAGAACGACATTGGCGAGGTAAGGCTCGATGCACAATCCGCGGCCAAACTCCTCTGCCAGCAAAAGCAGTTCGATTGGACCCAACCCGTGCCCCCCGTCGGCTTCGGAAAACGGCAGCGCCAGCCACTCCATCTTGACGAATTGCCGCCAAACTTCTTGCGAATAACCTTGCGCGGAATTCGCGCTGAGTTGGTAGGTTTTAAACGGATATGCATCGAGCATGAAGCGCCGGGCACCATCCTTGATCATGAGCTGTTCGTCAGAAAATGAAAAATCCACGACCCGCCCCCTTACAGGCCCAAGACGAATTTTGTAAGTACGTTTTTCTGTATCTCGTTCGACCCGCTGAATATCGTCACGGCGCGGTCAATAAAGTAGTCAGGGGCTGCCTGGGCGTAAACGGGGGCGCCGATCGGTTCGGTCAGCCACGGCAGACTGGCGTAGCCTCCCAATTCGACCAGGAACTCGGAAAGAGTCTGTTGCAATTCTGAGCCTTTGACCTTCAACACCGAACTTTCGGCCCCCGGGGCTCTGCCGCTCTCCGCCTGTTCAAGAGCGCGCAGGTTGCTGTATTCGAGCGCAATGACGTCGATTTCCATCTCGGCGATCCGGCGTAAGATATGCGGGTCGCCTGCCAGCCTGGGATCTTGCATAGTCGCAGCTTTCAGCTTTGCAATCGACGCCTGTGCGGTCGGAACATTCGCGACGCTGGTGCGTTCATGGCCGAGCAGGAATTTCGCGATCGCCCAGCCCTTTCCTTCCTCGCCCACCCGATTGGCAGCGGGAACCCGCACGTCCGTGAAAAACACTTCATTGACGTGGTGTTCTCCATCGATGCTGCGGATTTCGCGAACTTCGATCCCCGGCGTCTTCATGTCGATCAGAAAAAAGGAGATCCCGTCCTGCTTGCGTTCCTCTTTGCTCGTGCGCGCAAGGCACATAATCCAATCGGATATATGGGCGCCCGTCGTCCAGATCTTCTGCCCGTTGACGACATAGTCGGTCCCGTCGGGATCGGCACGGGTCGACAAGGACGCGAGATCGGAACCGGCGTCGGGCTCGGAAAATCCTTGGCACCAAAGCCGCGTGCCATTGGTGATGTGCGGCAGATGCTCGGCTTTTTGTTCGTCAGAGCCGAATTCGATGAGTACGGGGCCGCACATCGCGACGCCAAATACGCTCGTTCTGGGAGCATTGGCGCGCGCAATCTCAAGATCCCAGATGTAGCGTTGCGTCAGCGTCCATCTGGGTCCTCCATATTCCGGCGGCCATCCGACCGCGAGCCAGCCTTTGCTCGCCAGTTTTTGTTCCCATTTCATCAAGGCCTCGCGACCCAAAGAGTGGCCGCCCAAATTGCTGCTGCCACGCATCTGCGGCGCGTGCCGCGCCAGCCAATCGCGCACATCGAGCTGAAAGGCCTTCTCCCGTTCGGAAAATTCCGCATTCATCGAATGCTCCCCACGATGAGATATTCCGGTTTTCCGGGCCGTGATCAGGTCAAACCAGATCGGGTCACGGTCTCATCTTTTGTTTGCGCGTCATCCGACTGCATCCATGAGGCAGCCTCCGACTCAAACATGAGTTCCAGCCGCTCGCCGGTTTGGCGCGGTTCACTCAATTCGCCAGCCTCACTCGATATAAATCGGACTCAAGCATTGCGGATTGAAGGGAAGAAATGGACCGTTTGTTCGCGCCCGCTGAAGCCACTGTGGATCGTTGAGCAGCGCCCGGCCGACCGCAAGCAGATCGAATTCCCCATGCTCGTATCGCTGCATAATCTCCTCAAGGTTGTTCACCGTCTGCGGCGGCGTAAGGGTCGCGTCGAATTTCTGGCGAAGAACCGTCGTTCCTCCCACCATGACCGTCGGCATTCCCATAACCTTGCGAGTCCAGTAGGAAAGATTTTCCGGCCGATCGTCGAAAGCGGGCTCCGAAAAATCGCGGGCGCTCGCCTCGAAAATATCGACGCCGGCATCGGCAAGACAGCGAAGAATTTCTTCGAGCTGCTGGGGAGACGTGGCGAGTCGCGCGTCGAAATCCTGCGGCTTCCACTGCGAAAAGCGGAACGAGATCGGCATGTCCTTGCCGATCGCGGCCCGGACGGCCCGGACGATCTCGGCGGCGAATCGAGCCCGCTCGACGTGATTTCCGCCCCAACGGTCCGTTCGTAAATTCGTGCCGCCCCACAGAAAGCTGTCTATGAGATAGCTATGCCCGCCATGCAGCGCGATACCGTCGAATCCAACCGCCTTTGCGTTCCGGGCGCTCTCGGCGAACGCATCGATCATCTCGAGAATATCCGCTTCCGTCATGGCATGGATCGGGCGGCTACTGAGCGCGACGACCATTTCCTTACTGTAGCTCGTCGGCCGATCCGTAGGACCCCAAGTCCCGCTGGGACCGAAAGCGATATCGTCAGGCGTTCCGGACAATAGCTTCATTACCCCGACATGCATGATTTGCGGAAAAATCAAGCTGCCGGCGGCATGAACGCCGTCCACCACTCGACGCCAGCCTTCAAGCGCGGCGTCGGACCACATATAGGGCGTAGTTCCCTCCCCCATGCCGAAGCCGTTCAGCGTCTCTTTATGCCGAACGAAGACCGAGCCGGTGATGATCGTTCCTACACCCCCTTCCGCGCGTTTGCGATAATAGGCGGCAAGCTCCTCGCCGGGGACCCCATTCACGCTCCCCGCCCGCGCCACCGGAGACATGATGATCCGGTTGGGCAGTTTCGTGCCCCGTATCTGCATGGGGTCGAGAAGGGGCGCGATCAATGCTTCCGCCATCTGTTCCTTCCTAAGCTTATGGTTCGATGCGTCCGCCGCGACACGGCGCGACATGATCCCGCACGCCGGACGATCAACCGTTCATGGGAAGATCAAGGGCGTACCCCTCCGCTTCAGGCGCATGACCAAACACGTCGCGCGTATGGTATTGCTGTTGCGGCTGCGCCTGGCAACCTCCCCACCCAAGTTCCCACGTCCATCCCGACGGATTGCTGCAGTAGAAACTCAGCTGTTCGTCGTTGGAATGCATGCCGAGTTGCATTGCGACATCGATCTTTCTCGCCCGCACCAGATCGTGAGCAATGCCCAGGTCTTTGAGGTTCGTGTATTCAATCATTATATGATGGGCACGCTTGCCCACTGGCGCGGGAGCAAATGCAAGCGAATGCTGCCGCTCGTTTACGTGCATGAAGACGGGCTTCAGGACTGCTCTGTTGGGAAGCGGAATCTCATACTCGACCGAGCCCACAAATCCCAGAGCTTCATAGAAACGAATTGCTGCTTCGGGGTCGGGCTGATTGACAACAAAATGCCCCATCCCTTGCGTTCCCGTGACAAATCGCCCGAACATCGGCCGGCCGGGATGAAACGGCTTATGGCTGTCGACCTGCGGGCCCCAAAAGATCTCAACTCCATTTCCAGCCGGATCGACGGTTTTCAAAATGCCCATAACTCGCCGCTCGGCTGCCTCTTCCGCGGTTCCCCGCCGAAAATCGATGCCCGCCTTCTTGAGGTTTTCGGCCATGGCCGCGAACTCTGTCGGGCCCGCCACGCGCCACCCTGCATAGGCGAGGTCATCGTCGCCGCCCAAATGCAGGGTGATGCGGTGATGCCACTCATCCATCCGAAGATAGACCCGATCGCCTTCGCCCTCGTCGAAGAGCTCCATGCCGACAATTTCGCATGCATAAGCTTTCCACCGATCAAGATTCGAGATTGAAAGTCCGAGATAGCCCAGCTCTGTAACTTTAGACATTTCGTCCTCCCGTGAATCACCCAATCCGCTCCGGCCGGGGCCGTCGCCGCTTCGTCATCTGTGCTTGAATACCGGCTTCCGCCGCTCGCGGAAGGCGTTAATGGCTTCCTGATTGTCGTCCGTGGCCGCCCCCAAGCCCTCATAGGCCAAGCCCGCATCCATCATGCTGTGCGCGAGCTGCTTGAGGGGAATGTTCAGGGTCTGCTTCGTCCAGCGCACGGATTGGATCGGCATCGCCAGCAAGCGCTGAACATACGCGTCGACTTCTGCGTCCAGTTTGTCCGCGGGCACCGACTTGTGAATCAGGCCCATCGCCTGCGCTTCGGGCGCGGGGATCAAATCCCCTGTGAACAGGTAATGCTTGGCGCGGGCGAAGCCGATCATCTGCGGCCACGTGACCTGGCCACCGTCGCCCGCGATCAGGGCGACCCTGTTGTGCGGATCGCCAAATCTGGCCGTGTCGGCGGCAAACACCACGTCGCAGAACAACGCCAGCGTGGCGCCCAGGCCAACCGCGTCGCCGTTGACCTTGGCGATGACCGGCTTGTCGCAGTCGAGAATGGTAAAGGCAAACCGCTTCGCTTCCCGAAGCTGGCGATGCAAATGCGTCGGGCTGTCGTGATTCAACTGGATCATGTCGAGATCGCCGCCCGCCGAGAACGCACGGCCTGCGCCGGTCACGACGATGACTTCGCTTTCCTCGTCTTCGGCGGCGTCCAAAAAAATCCGTCCCATCTCGCGATGGCCTCTGGCAGTGATGGCGTTGAGCTTAGCCGGCTCATTGAGCGTGATCGTCAACACTTTGCCGGCGCGCGAGACCTTGCAAAATTCGTAGCGCGAAAAATCAGGTTCGAAACTCGAAGAGCCCATGATCTTACTCCTTTTGCATTGAATGAAGAATTCCGCAGATCGCGCCGTCCGCAAACCCGCGTGACCGATGACCGTTTAAAAATTAATCGATAACCGCCGGATTGTAGTCCCACGGCCCTCCGAGCGTATCGCGCCTCGACACCGGCTCTGAACCATCGTCCTCTTTGACGCCCAAGGCTTGACCCAGTTCGGCCGCAATCCACACCTTGCCGCTCCGATCCATGCGGTCCGGCGCCTTATGTAGAGCATCGACGACACGCCCGATAAACTCCGGAGATTCCGCGATCGAAGCGCGCGCGCCCCAGGTCGTCGGATAATCCTTGAACAGCTCCGCCGTTCGCTCGGTTTTGAGCAGCGCCATCCACAAGGAAACCGCGCACACATTGTACGGCCGAAGGTCGTACCCCATATCGTGCGCCATTTTGTCCACCGCTGCCTTAGCTGCGCCGTATGCCGGCCCATGCACATAGCAACCGCCGCCATACCCGGACGTGTTGACCAAAAGACCGGCGCCGCCTTCAATCAAGAGCGGTGCCGCATGCCAGCTCGCCACGAACGAAGATCGCGCGCCCACGACCAGCATATCGATAATGCCCATCGGGCGTTTCCAGAAGACCCCGTGGTCGACAGTTCCCTCGGGGATCGCTGAAGCATTGTTGACGAGGATGTGAAGGCGGCCATGCTCCTTCTTGACGCGCGCGAACAACGCCTTCACCTGCTCGTCGTCGCCGGCATCGCACACCACGGGAATGCCCACGCCGCCGGCTTTCGTAATCTCCTCGGCAGTCTCGAAAACGGTTCCGGGCAAAGGAGCCGCCCCTGTCTGCGCTTCCCGTCCGCTCGGCTTCGGACCGGCCCCTTTCTGCGTGGTCCGCCCGGTTACATAGACCGTGGCGCCCGTCTTCCCCAAGGCCAGGGCAATACCCTTGCCCGCACCGCGACTCGCGCCCGTTACGACGGCGATGCGCTCACGTCCTTTTTGGACACTCATAAGCCTCACTCCTTTTTCTCTAAACCGGGAGCAACCCCGGCGACCGCTTCACTGATCGAGGAGTGCCGTCCATCGCCGTGCAGCTGACCGCCATCGTTGATTTGTGAAACTCGATTCCCCGTGACGCCGCGGCTGGGTGCAGCCTATTTTTGTCAACCCAGCAGCATGCGCGTGTTTCGCATTCCCAAGACCGATGTCGGATGTCTGCTAAACAATTAGGAAATTCTTTGATATTGTCGATATTTCGACTACCATCAAGCAAATTTGACGTCAAGCGTTCATCGATGAAAAATGCCGGCCGTTTGCGCCAAGAAAGTCGAGCCGTTGCGATGCTACTGCTTTGAGCCGTTCATTACGAGCCTGCATGAAGCCCCGTTCAGAAGAACATTCCCATCGCCAGTACCGCGATCCCGCCCCGGTCTCTTGAATGTTTCGGGGGCGACACGCGTCCGCCGGGCCTGCAAATGGGCTCGCCGGAAAGCTTGGCTCGTATTTTTTTGAAAGTTGCGCATAGCTGGAGGGTAGAAGAACGTGACACTTGATGAAAATATCGTATCTCTGGGTGAGATGCGTCCCTTCGCAAAAGACATTTGGCGAAGAGTGAACGTATTCATGCAGGAGCACATTGTTCCGAACGAAAGGCTTTACGACCGCCAACTCGCGGAATATGCGCATGAGAACCGGGTACCGGAGATATTTTACCGGTTGCAGACCCGCGCCAAGTCGGAGGGGTTATGGAACCTGTTTCTGCCCGAGAGCGAATACGGCGCCGGCCTCACGAATTTCGAATACGCTCCGATGGCTGAGCTTATGGGTTGGGTTGAGTGGGCGCCTAGCGTGTTCAACTGCAATGCGCCCGACACCGGAAACATTGAAGTTCTCGTCCGCTACGGCACCGAAGCACAAAAGGAAAAGTATCTCATCCCGCTTCTCGAGGGGAAGACCCGATCTGTTTTCGCAATGACCGAACCGGATGTCGCCTCGTCCGATGCGACCAACATACAGACGCGGATCGAGCGCGACGGCGACCACTATGTGATCAACGGGCGCAAGTGGTTTTCGAGCAACGCCTATCATCCCGACCTCGGGGTGATTATTCTCATGGGCAAGACCGATCCCGCGGCGCCGAAACATCAACAGCAGAGCCAAATTCTGGTCGATCCCAGCACTCCCGGCCTGACAAAAGTTCGGTACGTTCCAGTATTGGGTTATTCCGAATTGCCACGCGGGCATGCGGAGCTTCTGTTCGAGAATGTCCGGGTGCCGGCGGAGAACCTTCTCCTGGGCGAAGGACGCGGATTCGAAATCTCGCAGGGTCGTCTCGGTCCGGGCCGCGTCCACCATTGCATGCGGATTATCGGACATGCCGAACGTCTTCTTCAGCAGACTTGCAAGCGGTTGCTCACTCGTGTGGCTTTCGGCAAGACATTATCGCAGCACGGTGTTTGGCAGGAGCGGGTCGGACAAGCGCGTACGGAGATCAACATGTGCCGTCTCTTGGTGCTTCACACGGCCCGGAAGATGGATATTGCGGGGAACAAGGCCGCACGCTGCGAGATTTCCCAGATCAAAGTGGCCTGCGCCCAAATGGGCACCCGCATCGCCGATCTCGCTATTCAGGCCTTCGGTGCTGCCGGACTCACGGATGATTTCGGTCTGGGACACAGCTACGCTCGGATGCGCATCCTGCGCATTGCGGACGGGCCCGACGAGGTTCACAACTACTCGATCGCCCGCAAGGAGTTCGCCAAGTATGAAGAGGGCGCCAAAGCGTGAGCAATATTCTGCGGCACATCGCAAGCCGCGCGCAAAGAAGGAGCTGCAATGAGTGCCGCTGCGCCCGGCCCTGTTCTTCCAAACCACCGTTTCGACGAGTGTCGGCTTGCGGCGTATCTCCGAGGCAAATTGCCCGGATTTGATAGCCAATTCGAGGTCAAGCAATTTCAAGGCGGCCAATCGAACCCGACATATCGTATTGAAACTTCGGCAGGCGTCTATGTTCTGCGAAAGAAGCCGGCAGGCAAATTATTGCCGTCGGCCCACGCAATCGAACGCGAATTCGCCATTATGCGGGCGCTCGGAGGACGCGTTCCCGTGCCACGCATGCTTCACCTGTGCGAAGACGAAAGTATAATCGGGCAGCCCTTTTACGTGATGGAACACGTCGATGGACGCGTCATGCCCGATGCACGGTTGCTCGACGCCGATCCGTCCGAAAGGCGCGCCTTAAGCCTTGAGCTTGTAACGGTGCTTGGGCGGCTGCATGGCGTCGACTACAGCGCGATCGGCCTGGAAGGTTTCGGACGGCCGGAAGGGTACGTTGCGCGACAGCTGGCGCGCTGGTCCAAACAATACGCGTCATCGCGGATGGAGGAAAACGCCGACATGAATCGGCTGATACGCTGGCTGGGGGAACGTCTGCCGGCGAATGATGAATCTGCGATCATACATGGCGATTACCGCAGTCATAATGTTATCTTTGCCCAATGCGAGCCGCGTATTGTGGCGGTGCTCGACTGGGAGCTTGCTACCATCGGCCATCCGCTTGCAGACCTTGCCTATTGTTGCTTGCCTTATCATCTGCCGCCGGACGATATAAGAGGCTTTCAGGGCGCCGATTTTCGGGATCTTGGCATTCCGTCCGAGGAGGAAATGACGGCGGCTTATTGCGGTGAAACCGGCCGGTCCGATCTTCCGAACTGGAAATACTTTCTCGTGTTCTCTCTGTTCCGCAGTGCGGCCATTCGGGCTGGCGTCTTCAAACGCGCCCATGACGGGACCGCGGCGGATGCTCACGCGCTCGAAGCTGGGAAGCGATATCGTGGCACGGCAGCGTGCGCGTGGCGGCTAGCACAATCGGGATAGAGATATGTCGATCTTCAGTCTGAAAGGCAAAGTCGCGGTGATCACCGGATCGAGCAAAGGCATTGGCCGGGCAATCGCCGAGCGTATGGCAGAGCACGGGGCAAAGGTGGTGATCTCTTCGCGCAACACGGATGGATGTGAAGCCGTAGCGGCGCAAATCCGAAACGAAGGCGGAGAAGCCTTCGTGTGTGCTTGCAACGTTTCGCACAAAGATCAGCTCAAGACTCTCGTCGACAAAACGCTGGGAAAGTGGGGGCGGATCGACATTCTCGTGTGCAACGCGGCGGCAAACCCTTATTTCGGGCCCCTCGCCAGGATTTCCGAAGAAGCGATGGAGAAGACGTTTAATACGAACGTGAAAAGCGTCGTCTGGCTCTCCAATCTGGTGCTGCCGCAAATGGCCGAGCGCGGCGACGGGGTGGTTTTGATCGTTTCGTCGATTGGCGGATTTGTCGGATCGGATGTCATAGGCTTTTACAATATGACGAAGGCTGCCGAGCAGTCGCTTGCCCGCAGCTTGGCCTATGAGTGGGGCGACAATAATATTCGGGTTAATTGTATCGCGCCGGGAATCGTCAAAACCGATTTTTCGCGCGCGCTTTGGGAGGAACCGGCAGTGCTTCAAAAGCGTCTTGCTACATCGGCGCTCAAACGCATGGGCAATCCGGACGAAATCGCCGGCACGGCAGTCTATCTGGCATCGCCTGCGGGTGCTTTTGTCACCGGGCAAACAATCGTGGTTGATGGCGGTCGATTGATCGGTGTTATGCCTCAAGTCTAGCGTATTCACGGGCAGAATTGTCTTTAGCGTCCTTATGCGGAGTTACACGATCGCGGAGTTGACGACGAAGGCGGGGCGACCGGACCAATTGGCGATAAGGAGACGAGAATGGCGGGCAAAGCCCTGTTCGATTTTACCGGTCAGACCGTGCTTATTACGGGTGGCGGCACCGGAATAGGCGCCGGCATCGCGGCAACCTTTGCGCGTGCAAACGCGAATGTCGTGATTGGCGGCCGCCGCCGCGAGCCGCTTGAAGCCATGGCGGCTCGTTTTCCCGATCGGATCAGCTATTTTGAGATGGATGTCGGCAAGGATGAGGACCGGCGACGCACACTCGACACGTTGATCGAGAGACACGGGCGGCTCGACGTGCTTGTGAACAACGCAGGGAACCCGGCGCGAGGGCCGTTCGAAGCGCAAACCGCTCAGGAAATTGCCGACATGTACGGAATTTTCTTGTTGGCCTCGGCGTTTTTCATCCAGCTCGCTTTACCGCTCCTGAGGGAGACGCATGGCTGTGTCATCAATATCTCATCGGCGGTCGCACGGGCCGTTCCATTTCCGCCAATGGGCTTTTCCGTGTATAGCGCGGCGAAGGCGGGTTTGAATCAGCTGACGCGCGCGCTCGCCAGCGAGCTTGGCCCTCATGGTGTGAGGTTGAATGCGGTCGCCCCCGGCCCCACAGCCAGCGAAGCCGCAGACAGGGCCGCGCTTCGCAATCCTGGGCCACGAAAGTTTATGGTCGATGCGACGCCGCTGGGCCGCTTGGGCCAGCCGTCCGACATCGCCAACGTCGTCGCGTTCCTGGCGAGCGACGCGGGCGCTTGGGTGACGGGGCAGGTTATCGACGCATCCGGGGGGTGGAACATCTCTGCCTGACGAGTAGTTCAACGGTTCGCGCTGCGACTCGGGCCACTTCACTTCGCATAGCCCGACGTCCGCAAAGTGACCCAACATTTATCGACGATATGCTCCGAACGATCGACGCGCGACAATCAGGACGATTGAGAGCAGTTCCAGAAAATCAGAATAGAGCGAGCGATGGACAATTTTCAGGGAAAAGTCGCGGTGATCACTGGCGGAGCGAGCGGTATCGGGCTCGCACTCGCCCGCGCCTTCGCGGAGGAGGGCATGAGGATCGTGCTGTCCGACCGCGATGCCAAGACGCTTGAAAAGGCGGTTGCCGATCTTAAATCGACCGGCGCGGAGATCGTCGGTGTGCCGGCAGACGTCGCGAGCCGGGAATCGGTCTTTGCTCTGGCGGATTCCGCCCAAGCGCATTTCGGCGCCACGCACATTCTCTGCAACAACGCGGGCGTTACCGTATACGGCCCGGTCGAAACGCTGACCCATGCGGACTGGGAATGGTCGATCGCGGTCAATCTCTGGGGCGTTATTCACGGTGTCGAGGCGTTCCTGCCCCGGATGCTCGCGATGGGCGAGCCCGCACACATCGTCAACACCTCATCCTTCGCGGGGATTGTCCCTTCTCTGCATCTCGCACCCTACAATGTGGCCAAGGCGGCCGTCGTCGCGTTGACGGAAAGCCTGCACAAGGATCTGCGCGGAACGTGTGTGGGGACGTCCGT
Source organism: uncultured Alphaproteobacteria bacterium (assembly GCA_963805005.1). Taxonomy (GTDB): domain Bacteria; phylum Pseudomonadota; class Alphaproteobacteria; order Micropepsales; family Micropepsaceae; genus Rhizomicrobium. Next base: position 3,559,644 of record CAWDSJ010000001.1, read on the forward strand.
GCTGTGCCCCATGCGCGTCGCAACGCGGATTTGGGAATCAAGCCGCAAGGCGCGTCCAGAGCCTCTCGGCGGCAGCGCCGCCTATCGCGTTCGTCCGCCCGAGGAGGCCGCCCGGATGGTAGGTGAAATCCTTGACGCCGATTACGTCGCGGCCATCGTTTTGGACTGCATCCGGAAGAAAAAGCTCTTCATTTTGCCGCATGGCGAGACAAGGTCCATCATTAGGCGCCGCTTCGAGAAGATCGACGCGGCATTCGAGAGTTTGGGAAAAAACCGGGACTAAAGCGGATTCCGGTCATATTGAAACATATCCGTCGTGAGCGAAATAGTTTGCGCACTCTCTCGCAGTGAGGCGGGGCACGAACGCGCCGATGCGACGGCGAAGCGTGCGCGCTTTGCGCGCGGCGGCTTTGCGCAGAAACGCTTTCAGTTTGCCGAATGGCATCTCGATCGGATCAAGATCGGGCGAGTACTGCGGCAGGTAGCGCAATTGCGCGCCGGCGGCTTCGATCGCTTCTTTGACGCCGGCGACCTTGTGGGCCTGCAGATTGTCCATCACGACAATATCGCCGCGCTTGAGCGTGGGAGCCAAACCTTGCTCGACATAAGTCCGAAAGATTTCTCCGTTCATGGCTTTTTCGATCATCAATGGCGCCGTCATTTTATCGCAGCGCAGGCCAGCCACGAACGTCAGCGTCTTCCGGCTTCCCAGCGGTACATGCCCAACCAATCGCTTGCCACGCGGACAGCGACCATACAGACGCGCCATGTTGGTGTTCACCGACGTCTCGTCGATGAAGACAAGACAGGAAGAGTCAAGCAGACCCTGTTCTCGCATCCAGCGCCGCCGTGCGCGGGCCACGTCCGCCCGGCTTTGCTCGGCGGCTCGCAGGGCTTTTTTTTTAAAGCTGATGGCGTGGCGCTCAAAAAACTGTCAAATCGCTTCCAATTCCGACCCCTGTTTCGCGTCCAATAACGACCCCCTGTAGATGAGGAATGAGGCAGTCCACAGAAGGACCCGCGCGCGTAGCGGAGCCCTTCGTAGCCGGTGACCAGACTGTCTTCGGCGTGTTCGTTCATGGCGTCACGCACTGCGTGGAGCCGTTCGATGGGAATATCCGGCCGATCGCGCAGGACGGCTCTGATCCACTCCTCATGCACATGCTTCGACCAGCGCGCCTGGAAAAGGCCATCCAGCGTCAGACGCATCAGGAGATTGCGGAGCGTGACGGGATAGAGGACGCTTGCGTCCAGGAAGGCGCAAAACGATCCATCCATTCAGCGCAGACCCAATTCCTGATCCAATTTCGAGAGACGGGCGAGCGTGTCTTTGCGCGCGCGCCTATGCTGCGCCTTGTACGCCATCACGTCCTTGAACAGAATCCGGCGATGCGTGCCGACGCGATGAAACGGAATGCGCTTGTCGTCGAGCAGGCGCACGAGATACGGCCGCGAGACGTTGAGAAGCTCGGCCGCCTCTTGCGTCGTCAGCTCGGCTTGGTGGGGAATGATCCTGACGGCATTGCCGTTTGCCATCTCGGCCAGAATCGCGACCAACAGCCGGAAGGCGGCTTTCGGAATCGTCACCGTCTCGCCCTTGCCGCTCGGCTCCTCGACGCGCACCTTCATGTTGTCGCGGGACTGACCGAGTTTTTTGGCGAGCGCCCGCACGGACTCGCGTGCGATAAGCGCATCCACCTCGCTCGGTGCAACCGGCTCCGCCTGGTCAAGGGTCAGCGTATTCATGCGACCTCCCTTTCAAAGATATTGAAAGACATAATCGAAATAAGTGCAACCTAAATGTAATATCCGAATCTCTGACTCTTCCCCGAAAATTCAGAGCTTTAGGGGGTTCTGCCCGGCCCTCCTCTCAGGGGCGCTGCCCCTCGCGCGGGGAAGGTTTCGCTGCGCCGCAGCCGGGATCAGCATGGCTGTTGCCGCCACGATTCATGGCCGGCGCTCGCCTGCGATCGTTCACATCGCCGGGCTCACATCCAGAGGCGCAGTGAAACCGCCCAGGGATCGCCGGTAAGCCGACAGCGCCCGGCGGGCGGTCTCCGGATCGACATTTGATCCGGCCAGGGAAGACGCGAGCGCCGCCGATGCCCGATCGTCGCCTTGCGAGGAGTTCTGCAGCGGTGCGGGCGCTTTCGTAGCAATCGGCGCTGCGAGCGCAGTAATCTGCAAGGGCGGCACGTTGATCTGTCCAGGCTGCAAAGCGGTCTGCACGGGCTCCCTGACGACGATCTGCGGCTGGGCGAGCGTCCGACCGGGCGGCACTGCGCTCGTGCCTGCCGCCACATCGGTGACGGCTTGCGAACCGTGATCGCCTTCGACAAACGCCAGCACGGTGTCGCCGAAATCCTTGCCGGTTTCCTTCTCGAAAACGAGATTGGCGACCGAGGATACGCAGCCCATCCAGCCGCCGTAGAGCGTATCGCCCGCCACGCGCGCCAACGGTTTGATCGTATCGCCCGTGATGGCGCGATACAGCGTGGCGACGACGGGGATGTGTTGCAGCGGATTGATGACGCTGACGAGGTCGTGAAAGCTGAAGCCGCCGTCCTCGCCATCGAAGACACCGTCGAAGATGCCGTGGGGCGCCGGCGCGGCTGCCCCGCCCAATGGCAGGGGAGTGGCAAGGGAAGGCGCGGCCGGTGTCATGGCGCGGAGCCAAGCAAGGGTTCTGCCAAGCCAAAGCAGGCGGATTTCCTGAGATTATTCTTAAATTCCGGCGCTACCCGGCAAACCTTGCCGGCCCCGCCTGCGCGTCATCACGCTTCAAAACAGGTGCCCGGCCTTCTCGGCCTTGGTCCGGAGGTAGCCGCGATTGTGGACGTTGGAGGGGAAGGTGTGCGGCACACGTTCCACCACGGCGATACCCTCCGCCGTCAGCGCCGCGACCTTCTCGGGATTGTTCGTCAGCAGACGGACGGACTTGTGCCCGAGCAACGCCAGCATGCGCGCGGCAACGGCATAAAGCCGCTCGTCCGGCTCGAAACCCAGTCTTTCGTTGGCCTCGATCGTATCGAATCCCTGATCCTGCAGGCGATAGGCCCTGAGCTTGTTGACCAGCCCGATACCGCGGCCTTCCTGGGCGAGATAGAGCAGAACGCCGCCGCCCGCCGCAACAATGGCCTTGACGGCGCCGCGCAATTGGGAGCCGCAATCGCATTTCAGCGAGCCCAACAGATCGCCGGTGAAGCATTCCGAATGCAAGCGCACAAGCACCGGCCGATCGGTCGGCGGCGAGCCGATTACGACGGCATAATGTTCGGGACCTCCGTCCGCGGAACGAAAGGCTATGAGCTCGGCGTTCTCTGCGCCCTCCAGCGGCACGCGTGCGCGGGTGACGATGGCCAGGGACCGGACGGCTTCCCGTTCGAAGCGGGCGATTGCCTCCGCAGTAACGGCAGCGATTTGGGGCGGCCGCGAGGCGGCACGGAACATGAGCACGGCCGGTAGAAGCCCTGCGAGCTTTGCCAGCCTGACGGCCGCGGGAAACGTGGAGTCGAGCGGCGTCCTGACGGCATCGAACGGGCCCTTGAACGGCTCGGCCAGATCGGCAGTGGGATCGGCAATCGCGCGCAACAGGCCGGCGCGGAGCGGAAGTTCCGGCCGGACTGCCACCACATCCTGGGTGTAGATACGGATCTTCAGGGTCCGTGCGCGCGCGTGCGTCAGCACCAGCAAGGGCGATTTGTATCGTTGCGCGAGGCGGGCAACCGCCGGTTCGTTGGCCGTTTCCACGGCCAATGCCAACGCGCCGTGGCGCGCGCCGCCTTCGATCCAAACGGGCATTCCTCGGCGCAACGCCTTCACGGCCTGCGCCACACGGTTCATCTTGCTCACGGCTCGGAGATACACCTCGGCGCCGAATCCGGGTAGAGTTGGATTGTGGGGGGATTTAGGCGCGAAGGATCAGCCATGGCCGGCACGAGGCGCGTTCTCCTGGTTGACGACGATGCAATGTTGCGGGCGTCCTTGGCGGAGCAGCTGAGCGTCGAGGGCGAATTCGAGACCATCGAGGCGGGAAGCTGTGCCGAGGCGCGGGTGCGCGCGGGCGAAGGCTTGTACGATGTCGTGATCCTCGATGTGGGCTTGCCCGACGGCAACGGCCGCGCCTTGTGCCGGGAATTCCGGCTGCAGGGCATCAGTTGCCCCATTGTGTTGCTCACCGCCAAGGACGCCGACAACGATATCATCGAAGGATTGACCGCGGGCGCCAACGATTACGTGGCCAAGCCGTTTCGCTTCGCCGTGCTCATGGCGCGAATCCATGCTCATTTGAGAAGCCACGAGCAAAGCCAGGAAGCGGTCTATCGTATCGGGCCCTACACGTTTCGCCCCAGCGCGAAAGTGCTCCTCGACGGCAAAGGAAAGAAGATCAGACTGACCGAAAAAGAAACGAACATTCTCAGATATCTTCACCGGTCGGGCGCAACGGTCGGCCGCGAGGCGCTGCTGCACGAGGTGTGGGGGTATAATTCCGCGGTGGCGACGCATACCTTGGAAACGCACATTTACCGGCTGCGGCAAAAAATCGAGCACAATCCCGCCGAGGCGCAAATCCTGGTGACCGAAAGCGGCGGATATCGCCTGGTCGCCTGAGCTAACCCGCATGTTTAACGCTGGTTAACCCATCGCGCCTAGAACCGCGGGGCAAGCGGATCGATCTGTGCCAGAATGGCTTCCGACCGGAAGGTGCCTCTCCGAACGCGCCAGCGCATAGCGGCGATCTCCGCCGGCCCTCCGGCGCCGCCGCCGAAACCGCGCAGGACCTGGCCCTACACCCTGGTCCTGTTGCTGGCATGGGGCCTGATCGTCGGCGCGATCGTGGCCTTTCACTGGGTTTCGGAGCTGCCGGACACGCAGGGTCTGCTCGCCAAGGCTACATCGCGGGACATTACCATTCTCGATGCGAAGGGCAGGCTCATCGCCCGCCGCAGTCCGACCCAGGCAGCCGCGGTCGATGTCGCGCAGCTGCCGGCCTATGTTCCCAATGCATTCATCGCCATCGAAGACCGCCGGTTCAGGGACCATATCGGCATCGACCCCATCGGCCTTTTGCGCGCGGCCGGCACGAACCTCTTTGCCGGCCGGGTTGTGCAGGGCGGCTCGACGCTGACCCAGCAGCTTGCCAAAAACCTGTTCCTCGCGCGCCAGCGCACCTTCAATCGCAAGATGCAGGAGGCCTTGTTGGCGCTCTATCTGGAATCCCGCTACAGCAAGGATCAAATCCTGACGCTTTACCTCAACCGCATCTATTTCGGCGCCGGCGTCTACGGGATCGAAGCCGCCGCGCAACGCTTCTTCGGCAAGCACGCCACCCAGCTGACGCTCACCGAGGCGGCGATGCTGGCAGGCAGCGTCAAGGCTCCTGCACGGTTCAATCCGCTGGCCAACGTGGACGCCAGCCATAGCCGGGCGGGCGTCGTTCTCGAGGCCATGCAGCAGGCCGGCTACATCACGCGGCAAGCCTGCGCCGAGGCGCAATCCACCCGGCCGCGAATCGTCCACGCCACGAGCACGCCGGATTCCGGCTATTTCGCCGACTGGATCGTGACACAGGTTTCGGACCTGATCGGGGACACAAGCCAACCCGTCGTCGTCGAAACCACGCTGGACATCGATACGCAAAAGCAGGCCGAGCAGACGCTCGACGCAGGCTTGGCGCAAAAAGGCGGCGCTCTCCGTGCCGGCCAAGGCGCGCTCGTCGCGATGACGCCCATGGGGGCCATTCGCGCGATGGTGGGGGGACGATCCTATTCGCAAAGCCCGTTCAACCGCGTCACCGATGCGGTTCGCCAGCCGGGCTCGGCATTCAAACCTTTCGTCTACCTCACCGCATTCGAGCACGGCCACAGCCCGGACGACATCGCCAACGACGGCCCGATTGACATCCGCGGCTGGCAGCCGAGCGATTACGAGGGCCGCTTCGAAGGCCGCATATCGCTCACCCGCGCGTTCGCGAAATCGTCGAACTCGGTCGCCGCCCAGCTCACGCAGCAGGTCGGTCCGCGCAGGGTTGCCGCCACCGCCCATCGCCTGGGAATTGCCACTCCGCTTGCGGCAGTGCCGGCCATCGCGCTGGGGACGTCCGGCGTCATCCCGCTCGAGCTGACGGGAGCTTATGCTTCCTTCGCCAATGGCGGGGAGAGCGCAACGCCCTTCGGTATCCTGCGCATCCGCACGCAATCGGGCGAAGTGCTCTATGAAAGGAAAGGCCTCGCCGCAGGGGGGGTGATGTCGAAGCAGAATGCGGCGGAGGTGACCGGCCTGATGGTTGCCGCCGTTACGTCGGGCACCGGCAAGGCGGCGAAACTCGACGACCGCCCCAGCGCCGGCAAGACCGGCACGACGCAAGACTTCCACGATGCCTGGTTCGTGGGCTTCACTGCCGATCTGGTATGCGGTGTGTGGATCGGCAACGACGACAGCTCTCCCATGATTCACGCGGTCGGCGGCGGATTGCCGGCGCACATCTTCAAGGCGTTCATGCAAGAGGCCGAACAGGGCCTGCCGCCTCGGCCGCTGACCGCGCTTGCGCATGAGAATTCCGAGAGGGAGACGCGGCCGGCGAAAGAGCCCAGCGCAATCGACCGGTTATTCGGCAGCCTGCTCAGCGGGACGTAATATCTTGCGCCCTGGCGCGCGGTGCATAGCGGTGCAGCAGGGGGCCGTTGCGGCTGAGCCAAGCTTGCGGCTTTTCCACGTCGCCGACGAGATCGCGCACCAGCTCCCAGAATCGCGGTCCGTGATTCATCTGCCGCAAATGCGCCACCTCGTGCGCCACGACATAATCGAGCACGAAGACGGGAGCCAAAATCAGACGCCAGGAAAACGACAAGGCACGCGTCGTCGAACACGACCCCCAGCGGCTGGCCGTATCGCGCACGGTGATCCGCTTGGGCTTGGCGCCGATCAGACTTGCAAATTCCAGGGCGCGCGCATCCAGCTCCTTGCGCGCCTCGCGCTTGAGAAAATCGAGTATGCGCCGCGGCGCGTGCTCGCGGTGCCCGGCGACGCGGATCGCGCGCGATGGGCGGTCGATCCAGACCGGAGCCGCTCCGGCTTCGCCGCGCCCGATCACGTAGTCCTCGCCGCGAAAAATGATCCGCGCACCCAAATCGAGAGCAACCGGCTTGGGCACATGGGCGAGCCGCCGCGCAATCCATTCCGACTCGCCGCGCGCAAACTCCAGCGCATGATCGAGCCCGCGCTTCGACGGCGCAACGACCGTGACTTCTCCCGTGGACGGATGAACCTTGACGATCAAACGGCGCGCTCGGGGATTGAGGCGCACCGTCACCTCGACCGGACGCCCGTCGATCCGCAACAGCTTCGAGGATCGGGTCGCAGAACTCGACATACCTGTTCCCTTCACGGACGGACGGACGGACGCACGCACGCAACCCCTGCTTCAATCGTCTCCCTGTTCGACCCGGCCTCCCGAGGGCGGCGATCACATGCGCACCCGCCAGCGGGACGCAAGCCAGATTGCAGGGAGAGCCCACCGATCGAGCCGACGAGACCCTATGCATTAAACCCTGTTCCGCCCCGCGCAGAAAGGCCATATTTGTCGGCTGCGGCGCCCGCGTTCTCCGGCCGCCCTTGGTTTACGGCCGCAGTCGGGTAAACTGGCTCCAGATATTTCATTTGCGGTAATATATACTACCAATTTGGGAGAAATTTCCGACCGTGCCGCGTTCCGTGATCCATTCCTCGACCGTCGCGATCACTCTCGGAGCGGTCTCGCTGGCGTTGATTCTGGGCGCGCTCGGCTTCCAATATATCGGCGGCATCCCGCCATGCGAGATGTGCCACTGGCAGCGCTGGCCGCACATCGCCGCGGCAATCCTGGGCTTGGGAGGCGGCTTGGCGCTGGAGAGCGGCCTGCCGAGTTCAAGCCTGGCGAGGCCGCTTGCCTGGCTGACGACAACGCTGGTCGGGGCGGCCGGCCTGCTCGGGCTCTATCACGCCGGCGTGGAATGGCACTGGTGGCCGGGCCCTGCAGCCTGTACCGGCGCAGCGTTTCGCTATAGAGGCGGCCGGCTCGACCTCAATGCCCCGGTTGTGATGTGCGACGTGGCGGCCTGGAGGCTCGCCGGCATTTCGCTCGCCGGCTACAATGCCGTCATTTCGCTTGCGGCAACCGCCTTGGCGGGCTGGCTGCTCCAGCGAACGGACGGATGAGATGAAAGGCAGACGCGGGCGGCGCCCCTCCGCCCCAGGCGCACCGGACGACACCGACATTGCTGCGCTCATCCGTGTCGACCATGCCGGAGAATATGGCGCAGTGCGCATCTACGAAGGCCAGCTTGCCGTCTTCCAAGCACGGGCGCGCCGAAGCAAAGCCGTGACCGCCATTCAAAAAATGGCCCGCCAGGAACGGCAGCACCTGAAAGCCTTCGACAAGCTCGTCAACGAGCGGCGGGTGCGGCCGACCGCGCTCGAACCCGTGTGGCGCGTGGCCGGGTTTGCGCTTGGTGCGGCAACGGCGCTGATCGGCGAGAAGGCCGCCATGGCCTGCACGGCGGCCGTCGAAGAGGTGATCGACGAGCATTATGCCGGCCAGCTCGCAAAACTCGGGAACGATGCCGAGCTCGAACAGACCGTCGCAAAGTTTCGCGCCGACGAGATCGCCCATCGGGACGACGCCCTGGCGCACGGCGCAAAGAGCGCGCCCGGCTACAAGCTGTTGAGCGAATCGATCAAAGCCGGCTGCCGGCTCGCGATACGGCTCTCCGAACGGCTGTGATCGATACGGCAGAGCGGGCCGAGCATCTTTATGCGGCGGCCAATCCGCGGCGGGCGCAAGCCAAGGATACCGCACCGCTGGCGCGGCTGTTCGCGGCGGCGTTTGCCGGCGATCCCCTGTTCGAGTGGATCTCGCGGCCTGGAACCAAGCGGGCCGAAGGGCTGGAACGGTTTTTCTCCTGGCTTCTCGAAGTCCGGGCCATTCCTTACGGCGAAGTGTGGCTGGCCGAAGACCGCAGCGTCGCTGCGGCATGGCTGCCGCCCGATGTTCCTGCAACCACGGGCAGGATCAGAGACCAGCTGCCGCTGTTGCCCATGTTTCTTCGGCTGTGCGGCGTGCCGCGCATTCTGCGCGGCGCGGCGGTGGCCGATGCCATGGAAAAGCATCATCCTGCCGAGCGTCACTATTATCTGGCGTTCATTGCCGTTGCGCCGCGACTGCAGGGAATGGGCCTGGGTTCCGCTATGCTCGAAGCCACGCTGGGCCGCGCCGACGCGGCAGGTCTTCCTGCCTATCTCGAAAATTCCAATCCCAGGAATACACGCCTGTACGAGCGCCATGGATTCATGGTGCGCCGGAACATCGCACCGCGCGGTGCGCCGCCGCTGCTTGCGATGTGGCGCGGCCGGAAGTCAGAAGTCAGAAAATGACCGAGGATATTCTTTCTGACTTCCGACTTCTGATTCACGGCTCCAATTCGCTGTCCCAGTAAAGATAATCCGCCCAGGAGTCGTGCAGATAATTCGGCGGAAACAGCCGGCCGTTGTTGCGCAGCTGGTTGATGGTCGGCCGGTGTGGCCGCTGCCTGGGATGCATGCCTGCCTGGTGCGCCAGCCGGCCGCCTTTGAGCAGATTGCAGGGTGCGCAAGCGGTTACGACATTGTCCCACGTCGTACGTCCGCCACGCGAGCGCGGAATCAGATGATCGAAAGTGAGATCGTTTTCATCGCCGCAATACTGGCACTCGAACTTGTCGCGCAGAAACACGTTGAATCGCGTGAACGCCGGATTGCGGGCGGGCCTCACATAGGTTTTGAGCGAGACGACGGAGGGAAGCTTCATCTCGAAGCTCGGCGAGCGCACCACGCGCTCGTATTGCGCCAGGATGTTCACCCGCTCGAGGAACACGGCCTTGATCGCATCCTGCCAGGACCAGAGAGACAATGGAAAATAGCTCAGCGGACGGTAGTCCGCATTGAGCACCAGCGCCGGGCAGTTGGCGGGAACTCGCTCGGCGGTCAACACAGGATAGCTCCCTTGAAGGCCGTACCTCCGTTTCAAACGATCGTCCGCAGGGACAGTCCCGCGGATGCAATGCCAATAGCTCAACCCAAATGCTTGGGCAATCTACCCGATTCGGTGTGACCGAATGACGACACCTTCATGCTACCGGGCAACAAATTTCGCCTGCCGGGCACTTGAGCCGCCCTCGGAATGCCATGGCAAGGAAATTCCCGGCCAAAGCGAGTCCTGCCTCGTCGATCGCATGACCGACACCGGTCGCGATGTGCCACTGGACGGCGACGCCGGCGCGGCCCAGGGCGCCAGCCGAGACAAAAAGCGCCTGCACGGGAATCACGGTATCGGCATCGCCATGCACCAGCAGAACGGGCGGCACACTGGCCCGCATCGGGGCCCGAATCGGGGCATAAGCTTCGTCGGCCGCGGCAAACATGCCGGAAAAGCCGATGATGCTTGCCGGGTCGATTGCGCGGTGCAGGCCGACATGCAGCGACAGCATGGCCCCTTGGCTGAAACCCACCAGCGCCAGCCGATCCGGCGGCAAGCCGTACCGGGCAAGCTCGGATTGGAGGAATTCCTCGAGTACGGGCGCCGCCTTTTCCACCCCGCGCAGCATTTCGCTCGGGTCCAGCCGGGCAATGGGAAACCATTGATAGCCCGGCGAGCCGGCGCAGCGTTCCGGCGCATTCGGCGCGACAAAAGCCGCCGTCGGCAGCAACCGCTGCCAGTAGGGCGCAAGCCCGATCAAATCGTTGCCGTCGGCCCCGTAGCCATGACAGAGAACGACAAGATGGGTGGCGTCGCCGCGCGCCGGCGGCAGGCGGGGACCGGTGAGAGCGCGACTGCCGAGGGCCAATTCAACTTTCCATTCCGATTTCGGTTCGTGAGCAATGATAGTCACACGCTTTGCGCCCAGTCCAACCGGTTATCTGCATCTGGGCCACGCCTTTGCCGCCATCGCCGCCTATGATGCCGTGCGGGCTGCGCGCGGATGTTTTCTGCTGCGCATGGAAGACATCGACATCCAGCGCGCCAGGCCCGAATTCGAAGCGGCGATCATCGACGATCTGCATTGGCTCGGCCTTGACTGGACCTTGCCCGTGCTGCGCCAATCGGAACGCTTTGCGGCTTACCACACTGCCCTGCAGCGCCTTCGGGACGAAGGTCTCCTTTATCCCTGCTTCTGCACCCGCAGCGAGATTGCTGCGGAGATCGCGCGCGCAAGCCAGGCGCCGCACGGGCCGGAGGGCGCGCTCTACCCCGGCACATGCCGGGCGTTGTCGGCCGAGGAAAGGGCACGCCGCCTGGAATGCGGCGTTCCGCACGCACTGCGTCTGGACGCCGCAAAAGCGCAAGAGCGCGCCGGGCCGCTCCGCTTCGAAGAACGAGGGCGCGGGCCGGACGGAGAGCACGGCATCATCGCGGTCGATCCGCTGTTGTTCGGGGACATTGTGGTCGCCCGCAAGGACTTGCCCGCGTCGTATCATCTCGCTGTCGTGATCGACGATGCTTATCAGGGCGTGACGCTGGTTACGCGCGGCAACGATCTCTTCGCCGCCGCGCATGTCCAGCGCCTGCTGCAGGCACTCCTCGATCGTCCCGCGCCGGCTTACGCCCATCACAGACTCATCCTCGACGAGCACGGGCGCAGATTGTCGAAGCGCGACAAGGCGGCGAGTTTGCGCGCGCTACGTGCGGCAGGAATGAGCCCGCAAGACGTGCGGCTTTTGCTGGCGATTCCTCAAAACGGCTAACAGCAGGGCAGTCGCATAGGCGGCATTTTTAGCGCAGGGTACGCAGCGGTTTCGCGGCGGACGCGTGGTTTTCTTGCGCGCTGTGCGCGCCATTTTTCTCCTACGGCCTTCCGCCTACGCCAAGGCTCCGGCGGACAGAGAAGTACACAAGACCCGCCAAAGCTTCAGCGAAGGCGGGCTGCGAATCCTCCTCGACCACCGCGCTAATTCTTTTCGCGTGTCACCAACCTGTGCTTCCCGGTACTAGCATGAGGGCGGCTGGGCGAGAGCGACGACCTTTCGCATGATGGCGTTGAGGTCGTAATGCTTGGGGCTGAACACGGCGGTGATGCCGGCCGACTTCAATTCCGCTTCGTCTTCGGGAGGGATGATACCGCCGGCAACCACCTTGACATCGGATAACCCTGCTTGGGCGAGCCTTTCGAGAACTTCCCTGGCAAGCGGGATGTGCGAGCCCGACAGGATCGACAGACCGATGACGTGCGGCTTGCGCTCCTTAGCCGCCGCTACGATCTCCTCCGCCGTGAATCGAATGCCGTTGTAGATCACGTCCATGCCGGCATCGCGGGCGCGGATGGCGATCTGCTCGGCGCCGTTGGAGTGACCGTCGAGCCCCGGCTTGGCGACAAGGAATGTGAGTTTTCGCCCCAGCCTTTCGGATGCAGCCTGGACTTCCTCGCGCAGCTCGACGATGCGCCGGTCGTTGCGGGCCGGAGCCGATGCCGCAACGCCGGTCGGCGCGCGATACTCGCCATAAACCCGCCGAAGAACGTCGGCCCATTCCCCTGTCGTCGCGCCGGCCTTCGCGCAATCGATCGACGGCGGGACGATGTTGCTGCCGGTTTCGGCGGCTTGCCTCAACGCCGCCAGCGAATCCGCCACAAGTTGCGGATCGCGCGTGGTGCGCCAGGCTTGAAGCCGCGCGATCTGTTCGCGTTCCGCAGCAGGGTCCACGACGACAAAATTGCTATCGCCAGTCGTGAGTGGAGAAGGCTCCGATTCGGTATAGGCATTGACGCCCACCCGCACGTCTTCGCCGGTCTCGATCGCTTCGATGCGCTGCGCGTTGGAGCGGACGAGGCGTTCCTTCATGTATTCCAGGGCGGCTTGCGAAGACGCGCCGCCGAGGTCTTCGACGCGCGCAATCTCCTGGCGCATCTGTTCGCCGAACAGCGCGACCTTTTCTTCGATCACGTGCGCGCCATCGAAAATGTCGCCATAATCGAGCATGTCGGTTTCGAAGGCGGCGATCTGCTGCAGCCTCAGCGACCATTGCTGATCCCACGGCCGCGGCAGGCCGAGCGCCTCGTTCCACGCCGGCAGCTGCACGGCGCGGGCGCGAGCATCCTTGGAGAGCGTCACGCCGAGCATGCCGAACAGAATGCGGTAGACATTATTCTCCGGCTGCTGCTCGGTTAGGCCCAAGGAATTCACCTGCACGCCGTAGCGGAAGAGCCGCAGCTTGGGATCGGCCACGCCATAGCGACTCTGTGCGATCTCGTCCCAAAGCCGCGCCATCGCCCGCAGCTTGCAGATCTCGGTGATGAACTTCACGCCGGAATTCACGAAGAAGCTGATGCGGCCGACCGCTTTGGGAAACTCGTCTTCGGAGATGGCGCCGCCGTTCTTGCATGCATCAAGCACCGCGACAGCCGCCGCAAGCGCGAATGCGCCCTCTTCCACGGCGTCGGCGCCGGCCTCCTGCAAATGATAGGAGCAGAGATTGACCGGATTCCATTTCGGCATCTCGCGCGTCGTGAACGCAATCGTATCCGTCGTCAGCTTGAGGCCGGCGCGCGGCGGGAAGATATATGTGCCGCGGGCAAGATATTCCTTGATGATATCGTTCTGCGTCGTGCCTTGAAGGCGTGTGCGCGCGGCGCCCTGCTCGTCGGCAAGCGCCACATACAGCGCAAGCAGCCAGGCGGCGGGCGCGTTGATCGTCATCGACGTGTTCATCCGCTCGAGCGGAATAGCCTCGAACAGCGCCCGCATGTCGCCCAAGTGCCCGATAGGGACTCCGACTTTTCCCACCTCGCCTTTGGCGAGCGGATGATCGCTGTCGTATCCGGTCTGGGTCGGCAGATCGAAAGCAACGGATAGACCGGTCTGTCCTTTGGCGAGATTGGCCCGGTAGAGCGCATTCGAGGCCACAGCGCTCGAGTGGCCGGCATAGGTGCGGAAAATCCAGGGTTTATCTCGACCGGACACGTCGGCACTCATTCGCCATATTGCAGTGCAGCTTAGAATGCGCCGTCCGGCCCTCGCAAGCGAGGGTTTCCGCCACCACGCACCCCTGCGGACAATGGGCATCCAGCAATTCAGTTAACATAATTACCCGCTGCGAGTGGTTATGCGCGCCGGCTCTTTATATCAGTTGCGAGCTTCAAGCTGGCCGATGCACAATAATGGCGCGCATCGGTTGAGCGATGCGCGCCAAGAACAGAAGGGTCACCTAAATGACACCCGCCAAGTGGGTACTCGAAGGTGCGATGCTTCTAGCAGCGATTTTACAAGTGATCCTGCTAGCAATCAGTCTGCACTGAGAGCTACCGGGCGCCCCTGTCCACCAATAATGGCAGGGGCGCCTCTTCTTACTAGGAATTGAACGAAAAAGCTACGTCATTTTTCGGTTCTATCCCATTGGAACAGCACAATTTTTGTTGGATGCCGAGGTAAGCCACCGGACTTCCTGGAGGACAATTTAAGCAATTTTGCGCAGCGCTATTGCAATGCAGCAAAAGCAGGGGCTTAACTTCGCAGCCGCGGGGTTTCCCGCGGCTGCAAAAGGTTTGCGCCATACGGCGGTGGAGAGCAGGGGCCCATGGAAGCGAGCGCCAGACAGAGCTTCGAAGTGTACAAGGATCTTTACGAGATCGGCGAGATCCCGCCGCTTGGCCATGTTCCCAAGAACATGTTCGCTTGGGCGATCCGCAAGGACCGCCACGGCCCGCCGGAGACCTCCATGCAAATCGAGGTGGTACCGACCTGGGCGCTCGATTCCCACGACGTGCTGATCTTGGTCATGGCGGCGGGCGTCAATTACAATGGCGTATGGGCGGCGCTTGGCACCCCCGTCTCGCCGATCGACGGACACAAGAACCCGCTCCATATCGCCGGTTCCGACGCCTCCGGCATCGTCTGGGCGATCGGCTCCAAGGTGAAGCGCTGGAAGGTGGGCGACGAGGTCGTAGTCCATTGCAACCAGGACGACGGCGACGACGAGGAATGCAACGGCGGCGACCCGATGTTTTCGCCCTCCCAGCGTATCTGGGGCTACGAGACGCCGGACGGCTCCTTCGCGCAGTTTGCCCGCGTGCAAGACCGCCAATTGATGGAGCGTCCGCGCCATCTCACCTGGGAAGAATCGGCCTGCTACACGCTCACGCTGGCAACGACCTACCGCATGTTTTTCGGCCATAGACCTCACATTCTGAGGCCCGGCCACAATGTGCTCGTCTGGGGCGCAAGCGGCGGCTTGGGCTCGTTTGCCGTGCAGTTGTGCGCGGTTTCCGGCGCCAACGCCATCGGGGTGATCTCCGACAAATCCAAGCGCGAATTCGTGCTTTCGCTGGGCGCCAAGGGCGTCATCAACCGCAAGGATTTCAATTGCTGGGGCGCCATGCCCCAAGTCGGCTCGCCCGAATACGACGTCTGGCTCAAGGAGACGCGTAAATTCGGCAAGGCGATCTGGGACGTGACGGGCAAAGGCAACGACGTCGACATGGTGTTCGAACACCCCGGCGAACAGACCTTTCCCGTCTCCTGTTTTGTCGTGAAACGCGGCGGGATGGTGGTCTTCTGTGCCGGCACGACCGGTTACAACATTACCTTCGATGCCCGTTACGTCTGGATGCGCCAAAAGCGAATCCAGGGTTCGCATTTCGCCAATCTCGCCCAGGCGAGCCAGGCCAACCGGCTGATGGTCGAGCGGCGCCTCGATCCGTGCATGTCGGAAGTCTTCCCCTGGGCCGACATTCCTCGCGCCCACACCAAGATGTGGAAGAACGAGCATCTGCCGGGCAACATGGCCGTGCTGGTGAATGCGCGCCGCCCGGGGATGCGCACCTTCGAAGACGTTCTCGAGGCCGCGCAGAGTTGACGGACCGGCCGCGAGCCTTCCAAGGCGGGCTCAATTGGCGCATCATGCGCCATGGTTGCGCCGGAGCGGCTGGTTGCCGATCGCTTGAAGACATTCGCCGAAGTCGAACGGATCATTGTGTTCGGCTCGCGCGCGCGCGGCGATGCGGCGCCTCGGTCCGATATCGATCTGGCGATTGCCTGCCCCGGAGCAGATGCGAGGCGATGGTCGGATATCGTCGAAGCCGCCGAACAGACGCCCACCCTGCTCCAGATCGATCTGGTGCGCATGGAAACCGCCCCGTCCGAGCTTCTCACACAAATCGCCCGCGAAGGGCGGATTCTTTATGAACGCGACAACCGCCATCCGCCGGCTCGATAACCTCGAACAAGCGCTGGCGCGCCTCGAAGAAGCGCTTGCCCTTCCCGAGGTCACGCCACTGGCGATCGACGGCACGATTCAGCGCTTCGAATTCGTTTTCGAGCTCTGTTGGAAAGCAATGAAGGCTCTGCTCGAACTTCATACGCCGTCAGCGTCCGCCAATTCGGCACGCCTGGCCATTAAGAGCGCCTATGCCGCAGGCTGGATCGACGACGAAAGTGCATGGCTCGACCTTCTGGACATGCGCAATGCGACGTCCCACACCTATCGTGAGGCCATGGCAAAAGACGTCTATCGCCGCATAAAGCAGCGAACTCCACTCATCCGCGATGCGTTGCCGAAGCTTCGCGCCCAATTGCCGTAACCACGTTCATCCAGCCCGGTCGATTTGCCATGCAAATGCTGATTCCTCACCTCCTCGATCATTGCGACGAAGCCGTTCTTGCGGCGGAGGGCCTGCTGGCCAACGCGAAGGCGCAGGTCGGCAGCATCGTGCGCGAGGATGGCCGCGTTTCGCCCGCACTGCTGGATCGCGAGCAGCGGGCGGCACACGCGCTGTCCTGGTACGCGACATATGTCGAAGCGCTCAGACAGACGGCGCGCTGGGCGCGGGCGCTCGCCGGCGCCAGCCGCCTGGGCGACCTCGAACGCCTTATTCTGCAAGCCGCGTTCGGCGAATATCTGGCGCAGCTGGCCGGCGGCATTCCCATGAGCCAGAACGAGATCGCGCGACCTGCGGATCTGGGTTTGAGCGGCGATGACGTCGAGGGGTTCCTGATGCCGACGGTGCGCGAGCTGATCGCTGCGGGCACACGGCGCGAGATTCGTGAAGGCATCGCCGATCACCTCACCAGCCACGCCATCAGCTTCGGCGATCCCGGTCTGGACGAGACCATGGGCATGGTCCGCGAACAGTTCTACCGGTTCGCGCAGGACAAGGTTGCCCCGCACGCCCATCGATGGCATCTCAAGGACGAACTCATACCGCTCGAGATCATCGCCGAGATGAGCGCGCTCGGCGTCTTCGGTCTCACGGTTCCCGAGGCGTATGGCGGCGCCGGCCTCTCCAAGACCGCCATGTGCGTGGTCTCCGAGGAACTCAGCCGAGGCTATATCGGCGTGGGTTCGCTGGGGACCCGCTCGGAGATCGCCGCAGAACTCATTCTCGGCGGCGGAACAAAGGAGCAGCGCGCGCATTGGCTGCCTTTGATCGCCAGCGGCGAGAAGCTGCCCACGGCGGTCTTTACCGAGCCCAACACCGGCTCGGATCTGGGCGCTCTGCGCACGCGCGCCGTGCGCGACGGCGACGTCTACAGGGTATTCGGCAACAAGACCTGGATCACGCACGCCGCGCGCGCCGATGTGATGACGCTGCTCGTGCGCACCGACCCCGCGACCACGGACTACCGCGGCCTTTCGATGTTTCTTGCCGAGAAGCCGCGCGGAAGCGGTTCGGATCCGTTTCCTGCTCCCGGCATGAGCGGCGGCGAGATCGCCGTGCTGGGCTATCGCGGCATGAAGGAATTCGAGATCGCCTTCGACGGCTTCGCAGTGCCGGCAGACAATCTTCTGGGGCGCACGGAAGGCCAGGGATTCAAGCAGCTGATGCAGACCTTCGAGTCGGCGCGCATCCAGACGGCGGCGCGCGCGGTGGGCGTGGCGCAGTCGGCGCTCGATCTGGGGCTGCGCTATGCGCGCGAACGCCGGCAATTCGGCCGGGCCATCTTCGGGTTCCCGCGCGTCCGCGACAAGCTTGCGATGATGGTGGTGGAAATCGCCCTCGTCCGGCAGCTTGCCTATCACGCGGCGCGCGAGAAGGACGAAGGCCGGCGCTGCGATCTCGAAGCCGGCATGGCGAAGCTCCTGGCGGCGCGCACGGCCTGGGCGGCCGCCGACAATGCTTTGCAGATCCACGGCGGCAACGGCTTCGCGCTGGAGTTCGAGATCAGCCGGGTTCTCTGCGATGCGCGCATTCTCAACATTTTCGAGGGCGCGGCCGAAATCCAGGCGCAGGTAATCGCCCGGCGCCTTCTGGATTCGGCGGCGAATTAGGGCGGCTGGTGCCCGGACCGCACGCCTGTCCCCGCGAAGGCGAGGAGCGCGCATCCTTGACGCGGCATGGTGGTGCGGGCTTGGAAGCCCGCGGTTCAATGCGTATTCTCGCGCTCCTTTTCTCGAGAGCGGCTTAACCGCATGTCCGAACCTCATCCCATCGATCGCCTGTTCGCGGTCATTCAGTCGCGGGCGGGGGCCGATCCTTCGTCCTCCTACACCGCAAAGCTGCTCGCGCAAGGCAAGCTGAAGATCGCCAAGAAGCTCGGCGAAGAGGCGGTCGAGACCGCGCTTGCGGCCGTTGCGCAGGACCGCGCAGCACTCGCGGCGGAGTCCGCCGATCTTCTCTACCATTTGCTGGTGCTCTGGGCGGCTTGCGGGCTCACGCCGCAAGACGCGTATCGGGCGCTCGAAGCCCGCGCCGGCCGCTCGGGCCTGGAGGAAAAAGCCGCCCGGGAGAGTTAATCTCCAAAAGAATACAAATCTTGAAATCGCGCCTTGCCGCATTGCGCGTCACGTTCCTTGGCGGGAGACACCCATGATCACGCATCCGCGCAACGATCCGGCATTTTGGATGCCGTTCACGGACAACCGTTCGTTCAAGGCGCATCCGCGGCTGCTCGCCTCCGCCAAGGACATGCATTACTTCACGCCCGAGGGAACGAAAATCCTGGACGGGACCGCAGGACTTTGGTGCGTCAACGCCGGGCACGCGCGCGAAAAAATTGTCGAAGCGATCCGCGAACAGGCAACCCGGCTGGACTACGCGCCGACGTTTCAGCTCGGTCATCCCCCGGCGTTCGCGTTCGCGGACCGGCTTGCCGATATCTTGCCCGCACGCCTCGACCGCATCTTCTTCGCCAACTCCGGATCGGAAGCCGTCGACACCGCGCTCAAGATTGCGTTGGCCTATCAGCGCGCGATCGGCCAGGGAACGCGCACGCGGCTGGTCGGCCGGGAGCGCGCCTATCACGGCGTGGGGTTCGGCGGCTTGTCCGTCGGGGGTCTGGCCAACAACCGCCGCAGCTTCGTTCAGCTGCCGGCCGTGTCGCATCTTCCGCACACGCTCGACATCGAAAAAACCGCATTCAGCCGCGGCCAGCCGGCCTGGGGCGCGCATCTGGCCGACGAACTGGAGCGCATCGTGGCGCTCAACGGCGCCGAAACGATTGCCGCGGTCATCGTCGAGCCCTTGTCGGGATCGGCGGGCGTGCTGGTGCCGCCGATCGGCTATCTGGAGCGGTTGCGCGCCATCACACAGAACTACGGCATTCTGCTGATCTTCGACGAGGTGATCACCGCCTTCGGCCGCCTTGGTGCGGCCACGGCGTCGGAGCTGCTGGGCATCACGCCCGATCTCATCACCATGGCCAAGGGCCTCACCAACGCGGCCGTGCCTGCGGGCGCCGTCGCCGCGAAGCGCGAGATTTACGATGCCGTGGTCGATCGCGCGGCGCCCGGCATCGAGCTTTTCCACGGCTATACCACTTCGGCTCATCCGCTTGCCTGCGCGGCCGGACTGGCCACCCTTGACGTCTATCGCGAGGAGAATCTGTTCGAACGCGCCCGCGCCCTTTCTCCCACTTGGGAGAACGCGATCCATTCGCTCGCAGGCAGGCGCCACGTCGTCGACATTCGCAATCTCGGACTGGTGGCCGCCGTCGAGCTTCAGCCCCGGCCGGACGCGCCGGGCCGCCGCGCCATGGACGTGTTTCACACCTGCTTCGACGAAGGGCTGCTCGTGCGCGTGACGGGCGATATCATCGCGCTATCGCCGCCGTTGATTATCGAGGAGACGCAAATCGATTTTATCGCAGCAAAGCTTGGCGAAGTGCTCGATCGCATTGCATGAGGCCCTTGCCGACGCGGGCGCTTATTTCGACCTTCGCGCAATTCATTTCAGCATATTGAAGGAGCCACAGCGATGTCTCGTCTTCCCGCCTATTACCTGTCGCATGGAGGCGGCCCCTGGCCGTATATGAAACAAGAGCTGATCGGTACATTCGACAAACTCGAGGCATCACTGCTCGACATTGGGCGCGAGCTCGACGATCGCCCGCGTGCGGTGCTCATGATTTCGGGTCACTGGGAAGAAGCGGAGTTTACGGTCTCGTCGGGTGCTGCCCCGGGAATGGTCTACGATTATTTCGGCTTTCCCGAGTATACCTACCATATCAAATATCGTGCGCCTGGGTCGCCCGAGCTCGCTGCTCGCATTCAAGGCTTGCTGAAGGAGGGCGGCCTCGTCTGTTTGAGCGACGCGGCCCGCGGCTATGACCACGGCACCTTCAGTCTGATGAAGCCGCTTTATCCGGAAGAGAACATTCCAGTCGTGCAGCTTTCGATGAAGGCCGGTTTCGCGCCCGCGCTCCACATTCGCGCCGGCGAACTGCTCGCGCCATTGCGCGACGAGGGCGTGCTGATCATCGGCAGCGGCTCGAGCTTTCACAATTTGCGCGCAAGGGGCCCAAGCGCGCTCGAACCCTCAAGCGAATTCGATCGATGGCTGCAGGAAACACTCGTAAATTCGCCCCCTGCGGAACGCCTCGATCGGCTCAAGACATGGACCCGCGCGCCCTCAGCCCGCGCCGCGCACCCTCACGAGGACCATTTGCTGCCGCTGATGGTAGTGGTTGGCGCTGCCGAAAACGAGCGCGGCGCGTGCGTCTATCATGAAGACGCGTTCATGGGCTCCTGGTCGCTTTCGAGCTTTCGCTTCGGCGAAGTGCCGGGTCTCTGACAAGGCGTCTAGGATCAGGACTCATGGTACGCGAGATGGCATAGCGCTCAGCCCCAACGCTGTCGGTTGAACGTGCCGGGGCAGGTGGCTCAGCATGTGCGCCTCCTGCGCAAATTCCATTGCTACCATAACGGCGTTTGTTGCTCCGCTTCAATTCCTCCCGAGATAGACAATCAGCGCCGAAATCTGCGCCTCCGACAGGTTGGCGGCGTTGGTGTGCATCGGCTCGCTTGCGCGCTGGTTCGATCGAAACCTCTCGAGTTGATTGCGCAAATAGACTGCATGCTGCCCGGCGAGGCGCGGAACAGTGTCGTGTCCGCTCGCATCCGCGCCATGGCACGTCTGGCAGGCGGGAATGCGCTCGCCCGGTACCCCGTTCTCATAAAGCTTCTTGCCGGCCGCTGCAATTCCACCCACCGGGCTCATCGGCGTAGGCTCCTGCTGGGCATAGTAATCTGCCAGGGACGCAAGCGTTGCATCGTCGATGGCGCTCACCACGCCCCACATGGCGGCCGAGGCATGGGGATCGCGGCTGCCGGGATAAACAAAGCTCCTGAAGCGCACTTTGATGTATGCCGCTTGCTGGCCGTTCAGCCGCGGCACTTCGGAGGATGGGCTATCGCCGTTCAAACCGTGACACAGAATGCAAGTCGATGTCACTTTCGCCGGCACCGGCGGGTGCCACGGTTTGTCCGCTCCGGCATTGGTTGCGGCAAGCACTGCTGCCAGCCAGACGGCCGCGCCGATCTCCATACGCATAGCGGATTCCCCCTGCCGATTCGAACACAACCATTCTGCCCGATCCGAAGCCACGATGGGTTGATCGTTTTCAAAGATCCGATCGGAAGAGTTCGTCGGCCACGGAAGCGGTCCTACGGCTCTTCGTAACCCAACACAGCCTTGATCTCGAGAAATTCCACGAAGCCGAATTTGCCCCATTCGCGGCCGTTGCCGGACTGCTTGTAGCCGCCGAACGGCGCTTTCATATCCGTGCCGGCGCCGTTCACGTGCACGTTGCCGGTGCGCAGCTGTCTTGCCACCTTGCGGGCGTGCTCGATGCTGCCCGACTGGACGTAGCCCGAAAGCCCGTAGGGCGTATCGTTAGCCATGCGAATGGCGTCGGCCTCGGTCTCGTAAGGGATTATCGACAGCACCGGACCGAAAATCTCCTCGCGCGCGATGGTCATGTCGTTGCGCACGTTCGCGAACACCGTAGGCCGCACGTAATAGCCGCGGTTAAGCCCTTCCGGCCGGCCAGGCCCGCCGGTGACGAGCGTGGCGCCTTCCTCGATTCCCTTCTGGATGAGGCGCTGGATCTTATTGAACTGCGCCTCGCTGACGACCGGTCCCATCGTGGTGCCTTCGGCAAACGGGTCTCCCACCTTTACGGATTCCGCGGCGCCCTTGGCCAACGCGATGGCCTCGTCCTGCTTTGCCTTCGGCACGAACATGCGCGACGGCGCATTGCAGGATTGGCCGGTGTTGGAGAAACAGTTCCGTACCCCCTGCACCACCGCCTTCTTCAGATCGGCATCGTCGAGAATGATGTTGGCGGACTTGCCGCCGAGTTCCTGGGTGACGCGCTTTACCGTGTCGGCGGCAGCCTTGGCGACCGCAATTCCGGCGCAAGTCGAGCCCGTGAACGACATCATGTCGATGCCGGGATGGGCGCTCATCGCCTCGCCCACGGTGGGCCCGTCGCCGTTCACCAGATTGAAGACGCCGGGCGGCACGCCTGCTTCATCGAGAATCTCCGCGAACAACAACCCGCTCATCGGTGCGATCTCGCTCGGCTTCAAGACCATCGTGCAGCCGGCGGCAAGGGCCGGCGCGACTTTGCAGGTGATCTGGTTGATGGGCCAGTTCCAGGGCGTGATGAGACCGCAGACGCCGACCGGTTCGTACAGAATGGCCGCGGTTCCCTCGACCTGCTCGAACTGGAAATCCCTGAGGATGCGAATCATCTCGTTGAGATGGCCGAGCCCGATGGCGGCCTGGGCGTTCCTCGACAGCGCCAGCGGCGCGCCCATCTCGCGCGAAATCGTTTCCACCATTTCGGGATAGTGCTTCTGATAGACCTCGACGATTTTCTGAAGCAGCGCGATGCGCTCGCCTCTTGGGCTGTGCGACCAGGTTTCGAATGCGCGGCGTGCCGCAGCAACCGCCTTGTCCACGTCGTCTTTCGAGCCCAGGCTGATGCGCGCATAGGCTTCTTCGTCGGCGGGATTGATCACGGCGAGCGTCTTGGGCGACACCGGCGCGACCCATCTGCCGTCGATGTAGAAATTCGGTTTCTCGAGCATCGCCTTACCTTTTCCTGTGAACGCGCCTAACTAGTCGGCCCTAAAAAACCGCCGTTTCAAGCTGGAAGCAACTTCGGATTCTGTATGTTCTGCCCCAAGATGCGGCTGAACAACAGATACAAAAAGATCCACCTGAGTATCTTCCTGAGGTTGAAGCCGATCGCCATGGCGAGGGCGTTGATTTGATCGCCGCGTTTGCCGTGGAGCCAGTTGCGGGGACCAACTTTACGATCGTTCTTGCAGTGGCCGATGATCGGCTCGATGGCATTGCGGCGTTTCTGGCGTTTTCTTTTGGCCGGCGTCATGCCGCGCCTCTGACGCGCGAGGATGATCTCGATGTCTTCGTCTTCGAGACCATGGCCGCGATAGCCCAGATCGACACACGCTTCTTCGGGCTTGACACCCGTCAGCCTTGCGATCTGTTCCAAAACAGTCGCCAGAGTATGTCCGTCATAAGGCCGGCCGTGATGGGCCATGGCGCCGACGATGAAGTTGCCGGCATTGGTTGAAGCGATGCTGGCCTTGCAGCCAAATTCGTACTTCTTGTGGGCTTTGCCCTTGGCGATGCATTCGACTTCCGGCGCATGCCAGGAATAGATTTTGTCCGGCGTTTTCGGATCGGCCGCTTGAGCATGGATTTTCCGCGCCTTGGCCAGATCGTCTTGGAATAAACCGCCAAGCGAGGGGACTTTGCCAATGGCGCGTTCAATGTCGCGGATCACACGGCCCAGATAATTGCGCACTTTGTTGATCTGTTTGCGGCCACGGTTCATCTGCCGGGCTGCCAGGTATTTGTTGGCCAGAAACACAGCCTGCTTGCTCTTGCGCACATAGCTTTGCCGCAGTTTAACACCGAGCTTCTTCGCCGTTTTGATCAGTTCCTCGCGCGCCTTGTGACAAAGCTGCGTGTCCGTCGGAAAGCGGATTGCCTTCTCCTGCACCGTCGTATCCACACTGACCTTTTGCAGGGCGCCCGCCGTGATCACCCCGCTCTTCAGCCCCACGCGAACCGTTTCCTGCAACAGCCGCTCCATTCCCTCCTTGCCGATCCGCTTCCTGAAAATGCTCAAAGATGGGGGTTCGACCGGCAGCCGGTGCTGAAAATATTCTTCCCCGCAAAAATATTGAAAGTATGGGTTCTCCCGCCAGACTTCGCACACTTCCTCGTCCGACAGCCCTTTCATGTCTTTCAACAACACCAGCCCGGCCATCAGCCGGATCGGTTCCCCGGGCCGGCCATTGTCGGCGCAATAGTAAGGTTTCAGATCGCCAGCCAAATCGCTCCAGCCCACCAGCCAACTCATTTTGACCAGCTCATGCGTGGGATCGATGATCGCTTCCAGCCGCGACCGGTACAGGTCCTCCTGTCGGCTACTTCGCGGATTGTCTTTCAGCACAAATTGCAACCTTTCAGGCCAGCAGCCCCAATTCGTTGCAATTTACATCGCCCATTTCTCTCAGGGAATCGTTCCCCCGTAACGCTCATCCGCGTTTTTTAGGGCCGACTAACTAAGGCCCGTTGTGCAGCGGCCTGCAAGAGTTAGGCGGTCGCTTCGGCCTCGTCGCGAATGCGGTCGAGCCAAACAAGACAGCTTCGCGCGATCTTTTGCCATCCCGGCTCGCCGATTAGCCAGTGGCTGTGGCTCTTGAGTTCTTCGTAGCGCGCGCGGCCACCGTAACGACGCGCCAGTCGGCGTACCGTTGCCGGCGGATTAATGCGGTCGCCGCCGCCGGCAATGCACAGAATGGGACAGGCCACGGCACGCGCATCGACAAAGGTGGCGCGTTTGAGGTCGAAAGCCCACTGCAGCGTCTCGAAAGTTGCAAGCCCCGATTCCGGCACGAACCGCGCGAATACGGACTCGCGTTCCGTCTCGTCCAGCAAATCGAGAGCATGGGCTGCGGCAATCCAAGGGTGCGGCTTCAGCGTGGTCTGCCAGAAACCGCCGGCGAGACTGAGCGCCTGTGCCGACAAGAATTCGAAAGCGGTGGACGGCGCCATCCCCCACGGGGCGCTGGGAGCCAGCAGCACTAAAGCGTGCAGCGTGCGGCGCGCCGCCAGCATTTGAGCCAGCAATCCACCCAGCGAATGACCGAAAACGATGGGGTCTGCGCCCAAACCGTCGAGCAGCTTTCCCAGATCCTCCGCATAGTCGAGCATGCTCGTCGTGCCGAGGGCATCCGGGGGATTGGGCCCGCAATCGTGAT
Organism: uncultured Alphaproteobacteria bacterium; assembly: GCA_963805005.1. Lineage (GTDB taxonomy): Bacteria > Pseudomonadota > Alphaproteobacteria > Micropepsales > Micropepsaceae > Rhizomicrobium. Next base: position 3,585,166 of record CAWDSJ010000001.1, read on the forward strand.
GCCGCAGCGTCGGAGTCTCGACGCGGTAGCCTTGCTGTTCGAACAATGCGCGCCAGCCGGCGAACGCCCAGCCGCCGCAAAACGCCCCGTAAATCATCACGACCGGCGGGTTGGTTGCAGGTTGGCGCCTTATCGCTGGCAAATCAGGGCGCCGGAAAAGCGAGATCGCGGAACGCCGCAATCACGCTTGCGTAGGTATCGCGCTTGAACGGCACGATCAGCCGCGGCAATGCCTCTATGGCAAGCCATTTCCAGTGGGCGAATTCCGGGTGCTCCGTGGCGATATTGATGTCGGCATCTTCGCCGACAAACCGCATCGCGATCCATTTTTGGCGCTGGCCGCGGTAGCGGCCGTGAAGCCCCACGCCTAAGAGGTGGGGCGGCAGATCATAGGCGAGCCAGTCGCCGTGCTCCCTGAGAAACTCCGCCTTTCGCGTACCGATCTCTTCCTCAAGTTCGCGATAGGCCGCCTCCAGCGGCGTCTCGCCGCCGTCAATGCCCCCTTGCGGCATTTGCCAGCCTTCCAAGGTCTGATCGATGCGCTTTCCGACGAACACCAAGCCCTCGCGGTTCAGGAGCATGACGCCCACGCAAGGCCGATAAGGCAGGTCTTCGTGTCGCAGTTGCAAGGGCATGAAACCGCGATCCGCTAATTTGCTCGCGCCACTATGACCGAAGGGGGCACAAGAACAAAGCCCCGTCCCGAAAGCCCGCTTGCCCATTGCACAAGCCGATCGATGGTCACCGGATACACGAAGCCGACGCCCACAGCCGACCCGCCGGCACGGGCACGCGCCTCAAGCTCGGACAAGCGCGCATCGATATCCGTCGCGGATTGAATGTCGTCGATGGCCAGCATGTTGCCGACATAGGGCGCATTCGTTTGCCTGGCAATATCGGGGCCGGCTGAACGGCCCTGCCGATCGCTGTCCAAAAACAGCAGGCCGCGGCGGGCAAGAAACGTCATCACCGGCGCAAGCGAATCGGGAGCGGCCATGAATCGTCCGCCGAGAAGGTTGACGACCCCGGAATAGCCGGTGGCGCGTGTCAGCACCCATATCAGCCTTTCGATATTGGAATCCTCGCTGGCGGTGACCGTCAAGGTGTGCGGCCCCGGGTCGCTGCCGGGAAAATCGTAGGGTTCCATCGGCACTTCGAGCAGCACTTCATGCCCGGCTGCCCTGGCTTGGCTAACCCAAGGCTGGATATCGCCGGCAGAGGGAACGAAGGCCAGCGTGATTTGCGGCGGCAGGGTTTTTATCGCTGCGGCAGTAATCCTGGCGCTGACACCGAGGCCGGTGACAACCAGCGCTATCTGTGGCCGCGCATCGGCTTTCGCAATCGGCGCGTAGGCCGCCATGGGCGTGCGTCCGTCTTGGGCGATGCGCGGCAGCGGGCCTTGAGGCGTCGGCTCGATGAGGGCGGGATCGGCGATCAGGATTCTTCCGGCATAAATCGGCTTGTCGATTTTGCCGAGCGGCGGGGCGCCCTGAGAGGTTGCGCCCGCCGAGGTCGGCAGTCCCTGCGGGAAAACCGCCCCCCCCTGGCGGCCAGGCGCTGGTACCTCGACGCCTGCGCGGCGAGACTTGCCCGGCGCCACCCAGGCAGGCGGCTCGATCTGGCGAATTTCCAGACTGGCCGAAGGCTCGCCGTCTTTCGCGTGACCGAGCAGGGATACGCTTACCAACAGGAAAAGCAGCAGAGCGAGCGCGGCGGCCAACGCGAGCGCCAGCGACCGGAAATGCCGGCTCGATCCTGCTCCCGGGCGGGGGTCATCCGTCATGCCGTGCGCGGCCATGCATTATAGCAACGCCGATTCATGTTAGAGTAGCGTTAACGTACCGGCGCGATGGGAAACTTGGCTCGAGCCGGGCTTCGCCTCAATCCGCGCCGGCCCGCTTAAGATATCGGGTGGTGGAAATTTTTCCGTTCATGATGTCAAGCGCATATGACAGCTGGAAATCGGCGATCTTGGACCCCGCCGGCGGCCTGATGACGGCTAGCTTCGCCGTGCCGCCGGCCTGCTGTTCCGGCTGGAGGTGATGCGGCAGATCCGATTCGCTCGGTTCTAGGACTTTTGGCGTGTCTGCCGATTCGGCGCCCTGTGCCACTGCGATGTCCGGGACAATCCCGGTTGCCTGAATCGAGCGCCCGGAAGGCGTGTAATACCGTGCAGTCGTCAGATGCAGAGCGCCATCCTCGCCGCCGTTGAGCGGGATGATCGTCTGGACGGAACCTTTCCCGAACGATGTTATGCCGAGCACAGTGGCGCGCTTGTGATCTTGCAAAGCGCCTGCCACGATCTCCGAAGCCGACGCCGTTCCCCCATCGATGAGAACAATGATGGGCTTGCCGCCGGCAATGTCGCCGGGCTTTGCATCGTATCGCTGCGTGTCGTCGGGGTGGCGGCCCCGCGTAGAAACGATTTCGCCGCTGTTCAGGAAGTCGTCCGCAACGGCGATGGCCTGGTCCAGAACGCCGCCGCCGTCGTCGCGCAGATCGACGATATAACCCTTGAGACGGGGCCCAATCTGTTTCTTGAGGTTCCGGACGGCGGCCTCCAGCCCTTCGCCGGTTCGTTCGTTGAAAGCCGGAATGCGGATATAGCCGACATCGCCTTCCCGGTGCGATTTCACAGCCTCGACCTCGATGGCCGCTCGCTCGAGATTGACTTCGAAGGATTTTTGCTCGCCCGCGCGCAGCAGCGTCAGTACGACCTTGGTTCCAGCCGGCCCCCGCAGCATGGCTTGCGCTTTGTCCAAGCTCAAACCCTGCAGGCCCTTACCGTCGATCGCCAATATCATGTCCCCGGATTTGATGCCGGCGCGGGCGGCAGGAGTGTCGTCGATCGGCGAGACCACCTTGATTCCGCCCGCGTCGGCCGCGATCACCAAGCCGATCCCGCCATAAGTGCCCTCCGTCTTCACCTGCATGTCGGCATAGGTCTTGGGATCGAAATAGCTCGAATGCGGATCCAGATCGGAGATCATGCCGTTGAGCGCGCTCTCGACCATCTGGCGATCGTCAGGCGGATCCACGTAATTCGTTCGCACGATCGCAAACGCATCGCCGAAGCGGTCGAGCGCCATATATGCGGATTGGACATTCGCATCGTCGGCGCCTTCGGCCATCGGCAAGACCGCGAGCCCCCCGGCCAGTCCTGCCAATACTCCCAGCGCAGTCAGCGCCCATGGTTTCATGCTAGCCTGCTAATTGGCGTCGGCGCTGGTGGTCGAGACCCAGCTCACGGTCATCTTTCCGTGCAACAGGTCCAACGCATAAGCGAGTTGAAAGTCGGCGTATTTCTTGCCGGGAGCCGGGCGGATGATCGGGGCGGTCTGCTTCTTCGCGGTACCTTCCGCGTTGAGATGCCCCGGCAGCTCCGCTTCGGCCATCCGGTCGAGCTTCGCCGTCTGGTCCTCGTCACCTTCGGCCACGGCCACATCGGGAACAATGCCGGTGGCCTGAATGGAATGGCCGGACGGCGTGTAATAACGTGCCGTTGTCAAGCGCAATGCACCGTTGGCGCCGTTGCCAAGCGGAATGATCGTTTGGACCGACCCTTTGCCGAACGACGTCATACCCTCGATCGTCGCGCGTTTGTGATCCTGGAGAGCGCCGGCAACGATCTCCGACGCGGAAGCGGTTCCGCCGTTGACCAACACGACGACCGGCTTGCCATCGGTGATGTCGCTCCGCGCAGCCTCGTAACGCCTGGTGTCGTCGGAGTGGCGGCCACGGGTCGAGACGACCTCGCCGCCGTTCAGGAAATCGCCCGCGACGGATACGGCCTGATCGAGCAAGCCTCCGGGATTGTTGCGCAAATCGATGACATAGCCGCGGATTCCCGGGCCGACTTGCCTTTTCAGCTCGCGCACGGCGTGTTCGAGACCCGATGTTGTCTCTTCGTTGAATGCCGCGAGGCGGACGTAGCCGATGTCGCCCTCGCGATGGAACTTCACGCTGTCCACATGGACGACGGCACGCGTGAGCGCCACGTCGAACGGTTTCTTGGTGCCCTCGCGAAGAATGGTCAGGGTCACCTTGCTGCCTTCAGGCCCGCGCATCCTCTGAACGGCATCGTTGAGCTGCATGCCCTGAATAGGCGTGCCGTCGATTGCGGCGATGAAATCGCCTGTCTTGATGCCGGCCTTGGCCGCCGGAGTATCGTCGATCGGCGAGATCACCTTGACGAGGCCGTCTTCCATGGTGACTTCGATGCCGAGGCCGCCGAATTCGCCCCGCGTCTGGACCTGCATGTCCGCAAATGCCTTCGCGTCCATGTAGCTCGAATGCGGATCAAGACCCGAGACCATCCCCTCGATCGCGGAATTGATAAGCTGGTTGTCGTCAACCGGGTGAACGTAATCGGCCCGGACGCGTTCGAACGCGTCGCTGAACAAATCCAGCTGACGATACGCGCTGTCGTTTGCTCCGTGAGCTGCCGGGAACATCACCAAAGCGGCAGCGAAGCCCGCCGCCATGCCGGCGCCCACAAATGCAAACCCTTTCATGATCTTCTCGCCTTTCTCAGATCGATCCGTAGCCATGGCGCCGGATCGATGCTTTTTCCGTTCTGCCGCACTTCGAAATAGAGCCTCGACCCGCTGCCGCTCGCCGGCATCGTGCCGAGCGGCTCACCAGCCAATAACGCGTCTCCGCTTCGGACATCGAGGTGTTCAAGACCCGCCAAGACCAAATCGTAGCCGCGGCCGGTTTCTAATATCAAGACTTGGCCCGTTTTATGGTAAGGGCCGGCAAAAAGCACTTGGCAATCGGCCGGCGCAATCGCCCGCGCCCCTGCGGGCGCCAGAAAGCTCAAGCCTTCCGAATGTCGACTGCCTGCGTCGGAATCGCCGCGGACGACGCGGCCGGCCACCGGCCGCAAGAGCGAGCCGCGGCGCAGATCGAGGTCGGCGTTTTGGGCTGCAACGACCACGACATTCCGGGCGGGACGCAGGTTTCTAAGCTCGGAAACTCTTTCGATCAGCGCCCCGAGGCTTGCGGCTTGGTCGGCTGCGGCATCCAGCTGAGCGGCGAGATCGCCGTATTGGGCGGCCGCTTCGTCCGCTTCCTGGGATTTCATCGCGAGAAGTTGATCGAGCTCCGTCCGGGCGGACGACAATTCGGCCTCGTTGCGTACGCTTTCCTTCCGTCTTTGCATGAACTCGGCCCGCGTTCGCTGCAGGGTGCCCAGCCGCCGCGCGAGATCTGCTGCGGCCCTGTAAACACGGGGAAGTGCCGCCCCAAGCATCATCGCGCCGCGCGAAGCGGCGAGCGCGTCGTCCGGCCGCAGGACCATGGCCGGCGGCATATCCTGCTGGATACGTTCGAGCACAGCCAGCAACCGGCCGACGGCCACGCGGTCCTTCGCGAGTGCGGCAGCCAATTCATTCATCTTCTCGGCAAGGCTGGCGATCGTGGCGTTGAGTTCTCCTTTTTCGCTTTCCAACGCCTCCACGCGGGTTGCCGTGGCCGCAAGCTGTTGCCGCAGTGATCGTGTCTCCGCCGTCAGCGCCTCGCTCTTACGCTTGGCTTCCTCCACACGGGGCTTGGTCGTCGCGATCTCTTGGTTCAGCGTGCGGTATTGCTCGGCCGTGGAGGGGAGCGCGGTAGCGCGGTCGAGCGGTACGGCGCCTTTCAGCAATTCATTGGAAGGGTCGGCAGCAGTGCTCGGCGGCGCGCACGCCTGCGTCAGAACGAGCGCGAGGACGAAAAAGAAGCAATTGCGTGTCAGGTGCCGATCTCCGCGGGGATCCGCATGGGCTCGACGAGGGAATGGCCAGTCATGGCTTGCGGTTTGGCGAGCCCCATCAGGTCGAGCAGGGTGGGCGCCACATCGGCGAGCCGCCCATTGGCGAGCTTGAGCGGACGCCTTGCATTCACCACGATGATAGGAACGTCGAAGGTCGTATGCGCGGTATGGGGTTCGCCGGTTTCCGGATCGCGCATCATCTCCGCATTGCCGTGGTCGGCCGTGACGAGCAGCACGCCTCCCGCCGTTTCCACCGCGGCGCGCAACTTGCCGAGGCATTCGTCCACCGCATGCACGGCGCTCTCGGCGGACTCGAGCCGGCCCGTATGTCCGACCATATCCGTATTGGCATAATTCGCGACAATAAGATCGTATTTGCCCGACGCAATGGCCGCCTCCAGCTTTGCCGTCACCTCATAGGCCGACATTTCCGGCTGCATGTCGTAAGTCGCCACCTTCGGACTTGGCACAAGGATGCGGTCTTCGCCGGGAAAGGGTTCCTCGCGCCCGCCGTTCAGGAAGAACGTGACATGCGCATATTTCTCGGTCTCCGCGATGCGCAGCTGGGTAAGGCCCAGCTCCGCCGCGTACTGGCCCAGCGTCTCGGATATGTCCTCCGGCGGAAACAGCGCCGCCATGAAGGCTTTCAGCGGCACGGAATATTCCGTCATGCCGGCGGCGGCCGAGAACTTCGGCGGCCGGCGGCGCGCAAATCCCGCGAACTGGGGATCGAGCAGCGCCGTCGACAGCTCGCGCGCCCGGTCGGCGCGAAAATTCGCAAACAGCAGCGCGTCTGCGTCCCGAACGCCGGCGTAGCCGCCGATCGCACAGGGAACGACGAATTCGTCGGTGATGTCCTTGGCATAAGACGCTTCGATGGCGGCTTGCGCGGTCTGGGCGGTCTCGCCCTTGGCGGAAACGATCGCATCATAGGCCTTGACGACGCGTTCCCAGCGATTGTCGCGGTCCATGGCGTAATAACGGCCGCAAACCGTTGCGACGCGCGCATTCGCGCATCCCGCGATATCCTTCTCGAACGTGCTCATAAAGCCGAGACCGCTCTTGGGTGGAGTATCCCGCCCGTCCAGGAACGCGTGGACATGCACGGCAATGCCGGCCGCGCTCGCCGCTTTGACCAACGCAACGATATGATCCTGGTGGCTGTGAACGCCGCCCGTCGAAACCAGCCCCATGATGTGGACGGCGCCATGGGCGGCCCTGGCCTTGTCGATCAGCGCGGTAAGCTCAGGCCGCACGGCGAATGTTCCATCCGCAATGGCGTCGTCGATGCGGGGCAAATCCTGCACCACAACGCGGCCCGCGCCGATGTTCATATGGCCGACTTCGGAATTGCCCATCTGGCCGGCCGGCAGCCCCACTGCCCGGCCCGACGTGGCCAGAAGCGCATGCGGGCACTCGGCGATCATGCGATTGAAATTGGCGGGCTTCGCCAGCACGATGGCGTTGTCTTGCGCCGCCGGCCGCCAGCCCCAGCCATCGAGAATGCACAGTACGGCCGGCCTCGGCCGGCGGTTCGTCGAATTGGCGATCACGGACACTCCTGCGCGGCGACCAGCCTAAGATAGGAACGCGCCATTACCCTGTCCATCTGCGTCAAGAGCGCGGTCGGCGGCCCGACATCATCGACGACATGATCGGGCGATGGGCGAGCAGCGAAAAATTCGCTGCTAGCAGCGAATTTTGCAGCGAATTTTACCGCGTGCGGTTGCGCGGAATTGCAAAAACTCCAGCAAATTCATGCCGTTACTGGAAATTCGTTCGCGACGAGCAGCGATTTTTGCAGCGAATTTGCCGCTTTTGGGCCAGCGTGACCGACAAAAGAAAACCCGGCCGCTCCCAGGTCCGAGGCGCCGGGCGCAAACGCGCATTATGCCAAAATCGATAGCACATTTGATCAAACGGTACTGGCGGATTTTGCCCCTTAGGACATCCGTCACAACAAGTGAATCGGATTTGGCGTTTGCGCCATGTGGTGATGTGAACTCGGGGCGTCGAGATTCCTAGGATTGCGCTGCGGCGGTATTCGGGTCGGCATGATCGACATGCAAGCAATTCGGCAAAGGTGGGAGCTTGTGGGCTCGAAGCTGGATGAGCGGGGGCGGCGGATGTTTGCAGCCGGCGAGGTCCGCGCGGCTGGCTGGGGCGGTCTGGCGGCGGTCTGCGAGATCACTGGGCTCGCGCGCTCGACCATCGGCCGGGGACAGAAAGACCTTGACGCCGCGCCCCTGTCGAAAGGCCGGGTGCGCCGCAGGGGAGGCGGCCGGCGGCCTCTATCGAGCCGGGACGCGACGCTGATCGAGGATTTACGGATCGTCATTGAGCCGGCCACGCTCGGCGATCCGATGCGCCCGTTGTTGTGGGTGTCGAAAAGCCACGACAAGCTGGTTGTCGCATTGCAGAAGAAGGGCCACGAGATCAGCGCCAGCAGCGTGAAGAGACTGTTGCCGAAGCTCGGCTATAGCCGGCAGTCGAACCGCAAGGCCGACGAGGGCTCGAACCATCCCGACCGCAATGCGCAGTTCGAGCACATCAACGCCAAGGCGATCGCGGCACAGGCTGCGGGGCAGCCCGTCATCTCGGTCGACACCAAGAAGAAAGAGCTGGTCGGCAACTACAAGAACGGTGGCACCGACTACCGCCCGAAAGGCGATCCGCTGCGCGTGAAGGTGCACGACTTCGAAGATAAGGATCTCGGCAAGGTCGTACCTTATGGCGTGTACGACGTTGGCGCCAATGCAGGGTGGGTGAGCGTCGGGATCACAAGCGACACGGCTCAGTTCGCTGTCGCCTCCATTCGCCGCTGGCTCGACGCAATGGGGCGCCAGCGCTACCCGAAAGCCCGCGAGTTGACCATCACGGCCGATGGCGGCGGCTCGAATGGAACGCGTGTCCGGCTGTGGAAGGTCGAGTTGCAAAAGTTCGCCGACGAGACGGGCCTCGTGCTCCACGTCCATCACTATCCGCCAGGCACCTCTAAGTGGAACAAGATCGAGCACCGCATGTTCTGCCACATCACGCAGACTTGGCGTGGGAGACCTCTCGTCGATCGCATGGCCGTGGTCGAACTGATTGCCGCGACGACGACCAAAGCCGGCCTCAAAGTCGAGAGCGCCCTCGATACTGCGATCTACGAAAAGGGAATCAAAGTGAGCGATGCCGAGATGAAGACGCTCGACATCCGGGGCGATGAATTCCATCCTGAATGGAACTACACAATCCGACCGCGATCAGCCGACAATAGGAGCGGTTAATTTGGCCAGTGTCCTTAGTGGCGGGTTTTCAATCCGCAGTGGCGGAATTTGACGGCTCATGCCTTCCCTCCCTTGATGACCGTGAACCGGCCCCGAAATTGGCCTTCCTTCCGGACCGACTGGATCGTATCGGAGGGGTTCAGGTTCTTGGGGAACTCAGGCCCGCTGCCGCTGGGCAATTCACCGCCAAGCGCCGCGTCGATTAGCTCGCCAATGGTCCAAATATGATCAGTGACGCCAAGCTGCATGGCGGGGGTAATCCGCAACGTCTCATGCACGCGGCAGAAATTGTAATGCGCGGCGTACAGAGCGACGGCTGCACAATGGTTCTCAAATTTCTTCGAGAAAGCGTTTGTCAATCGCGTGAAGCGCCGTTGCTGCATACGGATGGTGAGGTTTTGGCGCTCGACGTAAGAGGTTGAAATCATCTCCGGTTCGCCAGCTACACGCTGTACCTGTACCGATACTACATCGCCGGGCGAATAGCGGCGCGCTGCGTCTGCGCCTACGTCAAACGCGGCGTATTCCTTTACGATCACACCATGCGAGCACTGCCGATTGAACGCACGCTCGATTGCCCACGGGTATGAATTGAGGCCGTCTGTCGAAATCTCTGGCGCGCCAAGCACGCGGTCCCGAACGTCTTTTGCAAAGGCGTAGGTCGCTTCGTGCGTTCGCTTGCCCGTGTAGTAGGAGACGATTGCCTTCGCGGAGCCGGCAAGCGCAATATAGGTGTACTGGTCGCCAACCGTAATCGGATCGGTTGCCTTCACGGCCTTCCGCTTCTTCCCGACGTACTGCCAGATTTCGTCGAACTCCAAGCGTGAGACGTTCAAATTGCGCATGAGGCGATTGTGAGCCTTTGCGCAGCCGTTCCCGACGTGGGCACCGAGAGCCATGACCGTATCGCGGTCAACGCCAGTAAGCCTGGCTGTGGCCCTGATGCTCACGCCTTCGCACAAGGCAGAGATCGCCGCGATTTGTTTATCTCTGGAAAGGATATTCATGGGGCCAATCCATATGGTTGGGGACGGCCCTGAGGGCGACTAGAAGGAACTTAGGAACTCGCCTATATTCTATCCTGGTCACGTCTCAGGGGGCCAAATCCCTGGGTTGTTGATCCGGGGCCTGCGCCGCTCGAACGGCGTTGGTCCCACTCGCTTGGTGGAGGTAGTCGGAATCGAACCGACCGGGCTTCCGTGGTAAGTGGCACCTCGGCGAACCTGCTACCCCCGCCGCCTTCGAATAGGGCCTGCTTTCCTCGCGTAAGGCGTTGAGAAAGCAGGCTTTTTTCTTAAGCGAGTGTCCTAATATAGCCTATACGTGATACGGTTGCAAGGGTGCCGGGTAACCGAAATATAAGTTTTACGTGATATGGCCTATTGGACGATTTATGATTACATTGAACTCACGGGTCGAAATCCGATCCGAGAGTGGCTCGATGACTTGCCGGATGGCGACCAAGCAAAAATCGACTACCGGCTCCAGCAGATGGTGGGAATGGAACGATGGTCAGAAAAATGGGCTTCGAAATATCGCGGTACCGACGAAATCATTGAACTGCGGATTGTCGGCAAAAACGTCCAATACCGTCCACTTGGCGCGTACTTCGGACGTATGCAATTCATTCTTCTCAATGGCGCTATCGAGAAGGGCGACAAGATACCCAAGAGCGACATCGAGACAGCGAAGAGGCGCTTAGCGGCAGCGCGAGGCGATACAAGGCATGTTCACTTTCATCAGTTCGACGATGAAGACGATCTGGAAGAAGATGCACCGGAAAGCGTACCGTGACGCATACGTTTCGGCGCACGTCTCTAATACCGTTGCGGCTCAGATTGAGGCTTTGCGCGAAGCGCGCGGATGGAAACAAGCCGATTTGGCTGAGAGGATCGGAACCAAGCAGTCTCGTATTTCCGTTCTTGAAAATCCGAACAATGAGAATTTTGAGGTTAAGACGCTTCTCAAGGTGGCCTCCGCGTTCGATGTCGGCCTCTCTATTCGATTTGTTCCCTACAGCAGCATTGTTGAATGGGCGGATGACATTTCTCAGGACAAGCTTGTAGTACGGGAGTTCGCAAGGGACGCACTGCCGATGCAACCAGCGGAACTTCCTTGGTTGATCAATTTTGACCAAGAGCCCGTGCAAGAAACCGCAGCTAACGAAGTGTTGCCAACCTTTGGGCCGCTTCATACGATGTCATATGAGGCTCCAATCACCGATTTTGGGGTCTATAACGACAGCGTTTCGACATCTCGAACGGTTAAAGTCACTTCGTTGGGTCAAACACCCGGGATATACCAAAACGCTTTATCCGGTTATCTCAAAGTCATGGAGGGCAATTTTGCTGGCGTGATCGCCGAGCCCCAGCTACATCAAGGAACTGCCAGCTTCGCGTCTCATATTGGGCAGGGAAATGCAAGCTTAGTGCGGCAAGGCACATATCCGCTTCGCATTCCATTGCTTCAGATCAAGCGCGGGCAGCAAGAGGATTCGCCATGAAGTTGGTTGGCAACCTTCAAGCGATTGTTCGGCTAAAAGGGGCGGAGGAAGAAACCTCACCGGCTAGCGGCATTCCCGTGGCGGCCATGGTCACGACATTGATAAAGAAATTCAGATTCACGGCAGCGCCCGGAATCGCCAACGTTGGTGCCGCGACATTTCCAGGCACGCCACCGATACAATTCGGAAATGGCTCACTTTCTTCGGACGGGCGCTTAATCGGAATCCATCTCCTCACAATGATGCAGGGTGTAATTGCCTTGGGGGCTACATCGACGGATGACGCAGACATTGGAATGAATGCGGTTGTCCAGACGCTTAATAGCGAGTTTGGATTCCGAATTACCTCGGACAATGTGGCCAAAACATATGTCAGCTCATGCGTGATTGAGTTTGACGCGGATATCCGCCAGAATTTCGAAATGATTAGCCGAATTACCGATCTCCTTGAGAGGGCGATGCCAAAGACGGCTGGCGATCATGCAGTGGCGCTAAAGAGGCTCTCGTTCGGACGGTATACGGCGGAAGATAGTCAATCTGTTGAAACCTTAGAGAAGGCAGATTTTGTGTTGGAGATTCGGGTGGGACAACCGTTCGAAAAAAATTGGTTTTTTAGCTTAGCCCCCGTGTCGACCCAGGAACATATACGTTTGTTAGAGTTAATCGAGGCCATCCTGCTCAAGCGTAATTAGTCGGCCCTAAAAAACCGCCGTTTCAAGCTGGAAGCAACTTCGGATTCTGTATGTTCTGCCCCAAGATGCGGCTGAACAACAGATACAAAAAGATCCACCTGAGTATCTTCCTGAGGTTGAAGCCGATCGCCATGGCGAGGGCGTTGATTTGATCGCCGCGTTTGCCGTGGAGCCAGTTGCGGGGACCAACTTTACGATCGTTCTTGCAGTGGCCGATGATCGGCTCGATGGCATTGCGGCGTTTCTGGCGTTTTCTTTTGGCCGGCGTCATGCCGCGCCTCTGACGCGCGAGGATGATCTCGATGTCTTCGTCTTCGAGACCATGGCCGCGATAGCCGTAACCGTACGCCGAGGGCCGCGGATCGGATTGGGCGTTTGTGCTTGACAGTTGGTTTTGGTGCGCGGCTTGCCGTCGTTGAGGGTGATTTTGAGGGGCGACGGCGGTCATGCCGCCAGTTTACGCAAGCCTTTGTCTTTCGCCCAGTTCCAGGGAAGCAGCTCCGCAAGCTTGTTCACAGGATGATCGGCGATGCGGGCCAGCACGTCGGCAAGCCAGGCTTGCGGATCGATATCGTTGAGCTTGGCTGTTTGAATGAGCGTGTACATCATGGCTGCTCTTTCCCCGCCGCGCTGGGAGCCGACGAAGAGCCACGCCTTCCTGCCCAGTGCCGCGCCTCTCAGCACGCGCTCGGCCGCATTGTTGGATAGGCAGATGCGTCCGTCGGAAAGAAAGCGCGTGAAGGCGTCCCATCGCTTGAGCATGTAGTCCATGGCTTTGGCGGGATCGGCATGGCGGGAGAGCTTGGCGCGCTCGGTTTGCATCCACGCATGAAGCTCTTCCACCAGCGGCGCCATGTGCTCGCGTCGATAGGCAAGCCGTGCAGCGGCGGACTGCCCGTTGATGACGCGCTCGTGGGCGAAGATGGCGTCGAACTTCTGCACCGCTTCGAACGCGAGCGGCGAGATCAGGACCGCCTTTTGGCTGCGGGCCTGCGAGGCGATGTCGGCAAGCACGAAGAACTTGCGCCTGGCGTGCGCCCAGCACGCGGCCTCCGTGATGGGCGCCGGCTTGCGGCCCTGCTCGTAGAGCCCGCCGAATCCGGCATAGGCGTCGGCCTGCAGGATGCCGCCGTAATGGCAAAGGTGCTGCTCGGGATGGATGCCGGCACGATCGCGCGAGAAGAAGAACACTGCGGCCGGCGGCTCGGTGCCGCCGAAGGGTGCATCGTCGCGCACATAGGTCCATAGCCGGGCCTTGATCGTCTTGGTTTTGGCGAACAACGGGATCGGCGTGTCGTCGCCGTGAAGGCGCTCGCCGGCAAACACATGGGCGCCGATCAAATCGGCGAGCGGCGCAAGCAACGTCGTGCAACTGCCCACATGATCGGCCAGCGTCGAGAGTGAAAGATCGATCCCTTCGCGCGCGAAGCGCTCGCTCTGCCGGTTCAAGGGCTGATGCAGCGCGAACTTGTCGTGCAGGATCATGGCCAGCACGTTGGGTCCCACATGGCCGCGCAAGAGCGTGTGAAAGGGCGCCGGGCTTTGCGCGATCTTCTCGCACGCCCGGCAGCTGAACTTCTCGCGCACGGTCTGGATCACCTTCCAGGACCTGGGGATCACCTCCAGCGTCTCGGTGATATCCTCGCCGAGCTTGTGCAAGTTCGTTCCGCCGCAGCAGGGGCACGCGGCCGGTCCCGGTATAACGACCCGTTCGCGTGGCAGATGCGCAGGAAACGGCTTCTTGACCGGCTTCTTGCGCGTGTGCGCAGGCACGAAGCTTTCGCCTGCCGATCTTGCCGCTTTCAGCGCGGCAAGCTCATCTTCGGCTGCCGAGGCCTCAAGCTCCTCCAGCTGAAGCTCCAGCTGGTCGATGAGCTTCTTCGTGCGCTCGGTATCTGGCGCCGTAAAGCTCGCGCTTGAGCTTCTCGATGGTCAGCTTCAATTGTGCAATCAGCGCCTCGGTGCTCGAAACGCTCGCTTTGGCACGTGCCGCTTCGGCCTTGGCTCGGGCCGCTTCCTCGCAAACGCGAACAACTTCGCCTTGCGCCGTCTGAGCATCGATCCGCGCCGCAATCACCAGCGCTTTCAGCGCTTCAATATCGTTGGGAAGCGAATCAATTGCACCCGCCATAAGGCGATGGAATCACAACGAGCGCGCAAACGCGATTGCTTTTGGCCCGCACGGGAAAGACAAATCGACAGACAGCTGTGGATGGATGGCGTTGGAGATCAACCTGCCGCTTGCGGCTGGAATGTGCGAAGCGGATGTCTCCAGTCGATCCCCTCGAGCATGTAGCCCATCTGCGCTGGCGTGATCGCAACAGTGCCTTCGCTCGCCGACGGCCAGACGAATCGCCCCCGCTCCAGGCGCTTGGCGTAGAGCGACATGCCCAGCCCGTCATGCCAAAGAACCTTCAAAAGGTCGCCTCTGCGCCCGCGGAAAACAAAAAGATCGCCACCATGAGGATTGCGCTTCAGCACCTGCTGCACCTGAAGCGCCAGGCTGTTCATGCCACGGCGCATGTCGGTGTGGCCCACAGCAATCCACACCCGCACGCCGGACGGAACCGGAATCATCCGGTGCGCCGGTCGAGCACGGCAATCACGCGCACAATGGCGGCCGGATCGATATCGCCGTCCACAATCATCCGGCGCGGCTCCGACAATACAATCTCGATGCGCCCGCAACGCGCCGTATCTCCCGCCGAAATTGCCGCAACGCCTGGCGACGGCGCGACAATCGCAGGAACAAAACCCGGTTCGTTCGGAACCAATTTGCCGTCGCGCGCCAGCCGCAGCCACGTGAACAGCTGGCCGTTCGACAATCCATGCCGCCGCGCCGTCGCCGATACGTTCCGCGGTATCGAAAGGCTCTCCGCGACAATCCGCAGCTTCTCTTCCGGCGTCCAGCGCCGGCGTGCCCCCGTCTCGATGACTTCAAGACGCGAGGTCGTGGGTATAGTCGTATGGTTAGTCATACGACTATACCGCCATGTCCCTTCACCGACAGCAAGACGGCCATCGGCGTAGGGTTACCGATAGCCCAGATCGACACACGCTTCTTCGGGCTTGACACCCGTCAGCCTTGCGATCTGTTCCAAAACAGTCGCCAGAGTATGTCCGTCATAAGGCCGGCCGTGATGGGCCATGGCGCCGACGATGAAGTTGCCGGCATTGGTTGAAGCGATGCTGGCCTTGCAGCCAAATTCGTACTTCTTGTGGGCTTTGCCCTTGGCGATGCATTCGACTTCCGGCGCATGCCAGGAATAGATTTTGTCCGGCGTTTTCGGATCGGCCGCTTGAGCATGGATTTTCCGCGCCTTGGCCAGATCGTCTTGGAATAAACCGCCAAGCGAGGGGACTTTGCCAATGGCGCGTTCAATGTCGCGGATCACACGGCCCAGATAATTGCGCACTTTGTTGATCTGTTTGCGGCCACGGTTCATCTGCCGGGCTGCCAGGTATTTGTTGGCCAGAAACACAGCCTGCTTGCTCTTGCGCATATAGCTTTGCCGCAGTTTAACACCGAGCTTCTTCGCCGTTTTGATCAGTTCCTCGCGCGCCTTGTGACAAAGCTGCGTGTCCGTCGGAAAGCGGATTGCCTTCTCCTGCACCGTCGTATCCACACTGACCTTTTGCAGGGCGCGCGCCGTGATCACCCCGCTCTTCAGCCCCACGCGAACCGTTTCCTGCAACAGCCGCTCCATTCCCTCCTTGCCGATCCGCTTCCTGAAAATGCTCAAAGATGGGGGTTCGACCGGCAGCCGGTGCTGAAAATATTCTTCCCCGCAAAAATATTGAAAGTACGGGTTCTCCCGCCAGACTTCGCACACTTCCTCGTCCGACAGCCCTTTCATGTCTTTCAACAACACCAGCCCGGCCATCAGCCGGATCGCTTCCCCGGGCCGGCCATTGTCGGCGCAATAGTAAGGTTTCAGATCGCCAGCCAAATCGCTCCAGCCCACCAGCCAACTCATTTTGACCAGCTCATGCGTGGGATCGATGATCGCTTCCAGCCGCGACCGGTACAGGTCCTCCTGTCGGCTACTTCGCGGATTGTCTTTCAGCACAAATTGCAACCTTTCAGGCCAGCAGCCCCAATTCGTTGCAATTTACATCGCCCATTTCTCTCAGGGAATCGTTCCCCCGTAACGCTCATCCGCGTTTTTTGGGGCCGACTAATTAGGACACCCGCGATTTCGACTTATGACACTGAGGGAAAAATTCGGGTAGCGCTCATAAGTGGCGGAATTTGAAAAATGAGTGGCGGAATTCCGCCAGTACCGATCAAACGGTGCTGGCCGAAATAGGCCACTCCAATTTCAAACTAGGCCACTTCTCACTTTCGCCGCCGCTGTTGCTTTTTCGTGAAAATCATAAGCGTATCCCCTCGGATCGAGAACACGATAAACGCAACAATGACCACTAGGTCTAAGCCGATTATGATCCAGTCTCCGGTCAATGAGAAAATAGTCAAAAGAATGACAGCCAGCAACCAAGAGGCGAAATAGGCCCCTTCAACTAAGGCGTCCCCGATAGTTTCCGGAATGCCTTTAACGAGACCTGTTCGCCGTGCCAGATAAATTACACCGGTCACAAACAACCAAAAATTTATGGCTAGCGACGACCAAAGCTCGACCCCTTCGGCGTAGGCATGGATCGCCGGCCAGTCCACGTTATTCGGAGCCAGGCGGTCTTGCGGAATCCCAAAGGGCGGCAATTGTGCGGCATGCGGCGTTCATATTTTCGGCGATGGCCAAATAATTCTTGGGAGCTTGGTGCGCCTCTCCATGCTGAACATCGACAGAATAGCAAACATCGGGCGCCGGCAACCCGAGCTTGGTGAGATTCTTCGCTGCGCACATATAGACCAGCACGGCAGCGTTGCGCCCAATTTCACGCCGCTTTGCGGCTGCCCCGTCAGTTTCCCCGTCCGCCCCGCGCGCCATGCGTAGAAGCAGACCCCCAACCTGCGTGGCACGTGTCGGGCTCTCTGAAAGGGTCACGGCGTTTAGCGTGACGGTTACGTTCACGCCGGAAATCTCCAATGCTTCTAGTCGCGGGGGCGACTGGAAATTTAGACCTGCCAGCCCGTAGGCATTCCAACCACGCTGGAAACTGTCGATTGCGACGATGGATGCCCTAGCGTCCTCATGCTTGAACGAGGACGCCTTGGGGTCGCTCAGGACGGCTTCCAGTCTCTGCCGCGCCGCGCCTAGTATCCTGTGGGAATGCATCCTATCCGCCAGAAATTCGGCTAAAGCCGTCTGGGCGACGCGATACCGAGTCACACGCACTTTCCCTTGCCAACGGGCGTTTCTGATGATTCCCTCCCGCCCGAGATCGGTCGCCACCATGAATCGGGCCAGTTCGTTGGCCGAAATGCGTGGCGTCTTCTGTTCGCGATAGTGGGTGGCTGCCATGGACGAACTCTCTTGGTGTACCAGAATAGGCCCGACACGTCAGATATGCATTTCGCCACTTTCAAGCGCAACGGTCCGGGAAAACGACGCGGCGAATCTGGGAAATGATACTGGATATTTCATCTATGAGGTAGACGACGGACAGCACGCAGCTGGGATACAGGTACTTGGGAAAGCTGCCTCAGAAGAGGCTGCAATGCGGCTTGTGGATATTTTTCTTGCAGCTCAAGCGTCAGCAGTGCGCCGGTTGCCGGCCAGTCGGCCGTAGTCCGAGCCGTTCTTATAGGTCAGTCCCCTTTCCGCCTTGTATTACCGAAAACGGCACTCGCTTACGAAGCGATTGGATCGTGTCGAACTGGTTCAAGTTCTGGGGGAATTCGGGGCCGCTGCCGCTCGGCAGTTCGCCGTCAAGCGCCGCGTCGATTAGCTCGCCAATGCTCCAAACGTGATCCGTAACGCCAAGCTGCATCGCGGGCGTGATCCGCAGCGTCTCATGCACGCGGCAAAAATTGTAGTGCGCCGCATAGAGCGCGACGGCCGCGCAGTGATGCTCAAATTTCTTGGAGAAGGCGTTTGTCAGTCGCGTGAAGCGGCGTTGCTGCATCCGAATGGTGAGGTTTTGGCGCTCGATATAGGAGGTTGAAATCATCTCCGGTTCGCCCGATACGCGCTTTACCTCTACCGATACTACATCGCCCGGCGAATAGCGGCGTGCCGCGTCCGCGCCTACGTCGAAGGCCGCGTATTCCTTTACGATCACGCCGTGCGAGCATTGCCGGTTAAAGGCACGTTCGATTGCCCACGGATAGCTGTTGAGGCCGTCCGTCGAAATCTCGGGAGCACCAAGCACGCGGTCCCGAACGTCTTTCGCAAAGGCGTAGGTCGCCTCATGCGTCCGCTTGCCAGTGTAATAGGAGACAATCGCCTTCGCGGAACCAGCCAGCGCGATATAGGTGTACTGGTCGCCAACCGTAATCGGGTCTGTCGGCTTCACGGCCTTCCGTTTCTTGCCGACATACTGCCAAATTTCATCGAACTCCAAGCGGGAGACGTTGAGGTTGCGCATAAGCCTGTTGTGAGCCTTTGCGCAGCCCATGCCGACGCGCGCACCCAGTGTCATGATCGTTCCGCGATTGATGCCGGTCAGGCGCTCGGTCGCACGGATGCTGACGCCTTCGCAAAGTGCGGAGATCGCTGCAATCTGTTTATCTCGGGGAAGGATGTTCATGGCAGTCAGGTCCCTAAATTGGCTCCCCGGCTGGGTGTCGAACCCAAGTCTCTCGGCTGTAAGTCGATTATCCTGCCGTTAGACGACCGGGGAGAATTTCTATCTGTAACGATACGTTCCTCTCGTCATGGATATGATTTAGGGTGTGTCCATACTCTTGTCAAGAGGAATATATCATATAAGATAGAGATTATGACCCAGACCCAAAAGGCCCCGGCCAAAAGCTGGGAAGACCGCGCCCGCCTGTACCTCAAGGGGCAGATAAAACGCGCCGATGTCACCTATGAGGAGTTGGCTAAACGCCTGAAATCCCACGGCTTTGAGGAGAACGCCGCTTCAATCGCCAACAAACTGTCCAGGGGGACGTTCGCAGCCACATTCTTTTTGGCATGTCTTGTCGCTTTGGGGATCGAAGGGCTCAGGCTCGAAGAGCTTTAAGAAGCGGCGGCGCCGCCAGGCGGCTTGCTGAGCGACTGAATCCGCTCAGTCAGAAAGTATATGCCGAGAAGCGACGTGATTATTAGCTGCCACAATGCGGTGAAGAGAACGAATGTGAGGAGCGGGTCAACATAATCCGTCAGAATGCCGTACAGCCATCGTACCGACTTAAAGTAGTGCTCAAGCTTCTTCCAGCCATCGTCACAAACCATGATGTACACGTACAGAACCAACGAAAGAAACGAAAGATAACCAAACAAATATGATATGAACTGCCGATAGGTAAGAATTTTTGTGATGCGTTGTCGCGCGTTTTCCGTGTTTTGAACCTTAAGCGTTGCCGGTTCTCCTTCAAGAGGCTCATCGATACCTTCACGGTCAAACGTCGCGACGGCGGCCAACGCCGCCATGAAAAAGACAATCATTAGCGTGAGCAGGTCAGAAATGCGCTTAATGAGAACAGGATGATTGAAGATTGCGAATGAAATTCCTAACCATCGAAAATACGCGCACGTCAGCGCTGCCAACACTATCGGCAGAACGAAATCGTACACGCGCTTCGAGTGAAGCCAATCGCGTCCACTGCGTATGCGCAGGTAATTTATAGGGACACAGAGTTGCTTGAGCCACCACATGGCCATCACCACCCATGCACGTCTGCAAGAACGGCAATCATCTTGGCTTCTATGGCGTCACAGATCGTGGGATAGCAAGCCTCTAAAAATTCAGCGAAGTCTGTCAGAACTTGTGCGCGAACATAGAGCTGTTCCATTGCATCTTGATCGTCCAGCGGAACGGTCGGGTTGTTGGATTGCCCATGCGGCAACCCCTGAAGGTGAAATTGTATTGACGTATATGCGTGCTCTTTACCCCAATCCTGCACTGAGGCCACTAGGTCCGATACCGCGTCGGCGTTTGCATCCCGCGCGAGCTTAAGAACGACCTTTTGCTCTTGATCAGTTATGAGATCGCCGCGACCAGGGCCGCGATACGTGACGGTTGATTTCGTGAGAGTGAGTCCCGATAGAACGCCTTGCTGCAGGTCATTTATAAGTCGTTCGGAAGGAACGCGTTTAACATCGAGCGTCGGTCGATATGGTTTAGGTCTAGAAGTAATTAGATTTTTCGTCCGAACGTCCACCATGTAGACGTACCTACGATCTCCGGCGACAGCACGAGCTATGATTCGATTGACAAGACTGAGAACCAGTGAGCTTGAGACGCGCGGCATTTTTTCAAAGCAGGCGCGATGCTTTTCACGGTGACGCCCACGTTCGGGCGCTAGCAGAAATATGAGATGGGCCGAATAGCCGGGTACTTCTCCCTCCTGCGGGGGGTCAACTCGGACGGTGTTCTCTTCCGTGTTGAGATAGGCTGTCGCGACGGCATTTGGATCGCCGCGATTGACCAGTAGCGTTACGGTCGCGCCATCTGGAGCGCGGCGTATGTCTGCAACATAAAGCTGATTGGTTTCGTCCCTATCGGGGTCGTCATCTTCCAGAAATCGACTACCAGCGGAGAGATATGCGCGAGCGCGACCTGAAGCATGCTCCACCTCTAAAATCGAGATTATTTCCTCCAGAGTGACAGGTTTGGTGGCTTCCTCCGGCTCACAGTGCGGTCTGACGCGCCAAAGAAAAACGCGCCGCTCCGTCTTGAGTGCAACCATGCCCCCCTCCCCGTCCCCTTCGTGGCACGAAGAATAGATCAGGGAGCCCGGCAGGAGTCCTACGGTGTCGCCAGAAAAAATGGAAAAATTCGACCAATCGTCCACGAATCTCCTCCTACGTTCGCAGTATGTTCACATGGTGATGGCTGACGCCATGACAATGGTCATGAGCATTTGAGCAGAGGGAGTGCTCGGCGAGCCGAATCAAAATCGGCCACTTCGATCTGAATTTGGGCCACTCAGGGCCAAATCCGGCCAGCACCGATCAAACGGTGCCAGCTGCAAATCAGCGGCAGCAAGTATGTCCGCGCGGGCGATGGGCACGGCGACGCTCCTCGGTCAGGCCGCCGTCGGTCAAAAATACTACGTCGCCGCCACCGGCAACGATGCCGGATCGGGCACGATTTCGGATCCCCGGGCGACGATCCAGCGCCCGGCCGACACCGCGCAGGCAGGCGACACCGTCTTCGTGCGGGGCGGCACGTATAATGCGCTTGCCTCGTTTCCCAACTCGGGAAATTCCGCGGCCGGCTACATCACCTTCGAAAGCTATCCGGTTCAACGGACTTTGCTATAGTACCTCCGCACGGAGATAATACCTTCCGTTTTCGAATGTCCCAACGGGCGATTCACGCGGAGGCAGGTAGACGCGGCGGGCAAGGCATATTGCTCCGCGACTACGTCGGAGCGAATCTCGCTCTAATTCCCTACGATGGCCCAGCGGTTGGGGAAGAAACCGTTAAATGTCGTGCGCACCGCCACCGAGTAGGCGCCGATCGCATCGAAGACGATGAAGTCGCCAGGGCCTGTCGTCTCCGGCAGCGTCAACGGTCGCGGCAGCACATCGAGCGTGTCGCATGTCGGACCATAGACCCGGAACGCCATCTGCCCGGCAGGCTGGGTGAGGGCGCGCCCTTTTCCGTCGAGGGCAATGACGCGCAAGGGATAGTCGGCCGTCCAGCCGGGCAGCGTCAGTTCGTCGAAGCTGCCGTAGATGCCGTCGTTGATGTAGAGCTTGTCGCCCTTGCGCAGCACCACCTGGGTCACCAGCGAAACGCCCTCGGCGATCAGCGCCCGTCCCGGCTCGCATAGCAGCGGGAGGTTTTCGCTGTCCGGAAGAGTCGCGACGGCTTCGCGGATCGTGTCGAAATACCAGTGATAGGGCGGCACGTCGTTGCCGGAATAGGGCCCGGGGAAACCGCCGCCGATGTCCAGCGCCGCGATCTGCACATTCGCCGTGGCGGCCGTCCGCCGCGCCATCTCGATCGCCTGCGCGTAGGAGAACGGGCTCAAGCATTGCGAGCCGACATGGAAGGTGAGCGCCGGCGCCGCTCCGGCTTCGGCGACGCGCTTGAGCAGGCGCGCGGCGTCATGGGGCGTGGTGCCGAACTTGCTCGACAGTTCGAGCACGGCGCCGCCGAGCGGCGTGGCGATGCGCACGAAAACGCGCAAGCCCTTCCCGCCTTTGGTCTCCGCCAAAAGCTTGTCGAGCTCGAAATCGCAGTCGATCACGAAGTCGCGCACCTGGTGCAGTTCGTAAGCTGCTTTCGCCGAGCCCGGCAGGCGCACCGGCGCCATGAAATGGCAATGCGCGTCGGGAAAACGGCCGCGCACCAGCTCGATCTCGGGCAGCGATGCGGTGTCGAAATGCCGGATGCCGGAGGCATGAACGAGATCGAGGACCTGCGGCGCCGGGTTGGCCTTCACCGCATAAAGCGTGTTGCCGGGGAACGCGCTCACGAAGCGCTGTGCCGCGATGCGGAACTTCTCCGGATAAAGCACATAGACCGGATCGACCGGCTTCAATTTTTCGATCAGCCGTTCGACGCTTGCGAAACGCGGCAGCTCGGTATCGGCGGCGCGAACGTTCATCGGCAGACGCCTCGAAGAGTCGCGCGCCTCTTAGGGGCGCAGGGCCGCAGGGTCAAGCAACGTGTTTCACCCATCCGAGTGTAGTGTCGCTTTGTCTCCAAACCAAGGTTGCCATCCCGGACGCCGAGTGCTTCGCTGCCTGAGCGCGGAGCGGGCGCTGCGCGCACGATTTTTCTACTGCGGGCGCTGCGAATCCTCTGCGATCACCGCGCTAAACCTTTTCACGTGTCACCAACCTGTGATCCCCGGTACTAGCCGCCTGCTTTGCGGACCATCTCGAAACTGTATTTGAGATGGTCGACATGCCCGGAGGGGACGACCGAGGCGATGAACGGGTTTTGCGTGCTGCGGATGATATCGAGGTTCGCGGCGACATCCTCGATGGACCATGACGGGCGATAGACGCCGGGCGATTCCGCGATGTAGGCACGCCCCACCCGGCCGGCCAGGGCAATCAGCATCTCGCCGGTGATCGAGCAGGATTCGTGACAAAGCCAGGCGACCGCCGGCGCCACCATCTCCGATGTCATCGGCGGGAAGGCGCTGGTGTCCTTTCCTTCGGCCATGCGCGTCACCGCCGCAGGCACGATGACGTTGGACTTCACGCCCTCCGCCGCACCCTCGAGCGCAATGACGTTCGAAAGCCCGATCAAGCCCGCCTTGCCGGCGCTGTAATGGGCCTGGCGATAATTGCCGTACAGACCGTTGATCGACGAGGTCAGCACGATACGGCCATAATGATTCTCGTACATGTGCGGCAATGCCGGCCGAACGACGTGGAAGGCTCCCCGCAAATGCACGTCGAGCACCAGGTCGAATTCTTCCTGGGTCATCTCGTGCAATGGTGCGCCGCGCGTGATCCCCGCATTGTGAATGAGGATGTCGATCCGGCCATAGGTGTCCAACGCCGTCTTGACGATCCCGGCGCCGCCTGCGGGCGTGGCGACCGACGCGGTATCGGCGACGGCTTCGCCGCCGGCCCTCTCGATCTCCCTCACGACCTCTTCCGCCGGACCCGCGTCCGTGCCTTCCCCCTGCATGCTCACGCCGGGATCGTTGACGACGACCTTTGCCCCGCGCGAGCCCAGAAGCAGCGCATAAGCCCGCCCCAGCCCCCTGCCGCCGCCGGTGACGACTGCGACGCGACCGTCAAATCTCAGTTCCGGCATTGGGCGGGCCTCTTTATTTTCTCGTGCTTCAATTATGCAAGGTTGCGGCACTGTCAGGCCACGACCTTGGATGCCCGCAATTCTTCGATCTTCTCGGACGTGAGACCGAGTATGTCGCGCAGGATCTCGTCGGTATGTTGACCGAGCACAGGCGGCGCAGCCGGAACCGGCTGTTGTTCGCCGGGATATTTGATGGAGCGATTGACGATCGGAATGTTTCCCAGCACCGCGTGTTCCGTCTCGACCACCATGTCGCGCGCGACGGCCTGAGGCTGCGACAGCGCGTCCGTAATTCCCAGGATGGGCGCGTGGGGAACCTCATATTGTGTGAACAGCTCGACGAGTTCGGCCATGGTCTTCTTGGCTGTAAAAGCGGCGATCGTCTCGTTCACCAGCCGGCGGTTGTCGCGGCGCTTCTCGATGGAGTTGAAGCGGGGATCCGAAACGCAGTCCGGCATTGCCAATGCCTGGCAGATGCGCTGCCAGAAACTGTTGGTCAGGCAGGCGATGATGATCGAGCCGTCCCGGGCCGGAAACGCCCCGTAGGGAACCAGATAGGGATGCTGGGATCCTTGCGGCTTTGGATCTTCGCCGGTGAAGAACGCCAATTGCGCCACATAGCCGAGCAAACCGATCATGCCGTCGAGCAGGCTGACGTCGATCAGACGTCCCCGGCCCGTGACATTGCGCTCGTGCAACGCTGCCAGAATGCCGATGGGACCGTTAATTCCGCCTACGAGATCGCCCAAGGGAATTCCCATCTTCACAGGCGCACGACCGGGTTCGCCATTGACGCTCAAGGCGCCGGAGAGTGCTTGCAATACGATGTCGAAGGATGGACGGTCGCGCAACGGCCCCGTCATGCCGAAGCCCGAGATCGCGCAATAAATCAGCCGCGGATTCAAGGCCGAGAGCGCTTCGTAGCCGAGCCCGAGGCGATCCATGACGCCGGGCCGATAGTTCTCGACAAGAATGTCGCTCTTGGCAGCGAGCTCTTTCGCGAGCGCCACGCCGGCATCGGACTTCAAATCCAGAACGATGCTCTTCTTGCCGCGGTTCACGCTGACGAAGTAGTGGCTCACGCCGTCGCGCATTGGCGGGAAAAGGCGGGTTTCGTCGCCGGCTTCCGGCGGCTCGACCTTCAGCACCTCGGCGCCGAGATCGGCCAGAGCCAGCGATGCCGCCGGGCCCGCCAACACGCGCGTGAAATCGAGAACACGAATTCCCTTCAGGGGGCCGGCCCAGTCCGGAGCAGTTCTCTCATGCATAGGTTTGCAACTGAGCCTCCCTGGGACCGCGGGCTTCCAACCCGCACAATGGTGCCGCAATACCCATGCGGGCCGGATGCCCGCGGTCCCAGGGAGTGATGCACATCAGCGGTCGCGGCTGGGCAGTTCGACGATGGCTGCGCCCTTCGCGGACAGCTCGTCGCGATGCGTGACTGCGATCTGCTCGATCTCCACCAGATGCTTGCCGTCTTCGACGAATTTGCGGGCGACCGTGCCGTCGATGAATATGACGTCGCCGTCGGGATTGTGGCGGCGGACCTGACACTTGCTCTTGCGCAGGAAACCGTCGTCGCCGATCCAGTTGGTGAGGTGATGCGTGAGCCAGGAGCAGCGCTCCGGACCATAGTCGTAAGCGCCGGGCGCACCCACTTCGAGCGCGAAGGATTCGTCCCAATGCACGCGCTCGGGACAATCCGGAACGCCGAAGCGGTTCTTGATGCCGAGGCCGGGGTGCTTGGAGATCATCTTGTAGGCGAGCTTGTTGGCCCGGATGTAAAGACCGCCCCAGCCTTGCGCGTAACAGATGAATCCCGTCACCGTCATCGGGCCTTTGACCATGCGCGGCAGCACCTCGCCTTCCTTCACGTCTTCCCAATAGCGCGGGGTGGCGCCGCGAATTTCCTCGGCTTCGTACAGCTTGTAGAATTCGGCAATCTGCTCGTCCGTGAAGCGTTCGACACGGCCGCGTGCTTCGGTGTATTTCGTGCCGCGCTCGCGCGCCTCGTCGCGGTCGGTGCGGAAGACGTAGGAATCGCATTCCGCCACCTTGTCGCCGCTCTGGTTGAAGAAATCGACGTGGTAGATCTGCTGAAAGCTGCGGCCGGCAAAGCGGGTCTTGTGCTCGATCAAATCCTTCAAATACGCCTGGGTGGAGATGACGTCGCCGCGCAATACTGGCTTGAACCACGTCCAATCCGCGCCGGCCCACATGGCATGAACGCCCGACAGACCGCCGCAATATCCCGACACGATACGGCTGGTGGAGAACAGGAAGCTCGGCAAGGCCACGATGGCGCCGTACTTCGTCTTTTCGGCGTAGGCGGGATCGGTCCACAAGGGATTGTCGTCGCCGATGCCATGGGCGTAATGGCGGATGCCGTCCCGTGTCGCTTCGTAATTCCACGGCTCGAGCGTATCGGTGATCGGGACGCCGATGCGCTTGCGCAGATCGTCGAGCCCCTCTTCAGTAATCTTGGGAAAGCGGCTGATGGCACGTTTTTCAAGCGTCGACATGCGTCTGCTCCTGGGATTTTCAGTTGGTGGCTGCGGCGGCTTCGCGCTCGCGCAAGACCTTGCGGTGGACTTTTCCCGCCGGCGTCTTGGGCAACTCGCCCACGAACGCGATGTGGCGGGGAAACTCGTGCTGGCTAAGCCGCTCGCGCGTGAATGTTTTCAACTCGTCCACGAATGCGTCGCTGGCCGCGCGATCGGTGACGACGAAGGCTTTGGCGACCTGTCCGCGCGTTGCATCCGGCACGCCGATGACGGCAGCTTCTTTCACATCCGGATGCTTGAGCAACGTATTTTCGATTTCCACCGCGCTCATCGTCCAGCCGGCGGAGATGATCACGTCGTCTGCTCTGCCCGCATGATAAAAGTAGCCGTCCGCGTCGATTTTCGCCAGATCCTTGGTGGTTTCCCACTGGTTGCGCCGCCACAACATGAGTTCCCCGACGACGCCGGGTTCTGCCGGGCTGCCGTCGGGCTTCTGCACTTGGAGCTTCAGCCCGGGAACGGGTTTTCCCAGCGAGCCGGGCTTGACCGCGTAGTCGCCGGCGCCGGGGTAGTTGACCAGCACGACGCCGATCTCCGTGGTGCCGTACATGCTGCACGCCGGTACGTGAAATATCTCGTCGATAAATTGCAATGTCGCCGGATCGATAGGCTCGCCGGTGTAGGACAGCTTCTCGATGGAGAAGACGAAGTCTTTCGCCTTTCCCGAATTCTTCATCATCCGGTAATGCGTGGCCGCCGCCGACATATTGGTGATCTTGTAATCCTGCAGCGCCTTCATCAGCCGCACCGGATCGAAGCGGCCGGCGAATGTGCCGGTCGTGACGCCCAGCGCCAGCGGCGCCAGCGTGCCGTGCCAAAGACCGTGTCCCCAGGCAGGCGAGGACGGACAAAAGAATTCGTCGCCGGGCCGGATGCCGGTTCCGTACAACGCGGCGAACATCAGCGTCACCAGCGCGCGATGCGTGTGCTTCACCGCAGCCGGCAGTTCGCGGGTGGTGCCGGAGGTGTACTGGAAGACCGCCAGATCGTCGGCACGCGTCGCGGTTTGGTAGGTGCCCGGGTAGTGCGCAATGTCGTCAAGCAGACCGGCATCGGCCACCACGACGCGAAGGCCCTCGATCCGATGGGCGATTTCCGCCTTTTCCCTATTCGTGATCAGCAGTTTCGGCTTGCAGTCGTCGACCCGCAGCCGCAGTCCGTCGAGACCGAACAAAGTGAACAGCGGCACGCTGATCGCTCCCATGATCATCGCGCCGAACAGGCTCACATAGAACGGCAGCGACGGCTCCAGCATGAAGGCGATCCGGTCGCCCGGTTGAATACCGTTTTCGACGAGCCAGTGCGCGAAACGCGAAGATTGGGCGGCGATCTCGTCGAAGCTCAAAAACTCATCGGCGCCGTCGGCATGGGCAATGCGAACCGCCGTGCGGCCGCTGCCGTCGGCATGGCGCCGGATGCATTCGTGCGCGATGTTCAGATGCTCGCGATTGCCGTCGAAGAGCGCCCATAGCGCGTTGGAATCGGCGTGTGCCTGGGCATCGGCGTAACGGGTGTAGTCGGTGAGCTTGGCCATCGATCGAACAGCGTTTCCTCGATGCTGCCGGAGTCCGGCGCCGTCATTCGCAGCGGGAGCTTGCCACAGGAAATGGCTTGTTGTAAATATAGAATGTTATTCAATATGTTGAACAACAAATTGAGCGACAGCCCCATGCGCAGAACCCACGACCGCCCCCTTACGGATCAACCCAGGCGCCCGGTGTCGCCGGATCGCGCCCTCGCAAAGGCGGTCGAGGCGAGCAAAGCGCCCGCCATTTCGCGCGCAGCGGCGATCTTGCGCCTGCTCGGCAAGAGCGACGCGCCGCTCGGCGTGCAAGCCATAGCGCGGGAGCTGGGCCTGGTGCCGAGCACCTGCCTCTATATTCTCAGGACCTTGGTCGCCGAGGAGTTCGTCGCCTTCGACGCCGACACCAAACGCTATTCCCTGGAAGCCGGCGTGCTGACGCTGGCCCGGCACTGGCTGAGGCGCAACCGCTTCACCGATCTTGCCCAACCCGTGCTGGATCGCATCGGCCAAACCTTCGATGTGACGATGCTGGGCGTGCATATCGTCGGCCTGGACCACATCATCGTCGTGGCCGTTTCCCAGTCGGAGCACAATTTCCAGCTCAGCACCCAGATCGGCAGCCGCTTCCCGGCGCTCATCAGCGCGACGGGCCGGTGCATTGCCGCGTTCGGTGACCACTCCGACACGGAGATCGAAGAGCGGTTCAAAACGCTGCGCTGGGACGAACCGCCGGCAATCGAAGACTGGAAGGGCCAAGTCCGTCAGACCCGCATCCAGGGCTTTGCCGTCGACGAAGGCAATTACATGTCGGGCGTGACGGTGGTCGCGGCTCCCGTCTGGAAATCGCGCGCTCAGCTGAGCCATGCGCTTGTCGCCATCGGCATCGGCAGCGCGCTGAAACGCAACGGCCTGCCCGCGTTGGGGGACGCCCTGCGCTCCGCCGCGCAGAGCCTGTCACATCAGCTCTGCGGCGAAGTTTCGCCCGACTGGCATTGAGGGGCGGGATGCCGGGCGCGGAACAAGATGCATTACGGAAAAACATGATCAACCGGGCAGATTGGCACCGAAAGCGGCATCCCGATATTTTCGCGAAAGACAGCGCAAACTTGAATTAAGCTCGGCGGCGACAAGGAGACCGCCATGCTCGAGCTAGTGATCGACCAGCGCCGCCGCGACCTGGGAGGATTCGAGGTGGGGCGCGTGTTGCCGTTCCCCGCGCGGCGGATGATCGGGCCGTTCGTGTTCTTCGACCATATGGGACCGGTCACATTCCCGCCGGGCATCCCGCGTAGCGTGGACGTCCGACCGCATCCCCATATCGGGCTTTCCACGGTCACCTATCTTTTCGCGGGCGAGATCGTTCATCGCGACAGCGTGGGATCGGAGCAGACGATCCGCCCGGCCGAAGTCAACTGGATGACGGCCGGGCGCGGCATCACCCATTCCGAACGTTTCGAGAAGGCGCGCGCCGAAGGAGGGCCGGTGCACGGAATTCAGAGCTGGGTGGGATTGCCGGAAGCCCTCGAAGAAACCGATCCGGCCTTTGCGCATCACGGCGCCGAGGACCTGCCGCTGCTCGAGGAAGACGGCTGTCGCGCGCGGCTGATTGCGGGCGAGGCATTCGGCGCGCGCGCGAAGGTGAACACGCTCTCGCCGATGTTTTATCTTCATGTGGAGCTGGAGCCAGGCGCCCGCATTGCCTTGCCGGACACCTATGCCGAACGCGCGGCTTATGTCGTCTCGGGAACGGTCGAAGCGGGCGACGAGACCTTTCATTCCGGCCAGATGCTCGTGTTCGCGCCGAACGCACCGGCATGGCTGCAGACGGACACGAGAGCTGTCGTCATGCTGTTGGGCGGCGAGCCCATCGGCCCGCGCTTCATCGAGTGGAATTTCGTGTCCTCGTCGAAGGAACGCATCGAGCAGGCCAAGGCCGACTGGCGTGCCGGGCGCATGAAGCTGCCGGATTTCGACAACCAGGAATTCATCCCGCTGCAAGCTTAGGCTTGGGATGTTTCTTGCCGGGAGAAGTCTGCCAATTGCCGGATTGAAATGTCTCCATCTGTGGGACGATATCCACGCAGGCTTTGGCGCTCGGCCCTGGCTGGCACCACCGCCGCGCCATCATTACGACAAAGTGTATTGTTCTTCGGCCCGGCTCCGGATAGGCGATTGCCGGCAGAATCGGGGAACTCCCTTATGAGACTGAAGACCGCGCTTCTGGGTACGGCGCTGGCGGCGCTGACCGCCGCGGCGTTCGCAAGCGCGCTGAGCGATCCCCTGGCGCCGCTGGGCACGCTGCCCAAGCGGCCCGCGGCACCCGTCAAGCCCGTGACGGAAACCTTCTTCGGCAAGGCGGTGACCGACAATTACCGGTACATGGAAGCGCTCGATCCGGCCACCCTCGCATGGATGAAAGAACAGGGCGTCTATACGCGCTCCGTCTTCGATGCCATCGC
This sequence comes from uncultured Alphaproteobacteria bacterium, assembly GCA_963805005.1. GTDB lineage: Bacteria > Pseudomonadota > Alphaproteobacteria > Micropepsales > Micropepsaceae > Rhizomicrobium. The sequence goes on from CAWDSJ010000001.1 coordinate 3,615,735, forward strand.
GCCGCGCGCAGCCCTCGAAAAGCGCGTGGCGGATTTCACGGCAAGCTTCGGCTTTGTGCAGGGCTACGCGGCGTTCGGCGGCCGCGCCTTCTACGAAGAGCGCATACCGGGCTCCGACAATTTCGATCTCATGGTGAAAGACGCGCAAGGGACGCGCAAAATCGTCGACATCGCGGCGTTGCGCACCGCCCATGGCGGCAAGCCTTATGCGATCAATTACTTCCTGCCCTCGCCGGACGGCGCCAAGGTGGGCGTCGGCATTTCGGAAGGCGGCTCGGAAGACGCATCGCTGTTCGTCTATGACGCGGCGACCGGAACGCAGATCGCAGGGCCCGTCGACCGCGCGCAATTCGGCGCGACGGCGTGGAGCGAGGATTCGAACATCCTCTATTTCATCCGCTTGAAACCGCTCAAGCCCGGCGATCCCGAGATCGAGAAATACCGGGATGCCACGCTGAACTCGTGGGACCTGAAAGGCGAGCCGGTTGCCATCCTCGGCGCCAGTGTCGGTCATGGGCCGACATTCAAGCCCGACGAAACGCCTGCGCTCACGCTCCAACCGGGCGCGCCGCTGGCAGCCGCGCTCAACATCAACGGGGTGCAGAACGAGATCGCAGTCTGGCTGGCACCCGCCGGCCAAGCGAACGATCCCAATGTCGATTGGAAGCCGTTCGTCGCGCGCAGCGACAACGTGACCGGCCTCGACATGCGGGGGGAGGAGATTTTCCTTCTGTCGCACCAGCATGCGCCGACCTTCAAAGTCCTCGCGCTGAAGGCGGGGGAGCCGCTGTCCGCCGCCGCGACGCTGGTGGCCCCCGAACCAGACCGGGTGATCGATTCCGTTCACGCCGCCGCCGATGCGCTCTACGTGCTCGCGCGCAAGGGCGCCTATTCGCAGCTCCTGAGGATCCCGGCGGGCACGACGCATGTCGATGAAATTCCCTTGCCGTTCAAGGGCCATATCGCGGAGGCCTTCGCCGATCCGCGGGTGCCCGGCATTACGATCCAGTTGCAGAGCTTCGTGGTGCCCCCGACCGAACTTGCCTACGATCCGAAATCCGGCGCATTCAGCGATCTCAAGCTCGGCGTCACACCGGCGAACTTCGATCCCGGCCGCTATATCGTCGCCGATCTCCAAGCCAGGGCGCATGACGGTGTCATGGTGCCCTTGTCGCTGGTGCAGCCCAAAGGCGCCAAGGGCCCGCAGATCACGCTCATTCAGGCTTACGGCTCCTACGGCATCTCGCAACTTGCAGACTTCTCGCCGCGCGCCGTCAGCTTTCTCGAAGAAGGCGGCACCTTCGCCTCCTGCCATGTGCGCGGCGGCGGCGAGCTTGGCGAAGTGTGGCGGCTGGGCGGCAAGGATGCCAACAAGCCCAACACCTGGCGCGATCTCATCGCCTGCGCCGAGGACTTGATCGCGCGCGGCGTCACGAGCAAGAAGAAGCTGTTCATTTTCGGCGGCTCTGCCGGCGGAATCACCATGGGCCGGGCGATGACGGAGCGGCCGGATCTGTTCGCCGGCGTCATCGATGCCGTGCCGGCCGCCAACACCTTGCGCGCCGAATTCTCGCCCAACGGCCCTTCGAACATCCCCGAATTCGGCACGGTGACGACCGAGCAGGGCTTCAAGAATCTCTTTGAGATGGATACGATCCAGCACGTCAGAGGCCGCGTGCAATATCCCGCCGTGCTCATCACCACTGGGCTCAACGATCCGCGCGTGGCTCCCTGGGAGCCCGCAAAGCTCGCCGCCGCGCTGCAGGCGTCGGGCACTGCGAGGCCCGTGCTCCTGCGCATCGACGCAGAGGCCGGTCACGGCATCGGCTCCACCAAGACCCAGAACGACAACCTCTATGCCGACATCTATGCCTTCATGTTCTGGCGCGCCGGCCTGCCGCAATGGCGGCCGGACTTGAGAAACACGCAGTGAGACAGTGACGGTGCCCCACAATATGATCCGAGGCATTGGGGCTTTTCGCCAAAGCAAATACTTGTCATGGCCCGCGACGGCGGGCCATGACAAGTAAAAGACGGACAAGCACATGAACGGATTTCGCAGTCTGCGGCACATCGGCGGCGCGCTGCTTGCCTGCTGCCTGGTTGCCTTCGTCGGACAGGCGCATCCGAGCGAGCCCGTGCCCGACGGGCAAGTGCTGCGCGCCACGCTCGCCAACGGCTTGCGCGTAATCGTCGTGCGCAACACGCTCGCGCCCGTCGTGGCCACGGCCGTCAATTATCTCGTGGGCTCCGACGAAACGCCGGCCGGCTTTCCCGGAACCGCGCATGCCCAGGAGCATATGATGTTCCGCGGCAGTCCCGGGCTTTCGGCGGAACAGCTCGCCGATATCGGCAGCGCCATGGGCGGCAATTTCAACGCCAATACGCGCGAGAGCCTGACGCAATATCTTTTCACGGTTCCGGCCGAAGATGTCGACGTGGCGCTACGCATCGAGGCGACACGCATGGCAAGCGTTTCGGATACGGAGAAGGATTGGGATCAGGAGCGCGGCGCCATCGAGCAGGAAGTGGCGCAAGACCTCTCCAACCCCATTTACGTGCTTTACGTAAAGCTGCGTGCGGCGCTGTTCGCCGGCACGCCTTACGCGCACGACGCGCTGGGCACGCGCCCCTCGTTCGATCAGACCACGGGCGCCATGCTGAAGCGCTTTCACGACGCCTGGTATGCGCCCAACAATGCGATCCTCGTCGTCGTGGGCGATGTCGACCCGCAAACGACGCTCGACAAGATCAAAACTCTGTTCGGACCGCTGAAGCCCAAAACTTTTCCCCCGCGTCCCAAATTCGCGCCTAAGCCGGTCAAGCCGCTGTCGATCAGCGCCGGCACCGACGAGCCGCAAGGCACGCTGCTCGTGGCGATGCGTCTGCCCGGACTCGACAGCAAGGATTTTCCCGCCCTCGAAGTCCTTTCCGACGTATTGAGCAATCACCGCTTCGATCTTTACGGACTCGTGCCGAAGGGCGAGGCCACCGACGCGAGTTTCGCCCTCGACCCCTTGCCGCAGGCCGGCGTCGGCTATGCCTATGTGCAGTTTCCGACCGGCGGCGACGCGCAGGCGATCGTCAATGAGGTCAAATCCATTCTGGCGCGCGTGGCGAAAGACGGCGTGGCACCGGAACTTGTCGACGCAGCCAAGCTCGAGGAACGGCGCGAGACGGAATTCCAGAAGAACTCGATCGCCGGCTTGGCCGATGTCTGGTCCGACGCCGTGGCGCTTTACGGTCTTACATCGCCCGATGCGGATCTCGCGCGCATCGACAAGGTAAGCGTCGCCGATGTCGATCGCGTCGCGCGCAAATATCTCGACGTGGACCATGCCGTCACCGGGGTCCTCAACCCGCAAGGCTCCGGCGCTCCGATGGCTGGCGCCGGCGGATATGGCGGACAGGAGAACATTGCGCTGGGAGAAGCCGCGCCAACCAAGCTGCCGTCCTGGGCCGAAGCGGCGCTGAGCCGGCTCGCGGTGCCGCCGTCCACGATCACCCCCGTCGTGTCGACGCTTCCCAACGGCCTGACGCTGATCGTGCAGCCGGAAAACGTCAGCGACACGGTGACCGTCTATGGCCATATCCGCAACCGTGAGGAAACCGAGGCGCCAAAAGGACAAGAAGGCGTTGCGGAGGTGCTGGAGCAGCTCTTCGCGTATGGCAGCGAGAGTCTCGACCGTCTGGCCTTCCAGAAGGCACTCGACCAGCTCGGCGCGCAGGAACAGGCCGGCACCGATTTCTCCATTCAGGTTCTGAGCAAGGATTTCGATCGCGGCACCGAGCTTCTCGCCGACAACGAGCTGCATCCGCGCCTGGCCGAACCGCAATTCGATGTCGTGCGGGACCGCGTGGCGCGTGTCGCCGCAGCCACGCTGAAGAGCCCGGAACATCTGACGATACAGGCGCTGCGCAAGGCGCTGTTCCAAAGCGACGATCCCAGCTTGCGCGAGGCGACGCCGCAGTCGGCGGGCTCTCTCACGCTCGACGACCTGAAAAGCTACTTCGCGAACGTCTACCGCCCCGATCTCACCACCCTCATCGTCATCGGCAAAGTCGATCCTGCCGAGGCGAAAGCGGTGGCCGAGAAATACTTCGGCGGCTGGACGGCGAGCGGGCCGGCACCGAATACGGACTTGCCGGTTCGGCCGGACAATGCCGCGGCAACCGTCGCCGTGCCGGACATGAGCCGGGTGCAGGACAGCGTCTATCTCGCCCAGGACCTTTCGCTCAAGCGGACCGATCCCGATTACTACCCGCTCGAACTGGGCAATGCCACGCTCGCCGGCGGCTTCTACGCCTCCCGCCTCAGCATCGATCTGAGAAAGACGCGCGGGCTGGTCTATTCCGTGGGCTCGCAGATCGAATCCGGCCGCACCCGCAGCGCCTACATCGTCGAGTATGCATGCGATCCGCAAAACGTCGGCAAGGCAGCCGCGATTGCCGCCGAGGACATCCGCAACATGCAGGCCGCTCCCGTCAGCGAGGACGAGCTTGCGCGCGCCAAGGCCATCCTGATCCGACAGATGCCGCTCAGGGAATCCAGTATCGATGAGATCGCCCGGGCGCTGGCGCAGCGCCGCGATCTGGGCCTTCCGCTGGACGAGCCTACGCTCGCGGCGCGCCGCTATATCGCGCTCACGCCCGCCGACGTCCAAGCTGCGTTCAAGAAATGGATGCGCCCGAACGATCTGGTGCGGGCCAGCCGGGGTCCCGCGCCGCAATAGGGCCGAAAAGCGTCGGAACGTGATCCAGACGCCGTTGCGCAAATACGGCAGCGGCCACTCGCAGCCCGTGTTAACTTACGAACAGCTGCCATTTGGAGTAACCAATGCTGAACCGGGTTTTGTGCGTCGCGGGGATACTGGCGCTCTCCGGATGCGGGATTGCGGAATATTTCGACCAGCATCCGGCAAACGTGCGCGTCATGAGCGATGACGACGGCGCTGCCAATGCTCCCGCGTCGACCGAGAGCGAAATTGCTCCGATGACCGCGACCGCGCCGCAGCCGGCGGGCGCCGCCTCGCCCGCGGCGCCGGAAAGCCCGCAGGAACCGTCCGCGCCCACCGCACCTTCGGCCGGCGCCGCATCCCAGGGCGCTACTGCGGTAGAGACACAACAAACCGCGCTGCCGGTTGCTCCCTCATCGGCGGCCGAGCAACCCGCCCCTTCGCCACCTGCCGCACCGCGAGGCGCGCCTGAACAGACGAGCGCGAGCGAGGATTGCAACGCTGTCGCTGCCGCGCGGGCCGCAGACGCCGCCGCCAACGGCTACGGCGAAGATTTGCAGCAAGTGGTGCACGACAAGACCTATGCGGACTGCATGGCATGGAATGCCGCGCACCGCTGAAGCGGGCAACACGGCAAAAAGATTGCGCTTCGCAAGTGCCTGCGGCGACTGCACATTGCGCGGTTTCAACTCCGAAACGTTCCGTCCACGGATGAAATCGCCAGGCGATCGCGCTTGACGCAGTTGATCAACCGCATTATCAATTCCGACATCCTGCAATTTCGCGCCCGGCGCTCCGGTTTTGATCCGGGGCGGCCGGGTTTTTCGTTCCTGGGACCGTGGGCTTCCTGGGACCGCGGGCGTCTTCGTCCGCATGCGGCGAAGCGGCAACTCTGCGCTCAAGCAGCGAAACGATGGCGCTCGAATGCCGCGAACCCGCAGCGATCCGCTCGCGCTTCGCTTCCGCTTCGCGCGATGCGGACAGAATGTCCGCGGTCCCAAAAGGGCAATTGCCGCCCATCCCCCATTCATTCGGCGATGGAGATTCACCCGTAAATCCTCGCGCACTCACCGTAGGAAAACGGATCAGGCGGCTGCGACTTGCGAAGGGCTGGACGCAGCGCAAGTTTGCCGCGGAAATCGGCGCGTCCTGTCACACGATCTCGAATTGGGAGAGCGGCGCGTTTCTTCCGGCGCTGGCCAAACGCAAGCGGCCAGCACAGAAACTCGGCACCACGATCGAAGTGCTCTTTCTGGATCGTTGCGAGCAGATCGCCGCGGCGCGCGACAAGGCGATGAAGAAATCCCTGACGATCCTCGACAATCAGGACAGCTCGCCTGCGGCGTTCAACGCCGCAACCAGCGCCGTGGCGCGGGCCGAGGCGCCCGAGGAGAAGACGGCCGACGCACGCGAGGAGTTTTTCCGCAAGCTCGCGCGCCTCAGGGGCGAGGAGCGCTGAATCCTTCACTGGACATTCCTGCTTGGCAGCAGGCTATCGGCGCGTGTATCGAGTTGCGCCCTCTTTCTCGGAAATCACCCATGCCCGACACGAGCGCCGCGAGCCATCACTGTGCCAATGCGGTCGATACCAGCTTCATGTCGCTCGGCACCGCCAAAATCGCCTTCCTCGGCGTGGTGCAGGGGATCAGCGAACTGCTGCCGATTTCGTCCTCGGCGCACATGCGGGCGGTGCCGGCGCTGCTCGGCTGGCCCGATCCCGGCTCGGCCTTCTCCGCGGCCATGCAGCTGGCGGCGCTTGCCGCCGTGGTCACCTACTTCTGGGGCGACATCAAGGCCGTGACGGCGGATTTCATGGGCGGACTCTTGGGCGGGGTCAGCAACACAGCGAATTTCCGGCTGGGCGCCGAAATCATCCTGGCGACCGTCCCCATTGCCATTGCCGGCGCTCTGCTCGCCAAAGTGCTCAACCAATGCGGCTCGCCTCTGCGCGCCCCCATGGTCGTGGGCGCGGCATGCTTGGCCATGGCGCTGTTGATGGGCTTGGCGGAACTCACCGCAAAACACGTGCGAAGGACCGAGAAGATCACCTATTGGGACGCCATTCTGGTCGGCCTGGCGCAAGCCGGCGCGCTGATACCGGGCGTCTCGCGCTCCGGCTCCACCTTCACGGCAGCGCTGTTTCTCGGCTTCAGGCGCGAGGACGCGGCGCGGGTGTCGTTTCTTCTCGGCATCCCTGCCATCAGCCTGGCGGGCCTGCGCGAAATCTGGGCGCTCGTGCAGGCGCATCTCCCCGCCCAAGGCTGGGAGATGCTGGCCGTGGGCCTCCTGGTCTCCAGCATCTCGGCCTTCTTTGCGATCTGGGGATTGATGCGCTTCCTCGAAAGCTTCTCGACCTGGCCGCTGGTCATCTACCGCGCGGCGTTCGGCATCCTCGTCATGGCGGGGGCGTATTTTCATTTTATCGCGTGATCGTTGGAAAGCCCTCTGCCCCTTTGTTCACCATGGCCGGCCTTGAGCCGGCCATCCATTCACGCTTCCCACGTCAACAGGAGATCATCCCAATCGGGATTCAGCTCTTCGATCAGTTTGATCTTCCATTCACGCTTCCAGCGCTTCAGACTGGTCTCTCGCTGAATCGCGGCCACATAGATCGGGTGGTACTCGTGCCACACGAGCCTGAACACGCCGTATTTCCAGACAAATTGCGAACCCTTCCCGCGGCGGTGTTGTTCCATGCGGGCGGGAATGTTTGACGTTACGCCGATATAAAGCGTTCCGTTGCGCTTACTTGCAAGGATATAAACGTAGCCGCCCCGTCCCATTTGGAAAGCCTCGCATGACTGGTCAAGGCGTCATTTGCGATTTCCAAAGCACTTGCAAACAAGTCCGTGTCGATTGCCGGTATGAATTACGCGACTATGGATGGCCGGCTCAAGGCCGGCCATGGTGAACCAAAAATTAAGCCAACCTAATTCTTCTCCCGGTCGACCAGTTTGTTCTTGGCGATCCACGGCATCATGGCGCGCAGGCGCTGGCCGACCTCTTCGATCGGGTGCTGAGCGGCGCGGGTACGCATCGCCTTGAAGGAAGGCTGCCCGGCCTTGTTTTCCAGCACCCAGTCGCGCGCGAAACGGCCCGCCTGAATATCGGCCAGCACGCGCTTCATTTCCTGCTTCGTCTCCTCGGTGACGATGCGCGGCCCGCTGACGTATTCGCCGTATTCCGCCGTGTTGGACACGGAATAATTCATGTTGGCGATGCCGCCCTCGTAGATCAGATCCACGATCAGCTTCACTTCGTGCAGGCACTCGAAATAGGCCATTTCCGGCGCGTATCCCGCTTCGACCAGAGTCTCGAAGCCGCCGCGGATCAGCTCGACGAGACCGCCGCACAGCACCACCTGCTCGCCGAAGAGATCGGTTTCGCATTCCTCCCGGAAGCTCGTCTCGATGATTCCGGCGCGCCCGCCGCCGATCGCGCTGGCGTAGGCAAGACCCAGGTCGTGCGCGTTGCCGCTGGCATCCTGATGCACCGCCAAGAGGCACGGCACGCCGCCGCCGCGCTGATACTCGCTGCGCACCGTGTGGCCGGGCCCCTTCGGCGCCACCATGGCCACGTCGAGATCGGGCCGCGCCTCGATCAGGCGGAAATGGATGTTGAAGCCGTGCGCGAAGAACAGCGCCGCGCCGTTCTTCATGTTGGGGGCCAGATCGTTCTTATAGATGTCGGCCTGCAGCTCGTCGGGCGTGACCATCATCATCACGTCGGCCCATTTTGCGGCTTCGAGATTCGACATTACGGGGAAGCCGGCGGCTTCCGCCTTCTTGGCGCTGGCGCCGGGGCGGGCGGCGATCGCCACCTCCTTGACGCCGGAATCGCGCATGTTCAGCGCATGCGCATGGCCCTGGCTGCCGAAGCCGATCACGGCCACTTTCTTGGTCTTGACGAAATTCAGATCGGCATCCCGATCGTAGTACACGCGCATGGCAGGCTCCTTGAAGTTACTGGTTCCTCCCCCGCTTCAGCGGGGGAGGAACCTGAATGTCCAGATCGTTGCTCTCACTCGCCCCCTCCACCGCTTCGCGGTCCCCCTCCCCCGCGCTTGGCGCTGGGGAGGAACCTATCACATCGCCTCCGGACCGCGGGAGATGGCGGCGACGCCGGTGCGCGAGATGTCGACCAGACCCAGCGACCGCATCAGCTCGATGTAGGCGTCGATCTTGCCGGGCGCGCCGGTGATCTCGAAGACGAAGCTCGTATGGGTGGTATCGAGCACGCGGGCGCGGAAGGCTTCCGACAATCTCAGCGCCTCGACGCGCCTTTCGCCGGTTCCCGCCACCTTGACGAGCGCCATCTCGCGCTCGATCCCGGGCTTCTGCACCGTCCAGTCGACGACGCGATGCACCGGCACCAGCCGGCCGAGCTGGGCGGCGATCTGCTCGAAGACTTGCGGCGTACCCGACGTGACGATGGTGATACGCGAGGTGTGCGCGGCACGGTCGACCTCGGCCACGGTCAGGCTCTCGATGTTGTAGCCGCGGCCCGAGAACAGCCCGATGACGCGCGCCAGCACGCCGGCCTCGTTGTCGACCAGCACGGCGATCGTATGGCGCTCGATTGCGTCAGTTTGCACCATTTGACCTGCCCACGATTATTGCTCCCCCGCCATGCGGGGGAGGTGCCGAGCGCAGCGAGGCGGAGGGGGCAAATACCACCCTCGCCCCCTCCGTCTTGCTCCGCTTCGCTCCGCAATCCACCTCCCCCGCTGCGCGGGGGGGAAATCACTCTCATCACAGCAAAATCTTTCCTTCTTCGCTGACTTCGGCGCGGTCTTCTTCGGCGTCGGACAGCACCATCTCGTTGTGCGGCGCCCCGGCGAAGATCATCGGGTAGCAATTCTCCCCCGGATCGACGCGACAATCGAACAGAACCGGACGCTTGACGGTGATCATCTCGGCGATCTTCGCGTCCAGTTCGTCCGGGGTTTCCGCCCGCAGGCCGACGCAGCCGAACGCTTCGGCAAGCTTGACGAAATCCGGCAGCGCCTCGGAATAGGAATGCGAATACCGCCCGCCATGCAGCAGTTGCTGCCACTGGCGCACCATGCCCATGTAGCGGTTGTTGAGGATGAAGATTTTGATGGGCAGGTCGTGCTGCACGGCGGTGGACATTTCCTGCATCGTCATCTGCACGCTCGCTTCGCCCGCGATGTCGATGACCAGCGCGTCGGGATGGGCCACCTGCACGCCGACCGCAGCCGGCAGGCCGTAGCCCATCGTCCCTAAGCCGCCCGAGGTCATCCAGCGGTTGGGCTCCTCGAACTTGAAGCGCTGCGCCGCCCACATCTGATGCTGGCCGACTTCCGTAGTGATATAAACGTCGAGCCCGCGCGTGGCGGCATAGAGACGGTCGACGGCGTATTGCGGCTTGATCACGGCGGACGACGGCTTGTAGCTCAGGCAATCCCGCGCCCGCCAGGCATCGATCGTGCGCCACCATTCGGCGAGCGCCGGCGCATCGGGCTTGCGCCCGCGCGTCTTCCAGAAGTGCAGCATTTCGCGCAAGGCGCGCGCGGCATCGGCCACGATGGGCAGATCGACGCGCACGATTTTGTTGATCTGCGACGGATCGATGTCGAGATGGATCTTCTTCGAGCCCGGCGAAAAAGCATCCACCTTGCCGGTGACGCGGTCGTCGAAACGCGCGCCGAGACAGATCATCAGGTCGCAGCCGTGCATGGCGAGATTGGCTTCGTAGGTGCCGTGCATGCCCACAAGGCCCAGCCACTGCGGATCGGACGCGGGATAGGCGCCGAGCCCCATCAAGGTGGACGTGATGGGAAAGCCGGTAGCCTTCACAAGCTCGCGCAGCAGCCGGCTCGCTTCGGGTCCGGAGTTGACGATGCCGCCGCCGGTGTAGAACAGCGGGCGCTTCGCCGCCGCCATCATCTCGACGGCCTTGACGATGGCGGCGAGATCGGGGTCGAGCCGGGGCCGCCAGGTGCGATGACGCACGGACTCCGGCGCCACGTAGCGGCCCCGCTTCAATTGCAAGTCCTTGGGGATGTCCACGACCACGGGACCGGGACGGCCGCCGGTTGCGATTTGGAACGCCTCATGGATCACACGGGCAAGATCGTCCACGTCCTTCACCAGCCAATTGTGCTTCGTGCAGGGCCGCGTGATGCCGACCGTGTCGCATTCCTGGAAGGCGTCGTTGCCGATCAGGTGGGTGGCGACCTGGCCGGTGAGCACGACGAGCGGGATGGAATCCATCAGTGCGTCGACAAGGCCGGTGACGGCGTTGGTCGCGCCCGGACCGGAGGTTACCAATACGACACCCGGCTTTCCCGTCGAGCGTGCATAGCCTTCCGCCGCGTGGACGGCGCCCTGCTCGTGACGCACCAGGATGTGGCGGAAGCTGTCCTGCGAAAAGAGCGCATCGTAGATCGGAAGCACTGCGCCGCCGGGATAGCCGAAAATGTGCTTTACGCCCTGATCCTTGAGCGCGCGGACGACGATCTCGGCGCCGGAGAGCTCGATCGCACCTGCGACAGCCATCGTGCTTGCATCTCGATCCATCTTGGACATTCCATAGTTCCAGAATCTTCGGCTGCGGCTTTGGGAAATTAAAAAGGGGCGTCGCCGCCCCTGGTCACGCGCCACCGTTCGGAAAGGCAAGGCCTACCCGCCCAGCGGCGCCCTAATTACGACTTCTAAAAGCATTTCGCCCTCGCCCGCCCGCTTTCGCGGCAGATTGCGCCGCGCACAATAGGGAAGGCTTGAGCCTCCGTCAAGCAACTTCATGCGCTTCCAAGGCAGTCGATAGCAATTATATTACCATAAGACAGATTCGCCTCCCCTTTGCGGTAGGACTTTCGCATATAATTTTGCACGCGGACACGCGGGGGACGCGCCGGCGGCTATTCCTCGGCATCTCCGCGCGCTCCGCGCCTCCGCGTCAAAATACCTTTCTTCACAGTCCACCGGCATATGCGATTGCCCTGCCCAGATCGGCCGCATTCTCGACCCACGACCAGTCCGCCATCCGGTGCCTCGCCCAAGTGAGCTGGCGCTTGGCGTATTGCCGGGTGGCGGCCTTGGCCTGCGCCATGGCCTCATCGAGATTCAGTTCGCCCGCCGCAACTGCGAGGAGCTCGCGGCGGCCGAGAATCTTGGCGGCAGGCAATGCGGGGTCGATCGCGGCCAGGCGCTGTGCCTCCTCGATCGCGCCTGCCTCGATCATGGCATCGAAGCGCGCCGCGATCCGGCGATGCAGCGCATCGCGCGGCGGCGCCAGCACGAAGCGCGCAAGCCTAAGGCCGGCAAGCAGCGGCTTGGCCGCGCCGGTCTGCCATTGGGCAAGCGGCCGGCCCGTGGCTTCCAGGATCTCCCAGGCCCGCAAGGTGCGTTGGGTGTCGGAGGCGCGAAGCCTTGCTGCGGTTTCGGGATCGCGCCGGGCCAGTTCGGCAAAGAAGGCTTGCGCGCCCAGACGGTCGCGTTGCGCCTTCGCGGCAAGCCGGATGCTGTTGGGAACGCGCGGCATGTCGGCAATGCCGGACAAAAGCGCACCGAAGTAAAGGCCGGTGCCGCCCACGAAGATGGGGACGCGCCCGGCGCCGCGCGCTTGCGCCAGCGCAATGGCCGCATCCCCGGCAAAGCGCGCCACCGAATAACGCTCGTGCACGCCGACATGCCCGAACAGAAAATGCGGCGCGCGCGACATCTCCGCATCGCTCGGCCGTGCGGTGAGGATGCGCGCTTGCGCGTAGACCTGCATGGAATCGGCGTTGACGAGTGCGCCGCCGATGCGCTCGGCCAGCGCCAGCGCCGCGGCCGACTTGCCGCTCGCGGTAGGCCCTGCAATAAGCACCGCGTCCACGCTCATGGTTCGCCTTGGCCGATCGTCATCCTTACGTCCTGAATGTCATCTCGCGCGAAGCCGCGTTCCTCGCAGAGAGCTTTCGCGCGCTCCTGGGCGAAAGCGCTGGCCACCTCGAATGGCTGTCGCCGCGCTACGCCTTCGACCTTGCCTTTACCGGCGAGGCCGCCGCGGTGCGCGTGCAGGCGCACGAAGCGGCAACCGGAATCGATGCCGATGTCAATGTCGTCGCGAGCGGGCGCCGCCGCAAGAAACTGCTCGTGGCCGACATGGATTCCACGATCATCGCCTGCGAATGCCTCGACGAAATTGCAGCCGAGGCGGGCTTCGGCGCCCATGTGGCGGCGATCACCGAGCGGGCGATGCGCGGCGAGATCGCCTTCGAGCCGGCGCTGCGCGAACGGGTGGCGCTGCTCAAGGGTTTGCCCGTTAGCATGCTCGAACGGGTCTACGCCGAGCGGGTGCGGCTCAACCCGGGCGCCAAGGCGCTGGTTGCGACCATGCGCGCGCACGGCGCCCACACGCTGCTGGTGTCCGGCGGCTTCACGTTCTTCACCCGGCGCGTGGCGCGAGCCGCCGGCTTCGACGCCGAGCAGGCTAATGTCCTGATCGACGACGGCCATGTCCTCTTGGGCGAAGTGGCCGAGCCGGTATTGGGCCGCGCCGCCAAGCGCGAAGCGCTCGAGCAGGCCGCAGCCGCGCTCAAGATCGATGCTGCCGATGCGCTCGCGGTGGGCGACGGCGCCAACGATCTCGACATGATCAACCGCGCAGGCCTTGGCGTCGCCTATCACGCCAAGCCGATCGTCGCCGCGGCGGCGCCGGCGCGCATCGTGCATGGCGATCTGCGCGGCCTGCTTTACCTGCAAGGCTACCGCGACGAAGAGATTGTCGCGAGGCAGTAGGCAGTGGGCAGTGGGCACTGGTGAATTTCCGTACGGCCCAATGCCCACTATGACTGCCTATTTCAGAAGATTGCGCAAGGCGTCAGCAAGCGCATCTGCGCGCGTGTCGCCGGCGAAAAATGCGACGAACTTTCCATCCGGATCGAAAACGTAGACGAACGAGCTGTGATCGACGGTGTATTGACCGCTAGCAAGACTGCGAAGGCGAAAATAGGCGTGGAATCGGCGCGCGACGTCCTGTGTCGTCTGTGCATCCCCGCGCAAGCCGACGAAACGCGAACCGAACGACTTCAAGTATTCGGCCAGAACGCGCTGCGAGTCGCGGGCGGGATCGACCGTGATGAAAATGGGCTGGAACTTCGCGGCTTGAGGCCCGAGCGCCGAAAGCGCATTTGTGATTTCAGCCAAGGTCGTGGGGCAGATGTCGGGACAAAAGGTATACCCGAAATAAACGATCATCCATTTACCGCGGAAATCACGATCCGTCACGGTCCGGCCGTCCGTTCCCGTCAGCGCGAAGGTGCTTTCGATCGCCATTGACACGGAGTGGCCGGCGCGCAAGGGGACGACCATCGCCAAAGCCATGAGGACCGCGCCTACAGCGACGGGTCGCAGCGCGCCGAGGAGATACGTCACGTGTCCGTCCGAATGATCGCCATCACGCCCAGGCCCTGAGTTTACAGCGAAGCATCGTCCGTCCTGTCGGCGCAACATCACGGCGCCGCCTCAGATCACGTGGTCACCAGCATGATGGGGGCGATCGAAGGCGTACCGTCCCGATTGAAAGCAAAGATCATATAGTAACCGGGCAGAGTTACATTTGGCGAGCTTGGCACCGTCGCCGTCACCTGATTTGCAGATTGCGTGAAGGCGAGGTCGAGGAACCGCTGATCGAAGTTGCGCGAATGCGTGACCGACCCGACCTTGACGAGCGTGACGCGCCCGATCTTGTCCCACCACCCCACGGTGAATGTAAACTGCGGCGAGGACAGCGACATGCTGGACGGCGCGCGCTCGATCGTCGGGCGAACCGCCGGGCGGCCCCAACCGTAATGGGCGTAGAGGTATGGCGGATAGAATATCTCGGCATTGAGGTTGGTGAGCGGGCCCGGTGCGCCGCCGCCGCCGATGAGCACCGATCCGTCGGGCATCAGCAAAGCGGTCGAATGGTAGAGGCGCGGTACCGCGGCATTCGCGCCCGCCGTCCATTGGCCGGTAGTGGGATTCCACATCTCGGCCGTGTAATCGACACCCTTGAGCGTGTTGAAGCCCGAGGAACCGCCGGTAACGAGCACGGTGCCGTCCGCAAGTACCGTTCCGTTGGCCCAATAGCGCACCTGGTCGATGTTGGCCGTGGGGGTGACGACCGGCAGGCCGCTCGTCACGTCCACGACAACGACCTGTGAGTTATCCCGGATCGACAGGAGCTTGCCGGGTGAGAATTGCACCGACGGGAAGCTTTGGTTCCCTGCCAGGGTCACGCCGGGCACCGCCGCGGTCGATCCGAGCCCGGCAGGATTGATCAGGAACATCTGTCCTGTGATGCCGAGCTGGAAAACGTTGCCGTTGGGAATCACCATCGCTACCGGATAGAACCAGCCAAGACCGTAGTAGAATGCCTTGGGGTTCGCCGCACCGGTCAGCGTTGTCCAGCCATTCACCGGGTCGAACAACTCCGGTACCGTCACCGTCTCGGGCGGGGTTCGGTTGGTCCGCCCGCCGAGCACCAGCACATCGCCGTTTGGCAATGCGACCGGCGTATCGTACCAGCGCGGGTATTGCATCGGCGTGTTCTGCGTCAGCGTGTCGGTCGACGGCGTGAAGAAATTCGTATCCGGCCGGGAGTAGTTGCGCTGCCCGTTGATCGTCAGATCGCCGCCGGTGAGGAGCGCATTGCCCGTGGTCCACATGAGCGTCTGGCCGCTGCAGAACAGATCCGTGGGCGTCGTGTTGGGCAGCACGTTGTGAGAGTTCGTTCCGGTGCCGAGCGCCGGCTCCCACACATCGTAGATATACTGGGCGCCCTGCTGGCCTTGTTCGTTGGTGCCATAGCTCATCATCTGACCGGTGGGCAAAAGCATCGCGTGCAGCGGAATAAGCGGCCAACCGATCTCCGGCCCGAAAACACCCGTCGTGCTCGCGTCGGATCCGCCTTGCGGCACTTGCGCCGGACCGATGATGGCCTCTGGCGATTTACGACCCTTCAAAACGGCCGAAGGCTTAACCCCTGGTCCGAACCCGTAATCGATCGGTGCCTTCCTATCCTGCTCGGCCGAGTTGATAAGCATCTGATCCTCATTCGAACTCGATGAGCATCCGATTGGGCTTGTCATCGGCCCATGCCGGTTGATTTAGGGAAAAAGTCGCAAGAATTACCATGCTTGCGCAAACGTGGCCCACAATGGATCGCGCGTTAATCATTTCAGGAATCCCCCGAAGTGCGAAGAGCGCGCCTCACAGCCAACGCCTATTGATTGGAAAGACTACTCTCCCCAACCAAGAACATCACCAGACTTTGTCAAAATTGGTAAAGGGTCGGGGGATTGATTTTCAGTGGCAGGTCATGCGGCAGGGGCGGTCGCTAATTGCCTATCCGACTGCTAACGCCCTTCGCCTACCTCACCCCACGTCGCTCAAGCGGATCGCGACGTAGGACACCTCGCCGTCGCGGTTGACGAGCATGAGCTCCACCTTGCGGCCGGCCTTGGCGTCGGCATCGACGCGCCGCGCCACGTCGTCGGGCGTATGCACCGTCTCGCTCTGCACCTGAACGATGACGTCGCCGGGCCGGAAGTTCTTCTCGTCCGCGGGACTATCCGGATCGACCGCCGAAACCAGCACGCCCTGGATGTCGCCGCCCAGGTGGTATTTGGTGCGCGCGTCGCCGTCGATGGCTTCGAGCGTCAGGCCCAGCTGGGAGAGACGCGAATTGGACTTGGGCGCCGCCGTCTTGGCAAGCTTGGGCGCCGCCGCCTCGTCGCTGTCGTCGAGCTTGGCGACGGTGGCGTGCAGAGTCTGCTTCCTGCCATTGCGCAGCACCTGCAAATCGACCGTCTTGCCGATCGGCGTATCGGCCACCATCCGCGGCAGCGAACGCGAATCGGCGACCGGCTTGCCGTCGAACGCGGTTACGAGATCGCCGTTCTGCATACCCGCTTTGGCGGCGGGACCGTTGGCCGTCACATCTGCCACCAGCGCCCCCCCGGTCGACGGCAGCCCCAGACCCTCGGCGATGTCGCTTGTCACCTGCTGGATGCGGATGCCGAGCCAGCCGCGCCGCGTCTGCCCATATTCGCGCAGCTGGTCGATCACCTGGCGCGCCATGTTGGAGGGGATCGCAAAGCCGATACCCACCGAGCCGCCCGACGGCGAGAAGATCGCCGAATTGATGCCCACCACGTTGCCCGACATGTCGAACAGCGGGCCGCCGGAATTGCCCCGGTTGATGGGCGCATCGGTTTGAATGAAATCGTCGTAAGGCCCGGCCTCGATATCGCGGTTGCGCGCGGAAACGATTCCCGCCGTGACGGTGGACCCGAGGCCGAACGGATTGCCGATCGCGATCACCCAGTCGCCGATCCGCGCCTTGTCGGAATCGCCGAAATGCGCTGCCGGCAGGGGAGCCTTGGCCTTCACGCGCAGAAGCGCGAGGTCGGTTTTGTCGTCGCGACCGACGAGCCTGGCGGGAAGACTCGTGCCGTCATTGAGCGTCACCGTGACGTCGTCGGCATTCTCGACCACGTGTTCGTTGGTGACGATAAGGCCGCTGGAATCGATGATGAAGCCCGAGCCCAGCGAGGTGATATGACGCGGCAGATTCTTGCCCTGCTTGAGCAGGTCCTTGAACATGTCCTGCAGCGGCGAATCCGGCGGCAAGTCCGGCATCTCGGTTTGCGCCGCGTTGGGCTTGAGCGTCTGCGTGGTGGCGATGTTGACCACCGTCGGCAAGAGCTGGTTGGCTAAATCCGCGAAGGAATCCGGGGCTCCGCGCGCCCACGCCGACGGGGCTGCGACGATCGATGGCGCAACCAACACTACGCCGATCGCCGCGATGCGGGCGGCTGCGTGCGCAAGAATTTTCCACACAACCCGCATCGATGTTCCAATTCCTGCAACCCGCTACCGCCGCACATATTGACGGGAGACAGGCTGTGCAAGCCCTGCCGCGGCCAATTTTTCGGCGGCGCATTTTTGCGCCGCCCGGCAATCGGGCAGCGGCAGCCGACTTGAACCATAACGGTTTTAATGTTATCAATTCGGTATATACTGTGAAATGGACGGAATCCCACCGATGAACGACCTCACCGCACTGGCAGACCGCATCGCAAACGCCGGCGCGGCAAGCGAGGCGGAACTGCTTCACTGTTGCCTCGATCTTCTCGGCCCGCCGAACGGCAGCACCGAGCGCGCGCATCTGATGCGCTTCGCCGAGATTGGGGCATATACGGACTGCGCGCTGATGCTTCACCGCCTGACGCTGCCGGACCACGGTTTCGAACTGGGCCGGACGCACGCGATCCCGGCAAGCCGCGCCTTCGCGGGAAGCTGGCGCGCCGGCGATGCCCAGATCGCGACAACAACGGCGGCAACGCCGGCGCTCGCCCTATTGCGCGCAACGTCGCGCGCGACCGCGAGTTTACGCCGGGAAAGCGTGCGGATGGCATGCGCAACGTGCAACGGCCGCGGCTGGTACGTCACGGCACAGAGCAGAAAGGAAATCTGCCGGCACGGCCAAGGCTAGACATCGCCGCCGGGGTACCCTTCGAAAGCATAATGCGCTAGGAATCGCCCGATGCGACCCCGTAGCTCAGCAGGATAGAGCGGCAGATTCCTAATCTGTAGGCCGTTGGTTCGAATCCAATCGGGGTCGCCATTAACCTACTGACATCAAAGCAATAATTGTGATAGCGCCCACGCCAGCGCGAAATAAGCAGGGAAGAAATAAGCAAATTCGGCCTCAATCTCAATTAGGTTTAAGTGCCAGACCGGCTGGCTCGGGGCAACAGCCCGCAAGGTTCGAATGGGCGACCACAGCAAGCGCGAGCAGCTACGCCGGTATGCCGCGCTTGAAGTCGCGGACGGCCCGAAGCCGCCGCCACAGATGCCCCGCTGCCATTGCGGCGCGCCGGCTGGGCCACCGCTATTCCATTTGCAAAGCCCGCATTGATACTATGGTTTCGCATTTTTCTGTGGGGGACTGTGGGTCATGGGGGGGCGTGAGCAATCTGACCTAATCGACAAACTTGAAAAACTCGCCAAGTTGCGCGCGGACGGCTCGATATCTGAGGATGAATTCGCGCGCCTCAAAGCGACATTGCTTGAGTCGGATGCGGGTCACTCCGCGACCGCCGGCCCCTCTGCCAACGTTGCGCAACCATTAGCTGCGAAGGACAGCGGGAAATCAACCCGCAGGCGCGCGCCTACGCCAGGCGCGGTTGGCATAGGTATTCTAGCAATCATTCTTTTGGCGATAGTCGCGAGCGCGATGTTCACGCAAAACGCACAATCGCCATCGGAGCAGACGGCGCAAGACAGTAGTGACGCATCAGGCCAAACGTCAGATGCGTCAAGCGAACTCGTCTAGCTCCAGCAAGCCGACAATGCCCGTGGATGAGTCGAATTTTCTCTCGGCCATTTCATCTGCCAAGGATGCCTATGACGCAGCTGCTAACGATATGGCCAAAGGCGGGACACGCGCCAACCGTCGCAACGCCATATGCAACGCGCTGAATAATTCTCCTGCCGTGAACGGGTGGGTTGGAACTATCAAATCGCTGTCCTCAAACACCGAGGGAAAAGGTGTTCTCGTTATCACGTTGGACTCGGTTACGACCGTGGAAACGACCAACAATGAGTTTTCTGAGACGCTTGGCGGCACTCACACCCTTCTGGACCAAAACTCCGACGTGTTTCGCTCCGCGTCTCGCATGAAGGAAGGCGACGCTGTAGTTTTTTCGGGCAACTTTTATCCCAGCGACACCGATTGCACTCAGGAAATGAGCCTCACACTTGAAGGTTCGATGGAGCAGCCGACATTTCTGTTTCAGTTTGCGTCAATAGGGAGCCCATCATCACTTCCCACCGCGGCCAGCGCTGCGACCACGACAAGCGCACCGCAGTCGCCTGCACCACAACAGCAAGACTCAGCGGTGGACACGCCCTCGCAGACCAACTCCTCCGCTTCGGCCGAACCAAGCCAACCCGCCACTCCTTCAACGTCAGAGGGCGAACCAACAGGCGCAGACAACAAATCGCAGAGTCCAGTCGGCAACACCGGACCTCGTTTAGATGTTGCGCAGCGATCCTCGGAAACAACGGAAATCACGCCCGCTCTAAGAACGGCCGTGACCGCGTACGACCAGCGCGACTTTGCGTCAGCGTTTGCTCTACTGGCGCCGTTAGCCGAGAGAGGGAACGCCTTCGCACAGTGCTACATTGCTGAAATGTATCTGCACGGAAAGGGTATTGAGCGTGACCCGGCAACGGCCTCTGCGTGGTTCAAGCTGTCAGCAAACGCGGGAGTGTCGGACGCCCAAAACTACCTCGGCGCGCTTTATCGAAGGGGCGAGGGCGTGAAGTTGGATTACGGGCAGGCGATGCAATGGTACCTCATGGCCGCGAGACAGGACTATGAAAACTCAGAGTACCAAATTGGGTTGATGTACTATCACGGTCAAGGCTTCCCCAAGGACTGGCTGCACGCCTATATGTGGACGACCATCGCGGCGCAGTCAGGACAACCCGAGCCGAATGCGCTCAAGGCGAAGCTTGAGAAATATCTTTCGGTTGCGGACGTGATGAGAGGCAAAAATGGTGCGGACGCATGGCGCCGCGCGGCAATCACGCCCAATCCCATCAGTACCTATTCCGTGACGCAGCACAAATTTTAGCGGCGACCGCGGTCCCGGCCAGAAGGCCAATTCAATCGCCCCCTTGTGGAGCGAGTTGAGGGCGGATAGAACGCCCCTCCCTCGCTGGACGATTGGTCCAAGGACGGTCAATGGGCATACGCCTCGATTAAGCTCTTGTGTTGTTGCTGCTTATCGGGCTCGCGGTCGTGTTCGCATTTCTTTTGGTGCCGTCCGGTGATCGGGCTCCAGAGCCGCCTCCCGCGGCCCCCGCTAGCCACTCACACGCTTGATCAACTCCGCGCGATCATTGCGTACGCTCCCAACTTCCTTCCCTACCTGCCAGCATTCCATGTGGTCGGCCGGGAACGCCCGCAACAGGGTCTTGCGATGCTCCGGTGTACCCAGCCAAGCGGGCCAGTCTGAGTGCGCGAGCATGACGGGCATGCGGTTGTGGATCGGCGCACAGAGCGCGTTCGGCTCCGTCGTCAGGATGGTGAAGGTTTCGAGGCCGGGCGCATGCTTGGGCGCGTCTTTCGCCCTCCACCATTCCCAGAGCCCGGCAAACGCGAACGGCTCGCGATCCTTCGTAGTGATGAAATAGGGTTGTTTCCCGCCGCTTGGGAGCTTCTGCCACTCATAGAAGCCATCGGCCGGCACAAGGCAGGGCCGCGATTTGAAAGCGGAGCGGAATGACGACTTTTCCGCCACGGTTTCCGCTCTGGCATTGATGTATTTCGCGGCTCCCAACTCGTCCTTCGACCATGAGGGAACGAGGCCCCAGCGCATCATCACGGGCTCGCGTCGGCCTTCCTTGTCGAGCCGAATCACGATCCCGCGCTGCATGGGCGCGAAGTTGAAACGCGGCTGCAAATTCGAGATCGGATGAACGTAAGGCTCGGTTATCCGGTAAAGCTCTACAAGCTCCCGCCACGTGTAGCGATTGGTGAAGCGTCCGCACATAGGCGCATCTTATCAAGGCATCCGCAAGAAACCATGATAACTCCCTCCGCTGTAGTAGTAACCGGTAATCGATCCTGTAGCGTTGATGCTGCTAGCAATTGTTTGCGTCGCATCCTTGGTCGGTTGAAACGTAGTGATCTTCCCAACATTCGTGCGCACAAAACCGCGATAAGGCGAGTCCGAGGGACCGATGTAGTATCCCGCAATCGTTCCTCTGTCGTTGATGCTCATGGGGTAAGTTTGCTGTGCCCCCTCGGGATCGAACGTCGCCCACCCTCCGTTCGCGCCGTTCGGTAAAACAAAGCCATGTACCAAGATGTCGCCGACGTCGCCATAATATCCAACAATTGCGCCGGCGTCGTTAATGCCAATCGGACTGGTGCCAATGTTGTCTATCTGGAATTTGGTAATTTTTCCTCTGCTACCACGCACGAAGCCTTGAACTGGGCTTCCTTTGTCGGAACAAGTCCCGGTGATCGAGCCCGTAGCATTTACACCGTAGGCGACCGTGATTTTGGCGCAACGGAACAGTTTGATGGTGCCATCGGGCGCCCGCAAAAAACCAAAACCCCGCTGTTTGCTCTCTCTGTAGCTCCCGGCGATGAAGCCCCCATCATTGATATCAAAAGGGACGGTTTCGAAATTTGGCCCTGGCGCATCGAACTCCGTGATCGTTCCATCGGCGTTGCGCACAAAGCCGTGAATTATGTTGTTTGCATCGCGATATGATCCGGCGATTGTGCCTGAGGCATTGATGCTAGCGGGCTCTGTGTCGTTTGAGCCTACGGGATCAAACACTGCAAATGATCCGCCGGCCATCCCAACAAAACCGTGATATGAATGGTCGGTGCTACCAACGTATTCTCCCGCAATTAAACCTGCCGCGTTGATGCTGGAGGGAAGGGTCGCGGTCGATCCGGGAACGTCAAACGTCGTAAACGTCGCTTTCGCGCCTGCCGGCGACACCAACGCCAACACGCAGAGCGTGATGCGCAGCGCGTGACATCCAATTCGAAGCACGGGCTTCGCCAAGATTGCAGAATCAGTCCTTCGCATAATTGCCCCCAGAACCCAGACCCATATCAGCGGGCTGCCGCCCGCCCATCCACCTTCAAGACTAATGGCCAACGCGCCACTCCGAAAGGGGGTCACCGAACTGAGAATCGTGCCCCATGTGCGCCATTAGATTCCCACTCAATTATCAGTTTGCAGGCGCTGGCTCGGTGTGGAGATGTTGCGTTCGATCTCTCTCGCTGTCACGCAGTTCTGGATCGCGACGGAAGGTTTCCGCGAGCCGTGCAGCTCTTCGATCTTGGGCCGGCGCCAGATGATCTGCTCGTCATCATGACCATGCAAAGCCTTGGTGGCCGCTCCCGAAACGAATTCTGCGACGGGGGCGAGATTAACTCTCGCACCCGCCGCCGATGACGGTCGCCGGGATAAGGAGTATCCCGCACCGTCGCTGCGGAATTGTTCGGGCCTGGCCCGCGGCATGTCCGCAGTCGCCGCAGCCTCGCGCGCCGGCGAGCGAGGATAGGGGCGCCCTTAAGCCGGAAGTTCCGCGTCCGGATTGCGTGCAAGCTCGTTCAGAACACCGCGCCAGCCTTCGGCGGCGCGTATCTTCGGGTTGTTCGCGCGGGTTGTGCCGTAGCTCGTCCACGGCGGACCGAATCGGTCGATCTGGGCCGTCACCTCCCCGGACAGCCGGAGCGGCCCGCCCGATACCCACAGCCGGGCAATCGCTGCCAAGTCCGCATTGCACGCCCAAGCTGTCTCAAGCGCGACCTTCATTTCGGCCGCAATCTGCACGGCCTTCGCCCTGACTACATCGGCCGCCGCCAATTGCACTTGCGCCCCGGCCTCGCCGGCGCGCTTCATGGCCGCGGCGTGCTCCGCCGCGAGATCGTCGTGAGCACGTTTTGCTGCCGCCGCGTTCGATTCCAGATTGCGGCGGACATGCGCGCGTTCGGGGTCAAGGCTGAGGCTCACAGGCAACGTCCCATCTCTCGCGTATGCCTTGAGGTTCTCGGCTTGCGCGGCGCGATCTTCTTCGTCGCGCGCATCGAGTTCGCGAAGCGCGTGCGCTGCATCCTCGTGCAGCCGTCTAGCGCGCTCTACCGCTTGGGCCGCTTGTTCCGCTTCCGCTTCCGCCGCGCGCTTCGCAGTGTGAGCAGCGCGGAGCTTCTCGCGCGCCGCCGCGACCGGCTCCTTACGAAAATCGACTTGGCGCACGTCCCCAAGGTTCGCCGCGTCGCGCGCGGCGCTTTGATGTCGGCTCATCGTCATGCCGCCGGCTTGCGGCCGTAAAAATCGGCGTTCATGCGGTTCAAGTCCCTGGGCGTGAGGGCGAGAACGTTCGCATCGTGCACCTGCACCGGTCCGGCGCTCATGTCCGTTCCAATCTGATAGATTTCAAGAACGCCATCTTTGCGCTCGGCGATGAAATTGTGTCCGACAAATTCTGCGATTTTGACTTTGTGCGTCACTTCACCGATATCGCGCATCTTGCCGCGACCTATGAACCGTCTGTTCTGCATCGTCTTTCTCCTTCGGTTAAATTTCGCCGCGCATTCGTGCGCCGAAGCGATTCCAGATTTCAATTCGGCTCATCTTGCCGCCGCAGCGCACGAGCACGCCCGCCGCGACGTTCGCAAGGTCATCATGTCCCCCTACCGAATGGTCGATACTGTCGCGCCCGCCGCGCGCCGTGCGTCGCTCCAATGAACAGAGCTGTGCGATTAGCCGCGGATTGTCGGGCAATTCACACTGCGCGCTGTTAATGAGCGGCAACAATTCTCGGTAAAGATCGGATTTCGGCTTTTCGGCGCAGCGGTATTTTATGCCATGCATAGCAAAACGCTCCCGCGGCCACTCGCCGCCGTAGCGGTCGCCTTCAACCTCATGCAGGCAGTATCGCTTCAGAAGCAACGCGAAGTCTTCGACCACGGAGTTGGGAGAGAACGGCGGCCGGACTTCACGCAGGGCGTCTAATACCGAACGATCATTTTCGCGATGGGCAATCGCCAGCGTCATCGAGTCGGATGAGCCGCCGGAGGGATCGACGAACGCACAATATGCCGTGCCGCTCACCGGCGGAAGCTCAATGCGGCCGGGCATTACCAGCGCCTCAACCGCCTCGCGCGAAACAAAGGTTTCGATGTCGCTGCGGAATTCAGCACCGTATTCCGCCGCGGCGCTCGCGGGATCGCGCTCATATGCTTTGTCGATCACCGATTGCGGGACGGTCGGGTTCATCGTGCGCGTGTCGGCCTTCCAGACCAGTGCGGGTGCATCATCACGCCCGAAGTTTTTGCGATAGGCGTCGTATAGAACTCCACCCTTGGCGTAGGGACTGGACGCGCAAAGCAGCATAGCGCCCGGCACCGTCGCCATTGCAGGGCGTATCGCATCGAGGATTTCACTATCGGGGTTTGCCGATTCGTCGCTGCGCCAGAAAGCTACCTCGTCCAGCAGCGCCGCTATGACGGTGTATCCCCGCGTGTTTCGGAACGACGCCGCCATGATCTCGATGCTAAGGCCGTTGGTCAGCTCAATTGCCTCGCCGTCGATCCGCTCCACCAACGGCTTGAGCGCTGGCACGAACATCAGCATGGCGCGGGCATAGCGGAAGATCGTCCGCGCTTGCTTCTTGTCGCACGCCAAAACCTGGATCGTACCGCGCTCGCCGGGCGCCAGGTATTCTGACCAATCACGAAAGCAGGCAAGGAAGACAGCCACGAGCGCAAGAATCAGAGATTTCCCGCCGCGCCGACCGACCACGAGCCACGCCTCGTTGATGCCGACCGGCGGGGGTACGGACCGGCCGGTACAGTGATGAAAGAGCACGAGCTGGTCAGCATCGAGCGGTAGACCGAACAGCGCACGCAAGAATGTGAACCAACCGGCCCAGGTTTTGGGGTGCTTGAACCAGCGGGAGAAGAGCGCCGGACTGTTGCACGCGTCGATGATGGTGGCGTCGGTCGGGTTCATGCGCGCGACCGGCCGGCGGCAAGTGCTTCCGCAAGCGTTGGTGGCTTTTCCTTCGCTACCCGTTCCGCGCGCGCATGAAGGTCGCGGAATAAGCGGCGCTGGCTATTTACGAGCGTAACGAATGCGATGGGATCAATCTCGTCGCCTGACGCTCGCTTGGCCTCCAGCAACTCCAATTCGACGGACACTTGGGCGAGCCTTCGTACCAATTGGCGGCTGCTTGGGGGCAAAGCCTCCGCATTGCCAAGCTCGGCCGCAAATTCGGCCTGTAAATCGCGATAGCGCCGGGCGCCTGCGCTGCGGCCGTCGCCAAAAATCAGCGCTTGTGAGCCGTTGCTGACACGGCTTCTACCCTTGCGCGGGCCGGTTACAGGAGTGGGGGGTTCTGCCGTCATGTCCACTAATATAGCATTAGTGGGTGTTGATAAAAATACCGTTTGTTTTTTTAAAGTTATTAGATAGACCGGCAATAAAATAAGCAAAAGACCGACGATAAGGCGCCGGCGCAATTTGCCAGGGAGCAAGAAAAAATTCGAATGGGGGTGTTGATCACTCCCCCTCAGGAGCCGCAGGCCGTTCTGAGCCAGGGGGTACAGATGGTACGCATGGGGCACTATTTCCGGGTAACTTTCTCCTCTGGCAGCTCATGAGGGAATTCCCCCGGAAATTGCGTACCATCTGTGTATGCGTACCTGGCGGCCGTGCTGGGGAACCCCGCTGCCCGCGCGGCATCCCCGGCGATGGAACTGATCCGCCACCAAAAACGCAGGTGGCCATGCCTAGCCACTTAGGACACTGGCCAAATTAACCGCTCCTATTGTCGGCTGATCGCGGTCGGATTGTGTAGTTCCATTCAGGATGGAATTCATCGCCCCGGATGTCGAGCGTCTTCATCTCGGCATCGCTCACTTTGATTCCCTTTTCGTAGATCGCAGTATCGAGGGCGCTCTCGACTTTGAGGCCGGCTTTGGTCGTCGTCGCGGCAATCAGTTCGACCACGGCCATGCGATCGACGAGAGGTCTCCCACGCCAAGTCTGCGTGATGTGGCAGAACATGCGGTGCTCGATCTTGTTCCACTTAGAGGTGCCTGGCGGATAGTGATGGACGTGGAGCACGAGGCCCGTCTCGTCGGCGAACTTTTGCAACTCGACCTTCCACAGCCGGACACGCGTTCCATTCGAGCCGCCGCCATCGGCCGTGATGGTCAACTCGCGGGCTTTCGGGTAGCGCTGGCGCCCCATTGCGTCGAGCCAGCGGCGAATGGAGGCGACAGCGAACTGAGCCGTGTCGCTTGTGATCCCGACGCTCACCCACCCTGCATTGGCGCCAACGTCGTACACGCCATAAGGTACGACCTTGCCGAGATCCTTATCTTCGAAGTCGTGCACCTTCACGCGCAGCGGATCGCCTTTCGGGCGGTAGTCGGTGCCACCGTTCTTGTAGTTGCCGACCAGCTCTTTCTTCTTGGTGTCGACCGAGATGACGGGCTGCCCCGCAGCCTGTGCCGCGATCGCCTTGGCGTTGATGTGCTCGAACTGCGCATTGCGGTCGGGATGGTTCGAGCCCTCGTCGGCCTTGCGGTTCGACTGCCGGCTATAGCCGAGCTTCGGCAACAGTCTCTTCACGCTGCTGGCGCTGATCTCGTGGCCCTTCTTCTGCAATGCGACAACCAGCTTGTCGTGGCTTTTCGACACCCACAACAACGGGCGCATCGGATCGCCGAGCGTGGCCGGCTCAATGACGATCCGTAAATCCTCGATCAGCGTCGCGTCCCGGCTCGATAGAGGCCGCCGGCCGCCTCCCCTGCGGCGCACCCGGCCTTTCGACAGGGGCGCGGCGTCAAGGTCTTTCTGTCCCCGGCCGATGGTCGAGCGCGCGAGCCCAGTGATCTCGCAGACCGCCGCCAGACCGCCCCAGCCAGCCGCGCGGACCTCGCCGGCTGCAAACATCCGCCGCCCCCGCTCATCCAGCTTCGAGCCCACAAGCTCCCACCTTTGCCGAATCGCTTGCATGTCGATCATGCCGACCCGAATACCGCCGCAGCGCAATCCTAGGAATCTCGACGCCCCGAGTTACATCACCACATGGCGCAAACGCCAAATCCGATTCACTTGTTGTGACGGATGTCCTTACGGGTTATGCGGGAGGCTACCAAGCCTTCACATAGTCGGGCTCGCCCGCCTCGACGGCCGCAGCGGATGGGTCATACAGAGGCCCCGGCACTTTGTCGTCGGCAGGCCGGCTCTCTTGCACGAGCAACCTGAGCCCCAGCTTGACCCGCTGCTTCTTGTCACCGATCAGCTTTATGTCGTCGTGGAAGCCCCGCTCTTTGAGCAGGATCGAGAACGTCCGCTTCTTCACGGCGTCTTCCCCGTTATCGCGGCACCAAGATTCGTAATCGGTGTAAAGCGCCCCCGTTGGAGCGTACGCCTTTGCGTCCAGCACGCATTTCGCCGCGATGAAGTCGCCGAGGATGTCCATCTCCTCGCGATATTCCGCGGTCGCGGCCCGCACCCGTTCGGGCGGAGCGAGCCCGTTCGCGCGCCACGCACGCAATCCTTCAATCGCCCAATTCAATATCCCCGGCAGCTCGTCGCGCAGCTTGCTTGGGAGCCCCCGATCTCGCTCATCTGGCGGGATGGTCACTTCGTGCGGAATGAGAAGGACCCGCCGCCAGATCGCCTCGTCGGTGCCGCGAATCTCCGGCTTCACGTTTGCGGCGAGCCAGAGCTTGTGGCGCGGCCGGAAGTCGAAAAATTCCTGGTACAGCTTCCGCGCCGTGATCGTGTCGCCGCCGGTAAGTTGCTTCACCGTCGCTTCGTCGAGACGCTTTCCGCGTCCCACTTCCACAGCGGTAACCATGCGAAGTCCGCAGAGGGCCGCGAGATCGTTTCGCACTGCTTCGGAGTTTTCGCGCGAGAGCAACGTCCGAAACTCCGTGGGCCGCGCGTAGTCGCCCAACATCGCGAGCAGGGTTTCGAGCAACGTCGATTTGCCATTCGCGCCGGAACCGTGCAGCAAGAACAGGACCTGTTCCCCTGTTTCGCCGGTCAGCGAGTAGCCGGCCGCGCGCTGGACGAACTCGATCAGCTCTCGGTCGCCGCCGTAGATGCGCTCCAGGAACGCGAGCCAGTGGGTGCACGTCGCGGCCGGCTCCAGCCTCACGGGGGCGAGCTTGGTGATGCGATCCTCTCTCCGGTGTTCGCGGAGCGTCAGACTCTGGAGGTCGAGCGTGCCGTTCTCCACGTTGAGCAGGAGATCGTCGCGGTCGAATTCTTCGGGGCGAATGGGCAGCTCGGACTGCGCCATGAACAGCATCGCTTCGAGTTCGTGGTTTCTGCTGCGAGGCCGCGGCCCACTTCGCGACCGCCTTCGCCCGTTCCGGATCGCACGGCGCGACCTGTCTCGCCTCGCCATAGATCGCGGCGACGGCGATTTTCGCGCGTCGGACCGTCTCACCGCTGTCATCCGCGCGGTAGCGTCTGCCATCCCAGATCATCCACGAGCGCCAGGGGTGGCAGTAGCGCATGTCGTCGCCGTGCCGCGACGCGAGTCGCTTGCCGTTTCCCACGTCGGTCAGCGCAAACTCCGCCTCGATGCCGAGATGCTCGCCAAGCCACGCGACCGCTTTTATCGTCTCCATCCCGCCGAACTTCGCCACCAGATCAATCGGGGTGAGACCTCGTTCCTCGCCGAAATCCATCACTCCGTTCGGATGGATCGACAGGTCTTCCTCACGATCGCGGCCGAGACTGCGCGACGAGACGCGGAACGCGCCGTTCGGGGAGAACTTACCGTCCGGGAAAAGCTCAGGCGCCCAGTCGGGTATGCGCGCCAGCGCGGCGGCGTTGATCTGGGCGAAGTTTCCCCGCGCTTTATTTGCATTCTTGGGTGGCCTGTCGTTAACCGGCGCAGCGCTCTTGGCCGCGCCATTCACAAGCCGGAGCAGCCATTTCGGAGCGGGTTCTGCCGCCGCAAGAGGATTTACCCATGCGTATGACGCGCCCGAGCGGTGCATACTAGGCGGGACAATGGCGTAGCCGCCCTCGCCACGAACGTCGATGCCTGGCAACCCCAAGTCTCTTGATTGCCTATTACGCACGTGAGCCGACCGATCAAACTTGAAGAAGAAGTGCCATCCTCCGCCGCCTGTCCTAGAAGTAAGCGTTGCCGGCAAAGTCCCGTGTTCTTGTTCAATATCTCGCAACGTCGCCTCGCCGTCCGCGTCGTCGTGCTTGTCGACATCAAACACCCACACGCCGCTCAAGGCGCCGGTTGCGACTGCAACGTTCGCGTTCGGGCGCTCGCTCCACCAATGCATTATCGTGGTCGTATCTGTTGTGGCCTCCTTTAATCCGGTCTTGGGGATCGGATGCTTGCCGGGGCTGTCGCAATTGGCGCCTTCCGTACAAGTACAACACCCGTCAACAACTCCCCACACGGGAAATACTTGAAAACCGCGTTGCGCCAGGGCAAGCGCGGCGTCAGCCTTTTGATCCGTACCAAGAATATCTGGAGGCGGCTCCCTTTTTATCGCGGCGCTCATTGCGGTGGCCTGCCATCGCAACGGCCGCAGGCGCACACGAACTCGCCCGCCGCCCAACGCCACCGAAGCTCGCCATCAAAAATGACCGCGCACCGATCTCCGAGATCAACGAGCCAAAAGTCCCGACCGACCCGGAAAAGCGGCCTTATTCGCTGTGGCGCTTGCGGTGTCCCGGGAACCGCGTTAGGGTTGTGGTGTCCATTTTGATGAGCGTTTTCAGCCCCGCGCGCGGTTGGCCCCGCGCCGGGGCGTTTCTTTTTGCGGTGCATGACGGATCACGCTGCCGACTTCGCTGGGTACTGTTCGGTGCTCGTGAACGAGCGCGCAGCGAGCCAATCAAGAATGGTTCGCCTGTGGTAGCGGATTCGCCGCGGCCCCAAGCGAATGAATGGCGGCCCGTACCCTTTGGAGCGGCCGATTTCGACCCACTCCTCAGAAACACCCAGCCAAATTGCAACGCTCCGTGTACTGAGCAGATCGTCGTCTGCGCCTTCCGTGTTGGCGATGATTTCCGCCGCGCGGCGGTCGAGGTGAAGGCGGCGTTCAGCCGTTTCGGTAAAGCGGCGCGATTTTGCGTCGGACATGATTAGTTCCCTTTTGCGCCACGCGCTCGCGTGACGCCGTTTGGCGTTTACGATTTCATGGTTCAATTATCCAGATATCGGGGGGGCCCCGGTGCCATGTCGCTGCAAGCGGGGACTACTTCAGAATAAAGCATAAAAGGGCAATGTCAAGCCAGAAGTCACGGGGCCGAGTTTCTGAGGGACGCCCAGCGCCAATTCTCGATTATTGTGGCCGACGGAGCCGCTTTACTTTCGTCCGCTCTTCATTGGCAAGTCCACAAAGCTCCTTTATTCGATCAGCGACACGCTGCGCCGGTTCGCGAAGGCGTTCCACGCCGAATCCGAGATAACCGGCCGTCACATCCGTGCCGACTGAATGATTGACCAGCGCCTTTAGTGCGTACACGGACATTTCCGTGGACTCGGCAACGTCGAGATACGTCCGCCGCAGATCGTGTGCGGAGATATAGATGCCGGTTTTCCTCGCAACTTCGCTCAGCGGAAATTTCGGCTCCGCGATGTGACCGCTCTCGGCATTGGCCGGGAACACGAACTCGCCGTCCTTTCCCAACGCACGCCGCGCGACCAGGAGATCGTACACAACATCGCTCATCGGCAGATCAAGCTTCCGCCCGGCCTTGGTTCGTTTTGCCGGCAACCGAATCAGCCTGTTTTGAAGATCGACATCGTCCCAGCGCAGACCCGCGGCCTCGCTGCGCCGCAGTCCGGTGAACAGCAAAAGCAAAAGATAATCACGTGAAGTCCGGTTCGCGAGCGCGTCCACGGCCGCATAGAAGGCGGGCAATTCATCCGCCCTTAGCCGGCGCGTCCGGCGTTCAACAGGGAACCATGCCTGCCGCAGGCGCCGCACAGGGTTTGGCTTAGCCGCAAGCTCGGGATCGCGCTCCGAGGCGAAATTCCAGAGGGCACGCAGCGCCACCATCGCGCCGTTTGCCGCCGCATGTCCCGTCCTTCGGATCGCGGTCTCGTCTTCGCGCTGCGTTCCCGGACGCTTCACGGCCTCCGCACGTCGCGCGTCCTCACGCTTCGCGATTTCCGACTGGATCGCGCTGTGCCGGCGTTCCACCATCTCAGGTGTGATTTCGCGTACCGGCAGCGACAGCCAATCGGAGAGATAGCGTTCGACTGACTCGCGGTACGCGGCACGGCTGCGTTCCCGCAGCGTCTTCCGCGCCGTCAGGAAATCGTCGAGCGTCTGCTTCAGGGTCTGCGTGCCGTGTCTGACCGCCTTTGGGTCGTGCCCCAGCCGCAGCTCATGAAGCTTTGTTGCCGCTTCCTCGCGCGCCGCATCGAGAGTGATGGCGTTCGTTGCCTCAATCGTCACCCGGCGCGTCCGCCCATTGGGCATGCGGCGCTGGCAAACGTAGGTCTTTCCACTTGTGGTGCCGCTCACCAGCACGCCGAAGCCGCGCAGTTCCGCATCCCAAACGAGCCGCTGCTTCCCGGAAGGGTCCGGCGCGGCCAAGCGCTCAACCGCCCGCTGAGTGAGTTTGATTGTTGGCATGTGAAGCCCTCCAGCCCCTTGCTTCCAAATAAGCAAAATCCGCTTATTTGGGGCACCCTACGGTGTTTTAGAACGCCAGCGCGTTAGTGGGTTTAACTCATAAAAATGCAACTGTCACAAGGCAATATACCCTACGCGGTTTTAAAAATAAACATCCGAAATAGCTGTTTCCCCTAATTTCTAATCTGTAGGCCGTTGGTTCGAATCCAATCGGGGTCGCCAGCAAAACGGTATGTTGGCGCAAGAACCATAAGCCTGCGCGACGTGGGAAAATCCAAGAAATTGCGAGAACTGCCGGGATGTGGCGCGGGACAGGTCAAGAGCGGCGCGAAGATCGTCACCCACGCTCGCTACGTGACGATTCAGATGGCGGAGGTCGCGGTGCCGAGCCAATTGTTTGGGGAGATTTTGCGGCTGATTGAAGAACCGATAAAAAATACCGGGACAGTTGCTACGTTTCGGGTGTCGCTGTGGCCAACTCACACTAGGTGCGTCCGCCTCGCGTAGTGCATGTTTGGTTTGCGGCCCGCTGCGCGCTTTGCGATCCGTCTCCCGAGAATGCGTTCGAGACCCGAAACGAAATTCGGCGACGGGATGGCGTGGTCGTCGGCTCGACGGTGACCCCGGCTATGGCGCGTCTGGGCGCGGAGCCCCGAAGGCGCATCATTTTCGTCAATTGCTTGATCGCGCTTCGCGCGAGATCATCCCCGGCTCGCTTGGTGTTTTTCGTGTGCTTTGTGATAAAAAAATCTCGACGCGCGCAAGGCGCGTGTCTCCGCGTGAGAAGAAGTTGCTTATGGCCGCGAAGCCGCATGCGATAGTCTTCGGCAAACGGATTAC
Source organism: uncultured Alphaproteobacteria bacterium (assembly GCA_963805005.1). Taxonomy (GTDB): domain Bacteria; phylum Pseudomonadota; class Alphaproteobacteria; order Micropepsales; family Micropepsaceae; genus Rhizomicrobium. The sequence continues at coordinate 3,648,494 of CAWDSJ010000001.1, forward strand.
GGGAGTTCAAAAATGCAACCGATTCCCCGCCGCAAGGTCCTGATCACCGGCGCCGCAGGCGGCATGGGCCGCGCCTGCGCCAGACTGTTCGGGACGACGTACGATCTCGTGCTGACCGACGTCGTAGCCCCGGCGCTCGAACGCTTTGCCGGCGAATTGCAAACCGACGGCTTCACCGTCCGCGCCCATGCCGGCGACATGTCGGACGAGACGCTGCTCGCAGCGTTCGCCGGCGAAGTCTCCAAGGGCCAGCCTTTCACGCTGGTCCACACCGCCGGTCTTTCGCCGTCGCAGGCCGACTGGCGGGCCATCATGCAGACCAATCTCGCGGCGACCGAGAAGCTGTTGCGGGCGGTCGAACCCGTGCTGGCGCCGGGATCTGTGGCGGTGCTGATCGCCTCGTCGGCCGGGCACATGATGCCCGCCGTGCCGGAAGTGGATGCTGTTCTTGCCGACCCGCTCAAGCCCGGATTCCTCGATATGGTCGAGGCGATCATCGGTAAAATGGGCGGCGCCTCGTCGCCGGGCGGCATCAGCTATTCACTGAGCAAGCGGGCGGTCATCACGCTCTGCCAGCGACGCGCGATCGAATGGGGTCCGCGCGGGGCACGCATCGTCAGCCTCTCGCCGGGGATGATTCTCACGCCGATGGGGCGCTCGGAGCTGGAAAAGACTGCCGGCGCCGCCCAGCTGCTCGATGCCACGCCGGTCGGGCGGATCGGTACCGCCATGGACATTGCGTTGGCCGCTCAATTCCTCGCCAGCGACGCGGCGGGCTTCATTTCCGGCACCGACATTCTGGTCGATGGCGGCGGCACCGCCGCGATGAAGATCGCGATGGCTGCCGCGCGCAACGCCGCGACTGCTTAGGGGGACGACTGGACCAGTAGATGAGAAGAGCGCAGCGAGCGCCTCGTGCGCGTGTTCGGCCTATCGTCGAAGGGCAGGACGGCTCGCAGTGGCGAGACGCCTATCATGCGGTGCTGACCGCCTCCTGGCCGGTATTCTTTGCCGGCGTCGCCATCTATTTCGGGCTCGTCAATCTCGCCTTCGCCGTCGTCTACAGCACCTTTCCGCACGGGTTCGCGGGGGCGCATTCGCTGTGGGATTTCTTTCTGTTCAGCATTCAGACCGTGACATCGGCGAGTTACACCCGCGTCGTGCCGCATTCGGTCGCCGCGGAATCCGTCATGGCGTGCGAAGCGTTCATCGGCGTTCTCAACCTGGCGCTCATCGCCGGCATCGTCTTCGCCCGCTTCTCGCGCCCGTTCGCGCGCGTGATCTTCAGCAAGGTGGCCGTCGTCACGCCGTTCGACGGCTTTCCCACCCTCATGTTCCGCGCCGCCAACCAGCGCGCCAACCTGATCTACGACGCGGCCGTTACCGTTTCGCTGGCGCGGCAGACGACGTCGAAGGAAGGCCACGTCATGCGCCGCTTCGAGGAGCTCAAATTGTTGCGCGAGCGCACGCCGTTGTTCTCGCTGTCCTGGACGGTGATGCACAGGATCGATTCCGCAAGCCCGTTCTACGGACTCGACATCGACGCGCTGCTCAATATGGAGGCGGAGATCGTCGTCATGATCAGCGGCACCGACGAGACCCTCGCCGACACGATCTATGCGCGGCATTCCTATACGCCGGACGAGATCGTGATAGGCCACCGCTTCGTGGACGTTTTGGCGGTCAGGGGCGACGGACGCCGCGTCGTGGACCTGCACCGGTTCCACGATACCGAGCCGTTCGCGGAGATCGTCGCGGCCGACGCGCAAACAGTTTCCGATCAGAATGAACTGAAATAGCTCTTCCTCCCCCGTGCGAAGCATGGGGGAGGTGTCGCGCGAACGGAGTGAGCGAGACGGATAGCCCCCTCCGTGTCGCAACGCTATCGCGTTGCTCGCCACCTCCCCCATTTTGCCGCGGCAAAACGGGGGAGGAAGAGCTAGTTGGCACGCTTGAGCTTCAAACGCGCACCCGCTAACGTCCGCGCCCCATGGAACCCTTCAAGCAAGTTTCGGGCGTCGCAGCCCCGCTCGCGATGATCAATGTCGACACCGACATGATCATCCCCAAGCAGTTTCTGAAAACCATCAAGCGCACCGGTCTCGGCGCGGCGCTCTTCCACGAGATGCGCACAAAGCCAGACGGCAGCCCCGATCCGGACTTCGTGCTGAACAAGCCGGCCTACAAGGGCGCCAAGATCCTCGTCGCCGGCGCCAATTTCGGCTGCGGCTCGAGCCGCGAGCACGCGCCGTGGGCGCTGCTCGATTTCGGCATCCGCTGCGTGATCGCGCCGTCGTTCGCCGACATATTCTTCAACAATTGCTTCAAGAACGGCATCCTGCCGATCGTCCTGCCGCAGGCCGATGTCGACAAGCTGATGGACGATGCCGAGCGCGGCGCCAATGCCGTCATCTCGATCGATCTGGAGAAACAGGAGATCCGCGGGCCGGACGGCGGCTGCGTGAGGTTCGAGGTCGACCCCTTCCGCAAGCAATGTCTGCTCAACGGCTGGGACGACATCGGCCTGACGTTGCACAACGAAGCGAAAATCTCCGCGTTCGAATCCCGCCGCAAGCTCGAAACCCCCTGGCTGTGATTCCCCCCCGCGCAGCGGCGAGACGGAGGGGGAGCGACCTAGAGCGTCGTCCCAGCGATTCGCGAACTTGACAAAACGAGCGCTGAGGCCCCCTCCGTCTCGCTCCCCGGCGAAGCCGGTTCGCTCGCCACCTCCCCCATTCGCTGCGCGAACAGGGGAGGAAGAATGTTGTGCGTTCCCGGCAACGCCGAAGCGAAAGCCCTCCACAGCCAAGCGGGGGAGAAACAATTAGCGCGAGGACAAAACCGAACCCATGCCACACATTCTCTTTCTTCCCGGCGACGGGATTGGTCCCGAGGTGCTCGCCGAGACGCGGCGGGTGCTGGAATGGTTCGCGACGCATCGCGATTTCTCCTTCACGGCGGAAGAAGACCTGATCGGCGGTTGCGCCTACGAGGCGCTCGGCACGCCGGCGCCCGACGCCGTGATCGCCAAGGCCAAAGCCGCCGATGCCGTCCTTTTCGGGTCCGTCGGCGGCCCCCAATGGGATTCGTTGCCGTTCGATTTGAAGCCCGAACGCGGCCTCTTGCGTCTGCGCAAGGATTTGGAGCTGTTCGCCAACCTGCGCCCGGCGCTGTGCTTCGATGCGCTGAAGGACGCATCGAGCCTCAAGCCCGAGATCGTGTCGGGCCTGGACATCCTCATCGTGCGAGAGCTGACGGGCGGGGTCTATTTCGGCGAGCCTAAAGAGATCACCACGCTCGCCAATGGCGAGAAGCGTGCCGTCGACACGCAGGTCTACACCACCGGCGAGATCGAGCGCATCGCCCGGGTCGCCTTCGAACTGGCGCGCCTTCGGGACAGCCGCGTCGCCTCGGCGGAAAAATCCAACGTGATGGTGACCGGCGTTCTGTGGCGCGAGGTGGTCGCCCGCGTGCACGCGCAGGAATTTCCCGACGTGCGGCTTTCCCACATCCTGGCCGACAATTGCGCCATGCAGCTGGTGCGCAATCCCAAGCAGTTCGACGTGATCGTGACCGACAATCTGTTCGGCGACGTGCTGTCGGACGAGGCGGCACAGCTTACCGGTTCCATCGGCATGCTTCCGTCGGCATCGCTGGGCGCCAAGCAGGCGAGTGGAAAAATTCCCGCGCTCTACGAGCCGATCCATGGCAGCGCCCCCGACATCGCCGGCAAAGGGCTCGCCAACCCGATCGCCTGCATCCTCTCAGCCGCGATGTGCCTGCGCTACTCCTTCGGGCGCGGCGGCGACGCCAAGCTCATCGAGAGCGCGGTTGCAGACGTCCTCGCCCAGGGCTTGCGCACCGCCGACATCATGCAGCCCGGCATGACCAAGCTCGGCACGACCCAGATGACGGACGCAATCCTCAAATCCTTGGGGCGGGCGTAGGTTTGCCTCCGATTTCTCGGCCGCTTCTCTTTCTCTTCACAACGAAGACAAGAAGCACACGAAGATTGGCACGATGGCGGCGTTGGACGCGCCGAAGGCGCAAGACCGCCTAGATTTCATCTGCGCTTCGCGCCGCTCTCCACGAACCTCTTCGTGTTCTTCGTGGCTTCATGGTGACAGGGACTTCAAAACGTCCTCAAGCCGTCGCTGGATCGCTGCCGGTTGCGTCGGCATGAGCGGGCGCAATACGCGGCAGCGCTCGCACGCCGCCCAGGAACAGAGCCGTTGCAAATGCCGCTGCGGCCGCGGGGTCCGGCTGCTCGCGGCGCAACATGCGCTCGGCCACCTCGAACGCCACACCCACCAATGCGGCCATGAGATAGTCGGCATCGAGGGGCGGGAATACGCCCTTGGCGATGGCAGTTTCGATGTCGGCACGAAGCTCCTCGAAGCCTGCGATCATCTCGGGGGTGTCCATGCGTACCCGCAGCGCATCGGTATTGCGGCCGAGCGCGCGGAAATTGTGCACGTCGCCGGCGACGTATTCGAGAAAGGTCTGGAACGAGCCGGAGATGAACGCCTCGATGCTGCCGGCCTTCGCCCGCTCTTCCTTCAGCCGCGGCCGGATGCGTAGTGCGCTCTCGTCCTGAATCGCCTGGAACACTTCCTCTTTCGACTTGAAGTAGTTGTAGAAGGTGCCGGACGCCAGCGGCGTGGCGCGGATGATGTCGCGCACCGTGGTGGCGCCGTATCCCAGCTCGGCAAACACCTGCCGCGCCGCTTCGAGAATCGCCTGGCGGTTCTGCAGCTTGGTCTGCTCGCGCCGGCCGGAAGGCTTTGCGACGCGCCGGGTTGCGGCTCTGGCTAGCTCTGCGTCCAATGCTGCGCTCCAGCCTTAGGAGGGAAGCCCGAGTGTACCCGTCCATGACGCTTCGTCAACTTTACTACCGGGGCCGCCGGTACGCTATGCAGGACGGCCAACGGCGTCCGCGAGCCGCGAAATGCCGTCGCGTTCGAGCAGCTTCAGCAAATCGCGCTTGATCCTTGCAACGAGGCCCGGGCCTTCGAACACGAGCGCCGTGTAAAGTTCCACCAGGCTCGCGCCGGCGCGAATCTTCGCGTAGGCATCGGCGCCGGATGCAATGCCGCCGACGCCGATCAGCACGAGCTTTCTGCCCGCCCGTGCGAAGGTCTCTTTCAGCAGCGCCGTGGAGGGCATAAACAGCGGCGCGCCGGAAAGGCCGCCGGATTGGCTCGCATAGGGGCTTTTCAACGACGCGGGCCTGGCGATGGTCGTGTTGCTGACGATGAGCCCTTCGATGCCGCATGCGATCGCCACGGCCACGATATCGTCGAGCGCTGCGAGCGAAATATCGGGCGCGATCTTGAGCAGCAGCGGAACGGCGGTTGCGCGCTTGGCGCGTTCCTCGACCAGGAGCGACAGCAATTGCTCGAGCTCGCCCTTGTCCTGCAGGCGGCGCAAGCCCGGCGTGTTGGGCGAGGAGACATTGACGGCGATGTAGTCGGCAAAAGCGGCAAGCCGCGCGAAGGCATTTCGGTAGTCCGCCTTGCGATCCGCGCTGTTCTTGTTGGCGCCGATGTTGATCCCGAGAAGCCCGCGCCGCCGCCGCGAAGCAAGCCGTGCCGCCATGCTTTCCATGCCGCGGTTGTTGAATCCCATGCGGTTGATCGCAGCCAAGTCGGCAGCGAGCCGGAACATTCGCGGACGTGCATTGCCGGCTTGCGGCAAGGGCGTCACCGTTCCGCACTCGACGAACCCGAAACCCAGTTTCAATGCGGCGTCGGCGACCAGCGCGTCCTTGTCGAAGCCTGGCGCCAGTCCGACGGGATTGGGAAATTTCCGGCCCAGAACCTCCACGGCGAGGCGCGGATCGTCAGGCTGCGCGCGCGGCAGCAGCGGTTGGGCCAAGCCGAGCAGGCCCAATGTGGCACGATGCGCCGCTTCCGGCGGCAACAGCCGCATCAGCCGCGCCGCCGCATCCAGCCACGTCACTTACGGATAGCCCTGATCGTGCCGGACAAGGCGGTCGAAGTTCGCAGTGTCGCCGCTGTCGAGAGCGGCCTGCAATGCCCGCGCGCGCGACTGCGAGAAGGCATCGTAGGCGGTTCTCGGCTTGTCGCCGGCTGCTGCGGCGAGCGCATCGGCGATGTCGCTCTTGTAGGTTTCGCGGTCATAGGCAGCCAGCGACAGCGCAAACTGGACACGTACCACGACGTTGCCGGGATCGAGCGCGAAGGATTTGCGAAAATCCGCAATGCCTTGCGCAACGCCAGCGCCGTAGAGCAGCCTTCCCAGCACGCCGCCTTGGTGCACAATCTCCACATTCCAGCCCCCCAGCGCGGCCCACGCCCACGGATCGCGCGGATCGTCCGCCAAAGCGGCATCGATTTCCTCCTTGGCCTTGTCGGGAAAGTCTTTAAGCCGTGCCGCCAAGGGTCCGATGATCCGGGCTTCGTAGCCCATCGCCGTCGCGAGATAGACGTGGCCTTGCGGCAGTTTCGGGTCGGACGAAATCGCTTCGCGGGCATAGTCCGCCGCCCGATCGAGACATTCCAGGCACGGCGCGTCGCGCATCATCTCGCGGGCAAGCTCGGCGCGCGCGGCAATCGCGTAGCCGAAGGCATCGTGGCGCTTCATTCCGGCGGCGATGGCCTGCTCGTATTGTCCCGCCGCGTAAAGTGTCCACGGAGCGGTCGCCTGCTGCTGCGGCGAAGGAAGGCCGGCAACGACCGCGGCGGCAATGACGGTAAGCTTCATGCCGTTTCCGCAAACCCGCCTGCAAGCGCGTGACGGATGAGTGCGGCGGTCTCTTTGCACCCGAAGAGCGCTGCGAACGAACCGAAACGCGGCCCCTGGCTTTGACCGAACAGGACTTCGTAAAGCGCCTTGAACCAGTCGCGCAGCGGCTCGAAACCATGACGCTTGCCGATCTCGTAGACGGCATTCTGGACGGTTTCACCGTTGCGCTCCGATGCCAGCGTGTCGAGCGTCTGGGCAAGGTCACAGAGCGCGGCGCGTTCCTTTTCGCTCGGCACGCGGTAACGCTTCTGGGGCTTGACGAAGTCCTCGTAATATTTGAGCGCGTGGCCGACCAGCTTGTCGAGGCCCGGGTTGGCCTGGGGAGTGGCATCGGGCGCGTAGGCGCGGATGAAGCCCCACAGCACGTCGCGGTCGTGCGCATTGGAAGCGCTGACGAGGTTGAGCAGCAGCGCGAAGCTCACGGGGTAGGTCTCCTGTGGCGGCGCACCGTTGTGAATGTGCCAGACCGGGTTTTCGATCCGTGACGCCGCGTCTTCAGCGGCGCCATACTGCTTGAGAAACTCGATGTACTCGTCCACCGCCCTAGGGATGACGTCGAAATAGAGACGCTTGGCCGCGCGCGGCTTTTGATACATGAACAGCGCGATGCTTTCCTCGGGCCCGTAGGTGAGCCATTCCTCGATCGTCAATCCGTTGCCGCGCGACTTTGAGATGCGTTCGCCGTTCTCATCGAGGAACAATTCGTAATTGAATCCGTCGGGCGGCTCGCCGCCGAGCGCCCGCGTGATCTTCGTGGCAAGCTCCACCGAGGAGATCAAATCCTTTCCCGACATCTCGTAATCCACGCCAAGGGCCAGCCAGCGCATCGCCCAATCCGCCTTCCACTGCAGCTTGCAATGACCGCCGGTGACGGGAACCTCGACACGCTTGCCTTCGTCCTCATAGACGATGGTGCCACGCGCGGCATTCCATTCGGCGACGGGAACCTGCAGCACGCGGCCGGTGGCGGGGCAGATCGGCAGGAACGGCGAATAGGTGGCGCGCCGCTCTTCGCCGAGCGTCGGCAGCACGATGTCGCGCACCATCTCGTAATGGGCGAGCACGGTTAAGAGCGCCTGGTCGAAGCGCCCGCTCTTGTAACACTGCGTGGCGCTCAGGAACTCGTATGCGAAGCCGAAGCGGTCGAGGAACGCCCGAAGCCGCGCATTGTTGTGGGCGCCATAGCTCGAATGGGTGCCGAAGGGGTCGGGAACCGAGGTGAGAGGCTGGCCAAGATGGGCTCGCAGCATCTCCTGGTTGGGCACGTTGCCGGGCACTTTGCGCAGGCCGTCCATGTCGTCGGAGAAGGAGACGAGGTGCGTTTTCACGTCGGACATCAGCTCGAAGGCGTGGCGGACCCACGAGGTGCGGGCGACCTCCCCGAACGTGCCGATATGAGGCAGCCCGGACGGCCCGTAACCGGTCTCGAACAATACCAAGTCAGCGGCGCGGCCGGCGCGCGCCCGGCGCTCCAGGCGGGCAAGAAGCTTGCGGGCCTCTTCGAAGGGCCACGCCCGGCCGGCGCGCGCGATGTCCGATGGAACCGCAGAATTCATTGCAAAATCTTGACCTTAAACGTTTCGAAACGCGCGCGAAGCTAGGCTCGGAAGCGGGAGGCCGTCAATGTCCCGAGCGATGGAGCGTGCGACGAAGGCTGAAGAGAATGCGGCCGGCGATGCGGAAATTTATGCCGCGCGGATCGATCTCCTCTATGGGAGAAACCACCATTATCTTTTCCTGCCGTTCTCTGCGCCTTGCATTGCGGTCAGCCTCACGACGCACGTGATTGAAACGTGGCTTGTGATCCTGCCCTTTCTGCTTCAGGTCGCCGCTACGGTTGCGGCGGGCGGGCTCGCGCGCGCCTACCGCAACAGACCCAAAGGCGACGCCCCCTCCCTTTGGGCAAAGCGCCATTTGGTCGCCGCGGCTGCGGCAGGCGCGGCATGGGGAGTGGGCGGCATCGTCTGGTTCGTGCCGCACGTTTTTCCGCAACAGGCTATTCTCGTGCTCGCCTTTCTCGGCATGACGGCCACCGCGTTCATCGCCAATTCGGCATACCGGCCCTCCTATCTGGCGCATGCCTGCTTTTCGCTCGGTCCGCTCGCGCTGATGCTTGTGCTCGAGGGCAACCTCTATGCGTGCTGTTCCGGCGTCCTTCTCGTTTTCTTCGCCGGCGTGCTCTGGACCTTCGGCGAGAAAATCGCCGCCGAACTGGACGACAGCCTGCGCTTCAAGCGCACCAATGCCGCGCTTTTGGAAAGCCTGTCGCGCGAGAAGAATGAGGCCGAGCTGGCACGCGAATTCGCCGAGGCGAGCGCGCGGGCGAAATCCGCCTTTGTCGCCAACGTCAGCCACGAAATTCGCACGCCGTTGAACGCGCTGCTCGGCATGGCCCAGCTGCTCGAACGCAGCGAGCTCGACCGCAGCCAGAAAACGCACATGAAGGTTCTCCTGGAGGCGGGCCGCGGCCTCAAGACGTTGCTGGACGACGTGACGGCGCTGTCGCGCGAGGACGACGGGGGCGAGCCCCCATCGGACGAGGCTTGCGATCCCGAGCAGGCCGCGCGCACCGTTGCGCGGCTCCTGCAGGCGCGGGCCTGGGAAAAGCAGTTGCCTCTCACCGTGAGCGCGGCCGCCAATCTTCCCCGCGTTGCCGCCGATCCCCGCCGCGTCCGCCAGGTGCTGCTCAAGCTGGCCGACAACGCGCTCAAATTCACCCAGCACGGCGGCATCGACATCGCCGTGGAAGCCGAGACCTCCGAAGACGGCGTGCAGAGCGTGCGATTCTCGGTGAGCGACACCGGTCTGGGCGTGCCTGCGGACATCGCGCCCCATGTCTTCGAGCCCTTTCCTGCGGCCGACGCCAGCTACGCGCGAAAGCAGGCGGGCACGGGCCTAGGCCTTGCCGTTGCTAAGCGTGTGGTCACGCATTTGGGAGGCGAGATCGGCTTCGAAAGCGAGCCGGCAGAGGGTTCGATGTTCTGGTTTACGCTGCCTGCGTCGCGCCTAGACTTTGCAGACGAACGCGAACTCGCGGCGGTGGCCGGCAATTCACCGCCGCCATGGGGTTTGGACATCCTCATCTGGACGAGCGATGAACAGATTCGCAACGCGCTCGAAAAATTCCTCGAGCCGTTCGGCAATCGTCTGAATCTCGTCCGCAGCGCGACGGAAGCCGTCGCTTGCGCCGGACGCGACCACATCGATGCCGTCATCGCCGATGCGAGCGACGCCGATTCCATCATCGCCGCGCCCGGCGTGAAGGCTCCGGTGCTGGCGCTGATCCAGCCCGGCATGCGGGCGCCTGCCGTCGCCGACCGGCAATTGCGCTGGCCGGCGGGAGCTGGCGCACTTTATCTTGCGCTGCGCGGGATGTTGGGGCGCGCCGCCGATGCCGGCGCCCAGCCGGATGACAGTGCTCCCATCGCCGTCATCGATGCCGCGGCGTTTGCGGCACTGGAGAAATCCCTTGGGGTCTCGACGCTCATCGATATCCTCAAGTCGTACATCGGCACGGCGGAAAGCCTCGCGCGCGCGCTCGAAACGGCGGTCACGTCGCAGAATTGGGACGATGCCACGCGCATTGCCCAGGACATCGCCGGCTCGTCCGGCGGGCTCGGTCTCGCCGGGTTGACGGCAGCGGCGCGCGGTTTCACGCAGAAACTGCGCGAAGGCGATGCCGGTGCCACTCTCGCGGAAGCCGCCGGGCATATTGCCGCCGAACACGCGCGGGTCAGCCGCGCGCTGGCCAGTCTCTATCCCGAACTCGCCGCGGCGTAACTGGGAGCGTACTGGGAGCGAGCGCGTCCTTGCGCGTCACCGTGCTTTGAAGGTTACTGGGAGCGCGCGCCCCGACTCGCCCTTTAGGTTTCAGGACCAAGTTAATCGGGGGCTTGCGTGTCACCGTCGCTTGACGGCCGAGGACGGCCGCGCTCCCAGTAGCGGCCGTCAACGCCTCAGGAACATCGCTTGTCCGCATTGGAGCAAATCCCCGCGCTGGTTCCTGCACCCGGCGGCGCACTATTGAGCGACGCCCATGGCGCCAGCGCGCCGATCGGCCTGGCGCCGGCGCAAGCGCTGTTCCGTTCCGGCGACGTGATCGTGGCGCATGCCGGGTTCGTTGCCGGCAGGCTGAAGGTTGCGCCGAGCAAGCCGTTGTTCGATGTGCTCGAGCTGTTCGCGTTCGTGCGGCCGGCGGTGCCTTGCGTGCCCAGTCCGCTGGGGCTGGCCAGAGCGCTCGCGCTCGAAGAGCCCGCAAATCTCGGCGAGCAATGTTTTGCGCTGCGTAAGGCCGCGCAGACCCTTCTTTCCGAACTGGCCGCGAAGAGCGAAGCGGAAAAGGCGCGGCTGCGCCCGGTTGTCCAATCGCTCGCGCGTTCGCAATGGCGCTGGGCGCCATCGGTCATGGCCGCTATCGGCGAAACCGAGGCCTCGGCGCCGTCTCTGCCGGAGCTGGACGTCTGCCGCAGGCTGCCCGCGTGGGAGGACGAAGCACCGCCGCCCAAGCCGGGCTCGGCGGCCGTTGCCGTGGACGAATCCCGCACCCGGCTGGCGCAGCTCGTGGGTGGCAGCGGCGAGGCGCGCCCCGAACAGGTCGCCTATGCGGAAGCCTCCACGTTCGCCTTTGCCGCCCGCGAGCGCGCGGGCGCGCCCAGGGTCGCGCTGATCGAGGCGGGAACCGGAACGGGAAAGACGCTCGGCTATCTGGCGCCGGCAAGCCTGTGGGCGGAAAGGAACGGCCCCGGTCTCTGGCTTTCCACCTACACGCGCAATCTGCAGCGCCAGCTGGTGCAGGAATTGGCGCGGCTGTTTCCCGATCCGGCCGAGCGCGACGCCAAGGCGGTGGTGCGCAAGGGGCGCGAAAACTATCTCTGCCTTTTGAACTTCGAGGATGCCGTCAAGCGCTCTGCGCTCGCGCCCGGTCAGCGGCGGGTGGCGCTGGCGCTGATCGCGCGCTGGATTTCCGCAACCGTCGACGGCGACATATCCGGCGCCGGGTTCCCCGCGTTTCTCGCCGCCAGCACGCCCCTCGGCGAGATCGCCGACCGGCGCGGCGAATGCGTCTATGGCGCGTGCGCGCATTACCGCTCCTGCTTCGTCGAGAAGGTCGTGCGCCGGGCGCGCCGCGCGCCGATCGTGATCGCCAACCACGCGCTGGTCATTGCGCAGGCCGAACGGGATTTGCATGCAAGCGACGACGAACCCGCCGCGCGCGGCGTGCGCTATGTCTTCGACGAGGGCCATCATCTCTTCGATGCGGCGGATTCGGGATTTGCCACGCATCTTTCCGGCCGCGAAATGGCGGAGCTCAGGCGCTGGATCAGAGGCCATGAAGGCCGCGCGCGCGGGCGGATGCGCGGGATCGAGGAGCGTTTGAAAGATCTCGTGGCCGATAATCCCATAGCCGAGGCCGCACTTGCCGAAGCGCAGGACGCCGCCGGCGCGCTCGCCGGCGAGGGTTGGCTTTCGCGCATGAATGCGGCGGCGCCGCGCGGCCAGGGCGAAATCTTTCTGGCCGAGGCCTATCAGCACGTGCTCGCCCGCAACGACGAGCGCGACCGCTTCTACGCGCTCGAAGCCGGCCTGGAGTCGTTGTCGCCGGCACTGGGCCAATCCGCGCGCCGTCTTGGGGCTGGCCTCAAGCGTCTGGCCGCGCCGCTGAACGGTTTGTCCGCGGCCCTGAAAAAGCGGCTCGACGACGAGGCCGCCAAGCTCGACGCGACGCTCAAGGCGCGCATCGAAGCGGCCGTGCGCGGGCTCGAACGGCGCGCGCGTTTGCTGCTGCCCGCCTGGATCGCCATGCTCGACGGCTTGGAGAGCGGCGAGCGCGACGCGGATTTCGTCGACTGGTTCGAGATTGCGCGCGACGACGGCCGCGATATCGACGTGGGCCTGATGCGGCATTGGATCGATCCCACTATCCCGCTCTGCAACACGGTGCTGATGCCCGCCCATGGCGCGCTCATCACGTCGGCAACCTTGCGCGACGCCGACAGCGGGCAGAGCGGCTGGCAATCGGCCGAGATTCGCACCGGCGCGCACCATCTGACGGAGCCGCCGCGGCGCGCCGGCTTCGGCTCGCCGTTCCGCTACGACGAGCAGTCGCGCATCTTCATCGTGCGCGACGTGGACCGCCGCGATGTCGCCGCACTTTCTGCCGCCTACCGCGAATTGTTCCTGGCTTCAGGCGGCGGCGCGCTCGGCCTTTTCACCGCGGTGCGAACCTTGCGCGCGGTGGAGACGCGGATTGCCGCACCGCTCGCCGAGGAAGGCCTGACGCTTTATGCCCAGCATGTCGACCGTCTCGATACCGGCGCGCTCGTGGATCTGTTTCGCACCGAGGAGAACGCCTGCCTGCTCGGCACCGATGCGCTGCGGGACGGCGTCGACGTACCCGGCCGCTCGCTGCGCCTGGTCGTGTTCGACAAGGTGCCATGGCCCAAGCCCACCATTCTTCACAAGGCGCGCCGCGAGCGCTTCGGCCGCTCCTACGACGATCTGCTGACGCGCTTGCGGCTCAAGCAGGCCTTCGGCCGGCTGATCCGCAGCCGCACCGACAAGGGATGTTTCGTCATTCTGGAGTCTGCGACCCCGTCGCGCCTGCTCACCGCCTTTCCGTCCGATGCGCCCATCAAGCGCTGCGGACTTGCGGAGGCGATCACCGACATCCGGTCGTTCCTGTCGCTGGCGGGTTAGGCGAGGCTCGCGCGGCTGCGAGCGGACCCTCGGCCGGTTATTCCCAATTCGCTGGTTGTAAGGAAATCTGCAGCGAATTTCGTGCGGAAGATGCGCGATCCGAATAATCAGACTTGGCGCAGCTCAGTCTTGCCACGAGCATCTTTGGTGCCGGACGGGCTACCCCATGATCACCAGCTGCATACACATTTTGATCAAACCGGGCAAGCGGGCGGCAGGTGTCCCGCAACAGTAAGAGTTCACCAAGCCTCAAGGCCGTCGGTCGTCATAGACGGAGGTCAACGGCTACATTATTTTTGCAAAGCCTAAGCTCCTAAATCGTACGGCGCTATACAATAGTTCCCATTTTGTTCTATCGTGGTATCGATGGCAGACGGAACGCAGATCGAATGGACGGACGCGACTTGGAACCCGGTGACGGGGTGTACCAAGATCACGGCTGGCTGCGACAACTGCTACGCCGAGCGGTTTTCGGAACGCTTTCGCGGCGTGCCGAACCACCCGTTCGAGAGCGGCTTCGATTTGACATTGCGGGCTGCGAGGTTGAAGCAGCCGCTGAGTGGCGGGCGTCGCGCCGCATCTTCGTAAACGCGATGAGCGATATTTTCCATAAGGAGGTGCCGCGCGCTTTCATCGATCAGGTGTTCGACACGATGGAGAAAGCGAGCTGGCACACCTTCCAGGTACTGACGAAGCGCAGTTCCCTCCTCACGCGTTACCTCGCACAGCGTTATCCCGCCAGGTTGGCGCCCTCCCATATCTGGCTGGGTGTGTCGGTCGAGGACGCACAAAACGCAGTGCGCATCAAGCATCTGAGGGCGGCGCGCGCATCGGTGAAATTCGTTTCCTTCGAGCCGCTGATCGGCCCAGTGGGCAAAGTCGATCTCACTGGCATCGATTGGGCAATTGTCGGCGGCGAAAGCGGGCCGCGCGCCCGCGTTATGGCGGAGGAATGGGCGCTCGAATTGCATGACCAGTCCGCGCCCAGAACGTCGCCTTTTTCTACAAACAATGGGGCGGCATTCGCCCCAAGACCGGTGGCCGCACGCTCAGGGGTCGGGAGTGGAATCAATATCCGAAATTGCCCAAAGCGAAACGCGCGGCGCTTGTCGCCACGGAATAGAGCGCGGCATGAGCGAGCCGGCCAATCCTTATTTATTTGTGGTGGCGATACGTTGGCGGGAGCAACAATTCTCTTGGCATTCGGCTAAGCTGCGGAAACGTTGGTCGTGTCACCATATTCTGCAGCCGCGTCGCGACGTTACGGAACGCAGGACAGATCCCTGTTCCGATCAAGCGGCCCCGAGCGTCACTTCCCTGTCAGTTCGACGTGAAGCAACTCCAGCCCGCGAATGATGTAGCTCGGCTCATAGTCCAGCCTGCGTTGGCCGGGCGGCCCGTGATGCGCCTCCGACAGTGCGATGCGCGAGGTCCGCGCCAGCAGCTGTTCGAGGATCACGCGCACCTCGGCGCGCGCCAGAGGCGCCCCGATGCAGGTATGCGGACCGCGGCCGAAGGCAAGATGTTCCATGATCTTCGGGCGGTCCAGCACGAAGGCGTTGGGATTCTCCCAGCGCGCCGGATCGCGGTTCGCGCCAGCCAGCGAGGATACGACGCGCGTGCCCGCGGGAACCGCCATGCCGCCGATAGTGGTGTCCTTCCGGGCAAGCCGGAACGTGACCTTGGTGGATCCTTCCAGCCGCAGCATTTCTTCGACGAATGCCGGAACTTTTGCGGGATTTTCCCGCAAGCCGGCCTGCATCGCGATGTTCTCGGCCAGATAGCGGATTGCGTTGCCCAGCAGCTTCGCACTGGTGTCCTGCCCGGCGGCGAACAGGAAGATCGCCAGTATCACCAGTTCCTGGGTCGTAGGCACGGAACCGTCCGGGTATTTCGCGGTCGCCAGCTCGGTCAGCACGTCGCTGCGCGGGTTCGCGCGGCGGTCCTCGATATAGCCGAAGAACATCTTGCCAAGCTGCTGCGCCAGCGCCATGAGCGATGCACCGGCGTCGGCGTCGTCGAGGCTGCCCGGCTGCGGGCCGGATGTGACGATCTCGAAAAGGCTTGGCCGGTCTTCTTCGGGAATTCCGAGCAGATCGGCGATCACCAGCGTGACATAGGGCGTCGCCAACTCTTTGATGATCTCGCTTTGACCCTTGCTCACCGTCTCGGTCACCATCCGGTCGGCAAGCTTGCGCATGTAGTCTTCGTTGGCGCGCAGGCGCGACGGCAAGAACAGCCCCCTGAGCAGCGAGCGCGATGCCGCGTGGCGCTCCCCATCGTAGGAAATGAACAACTCGGCACCGACGAACTTGTGATGATGCTCGGCGATCTGGTCCGTAATATCGCTGCCTCGCGGCTCGAACGGCAGCGGCGCAGTCGGGCCGGCGGCGGCAATGGCGGAGGAAAAGGCGTCGCTGTTGAGCAGCACTTCGGTCGCCTCCTTAAAGCCCGTCACCATCAGGATGTCGCGGCTGTCGAGCTTGCGCACGCGGCCCTTCGCGCGGCTCTCATCGAGCCATGAATAAGGGTCGAGCAGCACCGACCGGTCGGTGAAAAAATCGCGCTCCTTGGTAGTCTGGTCCGTCATCCTGTTACTCTCCCGTTGCGCGACACTCTCCTCACGTTGCTTGCAAATGCGCGCCCGGGCAAGCTTTTCCGCCCTTCGCTGCCGATGCGCAAGGGGTTTCAGTCGCGCTACGTCAGCGGCCGCAAAACGAAAGTCGCGGCGGTTTTTTCGAAAGCTACATCCGACTATCGCGAAGATGCCCCCCCGGAATGGGAACAACGATACCGCGCCTCTTAGGCCAATCGCATTTGGCACGCGGAATCGCGGAGAATAAGAGGCGCGAAGCGCAGTCAATCTCACCGCCAAGACGCAAAGACGCCAAGAAACCGCTGATGCCTTTGCGTCTTGGCGCCTTTGCGGTTCAATTCCGCAGGGCGTATTGGCGCTGCGCGCGAAGCCATCCAGCCGGTGCCGGAAGCCTTCGTGCTCTTCGTGTCCTTCGTGGTGAAAGCGATCTGGAGGAACGAGACATTCGCTCCTTATCCTGCCGATCGCGCGTCGGGCATACCGCTTTCCCGATACGTATTCTGCAGTTAAGCTGCGCGGCAAACGGGAGGCGGCGATGAGCATTGCCATGAATGCGACGAAGCTTGTGGTTCGCGATGTCGACGCATCCGAGCGCTTTTACACGGCGATCGGCTTGAAGGTCGTACTTCGCAATGTCGGCGGGGAAGCGGAGGTTGCGCAAAAGCAGTGCTGGCTTTCCGCCAGCGGCGATGCGAGCAGCCACATCCTCATCCTGAGCCAGTTTCTCGAACTTCCGCCGCCGCGCGCGCCCGTGTATCCGGGGGAAGCTTGGCTGACGTTCCAAGTTTCGGACGTCGAGGCGACATGCAACACCGTAAAGAACGCAGGCGGCAAGATCGTGAGACCGGGCCAGGATCGGCCGGAGCACAACGTTCGTGCGGCGGTTGTCGGCGATCCCGAAGGCCATGTGATCGAACTCGTCGGGCCCTTGAGCGCGCGCTGAAAGTCAATTTGAAAAATCGGCGCGACTGGAACTGCGCGCTCAGTCTTAAGGCTTTGGCGGAAGGCTCTCCCGGAAATTCATATCCAGCAGTTCCAACAGCTGGCCGTCGGGATCGCGGATCATGAGACCGAGGCCGATGTCGCTCTCTGCGATGATTTGTCCGCCGTATTCGACGGCCTTCTTCGCCGTGGCCTGCACGTCTTCAACGGATATCGAGAGATGGGTGAGGCCGGGTTCGTTCATGGTGCGCGGCCGGTACGCCCTCGCTGCGCCGGGCGCGGAAAAATGCATGAGCTCCAGCACGAATCCGTCGAGCGTCAGATAGTAAGCCGTCACGCCCAGCGGCGGCGGGAGCGAGCAGAGCTTGGCGACCATGTCGTCGGGCGGCGTGAACTGGTACCAGAACTTGAAGCCCAGAACCTGCTGATAGAAACGCATCGATCGCTGCGGGTCGGCGACGGCCTGCCCGGTGTGATTATACACGCCCATTCTTGTTGCCTCCATTGGGAACACGGCGACGGCAGCTTATGCTCCCGCCGTTCAATACGGCGATTGTCGGTCCCATCCCCCTACCGGCCCTTCCCGGCTCACGCAACTCCGACCAGGGCATTTTCGCCAGAGAAATCCGCAGCAATGAGGGTTGCGCCGGGCGACGTCTCGGCGTGGGTTCGCTCGAGCTTGCGATAGCCGAAGCGCCACTGCCCGTCGGCGCCGCGGACGTAGCGTTCGTGATAGAAGCCGAAGCCGCGCAGCCATTGCTTCTCGCCGTTTCGCTTCCAGAAGAGATTGTCCTCCATGGCCCAGACGCCGGTCGCGTGGTCGCGGTCCTGAAAATCGACGACCGGCGTGTGGCAGTGATGGACGGTAGTGACGTTTTTCAGCTGGACCGCCAGGGCATCGGCAGCGGCCTGTCCGCCGACGATCGGTTTGTCGGTGATGGAAATCGCAACGTAATCGTCGGTGTGCAGGGCGGCATAGGTCGCCCAGTCTTTGCGGTCGACCGCATGATCCCGGCGCGCCTTCAGCCGGTAGATCGCGTGGAGTTCAAGCAGCCGTTCGATGTCGGTCATTCCATCGGGTCCACCCATCTTCGTTCTCCTCTTTTCAAAGTGACACACAAACGCTTTTCTTAACGCAGAGGCCGCCGCGGATGCGCAGGGGACGCGGAGCAAGAATTGCGCTTCGTGCGCAGGGCGGAATCCCTTGCGTCCTCCGCGCAACCTTTGCGTACTCTGCGTAAAAAAAGGCGCCGGTACGCGAGCCACGTTTCAAGGAAGCCGGGTATTGGCCCGGTTCAGCCGTGCCGCAACACGACCGGCTCCTGTCCCGGGGTGACATATTGCCTGATGTCGAACTTGCCTTCGACCAGCCTGCGGGACACCGGAATGGATTGCCTGACCCATTCGGACGCCATGTGCGCCGCATGCACTTGCGCGTCCCGATAGACCTCGACCACGACATAGATGTCCGGCTCGTCCACGCTCTTGGCCCAGGCGTAATACGCAACGCCGGGTTCGTTCCTGAGCGTCGTGTCGGCGACATGGGTCATGAGCTCTTCATAGGCCGCCGCGTTTTCCGGCAGCACCCGCATGCGGGCGATCATGGTGATCATCGGGGCTTTACTTCGCCGGCGCACCGAGAACGTGATGCGCATTCGGTAGCCGCAGATGCGCCGATTCCAGTACCCGCCGCACGCCCTCGCGAACGCCGACCTTGCTGGGGCCCAGCAGCTTTTCCATCTTGGTGGTATCGGCCCAGATCGGCCAGGACTTGCCGTTCTCGACGAAGACCGGCTTCTTGCCCAGCATTTCCCCCGCCATTTCGCAATATTCCTGCGTCGTCACGGCTTGCGATCCGCCGACGTTGATGATTTCCGCCGGAGTTTTGGCGATCCCCGCCGCGGCGATGGTCTTCTCCACATAGTCGTCCTCGTAGAGCGGCGTGTGAACGTTGCGCACGCCGGGATAGACGCTGACCGGCTCGCCGCGGGCGACCTGATCGACGCGCTGGGTCACGCCGCCGCCGCGCGGGCCGTAGAAGGAGAATATCCGGATCATCACCACCGGCAGCTGATAATCGACGCTCAGGTGCTTGAGCAGGAACTCGGCCGCGATCTTGCTGGCCGCATAATTCTCGCCGGCGCTGTGCAGGCCGTAAGCGTCGTCTTCGCGTAGCGGGCGCTCGCCCTGATATTGGTAGAGCGAACCGGTGCTGCCGTGGACGAAGGCCTGGCAGTCGCGATAGCGCCGCGCCAGACGGCCGGTCGCGCCAGCGTTGACGTTGTAGGCATCCTTGTGGTTCGGCGGCAACACGGCGTAGTTGATCACCACATCGATCGATTTCGGCAGCGGCGAGAGATCCTCGTCGGCGAGATCGAAGGCGACGGCGCGGGCGCCCGCGGCCTCGATCAGGCGCTTCTGCTCGGGATTGGAGTAGCGCGCCACGGCATAGACGTCGTTGTTCTTCGCCAGTTCGACGGCGACCGGAAGCGCCACAAGTCCGCTCGCACCGGTGACGAGTACGCGTTTGCCTGAAAGCCCTGCCATTACTGTTTCCTCTCCCGTTGCGCGACAATCGCCTCATGTTCCGTGCAAATGCCTGCCCTTGCAACCGGCAAATTTCTCTGCCCTTCGTGAATTCGTCGCAGAGATTGAAATTTCGCATCGTTTTTCATGCACGCTATAGTGATAGGAAGGAGCCAGCATGATTGCCGTCGATGAAGCCGCCATCGCCTTCGCACATCGCCTCGCCGATGCGGCCGGCGAAGCGATTCGGCCGTATTTCCGCGCCCGCATCGATGTCGCCAACAAGCACGAAGCATCAAGCGGCTTCGATCCCGTCACGGAAGCGGATCGCGGCGCAGAGGAAGCAATTCGCCGCTTGATCGCGCGCGAGAGGCCGCAAGACGGAATTCTCGGCGAGGAATTCGGCGAGAAGCCGGGATCGAGCGGCTGGCGCTGGGTGCTCGATCCCGTCGACGGCACCCGCGCCTTCATTTCCGGCCGGCACGAATGGGGCGCGTTGATCGCATTGGAATACGGCGGCGTGCCCGTGCTCGGCATGATCGACCAACCGGTGCTGCGCGAGCGCTTCATCGGCGTCAACGGCGGCGCCGAGATGCATAGCGGCGGCGAGATCGTACCGCTTCGGACGCGTTGCAGCCCGGATATCTCCCAGGCCGTCCTCTGCGCCACCCATCCCGACGCCTATTTTGCCGAGCCGGAGCGCACGGCATTCGAACGGCTCGAGAAACGCGTCCGCATGACCCGATACGGCGGCGATTGTTATCTGTTCGCCATGCTCGCGCTCGGTTTCCTGGACATCATCGTCGAATCTGCGCTCAAATGGTGGGATGTGGCCGCGCTCATCCCGCTTGTCGAAGGCGCCGGCGGCCGCATCACGAATTGGCAAGGCGAGCCCTGCCGCGAAGGCGGCCAGGTGCTCGCGGTGGGAGACCCGCAGCTGCATGCAGACGTCGTCGCAATTCTCAATGACGCAGGCAGTAGGCAGTAGGCAGTGGGCAGTGGGCAGTGGGGATAACGCAGCGTTTGGATCACGACTTCCTACTACCTACTGCCTTCGTGAAAGCATCGAACGCCTGCCAGAAACGCGACCGGATGGAATCGTTCTCCATAAGGATTTCGTGCTCGGCGTCATCGATCTCGACATAGGTTGCATTCGGCAGTCGTTTGGCGAAGGAGCGTATCGCGGATGTCTTGACGATGCGGTCGCGGCCGGCGCCCAAAATGAGAATGGGCGTGCTGATCGCTTCGGCATAGCCCGGCGCAGCGATATGCGCCATGGAACGGTATGCCGCTTCGAGCCAGCCCCAGGTTGGCCCCGTAAGGCGAAGATGCGGATCGGCCACAAGCAGCGCTTTCGTGCGCGCAAACCGCGACGCATCCGAAGTGACCAGGTTGTTCGTAAAGTCCATATCTAGAGGGTCGCAGGTTTCCATTCCCCACACCCAATCGGCCGAATGGCCCGATATATTATGGGCGCGGCATACGCGGCGGACGAGCCAGCCCGGATAGCCGCGCGTACCGGCTTCGATCAGCGGCGCCGTCATCACGGCGGCGGCGAATGCATCGGGTTTTTCGTGCAGCGTGCGCAGAAGAATGTGGGCACCCATCGAGTGGGCAAGGGCAAGCGGCGGCTTGGGGCCGATGGCGGGGAGGACTTGCGCGCCGAACGCCCCGAGGTCCAAGTCATACTCCGAAAAATCGCGCACATGCGCCTTGCGGCCGTCCTGCAGGCTGCGCTCGGAACCTCCATGGCCTCGCCAGTCGAGCGCGGCGACCGCATACCCGCGCGTCAGGAGCTCGTTCGCCACCTCACCATATTTCTCGATGAACTCGGTTTGACCGTCGAGGATCGCGCAAACGCCGCGCGGAGCAGGCACCGTATCGGGAAGCCAAGTTCCGTAGCGCAGCTTGGTGCCGTCGGACGCGTGAATAAATCCCAGCGCGAACTCTTCCAAGATGAGCGCGCCCGCTAACCGCGGGCCTTCTGCAACATCGCGCCGAGCTTCATAGCGAGGGCCATGTCGCCGCTCACTCTGATCTTGCCCTGCATGAAGGCGGAAGTGCCGTCCAGCTCGCCGGTGACCATCTTGTCGAAGGTCTCGAGGCTCAAGCCGATCGTGCAGTCTGCGGTCTTGCCTGTACCCTCACAGACCGTGTTCGGCACGGACTTGCCGTCGATATAGATGCTGCCAGGCTCTCCGAAGTCGAACTTGAACGTCCCGCCCAGGCCGGAGTCGGCTCCGACCGCGGCGCCCATCCGGGCGATAATGCGGTTAACCTGATCCGCGCTCATGGCGCTTGTCCTTCTGTTTGCCCCGCAAAATCGGCCGGGGTGTCACCGTCGACAGATATGAGCACTTGGCAATACCGGGCACAACCGCAACTGCGGCCGTACGGCATTTCGAACCCGGCCGACCTCTTGAAGGCACGCGGGCCGGCTCCTACCTCATAGCCGATCCGGAAGGCCCACTGGCTTTCGGACCTTAATGGGGGCTTGGCCGATACCGGCGGGCCCCACGGACCACTTCGCTTCGAAAAGGAGGATGTGACTATGCGTGCTTTTGATTTTTCCCCGCTGTTCCGATCCACGATCGGATTCGACCGGCTGCTCGATCTTCTGGACTCCGCTGGCCAGTACGATACGAGCCAAGCCTACCCGCCTTACAATATCGAGCGCACCGACGAGACCCATTACCGCATCACATTGGCGGTCGCGGGTTTTGCCGAGAAGGACCTGAACGTGGAAGTGCGCGAAGGCGTGCTCAGCGTCCAGGGCAAGCGCGACGAGGCGGCTCAGAGCAAATCCGGCTACCTCTATCAGGGCATCGCCGGCAGGGCATTCGACCGGCGCTTCCAGCTGGCCGAGAACGTCGAGGTCGTCGGAGCCAAGCTTGAGAACGGGCTGCTCCATATCGATCTCGATCGGGTTGTCCCGGAAGAGCAGAAGCCGCGCCGCATACAGATCAATGCGGCCGACTTGAAGGTGCTCGACGGCAAGGCGAAGGCCGCCTAATCGGCCAATTTTGCGGCGACGGGTGTCGGGGGGTAGCACCCCGGCGCCCTCGCGCGCGCCACTTTGTCGGCGCGGCTCAATGCTTGCTGCCTTCGTCTTCTTCCCCGGACGAATCTTGGATGGAAAGGGACACGACACAGGCGGCGTGTCCGACCCGCTCTTCTTCCGGCCAGATCCGGAACGTGACGACCACGTCACCCCTTTGAAAGGGCTCCCCGCACACCATGCAGGCTACTTGCCCGATCGCAGCCATCATCCTGCCTCCTTAAAGGCAATCCATATAAATTGACGCTAGCTATATGGATCGAGGCAAATGGAGCGGCGTCTTTGCGAATTCTCCTTGCAATTCGCGAAGCCCGGCGCCCGAACGTCGCAGCCCGGCATGGCATGTGCCGGCGGCGCGCTATACCGCTTCGGCGGTGCTGAGGCGCTCGCCGACCTGCGGCGGCAGCTTCGCTCCCGTAAGGATGGCCCCGTCGAGCCGGGCGCCGCTCAAATCGGCGTCCGCCAGATTGGCATAAGCGAGATCGGCGTCCGCCAGCGTTACGCGGCGCAGATCGGCGCCGCGGAAATCGGCATAGCGCGCCTGGGCGCCGTCAAGACGTACCGGCAACAGCCGGGCGTCGGAGATGAGCAGCGGCCCCAGCTTCGCATCCCGAAGGTCCGCATTGTTGAGTTTTGCATTGCTGAAATTGACGCCGCGCAGATCGGCGCCGTGCAGATTGCTGCCCTGAAGGGAAATACCTTGCATATCGAGCCCGTACAGCACGGCGCCCGGCGCAATGAGTGCCGTCAAGGAGCGATGCGCCAGCGATTTGAGGGTGCGCAGGTCCATGCCGCTGAGATCGACCGGGCGGCCTTCGCGTCCGCCCGAATCGACCCAGCGCGAATGGGCATCCAGAAGCTCCTCGATCGGCGCTTGCAGGTCGGAAAGCTCACGCCCTGCCGACGCTTCGGTAAGCGCCGTCGAAAGATCGACCCCGTCAAGCACGGCGCGGGTCAGCCTTGCGCCGACGAGGATGGCGCCATCGAGAACCGCAGCGGAAAGATTGCACGCCGACAGATCGGCGTTCTCCAAATTCGCGCCGACGAATTTCGCCTGCCTGAGATTGGCGCGTGCGAGCCTGCAGCCGCGCATGACGGCGTCTGTGAAATCAGCCTGAACTGCCATCGCGCCCGTCATCTTCGCCCGCTCGAGATTGGCGGAGACAAGCAAAGCGGCGGGCATTTCGGACGGACCGAGATCGTGCTGCATGACGCGCAGGTCGCCGTGGCGATCCTTCTCCGCGATCGTGCCCTCGCGCAAATCCGCCTCGTAAAGATCGGCACCGATCAGGTTGGCGCCGCGCATGCAAACCCCGCGCAGATCGGCACGTCGGAGCGAGGTGCCGGAAAGATTGGCGCGCCGCAAGTCGGCACCGAAGAAGCTCGCCGAATCCAGCCGCGCTTCGGCGAAATTCGTCTCCTCCAGGATGGCTCCGGTAAAGTCGGCATCGGCGAGATTGCGTCCGGAAAGGTCAAGGCCGCTCAAATCGCAGAAGGCGAAGACGGCGCGAGCGCCTCCCATACGGCCGGCGAACAGCATTTCGTGGCGGGCCGCCGAAGCGGCGGCCTGCTTCTGGGTGAACTTCGAGAAACTGATGCGGGAGGACTGGGCCATCAGGGGGGCGTTCGGGGCATCGGTCCGGGCTACCCCGCCATTTTCGCTGCTGAGGGCCTAACGGCATATTAAAAAAGGTCGCGGGGCGGGGCTGGTAACCGTGTTGCCGCTGGCGCCCGCCGGGGGATTTTGTCTATGGTGCCCGGCCTTTCGGGCATGCCCTGGGGCGTTGCCTGGAATAACAAGGGGCGCGACTGCCTTCGTCCCCGCCCGCCGCCGGCCCAAGAAAACACGAGAGGTTCGCCTTGAACAAGCGTACGTTAATGTTATCGGCTGCCGCCGTGGCGCTGCTTTCCGGAAGCGCCTTCGCTCAGACCACGATCTCCAGCAAACAGACCTCGCCCGTTTCCACGAGTTCGGATGGTACCATCACCATCGACACCAACGGATCGGTGGTGGTCACGACCAATCCGGCCACGACGCCGGCTGTCACCATTAACGGCGGCACCACCGCAGGGACGGCTGCGGACGTGCTGAATCAGGGCACGATCAGCTATGTCGGTGTAGGCAGCTCGAGCGCGCCGGTGACGGGCGTCGAACTTCTGGGCGGCAATACAGGCGGCTTCGACAATGCCGGCATGGTCGATCTGACCGGCGCCGGAACGAACAAGACGGGAATTCTGATCGCTCCCGGCGCGGGCCCCTTCATCGGCGACATCACCGCCACCGGCGACAACAGCTCGACCGGCACGCTGCTCACCGCGGAAACGGGCATTACCGACTTCAATCCGGCCAATCCGGCGGCGATCCTTCTGGAATCCGGCTCGACGCTCAAGGTGCAGGGCGATAATTCCTACGGCATCAATCTCGCCTCGGGCGCCCAGCTCGGCAGTTCAACCCAGCCCAGTGATATCGATATCTTTGGAACGCTGGCAATGACCCCCACTTCGTCCAGCTCGAGCAGCAGCGCCAGTACGGCGGTCAACATCGCCGGCACGATGTATGGCAATATCAATCTCGTTTCGGGAGGCAGCGTCACCGTACAGGGCAACGGAACCTCGACGGGTATCACGATCGTATCCGGAACAACGACCACTGCCCCCGGCGTGCTGTACGGCAACATCAACATCGGCGGCTCGCTCGAATTGACGCCGGTGTCCGCAAGCGCGACTTCCGGCGGCAACGTCGCGATCGACATGGCCGGTGCAATGTCCGGAGATATCTTGAATACCGGAACGATCAGCGCGACGGGTGCCGGCTCCGAAGGCATCCTGGTCACCGGCACCTTCAACTCCAGCACGAACTTCATCGAAAACCAGGGCACGCTGGAAACGATCGGCATATCGAACCCCTCCACCACGACGGCCAATCCGGAAGCCGGCCCGGCGCTCGCCATCGGCAGCAGTGTCGGAGGCGGCGTTGCGAATATTTCGCCATCGGGATCGACTGCCGTCATTTCCACCATCGGCGGAGGCACGAACTACACGATTCGCATCGATCCGCTGGTGGCGAACACCACGATGCCGGCCAATCTCACGATCAGTCCGTTTCTCGGCCAAGCCAATTCAACCGGGACCAATTTCGCGTTTTTCAACACCGGCACGATCGAGGGATCGTCGGGCGACAACGCCAATACGAGCGTGACAACTTTCTTCGTTACCGGTGACGGCTCGTCCGCCGTCACCACGCTCGATAACGGCATTTACAATAGCGGCACGATGAAGGCGACCGCGACAACCGATACCAAGGGGACGACGGCGCCGACATCCACGACGTTGGAAGTGGCCAACTATGCATTCGTTCCGGAGCTTGAAAACGCACTCGGCGGCTCGATCTCGTCTTCGGTCGCCGGGCCGAAACAGGGCATCGCCTATGGCATCCTGATCGATCCCTATTCGCCGGCATTGTCGAGCAGCCAGCTGAGCACTCTCGGACTGACCAACATCGACAACGCCGGAACGATCTCGGCCAGTGTCAGCACCACGTACCTGGGCTACACTAATATCGGTCAGAGCACGCCGCAATTTGCCGCTTATGGGATCTATGACCAATCTGGAACTCTGACGAGCATCACCAATACCGGAACGATTTCGGCCACGGCAACAAAGCTCAACGACAACAGCCAAGTGGCGGTGGCCGTCAACGTCGCCGCCAATACGAGCGCGAGTGGCGTAACCTTCAACAACTATGGCACGGTGACCGGGGATATCGTCTTCGGCAGCGGTGCAGACACGCTCAATGTCTCCGGCACGAGCCCAAGCGCTCCGGCCGTCATCAACGGAAATATCGATTTCGGCACCACGATCAAAGGTAATGCCGCCAACGACGCGCTCAATGTCTACGGCTTCGGAACCGTCAACTCCTACATTCAGGAAACGAACGGCAACGTCGACATCCACATATATAATGGCGGCGCGCTCAACCTGTTGTCTCCGCCGATTATAGGCAGCACGACGATCGCACCGGCCGCCGGAACCCCGCTCAGTGCCGGCACGCTCACCGTCGACAATGGCGGCACGCTGAGCATCAACGTCTCTCAGGGCTACAACGTTCTGGCATATCCGAACAACCCCGGCCTTGCCATTATCAATGCGGCGAATTCCGCCACACTCAACGGCACTCTGAACCTCAAGTTCGGCAGTTTCGTCTCCACGCCAGGGGGCGGACCCGCCGAGTTTGCTTTGATTGCGACGCAGGCCGGTCAGTTCTACGCTTCCGCCAACGAACTGAACGCGATTTCCCAGAGCGCAATCATTCCATACCTGTATACCGGTTCGGTCTGCACCTGGAACATCAACGGCGCAAGCACCTGTTCCGGCACGAATCCGGTTCTCGGCGATTCCGTGCTCGAGCTAACGCTCCAGTCCAAGGCGGTTGGCAGCGACGGTTGCGCAACGCAGGTCGCGATCGGCAACTGCAATATCAATCACATCCCGCTCACCGGCAATGCGGCGACGCTCTACCCATACGCCAACGCCGCGCTTGCCACCGACAACGCACTCGGCTCGGCAATGATTTCCGGCATCACTAACTCGACCAACGCCGAAATCAGCCTATGGGAGCTTCGCACCCGACGTGACGGGAGCCACGCGCGCCGTGGCTGTTTCGCTCACCGACGATGCCAGCAACGTCGTGGCTGCCCGGCAACGGGAGTTGCGCCAATATGCCAATCAGGACGGCGACCTGACATTGTGGAGCCAGGAGTTCGCCCAGCGGCTCAATCAGAAGACTACCGTCGCCGGCATTCCCGGATACAGGGACAGCGGCTTCGGTTTCGCGCTGGGCGCCGACGAAGGCGACCCGGAAGACGGCCGTTACGGCGGCGCGTTCGAATTCTTCGACGGCGGTGCGCGCGAGGACGCGCCGGGCAACTCCAAGACCACGTCGGAATGGTACATGCTTACTGGCTATACCGACTGGCGCGGCAAGGCCCTGTTCCTCGACACGCAAGCGACCGTCGGCTACGTCAATCTCAAGGGCACCCGCTACCTCAGCCTCGCGGTACCCAACAGCACCGATACCGGAACGGTCCCGTACGGCCGTTCGGCCTTCGAACAGCACCCCGGCGAATATCTTGCCGGCGGCGTCAAGACCGGCGCCGTGTTCGACGAGGACAGCACGGTCATTACCCCGGAGCTGAGCCTCGACGGGCTGGTCATGCGCGAGGAGCCCTATACCGAGGGCGGCGGCGGCGACGGCTTCGATCTGCATGTTGCATCGAGCTACGCACAATCGCTGCGCGCCTTCACCGGCGTCGACGCCCGGCAGGACATCAATCTCACGGACTTCCTGCTGCAGCCGGATCTGCGCATCGGCTATCGCTACGATTTCGCCAATGGGGCCCCGAGCCTGAAGGCAAACTTCGCGAGCGTATCGCCGCAATCGGTATTCGAGGTGACGGGACCAAAGCCGGACAAGGGCAATGCTATCGCCGGCGGCGGCTTCTCGGTATCGACCGGCGCCTGGTCGCTGGGCCTGGGCTTCGATTACCTGCGCGCTGGCTCGGGCAACACCGCCGAGGAAGGCACCGTCACGCTGCTCGCGCGGATCTGATATAGAGGCAGTAGGGAGTAGGCAAAAGGCAGTCGTGAACCTTGCTGCTTAAGCGCTACTGCCTACTGCCTACTGCCTGCTGCCTGCTGCTTACCGCCCACTCCCTATTGCTTCCAAGTTCAGGCGCGCGCGATCTCGACGAAGCGGGCGATGTCTTGCTCCGGCGTGGCGGAAGACGTGACGACGCGCACCAGCGTACGGCCGTGCTCGGACGGCGCCCAATCGTAGAAATGCGCGGCGGGACTGCGTTTTGGATTTCGCCGTCGTTGCCGGTTGTCATGGTTTCAGATTCCGGGTGTCAACGCCCTTTACGTATGGGCCGAGGCGGCAGCTTCGAGCGGACCCGAATTGCCGCATCGGGGATCTTCTCAGCTTCTCGCCAAGCGGTCGAAGGGGCCGGCAAGCACGAGCCCGGCGGCGTAGCCGCCCAAATGAGCCCCCCAGGCAATGACGGCAGGACCGGGCCCGGCGCCGAAGCCGGTGATTCCGGCAAACACATTCAGGGCGGCCCAGATCGCGGTCCACGCAAGAATGCGGGGCGAAAACAGGGGCGCGAGCGCCGCCGGATGGTCCCTTGGCCCAGTAGGAAGCATGCGGAAACCGGCGGCCATCAGGCCCGAGATGGCGCCAGACGCGCCGATGACCGGTGCCGTCGATCCCCAATAAGCGGCAAGGTGCGTCAGGGCGCCCGCCACGCCGCAGACCAGGAAAAACAGCAGAAACAGCACCGGACCGAACCGCCGGGCGACCGCCGGACCGAAGGCCAGCAGCCACACGCTATTGAAGAGAACATGGCTCCAGCTGCCGTGCAGAAAGAGATACGTCACGAAGGGCAACAGCCGGCTGGCGACCGTCCCAGGATTATACCCCGTGTAGCGGGCCGGCACGAAGCCGTAGGTCGCAAAGATTCCGTCCGATTCGGAGCCGGGGAACGCCAAAACCCGGGCGGCGTGCAGGCCGATAAGCAGCACGATCAGCCAGAGAACCGAAGCGGGCACCCTCAGAAAGGGCTGGCGCGAAGAATCCTGAAAGAAAGCCATGCGGGTTCAACCTGACCGGGGCGGCTTGCCGCCGGCGAATGCTGCGATTCCCGACACTATCCAGGCATGTACTGAATTGAAACAGCGCCATGCTTAACCGGTCTTAAACCTTGGCACGGGGGTTGCTCGAAAGCGGGCGTGACAACACAGGCGCCCAATATGCCGCACAAATCGAGACAGATCACATTGGCCGTGTTTGCTTGTGCCGCGCTCGCTTCGCAGTGGGCACAGGGTCAGACGATGAGCGCCTCCGACTACAACAATCCATACGGGATGTCGCAGGCGCAGGAGAACCAGCCTGTCGATCCTTCGCTGCGCGATGCAAACGGAAACCTAAGCGTCGTCAACGGCCAGTTCACGAGCTCCGCGATGAGCCAGCAATCCGGCGTGCAGTCCATGAGCGTGCTGGGTTCGGCCGCGCTCGGCTCGACGCTCGGCGGCGGAACAATTGCGACCGGCGCAGGATTCGGCGGCGCCACCACCATGGGCACCGCAACCGCCATCGGCAATTCGCTCAATGTGGTCACCGTGGGCGACAACAACACGGTGGTCGTCAATTCGCAGCAGACCAACAACGGAAATCAGACCGCCACAGTGAATGTGAACGGTCACTGAAACGGAAAGGGAAGACCCCGCCATGACATCGCGCGCCCGCCGCCTTCTTGCTGCACCGCTTGCCATGGTGCTCGCGTCCATCGCGCTTTCAGGCTGCGTGAGCCCGGAAGCCGACGAGACCGGACGCTACACCGCGCCGACCGGCGGTTCGCCGGTGATCGCCAACGAGACGCCGTATTCCGACGCGCTGCGCTGCCTGGCCGGCGTAACCGCGCGACGGCCGCTTCGCATCGCAGTGGGCCAAATCGCCGACTACACCGGCAAGTACGAATCCGACAACAGCGGCAAGAAGCTGACGCAAGGCGCCGCATTGATGGCGATGTCGGCACTGGCCAAAGCCGGCGTGCCGCTTGTCGAGCGCTTCGACACCTCGGTGGCGGAGATGGAGCTCAAATACGCCAACAACAAGCTGATCACCGCCGATGCCAGGGGAACGCCGGGAGATTTTCGCCGCATCATGGCGGGCTCCATTCCGGGCTCCAACTACTACCTGGTCGGCGGCATCACCGAGCTCAATTTCAACATCCGCTCCGAGGGCGCCAACGGCGACGGGGGCGGCACCTCGACCAACAGCCTCAAGGGCACGATCGGCGGCAACATGTACGTCATGAACGTGGGTCTCGACCTGCGGCTCGTGAACACCGACACGCTCGAAGTCGTCGATGTCATCTCGTATCAGAAGCAGATCATCGGACACCAGATCCAGCTCGGCGTGTTCGACTTCATGGGCCATACCTTCTTCGATGCGAGCGTCGGTCAAAGCGCGCTGGAGCCCATTCAGCTCGCGGTGCGCTCCGTGATCGAGCGCGCGGTACTCGAGATGGTGGCGCGCCTCTATCGCGAGCCGCCGGATACCTGCACGTCGAATCTGGGGACGGCAAACGACCCGCTCGCTGGGCCAAACGACGTCTCCGCCGCGCTGCAGGCAACGACCGCGGCCCGCACGCCGACCAATGCGCTGGCCGGCGCGGACAACGATCCGCCGGCAAATTCGGACGACCCGCCGTCCCCGCAGCCCGCACGCCACGCCACCGCTCATGCCGCAACACTGAAGGAAAAAAGCCATGACGCCTCTCGCCAAGACCCTTATCGCTGGTACAGCTCTCCTGATCCTGCCGGCGAGCCTCGCCTGCGCCCAGACGTCGACTGACACCAGCGACATCCTCAACGGGCAGATCGACCTCAAGTCCGACATCGCCAATCTCAATACGCAGATCACGAATATCGCCGGCAATGTCGCCTCGTCGGCCGATGCCGGCGGCAACAACTTGGAAGTTTACACGATGAACAATACCAACGTGCTTAACACGCAGATCGTCGGCAACAGAGCCGATATCGTGGCGATCCAGAATGCCAATGTGCAGAACGCGGGCGGCACGGTGGACTTGCAGGCGCAGGCCGCCTGCAATGGCGCCGACATCTCGACCGATCCGCACGACGTCAACGTCAACAGTTATCAGGAATGCGACGCGACCGATCCCTACGCACAGCTCAACGCCTATGTCGACACGGCCGGCAACGACACGTCGCTGACGGCAACCGCAGTAGGCAACACGTTCAGCGAGGATACCAACGCACCGGACTCCAACGTGATCACGCGCCAGTTGAACACGTCCACCGAATACGCCGCGGTGAACAGCGTCGTGAAAAACGTATACGGGAATCTGAACGTCACCGCGACCGCCGTCGGCAACACCGCCACCATCGTCCATTACTGAGTTCGCGAGGCATCTGTTTCGGGGCAAGCAAGAGGATGCCTTTTGGGGAGAAAGGGAGGGCTTGTGCCCTCCCTTTCTCTTTCTTCACGGGGAGCGATGGCTTCCAGTGGCCCGCCGTCGCGGGCCATGACAATATAGGCTGAGGCTTGGCATCGCGAGATGCTGTCCACCGCAATCAGGGCATAACTCATAAATGAACTTCCCCGCCCAACCCGTCCGCGAGCTTTCGCTGCGCGGGCTTGCGCTCGGCGTTCTCATCACGACGGTCTTTACTGCGGCCAACGTTTATCTGGGCCTCAAGGTGGGGCTCACCTTCGCCACGTCCATTCCCGCTGCCGTCATATCCATGGCGGTGCTTTCGGCGCTCAAGGATGCCACCATTCTTGAAAACAACATCGTGCAAACCGTGGCGTCTGCAGCCGGAACGCTGTCGGCGATCATCTTCGTGCTGCCGGGGCTTGTGATCGTCGGTTGGTGGACGGGATTCCCGTTCTGGACATCGTTCCTGATCTGCGCCTCTGGCGGCGTCCTGGGCGTGCTGTTCACGATTCCCTTGCGCCGGGCCATGGTGACGACGTCCGATCTTCCCTATCCCGAAGGCGTTGCGGCCGCGGAGGTGCTGGAGGTGGGATCGCGGGCGCGCGAGGCGGTCGCCGGCGATGCGTCTTCGGAAGCCCGCGAAGGTCTGCTCGCGGTCGCCTACGGCGCAGCGGCGTCGGCGGGCCTGGCGGCGCTCGCGGCGACGCGCATCGCTGCCGGCGAGGTTACACAATTCTTTCGCGTCGGCGCAGCCGCCGTCAGCGGCTACGACATGTCGTTCTCGCTGGCGCTGTTGGGCGCAGGTTACCTGGTAGGTATCTCGGTTGGCATGGCGATGCTGCTTGGTCTTCTTATCGCCTGGGCAGGCGCGGTTCCGTTGCTGACCTCGCTACAGGCCGCCGGCGGTGCGGCGATCGGCGAGCGCGCCATGGACATCTGGACCCATCAGGTGCGGTTCATCGGCGCCGGCACCATCGGCGTGGCGGCGGTTTGGACTCTGCTCAAGCTTGCCGGGCCGGTGTTGCGCGGGCTGGCGGCAACGGTAACCGCGTCGGGCGCCCGCAAGGAAGGAACCGGCGACCGCCGCGACACCGACATGCCGGTCGGCTGGATTGCAGCCCTCACGATTTTGTGCCTGATCGTCATTGCGTTCATCCTCCAGGATTTCCTTCGCCCGACATCGCTTGCGGGTCAAACCGTGCCGCTTGTCGCCGCGGCGGTTCCTTTCGTCTTTATCGGTGGATTTGTCGTCGCGGCGATCTGCGGCTACATGGCGGGATTGATCGGAGCCTCCAACAGCCCGATCTCCGGCGTTGGCATTCTTGCGATCTTGACCTGCGCCATGCTGCTCGTCGCTGTAGCCGAGCCGCACGCCGCGTCGCGCCCTGCGCTCGTCGCCTATGCGCTGTTCGCAACGGCCATCGTCTTTGCGATTGCCACGATCTCCAACAACAACCTGCAGGATCTGAAGACCGGCCAGCTGGTGGGTGCTACGCCGAGCGCGCAGCAATGGGCGCTCGTCGTGGGTGTGCTGGCGGGAGCAGCAGTAATTCCGCCCGTGCTCAACCTGCTCGCCCACGCTTATGGTTTTGCCGGAGCGCCGAGGCTGGCCGGCGCGGTGGCCAAGCCGCTGCCGGCGCCGCAGGCTAGCCTGATTTCGGCATTGGCCCAGGGCGTGATCGAGCAGAAGCTCAATTGGCGCATGCTGGGAGTGGGTTGCGGACTTGGCATCATTGTGGTCGCGCTCGATGAACTCCTCGGCGTGCGCCGTTGGCTCAGATTGCCGCCGCTCGCCGTCGAAATCGGTATGTATTTGCCGATGTCGGCAACGCTGCCCGTCGTCATCGGCGCCGTTATCGGGCACCTCTACGACCGCCGCGCGGAAGCCGGCCCAAGAGCCGAGCACGCCAAGCGTCTGGGCGTGCTCGTTGCTTCGGGCATGATCGTCGGTGAAAGCCTTTTCGGCGTGGTGCTGGCCGGTCTCATCGTAACACTTTCCACCGACGCACCCTTAGGCCTCGTGCCGGCCGATTTCGCGCCGGCGAACATGATCGGCCTCGCCGCCTTCGTGGCGCTTATCACTGCACTCTATGCGTGGATGATTCGGCGGTCGGCGAAGGCGTGAGCGATGAGCGGTCAGTCGTGAGTACCGATACCGCGCTGCTCACCACTCGCCGCTCTCACCAATCCCTCGAAACCCTCGGGAGAAACCCTCGGGCGCGCTGGCCAAGACAGCCCGATTAGCGTAAAATGAAACAAAAAAGCGAGCGCTTGCGTCCATGACGGATGCGGAAATGACGGCACTTCTTGGCGTTATTCGCACGCGGAGATATCTGCGATCGAGCTGCGTCGCGCTTTAGGAGGAGTCACTTTCGGCGATGTCTTGATCGAATTGGCCAAGCGCAATTTGCCGTTGCCGCGCGCGCCACGGGCCGGCCGCGAACAGCGCCTCGACGAAGCGCGGGCTTTGCTCTTTCCACGGACCGCATGAACAACGCGCGTGTCTCCATCTACGTTCTCGGCACGGGGCCGCTTATTACGCTTGCGGCGGCCGATAGCCTCGATTACCTCCTTTATCCGAACGTGGCCGTCGTTTTTCCCGACGCCGTGTTCTACGAAGCCACTCGCGATATCGTAAAGCTTGGAGCCCAATCGATCATCGCTTGGGTGAAGCAGCACCATGCCCAAATCGAAATTGCCGTCACGAACGCCTATCTGAATTTCGATGCAGCACGCGAGGTCAATCCGAAAGCTTACGAGCCGAATCTCGGCGAACGGGCAGCCGTCGAAGTGATCGAGGAGCCGGCACGGCTTCAAGGCGACGAGCGGGCATTTCTGTTATGTGAGGAAACAGCCGTGACACGGCGTGTCGTCGTACGGGAGCGCGCGAAAATCGTCGAACTCACGACTATGGATTTTCTGACGCTGCTGGAGCAGGAGCAACTTGGGCGAACAGCGCCGCGTATCTGCGGCTTGCAAGACCGTGCCCGAAAGTGGCTGAAAAAGTTTGCCGGAAGTGTCGCGAGTTCGCGGAACTCAATAGTGAGTGGGGAATAGTGAGCAGTTCCTGAACCCGCACCACTCACTACTCACCATTCCCTACTTCGGCTTCCTCAACATCAGCGCCGATCGCTTGCAGGTCGCGACCAGCTCGTTTTTTTGGTTGTACGCACGGTGGGCGAAAATCACGATGCCGTTCTGCGGCCGCGATTTGAACTCGCGAAGTTCCAGCACTGCGCTCTCCACGCGCAATGTGTCCCCATGAAACACGGGCTTGGGGAACCGCACCTCGTCCCAGCCGAGATTGCCCACCGTCGTGCCCAGCGTGGTTTCGGCGACGGAGATACCCACCATCAGCCCCAGAGTGAAGCAGCTGTTGACGATGCGGGTGCCGAACTCGGTGTGCTCGCGGCAATACTCCTCGTCGAGATGCAGGGCGGCCGGGTTGTGCGTCAGCGCCGTGAAGAACACGTTGTCCGCCTCGGTGACGGTGCGCCGGATGGCGTGCCGAAACGTCTGACCCACGGAGAACTCTTCGAAATAAAGACCGGGCATTTCGAACCTTGCAGAAGCCTTGCGGGGGGTGATTCCCATCGTCATCCAGCGCGTAGCAGGTCCGAAACGGGAAGCGAAGGACATTTTGGCCGGCTGCCGTCGGTGCAGCCCGAAGCGGCCGAACTCGGCCGAATTCCTGACGCCGGTGGCCCTGACGGACGATGAATATCTCTGCGTCCAGGAAGGTGCAGCGGCGCACGAAATTTCGGGCGGCGATTGCTACGATGCCGTGACCGCCCGCGGCGCGCTGAAAGGCCGGGGCACAAGCGCTCTATACCTGGAATGTCCGGCACTTATGCCATCTGTGGCCCAGGTCGCGTCGCTCGTCAAGGAACCGTCGGACGCGTGGGCGGCGCACCGCCGGCCCTACCGCTCCTCCAGCCGCCAGGCGAGCACCAGCGTTGCCGCGATCAGGACCAGCGCTGCCCAAGGTGGCAGCAGTGGCTGCTGCTCGACGCTCGTCACCCGATAGGCGCCGTTGGCGCGCAAGCCGATCCAGTCGTCGCCGGCGGCGAGCCTTCCCGGCGCCACGCGGCGGATTTGCGGCACCCCGCCGTCGGCCAACCAATGTACGCTGCCGCCGCTGGCCGCGGCCACGGGCTTGAGGATCGCGTCGGTCGCCCGCAGATCGGCGACTTCCTTCGGGTTGAGCGGTCCGTTGGCGGTCACCGCGTTCAAGGTGCCGTCGCCCGCACGATAGAGCCCCAGCTCGTCGGCCTTGGCAGTGGCCCGCCAGTGGCCGGGTGCAACCCTCGCCAACTTCAAGATCGCCCGCCGGCCGGATGGCCAAGTCAGCGTCACGGGCTTGGCGGTTTGCGCCATGGTCTGCCGGTCGATGGCGATCTCCCCGCCCGAAATGGCGACCGAGAGCCGCTCTTCTTCCAGCTCGGGCTCCTTCATCGCCCAATGCGCCAGCCGCCGCAGCAGCTCGGCCTGCGGTCCGCCGCCTTCATAGCCGCGCGCCCACAGCCAGCCCTGGTCGGACAGCAGCTCGGCCACGCGGCCCTTGCCCACCCGGTCGAGCACCAGAAGCGGCATTGCCTGCGGGCCCGCCATCAGCGTGTCGCCGGCCACCTTCTGGGCGTCGATGATGCGGAACCAGCCGCCCCAGCTGGGCGGGGAGCTGGCCGTGTTGGCGCCGGCAAGCCCGCGGGTGACCGGATGGGCCAGCCCGTCCGGCGTCAGCATTGGTTTGAAGCGCTCGCCCATCACCTGGCCGGTGGGCTGCGCCGGCAGCACGACCGCCAGCGGGGTGTGGAAAACGCTCCTATCGGCGGAGAATTCCGGGCCGGCCGTAACGAACAGCGCCCCGCCGTTCTCCACATAGCGGGCGATGTTCGCGAAATAGGCGAGCGGCAAAATCCCCGGCTGCACGCTGAAGCGGTCGAAGATGACGAGGTCGAACTGGCCGAGCTTGTCGACGAACAGCTCACGAGTGGGGAAGGCGATGAGCGACAGCTCGTTGATCGGCGTTGCATCCTGCTTGTCGGGCGGCCGCAGGATCGTGAAATGGATGAGGTCGACGGATGGGTCCGCCTTGAGCAGGCTTCGCCACACCCTCTCGCCGGCGTTCGGCTCGCCTGAGATCAGCAGAACGTGCAGGCGGTCGCGCACCCCGGTGATGGTCACCACGCCGCGGTTGTTGTCGAGCGACAGCTCCGCCGGGCCGGGGCGTGCCTCGAGCTCCACCACGTTCTCCCCTTCGTGGGCGACATGGATTTTCACCGGCGTATCGCGGCCCGCGGCCACCAGCCGCGAGCCCTGGTCCACCCCGTCCACCCGCACGTCGACATCGGCATAGGTGTCGTCCGGCGCCCCGAAATCGTCGACGCGGATCACGATATCCGACGTCTGATCCACGATCGCATAGCGCGTCGCACTGACGACGGTGAGCTTCCGGTCGCGCTCGCCGCGTCGTCCGGCGATGAGCGCATGGAAGGGTGCCCCAAGCGCCGTCTTGGCGATCCCAGGCCGATCGTGAACCTCGCCGTCGGTTACCGCAATGCTTCCCGCCAGGCGGTCGTGCGGGATGTCGGCCGTCGCCCGCGCCAGCGCGGCGAAAAGTTCGGTGCCGGTATCCTCATCGGGGCGCGACGTCACCTCGGCTTCGCGGACCTCCAGGGTCTTGTCGGCCGCAAGCATGTGACGGATGCGCGCCGCCGCGGCATCGGCGTCCTCTTTGCGGTGGTGAATATCCATGCTGGCGGAGTGATCGATCACGAGGGCGGCGATGTCTGGCAGGGCCTCGCGAGCCTCCCGCACGATGAGAGGGCCGGCGAGCGCCAGCAGCGCGACCGCGAAGGCGAGCGCCCGCGCCCAGGCACCCTGAGCCCGGCGCACCAGGGCGTAAACGAACAAAGCCGCCGCCGGAGCGCCGAGCAGCCACAGCCAGAACACCGGCACCAGCGGCGCAAAATCCAGCGAGTAGGTCATGGGCCGCACCGCGTTGCAGGGGCCGCCGTCCGGTATAGCCGACATAGTTTCCCGCCGGCCTCCCCCTGGTGGGGAGGCCGGCGAGCCGGGAAATCTGTTGGCGCATCGCGCGTCCTGCGAGCCGGGTGGGTGGAATGGTGACGCGCGTGAGGCTTCGGCAGAAAACCGATATGGCAGGGGAAAGCGTTGCTGCCACCGAGCGGGCTTTGTAGAGGCTCGGGTAATGCCGTATAGCCGGAATTGCCGCGCGAACCCGCCCCCCACCAGGGGCAAGCGGGCTGTGTCTCAGTGGTGAGCATTTTCACGCCTAATGCCCCAAACGTTCGAGAATGGCGGGCGCATGCACCTGATCGGTCTTGTAGTTGCCGGTCAGGGCATACATCACCACGTTGATCCCGAAGCGGATCGCCATTTCGCGCTGTTCGTCTCCCCCCGGCGTCACGTCGACCATTGGCCGGCCCTGCGCGTCCACCGCCCAGGCCGCCGCCCAGTCGTTGCCGCCGATGATGACCGGAGAGACGCCGTCGCCGCCGCGCGCAGCGGCCGGAGCGCGGTCGGGATCGGGCGGCGGCAGCGCTTCCACCCACACTTTCCCGCCTTCCCAGCGGCCGGGAAAATCCTCGAGCAGATAGAACGACTTCGTCAGGACATGATCGGATGGAATGGGTTCGAGGGGCGGCGGGTCGAGCTTGGAGATCAACCGGCGCAAGGTCTGCTCGCCGGGGGAGCCTGCGCCGCGCACCGCGCCCAAGGTCAGGTCGCGGGTGTCGAACAGGATCGTGCCGCCGTTGCGCATATAGTCAGCTACCTTGCTCAACATCCGAGGCGACAGGTCCCTTTCGCGCGGGTCCATGGGCCAATAGAGCAGGGGAAAGAAGCTGAGATTGTCGGTCTCCAGATGCACGCCGAGCGGCTCCTTGGGCTCGTAAGAAGTGCGCGCCGTCAGCGCCAGCCCGAGACCGGTGAGCCCGGCCTTGCTGATGGCGTCTACGTCGGGCAAGCCGGTGACGACATAGGCCAAGCGGGTATCGAGCGCGGCTTCCGCGTCGAAGGATGGCGCTGCCCGCCCGTGGTGCATCGGCATAAGCGCCAGCGCCAGCAGTGCCGCGAAGCTGCGCTCCAGGAGCGTCCGGGGCACGCCAACATAGCCGCGCAGCCATAGTGAGATCAGAGCATCGCATAGCAGGATCGCGATCGCCAGGGCGAGCAACGGTCCTTCCAGCGAAACCGCGGCGGTGCCTTTATAGGGGGCAACCCTCAGGCCCGATAACGGCAGCAGCACCGTGGAGGCGCCAACCGCATTCAGCGCCATCTCCGCGCCTTCGCTGCCATAAAGGCCTGGCGGATGCTCCGCCGAGGGATCGAGCTTTTCTAGGCCGCGGGCGGACACCGGCAGAGCCTCGGCGGGCGGCTTGCGCAAGCGGCCGAAGCCATCGAGCGTGGAGACGGGGGGCAGCACGGCCGCCGCACCGCCGGCCATGTCGCTGGGCCGTCCGCCGCCCGCAAGATCCAGAGTCCGCCGCAGCATTTCGACATAAAGGCCGGAGAGCGGCAGCGACGACCAGGCGGGACTGGCGGTGACGTGGAACAGTACGATCCAGCCCTTGCCGCGCTCGCCGCCGGTTACCAGCGGGGTGCCGTCGGCGAGCCTTGCCCAGGTCCGCTCGCCCAGCTCCACCGATGGTTCGGCCAGCACTTGGCTGGAAACGGTCACGTCGGCCGGGATGGCGAGCCCGCGAAACGGACTGGAATCGGGAAACGGCGCCAGATGCTGCGGCGCGCTCCAGGTCAGCGCGCCGCCCATATAGCGCGCCCCGACCCGCAGCTTCACGGGGATGAGGTCGTCGACATTTGCCGCCATGCGACCGCCGGCAAAGCGCACCAGCACCCCGCCCTCGGCGACGAAACGCGCCAGCGCGTCGTGGTCTGTCCCGGCGATATTGCCGATGTCCGCCAGCACGATGACGGCAACGTTGCGGTCAATCGCGTCGGACACCGTGCCGGACTGAACGTCGGCGTAAGGCGATAGCGCCCGTTCGAGGTAGAAGGTTCCGGAGAGGAGCGGCTGTTCGCTTTGTGCGTTGTTCGCCGCAACCACCTCCACGGCGCGCCGCTTGGAGCCGGCGTCGAGCAGGCTAACCCCGCCCGCCGAATCCTCGCCGGCGATTGCCAGCCGCTGGGTTTCGTTGCGCACTTCGAGCGGGAGCAGAATTTGGGCGCTGGCTTCGGTCGCGTCGGGGGTGAAGCGGAACGGGGCGCTGGCAAACTCCTCGCCTTGCGCACCCAAGGCTTGCACGGTGCCGGCCCGCAGTCCGCCGCTTGCGGCACGGATCACGGCGACGCGAAAGCCGTTGGCTTCGTTGTGTGCGGGACGCAAGGCAAGCGGGCTGCGGCCTGCCGGATCGGCAAGGATCGACAGGCTTCCCAGCTTTGCAAGCGACGCCGCGATGGAGTTGGCATCGCCATAATCGATGCCGTCGCTCAGCCACAGGATCCGCGGCTGGGCTGCAAACCGCAGCTTCGCCAACGCGGCAGCGGCCCGCCGCCGGTCGGGCAGCCATGGCTCCGGCGCGAGCTCGTTCAGCGTACGCTCGGCTTTGCCGGCATCGAGCAGCGTGACCTCCGGCGGAGAAGCCGTTGCCGTCGGCAGGAGCACGACCGGGCGGTCGCTGTGTGCGGCGCCCACCATGGCATCCGAAAG
Source organism: uncultured Alphaproteobacteria bacterium (assembly GCA_963805005.1). Classification (GTDB taxonomy): domain Bacteria; phylum Pseudomonadota; class Alphaproteobacteria; order Micropepsales; family Micropepsaceae; genus Rhizomicrobium. The sequence continues at coordinate 3,688,789 of CAWDSJ010000001.1, forward strand.
CGCCGCCATGCGCGATTGCCAGCTATGAGCGGCCGGCCAGCCATTGTCGATGAAGAGCACGAGCGGCCCGGAGCCCGAAAGCGCCGGCGCGTTTCCGATCGAAGGCTGGGCCAGCGCCAGGATGACCAGCGCGGCGGCCAGCATTCGCAGGGCGAGGAGCCAGAGCGGCGTGCGCGCCGGCGTCTCCTGCGGCGCCGATAATCCCAAGAGCAGCCTGAACGGCGGGAAAATCACGCGGCGCGGCGCCGGCGGGGTCACGCGCAGGAGCCAGTAGATCGCCGGCAGCAACAGCAGGCTCGCAAGCACGAGGGGCGCACCGAAGCTCAACCCGCTCATGTGGGTCCGCCTCTATGCTCCCGCGCTGCAGCGCGAGGAGCCAAGCGTCTCGCCGTCATTCCTGTCTCACTGGCGCAGCTTGACCTGCGCGCCGCCGACTGCAGTGTATAGGCCGATCAGGGCGATCTCCGGGCGATGGTCGGTGCGGTGAACGGTGCGGCTCCAGCCCAGCCGGTGGGCGATGGCGCGGACGGTTTCGCAATGACTGCAGAACCGTGCGCGATAGGCATCGCGCACCGCCTCGGCGCGGCCGAACAGGGTGCTCTCGCGGCCGGCGGCGGCTTCGAAGCGCGTGCGGCCGGCAAAGGGAAAATCCTCTTCCGCCGGATCGACGATCTGCACGAGATGACCGGAAAGCCCCGCGCCGCAAAGCCGGCGCAGACACGCCTCGATGTCCTCGGGCGGCGAGAGAAAATCGCTGAACCACACCAGCTGCGAACCTTTGGTGACGGGCGCGTCGGGCGGCAGGGCGGCATCTTCCGGGGCGCGATCGAGAAGGCCGTGTGCCATGCGATTGAGCGGGGCGCGCCCGGTGGCGGGCGATTGGCCGCCGGCCCATAGCGCGACACGCTCGCCGCCCCGCACCAGGAGCGAGGCGAGCGCAAGCGCCAGAAGATTGGCGCGGTCGATCTTGCTCGGGATGGTCTTGGCCGAGCTGAAACGCATGCAAGGCGAGCCGTCGCGCCAGAACCACACGGCTTCGGCAGCTTCCCATTCGCGCTCGCGCACGAAAAGGTGCTGCGATTTCGCCGATTGGCGCCAGTCGATGAGCGCTCTGGAATCTTCGTGGCTGTAGCGGCGGAATTGCCAGAAGGTCTCGCCCATTCCGGCTTTGCGCCGGCCGTGCACGCCCAAGCTGACGGCGGAGGCGAGCCGCTCCGCTTCCACTTGCAAGGGCGGCAAGGCGGCGGCCAGGGATTCGGCCTTTTCTCGCAGCGCAATCGCATCGCCGGCGCGTGTTTCTCCGGCCGTCAAAGGTAGCTCCGGCACAACCGCCCGATGATGTCGCCGATCATGGCGCCCTCGGCGCGGGCCGAGAAATTCAGTGCCATGCGATGGCGCAGAACCGGGGGAGCCAGAGCGGCCACATCGTCGACGGACGGCGCCAGCCGCCCCTCGATCAGCGCCTTGGCGCGCACGGCCAGCATGAGGGCTTGGCTGGCGCGCGGTCCCGGACCCCAGGAAATGTAGCCGCGCAGGTCGTTGTCGCCGCCTTCGTCGGGCCGCGCAGCGCGCACCAGCCGCAAAATGGCATCGACCACCTGTTCGCCCACCGGCATCAGGCGCACGACCCGCTGCGCTTGGAGCAAGGTCTGCGGATCGCACACCGGTTGGGGAACCTCCGGCTCGCCGAAGGTCGTTGCGACAAGCATGGCGCGCTCGGCGTCGAGATCGGGGTAGTTCACGTCGATCTGCAGCAGGAAGCGGTCGAGCTGCGCCTCGGGCAGCGGATAGGTGCCCTCCTGCTCAAGCGGGTTCTGGGTCGCCAGTACATGAAACGGCTCGGGCAGATCGAAACGCTGGCCCGCAACCGTCACATGTTTTTCCTGCATGGCTTGCAACAGCGCCGATTGCGTGCGCGGGCTGGCCCGATTGATCTCGTCGGCCATCAGCAGCTGCGTGAAGACCGGGCCTTGGATAAAGCGGAAGGAGCGCTTTCCCGTTTCGCTCTCCTCGAGGACTTCGGAGCCGATAATGTCGGCCGGCATCAGGTCCGGAGTGAATTGGATGCGCTTCCAATCCAGCCCCAGAACTATCCCTAACGTCTCGACCAGCCGCGTCTTGGCCAAGCCCGGCACACCGATCAGGAGCCCGTGTCCGCCGGCGAGCAATGTCACCAGGGTCTGGTCGATCACGCCGGCCTGGCCGAAAATGATGCGTCCCATGCCCTCGCGAACGCGCGAAAAAATCTCGCCCATGGATTCGGCGTGGGCGACGATGTCCCGCTCCAGGGGCTCTTCGATCAAGTGTGCATCCGACATCGTCGTCCCGTTGGCCCGAAGCCTCTTGCGAAGCTCCACCGGGCGGTTGCTGCCCAGAATGGCGGCGCCTATGTTCGACACGCCACCTGCGGCGCTCAAGGGCACCATCCTATGTCGCATTCCCGGCCCATGCCGCGCAATCATCAAAGAAAGCCGGCCTGCGGCCGCAAATTGACGTGAATACACAAACAGATCATTCGAGCCTCGGATTGGCGAGCCTCCTGAAAGAGGCCGCCGCAGGACGCAAACTTCCGCCGGTCGAGCGCTGGAACCCGGCATTTTGCGGTGAAATCGACATTCGAATTGCCCGCGACGGCACTTGGTTTCACCAAGGCACGCCGATCGGACGCAAGGAAATCGTGCGTCTGTTTTCCACCATCCTGCGCAAGGAGGGCGATGATTATTTTCTCGTAACCCCGGTTGAGAAGATGCGCATCCGTGTCGACGATGCCCCGTTCATGGCGGTTCTGCTGGATCGGCAGGGCGAAGGTTCCGGTCAACGGCTCGTCTTCACCACCAATGTCGGAGATGAGATCGTTGCCGGCGAGAACAACGCCATCCGGGTGGCGGATCAAGGCGGGCCGGCACCCTATATCCATGTCCGGCGGGGACTTGACGCGCGCATTTCCCGAAATGTGTTCTATCAGCTCGCGGACATCGCGGTACAGGGCAGCGATCCAGGCGTGATGGGCGTGTGGAGCGAAGGCAAGTTTTTTGTGCTCGGACCGGCCGAATGAAAGCCATTTTTCCGCGCCGGCATGACGACATCGTGCAGCGTATCGCCCGGGAGGGCATCGAGTTGCTGCGACCGCTTCTGCTTGCCGAGCCGCCGCATTTGCCGCTGGTGCCGCAGCGCGGGGACTATGACCTCAATCCACACGCCAGACCCGGCGCCGAGGCTGCGTTGATGCCGGCGGCCGTGCTGCTGCCCATCGTGCACCGGCACCAGCCGACCGTTCTGTTCACCCGCAGGACGCCGTACCTTGCCCGCCATGCGGGTCAGGTGAGCTTTCCGGGCGGCCGTCTGCATGACGAAGACGAATCCCTCGTGGAAACGGCTTTGCGCGAAACCGCCGAAGAGACAGGAATCATGGCCGGCTTCGTTTCGGTCGCAGGCTTTTTGGAACCTTACGAAACGGGGTCCGGCTTCGCCATTCTTCCGGTCGTCGGCGTGCTCGAAGAGGGATTTTCGCTGCGCCCCAATCCCGAGGAAGTGGACGAGATCTTCGAAGTGCCGCTGGCGTTCCTGCTCGATCCGGCCAATCGGGAACGGCAAACGGGCGAATGGCACGGCCGCACGGGAACCTATTTTGCGTTCAACTATGGTCCGCACGTCATCTGGGGCGCGACCGCGGCCATTCTGGTGAATTTGGCCGAAAGGCTCAGCTGATGCGCCGCCTCGATCCGCAGGCGAACGACTGGATGGACGCGCGCGAAACCTGCGCGGTCATCGACGCGTTGACGCGCGACGACGGTGCCGCCCGGTTCGTCGGCGGTGCCGTGCGCAATGCGTTGCTCGGTCTTTCCGTCGCCGACATCGACATCGCCACGCCACTTGAGCCGCAGGAGGTCGTGCGGCGGTTGGGCGCGGCGGGGATTGCAGCGCATCCCACCGGCATCGAGCACGGAACGATCACGGCGGTTGTCGGCGGCAAACCTTTCGAGGTCACGAGCTTGCGGCGCGATGTGGAGACCTTCGGCCGGCACGCCACCGTGTCTTTCACGCAGGATTGGGCGGAGGACGCCGGGCGCCGCGATTTCACGATCAACGCCCTTTACGCCGCGCAGGACGGAGAAATTTTCGATTACGCCGGCGGGCTTGGCGATCTGGAAGCCGGCCGCGTGCGTTTCATCGGCGATCCAGTCACACGCATCCGCGAGGATTATCTTCGCATTCTGCGGCTGTTTCGCTTTCATGCCTGGTACGGCAAGGGCGATCTCGATGCCGCCGCCTTGGCGGCGGCCGCGGCGGAAAAAGCCGGCTTGCGGATTCTTTCGCCAGAACGGATCCGAAAGGAATTGTTCCGCTTGCTCGAAGCGCCGGATCCTGCACCCATGCTGCGGGCGATGGCGGCCGCCGGCGTGCTTGCCGAGGTGCTGCCTTGTGCCGTCGACATCGCGCGACTGGAGCAGGTTGCCCGCATCGACAGCGCGAATGTCTTTGCCGCCGATCCCGTCTTGCGCCTTGCTGCGCTGGTGCCGCGTCAAGCAGCTGAAGAGATTGCCGATCGCCTGAAGCTCTCCAACGCCGAGCGGGAACGCCTCGTCGATCTGGCTCGTGCAAAGGAGAAGATCGTTCCGCATCTCTCCGTCCGCGACGTGCGCACGCTGCTCTATCGCCTGGGTGCGCAACGCTTCAAGGACCGCGTCAGGCTCGCCTGGGCCGACGATTCCCAAGCGTCGAACGCCCCGCAGTGGCACGCGTTGCTGGCGCTGGCCGACACCTGGAACCGGCCGCGTTTTCCGCTCACCGGCCGCGACGTCATGGCGGCGGGCGTGCCCGAGGGTCCGCTCGTGGGGCGGGTTCTTGCCGAAGTCGAGGAATGGTGGATCGACTCCGACTTTCCGGAAGACATGCCTTCAATTCGCGAGCGGCTGAAGGCTGTGGTGCAGGCGGTGGCCTGAAGCGATGCGCTTCTTGGTTCTCGATTCCTTGAGCCTGCCCGGCAATCCCGCGAAGGCAAACGACGATGCATTTGCCTCCGCGAATACAGCTGCGGTCGTCATGGACGGCGCAACAGGTCTGGGCGAGATGCTGCTCGATGGCGACAGCGATGCGGCATGGGTTGCGCGCTTCGGAGCGGCTCGCCTGATGGCTCACTTGGCTGCGCATGCACAGCACGCCGCTCTCGCAGCCGCCTTGCGCGATACCGAAGCCGAGTTCGTGCGGCTTAGGCGCCGCGCGCCGCGCGAAGTGTACGAGATACCTTTCGCCTCCATGATGCTGGTGACGCTGTCGCAAAGCGGGCTGCACGCGCTGTGGTTCGGCGATTGTACGGCGCTTGTGCGCCGGCCTGGAGAATGCGCCATCATACTTGGCGACGCCGCCGAGAAGCGCGATCATGAGCGCAACTCTGTGAAGTCTCTTGCGGCGCGGGCGGGGGCACCGGCAGCGGCCACGGGGCTGCGCGATGTTTTTCTGCCGGAGCTGAGGCGAGCCCGCAACCGTGTGAACACGGCGGAGGGCGGCTGGCTTTTCGGACCCGATGCGCGGGCCGCCGGCCATGCGAAGGCTGCCGGAATCGCCGTTTCGCCCGGGACGATCATCCTTCTTGCTACCGACGGTTTTTTTGCGCTTGCCAGCGATTATGATTGCTACGGAATCGACTCGCTGCTGGACGCGGCGCAAGCGAACGGCCTTGCCGCCCTGGGCGCCGAATTGCGCGCCATCGAGGACTGCGACCCGGAAGGGGTGCGCTTTCACCGCTTCAAGAAAAGCGACGATGCAACAGCGGTGCTTCTGAATATCGCGACAGAGGGTGAATGCGGCAGTCTCGAATGACCGCCGCATTGCGAGCACATTCATGAACGGAAAATGAACCCAACGTCCACACTCGGTTCAGGGCGGCCATGGCATCCTCCGCGCATCGATGAGACGGTTCGGTGCAAGCCCCTCCCACCGGACCGGCCTCAAGAAAGTGAAAGCCCGCGCACCGCGAGTTCCGGTCGCGGGCTTTTGCTTTTTCCGGGTCAAGGCGCGCCTTCCCCGGGTGATCTGGGGGCCGGAAAATCTTCTCTGCCACGTTGCCAGGCTGCCTGTTCGCGGATGGAGTGATGGATTGTCTGTCCGCCGATCAGCCTCAGGGGCGTCGGCGTCACAGAGACGCGGACGTCGCGTCGTTCTCCGCCGAACCCCGCGTTGGTTTGCGCCGCACGCCGTTCGAGCGGTTGTTTTACGTCAATGAACTGCCGATCCTCGATCGCGTAGAGGATGCAATGCACGAGCGCGAGCGGCGGGCGGTTTGATGATCGGGCACTGGAACCACCCCCTTCTTGCCGATGCAATTCTGAAAACGGAGACTCCGACATGGTCTTTTGGCGAAGACGCAACAGTGCCCGCGATATCGAGGCGCAGCTCGATGCCGTGAAATCCGACTTCCGGGCACTCCAGCACGACATTCGCGGCCTGGCCGGCAGCGTTGGGGAAGCGGCCTCGGGTATGGCCCACGCCACCGACAAGGCGGCGGAAAACGCATTGGAAAGCATGGGCGATTGGACTAACCATAGTATCGGCTCGCTCAGGGACACGGTTCGCAACCAGCCGTTCGCCAGCATGATTCTGTCCATGGGCGCGGGCGCGCTGGTGGGGGCGGTGCTACTGAGGCGCTGAAAGGAAACAGATGGGGGAGCAGGCGCTGGGGCGCATTCTGGGGATACTTGCCTGCGCCGGCTTTGTCTGGGTGGGAATCGGTTTTGCGGGCTTTGCCTTGACGACCGCCCTTGCGCCGCACATTGGCCTTGCCGGAGCCGCGGCGGTTGCGGCCCTGGTTCTTCTGATCGTGCCGATCATTGTGGCGGCTCTCTTCGGCCGGAAAAGTCCTGCCTTGGAAGGCTCCAAGCGCGCCGATTCGGCTCTCTCCGTCATCGCCGCGCTGGCCAAGGAGCGCCCCGTCGTGGCGATGATTGGTGCGGCGCTGCTGGGCGTGACCGAGGTGCTGTTCGCCAAGCGGCGCACGGAGCGAAAATAACAGTGTTCGCGAACAGCGTTCGGCAAATTATTGGCTGACCAGAAGCGGGCAAAATCTCTGTTTCTCCAATGTGTTAGCCCTTGTTTTCCGGTTGGCCGCATTTTCTCTGAAAGAATCTGGAACCGGGCGCTGCGCGAGACGTTCTCTTGTGCGAGCGGATGTCCGCTCCGGTACCCCCCCAAGCCCCTTCGACACTCCGCATCGGGTGTCCGCTCATTTTGCCAAAAACTGAAAACGATCCGGTACGAATCCGGTTTTTGGCGGCGGCGCATCAGACTCCCTGCCGGGCAAGATGCCGGCGCCTCCGGTGTCAGTCTTTCGCCCGTTCGACGTAGGAACCGTCCGCGGTCAGGACCACGATCCGGCTGCCGACGGTGATGTGGGTAGGCACCATGGTCCGCACGCCGTTCGAGAGCTTGGCGGGCTTGAAGGAGCCGGATGCGGTCTGACCCTTCATGACGGGCTCGGTTTCCATCACCTCGAGGGTGGCGCGCGCCGGAAGCTCAATGGCAATGGGCGTGCCGTTATACAGCGACAGCCGGACCTCCATGTTCTCCGCCAGAAAAGGCGCCGAGTCCCCGATCACGCTTTCCGGCACCGAGACTTGGTCGAAGGTCTCCGGGTCCATGAAGATGTAGTGGTCGCCGTCGTGATAAAGATAGGTGTGCGTGCGCTCGTCAATGAACGCCTTTTCGAGCGAATCGGTGGTCTTGAAGCGCTCGTTGACCTTCACCCCGTCGCTGATGCGCCGCATCTCGAGCTGCGTGACCGGCGTGCCCTTGCCGGGATGGATGTTCTCGGCCGTCAGCACGACGTAGAGCTTGCCGTCGCGTTCCAGGACGTTGCCCTTGCGGACGGAGCTCGCAATAACGGAAACCAAGGTTCACCTCTCTGCCGATCGGGGCGGTCATAGCAGTGGCGCACGAATCGGCCAAGAGGGCGGCACAACCGGCACGGAGGAATAGGTTTGGGAAAGAACGATCCTTCGCCCTGGTGGTCGCCGGATAGACATGCCGACCGGCGCGGCATGTTGATGGCCCGCAATGCCGTCAAACGCAGCCTGCGGCACTGGTTCGAATCCCAGGGATTCGTCGAGGTCGAGTGCGGGATTGCGCAGCCTTCGCCGGGCAACGAGGCGCATCTGCACGCGTTCGCCACCGAAGCCGAAGGCACGGACGGAGAGCGCCGCCGGCTGTTCCTGCACACCTCGCCGGAGTTCGCCAGCAAGAAGCTCCTGGCCGCCGGCGAGACGCGCATCTTCGATTTCGCCCGCGTATTCCGCAATCGCGAGCGCGGACCTCTGCATGCTCCGGAGTTCACCATGATCGAGTGGTATCGGGCGCGGGAGCCTTACACGGCCATCATGGCCGATTGCGCCGCGGTCATCCGCGTGGCCGCCGATACGACGGGCATCGAGCGATTCTCCTGGCGCGATGCCGCCTGCGATCCGCGCGTCGAGCCGGAGCGGGTCGGCGTCTGCGAAGCGTTCCGCACATTTGCCGGCATCGACCTGGCGGAAACCCTTTCGCCGCAGGGCGAAGGCGACCGCGATCGGCTGGCTGCCGCGGCGGCGCGCGCAGGTGTCGCCGCCACGGCAGACGACACCTGGTCCGACATTTTCAGCAAGGTCCTCGTGGCGCGCGTCGAGCGGCAGCTCGGCCGGGGACGGCCGACGCTGCTTTGCGAATACCCGCGCTCGCAGGCCGCCTTGGCGCGCGCCACCCCGCACGATCCGCGTTTCGCCGAACGGTTCGAGCTTTATATCTGCGGCATCGAGCTTGCCAACGGGTTCGGCGAACTCACCGACGCCGCCGAGCAGCGGCGGCGCTTCGAGGCTGAAATGGCTGTCAAGGAGCGCGTCTACGGCGAGCGCTATCCGCTCGACGAAGACTTTCTGGCGGCCTTGCAGCAGATGCCGCAAGCCTCGGGCGTAGCGCTCGGTTTCGACCGCCTTGCGATGCTTGCCGCCGGCGCCCGCAGCGTCGACGACGTCATCTGGACGCCGTTTCCCGAATAGCCCTGCTCGACGGCTTACAGATTCAGCGGTATGTCGCGTTTATCGCCTCAAGCGCTTCCGCGCCCGGGCACAGCTCTGCTTCGCCCAGCCGGTTGAGGGGTGCAGCCACCGTGTTCAGGTGGGTGTGAATGTCTTCCGGCTCGGGATCGAGATACAATAGCCCCGTGACGATCTCGCCTGCCGCATGGCGCGCCTGCAAATAGGCCATCGCCGCCACCCGGTCATGCGGGTTGTAGTCATCCTGCAGTTTCGCGAGCTTGAGCACCGAGCCGTCATGCTGTGTGACGGTTTCAACCGTTCCCGGCGCGTAATCCACATGAATGGGGTCGCGCGGCGTGATGAAATCGATGCGGTTCACCGCCTCGTTATGTTCGCGCACGAAATCGTAGGATTTGGTCGACTGCGGATTGTTGTTGAACTGCACGCAGGGGCTGATCACGTCGATGACGGCCGCGCCCTGGTGGCCGATGGCCGCCTTGATGAGCGGCACGAGTTGCTTCTTGTCGCCCGAGAAGCTGCGGGCGACGAACGTCGCCCCGAGGATGAGCGCGAGACTGACGAGATCGATCGGGCTGTCACTGTTGACCGCCGTCTTGCTCTTCGAGCCCTTGTCGGCGGTGGCCGAGAACTGGCCTTTGGTGAGGCCGTAAACCCCGTTGTTCTCGCAGATGTAGACCATGTTGACGCCGCGCCGCACGCAGTGCGCGAACTGGCCGAGGCCGATCGAGGCGGAGTCGCCGTCGCCCGAAATACCCAGATAGATGAGGTCTCGGTTGGCGAGATTGGCGCCGGTGAGCACCGACGGCATGCGGCCATGTACGCTGTTGAAGCCGTGGCTGTTTCCCAGGAGGTAGTCCGGCGTCTTGGAAGAACAGCCGATACCGGAAAGCTTGGCCACCCGATGCGGCTCGATGTCGAGCTCGAAACAGGCCTGGATGAGCGCGGCGCTGATCGAATCGTGGCCGCAGCCGGCGCACAGCGTCGAGATCGCGCCTTCGTAATCGCGATGCGTAAAGCCGAGCTTGTTGGTGGCAAGCCCGGGATGATGCAGCTTCGGCTTGGTGATGTAGGTCATTCTGCGGCCTGTTTGCGGGATTCCATGCTCATGCGCTCGGCGATGGCACCGGTGATGAAACGGGCGGTGATCGGCGTGCCGTCATAATGGAGGATGGAAATGAACCGTGCGGGATCGATGGCGCATTCGTTGACGAGCAGCTTCTGCAGCTGCGCATCGCGGTTCTGCTCGATGACGAACACCTGGTCGTGCGCGTCGATGAAGGCCACGACCTCCTCCGAAAAGGGAAAGGCGCGCACCCGCAGCGTGTTCAGATGCAGACCCTTATCTTCGAGCGCCGCCAGCGCCTCGTCCACCGCCACCGAGCTGGAGCCGTAATAAAGGGCGCCGAAGCTGGTCGGCTGTTTGGCATCCCGGCGAATGGGCCCCGGCACCAGCGCTTTCGCGGTCTCGAGCTTGCGCAGCAGCCGCTGCATGTTGTCGACGTAGACCGCGCCCTCTTCGCTGTACTTCGCATAGCGGTCGCGGGACGTGCCGCGCGTAAAATAGGCGCCCTTGGTGGGATGGGTGCCCGGCAGGGTGCGATAGGGAATGGCGTCGCCGTCCACGTCGAGATAACGGCCGAAGGTCTTGCCTGCCTCCAGATCGTCGTAGCGCATGATCTTGCCGCGATCGTAGCGGCGCCGATCGTCCCATTCGAGCGGCTCGCACAGCCAGTCGTTCATGCCGATATCCAAATCGAGCATGACGAAGATCGGCGTTTGCAGCCGTTCGGCAAGATCGAAGGCCTGCGCGGCTAGCTCGAAAGCCTCGCCAGGGTCTTTCGGGAAAAGCAGAACATGCTTGGTGTCGCCATGGCTCGCATAGGCGCAAAGCAGAATGTCGGACTGCTGCGTGCGCGTGGGCATGCCCGTGGAGGGCCCGCCGCGCTGAATGTCGAACACAACGGCGGGAATTTCCGCGAAATAGGCAAGGCCGAAGAATTCCTGCATCAGCGAGATGCCGGGCCCGGACGTGGCCGTGAAGGCGCGCGCGCCGTTCCAGCCCGCACCGATCACCATGCCGATGGCCGCGATCTCGTCCTCGGCCTGTACGATGGCGAACTTGTTTTTTCCGGTTTCCTTGTCCACCCGCAGTTTGCGGCAATGCGCGCCGAAAGCCTCCGCCACGGAGGTCGATGGCGTGATGGGATACCAGGCCGCAACCGTGGCGCCGCCGTAGACGCAACCCAGCGCCGCCGCGTCATTGCCGCCGATGAAGATGCGATCGCCCACGGCGTTGGCATGCTCGACCTTCAGCTGGCAGGCGCCCTGAAGATTGCCGCGCGCATAATCGAAACCCAGCCGGAACGCCTGGACGTTCGGGGCAATCAGCCGCTCCTTGCCTTCGAATTGCGCGGCGATCGTGGCTTCGACCACCGAGGCGTCGATACCGATCAGCGAGGCCACGGCGCCGATATACATGATGTTCTTGAACAGCTGGCGCTGGCGCGGCTCGGTGAAGGCGCCGTTGCACATTTCGGTGAGCGGCACGCCGATCGCGTTGACGTCGCTGCGAAATTTCGACGGCGGCAAGGGCCGCGCCGAGTCGTAAAGCAGATAGCCGCCGGGATCGATGGACGCCAAGTCCTTGTCCCAGGTCTGCGGGTTCATCGCCACCATCAGATCGACGCCGCCGCGCCGGCCCAGCCAGCCTTCGCCGGAGATGCGCACTTCGTACCACGTCGGCAGGCCCTGGATGTTGGACGGGAAGATGTTGCGCGATGCGACAGGCACGCCCATGTGCAGGATGCAGCGCGCGAACATCTCGTTCGCGCTCGCCGAGCCCGATCCGTTCACATTGGCGAACTTGACGACGAAATCGTTGGTGGCGGCTATGGCGTTAGGCATGTGCCATGCCCCCTCCGCTTCGCGCGGCCGGCGCCGCGCTCAGCGCGCATACGCTGTCGCTAGCGCCCCCCATGCTTCGCACGGGGGAGGAAGAATTAGAATGCGGCCACGTTCTTCCTCCCCCGTTCGCGAAGCGAATGGGGGAGGTGTCGAGCAGCGCCGGTGCGCTGCGAGACGGAGGGGGCATCAGCGTGAACGGCATGATCCAACCTGGGCGGTTTCGAGATAGAATTTCCTCATGTCCCAAGCGCCGGTGGGGCAGCGCTCGGCGCACAAGCCGCAATGCAGGCACACGTCCTCGTCTTTCACCATGACGCGGCGCGTCTTGAGCTGGCTCGAAACATAGAGATCCTGGGTTGTGTCGGCGGCCGGCGCGGTCAGCCGCCGGCGCAGGTCCTCTTCTGCGCCATTGGCGGTGAAGGTGATGCAGTCCATCGGGCAAATGTCGACGCAAGCATCGCATTCGATGCAGAGCTTGGTTTCGAACACGGTTTGAACGTCGCAATTCAGGCAGCGCTGCGCCTCCAGATAACCGAGTTCCTTGTCGAAACCGAGCTCGACTTCGACTTTCACGTTTCTGAGCGTCAGGTCTTTCGGCGCATGCGGAACCTTGTAGCGCAGGTCGAGGGAGACGTCGTTGTCGTAGCTCCACTCATGGATGCCCATCTTCTGGCTTGTCAGATTGACGTGCGGCGGCGGACGGTCGCGCACGTCGCCGCCCGCGCATAACAGGTCGATGGAGATGGCCGCCTCATGCCCATGGGCAACCGCCCAGATGATGTTCTTGGGTCCGAACGCCGAATCGCCTCCGAAGAATACTTTGGGGTTGGTCGATTGCATGGTGACGGGATCGACCTTGGGCATGTCCCAGCGGTCGAACTCGATGCCGGTGTCGCGCTCGATCCAGGGAAAGGCGTTCTCCTGGCCCACGGCCACAAGTACATCGTCGCATTCCATGAGCACGTCCGGCTCGCCGGTCGGCACGAGCTGGCGCCGGCCCTTGGCATCTGGCTCGGCCTTCACCTTCTCGAACAGCACGCCCGCGAGCTTGCCTTTTCGGTGCACGAACTCCTTGGGCACCAGGAAGTTGTGGATTGGGATATCCTCCCGCATCGCATCCTCCTTTTCCCACGGCGAAGCCTTCATCTCGGTAAATCCGGACCGCACCACCACGCGGACATCCTCGCCGCCCAGCCGCCGCGAGGTGCGGCAGCAGTCCATGGCGGTGTTGCCGCCGCCCAGCACGATCACCCGCCGGCCGATTTTCTCGATGTGGCCGAAGGAGACGCTGGAAAGCCAATCGATGCCGATGTGGATGTTGGCGGCGGCTTCCCTGCGGCCCGGTATCTCGAGATCGCGGCCGCGCGGCGCCCCGCAACCCACGAAAATCGCATCGTAGCCTTCCGCCAGGAGCGCCTTCAGGCTGTCCACGGGACGGCCGAACCGCATTTCGGGCTTGAGGTCGAGGATGTAGTCGCACTCCTCGTCGAGCACCCGCTCCGGCAAGCGGAACTTGGGAATCTGCGTCCGCATCATGCCGCCGGCCTGCGGGTCCTGGTCGTAAATCACCACCGTGTAGCCCAAGGGCAGGAGGTCGCGTGCGACGGTCAGCGAGGCGGGGCCGGCGCCCACCAGAGCGATGCGCTTGCCGTTCTTTGCCTCGGCCGGTTGGGGCAGCCGGGCGCGAATATCGCCCTTGTTGTCGGCCGCGACGCGCTTTAGCCGGCAGATGGCCACGGCTTCTTCCTCGACCCGCCCGCGCCGGCAGGCCGGTTCGCAGGGCCGGTCGCAGGTGCGCCCCAGAACCCCCGGAAACACGTTCGATTTCCAATTGACCATGTAGGCGTCGCCATAGCGGCCCGCCGCGATCAGCCGAATATACTCCGGCACCGGCGTATGGGCCGGGCAGGCCCACTGACAGTCCACGACCTTGTGGAAGTAGGCCGGATTGCCGACGTCGGTGGGTTGCATGCCGGATGGATGCGCGAGCCCTTTTGCGTCGAGCCCTTCAGCCGATACAGAACTCATATCCCTAAAACGTCTCCCTGGGCGGCCTTGTGCGGCCCGCTCTCATGGGCGGGACTTACGACCTTCGAGCCCTTTTGTCTCTCCCTTTGTGGGATATTACGGCTGCGGCTGCGACGCAATGATCGCGAGCATGCCGCGTCCCGGCGCCGCGGCATGTCTCATATCAAAGAGTCAAAGAGGCGCAAGAGGGGCAAAAGTCCCGGCAGCTTGTCCCAATTCAGCCGTCGTTGCGTTCCCGATGCTCAGGAAAAACGGCAGATTTCCGCCATTTCCAAGCGTGCCTCTTGGCCATGCTGCACCTGCGTGCCGGGACTTTTGCCCCTCTTATCGACTTTTCGGCAAAGCTATCGATGATTTGCAGGGGCTCGCCAGCGGCGAGCGTCTGCATACGCGAACCCAAAAGCTCCACGAATGCGCCATAGCTCGAAAGCACGTCAATTTCTCGCGACACCGGGACCGACCCTCCCTGTCGATATCCAATGTGAGCGACAATTACGGCTAGGGGCTACTCTGCGGCGTTCTCCGGTTCCCGGCGCAAATTGGATGAAGTACATTTTTCATCGGGCAAATCAGGCTATCGCAAATCGCGTCCGAAACAGCTCGAGGTTCAGCAGCGGCCAGATCAGCTTTTCGTGATTCTGTCTGCCGGATTCATGCTCGGAGAGCACGCGTTCGATCTCGCTCATGTCGCACAGAGTCCGCGTCAGCGAGCCGGCGGAACAAAGATGATCGCGCACGAAGCTGCGCATCGGCCCTCTGAACCATTCGTTCACGGGCACCCGGAAGCCGACCTTCGGCCGTTGCAAAATTTCGGGCGGCAGCGTTTCCGCCATGAGCCGGCGCAGGATGTATTTCTGCGTGAACCCGCGGATGCGCCATCTGTCGGCAAGCCGCGCCATGAGGTCGGCGAGCGCCACGTCCATGAACGGCATGCGCGCCTCGATAGAGGCGGCCATCGTCATGCGGTCGCCGCGTTCCAGAAGATTGTCCGGAAGCCACGAGGTCTGATCGAAAAAGAGCATGCGTTCGAGCGCGCTGCGCCGCTCGCTGGCGCGAAACGGTCTGGCGTCGAGCGGCCGCCGGTGCGCGGCGGTGCGCGCGAGAATGCGATCGCGTTCGGCATAGGTGAGCGCGCCGAACCAGCGCGCCATGCGTTCCGCGCGGTCGCGCAGGCCCATCGCTGCGACGGCGATCTTGGCGCGGCGAAACCGGTAGGGCAGCGCACCGATAATCGGCACGACAACGCGATCGTGCAGCAGGGAAGGAACGAGGCCTTGATAGAGCCCCACGAAGCGCTCGGCGGAATGCTTGGGATAACCGCCGAGCAGCTCGTCGGAGCCTTCGCCGCTCAGCACCATTTTGACGCTCTTCGCAGCTTCTTGCGACATCAGATAGATGGGAATGTTCGATACTTCGCTGACCGGCCCGTCGCTGTGCCACACGAGCTTGGGCAGGTGCTCCATCAGATCGTCGGCGGAGACGACAATCTCGTTGTGATCGGTGCCGAAGCGCTGGGCAATGAGCCGCGCGTAAGGCAGTTCCGAATAGCTCGCCTCCTTGAACCCGATCGAGAACGTTTTGACCGGCATGGCCGAATGTCGCGACATCAAAGCGACGATGGCGGAGCTGTCGATCCCGCCGGACAGGAACGCGCCGTAAGGCACATCGCTCACCATGCGCAGGCGAACCGCATCATCGAGCACCCGGCCGAACTCCCGAATTGGATCGGCTATCGCTGGCGCGTCGGGGGGTGCATCTCCGTACGGCGGCGAATAGTATTCGTGGACAGCAAAGCCGTTTTCGTCCCACAGCGCATAGCTGCCCGGCCGAAGCTTCCGGATATCGGCAAAAAGCGTGTGCGGACCCGGTACGTAGCGAAAGGCCAGATAATCGCAAACCGAGGCGCGATCGAGCCGCGCCGCGATGCCGCCGAACGCCAGCAGCGCCTTGATCTCCGAACCGAAGACGAGTTGCTGCCCGTCGCGGTAGAGGTAAAGCGGCTTTTTGCCGAATTGATCGCGCGCCAGCATGAGCCGGCCGCGCTTCTGGTCCCACAGGGCGAAGGCGAACATGCCACGCAGGCGCCATACGCATTCGGGGCCCCACGCGATATAGGCGTTGAGCAGCACTTCCGTGTCGGACGCGGTGCGAAAGAGATGGCCGGCGGCCCTGAGCTCGCCGCGCAATTCCGCGAAGTTGTAGATCTCGCCGTTGTAGACGAGAGTGACTCCGGCCTCCTGATGCGTCATGGGCTGATCGCCGGTGGCCAAATCGAGTATCGCGAGGCGGCGGTGGGCGAGGCCTATGCCATGGCGCCCGGATCGGGTTCGACCAAGATGAAAGCCGCTTCGGTCGGGCCCGCGATGACGGACGGCATCGGCCATGGCCGCAAGCCTGTGACCGCCGTTTGGCGCCTCGCCCTCGATAACGAATCCTGCAATGCCGCACATCGTGCTTACGGATCATTCATGCGGGTAATTGCGGCCAAGAATACTGCTCGCGATTGTGCACAGAACGGGCCAACCATGCTACGCCATGGGCGGCCGAAGCCGCCGCTCAGACCATCTGCATGCGTGCCATCAGAGAAAATCAAGCGCCATGAGCATGGCCCACGAACGCGAAATCGCAAACTTCTGGCCGCAAAATCCGGTCGGCGAGAGCCAGACCGGCACGTTGGGTACCGATTTCGACGGCGATCTTGCATCGTTCTTTCATTCCTACGACCGCTGGTACTACAGCACCCAGCCGCATGTGCTTCGATCTCTTGACCGTTGTGCCTGGGAAGGCAGGCGCGTGCTCGAAAGAGCGGGCGCTTGGCCGGAGGAGGCACAGTTGAAGCTTATACGGGCTGCGCTGGAAATCGAGCGCGAGCACGTCGGCATCTATAGACTGAGCGAAGAGGAACGTGCCGATCTCAATGAAGCCGAGGGCGAATTCGACCGGTGTGAGATAGCATCCGAGCGCGACGCCGCGCAGACATTCGAACATCTCCGCGGCAAATGAGAGTTCGGTGGAGCGCTCGCGCTCTGGCGCAGTTGCAGGCCATACATTCCTATTTTTTGCATAGGCCGCACATTACTATCTTTTGCAGGAGAACCCGCCTGCGGCCCGGAGCCTCCTTGATCAAGTGGAAAAGATAGCCGGATTGCTGGAAGACTTTCCCCGACTAGGCGTGCAAACGGACACGTAGGGGTATTCGTGTTTCCGCTCGCCCGATACCGGTACAGGATTTTCTATCGCATTCATCGCAGCAATGAGATCCAGATCCTGCGTATCCGGCACGGCGCTCGTCAACAGTGACCCTGCGAAACGTTGCGTGAGCTGAGTACCCGACGCGCAACCATGTACTGTGGACGAAGGTCCGTCGCCGTGATGCCCCGACGATGCCCAGGACGGGAAGCGGGCGTTAGCCCGCACGGCTGAGCTCCTGAGAGGAATGGCGCACCGGAGAAGATTAGAACTCCTGATCCCCAAATTCGTACTCTGGTATTTTTTCATTGTAATTCAATGGGTTATAGAATTCCGAGTGTAACAATTTCGCCTACGGTACCCATGGGCGGGGTGCGGTTTACGCTGCCGGAAGGCGACATAAGCTCGCTGGTCGCCGCTCTGCTCAGAGCCTCGGATTGCATCTTGTGCCAGCTGTAGCTACATTGGGACCACAATAACCACTGGAGCGCAGCATGACCGCCGACACCATCGTTCGCTCACGTATTGACGCCAACACCAAGAAACGAGCCGCCTCGGCCTTAGGGGCGATGGGCTTAACCATTTCGGACGCAATCCGCTTGCTCTTGCTTCGCGTGGCCGATGAAAAGCGGCTGCCGTTCGACGTGAAAGTGCCGAATGCGGAAAGCCGCCGCGCCATGACGGAATTGCGCAAGGGCAAAGGCAAGCGGTCGCCTTCCGCCGCTGCGCTGTTCAAGGATTTGGGCATCTGACGTGCTCACTCCGGTCTGGTCGAGCCAATTCAAGCGCGACGTGAAGCGAGCCCAGAAACGCGGCAAAGACATGGACAAGCTCAAAGCCGTTCTAACCCTGTTGATCGAGAAAAAGTCGCTTCCCGCCCGCTATAACGACCACCCGCTCAAAGGCGGGTGGAGGGGCTTTCGCGACCTTCATATAGAGCCGGATTGGCTGTTGCTCTACGCCGTCGAAGGCGACGAGCTACAGCTTGCGCGCACCGGTACACATTCGGACCTGTTTGACGAATAATCCAGTGCGGCATGGTGAGCGCCGCCCCGAAATCCCCTACGCGTACAGAATCTATGGCAAGGAGCGAAATACTCGGACAGCCTCCACGAACACGGATACGACACGACGCGGACGACATCCTCCGACAGATGGCAGCCCTAAAGGGCCGGCTAACCGCGCTCGATCGGGAACGGTCAGCGATTGCCGAGCAATTGGGCGTGCTGGCCCGTGTGCGGGCAGGGGAAGAGACCAAACAATCGCCCCATGCCGTTGCTGACGTCACTATGGCCTCCCCGACCGCCGCGAAGATCGCGCTTTTCCGGAGTCTGTTTCGCGGGCGGGAGGATGTATCGCCGCGCCGATGGGAAAACGCGAAGACGGGAAAGGCGGGCTACGCGCCCATGTGTCGGAACGAGCGGGTCCGAGGAGTTTGCGCAAAGCCGCAGGTGAGCTGCGGGGAATGCCCAAACCAGGCATTAAGGACACTGGCCAAATTAACCGCTCCTATTGTCGGCTGATCGCGGTCGGATTGTGTAGTTCCATTCAGGATGGAATTCATCGCCCCGGATGTCGAGCGTCTTCATCTCGGCATCGCTCACTTTGATTCCCTTTTCGTAGATCGCAGTATCGAGGGCGCTCTCGACTTTGAGGCCGGCTTTGGTCGTCGTCGCGGCAATCAGTTCGACCACGGCCATGCGATCGACGAGAGGTCTCCCACGCCAAGTCTGCGTGATGTGGCAGAACATGCGGTGCTCGATCTTGTTCCACTTAGAGGTGCCTGGCGGATAGTGATGGACGTGGAGCACGAGGCCCGTCTCGTCGGCGAACTTTTGCAACTCGACCTTCCACAGCCGGACACGCGTTCCATTCGAGCCGCCGCCATCGGCCGTGATGGTCAACTCGCGGGCTTTCGGGTAGCGCTGGCGCCCCATTGCGTCGAGCCAGCGGCGAATGGAGGCGACAGCGAACTGAGCCGTGTCGCTTGTGATCCCGACGCTCACCCACCCTGCATTGGCGCCAACGTCGTACACGCCATAAGGTACGACCTTGCCGAGATCCTTATCTTCGAAGTCGTGCACCTTCACGCGCAGCGGATCGCCTTTCGGGCGGTAGTCGGTGCCACCGTTCTTGTAGTTGCCGACCAGCTCTTTCTTCTTGGTGTCGACCGAGATGACGGGCTGCCCCGCAGCCTGTGCCGCGATCGCCTTGGCGTTGATGTGCTCGAACTGCGCATTGCGGTCGGGATGGTTCGAGCCCTCGTCGGCCTTGCGGTTCGACTGCCGGCTATAGCCGAGCTTCGGCAACAGTCTCTTCACGCTGCTGGCGCTGATCTCGTGGCCCTTCTTCTGCAATGCGACAACCAGCTTGTCGTGGCTTTTCGACACCCACAACAACGGGCGCATCGGATCGCCGAGCGTGGCCGGCTCAATGACGATCCGTAAATCCTCGATCAGCGTCGCGTCCCGGCTCGATAGAGGCCGCCGGCCGCCTCCCCTGCGGCGCACCCGGCCTTTCGACAGGGGCGCGGCGTCAAGGTCTTTCTGTCCCCGGCCGATGGTCGAGCGCGCGAGCCCAGTGATCTCGCAGACCGCCGCCAGACCGCCCCAGCCAGCCGCGCGGACCTCGCCGGCTGCAAACATCCGCCGCCCCCGCTCATCCAGCTTCGAGCCCACAAGCTCCCACCTTTGCCGAATCGCTTGCATGTCGATCATGCCGACCCGAATACCGCCGCAGCGCAATCCTAGGAATCTCGACGCCCCGAGTTCACATCACCACATGGCGCAAACGCCAAATCCGATTCACTTGTTGTGACGGATGTCCTAATCCCTGTCGGAGACGATATTTTGCGCTCGCATCTTGCAGGAAAAGCGTCCGGCAATGCGGCCGATTTCACAGTTAGCGTATACCGCGAACGAAATCGATAGCACCGATCCGCTCATCAGTTATGTCAACGCCGAAGTGCCTTCGTTTGCTCAGATACTTCACTAACGCGAACAGCAGCCGACTACGAATACCTGCAGAACGCAATTCTCGATTACGAAGGTGAAATAGCGCGGCGGCGTCTCAGAACAATCGTCGTGTCCGTGCACCACGTCGCAAGAAATACGATTTTGTGCACGCTGCCAGTGCGTCTGCCCTTGCAGTTTTCGCGCGCAACGAACCCCAGACTGCAAGTGTAATAAACGGCCCGTGGCTGATAGGTCTGCCCGCTAACCCATTGAAAACATTGGCGCACCGGAGAAGATTCGAACTCCTGACCCCCAAATTCGTAGTCTGGTGCTCTATCCAGCTGAGCTACCGGTGCCTTGGCCAAGGGGCGCAGAACCTAGTGAGCGCGAGGGCCATTGGCAAGCCACAAGAGCAGGAGAGAGACATCGTGCTTGGGGGGCTCCTTACCGGCGCTTTCTCTACTGCGAAGCGGGGGCTGGGGCGTAGGCGGATCGGCGGGCGTAGGCGACGGGGAGGCCGAAAAATCCAAGCGTAGCGGGGTTTCTTCGGGTGGGGGCAAACGCGGACGGCTCAACAGATGGTCGCAATGCTTCTCCGCTTCCCCCACCCGCCACCCGGTTTAACCGGGTGGCCGCCGGCCTTGCACCGATCTGCGCCCGGCGCCTTCCAAAATCATGGTCGGGACGGAGAAACGGCTCTCAATCGACCAAAGAAACCGACAAAACGGCTTGACACTCGAAATCTCATGGGAGGCGGAGTATGCGGTATCCAATGCCGATTCCGTCCGATCGCATCGTGCATTAAGCAGGGGAGGAACTGCATTCCATCAGCTGCGGCGGAAGTGTTTGCCGTGTCCCACCAGGCCGAACTGGGGCAGCGAAACTTGGCGTTTGCCGTCGGCCACAGCATAGCCGATGCGGTGCGCACGCCGCCCGCCGCCGGCGAGCGCCGCCAGCGCGGCTTCGGCATCCTGGGCGGCAACGACGGCACAAAACCCCACGCCCATGTTGAACACCGAGAACATCTCCGTGGCGTCCACCCGGCCCAGCCGCTGGATGAGCGGGAAGATCGGTGGGGCGGCCGGGAGCGCATCGAGCACGTAGCTCACGTCCTTCTTCACCCGCGTGAGATTGAGGAATCCGTCGCTGGTGATGTGCGCGAACGCCTTCACAGAACCCACCTCCTCCAGCGCGCGCATCGCCTCCTGCACGTAAATGTGCGTCGGTCGCAGCAATTCCTCGCCCAGTGTGACGCCAAGCTCCTCGAAGCGATGGCCCAGACCAAAACCGTTGCGCTCGAAGAAGGTGCGGCGCGCCAGCGTAAGCCCGTTGCTGTGGATGCCGTTGCTCTCCACGCCGATCACGACATCGCCGTCCTCGAGCGCCTGGCCCACGAGGATTTTGTCGAGCGCGACATATCCAATCGCCGTGCCCGCCAGATCGAAGCCGTTGATCATGCCCTTGAGCTGCGCGGTCTCGCCGCCGGAGATGGAAACTCCGGCCTGCCGTGCCCCTTCGCACAGCCCGATCGAGATTTGATCGAGAATGCCCGCTTCGATCTTGTCGATCGCAAGGTAATCCACCATCGAGACGGGCTTGGCGCCGACGCAGATGATGTCGTTGACGTTCATGGCGACGCAGTCGATGCCGACGGTGTCGTATTTCCCCAACTGGTGGGCGATCATCGCCTTGGAACCGATGCCGTCGGTTGAAATCGCGACACCGATGCCGCCGAAATCGATCACGTTGGCGAAATACCCGATGTCGAGCTTCACGCCGCCGAATCGGGCGCCCGGCGCCGGCCAAGTGGCCGCGATCCGCTTGGTCAGCTTGTTGAGCCCGGCCTCGGCCTCATCGGTATCGACGCCGGCGTCGCGGTAGAGGTCATGCTTCGGCGCGGAGCCGATATCGGTCTCATGGGGTCGGGTCATGCTGGAATCCGGTGGGGTTTTACCGACTCCTAGTCCATCCCGCCCCGTCTGTCATCGCCCGCAGCTTTAGGGCCCGGTGCGATTTATGATTCTCTTCCGGGGATGGCGCTGCTGCGATTTCCCGGGTACGCCAAGGAATAACGAATTTCGGCACGCAGTATGACCCGCCAGCCCGGCCAGCCGTTGACGCTTCATCCGGATTGCAGCTGCGAGCCGGCCGTACGCATCGAGGCCGGCGTCGCGCGTGCTCGCGGCGGTCTGTTTCTACGGTATCGCCTGAGCGGTATCGCAAGCATCATCATGCCACCTGCGCGGACATGCGAGCGGGTTGACGGATTATGGCGGCACACCTGTTTCGAGGCATTCATCCGCGCCCCATCGGGCGAAGGATACTACGAACTGAATTTTTCTCCTTCGACCGAATGGGCGGCGTATCGTTTCGGCGGTTACAGGGCTTCAATGACAGTCGCGGACGGAATCGTGCCCGAGATTGCGTTGGGAGGCTTTGTTGACGAATTCGAACTCGAAGCCCGTGTCAACCTGAACGCCGCCGCGGACCTGGCCGGTCGCGCCGTGTGGCATGTCGGATTGGCCGCCGTCATCGAGGAAACGAACGGACGCCTGTCGTACTGGGCGCTGGCCCATCCGCCGGGAAAACCCGACTTTCATCATCTCGACGGCTTTGCTCTCGCGCTGTCTCAATGAGATAAAGCTGAACGCGCTCGTGAAGGTCCTGATGTGAAATTCGGCGTTGATAGGCTCTTGGCCGAGCCGGCGTTACGCGCGCCCCTTGCGGGCAAGCGGGTGGCGCTGCTCGCCCATCCGGCGTCCGTGACGGAGAACCTGACGCACACGCTCGATGCGCTTGCGCAATTTGCGGACCTCAAGCTCGCCGCCGCGTTCGGCCCGCAGCACGGGCTGCGCGGCGACAAGCAGGACAACATGATCGAGTCGGAGGATTTCTTCGATCCGATCCACTGGATTCCGGTGTTCAGCCTTTATGGGGCCGTGCGCCGCCCCTCCGATGCGATGATGGACGCTTGCGATGTCGTGCTCGTCGATCTGCAGGATGTGGGCTGCCGCATCTACACCTTCGTGACGACGCTTCTCTACATGCTTGAAGCCGCCGCGAAGCATGGGAAATCGGTCTGGGTGCTCGACCGGCCCAACCCGGCGGGCCGCCCCGTCGAGGGAACGATGTTGCGGAGCGGCTGGGAAAGCTTTGTCGGCGCAGGGCCGTTGCCGATGCGCCACGGGCTGACGCTGGGCGAACTCGGATCGTGGTTCGTCGCAACATACGGGCTCGATGTCGACTATCGCGTCGTCGAGATGGAAGGCTGGCAGCCTGATGCGGGACCGGGATGGGGCTGGCCGCTCGGCCAACGCACCTGGGTCAATCCCAGCCCGAATGCTTCCAACCTCTGGATGGCGCGCGCTTATGCGGGAACGGTGATGGTGGAAGGCACGACGCTGTCGGAAGGCCGCGGCACCACGCGCCCGCTCGAACTGTTCGGCGCGCCCGACATCGAGGCAAGGCACGTGCTGACCGAGATGCACGCCGCTGCCCCGCAGTGGCTCAACGGTTGCCGCTTACGCGATTGCTGGTTCGAGCCGACATTCCACAAGCATGCGGGCGCGCTATGCAACGGGGTGCAGATACACACCGAGTTTCCGGGCTACGATCATTTCGGCTTCAAGCCGTGGCGGCTCCAGGCGCTCGCCTTCAAGTCCATCCGGCGGCTTTATCCCGATTATGCCTTGTGGCGCGAGTTCGACTACGAATACGAACATGGCAAGCGCGCCATCGACGTGATCAATGGCGGTCCTGCGTTGCGGGAATGGGTGGACGACGCAGCCGCCACGCCGCAGGATCTCGACGTAGCCGCGTCAGCAGACGAACACGCCTGGGAACACGAGCGCCACGAATATCTGCGGTATTAAAAAACTATCTCACAAAGAGACACCGAACCACGGAGCTCGCGAGAACATCGGCGCGAAGCGCAAAAATTCATTTTCGCATAAGCCTATGCGGCAGTGAGAGGTCCCGGTTCCTCACCGTCTCACGGCCTCATTGTGAAAATTTTGCTACAATTCGAACGCCTACTTGTCTCCGTGCCTCTGTGTGAGCACTTTACTCTCGCGGCTCGACCTTTACCTCGGTCTTCACCGAATGAGCGATGAAACATTCTTCATGCGCGCGATGATGCAGCTCTTCCAGCATCTTGCCGTCCACGGACGTGCCCGGCGCGAAGCGAATGCGCGGCCGCAAGGTGACGTGAGCCATCCAGAGCTTGCTGCCTTCGCCTTTCTCGAGCGCGCCCGACGCGTCGTCCTCGTAGGAATCGACAACGAGCCGCTTGCGGGCGCAAACCGCCAGAAACGTGAGCATGTGGCAGCTTGAAAGCGACGCGACAAAGGCCTCTTCCGGATCCACACGTTCGGCGTCGCCCTTGAAGGCCGGAGCCGCGGACGCGGGTATCGTGATGCCGCCGTCCTTGAACAGGATATTGTGGGCGCGATTATAGGAATCGTAGGTGAAGTCTGCGCTGGTGCGTTTCCAGACGATCCGGGCGCGGTGCTCGCTCATATTCATCCATCCTATGCGATGCGGCGCGACGAGAGTATATCAGATCGCGGCGAGCGCCTGGGCGATATCTTCGCAAAGATCGGCGGCGTCTTCGAGGCCCACCGACAGGCGCAGCATGCCTTCCGTGACGCCCAGGCCCAGGCGCGCTTCCGGCGAAAGGCGCTGGTGGGTGGTTGTTGCGGGATGGGTTATCAGGCTCTTCGTGTCGCCGAGATTGTTGGAGATGTCGATCAGCTTGAGGGCGTTCTCCAGCGCATAAGCTGCGGGCTTTCCGCCCTCGACTTCGAACGTCACCACGCCGCCGCCGCCTGCCATTTGCGTCCGTGCCAGCGCGGCTTGCGGATGATCGTCGCGGAAGGGATAGAGCACGCGCGCGATCTTTTTCTGCTGCGCCAGAAAATCGGCGACGGCCTGCGCATTGGCGCAGTGCGCCTGCATGCGGATATCGAGCGTCTCGAGACTTTTCAAGTGCACCCAGGCATTGAAGGGGCTCATCGAAGGTCCGGTGTTGCGGAAGAAGACCTGCAGGTGATCCTTCAGGAAGTCTTCCTTGCATAGGATCACGCCGCCCAGGCAGCGGCCCTGCCCGTCGATGTATTTCGTCGAAGAATGAATAACGATATCGGCGCCGTGCTCGAACGGTCGCTGCAGCATGGGGCTTGCGAAGGCATTGTCCACCGCAAGGCGGGCGCCCGCGCGCGCCGCGATTCGCGCCACCGCCTTCAAATCGACCAGCGCCAATGTGGGATTGGCGGGCGTTTCGAGGAAAAGCATCCTGGTGTGAGGCGTCGTCGCCGCCTGCCATTGGTCGACGTCGTCGCCGTCGACGAGCGTGTGCGAAATGCCGAACCGCGGCAGCACCTCCTCGACCACATAGCGACAGGCGCCGAACATGGCCTTGGCCGCCACAACATGATCGCCCGAGCGCAAGGCGCACAGAAACGTCGTCGTGACAGCCGCCATTCCGCTTGCGGTCGCGCGGGCCACCGGCGCGCCTTCCAATGCCGCCATGCGCGCCTCGAACATGGCAACCGTGGGATTTCCAAATCGGGTGTAAGTGAAACCCTCCGCGCCCTTGAAGCGCGCCTCCGCTTCTTCGGCGTTCTCGTAGGCATAGCCCGAGGTCAGGTACAGCGGTTCGGCGGTTTCCTGAAATGGCGAGCGGACCTGACCGGCGCGGACGGCAAGCGTGCGCGGACGCCAATTCCCCGGTTTCTTGTTGGTAGCCATGCCGGTGTCATGCCGCGCCTTGCCGGTCCTGGTCAAGGCGCTCTATGGTCCTACGTAGTGAGTGGTGAGTGGCGGAAGCCCTAGAGCCACTGCTCGCCACTCACTTGCGCGGAACGCACATGAACGCCATCAGTCCCCATGCAGCGCTGATTTATGTGATGGTGGTTGTCGCCGCCTCCGACGGCAATATGAGCGAGGCCGAGCTGCACACGATCGGCGGGCTCGTCAAGGCGCTGCCGGCGTTCCGCGATTTCGACGAGCACCGCCTGCTGCAGACCGCGCGCGAATGCGCCGACATTCTGCAGGAGGAAGACGGCCTCGATGCGGTGCTCGGCCTCGTCAAGAGCGCCCTGCCGGAGCATCTGCGCGAGACCGCTTATTGGCTTGCCCTGGAAGTGGCGCTCTCCGACGCCGGCGTAAGGCTCGAAGAAGTGCGGGTCATCGAGCTCATCCGGCGGGCGCTGGGTCTCGAGCGTCTCGTTGCCGCCGCACTCGAACGCGGCGTGCGGGCACGTTTCCAAACAGCTTAGAATCCGAAGCGGGCAGAGAGGACCCCGATGAAGCGGCTTTTTCTCCTGCGCCACGCGAAGTCCCTGCGCGACGAAAGCCTGAACGACAGGGATCGCCCGCTCAACGCGCGCGGTCGCGCCGACGCGACGAAGATGGGAAGCTATATGCGCCGCAAGCGCTATCTCCCCGATCGGGTGCTGTGTTCCTCGGCGAAGCGTACCGCCGAGACCTGGACGACGCTGGCGCCGGAACTGCGGACGACGCCCCAGGTCAAATTTCTGGACACGCTTTATCTGGCGGCGGCGGGTTCGATCATGCGCGTGATCCGCCAGGAAGGCGAAGACGCATCGGCGCTGCTCCTCATCGGACACAATCCCGGGCTTGAAGATGCGGCGCGAGACCTGGCCGTCGAACCTTCTTCAGCCAAGCAGCGCGAATTTCTCGCCGCGATCGAGATCAAGTTCCCGACCGGCGCGCTCGCCGTTTTGCAGTTCGACGTCGAGGCCTGGCGCGAAATCGCCGACGGCACGGGGACGCTTGTCGATTTCGCCCGCCCCAAACATGTGCCCGATTAGCAGCAATCCAAGGCGATCACTGCGAGTTCGTCTTGCTTCGTTCGGCAACGGAAAGCTTCGACCAGCCGAAGGCAATCTCGGGCACCGGATCGCCCATCATGCGCGTTTGGCGCTCCCCGATGAGCCGGCCGCCTAGCGCCTCATAGAAAAACCTGGCTGGGTTCAGGGCATGTGCCCAGATCACGCACGAGGAAAATCCGCGCACGCGCAGGGCAGCAAAAGCACCTTTGAGCAAGGCGCGTCCGGTGCCGCATCCGAAATGGACCGGATCGACATAAAGCGTATAAACCTCGCCATCGAGCCCCATGCCTTTGTCACGCGCGGGGCCGAAGCTCGCCATGCCGATGACGCCATGGACAGCGCTCTGCGCGACAAGCACCTGCTCGCGCGCTTGCGCCTTGATGACCGCGCGCCAGCGCGCGCTCTGGCCTTTCGGCGTCATGGCGCAAAGAATCCGCTTGGACAGAATCGCGGGGTAGGTGTCGTGCCAAGCGTCGATATACACGCGGGCGACACTGGATGCGTCTTGCACTTTTGCAAACCGCACGGAGATCACGAGGCTTTCCATGCGCCGAGCTTCGCCGAATCAACCTGGGTTGGGCAAGCTTTTCGTTGCCGGGCGTCCCGCCGGCCGGCCGACGCGGAACGCAAGCCGGCTTTCATGCACAGTTCGATGATGGCGGGATTATGGCTGGTCCGAGAATATGTGTTTTCGCGTCTTTGGTATTTCCGCAAAACGGTTTAGAATGCCGAACAAATCGGCCGTCCATGCCCTTGCTCTCATTGGTGGCAACCGGGGACCGTCGAAAGGTGTCGATAAAAAAAGCGTTTGGGTCGGGAAAACGGGTGGGGCGGGATGCGCTTGCCCGGCCGTGCCGTCGTGCGAGCAAAACGGCGGAAACGATCCGGAATAGTTAACGATTGGTTCATAGGGCAGTGAGACGATTTGCGGGTGGGTGAGGGACGTAACCTTGTCATGGGCACGAACGGCCACGATCTTATGTCGTGGAGGGCGTGCATGACGCAAAAGGAGCTGCGGCGATGAGCACGCTGGATGTGTTCGATATCTTCTCCCGAGACTATGCGCGCGAACGGCTGGAGACGATGAGCCTCCGGGATTGGCTGCTCGCCGCCCGCGACGACAAGATGCTTTACGCAACCCCGGCCGAGCGGATGGTGGCCGCCATGGGCGAGGCGGAATTGATCGATACCGCGCAGGATCCGCGTTTGGGACGCATCTTCTTCAATCGCACGCTCAAGCTCTACCGCGCCTTCGATGGCTTCTTCGGCATGGAGGACACGATCGAGCGCATCGTGGGCTACTTCAAGCACGCCGCCCAAGGCCTCGAGGAAAAGCGCCAGATCCTGTACCTGCTGGGACCCGTCGGAGGCGGCAAATCTTCCCTGGCCGAGCGGCTCAAAGATCTGATGGAGGTCTACCCCATCTATGTGCTGAAAGCGGGCGATGACCTCAGCCCGGTTTTCGAATCTCCGCTGGGTCTTTTCCGGTCCGCCGAGTTGGGGTCCTTGCTGTCCGACCGTTATGGCATCGAGCGCCATCGCCTGGGCGGGGTGATGAGCCCCTGGGCGGTCAAGCGCCTGGACCAATTCGGCGGGGACATTTCCAAATTCGAGGTGGCGCGGCTGTTTCCCTCCAAGCTGCGGCAGATCGCGATCGCCAAGACCGAGCCGGGCGACGAGAACAACCAGGACATCTCCTCGCTCGTCGGCAAAGTGGACATCCGCAAGCTCGAGCACTTCTCCCAGAACGATGCCGACGCTTATTCGTTCTCGGGCGGTCTGTGCCGCGCCAACCAGGGCATTCTCGAATTCGTGGAAATGTTCAAGGCGCCGATCAAGGTGCTGCATCCGCTGCTCACCGCCACCCAGGAAGGCAACTACATCGGCACGGAAACGCTTGGCCCGATCCCCTTCAGCGGCATCATTCTTGCCCACTCCAACGAGGCGGAGTGGCAGGTATTCAAAGCCAACCGCAACAACGAGGCGTTCCTCGACCGCATCTCGGTCGTGACCGTGCCTTATGTGCTGCGCGTGACGGAAGAGGCCGGCATCTACAAGAAGCTGCTCAAGGCGAGCCAGCTCGACTCCGTGCCTTGCGCGCCCGAGACGCTGGAAATGCTGGCCAAGTTCTGCGTCATGACGCGGCTCAAGGAGCATGAGAATTCGAACCTTACCTCCAAGATGCGGGTCTATGACGGCGAAAAGCTGAAGGACACCGATCCCAAGGCCAAGACGCTACAGGAATACAAGGACGCGGCCGGCGTCGACGAGGGAATGAACGGTATCTCCACCCGCTTCGCCTACAAGGTTCTTTCCGAAACCTTCAACTACGACGTGAACGAGATTGCCGCCGATCCGGTGCATCTGATGTACGTGCTCGAACAGTCGATCAAGCGCGAGCAGTTCGCCGACGAGACCGAGAAGAAATACCTGGAATTCATCAAGGCGGAACTCGCCCAGCGCTACGCCGAGTTCATCGGCAAAGAGATCCAGAAGGCGTATCTGGAGTCCTACGGCGAATACGGCCAGAACCTGTTCGACCGCTACATCGCCTACGCCGACGCCTGGATCGAAGACCAGGACTACAAGGATGCCGACACCGGCCAACTGCTGGATCGCGCAGCGCTGGACGGCGAGATGTCGAAGATCGAAAAGCCGGCCGGCATCGCCAACCCGAAGGATTTCCGCAACGAGGTCGTGAAATTCGCCCTGCGCTATCGCGCCGCCCATGACGGAAAGAATCCCGCCTGGACCGCCTACGAGAAGATCCGCAACGTCATCGAGAAGCGGATGTTCAGCCAGGTCGAGGACCTTCTGCCGGTCATCAGCTTCGAGTCGAAGAAAGACAGCGACACCGAGACCAAGCACAACGAGTTCATAAAGCGGATGCTGGCGCGGGGTTACACCCCGCGGCAGGTGCGCCGGCTGGTCGAATGGTACATGCGCGTCAACAAGGCGGGGTGAGCCGAGCGATGTGTTATGGGCTGCTCCGCCACCTCGCCTGAGTTCTTCTCTGTCGTGGCCCGCGAATGCGGGCCACCCAGTTGGGTCAGCCGGAGTTCTACCCGGTTCCCCCGGCCAGACGAGGAGCCTTGCAAGAGTGATGGAACGTTTAACCTGGGTGGCCCGCATTCGCGGGCCATGACATTCTCTGTTATTCGTTGGCGCCTGCCATGACCCACTTCATCGACCGCCGTCTCAACCCGAAGGGCAAGAGCCTCGCCAACCGGCAGCGTTTCATCCGCCGGGCGAGAGCGCAGATCAGGGACGCAGTGCAGAAATCCCTGAAGGACGCCGCGGTCGCCGACATCGGCAAAGATCGCAAGGTCAGGATTTCGACCAAGGGCACGAAGGAGCCGCGCTTCCGGCTCGACCCATCGGCCGGCGGCGAGCACGATTTCGTGCTGCCGGGCAACAAGGAGTTCATGCCCGGCGACGAAATCAAGAAGCCGCCTTCGGGCGAAAGCGGCGGGCGCGGCAAGCAGGCAAGTGATTCCGGCGAGGGCGACGACGATTTCGAATTCACGATGACGCAGGACGAGATCCTCGACATTTTCTTCGAGGACCTCGAGCTGCCCAACCTCGTCAGGACGACGCTCAAGGAGACACCCAACAAGGCGTGGCGCCGGGCCGGCATCTCCACAGCCGGCGCGCCGACGCAGATCAATCTTTTGCGCACCATGCGCAATGCCTTCGGCCGTAGGCTGGCGCTCAAGCGGCCGCGTTCGCAGGACCTGCTGGCGATGGAAGCGCGGCTTGCTGCGCTGGAACAGGAGGACCCGCAGACCGAGACCACGCGCGAGAACATCGCCCTGTTGAAGGAGGAAATCGCCAAGGCGCACGCCAAGCGCAAATGGATCGCCTTCGTCGACCCCCTGGACGTGCGCTACAATGCCTTCGCCGAGCAGCCCGTCCCCACCAGCCAGGCGGTGATGTTCTGCCTGATGGACGTTTCGGGTTCCATGGGCGAACGGGAGAAGGATCTCGCCAAGCGCTTCTACATGCTGCTGCACCTCTTCCTGCGCCGGCGCTACGACAAGGTGGACATCGTCTTCATCCGCCATACGCACGACGCCCAGGAAGTGGACGAGCAGGAATTCTTCTATTCGCGCCAGTCCGGCGGAACCATCGTTTCGACCGCGCTCGACAAAATGCTGGAGATCCAGAAGCAGCGCTACGCCACGGCGGACTGGAACATCTACGCGGCACAGGCGTCCGACGGCTACACGCAATCGGGAGACGCCCGGCACTGCGTGGAGATGCTCAACGGCGAGATCATGCCGCTATGCCAATATTACGCCTATATCGAGATTCTCGACGAACGGGAAATGGAAGTGTTCGCCAGCGAGGATTCCGGCGCCGAGCTGTGGCGCGCCTATCGCACGGTGGCCGAGCTGTGGCCCAATTTCGCCACCAAGAGGATTTCCAAGCCCGCCGATATCTTTCCCGTGTTCCGCGAGCTGTTCAAGAAAACGGAGGCGGGATAGTGGTTTCGCGCCTTGCTCCCTCCGCTTCGCCCTTCGGGCTCAGCGCGCGTACGCTGTCGCTAACGCCCCCCATGCTGCGCACGGGGGAGGAAGAGCGGAGGGCCGCGCATAGTTTCTTCCTCCCCCGCGCGCGACAGCGCATGGGGGAGGTAGCGAGCTGCGCGACAGCGCAGCGAGACGGAGGGGGCCGGCCGTGACTCTATTGTTTAGTGAGCCCGAATGGGATTTCGCCGCGCTCGACCGCGTCTACGGCGCCATCGAGGAGATTGCGATCGGCGATCTCAAGCTCGACGTCTATCCCAATCAGATCGAGGTGATCTCGTCGGAGCAGATGCTCGACGCCTATTCCTCGATGGCCATGCCGCTCATGTACAGTCACTGGTCGTTCGGCAAGCTGTTCGCGCGCGAGGAGACGCTTTATCGCGCCGGCCATATGGGGCTGGCCTACGAGATCGTCATCAACTCCAATCCCTGCATCTCGTATCTGCTCGAAGAGAACACGCTGACGATGCAGGCGCTCGTCATCGCCCACGCCGCCTTCGGCCACAACCATTTTTTCAAGAACAACTATCTGTTCCAGCAATGGACCAACGCGGAAGGGATTCTCGAATACCTCGCCTTCGCCAAGCGCTACATCGCGGCCTGCGAGGAGCGCCACGGGCGCGACGAGATCGAGGCCGTTCTGGATTCCGCCCATGCGCTGATGAACGAAGGCGTTTTCCGCTATCGCCGCCCTCCCAAGCCTTCGAAGGAGCGCGTGCTGGAGAAGCGCCGGCGCCGCATGCAATACGAGGAGGAATCGCGCAACGAGCTGTGGCGCACCTTGCCGGCCGGCGTGGAGCCGCCCGGCGCGCCTCCCATCGCCGACATCGGCGAGGATTCTGGCCCGGACATGAAGCTGCCCGAAGAGAACCTGCTCTATTTCCTGGAAAAGCACTCTCCGGTGCTGCGGCCCTGGCAGCGCGAGGTTTTGCGCATCGTGCGCAATCTCGCGCAGTATTTCTATCCGCAGAAGCAGACCAAGGTGATGAACGAAGGCTGCGCCACCTTCGTGCACCACACGATCATGAACCTGCTCTACGAGCGCGGCCTGATTACGGAGGGTTCGCTGCTCGAATTCCTGCACAGCCACACCAGCGTGATCTTCCAGCCGGAATTCGACGACCGGCGCTTCAACGGCCTCAACCCTTACGCGCTCGGTTTCGGGATGATGGCGGATATCAAGCGCATCTGCGAAGAGCCCACGGCGGAGGACCGCAACTGGTTTCCGCAATTCGCAGGCCACGGCAACACCATGGAGGTGCTCAAGGACGCCTGGGCCAATTATCGCGACGAAAGCTTCGTCGAGCAGTTCTTAAGCCCCAAGCTGATGCGCGACTTGCGCATGTTCGCGCTGCACGACAAGGCCGACGACGCAGCCTACAAGGTGTCGGCCATCCATAACGATCAGGGGTACCGCAGGATTCGTTCTGCACTGGCCCGCCAATACGACGTGGGCGTGGGCGATCCCAATATCCAGGTGGTGGCGGCCAATCTGAGCACCGACCGCAAGCTCGTCCTGGAACACCGCATGCATCGCGGCATTCCGCTGCACGCGCCGACCAGGGAACTTGTCTGCGGCCATCTCGAACGGCTCTGGGGCCACGAGGTTCAGCTCGAAGACGTGCAGGGCGAAGAGTGAGCGCTGCCGGCGGAGGAGGAGCAGCGTTTCACGACTATCGGGCCGGGCTGATAGGCTAATCCCGAGCTAAGGACACTGGCCAAATTAACCGCTCCTATTGTCGGCTGATCGCGGTCGGATTGTGTAGTTCCATTCAGGATGGAATTCATCGCCCCGGATGTCGAGCGTCTTCATCTCGGCATCGCTCACTTTGATTCCCTTTTCGTAGATCGCAGTATCGAGGGCGCTCTCGACTTTGAGGCCGGCTTTGGTCGTCGTCGCGGCAATCAGTTCGACCACGGCCATGCGATCGACGAGAGGTCTCCCACGCCAAGTCTGCGTGATGTGGCAGAACATGCGGTGCTCGATCTTGTTCCACTTAGAGGTGCCTGGCGGATAGTGATGGACGTGGAGCACGAGGCCCGTCTCGTCGGCGAACTTTTGCAACTCGACCTTCCACAGCCGGACACGCGTTCCATTCGAGCCGCCGCCATCGGCCGTGATGGTCAACTCGCGGGCTTTCGGGTAGCGCTGGCGCCCCATTGCGTCGAGCCAGCGGCGAATGGAGGCGACAGCGAACTGAGCCGTGTCGCTTGTGATCCCGACGCTCACCCACCCTGCATTGGCGCCAACGTCGTACACGCCATAAGGTACGACCTTGCCGAGATCCTTATCTTCGAAGTCGTGCACCTTCACGCGCAGCGGATCGCCTTTCGGGCGGTAGTCGGTGCCACCGTTCTTGTAGTTGCCGACCAGCTCTTTCTTCTTGGTGTCGACCGAGATGACGGGCTGCCCCGCAGCCTGTGCCGCGATCGCCTTGGCGTTGATGTGCTCGAACTGCGCATTGCGGTCGGGATGGTTCGAGCCCTCGTCGGCCTTGCGGTTCGACTGCCGGCTATAGCCGAGCTTCGGCAACAGTCTCTTCACGCTGCTGGCGCTGATCTCGTGGCCCTTCTTCTGCAATGCGACAACCAGCTTGTCGTGGCTTTTCGACACCCACAACAACGGGCGCATCGGATCGCCGAGCGTGGCCGGCTCAATGACGATCCGTAAATCCTCGATCAGCGTCGCGTCCCGGCTCGATAGAGGCCGCCGGCCGCCTCCCCTGCGGCGCACCCGGCCTTTCGACAGGGGCGCGGCGTCAAGGTCTTTCTGTCCCCGGCCGATGGTCGAGCGCGCGAGCCCAGTGATCTCGCAGACCGCCGCCAGACCGCCCCAGCCAGCCGCGCGGACCTCGCCGGCTGCAAACATCCGCCGCCCCCGCTCATCCAGCTTCGAGCCCACAAGCTCCCACCTTTGCCGAATCGCTTGCATGTCGATCATGCCGACCCGAATACCGCCGCAGCGCAATCCTAGGAATCTCGACGCCCCGAGTTCACATCACCACATGGCGCAAACGCCAAATCCGATTCACTTGTTGTGACGGATGTCCTAAGCCTTGGAGCGGGCGAAGGGAATCGAACCCTCGTATGCAGCTTGGGAAGCTGCCGTTCTACCATTGAACTACGCCCGCGCGCGCCCTTATGCATAGCATGGTGTTCGAAGGGGGCAACAGTCTACGATTTGCAGACACGTTCCGACCCAACGGACCAAGGCAGATACCCGCCTCCCCGGAGGTGAGGCGGGTTCAAAGCCTCGCGCAAATTGGTGTTAATCTCTTGGCGCAACAGTGCCGGCGGTGGCTCACATAAAGTGCCAGATGCTCAGGGCGGCGGCGAGGAAGCAGATCCCGGTCAGAAACCCCAGAAGCCGGTCGCCGGTGCGAACCAGGCACAGGCCGAGGGATTCGTTCATTTCGTAGTCGTCAGCGCCGACCAGGCCGGTAAGCAGCCCATTGGCATTGTCTCCGGACATGAGGGCCTCCGTAGCTCCCCTTGGCAACGGGACTTACGTAACACTACTAATTTGATCTTGTCAATAGCAGAATTTCGACCGCCCGAGCACCGGCTGCGGCCCAAGAAAAGCCTACACATTCGCAAACGGGGCTGTTAGGTCTGGCGCGCCTTAGGCCCCCGCGTCGCGGCCCGAGGCGGAACAAACGCAAACCTTGCGATGGACATCTCTCAGGCCGGTCAAATCGTGGATATGGAGCGATTGCGCGCGACACGCGTCGTGCGCGAGCCGTTTTCGTTCCTCATCGTGCCCAACTTCGTCTGCGACGAAGCGCTGGCGCGCATCGAAAGCGATTTTCCGGCGATCGGCCGGTCCGGCAGCTTCCCCCTGAGTTCGCTCGCCTTCGGCCCGGCGTTCGGCGCGCTGGTCGATGCGCTGACCGGCGCGGACATGAAGGCACTGGTCGAGGAAAAATTCGCCATCGATCTGTCCGGCCACCCGGTGATGGCCACGGTGCGCGGGATGTGCACGGCGCGCGACGGCCACATTCATTCCGACAGCAAGAGCAAGCTGATCACCATGCTTCTTTACACGAATCGCAGCTGGGAATGCGCCAGCGCCCGGCTGCGGCTGCTGCGCTCGCCCGACGATCTCGAGGATTATGCGGCGGAGGTGCCGCCGCGCGAAGGAACGCTCGTCGTCTTCCAGAACGGCCCCAAGGCGTGGCACGGCTTTGCGCCGTTTCACGGCCAGCGGCGCGTCGTTCAGGTCAACTGGGTGAAAAGCGATGCGATCGTCTCGCGCGAGCAGGCGCGTCATCGCGTGAGTGCGTTCTTCAAGCGTCTTTTCGCGCCGGGCAAGGCTCATGCCCCTTCGTATTGAGACCTTCCGCAACGATCTGGGCGGCAGCGCGGTATACAAGGCATTTTCGCACCCGTTGGCTGCCGAACGCGCCACAACCCTGCTGGCAAGGCTCGCGGCGGCGGCCCCGGTGGCGATCTACGACCCGGACGGCGTTCTGGGCGCCTTCGACACCTTCTACCCCCTCGCCGACATTCCCCTGGCCGGGTATTTCGTCCAGAACGTCGAGCGCGTCGGAGCGGAATTTCGTAGGCAGCGCGCCCGGCCCGTCACCGAGCTGTCAGGCGCACAAGCCGGCGCCGTCCTCATCGCAAGCTTCGACGCGGAAAAAGCGCTCCGGGCCATCGGCCATCTGATCCCGCAGGCGGCCGAGGTCTTCAGCTTTGCCGCGCTCAAATTGCCTTCGGAGCTGCAGACCGACGCCGCGCGCTATCTCACGGCGCTGAATTTCGCCACCAATCTCGCCTTCTTTCGCGACGAAGACGGCCGACACACCCGCCTCGTCACGGCCAATTACTGGGCGCGCTATGGCGCGAACGCCGTAAAGCTGTGGTGCCGGCTGTTTTCCGGCAGCGGCGAGACACTGGCGACCTGGAGCGAGGATTGCGCGGCTGCGGACGCTGCCATCGTGATCGACAGCGCAGAAATCCGCGCCCGCTTTTCGCTGCCGGCATTCACCGGGCAGCTGTTTGTGCATGCCACGGGAATTGCCGGCCACGACGTGGTCAAATACGCGCTCGACACCTATGGCGACGATCCGGCCGTCTTGTCGGCGACGCATGACGCCAATTCCTGGCCGTCCGATCTCTATGCGGGGCTGCCCGCGCCTGCCCCCGGCGAA
Organism: uncultured Alphaproteobacteria bacterium; assembly: GCA_963805005.1. GTDB lineage: Bacteria > Pseudomonadota > Alphaproteobacteria > Micropepsales > Micropepsaceae > Rhizomicrobium. The sequence goes on from CAWDSJ010000001.1 coordinate 3,725,423, forward strand.
AACGTGATTCTCTGGGTGCAAAACAGCCACCCGATTCCGATCGGCGCGGGCGAGATCGGCCTGAGGCCGATGGGCGGCAGCGAGATCGCCTGGCTCAAGGACGAAATCGCGCCGTTCGCCACGCGCGCGCTGCACGTCGGCGCGTTGCTCCCGGATTTGCATTGGCCGCAGCAGATCGAAATCCATGCGGGAAAACACGTCGTGCGTCCGCGCTACGAAGTGGCCGCCGCCAGCGGCCGGACGCGCATTGCGCATCCCAATGTCGAACGGAGCGATCTTGCGCCCGACGCCACTCTGGCGCGGCTCGGCAACCTCTTGGGCAAGGGCCACATCCTTCCCGCCCCGATCCTGCCGCTCGACGCCTATGCGAGCACGGTTCTGCCCACGCCGATGTCGACGGCACAGACGCGCCTTCCGATCAAAGCGCTGATCTACGATGCAAACGGCGTGCAGGTCGCCGCGCATCGCTTCGGCAATCTGCCGCGCGATCACGCCCAGGCGTTCGACGTTTCGGCCGCGGCGCAAGGCAAACTTGCGGACGGTTTCGGGCATGTCGAGCTGGTTTACGATTTCGAGGCCGGTGCGGAAGCGGACGGCTGGCTGCACGCGCTCTTCCGTTATGTCGATGTAAGAAGCGGCCACACGGCGGAGACGAGCTTCGGTTCGCACATCTTCAACACCGCGTTGACCTATCGCGGCGAACCGCAATCCTATTCCGGGCCGCCGCCGGGGCTTTCGACGCGGCTGTTCCTTCGCATCGCGCCGGCGCCGCTCGAAACGCTGTGCCATCTGATCTATCCGGTCTCCGACAGCTGGCATCCGCATTCGACGACCAAGCTCATCCTGCGCAGCGCGGCAGGCGCCGAGATTGCACAGGAGAGCATCGCGATACCCGCATCGGGCTCGGCCCTTCTCGACATGCGCGAAGTTTTCGGAGGAACCGTGCTCGCCCGCGCCGGGCGGCACGCCACCGTCGTCGTCCGCGACGAAACCTGCCGGCTGTTCGGTTATCACGCCGTGCGCTGCCCCGCCGGCGGCAGCATCAGCCTCGATCACATGTTCGGATTCTGACCAAGGCTTTGCGCGCGCCCGTTCCATCCTGTTGGGTCGTTACCGACGGCAAGATCGGCATGGAAAGCCAATGCGTCGGTCTGGCCGAAGCGCTTGGGCTTGTGCCGGCCGTCAAGCGCGTCAGTCTGCGCCAGCCCTGGCGGTCTCTCGCACCCTATTTACGCGCCGGCCTCGCCTGCGCCTTCAAGGAACCGCTTGCGCCGCCCTGGCCCGAGCTTCTGATCGCCTCGGGCCGTTTGAGCGTTCCGGCGTCGCTGCACGTCAAGGCGCAGACCACGCGTGCGGGAAAAGCCTGCTTCACCATCCAGATTCAAGATCCCGTGATTTCGCCCACGCACTTCGATTTCGTGGTCGCGCCGTTGCACGACGCGCTCGAAGGCACCAACGTCATGTCGACCCTGGGCGCGCTGCATCGCGTCGCAGCGGAAAAGCTCGCGCAGGGCGCGGCGGATCTGGCGGCGCGAATTTCCGGGCTGGAACCGCCGTATGTCGGCGTGCTGATCGGCGGAGCCAACGGCGCCTACCGGCTGGGCCGAGAGCAAATCCTGGATCTGGCGGCGCAATTGCGGGCGCTGGCGCAGACCGCCAAAGCGAGCCTGCTTGTCACACCTTCGCGCCGGACTGGTAATGCCAACATCGCGCTGCTGCGCCAGGCGCTGAAGGGCGCGCCGGCGTTCGTCTGGGACGGCGAAGGCGCCAACCCCTATTTCGGCATCCTCGGTCTCTCGCACGCGCTCGTCGCGACGGCGGATTCCGTCAACATGATCACCGAGGCCTGCGCCAGCGGAAAGCCCGTCTACATCTTCGATCTGCCGGGCGGTTCGGCCAAGTCTTCCCGCTTTCTCACGGCGCTCCTGGCCCGCGGCCACGCGCGTAAATTCACCGTTCCGCTGGAGCCTTATTCCGTCCAGCCTTTACGGGAAATGGAACGCGTCGCAGCGGAGATCGAACGCAGGCTGGATGACCGAAGGTCGGCGCGCGAAGCGCAATACAGTAACCGCAAAGACGCCAAGGCGCTAAGAAGCCGCTGATTCATTTGCACCTTGGCGCCTCTGCGGTGAATTCCGCTTCATTCTTCTTCGGCGACGGCTTCGACGGATTCCGTATCGGGCGCTTGTGCGGTCTCTGCGATCGGCTTGAGGCTTTCGCCCTTTTCCACCCGCTTGATCAACTTATCGCGGCGGTGCGAGGCGCGCTCCACGGCGAGGTCGAGCTCGAGCTGCGAACACAGACCCAGCGTCACCGGATCGACCGCCTTGATATTCTGTGCGTTCCAATGCGAGCGCTCGCGAATTTTCTGGATTGTCGCCTTGGTCGTGCCAACCAGCTTGATGATGTCCGCGTCCGAGCATTCCGGGTGATTGCGCAGCAGCCAATAGACAGCATCGGGCTTGTCCTGCCGTTTGGAGACGGGCGTGTAGCGCGACGCCCGCTGGGGCTTCACCGCCGGAATCTTGTGCTTGGGCGGCGCCATCTTGAGGCGGGCCTTCGGATCCTTTTCGGCCTGCTCGATCTGATCGCGAGTCAACTGGCCGGTGACGACGGGGTCCTGGCCCTTGATGCCCTTGGCGACATCTTCATCGGCAATCCCTTTCACCTCGAGGGGATGCAGCCCGCAGAAATCGGCAATCTGCTCGAATGTGAGGGAGGTGTTGTCGACCAACCAGACGGCGGTCGCCTTGGGCATCAGCGGCTTGTTTTCTGACATGAAGCTTCCCTTCCCGGCTGGGTTGTTTACACCCCAGCCCGCTCTAAAGGCTCAACCTTTGGAGGAACAGCGCCTTTTACCGTCAGAGCCGGCCGAGGGAAAGGGTTTTGCTCATGGCGTGAGCAAAATCTTGCCGATGTGCTGGCTTCCGGCCATTCGGGCGTGGGCAGCTTGGGCCTCTTCCAAGGGAAAGACCCGGTCCACGACGGGCCTGATGGCCCCCGCGGCAATCAGCGGCCAGACCTCGCGGGCGAGTGCGTCCCGAATGGCGCCTTTCTCCTCGTTCGAACGCGAACGCAGCGTGGTGGCCATGAAGCTCAGGCGCTTCATGAGCATAGGCCCGAAATTGACGTTCGCCGTCATGCTCTCCTGAAAGGCGATGTTGACGAGCCGGCCGCCGCGCGCCAGCGCCGAAAAATTGCGCTGAATATAGCTGCCACCCACCATGTCTACGATGACGTCCACGCCCTTCCCGCCGGTGGCATTCTTGACGGCTTCGACGAAATCCTCCGCGCGGTAATTGATCGCCTTGGCCGCGCCGAGCGTTTCGCAGGCGCGGCACTTGTCGGCGCTGCCTGCGGTCGTGAAGATCGTGTGGCCACGTGCCGCACACAGCTGGATCGCCGCGGTGCCGATGCCGCTCGAGCCGCCATGGACGAGTACGCTTTCTCCGGGTGCGAGCCGCGCGCAGTCCATCAGATTGGTCCACACCGTAAAATGCACCTCGGGGAGCGCCGCCACTTCTATGAAGTCGACGCCGCCCGGCACGGGCAGCACGCACAGCACGGATGCCACCGCATATTCGGCATAACCGCCGCCGGCTAACAGAGCGCACACCCGCTGGCCCTTGGCGAATTGCGTGACGCCGTCGCCCAGTTCGACGACCTCTCCGGATACTTCCATGCCAAGCGTGGCGGATGCTCCGGGCGGCGGAGGATACCGACCCTGTGCCTGAGCGAGATCGGCGCGATTGAGCCCGGCTGCCTCGACCTTGATGAGCACCTCGCCGGCGGAAGGCACCGGACGCGCCAGTTCCACGGCCACAAGACGATATTCCGGGCCGGCGTTCTCTACCGCGATCGCCTTCATGGCACACTCCTAACCCTTGTCTTCCTCGCGAAAATAAGCCGAAACTATCAGGCTGCCACCGCGAAGCGAAGCGATGCCGATCGATCCCGACGAGTTGTTGCCGCGAAAAAAAAAGCTTAACGAATTGACGCTGGGCGAAGATATCTCCGCGATGTCCGAACACGAGCTGATGGCACGGATCGCGGCGCTCGACGGCGAGATCGCCCGCTGCCGCGACGCCATTGCCGCCCGGCAATCCACGAAGTCGGCAGCCGAGGCAGTTTTCCGCAAAGCGTGAATTTGCGTAATTAACGATCCGGTGCAAGGCACAACGCAAGCCGAGGAAATCGGATGTTAATGCCTTGTGCGTATTAGAGAGAGTTGCATGGCTGCATCAGCGGCATGGTTTACGTGCGGAAATCGTCGACGTTAAGCTTGCGCCGCGCCGGCCAGTTGCTAGCCTTGGCTGTGGGGTGAGAAACGGGTCCTGGATCAAATGGTGCTATCCATCGGCGACGACGATCGCGAATACAACCTGAGTTCCTTTGCAAATTCTGCATTGTTTACGCGCACCTTCGACGAAGGCATGTCGCTTGTCGAAGAAACCGCCCGCTATCTCGATGGCCGCGGCCGGCAGGAATCGCGCGATCTGCCGCGCAAGACGGCGTTGCTCTATGCCGGCGAAAGCATGCGCGTCACCACGCGCCTCATGCAGGCGGCGAGCTGGCTGTTGATTCAGCGTGCCGTTCAGGACGGCGAGATGCGCCCCGAAGATGCAGCGGGCGACCGCTATCGTCTCGGCTCGAAAGAAATATGCCTGGGCGGCCGCGAAGATGCCGTCGATACCCTGCCCGTCGCGCTTCAGGATCTCTTGCAGCGCAGCGACAATCTCTATCGCCGTATCGCCAGGCTCGACGATCTTCTCTTCGGCTCCGGTGCGCCGGCGGCGTCTCCGGTCAAGGAACAGCTCGATCTCTTGAAACAGAGCTTCGATCCCACCGGAACGGATGGCGTGGCGTAAGGCCGGGCGCGATCAGCTCTTGACGTAATCCTTGAAGCGCTTGTTGAAGCGCGTCAGCCGGCCGCCGCGATCCACCAGCTGTTGCTGGCCGCCCGTCCATGCCGGATGGGTGGAGGGATCGATGTCCAAGGTCAGCTTCTGGTCCGGCTCGCCCCAGGTCGTGCGCGTCCTGTAGGTCGAACCGTCGTTCAGGACCACGGTGACCATATGATAATTGGGATGAATGCCTTTCTTCATGGGCAGCGGACTTTCCAGGCTGACAGCGGTCGCGGCTTATAGGGGATTGCCGGGGCGCTGGCAAGGCGGGCGGGCGGCGGCTGTCTCACCTTGAATTTCCGACGATTGACCAAGTCGGCCCAGGATGCCCATGCTTACCGGTAAGCCGGAGGACAATCCGTGGCAGTCCCCTTCATCGAAGTCACGTTAGTCAATATCACGCAGGAGGGCGTAAGCCCTGCGGGAAAAAAGACTATCGGCACCGCGCATATCGTGGCGATAACCGAGGGCCAACAAGGCACCGGACATATCACGCTGAGCAACGGCGAAAGGCTGAACGTCCAGGAGACGTACGCCGCTCTTAAGATCGCGCTCGGCGCATAATATGCCCAACGGACCCCATGGCCGGAAACGCCTCATGGATGGCAGCGGCCGTGCAGTTCAGGTCCTTCCCTGCGGACCGAAGGACTGCGCGGGGAAGATGATCTGAAGCATCTCAAGCCCCACGGTTGTCATCCCCGCGAAAGCGGGAACCCAGCGGCGCGCGCATCCGCGCGCCAGTGACTCACCAGGGTTTCAGGAATTCAACGTTTCGTAAAGGTCACGCCAGTCGGGATTGTGTTCCTCAATGTGCGCGATCTTCCAGGCCCGCCGCCATTTCTTCAGGCGCTTCTCGCGCTCGATTGCAAAGGCGATATCGTCGAATGTCTCGAAATATACGAGCGTCTTAACTCCGTAATCCCTCGTGAAGCCGGGAACCAGGCTACTGCGATGCTCGAATGCTCGGCGCGCGATATTGTTCGTCACTCCGACGTAGAGCGTGCCGTTGCGCCGGCTGGCAAGAATGTAGACGTAATAGCTTTTGGGCATCGTTCACCGCTCGCTCCCCGCTTTACGCCGGGGGCGTCGCCGAACGCATGTCATGATTGTCGGTTAGAGCATTTTCCGATCAGTACGCATCGTATCCTGCGGCGGCAAGATAATTTCGACATTGGCCCGGGGTGAAGCGTTTGAGCGCATCTGCAATTGCCTGGAAAAGATCGAGAATGGTTCGCGCGGCCGCGGCGCGCAAGAGCGCTTTCAGCTTGGAGAAAGCCATCTCGATGGGGTTGAAGTCCGGGCTGTAGGGCGGCAGATAAAGCAGGCTCGCGCCAACGGCTTCGATCGCCTCGCGCACGCCGTGAACCTTATGCGCTGGCAGATTTTCCATCATCACGATATCGCCTTGATACAGCGTGGGCGCGAGCGCCTGTTCGACATAGGCGCGGAATGCTTCACCATCCATGGGACCATCGAGCACCATGGGCGCGGTGATGCCGTCGATCCGCAGACCGGCCGTGAAGGTCATCGTTTTCCAATGTCCGTGCGGAACAGCGGCCCGACATCGCTCGCCGCGCGGCGAACGGCCGTAAAGTCGCGCCATCTTGGTGCTCGCGGCCGTCTCGTCGATAAAGACGAGACGCTGCGGATCAAGCTCGGGTTGTCCCTCGAACCATTCTTCGCGCGCCGCGTTCACCGGCCCGCATCGCTGCTCGGCAGCGTGCGCGGTTTTTTTTGAGCGTGACCTTCCGGCGATCGAAAAAGCGCCAGATCGTGCCGATGCCGGCGCTCAGACCTTCGTCCTTCAGCAGTGCCTGCAACTCGGCGAGCGTGATGTCGGGGGCCGCGTCCACCGCGTTCAGGATCACCTCCGCATAGGCCTCGATGCGTCCCGAGCGACGATCGCCGCCCTGACGCTTCGGTGCGATCCCGCCTTCCCGAGCAAGTTTGCCGCGCCATCGGCTGACGCTCGACGCGCTCACCTCAAAACGCAGGGCCGCTTGCCGGCCCGAGACGCCACTTTCCACCGTCGCGATGACACGTTCCCGAAGATCGACCGATAGAGCCTTGCCCATGCATCCTGGCCTCCTTCGCCAGCATGCAGCTTGAATCAAACTCGCGCCGTTTTGGGAATCCCCACCGATTCACTCTGCTCGGAAAATGCTCTAGGGCCATTCAGGTATAATTCGCGACAATAATATTCAACGCCAGTTCGGCCCACCTCTACGCAGTCTCTGGCGCGCGGACACGCGCCTACTGGGTTCCCGCTTTCGCGGGAATGACAATCGTGAACCCGGACTTCCTCGGGCGAACCCTGCGGTCGCCATTCCCGTCCTGCGTTGCGAAAATCGCCGACCAGCTCTTTCTTCTTGGTGTCGACCGAGATCGCCGGCTCGCCAGCTGCGAGAGCTTCCTTCACGCGATCATTGATATAATGAAATTGGACGTCACGATCGGGATGGCTCGATCCCTCGCGGGTCTTGCGATTGGCTTGCAAGCGGTAACCGAGCTTGTGCAGCAGCTCACCGACCAGCGTGCGGCCAATCTCATGGCCCATATCGCGCAGGCTCCGGCTGAGCTTGCGCAGGCTCTTCGCCGTCCACAGCAGCGGCGATTGCGGATCGCCGCGGGTCTCCGGCTCGACCAGTGCGCGCAAATCATCGAGCAAGCTCGCATCGCTCTCGCTGCGCGGCTTGCGACCGCCACCCGGTCTGCGTACGCGCTCACCAACCGGCGTCTCTAACGCGCGCAATTCGGCCAAGCCCCGCCCAATCGTGCTGCGCGCAATGCCGGTCACGCGTGTCACCGCGCTCACCCCGCCGTGGCCCGCTGCCGCCGCTTCGGCCGCCGCAAAACGCCGGCGTCCGCGCTCATCAAGCACAGGAACCAGTGCCTCGAACCGTTGCCGAATCGCCAATTCATCAATCACACGAATCAGATATCGGATGGCAGGCCCCGCGGGAATCCCGCACACTACAAAAAACAGCGCACGCCGATTCAGTTATTCCCGGTCAGAGCCTTACGTCCGGCGCACGGGAGTTGCCGCGCCCGACGTGACGAGCGCAAGGAAACGGTCGCGGATCGTAGCGAACAAGTTGGCGGCAACATCCCATGAGCAACGGACGAATCGTCGGCATTCGGCAAGCGCCGCAATTCCCACCCGGTGTTGCGAGCGGATCACGAACGCATTGCGGCAAGCAGGGAAAAATTCGCTGCTCTTCGAAGACGGAACGAGTAAGCGCATCATGGCGCGATTTCACATTCGCATGCGTGGCGGTTAGAATGCGCCACTCCGCCAAGCGGAATCGCGCCTGCGTCTTTCGGCGCGGCTCTTTGACATTGTGATTGCATACCACTTGCGCTGCGCGAGGCGCGCCTGTCCACCTGCCGCCGCGGACGGCTGGGCTTTTTGCTTATCCCCGGCGACGCGCGCTTCGAGGGTGCGGATTCGCTGTTAATTCGCTGCTCATTCGCTGCTCCGTCGGCGCGCCAATCGGCAAACGTGCGATGGAATGCGGGTTTTCCCGCAAGCATTTGCCGAAATTCGCTGCAGATTTCGCTGCTGGCAGCGAATTGCGGCACGCTGCCGGCAGGCTGGCCACAGATGGGTAATCGATGACGGGAGCGCGTGTTCCCGATCGAATGCTCGTGCCGTTCTGCCGAGAGGAAGGAAATGGTGGGCGCGACAGGGATTGAACCTGTGACCCCTCCCGTGTGAAGGGAGTGCTCTCCCGCTGAGCTACGCGCCCCCCCCCGAAGGGTGGCAGCGGCTCTAACGGAGCGCAGGCGAGCGGTCAAGCGGCACGCGCTTCGCGTTCACCGGCAGCGCGAGCATCTTGCTTGCAGCGATGGCGCCGCAACACGCATGCGGACTTGGAAGCCGGCGGTCCCGGTCAGCCCAACAATCGTTCGAGCACGCCCGGCAGATCGGCGAAGCCGTCGATCACGGCATCGGCCCCCAGCGTGTGCGCCGGCTCGGACGTGTAGCCGTAAGACAGGAGCACCACCGGCACGCCGGCGGCACGGGCGGTGGCCACGTCGGTGGCGCTGTCGCCGATCATCACGGCGCCGCTGCCGGTGCCGCCGAGCTCGTCGAGCACATGATGAAACACGCGCGCATCGGGTTTGCTGTAGGAAAAGCGCCCCGCGCCGTGGATGGTCGCGAAGAAGCGCGCCAGATCGAGCGTCGCGAGCAGCGGATCCGCCAGCTCCTGCGGCTTGTTGGTAAGAACGCCCATGCGCGCACCTGCCTGGGACAAGGTGCCCAGAGTCGCGGCGACGCCCGGAAACGGCAGGCTCTCGTCGGCGATATGGGCGCGGTAATGGGCGATATAGTCGTCGATGAGCAGGGCCAGACGCTCGGACGATGCGGGCTGGCCTGTGCGTTGCATGGCCTCGGCCAGCATGGCGCGGGCGCCATGTCCCACGAGCCGGCCGATGTCCGCGGCGCTCACGGGCGCACGGCCCTCGCGGCGGAGCACCCAGTTCAACGCGCCCAGAAGATCGGGGGCGGTGTCGATCAGGGTGCCGTCGAGATCGAAGACCAGGGCGGGGGAAAAAGGCATGGATTTCCTTATCGGCAGTCGGCAATTGGCAGTAGGCAGTAGGCAGTAGGGAATGAGGCGCACTGCCTATTGCCCACTGCCGACTGCCCTTCGAAAGCAATATACCGTTGCAAATCGTCATTTTGCCCAGATTCGCCGGCAGGATATCGCAAGGATACCGGGCGATAGAAAGGCTTAAAGGAAATTGAGCGTGCGCGCTGCCGTCGTACTCGCCGCCGGTCAGGGAACGCGGATGAAATCCGCCAAACCCAAGGTGATGCACGCCGTCGCCGGCCGGCCCATTTTGGGGCATGTCATCGCCGCCGTTCGGGGCGCCGCTGTCGACCGCATTGTCGTGGTGACGGCGCCGGATGCCCAAGAGGTGCGTGCCTATGCGGCCGGGCTGGGCGCGGAATGCGTCGTCCAGAGCGAGCAGCTCGGCACCGGCCATGCCGCGGCATGCGCCGGCACAGTGCTGGCCGATTTTCCCGGCGTCGTCGTGGTCGCCTATGGCGATCATCCGCTGTTTTCTTCGGCGACGTTCGAAGCCTCGTTCGCGGCGCGCGAGAAAGCCGGCATGGCGATCGTTGCCTTCCGTTCCGCGAGCACGGCCTACGGACGGGTGATCCTGGACCGCTGCGGCCTCGTCGAGCGCATCGTCGAATACAAGGATGCGAACGATGAGGAGCGCCGCGTCGATCTCTGCAATGCCGGCATCATGAGCGCCGAGGCAGGCGCCTTCTTCCGTTGGGCGGCGCGGCTTTCGAACCACAACGCGCAGCGCGAATATTATCTCACCGAGGTTCCCGTTCTCGCCAGGGCCGAAGGCATCCGTTGCGCGGTCGCCGAAGCCGAGGAAGCCGAGACGATGGGCGTCAACAGCCGCGCCGAGCTGGCGCGAGCCGAAGCCGAAATGCAACGGCGCCTGCGCGCAAACCTGCTGGAGCAGGGCGTCGGCATGGCCGCGCCGGAGACGGTTTTTCTTTCCTTCGACACGGCCATTGAGGCCGACGCGTTGATCGAGCCCTATGTGGTATTCGCACCCGGCGTCACGGTGCGGCGCGGCGCGCAAATCCGCGCGTTTTCGCATCTGGAAGGCGCCGACGTAGGCGAGGGCGCCATCGTCGGACCTTTCGCGCGGCTGCGGCCCGGCGCCCGCATCGAAGAGTATGTCCACATCGGTAATTTCGTCGAAGTGAAGAATGCGCGCCTCGAAAAAGGCGCCAAGGCCAATCACCTTTCCTATCTGGGCGATGCGCGCGTGGGCGCCGGCGCCAATATCGGGGCGGGCACGATCACCTGCAATTACGACGGCTTCGACAAACATGTCACCGAAATCGGCGCTGGCGCTTTCATCGGTTCCAATGCGTCGCTGGTGGCGCCCGTCCGCGTAAAGGACGGCGCCTATGTCGGCGCGGGCAGCGTGATCACCGAGGACGTGAGCGCCAATGCGCTTGCCGTCACGCGCGCCGAACAGAAAGAATCTGCTGGATGGGCGGAGAAATTCCGTTCGCGAAAAAAGGCCGAGAAGGCCAGCAAGAAGCGCAAATGAACATTCACCACAGGGGCACGGAGAGCACGGAGGCCGCGCGAAGCGCAAATAATACACAGGGAGACAGCGAGATATCCGGGACTTCTCACCGCCTCACTGTCTCAGTGTTAAAATTAATTGTTGTGCTTCGCGCGAATCGCCGAACAGCTCCGTGCCCTCCGTGTCTTCGTGGTGAAAACGTAGGAGTAGACTCATGTGCGGGATAGTCGGGATTGCGGGCAAGAACGATGCGGCGCCGGTCATGCTCGAGGCGCTCAAGCGGCTGGAATATCGCGGCTATGATTCCGCCGGCATGGCCACGCTGGTCGACGGCCGTATCGTGCGCCGCCGCGCGACGGGAAAGCTTGCGCAGCTGGGCGAATCCCTACGCGCGCACCCTTTGGCGGGCCGCACGGGCATCGGCCACACGCGCTGGGCGACGCATGGTGCGCCGACCGAGACCAACGCGCACCCGCATGCGTCGGCGCGGGTGGCGCTGGTTCACAACGGCATCATCGAGAATTTCCGCGAGCTGCGCGAGGAATTGATCGCCAAGGGTCACGTGTTCGCGTCGGAAACCGACACCGAAGTGGCCGTGCATCTCGTCACGGATTATCTGGATCGGGGGCTCGATCCCGCCCACGCCGCCATGGAGGCCGCGCGCCGCCTCACCGGCGCCTATGCCATCGCCATGATCTTCGACGGCGAAGAATCCCTCGTGGTGGGCGCGCGTCAGGGTAGCCCTCTGGCGGTCGGGTACGGAAAGGACGAATCCTATCTCGGCTCCGATGCCATTGCGCTGGCGCCCTTCACCAATCGCGTCTCCTATCTCGAAGACGGCGACGTGGCCGTCTTGCACGGCGGCGATATTGCGATTTTCGATGCGCAGGGCCGGCCCGCGAACCGCGAGATCAAGATCACCAATGCGTCGGCCGGGCTGGTGGACAAGGGCGGCTATCGCCATTTCATGGCGAAGGAGATTCACGAGCAGCCCGAAGTCGTCGGCCACACGATCTCCCATTACGTGGACCCGACGGGCCCCGCCATCGCGCCGCGCGAAGCCCAAGCCATCGCAATCCTCGCGCGCGCCTCGCGGCTCACGATCTCCGCGTGCGGCACGGCCTATTATGCGGGCCTTGTCGGCAAATACTGGTTCGAAAAGCTTGCCAGGATCGGCGTGGAAGTCGATGTGGCGTCCGAGCTGCGGTACCGCGACCCCGTTTATGCCGAAGGCGGCGCTGCGCTTTTCATTTCGCAATCGGGCGAAACGGCCGACACGCTGGCTGCGCTCCGGCACGCCAAGGCGCAGGGACAGACGACGCTCGCCATCGTCAACGTGCCGGAAAGCTCGATCGCGCGCGAAGCCGATCACGTGTTGCCGACCTTTGCCGGACCCGAAATCGGCGTGGCGTCGACGAAGGCGTTCACCTGTCAGCTGAGTGTGCTCGCCGCACTTGCGATCGGCGCGGCGCGTCTGCGCGGCCGCATCGATGCCGGCGAAGAGCGAAGGCTGTGCGAAAGCCTGCTCGAAATTCCGCGGCACATGGTCGAGTGTCTCAAACATGAGCCTGCCATCGAGCAGCTCGGCGCCGAGGTGGCGAAGGCGCGCGACGTGCTCTATCTGGCGCGCGGGCTTAATTTCCCGCTGGCGCTCGAGGGCGCGCTCAAGCTCAAGGAGATTTCCTATATTCACGCCGAAGGCTATGCCGCCGGCGAGATGAAGCACGGTCCCATCGCGCTCATCGACGAGAATGTTCCCATCATCGTGCTGGCGCCGCACGACTGCCTGTTCGAGAAAACCGCCTCGAACATGCAGGAGGTCATGGCACGCGGCGGCAAGGTGGTGATGGTGTCGGATGCGGAAGGTTTGGCCCATGCCGGCGCGCGCGCCTGGGCGCGCATCGAAGTGCCGCGCATCGATCCCGTGATGACGCCGCTGCTCTATGCCATCCCGGTCCAGCTTCTCGCCTATCACACAGCGGTGGCCAAAGGCACCGACGTCGACCAGCCGCGCAACTTGGCCAAGAGCGTGACGGTGGAGTAGGTCGAAGCTTAGACAACCTGGGCGGCCCGCCGAAGTTTGCGCTCCGGCCGCGCTTTGCGCGGGCCGCTGGCGCGGGCCATGACAGAATGGGGAGATGGTGATTCAGACCGACCCTTCCACCCTCAAGCGCGCCGCGGCTGCCCGTGCGCTCGATTACGTCCTAGACGGGATGAAGCTCGGGCTCGGCACAGGTTCGACCGCGGAAGCTTTTCTGGAAGCCTTGGCGTCGCGCGTTCGCGCCGGGCTGAAGGTGCAGTGTGCGGCCACCTCGGAGCGCACGGCGGAAATGGCCCGCGCGCTTGCGATTCCGCTCGCCGATCTCGACGTTCTGGCGCCGCTCGATCTGGTGGTCGACGGCGCCGACGAAGCCGACCGTGCGCTCACGCTCATCAAGGGCGGTGGCGGCGCGCTCCTGCGCGAGAAGATCGTGGCGGCATCGTCTCGGTGCATGATCGTGGTGGCCGATGCCTCCAAGCTCGTGGAGAAGCTGGGTCGCTACCCTTTGCCCGTCGAAGTCGTGCCCTTCGGTCACGCTACAACCGCCGACCGCATCAGGCGCGCGCTTGAAGGGCTCGGCTACGGCAACACCCCTGCAGTCTTGCGCGCGCGCGACGGAACGACTTTCGTAACGGATTCGGGTAATTTCATTTACGATCTGGCACTGGGCGAAATCGAGAATGCGGCAACCTTGGCTCAGGCTCTCGGCGGTGTTCCCGGCGTGGTGGAACACGGCCTCTTCGTAGGCATCGCGCAAAAGCTCGTCATCGCTTATGCAGACAGGGTGGAAATCATCGAGCGGCCGCATGTACCGAAAATATGACTTCGATCTCTTCGTCATCGGCGGCGGCTCGGGCGGCGTGCGGGCAAGCCGTATGGCGGCGGCCACGGGCGCCCGCGTGGCTATCGCCGAGGAATACGGGTTCGGCGGCACCTGCGTGATCCGCGGCTGCATCCCCAAGAAGCTCTTCGTCTATGCCAGCCATTACCTCGAGGATTTCGAGGATGCCGCGGGCTTCGGCTGGACGGTGCCGGCGCATCATTTCGACTGGAACGTGCTCGTCGCCAACAAGAACAAGGAAATCGCGCGGCTCGAGGATATTTACCGGGAGAACGTGACCAAGGCCGGCGTCGAAATTTTCATGGACCGGGCGGAGTTCCTCGATCCGCACACCGTTCTGCTCAAGAAGGAAAACCGCGCGGTCACCGCCGAACGCTTTCTCGTTGCCACGGGCAGCCGGCCGTCGCGCGATACCGGCGGAGCGCCCGGCACCGAGTTCTGCATCACCTCCAACGAGGCGTTCTACCTGGAGAAATTTCCCCGGCGCATCGTCATTGCCGGCGGCGGTTACATTGCCGTGGAGTTCGCGCATATCTTTCATGGCCTCGGCGCGGAGGTGACGATCGTCTATCGCGGGCCCAAGGTGCTGCGCGGCTTCGACGAGGACATGCGCGATTGCCTGACCCAATCGAGCGTAGCGCGCGGCATCCGCATCGTGGTGGATCGCACATTCAAGCGGATCGACAGACGCGGCGGCGAAGTGTTCGCCTTCACCGACAAGGACGAGATGCTCGAGGCCGACCAGGTCATGCTCGCGATCGGCAGAGTGCCCAACAGCGACGGCATGGGGCTGAAGCAGATCGGCGTGGAGCTCGGCCCACGCGGCCGCATCAATGTCGACGAATTCTCGCGCACCAGTGTTGCGCACATCCATGCGATCGGAGATGTGACCGACCGCCTGGCGTTGACGCCGGTCGCGATTCACGAAGCCATGGCCTTCGTAAAGACCGTCTATGAAGGCATACCCACGCCGGTCGATCACGATAATGTGCCGACGGCGGTGTTCAGCCAGCCGGAAATCGGGACGGTGGGCTTGACCGAAGCCGGCGCGCTCGATGCCGGATTTGCCATCGATGTCTACAAGTCGAGCTTCCGGCCTTTGCGCAACACGCTGTCGGGGCGCGCCGACCGTTCTCTCTTCAAGTTGATCGTGGATTCGCGAACCGATCGCGTTCTGGGTTGCCACATCTTCAGCCCGGAGGCGGGCGAAATCGTCCAGATCGTCGCCGTGACTATGAAGATGGGCGCCACCAAGGCGCAATTCGACCAGACGGTTGCGCTGCATCCCAGCCTCGCCGAGGAGCTCGTGACCATGCGCACGAAGGCCTATTCGAAGGGGTAGCCCACTGGGAGCTGGCGCATCCTTGCGCGTCATTATTCCTTGACGGGCGAGGACGCCCACGCTCCCAGCGGTCCCCAGCCCGTGCCGTCGGCAGATACGGGATGATCCACGCGCGCCCGCCGTACGGGGCCGGATAAACGTTCGAGCGCGCCATCCTGCAGGCTGAGCCCCAACACGCGGCCCGGATCGACGGGGCCGGGCATCCGCACCGTCCCGGGCGGCAGCGAGGAAAAGCCGACGCGCGCGTAGTAAGGCAAATCCCCCACGAGAATGATGGCGCGGTGTCCAAGCCGGCGGGCCTCTTCAATGGCATGAGTCATGAGCGCAATGCCGATGCCCCGCCCGCGCTCCTCGCTTTCGACCGCCAGCGGCCCTAAGAGAAGCACAGGCTCGTTCCCCACGAAGACCGACCAGAATTGCAACGACGCGCGCAGCACGCCCTCTTCGACGGCCACGAAGCTCAGCCCCGGTTCGGGGTTCACGCCTTCCCTGAGCCGATAAGCGCTCTTGGCATAGCGGCCGGGGCCGAAACAGCGCGCGATCAGCGCCCTCACGGCGGGTTCATCTGCCTTGGTTTCCGATCTGATCTGCCACATCTCGCTGGGCGGCTTCCGTGCGTATGCGCCGGGCGCAAGCTACCGGTCTCGCGCCGCATTGGAAACCTACCAATAGGGACTGGGGGCCGCCGCCCCCACAAGCTCGGCCAGCCTGCGCCGCGTGCCCGGCCGAACGTCTTCCGGCGGCGCCTTAGGATCGACATGCGCGATCTCGCGGATCTCGAGACTGGGCCTGAAGGCGATTTTGGCGTCGCGCACGCGGTAAAGCGCCACGACGTTGGTAATGAATCCGAACTGCCGGGTGTAAAGCGACAGGAACTCCGGCGGCGAGGATTGGGTCAGGCCCAGTTCTTCCCTCAGCTCGCGAATGATCGCTTCGGCCGGCGGCTCGCCGGAGCTGACACCCCCGCCGGGCAGGTGCAGGCCTTCCATGTATCTGTGGCGGACCAGAACGATGCGGCCTTCCTCATCGTCCACGATCGCATTCACGCCGAAGGCCACGGGGCTCATGAGTGCCTTGGTGCCGAGGCCAAGCACGAGCAGGAGGCGGCGGACGAGGAAGGGCAGCTGCACGGGCCGAGCCGTAAGAATTTGCTAACGCTATTCATCATACCATGTTTTGCAGTACACCTTGTCCCGGGGTCCGATGCCGATACGCTTCCTTATGTCACATCCGTTCGACGCTGACGGGTCGACCGTTTGCAGATCAGCGGTCGCTTGAGCCATGCCGGGTTCTCTCGACAGCTTGCGCGTCTTGATCGCGGATGACAATCAGCATATGCGCACGTTGCTGCGGTCGCTCCTGCAAGCACTGGGCGTTAAGGTCCTGCACGAGTCGACGGACGGAGGTACTGCCTTCGCCGCTATGCGCGATTTCAAGCCCGACTTCGTGTTGAGCGATCTCACTATGCAGCCGGTGGACGGCATCGAGTTCACGCGCCTGGTGCGGCGGCGGCCCGATAGCCCCAATCCCAACGTCCCGATTATCATGGTTACCGGCCACACCGAACGCTCGCTGGTCGAGGCCGCGCGCGACGCCGGCGTCAACGAATTCCTCGCCAAGCCGATCACGGCGAACAATCTGATCTCGCGCATTACCGAAATTCTCGACCGGCCGAGGCCCTTCCTGCGCTGCGACGGCTATGTCGGACCAGACCGCCGGCGCCGCCGCAAGGTGGACGATTATAACGGCCCCTGGCGCCGCCGCGACGATCCCCGCCGCGGACGAGGATAACTCCTGGCCGGTCGAGCGGGAGGCCAGGAAGTGAATTATAGCCCGCCTCCTCTTTGCCCGCCGAAGCTTTAGCGAAGGCGGGCACACATTGTCTCGTCGTCATTGCAAGATGCCCGTAGTGATAGCGGAACCCAATTCATCGCGCTTTAACGTCGCTGCCCGATAGTGGCAGGCAGACTCTGGCGCAAATTCTTTCAGGACTTTCCATGCTTCAGCTTGCCGGCATTGCCTTGCTTTTCGTCATGGTGTTCGGCGGCTTCCTCATTTCAGGAGGCTCGATCGGTGTCATCCTCGAAGCGCTGCCGCACGAAATGATGACGATCGGCGGCGCCGCCATGGCGGCGCTGCTCATCGGCGGCTCCATGTATTCGCTCAAGCGCATCGTGGGCGACCTTAAGAAGGTCACCTCGGGGCCGAAGTGGAAGATTTCCGATTACCGCGACCTTCTGTGCCTTCTCTATCTGCTGACGAAGACGACAAAGTCCAAGGGCCTGATCGCGCTCGAAGCCCACATCGAGAAGCCCGAGGAATCCTCAATTTTCAAGCGCTATCCGCGCATCAGCAAGGATCACTTTGCGCTCGCCTTCATCTGCGACACGCTGCGCATGATGACGATGAGCCTCGAAGATCCGCTCCAGGTGGAAGCGGCGATGGAAAAGCAGCTCGAAAAACATCATCACGAGGCGCTGGGGCCGGCAAACGCGCTGCAGGTCATGGCGGACGGATTGCCGGCCCTGGGTATCGTTGCAGCAGTGCTCGGCGTCATCAAGACGATGGGCGCCATCTCGGAGCCCCCGGAAGTGCTGGGCCGGATGATCGGCTCGGCGCTCGTCGGCACGTTTTTGGGCGTTTTTCTTGCCTATGGCATCGTGGGCCCGATGGCCACTCGGCTGAAGGCGATCGTCGACGAAGAAGCGCAGTTCTATCACGTCATCCGCGACATTCTCGTTGCCCATCTGCACGGCAACGCGGCGCAGGTCTCGGTCGAAATCGGCCGCGGCTCGGTCCCCAGCGAAGCGCAGCCCACCTTTCAGGAACTCGAGCAGGCCTTGGGCTCCATCCCGCCCGACGCGGCGTAACCGGGCTCACCGCTTCAAAGCAAGCTTCTTCGTTTGTATTTTGCGTTCGCCCAGCGAGACGAAGAATGTTGCGAGTGCGCCGGCGAAAATCCCCAGCGGCATGGCAATGAACACATTGGTGTCGCAGCCCAGCACGACGATGGCCGTGACGGCGATTCCCGCCCATTGTGCGACTTGCGTCGGCATCGCCCGACCCTTGCGTAGCTGTGCCATGAGCCTATACGGCTCGAGGCGGAAGCGAAGCACGAGATTAAGAAAAGGTTAAGATGCGCCTCTCCACCGGCCCGTGGGCGGTCGCGTTCCTTTGCGCGCTGGCGGTCCTCGGCGCGATCGTCGTCAACCCGCGCTCCGTGCTCCTGGGCTTTGCGAGGATCCGTTTCTCCCTCGCGCGTAACTACGGAAAGGACCATGCCGATTCGCTGGGGATTTTTCTTGTGCCCGTCATAGAGAAACGAACCTGATACCCCCGCCAGCGGTAGCGCGTCGGCGCTGGACCGTAGCCGCCGCGCCAGCGGTGTGGCACGCACCGTCTCGTCGATCATCCTGTCCGAAAAGTTTTTGCGCTGAAGTTCAGCGCATCACCGCCGTGCGCACATAATGCACTAGGGCGATGATCGCGCCGAAGGCGATGGCGTAGGCGAGCAGCACGTGAACCTGCAACGACAGCAGGTTGTGCCAGTCAGTCCGGGCCAGCGTCATGGCGTTCCTTCCGCCCATGGTCGCGGCGCGAACGAAAAGCGCGACCGCAAACAGCACCATCGCGCCGACGGTAGCGGTGACGATCGAACTCATGCGCTGCATCGCAAGGCCCGCACCGACGGCCACGACGGCCATGATCAGCAACGTGACCAGATCGGACGCCGAGAAAATACCTGTGATCGACCGCCAAATTTCCATGCGTTGGGATTCACTCCTTGGCCAAGTCAGCATCGCCCGATGCTCGGATCGGGCCTGGCTGCCCATGTATTCGCACGCGACGATATAGGAAATCGGGCTGCCACGGCAGTATCCCGGGCTCGGGAATCGCATAAGCTTCTTAACGAATGGTTGCTCCGAAGGCGGGCGCGGGGTGGAGCATCTCGTGCAGGCATTCGGCGATGCCGCGCAGCGCGCGGGATGCAGGCGCTTCCGGAAACAACGTCAGAAGCTGCCGCTGATATCGGATGGCCTCGAGCACGCGCGAGTCGCGGGGGATCGCTCCCAAGAAACGCGGTGTCTCCTTGAGAAAGGCGTGCGCCGTCCGTGCAAGAGAGTTGGCGACGCGGCGGGCATCGGCTTCCCCTGCCGCCATGTTTACCAGCGACGCAGGGCTGCGGCCGCCCCGGCGCAGAACGAGCTTGAAGAAGGCGTAGGCGTCGGCGAGCGCCGAGGGATCCGGTGTCATGACAAGCAGGCATTCGTCGGCGGCTGCCGCAAAGCCGATGGTCGTGGCATCCACGCCGGCTGCGAGATCGAGCACAATGCGGTCGTAAGCGCGGGCGCCCCTCAAAGCTGCAATCAGCCGCGCCGCAGAGTCGACGGCAAAATCGGCCAAAGCACCCGATCCTGCGGGTGCGGCCAGCAGGTCGAAGCCGCAGCGTTCGCGCGCTCCGCCCTGCACCGCGCGAACGCTTTGCGGTTCCAACCGGGCGGTCGCGAGTACGCCTGCGAGATCGCCGCCGTCGTCCAGGCCGAGTTGCACGGTCGTGTTGGCGAGGCCCACGTCGGCGTCGCACAGGAGCACACGTTCCCCTAATCCACTCAATGCCTGGGCAAGACTCACCGATGCGAACGTTTTCCCCGTTCCGCCCTTGCCGGAACCGATTGCGGTGAGATGCGGGCGGGCGCTCTTGGTCATTGTGGGCTCGCTTTGTCGGCGCGTTCGCTTTCGATGAGGAGGCGCGCAAGAGACAGCGGCGACAGCGTCTCGAGGCCTGCCGCTACGAAAGGCGAGCGGCTGGCGTGAGCAAACGCAATGTTCTGGGTTGCGGCGGCGGCAAGTGCGCCGCAGCGGCGTATCAGATCGAGGCAGGTGACGATCACGCGCGTAGCGCCGAGCGTGGCGAGCGCGCGCGTCAGCTCCACGGTCTCCTCGGCATCTGCCATGGCGGAAAGAACGCCGATGGCCTCCACGCCGTCGACACGCGCCAGCGCGGCAAACACGGTGCGGGATTTGGCATGGCGCGGATCGAAACCGGCAGCATCGATGATGGCGAGGGCGCCATCGCTTGCCGCTTCCGCAACCAGAGTCTGCACCGAGGCGGCACCATCGGCAGTCACGGCGGTGGCGCCGATATGCGCGGCGAATGTCTCCAGCCGCGCAACCGCGCCGGCACCGGCGGAATCGGATGCAATGAGCCGCACGTTGCGGCCGGTAAGCTTGCCGTGCGCAGCGATTTTTGCGGCCGTGGCCGTCTTGCCGACACCGGGAGGACCGCACAACAGAAGCGCGCCGCATTTGGAAAGATCGAGCGGACTTGTCCGCATGCGTTTGTCGAGAGCCGACGCGAGCGCCAGCGTCATATCGCCCAATTGGGACTTCTCAGCCATCTCGGCAAGCTCGTGCGCCAGCGTGTCCGGCGCGCGATGGCCGCGAAGAATAGCGAGCAGCTCCGCGCGATCGAAGTTGCGGTTCGTTCGGCTGGTGGTCTGCGGCACTCCTGTACGCAGGCGCTTGATCAACCCTTCGCGGTACTGGTCTTCAAAACTTGCAGGAGCCAAGGCCGTTTCGGCAGCAATCTCTATTGTGGCCCCATCGCTTGATTGTTCGTCGAGCGCGGCACGCACCACGATGCCGCCACCCTTCGCGCGCTCGCTGGCTACGATAACCGCTTCCGGGCCCATTTCGACGCGTACGCTGGCCAGTGCTTCGCGCATGTCCTTGGCAAGAAAGGTCCTCAGCTTCATGGCGCGCACCTACACCTGTCCTAGAGTGCGCAGCCGCACGGAGGCATGGATTTCATTCTGCGACATCACCACGGTTTGCGGCCGGAAGCGCTCTACGATCGAGCGCACGAAAGGCCGGATCTGCGGGCTGGTCAGAAGAACCGGCACGTCGCCTTTCTGGCCTACCTCGTCGAAGCGTTCGCGCATGGCATGAATGAACTGTTGCAGCTGCGAGGGCGCCATGGCGAGTTGACGGTCCTCGCCCTGCCCGACGATCGATTCCGCGAACGCCTGCTCCCACGCGGCGGACAGCGCCAGCAGCGGCAGATAGCCTCCCGGCGCCAAGTACTGATTGCAGAGCTGCCGGGCGAGCCGCGCGCGCACGTGCTCGGTAATGTAGAGCGCGTTCTTGGTATGGCCGACGGCTTCCGCGATGCCCTCCAGGATAGTCGGAAGATCGCGAATCGACACCCGTTCGCCGAGCAGGATCTGTAGAACGCGCTGCACCCCGTTGATCGAGATTTGCGAGGGAATGAGGTCTTCCACGAGCTTCTTGTGTTCCGGCGCAAGCTCGTCGAGCAGCTTTTTCGTCTCCGCGTAGGAAAGCAGCTCCGCCATGTGGGATTTGAGCACTTCCGTCAGGTGCGTGGTCAGCACGGTGCCGGGGTCGACGACGGTGAGGCCGCGGAAGGCGGCTTCTTCGCGCAGCGCGCCATTGACCCAGGTGGCGGGCAGGCCGAATGCGGGCTCGGTCGTGTGCGTGCCGGGCAAATCGATCGGCGCGCCCTTCGGATCCATCACGAGAAAGCTGCCGGGGAAAAGCTCGCCGCGGCCCGACTCTACTTCCTTGACGCGGATGCAATATTCGTTGGCGCCCAGCTGCATGTTGTCGAGGATCCGCACCGACGGCATCACGAAGCCCATCTCCTGCGCCAGCTGCCGCCTGAGAGCCTTGATCTGGTCGGTGATGCGATGGCCCTTCACGTCGTTGATCATCGGCAGCAGGCCGTAGCCAAGCTCGATGCGTAAGAGATCGAGCGCAAGCGCGGTCGAGATCGGCTCTTCTTTCGGGGCCCCATCCGCCTTGGCTTTTTCCTCGCTCGCCTGTTCCTCGATGCGCGTCTGGTTCTTCTGTTTGAAGGCCAGCCACGCCAGCCCGCCGATGCCGGCGGACAGCCCGGCAAACACAAAAGTCGGCATGCCCGGCAGCGCGGCGACGATTCCCATCACCGTCGACGCCATTCCGAGCGCCTGCGGATAGAAGGAGAATTGGTCCATAAGGGCCTTGTCGGTGGCGCCTTCGACGCCCGCCTTGGAGACCATGAGGCCGGCGGCGGTCGAAACGATGAGCGCCGGCATCTGACTGACGAGGCCGTCGCCCACGCTCAACAGCGTGAAGGTCTGTGTGGCGTCGAGAAAGCTCATGCCTTTCTGGGCGACTGCGATGATGATGCCGCCCACCACGTTGATGCCGACGATCATGATGCCGGCGATAGCGTCGCCGCGAACGAATTTCGATGCGCCGTCCATGGCGCCGAAGAAATTCGATTCTTCCTCGAGCCTCTTGCGCCGGGTGCGCGCTTCCTTATCGTCGATCAGGCCGGACGACAGATCGGCGTCGATCGCCATCTGCTTGCCCGGCATGGCATCCAAGGTGAACCGCGCCGCGACTTCGGCGATGCGGCTCGAGCCCTTGGTTATCACCACGAAATTCACGATCACCAGGATCGCGAAGACGATCAATCCGATGACGAAGTTGCCCTGCATGATCAGCTTGCCGAAAGCCTGGATCACGTAGCCCGATGCGGCGGTTCCCTCGTTGCCGCGGGAAAGAATGAGCCGGGTGGAGGCAAGGTTGAGCGCAAGCCGCATCATCGTAGTGATGAGCAGCACGGTGGGAAAGGCGCTGAACTCGAGCGGCTTGCGGATGAACACCGCGGTCATCAGGATGAGGATCGAGAAAGAGAGCGAGAACGCGAGACAGACGTCGAGCAGCCAGGGCGGCAGCGGTAGGATGAGCACCACCAGGATCGCCATGATGCCGATGGCGAGTCCCAGATCGCTGCGCTTGAGCAGCTGCGCAACCGAGCTCACGCTCACGTTGATGCTGGTGCCGGGCAGCGTCAGCGATGGAGAAGCATCAGCCATGGAAAGGCCTTCCTGGGACCGCGGCCATTCTGGCCGCAATCGCCGATGTTGCAGGATGATGCGGGCTGGAAGCCCGCTGTCCCAGGGAGGCGCTCATGGATGGAGATTTACCCCGCGAGCCGGCGTTCGCCGTGCTGAGGAATTTGCAGTCCCGATTGGGAATATTCGCGCAGCTTGTTGCGCAAGGTGCGAATTGAAATGCCGAGAATGTTCGCGGCATGGGTGCGATTGCCCAGGCAGTGACCGAGGGTATCGAGGATGAGATCGCGCTCGACGTCGGCCACCGTGCGGCCCACCAGCCCGCGCGTGGCCGCTGCCGCAGTCTCCACCACCATCTTCACGCTGCCGGGCATATCGTGCGCGGGGCCCGCGCCGACTTGCGTGCCGTCGGGCAGGCGGATGGCTTCCGGCGAAATTTCGGAACCGCTCGCGAGCAGCACGGAGCGATGAATCGTATTCTCGAGCTCGCGCACATTGCCGCGCCAGGGATGCGACAACAGAAGCCGTTCCGTCGCCGAGGCGATCGGGCGGAAGGGCTGGCCGTTGGCCTCCGCATATTTGTGCGCGAAATGCCGGGCCAGCGCGAGAATATCCTTGGGACGCTCGCGCAGCGGCGGTAGCCGCAAGTTCACGACGTTGAGCCGGTAAAGTAGGTCTTCGCGGAAGATGCCGCGTCGCGCTGCTTCCGCAAGATCCCGGTTGGAGGTGGCGATGATGCGGATGTCCACTTTCACGGGCTTGCTGCCTCCGACGCGGTCGATCTCCCGTTCTTGAATGGCGCGCAGGAGCTTGGCCTGCAGGCGCGCATCCATCTCGCTGATTTCGTCGAGCAGCAGCGTGCCTCCGTTGGCCTCCTCGAACTTGCCGACCCGCCGAGCAATGGCGCCGGTGAACGCGCCTTTCTCATGGCCGAATAATTCGGATTCGAGCAGGTTCTCCGGAATCGCCGCGCAATTGACCGAGATGAACGCCTTGTCGGCGCGGGCGGATTTGCGATGCACGTACCGGGCAAGCACCTCTTTGCCGGTACCGGACTCGCCGGTGATCAGGATCGAGGCTTCGCTGGACGCGACCTGATCGGCCAGCGCAATCACGGACGCCATCGCTTCGTCCTCGTGGATCAGCTGATGGCTCTCGTTGGCGACGGCGGAAATGACAGCGGCGATGAGTTCCGGATCGGGCGGTAGGGGAAGATATTCCTTCGCACCCGCCCGGATCGCATCCACGGCGCGGCGCGCATCGGTGCCGACACCGGCGGCGACGACCGGTGTACAAATGCGCTCGGCGGCGAGCGCGCGGACGAGCCTGCCGATGTCGAGCGTCACGTCGGCGAGCACGAGGTCGGCGCCGCGGCCGTTGCGCAATTCCGCCATCGCCTGATCGATGTCGCTTGCATGGGTAACCTTGGCGCCGCGATCCATCGCGATCTTGGTTGCTGCGCCGAGTTGGCCCTGCAATCCCCCGACAATCAAAAGACGCATGTTCAAGCCCTTTCGCTGCTATTCGAGTCCGGCGCTCAAGACTGTCCGGTTTTGATGATTTCCGTCATTGTCACGCCCAGCCGGTCCTCGACGAGCACCACTTCGCCGCGAGCCACCAGCCTGTCGTTGACATAGATATCGATGGCTTCGCCGATCTTGCGGTCGAGTTCGATGACCGCGCCGCGGCCGAGCTTCAGCAGTTGGCTGACTTCCATCGCCGATTTGCCGAGTACGGCCGATACGGTCACCGGAACGTCGAACACCGCCTCGAGGTCGGTGGCGCTGCGCCTCAATTCCGCATCGGGCACATTGTCGGCGCGCAACAGGGCTGCGCCGTTGGCGGCGGTTCCTTGATGCGCCAGATCCGGCAGGTCGACTTCGTCATTCTCCGTCATGGCCTACTCCTCAATCCTGACGCGTTGGAATCGACGCGCCACTATTGCCGCGAGCGAGGCTTCGATCGCCTCTCCCGCGCGCTCCGCCCCGCCGCCGCGCCATTCGATTCTGCAGTCCGCGCCGCGCAGACCGGCATCGGCCGCAATCTGCACGCGTCCTTCGTAACCTTCTTCATGCGCGATGTCCGGTATGCGTCCCTGAAGCGCCTCCACGATCTCCGGCCGCGCGTGCAGAACGATCCGCGGCTCGCCCAGCGCCTGATGCATGGCCTGGCGCAAGGCTGCTTCCACCTCGCTGGTCGGCAGGGCGTCGACGGCGGCGGCGGCCAGCTTGCGCCCCAGCGCAAGCGCGATCGTTGTGGCTTCCGAGCGAAGCAATTCGAGCTGTACGTCGGCGGCGTTGATGGCTGCGCGCACGGCATTGGCCGCTTCCTGCGTGCCGGCCGCAATGGATTCGAGCGCGCGAACTTCGCCGGACTTCATGCCTTCGGCGTATGCCTGGCTGCGCGCCGTTTCGATATCGGCTTCCGTATAGCTCTTGCGCTGGCGAAGCGCTGCGCCATCCGGCGCGTCGCCGCGTCCGTTGGCAAAGACGGTGTCGAAAGTGAACCGGGTAGAGTTTTGCTTCATCGTGGCCATCAATAGATCAGCTCGTCTTCGCCCTGCTTGCTTGCGATCATGATCTCGCCCTTGTTCGCAAGGTCCTTGGCGACGTTGACCATGCGCATTTGCGCCTCGTCGACATCCTTGAGCCGGACCGGCCCCATCGCCTCCATGTCCTCGCGCAGGATTTTTCCGGCGCGCTCCGACATGTTGGAAAAGAAAATGTCGCGCACTGTGTCGGTGGCGCCCTTGAGTGCCAGCGCGAGCTTGTCCTTTTCGATATGGCGCAGAAGCGTCTGGATCGATCCGGGATCGAGCTTGCCCAAATCCTCGAAGGTGAACATGAGCGCCTTGATGCGTTCGGCCGAATCCCTGCTGCGCTCCTCGAGAGCGGTGAGGAATCGGCTCTCGGTCTGGCGGTCGAAGTTGTTGAAGATTTCGGCCAAGTGCTCGTGTGCGTCGCGCTTGGCCGTGCGGGCAAGGTTCGACATGAACTCCACGCGTAGCGTGCGCTCGACCTTGTCCAGAATATCCTTTTGCACCGATTCCATGCGCAGCATGCGTTGGACGACTTCGAGGGCGAACTCCTCGGGCAGGGCGCCGAGCACGCGGGCGGAATGCTCAGACTTGATCTTCGAAAGAACGACGGCGACCGTCTGGGGGTATTCGTTCTTGAGATAGTTGGCGAGCACCGTCTCGTTCACGTTGCCGAGCTTGTCCCACATCGTGCGTCCGGCCGGCCCGCGGATCTCCTCCATGATCTGCCCGACCTTGTCGTCCGGCATGAACCTGGTGAGAAGCCGTTCGGTCGTATCGTAGGATCCCATGAGCGATCCCGTCGCCGACATCTGAGAGACGAATTCGATGAGAAGCTTTTCCACCAGCGTCGAGCTCACGGTACCCAAGGTGGACATCAGCTGCGAGATTTCCTTGATCTCTTCTTCGTCCAGCATTTTCCAGATCGCGGTTCCGTGCTCCTCGCCCAGCGCGAGCATGAGCACGGCGGTGCGCTCCGGCCCGGAGAGTTGCCGGATATCGTCCTTGGTCTGAGCTTTGCCGGTGCGCGACATGGATTATACCGGCTGATGCAGCCAGGTCCGCAGGATGGCGAGCGCTTCTTCGGGATGCGACTGCACCACTTCGCCCACTTTGCGGATGGCGGATTCGCGCACTTGGCCTTCGATGCGCTGGATGTCGATCATGCTCTCGCGGTTTGCTGCAGGCAGCGCGTCCGCCGCGCCATCGCCCTCCGCCGCCACGCTGCCGGGGAGGCTCTGCTGGGTTTGCCCCTGTAGGGCGCGGGCGGGGCCGTGCGCGCCGGGAACGCCGGGCGCGAACATGCGCTGGATCAGCGGCCGGCCGACGAAAAGGCCGAGCACCAAGGCCGTGATGCAGAGGATCGAAGCTTCGATGATTTTCAGCCAATCCGCCGTCTCCAGACCCAGGAGCGGCGCGCTTTCGGGTGCCGCAGGTCCGGTATCCATGTGCGCGAAGGGCATGTTGACCACCTGAACCTGATCGCCGCGCGAGGTATCGAAGCCCATCGCGGATTTCACCAGCATTTCGATGTTCTTGAGTTCCTGAGGCGTCCTCGGCTTGTAGCTTTCCTTACCTGCGTCGCTGTCGCTGATGATGCCGTCGACCGCAACGGCGACCGAGAGCCGCTTGACCGTGCCGCCGTCATGCGTCTTGGTGCGCACGGTCTTCGAAATCTCGTAATTCGTCGTCTCTTCGGTGCGCGCGCTGTCGGACTTGGTGTTGCCGCCCGTCTGATTGTTCTGCTGCTGGCCCGGAAGCGTATTGGCGACGGAAACGGAATTGCCCGAACTCGACGTGTCCTTGTCGGAAGAATTTTGCTCGACGGTCTGGGTCGAGCGCACGGTCTTGCTGTCCGGGTCGTAGATCTCGGCGGTTTCGCCCATGTGATCGTAATCCATGTCGGCGGCCACCTCCACACGGACATGGCCCTGGCCCACCGCGCTTGCCACGATGGATTCGATGCGCTGCCGCAATCGCTCCTCGAAGGCGGTAGTCGCGTCTTCGTCGTCGGATGCGGTGGCGTCGGCAGCAGATTTGTCTTCACCGCCGGCCAAAAGATCGCCTTTGTCGTCCACGATGGCGACATGGCTGGGCGACAGATCGGCAACCGCCGCCGCCACGAGATGCTGGATGGCCGAGACCTGTCCGCGATCCAGCACGCCGCGCGTCTTCAGCACCACGGAGGCACTGGGGTTCTGCGCCTCGTGCGAGAATATCTGCCGCTCCGGGATCACGAGATGGACGCGCGAACTCTCCACGCCTTCGATCGTGTCGATCGAGCGCGACAGCTCGCCTTCGAGCGCGCGCAGGCTGTTGATGTTCTGCACGAAGGCCGTGGTGCCGAAGGCGTCGGACTTGTCGAAGATCTCGTAGCCGATGCCGGCTGCGGGAAGGTCTTCGGACGCGAGTTCCATCCGCAGCTTCGTCACCTGGTCGGCCGGCACCAGAATCGTTCCGCCGTCCCCCTTGGCTTCGTAGGGCACGTTCATGGCGTCGAGCTTCGCAGTGACCTGCGCGGCGGCGCGCGGCTCGAGCCCGGCGTAGAGAATGGATTTTGCAGGCTCGGTAACGACGCCGGCCGCATAAAGAAAGAACGCCGTCAGCGCCGCCGCCACTCCCGCCATGGCGCCGAAGCGCGCGGCCCCGAAATTCTTGATGAAATCCAACAAATCCTGCCTCCGCTGCGGGCGGCGCAAGACGGCTCGTCTCGAAGCCAGCGCCGTCTGCCCCTCGTGCTAGGCAAACATTGCCGGGATGTCGGTAAAATTTGGCTTAAGGAGTGGCGTCTCTCAGTGACGATATTGCTGGACGCGCGTGGCGCGCAGGCCCGGTATACCGAAACGGTCGATGGCGCGCTGCCATGCTAAGAATTCCTCAACCGTTAGCGTGTAGCGCCGGCAGGCTTCGTCCAGACTGAGCAAGCCCCCCCGCACGGCAGCAACGACTTCGGCTTTGCGCCGGATGACCCAGCGCTTCGTGTTCGGCGGCGGGAGGTCGGCCATCGTCAGCGGACTCCCGTCCGGTCCGATCACGTAGCTTATGCGGCCTCTGCGGTCTTCGCCCATGTCTGTATCACTCCAGACGTCATTACCCGCGAGCAAAATACCGCCGCCGCTTTAAAAAAGCCCGAAGGCTCAGGGTAAAAGAACGCATAAGTTTATGGTGCAACCTGTATCAAAATCGGAACGAAGCGCCTTGCATTAAGGCGCTTCACTCCGATCGTTCATGCGTATTACGTCGATGGCAGCTGCTCCAGCGTCTGCAACATCGTGTCTGCCGTCGTCACGATGCGTGCGGCCGCCGAATAGGCGCGTTGCGTCGTGATCAGATTGGTGAACTCCGTCGCCAGATCCACGGTTGAGCTTTCCAATTCCCCGGATTGGATGCTGCCGGCGCTCCCCGAGCTTGGCGCATCGATCGTTGCGGTGCCGGATTGCGTGGAGGCCTGATAGGCGCCGCCGGTTATTGCAGAAAGACCGTTCGCGTTCTGGAAGGTCGCCAGCGGCACTTGGAACACTTTTCGGCTCATGCCGTTGGAGAACTGCGCGGTTACGAAACCATTGCTGTCGACGCTTACACCCGTAACCGTTCCGTAAGCTTCTCCGTCCACGGAGGAATTGATTGCCACGGACGCGCTGTTGTACTGGGTCAGGCCGTTGGTGCTGCCTGTCGTTGTGGGCAGCGTTCCTATGTTGGTATTGATGGCTTGGCCGTTAGGATTTGACGCGTCGTAAAGGTTAGAGGTTGTCGCCCACGGAATGGTGAAACCAATACTGGTAGCGCTGGGGTTAGTCCCCGTCACCCCCGTCGAGCCAATCGTGTCAGTCGTCAGGCCGGAAAGTTGCCCGCTCGAATTGAACGTAATCTGCCCCGCGCCGATCAACGTGGGAAAGCTGGAATCCGGTGCACTGATGTTGCTCGCATTACCCGCGTAATTGATCTCGTAGTTCCAGGTGTTGGCTGCAGTTTGTATATAATTGATCGTAACCGGCTGCGTTCCGCCCTGGCTGTCGTAAATGTTGACGGTCTGGCTGAAATCAGGCGTAGCATTTCCCGCACTCATGTCGCCGAAGGCGTATGTACTGTCCACTGTAGCGGCGGAGTCGAGATTTCCCTGCAAAGTGACGTTTTGGGTCGCCTGTGCAATACCCGGAATACCGCTCACGTTGATCGGTCCGAGGCTCGCCGTGGACGAAACGGTGCCGTTTGTGCCTACGGGCCAGCCCATGAGATAATAGCCGGCGCCGTTCTGCAGATTGCCGGTAGCGTCGGGCGTGAAATTTCCGACGCGGGTGTAATACTGCGCGCCGCCCGCGGTCGCGGAGCCGCCAACAACGAAGAAACCGTTGCCTTCAATTCCCATGTCGGTGGGCGAGGATGCCGTCTGCAGCAGGCCCTGCTGTGTGATGTTCTGCTGGCCGGTGGCCGCCACGCCCGCGTTCTCGACGTTGCCGAACATCGAGCTCAGCATGTCGGAAAAGTTGGCGGTGACGTCCTTGTAACCGATGGTGTTCACGTTTGCGATGTTGGACGAGAAGATGCTCATCGCCTGGCTGTTGGCGTCGAGCGCGCTGATACCTGTCATCATGGCGCCGTCGAGGCTCATGGTTCACTCCTTTTGCGATGCTTTGCGAGCTTCGCTGCGCGTCGCATCTGTCATTTGGGTTTCTGGCGCCGCTTCTCGGCCACCGGTTTTGCTTCGTCAGGAGATGGAGGTCACCTGCGAAAGGGGTACGGCCATGGTGCCGATCATCAGAACCGGCATGCCGTTCTGGAAATTGATCTCGCTCACGGCGCCCGTGTAAGAGATGGCCGGCGTGATGGCCGATCCGTCGGACCCCGTGGCGCTGACGCTCAGCGTGTAGGTGCCGTCGGGCTGCTGAACTCCGTCGTCGTTCTCGCCGTTCCAGCTGAAGGTGTTGTTGCCGGAATTCGTCGTGCCGGTCCCCGTATAGACGGTCTGGCCGCTCGAATTCGTGACCGTGAGCGTCACGGACGAGGCCTCGCTCGGCAAATTGTAGGTCCACTGCGTCGCGCCGTCGATCAGCGCCGCGTTGCCGTTGGTGATCGTGACGCTTTTGCCCAAATATCCCACGGCGGCCGAGCCGGCGTTGCCTTCGGTCAGCCCGATCAGGTTCTGCAGATTGGCGTTGGTATTGATCTGCTGCTCCACCTGGCTGAACGCTACGAGCTGCTGCGTGAACTGCGAGGAATCCATCGGGTTCATCGGATCCTGGTTCTGCAGCTGGGCGGTCAGAAGCTGCAGGAATGTGTCGAAATTGCCCGTCAGCTGCTGTATGGCGCCGCTGGTAGTCTGAGAACTCGAGCTTCCGGAAGAAATGCCTGTGGTCATGACGCGTCCTTACACAAGAATGTTGACGCCTCCGCCCGAGGGCGAAAGGCCGTAACTTGATGCTGCTGTGCTCGCGGCCGAGCCGGCCGCCACGATGGCCTGTGCCGCGGTAGCTCGCCGCGAAGACGAGCCGCGGGAGGAGCCGTCGCCGCCGCCTTGCCGTGTGTCGCCGCGCAGCGAGAACTGGAGACCGTTGCTCGCAACCTGCACGCCGGAATCCTGGAGCGCGCGGGTAAGCGTGGGCGCATTGGTCTGCAACAGCGCCAACGTTTCCGGCCGCTCGGCCGCAAGATGGGCTTGTGCGGTACCGTTGCCGTCCAGCGACAGCCGCACGTCAACGCGTCCCAGCTCGGCCGGAGAGAGCTGGATGTCGAATTGCCGAGAGCCAAGCGCAGATTTGGCCGCGATGTTGAGAGCGAGCGCATTGAGATCGGCAGGGACGGCCGCCTGCGGGGTCGCTGGCGGTGCTCCAGTTGCGGTTCCTGGCGCCGCGTTCTGCGCGGTTTGCGCAGACGGCGGGGCGGGAGTTTGTGCGGTGGAGGTTTGTGCCGTGGACGCGGCAAGCGTCGCCGCCGCATTCGGTTGAGCCGATGGCGCAGAAGCAGTCGGCGTCGGTGCCGGCTGAGGTGCCGCCGCCGAATGCGCGGGTACGGCCGGTTGTGGCTGCGCCGCCGGGCTTGCGGTCTGCGCAGCATTGCCAGCCGCCGCCGTGGACGCATTCGAATTCGTATCCGCGGCGCGCGTGGTTTGCGCCGTGTTTTCGGCACTGGCTTTAGAGACCGTCGGGTCCCAGCGGATCGGCAGGCTTTCGGCCATCGTCACCGGCGCTGCATTGCCGTGCCGCACGGATTGTTGCGCGGCTTGCGATAATGCCGCGGCCTCGTCGTTGGGCGCAGCTGAAGAAGGCGTTTGCGTCTGAGCTGCCGAAGGTGAGTTGGTCTGCTGCTGCGCTGCTGGCACCTGCTGGGTTTGAGAAGACGCCGCGGTGTTTGACGTTGCTGGTGTAGTTGCCCCAGTCGAACTTGCGCTTTGCGGCTGGGCCGGTTGAGCGGCTTGGGGAGCCGGCCGCGACTGCGCAGCAGAAGCGCTTGGCGTTTGAGGCGATGTGTGTACGGATTGCGAACCGGGCGCGGCAAAGGCCATGGCGGGCGGGAATTCCGGCACGGAGAACATCGCGGCCACGCTCTGCGGATTGTTTGAGGCCAGAATGGTCTCCGGCCCGCTCGTTGGCATGCTCGGCATGGCCGGCGTGCTCGCCGCCGGCTGCGCGGCTGGCGCCGCGGATGACGTAAGCGACTGTGCGTAACTTGCGACATTGGCAGGCAATGCGGGCGAGGCGTGTGCGTTCGTTAGCGCCGCTAGCGAGGACAGGAATCCCGGAACGGCGGTCGACAATGTCTGCGTCGGTACGGCAGCCGGCGATGTTGCCGGTTGAGCATTGGTCTGTGTCGGTGCCGATTGCGGTGGCGCCTCGTAAGATACGGTCGTTTGCAGGGCTTCTTGCGCCAGCGATTGCGCGTAGCTCGGAATGCCGGTTGGCAGGGAGCCGGCCATGAATGTTGCGGGAGCTTGAACGGCCGGCATCGGTGCCGCTCCGCCGGCCGCGGAGAAAGCGCCGGCTTCCGGCGGCGACGCGATGCCGCAAGCCGCTTGCGGTGCCGCTCCGCCGGCAGCGGAGAATTGCTGTCGGGCTGGAACGTCGGTGAGGGGGGCGCCCGACGTGCTCGGCACCAAGATGGATTGGGCAAAGCTGGGCACGCCGGAAGGCAGACGCGCGGCCATGTTCGGCGAAGCGCTTTGCAGCGCGGTCAGCAGCGCCGTCACGCTTGGCTTTGCGGCACTGGGTTGAACGGCAGGCGGCGCGCCGGCCGATGCCGTGATGAACCCTCCGGCTGCCGGCGGCGATGTCATGCCGGAAGCCGCTTGCGGCGATGCGGCGGCGGGGTTCGTTGCATATGTCTGCGGCGCAGAAACAGCGGATTGCGCGAACACCGGCGAGGCGCTCGTCTGCAAGGCAGCGCCGCCGGAGGAAGCCGCTGCAGAGAAACCGAACGGCGCAGGCTGCACATAGCTCGCACCGCCGAAGGGCATGCGCGCGGCCATGTTCGACGAAGCGGCCGATGCAGTCGGAAGGGATATGCCGCTCTGAGGACCGCTTGACTGCGCCGTGGGCGCAATGACGGCGGAACCTGCATTAATTCCGCCGGGAGCAAACGACTGCGCAAAGCTGGGGACGGATTGCGGCAATGACGCGCCAGGATTGGCAGGAGACGACCCCGCAACACTTGTCTGCGCCGATTGCGGGGATTGCGATACCTGCTCCGCGGCGGCAAGCAAAGCCAGCGAAGCCGCATTAAATCCGCTCGCAGCCTGCGAATGCGCCAGCTGAATGTTCGATTGCGGCGACGTCGTGGAAGCGGCGGCCATTGCGCTGAGGGAGTCCGGCGAGGGCGAATACGACTGGGTGTAGCTCGGAACATTTGCAGGAAGAACGGAGGCCGGCGTCGCCGTTGTGGGTGGAACGCCCGCAGTCGCGCTGATGTCCGGCGGCGCAGCGCTTGACGAAGCTAACGCTGGCGAAGCGGACGCTTGCTGGCTTGTCGCCCCGAATTGCGTCGATGCAGATACGCTTTGCGAAACGGCTCCGTTCGTGTTCGGGAAACTGCTCGGAACGGCGCTTGGCAGGTTTGAGCCTGCCATCAGCTGCGCCAGCAGCGCAGCGAAAGCCGGGTCGGCTGCGGCGGTACTGGAAAGATCGCTCGGGTTCGCCGCGGTCAGGCCGCCGGTGTGCAGCGTTGCCGCTGTGCCGGGTGCGATCGCAAATGCTGCCAATCCCGCCAAGTTGGTTTGTCCATGTGCCTGCCGGCTGGCGGGTAGCAAGGCTCGGACCACTGGAAGGAGCGCATCAAGGCGCCGTGTTTATCCGGCTTCGTGGCGGGACAGGGATCGGATCGTCACATGGCGAATTTGCCTGCCCGGCAAAGCTTGCCGTGTCGATGCGGCAAGAAATTGCAGCGAGCACAGCCCGCTGACACAGCCCCACAATGCGCAAACAGAGCCCCGCCCTCAAGGCAGCGCTATCGCATACAAATTTTGCATGCGGAGACGCGGAGGGAGATATCCGGCGCGTAGCGCCAATACTATTACGCAGAGTTTAACCGCAAAGCCGCCGATCAAGTCGGGCGCAAAGCGCCAAGACATCGGAGCGATTTTGGCGTCTTTGCGTCTTGGCGGTCGAATTGTTGCGCTTCGAGCGCGAAACTCTCCAGCGGTATTTCCTCGGCCTCTCCGCGTCAAAATAATTTTCTTCGCAGTCCACAGGCATATGCGATTGCCCCGACCCTCAACGGGAGGAGTAGGACATATCCGTGCGTCGCCGAATTTGGCACACGGCTTGCGAACCGCCCAGGGCGGGTTGATAGCCAGCGGAGACTGCCTTGTCGTTGAACGGAATCCTATCCAGCGCGCTTTCGGCCCTGCAGACCAACCAGGCCGCATTGAATGTCGTCTCCAACAACATCGCCAATATCAATACGCCCGGCTACGCGCAGCGAACGGTCAACGAGCAGCCGCTCGGCACCGGCGGCCAGCTCGCCGGCGTCGACATTGCCGATGTCCAGCGCGTCGTGAATCAGTTTCTGCAGCAGGAAACGCTCTATGCGGGCGCCGGCTCGGCGCAATATACCGCCCAGTCGGGGGTTTATTCCCAGCTCAACGGCTTTCTCGGCCAACCGGGCGACAACACCTCGCTCACCTCCCAGCTCGATGCCGTCTCGAGCGCGCTCGGGTCGGCCTCGTTGTCGCCCAATTCGAGCACGAGCCAGCAAAGCGTCCTCTCGTCGTTGCAGAGCTTTGCGTCGACGGTTTCCGGCTTGTCGAATTCAATCACGAATCTGCAAGGCCAAGTGGACCAACAAATTTCTTCGTCGATCGGCACCGTCAACGGACTCCTGAGCCAGATTTACTCGCTCAACCAGCAGGCTCAAAACACCGCGGCAGCCGGCAGCAACTCCTCCGGCCTGCTCGACCAGCGCGATCAGGTGGTCCAGAGCCTGTCGCAGCTTATCGGCGTGCGCGTGATCCAGCAGTCGAACGGCACGGTGAGCATTTCGACCCAGGACGGCGTGAACCTGGTCGGTGACGGCACTTACGGACAGCTCAGCTATTCCGGCGGCGCCCCCGGCGGACCCTATGGTCCGATCACGTTGCAGACCATCGCCGCCTCGACCAATTCTCCCGTCGGCCCGGCGCAGGTGCTCGATCCGCATCTGGGTTCGGGTCAATTGCAGGGTCTGGTTCAGATGCGCGATGGCGCGCTTGCCGATTTCCAGCAGGAGGTCGGCAATTTCGCGCAAACTGCTGCGCTTGCCTATAACGCCCAGAGCAATGCGAATGCGGCTTTTCCGCCGCCGCAGACGCTTTCCGGGCGCAATACGGGCCTGCTGACCACCGACTCTTTGGGTTTCACCGGCCAGACGACGATCGCCGTGGCCGATCAGAACGGCAAGCTCGTTTCGCGCATCGACGTGAACTTTTCCAACGACACCCTGTCGGTGGACGGCAGCGCGCCGACGAGCTTCTCAAACACGGTCGGCGACTTTGTTTCCGCGCTGAACACCGCGCTCGGTTCCAACGGCACGGCGAGCTTTGCCAACGGCCAGCTTTCGATCGGCGCGTCCGGGTCGAACGGGATCGTCGTTCAGGATAGTCAATCGAGCCCGACAAGCCGGGGCGGCACGGGCTTCTCGCAGTTCTTCGGCCTGAACGATCTTTTCACGAGCAGCGTGCCGTCGATCACTGCGACCGGACTTTCGGCGAGCGACGCCGGCGGATTTGCGGCCGGCGGCACCATGAGCTTCGTGCTGAAGGGGCCGAACGGCGAGGTCGGCAAACAGGCAAGCGTGACGCTCACCGCCGGCATGACGATCGGCGACATCGTCAATGCGCTCAATTCCTCGTTCGGCGGCGCCGCCACGGTTTCGCTCAGCAGCAACGGCGCGCTGACGATGGCGCCCTCCGGCCAATTCGCCGGCTATCAGTTGAACGTCGCCTCCGATTCGACCCAGCGGGGCTCGACCGGCATGAGTTTCACCGAACTGTTCGGCCTCGGCCAGCAGCAGGCGGCGGCGCTGGCGTCCGGTTTTTCGGTTAATTCTGCCATCGCGGCCAACCCGGCGCTGCTGCAATCCGGCCAATCCTCCATCACCGCGTCGACGCAAGCCGGTCAGCAGATTGTCGGTGCCGGCAATTCCAGCGGTCTGCTGGCGCTGCAGTCCGTCAATACCGGCAATCAGACCTTCGGCGCGGCGGGCGGTCTGACCGGCGGAACCATGTCGCTCGACGACTATGCCGGCTCTTTCTACCAGGATGTCGCCACCCGCAGTCAGGCGGCGCAATCCAACGCCACCACGCAGGGCGACCGGCTTACCCAAGCGCAGTCGCAGCAGAGCCAGGTGTCCGGCGTCAATCTCGATCAACAATTATCCAATATGGTGATGTATCAGCAGGCCTATAGCGCGGGCGCCCATGTCATGCAGGTGGTGCAATCGCTTTACGACACCCTGCTGCAGATCCCGTCGAGCTAAAGGAGCGATACGATGACGGTCGGCCCGGTTTCGACAAACGCGCAGGCCCAATTGATGCTGCAGCAGATTCTGCAGGCGGAAAATTCCGTCAACCAATCCCAGCAGCAGGTGGCGACAGGACTGGTGTCGACGACCTATTCCGGCATGGGCGACAAAGCAGCGATGCTCGAGTTCGGCGCAATCTGCCGTCGATCGCACGAATGGATATCAGGCCGCGACGACGACTGCCTTGAACCAGGTCAATCTCCAGGATACGCAGCTCACCCAGCTGTCGAACATCGCCAACACGCTGCAGCAGGATCTGACGGAAGCGCTTGGCAACGGCGATGCCACCACGCTGATGACGCAGGCACAGGGCCTTTATTCGCAGGTCGAGCAGATCCTCAATTCGCAGGATGCGAACGGCAATTACATCTTTGCCGGCGACAACGCCAACACCCCGCCGCTCGCCGCCTCCACGCTCAGCCAGCTTGCAAGCCTTCCGTCCGTTTCCGCAGCGTTTGCCAACGGCAGCAAGACGCAATCGGTGCAGGTCGCCGACGGCGAAACCGTGCAAGTGGGCATGCTGGCCTCCGACATCGCCACGAATCTCGTGCAGACCTTCCAGAGCCTGGCCAGTTTCAACAATGGCCCTAACGGCAATTTCGGTTCGGGGCTGACGCAGGCCCAGTCGACTTTTCTGACCGGGGCCGTGCAGAGCGCGCAAACTGCCGCCCAAAGCGTCAACACCGCCGCGGCGCAGAACGGCGATACCTATAACCAGCTGCAGGACGCGCAGAACCAGCAGCAGTCCCTTTCGACGCTCTACCAGGGTTTCGTCTCGAACCTGAAGGATGTCGACATGAGCACGGCCATCACCAATCTCAACCAGAACCAGACGGCCCTCCAGGCCGCTCTGCAGGTCACCGCCCAGATCGGTAAGCTGTCGCTCTTGAATTATCTATCGGGCTGACCACCTGAGTTTTCCAGTTCGGAAGGCCGCTGTTTCACCACCAAGTCACAAAGCACACGAGGATGCCGCGGGGTGGCGAGCATCTTCGTGTTTTCTTCGGTCCTTTGTGCCTTAGTGGTGAATGGACAAGCTTGGCCACCTCGATTATACGGCTCCCGTTATGAAGACGGAACTCGACGTCCAACCTTCCTCATGCCGCTCCCGCGTCGTCGTCGCCATGTCGGGCGGCGTGGATTCGTCGGTGACGGCAGCGTTGTTGAAGCGCCAGGGTTATGACGTCGTGGGCGTGACGCTGCAGCTCTACGATCACGGCGCAGCGGTGAAGAAGGGCGCCTGTTGTGCGGGCCAGGACATCTACGACGCGCGCCGCGTCGCCGACAAGCTCGCCAT
Organism: uncultured Alphaproteobacteria bacterium; assembly: GCA_963805005.1. Classification (GTDB taxonomy): domain Bacteria; phylum Pseudomonadota; class Alphaproteobacteria; order Micropepsales; family Micropepsaceae; genus Rhizomicrobium. The sequence goes on from CAWDSJ010000001.1 coordinate 3,763,307, forward strand.
TCCCCATTACGTGCTCGACTACGAAGCGCGCTTCCGTGCCCGCGTGATGGAGGAGTTTGCCGCGTCCTACGCCAAAGGGTTGACGCCCATTCCGTGCGTGCGCTGCAACGAGCGCATCAAGTTCGCCGATTTGCTCGACACGGTTGCCGAGCTGGGCGCCGCATGGCTGGCCACCGGCCATTATGCGCGAAGGATCGAAGGGGCGGACGGTCCCGAGTTGCACCGCGCCGCCGACGCCGTGCGCGATCAAAGCTATTTCCTGTTCAAGACGACGCGCGAGCAGCTTGCGCGCCTGCGTTTTCCGTTGGGTGACCTTGCGAAAGCGCAAGTGCGCGCCCTGGCGCAGGAATTCGGCTTGTCGGTGGCCGAAAAGCCGGACAGCCAGGACATCTGCTTCGTTCCCGAGGGGAACTACGCCCGCGTCGTCGAGCGGCTCAAGCCGGGTTCTGCCGAACCGGGCGAGATTGTCGACATGGATGGCCGCATATTGGGGCGGCATCCCGGCGTGATTCATTTCACGGTCGGCCAGCGCAAGGGGTTGGGCCTTTCGGGCAGCGAAGTGCCCCTGTTCGTGGTCGGCCTCGATGCAGGGCGCGCCCACGTCATTGTCGGGCCACGCAGCGCGCTCGCGGTGCGCCGGATCGAGCTCGCCGAGACCAACTGGCTGATCCCGCAGCCGCAAGCGGTCGACTGCGTCGTCAAGGTGCGTTCGATACGGCCGCCGGTTCGCGCCCGCGTCGTCCCGGCAGGCGACGACGGCGCCTGCGTCGAGATTGCGGGCGACGAGGAAGCGGTCGCGCCGGGCCAAGCATGCGTGTTTTACGAGGCCACAGGCACCCGTTTGTTAGGCGGCGGTTTCATCAAGTCGGCCGAGCCCGCGCGCATAGCCGCTTGAGGCTCCGCGCCTTGACAGCGCGGGATGCCGCCTCTTACATCCCGCGCCTTATCTTGGGTGCGGCAGCGTAGCTCAGTGGTAGAGCAGGGGAATCATAATCCCTTGGTCGGGGGTTCAAATCCCTCCGCTGCTACCAGTCCTGGAGGGACATTGGGCATGGCCAAGAGGACCATGGCGGGGAACGGAGCCGCCGCGGTTCTTTCCGAATTTGCCGGAGTGACGTTGTCGGATATCCGTGCCGCGCACGCGGCGATCCGCGGCGCCGTCGAGCGCACGCCCACGCATCGCTCGCGCACGCTCTCCGACATTGCCGGCTGCGAGATCCACCTTAAGTTCGAAAACCTGCAGTTCACCGCCTCCTTCAAGGAGCGTGGCGCCCTCAACAAATTGCTGTCGCTGAGTGACGACGAGCGTGCGCGCGGCGTGGTGGCGATGTCCGCCGGCAATCACGCCCAGGGCGTGGCCTATCATGCCGGGCGTCTGAACATCCCCGCCACCATCGTCATGCCGGAAGGTACGCCCTTCAACAAGATCAAACACACCAAGGATTTCGGAGCACGGGTGGTAATCGAAGGCGCAACGCTCACCCAATCCTATGAGCGCGCCCGCGCGATCGCGCGCGACGACCGTCTCACCTTCATTCATCCTTACGACGATCCGGTGGTGATCGCGGGGCAGGGGACCGTCGCTATCGAGCTTCTCGATGATGTTCCCGACGTCGACGCGCTCGTGGTTCCGGTCGGCGGCGGCGGCCTTATTTCGGGCATCGCGGTCGCGGCGAAGGCGCTCAAGCCTTCCATCGAGATCTACGGCGTCGAGGCGCGGCTTTACCCCTCGATGTACAATTTGCTCAAAGGTCGGTCGCTGCCCTGCGCCGGCCAGACCATCGCCGAAGGTATTGCCGTGAAGGAGCCCGGGCAGCTGACGCGGCGCATCGTGTCGGCGCTGGTGAGCGACCTGTTGCTTGCAAGCGAAGAAGAAATCGAGTGTGCGGTGGCGACGCTGCTCGAGATCGAGAAGACCGTGGTGGAAGGGGCCGCCGCAGCCGCTTACGCCGCGGTCGCCACTCATCGCGACGTCTTTGCGGGCCGCAAAGTCGGCGTCGTGCTGTCGGGCGGCAATATCGACATGCGGCTGTTGTCCAACGTCATCCTGCGCGAACTGGCGCGTGAAGGCCGCATCCTCTCGCTCGTCATCGAGATCGAGGACCGTCCGAGCATGCTGGCGAAAATCGCCACGCTGGTGGGCGAAGCCGGCGGCAACATTCTTGAAGTCTCGCACAACCGCATGATGACGGACACGCCGGTGAAATCCGCGGATTTGGGGCTCGTGGTCGAAGCGCGCGATGCCGCCCATGCCGCCGAGATCAGAGGCCGGCTGGAAGACGCCGGCTTCAACATCCGCTCGCCAAAAATTTCACAATGAGGCAATGAGCGGAAACTGCGATTTGCGCGGCAAGAAAAGAACCGCAGAAACGCAAAGGCGCTAAGGGCCCGTTGGAAAATAAGTCCGGCATTCGGTCTTCGAAAAGCCTCTCGCCCACTCAAAAAGTGCCGTTTAATCGATTCACTTATTTCCTTACGAGCCGTAAGGACCTTCGAGCTCTGAGCACTTTGGCGTCTCTGCGGTTGATTTTTTACGCTTCGCGACGGGACCTGTGCCTAGGTAGTGAAATGCTTTTGCCCGCTAGCTACCGCCGATGTTGTCGATCGCGAAAGGGCCGGGGCCCATGCCTACGATCAGCAGCAGGCCGCCGGCGATCGCCATGTTGCGGATGAAAATCTCGAATTCGGCGATGCGGCCGGACAAATCCGTAAAGGTCCAATAGGCATGCAGGAGCACGGTGACGATCACGGTAAAGGCGAACAGCAGCAAGGCGCCGTGGCGGATGTGATAGCCCAGGGCGAGCGAAAGCCCGCCCAGGAACATGATCGCAAGTGCGACAACGAGCAACGCTGCCGCGGCGGGAACACGCTCATTGTGCAAGAGCGTCACGGTGGCATCGAAGCTGGTCAGCTTCATCCACGCTTCGCTCAAGAAGAAGGAGGCGATGACCGCTCGCCCGAGGAACGGCGAAATGCGCTCCGAAAACGACATGGCTCCCTCTAGGCAGTTGGAAGTAGGCAGTGGGCAATAGGGAATAGCGAGTTGTGCGTGGTGAGCGTCAAATCCATTGCTGCTTTCCTACTGCCTGTTGCCGACTGCCTATTGCCGACTGTCCCGCTCACATCTGCCGCATCGCGTGCTTGCGCAAGTGGCGCACCAGCGCCATTTCGTCGAGTCGCGATTGGCTCCTGCGGTTTTCGACCTCATGGGCGCGTTTGATCTGGCTCTCGGTTGCGAGCTCCAGGCTCTTGAGTTCGTGAAAAGCCGCTTCGAGATCGGTCTGGCATTGCGCGCGCTCGCGTTCGATATCCTTGAGGGTGGTGCGCAAATTCTCGCGGCGCGCCTCGATGGAGCGCAGGAACGACGGAAAAGCGAGCCGTCCGATATCGGATTCGTTGGCGCGCTGGCGTTCGCGCGCCACGCTGTCTTCGAGGTCGGCGAGCTTGCGATCGAGATCGGCGCGCATACCGTCCAGCGTCCCAAGCTGGCGCTTGAGTTCGTCGACCTTGAACCGCTTGACGCGTGTCAGCGTGTCCTGCCGTTTCATGCGGACCTGCCTTTCAGGGGTGCGAGGATGCGCTCGAGCGCGGCGTAGCTTTCGGCGACTGTGCCTCGCTCGTCCTTCCTCTGCGCGAGAAAGGCTTCGATCTGCGGATAGATGCCGATGGCCGCATCAACCTCCGCATTCGTGCCCGGCTTGTAGGCGCCCAGGCGGATCAGCTCCGCCATGTCTTCGTACACCGCCAGGGTGGAGCGGGCCTTCGCCACGATGGCGCGTTCTGCTTCGGAATTGCACTGGGGCATGGCGCGCGATACCGATTTGAGCACGTTGATCGCCGGGTAGCGGCCGCGTTCGCCGATCGCGCGCTCCAGTACGATATGGCCGTCGAGAATGCCGCGCACGGCATCGGCGATCGGCTCGTTATGATCGTCGCCTTCCACCAGTACGGTGAACAGCCCGGTGATCGAGCCGGTGGTGCCTGTCGCTCCCGGACCGGCGCGCTCCAGCAGCCGCGGCAGCTCGGCGAACACGGTCGGCGTATAACCCTTGCTGGCGGGAGGCTCGCCGGCCGAGAGCCCGATCTCGCGCTGCGCCATGGCGAAGCGGGTGACGCTGTCCATGAGCAGCAGGACGTGCAGGCCCTGGTCGCGAAGCTGCTCGGCGATGGTCGTGGCCACATAGGCCGCCTGCCGGCGCACCAGCGCCGGTTCGTCCGAGGTGGCGGCGACCACCACGCTCCGCCGCAATCCTTCGTCGCCGAGGTCGTCCTCGATGAATTCATTAAGCTCGCGGCCGCGCTCTCCCACGAGGCCGATGACGATGGCATCGGCATCGGTGTTCCGGGCCAGCATCGCGAGCAGGGTCGATTTTCCCACGCCGGAGCCGGAGAAAATGCCCATGCGCTGACCCTTGCAGCAGGTCGCGAAGGCGTTCAGCGCCTTGACGCCGAGGTCGAGCTTACCGCCCACCCGGGCGCGGGCATGGGCCGAGAGCGGCGGCGCCCTGAGCGCGTAGGCCGCTTCGCCCTGGGGAAGCGCCCCTTTTCCATCCACGGGCCGTGCGAACGCGTCCAGCACCCGGCCAAGCCAGGCGAGCGAGGGATAAATGACCGGGGGCCGATCTTCGAAATCGGCACGCGCCCCAAGGCTTATGCCGTCGAGCGACCCCAATGGCATAATCTGGGCACGCCCGTCGCGGAAACCGATGACCTCGCAGGGGATGCGCCGGCCGTTGGCACTTTGCAGCCGGACCTGACCGCCCAGGCAAATGGCGCCCGCCGCCCCGGTGACCTCCACCAGCAGACCCTCGATTCGGGCCACCCGGCCGAAGCGCCGCAGAGGGCTCACAGCCTCGATTTCCTTGAGAAGGGCAAGCATTTCCGGTGGCAAAGTCCTTGAGGGCTCTTGCTTCATTCTGCCGGGAAGGTTTTAAGTGGCGGTAAACTTAACGAGACAAATCAATGGGATGGGCGATGTGGCGCTCATCTTTGGTTAGTGGGTCTCATTAGGCGATGAAGTAAGGGTGTCGGGCGCAATCGGTTGTTAACCATTTTCGCTTACCATGTTGGCCTGTTAACCACGGCAAGCGCCTTGGGGCTGGCCGCGAAAGGGGTTCGGAAATCATGCGCGTGCTCTTAATCGAAGACGATAGCGCGATGGCGCGCAGCATCGAACTGATGCTCCGGTCAGAGGGCTTTAACGTCTATACGACCGATCTCGGCGAAGAGGGGATCGATCTCGGCAAGCTTTACGATTACGACATCATCGTGCTCGACCTGCAATTGCCGGACATGAGCGGCTTCGAGGTCCTGAAGTCGCTGCGGCTGGCCAAGGTGCAGACGCCGGTGCTGATTCTCTCCGGCAATGCCATCGTCGAAGCCAAGGTCAAGGCACTGGGTTTCGGCGCCGACGACTACATGACCAAGCCGTTCCACAAGGACGAGCTGGTCGCCCGCATCCAGGCCGTCGTCCGCCGCTCGAAGGGCCATTCGCAGTCGGTGATCACCACCGGCAAGCTCATCGTCAATCTCGACGCCAAGACGGTCGAAGTGGACGGCAGCCGGGTGCATCTCACCGGCAAGGAATACCAGATGCTCGAGCTGCTCTCCTTAAGAAAGGGCACGACGCTCACGAAGGAGATGTTCCTCAATCATCTCTATGGCGGCATGGACGAGCCCGAGCTCAAGATCATCGACGTCTTCATCTGCAAGCTGCGCAAGAAGCTCGCTGCGGCCACCAACGGCGACAACTACATCGAGACGGTGTGGGGCCGCGGTTACGTGTTGCGCGATCCGGCGCAGGAACAGGCAGCCTAGTTCTCCTCCGTGGTTGGTGCGTATAGGGCGCCTTCGGGCGCCCTTTTTTTAATCGGGAGCACGGGCGACGCTGGGACCGCGGACGTCCCCGTCCGCAAGCAATATCGCGTACCGTCTTTATTCGAAATCATCTGGGATACGCCACGATTAGGCGCGGACGGGGACGTCCGCGGTCCCGGGAGTGTCAGCGCTTCCGGTGTCCTTGATCGGGATCAATGCCGAATCGCTCAAAGAAACGAGCATCGCAGCATGCCGTCAGCCGCCGATTCCGTTATCCGCGTTGCGCCCGATTACGCGCGCCTGCGGGCTGCATTTGCGCCTGTGTGCCGTCGCGGGCCATGACAAGATAAGGGTTTGCTTGCCGTCCCGTCCTGTCGCTTTTTCTTCTTGCCTCAACCGACTATACTGGCGCCCGTGAATCCGTTGCACATCATCGCCGTCGACAGCTGGGCCGGGCCGTTCGGCGAAGCGGTGCGCGCCGACGCACTCGCGGCGCTGGAGCGCGGGCATGTTCTCGTCTTTCCGCATTTGGCTTTTGTCTTCAAGGCCAACGAGCAGCGCTTGTTTTCGCCGGCGCTGTCCAACCGCAAATCGAAGAACATCAGCCTGAAGCCGTCGGGCGAACTGGGCGGGACCTCCGCAAGCGCGGAGGACGTGCGTCTCCTGCACAACATGATGGAGCGTTTCGCGCGCACGGCCATGGATTTCGTCGAGGCCCTGCTGCCGCGCTATGCGGGCCGGCTCGAGCGCGCGCCCACCAGCTACCGGCCGGTAGAAATCGAGGGCCGGCCGGCTTCCGCCATCCATGACGACACGCGGATGCATGTCGATGCGTTTCCGTCGCGGCCGATGCGCGGCCGGCGCATCATGCGGCTGTTCTCCAACGTCAATCCTCACGATGCGGCGCGCCTCTGGCGCGTGGGCGAGCCGTTCGAGGATTTGGCGCGGCGGTTTCTGCCGCGCGCCAAAGAAAGATCGCGCGCCCATGCCTGGTTCCTCGCCGCAACCGGCGTCACCAAGGGCCGCCGCAGCGCCTATGACAATCTCATGCTGTCGCTGCACGACGAGGCCAAGCTCGACGAGGCCTATCAGAGGCAGTCGCCGCAGATCGAAGTGCCGTTCGCGGCCGGTTCGACCTGGCTGTGCTTCACCGACCAGGTGATGCACGCGGCAGTGGCCGGGCAATATGTGCTGGAGCAGACTTTTCATCTCGATTGCGATGCCATGCAGCACCCCGAGCTTTCGCCGCTCAAGGTGCTCGAGCGCCTGAAGCGCCGCGCGCTGGTGTAAGCTGTCGCCGTCGTATTTCTGCTGCCCCAATTCGCTGCTAGCAGGGAAATCTGCAGCGAATTTCGGCAAAAGGTTGCGGGAAAACCCGCATTCCATCGCGGGTTTCCCGATTGGCGCGGGCTTGGGAGCAGCGAATGAGCAGCGAATCCGCCACGCGCAAGCGCGCGCCGCCGGGGAAAAGCAAAAAGCCAAACCGCCGGCAGGCCTGCATGCGCGCCCCGCGCACCGGCAGCGGTATGGATTCACAATGTCAAAGAACTCGCCGAAAGACGCACGCGCAATTCCACTTTGGCAGAGTGACGCATTTTATCCCGCACGCGAGCGAATATGAAATCGCGCCACAGCGCGCTCGCCCGTTCCGTCTTCCAAGAGCAGCGAATTTTTCCCTGCTTGCCGCAATGCAATTGTGATCCGCTTGCAACACCGGGTGAAAATTGCAGCGCAGCGGCTCCGCCGGCGCGCCATCGCGATCGCGCCGCCACTAAGAACAAGGGAACGCTAAACTTGGCCCCCAATTCATAGAGACGTGCTCTTCATGTCATTCGATGGGGTTTCTTCAGAATAGAGGTCCGAATAATTTTCGGGAACGGATTGCTCCCGTTCCGAACTATTGCCGCTTGCGTTTGGCTTCCGGCATCTCGTCGCCCTTCGCCGGCGGACGGCCAACACCGGCACGCTTCAAGACTCCAAGCGCCTTGGCAACATCGGCGCGCGCCGCCCGCTCCGCGATGGTGCTCTCGGTGCGCAGAGCCGAGACCTTCTCCGCCACTGCCACGTTGATGAACGGGTTGAGGGCTACGCCCTTCGCCTCGGCCAGCTTGCGGGCTTCGTCAAGAAGCGACGGCTGGAGCCGCAGCGCGAAATTGCTCTTCCTCATGACCGTTTTCGAATCGCTTCACGGCCTCACCGGGCGGCAGGACCGCCATTCCAAACTGTTCCGTCGCCCGGGCAAAGTCCGCCAAGTTGAACGTGACAATCGCGTCCGCCCGCCCATTGACCGCCGCCTCCAGCACCAAGTCGTCGTCCGCGTCCGGCAAGGTCGGCCGCCAGAGATAGGCCAGTCTCACCGGCTCGGCCACCGCCGCGACCGCATCGAGCAACGCCTCGATATCCGCCACCGACAGCTCCGCCGCGCCGGAATCGCTTGGCCGATAGGGCCGAGGTGACCGGCTCTGCGCGCAATCACTTTTTCGGCAGCTCGATTTCCGCCTTGGCGGTCGCCATGGTCGTGCCCAGCTGGGTCGCCATCTTGCAATCGACCACGGCAAGATGGCGGCCTTCCCCATCGACGATCCTGTCGGTCACCTCGCCGGTCATGATCGTGAGGTCGCCGGTGAAGGCCGGCGCCCGATACTGGCAGTTCGAGTGCACGATCTGGCCCCACTCGCCGGCCCAGCCGGCGAAATAATCGAGAATCCAAACCCCCATCGAAGCGCCGTAGCCATAGCCGCGCGGCATGCCGATGAACCGCGCCCAGCGCGGGAACAGGTGGCCGCGCGACGGGCCGACATAGGCGCCGTCGATCAACTCCGGATTCTTCAGCTCCATTACCGGATCGAATTCGTGGCCGGCCATTTCCTTCACGAAACCCATCTCGGCGGCTTTTACGTCGGGCGCGCGATGGGTGGAGCCCCATGTCGTGAAGAGATAAGCCCGCCATTCGGTGGTGAAGCTGACGATGCTGTGGGGTCCGAAGACCCGAACCGGCAGCTTGTCGCCGGCCTTGACATCGTCCCAATAGCGCCTGGAGTGGCCGAGTTCGTGCAACATGTCGATGTATTCGAGCTTGCGCTGCTCGATTTCCTCGAGCTTCTTGTCAGTCCATTCGGGATCCTCGGTTTCCGACATTGCGGCCATTTCCACCGCCAGATCGCGACGGTAGCGGATGCTGGTCGATCGCTGCGTGGCGATTTTGTCGCCATACTGGTTGTAGTAGAAATTGTCGCCGCGCTGGAAGCAGGTGGGCCCTGCGAACTTGGTTTGCTTGACGGCGTAGTCGTACGGAATCTTTTCGTGGCTCATCGTGTCGCCCGGAAACAGGCGCTTGCCGTGGAACCACCATTCGTCGCCGCCGAACACAAGGTGCGATCCGGGGATATGTCCGACTGCCGCGGCCGTGCAGCCATGGCCGTCGGCCGCGGCGATGGCGAAGGATTGCGGCGCCACCAGACGTGCGAACCTGCTGACGGCTGCGAAATCGTGATCGTAGTGGAGAAGATTGGGATAGTGCATGGCCTGCGCCCAGCGACGGATGTCGGTGGTGCCGATCGGATCCCTCAGGGCGGTGGGCGTAATGGCCTTGCCCATATGCCGGTCGAGATCGGAACAATCGAGAGTCCTGTCGGTCATGGTCTTCTCCTCCGCTTGGAATGCCCGCAGCCGAAATTGCCGTAGTTCGTTTGGCGTCACATTACTCAATGCAGATGCAAGGCGCGAGAGAGATCGGGCGGTGCGAGAGCGCGAAACATTCTTCCTCCCCCGTGCAAAGCATGGGGGAGGTGTCTCTCCCGGCCTTGGGCCGGGGGAGACGGAGGGGGCATCAAGTCCCGTCTCGCGCCTTTGCGCGTATGCGCATATCGGCAAGGTCGCAAATCATTGCGATGACATCATCGGAGCGCCCCCTCCGTCTCACGGCGCTGCCGCGCTGTTCGACACCTCCCCCATTCGCTCTCGCGAACGGGGGAGGAAGAATATCGGCAAATCATTGGGACGGCAGATGTCCACGATTTTGGGACGCACGCGTTTTGTATACCCAAAAGCGATAGCCCTGCCCTCGGGGGAGGCGGGCATCTTTGTTTCCTGCAACCCTTGTCTTGGCGCCTATGCGCAGTCGCGGGCCGTGACAATTTTTATGGATGATTCGAATTGGTCGGAATCGAGGCTAAAATATTTCGCTCTCGCTCTTTATCGCAAGACGAGATCGGCTTTCCCGTTCATCCGGATCGACGGGCACGCTCGGCCGCCAGCCGCGCCTCGGCCAGCTTGCGCATTTCGGCGGCCTTGATCTTGTTGCCGCTGCCGGTGAGCGTCATCTCGTCGTCCCGCAAGAACAGGATGCGGCGCGGCAGCTTGTAGCTTGCCAGCCTCTTCTTGAGGAATTCCAGAAGTTCGGTCTCGTCGATCTTTTCGCCCTCGTACGGCACGACGCACGACACGACGATTTCCCCCAGCGTGTCGTGCGGCAAACCCACGGTCTGGGTCGCCTTGACGCCGGGATGGGCGGTAATCGCCTCATCGACTTCCATCGGCGCCACATTGGCGCCGCCGGTCTTGATGATGTCGGTCAGCCGGCCTTCCCAGAACAGCCAGCCGGTCTCGTCCAGGTAACCGCCGTCCCCGGAGTGATAGAAACCTTCGTCGTCGAAACATTCCTCCGCCGTCTTGCCGAGGTACCCCATCATCAGGGTCGGTCCCTTGACCGCGATCTCGCCCCGGTGTCCGCGCGGCACGATTTCGCCGGAAACCGGATCGACGATCTTGATCGTATTGCCGGGCAAGGGCAGTCCGTGGCCCTCGTAGCGCGTCGATCCATCCTCTCCGAAATAGGTCGTGGTGTTGATGGTCAGGGTTTCCGTACATCCGAAGGCTTGCGGCTGCCGATACAAGCCCGGCATCGTCGGATTGCGGATCCCGGCGAAGTTCGGGTCGAAGAAGCGCAGCGCGCCGAGATCGGTCTGCAGGAAATTCGGCTCGGCCGCGATCCGGCCCCACTGATGCATCATCGCGAACGGCGCATTGACGCGCTCTTTTTCCATCAGCGCAAGCGCTTGCGCCGCGTCGAACGTGGACTGCAATATAATCGCGCCGCCCGACGAAAGGGCACTGCCGATCACCATCGCGAAGTTGCCCGACCAGAAGAAGGCGTTCGCCGTCCAGGCCCTCAATGGCCCGCTGAAGCCCATCGCTATCGGCCAGCCTCGCCACTGGAGAACGACGGCACGCTGGTTATGCAGGATGCCCTTGGGCAATCCCGTGGAGCCGGACGAAAAGAACAGGATTGCCGTGTCGGAGGGCGCCAGCGCGGCGGCGCGCGCGTCGATCACCGCGTCGGTCATCGTGTCCCCCGACCGGAGAAATTCCTCCCAGCGCGCAATGCCTGCCGCCGGCTTCGAGTCTGCGCGATCCACCGATACGATCTGCCGCAAGAAAGGAAATCGCCGGGAAACGAGCCGGCCGGGAACGGCGGTTCCCAATGCCGGCTCCAGCTCCTCCAGCATGGCGGCGAAATCCTTCTTTGCAACCATGGCTTCGAAGAGCAGGGTGTCGATGCACGATGCCTTGAGCTGGTAATCGAGCTCGCTTGGCGTTGCGAAGGTATTCAGCGCCACGGCCACGCCGCCGGCAAGCGCGATGCCGAAGACCGAGGCGACGAATTCCGGCCGATTGGTCATCAGGATGCCGACGCGGGTCCCCTTGCCTACGCCGGTCGCCGCAAGTGCCCGCGCGATTTCCATCGAGCGGTCCCACAGATCCGCGTAGCTCCAGCGCACCACGCCGCTTGCCGTGTGCATGACGAGAGCCTCGCTGGCGGCCCATCGCCGGGCGATGTCCCGGGCAAAAGCGGCGATGGTCAGGCCCTGCGCGGCAGTTTCATCGAGGGCCTTGCCGCGGACGATCGACAACGGCCCCCGGCCGGTCTCGGCTGTGCTCTGCACGCAATCTCACCTTTGTTCCCGAGAAGCCCGCTCAATAATGATAGGCTTCCTCGATCGTCGGAAGCAACGTGTCCCCGCGGTAGCCGGGCAGCGCCGTCTCCTCGGCGGTGCCCCTCGGCCGTCAAAGGAAGTGACGCGCAAGCCCCCGATCAACCCTCGATCCTAAAACCTACAGGGTGAGTCGGGGCGCGCGCTCCCAGTGAACTACTGCGGCAACGCGCAGCTCAGAATCTTGGTGCCGAAGGCGGAGCCGATCAAAAGCCGGTCGCGCGTCGCGATCGCCACGCTGGCCGCGGCGATGGTGTTGCCGGCATAGACGAGCGTGGCGGAAACGGGGTTTCCGTGCGCGTCGGTGGCGACGCGGAACACTTCCGACGGCGAAGGCTTCAGGGGATTGCCGAGATAGCGGGAAAGCTTGAAGAGGCTGGAATGGCCGGCAACCAGCAAGCCGCCCTTGGGCGCCATGCCGATATTGGCCAGCCGCGAATTGATCTGCAGCGTGGCTTCCGGTGTCAGATCGCCGCTGAGGCTGTTGCGGGTGTAAGTCTGGATGTGCCGGCCCATCGATTCGGCCACGTAGAGACGGCTGCCGTCGGACGATCGGGTGATTCCGCTGGCGCTTGTGAGCCCTTTGGCGGCCACGTGGAAGCTCGTGCCGTCGAAATAGACGACATCGGCCCATGGCAGGACCAGATAATGCTCGAGCGCAAGTGCAAAATCCGACCGGCTCGTGTGCGCGTTGGCGACGTAGAAGGCATCCTTGCCGACGGCTGCGACGGCGCTGGGACTGACCAGCAGATCGCCCGAAACTCTTTCGCGCTCGTGTAATCGGATGCCGCCCGCAGGCGTGGTCACGTCGAACACGTCGATGCTGGGATTGCCGCGTGCGGGATAGTCGATCGCTGCCAAAGTGAGCGACCCGTCGGCGTCACGGAACAAGCTGATGCCGCGAGGATGGAAGTCCGCCGCCGTGCCTTTCAGCTTGACCGGTGCGCCGGCTTGTCCCGGCGCATAGGCATAGATGCCGTCCCGCGTCGGGGGCACGCCCGGGCGACGGCTGGCGGCGGCGATGAAGACGGTGTTGCTTGCCGCATCGTATTGCATGTCCTGGGTGTCGGCGGCGGTGCCGATCGTCTGCGCGCCGGCGCAGGAAACCGGCGCGGGGCTCTCGGTAAAGAGCCCCATCGCGTCGAGCGACCGCAGGATCAGCCCCACTGCACCGACGAGCACGACCGCGGCGGCAACGGTCGCAATCCTGCGCGACAAGCGCATGTTCCCCCCGTTTCTAGCCCGCGAGCGCCATTCCGCTCGAGAATTGCAGATCGGCCATGCGCGCATAGATGCCGCCGCGGGCCACCAGCTCGGCATGGCTGCCCTCGCCGACAATGCGGCCTAGATCCATAACTACGATCCGCTTCAATCTCTGGATCGTGGCGAGCCGATGGGCGATGACGATGGTGGTGCGGCCTTCCATCAGGTTGTTGAGTCCGATCTGCACCAGCCGTTCGTTTTCGGCATCGAGCGCGCTGGTGGCCTCGTCGAGCAGCAGCAGCGGCGCGTCCCGCAGAATTGCGCGCGCAATGGCGAGGCGCTGGCGCTGGCCGCCGGATAGCGTGGTTCCGCGCTCGCCGATCAGCGTGTCGTAGCCGTTCGGCAGCGCCTCGATGAATTCCGATGCGGCGGCGGCTTCGGCGGCGCGCCGCACGGCGTCGTCGCCCGCTTCCGGCTTGCCGTAGCGAATGTTCTCGGCAAGCGTGCCCGAGAAGATCGCGGGGTCCTGCGCCACCACGCCGATATGTCGCCGCAGCGCAACCGGGTCGAGACGCGCGGTGTCCACTCCGTCGAAGAGAATGGTGCCCGATTGCGGCGCGTAGAAGCGCAGCAGCAGTTGGAAGACCGTCGATTTGCCCGCACCGGAGGGGCCGACCAGGGCCACCGCTTCTCCCGGCGCGATGTCGAGCGAGAAATCCGTCAAGGCCGCGGCCTCCGGTCGCGAGGGATAGCGGAAGTTCACGTTCCGCAAGCTCACCGCACCGCGCGCCGGCTGCGGCAACGCGAGCGGATGGGCGGGGGCTTTGATCTCGGGCTCCGCGCGCAACAGCTCCGAGAGCCGCTCCGCGGCGCCGGCCGCGCGCTGAAGATCGCCCCAGGTCTCGCTCAAGGCGCCGACGCTGCCGGCGACAAGACCGGCGTAGAAGATGAACTGGAAGAGTTGCCCCGCCGTCATGGTCTTCGACAGAAGATCCTGCGCGCCGACCCAGGCCACGCCGACGATGCAGGAGATGATCGAAAAGAACACCACCGCGGTCATCACGGCGCGCGCCCGCGTGCGCAGGACGGCCACGTCGAACGAAAGCTCGACGGCACGGCCGAACCGCGCGCGCTCGGCATTTTCCTGCGTGAAGGCCTGCACGGTCTGCACGGCGTTGAGGGTTTCGCTGGCGCGCGCGCTGGTATCGGCGATGCGGTCCTGGCTGCGGCGGCTCAAGGTGCGCACCCAGCGGCCGAAGACGATCAGCGGCAGCAAGACGAGGAGCACGGCCGCCAGCACGAGCCCGGTGAGCTTGAAGCTGGTGACGAACAGAAGCGCGAGCCCGCCGATCAGCATGACGAGGTTGCGCATGGCGACCGAAGCGGAGGAGCCGATCACCGTCTGGATCAGCGTTGTGTCGGCGGTAAGCCGCGACAGGATCTCGCCGGTGCGCGTCACCTCGAAGAAGGCGGGCGTCAGCGCCAGCACATGGTCGAAGACGGCCTTGCGAATGTCGGCGATGACGCGTTCGCCGAGCCAGGTCACGAAGTAGAAGCGCAGCGCGGTAAAAATGCCCAAGAGCGCCGCCGCCCCGATGAGCGGCAGGAAATAGCGCCCAATGCGCGTGACGTCGGCCCCGCTGAAGCCGTAATCGACCATGATGCGCACGGCCTGCGGCACCAGCAGGCTCACCGTCGAGGAGCAAAGGAGCGCTAGGAGCGCGCCCGCCATCCGCCAGCGATAGGGGCGCAGATAGGGCGTCAGCGTGCCCAGGGGCTTGAGCGAGCGGCTCTTGGCTCGCGCGGCCGCTACGCGTTGTACCTCGCCTGCGAAGTCTTCGCCGGATTGCGCCATTGTTTTCCTTGCCCCGAACCCGGCTCAGCTATAGCCCGCCGGTTGCCGGTCCGCGAAGGGACGCAACGCCGCGCGTGGCATATGATCCGAAACGGTATAATAACACCTTATTCGGTTCTTATCGGCCCAAGCCATTCCGCATTTGGCAGGAATGGCCCCTTTCAACTCAGGTCGCCTGCCATTCCTTGGGGATGGGGATCGCACGCTGGTTGTTCATGAATTGCGCCATGCGCTTCTTGTCCTCCTCGGTGGGGATCGCCATGGCCGACGCAAGCTCGTCGCCGACCGTCATCGCCTTGGCGACGCCGGGGCGGGCGGCCATGCGTTCGAGCCAGCGCTTCACGTTCGCGAATTCCTCGATGTCGATGTTGCGGGTCTTCCAGGTGGCGGCCCAGGGATAGCAGATCATGTCGGCGATCGTGTATTCGCCGGCAGCGAGCCAATCCTTTCCGAACAGGCCCAGGTTCATGACGCCGAAAAGCCGGTGCGTCTCGTCGTCGAAGCGCTTGATGGGGTAGGAAAGATCGGCGTCGGGCATGGCGGCCTTGGCGCGCTGGAAATGGCCTTGCTCGCCCAGCTTGGGCCCCTGATTGGCCATTTGCCACATCACCCATTGGACGACGTCGTATTTCTTGTGCACTTCCTGCGGAAAGAATTTCCCGGCCTTTTCCGCGACGTACATCATGATCGCGCCGGATTCGAAGATGGAGAGCGGAGCGCCGCCGCCTTTGGGTGCCGTATCCACCAGCGCCGGCATGCGGTTGTTGGGGGAAATCCTCAGGTAGTCGGGCTCGAACTGGTCGCCTTGGTTGATGCGGACCGGCTTGATCGTGTAGGGGATTGCGAGTTCTTCCAGCAGGATCGCGACTTTCTTTCCGTTCGGCGTCGGAAAGTAATAGAGCTCGAGCATCGGATTGTCCTCCTGTTGCCAGCACCGAAAATTGGCACTGGGAGCGCCGGCATCTTGCCGGCACCGGTGGTAATGCGCCATCGCATGCGGGCTGGAAGCCGGCGCTCCCAGTGTTCCATCAGCCAATCCGTCCGAAAGGAACGATTTTGTTGTCGCTGTCGTGGCCGATGTCGGCGCGGCCGAGATAGGCGATGCCGGACGCGGCGCACCAATACCGGACCACGTCTGCTTCGTTTTGGCCGAATTCGGGATCGTTGGGCGGAATGGCGCTGCAGCGGCCGAGCCGGATGCCCGCCACGCCGCGCAGCGCCGGCGCGCTCGCGAGGTGAAACAGCGCCCGGTCGATGCGGTACATATGCTCGGAAACCTCCTCGAGCATGAGAACGTGGCCGTCGAGATTGGGCAAATATGGCGTGCCCACCAGATGCGACAGGATCGTCAAGTTGAATGCGGCGGAAGGGCGCGTGTCCTCGATCGCAGGCTCGAGCGTTTTCGGGTCTTTTGCCACCAGCCAGGCGAGCGCGCGCGCAACCGCCAGCGCGCCGCCGTCGCGGACAACATCCGAAGGCATCGGTCCGTGTACGGCGTGTCCGATGCGCTGCGCATAGAGAGCCGCCAGGATAAAGCCCGCGTCGCTGTAGCCGAGATATGTCTTTCGCCGCGCGGCCTCGTTGAGGCGCGGCAGCACGCGCTCCAGAATCCGCGCCGCGCCATATCCGCCGCGCGCGATCCACAGAGCGGCGAAACTTTCGTCGTTGGCAATGTCCAGGAAGGCCTCGGCGCGCGCGGCATCCTCGCCCGCGAAATGCCCGTGGCTGAGATGGCATTGCGGATGGAAGACGAGTTCGACGCGGTCGCCGCAGAGCTTACGCGCGAGCGCGCCGACGCGCGCCGCTACATCCTGCCCTATACGGCAGGCCGGCGCCACGATGCCGATTTTGAGCGTCTCGCAGGCCATCTTGCTTGTCACGATACGAGGCTAGGCCTTATAGCCTTCGCGCATGAACAATTCCTATTTCTTTTGCGGCATCGGCGGCAGCGGAATGTTGCCGCTGGCGCTTATTCTGAAGGCGAAGGGTTGCAAGATTTCCGGCTCCGACCGCTCACTCGACCAGGGGCGGACGCCGGAGAAATTCGCGTTTCTCCGCGCCCGCGGCATCGCGCTGTTTCCGCAGGACGGCAGCGGCATCCAGGGCCCCGCGCAGACGGTCGTGACGTCGGCCGCGGTGGAATCCCAAGTGCCCGACGTGAAGGCTGCTCTGGCCGCAGGCGTCGCGCCGATAACGCGCGCCGAGCTGCTGGCGCAATTGTTCAATGCGGCGCCGCTGTCGATCGGGATTGCCGGGACCAGCGGCAAATCCACCACCACGGGGATGATCGGATGGATTCTGCGCGCGACCGGGCGCGATCCCACGATCATGAACGGCGCTGTGATGAAAAATCTCGTCACCCCCGAGGTGCCGTTCGCCAGCGCCGCGGTGGGGGCAGGCGATGCATTCGTGAGCGAAGTGGACGAAAGCGACGGATCGATCGCGCAGTATGTCCCCAAGATCGCGGTGGTGAACAACATTGCGTTCGACCACAAGCCGCTAGACGAGTTGCGCGCGCTGTTCGCCGATTTCGTCGCCAAATCCGAGATTGCGGTCCTGGGCGTGGACAACGCCGAAACGGCGGCACTTGCCGCGCAAAGCAGCGCCGGCAGAACGATCACCTGGAGCCTGTTCGATCCGCGCGCCGACATCTTTGCCGCGCAGGTGACGCCCGCGCCGGATGGAATCGGCTTCGAGGCCTGCGAGCGCGCAACCGGTGCGAATGTTCATGTGAGCCTGAAGGTGCCCGGTCGCCACAATGCGGCCAATGCGCTGGCGGCGCTCTCGGCCGCACGCGCCGCGGAGATTCCGTTGCGCGAAGCCGCGCGCGCCCTCGAGGCTTTTCTGGGCATCCGCCGCCGCCTGGAGATTGTCGGCCAGGCGCACGGCGTCACGGTGATCGACGACTTCGCCCATAACCCCGACAAGATCGCGGCCTGTCTTCAGACGCTGCACGATTTTCCCGGACGATTGCTCGTCATGTTCCAGCCGCATGGCTACGGCCCCTTGCGGCTGATGAAGGAGGGGTTCGTCGACTGCTTCGTAGAAAACCTATCGCCGCAGGATGTGCTGGTTTTACCCGAGCCCGTCTACTTCGGCGGGACGGCGGATCGCAGCGTCAGCAGCAGCGATCTGGTTCGCGAGATCGCCGCGCGCGGTCGCACCGCGCTCGGTTTTGCTACGCGCGCGGAATGCGGCACGAAGCTTCTTTCGCTCGCAACCCAGGGCGACCGCATCGTGGTGATGGGCGCCCGCGACGACACGCTCTCCACCTTCGCCGCCGAGCTGCTGGCGGGGATTGGGGCGTGATCTGGGATTAAGTGGTTGGCTTTCCGCTATTGTCATGTATGGACCTTTCCCCGGATGCAAGGTCGAAGGCGGCTTGGACGGTCATTCCCGAGCTCGGGCGGGCGGTGCCCTATGGCGTCTACGATATTGCCGACAATGCCGGATGGGTGAGCGTGGGTATCGACCACGATACCGCCACCTTCGCCGTCAACGCCATCCGAAGCTGGTGGACGCTCATGGGCCGCGAGCGTTATCCCAATGCCCGTAGCCTACTGATCTCTGCCGATGGCGGCGGTAGCAACGGCTCACGCGTGCGGTTGTGGAAAATCGAGCTACAAAAGCTGGCCGACGAGCTCGGTGTTCCCATCACCGTCTGTCACCTGCCTCCCGGCACCAGCAAGTGGAACAAGATCGAGCATCGCCTGTTCTCATTCATCACTGGCAACTGGCGCGGCAAGCCGCTTATCAGCCATCAAGTCATCGTCCAGATGATCGCCGCAACGACGACAAAGACCGGACTGACGGTTCGTTGCGAACTCGACCAAAACACCTATCAGGCCGGAACCAAGGTGTCCGACGCCGAAATGGACGCCACCAATCTCACTCGCCACGGCTTCCACGGCGAATGGAACTATACCATCAGCCCCAAAGCCCTCGCCCTGAAGCGATAAATTCCGGACGGCTCCTAAGTTAAGCCCCAGCCCCCTCACCCTGCCCTTTCCCCCGCTTCGCGGGAGGAAGCGCCGAAGGCGCAGGTGAGGGGGATACCACATGGAGGCACAATTCCATCTCCGTCGCACCGGCAATTCCAACCCCGCAAACTCCACATCGACGCGCGATCTTCCACGCTATTCGATGCGTTCGACCCGAACATCGCGGCATGGAGAGGCTTGCAGCAGCGCATCTTGCTGCGCGATCAGCTGCATCTCGCCCGAGCCGACGCTCTCTTTGAGGACATGAAAGACCGCGCCGGTCGCCCGCTCCAACGCGCAGAAAAGCTCGAGCCCTGCCAGTGGCCCGTGCAGGAACAGAGCGGCGAAAAGATCGCCCGCGCCATGCGGCACATGTTCCAGCCTGGGGGTCGAGGCAAGCCAGGTTTCGCCTCTTCCCAGCGCCAGGACCCCGATCCGGCCGGCGCCGGCGGGTATCGACGTGGCGGCCACCAGCGGCCGGCCGAGCTTTCTTGCTGCCGCCAGCGCCTCGCCGGGATCGCGAACGGCACCGCCCGCAAGGCTGGAGAGTTCGAAAGCGTTCGGCGTGACGATGTCGGCCAGAGGCAGGAGCTGCCGCGCCATGGCTTCGGCGACACCGGGCTTGGCATAGGCGCGGCCTTCGTCCCCGAACACGGGATCGAGACAATAGAGCACACGCGGGTTGCTGCGCTTCACGCGCCGTACCGCATCGGCCACGACCTCGGCCTGCTCGGCGGCGCCCAAATAGCCGGAGAGGACCGCATCGCAGCGCGCCAGCCAGCCGTTTGCCTCCAGCCCATCGGCGAGCCGGCGCATCAGGCCGGGCGAAACGGTTTCCCCCTCGACGCGGGCGTAGCCGGCATGGCTGGACAGGATGACGGTGGGCACCGCCCACACTTCGTGGCCCAGACGCTGCAGCGCGAAGCGCGCCGCGCCTTGGCCGACATGGCCGTAGACGACTTCGGATTGCAGCGACAGGATGTTCATTGACCCAGTATAGCGCGGGCGGCTTGGATGGGGACGATCCCGCGCGCGCGTGCGGGGATAGAGAGAAATGACTTTTCTTCGAAACGTCATTTCTCTCTAAGTTATTGTTTTGACGCGGTTCCGGACGCAAAAGTGCGCGCACTTTTGCTGGAACCGTTCCATGAAAGGACATCCCATGACGGCGACAATCCGGCCGCGGCGGTCCGTGCTGTACATGCCGGGCTCCAATGCCCGCGCGATCGAGAAAGCAAAGGGACTCGTGGCCGATGCGCTGATCCTCGATCTCGAGGACGCGGTGGCGCCGGACGCAAAGGAGCCGGCCCGCAGCCAAGTCTGCGAAGCGGTCGAGGCGCGCGGCTTCGGCAAACGCGAGGTGATCGTCCGGATCAACGCGCTTTCCACGCCGTGGGGCGAAGCCGACCTCGCTGCGGCGCAAGTGGCGAAGCCGGATGCCATCCTGGTGCCCAAGGTGTCGCGCAAAGCCGACCTCGACGAAATCGAGCGGAAACTGGCGGGGGCGGATATTGCGGTTTGGGCGATGGTCGAAACGCCGCTGGCCATCCTCAATCTGGCGGAGATCGCCGGTGCGGGCGGCAGGCTCGCCGGTTTCGTCATGGGCACCAACGATCTCGTCAAGGAGTTCCGCGCGCAACACACGCAGGATCGCCAAAACCTTGCCGCAGCACTTGGTCTTTCGGTCGCCGCCGCGCGCGCCTTCGGGCTTTCGATCGTCGACGGCGTTTACAACGACATCGCCGACCGCGACGGATTTTTCGAATCCTGCCGGCAAGGCCGCAGCTTTGGCTTTGACGGCAAGACCCTCATTCATCCCTCGCAGATCGCGCCCTGCAACGCGGTTTTCGCGCCTTCGGACGAGGAGATCGACGACGCCCGCAAGATCATTGCCGCGTTCGAACTGCCGGAAAACAAGGGCAAGGGGACCATCGCGCTCGACGGCCGCATGGTCGAGCTGCTGCATGCGGAAATCGCCCGGCGGACGGTGGCTCTTGCCGACGCCGTCGCGGCGCTTCAATCGGCCGCGGCATGAAGACGGCAAGCGGCAATTTCTTCGAGGATTTCCGGCTCGGGCAGAAACTCGTCCACGCCACGCCGCGGACGGTAGGCTTAGGCGAAAGCGCGCTGTACACGGCGCTCTACGGCTCGCGCTTTGCGGTGCAATCTTCCGACCGCCTAGCGCGCAGCGTGGGTTTTACACAAAGCCCGCTCGACCCGTTGCTGGTGTTTCACATCGTGTTCGGCAAGAGCGTTCCCGACATTTCGCTCAATGCGGTGGCCAATCTCGGCTATGCCGAAGGCAGGTTCGTCAAGCCCGTCTATCCCGGCGCGACGCTGCGCGCCGAATCCGAGGTGATCGGCCTCAAGGAGAATTCGAACCGGCAGACCGGCGTCGTCTATGTCCGCACCGCAGGATACGACGACAACGATGACTGCGTCCTCGCCTATGCCCGTTGGGTGATGGTTCGCAAACGTGACGCCGCTGCCGCGATCGGCGAAGAACGCGTGCCCACGCTTGCAGCCGCGGTTGCGGCCAATTCGCTGTTCTGCCCGCCCGAGATCGATTTCAGGCAGCTCGACCTTCAGGCTTCCGGAAGCCCCTATGTCTGGGACGATTACGAGCCGGGAGAGAAGATCGACCACATCGACGGCATCACGGTCGAGGAAGCCGAGCACATGATGGCGACCCGGCTTTATCAGAACACTGCGCGCGTGCATTTCAACCAGCACACGGAACGCGACAGCCGTTTCGGCAGGCGCCTCATCTATGGCGGCCACGTCATCAGCCTTGCGCGGGCGATCTCCTTCAACGGGCTCGCCAACGCGCTGCTGATTGCCGCCGTCAACGGCGGCCGGCACGTCAATCCGCTCTTTGCCGGCGACACCGTGTTCGCCTGGTCGATGGTC
The DNA here is from genome assembly GCA_963805005.1 of uncultured Alphaproteobacteria bacterium. GTDB lineage: Bacteria > Pseudomonadota > Alphaproteobacteria > Micropepsales > Micropepsaceae > Rhizomicrobium. Next base: position 3,785,065 of record CAWDSJ010000001.1, read on the forward strand.
GTCGACAGGTGCGAAATTCGCGGGCGGAAGGACTGCGGCGCGCTGCGGCTGAGGCTGATCGCAGCCAAGAACCTTCCCTGCGTCGATTTTCCCGACAAGGACGCGAGCGGCCGTTACCCGGAAAACGTGGTGCTCGATTTCGACTATTGGGCGGTAGTGCCGCGCCGCTGATGGCTCACCGGCTGTTCGACAGGTACCGCGCCCGCGTGGCCAAGGGCGAGCTCAAGCTGGATGCCGCACAGGACGCGGCGGCCGAGAGGCTGGAAGCGCTGGATGCGGCGCTCAAGCATTATCGCCCCGGCAGGCGCAGCTGGTTCGGCCCGCGCAAAATTCCCCGCGGCATCTACCTGTGGGGCGATGTCGGACGCGGCAAGTCGATGTTGATGGATATGTTCTTCGCCTGCGCGCCGATCGCGCCCAAGCGCCGGGTTCACTTCAACGCGTTCATGGCGGACACCCATGCGCGCATCCATGCCTGGCGCAGCCTCGATGCGCGCGCCAGATCGAAACGGCCGGAATATATTGCCGACGCGGGCGACGATCCGATCCCGCCGGTGGCGCGCGCCATTGCCGGGGAAGCTGCCCTTCTCTGCTTCGACGAGCTGCAGGTCAACGACGTGGCCGACGCCATGATCCTGGGCCGTCTTTTCGCGCAACTGTTCGCCAACGGCACCGTGATCGTGGCGACGTCGAACACCAGCCCGCAACAACTCTACGAGGGCGGCCTCAACCGCCAGCTCTTTCTTCCTTTCATCGCCATGATAGAACAGCGGCTCGATGTGGTGGAGATCAATGGCCCGCTGGATTACCGGCAGGCTTGCATCGCTGCGCTCAACCGCTATAGCACCCCGCTTGGCCCGCACGCCGATGCCGCGATGGACGAGGCGTGGGCGGTCGTCACGGGGTGCAAATCGGGCGAGCCGGAGACGCTGCACGTGTTGGGCCGCGAACTGACTGTGCCCGCGGCTTGCGCCGGCGCGGCGCGGTTTTCCTTCGACGCGCTTTGCCTACAGCCGCTGGCGGCGGCGGATTATCTGGCGATTGCGCGGCGCTACAAGACGCTGTTCGTCGATCGCATTCCCGTCATGGGACCGGAAATGCGCGACGCGGCGCGCCGGCTGACGCTTCTGATCGATACGCTCTACGACGAATCCGTCAACTTGGTTTGCTCGGCAGCCGCGCCGGCCGATGCGCTCTATGTCGACGGCGACGGTGCCGAAACCTTCCGCCGCACCGCCTCCCGCCTCGTCGAGATGCAAAGCACCGGCTATGCCTCGCGTGCGGGGGCCCGCAGAGATGCAGCTGGGGTGGGCCTATAATCGCGGCCGGCACAACCCCTTGCTGTCATGGCCCGCCTTCTACGCTGCTCGGCAGATCCGGAGGCGGCGGGCCAGCCAGGTGACCGCGTCTCACACGCAGACACGGCACCGCGAAGCGCAAAAACCGTTTTTCACAATGAGACAGTGAGGCGGTGAGAGGCCAAGGATGCCTCACCGTCTCCCTGCCTCCCTGTAATTTTCTTTTGCGCTTCGCGCACCCGTATCGCCTCCGCGGTTCCGTGGCTCTGTGTGCCAATTGTTCGGAAAAACACAGAGATATTTGTTGCGAGAGCCCCGGAACATAGCAGGTGATCCCGTAACACCGATCCTGTAAGCTCTCTCCATGCGCGACCTGCTTTCCATGGCGGCGGTTCTTCTGGCGGCGATCCTGATATTCGGATTTCGCACGCCGATCCTGGCCGCACTCAAGCGCTTCGACGACAGAAACGTCGCCCGGCGGATGCAAGAAGCGCGCGACCGCGGCGACCGTCTCGCGCATTTCCGCCACACCCTGCAGCTGGCCGAGGAGCAGGTCGAGCAAATCGGCGAGCTGACTGTCGCCGATGCACGCACCGGATCTCCCGTCCGGCATTTCGTATTCGAGGGGGAACGGTTTGTCTCGCGCGACGAAGCCGAGGCGGCGCGTCACGCAGCGGTCATCGCCAAGGCGCGAACATTCTACCAGGAGTTGCCCAAGGCGCTGATGCAGCGCGGCGACGGCAGCATAAGCCGGAACCGGAAGTAGATAATCATTTTTTGCGCGAAGCGCAACAAAGGGCGATTTTAACAATGAGGCAATGAGAGGTATTGCGCTCTCACTGCCTCATTGTGATTTTTTTTTGCGCTACGCGCGGTTCCCGCGTCTCGACGTTATCCCGTTCTCGCGCCGCTTTTCAGCGAATCGCGGATTTCGCGCAGCAGGACGATGTCTTCCGGCGGCGGCGGCTCGGCCGTCGTTGCCGGAGCCTTGGGCGTCGTCAGCCGGTTGAGGGAGCGGATCAACAGGAACAGCGCCAGCGCGACGATAAGGAAATTGAGCACCGCGTTCAAGAACACGCCGTAGTTGATGGTGACGGCGCCCGCCTTCTGCGCCTCGGCGAGCGTGGCGGCTTGCGCGCCTTTGAGCGTCAGAAAAAAATTCGCGAAATCCACGCCACCGAGCGCCAGGCCGATCGGCGGCATGATGATGTCTTTCACCAGCGAATTGACGATACCGGTGAACGCGGCGCCGATGACTACGCCGACGGCGAGGTCGAGCACATTGCCGCGCATGGCGAACTTCTTGAATTCTTCGAACATGACGTCCCCTCGGTAGAGCGGTTCCAGCAAAAGTCTACGCGCTTTTGCGTCCGGAACTGCTACCAAAAACAACTTAGAACGGAATGACGATTCGAGGAAAAGTTATTCTGCCCTTGGGTTGGCGCGTCCTGCGGAGCAGCCGCGGACAGACCGGCAAAAGCTAAAGCATTGTCGCCCGGGCGACCATCATCGATGGCGCCACGCCAAGGGCTAACGGGGCGCTTTCCGACGGTACCGCGCCTCTCCCGTTGATTTCGGTTTTACGAGCCGTCCCGAAACGGACATTCCGCGTCCGGTCCGCAGGGCGGGCACAGGCGCGGCCGGTCTTGATTGAAATCAACGCGTTTACCCTGGCAGACGGTCAACATTCTCGGGCGGCGATCGATGCGCCGCATTGCGAGGATGCCATGCGCAACCTGTCTGACGTCATCTGCGACCAGAATCCGCTGATCATGCCGGAAACGACAACGGTCAAGGCGGCGTGCCAGGAGATGCACAAGCGCCGCGCGGGCTCGGTGCTGGTCACCAGCGAAAGCGGGGTGCTCGTGGGCATCTTCACCGGGCGCGATGCGGTGTGCGCGGTGCTGGCAAAGGGCAAAAGCGCGTCGAAGACCCCGCTGTCGGCGGTCATGACCCGAAACCCCGTGACCATGACGCCCAAAAGAACGGCGCTCGATGCGCTGCGCCTGATGTGGGACGGCGGCTTTCGCCACGTCCCCCTGGTGGACGGAGACAAGATCGTCGGTTGCGTATCGCGGGGCGACTTCAAGGGACACGAGCTCGGCGTCCACGACGACGAGCGCGAACTTTGGGAACATATGCGCTGAAGCGGGCCACCGCGGCCCGCTGTTGGTCTGCCAAAATCGCGGCGGTCGCAGTCTCTGGCAACCTTGCCTATTTTGCCCCCGTCCTTCGCCGCCTCAGCTCGGCCGGTAGCCTGCGGCAAACCAGCCCGCGTTGATCTAATCCACGGGCACGGCCTCCCGGTGGGGGCCGCAATTGGCCTAACGGTCAAATCGTCGCCAATTCCCGACCGGCGCTGCGATGCCGGCCATTCGTTCGCAGTTCAGGAGGAATTGAATAGGTTTTCCAACAGGCAAACACATAAACTTTACCACGGCGCTGCTATTTTTGCACCAATGGATTGGGCGTCGGCTCGGCGATCCTGTGCAACGTGTTCTCATCGGTGTGATGAAAGGGCTCGACGCCGCGCAGCATCAGCAGAGTATCTTCGAAATAGCTCCATGTGCCGTCGGGGTTGACGGTGACCTGCATGCGAAAGGACTCGGTACGAAAATTCCGTTCGAGAAACGTCGTCGAGCAAATGCCGTAATCCGTCCTACCGCGTTCGGCGATGACCTCGAATGTTTTTGCTTGCGGCGTTGCGTGACCGCTCGCGAGTGCCACTTGGGCGCGGGGAATGGCGAGCGACAAGACGAGCAGGCCCGTCGCCGGCTCCCACAACCAGTAGCCGAGCTGATCGTGATAGGTCTCGATCTCGCCGGGCTTGACGATGCGCGCCTGGTAGCGAAGGCAAAAGCTGCGGGCCATTGGCCTGCGGATCGATCGGCTGCAACTCGATGCGCTCGATATAGCGTTGGCGCGGCGGGCCTTCGGCTTTGGGATTGACGTCCATGCTCTTGTCGCCCTCCCACACGCGGCAAGCGGAGCAAGCGTCCCCAAATTCCGCAACGCATCGACATCGATGTCTTCGGGTTCCGCGAAAATATCGAGCTCGGTCATGAAAGATTGCTCCATCGTGCGCCCAAACTGGAGAATTGCGCTTTAAATCGCCGCGGCTCGCAGAGATGCCCCAAGTAGCGCGAAATTTCTAGCTCTGCGCGACCTCGAAGGTATTGCGATAAATCAACGACCTGCCGCTTAGGGTCCGAACTCATAACCAAGAATGGATTGGGACGACGAATGAGACGGCGGCATGGGACGCGATACCGGTTTAGCGACGTTAGAGTGAAATGACTTTTCTTCGAATCGTCATTTCGCTCTGAGTTATTTTTTTGACGCGGTTCCGGGCGCAAAAGTGCGCACACTTTTGCTGGAACCGCTCCAGCTTAGTCACGTCCTATGTGTTCGCCGAGGTCTCCAGCGTGACCGGCATTTCGCCCGGCTATGTGTCGGTGGAGACCTTCGACTTTTCCCAACGTTCCAGGTTTCTCAAACCATCTCGAACAAAGGGGCTCGCGCGGAGGACGGCGAACAATAGGTCGCGGAGAGCCGAGCCGGGGAAACGCAGCGGCCGCTTCAGATGCAACATCAAGATGATCCGGTCCTCGTCCGTATTGTTCCAAACTTCGTGAGGGTACATATCGTCGAAAACAACGACGCGACCTTCTTGCCAGACGACTTCGTGGTCGCCTATCTGCATACGGCAGTTCTCACGCCTGAGTGGCATGACCAAGCCCATGTGAGCAGTTAGGATGGCTTTGGTAGGACCGGTATGACGAGGCACATGCCCGCCAGCGAGCATCACGGAATATAAGGCACTCAAAAGACCAGGAATTCGGTCAAGCGCACGCGCTGTTTCGGGACAGCGCGCGCAATTGGCATCAACGCGCAAACCATAGCCCCAAAAGAAGAACGACCGCCACTTGTCATCGACCGCGATCTTTTCATGATCTGACGAAAGTTCACGGATCGATGGCACTGACATGCGGTCACGCAACAATGTTTGAGCCTCATCGCGAATGACCGACCAATTCTCCTCCAAATAGGAAATCCAGGGAAAGAGTTCATTGGGGAACACTTTATACTCTTCGGTCGCTGCAAAGCGCATCAGCAGACGATCTAGGATCGGCAAAATACGAAGGCCGATCGAAATTATCTGAGCGCGGTCAAACTTGAACCGCGCTCTTCGACCAATCCGCGACGTTACGGCGTATGGGGGCGAATCGTTCATCGAGTGTGATAGGCTTGACCTGATATTTGTTTTTGTACCGGCGCGATAGAGACTACTGCACAGCTGCCCTGACGGGCCTTTTCTATAAAGATACAATACATTTGGAAAAGCTTAGCGGGAGGGGGCGAATCGGACCGGATTGTAGAGCGGCGCAAGCGCAATCCGGGACCCGATCCTGATTGGGCTGGTCCGCGCGGCGATGGCCGAGAGCGCGATCAAGGGCGAGGGCAGGTAGAGCCATCGTTGGCCATGTGATGTTCGGGAACGCAAGCGCCGGTGAATCCAGCCTGTTCGCTCCACGCGATGACGTCGAGCATTTCCGCGAACAGCTGATCGGAAGGCTTGTGCCAATGGGGTGGATTGCGGAAATCGCAGATGTAGCCGAACGTCAACTTTCCGTTCATAGCGCGTACCTTGTCATCCGGTGATTGTCGTTGCATGTGCGCCGGTCTGTTCGGTGGAATTACTCAGCTTTACGCCAGGGCGCCGATTGCGCGCGCCAGCGAATCGTACCACTGCGCATTCATCATCGGCCATTGCGTCGCATAGACGAATACGAACCACCCGATGGCGAGCGGCAACGGCCAGCGCAGCCGGTTGCTTTTCCAGTCGAAGTAGCAGGCGATTGCCAGCGATCCCAGGATCAGGATGTAGGTAGGATGCATGGCGTAGTAGAGGCCTTTGAAGCTGCGCCAGATGAGGATGTCGAACATGCGCGCCAAGGCGGGCACGATCGAGGTCAGCACGGTCACGGTCATCAGGCGCGAGTGGAGAAGCCGGTTCTTGCGCCAATAAATCGCACTGCCGAAAAAGAAGAGGAGCAACGGCATGTCGACAATGTCGCTGTAGCCGAAGAATTTGGCGGCTGGGAAGGGCAAGTGGGTTTTGCCCGACAGCATCAGTGCCATCATATGGCAGCTCGTCACGACCATGGCGACGAAAAGCACAAGCGAGCTCCATCCGAGAATGCGATGCACCTTATATTGGCGTGAACGGATCAGCAGCGCCTGCGCCAGGACCAACAATATCCATCCCGTCATGGTGGCTCCATGCAGCAGGTGGGAGACGTCGACCTGGCCCAATCGCAACCAGAATGTTGGCAGGAATCCGACAATGGTGGCGATGAGACCGATCACGGCAATCGGAATGCCGCCGGCAAACGGGCTCGCGGGCCGTTTGTCGGGGCGCTTGAGCTTGGCGGCCTCAAGGGACGAGATCGTTGCCATCGGATTTTCCCTTCTCGCTATCATCCATATGAATGCCGGCCGGCGGATCGGCTTGCACTTCGGAGCGTCACGATTCGCGGTTTGGTCTCAGACGCCGGTCCGACGTACCGCCTATTGCATCTTGACAGGTAACACAACTTTATTGATTAATCAATCAATCAATAACGTCGATTGAAGAATCACGCGTGGTGAAATGCTTGTAAGCCGCTCGAGTTCGTTCATGTTTCCTCCGCTTCAGAACTTGGCGTTTGCCGACCTCGCAACGCAGCGAAGCGCAGTAACGCGCGCCGGTAAGGCGCGCGAGGATCCACGAGTGATCGTCGCGCGGGCGCTCGAAGGGATCGGCCCGCGCGGGCATTCGCTTGACAGAACTGACAGTCGGATTGATCTTTCGATCAAGACGCCGCGTTGTCTAGCAGCATCCGGGAGGAGACAGGGATGAACGCTGATCTGGCCGCCGCGTGTCCGGTTGATGACGGTCTTACCGACAGCAAGACCGCGCAAATGGCCGCGCGCTATGTGGTGCCGGAACCGGGGTCCCGGTCCGTCGAGCGTTTTTCTCATCTCAGAGCAATCCTGCGCAACGAGTCGATGCGGCAGAGCGGCGTCGAAGTTGCTCCCAGCGAAAAGAAAAACCCGGCCCTGGCTTCGATTTTCTGGCTTGACGGTGAAGCGCATCGCAAGCGGCGCGCGGCGATCATCAGCTTTTTCACGCCCAAGGCGATCGCCACTCGCCACATGCGCGTCATGACGGAAGCGGCCGAAAGGCTGATGGCCAATTTCACAAAGAAGGGCCGGGGGCGGCTCGATAGCTTGAGCTTTGGCATGACGGTAGCTGTTACCGCAGAGATCGTTGGTCTGACCGACAGCAACACGGATCGCCTCGCCAATCGGATCGAACGTTTCGGGAGAGCTCCGGTTCTGGCCGACCGCGGCGGGTTCTGGAAGCTCATCGCGCCGCTCGTGGCGTATGGAAATGCGCTGCTGGTTTACTTTTTCGACGTCAGGCCGGCCATTGCCGCGCGGCGTTTGCAGCGGAAGGAGGATGTGATTTCCCGCCTGCTCGACGAAGGCCGCTCGGACATGGAGATCCTCGCCGAGTGTATGACTTTCGGGCTTGCCGGCATGACGACGTCGCGCGAATTCATGGTGGTTGCCGCATGGCATCTTTTCGACAACGAGAATCTGCGCCGTAGATTCCTTGACGGCGACGATGCCGACAAAATAGCGATCCTGACGGAGATCCTACGGCTGGAACCCGTTGCCGGGATGATCTATCGCAGCGCGACGGAAGAAGTGATCGGCGCCGGGCCGGAAGCCATTCAGCCGGGCACAAGGTTGTCGCTCCATATTCGGGCAGCCAATCTGGACGAAGTGGAAGTTGGTCCCCGTCCGTTGAAACTTGATCCCGACCGAGCAAAGAAGCTCAAGGTCAACGGCGCGTATATGAGTTTCGGCGATGGCGTACATTTCTGCCCTGGCTGGCAGTTGGCACTCACCCAGACGCGGGTCTTTCTCGACCGGTTGTTTCGTATCCCGGGCATCCGGCTTGTTCGTCCACCGGAGATCACCTGGGTGCCGCCCATGCTTCAGATGTACGAGCTCCGCAACGGGATCATTGCCTGCGACTGCGGCTAGAGCGGTTCCGCGACAGAAAGGCATTTTTTGAACTGCTTGGGCAGGATACAGGCTCGAGATAAGTCAGGGCACATAGTATCCGATGACAGACATGATCGAGCGATTGTTGATCGGGTTCAGCTTAATCCCGAGCGTGCTGGTCGGCCCGGTGATCCGATAATAACGATAGCGCAAACCCAGATAGGCATCTTCCGAGAGGCTGATACGGACTCCGGCTGTGGCCGTTACAGCAGTCTGCGTGTCGGAATGAGTGAGCCAAGCAGCACCCAGTCCCACCCCCAAGTAGGGCCGAAGCATAACGGGCTTCGCAAACTCGAGGAGCGGAAGCGAATAGTAAACGTCAGCTGCTGCGATGCTCGGTCTGAATCGAGTAAGCCCGTATCGAAGCCGAGGCCGTTAAGTTCGGCCCGCGTGGCGCTCAGCGTGCCCGTAGCGCTCGGAATCCCGGGGCCACTGTTCAACGTGCCCGTGATCGAACCCTTATCGAAGTGCGCGATCAAATGTTCATAGGACGCGGCCAGGCGGATTTCGGGGACGCCCACGCCCGCCAGCCCTATTTCCGCACTCTCCGTCAGCGCCGTGCTGTAATTCAGATCGGCGCGGCCGGTCTCCAAGCCGCCGAACAAGGGGGCTGTGAAATTTTTGTCTGCACGGTCGGAATGAAAGACGCGCCAAGGCCGGCCTCGACGTAAACCGTCGGCACGTCGACGTTCGGCACATCGGCCTGCGCACAGGCCGCAGTCGGGACGAGCAGAGCGAACGCAACAGCAAACCTCTTCACCGACGTTCCCCGGTTGGCCCAAGTTGGAGCGGAAAATAGCACTTTTCCGAGGCCCATTGTAGTCCCGGATGCCCGCTAGGCCGACCATGTTGCGAGCGGCCAATGATCAGATTGAAGGCAATCTGCTGTGCTGAAAGATCGAGGCAGGGCGGGATCTCGTTCGGATCGGCTCGCGAGCTGGTAACCGATTCTGTATGCTGGCGATCTGTCTACATACCTCGTAACGAAAGGGATTTCTTATGCCGATCAGGGAATATAAGGGGCCTTTGCTGGACAATCCGTCTGCTGTCCACCTTCATCATACAGATATATCGAATTGTAGCGATCGCGTTCGAATCGCCCTGTCGGAAAAACGGCTGCCATGGGAGAACCACTTCTACAGCCTTCCGCGTGGCGATCACCTGACAGACGCGTTTTTCGCGCTCAATCCAAAAGGAGTCGTTCCCGTCCTGGTTCACAATGGATTAGTGGTGACCGAGTCAAACGATATCATCGAATACTTGGACGAGACGTTTCCGGAACCTTCCTTGCGCCCTTCCGACTCCAAATTGAAGGCGCAAATGCATAGCCTCATGGAGTCCGCGGCCGATTTTCACGTTCATATTGCCGCCTTGTCCGTTGAATTTCTTTTCAACGCAAGGCCTTATAGTAAAGAATTTTTTCTCAAAAGAGCCAAGTACCATGGCGGAAAAATGGATTCTGTCGCGGAACAGATTTTTGATCCTCAGACCTATACCATTAAAAAGGAAGCGATAACGAAAGCGATTGTTGCAACAAAACGTGCTTTTTCACAGTTGAACTCCATATTGGAAGAATCCCGCCCTTGGTTGTTGGGGGATCAGTTCACATTGGCGGATATTTCTTGGGCAGTTCAGGTTCACAGGCTAAAGAACACCGGCTTGAAAGAGATGGAAGCTCACCCGAACCTGAGCCGTTGGCACTCGAATTTGGAAAAACGCAACTCGGTAATAGAAGGCATGCTGAACTGGGAAACGCCGGAGGCATATGCGCTTTTTGCCCAATATATTGCTCAGCGGCGATTGGAAGGAACGGACATAAACGCCCCGTGTTGGCAGCAATAGGCAGCTCTCGTCAATCGGTAACGTTGAACGCTGCGCTTCACCTGATTGCTTGCAACGCAATCTTGGCAAGTTCAGCCTCTCGCGGATGCCCGTTGGGCCGACCATGTTGCGAGCAGCCGATGATCAGATCAAAAGCAATCTGTCGTGCTGGAAGATCGAGGCAGGGTAGACTATTGCCGAGATCAGCTTGCGAGCTGGTATCCCATACACATGCAAACAGCGTTTGCAGGGACTCAGCACGAGCGCAAACTGTCCGGCGAATTTGCGCGCGAAACCGGGCCGCGCCTGACGATGTACCCGATTATTCGGAATCGTCGTCGGGCAGAACGGGGTCAGGCGCAGAACTGGACGATGCCGTTCCCGTAATGCCGAGCACGCTCGACAAGCCCAAGACCGTGTATTTGATTTTCGATCCTGCCCCGCTTGCGGTGGTGGCGGCGGTCAGGTTCTGCGGCGAGGGGCTGAAGCTTCCCGGATGCGTGAGCACCGCCGAGGTCCAGCTGTTTTTGGCCAAATAACTCGTTTCGACCACCGTGACCGGGATACCACTTTCCGTGAAGACATAAGTCAGCGTCAGGATGTCGGCCGACTTGGTCAGCCTGATCCTCATCTTGCCGGGCGAGGAGTTCGTGTATGTCGAGCTGCCCAGCACGAGCGTGGCTGCGCCGGCGGGAACCCGGTATGTCGCCGATGTGGATGTGTGCGCTTTCGGGCTGATCGATTCGCTGAGCAGGAGAGTCACCGTAGCCGAATCTCCATTAATATGGACGGGATCAGATCCCGAAAGAACCGGTCCGGCGGTTCCTTCCAGGGTGATTGTCAGCGTCGAGTGGGACGGGGCGCCCGCCGATTGCGACAGCGCCGCGCCTGCCGACGGCAGAGATACGACAACAGCCAACGCCAAAGCACGAAGCGATCGTAATGACATGGAATCCCACTCCCGAAACCGGCATTCTCCGAATGACGCCGGACTGGAACAAACCATAGCTATTATCCGGAGCGCGTCAATGACTGTTCATGAATTTCAACTTCGACCGCCGCGAGGCGATCAAGAAACATATTCATGGCGGTGAGAAAATTTCGGCTTAACGGCGCAACAGAACAATTCGTTCTTCCCAGACGATAACAATTTCGATCTGGGCGACCCGACGAATACGTACCTCGTCATCATGCACGTCCGTCAGCAATAACCCTTGGATTGCCAATGAGGCCTCCAGGAATTGTTAAAAGGCTTGCAACGAAAAAAGTTCTCAGACGCCACATATCAGACGCCACGTAAATTGCCTCTGAAATCTATGTTGTGAATTGGCGCTGTTGCACTGATGAACGAGCCGTCGTTCTTTTGGCAGTTGCGGCGATGCGAAACCTTACGACGCGTGAAAAATGCGTGCTGCTTGAGATGATCATTGAGCGAGACGGCGAGTATCCGACCTTTCGGAAATTCAACGAGGCAGCGCTTGATCTACTGGACGACGTACCTGGAATCGACAGCGAAAAGCGTGCGGAGATTGCTGGTCACTTGTGGAGGGTTTTGCCCAGCTAAAAGCGTCTGTGTGACCGGGCGCCGATATGCCCGAGGAAGTCGCCACAGGGCGAGGGGAGTTAGAGTTGGTAAGCTAATTATACGAGCCGATCTTCCGCCGCTCATGCGGCTTTGCTCTGGTGTTCGTGCGACGCGACAGGTAGAAACACCCTTAGCGGCAAGTGGGCCGCGCGTTCCCTTGCCGGCAGCTGGCGGGGACGTCTTGCGCCGCGGCTGCCTTCGTGGAGAGAACCCTATGATAAAGGCTCTCATCCCATGGGTGCTCGCGCCCGCCGTGCTGACAGGTGCGGCCATCATCGGCATTGCGTCGGCTGTCTTCGCCCACGCCGATAACGGGGGTGGCAGTGGCTGGAAGGACCCATATCCAACGATGCCGATCCACAACGATCCGGCATTCGTGGGTACGAAATGGCATCGCGGTCCCATAGTCGGCGGTAACCTGCTCGAGTATCTGGCTGAGGTTCCTCGTGGGGACACGACGGCCATGACCGTAATCGTCATAGCGGGAGACAGCGACCACTCTCTAGTGGCTCAGAGGTTCTACGGAAAGGCGCCTGTCGTCATTATCGGCCCGAGCTCGACCAATATCGATTCAGGCGATGCCCACAATGGCTGGTTACTCAACAAGTTAAACGATGGCAAGGGTCCAGACTGCTCGCCGGTCTGTCCCGCCTGGATGTTCGTTCCGGCGGCGGCCATTCGCGACGTCCTTGCTAACTTCGCCAAGCATGTGCGCTTCGCCCACGACCGTGTGCAGATGTTCGGAAACAGCAACACCAGGTACGATATCTATCGCGCGCTTGATCCGATCCTCCAGCCGTACTTCGCCGGAGTCGCACACGCGGTCTACGCCGAGTGGCAGCAGGCGACCTGCCCGGACGCGGCCAAGCCATCCGCTTCACCCCCGCGCATCTTCTTCTCGTGGGGAGGATGCGATGCCTCGTTCTGTCCCACTATTGATTGCATGAATACCCTCAAGAGCTACGGTTACGCAATCGATCCGTCAAGCAAGGGAGACTCGACGCTTACGAGCTGCCCATGCCCTGGAGGCGCGCGTCCCCACATGCTTCCCGCTGGAGCGGAGACGCGGGAGGCCACCTACGATTGGCTGCTAACGAACGTCCGAAGATAGCGGGAAACGCCAAGATCAAGGCGTGGCTCGGGCGGCACCCCCGCTTTCACCTCCATCCGCCGCAGCGTGTTCTGCGGCGTCGCCGAACTCAAGACAGCAATGAAAGAGTATTCAGGCCGACCGCTCGCTGGTCATGCTTTTCCGGAATAAAGAACATTCGGAACGCTTTCTAGCGGGTGCTTTGCGATGCGCAGAGGGATTCGATCGAGATCAGGGATTTTCACCAGTCTGAAAATCCGTCCGATTTTATCGGAAAAATCGGCTCAGATCCGGGTTTAGAACGCCCTAAAGTCTGCCCATACTAAAATACTTGTTCACCTGCTCGAAGCGCAACAACCTCAAAAATACACCTATATCGGTGAGGCGGGGCTTTGTGCCCGTCCCTTTCAAGAACGGCAGCTCGACGATGAGAGGCACCCAAGAACCGTTTGGATGTTCCCGTTACATATGCAAGCAGGATTCGCAGAGCCTTCGCGCGAAAGCTTCCCGGTGCCTCGCTCATAAGATCGAGCGCTTCGCTAATCGCCTGAAAATATCGTTTTCGGTTGATACTATGGTTTTTTCGCTGGGGCATGATCGCAATGTCCGATGATCGCTGAGGCAGGGGCTTTTCCATTGTTCCGGTGATGATGGCAACGGCGTGGCCGATCATCAAGCTGATCGTGGAGGCGATCAACAATCATGTTTTTGGTGCAAGCAGTCGCGGCGGCTTGACACATTAAGGCCGTCATTTTCGGCTCTTCCAAGAATCTCATTTACCAAGCAAAGCGTGTTTCCAATTTGCGGTGTTCGCCTCAAGCTCTTGCCAGCTGTTCGACAATAAACAGTCCGCGTAGGCGCGATAGAAGCCGCGCTGCGGAAGCTCGCCCAAGGCGCCCCCAATAACGCCCGGAAAATCAGGATCCTCCCGCTCAGTTCCCATACCCATTTGGCAATTCAACCGGCCTTGCCGTGTGACATAGCCCCGGTTCGGACAGGTGATGTATTCAAAATTGTCGATATCATCCAACTCAAGAATACCCGCAGCTCCGAAGATACGATGAGTCGCGACTTTGAGCCTATGCTTCAGGTCTTGAGACATTTCCTTCGCGGCAATCGTCCAGGTCATAATTTCGACCTTGTCGGGGCCGAGAGGGTGCCAAACCTTGAAGACGTTGGCGCCAATCAAATACGAACAGTTGGGAAAGATACTTGCGTCCCACAGTCCCGTCACGAGCTTCGCGATCTTCGCGCCTCTCTTGGCTTTCATGGCGGCTTGGTGCTCGAGTGTCCACGGGCCGAGCTCAGGGCATGTCTGCACTAGCATCATTGGACCGAAAAAATTTGTATTTACTCCCAAGCCGTGCCCATACCGCGCGGTGGCCTGGAGACCTGCATCTTCTCCGCCAAAGGCTGACTGAGGAATAGGTGCTCCAGCCGCCGCCGCGAGGACGGACGAATGGGTCCAGCCAACATGGTAGGTATCACCAATGAAATTCTCCGTTGGCGACTTCCAGTTGGCCTGAATAATCGATCGGCTCGGCGGCCCTACTAGCTCGACGCCACCGGGGACATCAGCCCAAATATCGATATACCAGGCAGCGTCCCCGAGATAATCTTTCAGGGATGGAGCTGCAGCATCCATACATCCAAAAATAAAGCCCTTGTAGCTCTCCAACTTGGCAACCGGACGCAATCCCCATTGGCAACGATCGAACTCCGGTCCGTACACTTGCCCTTCAGCGGGAACACTTTCTAGCTTCCCCTCAATTCCAAAAGCCCAGCCATGATACCCGCATGACAGTCCGCGCGCATTGCCCGCTTCCGCCATGCACAGTTTCATTCCGCGGTGCGTGCACTGGTTGAGGAAGGCTTTCACGCTGCCATCGCGCTGCCGCCAGACGACGACCTCGTCCTCGCCCATTTTCGTCACGACGAAGTCGCCGGCATTCGGGATCAGGCTCTCATGGGTCAGAAAGAGCCAGCAGCGCGCGAAAATCCGCTCGAGCTCCAGCTCGTATATGTCCTTATCCCAAAAAATCCGCCGGCTCTGGGTGCCGTTCTCGACGTCCACGAGATCCCTGACGTTCACCATGCGCTCGCACTGCCAGCCAAAAGAAGCGCCGCAACAGCAACGCTCAAGCGCATCCTCATTGAATAACGTCCTTTAGAGTTCTGCTGGAATTATTGTGGGACGCAGGTCTTTCGCATTGAGCGAGATCAAGGTTTGAGCATCCCAACCGGTCACGTAACGGGATAGACAAAAACCTTCGCTATGCAGTCGCGGAAATTCCGAATGCCCAAACACTGGTCTACGAGCTAACGTTCACCCTCAAGTCAGGCTAGGGCAATGGCGGAGCAATGGGCCACTGGGCCTGTCGGTCAGCCAAGGAACCTCTTCAGTCCCGTCAGCAGTTTAGGTCATTTTCAGTGGCCTGTTGAAGTTCTGAGGGCGTTTGCGTAGGTTGGCCAGTGTAATTGTCGTAGGTTCCTTATCGGCCTACTTAAAAACGTGGCCCCAGACGCGCCGGTGCCAAATAGCTCGCGCATGTCGTGCGGCCATCATCGCCAATTCCGGGTCGCCGGCTGAGATCGCTTTGAGCTCCATGAGCATTGACCCGCGCCACGTGCGCACGAATTCGCGATGCTTGCTCGTGTCGCCGCTATCGGCAGGGTTGGGAAGCGCTTTTTGGTAGGTAGCCGCGACGTTTATGTTGAGAATGAGTTCGATATAGCGGCTCTTGACGAGCTCAACGATTGACCTACGGAAATTCATCGTGATTTCAAGCACATCGTCCCAAGAGGCATCCGGCCGAAGCGCTTCGACTTTTCTGCAAAACTGTTCCGCAAGCGCCTTGGCTTCTTCAGTTCTCAAACCGGCAGCTCTGCGCATGACCTCGATCCAGAGAACCGAGGTCACAGCAGTGATGTCCTCCGGGTCCACATCGTGCGTTTCGAGATAGGTACTGACTGCGTGCTCGAAGGTATTGACGCCAGGACGAGCGGCGAAATACCCGCCACGGATTCCACGCTGGACCTTAAGCAAGCCTTCGCGTTCGAGCAGTCTAGCCGCTTGCCGAAGAGTTGCACGCGAAATACCGAACTTGGCGACCAGAGCCCCTTCGCCTCCCAGCAGTGCGCCATTTTCTGCCTCCAGCGACATTTTCCGCAGGCCGCAGGCGGTCGAGTGGAGGCGCGATAGGCCATTGCTCCGGCTCATTTCGATCAGCCCCGGACCGACAAATTGAACATAGAGTTCGCTCTACTAGAATAAATTAGGATCATTTCAGACTATTTGACCGTATATAGTTCACTCAAATGACGCATAATGCAGACCTAAAGTCGGATTCCGTCGTCGATATTTCCCATATCCGGCAAAGCTCTACAAGCTCCCGCCAGGTGAAGCGATTGGTGAACCGGCCACGAATTGTCAATGACCGCACATCGCGCGCGCCTGGCGTAATTCCCATGCGCGCGCCCATTCCGGCATGCGATCGCGCGGGATCTGTGCCCAGCCGCGGAGGGTGGTCATCGGGCCATATTCAGTTCATACAAACAAACGATCGCTCTTCGGTAGCCAACGCCGAATTGAAAAGATCGAAAGGTCTCTTCGGGTGCCCTGATAGAGGGCGATGACCTGCACGGCTCAACCTGCAACTCAAAAAGGAGAAACGACAATGACGACGTCTCATATCGCCCAGAAATATCCCTCGTCCGCCGATTTGGAGGCAGGGAAGACTTACTACTGGTGCGCTTGCGGGAAGAGTGGCAAGCAGCCATTTTGTGACGGTTCGCACAAACGAACGGAGTTCACGCCCATGGCATTTGCCGCTCAGGAGACGAAAACCGCTTACCTTTGCAGCTGTAAGCACTGCAAGAACGCTCCCTACTGCGATGGCAGCCACACGTCCTTGTGAGCCGAGCGTTCCGCCGAAGGCCCATCGGGAGAGCTTCGTTCAGGCGGCATAATCTATCTTACTCTTAATCGTCGAAGACAGGGGATCCTTCCGCACCACGGCGCCGTGATGGGCCAATGGCCCAATCAGTCAGCCAAGAAACTTCTCCCGTAGGTGCCCTATTGGCATCTTTAATCGCGGCCCCAGATGCGCCGGCGCAAAAGAGGTCGCAAATACCGTGCGGCCATCGCGGCCAATTCCGAGTCCGCGGCTGCGATCGCTTCGAGCTCCATGAGTTTTGCGTGGCGCCATGCGCGCACGAATTCGCGATGCATCCGCGTGCCGTCGAGCTTAGAAGGAACAGCATATTGTTTTCTACGCGAAAATGCGATGTTGACGTTGAAAATGAATTCGACGTAGGGGTCATTGATTAAGCGAAAGAGGCTTGTTCGAAAATCCTCTTCGATTTCATATACATCGGTGAAACTGGCGTCTTCTCGAAGCGCAGCGACTTTTTCGTGAAAGTGCCCCACAAGCGCTTTTGCGTCTTCAGTTCTCAAACTGGCTGCTTTGCGCAAAGCCTCGCCCCAGAGAAACGAGCCTAGATTGAACAACTCCTCCGGATGGGCGTTGAGCGTTTCGAGATAGGCACTAGCTCCGTTCACGATCCAATCGACGTCAGGACGAGCGGCGAAATACCCGCCCCGAATTCCGCGCCTGACTTTGAGCACCCCTTCGCGTTCGAGCAGCCTCGCCACTTGCCGGAGAGTCGCACGCGAAATACCGAGCTTAGCGCTTAGAAGCTGCTCGCTTCCCAAGAGCGCACCATGGTCGGTGTCTAGCGCCAAATTCCGCAGGTCAACTATGGCCGTGTCGATTTTCGATGCAGTCTCTTTGCAACTCATTCTGATCCGCCCGGAGAAGCCAATAGAATATCCTATATTCGATGCAATTACGAGAGTTCAGGTGATTTCGGCAGGCGTCTTGATTTTCGATGCAGTCTCTTTGCAACTCATTCTGATCCGCCCGGAGAATCCAATAGAGAATACGCTATTTGGTCCAATCTTGGTCTTTCAAATCATATTAGTATACTGTTATTCGATGGTTTTCTTACATTGTCTTTTACCTTCCAAAATATTCTTGACACTTCTTGACACATCTTAAAAGCTATGCATAGAAATTACGAACCTTGGTTGGTGCGTAAGTGAGGGGTGCTTTGTGTGGCTACGAAGGGGCTCAGCAGGTTGGCAGAAAACCGCGTTGAGCCCGCCCCCATTCGGCCTCTGCCCATAGCAGGAGTTGAATTTATGATCCCAATTTTTGATAATTCCGAAAAGTACATTTTAAGACCGGATACTTGCGATGAGCGCCTTCCTTATTGGAGTTGCGCGTTTGTCGTTCTCGGCATCTCTGTTGTGTCATATTGTGGGATTTTCCGTCTTATTTTGACACTGGGGCAATGATTGCCGGCCAGGCGGCATAGTCCGTTTTGCTCTTAATCGTCGAAGACGGGGGAACGGGCGCCATGGGCTTCCTGTCCGTCGACGGCCCAAACCGCGCGGGTTGCAGTCTCGGGCAACCTTGCCTATTTTCCCCATCCTTCGCCGCCTTAGCTCAGCCGGTAGAGCAACGCATTCGTAATGCGTGGGTCGGGTGTTCGAGTCACCCAGGCGGCACCATTTTCCGCATCCAGCGGACGGCATCGCAACATCGGGTCTAGCCCGTGGAATGCGTGGGATGCCGCAGGGGGATTCGCAGCAATCGAAGTCCGAACAGCTCAAGCGACGCGACGGCGGCGCACTGCGCATGTTCCCGCCGAAGCCGCGACGGGGTAAAATTCCGTTCAGCTGCGCCTTCGGTGCTTCCTCTGCCCGGCTTTGCGGGCAGGGCTATCGCATTTGGCACGCGCAGCCGCGGCCTCCGCGGCTCCACGCGGGGCTCATCGCTTCGGCCTTGCCCGGCGCGGCGAGCGCGAAGCAGTCGTACCGTTCGCCGTCCGCCTTGGCCTTGATGTCGAGATTGATGCTCGTCTCCGGCGGCTCTATTCTTCCGCATGGTGGCCGCATCGACCGGCCATCTGGGGAATATCGGCTCAAACCAAGAGATATCTGCCGCTTGAACATTGGCAGCGCGATCGAAGCTGAATTTCGGCCCGAAGACCGCCGCGGTTGGGTTGGCTTCTTCCTGCTGATTGTTGCGGTGTGGGCGCTGACCTATCTCGTCAATCTGGGCACCTCGCCTTTCGTCGCTGGCGAGGGGATACGTTATGAATTGGCGCGCGGGATTGTTGCGACTTCGGATTGGCTCAATTTGCAGTCGGGAGGGGCGCCCTATAATGCCAAACCGCCCTTGGCTATCTGGCTGATCGCCGTCGGCATGCGCCTGTTCGGACCGGGCGTGGAATGGGCAGCGCGACTGCCCTTCGCCGGCGCGGTTTTGGCCATGGCCCTTGTCGTATTTTTCTCTTTGCGCCGCTTGATTGGGCCAAGCCCGGCCGCTCTCGCGGCATTGGCCCCCATCCTGACGTTCGGCATGTTGCAGTCCGGCCGAAGTTGCGAAATCGACAATCTTTATGCCTCGCTGACTGTCGCCACGACGGTGTTGTGGGCGTATTTCTGGATGGAACGGCGGCAAGGGCCGGTGCCGATATTGATACTGGGGGGACTTATCGGCGCGACCCTGCTGACAAAAGGTCCGCTTGCGCTGGCCATCTTTGGCAGCGTTTGCGCCGTTGTGCTGGTTCGTGCTCGCGATCCCAAGGCAGCGGTACTGCCCCTGGCGGCTGGGCTCCTCGGCATTGCCATCGCTTCGATCTGGATCGTGCAGCAGGTGGTTGTTGTCGGAGAAACTTCCTACCAGACATGGTGGGGCGAAATGAGTCAGCGTTTTCAACCCGGACGACATCCCGGCGAGTGGGTCAACGAATTCGCCCATGCCCTTGCGATGACCCTACCCTTCGGTCCGATGTTCCTGGCCGGCTTCCTGCCGGGTCCGCGCGCCACGGGGCGAGCGGATGCGCTGATAACCGGCGCACGCGACGCGGCGGCCGTTTGCTTTGTCGGCATCCTCGCGTGGCCCGGAATGAAGTCTTATTACCTACTACCGGTCATCGAACTGATGAGCATCGTTACTATGATCGAATGGTGGCGCCGTCCCCGCTTCCGTGCGCTTGTATTGCGCGCGGGCATCCCTGTGACGGTAGCGATTGCGGCAATCCCCGTAACGATCGGCGTATGGCGGCTGTGGTCCCAGTCGCCGCAGCCGATGATGGCCGCTTGGACAGCCGCGGCAGCTGCGGCACTGGTTTTGGCCCTTGCGGTGAAGGTGAGGCACACGACTGTAGCGCATCTCATAGTGGCGGCCGGCATGGCCGGACTCGGGTTTTCGCTGATGTTCGTTCCAGCCTTGGCGGATGCCAATCACACGCGACAGGGCGCGATCGTGATAAATGCTGCGGTTCCCCGCGGGGCCACGCTTGTGGTGGTCGGTGCATCGGACGAATTGACAGCGTATCTGGACATGCGATTCCGGAAATCCAGCTGCGCCGGTGCAGCCGAATGGATGTTGGTGCCGAAAGGAAGCTTCTGGGCTCGCTTGGCAGGTTCCGCCGCCGCCGCACCCGTCTCCGTCGTTGCCGAAGTTCAAGATTTTATTGGCTGGCACACAGGAAGCACCAGCCTGATACTCTTGCATTTACGCGACAGCGAACGCCTATCGCGATTGGGTGGGCATTGTATCTGATTGCCGGCTTTCGACAACCGGCCGGGACACGCCGCAGCTTTCCACGATGCCGATCTCGCACGGGTCCTGCAGATGTCACATCGCCCCTGATCGCAGCCCCCGGGGCCGAACGCCGGGCGCATGAATTTCGAAAACGAAGTCGCTAAAGAAGGGAAAATCAGTAGTCGCACTGCGTCGACGAGCTGCCGTCGGCGCCGTGGCTGATGGCGGGATACTTGCTCGAGAGGAACGCCGTGCACGCCAGCCCGTCGCTGCCCACCGTGACCTTCTCCATGTGACTGAGATGGGCGCCGGCGCCCAGCGGCGCGGTGAGCGCGAAGCAGTCGTACTGCTCGCCGTTCGGCTTGGCCGTGATGTCGAGATTGACGATCGTCTCTGGCGGCAGCGCCGCCTTTGTCGTGTTCTGAATATCGAGCATGTGATCCTGCTCCATCGACTGGCCGAACGTGCAGGGAAGCGTGGCTTTAATCTGAGGCGCCGCCGCAGCACCCGTGCAACAGATCGCCGCGGTCGCCGCCGCGACCGATACAATGCGGATATTCATGTCCGTTTCCCCTTCTGTTGCGCCGGCAATTCGAACCGGCTCGCGGCGCTGCGATTGTGGCATGAGGGACAGAAACGACGGAGATACCCGTCCTTCGCGCGCCCCTTCCGCTCTGTTCATCTTGGTACGGCCCTGCATCGTGCACAAGTGGTCTTTGCCGCCGGCAGCGGCAGATGTCCGAATGGATATGGCGCCGAGGCCATAAGAAATTTATCTCACGCGCAAGATACAGAGCCCCCGGGGGGATATCCGGCGCGTAGCGCAAGGAAGTCCACAAGTGAGTTTTCATGAGCATGAGCGCACCCCCGATGCATGAGACTGCTCCCTCCGTCTCACTTGCTTCGCTCGTTCGATACCTCTCCCGCAAATGGGGGAGGAAAGAACACCAACCGCCTTAGCTTTTCTTCCCCGTTTACGGGGAGGTGCCTAACTCAAGGCTGTGCGCGCAGGCATTGCCGCCGTCCGCGCCGCCTTTGCGAGCCGAGCATAGAGTTGAAAATATGCCGCTGTCATGACGTTCGATCTGAAATTCTTCGATATTTATCGGGCGCGCAGAACGGGATGCGGGCTTGGATTTCTTGCCGCATCCGGGCGCCAACCGCATCCCAGGTATACGTGCGTGCAACGGCATCGAAGCCGCGCGCGGCGATCGCCTGGCGCTCTTCGGGATGATCGAGCAGGAAGACGAGGGCGTCGGTAATCGCGGCGACGTCGCCCGGCGGATGCAGAAGGCCCGTGCGCCCGTTCTCGATGTAATCGGGCATGGCGCCATGCGCGGGCGCCACGACCGCGAGCGAATGGCGCATCGCCTCGATGAACACGATGCCAAACGGCTCGACCCGGCTGGGCATGCAGAAGATCGCCCCTCGCGCGTAGATCGCGGGCATATCGGCCAAAGGAACGCGCCCGATGACAGAAATCCTGGAATCGTTCAGATCGGGGGCGCAGCCGACGATCACGAGCCTCGCGTCGCGATGCCGTTCGGGCAGGTTCTCGAAAGCCGCCACGAGTTCCGGTCCGCCCTTGCGCTGCCATTCAACGCCGACGAAGACAATCGTCTTGTTGTCCGCTTCCCGCGGGTTGGCCTTATCGGGCACCGAGGCGGTGTTGGTGCCGGCCCGCACATTCACGACCTTGTCTTCCGGGCAATGGTACAATTCTATCAGCGAGTGCCTGACATGGTCGCTCATAGTGAAGATTGCGGTGGCCTCTTTGAAGGCTCGACGTTCGGCCGCGATCCAAGCAGCTGGCGGCAGACGATCGATCTCAAATCCGGTGTAATGAAGATTCGTCAGCGCCGCATGATCGGTATAGATAAAATTTGGAATGCCGTCGGTCTTGGCGTTCCACATGGATTGGGTTTGTAGAGTAAAAACGATATCTTTACGTCCTCCGTATTTTTCGCCAACTCTTTTGTCGAAAAAGCGTCTCGTTCCTGTGGTCCTTAACAGGTGATGGACGATGTTATCCTTCAGGCTTCTCCCCCCGCCCAGCAGCCCGATCCCGGCTTGCGCGATGGTCTCGACAAGCTGCTGAGACGCTCCTAAAGGGTGGTTCCGGAACGCCTCTCGAAGATCGAGAATATCCAGACCGTATTCCGGAAAGTGCCTATCAAGTGCGGATTCGATCGCCGCGTTGACGCCGGAAAACTTGCCGAACTTCGTGAAGCCGATCGCTTTCATAGCTCGATCAATTTCCAGGCTCTCGTTTATGTGCCTATAACCCGGCGTGGCATGCGTATCGATCATGTAGGCGCTCGTTCAACTTCGATATCTATGCCGGCGTCATTCATGGCCAGGAGGGCTGGCGGTCGTATACCGACCTTTCACCGACAGCAGACGTCTATAAAGTTCGACGTATTCGGCGCTCGCCAATTCCAAACTAAAATTCTCCGATATTCGTCGACGGCCATTCTCTCCAAGCCTGTCACGGAGGCCGTCGTCATCCAGCAGTTGAACAATTCGCGCGGTCAGTGCGTTTACGTCGCGGTTGGCAATAAGAAAGCCGGTCCTGCCCTCTTGAACCAACTCGCTGGTACCGCCGCAGTTTGTTGCGATAACCGGTTTTCCAAGCGCCATGTATTCCATGATCGTGTTGGAGATACCCTCGCCGTGCAGGCCGGCGTTGGACGTCAACACGCCTACGGAAAGCGCGTTGACGATTGCTTCGACGTCGTTGCGCCGGCCGAGGATCATGATCCGCGGGTTCTCCACTACTGCCATATCCGTCGCGATGCGGGCGCGGGCCTCTCCGTCTCCTACTGCCAAAAATGTTACGTCCCGCCTCTGGTGGAGAATTCGAGCAGCGGCGGTGAGATACGTGGCATAGTCCTTTCTCGGCGCAAATGAAGCCACCATCCCAACGACGTGTGATGTATGGATTCCGAGCCGGGCACAAACCGAAGAGGGAGGATCGATCCCTGCAAGTCTTTGACTATCGAAGCCGTTATAGATGCAGACCGCCTTTGCTTGCGGCACTTTGTAAGCGGCAAGGCCGGCACGCGAGTTGCCAACGACCGCATGTGCGAACGGAGTTAAGGCGGCAACACGCAAAATATCGGTATTTGCCAAAGAAAATCGCGGCGGCGCATCCCGCACGGCGCCATTGATAAATTTCGCGCCGAGGAGACGGGCGACCGGTGCCGCGTAGATCGAGCACATGGAATTCCACGAGTGAACGATGTGCGGCCGGAAATCCCGAACAAGCGAAAACAGCCGACCGAACACCGTCGGATCGTACCGTGAACGTCGCAATACCGTGTGACATACTGACTTTAGCGACCTGAACTCCGGGTATTCGATTACATCCGACATCACCACGGCTTCACAGGAGACGTCGGACCGTGCCTCCAGTCCCTTCAAGAGCTCGACGAATTGCCGCTCTTTGCCCCCTGCCACGAGCGAATCGATGATATGCAGCACGCGGATCGATTGTGGGGCGGCTGCAATCGTCACGGTTCGACGGCCCCGCATTCGGCTGTCGACGAGCAATTCCGAGCATAGAGCGGCAGCGATTGGATAACCTGCACCAAACGACGCAGGTTGGGACCCGGCGCATGTTCACGCTCGACGTATTGGCGGCATTTTCGCGCAAGGCTGTCGAATGCGTCGCCGGGCATGCTCGAAATGTCACGCAAACCTCCGACCAGCAGGGCGTCGTCGGCCGCAACGACGCCTAATGCATTCCGGCTAACGATCCCGTTAGGATCGACAGTTTGCCGGGTTACGACAGGAGTTCCAACCGCGAACGCCTCCAAAAAAGTATTGGGAAACCCTTCGTAATGAGAGGTGCATAGCAGGGCAGTGGCGCCTGAGAAAAATTCGAGAATCACGTCGCGCTTTACCAAGCCGACAAGGGAAACATTGGGCATCGCTGTAAGCCGATCGAGCGCTAACCTGGTTTCCTTATCGGCATCGGGCGGAAGCATTCCGGCAATCCGAAACAGC
This sequence comes from uncultured Alphaproteobacteria bacterium, assembly GCA_963805005.1. Lineage (GTDB taxonomy): Bacteria > Pseudomonadota > Alphaproteobacteria > Micropepsales > Micropepsaceae > Rhizomicrobium. The sequence goes on from CAWDSJ010000001.1 coordinate 3,809,605, forward strand.
AGGTCCGGACACGCTTCGGCCACTTCGGCGAGCAGGGGGAGGTTCTTGGCCTTGCGAAACCAACCGGACACCCACGCCACATAGCGACGCTCCGCTCTCGGTTTTATAAGAGGTGCCGAACGCGGAATGGCGAAGACGTTTTCCATGTGGTGAAGGCGCTTGTCAGGGTACCTCTGCCTGAGCTGCCCCAATTGGTATTCGTTTTGGCAGACGATGAGATCTGAGCGGCGCAGCCCGTATCTGTATGCCGCCGTCGCATAGGCCGGTAATTCGGCGGCGTAACGTCCATCGGCGTCTATATCGCTGGCGATGCTATGGACGAAGGGGACCTGCAGCCGGCCCGCGATCCAAGCCATGATTCCCGCGTCGAGACCTTTAGTCGACTGCACGATGACATCGGGCGCGAACTGCCGGGAACACTCGAGCAGTGTCGGCACATAGCTATAGAAGTGCTTTAGAATTCTGATCCCTCGGCTCGGGTCATATGTCTCGATCAGCTCGAAGCCCTCTTGGTACGGAGTAAGTTCCTTCGCACCCTTGAATGTCAGTACACCGGATTGATGACCGCCTTCCGCGAGCGCCAACAGCCACTGATGAAGCTGGCTCGCCCAGCCTCCTGCTGGAGAATTGCCGTCGCGCAGCAGGTGGGGCAGAAAGAAATCGTGAAACAGGAATCGCATGGTGAATGAACCCTACCCATTCGGCCGCGACGACCAGACCCGGCCGGGAAGCATTAGGCCGGCCATACCCGCTGCAATTTTCGGTCGGGCGATGTCGATCATCGCCGCTAATAGCGCAAAGGCAAATATATTCTCTACCCGAGACTGGAATTCCTGTTCACGCGTCCGGGAAAGAAATTAGATTCCGGATGTCGGCCGGTAAAGATCACTGCTGGTCTTATGCCCGCCGTCCAAGCGAAGGCGTGCAACGTTCACAAGAGCGGCAATGATCGGAAACAGGAGATAATTCTCGAGATCGGGGTAATAGACCCTGCCGGAGAGACCGGTGATCAGAAAGGCAACGACGCAAAGATAGAGCGTCCAGTACAGGGAATTTTTCAACCGCCTGCCGAGTTTCCAGCCCCGGTACAGCAACGATGCGATGATCGCCACGAAAGCAGCCAACAATATGATTCCGTTATCGAGAAAGAATTCCAGATACAGGTTATGCGCTTGCCCGGCGACAAAACCGAATGCACCCGACTGAATAAAATCGCTGGTGAGAATTCCATGGACGCCGGCGCCGAAGAGCAAGCGCCGCCAGTGGCCAAACCATTCCATGATCGACGGAAGCCAGATCGCTTGCTCCCGGCCCGACAGCAAAAGAAAAAGAGAAACGCCCGATTTTTGCGTGAATCCGATGCTGAGAAGCTTGACCAGGATCGAGCCGAGTACGGCCAAGGCCGCAACGGCGACAACCGGCACGGCGGCGACGAGCGTTTTTGCCCGCCCGAGCAGGACCATTTCGAGTGCGCTCACACCGGCGAACGTCAGCAGCCCCGTCCTCGATTTGACGACAAGGACGGCCGCCAGCGCGCATGCGTATGGCAAGCCCCAGAATCCTCCGCGTTTGAGCGCCACGTAAAGCAGCAGCGGAGCGGTCATGGCGAGGATCGTACCGACCGTATTGTAATGCATGGCCAGCGTATCGGTCGTCAGCTTGAGCATGGCGTCGCGGCCGGTTGCGAAAAGCGGCGCCGGATCGTAGGCCACCGCGACCAGGACGATCATAGAAAGCAACAGAGTGGACAGGGAAATTGCTTCCAGCGTCCTGGCGATACCACGCGGGCTATTCAACCGCGTGAGGACATATAGGAAGGAGCCGGCGACGAGCATCGGCAACGCATAATAGCTCTGCAAGTACTTTCTCGGGTCGTCTGAAAATAGGTCCGGCCAGCTTGCAGAGAACTGGGGCAGATTCGTCAGGGATCTCAGGAACACAAAGGCGATGAACGCCGCATACGCAAAAAAAGCGTAATACGCGCGCCGCCCCAGCGTGTCTCGTCCAGGTCCAACTCCGGGACCGGTCAAAAATGCAATTAGAGGCAAACCCGGCACGAGGTTGTACATTCTGAAACTTTGCACACCGAAGATCGGCGCAGCCATCGGCGGCGATGCGAGGAACGGCCCTATCCCGATGAGGAATAGAAACATGCCTTCTTGCCATCCGAACCCGGGGGGACGGGGCTTGGTGGAGCAAAGTGCTCCGTTACCGTTCATATCACCCCGCGTGCCTTGTGATGCCTGACGACTGATATCGGCAATGTCGGTATCCGCGCCCTTGCACTCTATGAGGATTGCCTTTTGGCGAATGTGTCTGAGCGAGAAGTGTCCACACCCCGAATACCATAGCCACAACCATAGCTGGCCAAAAAACCAACATGTAGCGCGTAATCCCGACACCAAAAACCGCCGCTAACGCCAATCCTCCTTGCACGCTCAGAGACGAAGACATCGCGGTAAATGGCACTGGCGGTGGAGAAAAACGTGTAACTGCCGCGATGAGGCCCGCGAGGCTCAAGATACCTGTCGCGGCCGCGATGAGCCAAAGCGCCAGTTGAACCAATTTTGTCGTCCATTTGGCTGGCTTCAGCTTTGTCATCTGCGAATGGACCGGCCCCTCCATCGGCAGTGGCCGATGCGCTTCTATGTAAGCATTGTCGATCGAGGCTTCTCTGGCATTCGCGACCGCGTATATGGACCACAAGCTCAAATATTGCTGCCATGCCAGCGAGAAAAACCCACCTGGATTGGCGGATATCCGGGCCAGGGCGGCTCGACGCGCATTCCTGAAATCTTTTTCGAGGCCGAGGGCTGCGGCGCAGGCGTATTCGAGGCACGTCTCATAGCTTATTTCGAGGTATCGCCTCACCCCCCAGTTCGGGGCATGGGCTACAAGGCTGCGTACGGGCGTAAAATCGGATTCCAGGACGCGTGCGGACGTGCTCCGATCGATGGCGTCAGCGGGCGCGTCGATCATGCCTGCTTTGCCGATAAGCGCTCTATCGAGCAGCGATGGCATGGCCGCATCGTGCGCGCCGGCGTCTTGGCGATAGATCGAAAACGCTCTCTCGATCCCGGTTACGGTGAGCAAGGGAATGATTGCGCAGGCCAGCAGCATCAATCGACTAGCCCCTTGCTTGAAGTTCTTCCCAAGCATCAGCGCCACTATCAACATCAACGGACAAAGGAACCAACCGGCCGGTCGGACGGTAACCGCCACGCCCGCCACCAAGGATACTGCTGCCGTCAACCGAAGGGAGGGCCGGCGCGACAAGCGCATCAGCAGCCCGAGAAACACAGCAAAAATGCTTACGAACAATGACTCGGTAAGGACGGTATAATGCAACGTCAGAAGGGGAGGGTTTGCTATCGTGAGTGTCATGACCGCAGCTGCTGCGGCCAGGCTACCGGTCAAGGCAAGCGTCTCCAGCCCCAGATATGTAATTGCAATCGCATTTAGGACCGGCTGCAGAGCGATTGCGGATTTGACCCCAAAGGCTCTCAGGAAAAGCGGATACGTCGCCGTGCGAATCGGCCAGAATTCGATATAGCTTCGGCTGTCCGGCTTCAGCAAGGGTGTCGCCGGTACGAGCGAAAGCAGCACCGCAAGGATGGTCAAGCCAAGCCCAATAACGACCGCGATCTTGGTTAGCGCGAGGCGCTTGTCCAAGGTGAAATCGATCCCTCGCACGTCCGATCAGCCCCGAACGCAGATCGCCACGGAGCGGGCACAGCGTATCCAATCTTTTAGAGCGTGATGAATTGAAGCGCGTTCGGCAATGCCCACCTTCCCCTTGTGGGCAGGGCAATCGCATAGGGCAGGTGAGTGCCTCCTGGGAGCGCGCGTCTCCAGACGCGCATCGCGCGAAGCGGAGCGTAGCGCGAGAAGGCAGTTGCGGTTCAGCGGGCCTTGAGCCCGCTTCACCGCATGCGGACCTGGAGGTCCGCGCTCCCAGTCGCCCTTGCGATACAGCCCATAGGGGATTGCCCTGCCCACAAGGGGAAGGTGGGCATCCGGTTTTCTGCCTCGATTCAACTTCATCACATCCCGCTCTAAGGCTAACCAAAAAAGGACACGGCCATAACGGCGTTCTACCTCGCGCGGCGATAGCTTCATGAATTCCGGCAAACTTTCTTCAGCAACGATACCAGCCTGCTCGCTGCCGCGGAAGGCGTGTGATTCAATGCCACGTACCGGCGGCAGGCCCGGCTCAATTCTTCATGCCGTGCGGCATCCATGGTCCATATTTCCCGGACACAGTTCGCCAGCTGCTGCCCGTCGTGGGCTGCGATGCCGAGTCCGTTCGTCCGAATGATCGCATCGGGATCGACAGCGCGCCGCAGAACGACCGGTGTGCCCGCCGCCAAAGACTCGAGGAACGTGTTGGAAAAGCCCTCGAAATGCGAGGTGTTGAGCAAGGCAACCGCACCGGTCAGGAACGGCAGGATCTCGCCTCGCTTGAGGTAGCCTACGAAACGGACGTTCTCCAGCTGCTTGAGCTTCTCCATGGCCAGAAAAATTTCTGTGCTTGAGACGTGCTTGGTCGCCCCGGCGATGCGAAACTCGATCTCCGGAAGCAGCTGGGCAATGTTCGCCAGCAGCGGCAAATTCTTCGGGGGAGAAAAGTTACCCATCCAGGCGATGTAGGTTTTCTGAACGCGGGGTATGGGAACAGAAGCGGAAGCAGGAATTTTAATGCAGTTGTGAAGTATATCCGCGGCCTTACCCGGGTATCTCTTCCTGATCTCTCCCAGCTGATAGGAATTTTGGCAGATGACGAAGTCGGCTTTCCTCAGGCCATACCGGAAACCTGTACGGCAACGAAAGTCGAGGTAGCTTACATACCGGCCGTCCGTGTCGGGATCGCTGGCGATGCGGTGCACGAAAGGCACGCCGAGCGCTTGCGCGATAAGCGCCATCACTCCGGTTTCCATCGCCGAGCACGATTGCAACACGACATCCGGCCGATACGAGCGGGCCGCAGCATAAAGGCTCGGCAGCCGGCTATAGACGAAGCGCAGTTTCCGAATGCCTCGCGTCGGGTCATACGTTTCGAGAAGATCGCATACCGATTGAGAACCAACGTACGAATTGGCGCCTTTCCATGTGAGCACGCCTGCCTGATGGTTCGCATCGGTAAGCGCGGCAAGCAGCTGGTGCAGTTGCACTGCCCAGCCGCCGGCGGGAAATTCGGCGTCCCGCAGAACTTGCGGCAACGTGAAATCAATGAATAGCAGTCGCATAGGCCCAGTCTTTCGCGGCTCTGTAGTAGCGATAGGCGGTTTCCGTCAATATCATTATGAGAGCGCGATTCATCAGGGTGCCGACGGCGAAAAAAGAGACGACCCATATGGCTGCGGCAAGCGATATGCTTTCGAATGCACCGACGATACCGCGAGTGGCGGGCACCAGGAAAAGCGCCAGCATTGTCCCGGGAGCCCCCGTCAGCAGAGCAAGGAAGGAGACGTTGAAAGGCAGCGACAGGCCAAGCCGCCTGTGTAGAATAAATATGCCGAAGATGCAGAAACCAATCGGAGCGATGATCCGCGCCGTAGCCACGCCCAATAAACCTACATAGGGTGCGAGTACGAATGCTACGCCGAGCACCGCACTGGCCTCGATCGTCGCAGACGCGACCCTCAAAAAACCCGGCACGGCAATATAAACGGCGCGGTCGACGGGAATTATCGTAAACTGGATGAGCGCCACGAGCAGCAGCAACATCGCAGGCCCGGTTGAACCGGCGTACCGCGAACCGCCGAGTAGCGCAATCAAACCCGGAGCTGCCGCTATCACCAGAAGTGCAAACGGGATGGTCGTCTGTGAAATTCGAACGTGAAGCTGCCTTACCTTCTCATTGAACGATACCGAGCCAGCAGACCTTGCAAGACGTTCCACCGCCACTTTGTCTATTGCCGTGAGAATGAGACAAACGTTCGAAAACAAGTTTTTAGCGATGTAATACTCCGCCAAGGCGATGGGGCCGAGAAGCGTCGTTACGAGAAACGTATCCCCGTCGCCCTTGAGATAGGAGAGATAATTGCCGATGTAGTAAGGCATCGAAGCGGAAATGAGCTTGCCGACGGGATAAAGCGGGGGCAGCGGCCCGATGAAGATGTCGCGCACGTACCAGAACCCTACGGCGGCCATGACGATTTGCGCGGCCACCAGGCCGATCACAATGCCCTTGAACCCGAGGAGGAAGAAAAGCGTCGTCGTCGTCACGGGGCGCACAATGGACTCGACGATCTGAATGACGGATGTCGCGCCGAATTGGCCGCGCCCCCACATCACGTTTTCGGCGATTTTGCTTATCATGTAGGCAAGAAATCCGGGGATCATGGTCCTGATGATCCAACCGTCGTCTGCTCGCCGGAAGACAAACTCCGCGATCCTGTCGCTCCACCAATATGCGGCGAAGGTAGGAACGATAGTTCCAATCACAATGACGCCCGATCCGGTGACGATGAGGCTGCGCACAAGTGTCTTATCCGTGCGCAACAGGGCCGGGACATCTCTTACGAAGGCCGCGAAAATTCCGAACGTCAGGAAAAGGACCGGAAGCCCTGCAAGCATGAGGAAGGCCGGGAATACGGCCATCTGTTCTTTGCTCAAAAGCCGGGCAAACAGCATCGTCGAAGCGATGCCGAACAGCTTAGCGGCCGCACTGCCGCCGATCAGCTTGAAGACGTCCCTTTGGGCTCCTTTGGTCATCTATCAATGCATCGCTATGCAGGCAGTCGGAACGGCATGCTCACACGGGCTGCCACGCTCGCGCCCAAGAAACAAGTACCAATATGCTCCAAAGGCGGTAGCTGTGGTCGATGTTTTGCTCCAGATGTTCGCGCCAGATTTGGCGCACGGAGGAGAGATCGACAAGCTCGCTGATGACGGTGGCGTCGTCGTTGATAAGATCGTCGGCCCACGCTTTCAGCGGGCCCCTGAGCCATTCATGTATCGGCACTGCGAAACCCTGCTTGGGCCGATCGATGAGGGATTGCGGGACGTAACGATCCAGGACGCGGCGCAAGAGCCATTTCCCGACGTTGCCGCGGCGCTTCATTTCGACAGGCAAGCCCGCGGCGAATTCCACGACCCGATGGTCGAGCATCGGCACGCGGGATTCCAGCCCGACTCGCATGGATGCCCGATCGACTTTCACGAGAATGTCGTCGGGAAGATAGCTTCCGGCATCCAGATACATCATCGTCAGGAAGGGATCGGTAAATTCGCCGTGCTGCTCCAAGAAGACCGTGCCATCGATCGGCCGGGGTCGCGCAAGCGTGTTGGCGGACCATTGCTGCACCATATACGCGTAGTATTCCTGCATGGTGCCGGCGCGAACGGCGTCGACTCCGCGCTTCATCCTGCCTGGGGAGAATTTTTCCCGCAGCTCGACCGGCGCAACGTTTCCGAGGAATTCCCAAAACCCCGAGGGCACCCGGTTGAGGAGCGCGGCGCCGTACGGACGTAGAAAATCCATTCCCTTGAAGCGCCGGGACCATCTGCGCTCGAACTCCCAATAGCGGTTATACCCGCCGAAAAGCTCGTCTCCGCCATCTCCCGACAACGCGACGGTTACGTGTTCGCGCGTGAGCTTGCAAAGCAGGTGCGTCGGGATTTGCGACGAGTTCGGCAAAGGGTTCGTCGTAGATGTCGGCAAGGGCCGGGATGATGTCCAGCGCGTCCTGCGGCCCGACATACATCTCCGTGTGAACGCTGCCGACGTGCCGGGCAACTTCGACCGCGAATTTGGCTTCGTTATACGCGGCTTCGTGGAACCCGATCGAATAGCTTCGCACGGGGGCGTTCGAGTTCGCCTGCATGAGCCCTACGATGGTCGAAGAATCGATTCCGCCGGAGAGAAAAGCGCCCATCGGCACGTCCGCACGCATGCGCAGCCTGACCGCATCGCCCAGAAGCCGGTCGAGCTCTTCGACTGCCGACATCTCATCCACGGTTCTGGGCGAAGGCTGCGGCAGTGTCCAGTACGCGGCAGGCGTGGGCATTTCGCCGATTTGCGCATCGGCCGGGAGCCTTACGTAATGGCCGGGCCGCAGCTGTGCGAGCCGCCGATAGATGCAGAAAGGACTGGGCACGTAGCCGTAGCGGAGGAAGAGGGCAAGGGCTTGCGGATCGATTCGGCGGGAAAATTCGGGATGAACCGCCAGCGCCTTCAGCTCCGAGCCGAACAGGAACGACTTTCCCTGCCAGCCATAGTATAAGGGCTTTTCGCCCATACGGTCGCGTGCGAGATAGAGTGCGCGCTCGCGCCGATCCCAGGCCGCAATTGCGAACATCCCGTTGGCAAGCTTGAGGGCGCTTTCGAACCCAAGTCTCGCGATAGCTTCGATCAAAACCTCGGTATCGGAATGTCCGCGCCAGGAGATGGCGCCATATCGCGATTCGAGAAGCGCTCGGATTTCTTCGAAATTGTAGATTTCTCCGTTGTAACAAATGACCCATTGCCCGTCGGCGGAAGGCATGGGTTGCGATCCGGCTTCGGAAAGATCGATGATGGAAAGGCGGCGGTGGCCGAATGCCAATCCGCATTCGGGATCGACAAAGACGCCGTCGCCGTCAGGGCCGCGATGCGCAATAGCGCGGGCCATGCTGCGCACCAAGGCCTCGCCGGCAGGGCCGTTCAGCTGCGCTTCGGGCGCCAAAAACCCAGCAATCCCACACATTTTCGACCTTCTTCGACTTCGCGGCGTCGCGATGCTGCCCCTTCGGCAGCCTGATTCATAAGGCACTGAATTTGTGACACGCAAACGTAGGTAAAGCTCGATCGGACATATGCTAGTGCATGGATGCATATAAAGGATTCGCTGCCTGGACCGCGCGCCTTCAGGCGCGCATGCGGGGCTGAAGCCCCACGGCCCATCATACGACTGTAGCCCCTGTATGAGTCAGTGTACTAGCCAAATTCCTGGAGCTCTATGAACGATTGCCCAGGCATTCAGCGGCCGCGCGTCGCTCACGAAGCCGCTGAAGGGGGCCGCTTCCGTTTCTTTTCCAGTCGCGTCAAGCCATGCCAGACAGACATGCGCCCCTGTCAGTGGGTATCCGGTAAACTTTCCGGGGCGAAATTTACACAAACTCTGGTCTTGTTACATGCTTTAATTCTGCAAACGGCGTCATTTCGGGGGACCAGAGTTTGGGCTGGGCGGTTGATTTGCGGGAGGAAGCGGTGCGCCGGGCGCGCACCCATGCGGCGTTTCGATTGCTGCACTTTCGTTTGCGCAGGCACTTCTACAAAAGCGATGTCGTGAATTTCCTCGTTCGGGCGTTGGGATACCGCCGCTATCTCGAAGTCTGTACAACGAAAACCGGCCGGAGATTTGCCGAGATCGATCGCGGCCCGCTCGATCGCTGCGATCGGCTCATGTATCGCTGCCCGGACGGGTATACGGACGGGCGCGCGGTCGATTTCCGGAGCCCTACGGACGACATCTCAGCATGCCTTGCGGACATCCGCGCTCGCCATCTGGCTTACGATATCGCGCTTGTCGATTCCTGGCACACCTACCCGCTCTCCATCCGAGATCTCGGCGAGACATTCGCGCTGCTCGCCCCGGGCGGCATGATGGTCGTGCATGATTGCTTGCCGCCGAACGAATTCTGCGCCCGTGTCGAGCCCGGGCCACACCCGGATTGGCTGGGCGCATCCTACCGCGCGTTCGTGGACTTCCTCATGGCGCATCCTCAGCTGCCGTACGCGATCGTCGACACGGATTGCGGCTGCGGACTTGTGTGGAAAGTCGCAAATCGTCCGCCGCCACGGATTTTCCAGACTATGACGCAGCGAGCGCCATCGCATGCGGGCGTGATCGAGGCGTGGCGCGCAATCGGAGACTATCGTTCGGCTATCCGGTTTCATCTCATCCACAGGCACGAACTGAGCAATGTCGTCAGCCTCGCCGATTTCTTCGCTGCGGACTGGACAGGGGATCAGCCGGAGGCGGCCAGGATCACCGCTCCTCAGCGTAGAGGCGGAGCAGTACCTGCCGTGCAGCAGCATCGGTAAAGTTCGCAGCGATATGGGAACTTGCCGCTCGGGACATCGCCACAAAGCGATCCTCTCTCCACAGCGCTTCGATTGTTTGCGCAACAAACGAAGCATCCTCCCTGTCGGGAATGACGCGACCGGCATCGCTTACCACCGACCGGTTAAAGCCGTAATCGGTCACGATCGGCACACAACCCCGGGCCATAGCTTCCGTTAACGAGTTCGAATGCCCTTCTCCGCGCCATCTGCTAAGGAACATAAAAAAATGACTTTGGTCCAATTCCCGCTCGACTTCAGCAGGTGGGAGCTGGCCTAACAGTGAAACTTGAGGACTTAGAAGCCCCGTTGCGGTCAATGTCCGTCGGTACGCGTCCTGGCATCTACCAACCAATGTCAATGTCGATTCGGGAAACCGATCGCACAGCGTTTTGAATGCGCGCAGGGTCGCTGTGACACCTTTTTCCTCGGAAACTGTCCCGACATAAATAAGTCGTGGCATAACAGCGGCGGACGCATCAGCCGCAGGGCGCATCCGAACCATGTCGGAGGGAACGAAGTTTGGCAGGATCTCGCAAGGCTTGGCTCCTGACAATGACCTGAGCCAGGGCTTGTATGCTTCGCCCTCGTAAGTAATTCTATCGGCGAGCGACAGATGCCTGCGAAATGCCCATCTATAAAGAAAAGATGAGTTACGAAACCGGATTTCCTGGTCTCCGGCGCGTAAGTCGACAGTGAGGCGATACCCGCATAGCCGTGCGACAACGGCCAAGAGCAACTCCGCAGCGAGGAAATGCCGGCAAAGTGGCGTGAAGTGCACCGCCGATCCGGGCGCGGATTGCCAAACCAGCTGACCGGTTATTCTCGCGAATCCCCAGCCGTACTGCGCCACTTTAAGAATTTTCGCACTACCGACTCTGGGATACGCCAGCGGCCTGGCGTGCGGAACAATCGTCCGCATCAAGTCAAGCAGGCGTAGATTGGCGCTCTCATAGCCGCCAATTGCGGGCTTGCCGGGCTCGGCAATCGGGCCCAGCAACAGCAACTTCCTGAGCCGTGGGCTCACCGCCATCCGCAGATTTGTATGCGCGCGGCTGTTGGCATCAGTTCACCGCAGGCGGGCGCGAAATCCGGCTTTGCATTTCCGCTGCGCTGTTGCGGCATCCTGCCGAACCGGCCGGCGCGCATTGGAAATTTGCGATCCGTTCCACGATCGCATTGCCGCGAGCCACCCCGCCATAAGCGGCGGCATAAGTGTAATTGGCGCGATAGGGCTCGAACTGCCAATAGGGACGGTCGCTATTCGATTGTCCGATAACGCCCTTGTAGTCGAGCACCTGGCGGCCATCAACCCACTCGTATGCGAAGCCGGCGCTGCCGGTTGCGTCGATGTTTATTTCCCGCACAACGTCATACCAGACGCCCCGACGAATGGGCGCGGGGCTGATGAATTTGTAACCTCCCGGAAATTTTCCCAGCGATGCCCCGCAGTTTTGGTCGCAGATATCGATTCCCAAATAATCGCCCGGCATAAGGCCTTCGTCGAACGGCACAACGCAAGTGGCGCAATACTTTTTATTGCTGTGGATGCCGTCGAGATACTGCCAGGACGAGCCCCGCACATTCATGTCAGCGTCGATCTTCGGCCCCGGCTCGATCAAAAGGCTGAATGCCTCCCAGTAAGTTGTCTGGGGAAAGAGGGTGAGGTCTTCATCCGCCGGCTGGATCATGCTGCGCTCGCAGGCCCAGCAGCCCCTCGCCAGATCGCCCTTCCATTGATCGCCGGCGCGCAACTCCAGACGCAGTACCTCCAAGCTTCCGCTCTTGAGGATACCGGCGCTCCAGGGTTGGCCGGCATTGTTGCACTGCCATTTGATGCCCCAGATCGTAACCCGACTGGGATAGCCGGTCGGCCTCCCGTCCGGAAAACTTCCTCCACACGGATTCCACTGCGATGCATCCGTTTCGGGAGTGGACGCCAAGAGTGCCGGACGGATCGGCAGTGCACGAGCAAACCCGTACTGCGAAAGGGTAGTACGCCGACGCGATGATTCGGACAGCAGCCGCCACGTGGTGAAGGCGGTATACTTGATCGCACCGTCACGCGTGCCGCCGGTCGTGCCGTTGGGCTCCTTGCGGACGGTGCCATCATACACGAGCGTGGCCGCACTCTGTGCGGGAATGATCACGACATTGACCGCGCCGGAATTCCCATTGAACACGCCGCCTTCCATGAAGGTGGGGGGATAGTGAGCGCCCCAGACAGAGGCCACGTACAAAGGCGCGGAGGCATCGGCATTGCGGTAGGTCAGCGTCGATCCGGACTGCAGGCACGGCGTGCCGCCCGGCAGAATTGCGTCGATCATTATCGTCCCGGAGTTCGAGCGTGTGATCGTGCCGCCGAGGTCGGCGCAAGTCACCGTGTAAGCACCGCCGGCGACAGATTTGGATTGGGCAACACAAGGAGAGACAGCAAGTCCGAAGCATACCGCCCACTGGAGAGCGACGACAGGCTTGAGCAGATTCATTGGCTGTTTTCCTCAACCAGCTGAGTGGATTTTACATAGGCAGGCGCTGCGCAGCATGGACGAGATCGAGCGCGCGATTCAGGGATGCAGCCGCCCGATCACGACGTTGCAGCGCCGCTGGTGATCGTTGTGACGCCGCGGCGGTTTTGCGCCAATGCTACTATGAGGACGGTGCCGATGGGCGATACCACCGGATCGCATTTTCCCCTACTCGACCTCTACCATGCCTTTGATCTGCGGACCGCCGCAGACCGCCAGCGTTTCGCCGGTGATGTAGGACGCGGCGTCGCTGGCGAAGAACGCGATCGCCTGCGCCACCTCGTTCGCCTCGCCATAGCGGCGCAGCGGAAAATCCTTGCAGGCGGCCATGGCATCGAAATTCTGCTTTTCCCAGCCGGCGCGGGCAAGCTCGGTGGCGATCATGCCCGGCGCCACGCAATTGACGCGGATGCCGTGCGGCCCCCATTCGGCCGCGAGCACGCGCGTCAGCATCTGAAGCCCTGCCTTGGCCGCGGAGTAGGCGCCGACACCTTTGGTTCCGTGCATGCCGGCCAGCGAGGAAATGTTGACGATGCATCCCTTGCTCGCCTTGAGATGCGCAAACGCCGCCTGCGCGCAATAATGGGCGGCGCTCAAATTCAGCTGCACGTCGCGGTCCCAGGCTGCCGCCGGAAGCTTGGCAAGCGCCATGTGCCGCCCGGCGCCGCCGGCATTGTTGACGAGGATATCGATGCGGCCGAATTCCGCCGCAACGCGATCGACGAGCGCCTGCGTCTGATCGGGCTGGCGCACATCGGCCGGCACGCCAAGCGAACGCCGGCCATGGCCCTCGCGGATCTCGGCAGCGGTGCGCTCCAGCGGTTCCAGCTTGCGCCCCGCGACGGCCACGTCCGCGCCGCGCCGGGCGAGCAGCAGCGCCGTCGCCCGGCCGATGCCGGTGCCGCCGCCGGTGACGATGGCCACACGGCCGGCAAGGTCGAACTCTTGCGGGATCACAGCAAGGTTCCTCCATCGACGGTGAAGATATCGCCGGTGACGAAGCTCGCGCGATCGGATGCGAGATAAAGAACGGCGGCAGCCACGTCTTCGGGTTTCGCCAGCGAGCGCTCGAGCGGCCCGGTGCGCGCCAGCTTCGCCATGTCGGATGCATTGGTGCCGGCGAACGCCTTCGTGAAGAAGCCGCTTTCCGGATGAAAGCGGCTGCCGCGGCTGAAGGCCGCAGGGTCGTCTGAAATCGTGCCGTAGGGCGCCACGCAATTGACGGTGATGCCGTGCTGGCCCACCTCTTTGGCCAGAACGCGCGTGAACCCATGGACGGCGGCCTTGGCTGCGGAATAGACGGGAAGCATGTAGTCGCCGACGATGCCCGCCGTCGACCCGATATTGACGATGCGCCCGGTGTGCCGGGCGATCATCCCCGGCAGCACGGCGTGGGTCATGCGCAGCGTGGTGAGAAACGTGATGTCGAGATCGCCTTGCCAGCTCTCCGGCGTGGAATCGACGAAGAACCCGGCGCCGACATTTCCTCCGACATTGTTGACGAGCACGGAAACGGGTCCGAGCGATTCCGCTTGCCTGAGAATGTGTTGCGGCGATTGGGGATCGAGCAGGTCGGCAGCGACGAAAATGGCGCGATCGGCGCCTTGCTCCCGCGCCAGTGCAGCCACGCGCTCGCCGGCTTGGCCGTCGCGGCCGACGGCCACCACCCTTGCTTTCTCCGCCGCAAAACCCAACGCAATGCCGCGGCCGATATTGGCCGTGGCGCCGGTGACGATCACCACCTTGCCGGCGAGATGCAAATCCATGTCGGCCTCCTATGACCCCGTCGGCCTCCGCACGGGCCGCATTTTCCTATTGAACCGCCAAGCCGCAAAGGCACCAAGAGATTTTGGACCGCCTCCGATCTTTGACGGCTTGACGGTGAAAAAGCGAATGAGGGAAAAAGAGCCGGAGTCGATTTGCGCGCGCGGCGGCTCCAACAAAAAGGGCGCCGGTCGGGCGCCCTTTTCGCGTCAGGGATGCAGCCGCCCGATCACGACGTCGCAGCGCCGCTGGCGATCGTGGTGACGCCGCGGCGGTTTTGCGCCCAGCAATCCTCGGTCGATTCGGTGCAGACCGGCCGCTCCTTGCCGTAGGAGATCGTGTCGAGCCGAGAGGCGGAAACCCCAAGGCTCACCAGATATTCCTTGACCGCATTGGCCCTGCGCGCACCGAGCGCGAGATTGTATTCGCGGGTGCCGCGTTCGTCGCAGTGGCCTTCGACGGTCACGCGAACTTGCGGATAATTGTGCAGCCACGTCGCCTGGCGTTGCAATGTTCCCCGGTCCTCATCCTTGATATCGGACTTGTCGTAATCGAAGTGAACCGTATCGCCGACGTTGACGCGGAAATCCTGAATGCTGCCCGGCACTATGCTCGATTGCACTGCCGGGGCAGCGGGGGGAGCAGCCGGCGGAGGCGGTTGCTCGACCGCCTGCGGCTTGGTCGTACACGCGGCGAGCGCAACAAAAGCGGCGACTGCCGCCAATCTCAACACTTTCGAAGGAACCAGCATCAATCCCACTCCGCAGAGGGCGCGCCCCTTTGGTGCGCAGGGGACCGCGCGAGATGAGGAAGGCGCACCAAGATCGTGAATGACCCGGAGGCCATGCCCGAGAAATCCTCAGCAGTCTAGAAACTTCTTCCCTATTGGATCAAGGGCGACCATGCCGGATCCGATGCATCTCCCGGCGTTATTACCTTTTGTTCATTTCGTCCCGTGACATCGACCGACCATATCTGCGATCCCCGGCCGCCGCGCAGGGTGCGCGTGAACATGAGCACCCGCCCGTTGGGCGCCCAGGTGGGCCCTTCATCCTCCCAGCCGTCGCTGAGGGTCCTTTCGCCCGATCCGTCGGGGTGCATGACACCGATGTGGAATATCCCGGCCGCCTGCTTGGTGAATGCGATCAGATCGCCGCGCGGGCTCCAGACGGGCGTGCCGTTCTTGCCGCCGCCGAAACTGATGCGATGCACATTGCTGCCATCGGCGTTCATCACATAGATTTGCTGGGAGCCGCCGCGGTCGGATTCGAACGTGATCTGGGTTCCGTCCGGCGAGTAGCAGGGCGACGTGCTGATGGCGGGGTAATCGGTCAGCCGCGCGATGGCCCGGGTGCGCAGATCCATCGCGTAGATGTCAGAATTGCCGTTCTTCTCCAGCGACATGAGGACCTTGTTGCCGTCCGGCGAGAACCGCGGCGAGAACGTCATGTTGGGAAAATCGCCCAGCATTTCCTGCCGGCCGGTTTCGAGATCGAAAAGATACACGCGCGGCCGGGCGCCGTAGTACGACATATACGCAATCATCTGCGCGGTGGGATTGAAGCGCGGCGTCAGCACAAGATAATCGCCGCGCGTCAGGAAGATCGGGTTGGCTCCGTCCTCGTCCATGACCGCGAGCCTTTTGCGGCGATTGATCGCGGGGCCGCTTTCCGAGATGAAAACGATCCGGGTGTCGAAATAGCCTTTCTCGCCGGTGATCCGCTGGTAAACGGCGTCGGAAATCATGTGCGCAATGCGCCGCCAGTTCTCCGGCGCCGTGAAATACTGCAGCCCCAGCATCTGCGCCTCGCCATAAACGTCCCACAGGCGAAAATCGACCCGCAGGCGTCCATCGGGCTGCATGATGCTCTGACCGGTAACCAGCGCCTGCGCGTTGATGACGCGCCAATCGGCGAAATTCGGCGGAACGTTGATGTCTTTGACCTGGTCGACAAACGACTTCGGATCGAGCGGCTTGAACAGGCCGGAGCGGTCGAGATCGGCGCGGACGACGCCGGCAATGTTCTGGCCCGCCAATTCCGCGCCTTGCCCGACATTGAAATCCGGTATGGCGATCGGCATGGGCCGAACCGTGCCTTGCGTGACATCGACGTGCAGCGCCGCCGCGGCGGGCGTCGACGAGACAGCGGCAATCGCCGCAAGCACTGCGCATGCAAGGATTACCGTGATCTTTCGCAAGGGCTCAATCTCCCATCATCTGGCGCGGATCAAAACGAAAATCGCTGATCTCACGCCAGTAGGCATACCTGTCAGCGGGTAATTTGTATGGCGCACACGTATAAATTGCGCGGCGGGCGGCTTCCGCAGCTGCACGAAAATAAGGGCTGCCGGCAGAGGAAGCTTGATCAAGCAATTGTGGCGGGCGTGCGACCGACCCGTCCGGATTGAGAAACACATCGAAGTCGACAACCAAGTCTTCGGCGTGCGGCGCGCCCACGGGGGGGCTCCAGCAAGGCTTGATTTCGCTCAACAGCATCGACTCCAGGTCGGCCGTCATTGCCGTTTCGGCCCCGATACCCTGCGTCACGCGATCGGCGGTTCGCGCAGTCGAGCGGCTTGTCGACGGCGCAACCTTGTTGAGCAATGCCAGCACATTGTCGACGTCGAAGGACTTCTTCTCGGCCTTGGCCGTCTCTCGCGGCCTGGTTTTCGGCATGGCGGGCGGCGGCGCTTTGACGATGGGCTCAGCTGGAGCGGGCTCAGGCGGCGGCGCCGGCTCGGGCAGCACAGACGGAGGAGGGGCCGGTTGCTGGGTTTGGGCCGGTTCCGGCGCGGGCGACGCCTTCGGAACGGGCTTGGCCGCCGGCATCACATTCGTCTTTGCCGCCAGCGTGACGAGATCGACAGGCACGACCGGCGACGATTGATCGACGATGTCGAGCTTGCGCGCAAAGGTGAACAGCATGCCCGCAATAATCAGCCCGTGCAGGGCCAGCGAGCCGATCAGGCCCAGCGGCGAAGCCCTGTCTCCGGCCCGGGAGGCCAGAGAAATTCTAGTCCGTTTCGCTTTTCTTATGGGGCCTTGCGACATCCGTGACGAGCCCGATATGAGTGAACCCTGCGGCACTGACGAGCGCCATCACCTCCATGACCCGCCCATAGTCGACAGCCTTGTCGCCCCTGACGAAGACGCGCTGATCGTAACCGTTGGAGGAAATTGCCGTCAGCCGCGCTACCAGATCGTCCTCGGAGACAGGGGTATTCTGCAGATAGATCCTGCCGTCGCGCTTGAGCGTAACCGTCAACGGCTCGCGGTCCTGGCCTAAGGCTTGCGCCTTCGTCTTGGGCAGATCCACGGGTACTCCCACCGTGAGCAGCGGCGCGGTCACCATGAAGACGATGAGAAGGACCAGCATCACGTCGACGAACGGCGTGACGTTGATCTCCGCCATGGGCCGCACGCGCCGGCGGCCCCGGCCCCTGTCGAGTTGTCTGAGCGCGGCAGCCATTCACTTGGCCTTTTCGTCCAGCTGGCGCGACAGGATGGCGGAGAACTCGTCGGCAAAATTCTCCAGGCGGCTGGTGTAGCGGCCGATGTCTCCGACGAATTTGTTGTAGAAAATCACCGCAGGGATCGCGGCAAGCAGGCCCATCGCAGTGGCGAAGAGAGCCTCGGCGATGCCGGGCGCCACCACGGCCAAAGTGGTGTCGTGCCGGGCCGCAATGGCCGAGAACGAGTTCATGATCCCCCACACGGTTCCGAACAGTCCCACGAACGGCGCAGTGGAGCCCACCGTGGCGAGAAACCCCAGCCGGCGCTCGATGCTTTCGGTTTCGCGGTGAATGCTGACGGTCATGGCCTTCTCGACGCGGTCCTTGATGCCGGGCAGCAGCGCGTCGCGCGGCGGCCCGGCCTCGAACGCCCTGCGCCATTCGCGGATGGCCGAGACGAATACCGAGGCCATCGGGTGGTCGGCGTTTTGCCCGAATTGCTGATAGATTTCGTCGAGCGAGGATCCGGACCAGAACAGCTTCTCGAACTTTTCGGCGCGCCGGCTCAGCGATCCGAGCGCCAGCCACTTGCTGAAGATGATCGCCCACGACCACAACGACGCGAAGACGAGAAGGCCCATGACGCTCTTGACGATGGGATCGGCGCGCAGAAACAGATCGTAGATGTTGATGCCGTTGATCTGCGGCCCACCGCCGGTTTGCGTCACGTCAACCGGGGCAGTCGGCGCCGCCGATGGCGCGCCGAGTTGCTGCGTCTGCGCATCCGGCCCTGTGGGAGCGGCCTCCGGTTGAGATTGCGCCAGCGCGCCTCCCACGGCCCACAACAGAAATGCTGCGGCAGCCGCAATTGCAGCGATGCGCCTTGGGATCATCTGCCAACCTCTTCCGCACCGGACTGCCTGCCCGCCAGTTCTGCTGGACGACATGCCCACTCGCGCATCCGAACGTGGCCGAATTTTGGCGCGGACCGTCAAGGTTTTGTTTCGCAAAGCAAAGGCGCCAGCTTGTCGCGCAGCTCCGAGGGAATGCGCCTGGGCTTGCCCGTGAGAGCGATCATGCACGCTTCCACGCTGCCGCATGTCAGGAGCCGACCGCCCGAGTAGATTTTTTGATCGGCCACCATGCGGGCGCCCGTCAGCGAAACGGCGGCCGTGCGCACTTCGATCATATCGTCCACGCGGGCAGGCTTCAGATATTCGATCGCAACCTTGCGCAGGGTCCACACCCAAGGCCGTTCGTCGTCGAGCACGGCCATTTGCGCAATGCCGGCGCAACGGAAAAATTCCGACCGCCCGCGCTCCATGTAGCGCAGATAGTTTGCGTGGTAGACGATGCCGGAAAGATCGGTGTCTTCGTAGTAGATGCGGATGGGCAGGACGTGAACCTTGCCTTCGAACCGTCCGAAGCCGCGGCTCTCAATCATCGTCCGCCTTGTCCTGGCCGAAGAGCGCGAATTGTGCCGGCGAGCGCGGCGGTGCGGCAAGACCCAGATGCGCGAAGGCCGCCGCGGCCAGCATGCGTCCCCGCGGCGTGCGTTGGACAAAACCCTGCTGCATCAGGAAAGGTTCGACGGTTTCCTCGATGGCGTCGCGGGCTTCGCCCAGCGCCGCTGCGATCGTCTCTATGCCCACCGGACCGCCGCCGAACGCTTCCGCAATCAGCGTCAAATATCTTCGGTCGAACGCGTCGAGACCGCGCGTGTCCACTTCCAGCCGATTGAGCGCTTCATCGGCGAGCCCGGCATCGACGCAAGAGTGACCTGCAACGCCGGCGAAATCCCTGACGCGCTTCAGGAGCCGGCCGGCAATGCGCGGTGTTCCGCGCGCCCGCCGGGCGATTTCCCGCGCGCCGTCCCGCGAGAGATTGAATCCCAGGACGCGCGCCCCCCGCTCCACGATCAAGAGAAGTTCGTCCGGCAAATAGAAGTTCAATCGAACCGGGATGCCGAAGCGGTCGCGCAACGGGGTCGTGATCAGGCCGGCGCGGGTGGTGGCGCCGACCAGCGTGAACGGTGCCAGCGAAATCTTGACCGAGCGGGCGCTCGGCCCTTCGCCGATGATCAAATCCAGCTCGAAATCCTCCATCGCCGGATAGAGAATCTCCTCGACTGCAGGATTGAGACGGTGAATCTCATCGATGAACAACACGTCGCGCGGTTCGAGATTGGTGAGAATGGCGGCGAGATCTCCGGCGCGGGCCAGGACCGGCCCGGATGTCGAGCGGAAATTCACCCCCAGCTCGCGCGCCACGATCTGTGCCAGCGTGGTCTTGCCGAGACCCGGCGGGCCGGAAAACAATACGTGATCCAGCGCCTCGGCGCGCGCGGCGGCCGCCTGGATAAAGACCGCGAGGTTGTCTCTTGCCTGCTGCTGGCCCACGAAATCCGCAAGCCGCTTCGGCCGCAGGCTCGATTCGAGCGCGTCTTCCTCGCCGTGCTCTGGGGCAACGACGCGGCCTGACTCGGGCTTCGGCTTGGGAGCAGCCATGCAGTGTGCCTCGGTCTAGGCGTGCCAAGGATTCAGCAGGGTCAAACCCTCAAACGCAAAATCGCGGGTATTCCGCGTAACAAGCGTGAAACCGTGCGCGATTGCGGTTGCGGCGATTTGCGTGTCCACCGTTTTCGCATTCGGGTTGGCGGCACGCAAGGCGGCCCAATGGGATGCGGTCCTGAGGTCGAAGGCAAGAACCCGGCCGGCGAAACCGATCATAATCGTTTCGGCGTACCAGCGGTCCAACCCGTCGCGTTTACGCCCGGCCGGCAGCCGACCGATGCCAAAGCGCAATTCCCCCGCCGTCACGGCGCTGATGAACAAATCGTTCGAATCTCGCGCCTTGAACCACGTATCGACCTGCGCATCTGGAGCCGGTCGAATTCCCTCAGACAAAACGCACGTGTCCAAAAGGAACATCAAAATTCGACTTTTCGCATGCGTTCGCGCTTGCGCGGCGGAAGTTCGAACTCCGGGACTTTGGGCGCGGACTTCCAAATTTCATAGAGCGTTCTATCGGGCGTTCGTTTTCGCAGGCGCCGGTATTCCTCCGACGAGACGACCACCACCTTCTCTTCGCCCCTGAGCGTGATGTGCTGCGGTTCGAGGGCTGCGGCCCGAATAACCTCGGAAAGGCGCGCCTTCGCGTCCTGCATCGGCCAGATTGCCATTGTCCCATCCTAACTAGTCTGACTAGTTATAATGTTAGCTCACCGCGCCATGGCGCGCAAGCTGTCGCGAACGAGCGCGTCCGCCGGCACATCGCCCAGATGGCGGGCCGCCCGCGCGACGGCTTCGGCGGCCTCGGCCGCAGAATACCCGAGCTTGACGAGCGCGGCGACGGCATCGGCCTCGGCGCCGCGCGGCGGCGCCGCCGCAGCTGCGGCGCTTTCTTCGGAATGGCCGCGCAGCATCAGGGACGGCGCCTTGTCCTTGAGCTCGGTGATGATCCGCGTGGCAAGCTTGGGGCCGACCCCTTGCGCCCGGCCGACCGCCGCCTTGTCGCCCAGCGCAATGGCGCGGGCAAGCTCGCGCGCCGAAAGCGCCGAGAGCACATTCAGCGCGACGCGGGCGCCAACGTTCTGCACGGTCTGCAGCAGGCGAAACCACTCGCGTTCTTCCACGTCGCAAAAGCCGAAAAGCCTGATGGTCTCGTCGGTGATGCGCATGTCGATCATCAGGACGGCGACGGCGCCCGGATGCAGCCTCGCAAGCGCGGGCGTGCCGCAGTGAACCAGATAGCCCACGCCGCCCACGTCCAGGATCACATGATCCGGCCCCAAGAAATCGACGGTTCCCGTCAGCTTTCCGATCATGCGATCTGGGCCTCGATCCGTTTGCGGGTTGCGGAAAGATGCGCATGGGCGATGGCAGCAGCGAGCGCGTCGGCCGCATCCGCGCTCTCGACATGCGCCGTCGGCAAGAGGCGCTTCACCATGGCCTGGACCTGCTCCTTGCCGGCATGACCCGCGCCCACCACGCATTTCTTGATGTGGTTGGGGGCATACTCGGCGATCTCGAGCCCGGCATGGGCGGCGGCGAGCAGCGCCACGGCGCGCGCTTGGCCAAGCTTGAGGGCGGCCGAAGGATCGCGGTGCACGAAAGCCTGCTCGATGGCGATCGCCTGCGGCGATTGCTCGGCGATGATGCGCGACAACGCCGTGTGCAGAACAAGCAGGCGCGCGCCCAATCCCTGCTTGGCATCGCTGGTCAAGACCCCATGGGCGACATGGATGAGCCGCGTGCCGTCCAGCACGACGAGGCCCCATCCCATCCGGGCCAGGCCCGGATCAAGGCCTAAGATGCGAATCGACGTGGCCATGTCGCATTGTACTCTAATGCAAAGCATCGCTTTGCCTCGCCCGCACGTGGGCGCTCTGGGCGCGCGCTTCCAAGCGCGATCCCAGTCGATTTACATCCAATTACGCTGCGATTTTGGCCATCAGGGCGTCCGAAAGCTCGTAATTGCCGTAGACGTTCTGCACGTCGTCATGGTCTTCGAGCGTATCGAGCAGCTTGACGAGCGTCTCGCCATGCTCGTCGGCTACGGCCACGCCGTTCTGCGGCCGCCATTCGATCCGCGATGTCTCCGCCGGACCGAGCCTTTCCTCCAGCGCATCGCGCACCTGGCCGAAATTCTCCACGTCGCAGAGGAATTCGTGCATCTCCTCGCCGGAGACGCATTCGTCGGCGCCCGCCTCGATAGCCGCTTCGAGCATGGCGTCGTCGCTGCCCTTGTCTTTCGGATAGGCGATGACGCCCACGCGGTCGAACATGAAAGCGACCGAGTTCGTCTCGCCCAGCGCGCCGCCATATTTCGAAAACGCCGCCCGCATGTCGGCCGCCGTGCGGTTACGGTTGTCGGTCTGGGTCTCGACGATGAGCGCCACCCCGCCCGGCCCGTAACCCTCGTAGCGGACTTCCTCGATGTTTTCCGCGCCAGCGCCGGTCGCCTTGTCGATGGCACGCTGGATGTTGTCCTTGGGCATCGACTGGGTCTTGGCCGCCGCGATCGCCGCCCGCAGGCGCGGGTTGTGCGCGGGGTCCGGCAGGCCGTGCCTGGCGGCAACCGTGATTTCCCGGGCGAGCTTGGAAAAGAGCTTCGAGCGCTCCTTATCCTGCCGCCCCTTGCGGAACATGATGTTCTTGTATTGCGAATGACCGGCCATGGCGGGGCTCTTGATGGGCGACGGGGCTGAATAGCCCTACGCGTCGGCGGGCTTCAAGGCCGTAGTTCTCGATCCGCCCGTAAGGCCGGCCTCACACCGACGGGGCAAAGCCGCCGGTTACGCGCCAAGTCTCGCCGGTGATAAAACCGGCGCGCGGGCACTTGATGCTCGCCCATGTTACCCCCTTCACGCCAATTCGGCTTTGTGGCGGAGAACTTCCGCCAGCGCGTGCGGGCGCGTGTTCATCACCTGGTGTCCGGCATCGATGCGGACGCGCCGTTCGGCCTTGACTCGGTCGGCGAATTTCTCTTGCCACGAAACCGGCAGGATGGCGTCCTGCAGGCAGATGACGAAGGTCGCCGGGACCTTGTCGAGATGGTCGTAGCTCCATCCGGTTTCGGAATAGGACTGCATCGGCCACATGTCTTTGCCGAGCTTCGCCACGAACGCGGCTTTTTGGTCTGGCGCCATGTCGTTGCAGAACATCATGGCAAAGCGTTCGATCATGTCGGGGACCGAGTTCGGGCTCGAACGGCCATCCGACCTCGTTTTCGTTGCCGCCGTGCGGGCTGTTGCCCATCTGCTCGAGCATCGTGTGGCCCGGCAGTGGGATCAAGCAGGAAACATGGACGGCGCGCGCAAACAAATCCGGCCGCAGACGCAGCATGAACAGCATCGCCTGGCCGCCTTGCGAATGACCGACCAGCACGACGTTCTTCATGCCGGCGCGCTCGATGTCCATGACAAGTTCACGCGCAACGTCGTCAAGCGAAAGATCGTTGGTGTCTCGTCCGCGTTTTTGGCCACACCCTGGAACATCGAGGGCCAGCGCACGGCCGAACGCGCCACCCGTCTGACGATGCAGCGCCTCGATCGTTTCTTCCCACACCCAGCTGCCTTGGGCGCCGCCGTGGAGGAATGCGTAATCGGTCATGTTGCTACAAGCCTCCCTAACATGTCGGCGGCTGCGCCGCCGTGCGCGTCTGGAGACGCGCGGTCCCAGTGGATGCGCGCTCTAAGTCATTCGACGGGCACCGTCTGTTTCAAGCGCCCGCCGACGCGCACGGGTTCGATGCGCGTCGCCAGACCATTCGCATCGGTTTCGACGAAGACGGCGCAGAGCGTGGCAGGTCCGGTTGCTGGTGAAAACCGCGCGCCCGGAATTTTTTTCGTGAAGCGCTGCAGCGGCTCGAATTTCTCCATGCCGATGATCGAATCGTAATCGCAACAGCCGCCGGCATCCGTCTGATAAGCCGTGCCGCCGGGGAGGATTTGCGCATCGGCGGTGGGCACATGGGAATGGCTTCCCGCCACCAGGCTGACGCGCCCGTCGCAAAAATGGCCCATGGCCATCTTCTCCGATGTCGCTTCGGCATGCATGTCGACGAAGATCGCATCGGCGCCTTCACCGAGCGGGCACGCATTCAGTTCTTCGGCAACGGCCGCGAACGGATCGTCGAGCGGCTCCATGTATGTCCGACCCATGACATTCACGACGAGAACGCGCTGCCCGTTGCGCGTCTCGAACAGCCCGGCTCCCCTGCCCGGGGTTCCGGCCGGATAATTGCGCGGACGCAGGATGCGGTCTTCCTCCGTGATGTAGGTCAGGATTTCCTTCTGGTCGGCCCAATGGTTGCCGGTGGTGATCGCATCGACGCCCGCAGCGAAGAGCTCGTTTGCGGTGCTGCGCGTGATGCCGAAACCGCCGGCGGCATTCTCGCCGTTGCCGATCGCGAAATCGATCGCGAGCTTCCGCTTGAGCGCCGGCAATTCCGCGCCGACGACGTCACGGCCGGGGCGTCCGATGATGTCGCCGATGAAAAGTATGCGCATCCGGCTTCCTAACAGGGATGAGAGATTGTCACAAAGCGGCTTGCGGCCTTTTCAGACCGCATGGTCGAAGCGGCGCAAGCCCCGCTCGCAAACCAGCATATCGAGAGGGTGGTCATGCGGAGCGTCGGGGACAAACGCTATTTCCTGGTCTGCGTACGCAACGCCCATGACGAGCAGATCGCGGCGTGCCCGCAGCGTTTCCAGCGCGCGATCGTAATAGCCCGCGCCATAGCCAAGCCGGTGCCCGCGGCTGTCGAACGCAAGCAATGGGATGAACACGACATCCGGTCGCACAGCAGGACGATCCGCAAGCGGCTCCTCGATTCCGTAGGCGTTGCGCGCGGTCGGATCGCCATTGCGCCACGCACGAAAGACGAGGCCCCTGCTCTCGACGACCACGGGCAAGCAGAGCGGGTGATCGCGCTCCGCCAGCATCCTCATCATCGCGCGGGGATCGGCCTCGCTGTCCTTGGGAAAATATCCCGCAACGACCGCGCCGGCGGCGATCGGCAGATCGTCCGCGAAGCCGGCAATCCGCTGCGCGAAATCCGGCACGGCCCGCGCCAGATTTTCGCGCCGGGCCCGGGCCTCTTTTCTCAGTTCGCCCTTGGACTTCAAGGCACTGAATGCGGACGGGACCGCGCCCGCCGTTGGTTGCGGATCCTCACGGGCCTGCAGTTGCAGGTGGGCGCCATATGTCCGAGGCCAAGGGCCCCGGTCAGGGACAGCTCCCGGTGAGTACCATTAAGGCCCCTGGGCATCGCGTTCCTGACGCGCGGAGCAGTACCCGTCCGCATGCGAAGTTAGGCTTCTGACAGCCGCGCCGCAATATCCTCGATGCGATTTGCGGCAGCCTCGAGCGCGGCGGCGGCATCGGCATCGCCGCGAGAGATCGTGTCGCCCGGCGGTTCGCTTGCGGAGGCTACTTCGCCGAGCTCTTTCGTGCATTGCGCCAACCGATTCGCCGCGTCGAAATAATCGTCGGTGATAAGAAGGGCCGCCATCAGGATGAGCCGGGCGTCCCCCACCTGGCCCATGCTTTCCAAAAGCTCCTTGACCTTGCCGTCGACATGGGCGGCCAATTCCCGCAAATGGTCCTCTTCGCCGTCGTCGCACGCGACCGTGTAGGCGCGAGCGTTCACCATGATGTTGACCAGCGGCATCGGTCTAACGGCCCAGGGCGGCGCGAATCTCGCCGATAGCGCTGTCGAGCTTCAATTCCACCTCTTCCGTGATGCCGGCCAGGGCGCGGGTTTCTTCCTCAAGCTCGGCAATGCGGGCAAGCAGCGACTCCCGCTCGGTGTTGATGCGACGGATTTCGGCTTGCTGCCGCGAAGCAAGCGCCCGGGCCTCCGCAAGCGATGCCACGCGCTGCTCCAGCTTCTCGAGCGCGGAATTCAAGCGTGCCGCTGCGGCTTCAAGCTCGGCCATCCCGTCTCCCCGACAAAATCGAGCCGGACCTTATGCTTATCGGTCGGACGGGGTCAACGATGACCCTTGACGGACGCGCCTGTCGCACCTAAGGGCTCGGTCCTTCGTGTGGGGCAGCCCAGCAAATGACAATGTCCGGCGTTGCAGGCAACGAAGGCGCCCGTGCCGATGTGCGGCGCCTGGCCAATGCCATTCGCGCCCTGGCGATGGACGCAGTGGAAGCTGCGAAATCCGGCCATCCCGGAATGCCGATGGGCATGGCCGATGCCGCAACCGTGCTGTTCTCGCAGTTCCTCAAATTCGATCCGGCCGACCCGGCCTGGCCCGACCGCGACCGGTTCGTGCTGTCGGCCGGGCATGGCTCGATGTTGCTCTACGCGGCGTTGCATCTGACGGGGTATGCAGGCATCGGCCTCGACGACATTCGCCGCTTCCGGCAGCCCGGAAGCCCCTGCGCCGGCCACCCGGAATTTGGTCTGGCCGCCGGAATCGAGACGACTACCGGGCCGCTCGGGCAGGGCCTGGCCACCGCGGTGGGAATGGCGCTGGCGGAGCGGATGTTGAACGCGCGTTTCGGCGATGCTCTCGTCGATCATCGAACCTGGGTCATTGCCAGCGACGGCGACCTCATGGAGGGCATCAGCCACGAGGCGGCCAGCCTGGCCGGACATCTGCGCCTCAACCGCCTGATCGTGCTCTACGACGATAATCATATCTCGATCGACGGCCCGACCTCTCTTGCCGATTCCACCAGCACGGCGGCGCGCTTTAAGGCCGCGGGCTGGGACACGCTGGCTTGCGACGGGCTCGACGGCGCCGACGTGGCACAGGCGATCGGCGCGGCAATGGCAAACGACAAGCCGACGCTGATCGCCTGCCGGACCACCATCGGCTTCGGCGCACCCACCCGCGCCGGCACGGCAAAGGCGCACGGTGAGGCCCTGGGAGCCGAAGAAATCGCGGGCGCGCGCAAAGCATTGAACTGGCCGTACCCACCCTTTGTCATCCCCGACGATATTCGCGCGAGCTGGCTTGAAATCGGCGCCCGCAGCAGGCCGGCGCGCGAGGCTTGGCGCGCACGCAAAGCGCAGGCGAATGCAGACCTTGTCCACCGGTTCGAAACGGCTCTTGCCGGACAACTGCCGGCCACGCTCGCGGCGGCCCTGGCCGGGCTCAAGAAAAAGTTCAGCGCCGAGAAACCTGCGCTAGCCACCCGCAAGGCCTCCGAACTCGCCTTGGAGGTCATCAACGCGCAGCTGCCGTCCACCATCGGCGGCTCGGCCGATCTCACCAATTCCAACAACACCTTGACCAAAGGCATGGCGGCGGTGGCGCCCGGCCGATACGCCGGACGCTTCATCCATTACGGCGTGCGCGAGCACGGCATGGCGGCGGCGATGAACGGAATGGCGCTTCACGGCGGCTTCATCCCCTATTCGGGAACGTTTCTGGTGTTCTCGGATTATTGCCGTCCGTCCCTGCGCCTGGCGGCGCTGATGAAACAGCGTGTCGTCTATGTGATGACGCACGACTCGATCGGCCTGGGCGAAGACGGCCCGACGCATCAGCCGGTCGAGCACTTGGCGGCGCTGCGCGCGATTCCGCAAATTCTCGTGCTGCGTCCCGCCGATGCGGTGGAGACTGCGGAATGCTGGGAGCTGGCGCTCGGCCACCAAGGGCCTTCCGTCCTTGCGCTGACGCGACAGGCGGTTGCGACGCTACGCGCCGCGCATACCGACGAAAATCTTGCGCGGCGAGGCGCCTATGAGCTCGCGGCCGCCGATGGCGCGGCCAAAGTGACGTTTCTGGCGACCGGTTCCGAAGTCGAAATCGCCCTTGCCGCGCGGTCGCTTCTGGCAGCGCGGGGCGTTCCGGCCCGCGTGGTCTCCATGCCGTCGTGGGAGCTGTTCGAGGCGCAGCCGAAAACCTATCGTGACGCCATGCTCGGACCGGGAACTCTGAAGGTCGCCATAGAGGCCGCGTCTGCCATGGGCTGGTCGCGCTACATTGGCTCGGATGGCATTTTCGTCGGCATGCACGGGTTCGGGGCGAGCGCGCCGTATAAGGACTTGTATCGGCAGTTCGGCATCACCGCCCAAGCCGCCGCGACAGCCGCACTTTCAGCGTTGGAAAACTCGGTTTAGGAGGAAATTATGTCTGTTCGCGTCGCGGTCAACGGTTTCGGCCGCATCGGGCGATTGGTACTTCGCGCCGTTGTGGAATCGGGCCGCAAGGACATCGCCGTGGTGGCGATCAACGACCTGGGGCCAGTCGAAACCAACGCGCATCTGCTCCGCTACGATTCCGTTCACGGCCGCTTTCCCGGCGAGGTGAAGGTGGACGGCGAGCACATGATCGTCGACGGCCATCGCATCAAGGTGACCGCGATCAAGAATCCCGCCGAGTTGCCGCACAAAGAGCTTGGCGTGGATATCGCGTTGGAATGCACCGGCATCTTCGCCGCGAAGGAGAAAGCCGCGCCCCATCTTCAGGCCGGCGCCAAGCGCATTCTCATCTCCGCCCCGGCTGACGGGGTGGATATGACGGTCGTACGCGGCGTCAACGACGACAAGCTGACACGCGAGCACATCGTCGTTTCGAATGCCTCCTGCACGACGAACTGTCTGGCGCCTGTCGCCAAGGCGATGCACGAAGCGGTCGGCGTCGAGAAAGGCTTCATGACGACCATTCATAGCTACACCAACGACCAGCCGACGCTCGATCAGCTGCACAAGGATCTGTATCGAGGCCGCGCAGCAGCTCTTTCCATGATCCCCACCTCGACGGGCGCGGCGAAGGCCGTGGGCCTCGTACTCCCGGAGCTCAAGGGCCGGCTCGACGGCGTGTCGATACGTGTGCCGACGCCCAATGTGTCGGTGATCGATTTCAAGTTCGTCTCCAGGCGCAGCACTTCGGTGGACGAGATAAACCGCGCGGCGATAGCGGCGGCCGCCGGTCCGCTCAAGGGGATTCTCGACATCGTGGACGCGCCGCTCGTGTCTTCCGATTTCAATCACAATTCGGCGTCGGCCAGCTTTGCGCTCGACCAGACCAAGGTCATCGATGGCAATCTCGTGCGCGTGATGGCGTGGTACGACAATGAGTGGGGTTTCTCGAACCGCATGGCCGATATGGCCGTCGCCATGGGGAAGCTCCTCTGACATGGCAGACTTCCGGACCCTCGACGATGTCGATGTGAAAGGAAAGCGCGTTCTCGTCCGGCTGGACCTGAACGTGCCCGTCAAGGACGGCGTCGTCACCGACACGCTGCGCATCGAACGCCAGGCCCCCACGATAACGGAGCTGGCGGCAAAGGGCGCGCGCGTGATCATCCTCTCCCATTTCGATCGGCCGAAGGGCAAAATCGTCCCGTCGATGTCGCTCAAGCCGCTGGCCGGTGCGCTGTCGCGCGTATTGGATCGCCCGGTGGCATTCGCCGAGGATTGCGTCGGCGGCATCGCCGAGTCTGCCGCAGCGAAGCTGAAGGATGGCGACATTCTCCTGCTCGAAAACACGCGATTTCATGCCGGCGAGGAGAAGAACGACCTGGGCTTCGCCAAAGCCGTCGCAGCGCTCGGCGATATTTTCGTCAACGACGCGTTCTCCGCCGCCCATCGCGCCCATGCCACGACGGAAGCCATCGCGCATCTGCTGCCGGCCGTTGCGGGCCGCTCGATGGAAGCCGAACTGTCGCATTTGCAAAAAGCGCTCGAGCGGCCCGCGCGGCCGCTGATGGCCGTAGTCGGCGGCGCCAAGGTCTCCACCAAGATCGAACTGTTGGGAAATCTCGCCCGCCGCGTCGATGTGCTCTTCATCGGAGGCGCCATGGCCAACACGTTCCTGGCGGCATCCGGGGCCCAGATCGGCAACTCCCTGTGCGAGCGCGACCATTGCGAAACCGCAAGAGACATCGTCAGGGCGTGCACGGCGGCGGGAGCCGCGATGGTGCTGCCGAGCGACGTCGTCGTGGCCAAGGAACTCAAGCCGAATGCGCCGCATCGCAGCACCGGCATCGACGGTGTCGCAGCCGACGAGATGATCCTCGATCTCGGCCCTAAGACGGTTGAGGGTTTTACAAAACGGCTGCAAAATGTCGGGACGCTGGTATGGAACGGACCGCTCGGCGCCTTCGAGACGAAGCCTTTCGACCAGGCCACGATCGCCGCGGCCAAGGAAACCGCCCGGCGCACCCGCGAAGGCAAGCTGCTCTCGGTGGCCGGGGGCGGAGAGACGGTGGCGGCGCTGAACGCGGCAGGGGTGACAGGGGATTTCTCCTATGTCTCGACCGCGGGGGGCGCGTTCCTGGAGTGGCTGGAAGGAAAAAAATTGCCGGGCGTTGCAGCGCTCGCCAAGACCAAGGGGTGATGACGATGGACAGAAAGGCGCTCGCAGGCACGGCCCATGCAATGGTGGCCAAGGGCAAGGGCATCCTCGCGGCGGACGAAAGCTCGGGCACGATCAAGAAACGCTTCGACAAGATCGGCGTGGCATCGACGGAAGAAAATCGTCGCGACTATCGCGAGCTTCTGTTCCGCACCACCGACGCCATGAAGAACCATATCTCCGGCGTCATCCTCTACGACGAAACCATCCGCCAGAAGGCCAAGGACGGCACCCCGCTCGTCAAGCTGATCGAAGCGGCGGGGTCCATTCCCGGGATCAAAGTCGATTCGGGCGCCAAGCCGCTGGCGCTCTGCCCCGGCGAAACCATCACGGAGGGGCTGGACGGATTGCGGGAACGGCTGGCGGAATATCGAGGGCTCGGCGCGCGCTTTGCGAAATGGCGCGCGGTGATCGACATCGGCCAGCACATTCCCACCTTCACCGCGATCACGGCCAACGCGGACGCGCTGGCGCGCTACGCGGCGCTCTGCCAGGAAGAGAGCATCGTGCCCATCGTCGAGCCAGAAGTGCTGATGGACGGCGACCACGATATCGAAACCTGCGCGCGCGTCACCGAGTGGACTCTGAAGGAAGTGTTCTACGCGCTCTATAAGCAGCGTGTGGAGCTGGAAGGCATGGTGCTCAAACCGAACATGATCGTGCCCGGCGCCAAGTGCCCGAAACAGGCCAGCATCGACGAAGTGGCGGAGCGCACGGTGACGATCCTCAAGCGCTGCGTTCCGGCGGCTGTTCCCGGCATCGCATTTCTTTCCGGCGGACAATCCGACGAACAGGCGACGGCGCATTTGAATGCGATGAACGCCGGCCGCGCGCTTGCCTGGCCGCTGACGTTCTCGTACGGCCGCGCACTGCAAGCGGCGCCGCAAAAGGCCTGGAGCGGCAAGAGCGAGAATGTGCCGGCAGCGCAGCGCGCCTTCGCCCATCGCGCGCGCATGAACGGTCTTGCCGCGCTAGGCCAGTGGAATGACGACCTGGAAAAGAAGGCGGTGTAATTTCTGGGAACGCGGGCTTTACTGGGACCGCGCGCTTGGAAGCGCGCATCCGGCGTAGCGCCGAACGGCGCGGAGCCGGAGTGACCCTCACGCGCCTGCGGCGCATTGCGCGTCGGGAGACGCGCGGTCCCAGTGCGCCCGAAGTGCGGACGAGGACGCCCGCGGTCCCGGCATACACATGAAAAACAATCGCTGCCGCCTTTACCTGATCACGCCACCGAAGCTCGAGCCTGTCTCCTTCGGCGAGCAGCTCAGGCGGGCGTTCGGCGGAGGCGACGTTGCGACCGTGCAGCTGCGCCTGAAGGACGTTACCGACAACGAGATCCGGCGTGCGACGGAAGCGCTTATGCCGATTGCGCAAGCCGCAGGCGCAGCCTTTCTCATCAACGATCGCGCCGATCTTGCGGCGGAATTGAATGCCGACGGCGTTCATATCGGCCAGGAAGACACACCGTACGCCGAGGCGCGCGCGCTTCTAGGCGCGGAGCGGATCGTGGGCGTCACCTGCCATAATTCCAAGCACCTAGCGATCGAAGCTGCGGAAGCCGGCGCCGACTACGTCGCCTTCGGCGCGTTCTTTCCCACCTCCACCAAAGATGCCAAGACACAAGCCGACATCGATCTGCTTGCATGGTGGTCGCAGCTGATGGTGGTGCCGTGCGTGGCCATCGGCGGCATCACGGTTCACAACGCAAAGCCGCTGATCGAGGCGGGCGCGGACTTCATCGCGGTCTCGTCCGGTGTCTGGAACAACCCGGACGGACCGGGCGCGGCGGTGAAGGCGTTCAACGCCCTGTTCTAAAGCGGTTCCAGCAAAAGTGTGCGTATTCTTGCGTCCGGAACCGCGTCAAAACAATAGCCGCTTGCGATTGCACGGGCGAGCGGCACCCTGCTACAACCCCGCGCGCTCAACCCGAAACACCCGGGATTCCGCGCCCGCGAGGAGCCGATGCCCAAGATTGCAGGAAACGAAATCCGCCCTGGAGTTATGATCTCGCATGACGGCGGGCTGTGGATGGCGGTGAAGTGCCAGGCGGTCAAGCCGGGCAAGGGCGGCGCCTACAATCAGGTCGAAC
Source organism: uncultured Alphaproteobacteria bacterium (assembly GCA_963805005.1). Classification (GTDB taxonomy): domain Bacteria; phylum Pseudomonadota; class Alphaproteobacteria; order Micropepsales; family Micropepsaceae; genus Rhizomicrobium. The sequence continues at coordinate 3,842,313 of CAWDSJ010000001.1, forward strand.
TCAAGAACGTCGTCACCGGTTCCAAGCTCAACGAGCGCTTCCGCGCCGACGAGAGCGTCGAGGAAATCTATCTCGAGAAGAAGGATTTCCAGTTTCTCTATGCCAGCGGCGACACGCTGACGTTCATGGATACCGCAACCTACGATCAGATCGAGCTGGACCGCGATTTCGTGGGCGACCAGGCGCAATTCCTTCAGGACGGTATGAAGGTTCTGGTCCAGCTTTACGAAGGCAAGCCCATCGGCATCAAGCTGCCGCAGCAGGTCGTTGTGGAAGTGGTGGAAGCCGATGCCGTGCTGAGAGGCGGAACGGCGGCGCCGTCCTACAAGGGCGCGGTTCTGGAAAACGGCATGAAAATCCAGGTGCCGCCCTTCATCAATGCCGGTGCCAAGATCGTGGTTTCGACCGAAGACGGCGCTTACGTCCGCCGCGCCGAATAATGCCGTATCTTTCGCCGGCCCTGAACGTGATGACCACGGCGGCGCGCAAAGCGGGCCGCAAGCTGACGCGCGATTTCGGCGAGGTCGAAAACCTGCAAATCTCGAAGAAGGGGCCCGCCGATTTCGTTTCGGCGGCCGACCAGCGCACCGAGCAGATGCTCATCGCGGAGCTTTCGAAAGCGCGGCCGGGATATAATTTCCTCGTCGAGGAACAAGGCATCATCGAAGGGCCGGACAAGAGCCACCGCTTCATCATCGATCCTTTGGACGGCACCACGAATTTCCTGCACGGCATCCCGCATTTTTCGATCTCTATCGCCTTGGAGCGCGACGGCCAGCTGGTCTCTGCCGTGGTCTACAATCCTGTAACCGACGAGATGTATACGGCCGAGCGGGGGCACGGCGCCTATCTCAACGACAGGCGCCTGCGGGTTGCCGCCCGCAAGGTGCTGGCCGATTCGCTGTTCGCAACCGGCATTCCGTTCATGGGCCGCGAGGGGCATGAACGCTTTCTGAAGGAGCTGGAGACGGTGATGGCGCTCAGTTCCGGCGTGCGCCGTTTCGGCTCCGCCGCTCTGGATCTGGCCTATGTGGCGGCCGGGCGCTTCGACGGCTTCTGGGAGCGGGGGTTGAAGGCGTGGGACGTTGCGGCGGGCATGCTTGTGGTGCGCGAGGCCGGCGGTGTCGTCACCGATCTTGGCGGCGGTGCGCGGATGCTCGAAACCGGCGACATTCTTGCCGCCAACGAGACGTTGCACCCGCAGCTTCTGAAGCTCCTGAAAAGCACCGGTTGAGCCCAAGCACGTGCATGATTAATCTCTGCAGCTGGAGCCTCATAGGCAAAAATGCCGCGGTTTGGCCCCCCGACCGCCGCAAAGTGAGCAGGCGGCGCGTCGACAACGAAACGCTATGCGATCACTAAGTCCGACATTTGCCGTTCTGGTTCTCTGTCTCGCAGCCGGAGCCGCCTGGGCGCAGGATACGCCGGAGAACCCGGAGCAGGACCAGGCGCCCATTCACCTGCACATGCCCGCGCCGTCTTCGCCATCGCCGCCATCGACGGCGCCGGAAGCCACCGCAGCCGGCGCAATCCATTTGCATTTGCGCCAGCCGAGGCACGCGCAGGCGAACGTTACCGGCATCAAGCATCAAGCCGGCGCAGCGCCGACAATTCCGCTTTCCTTGGACGGCAGCTCCGAGCCTCCCATTTCGCCCCCGGTCCCCGTCGCGCGGGCGGTGCCGCCGCAGTCGGCGCCGACACACGCCAAGCCGCCTGCTGCACCGGCGGTCGCGCATCAAGCCTCCGTGGAGGCGCAGGGAAGCGGCGATCATACCAACCTCACCAAACGCGGCGCCATTCTGTTCGAGAAGGACGCCTCGGCGCCTTCGCCCGCGCAGTATCGCGGCCTGCAAATCCTGGCCGGAAACCTCAATTCCGCGCTGGACGCCGGCGCATTGCGCATCCAGCTCGAGGCCTATGGCGGTGCGCCCGGCGACAAATCCTCCAATGCGCGGCGGCTTTCGCTGCGGCGTGCCTTGGCGGTGCGCCAGCTACTGATCGACGACGGCATTCCATCGAGCCGCATCGACGTGCGCGCCATGGGCGGAGTGGACGACAAAGGCCCGGCAGACCGCGTGGACGTGTTCATCCGCACCGGGTGAATTGCGCTGCGCCGCGCGTGCCGTCGCATTCTGGCCCAACCATCAGCTCACGGGACTGCACTCAATCGAAGGTCGCAGCCAGCCTTCGCGTCCGGCGTAAGGCGCAGTGAACCGCATCAGCGTGTCCGGCTGCATGCCGTATCCGAGATAAAGTGCTTTGAGCAGCAAGTCGGCCATGCCGTTATAGCCCGGCTCCGATCGGAATTCGAGGAACTGCCGAAAGTTTCCGTGAGAAGCGTCCATCGAGAAGCCGAGCTGTGCGAGCGCTTGCCTCTGCACAGTCGAGAATTTCGGTCCTTGACCGGGGTCGGCGTAGAAGCCCGAGGCCGCCTCGCAGAGCGCTCTGTCTTCGTCGAAGGCGCATTGAACGTAATGGTCGGGTTTGTCCTCCATCTCGAGGATAAGGAAGCGGTCCTGGCTGTCCGGATGTGGACGCGTGTAGATGCGCTTGAGCAGATCGACGACGGCGCAACGGTAGATATCCAGGAATTCGGCGAGGCCTGGTTTCCGTTCGGCATGGGCCGGAACCGCTGTGAAAAAGCCGAGGATCACCGGAAAATGCCGCCAAGAAGTTTATTCGAACCGCGATTTCGCATAGCCGCAATCCCCGCAAGAACGCCGAATATTCATCGCGTTGGCGCAAGCGCCTTGCAAGACTGATATCTTCGCAAATTGTGTCGATCCGGGAAGCCGACACGAATGCGTGCAATTTCTTTGGCTGATCGAGCTTTGAGTGGGCTGCGCCGCAGGTCACACGGCAGCGGCAGGCACGTGCAGATCGCTGTCCTTGGCTTCCTGACCGACACTGGCGAAAAAAGCCGTTGCCAGCGCGGCTGCGCCGCCTATCGCCGCAAGCGCCAATCCATAGCTGCCGTAGGAGATGGCAAGCTGCGCCTGCAGCCGCGCATTGTACGACGCGAAGAAATTCCCGAGCTGATAAACCACACCCGGAAACGTGCCGCGTGCGTCGCCCGGCGACAATTCGTTCAAATGGGCAGGAATGACTGCCCAGCATCCCTGCACCATGAACTGCATGACGAAAGCGCCGGCCGCAAGCCATAGCGGGCCTTGCGAGAATGCCCAGAGCGGCAGCACTGGCACGCACAGCAAGCCGCCGACAATCAACATGCGCCGGCGCCCGAAGCGCTGGGAAAGCGTGCCGAAGGTAAGGCTGCCGAGAATGGCGCCGATATTGGCGACGATGAGCGTCGCGCTGACCCGTCCGGGATCAAATCCGTGATCCACCTTGAGGAAAGTGGGATACATGTCCTGCGTGCCGTGGCTTAGGAGGTTGAGGCCGGTCATGAGCAGGACGGCATAAATCGCAAGCTGCCAGTGCCGCCGCAACACGTCGAGAATCCGGCCGGCTTTGGCGCGCTCGCGATTCCAGCCCGGCGATTCCGCGACATTGCGGCGAATGTAAAGCACGAGCAGCGCCGGCAGCAACCCGGCCATGAAAAGCCCGCGCCAGCCGAAGTGCGGAAAAAGCAGATAATACGCAATGGAAGCGAGCAGGAAACCGCTGGGGTAGCCGACCTGCAGGATGCCCGATACAAGCCCGCGCGATTCGGGGCGCACTGTCTCCATCGTCAGCGACGCGCCGATGCCCCATTCCCCGCCCATGGCGACGCCGAAGAGACTGCGCAGAACGAGAAAGACGGTCAGGTTGGGAGCAAAAGCCGAAGCGAACGCGAGCAAAGCGTAAAGCAGCACATCGATCAGCAATACAGGCTTGCGGCCATAGCGATCGGCGAGGCGGCCGAACAGGAAGGCCCCCACCGGCCGCAGCGCCAGCGTCAGCGCAATCGCGGTTGCCACCGAAGGAACGTCGCTACCGAATTCCCTGGCGATGTCGGTGATGACGAAGGTCAGCAGAAAAAAATCGAATGCGTCCAGAGTCCAGCCCAGATAGCTCGCAGCGACCACGTGCTTCTGATCGTGCGTCCAGCCTTTCCAGGCAGAGGCGATCATGTGCCGTCGCCTGCACACAGCGAGGGCGCTGCGTCCGGATCAGACAAGCGTCGCTTCCGTCTTGGCGACAATTTCGTCGCGCGATACGTCCGGCGCCATCTCGACGATGGCCAGCCCGTTCTGCGTCACGTCGAAGATGCCGAGATTGGTGACGATGCGATGCACGCAGCAAACGCCGGTCAGCGGCAGCTGACAGGATTTGAGCAGCTTGGGCCGGCCGGCCTTGTCGGTATGGTCCATGATCACCACGACGCGCTTCACGCCGGCGACCAGGTCCATCGCACCGCCCATGCCCTTCACCAGCTTGCCGGGCACCATCCAGTTGGCGAGATCGCCGCGCTCGGAGACCTCCATCGCGCCCAAGATCGACAGATCGATATGGCCGCCCCTGATCATGGCGAAACTGTCGGCGGAGGAAAAATACGAGGTCTTGGGCAGCGCGGTGATCGTCTGCTTGCCGGCATTGATCAGATCGGGATCGACTTCGCTGTCGCGCGGGAACGGACCCATGCCGAGCATTCCATTCTCGGACTGCAGCGTCACGCTGATGCCGTCCGGAATATAATTGGCGACCAGCGTCGGGATGCCGATGCCGAGATTGACGTAGAAGCCGTCGTGCAGCTCCCGTGCGGCGCGCTTGGCCATGTCTTCGCGGGTCCAGGCCATGGGCTAATCCTTCCGGACCGTTCGTTGCTCGATGCGTTTTTCGTAGCTCATCCCGGCAACGACCCGCTGCACGAAAATGCCCGGCGTGTGAATGCAATCCGGATCCAGGGAGCCTACGGGCACAAGCTCCTCGACTTCGGCAACGGTCACGTTGCCGGCCGTCGCCATCATCGGATTGAAATTGCGCGCCGTCTTCCGGTAGACGAGATTGCCCTCTTCGTCGCCGCGCCAGGCCTTCACGATGGCGAGATCGGCGTGAAGCGCGCGTTCGAGGATATAGGTTTCGCCGTCGAACTCTTTGTGCTCCTTGCCTTGGGCGATGATCGTCCCGACCCCGGTTTTCGTATAAAATCCGGGAATGCCCGCGCCGCCGGCGCGGATGCGTTCGGCGAGCGTGCCCTGCGGGTTGAACTCGATCTCGAGCTCGCCGCTCAAATATTGTTTTTCGAATGTCGCGTTCTCGCCGACATAGGAGCTGACCATCTTCTTGATCTGGCGGGTGTGGAGCAGCAATCCGAGACCGAAATCGTCGACGCCGGCATTGTTGGAAATCGCCGTCAGATTCTTCACCCCGGAATCGCGCAAGGCGCGAATCAGGTTTTCGGGAATGCCGCACAGCCCGAAACCGCCCGACATCACCGTCATGCCGTCGAACAGCAGACCTTCCAGCGCAACGGCGGCACTCGTATAGATTTTCCCCATCGACGATCCTGGCGCTTGACGCGGGAACCCGCCCCGCCGGTATAGTGACCGATCCAAGTTTCAGCCAAGCAAGACTAAACGATCGGCGGCAGCGGGGCGCAAGATGAAACCGAACACAGGCAGGGTGTGCGCGCTTGTCGCGGGGCTTTTGGCGAGCGCCCCGGCAGCCGCGGATTCGAACAAGGACAAGGCCCTGCAGGACGTGGGAAACGGCGTTGCCATCGCGCTTCCCCTCGTGGCGGGCGGAATTTCACTCTACAAGGACGATTGGAACGGCGCGGGCCAGCTCGTGCTGGCGACCGGCGCCACCGTCGGCACGTCCTATCTGCTGCAGCACTTCGTGAAAGAAGAGCGTCCTTACTGCCGCCACGAGCCCGGCTGCCCGGACAATTCCTTTCCATCCAACACGTCCGCCCTCGCCTTCGCGCCGGCGCAGTATCTCTGGAACCGGTACGGCTGGGAGTATGGCTTGCCGGCCTATGCTGCGGCGGGGTTCGCCGGGGCGACGCGCATCATCTCGAACAATCACAACTGGTGGGACGTGGCTGCCAGCGGCGCCATCTCCTGGACCTACAATTGGATCATCACCAGCCGCTACCGCGCGCCGGAGAACCTCGAAAGCGGCATCGTCGCCACGCCGCACGGCGCAATGGTGGCGGTCAACTACCGCTGGTGACTGGGAGCGCGTGTCTCCAGACGCGCATCGCGCGGAGGCGGCATGAAACGCTGTGCTCTTTTCCTGGCGATGGCATTGCTGGTTACCCATGCCCGCGCCATGGAGCTGTCGAGCCCGGATTTCTCCGACGGCAGTCGGCTCGGCCTGTCCCAGGTCAAGTGCGGCGGCGCAAACCTTTCCCCGGCGCTGCAATGGAGCGGCGAGCCGGCATCGACGAAGAGCTTCGCCCTTACGGTGTTCGATCCCGATGCCCGTGGCGGGTGGTGGCACTGGATCGTGCTCGGTATTCCCGCGAGCGTTCACGCGATAACCGCAGGGGCAGGTTCCGGGTCTGGCCTGCCGCAAGGTGCCGTTCAGGGCATGAACGATTTTCGCGAGCCGGCCTATGACGGCCCCTGCCCGCCGCCCGGTTCGGGGGTGCACCACTACGAATTCACGCTGTGGGCGCTGCCTGCGGCCGGCGTGCCGTTGTCCCGCGACGACGCGGCCCAAACCATCCGGGACTATTTGGCATCCCACGCCCTGGCCAAAGCGGATCTGGTCGGCCTTTATTAGCGCTGAACGACTTCCGTTAAGCGGTCGACACGGCGCAGCGGCGGAAACATCCAGGCCCAGGCCGCCACGACCAGAAGCGTTCCGACGCCGCCGATGACCACCGACGGCACGGTGCCGAACCAGGCTGCGGTCAAGCCGGATTCGAACTCGCCAAGCTCGTTGGACGCGCCGATGAACAGCACATTGACGGCGCTCACCCGCCCGCGCATCGCATCCGGCGTCGCATACTGCACCAGCGCATGCCGGATGAAGACGCTGACCATGTCCACCGCCCCGAGCACGGCGAGAGCCGCAAGCGCGACATAGAAGTTCCTCGACAGGCCGAAAACGATGGTGGCGACGCCGAAGGCCGCGACCGAGGCGAACATCACCTGCCCGGTCTTTCTTTCCAGAGGGCGCCGGCCCAGCGCGACGCCCACGAGACCGGCTCCTACTGCCGGCGCGCTGCGCAACAGCCCCAGGCCGATGGGACCCACCTGAAGGATATCGCGGGCATAGACCGGCAGAAGCGCGGTCGCCCCGCCCAACAGGACCGCGAAGAGATCCAGGGAGATCGCGCCCAGGATGATCGGGCGCACGCGCACGAAGCGCACCCCTTCGATCACGCGTTCCAGCGGTCCCACGGCGGACGACGATCCGTCCCGGCGTCTTCCACCCAGAAAGAAGGACGCGATGCCGCTGGCGGCAAGGCAGGCACAGCAAACGGCATAGGCCGTCTCGGGCCCCCAAGCATAGAGAAAGCCGCCGAGTACCGGTCCGAGAAGCACCGCTGCCTGGAGCGTGGACGAGCCCCAGGCCAGAGCGCGCGGCAAGTTTTCGCGCGGCACGAGAAAAGGCAAAAGCGACTGCGAGGCAGGACCGGCAACCCCGCGCGCCGCACCGAACAGCGCGAGCACGGCGTAGAAGGCCCAGACGGAGCGCAGATGCGCGATGGTGAGCGCCAGGAAAATGCCAGCGCCGGCGGCCTGGGCCAGCAGGCTCGCACCAAAGATGCGGCGCTGGTCGAACCGATCGGAAATCTCGCCCGCCGGCAGGGTCAAAAGGAACATCGGCACGAATTGGCTGAGCCCGACGAGACCCAATGCAAAAGGAGAGCCGGTGAGATTGTAGATTTGCCAGCCGACCGCCACGGACTGGATCAGCATGGCGGACGACGCGACAAACCGCACGAAGATGAAGATCGCGAAATCGCGCGAACGATAGATATTTTGCGGTTCCATCACAGCCGGCTGCGCAATTTCAGCCGTTCGGTCGTCAGGGTGGGGATCACGCAGGCCTCGCTCGAGCAATTCTCAGCTGTTATCGGGCCTTGGAGCGCGCACGGCAATCGCCCGATCGACCGGAAAGCCGAACGGCTTCGATTTTGCCGGGCGGGATCGGATCGCGGCTACCGATCCGAACAGGGCAATAACAGGGGCGAAATACAGGGGCAGAATCGAAGCCGGCCCTGTTCGCGCGATTTGTCCTGGAAATTCAGGTGGTTGGCGGATCGATTTTTTTTGCGGAACAAGGAATTTCCCCGCCGCGGGCTTCAGCGGACGCGCCGCACGTCGGACAGGTCCCTTTCGGCTACGATGCGAGTTGTGCCTCCCGGAGCCCGGCGAGCTTGGCGAGAAATTCCTCGCGCGTATTTTCATCGCCGCACGCACAACGTCGAAGCAATCGTGATGCTCAGACTCTGACGGGGGTATTGCGGACGAGCGTGGATGGGACGCGGCGGCAACAAAAAACGGCCCCTGAAGCGGTGCCGGGCGCGCTATCCCGTGATGGCAATCTTCAAATGGTGCAAGACTGGGTGCGCTGGCGTCGGCGTGCGTTTATTGGTTATCTGTTGGACGAGTTCGGTGCCGGTTTCGCTAACTCATTGTGAAGTGGACCCCGGTTTTGGGACCAGGGGCTTATTTGGAAAAGCGGCTGTTCCGTTGCTAAACGGAGCAGACGATGACGAAGAGAACGAGACGGAAGATCGATGCGGCGCTGAAGGCGAAGATCGCGTTGGAAGCGCTTCGCGAGCAGGCGACGGTCCAGGATTTGGCGCAGCGCTATAGCGTTCACCCCAATCAGATTTATGCGTGGAAGAAGCAGCTTCAGGATCAGGCGGTGCGGGCCTTCGATGCCGGCGTGGGCAAGGAGGGCGAAGCGGATCGGGATCGCGAGATCGAGAAGTTGCACGCCAAGATCGGACAGCTCATCGTGGAGCGGGATTTTTTAGCGGGGAGGTCCGGACGATGAGCACTCCGGATCGCCGAGCCCGGCTCGACCGCGACCATGAGAGCCTGTCGGTACGCCGGCAGTGCGCATTGATGGGGCTGGCCCGCTCCGGCGTTTATCGCCGTCCGGTGCCCGCCAAGCAGAGCGACATCGCGCTGATGGCCCGGATCGACGCGCTCTATACGGAGCGGCCGTTCTTCGGCTCACGGCGGATCGCTTTCGAGCTGAAAGCCAACCGCAAGCGCGTGCAGCGTCTGATGCGCTTGATGGGCATCGAAGCGCTGGGGCCGAAGCCTTGCACCAGCAAGCCGCAGCCGGGCCACAAGATCTACCCGTATTTGCTGCGCAATTTGACGATCGACAAGCCAAACCAGGTTTGGGCGACGGACATCACTTACATTCCGATCGGTGCGGGCGCTCTTTATCTCGTGGCGATCATGGATTGGGCCTCTCGCGCGGTGCTCTCTTGGCGGCTGTCGAACACGATGGATGTGTCGTTCTGCGTCTCGGCGCTCGAAGAGGCGCTGGCGCGCTTCGGCAAGCCGGAAATCTTCAACAGCGACCAGGGCAGCCAGTTCAGCAGCGCCGCCTTCACCGGCGTTCTGGAGAAAGCCGGCGTTCGAATCTCCATGGATGGACGCGGGCGCTACATGGACAACATCTTCATCGAGCGGCTGTGGCGCAGCCTCAAGCACGAGGACATCTATCTCAAGCACTATGCCGACGGCCGCGAAGCGCGCGAAGGAATCGCGGCGTGGATCGCCTTCTACAACAGCCGGCGCCCCCACCAGGCACTCGGCTACAGAACGCCGATGAGCGTGTGGCGCGAAACAACGACCGGACCGCTCGACGAAAAGGCTGTGGACATGACGCTGCGCTTGGACAACGCGAAGGGCGTTGTCCACATGCCCACAGCCGCAACAGCAGAAATCGCAGCTTAATGATGATAGAAGAAAGGAACGGCCGGGCTTCCAATTTAGAACCGTTCTACTATGGTCCTAACAGAGGGGTCCACTTCATTGATTTCACCGGCGCTCCCAAGGGGAGCGCCGCAGTTCAGGAAAATCAACGGGCTAGCGGAAAGCGGGACAAATGATTTTTCCAATGCGTTCCAATGCTTTCCACGCGATTGTCCCGCCGGTAGAAACCCAGCAAACCGTCTTGACCAAGAGGAGTAGAGCGAAACCCATGGCCCGCTTGGAAAATAAAGTAGCGCTCATTACCGGGACGGGTGGGGGACAGGGTCGCGCTGCTGCACTTCTCTTCGCCCAAGAGGGAGCACGAGTCGTCGGTTGCGATCTGAAGACGGAGGGGGCTCAAGAGACTGTCGAGATGGTGAAAGCGGCCGGCGGAGAGATGGTCTCTATGGCACCGCTCGATTTGACGGATGAGGTTCAGGTCAAAAAATGGATTGATTTTGCAGTCGCAACGTTCGGCGATTTCGACATTCTATACAACAATGCGTCGGCACCGAAATTCGGCTCCGTCGAGACCATGTCGTTGGAGGACTGGGATTTCACGCTGGCAAACGAGCTGACGTTGGTATTTCTTGCGATCAAACATTCCGTACCCGTATTTCGTCGCAAAGGGCATGGCAATATTATCAACGTCGCCTCTCTCTCAGGGGTGGCGGGCAGCTCTCCGACACCGGGCGGGTTCGCGCATGCGGCGACCAAAGGCGGCGTCATCGCCATGACGAATCACTTGGCAGGCGCTCTGGCGCCGTTGAACGTGAGAGTGAATGTGATCTCTCCCGGGGGGATCAAGACGCCAGCCATTGCCGCGGCGGTAAATGATCCGCGATTCCAGAAACAAATCGCGGCGCAGGCCATCCCGCGTTTCGGTGAGCCGGAGGATATCGCATATGCGGCGCTTTATTTGGCTTCGAATGAATCTTCGTTCGTTACAGCCGCCAATTTCGTTATCGATGGAGGTCGGCGTCTTGGTCCAATCGACCATGCAATTACTGAGTTTGACAGTACCGCGTTCAATCCCGGCCGACGGATGAAAAAGAAAGATCCGGGTTGATCGTTGCCTTGGTTGCCGGAGCGGTTTGCCCCGGAATACGATGTCCAAAATGGCTGGCGGGGCAATTCGACGGAGCGCGGCGCGAGAACAGATCTTCCGCGTCGCAGCGGGTTTCGGAGTACACCCTCCGCTGCGGCGCTGCGCAGGATGACGCTCCCAAGAGGAATCGGCCTCCCGTTTCAGCTTGAGAGGAAAAATAAACCGTGGATCTCGGGAGGGACGCGTATTGCTGCGCGCCCACCGCATAGAACCGTATTCAAAATAGATCTCACGTCACTTTCCAGACTCGCTTACCGGAACTGAACAGCCCTGTCCGCTTGACACTCAAAACCTCATATGAGGGGAGGCGGATAGATCATCCGTAATCCCGAATTGCGGAAATCTCGTAGCGTTGCGGCGGAGGATAGGGCAAGCCGCTTCTAGCCCTTGACCGCCTTCACGATCTTCTGCGCGGCGTCGGCCAGATCGCTGCCGGAGACGATGGGAAGGCCGGACTTCGCCAGAATCTCCTTGCCTAATTCCACATTCGTGCCCTCCAGGCGCACGACGAGCGGCACCGACAGCGAAATCTCGCGCGCCGCAGCCACGATGCCTTCGGCGATGATGTCGCATTTCATGATACCGCCGAAGATGTTGACCAGAATCCCCTTCACGTGCGGATCCGAGACGATGATCTTGAACGCCGCCGTCACCTTCTCGCGCGACGCCCCGCCGCCGACATCCAGGAAGTTGGCGGGCTCCTCGCCATAGAGCTTGATGATATCCATCGTCGCCATCGCGAGCCCCGCGCCGTTGACCATGCAGCCGATGCTGCCGTCGAGCTTGACGTAGGAAAGATCGTATTTCGCGGCTTCGCGCTCGGCCGGATCCTCCTCATCGGGATCGCGCAAGCCAGCCACGTCCTTGTGACGGAAGAGCGCGTTGTCGTCGAAATTGATCTTGGCATCGAGACACACCACGTCGCCGGATTTCGTTACGACGAGGGGGTTGATTTCGAGCAGGCCCATATCCTTGGCGATAAAGGCGCCGTAAAGGCCTTCGACGAGCCGGCCGCATTGCCTGGCCTGCTCGCCCGAAAGTTTCAGCGCGGCGGCGATGTTGCGCCCGACATAGGGCTGATACCCGGCGGCCGGCTCGATCTGGAAGGTGAGGATCTTTTCCGGGCTGTGCCGCGCCACTTCCTCGATATCCATGCCGCCTTCGGTCGAGGCGATGAAAGCCACCCGGCTGGTGCCGCGGTCGACCAGCGCCGACAGGTACAGCTCCCGCTCGATCGCCGAGCCGTCCTCGATATAGAGCCGGCGCACCTGGCGGCCGGCAGGTCCGGTCTGATGCGTGACCAGCGTCATGCCGAGCATGCGCTGGGCCTCCTTGCGCACATCGTCGAGCGAGCGCACCACCTTCACGCCCCCGCCCTTGCCGCGGCCGCCGGCATGAATTTGGGCTTTGACCACCCAAACCGGCCCGCCCAATTCTTGGGCCGCTTGGAGGGCTTCCTCGACCGTGAAAGCGGGCTTGCCGCGCGGCACCGCCACGCCGAACCCGCGCAAAATCTCTTTGGCCTGGTATTCGTGGATGTTCATGGAAACCTCACTGGGCGCGCAGGAAAGCGGCGAGCGGTGCGCACCATATCAGCGCTCAGGAGGCGTGCAAGCAGGGCTTTCGGTCGCCTCAAAGAGACATCCGGTCCCTCTTGCGAGAACCCACAAGCGGGCAATGCTTGCGGTCTTCCTCCCCCATTTTGCTGCGCAAAACGGGGGAGGAAGACTCTCGGGACGCAATTGTCAGATTTGGTGCTTCAGTATCCCGGCCCCACGCCGCCCTCGAGCGTCATGCCGGTTACGTCGACCGGCCGCGCCCGCGCCTCGGCGGGAGCAGCGGCGCACACCTGCGCCCGATAGGAAAAGAAGAAGTCGCCCGTGCCGTATTTGCGCAGATTGGTGCGTTCGGTGCAGTCCTTCACCGGCACGGCCGTCTCGCATTTCAGCATGCCGTCCTTGTAATGCCGCAGCGCCTGTCCTTCGCGGCAGATGAGAACCTGGCCGTGCTCGTAAGTGCCCGCCATCCCCTGGTCCAACTCCACGACATCGCCGACAATCACCTTCAAATGAGCGCCAGCGATGCAGCGCACGACTTCGCCCTCGTAGGAGGAGTCGATCCATGTATCGTCGAGCATGTGCGAGGCGGCAAACTCGCGACCCTCGGCAGCGACGCAGACGGCGTGGATGGCCTTCACGACGGTCGCCTCCTGCACTTGGCAGGCTTGCGAGGTCTCGACCTGCCCGCCGATCACCTCGGCGCCCTTGTTGACTTCCACCTCTTGCGCATAGCCTCCGACATAGACGGTAGCTGCGGCATTGGAACTGGCGCCGGCGGCTGCAAAGGCAAAGGCTTCGGCGCCGCTCGATCCATTGTTGTTGATGACGATGTTCTTGTTGATTTGGATGTCCTTCTGGATGTCGATGTTCTTGTCGATGGTAATGGGCTTCCAGATCGTGATGTTCTTGCTGATATTGATCCATTTGTTGATGGTAATGCCGCCCGTTTTGCACTTCGGCCCTCCGGCCACAGTGCCGAAGGTCGGGGGCGCGAGGCTTGCGGGCCCGGCAAGCGTCAGCGTGCCGGCCTGGGCAACCAGGGGCGAACCGACAAGGACGCCCGCAAGGGCGGCAGACAAAAAGCATCTCGGCTTCATGAATTTTACGCTCCCTAAGCTTTTTGCCGTGCTAGACGCGCAATCGCCCGAGACGGCGAGATCGCGAGGAACGCCTTGACGGCAGTGCCCGGCACTTCAGGAAGCATGCCACGCCATAGCGGCCAATCGAGTTCGGTTGCGTCTCGAAATGGCACATTCGGCGCCTGGCGCTCACCCGCGACTGCGGTCCCATGATCCCGATCTCGGACGACAATCCCACCCGCCTTGCGCCGATCGTGACGTGGGCCGTCATCGGCCTGTGTGTGATCGTCTATCTTTGGGAACGCGCGCTAGGGCGCGACATGGGCGTGGCAGTGGCCGTGCTGGGGTTCACGCCCGTCTCGCTGTTCGGTCATCGCGTGGCCGTGCGGGGCTTCGTAAGCCCGCCGCCGATCCAGACGATTTTCACCTCGATGTTCATGCATGGCGGGCTGCTGCATCTCGGCGGCAACATGCTTTACCTCTGGATTTTCGGCAATAATGTCGAAGACGCGATGGGCCACGTCCGTTTCGTCGTTTTCTATCTGGCATCGGGGGTCGCCGCGGCGATGACGCTGGCGTATATCGACCCGACATCGCGCATCCCGATGGTCGGGGCATCGGGGGCAATCTCGGGCGTGCTGGCGGCTTATGTGCTTCTTTTTCCCCACGCCCGCGTCACCGTCATCGTGCCGCTCGGGATCATCTTCTACCCCATCGCGATGAGCGCGTTCTGGGTCGTGTGTTTGTGGTTCCTGCTCCAGCTCGTGAGCGCCGGGTTGAGCGATCCCCATCAGCCCGGTGTCGCCTGGTGGGCCCATGTCGGCGGCTTCACGGCCGGGCTGATCATGACCCCGTTTCTGAAGTCCGCCGACTTTCCCTTGTTCGGCAAGCCGCGCCGCCGCCGCGGACCATGGAGCAGATAGCCGGGGCGAAAGTCAGAAGTCAGAGACATGGATATCGGACCATCCGTTCCGACTTCTGACTTCTGGCCTTGGCACGGCTTTCGCTCCCCGCGACCCAGGGCCCGGCCGGGCTCGATAACATTGGCTCAGAGCGGGACGCGCCGGATGAAACACAGGAACAGCCACCTCCTGGTCGGGTATTGGAGCAGGATCAGACGCGGACGCGACATCCCGGATCAGACCGATATTGATCCGCGCGCGATCAAACGCATGCTTTCCCACGTGTTCATTGTGGAGGCGCGCGATCCTGCCCGTGCGAGTTACCGCCTGGCGGGAACATGGCTCTGCGACCGCTTCGGATTCGAGCTCAAGGGAACCAGTTTTCTGGCCACCTGGGACGTCCCGAGCCACAATCCGTTGGTGCTTTTGCTGAAGCAATCGCTGGCGCTCAGGCAGCCGGCTTGCCTGTCGTCGATCGGCACGACTTCATCCTGTGCCATGATCGAAATGGAAACAATTTTGGCGCCATTGAGTTTCGGTCAGGCAGCGCCTACCCGTTTCCTCGGGATCGTGCAAATTCTCGGAGAGCCCGGCGCTCACCTGGGCAACCCCGTCTCGTTCCAACGCCTCGCCGGCTCCAAGCTGATCCAGGAAGACGAGTCGTTCCCCAATTCCCCGCCGCCGCCTGCCCCGCCGCCGATACCGCCCCAGCCGCTTCGCGGTCATCCCAAGGCGCCGCACCTGCGCCTCGTCATATCCCGCGAAAAACCCGCGAGCGCGCATTTCGAGATGGACGAGCACATGCGCAGGCTGATCGCCGCGCTCGAAATAGCACCCTTGCGGAAACTGTCGCTATTGTCCTGAGGGGCCGCTCGCCGGAGCAGCACCGGCGTCGGGATTTTGCGGCGCGGACGGGCGAGCCGGATTGTCCAAAGGATCCCCGTGGATGATCACGCGATTCAAGTTCTGTTCGTCGCGCCGCTTCTGGAGATAGGGTATTTCGTATTTCTCGATCGTGGCGCGGTAGGCTTGGAACTCCGCGTCGTCCTGCGGCAAACGCTTGTCGCAGCGCGCCGGAGGAAAATGCTTTTCCTCCTGGCACCACATATCGAAATTCATCTCGTGCAGCGGATAGGGCTGTTGCGCTGCAGCCTCCCCGGCCAGCACAAAACTCGCGATTCCGCCCAACGCAATAGCCTGCCACCGGTTCATTTCGTCACCTTATATACGCTCGCGAAATATACGCTCGCGAAGCCTTAAGCCGATTGCGACCGCGAGCCCGTGAAGCTTGCGATGTGCATTCTCCCGCGACTTACATAGGCAGTCCATGAGCAAACGCAAACCGGCGGCGCGGCGTCTTACAGGCCGCGGATCATGTCCGCCGCCTTTTCCGCAATCATGATGGTGGGCGCGTTGGTGTTCCCCGACACGATATCGGGCATCACGGAGGCGTCGGCCACGCGCAAGCCTTCCACCCCGCGCACTTTGAGTTCGCCGTCGACGACCGCGTCGGGACCCGTTCCCATTTTAGCACTGCCGACCGGGTGGTAGATCGTCTCCGCATTGCGGCGAATGAAGGCGTCGATCGCAGCATCGTCGCGCACCTGCGCGCCGGGCATCATTTCGGGTCCGCGGTATGGATCGAAGGCCTTTTGGGCGAAGACGTCGCGGGTGAGCTTCACGCCTTCGCGTAGCGCCCGCATATCCTCGTCGACCTCAAGATAATTTGGCTCGATCAACGGCGGCGCCAGCGGATCGGCCGATCCGAGCGAAATGAACCCGCGGCTGTGCGGCCGCAGATGGCAAACATGCGCGGTGAAGCCATGCCGATCGGCCTTCCGGCGCGTGTGGTCGAAAACCGGCGCTGCTATGAAGTGGAGCTGCAAATCCGGCGTTTCGATCCCCGGCCGGCTCTTGAGGAAGGCTCCGGCCTCCAGGCCCTGGCTTGTCCCGAGCCCGGTGCCGAACAGCAGGTATTGCAACCCCGTCCTTGCCGCATTCAACCGCTTGGACTGACTGAACAGGGTAATCGGCTGACGGCACTCGTAGTGGATCGAGCAGTCGATGTGGTCCTGCAAATTCCTGCCCACGCCCTTTACATCGGCGCGAACCGGAATCGCGAAGCGTTTCAGCACGTCGCCGTCGCCGATGCCGGACA
The DNA here is from genome assembly GCA_963805005.1 of uncultured Alphaproteobacteria bacterium. Lineage (GTDB taxonomy): Bacteria > Pseudomonadota > Alphaproteobacteria > Micropepsales > Micropepsaceae > Rhizomicrobium. Next base: position 3,858,961 of record CAWDSJ010000001.1, read on the forward strand.
GCAGCAAGAGCTGCGGCGTATGCACCGCGCCGCCTGCCAGCACGATTTCGCGGTCGGCACGCGCCAGGATGCGTCGGCCGTTCTGGATATATTCGACACCGACCGCCCTATCGCGTTCGAAGAGGATCAGCGTGGCGTGCGCCAGGGATTCCACGCGCAGATTGGGCCGCCGGAGGACCGGATGGAGATAGGCCCGGGCGGCGCTGCAGCGCTGGCCGTTGCGAACCGTCAGTTGATAGCGGCCAAAACCCTGCTGCGAGGCACCGTTGAAGTCGTGCGCAAAGGGATGGCCCGCCTCGATCCCGGCCTGCACGAACGCTCCGAAAAGAGGGTTCGTCGAGCGGGAATTCGAAACCCAAAGCGGGCCGTCGGCGCCATGGAAAGCGTCGGCGCCGTTCTCGTTGGCCTCGGATCGCTTGAAATACGGCAGGACGTCTTCGAACGACCAGCCCGCAAGCCCCATTTGCCGCCAGCGGTCGTAATCCTGCGCCTGCCCGCGGATGTAGATCATGGCATTGATCGACGAAGAGCCCCCCCAGCCTCGCCCGCGCGGCCAGTAGAGCCTGCGGTTGTCCAGGTGGGGCTGGGGCTCGGTCTCGAGGTACCAATTGTAGGCATTGGGCCTGCCGAGAAGCGTCGGGATGCCTGCCGGCATTTTCACCGCCAGTGCGTTGTCGCGCCCGCCGGCCTCGATCAGCAACACCGTGGTGTCCGGCTCGGACGAGAGCCGGTTGGCCAGCACGCATCCGGCGCTTCCCGCCCCCACGACGATATAGTCGAATGCTTTCATCGCCCCGGCGGCCTGCATTCATCGTAAAGTTTCTTTTTCTCGCGTAAACGTATCGTTGACCAGCATTGCGTTACAACTGCCATGGGAGCCTAGATTCGGGAGCCGGGCGATGCAAAGTCTGGCGTTGAACATGACAGAAGACCGGGAAAAGGTGGTCGCGCAGGCGAGAGCCGAGCGCCGCCGCTTCCTGCGGGTTCGCGTCGATCTTCCGGGGCGCATGTATATCCCGGCGCAAGAGCGCGAAGAGCGGTGCAAGATCGTCGACATGTCGCCGGGCGGCGCCCAGGTTTCCTGCGATTGCGTGCCGCCGGCGGACACTCCGATCATTCTCTACATCGACGGCTTCGGACGTTTCGAAGGAGTCGTCTTGCGCCCCGCGGGCGAAGGTTTCGGCGTGCACTTCCACTGCACGGCGCTCAAACGCGAGCGCGTGGCCGAGCAGCTTACGCTGCTGATGAACAAGGGCACGGTCGACGAAACCACGCTGCGCCGGCACGAACGCGCACCGACGCGCGGTCTGGCGCGTTTCACGCGCGCCAATGGAGACATCGTCGCCTGCGAAGTGCAGGACCTCTCATTGAGCGGCGTGTCGGTCAAAACCGAAGCGCGCCCGCCGGTCGGCGAAGTCGTCCTGATCGGCCAGATGGCCGGCAAAGTCGTGCGCTATCATGAAAACGGGATCGCCATCGAGTTCGTCAATCCCGAGAAAGGCGAACAGCCGGGGCTTCTTTCCCTCGTCCGTTCGCAATAAAGTAGATCAACTCCACCCACCCGAAGGGCAAGGCTGTCGCTATCGGCACACAGAGGCGCAGAGCCGCGGAGAGAAATCCCGCCGGAGTTCACGTGATTTTCAACTGAACCGCCAATGCGCACTGCGCTTCGCGCCTGCGTCTCCTCCGTGGCTCTGTGTTTCTGTGCGAGACTCGAGAAGAAGCACAACACCGCAGGCTAATAGCCGATCCAGATATCGTCGTCCGCAACCGGCTCCGGGATTCCCAAAACCGTGCGCGCCCGCCGGTAATGCCGTTCGCGAATGTGCCGCCGCACCATGCGCGCCGTGATCGCCATAACAGCGACATCGTCGGTAAATCCCAAGACCACGATGAACTCCGGCAACAGGGAAACGGGAAGAACGAACCACGCCAACGCCGCCAGCACCATGCCGCGGACGCGACCCGGCGTGGCCGGATCGAGCACGCAGAACCAAGCCGCAGCGATATCCTCGACAAAGGGAACGCGGCCGGCAAATCGCAGGAGCTTCTGCCAAAGACCTCGCTCGACGAGGCGCGCGCGATGCACATAGACTGCGGGCACGCCCGCAAAGTCGGTTTCCGGAGGGATCGAGGACATCCCGGATTATCCAACGGATGGCCGTCCAAGAAAAGGGGAAGTGGGGACCACACGCAATATCGCGGCCGGAAAGTAAAGCGATTTGACGAGCAGAACGGAAAGAGCAGCGCGCCCCCTGAGGTGGCGGGCTAGCGCTTCGTCCAATCGGGATCGAGCGCCGGCTCGCCGAAATGGTATCCCTGGAAGTAGTCCAGTCCGAAGCTCGCGAGCAGATCGGCTTCCTCCGCCGACCCGACCCACTCTGCCACGGTCTGGAGCCGGAAGTTCTTCGCGAGGTCGACCAGCGTTCGGACGAAGATTTGATTGTCGGGCGAGGCGGTGAGCCCGTGCACATAGGCTCCGTCGATCTTGACCATGTCGACGCGCAGCATTTGCAGGTTGCGGAACGAGGTGAAGCCGGCGCCGAAATCGTCGATGGCGACGCGGCATCCCATCTCGCGCAGTTTCGAAATGAAGCGGGTGCTGCCCTCGAAATCCTCGAGCGCTGCGGTTTCGGTGAGCTCGACGATAAGGCGCTGCGCCACCTGATGGTTGGCGCGGATGTAATGGAGGAAGGATTCGAGCCATGACGGATCGCCGGCCGTCGTTCCCGAGACGTTGACGGCGAGCGAAATGCCCGGATAGGCATGCAGCTTTGCGATCGTCATTTCGAGCGCACGGCGGTCCACCAGCCGCACGATGCCGAGTTGTTCGGCTGCCGGAATGAACTGGCCTGCAGGCACCACGCTGCCGTCCGGCTTAAGCATCCTGAGCAGGCATTCATAGTGCCGAGGTTTGCGGCTTCGTGCGCCGACGATCGGCTGGTAGGCGAACACCAGCTTTCCGGAATTCAAGGCCGCGACGACGTCGTCGGCAATCGTCATCAGGCGCAGTCGCGCCATTTCGCGCTGCGGCGACTTGGCATAGGCGGCAAAGCCGTCGCGGCCGGCGCTGCGGGCGCGATCGAGCGCTTCCTCGGCGCGCAGCATGGCTTCTTGAACTCGATGAGGCACCGGACGGCAGCAGCACGCCGCCCACGCTGATGGTGGCCGATACGGTGCCGGCGCGTGTCGCAATCACTTCGCCGCGCACCATGGCACGCAGCCGATCGGCGACAAGCACCATCTCGCGTTCGTCGCAATCGTTGAGAACCACTCCGAGCTTGTTGCCGGCCGTGCGTCCGATGATATCCGTGGCCTTCAGCGCGCCCGCCAGGCGCTCGCCCACTGCGACGATGACTTCGTCGGCGGCGCCGAACCCATAGGCTTCGTTGATCATGGCCAAGCGATCGATAGCCGCCACCAGATATGCGCAGTTGCGGTCCTCGGCTTTCGCACCGTCGATGGCGCCCGACAATTCCGCCCTGAGGCTGGTGCGGTTCAAGAGGCCTGTCAGCTCGTCGCGCGTCGCCAGATAGTTGAGCCGGCGCATCTCGCGTTTTCGTTCCGTGACGATGTGCAGCGTCCCGCACAGCCGCTCGGCGGTTCCCGCAAAGCTCGGCAGTCTTATACCGCGCATCTCGAACCACACGGTGCCCATGGCGGAGGCTGCCTCGAACTCGATCTCGAAGAGCCGTTCTTTGAACGCGATTTCCCGGATGACGGCGTCGAGCTCTTCGCGGCCGGCACGGCCCATCCAGGCGCGCAATGATGCCCCCCGCTGCAGGCATTCCGGATCGGAATGAACGGCGAGGATATCCAGTGCACCATCCCAGTCGATGCCGTCGTCGGCCATGGTCCAGTCGAACGCGACCTCGCCAGCGCTAGCGAGTGCGAGCTTCAGGCGTTCGATCTCGTCCCGAGCCACGAGCGCAACCACGCGCTCGGAGGCTCTCCGGCGAAGAGTCTTACTTGGCACAACCCACCATCCTCGGCCACTTTGGACCTGGGCAGAGTTCATTGCCCTGCCGCGTGCCACGAGCATGCGGTGCTGAAACTTAATAAAATCCGAAAAATTGGCGGGCGGTGCCGGATGCGGGCTGTCGGCGTGGAGATTGCGTTAAGGCACGGTTATGGTAGGTGTTCGCGCGATTAACGTCGTTTCCGGCACGCTGGCATTAGGCCCGCGCAGGGCGGTAGAGCGCCTCGAAAAAGCTAGCAACTCGAACGCCTTGGGGCGGCAAGGCGGAGAACCGCCGCCGCGCGGCAGCCGGGGCCGGGCTTCTGCCGGAGCGTCCCGATTTGAGACGGCAAGCGCTCCTCTGTGGGACGGTCCGCCGCTGCGGGCCGCTTTCGTCGCGCAGGCGCTGGGTCAGGTGCTACCGGGCAGGCAGGACAACCGGCAGCAGGCCCGCACGGCGTATGTCGCTGTGCAGGTCCGGCTCGGCCGCATGCTCGACAGGACGGTGTGACTACGGCCCTCAGCCCTCTCCAGTCACTTCGGCTTGAGATGGCCCAACGGTGGCTTTGACGCGCCTTAAGCCGCCAAAAGGTTCCGCAGCACGTAGGGCAGGATACCGCCGTTCTCGAAATAGGCGACTTCGTCGGCCGTATCGATCCGCAAGACCAGAGGCATCTCGCGCGTGGTGAGATCGGGATAGGTGACGCTGGCCATCAGCCGCATCCCGGGCTTGATCTCGCCGGCAAGACCTACAATGTCGATCTCCTCGCGGCCGGCGAGCGCGTAATCGAATCGCGTCTTTCCGCCGGCGAACACGAAGGGCGCAATGCCCATGCCGATCAGATTGGAGCGGTGGATGCGCTCGAAGCTCTCCGCGATTACCGCACGCACGCCCAAAAGCCTCGGGCCCTTTGCCGCCCAATCGCGCGAGGAGCCGGTGCCGTATTCCTTCCCGGCAATGACGACTAAAGGCACGCCGTCCTTCTGGTAGCGCATGGCCGCGTCGTAGATCGACATCTCTTCGCCGGAGGGCTCGTCCTCCGAATAATGGATCGTGTTGCCGCCCTCGCGTCCGCCCATCATCTCGTTCTTGATGCGGATGTTGGCGAAGGTGCCGCGCACCATCACTTCGTCGTTACCCCGCCGCGAGCCGTAGGAATTGAAGTCGGCGACGGCGATGCCGTGCTCGATGAGATATTTGCCGGCCGGCCCGTCCTTCTTGATCGAGCCGGCGGGACTGATGTGGTCGGTGGTGATGGAATCGCCGAACAGCGCCAGAATGCGCGCGCCTTGAATATCGGCGACGGCCGCAGGCCGAACCTCCATCCCGTCGAAATAGGGCGGGTGCTTCACATAGGTGGATTTCGCATCCCAGGCATAGGTCTGGCTCTTCTTGACCTTCACCTTTTTCCAGTTGGCGCCGCCCTCGAAAACATTGGCATAGCGGCGGCGGAAGCTGGCCGGCGTCACGGCTTTGCGGATCGTCTCGGCGATCTCCCTGGACGAAGGCCAGATGTCCTTCAGATAGACCGGCTTGCCCTTGCGGTCTTCGCCGATCGGACCATCCGTCATGTCGATCAGCATGGAGCCCGCCAGCGCGTAGGCCACCACCAGCAGCGGCGAGGCAAGATAGTTGGCGCGCACCTGCGGATGCACGCGCCCCTCGAAGTTGCGGTTTCCCGACAGCACCGCAGCGGCGACAATATCGCCATCGGTGACGGCTTTGCCGATCGCCTCCGGCAGCGGGCCCGAATTGCCGATGCAGGTGGTGCAGCCATAGCCCACCAGCGCAAAGCCCAGCTTGTCGAGCGCCTTGTCGAGCCCCGCCTTGGCGAGATAATCGGTGACGACCTGGCTACCCGGGGCAAGCGACGTCTTTACCCACGGCTTCACCTTGAGCCCTCGTTCCACCGCCTTTTTAGCGAGCAGGCCGGCGCCGATCATCACGCTGGGATTGGATGTATTGGTGCAGGAGGTGATCGCCGCGATGACGACGTCGCCGTGACGGAGCGAATAATTCGTGCCCGCCACAGCGGTGCGGCCGTCATCGGACTTCTTGAACACGTCGCGCAACGCAACCCCGAATTCCTCTGCGGCATGGGCGAGCGCCACGCGATCCTGTGGGCGCCTGGGGCCTGCAAGGCTGGGCTCCACGGTCGAAAGATCGAGTGCAAGCGTATCGGTGAATTCCGGATCGGCGCTCTTGGCGCTGCGCAGCAGGCCCTGCGCCTTGGCATATTTCTCCACCAGCGCGACGCGGCCGGGCTTGCGGCCGGTCGCCTTGAGATAGCGCAGCGTCTCCCGGTCGACCGGGAAGAAGCCGCAGGTCGCGCCGTATTCCGGGGCCATGTTGGCGATGGTGGCGCGGTCCTCCAGCGCCATCTCGTCCAGGCCGGGCCCAAAGAATTCGACGAATTTTCCGACCACGCCTTTCTTGCGCAGCATCTGAGTGACGGTGAGCACGAGATCGGTTGCCGTCACGCCTTCGCGCAGGCGTCCCGTCAACCGGAAACCGATCACTTCGGGAATCAGCATGGAAATGGGCTGCCCCAGCATGGCCGCTTCCGCCTCGATGCCGCCCACGCCCCAACCGAGCACCGAAAGCCCGTTGATCATCGTGGTGTGGCTGTCGGTGCCGACCAGCGTGTCGGGGAATGCCAGCTCGACCACGCGCTTGGTTTTGGGATCCTTCGCCTTGCGCGTCCAAACCGTCTGGCCGAGATATTCCAGATTGACCTGATGGCAAATGCCGGTACCCGGCGGCACCACGCGAAAATTCGCGAACGCTTCCTGCCCCCAGCGCAGGAAGCCGTAGCGCTCGGCGTTGCGCGCATATTCGATGGCGACGTTTTTCTTGAACAAATCCTTGTGCCCGAAATTGTCCACCATCACCGAATGGTCGATCACCAGGTCGACCTCGGCGAGCGGATTGATTTTTTGCGCATCCCCGCCCAGCGCCTGCATCGCGTCGCGCATCGCGGCAAGATCGACGACCGCCGGCACGCCGGTCAGATCCTGCATGAGAACGCGCGCCGGCCGGAACGCGATCTCGCGGTCGGATTTCTTTTTCTTGAGCCACTGCGCCACGGCGCCGATGTCGTCTGCCGTCACCGTCTTGCCGTCTTCGTTGCGCAGCAGGTTTTCCAGCAGAACCTTCAGCGAATAGGGCAGCCGGGAAATTCCGGCCAGCCCGTTCTTCTCGGCGGCGGCGAGGCTGAAATAGACGTAGGACTTGCCGCCTACGTTCAGAGTTTTGCGGGATTTGAAGCTATCGGGATGGGTCACGGGAGCTCTCGGGAAGAAGTCGGAGTGGCCGTGATTTAGTCAGATTTGTGGGTCCTGTCACCCCCCGCCCGACGCGAAGTTTCGGCCTCGCGCAGGCAGTTTGTGTTTCCGGTGCATCTGCCGGCCCGGTCCTATTGTTGCCCAATTCGCGGTGGATAAGAGGCTGCCCGAGGGGCCGACAGGGCGTGTTGCGGGCGCCAGTTCGAAGAAGATCCCAGATGCGCCGCCTGTCCAGGCTCTTGTGTGTTTTGTTCCTTGCATCTTTCTGGGCATCTTTCCGGCATGCAGCGGCACAAGACTCCCTTGAAGAGCGGCTCAACTCCGATCGTGTGGGTTACGTCGAGCCGGGAAGTTATACCGCGGGCGACAACGTGGAATTCTCGCTTTATGCGGCAGGTTCCAACTATCTGCTGCGGCTTGCCGACGGCCCGGAGATCTTCGTGCTTTACCAGGATCGGGCGGCGCTGGGCGGCCGCGTGCTGAAATTCGATTCGGGCGAAACCGCGCTCAGGGTCGCCGGCTGGGGCGGGGTCACCGTCTATACGTACTCGGCGCCGCAAGGCTTGCCGGCGGAACGCACCGGCGATACCGCGCCGCTGCAGCTGTTGCCGGTGTCGATCGGCGATCTTCAAAGCGCGGCGACCGACGAAAGCCAGCATCTTTTTTATACGCGAAGACTCAATATCGGCTTCACCGCCAACTGGAATGCGCTGGCACAGGACCCGAACGCCCGAATCTTTGCGCTCGAAGCGCTGGAAAACGCCGCGCGCGGCGTCGAGCAATTTGCCGATTCGCCGCCGGCGCGCGAGGCGCTTCGGCGCCGCATACTGACCGTATCGCTGGCGGTGTCCGGCCGCCCCACGATCGCGCTCGGCGGCAAGACCCTGGTCGTCACGTTCAATTCGGGACGCGGTTATACCGGCCGCGCATCGTCGCGGGCCATCGCGCGCGGGCTCGCCAAAGTGCTTGCCGCAAAGCCAGGTTAAGGTGTCGGGCGTTTCGCGGCAGGCTTGATCGTGCCGTCGAACCGTCGCACCAAGTCGTCCGGCGCAAGCTCGAAATGGTCGAAGGAAAACCCCAATTCGACCGAGAAAATGCCTCGCGAATTTTCTCGCCGCATAGTATCTTTTATAGTACATTTCTAGGATAGACGATTCACTGGCGTCTGGTGGAGATACCCGTCGTTTTCTACCGCTCTGCGGCGGGTGACGAAGTGGTGCGAGACTGGCTGCACAGTTTGCCGGCCGCAGACCGGCGCGTCATCGGAGGCGATCTTGCAACCCGCAGGTTGTCTGGCCGATCGGGCTGCCGCTCTGGCGAGCCTTGTGCGGCGGATTGTGAGAGCTGCGCAGCACCTTACCGAGCCGACGAATCGCACGCCTCATGTTCTTTGTGACGGGCGATCGGATTGGCGTGGTGCATGGGTTCGTCAAAAAAATCGCAGAAGACGCCGGCGGACGAATTGAAGCTGGCGCTCAAGCGCATGAAGGAGATGACAGCATGACCCGGAAAAATCCCCATTGGGGATCGACCCTCGAAGATTTTCTCGACGAGGAAGCAATCCGCGAGGCGGCTAAGCTGGAGGCTGTGACGCGGGCTGTCGCCTGGCAGCTCGCCGAAGAAATGAAGCGTCAGGGTATGACCAAGGCACTCCTGGCCGAGCGCATGCACACGAGCCGGGCACAAGTGGATCGGATTCTCAAGGCCAAGGGCAATGTGACGATCGAAACCTTGCAACGCGCGGCGGCTTTGGTGGGGCGCGAGCTGCGGCTCGAGTTGGTGTGACGCCAAGATGGGCCGCAAACCGAAGCTCACGCCGCATCAGCGGCGCGAAGCGCTCAAGCAAGCGCCGAGATCGCGCGCAGCTGCAACGTGAGTGGCTGGACGATTTCGCGGCTCAGCAGAAGCCGAGCCTCTGACAGTGGACAGAAAGCTGATCGACGGCAAACAAATATATGAACAGCAGACCCAGGTATTTTGATCGCTTTCGTAACGGCCAGTCCAGATTTCTCTGCTAGCACTACGCCATCATCTGCTATGCGTCTAACGGTAATTGCTCGCCCCCTGCGAAAAATCGGCTCGGAGCCGGCGTTTCGGACTGCACGACCCCAAGACGATCAAAGTGCGCTCGCTTTTGTGTGAATACCGTAGCCTCAAGAGGAGGGGGAGCGGATCCGTGCGTCGCGGCCTTACATTGACGCCTATGCGCGGCGGACCGTAAGCGATCCATTTGCACCCTTCGTCCGGCGGCTCGACTTTTGCGGCAGGAGGCGGGCGGCGGTTCAGGCGGCGCGGTTGATGTGCGCGTGTTCGGGTTGCGCACGCTCTGCGGCCCAGTTCCACGGCTGAAGCTCGTCGAGACGGTTTTGGGGCCGGAGATTGACGAGGCGCGCAGTCCAGGCAGCGAATCTTTTGTATGCACCCGCGCTCTAACGAAGCTCGGTCGATCGCCTTTGGGCTCACCCGAACCGGCCGGTGATGTATTCTTCCGTCTTCTTGTTGGAGGGGCTGGTGAAGATCTGCTCGGTGTTGCCGAATTCCACGAGTTCGCCCAGGAACATGAAGGCGGTGTAGTCGGATACGCGCGAGGCCTGCTGCATGTTGTGGGTGACGATGACGATCGTATAGTCGGCCGACAGCTCGTCGATCAGCTCTTCGATTTTTGCGGTGGAAATGGGATCGAGCGCCGAGCAGGGCTCGTCCAGCAGGATGACTTCCGGCTTCGTCGCCACGGAGCGGGCGATGCACAGCCGTTGCTGCTGGCCGCCGGAAAGGCTCAAGCCTGATTCCTTGAGCTTGTCCTTTACTTCGCCCCAGAGCGCGGCGCGCTTCAGCGCGTTCTCCACGCGGCCGTCCAGCTCGGATTTCGGCACGCGCTCGAACAGGCGGATGCCATAGGCGATATTCTCGTAGATCGTCATGGGAAACGGCGTCGGCTTCTGAAACACCATGCCGATCTTGGCGCGCAGCAGATTGAGGTCCTGCTTGCCGTCGAGAATGTTCTCTCCGTCGAAAATGACCTCGCCGGTTGCGCGCTGATTGGGATAGAGCTCGTAAATGCGGTTCAATACGCGCAACAGCGTGGACTTGCCGCAGCCCGATGGTCCGATGAAGGCGGTGACTTTACGGTCGCAGAGCGGAACGGAGACATTGTTCAGCGCTTTCGTCGCGCCGTAAAAGAAGCAAAGGTCGCGAATGTCTATCCGCGGCTTAAGCTCTACGGGCTTCATCTCGGTCATTGCGACATCCGCTTGGATTCGAATATGCGGGCGAGGATACTAAGGCAGAGTACCGAGAAGGTGATCAGCAACGCACCTTCCCACGCCAACCGATGCCATGCATCGTAAGGGGACATCGCAAACTGAAAGATGACGGCGGGCAGGCTGGCCATCGGCGCATTTAGGTCCGTGCTCCAAAACTGGTTGTTAAGAGCGGTGAAGAGGAGGGGGGCAGTCTCGCCCGAAATTCGCGCCGTCGCCAACAGCACGCCGGTGATCATGCCTGCGCGAGCTGCGCGCCAAGTCACGGTACGGATGACAAACGCGCGCGGGGTCCCGAGCGCTGCAGCGGCCTCCCGCAGCGTATTGGGAACGAGCAGAAGCATATTCTCCGTCGTGCGCACGACAACGGGAATTACGATGACGGCGAGGGCAAGCGTGCCGGCCCACGCCGAGAAGTGGCCTACCTGCAGCACGGTCAATTCGTAGATAAACAGGCCTATGACAATGGAGGGCGCACTCAAGAGGATATCGTTGACGAAGCGCACAATGAACGACAGCGCCTTGTGTCGACCGTACTCGGCCAGATATGTGCCGCCCAGAATTCCGATCGGCGTGCCCAATAGGACGGCCAACAGACTCATCACGACACTGCCGAAAATCGCATTAGCCAAGCCGCCGTCCGACCCGGGCGCGGGCGTCATTCTGGTGAAAACCGTCGCAGAGAACCCGGTGAGGCCCTTGGCAAGCAGGGCGGTCAAAATCAGCGCTAGCGCACAAATTCCGAATATGGCCGCGCCCGTCGATAGGGCGAGGAAAATTCAACTCTGGAGGCGACGGCGGCGGTAGCGAGCGCGATTCATGTTTGTCCGCCTGCGCGCCTTTCTAGCCGATAAAGCATGAACTGGGCTATCGCCAGGACAATGAACGTTATCACGAACAGAATGAACCCGAGGGCAATCAAGGAGGACAGATAAAGGTCACCCACTGCCTCGGTGAATTCATTCGCTATGGCCGCCGAAATTGTTGTCCCAGGACCAAACAGCGATGTGCTGATATGATGCGCGTTCCCGATGACGAAGGTGACGGCCATCGTCTCACCGAGCGCGCGGCCCAACGCAAGCATGGCACCGCCCACCACTCCGGTACGGGCAAACGGAAGTACGATGTTCCACATGACTTCCCAAGTCGTGCATCCCAGACCGTAAGCCGCCTCTTTCAGCATCGGCGGCACTGTCTCGAACACGTCGCGGGTGACCGCGGAGATGAACGGCAGAACCATTATTGAAAGTATGAGGGAGGCCGTGAACATGCCGATGCCGTAAGGCGGGCCTGCAAAGAGACTCGATAACCACGGGATATTGGCAAATGCCTCGATCAGCCAAGGCTGTACATTTTGTTGGAAGAACGGTGCGAAAATAAATAACCCCCACACGCCGTAAATGATCGAAGGAACGCCGGCCAGCAGCTCGATCGCGATACCGAAGGGACGCCTTAGCGGACGGGGGCATAACTCGGTAAGAAAAATTGCGATGCCGATTCCGACCGGAACCGCGATGAGCATCGCGAGCGCTGAGGTTACCAATGTGCCGTAGATCGCCGCGAGAGCCCCAAACTTCTCTGTAACCGGGTTCCAGACCTGCGTGGTGAAGAACCCAATTCCGAACGTTTCAAACGCCGGCCACGCGCCCCGGCCCAGCGAAAAAAGTATTCCCGCGAATATTGCCAGCTCCAATGCCGCGGCGCTCAGGGTGAGGCCGCGGAATCGCGCATCGCTGCGGCTGAACCGGCGTAGTACCGCTGTCTTGTTGGAAGCCCGAGGGTGTTCCGGCAATGCCAAATCTACCATCTGATTTTGCCAGGATGCCTTGGAAGATTTGAGGGGGCTGAAGCTGAATCACCCCCCTTCTCAGTCTTTCGTCCCGTTCCCGCGCCCCCCCGCGCGTCAGGGAAGTGCATCCGGGTCGATCTTCTCGTGCCACGCCTTCTTGATCGCATCAACCACATTCGGCGGAAGCGGCACATAGTCGAGGCTCTCCGCGAGTTGATCGCCCTCCGGTGAATGGACCCAGGAAAAGAATTTCAGCGCTTCCTTGGTCGCTGCCGTATCTGAAGGATGCTTATACACCAAGATGAATGTCGCGCCCGAGATGGGCCAAGCGTCATGACCAGGTTGTTGCGTCAGAATGACGTAGAAGTCCTGCGAATGCAGCCAATCCGTGTTTGCGGCAGCGGCCTTGAAATTGGCCGCCGAAGGCGGCACGGCGACACCGTCCCTATTGAACATGCGCACATAGTCCATCTGCTTCTGCTTGGCATACGCGAACTCGACATAGCCGATCGCGCCAGAGGTTTGCAGGACATTTCCAGCTACGCCTTCGTTGCCTTTTGCGCCGATGCCTGTTGGCCATTCGACCGACGTCGCCGCGCCAACGTTGGTTGCCCATTCCGGGCTCACCTTCGATAAATAGTTCGTCCAGATGAAAGTTGTGCCCGAGCCATCAGAGCGATGGACGACGGCAATGGCCTGGTTGGGCAGGTTCACGGCCGGATTGAGCTTTTTGATCGCTGGGTCATTCCACATTGTTATATGAGCGAGATAGATGTCCGCGAGCGTCCGTCCATCGAGCACTAGCTCGCCGGGTTTGATGCCCGCAAGATTGACGACAGGCACGTCTCCGCCGATCACGGTGGGAAATTGTACAAGACCCGCCGCTTCCACATCGCCTGGTTTCAGCGGCGCGTCGCTGGCGCCGAACGTCACCGTTTTCGCCTTGATCTGCGCAATGCCTCCGCCCGAGCCGATCGACTGATAATTGAGTCCAATGCCGGTCTTCGCCCTATAGGCCTCTGCCCATTTGGCATAGATCGGATAGGGAAAAGTAGCGCCGGCGCCGGAAATATCAGCTGCGAGCACATCAGAGGCCGCGCAGGCCAATGCCGCGCCGGCAATGAGGCCGAGAAAGCGGCTCATAGTCGATTTCATGAGAGATCCTCTTTGGATTGAACCAAGCGGCCTGTGCGCGGTCCCCTTAAAACATCTTAAACGATCACGCCGCTGTTGGGTGCAATGTCGATCACAATAATGCGAAGCTTTTGTGACAATATACCCGGTTCACCAGTGCGGCCGAATGACACCAACTTTCCCGGCCAGGTTCAGCATTGCTTAAGGCTTTGGCAATGGAGCCTCTGGTTGACTAGCCCGGTTGACTACTTTGGGTATAGCGGTGATCAAAACCTGGACCACGATCCTCGGGCCCGTGGTGCTGTTGGTCGGCGCCATCGGGTTCGCCGATGTGGCCCTGCATGGTCATTTCACCATCGTCTCGCCGCCGATGCTAGGCGCGGCGGGGCTCGTCGGGGTTATGGCCCTATTCCTCGGGTTATTGAATGCCAGGGGGAGGACCAGGACGCTCGAAGCGGGTACGATCGAACTCAGGGCCGTCGCAAGCCGGCTAGAGGCCACGCTCGGGACTGTCCAGGCGATGAATGCCCGGCTGCACGAAAGCGAAGCCCGCTACAAGGGCCTCGTCGATTCCCAGGGGGACGCCATCATCCGGCGTAGCCCGGATAGCCGGCTGACCTACGGTAACGATGCCTTCTTCAAGCTGTTCGGCCTTTCGTCTCGCAGCGCGATCGGTCACCCTTTCGCGCCGGAGCTCCATCCCGACAGTCGGGCGCCATATTTTGGCAGCTTCACCGGCCTGGAAACGGGCCGGGCGCGGGTCAAATACGACCAGCACGTCCGTACGGTCTATGGCTGGCGATGGATCGCCTGGGAGGATTACGCGATCCGCGATGCGCGCGGATCGCTCGTTGAGGTCCAGAGCGTGGGTCGGGATATCACCGAACGCAAGGCACTCGAAGATGCGCTCACGGAGGCGCGCGACAAGGCGGAAGCCGCCAATCGCGCAAAAAGCGGCTTTCTGGCAACGATGAGCCACGAAATCCGCACACCTATGAATGGCGTGTTGGGAATGGCGCGGCTGCTCTTGGAAACCCCTCTGGGGCCCGAACAAAGGACTTATGCCGAAGCCATTCGCCAGTCGGGCGAATCGCTTCTGTCGCTGATCGGCGACATCCTCGATTTTTCGAAGATCGAATCGGGCACGACACTGCTCGACGAGGTCGAGACGGACCCGCGCCTGCTCGTCGAGGGCGTCGTCGAGCTCTTGGCACCGCGAGCGCACGAGAAGGGCATCGAGCTGGTTGCCGTGATCGCCAGCGATGTGCCGGACCGCATCCGTGCGGACGAGATGCGCCTGCGCCAGATTCTCACCAACCTCATCGGCAATGCCCTGAAGTTCACGGAAAAAGGCGGCGTTCGCGTCGACGTAGGCGTCGAGCTACGCACGAAACGCTTTCTGCGTTTCGACGTCCGCGACACCGGGGTGGGCGTGCCCTGCGAAATGCGCCGGGAAATATTCAACGAGTTCGTCCAGGCGGACTCCAGTCATGCACGCCGGTTCGGCGGCACCGGCTTGGGGTTGGCGATCTGCAAGCGCCTCGTTACCGCCATGGCGGGAGATCTCGGGCTCGATGCCGCAGACGGCGGCGGCAGCGTATTCTGGTTCGCGATTCCCGCCGTCGTCACGCGAGACGCCGAGCCTATCGAAGCCCTGAGGCTCGAAGGCATGACTGTAGCAATCGTAACGCGCAATGCCGTGCTGCGCGAAGGACTGAGCGCGCAGGTCCGCACTGCCGGCGGCGAAGTCTCCCCCATGTGGGTCCCCGGCTCGAATACGAATGCTGCCGCGCTCGACGCCCTCATCGTCGACGCGGGAACGGGCATGGAACCGGAATTGCCGACCTGGCCCGACATCGACGTGCGCTCGATCGTTTTGATCGCGCCTTCCGCGCGCGGCCAGATCGAACGGCTGAAGCGCCTGGGATTTGCCGGATATCTCGTCAAGCCGGTGCGCCAGCTGACGCTCGTCGACTGCATACGAGCGCAATTCGACGCGCCGTCCCAGTCCCCTTCGGCTCCGGCGCCAAGAGGTCCGGAAATTTCGCCCTTGAGGAACCTTCGTATCCTTCTGGCGGAGGACAATGCCATCAACGCGCTGCTAGCGCGCGAGCTGTTGCGCAAGCGCGGGCATGACGTCACGGAAGTGGGCTCAGGCGAAGCCGCGCTGGATGCACTCGGCGAAGCGAGCTTCGATCTGGTCATAACCGACATTCACATGCCGGGCCTCGACGGCATTCAGACGGCCCGCCGCATCCGGGAACAGGAAGCCGAATTTTCCCGTCCGCGTACGCCCGTCATCGCGCTGACCGCCGATGTGCTCGAAACCGGCCAGCGCGCTTGCGAAGACGCAGGAATGGAAGGGGTTCTGACCAAGCCCGTGGATCCCGCGGAACTCGATTCCCTGCTGCTGCAGCTCTTTCCGGCCGAGGTCTGCGATGCGGCGGCGTGAGCCGTGCTAGACGCGAATGTCGAGTTGGGAGCCGGGTTGCTGAAGAGCAGTTGGCGCCGATGCTGCCGGTGCGGCAGCTGCGGCAGGCGTCGAAGCCGCCGGCGCCTTTTTGAAGTCCATGGGGGCGAATTGGCCGTCGGCCGTCTTGCCCGGCGCGGGCGTTGCCCGCGCGGCTGCGGGCATGCGGCCGCCGAATGCTCCGGCAATGAGAAGATTGGTTGAGCTGATCTGCAATGGCGTCTTCGCGACCTGATCCTCGCGTCCGAAGCATTGCAGCGATTGATTGCCAATAGGTGAACGGCTTAGAGCGGTTCGAGCAAAAGTGTGCGCACTTTTGCGTCCGGAACCGCGTCAAAACAATGACTTGGAGCGAAATGACGACTCGAAGAAAAGGCAATTCGCTTTAGTCGGCAGCCTGTGCTTGGCGGATTGCCGGAAGGATCGAGTTCATCGAGAACTTCGCCGACAAGGGGGCCCGCGAAGCGCAGTCGCACGATTCCCTTGCCGTCGACGATAAAGGTTTCGGGCACGCCGTAGATGCCCCATTCGATTCCGGCGCGGCCATCGGCATCGAGGTCGATGCGCGAGAACGGGTTTCCCGCATCGTCGAGAAAGACCCGTGCTTTTGCAGGCGTGTCCTTGTACACGATGCCGTAAAGTTCCACGCCTTGCCGGCGCGCCAGCGCCGCGAGCGCCGGCGTTTCCGCGCGGCACGGCACGCACCACGATGCCCAGACATTGACGATGCTGACATGGCCTGCCGTCAAATCCGCCGAGCTGAACGGTGGTGTGGCGGCGTCCAGAGGCGGCAGCGTCACGACCGGGGCGGGTTTGCCGATAAGCGCGGAGGGAAGCGAGTCCGGCGGCGGCCCGTTCAGGCTCTCGAAGAATACAGCGGCAAGCGCGAGCAGTGCTGCGACCGGAAGCAGATAGAGCAGGCGCATTATGGCCTTGCCGGTCATGCGCCGGTCTCCCGCTCCAATTTCGCGAGCAGTTTCTTCGCGCGCCTATAGGCCCTCAGCGTCAGCACCACGGCCGCTGCGATGCCGCCCAGACTGATCGCATAAGCCGGCCAGACGAACGCTGCGTAACCTCCCATGGCAAGAAAGTGAGTCATGATCCGCTTGCGCGCGCCAGAAGAGTGTGGCTGCGGCGGGAGACGATTTCCGTACGTATACGGACGATCCAGAGCAAAAAGAATAGGAGCGTGTAACCGGCCGCCATCAGGAACAGCGGCCACAGGAATATGGGAGCTATGAGCGGACCGCCGGCGCGAAAGATGCTCTCGCCCTGGTGCAGCGTATTCCACCAATCCACCGAGAATTTCACGATCACCACATCGACGGCGCCGACCAGCGCAAGCACGGCGGCGGCGCGGCCCGCCCGCACCTCGTCTTCGATCGCGTTCCACAGCGCGATGTAGCCGAGATACAGGAAAAACAGGATGAGAAACGAGGTCAGCCGCGCATCCCACACCCAAAAGGCGCCCCACATCGGCCGCCCCCACAGCGAGCCCGTGATGAGCGCAAGGGCTGTGAAGAGTGCGCCCAAAGGTGCCGCGCTTTTCGCCGCCACATCGGCCAGAGGGTGGCGCCAGACGAGCCCGATAACCGATGCTCCGGCCACCAGTCCGTATGCCATCATCGCGATCCATGCCGCCGGCACATGCACGAACATGATCCGCACCGTGTCGCCTTGCTGATAATCGGACGGCACGACGAAGAGCCCGAGATAGAGCCCGGCCGCAATGAAGCCGGCCGCGCCGGCCGCCAGCCACGGCAGCGCCTTGCCGCTCGCATCCATGAAACGCCGGGGATTGGCTAGCTCGAACATCTGGGTGCCTCGTCTAAGGCTTTGCCGTCCGAGCGGCAAGACTGCTCACGCCGCCAAATGCAGCCTCAGCACCGCCGCCGTTTGTATAACGAGAGCGCGCTTACTGGGAGCGCGGCCTGCCTGCGCGAAGCCGGAGCTTCGCTTCGGCGTAGGCAGGTCGTCCCCGGCCGTCGAGGGAACGTGACGCGCGATAATGCGCGCGCTCCCAGTGCAAGAGAGAATACGGCGACAGCGCATTCGGACGAATGCTGGTGACTCAAAACCGCATGGATGAGGCGATAACCGCGCTCTTTTGCGTCTCGGACAAGGCTTATACCCCTACGATTCATTACCTCGCAAGGATGTATCTCACGGGGAAAGGCGTCGGCAAAAAATTCGTACTCGGAATAAAAATGTTCAACCGAGCGGCTTAAAGGGGCAGCATAGGCGCGAAAGTAACCCTTTCGGCCTTTTGCGACGCGATCTTGACTATCCATGGAACCTTATCAAAGGAGTGTGGACTCGCTTCGCCGTGATCTGCGAATTTATTGCGGTTGTATTTCCCGAAGGGACGTCGAGCGACAAACTGAGGTAGCTCAATAGATCGTCCGCCGAGTCTCTCCATGGCGCACGTGGCCGGCCCTCACGCCGCATCGATGAAGCCGCCCATCTGGCGGTTCCAGAGGCGCGCATAAGCTCCCCCGCGCGCCAGCAGCTCGCGATGCGGGCCTTCCTCCACAATGCGTCCCTGCTCGAGATAGATGATGCGATCCATGCCGGCGATGGTCGAAAGCCGGTGCGCGATGGCGATCACCGTGCGGCCTCGCATCAATGTCCACAGTGCCTCCTGGATCAGATGCTCGGATTCGGAATCGAGCGAGGATGTCGCTTCGTCGAGCACGAGAATCTTCGCATCCTTGACGCGCGCGCGCGCAATCGCCACGCGCTGGCGCTCGCCGCCGGAAAGCTTGATCCCCTGCTCGCCGACAATGGTGCCGTAGCCGGTGGGCCGCGCCAGAATGAAATCGTGCGCAAACGCGTCGCGCGCGGCGCGAACCACGTCGTCCTCGCCGGCACCGGGACGCGCGTAGCGGATATTGTCGCGCACGGCGCGATGAAACACGCCCGGCGTCTGCGGAACTTCGGCGATGAACTCGTTGAGCGAATCCCAGGTGACGTGCGCGATATCCTGTCCGTCGATCAGGATGCGTCCGGCTTGCGGCTCGTATTGACGGCGAAGGAGCTTGACGAGCGTGGATTTGCCGGCGCCCGACGGGCCCACGAGACCCACTTTTTCGCCCGGGCGAATGTCGAGGCTGAGATCCTCGAAGACCTGCTGGCCATCAGGGTGAGCAAACCGCACATGCTCGAAACAAATGGCGCCCTGGCGCACGGCCAGCGGCTTGGCCTGCGGGTCATCGACGATTTCATGGGGCGAGCTGACAAGCTCGAGCGCTTCGGCAAGCGTTCCCAGCTGTTCGAAATAGTCCAGCATGCGGAACGACAGCTCCTGCACGCTGCGCGCGATCTGGCTGCCAAGAAAATAGATCATCGCAAATGCGCCCACGCTGATGCCGCCCGACAACGCATCGCGCCCTGCGGCGAAGACCAGACCAACGAGCAGCGCCAGCGTCGCCATCTGCATGAAACAGCGCATGAGGATGAGGAACCGGCGCAGCCGCCGCGAGGCGTTCATCTCGTCGACGAGGAAGAAGGAAAGAAACCGCCGCTCGTAGGCCGCCTTGGCAAAGGCACGCACCAGATCGGCATTGGCGATGGCGTCGACCAGCCGGCCGGTAGAGGTGGAAACTTCGTCCGACAAGGCCTTCGACAGGCGCACGCACCGTTTGGCGAGCGAGATCACGATTGCCAGGTAAAGCCCCGTCCAGAACGCCAGGATGACGGCATAGGACGGCTTGGCTGCAAACATCAGCGCGCCGCCAACCAGAACCAGGCCCGACACGCGCACCATGTCCAGGCACAGGATGTTCATGATGGAGATCGTTGCCTGGCCCGCCTGCTTCACCTTCTGGCCGAGCTTGCCCGCGAAGTTCTCCTGGAAATAGCGCGGCGCATGCCCGAGCATGTAGGCAAAGAGATATTTCTGCGCGAGTGCGCGCAGCCGCAGGCTCGTGGCCACGTCCACCGCCTCGTAGCCGCGAAAGGCGCAGGCCGAGACGAACCAGATCGCGCCCATCAGAGCGATCCATGGAAATACCGCCGACATGAAGCCGAGATGCTTGGCGTAGGCCGTGCCGATCGCATTGATGAGGTGGGAAAGCGCCAGCGGGCCGAAGGCATCGATCGCGGTGGCACAGGCGGCGAGCACGACAAGCAGCGCCACGCGCCATGCGGCGTGATTTCGCACCAGATACCAGATGAACGCGAAGGGCGTGGCGGGCAGTTCGGCAACGGCCGGCACCTCGGCCAGGCTTTCCGGTCGATTAAGCACCTGATCGGGGACCATATGACGCGTCACGAACGCACCGCGATACTGGAAGCGTCGGCATCTTGCCGGCACTGGCCCGTGCCGCACCATCGCATGCCGGCTAGAAGCCGGCGCTCCCAGTGCTACGCTTCGGCGGGTTCCGCCTCGGCGCGATCCTGCCGTTCGCCGATGCGCGCGGATTTTCCGCGCCGGCCGCGCAGGTAGTAAAGCTTGGCCCGGCGCACTTTTCCCTTGCGCACGACCTGCACCGAATCGACCAGCGGACTGTAGACCGGGAACACGCGCTCGACGCCCTCGCCGTAGGAAATCTTGCGCACGGTGAAGCTCTCGTTGAGCCCCTCGCCGCTGCGGCCGATGCAAACGCCTTCGAAAGCCTGCAGCCGCTCGCGCGTCTTCATCTGCTTGGTCTTTTCGTCGAAGGTCGCGTCGACGACCTTGACGTTGACCTTCAGCGTGTCGCCGGGACGGAACGGGGGCAGTCCCTTCTTGCCGCGCAAAGCGCTCATCTGCTCGGCCTCGAGCTGCTTCAAGAGATTCATGGGCTTTGCTCCGTGCGACTTTTCGGAAAATGAAGGCGCGCCCTATAGCCTACCCTTTGCGCTTTTCATAGAGGGACCAGAGGTCGGGCCGGCGCAAACGCGTCAGCGCCTCCGATTGGGCCCTTCGCCACGCCGCCACCTCGGCGTGGTTGCCGGACAACAGGACAGAGGGGATTTCCATGCCCTCGAACGTCTGGGGACGGGTGTATTGGGGATATTCGAGCAGGCCGTTTTCGAAGCTCTCCTCGGCCGGCAACTCGGCATGGCCGAGGACGCCCGCAAGCAGCCGAACGGCCCCCTCGATCAGGGCCATCGCGGCAATTTCCCCACCCGCCAGCACGAAATCGCCCAGGGACACCTCTTCCAGAGCCCGCGTCTGGAGCGTGCGCTCGTCCAGCCCCTCGAAACGGCCGCAGAGAAGGGTTACGCCCGGACCCTGGCTGAGCGCCCGAAGGCGGGCCTGGGTCAGCGGCTTGCCGCGCGGCGAGAGATAAATGGCCGGACGATCCTCGCCTTGCCGGGACGCGTCCAGCGCGGCTGCCGCCACGTCCGCCCGCATCACCATGCCCGGCCCGCCGCCGGCCGGCGTGTCGTCGACCCGCCGGTGCAGCCCGATGCCGTGATCGCGGATGTTGCGGACCTCGAGCGACCAGGTGCCGTTGGCGAGCGCCTTGCCGGTCAGTGAAACGCCCAGCGGCCCGGGAAACATCTCCGGGAACAGAGTAAGGACGCTCGCCCGCCAGCTCACTCGACGCCCCGGTGCTCCAGAGCCTCATCGTCCGGCGGCTCGGCGACCACGATGCGCCGCTCGGCCAGATCGATGATGGGCACCGTCTCTTTCGTGAACGAAACAAACAGATTGCCGCCGTCCGCGCGGGCGATTTCGAGCACGTCGCCGGCACCGAAATTGTGCACCGCGCGCACCTCGCCCAGCTCGTGGCCCTGCCCGTCCTCTGCGCGCAGGCCGACCAGGTCGGCGTGATAGAACTCATCCTCGCCGGCTTGCGGCAAGGCCGCACGCGCGACGTAGAGCTCCACGCCTTTCAGGGACTCCGCCGCATTGCGGCTCGCCACGCCTTCGAACGCGACAATCACCACGTCGCCTCTATGGCTGCGCAGATCGGCGATAGTGAAGCGCCGGCCGTCGGCTGTGTGCAACGGCCCATAGGCCGCGATCTGCTCCGGCTGGGTGGTGAACGTCTTGACGCGCACCTCGCCGGCAAGCCCTTGCGCACCGATCACCACGCCTAAGAGAACGTCGCGCGACATCGGGTTCTTCGCGCGTTACGAGGCGGCCTCGCCCGCGGCGGCTGCGGTTGCAGCGGCTGCGGCGCGTTCCTGCGCCTTCTTCTTGGGCTTCGACTTTTCCGGATTGCTCTTGGTCAGCGGCTTCAGCACGCCGGCGTCGGCGAGGAAGCGATGCACGCGGTCGCTGGCCACCGCGCCTTTGGCGATCCAGGCTTTTGCCTTCTCGAGATCGAGCTTGATGCGGTCGGCATGATCGCGCGGCAAGAGCGGATTATAGAACCCGATCTTCTCGATAAAGCGGCCGTCGCGCGGCGAATGCGAATCCGCGATCACGATCGCATAATGCGGGCGCTTCTTGGTGCCCCCCCGCGAGAGCCTGATTCTAAGAGCCATGTCATCTCCTTTTCAAATCGTTTTCACCACAAAGACGCGAAGAACACGAAGATATCCTGGATCACCCGCGCGAAGCGCTGATGAACTTGATATCGCATTTTGGCACGCGGAGACACGGAGCCGCGGAGAGGCATCGTTACTCTCTCCGTGTCTCCGTGTCTCCGTGTCTCCGTGTCTCCGTGTCTCCGTGTCTCCGTGTCTCCGTGTCTCCGTGTCTCCGTGTCTCCGCGCCTCCGCGTGAGAAATTTTGCGCTTCGCGCCGATGACTTGAGAGGCGACCCGCGTCTTCGTGTTCTTCGCGACTTCGTGGTGAACTGTCATCTGCGTCCCCCCGGAAACATCCCCGGCGGGAGTTGCGGCATGCCGCCGCCCATCGTGGGCCCGAACGGCATGCGTCCGCCCTTGCCCATGCGTTTCATCATGTCGGCCATCTGGCGGTGCATCTTCAGAAGCTTGTTGACTTCGGAGACTTCGACGCCGGCGCCGCCCGCGATGCGCTTGCGGCGCGAGCCGTTGATGATGTCGGGTTTGCTGCGCTCGGTGCGCGTCATCGAGGAGATGATCGCCTCCTGACGCTTGATGATGCTGTCGTCGAGGCCGGCGGCCGCCAGCTGATCCTTCACCTTGCCGATGCCGGGAAGCATCGACAGCAAGCCCTGCATGCCGCCCATCTTGCGCATCTGGCCCAATTGCTCGGCGAGATCGTTCATGTCGAACTCGCCCTTCTTCATCTTTTTGGCGAGCTTCTCGGCCTTTTCCTTGTCGAACGTCTCGGCCGCCTTCTCGACCAGGCTGACCACGTCGCCCATGTCGAGAATGCGCGCGGCGACGCGCGCCGGATGGAACGCATCGAGCGCGTCGAGCTTTTCGCCCATGCCGAGGAATTTGATCGGCGCTCCCGTCACCGCGCGCATGGACAGTGCGGCGCCGCCGCGGGCATCGCCGTCGGCGCGCGTAAGAATGATGCCCGACAGCGCCACGCGCTCGTTGAAGCTCTTGGCGATGTTGACCGCGTCCTGACCGGTGAGGCTGTCGGCCACCAGAAGCGTCTCGTGCGGCTTCACCGCATCGCGCACCTGCGCCACTTCGGCCATCAGGCCTTCGTCGATGTGCTGGCGGCCGGCGGTATCGAGAATCAGCACGTCGTAACCACCCACCCGCGCCGAGGCCAGCGCGCGGCGCGCGATATCGACCGGCATCTGGTTGGCGACGATGGGCAGCGTCGGAACGCCGGCCTGCTCGCCCAGGACCTTGAGCTGCTCCATGGCAGCGGGACGGCGCACGTCGAGCGAGGCCATCAGCACGCGCTTCTTTTCCTTGGTCTGCAGCATCAGGCCAAGCTTGGCCGACGTCGTCGTCTTGCCCGAGCCTTGCAGCCCGACCATGAGGATGGGCGCCGGCGGGCTGCCGAGATCGAGCGCGGCATTCTCCGCACCCAGCGTCTCGACCAGCACGTCGTGGACGATCTTTACGACCTGCTGGCCGGGCGTGACCGAGCGGATGACCGCTTCGCCTATCGCGCGCGGGCGCACCTTCTCGATGAAATCCTTGACGACCGGCAGCGCCACGTCGGCATCGATCAGCGCTGCGCGGACTTCCGCGAGCGCTTCGTCGACTTCGGCTTCGCCCAGCGCGCCCTTGCCGCGCAAACGGTCAAAAACGCCCGAGAGCCGTGATTGCAGCGCGTCGAACATGTCCACTTCCCATTTGGAGGAGCTGCCCCCTCCGTCTCGCTCCCCCGGCTCAAGGCCGGGTTTTTCGCTTCCTCCCCCACGCAGTGGGGGAGGTGTCGAGCACAGCGAAGCTGTGATCGACGGAAGCGGGCACACCAACCCAAAGCACAAACGCCCCAGGGGGCGCACCTGCGCTGCCTGGGGGCGATCCCGGGCCGGGCCCGGGACCGGAAAGTCGGAAGGCTTTCCGGAATGGCGAGGATTTAAGCTCGCGCGAGCGATAAGTCAAACCATCACAGTCATGGCCCGCGAACGCGGGCCACCCCGTTAAGACGGGCAAGCACTGGGACGTTTCTTTGCTGGGAGCGCGGACGAGGACGTCCGCGCTCCCAGGCGTGCTTCATTTCCCACCCAACCCCAGCTTCTGCTTCAGATACACGAACGTCAGCGCCCACATTTCGGCGGCCTGGCGGTGATCGGCGGCTGCCGCGTGGCCGCCTTCGGTGTTCTCGAAAAAGAGCACGTCGTGGCCTTGGGCAAGCATCTTCGCCGCCATCTTGCGCGCATGCACCGGCGTCACGCGATCGTCGGACGTGGCGGTGACGAAAAACACCGGCGGGTATTTCATCTCCGCTTTCACGTTCTGATACGGCGAATATTTCAGAATCGCCGCGCGCATCTTGGGATCCGCCGGATCGCCGTATTCGCCGATCCACGAGGCGCCGGCGCCGATATGGGTGAAGCGGAGCATGTCGATCAGCGGCACCTGGCAGACGACGGCACCCAACAGCTCGGGATGCTGCGTCATCACCGTGCTCACGAGCAGCCCGCCGTTGGACCCGCCCATGATGCCGAGCCGTTTCGGTGTCGAGAGCCCGCGTTTTTCGAGATCGGCGGCAACCGCGGCGAAATCGTCGAAGGCGCGCTGGCGATGGATTTTCAGCGCCGCGTCGTGCCAGGCGGGGCCGAATTCTCCGCCGCCGCGGATATTGGCGATGGCTACCGCGCCGCCGCGCTCCAGCCACAGTTTGCCGGCCGACGCCCAATAGCGCGGCGTTTCGGAAATCTCGAAGCCGCCATAGCCATAGAGAATGGTGGGGATCGGCGCGTGCGCCGCCCCCGGACGCACCACGAAATAGGGGATCATCGTGCCGTCCGCCGATTTGGCCTCGTGCTGCTCGGTCACGAGACCCGAAGCGTCGAAACGCGCCGGCAACGATTTGATGGCGTGCGGACGATCGCTGCCGTCGTCGGCATAAAGCGTGGTGGGCGTGAGAAACCCTTCGAAGCCGAACTGCGCTTCCGGCCCGAAATCGTTGACGGAAACGACATGCGCGGCGCCGCCTTGTGGCAAGTCGAGCTTGGTCTCATGCCACGCGCCGGCATCGAAGCGGAAGGCATGAATGCTGCCCACGACATTGTCGTAGATCGCCGCATACACGGCGTCGCGGCCGGTTGCGACTTCCTCGACGGATGAGCGCGGGCCGGGCGTGTAAAGCGCGGCGGCTTCAGGTTTCGCAGCGCGCGCGACGGGAAACGCGACGAGCGAGCCTTTGGCAATCGTCTTGCCGCTCTCGTCTTTCCAATCTTCCCGCAACGTGAACACCAGCTGGCCGCGGCTCAAGCCTTGCAGGTTGGCCGACAGCGGCACCGCGATCTTCGTGAGCGTTCCGTCGGCTACCACGAGAAAATATTCGGTCTCGAAGAAGCTCGGCGCGCGCGTGACGAGCGGCACGGTGAGATCGGTCGTGCGCAGCACCGTGGGCGTAACCGCCACGTCTTCGTTCTTGCCTTCCATCACAATTTTCGCATCGGCAATCGCCGCGCCGCGATGCCAGATTTTCACGATGCGCGGATAGCCCGAGGTGGTGAGCGAGCCGGGGCCGAAATCGGTGGCGAACAGGATCGCGTCATCGTTTACGAAGGACACGCTCGATTTCGCCTCCGGCAGCGTGAAACCGTCCTTGACGAAGGATTTCGTAGCGAGGTCGAACTCGCGCACCACCACCGCATCGCCGCCGCCGCGTGACAGCGACACCAGGCAGCGCGTCAGGCTAGGTGTGCAATCGGTTCCCTTGAAGACCCAGCTTTCGTGCTCGTCGGCGGAAAGCTTGTCGAGGTCGAGCAACACGTCCCAATGCGGCGAGGCGTTCGCGTAATCGACGATGGTAGTCCGCCGCCACACGCCCTTGGGATTGGCCGCATCCTGCCAGAAATTGAAGATGGTGCCGTGGTCCAGGGAGCCCAGCGGGATGCGGTCGGGGGCATCGAGAATCTTCAGCATCTCGGCGTAATCGCCGGCGTAGTCCGGATCGGACGCCAGGACTTCGAGCGCGCGGGCGTTTTCCTGCTTCACCCAGGAGAGCGGCTTTTCGCCATGGACGTCCTCGAGCCAGAGATAGGGATCGGTCACGGCTTTGGACTCCTCTTTGCTCATGGCCTCGACGGCGGCAAACACTGAAAGTCCCAGGATAATCCATCCGGCCAGCCGCATGTTTCCTCGCAAATTTCTTTCGGGGCCTTTTTCGATGTCCTGTTCGCCAACGTCAACATCCCTCCCCCCGGGTATTTCACCGCCAAGGCGCAAAGACGCCAAGGATCGCATGTGGTCCAAATGGCCTTGGCGCCTTTGCGTCTTGGCGGTTCATTTGCGCTTCGCGCGGTCAACTCTCATGACCTTGGACCAAAAGGTGCGTCCCGCGCTGTCAATAGAAGGCTGGCTCAAGCGGCGGCGGCCGCTTATAAGGCGCCCCCATGACCGCCTTTCGCAAAATGCACGGCCTCGGCAACGATTTTGTCGTCTTCGACGCGCGCCATCGCGGCCTTCTGCTGGACGAAGCCGTGGCGCGGAAAGTGGCGGACCGGCGCCTGGGCGTCGGCTGCGATCAGGTGATCGTGATCGAGCACGCACATGGCCGGGCCGACGCGGCTATGCGCATCTTCAATGCCGACGGCAACGAGGTCGAGGCCTGCGGCAATGCCGCGCGCTGCGTCGCCCGGCTTCTGCTCGAAGAGACGGACGAGCCGGTGGTGCGGCTCGACACCCAGGGCGGACTGCTCGTTTGCACCGAGGCGGGCAGCGAGATGGTCACTGTGGACATGGGCAAGCCGCGGCTCGACTGGCGCGAGATTCCCCTATCGCGAGCGGTCGACACGAAGAGCTTTGCACTGGATGTGAAGGGCAAGACGTTCCAGGCCGCAGCCGTGTCGATGGGAAACCCGCATTGCGTGCTGTTCGTCGACGATGCCGAAGCGGCGCTGGTGGCCGAATGGGGCCCCGCCATCGAGCACGACGCGCTGTTCCCGGCGCGCACCAACGTGGAGTTCGTCCAGGCGTTGTCGCCGGAGCGTCTGCGCATGCGGGTGTGGGAACGCGGCGCCGGCATCACGCGCGCCTGCGGCACCGGGGCGTGCGCTGCAACCGTCGCCGCGCACCGGCGCGGCGTTGCCGGCAGACAAGCCGATGTCGTGCTTGACGGCGGAACGCTTTTTATTGCGTGGCGGGCGACCGACGACCATGTGTTGATGACCGGCAGCGCGAGCCTCGCGTTCACCGGCGACATTGACCTTGGCGCCCTGGAGCACACGACGTGAGCCACATTGAACTCGTCACATTCGGCTGCCGGCTGAACGCCTACGAATCCGAGGCGATTCGCGCCCGCGCGCACGAAGCCGGCCTCGCTGATGCCGTCATCGTCAACACCTGCGCGGTGACGGCGGAAGCCGTGCGCCAATCGCGCCAGGCGATCCGCCGCGCACGGCGGACGAAGCCAGGTGCGAAGATCATCGTCACCGGCTGCGCGGCACAGACCGAACCCCAAAGCTTCACCAAGATGCCGGAAGTCGATCTGGTGCTCGGCAATCGCGAGAAGCTCGAGGCCGCCAGCTATGCCGATTTCGGCGTGGCCCAGGCCGAACGCGTGCGCGTCAACGACATCATGAGCGTGAAGCAGACGGCGGCCCAGCTGATCGACAGCTTCGACGGCCGCGCCCGTGCGTTCCTGCAGGTGCAGAACGGTTGCGATCATCGCTGCACCTTCTGCATCATTCCGTTCGGACGCGGGCCGGCGCGCAGCGTGCCCGTGGGTTCGGTTGTCGAGGAGGCGCGGCGCCTGGTCGACGCCGGATTTCCCGAGATCGTGCTCACGGGTGTGGACTTGACCGCCTACGGCGCCGATCTGCCGGGCGCGCCGGCGCTGGGGAGCCTGGTGCGGAAACTGTTGAAGCTCGTGCCGGAGCTGAAGCGCCTGCGACTTTCTTCCATCGATTCCATCGAAGCCGACGAGGCGCTGATGCGCGCCATCGCCGAAGAGGAGCGGCTGATGCCGCATTTCCATCTCTCGGTGCAATCGGGCGACGACATGATCTTGAAGCGCATGAAGCGCCGGCACGCGCGGCACGATACGTTGAAGTTCTGCGCCGACGTCCGGCGTTTGCGGCCGGAAGCAGCCTTCGGCGCCGATCTCATCGCCGGATTTCCCACCGAGACCGACGCGATGTTCGAGAGCACGCTCGCGCTGATCGACGAGGCGGACCTCTGCTACGTGCACGCCTTTCCGTTCAGCCCCCGCAACGGAACCCCCGCCGCACGGATGCCGCAGCTGCCGCGGCCACTGGTGAAGGACCGCGCCGCGCAGCTGCGCGCCAAGGGGCAGAGGCAGTTGTCGCGCCGGCTCAATGCACTCGTCGGCAGCGAGCAGGAGCTGCTGGTCGAGAAGGACGGCGTGGCGCGCACGCGCTGCTTTGCGCCGGCCGCCATTGCCGGCGAACCGGGCGCTATTCTGCGCGCCCGCGTCACCGGCGTCGACGCAAACACCTTGCAGGCGGAAGCGCTCGCATGAGCGAAGCCAAGCCGGGGTTATTCGCCCGCCTCAAGCAAGGTCTTTCGCGCACCGCCACGGCGCTGAGCGAAAGCATCACCGGGCTGTTCACCAAGAAGAAGCTCGATGCCGAAACCGTCGAGGGTCTCGAAGAGGCGCTGGTGCGCGCCGATCTCGGCACCGCGCTTTCCGCCCGCGTGGCTGCCGCCGTGGCGAAAGGGCGCTACGATAAGGAGATTTCCGAAAGCGAGCTGCGCCAAGTGCTCGCGGGCGAAATCGCTGCGCTGCTGAAGCCGGTGGAAAAATCTTTCGCCGTCGACCGCGCGAAGAAGCCGTTCGTGGTGCTGGTGGCAGGCGTGAACGGCACCGGCAAGACCACCACCATCGGCAAGCTGGCGCAGCGGCTTTCGCGCGAGGGCTGCAAGATCGTTCTGGCCGCCGGCGACACGTTTCGCGCCGCGGCCATCGAGCAGCTGCAGATCTGGGGACAGCGTACCGGCGCCGAGGTGGTAGCGCGCGCCGCCGGCGCCGACGCGGCGGGGCTTGCCTATGATGCCGTGGCGCGCGCCAGGGCGACCGACGCCGACGTCGTTCTCATCGATACGGCCGGCCGGCTGCAGAACAAGGCGGGCCTGATGGCCGAGCTCGAGAAGATCGTGCGCGTGCTCAAGAAGCTCGATGCCACGGCGCCGCACGCGACGTTGCTGGTGCTCGATGCTACCACCGGCCAGAACGCGGTCTCGCAAGTGGAAGCATTCAGGGCGAGCGTGCCTTTGACGGGATTGATCATGACCAAGCTCGACGGAACCGCCAAGGGCGGCATTCTCATCGCTCTCGCAGACAAGTTCGCGCTGCCGGTGCATTTCATCGGCGTGGGCGAGGATGCAGACGACCTGCAGCCCTTCGATGCGGCGTCGTTCGCCAAAGTCTTGACAGGTTCGACATGAACGCGCGCAAACCGCTGCCCATGCATTGGAGGCTCGCGCTCGACTGGGCGCCGCTGATCCTGTTTTTCGCCGCCGCGAAATTCTTTAGCCTTTACGTGGCAACCGCCGTGCTGATGGTCGCGGTGCTCGTCACGCTGGCGATCGATTACCTGCGCGAGCGCCGCATTGCGCCGGTACCGCTGATCACCGCGGTCATGGTGCTCGTGTTCGGCGCGCTGACGCTCTATTTGAAGGATCCGCGCTTCATCAAGATGAAGCCCACCGCGCTCTATATCCTGTTCGGGGTGACGATCCTGGGCGGGCTTGCCTTCAGGCGGCTCTTCCTCAAATACGTGTTGTCGGACGCCTTCGAGCTCGACGACGAAGGCTGGCGCAAGCTCAGCGTCCGCTACGGCGCGTTTTTCTTAAGCCTTGCCGTCCTCAACGAGATCGTGTGGCGCAATTTCAGCCAGGCCCTGTGGCTCGACTTCAAGGTGTTCGGCATCACCGTGCTCATCCTCGTGTTCTCGCTCACCCAGGCGCCGCTGATCGTGAAGCACCAGCTCGCAAAGCCCGAGGAGAAAGGGCCGTAGGCAATCGGCAGTCGGCAATAGATAGACGTTACTGCCTACTGCCTCATCTCGCGTAGACGCGGACTTCGCTGCCGCTGACGGACGGATCGGTCTCGGCCACGATGCCCACGCGCGAGGCGGGCACGCCCATGTCCTCCATCGCCTTCAGGACGGCGCGGGCGTGGGCCTGCGCCTCGCGCTGCGCGGTGGCGCGTTTCGCCGCCACCGCCTCGACGCGGAAGGACGCGCTGGGCTTTGCCTGGAGCGCCTTGTTGAGCGCGTCGTACAATTCCTTCTCGAATTCCACGTTTGCGCGGTCGAAATGCACCGTCAGGATCGCGTCGCCCGCTTCGCTCACGGCTAACGAGGCGGCGGCGGGCGGCGCTTCCATCTCGGCCAGCGGATAGAGCTCGCCGTTCTTGATGGCGTTCTGCAGCCTGGCGAGGCTGTCGCGCTCTTCGGCGATGAAGGCGGTCTGCCGGCGAACGCTCAGCGTGACCGTCCGTTCGAGCTGGTCCGACGCATCGCCCAGCCCGGTTGCTTCGTCGCGCAACATGCCGAGCTGGCGATGGTCTTCGTCGACCGCGCCCATCGCATTGAGTGCGCTAGCGATCGTATCGCGCTCGACGCTCACGCCGGCTGTGGCGCTCGAAAGGTCGTTGGCGACAGCCACCAGCGAATTGACGTTGCCGGTCAGGCCGTCGAGCGCCGACTGGCCGGTGTTCCACTGGCCCACCAGCTCGGGATTGCCCTTCGTCGTGCCCACCTGCAGGCGGATGACGATGCGCGACTTGGCGTTCTGATAGGTGGTGACGTCCTGTGCGGCGGCGCCCTTAAGCGACAGATATTGCTGCATGTCGCCGGCGATCCTGTCGTGCAGCGAGGAAAGCTCGCCGTGGATGCGATCGACGGTCTTGCCCACCGTGGTGCCGGTGCCGGTGGCCGGCTGAATAGCCGGGAGCTGGATGCCGAGATCGCTGGGTGGTGACGGAGCTTCGGCGGGGGCGGCGCTCTCAGCCGCGGCAGCTTCCGGCGGCGCGGCGCTCTCGCCGGGCGCAGCGGCTTCGGGGGCGGCCTGGGGTGTCGGCGCAGCTTCCGGCTGGGTTGCAGTCTCCTGCTCGGGGACGCCACCCGTCGCCGCCTCGGGCGTCGGAGGTGGGGTCCTGTCGCCGAACAGGTCGTTGTCGACCCTGGCGCAGCCGGCCAGCATAAGCCCGGCGAGAGCCGAGGGGAGCGTGAGGGCTGCGAGGCGGCGCCGGGCCGCGGAATTGAAATGCATGGGGTCTTAATATCTCCGAATGCCGCCGGCGCCGGGACCGCCCCGCCCCGCCCAAAAACCAAATCTGGGGCGCAAGTCTTACTGGCGGGCGAAACGCGCGACAAGAGCGGAGGGGACTTGGCGCAGGCCCCCTCTCCCCCGCCTTGTGCCCTTGTGGGGAGGCACGCGAGTCTGTCGACGGCCTCGCAAGACACCCTTCAGGTCGGGGAGACGTAAACCGAGGATCAAACCATTACTGCGCAACTCCTGTGCATCGCCTGCTGTTTCAAAGCGCATCGGCGTCGGTCTCGCCGGTGCGTATCCGCACCACTTGTTCGAGTGCCGCGACAAAAATTTTTCCGTCGCCGATCTGGCCGGTTTTGGCCCTGGAGGCAATGGCCTCGATGATGGCATCGATCATCTCGCCCCGCACGGCCACTTCGATCTTCAGTTTTGGCAGGAAGCTCACGGCGTATTCGCCGCCGCGGTAGATTTCGGTGTGTCCCTTCTGGCGCCCGAAGCCTTTCACTTCGGTAACCGTCATGCCCTGAACGCCAAGAGCAGAAAGGGCTTCGCGGACTTCGTCCAACTTGAAGGGCTTGATGATTGCCGTGATGAGCTTCATGCAGGAAGCTTTCGCTTGTTCCATCGATCATATCGGCCCGGCGTGTACGACAAGCCCCTAGTATCAAGAACCGTGCCGCCGCGTGCGATGAGCCTAAAAACGGTCAACCATCTGAAATTGCTCGTGTTTCTCCCTTTGACTTTCGCTAAACGCTGCCGATTAGTCGGTTGGCTGCCCAAATGTTGAGCATGATCGTTCGCCGGCGCGATGCGTCGGTGCAGAGCTCGCCCGCAACGCTCAGCCCAGCTATGATGTCAAAATGAGGAAGGAGACTCAGAAGACAGATGTCTTCGTCGCGGGCGGCGGAATGGTCGGCCTCACGCTGGCGCTCGCGCTCTCCCAAGGCGGCCTCAAGGTGGTCGTCGCCGACCCGTTGAGGCCTGCGGCCGCTCTCGATGAGGCGTTCGACGGCAGGGTTTCCGCTCTCGCCTATGCCTCGATCCGCATGTTCGAGGCGCTCGGCGTATGGCCCGAGTTAGAGCCGGAAGCCCAGCCCATTTACGACATCCTGGTCACGGACGCCGAGCTGGGCCGTGCCGCCGCGCCGTTCTCGCTTCACTTCGACCATCGGGAAATTGGCCGGCCGATGGGGGCGATCGCAGAAAACAGGCATATCCGCCGCGCCCTCTATGCCGCCGTAGACCGCGCCAAATCGATCCAGCTGCACTCCGGCGCAGCGGTTACCGACCTTGAGCCGGGAGCCCACGCGATGACTGCCCTGCTGGCCGACGGCCGCTCGGCGACCGCGTCGCTGGCCATTGCCGCCGATGGGCGGGATTCGCCGATGCGCGAGCGCATGGGGATCGGGATCGTCGGCTGGTCCTATCCCCAATGCGGCATCGTTACGACTGTGGAGCATGAAAAGTCCCATAATGGCGTGGCCTATGAGCACTTCCTGCCCTCGGGACCGTTCGCCATCCTGCCCATGACCGGCAATCGCTCGTCGCTGGTCTGGACGGAGCGCGAGGATTTGGCCCCGGCGATGCTGAAGCTGCCCGAGGACGCTTTCGGATCGGAGGTGGCGCGCCAATTCGGCGCTCATTTGGGCGCAACGCAGGCGGTGGGCCCTCGCTGGTCCTATCCTTTGCGTTTTCACCTGGCCCGCGCTTACGCGAAACCGCATTTTGCCGTGGCCGGCGATGCCGCCCACGGCATTCATCCGATCGCGGGGCAGGGGCTCAATCTCGGGCTCAAGGATGCTGCAGCGCTGGCGGAAGTCGTGCTCGATGCAGCCCGGCTCGGCCTCGACATCGGCGCGCTCGACGTCTTGAAACGCTACGAACGCTGGCGCCGCTTCGATTCTTTCGCGCTCGGCGCAGCCACCGATGTGCTGAACCGCCTGTTCTCCAACAACATCACGCCGCTCAGGATTGCGCGCGACGTGGGCCTGGGCATTGTCGACGGAATCGGCCCCTTGCGGCGCTTCTTCATGCGCCACGCGGGCGGAGACGTAGGCAAGCTGCCGCGATTGCTGCGCGGCGAGGCGGCGTGAGTATTTGACCTGAAAGAGTCCGACACCAGCAACCCGCCTCCGACGTCGAAGCAACGCGAATCATTTCGTGAGCGCGTCGATCAAGCCTTGCCCGTTCGGCGAACCCAATCCTGTAACCAGATCATAGCCTTTGACCGCAGTGTATTTGCCGCTCTTGCCGCTGATTACGTCGTGGAAGATCGCTTTGTACTTGGAGGCTTTTGTCGAGAGATCATAGAGCGTCTTGGCCACAAAGCCTATGACGGGCTTGCCGTTCGCCACCGCCTGTTCGTTGGCGAGCGCGACGAATCCGGCCCACATCGGTGAGGCGAAACTGGTGCCACCCCAGCCGCCCTGACACTTGCCGTCGAAGCAGATGTACATTTCGGTGTCGGCGCTTGCCGCAACGTCGGGGACGTTGCGCAGCGTGTACGAGCCCCTGTTTTGCGCATTGATGAAAGGCACTTGATAAGACGGGATGAGAATCGAACGGTCGAGCGACGGCCCGCCGGCGCTGTGGGCCCATCCCGTCTCGCTGTTGTAGGTGCCACCGGGGCCATTGGTCACCAAGTCGGTGCCGCCGACGGCGGTGAGATTGGCATCTTCTTCCGGCCAGGGACCACTCTTTTTGAGGCTTGAATAATCCCCGCTGGCGGTCAGGAACGTCTGCCCCTGCATCGCCATTTCCTCATAGATCGGATCCTCGACAGCAAAGTCCTCCCCCCATCCCCATGACGTACTGAGCTGACCGCTCGTGTCGTCGCTCGCCATGCGGTTCAAAACACTTACCGGATTCTTGGCGACATAAACTTGGACCTGATCGAGACCGGGCGCCATGGAGATGGCGTATTCGATATCCAGGGCCTGCTCGCCGTCATTGCACTTTCCGCAGTCTACGGGCGTCCCATCCGTGGAGATGCCGTTCACCGGCACGTTGAGCGTCTGGCCGACCTTGGAGAAGTAGAGCGGTATATCCGAAGGGATGTACCCATCGAGCTCCATCAGGCCCACGGATTGTCCTGTGCCCGTAAGCGCGGTTCCGCCGTAGTACGCCGCGCGCATGTCGCTGCCGATAAAGTTGCCGCCCGGGCCTGAGCCCGTCGTGCGCGCAGCACCCTGCGAAGATGCTCTCGGCGCGATCAGACGCGGCGAAGGCAGAACAAAATCGTCAAGGCCCGTGATGTGCAGGACCGGCACGGCGAGATCAAGCGTCGGCTCGCGGTCGGGCGCGAGAAAGCTGCGCTGCTCGGTCGGGTGCCGGTAAAGATGCAATTTCACATGAAAGACTTTTTCGATCGCCGCAACCGAGCCATCGAGTTCGATCAAGTAGCGATTGGCGCTCAGCGCGGTGACGGCGAGTCCCGACGACTGGAAGAACGCGACCGTGCTCGCATAATCCTGCGCCCTCGGCCCGAAGCGCCGCGTGAATTCGGCAACGGAGAGATAATGGCGGTATTGCGGACTTGCCGGATTGTAGATCGCATCCAACAGCGCACCAAGCTGGGCCTGGTTGCGCATCGGCAACGCGACCTCGATCTGTAGTCGGGAAGCGGGATCCGGTTCGCCGACGATGGGAACCACATGCTCCAAGACGGCACTCGGGACGTGCCTGGAAAGCAGCGCCATTGGCGATCCCATCACCGGCATTGACCCAAGAAGTGCCAGAGCTGCCGCAATCAGAAACGTCCGCCGCCGCGCCGCGCCATCCCTACGATCGTTCACGCTGCGCATGGGCTCCCCCGCTCGTCAGTCGGACGACCCTAGATCGGGCGCTTCGGATGAGCAACCGGGGTGGCCTTTTTGCATGGCATGTCACTCTCTCGTGGCAGGCTTGCGCAATTCGGCCGGCAGCAATCTCTATTCCCGCGGAACTTTTGCGCGGGGATGGGCGCTCTCGTAAACGTCCATCAGCTTCTTCGTATCGACGTCGGTATAGGTTTGCGTGGTGGAGAGCGACACATGCCCCAGAAGCTCCTGTACCGCGCGCAGATCGCCGCCGTTGGCCAGCAGATGCGTGGCAAAGGAATGCCGCAAGGCGTGCGGCGTGGCGCTTTCGGAAAGCCCAAGCGCGCTTCGCAAACGTTGCATCAGGGCTTGCGCCTCGCGTGCGCCCATCGCCTTGCCCCGCCTTGAAAGAAAAAGCGGCGTGTCGCGCCCGCCCGCGAAAGGTATTCGCTGTTCGTATTCAGCGATCCTCTCGCGCACGACGGGCAGCACCGGCACGACGCGCTCCTTCTTGCGCTTGCCGACGATCGTCAGCCATTCCCCCAATGGGACATCCCCGCGCTTGAGGCTCAGGGCCTCCGAGATGCGCAGGCCGGCGCCATAAAGCAGCGTGAGCAACGCCGTATCGCGCGCCGCCAGCCAGTCGTCGGTATTTTCGCCCGCCGTCGCCAATGTCTGCGACGCCTCGTGCTCGCTTAACGGCCGCGGCAGCGTACGGGCGAGCTTGGGCGTGCGCACCGCGCGCGGCGCGGGATTGGACAGGATTTCCTGCCGCTCCAGATAGCGAAAGAAGCTGCGCACGGCGGCGAGCGCCCGCTTCACCCCGCGCACGCCGAGGTCCTCGTTGCGCCTTGCGGTGATGAAACCGCGAAAATCCGCCGGCGAAAGACTCACAAGGATTGCGCCGTCTATCGCACAGCCGCGGTGCTCCTTCAGGAAAGCGAGAAAGCGCGCGACATCGTCGCCATAGGCTCTCAAAGTATGTGGGCTCATCCGGCGCTCGTGGGCGAGCACCGCGAGCCACTCCACCGTCAAATCTTCGGCAGATCGAGCCATGCCCAATTCGTGCGGATATACGCCTTTACCGCTTCGGCGGCGGCTTCTGCCGGGGGACGGGACGGGGCGCGCTCGCTCACGTTCCTACCGGACCATCGCAATGCGTGAAGCGCTTCATGCTTGACCTGCCGGAGTCGACGGCGGAATTCTAGCCTATGAACGACCTTGCACTGAAGCCCAGCGGCGAGACAATCGGGCAGGGATATGCGCGTGCCGGGGTGCTGCTGCCGCTGCCGCTCGCGGGACCGTACGACTACAAAGTTCCCGGCGGCCAAATTCCTGTCGGCCTGCCGCGCGGCACGCTGGTAACGGCTCCTCTGGGCCCGCGCGAGGTCTTGGGCGCGATATGGGGCGCGGGCGATGGGAACGTAGCGGATGCGAAGCTCAAGCAAGCCGCACCGCTGGCGGGCTCCCCCAAGCTTCCTGCCGCCTTGTGCGACTTCATCGATTGGGTGGCGCGCTATACCTTCAACCCGCCCGGCGCAATTCTGGCACTCGCCCTGCGTGTGCGCGATGCCTTTGCGCCGGAGATTGCGCGGCGGGCCTATGTGCGGGGGGACGCGGTTCCGGCGCGGCTGACACCGGCCAGGGCGCGCGCGCTGGAGATTGCGAAGGACGGTCTGGCCAGAAGTGTCCGCGCGCTTGCAGAGGAAGCCAACGTCACTCCGCAGGTGGTGAATGGTTTGATCGAGGCCCAGGCGCTTGTCGAAACGAGCCTGCCCGAATTCGATCCTTTTGCAGTGCCCGACCCGGCCTTTGCGCAGCCCGTGCTGAACGACGCACAGCAGCACGCCGCAACCTCTCTGGTCCAGGATGTCAAGGCTCGAGACTGTGCGATTTCGCTGCTCGACGGCGTAACCGGCTCGGGCAAGACGGAAACCTATTTCGAGGCGGTCGCGGAGGCGCTGCGCCAGGACAGACAGGTCCTCATCCTGCTGCCTGAAATTGCGCTGACCGTGCAATTTCTCGATCGCTTCGCCGCGCGGTTCGGTTGCCGGCCCGCCGAATGGCACTCCGATCTCACGCAGAAAGAACGGCGGCGCACGTTTCGTGCGGTGATGAGCGCCGACGCCCGAATTGTGGTAGGGGCCCGCTCGGCGCTCTTCCTTCCTTTTCGCCAACTCGGGCTCATCATCGTCGACGAGGAGCACGAGCAGGCCTACAAGCAGGAAGACGGCGTCATCTACCAGGCGCGCGACATGGCGGTGGTGCGGGCCCGGATCGAGAAATGCCCGATCGTTCTGGCGAGCGCCACGCCGTCGCTGGAATCCTACCTCAACGCGCGCAATGGGCGCTATCGCTGGCTCAAGCTGGCGCGGCGGCACGGCGCGGCCGTGATGCCGGAAATCCGGCTCGTGGATCTGCGTCGCACGCGCGTCGAGCCCGGCACATGGCTGTCGCAGCCCTTGCGCGAAGCACTGGCTGCGACGGTTGGATGCGGCGAGCAGGCCATGCTGTTTCTCAACCGGCGCGGCTATGCGCCTCTGACCTTGTGCGAAACCTGCGGCCACAAGATGGTCTGCAGCCACTGCTCGGCGTGGCTGGTCGAACACCGTTACCGGCGCCTGCTCGTCTGCCATCACTGCGGCGCGGAGACGGCTGTGCCCGTCAAATGCCCGCAATGCGGCACGGAAAAATCTCTCGTCGCCTGCGGGCCGGGTGTCGAGCGGGTGGCGGAAGAAGTCGCCGCGGCATTCCCGCAGGCGCGCACGGTGATCGCCTCCAGCGACACGCTGCACGGACCGGGCGAAACCCAGGCCGCCATCCGTGCCATGGGCAAGCACGAAGTGGACATCCTCATCGGCACGCAGATCGTCGCCAAGGGGCATCATTTTCCGCAGCTCACGCTGGTGGGCGTGATCGATGCCGATCTGGGCGGCTCGGGCGGCGATCCGCGCGCCAGGGAGCGGACGTTTCAGCTTTTGCACCAGGTGTCGGGACGGGCCGGCAGAGCCGAAAAGCCGGGCGTCGTTCTCATCCAGACACGCAACCCGGACGACATCGTGATGCGCGCGCTGGCGAGCGGCGACCGCGACGCCTTCCTGCGCCAGGAAGCCAGCGAACGCGAACGCGCCGGCGCACCGCCGTTCGGCCGCCTCGCGTCGATCATTCTTTCGAGCCATGACCCCGAAGCCGTGCGCGAATCCGGCCGGGCACTCGCCAAAGCGGCGCCGGCCGCGCAAGGCGTCAAAGTCTGGGGACCAACGCCGGCGTTCTACCAGGTCCTGCGCGGCCGGAGCCGGGAACGGCTGCTGGTGCAGGCCAGGCGCAATGTCGACGTGCAGGCCTACCTTCATGCCTGGCTCGATCGCGTGAAGCTGCCCAACAGCGTGCGGATGGCGGTCGATGTCGATCCGATGAGCTTTTTTTGAGGGGAAACCATCGCGGGCTTATGCCAAACGGCAGAACCTACTCTGCGCGCTTGCCCACGGGTTGTCGCAAGGACGGCCCAGAAGCCTGAAAGTCTATCCACAATCACGGACGCTCAGGATTGCGTTCAACGTTTTCGTAAAGAATCGTTGCCGCGGCGCGTATCTTTCCTTCGATCCAATTAACGGCATCCTTCCGTGCTACGATCAGCCTTCTGATTTCGTCAACGCACAACCATTTCTGATCACAATTCACAACCGGCCAGTGCCTGGGGCGACACCATATTGGATAGTAGTCTTCCTCCGTGACGCCATCGCCGTCGAACACGGCCCGTAAATTCGAGCGCAGAAGTGCCGCAATATTTGCGTCCGCGTGATCTGACGCGACGCCGACCCATACGCCGTCGCTGCCAAAAAAGCTCTTGTTTGGGTCCCAGCCAAAATGAAGCCAGAAGTCTTCCGGCGCGGAATGCCAAGCCGGGGCTATTCCAAGTAGGCGGCTACCATCTCGGAACGTTCCGTCTTTGCGCACCCATTGACCGCCTGTCGCGTCCGCCACCTTGCCCAACCGCTCAACAATGGCATCCCGCATCGTTGTCTCGCATTCTCGTACGTAGTCGTTTGCCAAGCTGAGCAACTGATCCATTTGCTCCAAGCGTTGCTTATCTTCAAAGAAATCCGTTAGCTCTGTGGGCATGAGATTACCTCCCTACTTCCAACACCACCTGATATTGTTCAATTACGTCTTTCACGCGCGGGGAGCGGATGCACTTTCGGCACGCGCGAAGAATCTGCGCGAAGCCCCGCCAGGAGATATAAGCAAGGCGTTCTCTTATTTCTGGATTCGCGACGTCGATCTCGTCCTCGCCGCCGTTCTTTGACAGGTAGACAGCGAAGACCGGCTTCCGCTCTCCTTTTCGTCGAACACGGTCGGTTTCCTCATCCCAATACCGTTCCAACTGTCGACCAGTGTATACGTGGTCCCACTTGGTCTCGACGACGATGTTCGCAAGTCTATGTCGCAGTGCTACATCAATGCTATGCTCATTCGGCCGCGCAATCTCCCATGAAGGCTCAGCCGGAAGGCACCCTCGCGCTAATGGTATTTGATCTTCGATTAACGACAGGAAGGGGCCAAGGAATAAGCCTCCTTGCTCATGGTAACCTTGCGGGTCGAGCAGGTCGGCTAACATTCTTTGATGCGTGGAGACCTCCAGGTGCGCGCGACCTGTGATCCTGAAAACGTTGTATTCCGGAGTTTCAGTGGCGCGTTTGGCAAACTTCCGTTCGGATGCACACGCATAGACCGGGTGTGCGTCATCCAGCAACCGTTTAACGTTCTCGATGCGTTGTGACCGGGTGGCTTCGTACTGGCGCCCAGCTTCCTCCAGTAGCGCAGCCGAGAGCTTAAAAGCCACATCTGGATCAGCAGTTGCCGATGCTTTGTGGGACATGGGAATACCGAAACCAGAGTTGGAGGAACGAAACCTTGTACACCTTTCGCGCGATAATGTTACCCATGCTAACTGAATTCCAATTGTGATGGAATAAAGCACGACCGTCGACGCGTCGCGTATACGTCCGCTTCTGTCGCATCCTTCGGCTAGACACGCGCCTCCGGAAGGGCGGAACTCTACCCCCCCTCTTGCAACACAATGGAGGCTCGGCCGTTGGCTCATGCGCAAAAATTCCGTCCCGGGCTTGTCTTCAAGTCCGGCAAGCTGCTGGAATTCCAATGGTATTCTCTCACGGTGATGAAGCCGTGGCCGCAGCCGCTGGCGTGGCGCAAGACGACGCGGCGGCCGTTTCGGCCGGTGCGACCGAAGCGCGTCCTTCTGACGACGGAGCCCTGGGACGATGCCGATCCCGAAGAAATGCGCATCTTCGAGACGTTGAACGCCTTCATGGCGCCCGTTCCGGCGGAGGCGCGGCAGGCCATCGGCGGCTTCGCCGAACGGCAGTGGCACGTCATGGCGCTGCTGGCGCGCTGTCCCGGCGCGCTCGATCTCGCGCATTCGACGCCGGCGCTCGCCTTCGCGCTCGCCTCGAACTGGGTCTTCGCCGAGAGCCCGGTGCAACAGCCGTTGCGGGCCGCACGTTCGCTGCTGCGCAAACGCCAGGTGGAGATCTGCGACTGGCTGGAATTTCCCGCCCGCCCATCGACCGTTTCGGCGCTGCGAAAGCTTCGCGGCCCCGACATTTCGGTCAAGTCGCTTCTCTATCTGCGCGACGCCTTGTGGGACGACGAAACGGCCAAGGCGCTTTCGCATTGCACCGCGATCACCCGGCAGCTGCTGTTCGCGGCGACCCATCCCATCATGCGGGCGCATGTCTCCCCCCGCTTCCTGCGCGATCTGGACGCGCAGAAACCGGTGCCCGACGCGCGATTCCCCAACCTCGATCTGGACGACGCGCTGGGTTGGTTCCTCGCCGGCGGCTATAGACAATTTAGGGGCCCGAGAGTGCTGCTGTCGATTCGCCAGCTTTACGTCGCGTTCAGCGCCGCCCTCGAACAGCGGGCCGCAGCAAGCTTCCCGGCCGAGGACGACGTATTTCCCGCGCCGCCCTTCGTGGGCTCGCACGATATCATTCCACTACGGACCGGGCGCGATTTCCTCCGCGAGGGCCTGACGATGAAACATTGCGTCGCCTCGCTCCACCGCGCGGCGGAAGAGGGAACCAGCGCGTTCTATCGTGTTCTGGCGCCGGAACGCGCCACGCTGTTGCTGATACTGGACAATGGCGTGTGGCGGGTGGACCAGTTGGCGGGCGCCGGAAACAAGCCGGTTTCGCAGGCGACCTGGGCCGCGGTCTATCGTTGGCTCGGATCGCAAATCGGGGAGGCCGAAGATGCCCAGGCGCCCGCCGCGCTCGCACAAGCCGCATAGCCGGCGCGAATCGGAGGCGACAGCAAGCGCACGCTATCCGCGGCTGCGCGATCTCATCGCGCTGCTGCGTCTGCTTCAGGGCAGCGCCGGCGGAATTTCCCTCTCCGATATCCAGTCGCGCTTCGAGGTTTCGCGCCGCACGGCCGAACGGATGCGCGACGCCGTGCTCGACGCCTTCGCGGACGTCGAAGAGATTCGGCTGGACGACGGCACAAAGCGCTGGCGGCTGAAGGAGCGCGTTCTCGTGCCTTCCGCCGGCCTTCAAGCCGACGATCTGGCCGCGCTTCAGACGGTCGGCAGTCTACTAAAGCGCGACGGCAACGAGGCGCTGGCGGCATCGCTGGGGCGCGCGTCCGAAGCGTTGCGCGCCAGCATGCGCTGGAGCGAGCTGGTGCGCGCCGAGCCCGATGTCGAGGCGCTGACGGAAGCCGAGGGGGTGGCATCGCGGCCGGGGCCGCGCGAGGCGATCAAGCCGGAGGTGCTGACCAAGCTTCGCGATGCCATCAAACGCTGCGCCGTCGTACGCCTCACGCACTGGACGGCGTCGGCGAAGCGGCCGAGCCGCGGGCACGAAGTGGAACCGCTGGGGCTCCTCTACTCGGTCGGCCGCGCGTTCCTGGTGGGGCGCAGCCGGCATCACGGCGAAATCCATCTCTTCCGCCTCGGGCGCATTGCGGAAATCGACATCACCGACCGGTCTTTCGCCCGTCCGCGCGGGTTCTCCATTGCCGATTACGCGCGGCGATCCTTCGGTGTGTTCCAGGAGAAACCCGCAGACATCGTTCTGCGATTCGCGCCCGAGGCGGCGCGCGATGCGGGGAATTTTCTCTTCCATCCGACGCAAACATTCGAGCCGCAGAAGGACGGTTCGCTGATCGTACGCTTCAAGGCCGGCGGATTGCGCGAAATGTGCTGGCATCTTTTCACTTGGGGCGACGCGGTTGAAATTTTGAAGCCGAAAAGACTGCGTACGCTCTATCGCGAACTGCTCGACGACGCATCCCGCAGCGTTGCGCCGTGAAACGCATCGTGCCGAAAAAGGAACCAGCGCTGCACGCCCGCTTCGCCAGGGCATTCGACAACTGGCTCGTCAGGAACGAGCCGAGGCTCAAGATACCGATACGTGTGTACTGGCGCGGTCGGGATTGCTTGCGGTTCCGTCTTGCCGGAATGCCGCGCGCAATGTGGGGCTTGGCGAACGCTCACGAGATCGCCATCCATGTCGATTGGAAGGGAAAGTGGTGGGACTGCTTGTTCTGGCCCGAAGTGCATCCGCGCAGGTCGAAAGGCGCCTATGTCTGCACGATCTGCGAGGAAGGTGGGCGCAAGGTCTTTCCCAATCACGAAGCGCTGTGGGCAGATCATCTCTTCGAGCCGCTCAAGGACTGGATCAACGACGATCTCGCGCCGGCAAAGGCGTTGAGCATCCACGGTTCGAAAGGCTTCCGTTGTGTGCAATTGGAACGCTCGACGCGGCCGAAGTGGCGCGATGATCTCCTCACCGTTCTGCCGTTTAAGCAGCCGCCTCGGCCGTCGCGCAGGAAAAAGAATCTCCGGACTTGAGCCTTGCAACGACGATCACGCCGGCAAGCCATGCGCGTCGTACAACTCGTCCAGCAATTCTTGAGAAGAGCGCGTGTCGCCCTTTGCCCTGCGTTCCGCTTCTATTGCATCCAGCAGCGGTCGCAGCCTTTCGAGCAGGGGCGGCTCGGACACGGCCGGCTGCGGCTTGCCGTCAGATTCGCTCATCGAAACTCCCGCACATCGACGAGGTGCCCGGCGATCGCCGCCGCCGCGGCCATGGCCGGGCTCATCAGGTGCGTACGGCCGCCGCGGCCCTGGCGGCCTTCGAAATTTCGGTTGGAGGTCGAAGCGCAGCGCTCGCCCGGTTCGAGCCGGTCGGCATTCATGGCAAGACACATCGAGCAGCCCGGCTCGCGCCACTCGAAACCGGCGTCGAGGAAAACGGCGTCGAGACCTTCCTGCTCGGCCTGCTCCTTCACCAGCCCCGACCCCGGAACGACCATGGCACCGACATGCGGGGCGACTTTTCGTCCCCGGACGATCGCGGCGGCGGCACGCAGGTCCTCGATGCGGCCATTGGTGCAGGAGCCGATGAACACGCGATCGACTTTCACGTCGCACAGCGGCGTGCCCGGCTTCAGATCCATGTAGGCAAGGGCGCGCTCCATGCCGGCGCGGCGATCACCGTCGTCGACCGCCG
This sequence comes from uncultured Alphaproteobacteria bacterium, assembly GCA_963805005.1. GTDB lineage: Bacteria > Pseudomonadota > Alphaproteobacteria > Micropepsales > Micropepsaceae > Rhizomicrobium. Next base: position 3,902,887 of record CAWDSJ010000001.1, read on the forward strand.
CCGGATCCGGCACGCGCTCGGTGACCGGCAGCGCCTGCTCGGGGCTGGTGCCCCACGTCACCATGGGCGGGATCTCGGCAGCATTGAGCACGACTTCGCGGTCGAACACGGCGTCGTCATCGGAACGCAGCGTCCGCCAGGTGCGCCTTGCCGCCTCGAACGCTGCGGCCTTCGGCGCACGCGGCTTGCCGGCAACATAGGCAAATGTGATCTCGTCGGGCGCAACCAGGCCGGCGCGCGCGCCGGCTTCGATCGTCATGTTGCAAAGCGTCATCCGCCCTTCCATCGACAGCGACTTCACCGCTTCGCCGGCATATTCGATGACATAGCCGGTACCGCCGGCGGTGCCGATCCTGGCAATGATCGCCAGCGCCATGTCTTTGGCCGTGATGCCGACGGGCAGCGCGCCGCTGACGGTCACGCGCATGTTCTTCGAGCGGTTGAGCAGCAAGGTCTGGGTGGCCAGCACATGCTCCACCTCGCTGGTGCCGATGCCGAACGCCAGCGCGCCGAATGCGCCGTGCGTGGAGGTGTGCGAATCGCCGCACACGATGGTGGTGCCCGGCAAAGTCCATCCCTGCTCTGGCCCCACGATGTGAACGATGCCTTGCCGTATATCGCTCATCGGCAGGTATTCGATTCCGAATTCGCGGGCATTGGCTTCGAGCGTCGCCACCTGCTGCGCCGATTCCGGATCGGAAATCCCGCCCGCCCGGTTGGTCGTCGGCACGTTGTGATCGGCCATCGCCAGCGTGAACTCGGGCCGGCGCACCTTGCGGTGGCTATTGCGCAGCCCTTCGAATGCCTGCGGGCTGGTGACCTCGTGAACGAGGTGGCGATCGATGTAAAGAACGCTGGCTTCGCCCGGCGCTTCGTGAACCAGATGCGCGTCCCAGATTTTGTCGTAAAGCGTCTTGCCGGCCATTGCGGGTCTCTCGTCTTCTGATGCCCTTAGAGCGAAATGACTTTTCTTCGAATCGTCATTTCGCTCTAAGTTGTTGTATTGACGCGGTTCCGGACGCAAAAGTGCACACACTTTTGCTGGAACCGCTCTAACAGCACAGGCCGGTGCGGGAACGCAAGAGCCGGAAGAGTGTCAGTGCCCCGTGAGGAAAAGGATCGCCATGATGATGAGGACGGCGACGAACTGCGCCATCACCCGGTAGCGCATCAGCCGGTTGGACCAGGTACGCGAGACGTCTCCCCCGGCCCACAGCGTGTAGAGCCCTGCAAACAGGATCATGGCCACGATCGCGATGGCGATGCCGACGAGGATTTGACCGGTCATGACATGGAGCAACCGTTAGTGTCCCGAACCCAAAGTTCGTAAAATCGAAAATGAAAGTACTTCACCACGGAGGCACGAAGGGCACTGAGAATTCTTGCGGAAGTTTGTCATCTCCGTGCCCTCTGTGTCTCAGTGGTGCAATCGGTATTGAACGCACGAATTTCTGGTTCGGGGCGCTAGAGGCCGGTCACCACGAGCCGGTGTTCGGCATCGACGCCCAAGGTTCTGCGGGGGCCTTGGGCGCGCCGTCTTGCAGAAGCTCGATCGAGATTCCGTCGGGCGAACGGACAAAAGCCATGCGGCCGTCGCGCGGCGGACGATTGATCGTGACGCCGCCCTCCATCAGACGGCGACAGGCTTCGTAAATGTGGTCCACACAATAGGCGAGGTGACCGAAATTGCGCCCGCCCGTGTACGCCTCCGGATCCCAGTTGTAAGTCAGCTCCACCAGCGGCGCGCCTTCCACAGCACCGCGCTCCGCATCCTGGGGAGCGGCGAGAAATACAAGCGTGAACCGCCCCATTGGGTTCTCGGTTCGCATGACTTCCTTCAAGCCGAGCAGTCCGCAGTAGAACGCCAGCGACCTGTCGAGATCGCTGACGCGCACCATGGTGTGCAGGTAACGCATGTGTCGGGCTCCTTATCGGCGCCAATGCTGACAGCCTGCAGAACGGAATCCAATAGGAATTGCCGTCTAGTCTTCCGGCTCCAGAAGCGATTTGAGCCGATAGACGAGATCGAGCGCGGCTTTTGGCGAAAGCAAATCCGGCGACACCTCGCGTAGCGTCGCTTCTACGGCGCTTATCTTCAACTCGCGAATCTTCGGCACCGCCGAGAACAGCGGCAGCTCATCGAGCCGCGCCAGCGGTTTGTGCCCCTCGCGTCCGTCTTCAAGCGCCCGCAACACCGCTTTGGCGCGGGCGACGACCGCCGGCGGCAGCCCTGCCAGCTTGGCGACATGGATGCCATAGGAGCGATCGGCGGCGCCGGGAGCGACTTCGTGGAGAAAGACGATCGTATCGTTCCACTCGCGCACACGCATGGTGACGCAGGCGAGCTTGGCGAGACGCTCCGAGAGGGCCGTCAATTCGTGGTAATGCGTCGCAAACAGCGCGCGGGCGCCATTGCGGTCGTGCAAATGCTCCACCGTCGCCCAGGCAATGGCCAAGCCGTCGAAAGTGGCGGTGCCGCGGCCGATTTCGTCGAGAATGACGAGGCTGCGGGCGGTGGCCTGATTGAGAATGGCCGCGGTCTCGACCATCTCGACCATGAAGGTGGAACGGCCGCGGGCCAGATCGTCCGCCGCGCCGACGCGGCTGAACAGCCGATCGACGATGCCGATATGGGCGGCGTCGGCGGGCACGAAAGCGCCCATTTGGGCCAGAATCGCAAGGATGGCGTTCTGGCGCAGAAAGGTCGATTTGCCGGCCATGTTGGGGCCAGTGACGAGCCAGACCCGGCCGCGGCTTTCCGGCGACAGATCGCAATCGTTGGGCACGAAGGGTCCGGAATGCGCCTGGACCAGCGCCGCTTCGACGACCGGGTGGCGGCCGCGGGCAATGCCGAACGCGAGGCTTTCGTCCACGACCGGCCTTTGGTGATGCTCCTTCACGGCAAGTTCGGCCAAAGCCGCCGACACGTCGAGGCCGGCGAGACTGTCCGCAATGCCCGCCAACGCAGCGCTTGCCTCGCGCACTTGGCCGCAAAGCCCGTCGAACAGTTCCCTTTCGATGGCAAGCGCCCGATCTGCGGCTTGCGCGATCCGGCTTGCGAGCGTGGCAAGCTCGTCGGTCGAGAACCGCACGGCGCTGCCGATCGTCTGGCGATGGCGAAAGAGATCGCGCGCCGGGCCCGCCAGCAGCTTGTCGGCGTTGGACGGCGACAGCTCGACGAAATAACCGAGCACGCCATTGTGCCGTATCTTGAGAGCCGCGATCCCGGTCGCATCGCGGTAACGGGTTTCGAGACCGGCAATCACGCGGCGGCTCTCGTCGCGCAGACCGCGCGCCTCGTCGAGCGGCGCATGCGCGCCGGCCGCAATGAAACCGCCGTCCCGCATGGCAAAGGGCGGTTCGGCGACGAGAAGGCGCTCAAGCTCGCCGCCGAGCGAAGACACACCCACGAGGCCGGTTATCAGCGTCTCTCGCATGTCGGCGGCTTCGCCGGCGGCGGGCTTCAAGGGATCGTCCAGCACAACCAGCATGTCGCGCAACACGCGGGCGGCGGCGATGCCGTTGCGTAAAGCCGCCAGATCGCGGGGACTTCCCCGGCCGACCGCAAGACGCGCCAGCGCGCGCGCCATGTCCGGCGCGCGGCGAAGCTGCTCGCGCAGGCTCTGCCGCAAGTCGCTTTGGGTCACGAAATATGCGACGGCCTCCTGGCGGCGCCCGATCGCTGCGGGATCGGTCAATGGCGACGAAAGCCGCGATGCCAGCTCGCGCGCGCCCGCCGCCGTCAGAGTGCGGTCGATTGCGTCCAGAAGACTGCCGCGCCGCGTGCCCGTGAGCGTTTCCGTCAGCTCGAGGTTACGCCGCGTGGCGGCATCGATCACCATGAAGCTCTGTGCAGCGACGCGGACGAGCGGCTTGAGCAGCGGCAGCTTGCCCTTTTGGGTCAGCTCCAGATAGCCGACAAGCGCTCCTGCCGCGGCAAGCTCGGCGCGCAGGAAGCTGCCGAAGCCATCGAGCGCCAGGACGCCGTAAAGGTTCTTGACCGCCCTTTCGCCGCTGCCGGACTCGAATTTGACTTCCGGCAGCAATGTCAGCGCAGCACCGAACGCATTGAGCAGGCCGGCCAGCGCATGGTCCGACAGCATCGTGTCCGGCGCCAAAACTTCGCGCGGATCCAGCCGCGCCAGCTCGGAACCCAGATCGGCGGCATTCACGCTGGCCACCCGAAAATCGCCCGTCGACATGTCCGCCGACGCCAGCGCCAGAGCGCCGCCCGCGTGCGCCAGCGCCACAATCATGTTGGCGGCGCGCGCCTCCAGCAGCGTCTCCTCGGTCAACGTGCCCGGCGTAACGAGCCGCGTGACCTCGCGCCTCACGACAGACTTGGCGCCGCGCCGCTTGGCCTCCTGGGGATCCTCGACCTGTTCGCAGACGGCGACGCGAAAACCCTTGCGGATCAGCTTTTCGAGATACTGCTCGGCGGCATGGACCGGCACGCCGCACATGGGAATGTCGTTTCCCAGATGCTTGCCCCGCTTGGTCAGCGCGATATCGAGCGCCTCGGCGGCCTTGCCCGCATCCTCGAAGAAAAGCTCGTAGAAATCGCCCATCCGATAGAAAAGCAAATACTCCCGGTGTGCCGCCTTGATCTCGAGATACTGCGCCATGAGCGGCGTGGCGGGTTCGGCATCGGAAGGCGCGGGCGCGTGCATAGGCGGCAAATTAGCAGATCGGCGGTCTTGTCGCGCAGGATCGAGAGCACGGCCATTGAAATGGCGCGGCGCAACGGGCGATATTCTGTGGATTGCCCCATTACCGCAGGCACGAGTTATGTCATCGCCAAAAAGACCGACATTCACCCAGGAAGAAGCACTGGCATTCCACGCCACGCCCAAGCCCGGCAAGCTGGAGATCACGCCCACCAAGCCGATGGCAACGCAGCGCGATCTCAGCCTTGCCTATTCGCCCGGCGTTGCGGTTCCCGTGCGCGCGATCGCCGAGCGCCCGGACGCGGTGTACGATTATACCGCCAAGGGCAATTTCGTGGCCGTCATCTCGAACGGCACGGCGATCCTAGGTCTCGGCGATCTGGGGGCGCTGGCCGCCAAGCCGGTGATGGAAGGCAAGGCGGTTCTCTTCAAGCGTTTTGCCGATGTGGATGCCATCGATATCGAAGTCGATACGTCCGACGTGGATGCGTTCATCAACTGCGTGCGCTACCTCTCGCCCAGCTTCGGCGGCATCAATCTGGAAGACATCAAGGCGCCGGACTGCTTCGTCATCGAAGAGCGGTTGCGCGAATTGATGGACATTCCCGTATTTCATGACGACCAACACGGCACCGCCATCATTTCTGCCGCCGGCGTGATGAACGCCCTGCACCTGACGGGGCGCAAGCTTTCGCAAATCAAGCTGGTGGTGAACGGCGCGGGTGCGGCGGGAATTGCCTGCCTCGAACTTCTGAAGGCGATGGGTCTGCCCAACGCAAACGCCGTTCTTTGCGATTCCAAAGGCGTGGTGTATCGCGGCCGCTCGAGCGGCATGAACCAATGGAAATCCGCCCACGCGGTAGAGACGCGGGCACGAACGCTCGAAGACGCGATCAAGGATTGCGACGTGTTTTTGGGCCTCTCCGTCAAGGATGCCGTCACGCCGGACATGGTGAAGACCATGGCCAATGCGCCCATCATCTTCGCCATGGCCAACCCGGATCCCGAGATCTCTCCCGAAGCCGTAAAGGCGGTGCGGCCCGATGCCATCGTGGCCACAGGCCGTTCGGACTATCCCAACCAGGTCAACAATGTGCTGGGATTTCCCTACATTTTTCGCGGTGCGCTCGACGTGCGCGCGCGAACGATCAACGAGGCCATGAAGATCGCCGCGGCGGAAGCGCTCGCCGAACTCGCGCGCGAGGACGTTCCCGACGAAGTGGCGCTCGCCTATCGGGGCGCGCGACCGGCTTACGGGCCCGATTACATCATTCCGGTGCCGTTCGATCCGCGGCTGATCACGCGCGTGTCGTCGGCGGTTGCGGAAGCGGCCGTGAAGTCCGGCGTGGCGCGGCGCGAACTCAAGGATGCGGACGCCTATCGCCACCAGCTTTCGGCCCGGCTCGATCCGTCCGCCAATCTGTTGCAGCGGATCACGGCCGGCGTTCGTGCCAAACCCAAGCGCGTCGTCTTCGCCGAGGGCGAGGAAGAGGCGGTCGTCCGTGCCGCGGCGGCATTTCAAAATTCGGGTCTCGGCAAGGCGTTGCTGGTCGGCCGGGAGGACGTGATCAAATCCGTCATGCAACGCGCGGGCGTGGACGATACCGGGCTCACGGTGTGCGTGCCGCATTCGGCGCGGGACGCAGCACCCTATGTCGAGGTGCTCTACAAGCGCCTGCAGCGCCGCGGCATGCTGCATCGGGATTGCGTGCGGATGGTGACCAACGACCGCAATATCTATGCCGCATCGATGCTGGCGGCGGGCGATGCCGACGCAATGGTGACCGGGGTCACGCGTTCGTATTCCGTCGCGCTCAACGACGTGCGGCTGGTGCTCGATTCGCCCAAAGGCCAGCGTCCCGTCGGCGTCATGGTGATCTTCACCAAGGGGCGCGCGGTCTTCGTGGCCGATACCAGCGTTCACGAGATGCCGACCAGCGAAGAGCTTGCGGACATCGCGGTTCAGACCGCCGGCGTCGTGCGGAATTTCGGGTTCGTGCCGCGCGTGGCCCTGCTGGCCTCCTCGACATTCGGTTTTCCGCGCGGCGAGAGAAGCCAGCGTATCGTGGAAGCCGTCCACATTCTCGACGAACGCGGCGTCGACTTCGAATACGACGGAGAGATCGCTGCCGACGTGGCGCTGGACCGCGAAAAGATGGCGGTCTACCCCTTCTGCCGACTCAGCGATACCGCCAACGTCCTTGTCATGCCCGCCATCCACTCGGCGTCCATTTCGACCAAGCTGTTGCAGCAGATCGGCGGGGTGATGGTGATGGGACCTCTGCTCGTCGGCCTGGAGAAATCCGTCCAGATCGCTCCCTTGGGCGCCAAGATGAGCGAGATTTATAACGCCGCGGTGGTCGCCGCGCTATGAGCCCGGCCCACGAAACCGGTGCCGGGTCAACGCGTTAGTGTCGGCTGCCGGAGAAAAAACCGCCGCAGCCGGGCCTTCCGTCGCCTTGCGGGGCGAAAACCCCGCTCCTATATACGCCCCAGTCGCGGTAGGGGATTCGAGCCCCACACCGCAATTCGCTTGATGGGGACGGACCGGAGGGCGCTCTTCGCGAGGCCAGGGCCCCGTTGCCCAAAGGAGAGGAATAAAACCCATGGCAAAAGTCATCGGCATCGACCTCGGCACCACCAATTCGTGCGTCGCGGTCATGGAGGGCGCAAGCCCCAAAGTCATCGAAAACGCCGAAGGGGCGCGCACCACGCCCTCGATCGTGACCTTCACCGCAGACGCAGAGCGTCTAGTCGGCCAGGCCGCCAAGCGGCAGGCCGTCACCAATCCGGAATTCACCTATTTCGCCATCAAGCGGCTGATCGGCCGCCGGTTCGACGATCCCATGACCCAGAAGGACGTGGGCATGGTTCCCTACAAGATCGTCAAAGCCGACAATGGCGACGCGTGGGTGCAGGGCCGCGAGGGCAAGCGCTTTGCCCCATCCGAGATTTCCGCCTTCATCCTGCAGAAGATGAAGGAAACCGCCGAGGCGTATCTGGGCGAGAAGGTGTCCCAGGCCGTCATCACGGTTCCCGCCTACTTCAACGACGCCCAGCGCCAGGCGACGAAGGACGCCGGCAAGATCGCCGGGCTCGAGGTATTGCGCATCATCAACGAGCCGACGGCGGCGGCGCTTGCCTACGGGTTGGACAAGAAGCAGTCCGGAACGATTGCGGTCTACGACCTGGGCGGCGGCACATTCGACATCTCCGTTCTCGAAATCGGCGACGGTGTTTTCGAGGTGAAATCCACCAATGGAGACACCTTCCTGGGCGGCGAGGATTTCGACCTGCGGCTTGTCAATTACATCGCCGACGAGTTCAAGAAAGAAAACGGCATCGACCTGCGTACGGACCGCTTGGCCTTGCAGCGGCTGAAGGAAGCCGCCGAAAAGGCGAAGATCGAGCTTTCTTCCGCGATGCAGACCGAAGTCAACCTTCCCTTCATCACGGCCGATGCCACCGGGCCCAAGCATCTGACGATGAAGCTCACGCGCGCCAAGCTCGAAGCGCTCGTCGACGATCTCATCCAGAAGACGATCGCTCCGGTGAAGCAGTCGCTCAAGGATGCCGGGGTCACTGCCAATCAGATCGACGAAGTCATCCTGGTGGGCGGCATGACGCGGATGCCCAAGGTGCAGGAAATCGTCAAGCAGCTGTTCGGCAGGGAGCCGCACAAAGGCGTCAATCCCGACGAAGTCGTGGCCATTGGTGCCGCGATTCAGGCGGGCGTGCTCAAGGGCGAAGTCAAGGACGTGCTGCTGCTCGATGTGTCGCCCTTGTCGCTCGGCATCGAGACATTGGGCGGCGTGTTCACGCGCCTCATCGAGCGCAACACGACGATCCCCACGAAGAAAAGCCAGGTGTTCTCGACCGCGGAAGACAACCAGACGGCGGTGACGATCCGCGTCTTCCAGGGCGAGCGCGAAATGGCGGCCGACAACAAGCTGCTGGGTCAGTTCGATCTGGTGGGCATTCCGCCGGCACCGCGCGGCATGCCGCAGGTCGAAGTCACTTTCGACATCGATGCCAATGGCATCGTGTCGGTGACGGCGAAGGACAAGGCGACCGGCAAGGAGCAGCAGATTCGCATCCAGGCCTCCGGCGGCCTCTCCGACAAGGACATCGAGAAGATGGTCAAGGAGGCCGAAAGCCACGCCGCCGACGACAAGCAGCGACGCGCGCTCGCGGAAGCCAAAAACCACGCAGACGCGCTCATCCATACCACCGAGAAGGCGCTCGGCGAGCACGGCGACAAGGTCGACGGCGCAGAACGGACGGAGATCGAGAACGCGATTGCGGCGCTCAAGGAAGCAGTCAAAGCCGACGACGTGGATTCGATTCAGTCCAAGACGCAGAGCCTGGCCCAGGCATCGATGAAGCTGGGCGAAGCGATGTACAAGGCCCAGCAGAGCGCCGGTGGCGAAGGCGCTGCCCAAGGCGGGGCGGCGCCGAAGGACGACAACGTCGTGGACGCCGAGTTCTCGGAAGTGGACGAGGACAAGAAGAAAGGCGCGGCGTAGTCGGATTTCGGAAAACGGAATTCGGAAGTCGGAACATGACGATTGGGGCGAGTGGTGCTGACGATCTTCAATTCTGATTTCCGATTTCCGGCATCCGACTTCCTGCGCGGATACGCGCAATGAGCAAGCGCGATTTCTACGAAGTGCTGGGCTGTCAGCGGAACGCTTCGATCGAAGAGCTCAAGGGCGCCTACCGCAAGCTTGCCAAGGAATTGCACCCCGACAAGAATCCCGGCGACCAAACCTGCGAGCATCGCTTCAAGGAAATCAACGAGGCCTATGACGTTCTGAAGGACGATCAGAAGCGTGCCGCCTACGACCGCTTCGGCCACGCCGCCTTCGAAAACGGCGGGCCGCGCGCCAACGGGTTCGACTTTTCTTCGTCGTTTACCGACGTTTTCGACGATCTCTTCGGCGAGTTCATGGGGGGCAAACGCGCGCGGCGGCAGAACCGCGGCAGCGACCTCAGGTACAATCTCGAAATCTCGCTCGAACATGCATTCGGAGGGACCGACGCCCATATCGGGCTGACGACGGCGGTGGCTTGCGAGGCTTGCGGCGGCACCGGTGCGGAGCCGGGCTCCCATCCCGAACAGTGCGCCACGTGCAGCGGGGCGGGCAAGGTGCGCGCCCAGCAGGGCTTTTTCACCATCGAGCGGACCTGCCCGCATTGCCGCGGCTCGGGACGAATCATACGCAATCCGTGCAGGCCATGCCGCGGCTCCGGCCAGGTGCAGAAGGAACGCACCCTTGCGGTCAACGTGCCGCCCGGCGTCGAAGAAGGCACGCGCATTCGCCTGAGCGGCGAAGGCCAGGCCGGTCTGAACGGCGGCCCGCCCGGCGACCTCTACATATTCGTCTCGGTAAAGCCGCATCCCATCTTCCAGCGCGACGGGCATGATCTTTTTTGCCGTGCGCCGATTTCCTTCATTACCGCCGCCCTGGGCGGCACCATCGAGGTGCCGACCTGCGATGGCGGCCGCTCCAAGATATCGGTTCCCGAAGGAACGCAGTCCGGCCGGCAGTTCCGCCTGCGGGGCAAGGGCATGCCCGTTCTAAATGGCGGCGGCGCGTGCGGCGACCTCTATATCGAGGTGATGATCGAAACCCCATCCAAGCTTACGAAGAAGCAGAAAGAACTCCTGCGGGCTTTCGAAAAGGAAAGCGGGGAAGGAACCCATCCCGAATCGGAGAGCTTCCTTGCCAAGCTCAAGGATTTTTGGAAAACGGGAAACGCACAGTAGACGCTCCCTCAAGCGCATACGCACAGACGCTTATCAAGACAGGGGAGGCATCCGGATGCGGTTTGATTCCACAACGAAAAAGCATCCGGCCCAGTCGGAGCGACCGTGAACGATCACGGCAAGGCGCTCACCTGCATCCCGGGCTTTTGGCATCTGCAAGCGGAAAAGTACGACGCCGCACCCGACAGGCAGCGCCGACGTTCGCGCGATGAGGATTCGATTTTCCCGAGCAGCCTGCGCCAAAACGCCCCGATCGCTGGCACCAGGCGATGCGGTCCAAACCCAAGCAACATCATGTCCGCGTTTCTGAAGGCTCGCGACTGCGCTTCCTGAACTCCTCAGGGACAGGTTAACATGTCACCATATCTGCCACATAGACACTCACGAGCACTTCAATCGGTAGGTCCCGCTAGAGGCTCGATTTTGCATAGGAGTTCAAGCTGATAGAGCCCGTCGCGCTTGTTCAAAGTGATTTGAACAGGCTCGGCGGACACCGCGTGCTCGCGGATAACACGAAAAACGCCTTCCAGATCGTCGGTTTTAATGTCGAAGTAGATCGGATTCCTTTCAGGAGAGACAGCTACATAATTCCGCTCACTTCCCAATACAGAAATCCTTGAAAATCACGTCGAGCAGTTCCTCGATGTCGACGCGGCCGACCAGGCGGCCCAGCGCGCGTAAGCCCAGCCGCATATCTTCGGCGACGAGTTCGGGCGACTGCGCGGCCAGCGCGCGGGACAGCGCATCTTCCGCCTCTTCCAGCGCACGGCGGTGACGGGCGCGCGTGACGACGGGCGCTTCGGCCGGACGATCGAGCCGGTCGCGAACCATTGCGGCGAGCGTCTGCGTGAGCGTGTTCAAACCCTCGCCCGTCCGCGCCGAAATCTTCAAGCCTGGGCGCTCGCGCGGCCACGGCACGTCGCACTTGTTCCACACCGTCAGGACGTCGCCGCCGAGCGGCGGCAGCAGCGGCGGCGTCTCGGCCGTGCCGTCCAGCAGCAGCAGAACGATGTCGGCGGCCTCGGCACGGGCGAGCGCCCGGCGCACGCCTTCCGCCTCGATCGCATCGCCCGCTTGGCGCAGGCCGGCGGTATCGGCCACGGTGACGAGATAGCCGTCCAGGTCGAGACGCGCCTCCAAAATGTCGCGCGTCGTTCCCGGTGTGTCGGACACGATGGCAATGTCGCGCCGCGCCAGCGCGTTCAGCAGCGAACTCTTGCCGGCATTCGGCGGCCCCACCACCGCCAGGTGCAGCCCCTCCCGGGTGATCTCGCCGCGCCGCGAGTTGGCCAATGTGCGCGAAAACTCGTCGCGAAGTTCGCGGATGCCGCTCGTCACCTGCGCATCGATGCCGGCGTCCAATTCCTCTTCGGCAAAGTCGATCGCCGCCTCCGCCCAGGCCGAAAGGCGAATGAGCCGCTGCCTCCACTCCTCGCAGAGCTCGAGCAATCGCCCTTCGAATTGATCGACCGCCTGCCGGCGCTGCGCTTGCGTCTCGGCGTCGATCAGGTCGGCCAGGGCTTCGGCCTGCGTCAGATCGAGCTTGCCGTTTTCGACCGCGCGCCGCGTGAATTCGCCGGGCTCGGCCGGCCGCAGGCCCGGAATGGCTGCCAGCGCATCGAACACGGCTTCCAGAATCGCGCGGCCGCCATGGACATGAAATTCCGCCACGTCCTCGCCCGTCGCGCTGCCGGGCGCGGGAAACCACAGCACGACGGCGCGGTCGATGACTTCGTTCCTCCGCCGCGCAGCGGGGGAGGGGGCGACCCGGGCCTCTGCTAGGTTCAAGCATTTAGTCTCAACGGGGATATCTTGCCCGCCTCCCCCTTGTGGGGAGGCCGAAAAATCCTTGGCGGAGCGTAGCGAAGCGGGATTTTTCGGGTGGGGGGAACTGTGAAGATCAACAGCTGCTCGTCGTATTTCACCAATCCCCCCACCCGGCTCGCGGGATGAACCACGCGCCGACAAACTCGCCGGCTCGCCGGCCTCCCCACGAGGGGGAGGCGGGTTAGACAGGTTTGGCTGCTCCGCAGCCACCTCCCCCGCAAGCGGGGACGGAAAAAACAGGGTTCGCAAGCTGGCCCGGCGCGGCTCGGGAAGCGGGCCGCCCGTCAGCGCTTCGATCGCCTCGCGAGCCTCCGGCCCGGACACCCGCACCACCGCGATGCCGGCGCGGCCGGGGGCGCTGGAAAGGGCGAAGATGGTGTCGCTCAGCGCGGCCGATCCTTCGCCGCCTGAACGGCGTTGTCGCGCAGGAATTTCTGGAGCTGCTCCAGACCCTGGTTTCCCCAGCCGAACCAAGTCTTCAGCATGGCCTCCGGGTCGGCCGCCGAATCCAGCGCCGACATCATGCGCCGCTCCATTTCGGCGACGAGCTTCTTCTGCATGGCGGATACGTCCGGCAAGCCCATGAGCTTGCGTGCCTCCTCCGGGGTCATTTCGAAATCGACGTGAACTTTCATCCTGGCGGCCTTTCGTGGTCGGGAACTTCTAAGCTATCTCTGGGCGCTTTCCGGCCCAAGCTTAGGCCGCACCAGGACAGAATATGACAGGCAATCTCCTCGACAAGGAATCCAGCCCCTACCTCCTCATGCACAAGGACAATCCCGTGCAGTGGCGCCCGTGGGGGGCGCAGGCGCTCGGCGAAGCCGAAGCTCGGAACAAGCCGATCCTTCTTTCGATCGGATACACGGCGTGCCACTGGTGCCACGTCATGGAGCAGGAGAGCTTCAGCGATCCCGAAACTGCGGCGCTGATGAACGAGCAGTTCGTCAACATCAAGGTGGATCGCGAAGAGCGCCCGGACATCGATCAGATCTACCAGACTGCGGCCAACGCGCTGGGCCACACCGGCGGCTGGCCGCTCACGATTTTTCTCACGCCAAGGGGCGATCCCTTTTTTGCCGGCGCCTATTTTCCGAAGGAGGATCGCTTCGGCCAGCCGGCCTTTAAGAAAGTCCTCGGCGAAGTCGCCCGCATTTTCCGCGAGCAGCCCGAACCTGTCGCCAACACGACGGCACGCGTCCATCAGACCTTTGCCACGCTGTGGTCGCGCGATTTGAGCGGCAAGCTCGACGCCAGCGTCCTCGACCAGGCAGCGATCCGCACCGGCCAGCGCTTCGATATTTTCTTCGGCGGCGTGTCGGGCGCTCCCAAATTCCCATCTGCACCATTGGTCGAGCTGCTCTGGCGCGCCTATCTGCGCACCGGCGCGCTGCAATTCACCCAACTCGTCCTCACCACGCTCGACAATATGTGCCGGGGCGGAATCTACGATCACGTGGGCGGCGGATTTGCCCGTTACGCCACGGACGAACGCTGGCTGGTGCCGCATTTCGAAAAGATGCTCTACGACAACGCGCAGCTCGTCGATCTGCTGACGCTGGTCTGGCAGAGCAACCGTTCGGCGCTCTATCGCGACCGCATCGAGGAAACCATCGGCTGGGTGTTGCGCGAGATGCGCGTCGAAAAAGGCTTCGCGTCGAGTCTCGATGCGGACTCGGAGGGAGAGGAAGGAAAATATTATCTCTGGAGCGAGCCGGAGATCGATGTCGCGCTCGCCGGCACCTTCGTGCGGCGGTTCAAGGAAGTCTACGACGTGCGGCGCGACGGCAACTTCCAGGGCCGCAACATCCTGCACCGGACAAGTTCGCCCTACCCCCTGCCGGAGGCCGACGAGGCCCTGCTCAAGAAGCAGCGCGAGCTGCTTCTCGCCGCCCGTCTGAAGCGCAAGCCGCCCATGCGCGACGACAAGATTCTCGCCGATTGGAACGGCCTGATGATCGCGGCGCTCGCCAATGCCGGCGCGGCCTTCCGCAACGCGCAGTGGACAACGGCCGCCATCGAAGCCTTCGAGTTCGTGGTCGGGGCGCTGGGCGACGGCGACCGGCTGTATCACTCCTGGCGCCGTGGCAAGCGCAACCACACCGGCTTCGCCGACGACTATGCGCATATGGCACGCGCGGCATTCGCGCTCTGGGAAGCCACCTTCGACAAGCGCTATCTCGATTATGCGCAGCGCTGGACGCAGGTGCTCGACGAGCACTTCTGGGACGCGCAGAACGGCGGCTATTTCTACACGCCCGACGACGCGGACCCGCTGATTGTCCGTACACGCAGCGCACTCGATCAGACCGTGCCTTGCGCGAACGGCACCATGGCGGGGCTTCTCGCCAAGCTGCACTTCGCGACCGCCGACAGCCTTTTCCGCGACCGCGGCAACGCGCTCATCCAGGCATTCTCGGGCGAGGTGAACCGCGCCTTCCTGTCGATGGGAAGCTATCTCGGCGGGTTGGAGATCACGCTCACGGGACTGCAAATCGTGATCGTGGGACCGCGCACCAACACGCGCACGCTCGAGCTGGCCAACGCCGTGCTGGGCCGCAGCCTGCCCAATCGGGTGCTGATCGTGGTCGATCCCGCCGAAGCCCTGCCCGTCGGTCATCCCGCCTGCGGCAAGACCATGCAGGGCGGTCAGCCCACCGCCTATGTCTGCCAGCGCACGAATTGCTCGGCGCCCATTACCAACCCCGTGACGCTGAGTCAGGTCCTGCAGCTGCCGGCGCGCGTCCAGGGACAGGCCTGACAGGGAGCCGCGTTGATCATGAAAGCCATACGATTTTCGAACACCGGCGGGCCCGAGGTGCTGGCGCTCGAAGATATCCGGTTGCCGTCGCCGCCTAAGGGCAGCGTGCGGGTGCGGCACACCGCGATCGCGGTGAATTTCATCGATACGTATCACCGCTCCGGTCTTTATCCCGTTACGCTGCCGTCGGGCCTGGGCATCGAGGCTGCGGGCGTGGTGGAAGAGCTGGGCGATGGTGTGTCGACGCTGAAGCCGGGCGATCGTGTCGCCTACTGCAGCGGGCCCATCGGCGCTTACGCGGAAGCCAACAATGTGCCGGCGGACCGGCTCGTCAAGCTCGGACCGGATATCGGCGACGAAGTCGCCGCTGCGTCGTTGCTGAAGGGCATGACGGTGCAATATCTGCTGAAGCGCACGTTTTCCGTCAAACCCGGAGAGACGATCCTTTTTCATGCCGCCGCGGGTGGGGTGGGGCTGCTCGCCTGTCAATGGGCCAGGCACCTCGGCGCAACGGTGATCGGAACCGTCGGCTGCGACGAAAAAATCGCGCTGGCGCGAGAAAACGGCTGTGCGCATGTGCTCAATACGCGAACAGAAGATTGGGTCGCGCGCGTGCGCGAATTGACCCAAGGCCACGGCGTGCCCGTGGTTTACGACTCGGTCGGGAAAGACACCTGGTCCGGCTCACTCGACTGCTTGGGCATACGCGGCATGATGGTGTCTTTCGGCAATTCGTCCGGCCCGGTCGGCATGGTGGACGTAGGCATGCTCTCCACGAAGGGATCGCTCTTTCTCACACGCCCGACTTTGTTTCATTATACCCGCGACGCCCAAGAGCTGCAGGAAACGGCGAACGATTATTTCGGCGTCGTTCGATCCGGCGCCGTGAAGGTGGCCATCCATCAGCGGTTTGCTTTGGCGGAAGCCGCCGGGGCACACAAGGCGCTGCATTCCCGCCGCACGACGGGCGCAACCGTGCTCCTTCCTTGAGCGCGGCCAGGAAAAGAAATTTCACGCGGAGACAAAGAGCCGCGGAGGAATCTCAGTCACCGCCCCATCCGAATGGTTTGCTGCGCGCAGCGCAGACACCGATTCGACAGCGCTTCGCACAATCACCATTCCGATCGCCAGGCAACCGCGATCTCTCCGCGGCTCTTTGTCTCCGCGTGAGATTCTTAGCGCAGCCATCTGAGCCTGCGGGTTACGCCCGCCCGGTCTCGCCGGCACTGGGAGCGCGTGCATCCTTGCGTGTCCCCGTCCTGTCGACGGCCGCGCTCCCAGTGTCTAATCCGCATCCATCTTGAGGGCGGCGATGAAGGCTTCCTGGGGAATCTCCACGCGTCCGAACTGGCGCATCTTCTTCTTGCCCTCTTTCTGCTTGTCGAGGAGCTTGCGCTTGCGGCTGATGTCGCCGCCATAGCATTTGGCGGTCACGTCCTTGCGCAAGGCCTTGATGGTCTCGCGCGCGATGACCTTGCCGCCGATCGCCGCCTGCACCGGGATCTGGAAGAGATGGCGCGGGATGAGGTCCTTCAGCTTTTCGCACATCGCGCGGCCGCGCGCCTCGGCGCGCTGACGGTTGACGACGATCGACAACGCGTCGACCGGCTCGGCATTGACGAGGATCGACATCTTCACCAGATCGCCTTCCTCGTAGCCCTCGATATGATAATCGAAGCTGGCATAGCCGCGGCTGACGCTCTTCAGCCGGTCGTAGAAGTCGAACACCACTTCGTTGAGCGGCAGCTTGTAGACGACCATCGCCCGGCTACCGGCATAGGTCAGTTCGATCTGCCGGCCCCGGCGGTCCTCGCAGAGCTTGAGCACGGAGCCCAAATGCTCGTCCGGCACCAGAATCGTCGCCTTGATCCAGGGTTCCTCGATGAAGGCGACGCGCACGGGGTCGGGCATGTCGGCGGGATTGTGCAGCTCCTTCATGCTGCCGTCGGTCAAGTGTATCCGATAGATAACGGACGGCGCGGTCGCGATCAGTTCGAGCTGGAACTCGCGCTCCAGCCGCTCGCGTACGATCTCCAGGTGCAGAAGCCCCAGGAAGCCGCAGCGGAAGCCGAAGCCGAGCGCTGCGGAGCTTTCGGCTTCGTACGTAAAGCTCGCATCGTTCAGATGCAGCTTGGAGAGCGCGTCGCGCAAATCTTCGAACTGCGCGGCGTCGACGGGAAACAGTCCGCAAAAGACCACCTGCTGCGCCGGCTTGAACCCCGGAAGCGGCGTATCCGTACCGCGGCGCTCGTCGGTGATGGTGTCGCCGATCCGGCAGTCGGCAACCTGCTTGATCGCGGCGGTGATGAATCCCACGTCGCCGGGGCCGAGCGAATCGACGGCAACCTGCTTGGGCGTGAACACACCGACACGCTCCACGCCGTAGACGGCGTCCGAAACCATCATGCGGATGCGCTGGCCGCGCTTGAGCGCGCCGTCGACGACGCGCACGAGCACGATCACGCCGAGATAGGAATCGTACCAGCTGTCCACCAAGAGCGCTTTAAGGGGGGCGTGGGCCTCGCCTTTGGGCGGCGGCAAGCGGTGCACGATGGCTTCGAGCACCGCTTCGACATTCAGCCCCGTTTTGGCGGAGATCGGGATCGCATCGGATGCGTCGATGCCGATCACGTCCTCGACCTGCCGGCGCACGCGGTCCGGTTCCGCGGCCGGCAAGTCGATCTTGTTGAGCACCGGCACGATTTCGAGATTGGCGTCGATGGCCTGATAGACATTGGCCAGCGTCTGCGCCTCCACGCCCTGGCTCGCATCGACCACCAGCAGGGCGCCCTCGCACGCCGCCAGGCAGCGGGAGACCTCGTAGGCGAAGTCCACGTGCCCGGGCGTGTCCATCAGATTGAGCGTATAGTCCTGGCCGTCTTTGGCCTTGTAATTCAGACGCACGGTCTGCGCCTTGATGGTGATGCCGCGCTCGCGCTCGATATCCATGGAATCGAGCACCTGTTCCTTCATTTCGCGCGCCGACAGGCCGCCGCAAAGCTGAATCAGGCGGTCGGCCAGGGTCGACTTGCCGTGATCGATGTGGGCAATGATCGAGAAATTGCGGATATGGGCGAGGTCGGTCATGGGCGGCGCCTACATATAGGCGGGGCTCACAGCCGTCCAGAGCACAGCTACTCTCGTGTTCATGCGGCGCGTGCGGCCATGACGAGCGGGATGACGGCGAGCAGCTCGGCGGCAACCGAGACGGCTACCAGCGCCGGAATCGAGATATCGTAAAGCGCCCCCAGAATCGCACTGCCCAAAAACCACGACACGCCGAATATCGCCATGAAAAGCCCGTAGCCGCGGCCGCGCGACTGCACGGGAACCATCTGCGCGACGGCGGCGGACATGACGGCTTCATGCACGCCCAGCGAGAGCCCCCACGCGATGGTGCCGGCCAGCGCGGCGCCGAATCCGCCGAGAAACGCAAGCGGCGCCACCAGCGCACCGATCAGCGTGCCGGGTATCACAACCATGAGCCCGCGCGCATCGAACCAGCGGCCGAACAGAAGCGAGCCTGCGCCCGCCGCCCCCATGGCCGCTGCATAAAACAGGGGAATCCACGACGGACCGACGATGGCTGCCTTGCCGAAGTGAAACGAGATGAGCGTGAAATCGGCGAAGCCGAATGCGGCCAGCGCCGCACCTGACGCGTAGAGCCAGAATGCGCGCGAAAAACGCGCGGACGCGGCGTCGGCTGCGTGCGCCGGAACACGGCCGGCGCCGCGATAGCGAAACCGAACCGCAAAGACCAGCACCAGCGTGATCGCGGATGGTATCGCCAGCCAGGCGAGCGCCGCGCGATAGTCGCGATGCAGGAAGAGCACCAGCGCGGCTATCAGCGGACCGGCAAGCGCGCCTGTCTGGTCGAGCGCTTCGTGCAATCCGAACGCCCAGCCCTGCCCCACATGCTCGCCGGCGCGGCTCAGCATCACATCGCGCGGCGGATTGCGGATCGCTTTGCCGGCCCGCTCCAGCACGATCAGAAGCGCCGCCAGCCACCACGTGCCGGCCAGTGCCAGCATGGGAACCGCCAGCATCTGCACGACATATCCGCCCAGGGTGATCGACCAGTAGGCGCGCGAGCGATCCGCCGCGCGGCCCGAGACGAGGCGCAGCAAATAGCCGGCAAGCTCGCCCAACCCGGCAATGACGCCGACCGCGGCACCGCTCGCCCCCAGCGTGGCAAGGAAAGGCCCCGAAACCGCGCGCATGCCCTCGTAAGCCATGTCCGCGAACAGGCTGACGATGCCGAACGCCACGACGAAAGCGAGGCCGCTGCGTTTGTCGAATTCGAAAGCTTCGGTGGAGGTCATGCCGGCTGAGAAGATCGCGCACCGAGCAGAAAATCACAACGCGACTGTCCGATCACCAGCCCAGCGGCGTCACGTCCTGACCCTATGTTCTCAGGTCAGGACACTAGGCGGCTTTGAGCCTGGCGATTTCCGCGTCGATGAGGGCGCGCCAGCGGGCAGCCTCTTCCGCATCCGGCAGCTCATTGTAAAGCTGCGGAAGAACGATGTCGCACTTGAGCGACACGATCACCGGTTCCCACGGCCAAGCCCCCGCCGCGCGCAGTTCGTCCAAAAGGCTCTGCAGGCTGTTGCGCACATGCCGCGGGTTGGGGACGTAGCGCGCCGGCGCCATCTCCTCTTCGGCGAACAGGCTCGGCTGTGCAGCGCCCAAACATGGCTCCCTTGCGAATCACGTACGCATACGAAGTCTGCCGCAAACGGCGCGTGCTGGCGAGGAGGCGGCCGGAGTTATCCCCCGCCGGGAAACGCCGCCCGGTACGCAGTATCGATCCGGGCCATCTGCTCGATCGTGAATGCCAGTGCATCGGCAATGGCGGCGACGTGGTCGATCTCGTCGAGCGAAAGCGTCCGGCCCTTGCGGGACTTGAGATATTTCTCCAGCACCCGATAGCCGCCGATGTGGAAGTCCCAGACATTTTGCGGAATTGGCTTGAAACACTGGTCCTTGTTGATCCAGACAACCTGTTCCAATTCCGAATAGCGAACGGATTCGACAACGTGGCCGCCCTTGCCGTGGTATCCTCCCAATTTGAAGCCGGGAGCTTCGCGCAGGAGATGGACCTGAATCAGTTTCCAGCCGAGATCGGATAGAGTCTCGAAATCGTTTCTGTTCCCGGCGAAGGGGATTCGCGGAAAATCGATGCGGAGGAATTCGGCGTAGCGCGTGCGATACGCCGGCGCATGAAGCACCGCATAGATGTATCCCAGGATTTGTTCGGGACTGTAGTGATGATCGTAGCGCGCATCGATGAACGCGCGAAATGTGGGATCAAGATTCTCTCGCAAATCGATCAGATCGTCCCGGCCGTTGTGTTGCACAAATAGGGGGAACACATAGCCCGGATCGTATCTGCTCGCAGCCTTGTGACCCACCGGCACCGACACTACATAAGCGGTAGGGTCATCTCGCGCTATCTTATTCACGATCAAAGCAGGATAGCCGCGTAGGAGTGGGCGGGTAATGCCGTAACGAGGGCGAAATACCAGTCTGTCGTCTAGATACAACTTCTGCACATCAAAGGGTGCGTAGCAGAAGTCAATTGACTTGCTGACGTCGAACGCTTCACCGAACATCGAAGCCCTGACCTCAGCCACGCTCCAATTTTCATTGTCATCGATCGAGAATCGTGCCTTGACCTGCTCGTCAGTTTCTCCAGGATTCAAAAAATACCCAAGACGCGTTCTGAGGCCATCATCGTCGGGGGCAACCAAAAGGCCGTCCCGGGACGTCGTAATTCCGATGCTCTTAATCCGAAAAATTTCGCTCACGCTATAAAACTGGTCATATTCCTGCCGCCCCACCTCGCTGTAAGGCTTCAAAAAATAGTATGGGCTGGTCGGACGCAATGCCGTCCAAGTTGCGTTCCGGGCTTTTGTCTCGGCTAACCATTCATATTTTGCAAGGCGAGATCCCCATCGATCTAAATGGTAGACATGCCTTGGCAATTCTTTACGCTTAACAAGCATACATATGGAGACGCCCTGTTTTATATCGAAGACGTTTTCGTTCAATTCGCCTCCCGGCGCGATTTCACGCTTCTCTACGTTCCCGTGAAGATCCACTATGTAGACTTCGTTGAACGTCTGTAGAAGGCTTTGCCGCATTCCTCGAAACGTTGGGTTATCGAGGTAGGAATTGTCGGTAATGGCGGCAACAATTCCCTCCTCGACCTCATCCATCTTAGCCTGCGCAAACGCCAAAAATTTTACGTAGTCATTTAGCAGCCAGTGTTTGCGTTCGCCGAAATGAACTCCATCGACGTATTTGTACCGCTCAATTAGGGCAGTCGCATGCGGGCCTCTGTTTTTTGAGAGGCCATAGTATGGTGGGTTTCCCGTTATCACCAGAATCGGCTTGTCTTTCACATTCTGGGCAGCTTCGACTTCCGCGGTGACAGCTGGTAGCAACAAATTCTTTTGCGGCTCGATAGGCTCAAGCGTATTTGTCAGAAACACCTGCAGCCGCTGGTTCTCCTTGAGCGGATGCCCCTTGTGCAGGAGATATTGCGACAGCTTCAGGTGGGCGATGGTGTAGGCGCGATCAGGTATTCGAAGCCGTAGAGATTCTTCAGGATGTGTTCGCGCACGATGAGATCGGCGCGGCCCGAATCGGCGCCGCCGATGTTCTCGAAAATGCGCTGGAACACTTCGAGCAGAAATGTCCCGGTGCCGCAGGCGAAATCGAGCACGGTCACACGCTTGCTGTCGGCAAGGCCGTCGCGAATGCCGAAGCTTTCTTTCAGGATGTCGTCGACGGCGCGGATGATGAAATTCACGACCGGAGGCGGCGTGTAATAGACGCCGCGGCCCTTGCGCATCGCCGGATCGTAGGCCTTCAGATAATCTTCGTAGAAATAGACGAACGGATCGCGCTCGAAGAGCCGGTGCTCTTCCTCGTCCGCCGCTCTCACCTTGCGGCTGACGGCCTTGCGCTGGCGGAACGAAAGGTCCTCGTGGATGGAGGTAAGATCGAGCCCGTTGACGATGGACAGAATTTCCTCGACCACCCAGCGGACATCGCGATAGTCGTCCTTGTCCAGATCGCCCAGGAAATCGACGAGCTCGCGAATGAGACGAAACGAGCCGGGCACGAAATCCCGGGCATTGCGCAACGTGATCCTGTCGATCGGCTTCGCATTCAGCCGGGCGAGAAACAGGCCATAGGCGAGCATCTGCGCGAAGGCGTCGCCAAATTCCCCCAGCGTCAGCTCGTGAAAGACCTGGTCGCGGAAAATCTGGAACAGGCCGAACAGGCGGCCTTCCTTGTGCTCGCGTTCCTGGCGGATCAGCTCTTCGGTCAGGCACTCGCGCAACAGCCTGCTGCGGGTTGCGAGCGCCAGCGCAAGCTGCTGGGAGCGGCCGATGCCTTCCGGCGGTGTAGAGAGAAAACCCTCTATGAGGCCGGCCACCGCTTCGACGCGATCTTCACGCAACTTGAATTTGCGGTTTTCGAGATCGGTTTCGTGGCAGAGGCTTTCGGTCCGGACGGAATCTTTCTTGATCCATATCCATTCGAGATAGTCGGTCAGAAGAATGTTCGAAGAGAGCTCGCGATAGCGCTTGAGCTGCTCGGTTTTCACAACCTTCGCGAGATTTTCGCCGATGGTTTTCGTTTCGACGTAACCCAGGATCGTGCCGGGTTTGGTGACCTTGAAGTCCGGCGCCCCCTTGCCGGCCACCTTCTTGGGTTCGTGCTGGACCTTGGGCTTGCCTTCCGCGTGTTCGGCAAAGGCGTTGAGCAAATCCTCGATCGCGCCGCGGTCGGTGTGCTCGGTCTTCTCGCCGAGCGCGAACTTGCGCAGCCGGTTGAGATATTCGCCGAATATCTTGTCTTTGGAGAATTTCCCCGTCATGGCCGGCCCTCGATTCATGGGAGCAGAGAATCACGATTTGGCGTGCGGGGAAACCATCAAGCTGCAGCCGATCAAACCACTACGTTCTCAATGTGCCTCCCGTCGCCTTGACGACCGACGCAACGATCCTGTCGGCCACCGATTCGATCTCCGCGTCGGTGAGGGTCTTGTCCTTCGGCTGCAAGCGCACGGCGATGGCGACGGACTTCTTGCCTTCCGGCACGCCCTTGCCTTCATAGACATCGAACACGTCCACCCGCTCGATGAGTTGGCGCTCGCTGGTCCGTGCCGCCTTGACGATGTCCTCGGCCGTCACCTTGGCATCGACGACGAACGCGAAATCGCGCTCCACCGCCGGCAACGCAGACGGTGCGAAAGCGCTGCGCGCCTTCGCCTTGGTCTTCGGTTCTGGAACGGCATCGAGGAACACTTCGAACGCGGCGGCAGGCCCCTTGATGTCGAAAGCCGCTATGATTGCCGGGTGCAGCTCGCCGAACATCGCGAGGGTTTTGGGTCCCAGCGCCAGTGTCCCCGAGCGGCCCGGATGATACCAGGACGCGGCACCGGCTTTTATGGGCGCCGTCATGCTTGCGCCCGTCGCTGCCTCGATCACGGCCAAGATATCGGCCTTCGCGTCGAAGGCGTCTGCCGGGTGCGTCGCCCGCATCCAGGTGCGCGCGCCGGAACCGATCCGGATGCCGGCGGCTATGGTTGCTTGGGCGCCCGGCACGCCGCTTTCGAATTGCGGCCCGATCTCGAACAGCATCAAATCGGACGCGCCGCGCGCGATATTGCGTTGTGCTGCGGTAAGCAGCGAGGGCAGGACGCTCGGCCGCAGGGCGTCGAGATCGGCGGCGATGGGATTTTCGATCTGGCGCGCGTCGTCTCCGCCACCGAAGAGCCTGGCGTGCTCGCGGGAGACGAACGAATACGTCACCGCTTCGTTGAAGCCGCGCCCCGCCAGCGCGCGCCGCGCCAGGCGCAGCCGCTTTTGCTTGGGCGTGAGCACCGGCCGCGCCACCGCAGCCGGACGCGTCATTGGTACAGCCGGCACCCGGTCGATGCCGTAGATTCGCACGATCTCCTCGACGAGATCGGCACGGCCTTCGATGTCGCCGCGCCAGGATGGCGGGCTCACACGCAAATCCTCACCGGCATTCTCGACGTGACAACCCAGGCTGTTCAAGATGCGGATAATCTCGTGGCGGCTCACCTCGAAGCCTGCCAGCCGCTTCACGTCTGCGGCCGAAAAAGCGATCTGCCGCTGCCAGGCAGGCGCCGCGCCGGCAACAATGCTGCGCGACGGTTCGCCGCCGCAGAATTCGAGGATCAGCCTGGTCGCAAGCTCGAGACCCGGCACCACGAATTGCGGATCGACGCCGCGTTCGAAGCGGTAGCGCGCGTCGGATTGAATGCCGAGCTTGCGCCCCGTGGCGGCGATGTTTGCCGGGTCGAAATACGCCGCCTCGATGAAAACATTGCGCGTAGCTTCGGTGCATCCGGAGTCTTCACCGCCCATGATGCCGCCGATGTCGTGCGCTGCTGTGTCGTCGGCGATGACGCACATGCCGGCGTCGAGCGCGTAGAGCCGCCCGTCGAGCGCCCGCAAAATCTCGCCGTCTTTGGCGAAGCGCGCCTGGATGTCGCCCTTGAGCTTGTCGGCGTCATAGACGTGCAACGGGCGGCCGCGGTCGTAGGAGATGAAGTTGGTGACATCGACGAGCGCGGAGATCGGCCGCAACCCGATCGCCCGCAGCCGGTCCTGCAGCCAGCGCGGGCTGGCGCCATTCGTCACGCCGCGGATCAATCGTCCGGCAAACATCGGACACGGCGTCTTTACGCCCGGCGGGAAGTTCAGATGGATGCCGATCGGCGAGGCGAACGTGCCGGCCACCGGCTCCACGGTGCCGCTTTTGAGCCGCCCCAGCCCCGCTGCCGCCAGATCGCGCGCAATCGCATAAACGCCCGTGCAATCGCCGCGATTGGGTGTCAGCGAAATGTCGATCACGGGATCGGCCAGCCCCAGCGCTTGGGCCACCGGAGCGCCGATTACGGCGTCGGACGCAAGCTCGATGATGCCCTGATGCTCGTCGGAAAGGAGAAGCTCGCGCTCCGAGCACAGCATGCCGCGCGACTCCACGCCACGGATGGCGGAGATCTTCAACACCTCGCCGGAAGCCGGAATCACCGTTCCGGGCCTGGCAAATACACCCTTCATTCCGGCGTGCGCGTTGGGAGCGCCGCACACCACCTGCATGGTCTCGCTGCCGGTATCGACCATGCAGAGCCTGAGCTTGTCCGCGTTGGGATGCTTCTCAGCCGACACGACGCGGGCGACGATGAAGTCCTTCAGCGCGGCGCCCTTGTCTTCGATGCTTTCGACTTCCAGCCCGATGCGCGTCAGCGTGTCGGCAATCGTCTGCGCACCCGCATCCGTCTCAAGATGCTCTTTGAGCCAGGATAGCGTGAACCTCATCACGCGTTCTCCCAAAGAAAAATCTCACGCTGAGACGCGGAGACGCGGAGAGAAGGGTTGCCACACAGGCACAAAGACCACGAACGAAGCGTTCGGGCGCGAAGCGCCATCATTCTTTTTTGTGACCTTCGTGTCTTTGTGGTGAATTTTTCTTTTGCGCTTCGCGCGAGCTCAGCTCCGCGTCTCCGCGTCTCCGCGTGAACTTCTTTTTTCATCGGCTCAGGCCCCCGTCGAGCGTGGGAATGTCCAGCGCCGAAAAGCCGAAATGCTTGAGCCAACGGATATCGGATTCGAAGAATGGGCGCAGGTCCGGCGCGCCGTATTTCAGCATCGCCATCCGGTCGAGGCCGAAGCCGAATGCGAAGCCCTGATAACGATCGGGATCGAGGCCGCACATCTCGAGCACGCGCGGATGCACCATCCCGGAACCGCCGAGCTCGAGCCAATCGTTCCCCGTACCGAATTTGATCTGCCCGCCCGAGCGGTCGCAGCGCATATCCCATTCCACGCTCGGCTCGGTGAAGGGAAAGAATGACGGCCGGGCGCGCAATTCGATCGCATCCACCTCGAAGAACGCCGAGCAGAATTGCTCCACCACCCAGCGCAAATGGCCGAGATGGGTCTCCTCGTCGATCACCAGCGCTTCGATCTGATGAAACATCGGGGTGTGCGTGGCGTCGGAATCGTGGCGGTAGGTGCGCCCCGGAACGATCACCCGAATGGGTGGCTTCTGCGTGAGCATGGTCCGCACTTGAACCGGGCTTGTGTGGGTGCGCAGAACGTGGCGCGGGCCGTCCGCCTGCGGCGCAACATAGAACGTATCGTGCATCTGCCGCGCAGGATGGTCCGGCGGAATGTTGAGCTTGGTGAAATTGTAATCGTCGAGTTCGACGTCGGGGCCTTCGGCGAGGGCAAATCCCAGATCGGCGAAGATCGCCGTGATTTCGTCGAGCACCTGACTCACCGGATGGATCGTGCCCTGCGGCTCGGGCCTTGCCGGCAGTGTGACGTCGACCCGTTCGAAAGCGAGCCGTGCATCCAGAAGCTCGCGTGCAAGCTCGGCCTTGCGCGCCGCAATCGCCGCGCTCAACCGGTCTCGGAGGCCATTGAAGAGCGGCCCTTTCTCTCGCCGCTCTTCGGGGCTCATCGCGCCTAAGAGCTTCAGCAGCTCGCTGACCGAGCCCTTCTTTCCGAGCGCGCCGACGCGAACGGCTTCAAGCGCAGCCTCGTCTTTGGCGCGTGCGGCGTCGTCGAGGATTTGATGCTCGAGAGATTCGATCTCGTTCATGGGATCTGCCACTTCCCCTGCCTGTCATGGCCCGCAAATGCGGGCGTTACTGGAAGCGCGCGCATCCCTGCGCGTCACCATCCCGTGACGGCCGAAGACGGCCGCGCTCCCAGTGAGCCCATAACAACCGGAGCCGTCGTCCCACTATGGAAAGGTACAGGGGCAGGAGGCCCGGCCGACTACGCTGCGGCCTGATCGACCAGCGCCTTGAACGCTTCGGGCTCGCGGACGGCCAGGTCGGCCAGTATCTTGCGGTCGATCTCGATGCCGGCGCGTGCCAGGCCGCTGATAAATCGGCTGTAGGTGAGGCCGTACAGCCGGCAGGCCGCGTTGATGCGCTGGATCCAGAGGGCGCGGAAGTTCCGCTTTTTCAGTTTCCGACCGATATAGGCGTACTGCAGCGAGCGGTCGACGGCGGCATTGGCCGACGTGATGGTGTTCTTGCGGCGGCCGTAAAAGCCTTTGGCCTGTTTCAAGACGCGCTTGCGGCGCTTGTGGGAAGCAACGGCGCGCGGTGCACGGGACATGGTTCGGGCGCTCCTCTATACGGCGTAAGGCATCCAGCGCCGGACGCGCTGGGTTTCCGACGCCGACATCACGGCCGTGCCGCGCAGCTCCCGTATCTGCTCGTTGGAGCGTTTGATCATGCCATGCCGCTTTCCGGACTGGCCGTGCTTGACCTTG
Organism: uncultured Alphaproteobacteria bacterium; assembly: GCA_963805005.1. GTDB lineage: Bacteria > Pseudomonadota > Alphaproteobacteria > Micropepsales > Micropepsaceae > Rhizomicrobium. The sequence continues at coordinate 3,930,251 of CAWDSJ010000001.1, forward strand.
CCGTTGGCGGTGAAGCGGAAGCGCTTTTTCGCTCCCGATTTGGTCTTGAGCTTGGGCATTTTGCATCTCCTGTATCTGGTCCCGAAGGACCTTTCGCGTTTCGGCGCATTCTGGGCGGCCACGGCATGCCCATAGTTCAGCCGGGCGGCCCGAAAGGCGGCTCTTATAAGGAAATTGCCGCCGGTTGCAACATTTCAGCGCCAGGTTTCATTGGCAGCGGTTGACCGGCAAGCCCGGCGGTGCTCGTCTGTTCTCATGCAAGGCATTATGACGCGATTGATCGGGCTTGGGCTAGCGCTTGTGGTAACAGCCGGCTTGTTGCTTATTGCCACCATGTACGCTCGAACGAACTGGCCCAAGCCGGCGGCGAAACAGTCGGACGAGGTGGTGATCATCCTTTCTGCCGGAAAGCCGCGATAGGCACGACAATGAGGGCATATGTCTTGATCCCGTCGCTTCTGGCGGCCGCGGCGGCATTCGGACAGCCGGACAACGGCGGCATGGCACGGGCCGTGGAAGAGTTTTACCAAGTCTACCAGACGTTCAAGCCGCCGGACGGCGTTCCCGACGGCCGGGTTCTCAAGCGGTTCGAGCCAACCATCTCGCCGGCGCTCGACAAACTTCTCCTCGCAAGCGAAGTCGCCGAAAACCGCTACGCGCAGGTGACCAAAGGGCAATACCCACCCTTGATCGAGGGCGACCTTTTCACCTCCAATTTCGAAGGTGCAACCTCGTTTTCCGTGGGGCCCTGCCAAGCCGATGCGCGCGGCGGCCATTGTTCGGTATCTCTCAGCTATACCGGCGGCGAGAAACCTGTCCGTTGGACCGATCTGGTTTCTTTGGTGCGTACGCCGTCGGGCTGGCGGGTCGACGATGTTTCCTATGGCGCCAATTGGGATTTTGGCGCCAAAGGCAGTCTCTCCGGCACGCTCAAGAGTGCGATCGAAAACGGTAACGCAGTAAGGCAATGAGCCGGCGGTCCGTTTGCGGGAGGCAAGGCTCGATGCGGACAAGGCGAAACCTGAATCAGAGCCGAGAGATGCTGTTTCATCGCAATGCTGGGAGCAAACCATGAGCCAGAACGAAAGCTTTCCCGTCGAGAAGAGCCAGGAGGAGTGGCGGCGCACGCTTTCCCCCGAGCAGTTCCGCATCCTGCGCGAACATGGAACCGAACGTGCCGGCACCAGCGCACTGAATTCGGAGAAGCGCCAGGGTGTTTTTCATTGTGCCGGATGCGGGGCGCCGCTGTTCGACTCGCAGACCAAATACGACAGCGGCTCGGGCTGGCCGAGCTTCTTTGCGCCTCGCAAGGGCGCCGTCGGAACCGCCGAAGACAAAAGCCTCATGACGACCCGTACGGAGGCCCATTGCGCGCGCTGCGGCGGGCATCTCGGCCACGTCTTCGAAGACGGACCGCAGCCCACCGGCCTGCGCTATTGCATGAACGGCACGGCGCTCAAATTCGAGGCCGGTTGATCGCGTCTCGTCTTTTTTGACGCGGTGCGCTGCGGAGTAATTGCCCCCATCGTGCACGTCCCCGCCGCGCGCCTGCGGAACTCGCGCACGGCGGGGAAATCCCGAACGATATTGGCGGCCGAGCGCCGAACTCAGAGCCGATAGGTGATGCCGGCTCCTACAAGCCACGGATCGACGTTGGCCGTTCCGCTCACGCCGATCGCGTGGTTCACCACAGCTGTATATTTCGGCTCTAGGAACAGCTTCTTCGCATCGACATTGAGGCCCCAATGGGCGTCGACCATGTAATCGAAGCCCGCCTGGAGCGCGGGCGAGAACGCGTTACGGATATGCAGGCTCGTGACAGCGAGGGCGCCCGGAACGTCAGCCGCCTTCTGATCGTAAAACAGCGTAGCGTTCACCCCGACACCGACATAGGGCTGGAACTGCCCGAAGCCGGTGAAGTGATACTGCCCGGTGACGGTGGGAGGCAGAAGCCATGCCTTGCCTACCGAAAGCCCGCTCAGGGCGCCGGTTCCGGTGACATGATGCGGCGTCGTGCCGAGAACCAACTCGGCCGCGATGTTTTTCGTGAAGAAGTAGCTGATGTCGACTTCCGGTACGAGCGTGTTGTCGATGGAGAGCGAGGAATTCGGCGATGCGAGCGCCGGCACCGCAACATGGACGGTGCTGCCGGAACTGTCCGGAATAACGCCGAGCGCGCGAACGCGGAATTGCCAGGGGCCGGTCATGTCGTCCTGGGCAAAGACCGGTGTCGCCGCAGCACTCGCAAGCATTGCGCCGGCAATCAAAACGCGAAAGTTCTGTCTCATGGAAGCCGTCCTGTTTGGTACATAGGGCCGCGCAGGCAGGCGCGCGGCTCTGCAGTACCTGCCAGAATAACGGATCGTTCTTGTTGATCGGGATCAACATGCGGCGCGGCAGGCTGTCGCGAGAACCGAGAAGATGAGATGCCTGTTGTCGCTGCCGCAAAAAAGACGCGGCGCACATGCACCGCGTCTTTTCATGTCATGTAAAGCGGATTTGCGAGCGTCAGAAAGAAATCCAGACGCCGGCATGCCAATAGCCGCGGCCAGGATGCTCGTGCCAAACAAAATGTGCGCCTGGCGTCCATCTCCACGTGTCGGGGTGAACGACGACGCCCCACTCGTTGCGATATGTCCAGCGATGGTGGGTATGCCAGCACTCCCCTTCTCCATTGCAGACGATCCAGGCCATGGCGCTCGGAGTCGTCAGCGCGAGAGTCGCTGCCGTCACGATTGCCGCGGTAGCCAGCTTCAGATAGCTCTTCATGATCGAAATCCTCTTTGGTGCCTTCGGTCGAGATTTACGCCAACGCACGCCCGAACTCAGACGCAATTTTTATCTCTAGGAGAAATCGCCGCCGTCTTGCAATCTCGGGATCGGGAAGTGCCCGATAGCCCGGTGCGCGCCGGATGAATGGAAGATGAATATGGAAAATGGCGGCGGTTCATCTTGAAAACGGATAATATCTGCGACGCTCGCGCGCAGCGGGAGCGTCAAGAACAAGAAAGGAACCAGCCATGAAGACCATCGCGATGCTCGCATGTGGCACAGCGTTGGCCGGCGGGCTTGCGGTTGCCGCACCTGCGCTGGCAACCGTCAGCGTCGGTATCGGCGACACTCATCCGTCGTCTTCTTACTCGGGCGGCGCTGCCTCGGGTGGAGCAATGCCGCTTCCCTCCGAACCGCCGCCACCGGAAGGCGGTCCGCCACCAGAAGGCGGCCCGCCGCCAGCACCTGCTTATGGCGCCTACTACGCGCCGCCCTGCGGTCCGTATTACCCCTATTACTCCTACTATTGCGGCGGCTATTACGCCCCGGTCGCGTACTGGGGAGGCTGGTGGGGCTGGGGCTATCCCTGGGGCTGGTGGGGTTGGCACGGCGGCTGGTACGGACATGGTTGGTATGGCCGCGGCTGGTACGGACATGGGTGGTATGGCCGCGGCTGGTACGGGCATGGGTGGTATGGGCATGGGTGGTATGGCCGTGGCGGTTGGAATGGCTGGCACGCCGGCGCCGGGTTCCACGGCGGCGGAGGTTTCCATGGCGGTTTCGGCGGCCAGGGCGGGGGCGGGTTCCACCGCTGACCCCTAAGCTGCCCATGAACGCGGGTTGCCGCCTTGGCTGCCCGCGTCTTGTGTCCGATTGACTCGGGTAACCAGCTATGCGGAAGGTCCGGCGTCGACAGTCTTGCGAGTTTCGGATGCGTGGTCCATTTGCAGTTCTTCTGGCGTCGGCTGTTGCCTCGCCGCTCAGCGCATGCGGCATCTTTCGTGACGATCCGCCGCCGCCGCCGCCGGACGAAGCAGCCTTTGTGGCGGTCGAGGCGGCATTCAAATCTGCTTTCGACGATGCACGCGACGATGTGCTCAAAGCCAAGCTCGAACGGGAATGGCGGAACAAGGATAGCTGTTCCCTGATTGCCGCACCCGACTTTGCGAATTGGACGGGAACGGTGGAAAGCGTCGACCGGCGCCTGATCGTCAAAATCGGCGACGGCATAACGCTCAAGGACGTGTCGAACGATCCGCCCTCTCCGTCCAAGGCGGCATCGGGGCTCGAAGAGGGCGCCCCGGTCAGGATCTCCGGCAAATTCGTGAGCGACGATGCAGCTTGCCCGGCGCAATATGTCGGGGCTCCGTGGGACGAAAAAGCGATCGAAAGCCCGGCATACAAGGTCCGCCTTTCCAGCGTGGAACGCGTCGAAGGCCGCTGAAGCGAATATCCTGCCGACGGAGATGCGAAGTTGAACCTCAAAGACGCAAAGGCGCCAAGGACCTTCGAACTCTGAGCGCCTTGGCGTCTCTGCGTCTTTGCGATTAATTGTTTTTGCTTCGGGCGCGGGAAACTCGCCCGTGGTCATTCCTCGGCATCTCCGTGCACTCCGCGTCTCCGCGAGCCAATCTTATCGGGCGGCAGGCACGATGCTTGCTGCCAATGGATCGCTGTTCCCGTGTCGCGCGTAGACCGGTCCTTGATCTAGATCAATGGAGCGCCGCGCCGTTTCCCTAATGTCTTTGGCGCCGGAGGAGGAACGAACGCGCATGTCCCAAAGCGCAGCACCCAGGGTCGAGGCGACGCCGTACGAAACCATCGGCGGCGAGGCGGCTTTGCGGCGCCTGATCGACCGCTTCTACGACATCATGGAGAGCAACTCTGCCGTGGCACCGCTGCGCGCCATGCATGCGGCCGACTTAAGGCCGATGCGCCGGCGCCTGTTCGAATTCATGAGCGGCTGGCTGGGCGGTCCCAGGCTTTATTCCGACTGCGTGATGGGCGCCCATGCCCATCTGAAAATCGGCGAGCGCGAGCGCGATCAATGGCTGCAGTGCATGCGGCAGGCCATCGCGGAGGAAAACGTTCCCGAACCCATGCGCAGCCTTATGGATACGGCCCTCGTCCGCATGGCCGACATGTTCGTCGGCAGGGATGCGCGATAGCTGACGCAGCGGCAGCAGGAAAATTTCCCTGTTGCGTTCGGCAATCGCGATCGCCGACCATTCACGTCCTAAACGAAGGGACGGGACCGACGCGCATCATTGTGCGCCCGGCTTGCGCGGCTGTTGGCGATGTCCAGGGGGGCGAAATTGGACCAGTATGGGAATGGCGCACCCGACACGCGCATAATCCGTGTATTTCGTCGTCAAATATTGTCCAAATACATCAGCGCCACGCACTTTTTATTGAAGCCGCTGTACAAGCGGATGCAATGTTATCCAACCATGCCTAATTTAATTGGGGAACAATTATGGGTAGGAGGATGGGTAACGATGATGCGAGCATTGAGTCGCCTTTCACCGGCAATGGTCACACGCGTAAAAGCGGCAGGGTTTTATCCCGACGGCGGTGGCCTCTACCTGCAAGTTGGTGCTGATGGGGCAAAGTCGTGGATTTACCGGTACACTGTAAAATCGTATTCAACAACGACCCCACGCCTCGCAGCACGCAACGTATTGCATTCATTGCCTAATAGCTGAATTCAGAGGGGTTACTGTTGGACGCGAAACGCGACCCCACAAAATCCGATCGTTCGCAACAAGATCAAGGGGATGAGCGAGTTTGGGGCAGGGGTCAAAGTTGGATGCAATTTTACAGAATGTCAGTTTATTTCTCTTGGCTAGCGGCACCAAAAGGTTCACACCAGATGCCGCATCAGCACGGAAATGCACTTCGTGTCCCGCTGGTTCGAGGTTGACCTTTGCCAAGCCGCGGCTGATCGGTGATTGATTATCCTGTCAATGCAACCTTGTTTCTGTTTGCCAGCGGACTTTGGCTACGGTAGCGTCTTCCGACGGATCGGCAGGCGGCTGCCGGACCAATCATGGCCGGGGAGCTTGCCGATGCGGATGGCACTTGCGGTATTGGTTTGGGCCTTGCTGACATTTGCCCTGATTGACCCTGCCCCTGCCGGCACTTACCAAACGCTCTACACCTTTCTAGGCCTTGACGACGGGCATGGTCCAAACGGCAGGCTGGTCATGGATGCAGCCGGCAAGCTTTACGGTGTTACCAGCAACGGCGGCAGCCACAGGGTGGGCAACATCTATAGCTTCGATCCCGCCACCGGCATACTGACTAACCTCTATTCATTTACGGGTGGCGCGGATGGCACCGAACCGCAGGGCGGCGTGACGCTCGATTCCGGGGGCAGCAACCTTTACGGCGTTACAAGTGCCGGCGGCTCCACAACCAACTGTAGCCAAGGCTGCGGCACGATTTTCAGATTGGCGCTCGCCAGCAGCAAACTCGTCACCCTTCACCGTTTTGGTGGATCCGCCGAAGGCGCAACGCCGTTTGGCGCCCTTACTTTTCAGGGCGGAGTTCTCTACGGAACGACGGCATTCGGCGGCCTCGGTTCCGGCTGTCCGACTGGGGGCTGCGGCACCATATTCAAATATGTGCTAGCCGCTAAGACCTTTGAGACACTGCATACCTTGGTGCCAAATGATGGCGAGGCCCCCCAGGCTAAGCTGGTGCGCGCGCCTTCTGGCTTGTTTTATGGTAGCGGGGGCAGCGCCGGCCCAAATGGCGGCGGCACCGTTTTCAGCATCAATCCGGCGTCATCAGCCTTCGCAGTGGTGCACGGTTTTGCCTTCCACATCGACGGCGCGGGCCCCTACGCCGATCTCGTCATCCATAACGGGTTGATTTACGGCACCATGTTTACGGGCGGCCCCACTGCCGCCGCAGACGGGACTGTCTATCAACTTGATCCGGCGACCGGCATTGTGACCACGCTTTACAGTTTCACCGGAGCAGCGGATGGGTTGCAGCCCTCGTATGGCGTGACATACGGACCGTCCGGCCGCTTCTACGGTACCACGCGCGATGGCGGCACCGGCAGTGGCGGCACGCTGTTCAAAATTTACGCGACAACCAAGGTGTTCAGGACGATCCACGCCTTCACGACCAGCACCGGAGCATTTCCGGCGGGGCCGCTTCTGATTGCGGGTAGCGCTATCTACGGAGTGACCGGCAGCGGGAACGGCACAATCTATAAATACACGCCGTAGTTCCAATTTCTAAGTCAAGAGATAATTAGTCGGCCCTAAAAAACCGCCGTTTCAAGCTGGAAGCAACTTCGGATTCTGTATGTTCTGCCCCAAGATGCGGCTGAACAACAGATACAAAAAGATCCACCTGAGTATCTTCCTGAGGTTGAAGCCGATCGCCATGGCGAGGGCGTTGATTTGATCGCCGCGTTTGCCGTGGAGCCAGTTGCGGGGACCAACTTTACGATCGTTCTTGCAGTGGCCGATGATCGGCTCGATGGCATTGCGGCGTTTCTGGCGTTTTCTTTTGGCCGGCGTCATGCCGCGCCTCTGACGCGCGAGGATGATCTCGATGTCTTCGTCTTCGAGACCATGGCCGCGATAGCCCAGATCGACACACGCTTCTTCGGGCTTGACACCCGTCAGCCTTGCGATCTGTTCCAAAACAGTCGCCAGAGTATGTCCGTCATAAGGCCGGCCGTGATGGGCCATGGCGCCGACGATGAAGTTGCCGGCATTGGTTGAAGCGTAACCCTACGCCGATGGCCGTCTTGCTGTCGGTGAAGGGACATGGCGGTATAGTCGTATGACTAACCATACGACTATACCCACGACCTCGCGTCTTGAAGTCATCGAGACGGGGGCACGCCGGCGCTGGACGCCGGAAGAGAAGCTGCGGATTGTCGCGGAGAGCCTTTCGATACCGCGGAACGTATCGGCGACGGCGCGGCGGCATGGATTGTCGAACGGCCAGCTGTTCACGTGGCTGCGGCTGGCGCGCGACGGCAAATTGGTTCCGAACGAACCGGGTTTTGTTCCTGCGATTGTCGCGCCGTCGCCAGGCGTTGCGGCAATTTCGGCGGGAGATACGGCGCGTTGCGGGCGCATCGAGATTGTATTGTCGGAGCCGCGCCGGATGATTGTGGACGGCGATATCGATCCGGCCGCCATTGTGCGCGTGATTGCCGTGCTCGACCGGCGCACCGGATGATTCCGGTTCCGTCCGGCGTGCGGGTGTGGATTGCTGTGGGCCACACCGACATGCGCCGTGGCATGAACAGCCTGGCGCTTCAGGTGCAGCAGGTGCTGAAGCGCAATCCTCATGGTGGCGATCTTTTTGTTTTCCGCGGGCGCAGAGGCGACCTTTTGAAGGTTCTTTGGCATGACGGGCTGGGCATGTCGCTCTACGCCAAGCGCCTGGAGCGGGGGCGATTCGTCTGGCCGTCGGCGAGCGAAGGCACTGTTGCGATCACGCCAGCGCAGATGGGCTACATGCTCGAGGGGATCGACTGGAGACATCCGCTTCGCACATTCCAGCCGCAAGCGGCAGGTTGATCTCCAACGCCATCCATCCACAGCTGTCTGTCGATTTGTCTTTCCCGTGCGGGCCAAAAGCAATCGCGTTTGCGCGCTCGTTGTGATTCCATCGCCTTATGGCGGGTGCAATTGATTCGCTTCCCAACGATATTGAAGCGCTGAAAGCGCTGGTGATTGCGGCGCGGATCGATGCTCAGACGGCGCAAGGCGAAGTTGTTCGCGTTTGCGAGGAAGCGGCCCGAGCCAAGGCCGAAGCGGCACGTGCCAAAGCGAGCGTTTCGAGCACCGAGGCGCTGATTGCACAATTGAAGCTGACCATCGAGAAGCTCAAGCGCGAGCTTTACGGCGCCAGATCCGAGCGCACGAAGAAGCTCATCGACCAGCTGGAGCTTCAGCTGGAGGAGCTTGAGGCCTCGGCAGCCGAAGATGAGCTTGCCGCGCTGAAAGCGGCAAGATCGGCAGGCGAAAGCTTCGTGCCTGCGCACACGCGCAAGAAGCCGGTCAAGAAGCCGTTTCCTGCGCATCTGCCACGCGAACGGGTCGTTATACCGGGACCGGCCGCGTGCCCCTGCTGCGGCGGAACGAACTTGCACAAGCTCGGCGAGGATATCACCGAGACGCTGGAGGTGATCCCCAGGTCCTGGAAGGTGATCCAGACCGTGCGCGAGAAGTTCAGCTGCCGGGCGTGCGAGAAGATCGCGCAAAGCCCGGCGCCCTTTCACACGCTCTTGCGCGGCCATGTGGGACCCAACGTGCTGGCCATGATCCTGCACGACAAGTTCGCGCTGCATCAGCCCTTGAACCGGCAGAGCGAGCGCTTCGCGCGCGAAGGGATCGATCTTTCACTCTCGACGCTGGCCGATCATGTGGGCAGTTGCACGACGTTGCTTGCGCCGCTCGCCGATTTGATCGGCGCCCATGTGTTTGCCGGCGAGCGCCTTCACGGCGACGACACGCCGATCCCGTTGTTCGCCAAAACCAAGACGATCAAGGCCCGGCTATGGACCTATGTGCGCGACGATGCACCCTTCGGCGGCACCGAGCCGCCGGCCGCAGTGTTCTTCTTCTCGCGCGATCGTGCCGGCATCCATCCCGAGCAGCACCTTTGCCATTACGGCGGCATCCTGCAGGCCGACGCCTATGCCGGATTCGGCGGGCTCTACGAGCAGGGCCGCAAGCCGGCGCCCATCACGGAGGCCGCGTGCTGGGCGCACGCCAGGCGCAAGTTCTTCGTGCTTGCCGACATCGCCTCGCAGGCCCGCAGCCAAAAGGCGGTCCTGATCTCGCCGCTCGCGTTCGAAGCGGTGCAGAAGTTCGACGCCATCTTCGCCCACGAGCGCGTCATCAACGGGCAGTCCGCCGCTGCACGGCTTGCCTATCGACGCGAGCACATGGCGCCGCTGGTGGAAGAGCTTCATGCGTGGATGCAAACCGAGCGCGCCAAGCTCTCCCGCCATGCCGATCCCGCCAAAGCCATGGACTACATGCTCAAGCGATGGGACGCCTTCACGCGCTTTCTTTCCGACGGACGCATCTGCCTATCCAACAATGCGGCCGAGCGCGTGCTGAGAGGCGCGGCACTGGGCAGGAAGGCGTGGCTCTTCGTCGGCTCCCAGCGCGGCGGGGAAAGAGCAGCCATGATGTACACGCTCATTCAAACAGCCAAGCTCAACGATATCGATCCGCAAGCCTGGCTTGCCGACGTGCTGGCCCGCATCGCCGATCATCCTGTGAACAAGCTTGCGGAGCTGCTTCCCTGGAACTGGGCGAAAGACAAAGGCTTGCGTAAACTGGCGGCATGACCGCCGTCGCCCCTCAAAATCACCCTCAACGACGGCAAGCCGCGCACCAAAACCAACTGTCAAGCACAAACGCCCAATCCGATCCGCGGCCCTCGGCGTACGGTTACGTTGAAGCGATGCTGGCCTTGCAGCCAAATTCGTACTTCTTGTGGGCTTTGCCCTTGGCGATGCATTCGACTTCCGGCGCATGCCAGGAATAGATTTTGTCCGGCGTTTTCGGATCGGCCGCTTGAGCATGGATTTTCCGCGCCTTGGCCAGATCGTCTTGGAATAAACCGCCAAGCGAGGGGACTTTGCCAATGGCGCGTTCAATGTCGCGGATCACACGGCCCAGATAATTGCGCACTTTGTTGATCTGTTTGCGGCCACGGTTCATCTGCCGGGCTGCCAGGTATTTGTTGGCCAGAAACACAGCCTGCTTGCTCTTGCGCACATAGCTTTGCCGCAGTTTAACACCGAGCTTCTTCGCCGTTTTGATCAGTTCCTCGCGCGCCTTGTGACAAAGCTGCGTGTCCGTCGGAAAGCGGATTGCCTTCTCCTGCACCGTCGTATCCACACTGACCTTTTGCAGGGCGCCCGCCGTGATCACCCCGCTCTTCAGCCCCACGCGAACCGTTTCCTGCAACAGCCGCTCCATTCCCTCCTTGCCGATCCGCTTCCTGAAAATGCTCAAAGATGGGGGTTCGACCGGCAGCCGGTGCTGAAAATATTCTTCCCCGCAAAAATATTGAAAGTATGGGTTCTCCCGCCAGACTTCGCACACTTCCTCGTCCGACAGCCCTTTCATGTCTTTCAACAACACCAGCCCGGCCATCAGCCGGATCGGTTCCCCGGGCCGGCCATTGTCGGCGCAATAGTAAGGTTTCAGATCGCCAGCCAAATCGCTCCAGCCCACCAGCCAACTCATTTTGACCAGCTCATGCGTGGGATCGATGATCGCTTCCAGCCGCGACCGGTACAGGTCCTCCTGTCGGCTACTTCGCGGATTGTCTTTCAGCACAAATTGCAACCTTTCAGGCCAGCAGCCCCAATTCGTTGCAATTTACATCGCCCATTTCTCTCAGGGAATCGTTCCCCCGTAACGCTCATCCGCGTTTTTTAGGGCCGACTAATTACGGATCGCGGCAGGGACGCGTATTGCTACGCGCGCCCCGCATAGATCCGAAGCACGGATGGGCTCTTCGCCGTACGCGCTCCAGCGCATTTCTCACGCGAGAGGTCTCACCGTAACGTATCCCCCCCGCCTAAGGCCGTCTTGCAGCTAGGGAAGTGATCTGACGACATAGTCGTATGACTGGTGATACGACTATGCCTAAGGTTTCGCGGCTTGAAGTGATCGAGACGGGCGCGCGGCGACGCTGGACGCTTGAGGAGAAGCTTCGGATCGTTGCGGAGAGCCGGGCCTTCGGGTTCAGTGCTGCCAGATAATCGTCCGCGACCGACAGCATCCCACCCGTGCCCGCAGTGGGGTCGTAGATCGTGCGCACCACGCCGGGCTTGGACAGCACGTCGTCGTCTTCCACGAATAGAAGATTGACCATGGAGCGCGCGGACATCACGGTGCATGGGTTTCGCAGTACTGTAAAATCGTGTTCAACAATGACCCCACGCCTCGCAGCACGCAACGTATTGCATTCATTGCCTAATAGCTGAATTCAGAGGGGTTACTGTTGGACGCGAAACGCGACCCCACAAAATGCGATCGTTCGCAACAAGATCAAGGGGATGAGCGAATTTGGGGCAGGGGTCAAAGTTGGATGCAATTTTACAGTCCATCCGTCGCTAGTCCAAACAACACCAGTCGAGATTGGACTTTGGCCGCCAAGATGTCAGCCTCAAACCTCCTGGGAGGTTTCTTCCATTTCTCTGAATCGGCGTGCTTTAGAAAGTCGTCGCTGGAGAGTGCTTCGCGGCATACCCCGCTCGCGCGCAATCTCGTCTTCATATCTCGGTTTTCCGGGTTTCCGTTTTGCGATGGGGAGATCAGAATCCCACATCGCCCCCTGGCCGTTGATAAATCCGTGTAGAGAGGGTCCCCATCTACCAGGTCGCATTGTGCCCGAAGCAGGGTGCGTTATCGCAGCTGTTTTAAGGGTCGCAGCAATTTCCTCTAATACCTTTAACGGCGGCTGTTTAGCTCCCTTCTCGGCGTACTTTACATATGCCGCTAGCGTCTTGGCGAGCTCGTCAACACGCAGCCGCAAGCCTTGAGCCAACATGGTTTCGTATGCCAGCCAATGTGCACGGATTGTTCGAATTTTCGTTTTTTCCGCGTTTTTGATTTGCATGTGAGCCTCCATTGATTGTCTGGTCAAGGTAGCAGCTCAGCTATGATGTGATAGACACTCCCTTGTGTCACACCCCAGCAGGAGCTGTCGCGCTCCGCGTTTCTGTGGCTGACCAGCGGTGCCTATGATTGCTAGGAAGAACCGCGCTCGGCGGGCCTGATATATGGGCAGGAACATGGGTAGCCGAGCAACCGTCGGCTCCGGGCATTGAAAGCCTTAACAAATTTCCGAAGGTATGGCGCACCCGACAGGATTCGAACCTGTGACCTCTG